>NZ_FNZQ01000014.1 GCF_900109285.1 Jannaschia helgolandensis
ACCGCCAGGTTGCCGAGGTCCAGATCCGTATTGCCGTCATGAACGGCTATACCGCGCTCGGAATACCCGTCACAGAGGCCGTAGGATAAGTCCGTCCGGGGAAAGGGGTAGCCTGGCCAGCAGCCGATTTGTGCAACAGAGTCGTTATAGGACCAAAAACGGAATTGCTATCAGGCCCATATATGCCTGGCCCACCTCGAATTACAAATTCGTTACCACCGTCGTCAACAAATACTAGATAGTAATGATCAAACGCAAAATATACACTATTTGCTTCTAGTCTTATTTCAGCCATTGAGCCACTCCACCCGTTTTAATAATTGCAATGGCATCATCAGTCACACGAAAGATGGCCAAATACCGACCACCTTCACCGCCCGGCGGGCGAAATAAGCGATTGAAAAATCCGATACGATCAATTGAGAAGCGAAATACATCAGACCCACCTACCCCACCTCCAGGATGATAAGTAGCTCGAAACCCATCTCCCGAACCATTAAAATGGCTCATAAGGCATTGCAACTCTGAAATTCCAGCTTCCGCACTCAGAGCCTTCTGCAGAATCCACTCAAGATCTTCTGATCTTGACACGCTTAGAAAGTCATCGCCGTTGAGGTTTTTGCAAATACTTACCATCGCTTCTCCTCGGGAGCTATCATCTGCAAAAGATGCTGAAGCTGCTGCAATAAGCACGGAGGAACATATGGCTGCAATCACGAGGTTTCGCATAGTCAACACTCGGTTAGATAGTCGCGGAATATGATGGCGCAGTTAAAAACTTTGATCAAGGAAAATCGACCCGAGAGTGACGTCAATTTCGTTTTTCGACACAGGAGAGCTGCGTTGCACCAGAACAGTTAGCGTAGAAGAAAGGTTCAGATGGTCAGCTCTGACAGTATTCGGATCTGCTCGTGCCCTCGGTCGTCAAGTTAAGCACGTCGATGGGCTCTGTTGCACAAAACTTGTGATACCCGAGGTTCCCCTTTCCCGTACGGACTTATCCTACGGCCTCTGTGACGGGTATTCCGAGCGCGGTATAGCCGTTCATGACGGCAATACGGATCTGGACCTCGGCAACCTGGCGGT
>NZ_FNZQ01000013.1 GCF_900109285.1 Jannaschia helgolandensis
GGTAGCGTCCACGGACGTGGTGTAATTTGTTCTCCGGCTGGGTGCTGAGCCGGTTTACAGGGCGGCGATTTTCGCCAGGTCCATGGTGTTATCCTCGCAGACGGTGGCGACGGTTTCCAGCGTCATGTAACGGCGCGTGACCGCCCATTCGTCATTTTGCTCCAGCATCAGGGCACCGACGAGACGTTTGATGGCTGGCTCGTTGGGGAAAATACCGACGACATTGGTGCGACGCTTGATTTCTTTGTTCAGGCGCTCAAGCGGATTGGTTGAGTGGATTTGCCGCCAGTGAGCCTGCGGGAAAGTCTTGTAGGCCAGCACGTCGTCTTCGGCGCGCACCATCAGCTCGGCGAGCTTGGCGTGACGTGGACGGAAGGCCTCGATCAGCTTGACCCAGTGTTCTTTGGAATCTGCCAGCGTGTCTTGATCAAAGGCCGTCCTGAGCGCCGCAGTGACGATGGGCCGGTCCTTTTTGCCGACGCAGGCCAAGGCATTGCGCATGAAATGCACGCGACAGCGCTGGATCGTCGCACCCAGCACTTTGGCGGCAGCGGCCTTCAGACCTTTGTGTTCATCCGCGATGATCAGCTTGACGCCGCGCAGGCCCCGATCCGCCAGAGCGCGCAGGAATTCATCCCAGAATACCTCGGCCTCGCTGGGCTGGATCGCGATGCCCAGAACCTCGCGCCGCCCGTCCAGATTGACCGCAACCGCCACTATGGCCGCGACGCTGACGATCCGCCCCGAGCGCCGGACCTTGATGTAGGTGGCGTCCAGCCAGAGGTAGGGCCATTCACCCTCCAGCGGCCGGTCAAGGAAGGCGTCCACCCTTTCATCGATCTCGCCGCACAGGCGCGAGACCTGGCTCTTGGAGATGCCTGTCATGCCCATCGTCTTGACCAGATCATCGACCGAGCGCGTTGATACGCCCTGAATGTAGGCTTCCTGAATCACCGCCGTCATGGCCTTTTCCGAAGCGCGACGAGGCTCCAGGAACTCGGGGAAATACGACCCTTTCCGCAGTTTGGGAATCTGAACACCGACAGTCCCGGCCCGGGTCTCCCAGCGACGTTCACGATACCCGTTCCGGTGGTTAAGTCGTTCGGCCGCGCGTTCATGTGCCTGGGCACCGCACAGTTGGTCCACATCCAATGCCATCAGCCGGTCGGCCACAAACCCCAGCATCTCGGCCAGGATCTGATGATCGGCAGTCTCCGAAAGAAGCGCTTTCAACGCGGCTGTTTCTGATATCGTGCTCTTGGTCATGGGTGATCTCCTTGATCGGTAGGTCAGGTTTCCAACCCAAACCCTACCGGAGAACGTCCATGGCCGCCCGGCAACCCGCGTGGGCTTCGCCTGAGCTACGCGTGGCTCCGCTCAGCCCACGCTACCGTCGGAATTACACCACCACCCGGGGCACTACC
>NZ_FNZQ01000012.1 GCF_900109285.1 Jannaschia helgolandensis
CCAAGCTCGCCGAGCTGATGGTGCGCGCCGAAGACGACGTGCTGGCCTACAAGACTTTCCCGCAGGCTCACTGGCGGCAAATCCACTCAACCAATCCGCTTGAGCGCCTGAACAAAGAAATCAAGCGTCGCACCAATGTCGTCGGTATTTTCCCCAACGAGCCAGCCATCAAACGTCTCGTCGGTGCCCTGATGCTGGAGCAAAATGACGAATGGGCGGTCACGCGCCGTTACATGACGCTGGAAACCGTCGCCACCGTCTGCGAGGATAACACCATGGACCTGGCGAAAATCGCCGCCCTGTAAACCGGCTCAGCACCCAGCCGGAGAACAAATTACACCACGTCCGTGGACGCTACCCCGATCTGGCGATCAAGGGACTGTCCCTGGCTGGAGACTCTGGCGTAACCGATAAGCATAAGAATACCCTAGATCATGTAGAAGTATTGCGCACCTGATTTATGCACCAACCTAAACGCCTTGCTTTCATGGTCGGGCTTGTTTGTTGCAAAAATCATGAATTTCCATCCAAAGCGCCCTTCGACTCCGTCGGCGTTGTGTTGAGCCTTCTCTCCAAATCAGCAACCCGCTCTATCACCGCATCGAATGGCGGCGCTTGTCCGAAGATCATGCCCGACATGGCGCGGTAGTCGCGGCGCAGGTCATCGAGCATTTTCCCAATGGGGCTGATCGAAAATGACGGCGCAACTGCCGTTGCGAGATCAAAGGCCGGGCGGTTGAAAAACATGCGCGCGTGGGCGACGCAATCGGCACCAAGCGCGCGATCCGCCAAAGCCCTCTCACCAAGGTCCGATCCTAGAAGTTGATAGGTGTCGTAGTAGTGCCGCGACACGCGCTGACCGCCTCCTTTCAGTTCTCCACGGATGTCGAACCAGCGGCGCAGGCCATGCAGGATCACGATCTTGTCCCAAAATGTCCGCTCCGCGTCGACAATAGTGACGTTACCAACGGTCAGATCGATATCCGGAACGTCTTCCTCGATATAGGGACTGATGTTGCGCACAGAATTGGGATCAAGCGCCGATTTTGCACCGGACTCGATTTTCACGGCCTTGGCGATGTAGGCATCGACCGGTGTCGCGGTCGGATAGCGCAGGTACAGCGCCTGGCTGTCTTCTGGATCGGGCTCGACAAAGAACCGGGCCATATCCAGACCGTTTCGTCTGACGACGGCAGAAACAATCTCATTGAGCCCACCAAAGAACTCGCCTTGGATATAGGCTTCACAGGCCCCCTTGATGGCATCCAGCGCTTTGCCACGTTTCTTACCGCTCAAGGCCTCAAGCTCTCCAATCGTTGCGGCTTCTCCCAAATCGTCCCGGAACACTGTGACGTCGATATCCTCCGAGAAGCGGCGGATCAGCCCAAAGCCCTTTGACAAGGATGTGCCGCCTTTGAACAGAAGCCTTGGTCCGTCCGGTAATCCATTGAACAGCGCGTCGAGGGTCCAGCAGACCCAAAAGTCCTTTTCGACATTCTGCGGTGTGGTGCCCAAGCGCTGTGCTGTCGTCGTGAAGAGGCCAAGGCGCGTCTCTCCATCCGCCGAGATGATACGGTCGAACGCGGGATTCACGCAGCACCCGCCTGCTCTGCTAAAATTGGACGTAGTAGGCTCTGCATCCAACTCGGCAATTTCATCAGTCCGTCCTCGAGATCGTCACGAAGGCGCTTGCCGTTCGTTGGGTCATTGAGAAGCGCCGTCAGGCGGCGGATCAGCACCTGATCCTCGTCAACCTGCCCCATTGTATCCCGTAGCCAATGCAGGGCCTGCACAATTCGCATGGCCGGCCGCCCGGCCCAATACAGCTTGCTGGCAGCTGTCGGTTTGAACACGATGTCGAGTTGGCCGAGCGAAATCGATTTCAACCGGGCATCGGTATGCACCAGAATCTTGGCCGGAACAGCATTGGTGAGACCGAGATCGTTGGCGGCCGTCATCCCATCGACAAGGACGCGTATCTGATCTCGGCGTGCGATGGCATCAATCACTTCGCGGGGATCTGCCGGGCTGTCTTTCTGGGTCAGGCGATTGGTCGACGGTTGATCGTAGAGGCCACGGTCCACCCGGCGCAGAGCCCCTGCCCGCGTCAGTCGCTGCAGCACTTTGTCCACGGCATCACGCTCGCCGAGATCCAAAAAATCCCGCGGTGTCCACACGCCACGCGGCGTGCCATTCGCGATCCGTGTCAGGATATCGCTCTTTAGATCTGTTGATGCTTGGTTCATGTCCGAAATCTGTAGCATGATTTCGGACATGATGGAAGTGACTTGTCCGAAATATGTATACAAGCATCGGACGACCGTCCCAAGTAACAGAGCCCCATTAAGAAGCGTTTGATCCGGAAAACCATCGGAGTGAGAGAGTGGAGGCTGTTCCCGTGACGGGTTTGGAGGTCGAGAGAGAGGCTCCCGGCCGCCCGTCGCGGGAGATACCCAATGAATACCCAGATTATCGATTCCGGGCGTGACGCCAGTGGCGGTTACAAGGTTGATGTGTCGCGCGGTGAAAACGTGGATCGCGTGTCATCGGAGTGGTTCTCGCGCCCCGATGATGAGCGATACCTGTCACTCGACGACCTCTTCGCGTCTGTGAAAACCCGCGCTGAGCAGAGCCGAACACGGACTGTGGAGAGTGCCGCGATCCGGGTCGAGGCGCATCGCGATGACCCCGAGAAACTGGGGCTGGTCCTACCCGGGACCGACGAGCCCATCGCGCCGACGCATTGGAGTTTTGGGCAGCTGTCCAGCATTGTCGGCGCGCCTGCCGCCTACTTGCGAGAGCTACCCGCACCGCTGGCAGGCATCAACCTGCAATACGGGCTGACCAACCACCGCGCCGAGCAGATCAAGACCATGGAGGTCGCAAACGGGCGCACGGAACTGCGTGCCGTCACCGGTCCGGACTATGGCCGCATCTACGACCACGAACTGGTCTCCGCCGTGCAGCGCATCGCGGGCAATGGCACCGGTGATACACGCTGGAAGGTGCCAGGCGTCCTCGACTGGTCGACCGGCATCTACAATCCGCGTGTGGACGTGGGTTCGGTGCAAATGTCCGCGACGCGCTCGAACGCCGCGCTGATCACCTAATCGCGGAAGGGCTGGCAAAACGTCAGGGTCAGCGCGTGATCTTCAACCGCGACCTGCTGAACACGTTGCGCAACCAAGAACTCAAATCCGTCGGAGAGAAACTCTCCACGGAGATCGGTCGTCCGCATACGCCCTCAAAGACCGGGGACTATGTCACCGGCACCTACCAGCGCCGCATCGCGCTCGCGTCTGGACGCTTTGCCATGATCAATGACGGGCTCGGCTTCCAACTCGTGCCGTGGACTCCGTCCATCGAGAAACACCTCGGCAAACACATCAGCGGTGTTGCCCGCGGCAATGGCGGCGTCGATTGGGACTTTGGGCGCAACCGGGGCATCGCGCTCTAGCGGCAACCATGGCCAGGAAAGGGAAAGATCATGTCAGCGACGAAAATCCTTTGGGGCCAGATCATCATCGTGTCCCTGATCGTGCTCACCACGACCTGGGCCGCGACACAGTGGACGGCTATGCGGCTCGGCTTTCAGCCACAGTTGGGACAGCCGTGGTTTGAACTGCTCGGAATGCCCGTCTATTATCCACCCGCCTTCTTCTGGTGGTGGTATGCCTATGACGCCTATGCGCCGCCGATCTTTATCGAAGGTGCCCTGATCGCGGCGTCGGGCGGTTTTTTATCCGTCGGAGCTGCGATCTTCATGTCGGTCTTGCGGGCGCGCGAAGCCCAAAACGTGGACACCTACGGATCTGCGCGATGGGCCGACGAGCGCGACATTCGGAACGCAGGACTGTTCGATCCGGATGGCGTGATCCTCGGAAAGCGCGACCACGCCTATCTGCGGCATGACGGGCCAGAACACGTGCTTTGCTTTGCACCCACGCGATCCGGCAAGGGGGTTGGGCTGGTCATTCCGTCGCTTCTGACCTGGCCCGGATCAGCCATCGTGCATGACATCAAGGGCGAGAACTGGCAGCTCACGTCGGGCTTCCGCGCGAAACACGGCCGCGTTCTGCTGTTCGATCCGACCAACGCGAAGTCTTCGGCCTACAATCCGCTGCTGGAAGTTCGCCGGGGAGAATGGGAAGTGCGTGACGTCCAGAACATTGCTGACATTCTTGTCGATCCAGAAGGCTCGCTCGAAAAGCGTAACCACTGGGAAAAGACCAGCCACGCGCTGTTGGTTGGCACGATCCTGCATGTCCTCTACGCTGAGGCCGACAAGACACTCGCCGGCGTAGCAAAGTTCCTGTCCGACCCACAGCACCCTATCGAAACCACGCTCGAGACAATGAAGACCACCGCCCATCTCGGGAACGATGGACCGCATCCCGTCGTTGCAGGTGCCGCGCGAGAGCTGCTGAACAAATCGCCCAACGAGCGGTCTGGTGTCTTGTCGACCGCGATGTCGTTTCTCAGTCTGTACAGCGATCCCGTCGTGGCCAAGGTCACCCGCCGCTGCGACTGGCGGATTGCCAATCTTGTTCAGGGTTCTGCCCCGGTCTCGCTTTACCTCGTCGTGCCACCGTCTGACATCAACCGCACCAAGCCGCTGATCCGTCTGATCCTGAACCAGATTGGCCGCCGATTGACTGAGGATCTGGCGGGTAAGGATCGAAAGCATCGCCTCCTCTTGATGTTGGACGAGTTCCCAGCGCTTGGTCGGCTGGACTTCTTCGAAAGCGCGCTTGCGTTCATGGCCGGTTATGGCATCAAGAGCTTCCTAATCGCCCAATCGTTGAACCAGATCGAAAAGGCTTACGGGCCGAACAACTCGATCCTCGACAACTGTCATGTGCGCGTAAGCTTTGCTACCAATGACGAGCGGACGGCAAAGCGCGTGTCCGATGCCCTGGGCACCGCAACAGAAATGCGCGCGATGAAGAACTATGCCGGTCATCGCCTGTCCCCCTGGCTCGGCCATCTGATGGTCAGCCGACAAGAAACGCCACGCCCCCTCCTCACCCCCGGCGAGGTGATGCAGCTTCCACCCACAGATGAGATTGTCATGGTGGCGGGAACGCCGCCGATCCGGGCGCAAAAGGCGCGGTACTTCAACGATGATCAATTGCACGCCCGCGTTCTGCCGCCAGCGACGCCACACAAGACTGACGCACCAGCGAACGACGACTGGAGCCGGATTGTTCCACTCAAGTCGCCAGAAATCGCCAATCCCGAGATACAGACGGCAGACGAAAGCGCAACGGCCGACGATCCCAACGAACAGCGTCGGCAACCAGAACTGGACCGAACCCAAGAAATTGAGAAAGAAAAACCTATCGAGAACGAGTTTGAGCCCGGCCTCAAGACGCCACCGAAAGATCAGACCGTTCAATTGAGGCAGCTTGATCAACAGGCCCGCCAGCTTGCGCGCCAGGCCTCGATGGATCCCGACGACGGCATCGACATGTGAGGATATGGAAATGAAACAGCAAAAAAAACAGCGCCTGTCCGTCTACCTAGACCCAGACATCATGGTGACGCTGGCCGATTACGCAGCCAGACGGGATCATTCTCGGTCGCTTGTCGCCGAAGCCGCGATTGCTTCTTTCCTGTCACCTGATGCCTCCGAACGACAGGAAGCGGCAACTACGAAGCGTCTCGACCAGATCGACCGCCGGATGGTCCGACTGGAACGCGATGTCAGTATCTCGGTCGAAACCCTCGCGCTGTTCGTGCGTTTCTGGCTGACGACCAATCCCCCGCTGCCTGAGCCAGCACGTGCTGCAGCTCAGGCACAGGCAGGTGAGCGGTATAACGCCTTCGTCGCCGCGCTTGGTCGACGGTTGGCAAATGGGCCAGCCCTTCGTCAGGAAGTTTCAGAGGATGTGACAGGCAGAAAATGAGGGCTTTGAGTGAACCTGTATTAGTTCACGTGAAAAGAGTGTTGCAACCAAGTTGAAATGTCTGCGTTCCCGCAAAGTAGTACCCGTATTGATTAAGTGCGCTTTTCCGATGTGGGACATTCTAAATTTGCGGCGACAAATGGCTTAACGCAAAATCAGGGTTATGTAATATATTGGGCGATCTTGAGGGCCTGCAGGTGCCCGGAGCGATCACCTTCGCTCCGGGCACCTGGTAAGATCTCAATCAGACCATGAACATGTCCGTATCCACTCGATCGCGGATCCCGACTTCGTCCAGAACACCATCCGCGAACACGATCTCCTCGATGTTCAGCCGACTGTCCCCTAGGTCGTAACGGACCTGGTAATCCAGCTCGATCGTCCCGTCGGCGGTCTGGATCAGGACATCGTGCCCGTCCACAGAGAACGACACATCGGCGGCCTGATAGGTCGACAGATCCAGCGTATCGAAGCCGGCGTTGGTCCGATGGATCACGTCATCACCGCCGCTGTAGAAGATGAAGTCGTCTCCCGAGTAGGCTCTGACCTCATCGTTGCCCAGGCCGGCGTTGATCGTGTCGTTCTGATAACTTCCCGTGACCACGTCGTCGCCGGTCGTTCCCTGATCGGAAATCGCTCGCCCGTGGATCCCCGCCTCGTCGAGGGTGTCGTCCGAGAAGACGATCTGCTCGATATTCGACCTGGTATCCCCGACCGCATACCGGACCTGATAGTCCAGTTCGATCGTTCCGTCCGGCGTTGCGACCAGGACATTATGACCACTCACCGAGAACGAGACCTCGGACGCGGCATAGACCGACAGATCGAGCGTATCGAAGCCACCGTTCGAGCGATGGACGAAGTCGTTTCCACCTTCATAGACGACGACATCATCGCCGCTGTTGGCCCGGATCGTATCGTCGCCCAGGCCTGCGTTGATCGTGTCATTCTGATAGCTGCCCGTGACCATGTCGTTCCCGGCCGTGCCTTGATCCGACAGGGCCCGAGCCTGGATCGCGGTCTCATCGAGGACCCCGTCCGCGAACACGATCTCCTCGATGTTCGACTGGGCGTCTCCGAGCTCGTAGCGGACCTGATATTCCAGCTTGACCGTGCCATCGAGGGTTTCGATCAGGACGTCGTGACCGTCGACTGAGAAGGTCACATCGGACGCCGCATAGCTGGATAGGTCGAGCGTGTCGTTGCCGCGGTTGGACCGACCGATGACATCGTCTCCGCCAGAGTAGATGATGTAGTCATCGCCCTGGTTGCCGACGATCGTGTCGTTTCCAGCACCGGCGTCGATGACGTCGTCATCGTTTGTTCCGGTGATCGTGTCGTCGCCGACGGTACCAACCTGAGTGGGAACAGATGTTGGTGTGGTGTCTACAGCGAAGCTGAAGACACCTGCCGACAGCTCGGAAGCTGTGACGCCGAGTACGGTAATCGACTGGCCGTCGTCTGCAACACCGTCCTGGTCGAGATCCAGGCGGATGACCGTTGCCGTGCCAGAGCCGGTAGAGATCGTTTCACCATCGATTTCTTCGAGCAGAAGTTGGTTTGTGGAGAAAAGCCCGTCGATTGCTGTAAGGTCGATCACATCACTATCTGACGTCGACAGGTCGAAGATGATGTCGTTTCCAAACAAGGTGTCGAAGACGATTGTATCAGCACCACCGCCGCCTATCAGGGAGTCCGAGCCAACCCCACCTATAAGAACATCTGCCCCTTCGCCTCCAGCCAAGACATCATTACCCTGTCCCCCCGAAAGTCGATCATTGCCAGACCCACCATCGACAGAATCTTGCCCATCGCCAGCATCGACAACATCGTCGCCGTCACCACCGTCGATAGAGTCGTCCTCGCTCCCTGTAGTGATTGTGTCTGCGTCGCCAGTTCCGGTATATATTTGAGGTTCGACATCCGTAGGTTCGTCGATCGGGTTCTCATTCACCGATCCGGTAATTGTTCTTGGTCCACCCGCTGAAACAGTCCAAAGGCCGTTCGGCTGCTGGACCAGCTCTCCACCGGCGATAAAGATGCCTGGCGCGGTGTCGAACGTCGGGACAGTTCCTGCATCGACAAAGGTATAGGAATCTTCGTCGACACCGGATCTCTCTACCCAGTAGTAGTCTATGACCTCCGTTCCACCGGGAAAGAACTGCGAAGGATAGGAGACGGAAGCATAGGGGGTTGTAGATGCCTGCCAACGGTCCTCGTACCGGTCTTCCGGTAAGGGTTCACCATCGAAGGACTCTTCGCCCTCCAGCACGAGATACTCTCGCGTCCAGTAGATAGGTTGATACGGGTTCGCGGTGTAAATGGAGTTTATACCGCCCCCAAGAAAGCTTGCATCATAGTGGCCACCTTCGTCGAACATTGGGCTGACCGGATCAGGTGGGCGCCCACCGACGCCGATATCACCGTTGTCACCGCCAATCGTCAGATCCGTATCGTAGCCCCATATCGGAATAGCGTTATCTGGGTCTGACACAGACCATGAAAGATAGTCATTGCCATCGGGATTTATCACAACAGCTGAGATTTGTGACCAGTCGAATCCTGCGCCGACGTTGATATCTTCCAGCCTGAAGCCGTGAAAGTTTTCTAATGTCAGGTTGTCTACTTGTACGACCAGAATGCCGTAAGAGCTATGACCGTCGCCGTTGAAGATAATATGATCGTTACCAAACCCACCCCAGATGACTGCAGTTCCCACGCCACCTTCTAGAACGAAGGTATCATCACCATTGCCGCCAGCAAAATATTCGGTTGTTGTTCCGGAGGATATAAATCTATCATTTTGGCTGGTTCCCACCACCCCTTCGATCGATATATACGTGTCGCCTTCTGCCTCCCCTCCAATTCCAACGCCTCGAAGCAGATCAACATCAACGGCTTGTTCTTGTCCAAAGGAAACAAAGTCAATGTCATCTCCCCCGTCCAGAAGATCAGAACCAGCTCCGCCAATAAGAATATCGTCACCTGAATTTCCAGATAACGAATCTTCACCGCCAAATCCTGACAGAATATCTTGGCCCGAACCTCCCGTTATCTCATAGCTAGACTGTGGATTTGTAGTAAAGTACGTAGTGAATCCTTGCGGAAGAAGCTCTACTATTCTGGAGTCGAGCCCTGATAAATTTTGGAGATCAAAATCTCCAAACAGATCGATATATTCAGTGACGGGTGTACCGTTGCCATCTACAGGATCGGTATCGCCGCCAGTACTCAAATAAGTCCCTCGAATAGTGCCCGAACCAATCAAATGCGAACCTGCAACTAGACCGCTTACTGTAAGCTCTGTCTCATCAAGGGTTTGATCACCATAGGCCTCTAGATCGGTAGCGCGAAGAAGCTGCCACTGTCTTTGTGACCATTCGATAAATGAGAGATCTTGCAAATATGTTGAGTTGGGGTCGAGATATTCAGATAGGCTTGTTACACCATGTTTGCCGGTCCAAGACCACGACGTCGGATCGCTACCTCCACCTGGTTCGATCCACCCTATATCTTCTAGTGCAATTCGTTCAAACTGGTATGCGCCAACTCTAATTGAGCTTATAAAGGCGTAATCATTATTGCTCTCTCTCAGGCCTACCGCACGTATAAACGTCGATAGGCCCTTCGTAGCCAAACCGTCTACGAACGATTGAGTCTCTTCTAAAGTTGCTATACTGCCCTCCAGCAGCCTTAGTTGCCATTTAGTTCTCTTATCGGGAACTTCGCGTCGTTGCTCCCGAAAGACACCGCTGTTCCAAGTGTGTCATAGTGAAGAATAACTGCTTCTATAGACCATGCGACCGAAACTTTTTTATTATTAGCCGTTGGATTCTCGGAATCATATGAACTGCCAAATATGATTGAATTTTCGCACCCTAAAGTCCCACACCGGTCTGCGCTTAAGTTTCTTACAAAAAGATCTAGTTTTCCGTCGAGATCAAAATCGTACCAAGCATATTGGATACCTCCTCGACTCCATGGCGTGCTATCTTGGTGCAGCCTAGGATCAACAAACGAGAAGTATTCGCAATAATTGTCAAAATGCGCGAAAGCTGCTTCGCAAATTTCCGCTTCTGTTATTTCCATAGACAAGGATAGCTGCCAAGTCTTCGGTTTCTCTTGAGAAATTGCCGCAGTCGAAGAAACCACGAAGATAACGCTTACTGCAATGCCGATCACTTTTAGATTGCGCCAACTATTTTCTAAAAAGAAAGTCATACAAGAATTTCACCACCAGTTGTTCGAAAGGTCTAGTCTTTTGCAGGCGTATGTAGGGTGCGCTAGAAGTAATGGTTAGGCAAGCGGCTTTGTCGCACATGTCTTCTCTGATTGAGCGCCCCTTCCGTTACATAGGTTTGTTCTACGGTTTTTACGACGGGTATGCGGAGCACGGTGCCGCGATGCTTGTAGGTGTATCTTCCACCCTCAACCTTGATTCCGATGCTATCGACGAAGAGACGCAGTAGGCTCTGACGGCCGCGATACCGGATGTTTGCAGCCAAGGGGCTTTGTTGCGCAAAGAGCATGGAGGTCAAATGTCCCCTTTCCTGGGACGTACATATCCACGGACTCTGTAATAGGTCTGATGGGCTCTGTTGCGTTAGCTCCGCCGGACGGCGACGACGGTCACATCCTCGGGTGATGTTCATGCAGCGCTGTTGAATAGCTCTGCCACGAACCTGACTTCGTTGAGGACGCCGAGTTCGGTGTTTGCAAAGTGGCCTTTCTTGATGGCTCGGTGGGTTTCGATTCCTTTCAGGGTATATTTGGCGGCGGTCAAACTTCGGAACCCTCGTTTGGGCTTGAGCAGTTGTTTCAACGCTCCATGATCGCCTTCGATACGATTGTTAAGGTGCTTCCGATCGACGTGCAGGATTGCGTCGTCAGGCCCAGAGCTGAAGTTCATCTCCCTGATGACTTTTGCATAGCTGTGTGCCTTGTCGGTGATAATCGTCATGGGCTTGTAACACCGCACCGTGTCGCTGGCCTGGCGCATAAATGCCCTTGCTGCGTTGGCGTTCCGCCGTGCCGTAAGCCGGAAATCGATCACTCGGCCGTTTTGGTCGACGGCCCGCCAACCCTCTCGGGACATTGCTGCGCAATACCCTGCCGGGCAGCGGATAGCACCACCGGCCGTTCACGCGCACATAGGTTTCGTCCAAATGCCACTGCATGCCGCGCCACGACCGATGACGGCCATAAGCTCGTTTGCGGATCTCAGGTCCGAACTTTTGAACCCAACGATAGATCGTCGCGGCATCAACAGTGACCCTGCGTTCAGCCAACAAGTCGCGCACATCCCGGTAAGACAGCGGGTATCGGCAGTACCAGCGCACCGCCAGCAAGATGACCTCATTCGGGAAACGATGATGTTTGAAGGGGTCGCGTCGCGCCATGAAAACCTCGATCAATGTTCAACCCCAAAGTCGTCGTTGAGCGCCACTAACGCAACAGAAAACCCTTCGAATATATCGAGCGAGGGCGACTATGCCAGCTTGATTGAGCCCCGTTTCCAAAAACACGACCTTAGGCAAACAAGTCACGATTCTGCAGGCTAGCGCTACTGTGTGTATCCAAGTCGTCTCCGTATAAAACTCAATTAACTTTTGATTGCCAAGGCGTTTTCTTGCCAAGATATAATTTTTTCGGAAATGTCACTATGCACTGACTATTTCCTTCAATCTTCGGGGATGTTAACGATATTTTAACCTTTGGGTTGAACGCGGATTTCTCTTCTACAGTTATGGCAAGAAGATACGAGTGGGCACCATTGAATGCCCCATGTATCTTGGCTATACCGCTGGAATCGATACGGTGAATATCAATTATTGGTTTCGCAGAAGAACGAACATCACTCACGAAATGCCCGATTGAAGTAGTCCGCCAACGGCTTCACAAGATAGCCCAACGGCGTCCGATCTTCCGTTCTCAAATAAGCCTCCACCGGCATTCCGGGCAACAGCACCAGACCCCCCAGCCGCGCGATCTCTCCCTCGTCGGGAAGCACCTCCGCCTGATAGTACGTTGCTCCGGTCGCCTTATTGGTAAACGCATCGGGCGATACGCGGATGACAGTCCCGAACGGCTTTGTTGCACAAATCCGGTTGGGGATTCATCTCGTGAATCCAGCATGGTAGCTGGGGTGCATGAGCAGACCGGCACCCCCAACCTACAAAACAAGAAACTGGCCAGCCTATAACGAAGCGCTCAAGCGCCGAGGTTCGCTGATGATCTGGTTCGACCCCGAGATGAGCTGGGAGGCTACACCTACGGGCAGGCGTGGCCGCCAGCAGACTTATAGCAACGCCGCCATTCAGACATGCCTTTCCATGAAAGTGCTGTTCGGCATGGCGTTGAGGCAGACGACCGGATTCGTCGAAAGCCTGTGCGTCTGGTCGGCCTGAACTGGTC
>NZ_FNZQ01000011.1 GCF_900109285.1 Jannaschia helgolandensis
TCGCCGCCGTCAGCGTCGTCTTGCCATGGTCAACGTGACCGATCGTACCGATGTTCACATGCGGTTTGTTGCGTTCGAACTTTGCCTTCGCCATGGGAAGGTCTCCTTCAATTTTGGGAGCGGCGGGAACCCCCGCCCTACATTGCGACTGGGAGGGCGGGGATCACCCCGCCGCACCGATTATGCGTATTTTTTCTGGATCTCTTCCGAGATGTTCTGAGGCACCGGCTCGTAGTGGTCGAACTGCATCGTAAAGTTCGCACGACCCGACGACATCGACCGCAGCGTGTTGATATAACCGAACATGTTGGCCAGCGGCACGTAGCAGTCGATCGCGATGGCGTTGCCGCGCGTGTCCTGCCCCTGCACCTGACCGCGACGCGAGGTCAGGTCGCCGATGATGCCGCCCGTGTATTCCTCGGGCGTGATCACTTCGACCTTCATGATCGGTTCCAGCAGTTTCGCACCGGCCTTGCGCATCCCTTCGCGCATACCCATCCGGCCCGCGATTTCAAACGCGAGGACCGAGGAGTCGACGTCGTGGAACTTGCCGTCCAGCAGCTGCACCTTGAAGTCGATGACCGGGAAGCCCGCCAGCGGACCGGAGTCCATGACCGACTTGATGCCCTTCTCGACGCCCGGAATGTATTCCTTGGGCACCGCACCACCGACGATCTTGGATTCGAAGGAGAACCCTTCGCCAGGCTCGGTCGGGGAAATCAGCAGCTTCACTTCGGCGAACTGACCGGACCCACCCGATTGCTTCTTGTGCGTGTAGGTATGCTCGACTTCGCGGTCGATGGTTTCACGATAGGCCACCTGCGGCGCGCCGATGTTGGCCTCGACCTTGAATTCGCGTTTCAGGCGGTCGACCAGGATATCGAGGTGAAGTTCCCCCATCCCCTTCATGATCGTCTGACCGGATTCGATATCGGTTTCGACGCGGAAGGACGGATCCTCGGCGGCCAGACGGGCCAGGCCCTGCGACATCTTTTCCTGGTCGGCCTTGGTCTTGGGTTCGACCGCGATCTCGATGACCGGATCGGGGAAGGTCATGGTTTCCAGAACGACCGGATCCTGCGGATCGCAGATCGTGTCGCCGGTGGTCGTGTCTTTCAGACCCGCAAGCGCGATGATGTCGCCGGCAAAGGCCTCCTCGATCTCCTCGCGGTTGATCGAGTGCATCATCATCATCCGGCCCACACGCTCTTTCTTCCCCTTGGTGGAGTTGAGCATCGTGTCGCCCTTGTTGAGGACGCCCGAATAGATGCGCGTGAAGGTCAGCGAGCCGACGAAGGGATCGTTCATGATCTTGAAGGCCAGGCCCGAGAACGGCATGTTGTCGTCCGCACGGCGCGGAATGTTGCGGACTTCATCCTCGTCGCCCGGTTTGAAGCCCATGTAATCGACCACGTCCAGCGGGCTGGGCAGATAGTCGATGACCGCGTTCAGCAAAGGCTGCACGCCCTTGTTCTTGAACGCCGAGCCGCACAGGACCGGAATGAACTTGATGGCCAGCGTGCCCTTGCGGATCAACGAGCGCAGGGTATCGACGTCCGGCTCGGCGCCGTCCATCAGATAGTTTTCCATTGCTTCGTCGTCCATCTCGACCGCGGTCTCGATAAGGTGGGCGCGCCATTCATCGGCTTGCGCCTTCAGGCTGTCGCGGATCGGCTTCTTGACCCAGGATGCGCCCAGATCTTCGCCTTCCCAGACCCACTCCTCCATGGTGACGAGGTCGACCATGCCTTCCAGTTCGGTCTCGGCGCCGATCGGAATCTGGATCGGGGCCGGAGTCGCGCCGGTGCGGTCCTTGATCATCTTCACGCAGTTGAAGAAGTCGGCACCGATCTTGTCCATCTTGTTGACGAAGACGATGCGCGGAACCTTGTAGCGGTCGGCCTGACGCCAGACGGTTTCGGTTTGAGGCTCGACCCCGGCGTTGGCGTCCAGCACAGCGACAGCACCGTCAAGCACGGCCAGCGAACGCTCGACTTCGATGGTGAAGTCGACGTGGCCGGGCGTGTCGATGATGTTCATGCGATACTTGGTATCGGAGGTCGCATCGGCGGTCGGCTCTTCCTGGCGCTGCCAGAAGGTCGTGGTCGCGGCGGAGGTGATCGTGATGCCACGCTCCTGCTCCTGCTCCATCCAGTCCATCGTGGCGGCGCCGTCGTGGACTTCGCCGATGTTGTGGGACTTGCCGGTGTAGAACAGAATCCGCTCGGAGCAGGTCGTCTTGCCCGCGTCGATGTGGGCCATGATGCCGAAGTTGCGGTATCGGGCGAGGGGATAATCGCGTGCCATGGGGCGTACCTCAGATAGGAGGAAAAAACGGGTGCGGGGGCCTCGGACCGGGCCCCCGTGTCAATGCTTAGATAGGTGCGAAAATCACCAGCGGTAGTGGCTGAACGCCTTGTTGGCGTCGGCCATCTTGTGGGTATCTTCGCGCTTCTTGACGGCGGAACCACGGGACTGGACGGCATCGACCAGTTCACCGGCCAGACGCTCTTCCATGGTGTTCTCGTTGCGGGCGCGGGCGGCCTTGATCAGCCAGCGGATGGCAAGGGCCTCCCGACGCTCGGGCCGGACTTCCACAGGCACCTGATAGGTGGCACCACCGACGCGGCGCGAACGCACCTCGACCGAGGGCTTGATGTTTTCGAGGCTCTCGACGAACACCTCGATGGGCGAGCGCTTCAGCTTGGCCTCGACGCGATCCATCGCGTTGTAGACGATGCGCTCGGCGACGGCTTTCTTGCCATCGATCATCAGGTTGTTCATGAACTTGGTCAGAACCTTGTCGCCATACTTGGCGTCGGGCAGGACTTCGCGTTTTTCTGCGGCGTGACGGCGGGACATCTGGGACCCCTTCTAGCGTTGTGTCGTCATTCCGGGGAGGCCCCCGGACATGCGGAATGAGAGATATCCCCGGACCGGGTCCGGGGACGCACCGGCGGCATCACTTCGGACGCTTGGCACCGTATTTGGAACGACGCTGGCGACGATCCTTGACGCCCTGCGTATCGAGCACACCGCGCAGGATGTGGTAGCGCACGCCGGGAAGGTCTTTCACACGACCGCCGCGGATCAGCACGACGCTGTGTTCCTGCAGGTTGTGCGATTCACCGGGAATGTAGCTGATGACCTCGAAACCGTTGGTCAGGCGCACTTTGGCGACCTTCCGCATGGCCGAGTTCGGCTTCTTCGGCGTCGTCGTATAGACGCGCGTGCAGACGCCACGCTTCTGCGGGCAGCCTTCGAGGTGCTGCGACTTGGAAGCTCGGACCTTGGGCTGCCGCGGTTTACGGATCAGCTGCTGGATGGTGGGCATTGAGGGTGTCCCCATTTGTTATTCAAATACGTGTCCGGCTTCCAACGCGACAAAACCAATTGACCGCAGCCACCCGGAATTCCGACCTGGGCGATGCGGTTTGATGACAGAGGATCGGGAAGCAGTATCCCGGATCGTGACCGATAGGTTCTGGCGTGCCGGACCCCGGATGAGACATCACCCGGACCGAATTGAGGCCGACATAGGGGAATCGCCGGGGGGTGTCAACGTGGGTCCGTTGCCGCCGCGAGGCGGGGCGGGCGGGCAGGGGACGCACGGGTGATCTGCGGGTGATCCACGTCGGACGTCTTTCGGCGGGGCCTTCCGGAGAGACTTGCCAGCCCCGGCAGGACGGGCCACCGTCGCGGCCATGTCCGACCTCCAGATCCTCGCCATCACGCGATTTGCCTATCCCGGCCTCGGCGGCTTCCAGACCGAACACGACACGGTCGAGGCGCGGCAGGCTTACCTTTGGCACCCCGACCGGATGGAGACGCGGTTCCGCACGCTGGAGCATGTCTGCCTGCGGACGCTGGCGGCGCAGACCGACGGCGATTTCCGCACCATCGTCATGACCGGTGACGCCCTGCCCGAGCCGTGGCGGTCGCGCCTGGTGTCGCTGGTATCGGGATTGAAGGGCGGGCATGTCGTCTTTCATCCGGCGGAGCAATACCGCGAGGCGATCCGCAATGTCGTGCTGCCGTTCATCGACCCGGACGGGCCACCCACGATGCAGTTCCGCCACGACGACGATGACGGGGTGGGGCGTCGGTTCGTGGCGCGGTCGCGCGAAACCTTTGCCGATGTGCGACCCTTTTGGGAGCGGCACAAGCGGCTGACCATCGACTTCAACCAAGGCTATCTGCTGGGCCTGACGCCGGACGGCCCCCGCACCGAGGCGACGTTCAACCCGCATCTGGGCGTCGCGCAGGCGGTATTTCTGGCGCCGACGAATACCCGCACCGCCCTGCATTTTCCGCACCACCGGATCGGGACGTTGATGCCGTCGATCACCCTGCCCGACGCGCCGATGTGGCTGCGCGGCGTGGACGGGACGAACGACAGCGGCGTGCGGGCACAGGTCGAGCGGCTGATACCGGCAGACGAGGAGCGAAGGGCGGAGTTGCGGCGGCGGTTCGCGCTGGATTTGAAGGCGATCCGGCGGAGTTTCTGAACACGCGCGCGGGTCGTCCCGGTCAGTCGTCGATTTCCAAGACCCGTTTCATCGGAATGACTTTCAGCCCCGCCGCGACAATCGCATCGTGAAGCGCGTCCGACGTGAGAAGCTGGGGAACCGACAGCCCGTGGTCCCACCACAGATTGGCATCGGGAATGTCCGTGCGGCGGATGCCGACGTCGTAGCTGTAGTTCAGATGCACGCGCCTCGGAGAGGTATAAGCGGACATTACAGGCGTCGCGGGATTGAACCGCTCTTCGCTGATCCGAACGTCACTGTGGCTTTCGCTGATCGCGGCCGCATGAACGGCGGGGACAAACCCGAAAAAGGGACCGGGATAGGGCTCCCCGCGTTTGGTCAGCATCTCAACCGGCCAGATGATATGCTTGCCGGGATCGTGCGCCTCGACCACCCTGCGCAGGGCATCGGAGATGATCAGGAGACCGCTCACGCCCCACCACATATCGGGAAAGGCTTTCCGCTTTTTCTCGACGACAAAGACCATGGGCAGAAGGGCCGGATCAAGGTCGCCCCTGTCTCCTTTGAAAATGCCTGCATAGATCGCTGCCATCTTTGTCGACTGTTGTCTAAGCGGCCAAGCGGATTTGGTACGAGGATCATATGCAGTCGTAGAGATATGTCCCCCTCGGCCATCCGGCGTTATCTTGATGATCCAGGTCATGTTGCTCTCTCTATCTTAGTCGTGTCCGCGCCGCAGGGAGCGGCAGGTTCCGTTCGCCGCCTCATCGCGGCGCGTTCGGGCGGAGTTGCGGCGGCGGTTCGCGCTGGATCTCAAGGCGATCCGGCGGAGTTTCTGAACACGCGCGCGGGTCGTGCCGGTCAGTCGTCGATTTCCATGACCCGTTTCATCGGAATGACCTTCAGCCCCGCCGCGACAATCGCATCGTGAAGCGCGTCCGACGTGAGAAGCTGGGGAAACGACAGCCCATGATCCCACCACAGATTTGCATCTGGAATGTCCTTGCAGAGAACACCGACGTCATAGCTGTAGTTCAAGTGTACGAACCGTGGAGAGGTATGAGCGGATATGACAGGCGTCGCGGGCGAGAACCGCTCTTCGCTGATCCGAACGTCACTGTGGCTTTCGCTGATCGCGGCGGCATGAACGGCGGGGACGAAGGCGAAGAAGGGACCGGGATAGGGCTGGCCGCGTTTGGTCAGCATCTCAACCGGCCAGATGATATGCTTGCCGGGATCGTGCGCCTCGATCACCCTGCGCAGGGCATCGGAGATGATCAGGAGAGCGCTCTCGCCCCACCACATATCGGGAAAGACTTTCCGCTTTTTCTCGACGACAAAGACTTTGGGCAGAAGGGCCGGATCAAGGTCGCCCCTTTCTCCTTTGAAGATACCTGCATAGACCGCTGCCATTTTCACGGATTTCAGTGCAAGCGGCCAACCGGATTTGGTGCGGAGATCATATGAACTCGTAGATATATGCCCCCCTCGGCCATCCGAAGTTCTTTTGATGATCCAAGTCATGTTGCAGTCTCCGTCTGTCTCATGCCCGCCGCATCCATAACGGCAGGTTCCGTTCGTCGTGTTATCGCGGCGCGTTCGGGCGGGGCATCGGGGCGCGGCGGCCTTCGCGCCAGAGGGTATACAGACCCGTTGCGGCCACCAGCGCCGCCCCCGCCAGCGTCATCGGTTTCGGCCAGTCGCCGAACACCAGCCAGCCCAGCATCAGGCCCCAGATCAGCGCGGTGTAGCGGAACGGGGTGACGGCGGCGACTTCGCCCACGCGCATCGCCATGATCGAGAACAGGTAACCGCCGAGGATGAACATCGAGGCGACGACCAGCAGACCGCCCTGCCCCGGCGTGACCGCGCCCCATGGCTCGCGCAGCGACATGAACAGGCCCAGCAGCATCACGCCGAGGGCGGTGAAGATCGCGACCTTGAGCGAGGGCACGTCGCGCGACAGGCGGCGGGTGATGAGTTCGCGCAGGGTGATCGTCAGCACCGCCGCCAGTGCCGCCAGCGACCAGCGGTCGAAGTCGTCGCCGCCGGGTCGCACGATCATCAGCACGCCGACGAAACCGACCGCGATGGCCGACCAGCGTCGCCAGCCGACGCGTTCGCCCATGAATATCGCGCCCGCCGCCGTGATCATCAGCGGCAGGGCTTGCAGGATCGCGGTGACATTGGCGAGCGGCATATGCGTCAGGGCGAGGATGAAGGGATAGAAGCTGGCGACTTCGGCCAGGGACCGCCCGATCACCCATTTCCAGTCGTCCCGCGGGATCGGCTTGCGCAGCGCGCCGGTCAGATGCGCCAGCAGGACGATCAGCAGCGTCGCGCCGACACCGCGCAGGAACACGACCTGAAACGTCGGCATGCCCTGGGCCAGATATTTGATGGTGGCGTCGTTGAGTGTGAACGTCGCCATCGACGCCACCATGAAGGACGCGCCGCGAATGTTATCGTTCACCGAAGGTCCTCCTTCGGCCCGGACCGCCCGGCGTGTCCGGTCAGATGCAGGTCGGGGGCCTCCGCCCGCATCACGACGCGCCGCCCCGCATCAGACCCATCGCGACGTCCGGGTCCAGCCCGAAGCGCGTCACCAGCAGCTTGCGACCCTGCACCGTGTCCATCGGTTTGGAATGCGGCGGGATGCTGCGCCCGCTGTCATTGGTGTCATGCAGGGTGCGGATGAACATCGCGGCGCCGCCCGGCTCCAGCCAGGTCGGGATGAAACTGGCCAGCCTCCGATGGTTGTAGCGATAAATACAGGTGTCCATGTCGGGCGATGTGACCATCGCGCAGGCAAGGCTGGGGGCATATGTCTCGCGGAATTCGCGGAACGGCGCGGCCCGGTCGTTCAGGTCCCAGTAGAGGCCGCGCGTGAAGGCTATGGCGAGGGGATTGTCGGCGAAGCCACCGGCAATCAGTCGGTCGGCGCGGTCGCGTGTTTTCGCGATGTAGTCGACGGCAAGCGCATCGTCGTCGTCAAGGCGGAAGCCGGTGACATGGGTGGTGCCGTCGCGGACGGCGCGGCGGAAACTGCGCTTGGCGGACGGCAGCGGTCCCATCCGTTCCATGAAGATCGGGCGGACGAAAGGGAAGCGGTCGCGCAGTGCCCGCAGGCGTTTCTTGCAAGCGTCAGGCAGCGTGTCGCCCGCAAGGATAACGCAGGTGAAATCGCCGTCGGTCTGGGCGGCCAGCGACGGCAGGGTAATGGTTTCGAGGTAGGCGAACCGGCTGGCCAGACGCGCAGGATCGTAGAGCATCGCCAGCAGTGCGTCTTCGTCCATGCCGCTGACGGCAAAGCCTTCGGTGGCCGGATAGCTGAAGCGGATCAGGCCGATGATCTGGTTGCGAACGGTCATGGAGTTTGCGTCGCATGGGGGCGCGGCTGCGGCAAGACATGTCACGACAAGCAGGACGCAGTTGCGGGTATGCGGGAACGAAAAACCCCCGCCGGATCGCTCCGGCGGGGGTATGTTTTGTCAGGATGCCAGGATCAGTCCTCGGCCGTCTCGGCCGCCGGTTCGGGCGTCTTGAACGCGTCTTCGGCAGACGACGTCGGCTCGGGCGCGGCCAGGGCCGCGGCCTTTTCGGCTTCGATCCGGGCGGCTTCGATGACGACGCTGTCCCGTTCGGTCGCGATGGCGCGCATCTTCTGGGTCGCGCCACCGGTGCCCGCCGGGATCAGACGACCGACGATGACGTTCTCCTTCAGGCCGACCAGCTTGTCGCGCTTGCCCTGAACCGAAGCTTCGGTCAGCACCCGCGTGGTTTCCTGGAACGAGGCCGCCGAGATGAAGCTGCGGGTCTGCAGCGACGCCTTGGTGATGCCCAGCAGGATCGGCTCGGCGATGGCCTGCCGGTCGCCTCGCTTTTCGGCCTTGGCGTTGGCTTCTTCCAGTTCGGCCTTGTCGACATGTTCGCCCTTCAGAAGCGTCGTTTCGCCCGAGTCGAGGACTTCGAACTTCTGAAGCATCTGGCGGACGATGACCTCGATGTGCTTGTCGTTGATCTTCACGCCCTGCAGGCGATACACGTCCTGCACTTCGTCGATCAGATAGTCGGCCAGCGCCTCGATCCCCATGATCCGCAAGATGTCGTGCGGCGCGGGGTTGCCGTCCATGATGTAGTCACCCTTCTGGACGAAGTCGCCTTCGGCCACCGGGATGTGCTTGCCCTTGGGCACCATGTAGTCGATCGGCTCCAGGCTTTCGTCGGCAGGAACGACCGTGATCCGGCGCTTGTTCTTGTAATCCTTGCCGAATTTCACATAGCCGTCGCGTTCGGCGATGATCGCGTTGTCCTTGGGACGCCGCGCTTCGAACAGTTCCGCCACCCGTGGCAGACCACCGGTGATGTCCTTGGTCTTGGCACCTTCGCGCGGGATACGCGCGACGACGTCGCCGGCCTTCATCATCTGGCCGTCTTCGATGGACAGGATGGCGTCCACCGACATGGCGTAGGTCATCGGGTTTCCGGCGTCGTTGCGAACCGGCTCCCCGTCTTCACCGACGATGATGACCTCGGGCTTCAGCTCGTTGCCCTTGGGCGCCGAACGCCAGTCCGACACGATCTTCTGTGTCATGCCGGTCGCGTCGTCGGTCTCGTCCCGGACGGAGATGCCCGCGTAGAGGTCGACGAACTTCGCCTTGCCGTCGGCTTCGGCGATGATCGGCAGGGTGAACGGGTCCCATTCGAACAGCTTGTCGCCGCGTTCGACCTTCTGGCCATCGGTCACGAACAGGGTCGTGCCGTAGCCCAGCTTGTGGGACGACCGCTCCTCTCCGTTTTCGTCGATGATGGCCATCTGCATGTTGCGCCCCATGACGACGTTGCCACCGGCTTCGTTCATCAGGGTGTTCGCATTGCGGAATTCGACCTTACCGGAAACCGAGGTTTCCATGAACGACTGCTGACCACCCTGGGCCACGCCGCCGATGTGGAACGTCCGCATCGTCAGCTGTGTGCCCGGCTCGCCGATGGACTGCGCGGCGATAATGCCGACAGCTTCGCCGAGGTTCACCTTGGTGCCACGGGCCAGATCACGGCCGTAGCAGGTGGCGCAGACGCCTTCTTCGGCCTGACAGGTCAGGGGCGAGCGGATGCGCATCGACGCGACAGATGCCGTGTCGATGATGTCCGCACTGCGTTCGTCGATCAGCTCGCCTTTCTTGACGATGACCTCGTCGGTGCCCGGAACGTGGACATCGTCGGCAGCAACGCGGCCCAGCACACGCTCGGCCAGGGTCGCGACGACTTCACCGTCGTTGACCGCAGCGGTCGCCGTGATGGCGTTTTCGGTACCGCAGTCGTCCACGCGAACGATGCAGTCCTGCGCCACATCGACCAGACGACGGGTCAGATAGCCCGAGTTCGCCGTCTTGAGCGCGGTGTCCGACAGACCTTTGCGCGCGCCGTGGGTCGAGTTGAAGTATTCAAGAACGGTCAGACCTTCCTTGAAGTTCGAGATGATCGGCGTCTCGATGATGTCGCCGTTCGGCTTGGCCATCAGGCCGCGCATTCCGCCCAGCTGTTTCATCTGCGTGACCGAGCCACGGGCACCGGAGTGGGCCATCATGTAGACCGAGTTCGGCTCGTTCTCGGCACCGTTCTCGTCGACCCCGGCGATGGAGATGTTGGACATCATCGCCTCGGTGACCTTGTCGTTACACTTCGACCAGGCATCCACGACCTTGTTGTACTTTTCGCCCTGAGTGATCAGGCCGTCCATGTACTGCTGCTCGAAGTCCTTCACCAGATCGCGCGTCGCGTCGACGATCGGCCACTTGCTGTCGGGAATGACCATGTCGTCCTTGCCGAACGAAATGCCCGCCTTGAAGGCTTCGCGGAAGCCCAGCGTCATGATCTGGTCGCAGAAGATCACCGATTCCTTCTGACCGCAGTAGCGGTAGACGGTGTCGATGGTCTGCTGCACCTCTTTCTTGCGCAGCAGACGGTTGACCAGATCGAAGGGGGCCTTGGCGTTCATCGGCAGCATCGCACCCAGACGCACGCGTCCCGGTGTGGTGTCGAAGATGACGCCGACTTCCTCGCCCATCTCGTCGATCTGGGTGACGCGCGCCTTGATCTTGGCGTGCAGATGCACCTCGCCGGCGTCGAGAGCATGAACGACCTCGTCCACCGAGGAGAAGATCATGCCTTCGCCCTTCATGCCCGCACGTTCCATCGACACGTAGTACAGGCCGAGGATCATGTCCTGCGACGGCACGATGATCGGTGCGCCGTTGGCGGGCGACAGCACGTTGTTGGTCGACATCATCAGGACGCGGCATTCCAGCTGCGCCTCGAGGCTCAGCGGCACGTGAACGGCCATCTGGTCACCGTCGAAGTCGGCGTTGAAGGCCGAACAGACCAGCGGGTGAAGCTGGATCGCCTTGCCTTCGATCAGAACAGGTTCGAACGCCTGAATGCCAAGACGGTGCAGTGTGGGCGCACGGTTCAGCATGACGGGGTGTTCGCGGATGACCTCATCCAGAATGTCCCAGACTTCGGGACGCTCTTTCTCGACCAGTTTCTTGGCTTGCTTGACCGTGGACGACAGGCCCTTGGCCTCAAGCCGGGAATAGATGAACGGCTTGAACAATTCGAGCGCCATCTTTTTCGGCAGGCCGCACTGATGCAGCTTCAGCTCCGGTCCCGTCACGATGACGGACCGGCCCGAGAAGTCGACCCGCTTGCCCAGAAGGTTCTGGCGGAAGCGGCCCTGCTTGCCCTTGAGCATGTCGGACAGCGACTTCAGCGGACGCTTGTTGGCACCCGTGATGACGCGGCCACGACGACCGTTGTCGAACAGCGCATCGACGGATTCCTGCAACATCCGCTTTTCGTTGCGGACGATGATGTCGGGCGCGCGCAATTCGATCAGCCGCTTCAGGCGGTTGTTGCGGTTGATGACCCGGCGATACAGATCGTTCAGGTCCGAGGTCGCGAACCGGCCACCGTCGAGCGGCACCAGCGGGCGCAACTCGGGCGGGATGACCGGGATGACAGTCAGGATCATCCACTCCGGACGGTTGCCGGATTCGATGAAGCTTTCGACGATCTTCAGACGCTTGATGATCTTCTTGGGCTTCAGCTCGCCAGTGGCTTCCTTCAGGTCTTCGCGAAGGGTCGTGGCTTCCTGCTCCAGGTCGATGGCGGCCAGCATTTCGCGGATGGCTTCGGCACCGATGTTCGCCTGGAAGGCGTCGGCCCCGAAGTTGTCCTGCGCGTCCATGAACTCCTCCTCGGACATCAACTGTCCGTAGGTGAGGTCGGTCAGGCCCGGTTCGATCACGACATAGTTCTCGAAATACAGGATGCGTTCCAGATCGCGGAGCGTCATGTCCAGCATCAGGCCGATGCGCGAGGGCAGCGACTTGAGGAACCAGATGTGCGCGACGGGCGAGGCCAGCTCGATATGGCCCATCCGCTCGCGGCGGACCTTTTGCAGCGTGACTTCCACGCCGCATTTCTCGCAGACGACGCCACGATACTTCATGCGCTTGTACTTGCCGCACAGGCATTCGTAGTCCTTGATCGGACCGAAGATGCGCGCACAGAAAAGACCGTCACGTTCGGGCTTGAACGTCCGGTAGTTGATGGTCTCGGGCTTCTTGATCTCGCCGTAGGACCACGAGAGAATCCGCTCCGGGGAGGCCAGCGAGACCTTGATCTCGTCGAAAACCTTTTGCGGAGCGATCGGGTTGAACGGGTTGTTCGTCAGTTCCTGGTTCATCTTGATACCTTTATGAAAAGGGTGCGTTGGGGGACGTGGGGCGCGCGCGATACGCGCCCCATCGGGTGACGATCCTGTCGGACATCACTCGTCGTCTTCCTCCGCATCCAGGAGTTCCATGTTCAGGCCGAGGCCGCGGACTTCCTTGACGAGAACGTTGAAGCTCTCGGGAACGCCCGCCTCGAAGTTGTCCTCGCCCTTGACGATGCTTTCATAGACCTTGGTCCGTCCGGCCACGTCGTCCGACTTGACCGTCAGCATTTCCTGCAAGGTGTAGGCGGCGCCGTAGGCTTCCAGCGCCCAGACCTCCATCTCGCCGAAGCGCTGACCACCGAACTGCGCCTTGCCGCCCAGCGGCTGCTGCGTGACGAGGGAATACGGACCGGTGGACCGGGCGTGGATCTTGTCGTCGACCAGGTGGTGCAGCTTGAGCAGGTACTTCACCCCGACGGTCACCTGGCGCGAGAACTTCTCGCCGGTGCGCCCGTCGAACAGATCGGACTGACCGGAGGTGTCGAAACCGGCACGCCGCAGTGCATCGTTGACGTCGCCTTCCTTGGCACCGTCGAAGACCGGCGTGGCAATCGGAACGCCCGCCGTAACGTTGCCCGCATATTCGACGAGGGTGTCCTCGTCCATCGCGGCCATCGCTTCTTCGTAGGCTTCTTCGCCATACGCGATCTTCATCGCTTCACGCACCGGGGTCAGGTCGCCGCTGCGCCGGTAGTCGTCCAGCGCCTCGTCGATCTTGAGGCCCAGACCGCGTGCGGCCCAGCCCATGTGCGTCTCGAGGATCTGACCGACGTTCATGCGCGACGGCACGCCCAGCGGGTTCAGACAGAAGTCGACGGGGGTCCCGTCGGCCAGGAACGGCATGTCCTCCATCGGAACGACCTTGGAGATCACGCCCTTGTTGCCGTGACGGCCGGCCATCTTGTCGCCCGGCTGAAGCTTGCGCTTCACGGCGATGAAGACCTTGACCATCTTCATCACACCCGGCGGCAGGTCGTCGCCGCGGCGGACCTTTTCGACCTTATCCTCGAAGCGGGCTTCCATGCTGCGCTTCTGGATCTCGTACTGCTCGTTCAGGGCTTCGACCTGCTTGGCGGACTCCTCGTCCTCCAGCGCGATCTGCCACCACTGACCGAAGGACAGCATCGACAGGGATTCTTCGGTCACGACGGTGCCAGACTTGAAACCCTTGGGGCCCTTCACGGCCTTCTGACCTTCAATCATCGACCGCAGGCGCGCATAGATGTTGCGGTCCAGAATTTCGCGCTCGTCATCCCGGTCACGGGCCAGACGTTCGACCAGTTCCCGCTCGATCTGCAGGGCCCGCTCGTCCTTTTCGACGCCGTGACGGTTGAAGACGCGAACCTCGACCACGGTGCCGTAATCGCCCGGCTTGACCCGCAACGAGGTATCGCGAACGTCCGAAGCCTTCTCGCCGAAGATGGCGCGCAGAAGCTTTTCTTCCGGCGTCATCGGGCTTTCGCCCTTGGGGGTGATCTTGCCCACAAGGATATCGCCCGGCTCCACATCCGCACCGATATAGACGATGCCCGCTTCGTCGAGGTTGCGCAGGGCTTCCTCGCCGACGTTGGGAATGTCGCGGGTGATTTCCTCCGGCCCGAGCTTGGTATCACGGGCGGCGACTTCGAATTCCTCGATGTGGATCGAGGTGAAGACGTCGTCGCGCGAAACCCGCTCGGAGATCAGGATCGAGTCTTCGTAGTTGTAGCCGTTCCACGGCATGAAGGCGACGATGACGTTCTTGCCGAGCGCCAGTTCTCCCATGTCGGTCGACGGACCGTCGGCCAGCACTTCGTTCTTGCTGACATTGTCGCCCACCTTCACCAGAGGACGCTGGTTGATGCAGGTGTTCTGGTTCGACCGCTGGAACTTGCGCAAACGGTAGATATCGACACCCGCATCACCAAGGATCAGATCCTCGGTCGCGCGCACGACGATACGTTCGGCATCGACCTGGTCGATGACGCCGCCGCGACGGGCCATGATGGCCGCCCCGGAATCGCGAGCCACGACCTCTTCCATGCCGGTGCCCACGAAAGGAGCATCAGCGCGCAGAAGCGGCACGGCCTGACGTTGCATGTTCGACCCCATCAGAGCGCGGTTCGCGTCGTCGTTCTCAAGGAACGGGATCAGCGCCGCGGCGACCGAGACAAGCTGCTTGGGCGAGACGTCGATCAGGTCGACGTTATCGCGGGACTGCAATTTATAGTCGCCGGACTGACGGGTCGACACCAGTTCGTTCTGGAACTTCATGTCGTCGGTCAATTGCGCATTGGCCTGCGCAACGGTGTGACGCATTTCCTCGGTCGCGGACATGTATTGCACATCGTCCGTTATTTTACCGTCAACGACCTTGCGGTACGGTGTTTCGATGAAGCCGTACTTGTTGACGCGCGCATAGGTCGCGAGGCTGTTGATCAGACCGATGTTCGGGCCTTCCGGCGTCTCGATCGGGCACATCCGGCCATAGTGGGTCGGATGAACGTCGCGGACTTCGAAACCGGCACGTTCGCGGGTCAGACCACCCGGCCCGAGCGCGGACAGGCGACGCTTGTGCGTCACTTCCGACAGCGGGTTGGTCTGGTCCATGAACTGCGACAGCTGCGATGAACCGAAGAATTCGCGCACGGCGGCGGCGGCCGGTTTCGCGTTGATCAGGTCCTGCGGCATGACGGTGTCGATCTCTACGCTCGACATACGCTCCTTGATGGCGCGCTCCATCCGCAGAAGGCCGACGCGATACTGGTTCTCCATCAATTCGCCGACGGACCGCACACGGCGGTTGCCGAGGTGGTCGATGTCATCGATGTCACCACGGCCGTCGCGCAGTTCGACCAGTGCCTTGATGCAGGCCAGGATGTCTTCATCGCGCAGCGTGCGGACGGTATCCTCGGCATCCAGGTCCAGACGCATGTTCATCTTGACCCGGCCCACGGCGGACAGGTCGTAACGCTCGCTGTCGCGGAACAACTGATCGAACAGGGCCTGCGCCGCGTCGACAGTGGGCGGCTCGCCCGGACGCATGACGCGGTAGATGTCCATCAGCGCGGTATCGCGGCCCAAGTTCTTGTCGGCCGCCATCGTGTTCCGCATGTACGGGCCGACGTTGACGTTATCGATGTCCAGAACCGGAATCTCGGTGACGCCAGCATCCAGAAGCTCTTTCAGGGTGCCGCCGGAAACTTCGCCTGCCTTGTCCAGCTCCCACGTCAGCTCGTCACCGGCCTCGACGAAGATCGCGCCGTTGGTTTCGTCCACGATGTCGCGGGCGGCGAACTTGCCGATAATGCCGTCGAACGGCACCAGGATGTCGCCGACCTTGTCGTCGTCGCGCAGTTTCTTGACCTGACGCGGGGTGACCTTCTTGCCGGCTTCCATGACGACTTCGCCGGTGTTCGCATCGACGATATCCATCGCCGGACGGGTGCCGGTGTAACGCTCGGGGAAGAACTTGGTCGACCAGCCCTTGTCCTTGCGCAGGGTGAAATCGACAGTGTCATAATAGGCATTCATGATGCCTTCCTGGTCCATGCCGAGAGCATAGAGCAGCGTCGTCACCGGCAGTTTGCGGCGACGGTCGATGCGGCAGAACACCAGGTCCTTGGCGTCGAACTCGAAGTCCAGCCAGGAGCCGCGGTACGGGATGATCCGGCAGGCGAACAGCAACTTGCCCGAGCTGTGCGTCTTGCCCTTGTCGTGGTCGAAGAACACACCGGGCGAGCGGTGCATCTGCGACACGATCACACGCTCGGTGCCGTTCACGATGAACGTTCCGTTCTTGGTCATCAGGGGCATGTCACCCATGAAGACGTCCTGTTCCTTGATGTCCTTGACCGACTTGGCGGAGGTATCTTCGTCGATATCGAACACGATCAGGCGCAGAGTTACCTTAAGCGGGGCGGCATAGGTCATGTCGCGCTGCTGGCATTCCTCGACGTCGTACTTGGGCTCTTCAAGCTCGTATTTGACGAATTCGAGAATCGCCGTCTCGTTGAAATCCTTGATCGGGAAGACCGACTGGAACGTGCCCATCAGGCCTTCGCCCTCGGACGGCTCGGCCTGATCGCCGGATTTCAGGAAGAGGTCATAGGACGACTTCTGCACTTCGATAAGGTTCGGCATCTGGAGAACTTCGACCAGTTTGCCGTAATACCGACGGATACGCTTGGAGGACGCTTGCGTCTGAGCCATGTTGTGCTCGCCTTTTCAAGTTTCGCGCCTTGGTTCCCGACGGGCACCGGGGGCCAGGGCTTGCGAATGGGTCGTCGAGGAGGACCATCTGGCACGCCATCCCACAGGCGCGCCCCCGTCCGCCTCCTGACCGGAAAAGTCCGCCATGATGACGGGCTTTTCGAGACAGGAGCGGGTGGCACCGGAAGCTCCGCTGCCACCCTCTTTATCCGACCGGATCGATGGTTCGGCTGACTTTGCGAAGAGCAAAGCCGCCGTCCAGCGACCGAGTGCGACCGCGGGGCGGTCGCACGGTCACGGCAAAGCCGTGATTACTTCAGTTCGACTTCGGCGCCAGCTGCTTCCAGCTTGCCCTTGATCTCGTCGGCTTCGGCCTTGGAGACCTGCTCCTTGACGGCCTTGCCACCGGCTTCAACCAGGTCCTTGGCTTCTTTCAGGCCCAGACCCGTGATGCCGCGGACTTCCTTGATCACGTTGATCTTGGAGGCGCCTGCCGACTTCAGGATGACGTCGAATTCGGTCTGCTCTTCGGCAGCCGCGCCACCGGCGTCGCCACCGGCAGCCATCATGACGGCGCCACCGGCAGCCGGCTCGATGCCATATTCGTCCTTGAGGATGGTTTTCAGTTCCTGGGCTTCCAGCAGCGTCAGGGCGACGATGTCTTCGGCGAGTTTTTTCAGATCAGCCATTTGATTTCCGTTCTATTAAGATGTGTTCCGGTATCGTGCCGTTCAAGGTCACGACGAGGGATGACGTCAGGTGCTTCAGGCAGCCTTCTCTTCGATGGTCGAAAGAATGCTGGCGATGTTGGAAGCAGGCGCGCCAATGGCCCCCGCGATGTTCGAAGCAGGTGCGGCGATGCAGCCCACGATGGAAGCGATAAGCTCCTCGCGGCTGGGCATCTTCGCGACTGCTGCAACACCGGCGGCGTCCAGCGCCGTATCGCCCATCGCGCCACCCAGGATAACCAGCTTCTGGTTGTCCTTGGCATACGCATCGAAAACCTTCGCCGCAGCGACGGGGTCTTCGGAATAGCCGAATACGGTCATGCCCGTGAGGTAGTCGGAAATACTGCTGACAGCTTTCCCCTCGAGGGCGATCTTGGCGAGCTTGTTCTTGGCAACGCGAACAGAACCCCCGGCATCGCGCATCCGCGCCCGCAGGTCCTGCATCTCGGCAACTGTCATGCCCTCGTAGTGGCTAACCACCACGACGCCAGAGCTTTCGAAGATCTGGCCGAGGTCCTCGACCAGTTTCTCTTTCTGCGCTCTATCCACAGTTTACTCCAAGTCCCGTGGGTTGCCCCACGAAATGGGGGTTGCCCCCCGGCTCATGGGAAGGGTCACCCCTCCCCCTTTCGGACCGGTTTCCCGGCCCAGCGGGTCCAATGAAGGGCCCCGCGCCAGATCGCCCGAAGTTGCCCTCGGAAATCAGTCTCGGGTCCCATCTCAGGAAGGAATTATTGGGGTTTCCCCCGACCCTCCGTCTCGGACAGGACGGGGTGTCGCCACCCCGCCGATCGGCCCCCAAAGGGACCAAACCTCTTATTCGTCTACGCAGTCGGCTCGTTGCCGGTCGCGCTGTCGACGTTGATCGAAACACCCGGGCCCATCGTGGAGCTCAGGAAGATCTTTTTCATGTAGGACCCCTTGGATCCCGCCGGCTTGGCCTTGGCCACGGCATCGACGAATGCCATGACGTTCTGCTTCAGCTTGTCCTTGTCGAACGACGCCTTGCCGATACCTGCGTGGATCACACCGGCCTTTTCGACCTTGAACTGGACCTGTCCGCCCTTGGCGTCCTTGACGGCCTGCGCCACGTCCATCGTCACCGTGCCGACTTTCGGGTTCGGCATCAGGTTCCGCGGACCCAGCACCTTACCCAGACGACCGACGATCGGCATCATGTCGGGGGTGGCGATGCAGCGGTCGAAATCGATCTTGCCCGACTGGACGATCTCCATCAGGTCTTCGGCACCGACGACATCGGCTCCGGCGGCCTGAGCTTCCTCGGCCTTGGGACCACGGGCGAACACCGCGACGCGGACGTCCTTGCCAGTGCCGTTGGGCAGTGACACGACACCCCGGACCATCTGATCCGCGTGGCGCGGATCGACGCCCAGGTTCATGGAAATCTCGACGGTTTCGTCGAATTTTGCCTTGGCGTTATCCTTGACCAGAGCAACGGCCTCTTCGACCGAAATGTCATCCTTGCCTGCGAATGCTGCGCGGGCTGCGGATGCGCGCTTACCGAGTTTTGCCATCACTTCACCTCGATGCCCATGGACTGCGCCGAGCCCACGATGATCTTCATGGCCTGTTCGACATCATTCGCCGACAGATCCTTCATCTTCGCTTCCGCAATCTCGCGCACCTGTTTAACGGTGACGGAGGCGACGGTCTCACGACCGGGAAGTGCAGCGCCCTTGGGACGGTTGCGCTTGCCCACGGGCTTCATGCCAGCCGCCTTCTTGAGGTAATACGACGCCGGCGGCGTCTTGATTTCCATCGTGAAGGACTTGTCCTGATAATACGAAATCACGGTGGGGCACGGCGCGCCGGGCTCCATGTCCTGCGTCTTGGCGTTGAACGCCTTGCAGAATTCCATGATGTTGATGCCACGCTGACCGAGTGCGGGACCGACGGGCGGGCTGGGGTTGGCCTGCCCGGCCTTGATCTGCAACTTCATCGTGCCGACGAGTTTCTTCGCCATTGGCTTTCTCCTTACGGCGGCGGGAAATGTCCCGCCCTACATGCGCCCACCCGATACCGGGCTTGATGGGCCGTTATGCCGTGGTTCGGGCCTGCCGTAGCATTGCCCTCCCACGTCCGGGTCCGGAGCCTCCACCATAAGCGGAGGCCCGGTAGATCACGTGGCTTTCGACACCTGCGTGAATTTCAACTCGACCGGGGTCGCCCGGCCAAAGATGGAAACCGAAACCTTCAGACTCTGCGCTTCATCGTCCACTTCCTCGACCTCGCCCGAGAAGCCTTCGAAGGGGCCGTCGACGACATTGACGTCCTCGCCGATTTCGAAGGTGATGAGGGACCGCGGGGCCTCCTCGCCTTCCTGAACGCGATTGAGGATCTGGTTCACCTCGGCGTCGCGCATCGGCATCGGGCGACCCTGCGGCCCCAGAAAGCCGGTGACCCGGTTGATCGAGTTGACCAGGTGATAGCCTTCGTCCGACATCTCCATCCGCACCAGAACGTATCCGGGCATGAAGCGCCGCTCGGACGTCACCTTCTTGCCGCGACGGACCTCGATCACCTCCTCGGTAGGGACCAGAACTTCTTCGATCTGGTCATGCAGCCCCTGCTCTTCGACAGCGGTGCGAATGTGTTCCGCGACCCGCTTTTCAAAGTTGGACAGCACGCTGACCGAATACCACCGCTTCGCCATGTCTTGCCCGTCCGCCTCTTGTTTTGTCCCGACGCCCTGGTCGGCGGCACGCCGCCCCGAAACGTCAAACAGCGCGCATCCCGAATCAATGCGCGCCGCCGATACCAAAGTCCGGTCCCTCTAACGCCCGGACGACGGGGATTCAAGGCCCGCCGACGACCTTCGGCAAAGCCTGGGGCCGTTTCGATCAGAAAGCCGCGAGGACTTCCGTCAAACCAGTGCGGATCACCAGATCGACTAGAAAGAAGAATGTCGCCGCCAGTACCGCCAGAATGAACACCATGACGGTGGTCAGGATCACTTCGCGGCGCGACGGCCAGGAAATCTTGGAAACCTCGGCACGGGTCTGCTGAATGAATTGCAGCGGGTTGGTCGTCGCCATCGTCTCATGCTCCTGATCTGGACTTGCCGTCGGTCGCGACATCGGTCGCATCCGGCTTCTGGCGAGATATGACGCCTGCCCCGCCGATGCAAGGCGAAGGCGCCTGGCGAGGTCGGACAGGCAACCGGTTGCGCGATGTGGGTCAGACCGCAGGTCTGGTTGGCACCCGGTCTAGATGACACATGGTCTCGATTCGCAGTCGGGTATCGTCACTTTGCCCGCCTTGATCGGGTGTGTCTCATGGATGGCGCATGATGGGCTGCAAGGTTTCGCTATCGGCCTCGCATGTTAGAATACCTGTGCGCACATTTATCGGAGCGCCGGACCAGGCCTTGGCAAGATTGGTCTCTCCTCTGCTTTTGGTCTCTCCTCAGCTTATAGGTCTGCTGAGACAGTCCGGTCGCCGCGTCTCGCCCTGCATGTCACTAGTCAGCTTCTGCGGAACTAGTCTGCTTCTGCGGAAGACGTCGCACATGTTTGTCGGGCATGCTTCTCTTGTCGGTCCGACCCATACGCGACAAGGACGGCTACCCTGTTCCGACCTTGTCCTGCGTCAGAGCGTGATGCGTGGCATTCATCGCGGTCGTCCATGCATCGTCACTCCCCCCATCGGTCAGGTCGAACTTTTCGATCAGGCGCAGCATCTGAGAAGCGGAGCCTTTCAGGGATTGGTTTGCAGTCGTGATTTCTTCGAACATGGCTGTGTTCTGTTGCGTGGCTCCGTCGATTTCCGACATGGCGCGGTTGATTTCGGCGGCCGCACTGGACTGTGAACGCGAGGCTTCTGCGATTTCGGCCACCTGATCGCCGATTCTTTCGATACTGTCGCCAAGCGATGTCAGGGTTTTACCCGATATTGCGACGCGCTGGACGCCGGTGTTGATTTGCTCGGAACTTGTGGCGATCAGCGTTCCGATCTGCTGCGCCGACTCGGATGCCCGCTGTGCCAAGGCCCGCACCTCCGATGCGACGACGGCGAAACCCCGGCCCGCTTCGCCTGCACGCGCAGCCTCGACACCCGCATTCAAGGCAAGCAGGTTCGTCTGAAATGCAATGTCGTTGATAACCCCCAGAGTGTGCGAGATTTCGACCGACACCGACTGGATTTCCTGCATCGATTGCACTGTATCGCGCACGATCTGATCGCTTTGCCGGGCATCCCTGCGCGCGCTTTCGGCAAATCCCTGCGCCGTTGATGTAAGGTCGGCTGTTGCAGCGATCGACCCTACGATCTGTTCCAGCGCATTCGTCGTTTCCGCAAGCGACCCCGCCGTCCGCTCGGTTCGCTTTGACAGGTCCTCGGCCGATGCGGAGAGATCGCTGCTGTCATCCAGTATGCCGACAGCGTGGCGTGACAGATCGCCCAGAGCGCGTTCGAGTTGCGTCGCCATGGCATTCGTGGACGATTGAAGCTTGGCAAAAGCACCCGGTCTCTGTCCCCCCATGCGCGAACCCAGTCGCCCGGCCTGAAGCTCTGCCAGCACGTGAATGACGTCGTTCATACTGGTCTGCACCCGATCCATCGCGACGTTGAGCATTTCGCGCAGAGACCTTTGCTCGTCGGGCGCATTCTCCACTTCTATCCGCAGATCGAAATCGCCATCGGCGACGGCCGTCATGACCTGTTCCACGTCGCGCTGAAGCCACTGGCAATCCGCCCTTTCCCGGTCGAACTGGCGTTGGGCTTCAACCGCGCTTCGTTCGGCCTGTTCACGATTGACTTGATGTGTCTCCTCCATCTCCGCGTGCACCGCCTGATCGCGGGTCATGGTCAAGGTGTTCGCTTCGTCCAGAGCGCGGCGTTTCAGGACATTCTCCTGAAAGACCTGCAAGGCATCTTCGATCGAACCCAAATCCGTCACGTTGCCCTGTATCAGCGGAACATCGGCCTCATCCCGCGCAATGGACTGCATCGCCTGAACTATACGGGCCACGGGTCGCTCGATCACAAATTCCAGCATCACCAACGTTGCCACCCCGGTCATGCCGATCACAAGCAGCGAAGCCGTCAGGAGCCATCCCCATCCGATCGCCATGCTGGCAGCGACCGCACTTTGATCGAATACGATCTCGACCCAGCCGATGGCATGGTTGGATGGCTCGTCAGTCAAGCGCATCGGCATGCGCACCAGGAGTTTCGTACCGAGATCGACAGAGGTTTTCCTGGTCGGTGCCGGGCTGACGCCGTCGAAGACGGTCGTCCCATCGTTCATCGTTATCGAAAAGATCAGGGTTCCGTTGGAGCGGAACGCACGCGCGCCCAGCGCTGCAATGCCGTCGATATCGAGCAGCGCCCTTGCGGCCTGTTCGGCGCTATCCTTGTCTGATGCCTTGACCTTGGCAGCCACATCATCCGCCAGAAATCTTGCCTGTAATTCAGACGCTGTGCGGAAGTCTGAGAAGGCCTGAGTCCGGAGATTCTGAAATGCGACGCCCGACATTGCGGCCATCCCCAAGGTCAGAACAGCGAGAATTCCGGCAGTGACCCGAAATCCAAGTGATCCGAAGCGATTTCGATGTCGCTTTCCGGCAGGTGGCGCATCCGACTTGCCACCCTGAACATCAGGCGCTGTCCAGTCATCAGAATCATGCATGTAAAGACCTCGATTGGCGTCGGACCCCAGTAACAATCGCATCTTAACAAATGCTTTCGGGCCACAAACCGGGCCGGACAGATGGGCCGCACCATGTCGGCGGCCGGGCATGCACCTTCGAACAGTCCTGTCGAAACGTCACCCGGCTTACCCTGCTGTCACAACCGCGGCAGCAGGATACGGGATCTTCCGGATCGGAGAAGACTTGGGTCGCATTTCGGATGAGCCGTCCCGAGGTGACGGGTTGACCTGGCAGGGGCATCAGGATTCGAACCCGAGACCTGCGGATTTGGAATCCGCTGCTCTACCAACTGAGCTATACCCCTGCAGGTGAGGCGGGAATAAGTGGGCTGCCGGTCTGGCGCAAGGGGTCAGATAACAAGTCTGTCATGAATCCGGCACGGATCGACGGCTGGGAGTAACAATGCCATCGGTCAGAATGGACAGATTTCCGGCAACCCGCGCCAAAAATATCTGTAAATCAATGGTATGTACAGATCGCGAGGAATACCGGATGTCGCATCCTCCTATCCATCCCTTTCATGGTCATCGGAACGCCTGGGGTGAAATATCAAATATACCGGGAACCCTTTTTGTGTCCGAATGTTGTATCGGTGAACAACGTCTTGGAATGATCGTGAGATTATATCTGAGGTTCGTTCGCACAACCATTGCCCCCTGAAAGGAGCACTTCATGAACCGCACTATTGCAACTCTCGCCACGGTCGCCGCACTCGCCACGGGTGGCGCTGCCTTCGCCGACTCGCACCCTTCCAGCGAAATGGGTCAAGGCTTTGACATGCTTCAGACAGCTCTGATGAGCGATTTCGAGCGTATGGGTATCCCGGTCGACAGCTTGGACGACCTGACCCTGGGCCAGATCGCTGCAATCAAAGCTATCGTCGAGTCCGATGATCAGGACGGCCAGAAAAAAGGTCAGATCGAAGCGATCATCGCCAACAACTGAGTCTACTCTCGGTAAGATGAACGGGGCGGTCCTTGGGCCGCCCTTTTTTTATGGGCGCCATTTCTCATTGTAAAAGCCCATCCCGTCGGCTTCCCGGCGCAACCGGACCTTCCCTCTCGTGACGCTCACGTGACAAGGACCTCCCGATGGGAGGCCCTTGTCGTTCCGGTTCGTGCCTCGGCCTTCGCGGGTCGATACCCTTACTCGGTAATCTTCGACACCACGCCCGCGCCGACCGTGCGGCCGCCTTCGCGGATCGCGAAGCGCAGGCCCTGCTCCATCGCGATCGGCGCGA
>NZ_FNZQ01000001.1:0-210000 GCF_900109285.1 Jannaschia helgolandensis
CGGGATGGTCGGCTGCAACGCATAAAGACAGTCGTCGAGCGGGAGCAGAGTATGGCAGCGGAAGGCAATAACGACGGCTTCCTCTTCGGCGCTGAGAACCGTTGAGCGCGGCTCCTTGGGCCCGGTCTTCTGATCTTCAACCGTTTGCCGCTTGCGCCACTTTGCAACCGTCTTGGGATTGATCCCAAGCTCTCGGCTCAACCCCGCGATCGAAGCTTGCGATCGCTGTATTGCTGCTCTGACGGCGTACGTGGTCGTGGCGCTGCCGTGACGAACTTGTCCCATAGTGCTTCCTTCCAGTCCATCGAATGGATCGCACCATCAAACCGTGGGATCAAACACCTAGGATCGGGACTGTATGGCGGCAGGAACAAGTGCCAACAAACGTGTCTTTTCATGGCCTCTGCTGCGCGCGGGCCTTTGTGGGTGGACAGGTTATCGAGGATGACAACGGTGCCGGGTTCGAGTTCGGGGACCGGTTGTGTTTCTATGTCAGTGTCGAATGCCGGACCGTTCATAACCCCGGCGATGACCCAGGGCGCAACCCAGAGCACGCTGCAGCGATGACAGTTTCACCTGAACCCTTTCGGTTTCGGACAGCGCTGTGGCCAACTCCTTCAGCGTGATGTCCGGCTCCGCACGCACGATATCCAGGACTCCACGAGACAACCGAGGTGACGAGCCCGCTTGCCGAACCGGCCTGGCGGCCTGCCTTGCCGTCTGGAAACACCCGGCCCCCAGCCTTCCGGTCCGCTGCAACCCGCACCGCCGCCGCGGCACTGACACCGAAGACCCGGCCCGCAGTACGCGCCGGATGGCCCCGCGCGACACAGGAACAAATCCGGTGACGAAGATCCAGAGAGCAGGGCCTGCCCATGACCCACCTTCCGACGGACGTGCACCAGACAATAGCCCGTGTGGAAATCACCGACCGGTTCAAGTCAAACGCAAAGTGCTTCAGACCGAATTCCGGGCCATGATGCCGGCGCGGGCGTCGTCGGCCGATCGACTCCAGTGCTTGGCGTAGGATTGCCATAGCGGCGCATTCGGCACCGGAGCGACCGGATCGGGCGGTACAAGCGCCGCGCTTCGCCCCAGCAAAAGGGCCGCGCCGATGCTTGTTCCGGTCGCAGACCGGCTCTGCAGAACCGGACGCCCGGTGGCACAGGCCAGCATGGCCATGAACTGCGTGTTGCGCGCAAACGGCCCTTCCACGATGGTCGGGCCAAGCGCCCCGGTCAGCTGCAGGCAGGTATTGGTCATCATCGCAAGGTAGAACGACAGGGCCGCATCCCGCAGCCCCGTCCCGAGCGCAGGTTCCCCACCCTGCCAGCGCATCCGCTGATCCCGATACGGGCCGGTCGCAGGTTCGACCGCCGGAAGGAGCATTACCTTGCGGGTCAGGGCCGCCAGACTGTCTTCCTCACTGGCCGGGGCAGGCCGCCGCCCCTGGATTATTTCATATTCCCGTCCCCCCATGAACCGGGCGGAGGGCACCTCCTGCCCGCGGGCGTCCACGTTCACGAGCGTGTCGCGATCCGGATCGAGATCGGGATCACCGCCCCCGACCGTCATCGCGACCACCCATGTCCCTGTGGAAACCACGGAAAATGCACCCTCCTGCGTCAGGATATGCGGATACAGAGAGGCATTGGAATCATGGATTCCGACCGCCACCGGCGTCTCGGGCGGCAACCCCGTCGCAGCCGCAACTTGGGGCAGTATCGGTCCCAGAACGTCCGTGGACCTGCGCACGGGGGCCATCTTGTCGACAAGGCCGAGCTTGTCGACAAGATCCGAATAGCGCCCCTCGCGCGGGCACCACAGATCGGTGTGACAGCCGATCGAAGTGACATCGCTGGCCACGACCCCGGTCAGACGGTGGCCCCAATATTGCGGATAGGTGACGATATGAGCGGTTCGGGCCATCAGGGCCGGGTCGCGGTGAAACTGCCAATCCAGCTGCGCCCCGACATTCAGGCCGCCGGCCAGTCTGGGCGACCCGGTTCGGGCGAACGATGGTCGCAACGCGTCATACGCGACGACGCGCTCGGCCGGACCGTCATGTTCATAATCGAGGATCGGCGCGGCAAGACGACCATCGGCATCCAGCAAGGCGGCACAGGCCCCATGCGTCGTGACCGAGATGGCGTCGATGCGATGGCTCCGGTGAAATCGCCCCAGGGCCTCCAGCAGAAAGGCCCAGTGGCCGTCTACGTCGAAATGCGGCCAGGGCGGTCCCGGCAGAACGTGATTGGGCCGCGTCACGACGTCGATCTCCTTCAGCGTTGGCAGATCGACGAGCGCGAGCTTGGCGTTGGTCTTGCCGATATCGATGACGGCGATATGGCGCGGCGACATCATGGCATGTGAAACAGACGCGGCAGCGTCACCGCGACGGGGGCGTTGTCGGGGTCTGTCTCCATGATGTCAGCCATATGCGCCCACCAGCGCTGCATCACCGGATGATCGGGCAAGTCGTCCATCCCGTGATCCGCATCCCGGATCAAAACTCCGATCAGCAGGTCGTTGGCTGCGTCGAAATGAATGCTGTAATCGCTGACCCCGGCCCCCCGCAGCAGTTCCACCAAATCTGTCCAGATCGCATCGTGGCGACGGCGATACTCCTCCGCCATTCCGGGGTTCAGGCGCATGCGAAAGACGTGACGCTCGCTCATCCGCGCCTCCGGTTCGCAGCCATGGTCCAAAGGCGCGGCAGGGCGATCACCCCGATCAGCAGCAGGCCGATGAAGATCGACATCACGATCCCCGGCACATTGAGCAAGCCCAGCCCGAACGTCACCAGGCCCATAACGAAAGCCGCGATCACCACGCCCGGAATCGACCCCGATCCGCCCAGGATGTTTACGCCGCCCAGGACAACCATCGTCACCACCTCCAGCTCCATCCCGGTCGCGATGCTGGGTCGGGTCGAACCCAGTCGCGAGGTCAGGAAGACCGCGGCGGCGCCCGACATCAGACCGGTCAGCAGGAACAGGATGAACTTGACCTTCTGCACGCGGATACCACTGAACATCGCGCCCGTGGGATTGTTGCCGATGGCATAGACCGCGCGACCGAAGTTCGTTTTGTGCAGCAATACGCCAAAGGCGAGCGCGATGATCACGAAGAACAGCATCTCGACCGTGAAGACCCAGTAGATATATCCCTGTCCGAACCAGGCGAAGCTGGCCGGATAGCCCCGGAAAGCGTCGTCCCCCAGAATGATATAGCTGATGCCGCGAAACAGGCTCATCGTGCCGATGGTGACGACGATGGACGGCAGGCCCATGATCGTGACGAAGACCGCGTTGAACGCCCCGCAGAGCAGACCCACCGCCAGCCCGATCACCACCAGTTCCGGCGTCCCCGCCCCGTATTGCACCGCCAGCCCCATCGCCGTGCTGGCCAGCGCGATGATCGAGGCGACGGAGAGGTCGATTTCGCCGGAAATGATCAATAGCGCCATGGCGAAGGCGATCATCGCCTTTTCGGTGAAGTTGAAAGTCGCATCGCTCAGGTTCCAGACGTTCAGGAAATACGGCGAGGCGAAGCTGTTGACGATGAAGATGGCAATGGCCACGGCCAGCAACAGGCTTTCCCAACTGCGCAGGGTGCGGAAGGCGCGGCTGTTCAGGCGGTCCGGCACATGGCGCGTTTCGGGGCGGGCTTGCAGGGTGCTGTCACTCATGTCGGGGCCACCGTGGATTTCAGGATGATGCGGCCCCTGGCCTTCCCTGCGCGCGCATTGAAGGCGACGGCAATCAGGATGGCACTGCCCGAAATGGCCAGTTGCCAGAACGGCGAGATGTCGACGACCGGCAGTGCATTCTTGACGACGCCGAGAAAGATCGCGCCCAGAACGGCGCCCCCGACCGACCCGATGCCCCCCGCGATGGAAATGCCGCCGATGACGCAGGCGGCCACGACCTCCAACTCGAACCCGCCGGCGATGTCGACATAGGCCACGGCATAGCGCGCCACCCAGAGGTAACCGGTCAGCCCGGCCAGCGCGCCCGAAATCACGAAGGCCAGGAATTGCGTCCGTCCGACGTCGATGCCCGCATAGACCGCCGCATGCGGGTTGCCGCCCACCGCGAAGATCGACCGGCCCAGCGGCGTTCGCGCCATCATCACGCCGAAGACGAGGATCGTGGCGATGGCAGCCCAGGACAGCACCGGCAGGCCCAGGAATGCGGCACGCGGAAAACCAGTGAAGGCGGCGCTCATCTCATGTGCGTTGACCCACTTCCCGTCGGAGATCAGGAAGATCGTTCCACGGAAGATCGTCATCGTGCCCAGCGTCACCACGATCGGCGGGATCGAGAGTTTCCAGACCAGCAGGCCGTTGATCGCCCCCATGACCGCGCCCAATGCAATGGCAACGGCGATGATCACGGGGATCGGCAGCCCCGGCATGGCGACGTTGATCATCGCCACGGTCATGCCCGTCAGGGCCAGGTTGGCGGCGACCGACAGATCGATGCAGCGCGTCAGAATGACTACCATCTGCCCCAGCGCCAGGATGATCAGGGGCGCTGTGTCGTTGAACACATTGGCCAGGTTTGCGGGCGCCACGAACCCGGCGAAACGAGAGGCCACCAGCGCCAGAAGGACAAGAATTGCACCGGCAAGGATAGCTTCACGCACAGGGATCAGTCGGGATACCATAGCCTCAGGCCTCCTGCGGTGCGGGGGTGGAAATACCGGCGGCATGACGCACGAGGGTTTCGGGGCGCAGATCGTCGCCCGACAACTCGGCGGCGATGCGACCGTCGCGCATCACGATCACCCGGTCGGACATGCCGATCACCTCGGGGATCTCGGAGCTGACCATGATAACCGACAATCCCTGCGCTGCCAGTTCCGCCATGAATTCATGGACGGCTGCCTTGGAACCGATGTCGATGCCCTTGGTCGGCTCGTCCAGAATGATAACCTGCGGCTGCGTGGCCAGCCATTTGGCGATCACGACCTTCTGCTGGTTGCCGCCCGACAGGTTGCCCACATCCTGATCCAGCGAGGCGGCCCGCAGGTCCAGCCGCTCCGAATACTCGCGCGCCAGTTTGAATTCCTCGGCCAGTTGCAGGAAACCATTGCGCGAGGTGCGGCCCAGCGACGGCAGGGTGATGTTCTGAAAAATCGGCAGGCCGATGATGGCCCCCTGCTTGCCTCGGTCTTCGGGGACATAGACGATCCCGTTGGCGACCGCGTCGGCGGGCGAGCGGATCACACGGATCTTGCCGTTCATCTTGCACACGCCCTTGCTGGGTCTGGTGATCCCGAACAACGACTGCATGAATTCCGATCGGCCCGCGCCGACCAGGCCATAAAAACCAAGGATTTCGCCACGGTGCAGGCGGAAGCCGATATCCGCGAATTCGGTCGGGTGGTCATAGCCCACGACCTGAAGGACTTCTTCGGCAACGGTCGGTCTGCGGGCGGGAAAGATATGATCGACCGCGCGACCGACCATCATCTTGACCAGCGCGTTCTCGTCGATGTCGGCGATCTCACCGTCGGCCACGAAGGCCCCGTCGCGGAAGACGGTGTAGCGGTCTGCAATGCGAAAAATCTCGTCGAACTTGTGGCTGATGAACAGGATCGCCTTGCCTTGCGCCTTCAGCGTCTCGACCAGTTCGTACAGCTCCTCGATTTCCTTGTGCGACAGGGCTGCCGTCGGTTCGTCCATGATGACGACGCGGGCATCCACCGACAGGGCGCGGGCGATGGCGACAAGGTGCTTGTTGGCGATGCCAAGCTCGCGCAGCGGCGTGTGTGTGCCGAAGGGCGCGCCGATCTCATCCAGCAACCGGGCGGCGGCGCGGTGCATTTCGGCCCGGTCGATCAGGCCCAATCGAGTGCGCGGCGCGTGGCCGATGAAGACGTTCTCCGCCACCGAAAGCTCGTCGAACAGGACGGTTTCCTGATGGATCGCCGTGATCCCGGACGCGGCGGCATCGTTAGGCGTGGTTAAGTCGACCGGGTTTCCGTCGATACGGATGGTGCCACCATCGGGACGATAGATGCCGGTCAGGATCTTGACGGTCGTGGACTTGCCGGCCCCGTTTTCGCCGACCAGAGCGGTGACCTGACCCGGATAGAGATCGAGCCGCACCTGATCCAGCGCCTTGACGCCCGGAAAGGTCTTGGTGATGGCGTCCATCGATACGACGGGCGATCCAGACTCGGTCATTGTGACACTCTCACATGTGGGGGTGGCCGGGGCTCGGCCCGGCGCGGAAACATGCGCCGGACCGAAGCAAGCTCAGAAGATCGACTTGAACTCTTCGATGTTGCTGGCGTCATAGACGAAGGGGTCGGCCATCGCGCCCTCGGTATTCTCGTCCAGGGTCAGCGTGCCCATGCGGCCCATCGGGATTTCCGCGCCGGGGGCCGCTTCCACACCGTTCTGGCTCAACTCATAGGCCAGCATCGTTGCGGAATAGCCAAGGTCGATCGGGTTCCAGATCGCGAAGGATTTCGACGCGCCGCTCTCGATGGCACCTGCCATTTCGGACGGCAGGCCAAGACCGGTCACGTTGACCTGCCCCACTTTTCCGGCGTCGACCACGGCCTGCGCGGCGGCAACGATGCCGACCGAGGTCGGCGCGATGATCGCGTCGAGGTCCGGATAGGACTGCATCAGGCCCGTCGCCTCGCGGTAAGACTTGTCGGCCAGATCGTCGCCATAGACGGTCGCGACCACTTCGATGCCGGGATAATCGCCCATGACCTTGTTCATCTCCTCGATCCAGGTGTTCTGGTTCGTGGACGTCGTCGTCGCCGACAGCAGCGCGACCTCACCCCCGTCGGGCAACTGGTCGGCGGCCAGCTTGATGATCATGTTGCCGATCAGCGGGTTGGACGATGGGTTGAGGTGCAGTTGACGGCCTTCGGCGGCTACGCCGCTGTCCCAGCTGATCACCGTGATGCCGCGCTGCATCGCGCGCTTCAGCGCAGGCACAAGGGCATCGGTGTCATTCGCCGAAATCGCGATGGCATCGACGTTCTGCGCGATCAGGGCGTTGATCACCTCGATCTGGCCTTCGGCGGTGGTGTCGGTCGGGCCGGTATAGATGATCTCGACATTGCCAAGCTCGGCCGCGGCCTCCTCCGCACCCTTGGCGGCAGCCTCGAAAAAGCCGATGCCCAACGCCTTGACGACCAGCGCGATGCGCACATCCTCCTGCGCGAAGGCCGGACTGGTCAGCAGCGCCGTCGCGGCGACCGCCGTCGTCAGAAATTTACGAAATACACTCATGGTTTCCTCCCTGGAGCGATGAAATTGTCAGGCTGGCAAACGCGCCACCCCGTCTTTCTGCGCCGCGCCACCGGGCACGACGATCAGCGTCACATCCGCGGACTCCAGCATTGCCGCCGTGCGGTCGTCGATGCCGTCGTCCGTGATGATGGTGTCGATCCGTTCAAGCGGGCACAGCACAAGGCTGGAGCGGTTGGCGAACTTGCTGCTGTCGACCAGCACGATCAACTCATCTGCCTGCCCGATCAGCTTCTGTTCTGCCTGGATCAGCAGCGGGTCCTGTTCCATCAGGCCCAGCGGCCCGATGCCCTGCGCCCCCATGAACATGCGGCGCGCATAGAAATTGCGGGTCACGTCGTTGTCGAAGGGCGACAGGATGATGTTCTGTTCGCGGTAGATGATGCCGCCGGGCAGCATCACCGTGTTGCGCGTGTTCTTGAGCAGGTGTTCCGCGATCGGGAATGAATTGGTGAAGACCTGCATCCGGCGCGTAGCCAGCGGATGCACCATCTGAAACGTCGTCGTGCCGCCGTTGATGATGATCGCGTCACCGTCTTCGCACAACTCGACCGCAGCGGCGGCGATGGCCTGCTTTTCGGCGTTGTTCATCGTCTCGTTAACGGAAAACGGCCGCCCGGCCAGTCCGACGAAGGGCGTCGTGGTCCGGGCTTCGGCCCCGCCGCGCACCCGTCGCAGACGCTTCTGTTCGTCCAGCGTATTGATGTCGCGCCGGATCGTCGCTTCGGACGCGCCGGTCAGGGTGCAAAGATCGACCACTGTCACCAGTGACCGGTCCTGAACAGCGGACAGGATGACGCGATGACGGTCTTTCTCGTGCATGGATGACCCCTTTTGCTGCCGTCAGGATGGAGTGAGTCGCCTTTCTCTGTCAATCATTTTTATTCATATTCAGTCATTCTGCATTGCAGCATGATTGAATATGATCGTTTATGATTGACTTGGCGAGGTATGGAGTTCAGCTTGGCATCGATCGAATTCCATGCCCCGGTCGCCTACGGAGACAATGATGAGCCCGCCCAAATCCGCACAACGCCTCGAAAACAAATGGGATGCGTCCCGCGCCAAGAACATGAGCGAGCCCGAAAAGCTGCTCTATCGGTCCAATCTCCTGGGGTCCGACAAGAGAATCACCAACTACGGCGGCGGGAATACGTCGGCCAAGGTCCTGCAGAAAGATCCGCTGACGGGTGAAACCGTCGAGGTCCTCTGGGTCAAAGGCTCCGGGGGCGACGTCGGCTCCATTGCCATGGACGGCTTTTCGACGCTCTACATGGACAAGCTGAATGCCCTTCGCGGCCTATATCGCGGCGTCGAATACGAAGACGAGATGGTCGCCTACCTGCCCCATTGCACCTTCAACCTGAACCCCCGCGCGGCCAGCATCGACACGCCGCTGCACGCCTATGTCCCGGCCAGGCACGTCGATCACATGCACCCCGACGCCATTATCGCCATCGCGGCGGCCAGGGACAGCAAAGCCCTGACGCAACAGATCTTCGGCGACACCATCGGCTGGTTGCCGTGGAAAAAGCCGGGATACGAGCTGGGCCTGTGGCTGTCGGACTTCTGTGCCAGGAACCCGGACGCCAGGGGCGTCGTGCTGGAAAGCCACGGGTTGTTCACCTGGGCCGATGACGCGCGGGACTGCTACGACCTGACGCTGGACATCATCCAGACCGCCATGGACTGGTTCGCGGAACAGACCGCAGGCAAAGACGCCTTCGGGGGGGCCAGGCATCAAAGCCTGCCCGCCGATCAGCGTCGCGCCGCCGCGTCCCGCCTGATGCCCGCGATCCGGGGCATGGTGTCGGGTCAGCAGCATATGGTCGGGCATTTCACCGACAGCGACGCGGTGCTGGAGTTCGTGAACGCCAACGAGATGGAGCGTCTGGCCGCGCTGGGCACGTCCTGCCCCGACCATTTCCTGCGCACCAAGATCCGCCCGCTGGTCGTCGATTTCGACCCGGCGAAACCGGACATTGACGCTACTCTGGCCGGGTTGGCAGACGCCATTTCCGACTACCGCGAGGACTACATGGCCTATTACGAACGGTGCAAACACGACGATAGCCCGGCCCTTCGCGATCCCAATGCCGTCGTCTATCTGGTGCCTGGCGTCGGCATGATCACCTTCGCGAAAGACAAGGCGACGGCGCGCATTTCCGGCGAGTTCTACGTCAATGCGATCAACGTGATGCGCGGGGCGGATGCGGTGTCCGAATATCGGGGCCTGCCCGAGCAGGAAGCCTTCGACATCGAATACTGGTTGCTGGAGGAGGCGAAGCTGCAACGGATGCCTGCCCCCAAATCCATGGCCGGGCGCGTGGCGCTGGTCACCGGCGGCGCGGGCGGTATCGGGTCGGCCACGGCGGAACGGTATCTGCGCGAAGGCGCCTGCGTCATGCTGGCCGATATCGACGAGACGGCACTGGCCGAGACGGCGGAAAACCTGAGCGCCCGCTATTCCGCCGACGTGGTGCGCACCGTCACCATGAACGTCACCGACGAGGCGGCTGTCGTCAGTGCCTGTTCCAACATCGCGGCGGAGTTCGGCGGGGTCGACATCCTGGTGTCCAACGCGGGCATCGCCAGTTCCGCCCCGGTCGAGGAAACGACGCTGGACCTGTGGAACAGGAACATGGCGATCCTGTCGACCGGGTATTTCCTCGTCAGCCGCGAGGCGTTCAAGCTGTTCCGGGTGCAGGACATGGGCGGTGCGATCGTCTTCGTCGCGTCCAAGAACGGCCTTGCCGCCTCGCCCAATGCCTCCGCCTATTGCACGGCCAAGGCGTCGGAAATCCATCTCGCCCGCTGTCTTGCCCTCGAAGGCGCGCCGATGGGTGTGCGGGTGAACGTGGTGAACCCGGATGCCGTTCTGAAAGGGTCGAAGATCTGGCAGGGAGAATGGCTGGATCAGCGCGCCGGGACCTATGGCACCGACAAGGACGGGCTGGAAGCGATGTATCGCGACCGCTCCCTGCTCAAGCGTTCGGTGCTGCCGGACGACATTGCCGAGGCGGCTTATTTCCTGGCCTCCGACCTGTCGGCCAAATCGACCGGAAACATCATCAACGTGGACGCAGGCAACGTTCAGGCCTTCACCCGATAAAGGACGCCCTCATGATCGAACCGGACATCATCGAGCAGACCAACGACAAGGCCGCCGCGTCGCTCCGGGCGGATTATGACGCTTTGGGCGAACATCTGGACCGACGCGGCATCGACATCGCGACCGTCAAGCACAAGGTCGCCTCCTATGGCATCGCCGTGCCCAGTTGGGGTGTGGGAACCGGCGGCACCCGCTTCGCCCGTTTCCCCGGCGCGGGCGAGCCGCGCGATGTGTTCGACAAGCTGGACGACTGCGCCGTCATCCATCGCCTGACTGCGGCCACGCCCTCGGTTTCTCTGCATATCCCATGGGACGCGCAACCGGCGGCCGATCTGAACAGCAAGGCCGAGGAAGTCGGACTGGCGTTCGACGCGATGAACTCCAACACCTTTCAGGATCAGCCGGATCAGGCGCACAGCTACAAGTTCGGCTCCCTCTCGCACACCGATGCCGCCACGCGGCGACAGGCCGTCGATCACAACATCGCCTGTATCGAACTGGGCCGACAGATCGGATCGAAGGCGCTGACGATCTGGGTCGGCGACGGGTCGAACTTTCCCGGCCAGACCAACTTCACCCGCCAGTTCGGGCGGTATCTGGATGCCGCGACGCAGGTCTACGATGCCCTGCCCGACGACTGGACCCTGCTGTCCGAACACAAGATGTACGAGCCCGCGTTCTATTCGACCGTCGTGCAGGACTGGGGCACCAACCTGCTGATCGCGCAGCAGTTGGGCGACAAGGCGAAGTGCCTCGTCGACCTTGGCCACCATGCGCCGAACGTGAATATCGAGATGATCGTCGCGCGGCTGACGCAATTCGGCAAGCTGGGCGGATTTCACTTCAACGACAGCAAATACGGCGACGACGATCTCGATACCGGCAGCATCGACCCCTATCGACTGTTTCTTGTGTTCAACGAACTGGTCGAGGCCGAGGCCGATCCGGACTTCGACCCGATGCACATGCTGGACCAAAGCCACAACGTGACGGACCCGATCGAAAGCCTGATGATCTCCGCCACCGAAGTGCAGCGCGCCTACGCGCAGGCGCTATTGGTCGATCGTGCTGCACTGGCCGGTTTTCAGGACGACAACGACGCCCTCATGGCCACGACGACGCTCAAGCGCGGCTTCCGGACGGATGTCGAACCGATCCTGGCCATGGCACGGCTCGAGGCCGGGGCCGCGATTGATCCGGTCACGACCTATCGCGCCTCGGGCTATCGTGCGCGTGTCGCGAATGAACGCCCTGCGGTGAGCGGTGCAGGCGGGGGCATCGTCTGACGTCCGCCTGACGTCCGCCTGACGTCCAACTCATGCTCGACGGCTGAACGACGGTCCATGGCGCGCGGTTGCGGATCACTGTGGCACGCCGGACGGGTTGCGCTTCAGGCCACAACCCCGGCGCCTCACTCCACCCGGCAATCCAGCGCCATGTTAACCAGTGCGATATCCCCGATTGCCGTGCCGGGGCGAACCTTGCAGCCCGTCACCTCCTGCGTGGCCTGAACGGCTGACTGGATCACCTGTGTCAGACCGGGACGCCATGCCGGATTGGTGCGTGTGGCCTGCGCGGATTCCAGATTCCAGTTCACCCGAAAATCGTGCCCGCCCGCGCTGGCCGTCCCGGTGCGGTTCAACCCGTCCAGCGGATGCGCCACGTTGCAGGCCGTCAGGACAAGCGGAAATATAAGCGGAAGAAATCTGACACGCATGGCCCGACCTGACACTGCTTTGGTTAACGGTGTCTTAACGCATACGTATCATGCAGCGTATGACGCGGGTAATACGTTCGTAATACAGCGATAATACCTACGTTTTGCACCGATCTGTCCGCCCTGCGCGTCCACCTTGACGCGAGCGCGGGTTCACCGGATTGTCCCCAGAACCGAAGCCGGAGGCTTGCTGATGACCGATCCCGATACCGACCGCCACAATGCGAAGATGGCCAAGAAGAAGGCCGCGCGCGACAAAATCATGGCAACCAAGACCGACGAGAAAGGCCTGGTGATCGTCCATACCGGCAAGGGCAAGGGCAAGTCGTCGTCGGCCTTCGGCATGATCTTCCGCTGCATCGCCCACGACATGCCCTGCGCCGTCGTGCAGTTCATCAAGGGCGGCATGGGCACCGGCGAACGTGATCTTATCATTAAAAATTTCAGCGATTTGTGCGATTTTCACACGATGGGCGAAGGCTTCACCTGGGAGACGCAGGACAAGTCTCGCGACATCGAAATGGCACAAGCGGCCTGGGCCAAGGCGAAGGAACTGATTGCCGATCCGGTCAATCGCATGGTGCTGCTGGACGAGATCAATATCGCGATACGCTACGATTACGTCGACGTGGCCGAGGTGGTGACGTTCCTGCGCGATCACAAGCCGCCGATGACCCATGTCGTGCTGACCGGGCGCAACGCCAGGGAGGAGCTGATCGAGCTGGCCGATCTGGTCACCGAGATGGAGCTGGTCAAACACCCCTTCCGCTCCGGCGTGAAGGCCCAGGCCGGCGTCGAGTTCTAGATCCGAACACTGCCTCGCCAGAGTCCAGTCAAGGCTGAAACAGCATTGTTGGCAAATACTTGCGCGCCCCAGCACCCTTAACATAATGCTCAAATCTGACAGGCCAGATCCTCACGCATGACCGAACCGACGCCCCGCGTGACCCTCGACTGGCAGGTCCCGCCCCGCGACTTCTTCTTCGCGCCGGGCGTGGACGACGGCTTGTGGACCGTGGGTCCGCTGCCACAGATGTGGGACAAGCGACCCAAGGGGCGCATCGCCGCCGCCTCGGTCAGCGAATTCGCCAGGTTCGAGACGCAGATCGAAAGCCATATCGAAACACATTTCCGCCGCCGCTCCTTCAGGTCGGGCCTCGTATTTCAGACCGTTCCCGTCGTGTTGGAGGGGCTGCGAACGGAAGGACATTATCTGGCCGTCCACGATCGCTATCTTCTGACCGGAGCGGCGGGGACACGGCTGCGCAATCGGTATCACTGGTATAACGAAGGCCTGCGTGACGCCGATGCCGAGACCGCTGAATACTTCGCCCGGCTTCAGGCCAAAGACCCCGTGCCGCCCATCTGGGACGGCCCGACCGACGGCCTGGATTTCGTCATCGACGCGCGCAACGCCTTCAACTTCTACCACTTTTCGACTGAAACGCTGGGGCAGCTATGCCTCGTCGATCACGATGGTTTCACGGGTCAGGTCTATATTCATTGCGACCGCCATGACGTGAAGGACTTCATCCGGGATTGGGTCGATCAGATGTTTCCGCGCCTTCTGGGGCGGGTGCATTTTCGGTCGGGCAGACACAGGTATGATCGCTGTCTGTCGACGCTGAATGCCCGGCATCTGTGGTATCAGAGCGGTCCGACCGTAATGGACGGCATCGACGCAGAGGCACCGGACACGCACTATTGGAAAGGCCGTGATCCCGACCGCATGAGCCTGGCTGTGCTTGCCATGAACTCCTGCGATGGACTGCTCCTGCGACTGCGCGAGACGGCGCTGCGCCTGATCGAGGGGGGCGAATGGGATCATTTGCCCCGACGCTTCTGGGTCGGTCGGAAATCGAACCGCGTGCGGCCCATGTGGGGCGAGGACGACCTGACCGATGCGTTGGAAAACCGGGGCTTCAAGGTCATCTATTTCGAGGATTACAGCCCGCTGGAACAGGTCGCCCTGATGGCCCGCGCCGAGGTGATGATGTCCTATCACGGGGCCGGTTTCGCCAACATGATGTTTGCCGGCCCCGACACCCATTGCATCGAAATCGGGACGTTGCAGACCTGTCTGTACCGCTGGCAGGATTTCATGCCGCATACCATCGTATCGGGGTGCCGCTATACCTCGCTGTTCGCGGATTTCAACGTCGCCGATCCGGCGGAAGGCCCGGAAATCCGGTCCCGCCCGCTGAACGCCGTGCGTCTTGGGCCTGTCGGACAGGCGCGCGTGCTGGACTATGTCGATGCGATTCTGGGCGATGTGAGGATCGACGATGCCGGATGGCTGGCCCGCGTCGCGGCCTGTCTGGGTCGAACGGACGATATGGTGGCGCTGGAGCGGTTGCTGGACGGGCATCCAAGGGCCGCGATGGCCGATCCCGACCTGATGATCCTGCGGGCGAACCTCTATCTGGCCGCCGACGACGAGGCTCTGGCCCGACTACTTCTGGAGCGCGCATGGGAGGCGACGGGCGATCGGCCGTTTCTGCTGGAACGACTGATCCTTCTCTGTGACCGTGCCGGGGCCGATGCCCCCTGGGCCGCGCTGCACCGGGACCTGTATCCCAACCGTGCCAGTCTGCTGAACCGGAAACTGCGGCGACAGCGACGACGAAGCGTCTAGGGCACATCCTCGCGATTCCACCCGGCAAGCGGGCACACAGCCCCGCGAACACTGCGCCGCGACGGAAGGCGCATGCTCCTGCGTGTAACCCTCAGTACGACGATGGTTGGATCTATTTCCGACAAGTCATCGCCCCCCAAACCGAGGCCCGGCTCAGAACAGGCAGGCCTGCAATGAGGATTGAGCCATGCGGACCCTTGCGATGTTTGTGACAATGTCCGGCCTTGCCCTGCTGATCGGCATCGCAACATTCCAGACCTTCGGCCCGACCGACGCCATGGAGCAATGGAACATGCAATCTGGGCGCGGTTGAGAGGCAATCCCCTTGCTGGATATTGCCGTTTAAACTCTGCGCTTGATTATCAGGTCGATGACTATCCCGGCGGCTCCATAATCGGGTCCACCGGGATATGTCTTACAATGCGCTGTCGCAGCGGGCGCAAACTCCGTCATGCCCGTGGTGCCCAACGTCCGGCAGGATCTTCCAGCACCGCTGACATTTGCCCCCTTCGGCCTGTGCAAATCCGACGGCAACACCGGGCGTATCGTCCAAGGTAAACGCATCGTCCTGCGCGGGTTCGGTCGTGACGACGATGCCGCTGGTGATGCAGATGTCATCGAAGGCCACATCCGACAGCAAAGCCGCCGTTTCCGCATCGACATGCACCACCGGCGCCGCTTCCAGCGACGCACCGATGATCTTGTCACGCCGCGCGTCTTCCAGCGCACCATTGACGACCCGGCGAACGGCGCGGATGCGCGACCACTTGGCGGCCAGTGCGTCGTCGCGCCAACCGGGACGCGGGGCGGGGAAATCCTGCAGATGAACAGATGAGCCGTCGCCCGGATGCACCTCCAGCCAGACTTCCTCCATCGTGAACGGCAGGATCGGGGCAAGCCAGGTCGTCAACCGTTCGTGCAGCAGCGCCAGAACCGTGCGCGCCGAGCGACGGCGCAGTGTGTCGCCATCGCAATAAAGCGCATCCTTGCGGATATCGAAGTAAAACGCCGACAGATCGACCGTCGCGAACTGGAAGATGATCTGGATGACAGCCGCGAAATCATGCGCCGAATAGGCGGCCCGGACCTGATCATCAAGTTCCGAAAGGCGGTGCAGGACCCAGCGCTCCAACTCCGGCATTTCCAGCGGATCGGCGGGCGCATCATCGGTCAGCGACCCCAGCAGGAAGCGCAGCGTGTTGCGCAGGCGACGATATCCATCCGCCACACCCTTGAGGATTTCCGGCCCGATCCGGTGGTCGGCGGTGTAATCCACCTGCGCCACCCAAAGCCGCAGGATATCCGCGCCGTATTGTTCGACGATGTCCTGTGGCGCGATGGTATTGCCGATGGACTTGGACATCTTCACGCCCTTGGCGTCCAGCGTGAAGCCGTGCGTGACGACAGACCGATAGGGTGCGCGCCCCATCGTGCCGCACGCCTGCAACATCGAGGAATGGAACCATCCGCGATGCTGGTCGGTGCCTTCCAGATAGACGTCGGCGATACCGTCCGCCGTACCGTCGGGCCGGTCACGCAGAACGAAGGCGTGGGTCGAGCCGGAGTCGAACCAGACATCCAGAATGTCGTCGACCTTCTGCCATTCGTCCGGATTGTAATCGCTGCCCAGGAATCGCTCTTTCGCGCCGGGTTTGTACCAGGCATCCGCGCCCTCTTCCTCGAAGGCCTGGATGATCCGCTGATTGATTGTCTCGTCCTGAAGCAAGAAGTCGGGGTCGTCCGCCTTGGCCCCGACGCGCGTGAAACAGGTCAGCGGCACACCCCAGGCGCGCTGCCGCGACAGCACCCAGTCAGGCCGGTTTTCGATCATCGAGAACAGACGGTTGCGGCCGTTCTTCGGCGTCCATTCGACAAGCTGGTCGATGGAGGTCAGCGCGCGGCTGCGCACCGTTTCGCCATAGGTGTCCTGCCCGTCGCCCACGGCCTTGTCGATCGCGGCGAACCACTGAGGGCGGTTCAGACGGATGACCGGGGCCTTGGACCGCCAGCTATGCGCGTCGGAAATCGTGATCCGGGCACGGGCCAGCAACGCGCCGACCTCCACCAGCTTGTCGATGACGGCCTTGTTCGCCCCGCCGGGCTTGCCGTTCGGCTTCAGGATCGCCTCGCCGCCGAACAACGGCAGATCGGCGCGATACGACCCATCGGCCTCGATGTTGAATGTCATCTTCAACCCGTGCTTCAGGCCGATCTGATAGTCATCATCGCCGTGGCTGGGCGCTGTGTGGACAAAGCCCGTGCCCGCGTCGTCGGTGACGTGATCGCCGGGGAACAGAGGCACGTCATAATCCCATTCGCCGTCCGCCCCCTCGGCCCCGCGAAGGGGGTGGGCGCAGATCAGCGCGGCAAGTTCATCGGTTGGCACGTCGCGCACCCGCGTCCACATGCCATCTTCCAGCCGAGCAGATGTCAGCGTGGCCTCGGCCAGCGCGTCGGCCAGCAGATAGCGGTCGCCGACATTCGCCCAGCTTTCGTCCGGCGTGCCGGTCACCTCATAGAGACCGTAGGAGATGCCGGGACCGAAGCTGATCGCGCGGTTCTGCGGCAGGGTCCAGGGCGTGGTGGTCCAGATAACGACCTGCGCTCCTGAGAAATCTGAAAAATACTGGGTGAATTGCCCCGCATCTGTCTTTCGAAACGTGGGCACATCGCGTCCAGGCTCATACAGTTCGGCCTTGCCCCCTTTCACCACCGGAAACTTCACCCAGACCGCATCCACCTGCCGGTCGTGATACTCTACCTCGGCCTCGGCCAGCGCGGTCTTCTCGACCGGCGACCACATCACCGGCTTCGACCCCTGATAGACCAAGCCGTTCATCAGGAACTTCTGGAACTCCGCCGCGATCACCGCCTCGGCGTGGAAATCCATCGTCAGATACGGATCGGCCCAGTTGCCGGTGATGCCCAGCCGCTTGAATTCCTCGCGCTGGATATCGACCCAACCGGCAGCGAACTCGCGGCATTCCTGACGGAACTCCACCAGATCGACGGCATCCTTGTCGCGGCCCTTCTTGCGATAGGCCTCCTCGACCTTCCATTCGATCGGCAGCCCGTGACAATCCCAACCGGGCACGTATCGCGCGTCGAAGCCCATCATCTGATGCGACCGGACAACCATGTCCTTCAGCGTCTTGTTCAGCGCGTGCCCGATGTGCAGGTGCCCGTTCGCATAGGGCGGCCCGTCGTGCAGCGTATAAGGCGCGCGGCCCTGTTTTTCACGCAGGCGGTCATAGACGCCGATCTCGGCCCAACGGGCCAGCCACTCCGGCTCGCGCTTGGGCAGGCCCGCCCGCATCGGAAAATCGGTAACCGGCAGGTTCAGCGTGGATTTGTAGTCGGGGGCTTCGGCGCTCATCGGGGGCGTCCTTCGGATCGGAATTGCATCAAGGTCGGTGCGGATCGGTCAGCACCTTGGCCCGGCCGCCCCTGTCGTCAGGGCGCCGGGGGACTAATTCGCGCTGGTTTCAGAACTCGTTCCGTCATCGCGCGCGTTATAGGCACCGGCGCGGGGGAACGGCAAGCGGGCCGGGTGTCGTCAAAGACCGGATTCGCAGGCACCGGACGCCCTGGACCGGTCGCTGCCGCCAGACTGGCGCGGAACAGACCCGGAGCGGTCGTTTCACACCGGACGATGACACGGTCGCGCGGAGCATCATGCCTTAACGCAAAGTTCATCATTTCGATGCAGGGTGACAGGCGGAGGAAATGCCATGTCCCTGTCCCTGCTGATCGCCTTTCTCGGCACCGCCGCTCTGGTTCTGGTGCCGCTGTGCCTGCCCCGTCCGCGTAAATTGCCCGTTCGCAAACACTGATCCGATTGCATTAAGGGGGCGGACCCTGTCCGCCATCCCGAGGTGCGTCGGAAGGCAACCCTTGCACCGGGCTCGCCGGTGCTGATGTCGTGCCCCCTGCCCAGCGATACAGCCATGCCAGCCCGCCCATCGCCGTTGCCAGTGCAATCAGCGCGCCGACCCGCAACAACCCGTCAAGGGACCAGACGTCGATCAGGAAAACCTTGAGCATCGTCACCGCCAATACCGCCGTCCCCGCGCGCCGCCACAGATCGGACCGTCTGGCCACGCCCTGATAGAACAGGGCCGCGCCAAGAATCAGGAGCGCAATCGTGTAGGTCGTGGTCTCCGGCTGCATTGCACCTTTCCAGATGCTCATCCGGTCGGCTCCCTGCCAGAAATGCCGGATCGTCAGCACGGCCCAGACCCCTGCCAGCATGCATCCGGTCGCAGCGGCCATCAGGGTCCATGCCTGAGACAATCGCAGATGCGCCATTCGCCACCATACCGCCAGCAGCAGAAGCGCAGGCAGCAGATAGCCGGGAATCAAGGTGTTGAGGACCGGCCAACCGGCGATGCTGTTCACCCCGGGGAAGGTGAACAACGGGTTGCCGAAGGTCAGCCCCGCAACAAGCGCCAGCCCGGCAATGCCGCCGAACGCCGCCGTCAGACCAAGACGCAGCCACGGCATCCGACCGCCCCGCGCCCAGACCTCGAACTGCGCCCAGGCCAGGATCAGCCAGATCAGCGCCGTCAGCCCGGCTCGCAGATGCCACGGGTCCGCCCCCCATTGCGCCAGCGCCCGCCACAACAGGATCGACGCGGTATATCCGATCGCAGCCAGTGCAGCCGATTCCGCCACCGCAAGGGGTTCGGGGCGACCCTTTGCGGGGTCCGCCTGCCGCAGCCACAATGCGGCAAGACCGAACCCGGCCGCAGACCCGACCATCGACAGAAGCGCAGGCAGGATCGGTGTCTCCAGATGCCACTCCAATCCCGGCACTCCCATCAGGCGCCAGAACGTGAATGGCGCGGCCAGAACCACGAACCACGACAGCAGCGGCAGGTTGAACCGCCGGTCCAGCCAAGCGGCCCCCGCAGCGATCAACGCAACCGAAGCGGTCAGCGCAGCCTCGCCCGCGACCTGCCCCAGCGCATAGGCAATCAACGTTACCGCGACCAGCGCGGCCAACGACGGGCGCAGGCGGTCTTCTCCGTCCATCGACGCCCAGACCCCCGCCGCCAAAGTCAACCCTGCCGCCACAGCCAGCGCGTGCAACGCCCAGACATAAGCCCCCATCATGCTGGGGGCGGCCCATGCCAGATGCAGGGCCAACCCTGTGGCAGGCGCAATCAGCACCGTCGCCAAGGCCCAGCCCAGCCGGTGCGTGACCGTGTCCCGAAAGCTGCGGAGCAATGCCGCAAACGACAGTGTGCCCCCCGCCAGCAAGGCCAGGGTGATCGCGGCGGCCCCGTCCGGCGCGGGCCATTCCGCGATGATCGCCAGCATGCCCAGCGCCGGGGCAAGCGCGGCGTCCTGCAGTCCCTCGGCCTTCTGCGCCCAAAGTGCGACCGCGACGAACAGCAGGACCTGCACGGCGATGGCGGGCCAAAGCGCCTCCGCCGCGCCCAGTACGGCAAGTGCCGCGGCAATGCTGACTGCGGCGAAGGCCAGCAGGTTCTCCAATGGCGCGCGATATCCCTTGCAGGCCGCCGTCAACACCATCGGTCCGGCGTGATCCGGTTGCAGACGCGCAATCGGAAGTGCCATCGCCGCCAGCGCCATCCCGGTGACGGCCATCAGATGCACGGTCACAGTATCCGGGTTGCCCAGGGCCAGCAGAGTCGAGGCGCCGAGCCCGATGGCAAGTGCCAGCCCGCTGACCCATCGCCCGCGCCAGCGCCGTACCGCGTCTATGGACAGGCCCATCACCGCCAGGATCAGGAAATAGCCGTGCAAGGGGCGCAGGTCGGCCCCGCGACCGCCGCCCACGACGAAGGGTGTCACTGCCCCGCCGATCAGGCCGACCGCCACCAGAAGCGGGCCGTGGAACCAGCCCAGCACGATGGCTCCCAGCGCGATCACCGACATCGCGCCCAACGCCGCGCCCTGTCCGATCAGATCATACAGATGGTGCGCGCCCAGCACCGCACCGAACAGCGTCACGACGCCCGCGCCGGACAGGACGGACGGCAGATAAGCAGTCGCCACATCCTCTCCGTCGCCAAAACGTCGCCGGATCAGTTCGCCGCCCGCAATCAACCCCGCACCGAAGATCAGCGCCGCGATAACCCGCACAGGGGGCGGCAATAGCCCCTGTTCCGCGCCGTATTGCACCAGAAATATCCCGGCCAGCGCCAGCGACGCGGCGGCGGCGGCATAGAACCAGTTCACCGACAGCCAGGCGATGGCCCGGTCGATCAGATTCGGACCGGATCGGATGGGACGCGGCGGATTGGCAGGCGAGGTCTGACTTATGAAGACCTGTGCGTCTGTGTCGTTCGGACCGGTGTCGGGCAACGGGATGACAGGCAACGGATCGTCCGTTTGCCCCGCCGCAGGACCCCATGGCGCTGCCTTTTCGACCGGTTTGGTTTCTGTCGCAGGCTGTGACGCAAACGGGGCCGACCCGTCGTCGGTTGCGCGGGATACACCGCCGCGCATCTGTGCAATCTCCTGCTCGGCCGCGCGCAGACGACGCCCCAGGCCGAAGACCGAAACCGTCAGGGCGATAATGGCAAGCGGCACCCCGACGACAAGCGCAATTGCCATAAAAACAAGCAAGGTTTCCATCATGTGTCCCGTCTGCCCGGTTTTGACGGGCAGCCTAGATCACGCGATGGGCAAGCGGGCAGTGAAACCGGCCAGCCGCGTCACAGACAAGGCGATAGTGGCGCAGAGGCCTCAGCCCGCCGCTGTCCTGTCGTTCACCCGCTGCTTCGCTATACGCCCCCAACCCCCAGTACAGGATGGCCGAACCTGCCCACCGAACCCGAAACCCGCCTTACCGATCCGTGGGAACGTCACCCTCCAAACATCAGCCTGTGGCGTCCTTCTGCCCGAACAATCCGGTCAGGGCGCGCCCGATCACGTCGGTGATCCGGGGCGGACGTTCGTGAACGAAGGGAAGCGGGCGGCAGACCTCCATCGCGGCCAGACCGACGCGCGCCGTCAGCGCCCCGTTCACGATGCCTTCGCCGAACCGGCGCGACAGCTTGGACAATACGCCACCGCCTGCGACCGACTGGATCATGTCGTCGCCCACCGCCACCGCGCCGGTCGCCGCAAGATGCGTCAGCACCGTGCGGGCCAGACGCCAGGACCCCAGTGTCCCGCCCCGTCCGCCATAGATCAGCGCGATGCGGCGGATCATCCGCAGGTTCGACGTCAAGGCGGCCACCACATCGGCCAGCGCCAGCGGCACGATCGCCGTGACCATCGCGACCTGCCGGGCCGCCGCTTCGACCTCACGGGTGGCGGCGGCGTCCAGCGGGCCCAGCAGGCTGCGTTCGGTCAGGGCAAGCATCGCATCCGCGTCGAAGACATCGCCGGTGCGCGCGGCCAGATCCTCGCGGCCCCAGCGCGTATCGGGACGACCCGCATAAAACGCGCCCAGCCGTTCCGATAGTCTGCGTGCGCTCGTCAGATCGGTGACGGCAGCGGCGTCACGATGAAATCCGTCGATGCGCTTCAGCCGCGACAAGGCCACCAGTTCACGCAATGCAATGGCAAGGCAGACCGCAACGAAGGCCCCGACCAGCGCCAGCGCGACCCAGCCCAGAACCGGGTTCGACGCAATCAGGCCGGTCACGAAATTCCACGCGGCCAGCGACATCGCAAACGTCAGCAGTGCGCCCAGCGTAGCGAAAAACCATCGTGCCAGACCGCTTTGCCGCCGCGTCGCCAGGATCGCCAGCGTCTGCATTGCACGTCCCGAGGCGGGCGGCGCACCGTCGTCGTCGGGCACCGGCGGGGCCGAGGCGGGGTCCAATCCGGTGGCGGTCGTGGCCAGCCGCACCGCTCCGGCGCGCGTTTCCTCGGCGGGCCGCGCTTCATCCTCGATATCGAACAGAACGGCTCGGCGCGGCGGGTCTCGGTCACTCATGGATCAGCCCTCGTTGTCGGTCGAAACCTATGATCGCCCACTTGATTTGCAATGGCCGTCACAACCGGTCGGACAGCAGGAACTCCGCCGCCCGGTCCAGCCGGATATGCGGCGGTCCTTCTCCGGGCCGCAGCGTCAGGGGCGCGGGCGCGAACTCCATCAGGTCGTATTCGCCGTCCAGCCAACTCTCCGCTCCTTGCCGCGCGCGTGTCAGAACATGCGCCGGATCTGCGGGCATCTCGCCCGGATACAGTGCTGCCTCGCGCCCCGGTGTGCCGTCTGTCCCCATCAGACGCCCGCGCACCACGGGCAGATCGTGTCCCTGATGTTCGCGCATTTCCTCGACCGTGGCGCGCAGCGCGGCCATCGAAATCGCCTTGGTCTGCGCGCCCGCAAAATCGGCGCGGGACTTGGCGTCGCGGACCATCGCTTCGGTCAGTGCGGTCAAACGCGCGTGTTGCGTGTGGTGCAGATGATCGGCCTTGGTCGCCGCGAACAGCAACCGATCTACCCGACGCGCCCCCAGAAGCGACAGCAGCCAACCAATCGCGCCGGGCCGGAACGCCGTCAGGATGTCGGTCATCGCAGCGCGCATTTCCTCCAGTGCACGGGGTCCGCGCCGCAAGGCACCCAGCACGTCAAGCAAAACGACCTGCCGATCCAGCCGGGCGAAATGATCGCGGAAAAACGGACGCACGACCTGGGATTTATAGGCCTCGAACCGCCGCTCCATTTCGCGGCGCAGGCTGCCGCGCGGCGCATCGCCGGGGGGAAGCGGGGCAAAGGTCAGCGCGGGCGATCCCTCCAGCTCTCCGGGCAGGAGAAACCGCCCCGGCGTCAGATCGTAAGCCCCGGCTAACCGCGCGGCGTGCAAAGCGGCGGTATAAGCACGGGCCAGTGTCTGCGCCTCCGTCTCTATCAGTTTGGCGGTGGGATCGATGGTCTGCATCGCCGCCGCGTAATCGCCGGCGTTCCAGGATGACAGCCGCGCCAGCGCAGCGGCGGACCATGCGTCATACGTCTTGTCCATCAACCCAAGGTCCAGCAGCCATTCGCCCGGATAATCCACGATATCCAGATGCACCGTCCGCGTTCCGCGTAGTCCGGCCAGCATGCCGGCGGGCCGCACCTTCAAGGACAGGCGCAGTTCCGACACGGCGCGGGTGCCGTCGGGCCAATGCGGTGTGCGCGACGTCAGCGCGGCCAGATGGCTCTCGTAGTCGAAGCGCGGCACGGTGTCGTCGGGCTGCGGTTGCAGGAAGGCCGTTTCAATCCGGGAACCGGCCGAAAATCCGGGCATCCGGCCCCGGTCGATCAGGTTCGCCACCAGCGACGTGATGAACACGGTCTTGCCCGCCCGGCTCAGGCCGGTGACGCCCAGCCGCAGCGTCGGGTCGAATACGTCGGTCACCGAGGACGCCACGTCCCCCACCCCGCGCGTCACTGCATCCGCCAGCCGTCCGATCACCATCCGCGCACCCCTTTGTCGTCGGCAAAGATAGGGGCGCTGAAGGCCGAGGGAAAGGCGCGGTCGAAAACCTGACCAGTTGGCCTTGCCGCGAATGGCATTCCGACAACGTCGGACCGGGATCGGACGTGGATCACCCCCATATCCGACGTGAAGCGGGTATGACCAAATCATCCGGATTGGTAAGGTATCAGGACCGATCCGCGTAAATGAAACGTTAACCCGGCATCTTGCCCTCGCCCCGTTCCCCGCCCTATCTGCGCCCATGCCCCGATATGCCTTTCGCATCGAATACGACGGTCGCCCCTTCGCCGGATGGCAGCGTCAGGACGGCCCCGCCTCGGTTCAGCAGACGGTCGAGGAGGCGCTACGCGCGTTGGAGCCTGACATGGGCAGCATCGCCGCTGCGGGCCGCACCGATGCCGGTGTCCATGCCACGGGACAGGTCGCCCATGCCGATTTATCAAGGGACTGGGGTGCCTTCCGCCTGTCCGAGGCGCTGAACTGGCACCTGAAGCCCGCTCCCGTCGCGGTGACCGCGTGCACCCGTGTGGACGACGACTGGCACGCAAGGTTTTCGGCGCTCGAACGGCGCTATACCTTCCGCATCATCGCCCGCCGCGCCCCCCTGGCGCTGGACGCAGGCCATGCCTGGCGCGTTATCGGCCCGTTGGATGTCGACGCCATGCGCGCGGGCGCGACGCGTCTGATCGGACATCACGATTTCACCACGTTCCGCGCGTCGATCTGCCAGGCGAAATCGCCGGTCAAAACCCTCGACGAGATTACCTTGACCGAGTCGCCCTACCCCGGTGGCCAGGATATACGCATTCACCTGCGTGCCCGCAGCTTTCTGCACAATCAGGTTCGTTCCATCGCCGGAACACTGGAGCGCGTCGGCGCAGGCGCCTGGTCTCCGGATCGCGTGGCCGAAGCATTGGAGGCCCGTGACCGCGCCGCCTGTGGGCCGGTCTCGCCGCCTGACGGGCTGGTTCTCACGGGTGTGGGCTATCCGAACGATCCATTTGCGGATTGAGCCCACCCCCTGAATTGGTTAAAAAGCCTTACCAATTTTCGGAGCCCCGACATGCCCCCCGTCATTACCGACATCGAAGACCTGCACAGGCTCTACCGCCGCCGCGTCCCCAGGATGTTCTACGACTACTGCCAGTCCGGCAGCTGGACCGAGCAGACCTATCGCGAGAACGAAACCGACTTCGACCTTATTCGGTTGCGCCAACGTGTTGCAGTCGACATGGAGGGCCGGTCGGTCCGGTCCAAGATGATCGGGCGCGAGGTCGCGATGCCGGTGGCGCTGGCGCCGGTCGGTCTGACGGGGATGCAACACGCGGACGGCGAAATCCTTGCCGCGAAGGCCGCCGAAGCGATGGGGGTGCCGTTCACCCTTTCCACGATGTCGATCTGTTCGATCGAGGACGTGGCCCGGAATACGACCGCACCGTTCTGGTTTCAGCTCTATGTGATGCGGGACGAGGATTTCATCGACCGCCTGATCGAACGCGCGCAGGCCGCCGGGTGCGATGCTCTGGTCATAACGCTTGATCTGCAGATCATGGGTCAACGCCACAAGGACCTGAAAAACGGCCTTAGCGCCCCGCCCAAGCTGACGCCCACGTCCATCGCCAACATGATGACGAAGGTGCAGTGGGGTCTGGGGATGGCGCAAACCAAGCGCAGGTTCTTCGGCAATATCATCGGCCATGCCAAGGGGGTCGAGGACGCGTCGTCACTGTCGTCCTGGACGGCGGAGCAATTCGATCCCCGGCTGGATTGGGACAAGATCCGGCGGCTGAAGGAGAAGTGGGGCGGCAAGGTCATCCTGAAGGGCATCCTCGACGCCGAGGATGCGCGCATGGCGCTGGCTGTCGGAGCGGACGCCATCGTCGTGTCGAACCACGGCGGGCGGCAGTTGGACGGCGCGCTGTCGTCGATCCGCATGTTGTCTGAAATAGTCGACGCCGTGGGCGACCAGATCGAGGTTCACATGGACGGCGGCATCCGGTCGGGGCAAGACGTGCTGAAGGCGATCGCGATGGGGGCCAAGGGCACCTATATCGGCCGGGCTTTCATCTATGGTCTGGGGGCCATGGGTCAGGCGGGTGTGACACGTGCACTGGAAGTGATCCGTCGCGAGTTGGACGTTACGATGGCGCTGTGTGGCGAGAAGGACATTCATAATGTCGGGCGGCACAACCTGTTGGTGCCCAGGGGATTCAGCGGCGAATGGGACCCTCGCGGACGAGACGGCTGAGCGGCCAGATCGCCGCCAGAAGAATCGCGACGCAGGCGAAGGCCCAGCGCAGGCCGAACGTCTGCGCACCAATCCCCATCAGGGCGGGCGCGATAAAGAAACCGATGAAGCCGATCACGGCGACCCGCGCGATGACGGCGGTCCGTTGTGACGGCAGCGACAATCGGCCCGCCAGGGCCAGACCCATCGGACCTATGACCGAGATACCAAGCCCCATCAGGCCGAACCCGATATAGGCAACGAACGGCGTCGGAGCGGCGGCGGCGATCAATACCCCGGCAACAGCCAGCGCTGTGGCGATACGGATAACGCCGATCTCGGAAAGGCGCGCGGCGACGGCCTGCCCCGAGAAACGGCCCACGGCCATCGTCAGGCCCAGCATCGCCGGGCCGAATGCGCCTTCGGCAGCGCCACCCAGAAGGGTGCGTTCGATATGCAGGGCCGACCAGCTTTCGACCGTCGCCTCGGCCATGAAACCGATCAGCACGATCGCCCCGCACAGCGCCACCAGTCCCAATGGAAGGCGCGGGACGGGACCGTTGCCGACGTCCCGAACCGCGACCTGCATCATCTGGAACGGCGCGGTCGCCAGAACCAGCATCGCTATCGCCGGAAAGATCGCGCCCGGTCCCCAGCCCGCCTCGCGCATGGCACCGGTCAGCAGGGCCGAGACGGCGTAGGCCACAGAAAACATAGCATGGTTCACGTTCATCAGGCTGCGGCTTGTTCGCGTCTCGATCTCGGAAACGCGGGCATTCATCACCACGTCGGTCAGGCCCGATGTCGCACCAAGGATCATCAGGATCACGAAGAACAACGGCACTGTATAGGCCACGGCTGGCAGCATTGACGCCGCCGCCAATATCACCGTGCCAGCCGGCAGCGCCCAACGTCCCATCCTTCGGTCCCAGCGCGGCGCGATATAGAGCGTGGTGGACAACCCGATGGCCGTGCCCAGCAACAGGAGCCCGAAGGAGGCGTCATCCACGCCGATCCGCGCCTTCAGCACTGGGGCCATGGCCGCGATGCAGCCCCAGGTCAGACCGACGGCCATGAAAGCGGCAACCGGCGCGCGGCTGAGGCGAAGGGCAGAAAGGATCGACATGGGCGGCAGGTGGTCCGTTCGTTCGGTTGAAAGCGGCGGGTCATCTGCCAGTTTCTCTTGGCGAAAATATCCCGGAGGAGCCGAAGGCCGGGGCTGGCCCCCGCCGGATCTAGCCGTGATCCTTCATCAGGCGGGCCTTCTGCCGCTGCCAGTCGCGCTTGGCCGCGGTTTCGCGCTTGTCGTGGTTCTTCTTGCCCTTGCCGACGCCGATCTTCAGCTTCACCATGCCCCGATGGTTGAAATACATCACCAGTGGAACCAGCGTGTAGCCCTCGCGCGCCGTGGCATTCCAAAGCTTCGACATCTCGCGGGAGCGTACCAGCAGCTTGCGGCGGCGACGCTCTTCATGGCCGAAGGTCTTGGCCTGTGCATAGGGCGCGATATAGCCATTCACCAACCATAACTCGCCCTCTTTCACCTCGGCATAGGATTCGGCGATGTTCGCCCCGCCCTGCCGCAGCGACTTGACCTCGGACCCCTCCAGCATGATGCCGCATTCGATATCGTCCTCGATCGCGTAATCGTAGCGGGCCCGCCGGTTCTCGGCGATTACCTTGTAGTTCTTGTCTTTGTCATCCTTGGCCATGTTGTGCCACTTAGGCCTGTGCAGCCGCCCTGTCCACGGGGGAGAAGCGACGCGACAGGAAGTTCCAACCGACCGCGACCGGCGTCATCGCGCCAGCCGCTAAACCAGCGCCTGCAACCCTGCGCCCGCCACGACCCAGCCGCTCGACGATGCACCACCAGGCCCGGCACAAGGCCCCTGGGCAGGCCCTATATCGTCTCGGTCAATTCAGCAGACCGGCGTGGCGCATGGCCTCGGCGATTCGGGTTCTGGTGCCTTCGGTGGCAGGCGTGATGGGCAGGCGGACCTCGTCCGAACATTTGCCCAGCATCGCCAATGCGGTCTTGGCCCCGACGACGCCCGGTTCAGCGAAAATGGCCTGATGCAGCGGCATCAGCCGGTCCTGAATGTCCAGCGCAGTGGCATAATCGCCCGCGAACGTCGCCTCGTGCAATTGCGACAGCAAGCGCGGCGCGACATTGCAGGTCACCGAAATGCATCCCACCCCGCCCTGCGCGTTGAAGCCGTGCGCCGTCGCATCCTCGCCCGAAAGCTGGATGAAGTCCTTGCCACAGGTAATTCGCTGCGCCGAAACGCGGGCCAGATCGCCCGTCGCATCCTTGACGCCGACGATATTCGGCAACTTCGCCAGTTCGCCCATTGTCGCGGGCGTCATGTCGACGACCGACCGACCGGGAATGTTGTAGATGATGATCGGGATGCCGACCTCGTTCAGCGCAGTGTAATGCGCGATCAGGCCCGCCTGCGTCGGCTTGTTGTAATAGGGCGTGACGACCAGCGCACCGTCCGCGCCGACGTCCCTGGCGAACTGTACGAAGCGCAGCGCCTCGGCGGTGTTGTTGGACCCGGCCCCTGCGATCACCTTGACCCGGCCCGCCGCGCGTTTGACGACGGCCTTGATGACCGCCTCGTGTTCGGCGTGAGTCAACGTCGGGCTTTCGCCGGTGGTGCCGACCGGGACCAACCCGTGGGAGCCTTCTTCGATCTGCCAGTCGACCAGCGCGTCCAGCGCGTCGAAATCGACCTCGCCATTCTTGAGGGGCGTCACCAACGCGGGCATGGAGCCTTTGAACATCGACGCATCCTCCTGTGGTCCGTATTCGCGCGGAAACTAGCCGGGGCCGTGCGGCGCGGCAAGGTGATGCTTTTTGATGGATCGCATCACTGTTAGTCGCCATGCGAGTGCCTTGCCCCTATATTGACGGAATGATGTTCAAAGACTTTCTTGCCGCAGCCACATTGACCTTCGCCCTGACCCTCAGTGGACAAGGGCAGGCCAATCCCGCAGTTGCTGCGGGGATTGCAGCCCTGCGCGCGGATGACGAGGTCGGGACCCGTGCCGCGTTGACGCAGACCGACGACCAGATCGCCCGCGATGTCATCTTGTGGCACCTTCTGCGGGCCCGGAAAGGTACCTTTTCGGAAGGGGAGGATTTCCTGCGCCGCAACCCCGACTGGCCCGGTCTGAACCTTCTGCGCGCGCGGGTGGAGCTGGACATTCCGGCCACCATTGCGCCCGAACGGATTGTCGCATTCTTCGACGGTGCACCGCCCCGCACCTCGCGTGGGGCGCTGATGCTGACGATCGCGCTTATGTCACTGAACCGCGAGACCGAAGCCGAAACCGTCGCCATCGACGCTTGGCTGACGATGCCGATGTCCGCCGCGTCCGAGGCGGGATTCCTCGAAATCATGGGTGATCTCCTGCGCCCTTTCGACGCCGCCAGGCTGGATGCAATGACCTGGGGAGGCGATATACAGTCGGCTGAACGGACGCTGGCCCGCGTCACCGGACCCGAAGCTGCACTGGCCCGCGCGCGCATTGCATTGCGCGCCGGGCGCGAAGGCGTGGACGAGTTGATCGCGGCAGTCCCCGAAGGTTTCCGCGACCATCAGGGACTGGCCTACGAACGGTTCCGCTGGCGCCTTGGCAAGTCCCGGCTGGACGGCCCCGATGGGGCGCTGGCGTTGCTGTTTGCCTTTGATGCCGACGCCGACACGCTTGGCAACCCGAGCGTATGGGGCCAGCACCGGGAGCGTCTGGCGCGCAGCCTGATGCAGAACGGTCGATACGAAGATGCCTATCGCGTGGCTGCGAAACACAATCTGCCCGAAGGCGATTCCAACATCCCGGGGAACGAATGGCTGGCGGGATATATTGCGCTGCGGTTCCTTGATCGCCCCCAGGATGCCGCCGTGCATTTCCGTACCTTCGATGGCAACGTGGCCTCGCCCATCTCCAAGGGGCGCGCCGGGTATTGGCTGGGGCGCGCACTGGAAGCCAGCGGCGATGCCACGGGGGCTGTCACGGCCTATATCATGGGCGCGCGCTACCAGACCAGTTTCTATGGACAGTTGGCCGCCGAGCGCGCCAATCTGCCGGCCGATCCTCTGCTGAACGGGAGCGAGGTTTTTCCTCCTCTCGACCAGACCTCCTTTGCACAATCCAGTCTGTTGGCCGCCGCGCGTCTGCTGGACGGTTTGGGCGAACGCGAACTGGCCGAAATGTTTCTGGCCGAACTGGCCGAAAGCCTGCCGCGCGCCGAAATCGGCAGCCTGCTCGATGTCATTCTCGACGATCTGGGCGATGCGCATGTCGCACTTCTGGTGGCCAAGCGCGCGGCCCAGTCGGGCTATGAATTGCACAGGGGGTATTTCCCGGTAACGGATCTGGCCACCATCGAAAGCCCGGTCGCACCCGAGCTTGCCCTGTCGATCGCGCGTCGCGAATCCGAATTCAATCCGATCGTCGTGTCGGGCGCGGGCGCAGCCGGACTGATGCAGCTGATGCCGGGCACCGCGCGCGATATGGCGGCGCTGGTCGGCATTCCGTATCGTCAACCGGCGTTGACGGAAGAGCCGCTCTATAACGCACGCCTCGGCACCGCCTACCTGAGGGAGCTGGAGGCGGAGTTCGGCTTGTCTCCGATCCTGATCCCGGCCGCCTATAATGCCGGACCCACCCGCGCGCGGCGCTGGTCTGCGGAGTTCGGCAACCCGTCCGACCCGTCCATCGACGTCATCGACTGGATCGAGGATGTGCCCTACAGCGAGACGCGCAACTACATCATGCGGGTATCGGAAAGTCTTCTGCCCTATCATGCGCAACTGACCGGCTCGGTCGAGGATGTGAAACTGGAAGACTGGCTGAAGGACGGCTACGGCGACCTGGCGCAACGCAACAACTGACGCCCGGGACACAGCGCCGCCGCATGACAGACAGGGCGGGAATGAACGGGACTATGACAGGCCAAGGGGCGACGCCGAACCCATCCGCGCCGCAATCGTTGCCTCACCTCCCGCTCAACCGTTTCGGCCGGGTGCGGCGTGTTCTGGAACATCGTCTTTCCGAAAACCGTCTGCGCCCCGGTCGGTCGATGCCTCCTGTGCCTGGTCGACCCGTCGTCCCCGCCAGAGCGTGAAGAGACCCGCCGCTATGACGATGGCCGCGCCCAGAACGACCTGCGCCTGCAATGCCTCGCCGAAGACGGTCACGCCGATAAAGGACGCGAACACAAGTTGTAGATAGGCGAATGGCTGGACCACGCCGACCTCCGCCACCTCGTAACAGCGGATCAGCAACCAGTGCCCCGTTGCGCCTGAAAGGCACAGCGCAGCCATCCACCCCCAATCGGACAATGTCATAGGCTCCCAGAACCAGACTCCGACCAGGGTGATTGCCATGGCTCCGACCGTGCCGGTCCAGAAGAAACTGGTCGCCGTCGTGTCGCGTCGCGCGACATATCGGGTCAGCAAACCATACATCGCAAACAATGCCGCCGCCGTCAGTGGAACGAGTGCGGCGGGCGAAAATACCGTCACACCCGGCTGTAGGATAATCAGCACACCCACGAAGCCCAGCGCAATGGCGGTCCACCTGCGCCAGCCCACGCGCTCGCCCAGGATCGGGCCGGACAGGGCGGCGGCCAGCAAGGGGTACGCCGCGAAAATGGCATGCGCCTCGACCAGTCCCAGCAGGACGAAACCGGCCACCATGACGCAGATTTCTCCCACCAGAAGCAATCCGCGCAGGCCCTGGATCACTGGCTGCGACGTGGCGGCAGCGGCGCGCAACCCGCCCGCCCTGCGCGCGGCAATGGCAATGACAAAGGCGGCGAAGAACCAATACCGGATCATCACAACCATCAGTACGTTATATTCCCCGGCCAGATGCCGCGAGAGGCCGTCCTGGATGGCGAACACGAAGGTCGTCGCCACCATCAGCGCGATACCCAGCCGGTCGCCCCTCATCGCAGGACGCCTCGTGTCATATGGCGTTTGCGTCCGAAGCCTGGCACGCGTTCCACGGCAAACCCCGCAGCGCCCAGCGCCTGCCGGACATGGCCCGCCGCAGTATAGGTGGCGAAGGTGCCGCCCGGCGCGGTATGGCGCGCGACCTCGGCCATCAGGTCCGCTCCCCACATCTCGGGATTTCGAGCGGGCGAGAAACCGTCCAGAAACCATGCATCTGCACGTCCGTTCCATGCAGGCAGGGTTTGGCGTACGTCGCCTTGAACGATTTCGATTTCGACCCCCGGCAGGGTGATCCGGTCGCCGGGCCACTGATCCAGCAGGGGCGTCGCGTCGATGCCCGGAAACGCCGATAAGGCGCGCGCCATATCGTCCCGCCCCATTGGATAAGCCTCGAATGACGTGAAGCGCAGCGCCCCCGCTCCGGTCCAGTCCTGCGCCATCACCAGCGCATTCAGCCCCGTCCCGAAACCCAGTTCGGCGATGTGAAACCCGGCGCGCAGGCGCGTCGCCAGATCGTTGCCTCGCACAAAAACGTGCCGTGTCTCCTCCGCCCCGTCGATGATCGAAAAATACGGGTCGTCGAAGCGCACCGCCACAGGTGTACCCTCGCGCCATTCCAGATCGGGCACGCCTGTCGTCGGGTCCGGGTTTCCGTCGCTCATATCCTGCCCTATGGCCTTGATGTGACTGGACAGGAAGGGCGAGGAATTGGCAATCGACGTGACGATCCTTGGGGCAGGCGTTTTTGGATTAGGCTGTGCCTGGGCGATGGCGCGGCGCGGCGCGAAAGTCCGCGTGGTCGATCCCAATGGCGTGGGCGCAGGGGCGTCCGGTGGCATCGTCGGGGCGCTGGCCCCGCATGTCCCAGAACAATGGAACGACAAGAAGGCCTTCCAACTGGACAGTCTGCTGATGGCGCGGGATTGGTGGAAGGCCGTGGCCGAAGTCGGCGGCGGCGATCCCGGATACGCGCGAACGGGCCGTCTGCAACCCATCCCCGACAAGGCGGCACACGCGCTGGCAATGGAACGCGCAGTCGGCGCCGCGACGCTGTGGCAGGAACACGCGACATGGACCATCGAGCCTGCCCCTCAGGAATGGTCACCCGGCACGCCGACCGTTATCCGCGACACCCTGTCCGCACGCATTCATCCACGCCGCGCCTGCGAGGCACTGGCGTCGGCCATACGCGCCACGGGCGGAGAGATCGTGCCTTCGGGAGATATCGGGGGCTTCGTTCTGCACGCCACGGGTTGGCGGGGACTGACCGCGATGCGGGACGACCGGGGCCGCACGGCTGGCACCGGCGTAAAGGGACAGGCGGCATTGTTGCGCCTGGACCGCCGCGACCTGCCGCAGCTTTATGCACACGGCATGCATATCGTGCCGCATTCGGATGGCACGGTAGCCATCGGCTCGACCTCGGAGCGGGAGTTCGCGGATACCTCCACCGATGATCGACTCGACGACCTGCTGGCCCGCGCCTGCACCGCTGTGCCTGCACTGGTCGGGGCCGAGGTGCTGCAACGCTGGGCCGGTGTGCGTCCTCGGGCCCGGTCCCGCGCGCCGTTGATCGGAGCATGGCCCGGGCGGGACGGACATTTCGTCGCCAACGGCGGCTTCAAGATCGGGTTTGGTGTCGCGCCCAAGGTGGCGGAAGTGATGGCCGACCTGATCCTGTCGGGAACCAACAATATCCCCGATCCCTTCCGTACCGATCATCTTGCACCCTGGGTCTCAGGCGTCTAAAGTGCCCATCTGCCCGTCAGGGCCATGTCTCCGACCACCATGTCAAAACGGGTTACAGAAATGAAAATACTTCCCGCCATCGTTGCGATGGCCGTTATCGTTGTCGCCTCGAACATCGGCGTCCAATTTTTAGTTGCTGACGGCTGGCTGACGTGGGGGGCGTTCACATACCCCCTCGCGTTCCTTGTCACCGACGTCACGAACCGTCTTTATGGTCCTGATAATGCACGAAAAGTCGTGCTGGTCGGGTTCGTCGCGGGCCTTGCGTGTTCCCTGATCGGGACGCAGATCGTGGGGGAGTTCGGGCCATTGGTGACGCTGCGCATCGCGCTGGCGTCCGGAACGGCGTTCCTCGTGGCGCAACTGCTTGACCTGGCGATCTTTTCGAAGCTTCGGGATCGGGCCTGGTGGGTGGCTCCGTTGACATCTTCGGTGATCGGATCGGTTGTCGACACGGCACTGTTCTTCACCATTGCCTTCGCCGGTTTTCTTGCATTTCCAACGACTTGGGGCGACGTGTCCTGGGCGCAGGAGACGACGGTTGTGGGGCCGCTGTGGGTCGGGCTGGGATTGGCGGATTGGGGCGTGAAGATGGCGATTGCGCTGCTGGCGCTGGTACCGTTTCGTGTCATTACGATGAATTTGCACCATGGATTGCGGGAAAGGGGTTGACCCACACAATATCTGTGCAAATCTACAAGCACAGAAACCCATTGAAAGGAGGTGATCCAGTGTCAAGAAAGATAGTGGAGAAGACAGTCGGGACAACTTGGGGGGTTCGCGTCTAGGGCAGCCCCTAAACGTCTGATAACCTTAGGTTGATGCGTCTAACCGACCTCACCTCCTGATCCTTTCGGAAGGCCGCCCTCGCACTTTGGGGGCGGCCTTCTTTGCCATTTGCCGCCGGTATTACGCCAATGCATACGAGGGTATTACCCCGGTATTACCCAATTCGCTGCCCAAAGGCTCCTCCATGCCCCTGACCATCACGCCGCAGATCGAACTTCAGGACTGGGAAATCACCGAGACCTTCGTGCGCGCCTCCGGGCCCGGCGGGCAGAACGTGAACAAGGTGTCGAGCGCCGTGGAATTGCGGTTCGAGGCGGAACGCTCGCCCAGCCTGCCCGGCCCGGTCAAGACGCGGCTTCGGCGTCTGGCGGGGCGGCGCTGGACGAAGGAGGGGGCGGTGGTGCTGCAGGTCTCCGAAGAACGCAGCCAAGCCCGCAACCGGGAGATCGCGCGGGACCGGTTGGTGGAGTTGGTGCGGGCAGCGGCACACAAGCCCAAGCCGCGTGTGAAGACGAAGGTATCGCAGAACCAGAAGCGCAAGCGGGTGGAGGCGAAGAAGAAGCGCGGGGAGGTCAAGGCGCTCAGGGGTGGGGTGGATTTGTAGGGCTGAGAGACACTGTATGACTTCCACATTGACATAGGTTGCCTCAAGTTTTGGTCACTGAGACTGCTATGGAAAGTTCATGGAACGTTCCGTGACATTGCAAATGACAACAAAAAACAAATGCGTTACTTTTCAATATCTTAAATTGACACTTCTTCGAAAAGAGTAGTTACCAAAAGATGAACAACCTAGCTCCCTTCTTGTGCAAAATAAGGAAGATAGCGTGCAAACTTCCGCGACTTACCCACAGCCGGATCTGGTATGATCATACCAGAGTCTACCGTGGCTTTGATGATCCGAGACACAGCTGAAGTATCGGGGCCACTTCCAAATCGCTCTCGGAGCGTGTCATTTGTCATCGGTTCGCGCATCACATACTTGAGAACAGCATGTTGATAGCAAGCGCGCGTCTTGTCATCTTGGGTCATCGCCTCGAATGATCGATGACCATGCACAATTGCCTTCGTGGACTCAAACTCTGCGATGAATTCTGGGGCAGGAAGTTGATACATCTCAGCTGCAGAAACTACCCTATCGATACCGCTGCTACGCTCTTCGCAGATTTTCAATTGCCTCATCACCCAAGTCAAACGCTCATTTCGAGACCTATGACCATCGATAAATCTCTCAACTGGAACAACCGGCAATCCAGGGTTTGATATTTCAATCCTGTTTTGATAAATTTCAATTATCGGACTGGTTCCAGAAACTTCTAGGTCTTGATGAATCAAGGCATTGGCAACAAGTTCTCTGAGCGGCCTCTCGGGAAATAGGGGTGCGGTCGTTCGCAAAGCATTTTCAAGAACCTCATTCTGAGGCATTGAATCCATAGCGCTACGAACCAGCCCACTAAATCCGACAGCATAACCACGCCGCCCCACAATATCCTTCCGGGTGTCTAGTTTGTCATTTCCATTGTAAATTATGAGACGAGGGGCTTTCCTCTCAAGAGGCGGAAAAATTGACAAATCATTTGAAAGTAGAAGGCCAGCCATATTCGTAAGAATGTAAGCGGACCCATTTCCTTCAATAAGTCGAGCATCAACAAGACGACCAATTTTCTCATCGTCGCTTCCACCTTCGGGATGTCCCCATATAGAAAGAAAGGACCCAACATCAAGTAACTCAAAGACTTCTGCCGCCGAAACTCCGGAGACTAGCGGCTGCATGCCCCACTCTAGCCTGCCCTCACTGAAGATAGATCGAAGCCGATCTTCGGTCATGGCTACAAGCTCTTCCCCCGACCGCATCCAGTAGGCACCGCGATATTGGTAGCATGTTCCTGCCGGCCGGCTAGGTATACGTAATGCTAGTACTCTTTTATCATCGAGACGCATTTGGGACACTTCAACATTTAAGCCAGTATTCTGACGTATCTGTGAAGTGATTTGCTCTAGATTTGGAAAAACCGAGGTGCCCACGATGGTACGAGGAGGCACATCAGAGACACCGAAAACGATAAACCCACCACGTTCATTTGCGATCGCTACAACATATTTGAACAGCTTTTCGCGATCATAAGAAGTCTTGGCTTCTTTAAACTCCAAACCAGACGTTTCACGGGGCTGAGATATCAGGTTACGCAGGCGTTCGGTAGAAATCATAGTATCCTCACATCTTACTCCTAGAATACTACCTCACCTAAACCACAACCTCGACCCCAACCTGCTCGCCAACCCCAAACACCCGCTTGTAGCGCGCCACCTCGTCCTCCGGCCCCATCGCCTTCTTCGGATTGTCCGACAGCTTCACCGTCGGCCTGCCATCGGCAGACACCGCCTTGCACACGAGGGAAAACGGCGCCAGCGCGTCGCCATCGACCAGCCCCCGGAAATCGTTGGTCAGCAGCGTCCCCCAACCAAACGACACGCGGACGCGGCCCTGAAACTGGGCGTGGAGTTCCTCGATCTTGGCGACGTCCAGGCCGTCGGAGAAGATGACGAGTTTGTCGCGGGGGTCCTCGCCCCGCTCCTGCCACCAGCGGATCGCGGTTTCCGCCCCGGTGGCCGGGTCGCCGGAATCGACGCGGATACCGGTCCAGCCGGCCAGCCAGTCGGGGGCGTTCGCCAGAAAGCCGGGCGTGCCGTAGGTGTCGGGCAGGATGATGCGCAGGTTGCCGTCATGCTCCTCCTGCCAGTCGGCCAGCACGTCATAGGGGGCCTGCGCCAGTTCGGCGTCGCTGTCGGCGAGTGCGGCATAGACCATCGGCAGTTCGTGGGCGTTGGTGCCGATCGCCTCCACATCGTTGTTCTTGGCGATCAGGCAGTTGGAGGTGCCGGCGAAATTGGCGCCCAGCCCCTCGCCCAATGCCTGCACGCACCAGTCCTGCCAGAGGAAGGAATGGCGGCGCCGGGTGCCGAAGTCGGCGAGGCGGAGGCCGTCGAGGTCGCGCAGGCGTTCGACCTTTTCCCAGACGCGGGTCATGGCGCGGGCATAGAGGACCTGGGTCTCGAAGCGGCCCATGTCCTTGAGGACGGCGCGGGAGCGGAGTTCCATCAGGATGGCGAGGGCGGGGATTTCCCAGAGCATGACCTCGGGCCATGTGCCTTCGAAGGTGAGTTCGTATTGGTCGCCGTGGCGTTCGAGGTGATAGGGCGGCAGGCGGAGCTTTTCGAACCATTCCATGAAATCGGGGCGGAACATCTGGCGTTTGCCGTAGAAGGTATTGCCGCGCAGCCAGGTGGATTCGCCGCGCGACAGGGAGAGCGTGCGGACGTGGTCGAGTTGTTCGCGGAGTTCGCCCTCGTCGACGAGGTCGGCCAGCGGGATATGGGTGGAGCGGTTGATGAGCGAGAAGCGGACCTGTGTGCGCGGGCGGTTGCGGAACACCGACTGGCACATCAGCAGTTTGTAGAAATCGGTGTCGATGAGGGAGCGGACGATCGGGTCGATCTTCCACTTGTGGTTCCAGACGCGCGTGGCGATGTCCTGCATTTCGGCTCTCCCTGTCCCGTTGGGTTTGGAGCATGGGGCGGCGGGGGCGTCCAGCCGTTATCCCGCGCCGCGGGTCAGGCCGCGGGCCAGGCGGCGGCGCTCGGCGTCCAGCGATTTCGGGCTGTGGCGGGCGGATTTGAGGGCGTCGGGGGCGGGTGTGCCCCGCAGGGCGGCGGTGGCGATGGCGCGCAGGTTGTAGGTGTGGACCGGGGTGGTGCCGTGGAGGGCGGCGCGGGCCAGCGCATGGACCGTGATGGTGATGATTTGCGCCGGGAGGGTGCCGGTGCCGGGTTTGGCATGGCCTTCGGCGATGGCTTCGCAGGCGGTCACGTCGCGGCTGACGTAGGTGCGGCAGATCATCGGGCGGGCCGCGTAGGCGCGGCAGAGGCGGGTCGCGGGGTCGAGCGCCGGGCAGGCCTGCGGGTGCCATTGGGTGCCGTCGGGTGTGCCTTGCAGCGGGATGAGCGCGGCGTGGAGGGTTCGGGCCTCGGCCGCCGTGACGGTTCCGCCATCGTCGCCGGGCAGGATGCAGCAGAAGGCGCAGCCGGACTTGCAGTCGAGACCCGGAGGTTCGGGCGTGCGGTCGAGGAGGGCCAGGCCAATCGCACGCGCCGCCTCGCCCGAGGACAGGTCGCGGAGGGCGTCGGCGAAGGTGCGGGACGGATCGAGCCAGCCCAGAAGCAACGCGCGCGCCTGTTCGGTAACCTGCGGCGGCGATCCGGGCAGGCGTGCGGCGGTAATGGCGGCGCGCAGGGACGCGGTGTCGTGGGGCGGGCCGGGTTTGGCGGCGCGGCGTGCGGCGCGGGGGGATCTGGGCATCAGCGACCTTCGGGCAGGAACGGAGACTGTTTAAACCAAGGACAACCTTGGGCAGCCAGCAAAAAGGGAGCGCGAACGCCCCCTTTCCGGTCGATATGACCGCAGTTTACTCTGCTGGCGTCAGCGGAACATCCACGGTGGTGGCGATGCCCGCCCGTTCGCGGCGACCGTCGTTGATGATCGCCTTGATGAGCGAGATTGCCATCAGCACCATCACCAGGCTGAACGGCAATGCGCCGATCACCATGGCTGTCTGGATCGCTGCGATATCGCCGACGATCAGCAGCGCGGCCACCACCAGCCCGAGGGCAGAGCCCCAGAAAATGATGTGGGGCCGCGCCTTGGGGCCTTCGTCGCCCGCCGCATTGATCGTGTTGACGATCAGCACCGCGGAGTCCGCCGATGTGACGAGGTAGGTCATCAGCAGGATCACGATGATCACGGCCATGAGCCAGGACAGGAGCGGGCTGAACGGTTCGATCATCAGCTGCGTCATGGCGAAGATCTTGTCACCATCCGGCGCCGCGAAGATGGCTCCGTTCGCCTCGCCGTTGAGTTCCAGTGCGATGGCGGTACCGCCTGCATAGGCAAACCAGATAAAGCACATGAAAGCGGGCACGATCAGCGCGCCCATAACGAATTCGCGGATCGTCCGACCGCGCGAGATGCGCGCCAGGAACAGTCCGACAAAGGGAGCGAAGGCGACCCACCAGGCCCAGTAGAACACCGTCCAGGCCCCCTGCCAATTGGCAAGCTGGTCGGGCACGGAGTTCGGGATGCCGTCACTGCGTTCGACATTGAAGAGCATGCCGGGCAGCGAAATCAGATAGTCGAACGTGCCTGCGAACAGCGCCCAGGCCCCGTAAAGCGTGGCCCCGAAAATCAGGAAGAAGCCGAGCAGGAAGATCGACAGCACCATATTGATGTTCGACAGCCACTTGATGCCCTTGCCGACACCTGACAGCGCCGACAGCGTCGAGGCCCCCATGATGATGAACAGCGCGAACAGGATGCCGCCGCTGGACGGATTGCCTTCGGCGGTGGTCAGCCAGTCGCCGATACCGATCCGCGACATGCCCGCGACGAACTGGTTCACGCCAAAGCCCAGCGTCTGCGCGACACCCAGAATGGTGGCGACAACGGCGACGATGTCGATGACGTGGCCCAGCCAGCCCGACAGGCGATCACCGAACAGCGGCGTCAGCGCCGACCGGATCGTCAGAGGCAGGCCACGGCGATAGGCGAAGAACGCCAGCGCAAGTCCGATGATCGCATAGGTGGACCAGGCGGACAGGCCCCAGTGCAGGAAGCTGTAGGTAAAGGAATTCAGCCTGTTGGCTTCGCTGCTGGCCTCGGCCAGCCCCATGATGACACGGGGATTGGTCTGAAAGTGATAGATCGGTTCAGCCACCGACCAGGTCAGCATGCCGACACCGATTCCGGCCCCGAACATCATCGAAAACCACGAAAAATTGTCGAATTCCGGCCGATCGGTATCGGCCCCCAGACGCATGCGGCCCGCGGCGGGCCAGATGGCAAGACCAAGGCAGACCAGAAGGAAGCTACCGATCACATAGATGTACCAGGTCGCGAAATTCGTGAGGATCAGCTTGTTAAGTCCGGTCAGTACGGCGCCGGCCTGGGTCGGAAAGATCACCGCCCACAGGATCAGAACCGCAATGATGATCTTCGCCGGGATCGTGACGCGTGTGGCGAAACCATTGTAGAACCCGCCGTCGTGCGTATCTATCGGAAGATCGGTAAGGGGTGGTTCGATGTTAGCCATATCAGTGCCTCCCACGGCGATTGTGCCACGAACAATACGTTCGGTCCTGCCACAACCGGGCAGCAATTGCGACATGACTTGCCTGAATACGACATTAATTTGCAGATCGAGGCCGGAAAGCAAGCGATTTGGCGACTGCTCGCAGACTAGTCGACCAGTGCCACACCCGCCTTTTTCATCGCCGTTCGCGCCGCCGCCAGCGAGCCGTCGAGGTCGATAGCGCGACTCAGATCCTCGCGCACGGCCACATCAAACCCCAGCTGCGCGGCGTCCAGCGCCGAGAAGTTGACGCAGAAATCGGTCGCCAGCCCGACAAGTGTCAGGTCGCTGATATTCAGCGCGCGCAGCAGACCTTCCAGCCCGGTCGGAGTTTCATGATCGTTCTCGAAAAACGCGGAATAGCTGTCGACGGCGGGGTTGAAGCCCTTGCGGATGACGGCACGGGCGCGGTCGGTGTGCAGGTCGGGGTAGAACGCGGCGTCCCGCGTGCCCTGGATGCAATGATCGGGCCAGAGGACCTGAGCGCCGTAGGGCATGTCGATCACGTCATAGGGCGCACGGCCGGGATGCGAGGACGCAAAGGACGAATGGCCCGCCGGATGCCAGTCCTGCGTCAGGATCACATGGTCGAAATCCACCATCAGCGCGTTGATGCCCGGCACGATTTCGTCGCCGCCGGGCACGGCGAGATTGCCGCCGGGGCAGAAGCCGGTCTGCACGTCGATGACGATAAGGGCGCGTGTGTCGGTCTTGGCGGCGGCGGTCATGGCGGCACTCCTGATGTTCGAGGCGACCCTAATGCTTGAGGCACCGGGGGCAACGGCTTATGGCGCGGGATGATGTTCACGGTCGCCGCCCTTTATCGGTTCACGCCCCTGCCCGACCCGCACGCGCTGCGCGGGCCGTTGCTGGACCTGTGCCTGGCGAACGGCGTGACCGGAACGCTGTTGCTGGCGCCCGAGGGCATCAACGGCACCATCGCGGGCCCGTCGGACGGCATCGCCGCCGTGCTGGCGCATTTGCGCGCCCTGCCCGGCTGCGCCGATCTGGAGCCGAAATACGCGCAGGCGGAGGTCGCGCCGTTCGGTCGGATGCGGGTGCGGGTGAAGCGGGAAATCGTGACGATGGGCCAGCCGGACGTCGACCCGCTGGCGGGGGTCGGGCGATACGTGGCACCGGGCGACTGGAATGCGGTGGTGCGCGATCCGCAGACGGTCGTGATCGACACGCGCAACGCCTATGAGGTCGCCATCGGAAGTTTCGAAGGGGCCGTGGACCCGCAGACCGAGGCCTTCGGCGATTTCCCTGCGTGGTGGGCGGCGAACGCCGACCGGCTGAGGGGCAAGCGCGTGGCGATGTTCTGCACGGGCGGCATCCGCTGCGAGAAATCCACGGCTTACCTTCGCGGACAAGGGGTGGAGGATGTGGTGCACTTGCAGGGCGGCATCCTGAAGTACCTGGAGGAAGTGCCCGCGGCGGACAGCCTGTGGCAGGGGGCATGCTTCGTGTTCGACGACCGCGTCAGTGTCGGGCACGGGCTGGAACCGGGCGGTCATGTGCTGTGCCATGCCTGTCGCCGACCGCTGGAGCCATGCGATACCGAACGTCCGGAATATGAAGCGGGCGTGCAGTGCCATCACTGCGTCGACCAGTTTGACGCGAGCGACCGGGCGCGGTTTCGCGAACGCATGAAACAGATTGCACTGGCCCGCGACCGGGGCGAACGGCACCTGCGCTGAGAATTGCGCGGAATTTTGCCGATACGACGGACGAAACTATCGCCCGATGTCGACTTCCTCGGTCTCGTCGGAGGTGCGGGACCAGTGCTGGGTCAGGACGCGCACAAGGACCACAGCCGCGAAAACTGCCGTTGCCAGCAAGAAAAAATCCGTCATCCGATTCTCCCAAACCGAAACGATGCCGGATTTTTAACATGGGTTGCCGCCCGCTCAAAGCGCGTGTTGTCTGGCGAAATGGGATGGAGCATCCGGAGCGGATTTGGCGGATCAGGCGAAAATCGCGTGCCGAGAGCATCGTGAGTCGTCGCTTACCTTTAATTCTGCTGCCCGGCATGATGTGCGACGCACGCCTGTTTTGTCCCCAGACCGACGCGCTTGCCGACCGGCACGTCGAGGTTCTGCCGATCATCGCGGCCGACACGACCGAGGAGCTGGCCGACGCCGTTCTGGCCGACGCCCCGCCCCGGTTTGCCCTGGCGGGGCTGAGCATGGGCGGCATCGTCGCGATGGAGGTTCTGGCCCGCGCGCCCGGACGGATCGCCGGTCTGTGCCTGATGGACACAAACCCGATGGCCGAGACGCCGGAGTTCGCCGCCCGGCGAGAGCCACAAATCCAGCGTGTCCGCGCCGGCCACCTGCGCGCAGTGATGCGCGACGAGATGAAGCCGAACTACCTGGCCGACGGTCCGGGCCGCGATGCGATCCTCGATCTGTGCATGGATATGGCCGAAAGGCTGGGGGCGGAGGTCTTCATCCGGCAGTCCCGCGCCCTGCAAACCCGACCCGACCACCAGGATACGCTGCGTGGCGTCACGGCCCCCACGTTGGTCCTCTGCGGACGGGAGGATGCGCTCTGTCCGCTGCACCGACATGCGTTGATGCAGGACCTGATCCCCGGATCGACGTTGACCGTGATCGAAAACGCAGGCCATCTGCCGACGCTGGAGCAGCCGGACGCCACGACGTCGGCCCTGCGCAACTGGCTGACACAGGTGGATATGACATGACCCATTATGCCGCCATCATGCTTGCCGCAGGCATCGGCATCCCGGTTCTCGCGGCGCTGAACGCCCGCCTGGGCGCGAATATCGGTGGACCCGCAGCGGCGGCCTTCGTGCTGTTCACCGTGGCGCTGATCTGTTCGGGGGTGGCGATGGTTCTGACCGGGCCGGGTGCCCTGGCCCGTGTCGCCGTGCAACCGCCGCATCTGTTCCTGGCGGGTGTGCTGGTCGCATTCTACGTCCTGTCGATTACCTGGATCGCCCCGGTGTTCGGTGTCGGCAACGCGGTGTTTTTCGTGTTGCTGGGGCAGATGATCTCGGCGGCGGCGATCGACCACTTCGGCCTGTTCGGAGCGCGGATCGTGCCGTTGACGGCGGTCCGGGTCGTCGGGCTGATGGCGATGACCGGGGGGCTGGCGCTGATACAGCTGACGAACCGGGGATAGCTGCACCCCGGCGGCGGGATCGCCCGATCAGGGGTCCGGCATCACCTTGCCGGGATTCATGCGGTTGTCGGGGTCCAGCGCCGCCTTGATTGCGCGCATCACGTCCAGCGCCACCGGGTCCTTGCGCCGCGTCATCGTCGCCAGCTTGGACAGGCCGATGCCGTGTTCGGCGCTGATCGAGCCGCCAAGATCGACCACCACGCCTTCGATCATTTCGCGGATCGCATCCAGATGCGCCGCGTCGTCGCGCGTCGGATAGACCGTCAGATGCACGTTGCCGTCGCCCAGATGGGCGACAATCAGGTCGTCTGCCTGCGGGTCGATTCTGGCCAGCCCGGCGTGCATCCGCTCGATAAAGTCAGCGACGCCATCCAGCGGCAGGGCGACATCGTTGTCGACGATGGGCAGCCGGGTGAAGGTGATCTCGGCGGCGACTTCGCGCATGTCCCAGATGTGCCGCCGCTGCGCCTCGTTCTGGGTGATCATCGCATCGAGAACTTCGCCCGTTTCGACCGCCTCGGCCAGCACCTCCTCCATCACGTCCCCCAGGGGCCGGGACAGCCCGCCCATGTCGATCATCACGGCATGATCCTGAATCGCGAAGGGCTGACGCAGATCGGGGCGATGGGTCGCCAGTGCGGTCATGTAGCTGCGCGGCATGTATTCAAACGCCTCGACCGCGCCGTCGCTGGCCGCCTGAAGCCGCCGCAGAAGCGTCAGTGCCGATGGCAGGTCGCGCACGGCGGCCAGGGCGGTCGCATGGTGGCGGGGTTTCGGCAACAGGCGCAGGACGGCGCCGGTGATGATGCCCAGCACGCCTTCGGCCCCGATGAACAGGTCGCGCAGGTCGAGACCGGAGTTGTCCTTGCGCAGCTCGCTCATCAGATCAAGCACCCGGCCGTCGGCCAGCACAACCTCCAACCCCAGCACCAGCCCGCGCGTCGACCCGTATCGCACGACGTTGGACCCGCCCGCGTTGGTCGACAGGAAGCCGCCGACGCGGGCCGATCCCCGTGCCCCGAAGGTCAGCGGAAAGATCAGGTCGTGGGCGTCGGCGGCATCGTGGATGTCGGACAGGACGACGCCTGCCTCGACCACGGCGACCCCTGCATCGGGCCGCAGATCGCGGATTGCCGTCATCCGTTCGAGCGAGATCATCAGTGCGCCGGTATTTGCCGTGCCGCCGACCAGCCCGGTGTTGCCGCCGACGGGCACGACAGCCAGACCGTGCCGGGCGGCGATGCGCACCGTCTGCGATACCTGATCGGTGGAAGCCGGGCGCGCCACGGCAAGCGGATCGGCGCGCCATTTGCCGGTCCAGTCCTTCGCAAAACGTGCGGTCGCCTCGCCGGTCAGGACGTGTGCGTCGCCCAGAAGTGCGCGCAGGTCGTTCAGCGCGGCGCGGTGGTCTGTCATGGCGGCTCCTCCAAAGGTGAGTGCTGCCACGGGTCGCCTGCGATGAAAAGGCGTGGTGGCGGTCTTGACGCTTCTGGCGCGGGGTCGTATTCGGCGCGCCAGAGGCGGTGTAGCTCAGTTGGTTAGAGCAGCGGAATCATAATCCGCGTGTCCGGGGTTCAAGTCCCTGCACCGCCACCAGTCCTTCGTTCCCAACCTGAAGTCTGCGTCCGATTGCGCGCCTGACGGAATTGCACGCGCGTGCAAAGTCATCGGTCAGGCGAACCAACGACTTGCAACGGTCGACCGGGCGGGCGATCACTTTGTCATGACATTGACCGAACCGTTTCTCCGCGATCGACTGCGCACCGGCACCCGCGCTGCACAGGACGCGCTGGACCGGGCGCAGCGCCGCTTTTCCCTGAAGGATCCGGACGGGTTGCGGCGGTTTCTGGCGGCTCAGTCAGATGCGCTTTCCGCTTTGCGGACCTGCGATGACGCGCTGGCCCCGGCACTGGATGCGGCGCTGGCGTTGCTGGCTGAAGACTTGGACGACCTCGGTCACGACGCGCCGCCCAAGACCTGGCCGCGTCCTCGGACCGACGACGCCCTGGCGCGGGGCTATGTCTGGCATTCCCAGCGGGTGGCGCTGCGGATGATGGCGCGCGCGCTGCCCGAGGGCGGATCGGGACAATCGTATCTGACGGCACCCCGCGACGCGACGGAATGGCGGACGCTGTGCGCCATTCTGGAGGAGACGCCGGGGTACGGTGCGGCGGGCGACGTGACGTTGCAGGCGGCGAACGACTGGCTGGCCCTGTTCGAAACGATCTGCCACGATCATGCGCGCCGCTGACATCCATGCACGTCTGCCGTTTCCGACAAAGCCTGGTCTTTTCATGCGCGACCCGGCGGTCTAGGACCGGCGGTATCGGTAACAGAAGGACGCCGCGATGCCCGCAGATGCACGGATCGGCCTGATTGGCCTTGGCACCATGGGCACAGCCCTGGCGCTGAACATTGCCGAAAAAGGTTTCGACATCGCGGTCTTCAACCGCACCACGCAGGTGACGCGCGACTTTGCCGCGGGCGCGGGCGATCTGGCCCCAAGGATCACTCCGACCGAAACGCTGGAAGAATTTGTCGCCGCCCTCGCGAAACCCCGCGCGATCATCCTTATGGTGCCGGCGGGCGATCCGGTCGACGACCAGATCGAAGCGCTTCGACCGCTGCTGGACGACGACGATCTTATCATCGATGCCGGTAACGCGAACTTCCATGACACCAATCGCCGGGTCGCGGCGTCGGACCATCCCTATCTGGGTGTCGGCGTCTCGGGCGGAGAAGAAGGTGCGCGACACGGCCCTTCGATCATGGGTGGCGGCGCGCCGGAGGTCTGGGCGCGGGTCGAGGATATCATGCTGGCGATTTCGGCCAAGTATAAGGGCGAGCCCTGCGCCGCGCTGATGGGACCTGCGGGCGCGGGTCACTTCGTCAAGATGGTCCACAACGGCATCGAATACGCCGACATGCAGATGATCGCCGAGATCTATGGCATCCTGCGCGATGGCCACGGCCTGTCCGAGGACGAGATCGGCAAGGTCTTCGAAGATTGGAACACCGGTCCGCTCGAAAGCTATCTGATCGAGATCTCCGGCAAGGTCGCGCGCGCCAGGGACGTCGCAACCGGCAAGCCGCTGCTTTCGGTCATCGTGGATGCAGCCGGGCAGAAGGGCACCGGTCGCTGGACCGCGATCGAGGCGCTGCACCTGCTGACGCCGATCCCCGCCATCTCCGCCGCCGTCGACGCGCGAAACATATCCTCGCGGCTCCAGGAGCGGGCCTCGGGGCAGGATATCTTCGGGGCCGCCCCGCAGCGCTTCGACGATCTGGATCTCAAGACACTTGAAGGCGCGCTGATCGCGGGCAAGATCTTGGCCTATGCGCAGGGCTTCGTCATGATCGCAGCTACCGGAGATGTGTATGGCTGGGACATCGACCTGCCTCAGGTGGCGCGTATCTGGCGGGAAGGCTGCATCATCCGCTCCACGATGCTGGACGATATGGCCGCCGCCCTGGCCGACCATGCGGGCGATAACCTGATGCGCACACCGTATTTCGCGGATCTGATGAAGACCCATCACGGCGCGCTGCGGCACGTTGTGGCCGGGGCCGCGCTGAACGGGCATGCAACGCCCGCGCTGTCATCAGGGCTGGCGTATTTCGATATGATGCGCACGGCACGCGGCACCGCGAACATGATTCAGGGTCAGCGCGATTTCTTTGGACTGCACGGGTTCGTTCATGTGAATGGCGCGACGGATCAGCACGGCCCCTGGGCCCAGGACTGAGATAACAAGGACGGTCAGGCGCGCCAGTCGAAGAACCCGGCGGGCGCACGGGCCAGAAGGTTTTCGGCCATGGCATATCCCAGCGCCGCGCCCTCCATCGCCGGACAATCGCCCGCAACCGTCAGCACGTCCGACCCGTCGGGGCGCAGAATCTCGCCCCGGAATCGCAGCCTGTCGCCGTCCAGCTCGGCCAGCCCGGCGATCGGTGTTTCGCAGCTGCCGTCCAGCGTCAAAAGGAAGGCACGTTCGCAAGCCAGCCGCAGGCCGGTGTCCCTGTCGTGGATCGCCGACAGCAGTTCGGCCATGCGAGTGTCGTCGGCGCGACGTTCGATCCCGATTGCACCCTGCGCCACGGCGGGCAGCATATCGGCGGGATCGGTCGCATGGCGCGGCACGTCCGTCAGACCCAGCCGGTTCAGCCCCGCCATCGCAAGAAACGTGGCATCCGCCACGCCGTCGCGCAGCTTGGCCATGCGGGTCTGCACGTTGCCGCGAAACTCGACCAGTTTCACGTCGGGCCGCCGCACCGCGATCTGGGCACGACGGCGCAGGCTGGACGATCCGACGACCGCGCCCTGCGGCATATCGGCCAGCGCCACACCGGTCAGGGTGACGAAAGCATCGCGCACGTCTTCGCGCGGCAGATAGGTGTCGATTGTCAGACCGTCCGGTTGCAGCGTCGGCATGTCCTTCATCGAATGAACCGCGATGTCGATTGAGCCGTCCAGAAGCGCGTCCTCGATTTCGCGCGTGAATAGGCCCTTGCCGCCGATTTCCGACAGGGGACGGTCCAGCACGCGATCGCCGGTGGTCTTGATGATCTCGATGTGGAATGCCGCCTGCGGCAGGTCGAAGGCCGCCGCCAGCCGGTCGCGCGTCTCGTGCGCCTGCGCCAGCGCAAGGGGCGAGCCGCGCGTGCCGATAGACAGGGGCGCGTCAGAGGTTGGCAAATCGGACATAGGGCACACTTCCCGCTTCGGTTGACACCACCTGCCCGCCACGACAGGTCGTGTCCAGACCAGACCCGCCTCAGACCGCGCCGGAGTGAACATGACCAAAGCCATCCTCAGATCCCTCGCCGGTGAAACGCTGCCGGTGCCGCCCGTCTGGATGATGCGACAGGCCGGACGGTACCTGCCGGAATACAAGGCGACGCGGGCACAGGCCGGGGATTTCCTGTCGCTGTGCTACAACCCCGATCTGGCGACCGAAGTGACGCTGCAGCCGATCCGGCGCTTCGGCTTCGACGCCGCGATCCTGTTTGCGGACATCCTGCTGGTGCCGCAGGCGCTGGGCGCGGACCTGTGGTTCGTCACCGGCGAAGGCCCGCGCCTGTCTACCGTCACAAGGGCCGTTGATCTGGCGAAGCTGAAACCGGTCGCCGCCATCCACGAGACGTTACACCCGATCTATCAGACGGTCCGCAATCTGGCGGGCGAACTGCCGTCCGAGGTAACGCTGATCGGCTTTGCCGGTGCGCCGTGGACGGTGGCGACATATATGATTGCGGGTCAGGGGACGCCCGATCAGGCCCCGGCCCACGCGCTGAAAGACACCGACCGTGCGACGTTCGAAGCGCTGATTGATCTTATCACCGACGCCACCATCGAATACCTGTCGGCGCAGATCGACGCGGGCGCCGAAGTGGTCAAGCTGTTCGACAGCTGGGCCGGGTCGCTGTCGGGCGACGACTTCGACCGCTATGCGCTGGCCCCCGCCCGCACGATCATCGCCGCGCTCAAGGCCAGGCATCCGGGTGTGCCGGTTATCGCCTTCCCGCGCGAGGCAGGAGACAAATACGTGGGCTTCCATGCCGCGACAGGGGCCGATTGCGTGGCTGTCGATAATTCGGTCGATGCGGCATGGGTCGCCGAAAACGTGCAGACCGGCGGCTGCGTTCAGGGCAATCTTGCGTCGCGGCACATGGTCACGGGGGGTGACGCCCTGGTGTCGGAGGTCCGGCGCATTCGCGATGCGCTGTCGCAGGGACCGCATATCTTCAACCTGGGCCACGGCATCACCCCGGACGCGGACCCCGACAACGTCTCGCTGATGATCGACACGCTGCGCGAGAAATAGCTTTCGCGGAGGCGGTCCCTGCGCCAGCATCGGATATGATGCAGAGATTCGATTATATCGTCATCGGTGGCGGCATGATGGGTGCGCCCTGCGCCCGGTATCTGGCCGAATCCGGCGCGTCCGTCGCGTTGATCGCGCCCCCGGAACCGCCCGTCAAATCCGACAGCAAGGGGCCTTTCGCCAGCCATTACGATGCCGCGCGGATCACCCGGCGCGTGGCGGCGGATGCGGACTGGTCGCTGCTCTCGCGCCGGTCCATCGACCGTTATCGCGATCTGGAAGCCCGGTCAGGTCAGACCATTTTCCACGAAACCGGAGCCATCATGGCCGGGCCGCAGGACGGACCGATGGGGGATTTCACCGCCCGGTTCCACGCCGTGGCCGAAGCCCTGCCGCCTCCGCCGTCGATTATCGGCACCTGCGAGACATGGGAAACGCTGGGGTTGGCCCTGCCCTGCGGGTCCCTGGTCAGCCATGAGACGACGCTGGGCGGCTGGATCGACCCGCGCGCCATGCGCGACGCGCAGATCGCTCTGGCGCAAGCGGCCGGTGCAACCGTCCTGAGCCAGGCCGCCATCGCCCGGCAGGACGGCATCGTCACACTCGCCGACGGCACGCGGACCGGCGGCGCGCAGGTCGTCGTCGCCACCGGACCCCATGCCGGGTCGGATGGTTTGTTGCCCCGGCAGCCGCGTATCAAGGTCTGGGCCCGCACCATCGCCTTCGCCCGCCTGTCCGAAGCGACGGGCGCGGCGCTGGCCGACATGCCGTCGGTCATATGGGTGCCGCAGGGATGGGATCATGACCTGTATATGCTGCCCCCGGTCCGTTATCCCGACGGGCATCTGTACCTCAAGATCGGCGGGCAGGTGGACAGCCCGCGCATTCACACCGCCACCGAGATGCGAAACTGGTATCACGGCACCGGTGACGCTCATGTCGGCGCACGCCTTCTGGACGAGATGCGGGCCTTGCTGCCGGGTGTTGCGTTCGAAGCGACGCACACCGGTCCCTGCGCGGTGGTCTGGACCGACACCGGATTCCCCTGCATCGAGCGTCAGGACGACACCGTGACCGCGCTTATCGGCGGCAATGGCGCGGCGGCGAAATGCGGGGATGAACTGGGGCGACTGGGCTCGATGGTGGCGCGAGGCCTGTCGCTGGATGGCGAAGGCTACGCCACCGATTTCGCGGGTGTCTGGGAGCGGGCGGGCGAAATGGCGGACGGCTGATCCGTCAGTGCCACTTGGCCTCGGGCGGCAGCGACATCAGAACCGCATCGGCATCATGCCCGGATTCCAGCCCGAACTTCGTGCCCCGGTCATAGACCAGGTTATATTCCGCATAGAGACCGCGATGCACCAGTTGCACGTCCTTGTCCGCATCGGTCCAGGGCTGAGCGCGCCGTTTCTCCACCAGCGGCAGGAACGCGGGCAGGAACTGTTCGCCGACTGACCTGGTGAAGGCGAAATCCGCATCCCAGTCGCCTGTGTTCAGGTCGTCGTAGAAGATCCCGCCGACGCCCCGCGCCCGTTTGCGGTGGGGGATATAAAAATACTCGTCGGCCCAGGCTTTCAGCCGGGCATAACGCCCCGCCTCTCCTTCGGCCTCGTGCCCGTCGCAGGCCTGCTGCATCCGGGCGTGGAAATGCGCCGTGTCCTCGGGATATTCCAGACAGGGGTTCAGGTCGCTGCCGCCGCCGAACCACCATGCATGCGGCGTCCAGAACATGCGCGTGTTCATATGGACCGCCGGAACATGCGGGTTTCGCATATGCGCCACCAGAGAAATGCCGCTGGCCCAGAAGCGCGGGTCGTCGGCCATGCCGGGCACGCCGCGCGCGGCCATCGCCTTTTGCGCCCGGTCGCCCAGATGGCCGTGAACTTCGGACCAGTTTACGCCGACCTTCTCGAAAACGCGCCCGCCGCGCATCACCGACATCAATCCGCCGCCCGCATCGGACCCGTCATCCGCCGTGCGCCGGGTCGGCGTCACCTCGAACCGTCCGGCGGGCAGGTCCGCAAAGGGACGGGGTGCATCCGCGTCTTCCACCGTCTCGAAGGCGGCGACGATCCGGTCGCGCAATTCATGAAACCAGTCGGCTGCATCCCGTTTTCGGGTCTTGGATATGTCTGTCATATATCGAAACCTGCTTTTGCATTTTGGCAGTCTTCAGCGAGTGGTCGCCGAACCCGCCATATTTCCGCCACGATATACGCCTTCGGTTGTGGACAAGTCGAGATCAGCCCACCAGATGTCGCCGAATGATGCCGCAATCTGGGCAATTTGAAGGCACCCCGCTGAGCGGTAGATTTTACTACTCAATTAAGGTTAGTATAAACCAAATCACACAGGTCACCGGCGACAAGATCGGGACCCAAGGCAGACTGAGCAGTCTAGTGAACATAAACATGATCCGAAGCGCCCTTTGGGGCATAATGCCGATTGTCGTGACCATGATGCTTGCCCTTCCGGGTCAGGCCGCGCCCTATGCGGAAATGGTAATCGACGCCCGCACCGGCGAAGTCATCCGGGCCCGCAACGCCGACGCCCGGCTGCACCCCGCCTCGCTGACCAAGATGATGACCCTCTATATCGCGTTCGAAGCCGTCAGCCGCGGCGAGATCACGCTGGATACCGAGGTCCGCATTTCGCGCAACGCCGCGAACGAGCCGCCGTCCAAGCTGGGCCTCCGTGCCGGGCAAAAGATCGCGTTCCGATATCTCATCCGCGCGGCGGCGGTGAAATCCGCCAATGATGCCGCAACCGCCATCGGCGAAGCGATTTCCGGGTCCGAAGATGCCTTTTCGGAACGCATGAACCGCACCGCGCTGGCACTCGGCATGACGAACACCACTTTTCGCAACGCGAATGGCCTGACGCGATCCGGTCACCTGAGCACGGCGCGCGATATGACCACATTGGGACGTCGGCTTTTCTATGACTATCCCGAATATTACAATCTGTTCTCACGCACCACGACGGACGCGGGCATTACCCAGGTGCGCAATACCAACCGTCGGCTGCTGAATGATTATGAGGGCGCTGACGGGATCAAGACCGGATACACGAACGCCGCCGGATTCAACCTGGTGTCGTCGGCGCAGCGTGGCAATGTGCGGATCATCGCGACCGTTTTCGGTGGCCGTTCCACGGCGACCCGCAATGCCCGCATTGCCGAGCTGCTGGACATTGGCTTTGCCTCCGCGCCCAGCCGCGTCACCGAGCGTCGTCCCAGCCCGCCGGTCTACAGCGTTGCATCGCGGGCCGGACCGTCCGCCCCGGCGCTTTCGATGCGCCCGGTTCCACGTGGCACGGCGTCGGTTAGCATGATCTATGCCTCGGCCTCCACGCAAGTGGCTCAGCCATCGCCCAGACCTGCCCCCGAAGCGCCGCGCGTTGAAGCGCCGCGCGTTGTCGTGACCCGTGCGTCCACCGCCGGTCAGAACTACGGGATCGAACTGTCCGCGCAACGCACCCGCTCCGCCGCCGACAAACTTCTGCTGCGCACCGCCTTGCAGGAGCTGGACACGCTGGACCGTGCATTGCGCCGCGTGGACCGGGTTCGCAACGGCTTCGCGCCGGGCTTCATCGGCCTGTCCGAGCGGGAAGCCCAGCGTGCCTGCACCCGGCTTCGGGCGCGCGATGTGGATTGCAGCGTGGTTCTGGGCAGCTGAGCGGGGTCAGACCGCCGCCGCGACATCCGCCTTCAGGTCGAAGGCCGCCGCCATCAGCGCGCGGGTATAGGGGTTGGCGGGGGCATCGAAAACCTGCTTCGCGTCCCCTGCCTCGACCACATCGCCGCGCTTCATCACCATCACCTTGTGCGACAGCGCGCGTACGACCTTCAGATCGTGGCTGATGAACAGATACGCCAGCCCATGTCTTCTTTGAAGATCGCGCAGCAGGTCGACAATCTGCACCTGCACCGTCTGGTCCAGCGCCGACGTCGGCTCGTCCAGAACGACCAGCTTGGGTCGCAGGATCATGGCGCGGGCGATGGCGATACGCTGGCGCTGACCACCCGAGAACTCGTGGGGATAACGATCCATCGACGCCGGATCGATCCCCGTCTCGGTCAGGATTTCCGCAACCTGGTCGCGGTGTGGACGATCGTCGCCGGTATCATGCAGGCGCAGGCCTTCGGCCACGATCTCGGCCACTGTCATCCGGGGTGACAGCGAGCCATAGGGGTCCTGGAACACGATCTGCATGTCCTGTCGCAGCGGTTTCATCTGCTTGGATTTCAACCCGTCGATGCGCTTGCCCAGAAGGGTGATCGGTCCCTCGGACGAGATCAGACGCATGATCGCCAGTGCCAGCGTGGTCTTGCCCGACCCCGACTCGCCCACGATGCCGACGGTTTCGCCGGCACGGACCGACAGCGTGGCATCATTGACTGCCTTCACATAGCCCGCCGTCCGTTTCAGCAGACCCTTGGTGATCGGAAACCAGATTTTCAGCCCGTCCGTCGCGGCAATTTCCGACGCGCCGTCGGGCACGGGGTCCGGCACGCCGGTCGACTCGGCGGCCAGCAACATCTGCGTATAGGGGTGCTGCGGATTGTCGAAAATCGTGGCGACCGGCCCGGTCTCGACGATCTTGCCGTGCTGCATGACGCAGACGCGGTCTGCGAAGCGGCGCACGATGCCAAGGTCGTGGGTGATGAACAGCATGCTCATCCCCTCGTCGCGTTTCAGATTGGCCAGCAGTTCCAGGATCTGCGCCTGAATCGTCACATCCAGCGCCGTCGTCGGCTCGTCCGCAATCAGCAGGTCCGGCCCGTTGGCCAGCGCCATCGCGATCATCACCCGCTGCCGCTGCCCGCCCGACAACTGGTGCGGGTAGGCCGACAAACGGCTTTCGGCGTCGTGGATGCCGACCTTGTGCAGCATATCGAGGATGCGGACCCGCACCGCATCGCCGCGCAGGCCCTGATGCAGTTCGATACTTTCCCGCAGTTGCTTTTCGATGGTGTGCAGCGGGTTCAGCGAGGTCATCGGTTCCTGGAAGATGAAGCTGATGTCGTTGCCACGCACCCGTCGCAGGTCAGCCTCGGGCGCGCCGATCATCTGGGTGCCACCGTAGGTGATCGACCCGCTGACCTGCGCGCTGTCGGGCAGAAGCGACACCGTGGACAGGGCCGTGATCGATTTGCCAGACCCCGACTCGCCCACCAGCGCGACCGTCTCGCCCTTGTCGACGACGAAGCTGACGCCCTTCACGGCTTCGCTTGAAATGCCGTCCTGCCGGAAGGCGATCCGTAAGTCGCGGACGTCGAGAAGGCTCATGAAAAGGTCTTTCGCGGGTCGAAAGCGTCGCGAATGCCCTCGAAGATGAAGACCAGCAGCGACAGCATCACGGCGAAGGTCACGAAGGCGGTAAAGCCCAGCCACGGTGCCTGCAGGTTCTGTTTCGCCTGCAACGTCATCTCGCCCAGTGACGGCGACGACGACGGCAGACCGAACCCAAGAAAGTCGAGCGAGGCGAGGCCGCCGATGGTGCCCGTCACGATGAACGGCAGGAAGGTCACGGTGGCGACCATCGCGTTGGGCAACACGTGCCGGAACATGATCGTGCCGCTGCCGACGCCCAGCGCGCGGGCGGCGCGGACATATTCGAAATTGCGCGCGCGCAGGAATTCGGCCCGGACCACACCGACCAGCGCGGTCCAGCCGAACAGCGTCATCAGGAAGACCAGCAGCCAGAAATCCATCGGGATGATCGCCGCCACGATGATGATGATATAGAGCGACGGCGTGGACCCCCAGATCTCGATCACGCGCTGGAAGATCAGGTCGGTCCAGCCGCCGAAGAAGCCCTGGATCGCCCCTGCCGCGATGCCGATCACGCTGGTCAGGAAGGTCACGATCAACGCGAAGGCCACCGACAGGCGGAAGCCATAGATCACCCGTGCCAGCACGTCGCGCGCGGTATCGTCCGTGCCCAGCCAGTGCTTGGCATCCGGGGCCGACGGGGCCGCGCCGTCGATGTCGTTCACGGTATTGTACTTGTAGGGGATCGGCGGCCAGAGCAGCCAGCCTGCATCGGTCGGCGCGCCCTCGACCGTGCCGGACGCGCGGACTTCTGCAATGATGCCCTCGGGGTCGTCGAGGCACGGGTCCTCGGTCCCGCCCGCAATGATGAGGCACTGCACCTCGATCTCGCGGTAGGTGGCCTCGGTCTTGAAGAAGCCGCCGAAGTCCTCCTCGGAATAGAACGACATAAGCGGCGAACGCCATTCGCCGCGATAGCTGACGAGCAGGGGTTTGTCGTTCGCCAGCACCTCCGCGAAGAGCGACAGACCGAACAGCACTGCGAAAATCCACAGCGACCAGACGGCCCGCCGGTTCTTCTTGAAATTGCGCCAGCGGCGCGCGTTCAGGGGTGACAGGGCCATCAGGCTTCCCGGCTTTCGAAGTCGATCCGGGGGTCGACCCAGATATAGGTCAGATCGGTGATAAGCCCCATCACCAGCCCGATCAGCGAGAATGTGAACAGCGTGCCGAACATCACCGGGTAATCACGGTTGACTGCTGCTTCGAACCCGAGCCGTCCCAATCCGTCGAGCGAGAAGATCGTCTCGATGATCAACGAACCGCCAAAGAACACCGACACGAACAGCGCAGGAAAGCCCGAGATGACGATCAGCATCGCATTGCGGAAGACGTGACCATAGAGCACACGGCGCTCGGTCAGGCCCTTGGCCTTGGCGGTCACGACGTATTGCTTGCGGATTTCGTCAAGAAAGCTGTTCTTGGTCAAAAGCGTCAGTCCGGCAAAGGCGCTGATGGTCGACGCGGCAACCGGCAAGGTGATGTGCCACAGATAATCCAGTGCCTTTCCTATCAGGGAAAGATCATCGAAGCCGGGCGACGTCAGCCCGCGCAACGGAAAAATCTTCCAATACGATCCGCCCGCGAACAGCACCAGAAGCAGGATCGCGAACAAAAAGCCGGGGATGGCATAGGCCACGATGACGACCCCGCTGGTCCATGTGTCGAAGTTCGATCCGTCGCGAACCGCCTTGCGGACGCCCAGCGGGATCGAAATCAGATAGGCCAGAACCGTCGACCACAGGCCCAGCGTGATCGACACGGGCATCTTTTCCAGCACCAGATCAACGACCGAGATCGAACGGAAATAGCTCTCTCCGAAATCAAAGCGCAGATAGTCCCACATCATGTTCAGAAACCGCTCCAACGGCGGTTTGTCGAAACCGAACTGGCGCTCCAGTTCTGCGATGAATTCGGGCGGCAGGCCCCGCGCACCCAGATAACCGCTGTCGTTCTCGAATTGCTGCGCGCCGGCACCGTCCCCACCGCCGGCGATATTGGCGAAAGCATCGCCTTCGCCCTGCAACTGCGCCAGAACCTGTTCGACCGGGCCGCCCGGTACGAACTGGATCAGGGCAAAGTTGATGATCATGATCCCGAGCAACGTCGGGATCATCAACAGCAACCGTCGGAGGATATAGGCGCCCAAGGTCTAGAATGCCCCGGCAGCTTTGAGCCGGTCGTAGGCGTCCTGATCCGCCCACCAGAAATCCAGATTGCCCAGCGCAAAGGGCGGCAGGGGTTCCGGGTAGCGCAGATAATCATAATAGGCGACGGTATGGACCGGCTTGAACCACTGGGGAATCCAGAACTTCTGCGCCCGCAGCCCGCGATCCAGCGCCGAAATCGCCGTCTCCAGCGCCTCCTGATCCGCCGCCGCCTCGACCACCGAAATCAGGGCGTCGATGCCAGGGTCCTGAAGACCCATGAGATTGAACACATCGTCCACCCCCTCCGAGCCGAAATATTGCCGCAGGTTCGAACCGGGAACATAGGACATCGGCATCTGATGAGTGATGACATCGAAATCATAGCTGCGCTCGCGCTGCGTCATCTGGGCATTGTCGACACGCGTCATCCGGGCGTCGACACCCAGCCGCAGCAGGTTGTCCACGAACGGATTGATCACACGGTCAAAGGTCTGGCTGTCGTTCAGGAATTCGACCGACAGGGTCTTGCCGTCCTTGCGCCTGATACCATCGGCCCCGACGATCCAGCCCGCCTCCTCCAGAAGGGCCGACGCCCGGCGCAGGTTGCCCCGGTCCAGCTGTCGCGTGCCCGACACCGGCGGCAGCACCGCGTCTTCTGTCAGGATGGCCGCGTCCAGAAGACCCTTTTCCACCAGCGGCGTCAGGATCGCCAACTCCTCCTCGGACGGCGGACCTTCAGCCCGCAGGTCGGTGTTCTCCCAAAACGAGGTGATGCGGTCGTAGATGCCGTAGAACAGCGTCTCGTTGGACCATTCGAAGTTATACATCAGGCCGATCGCCTCGCGGACGCGGGGGTCCTGAAACGTCTCGCGGCGCAGATTGAAGATGAAGCTCTGCGATGTGGAAATGGTGCCGTCGGGCAATTCAGCCTTGATGACCGTGCCGTTCTGCACGGCCGGGAAATCGTATCCCGTGGCCCATGTCTTCGACGACGCTTCGTTGCGGAAGGTGTAGTTTCCGCCCTTGAAGCCCTGAAACGCGGCGTCGTAATCCGCGTAATACTCGATGCGGATGCGGTCGAAATTATTGCGACCGACGTTCAGCGGATGATCTTCTCCCCAGTAGTCATCGCGGCGGCGATAGGTGATCGACCGCCCGATATCCATGTTGTCCAGGATATACGCCCCCGACCCGACCAGCGGCTCCAGCGTCGAATCTTCGAAGTCGATGCCCCGCGCGTCGAAATCGGCCTTGGAGAATATCGGCAGGCCGCCCACCGTGGCCGGAAGATCGCGGGTCGGAACGCCATCCTTGAAGACGAAGCGAACGGTCTGCGGATCGATCACCTCGGCGGTTTCCACCTGCGTCGACAGGACCGCGCGAAAGCTGGGCAGGCCCTTGTCGCGAAACGTCTCGTAACTGAATACGATATCTTCGGCGGTCAGGGGCACGCCGCTGCTGAATGTCACGTCCTCGCGCAGGGTGAACGTCACCTCGCTGCGATCCGCCGGATAATCCATCGAGGTGCAGATCAGGCAATAGGCGGACCCGATCTCGTCCGAGGTGCCGCTCAGCAACGACTCGTATGCAGCCGACGACAGTCCGGCGGCGCGGCCCTTGGGTGTGTAGGGGTTCATGGAATCGAACGACCCGAAGGCCCAGACGCTGATCTCGCCGCCCTTGGGGGCATCGGGGTTCACGTAATCCAGATTGGTGAACCCCGGCTGATACTTCAACACGCCCCCCGGAAAGGTCGAAATGCCATGATCGGGTGTCGCGTCCTGCGCGAACGCGGGCAAGGCGGCAGTTACAGCGACAAGCGCGAGCCGTCTGATCATGATGAACGCTCCCTGGTTTATTCAATGCAACAGCTAACGAGGCGGGGTGCCGATATTCAAGGCCCCGAACCACACATGCCGGTGACTTTGCGCGCGATCCTGCTGCGAATCGTCGTTCGTTTCCTCCAGGCCACCCTTGCGTGAAATCCACCCGCGCGATGGTGCAGTTCTTTTCGCACGAAAAAGACCCGCCGCTTCGGACGGGCCTTTGGCAACCGGATCGACTGTTCCGCTACTGCTGGGTGGCAAGATAGGCGATCAGATTCGCCCGATCCTGAATATCCGTCATGCCGCGATAGGCCATCTTGGTGCCCGGCGCGTATTCCTTGGGATTGAGAATGAAGTTCGAGAGATTCTCGGGCGTCCACGCGCCCTCCATCGTCGCCAGCGTCTCGGAATAGTCATAGCCATCGGCCGAACCCTTGTCGCGACCGACCACGCCATACAGATACGGCCCGGTCGCGTTCGCGCCCTGCTCCAGCTTGTGGCACGACGCGCACTGCCGCCAAAGTTTCTCGCCGTCTGTGGCAGAGGCATTGACGTAGACTTCCTCGAAGGGAACCTCGGGCGCGGCATCTGCGGCGGCCTCTGCTCCGGCGTCCGCGACTTCGATCCGATAGCCCTGTGCGACTTCCTCTTCGTCGCCCTCTCCGGGACCGACATGATACAGGGATTCACTCGCCCATGCACCCAGCAGGAGAACCAGAAGGGCGCCGCAGATTGCACCAACGGTTTTGGTAATCGTCATCGTGTCCATTTATGGCACCTCTTCTTCTTGGTCGTATGTCTACGTTCGGACATCTTCGCACGGGTCGCGGTCATCTATGTGGTTTCATGGTCCGCGCGCAAGAGATACAGCCTGCGACCATACGCACCATCCACATCCGGGGGACGCAAATCACATGGCCACAATCGCATTTCAGGGTGAACTCGGTGCCTATTCGCATCAGGCCTGTCACGAGGCGCGCCCCGATTACACCCCCCTGCCCTGTCCCACGTTCGAGGATTGCATCGAAGCGGTCCGCGAAGGACGTGCCGATCTGGCGATGCTGCCCGTCGAAAACTCGACCTATGGCCGAGTGGCCGACATTCATTCGCTGCTGCCCCATTCCGGTCTGCACATCGTCGAGGAGGCCTTCGTCCGCGTACATATTAACCTGCTGGCGGTTCCGGGCACTACGCTGGATCAGGTGAAAATCGCGCAATCGCACACCGTCCTTCTGGGCCAGTGTCGCGATTTCCTGTCCGGTCACGGCATCCGCCCCCGCGTCGGGGCCGACACCGCCGGGTCGGCGATGCAGGTCGCGCAAACCGGCGATCCATCCGTGGCTGCGCTGGCCTCCGAGATGGCGGGCACGATCTATGGCCTCGACCTGCTGGCGCGGCATATCGAGGATCACGACCGCAATACCACGCGCTTCCTGATCATGTCCGCCGATCCGACGCGACCGGCACCCGGCTCCGGCCCGATCAAGACGACCTTCGTGTTCCGTGTCCGCAACATTCCCGCCGCACTCTACAAGGCAATGGGCGGTTTCGCGACCAACGGCGTGAACATGACCAAGCTGGAATCCTATATGGTGGACGGATCGTTCTCGGCCACGCAGTTCTATTCCGACATCGAAGGCCATCCCGACGATCCCGCCGTCGCCCGCGCGCTGGAGGAGTTGGCCTATTTCACCTCGTCGCTCGATATCCTCGGTGTCTATCCCGCCGATCCCGACCATTTCGATGGCGGCGCGGGCTAGGCATACCATCGCTTATTGACGCTGGGTAAGCTTGCTGACTCATGCTACGATCCGACCTGCGGAACCCGTCACCAAACCTGCGTGCGACAGGACGTCGAATGGCACTCGAAATCGTCGGTTCCGGCTTTGGCCGAACCGGAACCATGACCACAAAGGACGCTCTGGGTATCCTGGGCTTCGGACCGACACATCACATGGTCGAAATCCTGGAGGACCCGTCGCAGATCGGCCTCTGGAAGCATCACATGGCCGGACGGCCCGTCGACTGGTCGGCGGTGTTCAAGGGCTACCGCTCGCAGGTCGATTTTCCGGGCGCGGCAGTCTGGCAGGACTTGCTGACAGCCTTTCCCGACGCGCGGGTCATTCACACCGAGCGCCCCGAGGACGCCTGGTGGGCCAGCTTCAACAAGACGATCGGCAAAGTTTTTCGCCTTGCCGAGACGCTGCCGCTCCCCGATCCGATCATGGATGTGACCGTGAGCTTCCGGGATGGCCTGATCGGGCCGCTGCTCGGCGATTATCGCGACCGCGAAACGGCAATTGCCGCCTACCGCGCCAACAACGCCCGTGTGCGGAAGGTTGTGCCGCCGGACCGGCTGCTGGTGTTCGACGTGGCACAGGGCTGGAAGCCGCTCTGTGCATTCCTCGACGTCCCGGTGCCGGACACACACCTTTCCGCACCATAACGTCCGGGGCGAGTTCTGGGACCACTTCGGAGGTGAACCTGACGAAGCCTGACCGGGGAAATCAGCCCTTCGCGGCTGTCTTCTCGATCCGTGCGGCAAAATCGGATATCCGCCCCTTGTACCGCTTCGCCAGCGTCTTGCGGGCCAACTTGGCGGATTGCAGCATCAGCCGCGCCGCCAGACTGCGGGCGCGCGCTTCGGTCGTGACGGTCAGGCGGGTCAGGCGCGGCCCCAGTTCGGCCAGATCGACGTCGATATTGACCTGCATCCCGTCCGTCGCCGCCTCTGCCGTCAGCCTGGACCATGTCTCGATGGTTGCAGCGGTCACCGTCACGTCGCGCTTCTTGCCCATCACATCGGCCTTGCCGGACCAGACGGTGCCCTGCGCGGGCGGACCCGGCGGCCTGCGCTGGATTGCACCGATACGGGCGCGGGCGCGGTCCTCGAAAGCCTCCAGATCGGCCACGTGGGACCAGACCAGAGCAATCGGTGCGGCAACGTCCTCGACAGCGACGAACTTCATGAATGGTCCTCTTGCGGCAATCCGGGGCGGGCTGACGCCCTGCATAGCCGTCCGGCCCGACAGGTCAACGCCATCCCGGGCCGGACGCATCAATCCAGCGTATCGGCCAGCCAGTTCTGCAACAGGAAGTGTGCGATTGCCCCTTCCCGCGCTGGCAGGATGCGGGCGTGATTGCCGGCAAGGACCTCGGCCATGTCCTCGCGGCTCAACCAGATCGCCTCGGCAATTTCCTCGGGGTCGATCTCGATCTGCTCACTGATCGCCTCGCCATGCGCACCCAGCATCAGGCTGCCCGGAAAGGGCCAGGGCTGACTGGACAGATACGACACCGGGCCGACGCGAATTCCGGTTTCCTCCCAGACTTCGCGGCGCACAGCGGCTTCCAGCGTTTCCCCCGGCTCCATGAAACCGGCCAGGCAGGAAAAGAATCCCTCGGGCCAAGCCGGCGATCGCCCCAGAAGCACTGAATTGCCGCGTGTTATCAGCATGATGACAACCGGGTCGGTGCGCGGAAAATGCATCCGGCCACAGCCCGCGCATCCGCGCATCCATCCGGCTTTGCCCGCGTCGGTCGGTGACCCGCAATTGGCGCAGAACCCATGCGTCCGGTGCCAGTCCAGCACGCCCTTCGCCGTCGCCGCGATCTCTGCATCCAGCGGCGACAATCGCGTCATCGCCTGCCGCAATTCCGCGAAGGCAGTGCCGTCCGGCAGGTCTACATGCGTCTGCTCGGATGTATCGGTGAACCCGCCCAGCATGTCGGACACGTCCTCGACACGAAGGGCCGACACATCCCGCGCAAAGATCGCCGCCCCGTCGATCCGACCTATCAGGACCGGCGTGCCATGGTCCGTGAAGGCTGGCCCGCCGATGAATGCCAGCCCGTCCCGTGATGCATTCAACAGCGGCTTGCCCCGCCACAACGGCAGTGTGCGGACAGGCAGGGCGGACAGCATCTCCGGGTGGCGCCGCAGGTCCTCGGCCCGGTCCAGCCCGCCACCGCCGAAGGTCACCGTTTCGGCATGTTTCATGTCGTCATCCCCGCACCAGTCCGCGCCGGGTCTGCGGCAAAGCTCCGGCGCTGTCCAGAACCGCGCGGACCCTCGACCGGAGATGGTCCAGACGCATTCAATCACCCACAAGCGGCTACGATGACATCTCAGCAGATCCGAGGCTCTGCTCTTGCACCCTCGCCGCGTCCATCCTATCTGACCTTCGAGAGGTTGGCACGGGCAGGTGCTTCGCCAACCTGGTCAGGACCGGAAGGTAGCAGCCACAACGATTACCACTTGGGTCGTCGTCCAGCCTCTCACCCCACGGAACTTTGCCAAGGGCGAAATCTCCGTCTTAACTTTCCAGCAGCAGATCCATACGGTCGCCCGCCACGCAATACATCCGCCATCCCGCCGATGATCGCTTGGCCACCCTAACGAAACCCGCTAGCATCCTGACGATGCAGGATAATGCCACCGACGACCAGGATACCGAGACGGAATGGGCCGAACACCGGACCGACTGGGCCGAAGATCGTACGATTCTCGCGAATGAGCGCACCTTCGCGGGATGGATGCGGACCGGCATGGCCTCCATCGCCATCGCGGTCGGTCTGAAGGCCGTGTTCGGGGCCGCCGAACCGACATGGCTGCCCAAATCGGTTTCCATGATCTTCATCGTTGCCGCTCTTCTCATCTTCTGGTCTGCTTGGCGCAACGCGGGCAAGGCGCAAAACCGGCTGAATGCGCATAACGCGGAATGCCAGCCGACCCGGACCTTCGCGATACTCTCCACGATTTTCTCGATCGGCGCGGTTATCATCGGCGTTGTCCTCTGGATGCTCTAGCCCTCGGACCGATCCCGCCCTAGATTGCGCCGACCTCGGAGGCCCGCATGAGCGACACAGAATATCAGGTGCTGGCGCGCAAATACCGTCCGGCGACGTTCGCCGACCTGATCGGACAGGACCCGATGGTCCGCACCCTGCGCAATGCCTTTGCCGCCGACCGTATCGCGCAGGCCTTTATCCTGACCGGCATTCGCGGCACCGGAAAGACCACCACCGCACGCATCGTCGCCAAGGGGCTGAACTGCATCGGGCCGGACGGAACCGGCGGACCGACGACTGACCCCTGCGGCGTGTGCGAGCCCTGCGTCGCCATCTCTGAAGGCCGCCACGTCGATGTGCTGGAAATGGACGCCGCGTCCAACACCGGCGTCGGCGACATGCGCGAAATCATCGACTCGGTGCATTACCGCGCGGCCTCCGCCCGCTATAAGATTTATATCATCGACGAAGTTCACATGTTGTCGAACAGCGCATTCAACGCGTTGCTCAAGACGTTGGAAGAACCGCCCGCGCATGTGAAATTCATCTTCGCCACCACCGAAATCCGCAAGGTGCCGGTCACCGTCCTGTCGCGTTGCCAGCGCTTCGACCTGCGCCGGATCGAACCCGAAGTCATGATCGCCCACCTGCAAACCGTTGCGGGCAAGGAAGATGCCCGGATTGCCGACGATGCGCTGGCCCTGATCGCGCGGGCCGCCGAAGGATCGGTCCGCGATGCGATGTCCCTGCTGGATCAGGCGATCAGTCATGGCGCGGGCGAATCCACGGCCGATCAGGTCCGCGCGATGCTGGGGCTGGCCGACCGGGGCCGCGTCATGGACCTGTTCGACCTGATCATGAAGGGCGAGGCGGCGGCGGCGCTGATGGAACTCGGTGCACAGTATTCCGACGGGGCCGATCCGATGGCCGTGCTGCGCGACCTGGCCGAACTGACCCATTGGATCAGCGTCATCCAGATCACCCCCGATGCCGCCGAAGATCCGACGGTCAGTCCCGACGAGCGCGCGCGCGGACAAGCCTTTGCTCAGGGTCTCCAGATGCGGTCGCTGACCCGGATGTGGCAGATGCTGCTCAAGGCACTGGAAGAGGTCGGAAATGCCCCCAACGCGATGATGGCCGCCGAGATGGCCGTGATCCGCCTGACCCATGTCGCCGACCTGCCCAGCCCGGACGATCTGGTTCGCAAGCTGCGCGACACTCCGATGCCCCGGAGCGATGCCCCCGCGCCGCGCCCTGCCCCGGCGGGCGGCAGCGGCCCGGTTGCCCGTGGCGGTGCGGCACAGGCCCATGCCATCGCGCCCGACGCCGAACAGGCCCTCGCCCGGTTTCGGACATTTCCGCAGGTGGTCGAACTGATCCGCGCCAACCGCGACGTCAAGCTTCTGGTCGAGATTGAAAACTACGTTCGTCTCACCCGCTACACACCCGGTCGGATCGAGTTCGAGCCCGCACCGGGTGCCGCATCCGACCTTGCCGCCCGGATCGCCGGTCGGCTGCAGGGCTGGACCGGAAATCGCTGGGTCGTGTCTCTGGTCTCAGAGGGCGGAGCGCCTACCATCTCCGAAGTTCGGGACAGCGATTTGCGCCAGGCCGAAGCAACGGCGATGGCGCACCCGATGACGCAGGCCATTCTTCAGGCGTTTCCGGGTGCGGAACTGGTCGAGATCCGCACGCGCGATGCGATGGCGCGGGACGCCGCGCAGGATGCCCTCGCCGAAGTCGAGGACGAATGGGATCCGTTCGACGAGGATTGAACGTCCGACATGGATCAGACCTGGATCACCCGCAGGTCCGACCTCGGTTTGCGACATGTTTTTGGCATGTGGCGTGCAACCGAATCCCTCCTTTCTCCGTTGATCCCACGAGCGATCCAAACACCGGAGGACGACATGCCAGAGAGCTTTGTCACAGGCATTGACCAACAGACCCAGGAACAGATGTGCGAATTGCTGAACGCGCGTCTGGCGGACGGCATCGACCTGCGGCTTGCCGTCAAGCAGGCGCATTGGAACCTGCGTGGTCGGGGATACATCGGTGTGCACGAACTGCTGGACGAGGTTTCGGCCCGGCTGGGCGAGGGCACCGACATGATGGCGGAACGTGTTGCGATGATGGGCGGTTTGGCCCGCGGCACCTCGCAAGTGGTTGCAAAGCAAACCGATCTGGAAGCCTATCCGGTGGAGTTGACGGCAATCGAGGATCACGTCTCCGCCTTGGTCGAACGATTCAAGGCCTATGGTGAATCCCTGCGCAAAGCCATCGACTCGGCGGGTGAAGCCGGTGATGAGGACAGTGCCGACCTGTTCACCGAAGTCAGCCGTCTGGTCGAAAAGGACACCTGGTTCATCGGTGCGAACGCCGCCGACTGACGCCGGTCAACCCGCAGAAGACCCTGAAGATGGGCCGCCCCTTTCGGGCGGCCCTTTTGCATTCGCGACGGTTGCGGGACCCCCGGCAGATCGCTACCTGAAGGAGAACGCGACTTTACGGAGAAACGGTATGTTCAAGGGAATGGGCGGCCTCGGCGACATGGCCGGGATGATGAAGAAAGCGCAGGAAATGCAGACCAAGATGGGCGAAATGCAGGACGCATTGTCGGCCATCACGGTCACCGGTGAATCCGGTGCCGGACTGGTCAAGGCAACTGCCACGGCCAAGGGTGAGCTGGTCGGTCTGGATATCGACCCGTCGATCTTCGTGCCATCGGAAAAGGAAATGGCCGAAGATCTGATTCTGGCGGCGATCAAGGATGCACAGGCCCGCGCCAGCGAACGGTCGCAGCAGGAGATGGGCAAGATGGCCGAGGGCCTGGGCCTGCCCCCGGGCATGAAGCTGCCGTTCTGACGTGGATGGCACCCGCGATATCGAAGCATTGATCGACCTGATGGCCCGCCTTCCGGGCCTAGGTCCCCGATCGGCCCGGCGCGCGGTTCTGCATCTGATCAAGAAGCGCGATAGCCGTCTTCTGCCGCTGGCGCAGTTGATGGACGAAGTGGGCCGGACGATCCGCACCTGTCTGAATTGCGCCAACCTGTCGACTGGCGACATCTGTCCGATCTGCCTCAGCGAAAAGCGCGCCAACGGTCAGATCTGTGTGGTCGAGGATGTTGCCGATCTCTGGGCGATGGAACGGGCACAGGTGTTTCAGGGCCGCTATCACGTTTTGGGCGGTACACTGTCGCCGCTTGATGACATCGGACCGGACGATCTGCACATCCCGAAGCTGCGTGACCGCATCGCCGCCGAGAATGTCCGCGAGGTCATCCTGGCGCTGAATGCGACAGTGGACGGCCAGACCACGGCGCATTATGTCGCGCAGGAACTTGCCCCGACAGGCGTGGGTCTCAGCGGCCTGGCACAGGGGATGCCCGTCGGCGGTGAACTTGACTACTTGGACGACGGTACGCTTCGCGCGGCCCTGTCTTCACGCAAGCCATATTAAGACGGGTATCCAGCTTTCGGGCTTCGTGTTAAAAATTGCAAAGCTGATCTGCAAATTTGCAAATATGAATAAGTGTGGGGACTGAACAATCCTGGAGTTTGGTTGATATAATTATGAACGGCGCTTCATTCTGGAATTTGCTGACCCAAAGAATATTCAGCATCTCGGGCTGGGCCCTGCGTCCACGTCTGGCTGACAACATTGTAGAACCCGCGTTCGACGCTCCTTCGCGCCGCATGTCATCAAGCCCGGCGCAGGTTTCGCAAGCGGCGACGCTTGCCCTTATGGATATCGACGATCTGAAAGGCGTGAATGTCACGGCAGATTTCGATACCGGTGACCGGCTTTTGAATGAGGTGGACAATATCCTGCGCCGAGCGCTTCCCTGCGGAGCCGGTTTCGAGCGTCTGGAGAGTGGCCGTTTCCTGGTCTGGTTGCCCAAAATGTCGCTGGAGTGCGCGGCCAAGATGGCGGAACAGATGCGACTGCTGGCGTGTCAGGCGCTGGTCGATGGCCCGAGCGGTCGCGTTGCACGCACCTTGTCCGCCGGACTGGTTGCGACGTCATCGAACGAAAGCAGGGCCCGCGCGATCCTGCGGGCCGATGTCGCGCTGGCAAACGCCAAACGTATCGGCGGCAACAAAACGGAAACGACGCCGAACCTGCCGATGCCGTCGTTGGTACCGTCCCGCGAGCAGATCGAGGAAGCGATCACGACGCGCGCGCTGGAATATCATGTTCAGCCGATCTTCGATCTGCGGTCCATGATGCCCGCAGGGGTCGAGGCCCTGCTGCGCTGGAACCGTCCCGATGGTGCGGTGCTGGGTCCGAACGGTTTCATGGATACTCTCAACCGTATTCCGGAAGTCGGCGCCGAGTTGTTCCCTGATCTTGCTGTCGAGGCAGCGATGCCATTCGCCACGGGTGCCGCCCCGATCTATACGACGTTCAACATTACCGGCGCGGTTCTGGACGGGGTCAACAGCCCCGGCTGCCGTTGGCTTTCGACGGTTCTGGAACGTATTCCTGCCGAGAACCTCGTGCTGGAAATCGTCGAGACCGCCGTGATCGTGAACCCGCAGCGCGCCGCCGATCTGATCGACCGCCTCAGGGCGAGGGGAGTTCGCATTGCGCTGGATGACTTTGGCACCGGCTTGTCCAACCTCGAACGACTGCGGCGATTTCCGGTCGATATTCTGAAAGTCGACCGGGCCTTCGTCGATGGCATCGGCGGGGATGGCCGGGAGGAAGCAATCCTCGCCAGCCTCGTTGCGCTGGCGGGCGGACTGGATATCGACGTCATCGCAGAAGGGATCGAAACCGAAGCGCAGGCCCGGACCGTCGGCGATCTGGGTATCTATTACGGTCAGGGCTATCATCTGGGACGACCCGCGCCCGCGTCGGATTGGGCGACCCGGATGGCCGAAGGGTACTAGCCGCCTTCGGATATCAGCGCATCGGCGACAACAGGGCATTGCCCAGCGTACAATCGCGGATGACATCCGCACCACAGCGTCGCGGGTCCAGATCCTTGGTCAGACAGACGCGCACTTCCTGAATCCGCCCGGCGCGACAGGTGATCGTCACTCCATCGGCGGACAGGTCTGGATTGGCCTCCAGAAAAGCCTCTTCGATCACACGGGCAGGCAGGGTCACTTCGCGGCCCAGATCGCGGATCGCAGCTGGCTTGTTGACTACGCTGTAAGCATCCCGCGCCGCAGCCAGATAAGCCGGCGCAGTCAGTCCGGAACAGGTACCGTGCTTGCGCCACTGATAAAATGCCAGCCCGGAACTGCCCATGATATCCTCCATCGCCTCGGTTTCACCGCGCGTCGCTGGCCGGGCCGCGGTGCGGCAGAAGCTGGGCCAACCACTCTCATATTGCGGCCACAGACCATGAAGCGTGAACCCGAACCCGCGTCCAGGATCGCATTGCGGCGATCTGCGAGCGTCCCCGTCCAGCGCGCACCAGGTCGGCGTCCACGACAGCGCCAGGACATAATAGTCGAAATCGCCCTGTGCATCGCCCTCTGCCCAAGCCGGTACGGCCATTGGGGCAGTGAGGATCAAAAGGACGGCAAGCAGACGTTTCATCTTGGGTCTTTCCCATTGGCGCGACCCGGCCTATATAGCGTCCCAAGTTCCCCGAAAGCGAGAACAAGCGGCCCCGGTCGCAGCCCCTGATCCGGGCGACGCTAAAGTCATGTCTGAAGGAAGCGATCCGATGAACAAACCCATCATGGCGAAAGCCACGGCCGTCTGGCTGGTCGACAATACCACCCTGAGCTTCAAGCAGATCGGCGATTTCTGCGACCTGCACGAGTTGGAAGTCCAGGGCATTGCCGACGGCGACGTTGCCGTTGGCGTCAAGGGTTTCGACCCGATCGCCAACAACCAGTTGACTGCCGAAGAGATCGAAAAGGCCGAGAAAGATCCGGTCCACAAGATCCAGTTGAAGTTCAATGCCGCCGCACAGGGCGAAGAAAAGCGCCGGGGTCCGCGCTACACTCCCCTGTCCAAACGTCAGGACCGGCCCGCGTCGATCCTGTGGCTGGTGAAGTTTCACCCCGAGTTGTCGGACGCGCAGGTCAGCAAGCTGATCGGCACCACCAAGCCGACCATTCAGGCGATCCGCGAGCGGACGCACTGGAACATCCAGAACATCCAGCCGATCGACCCCGTTGCCCTCGGCCTGTGCAAACAGACCGAACTGGATGCCGCAGTCCAGAAAGCCGCCGCCAAACTGACAGCGTCAGGTGAAGTGATGAGCGACGATGAGCGGCGCAAGCTGGTCTCGACCGAGCAGAGCCTTGGCATGGATACGGACGAGCCGAAGATGCCGTCCAACATGTCCGGCCTCGAAACATTCAGCCTGTCCGGGCAGGACGACGAGGATAAACCCGACCGCCGCGACGTGCGCGATGCCGAAAGCTTCTTCAACCTGCCTGAGGGTGAGGACGACGAGGATGATGACGAAGACGGCAAGAAGAAAAAGAAGCGTTGACCGCTATCGGTTCTCGACCGTGATCAGCCGCCTCTCGGGGCGGCTTTTTCATTGGGGGACCAATCAAGATAACCGCGAAGGACCGGCGCACCCGTCAGATGGATCAGGCGTTCAGCGACTCGATATAGGCGCGCAGCTCGGAGCCTTCCTGTCGCGCTTCGCGCAACCCATCCATGGCGGCTCTTGCCTCGGCTTCCGATGCGCTCAGCTTGGTCATCAGCTCCTGCTCCCGGTATTGCAGATAGGTGATCGCCTCGTCGCGTTGTTCCTCAGCGTCGTGCAGAGACTTGGCCATGTCTTCCAACTCGGCGACGTCGGACACGGTCACGCGGCTGAACCGATAGACCAACCAGGATGCGAACCATCCCAGCACGAAGGCGACAAACAGGATCACCGCGATCGCGATGACGAATTCGGTGCGGTTCATTCGGTGGCCCCTCCCGTGGGCGTGGTGTCGGGCGGATGGTCGGCGGCCGCGCCGTCGTGCGGAGGCGCTTCCTGATCAGCAGCGTCAGGGACGGCAGCGTCAGGGGCGGCACCATCTGCTGCGGACGGGGCATCCCCTACCTCAGCCGTGCCGGTCCGGCGATCGAACAGGGTGAAGGTAATGCGGCGGTTGGCCTCGCGTCCCTCCTCGGTGTCGTTATCGGCGATGGGCTGCGATTCGCCATAGCCGTTCGCGATCAGTTGGCTGGGGGCCACACCCAGCCCGATCAGCGCATTGCGCACTGCATCGGCCCGCGCGATGGACAGGGCGAGGTTGGTATCCTCTCGCCCCTGGCTATCGGTATGTCCGCCGATTTCGAACACCGTGTTGGGACATTCGTCCAGCGCATCCTTCAGGCTGCCGAGCTGTTCGTCGCCTGCTTCTTCGATAATCGCCTCGCCAGGGGCGAACGACAGCTTGTGTTCAACCAGTATCGTGTTCAGGCGATCGGCGCATTCTGCAGGCGAGGGTATGTTCAGCAGCGGGTCGAGTTCCGCGTCATACCGGACCTCGACGCGGAAATTCGCCTCGGCCCCCAGCTTGTCGGACAACAGACCGGAAATTTCCGCCTCGGCCCGCGTATTGCCGGTGACGCCCCGCAGAACCACCAGGTCCGGCTGCACGATCACCGACCCGTTTTCCAGTCGCGACAGGGCATCCATCCCGGCCAGTACGCGGGCGGGCCAGCCGCGCGGCAGACTCGTGTCCTGACGGGTCGCGATATAGGTATTCGACGAGCCGAACAAAGCGCGACCATAGCTGACGACGGCGGCCTGCTGCGCCTCGTCGTACAGCCGTCCGCGCAACTGCACCTGACCTTCCGGCGCGAGGGTGGCGACGAATTCGGGGGTGCCGGTTTCGGCTTCGCCCGTACCATCGACCTGTGTTGCCTCGGGCAGGACGGCGGACAGGACGAAGAGATCGGGCAAGGCGGCAGAGAGTTCGGCCACGACGGTGTCGAAAGCCGGTTGATCCGTGCCTTCGCTGGCGATCAGCGATACGTCGGCATCCGACAGTGTCAGCGCACCTCCGCCCAGATTGTTCAGGGCAGCGATCCCCTCGGCGGCGGCGACCGACCAGCCGGCCGATGGGACGCCAAGTGCGATCACGCAATCCGCCTCGCCCGCAAAACCCGCCGCAACGGCCGCATCCAGAACGCGGGTCCGGGCCTGTTCGGAATCGACGGCACAAGCTTCAAATCGGGGGGCACCGTCTGGCGGCATGACAAAGCGCAGCGTGAAAGGTGTGATCACCGGACGCGGTGCCCCGATGTTCAGCGACAGATCGATATCGGCTGGCTTATCGCGGGTAATCGCGCGCTCCAGCGTGATCCGCTCCTCGTCGCTGTCGGCAACGGCCGTGACGACGACACGTCCCGCATCGACCGAGACCTTGGCGCGGGGCAACTGATCCAACGCGGACATCGCGAAGCGAAGCGACTCCTCCCATCCGGGCGGAACGGCATAATCCGCCGTCTCGACCATGTTGGTGACCTCCAGCGGCATCGCCCTTCCGGCGCGCGCCAGCAGAGAGGACAACAATTCAGGGCCGCCATTCGCCGGGACCAGCCCGATGACCGAGACATCGGCATCGTTGCGCAGGATTTCCAGCGAAAAACGGGGTGCGGTCACCGGGCGACTGGCCTCCACTTCCATCGCGTCGATGATGCGGCCCGGATCGACAATGGCACCCGCGCGGGTGATGGCGCGAAAGCGCGACGGTTCGTCAGGGGCAGTGCCAGACAGGATCAGCTGCAACCCGTCCGTATCGACTTCGGCCCAGTCCAGCCCGGCGGCGTCCAGTGCCCCGGCCACCACGGCGCGCGACGACGTTTCAATGTAACTGGCCCCGAACCATGCTCCGGCGACTGCACTGGCTGCCGCAAGACCGAATGCGATAGTGGTTGCGATTGTGCGCTTGGCTGACATGTTTATCCCGAATTCCCTGCGCCTGACTAACGGCCCTCTCGGGCAGGGGCAATCACACCAGGGCCGCCATGGCAAAAAACGGCAAGGGGATCAGCCCGGTCGTGCGATTGGCCCGAAACAATCTCAGGCAAAGCGCGGCATCGGTGACATCCAGCCGCATCATCTGCCAGGCCAGATGCCACCCCATCGCCCAGACGCCCAACAACGCAGCCATTGCCGAAACCGGTGGAAGCGCCGTGACGATTGCCGCCGACAGCAGGATCACCGTCGACGCCGCGAAGCCTCGCATCCACGGACCAGGTGTATCGCCAAAGCGCCGGGCCGTGGATTTGACGCCGATCAGGGCGTCATCCTCAACGTCCTGATAAGCATAGATCGTATCGTAGAAGAGCGTCCATGCAATGCCGCCAAGATAAAGCAGAATCGGCGGCCACCCCAACCCCCCGGTGTGCGCCGCCCATGCCAGCAGCGCGCCCCAGTTGAACGCCAGGCCCAGGAACACCTGCGGCCACCAGGTGAACCGCTTGGCGAACGGATAGATCGTGACCGGGATCAGGGACAGCAGCCCCAGGACAATGGCCGTGCCGTTGAACGTCAGCAGGATCGCGGCGGATGCCACGACCTGCACCGTCAACCAGATCAGCGCGCCGCGTACCGTCACCTGCCCGGACGGAATGGGTCGTGACCGGGTACGCGCGACCGCGGTGTCGATGTCACGGTCGGTCACATCGTTCCAGGTGCAGCCCGCGCCGCGCATCAGGACCGCTCCGATGGCGCAGCCTACCGCGATCCAGATGTCAAAAGGTCGAAATCCGGTTGCCGCCACCGCAAGGGCCAGCCCCCACCAGCACGGCAACAGCAACAGCCATGTCCCGATCGGCCGGTCGGCGCGCGACAGTCGCAGATAGGGTCGCGTCGCCTTCGGGGCCAACCGATCGACCCAGTTGCCCTTGACGGCGTCGGCCACCTGTCCTTGATCGGACGCATCGGTCATCGGAAGGACCCCTCTCTCATGGACAGCAAAGTCAGGCTGCACATAACCGGACCCCTGTACGGGGGACAACAGGCGGTGCTGTCGAAGGATCAGGCGCATTACCTGTCTGGCGTCATGCGGCTTTCGCCGGGCGACACGATCACCGTATTCGACGGCGCGTCCGGTGCGTGGCGGGCAACCATCGACGCGGCGTCCAAGCGCGGCGGCACCCTGACGCTGGGCGACCGGGTCGCGCCGCAACGCGATCCGCCCGACATCTGGCTGTGCTTCGCGCCGATCAAGAAAGCGCGAACGGACTTCATCGTGGAAAAGGCGACGGAGCTGGGCGCGGCACGCATCTGCCCGGTCACGACGCGCTACACCAATTCCGAACGCATTCGCCGCGACCGGCTGCAGGCTCATGCTGTCGAAGCCGCCGAGCAATGCGGCGGCACCTTTGTGCCCCCGGTCGACGAAATCGTAACGCTGGCGAAGCTGCTGGACCACTGGCCCGACGACCGCGCGCTGATTTTCTGCGACGAGGCGCTGTCTGACGATCCCGATTGGTCTGGAGAGGGAGAATCGAACCCATGGCCCCCCGCCCCCGCCGCGATCCTGATCGGCCCGGAAGGCGGCTTCGCTCCCGCAGAACGCGACCGTCTGCGCGCGCATCCGCAGGCCATGGCCGTGGGTCTGGGTCCGCGCATCCTGCGGGCGGATACGGCGGCAGTGGCAGCGCTGACGGTGTGGCAGACCACGCAGGGGGACTGGACGTGATGCTCGCGTCTGAGTCGCATCGCCCGGCGATCGAAGCGATGTTGGGCATAAGTCCGGAACTGGCGATGTTCCCGCTCGGCAATCTGGTTCGGTACGGGATGGAGGGCGGGCATCCACACGCGATGTCCTTCTGGCTGGACGGCGCGACATCCCCGACGGCAATCCTTGGCCTGACGGACGGCGGCATGGTTCTGCCGGTCTGGTCCGGTGCCTTCGATCCGGCGCGCGCGGCGGAACACCTTTGCGGGCAGACTCTGACGGGTTTCGCCGGGGCCGCATCGCCGGTCCGCGACCTGATCGCGGCGGTAGGTCTGTCGGGCGCCCCGGCGGTCCTGTCGGAGGACGAGCCGCAGTTCCTCGCCCATCTGAATACCCTGTCCGTGCCCGTCCGCCCCGGCATGCTGTCTCCGCTGACCGTGGACGTCGCTACGGCCGTTGCGTGGCGGCAAGCCTATGACGCGGAACTGCATCTGGGCGCTTCGTCGGTCGAAGACGCTGAAGCGCAGGTTCAGCGCTGGATCGCCGAAGACACGCACCGCTTCCTGATGATCGACGGCATCCCCGCCGCCATGACCGGCTTCACCGCGGTGCTGCCCGACATTGTGCAGGTCGGCGGCGTTTATACCCCGCCTTCTGCGCGCAACCGCGGGCTGGCGCGCCACGCCGTCGCGCTGCATCTGGCCGAAGCACGGGATGCGGGCGTGACCCGTGCCACCCTGTTCGCAGCCACGAATGCGGCGGTCGCCTGCTATCGCCCGCTGGGGTTCGAGCGGATCGGCGATTTCGCCCTCGTGCTGTTCGACGGAAAGGTTGTGCCATGATCCGCCCCGAGGCCGCCGCTCTGATGATCCGCTGGCGCGAGGCGCTGATCGGCGGGGGCGCGGTTATTCTGGGCCTCGGGCTCTGGATCGCATCCGGCGGTCTGATCGCCTTTTTCGGGGCGGTCGCCATGACGGTCGGCGCGTTCCTTCTTGTGTCGGGCATCCGGGCCGCAAGATTCCGTACCGCAACCCAGTCGCCCGGCGTGGTCGAGGTGGACGAGGGACGCATCACCTATCTGGGGCCGATCCTCGGTGGCAGCGTCGAGCTGGACGAGTTGACCGAAGTGGCCTTCCTCCGCACCCGCGGGGGCGAGGCGTTCTGGCGCCTCGCGCAGTTCACTGGCCAGCCGCTGATGATCCCCGAAGGAGCTGCCGGGTCCGACAAGCTGCTGGATGCCCTGGCCCCTCTGCCGGGGCTGGACACGGGTGCCATGGTGCGGGCCGTGCAGTCGCCTGCGCCTGCGACGATCACAGTCTGGCGGCGGACGGGTCACCGCGCCTTGACTTGACCCCGTCCGACCCTCATCCCCGAACCGAAACGGCAGGAGGCCGCGCATGTCCATTCCCCAGTCCGGCGGCGGCCAGATTACCGACCATTCCCAGCTTGCCGAATACCTGGCTTCGGGGTGCAAGCCCAAAGACCAGTGGCGCATCGGCACCGAGCATGAAAAATTCGGTTATTGTGAAGACACCCTGAAGCCCCTGCCCTACGAAGGCGAGCGGTCGATTCATGCCGTCCTGTCAGGACTGCGCGACCGCTTCGGCTGGACCCCGGTCGAGGAGGGCGGTCACCTGATCGGGCTGGAAAAGGACGGGGCCAACGTCAGCCTTGAACCGGGCGGCCAGCTGGAGCTTTCGGGCGCACCGCTGGAGAGCATCCACCAGACCTGCGACGAAGTGAACGTCCATCTTGCCGAAGTGAGGTCCGTCGCCGACGAGATCGGCGTCAAGTTCATCGGGCTGGGTGCCGCACCGATCTGGCGGCACGAGGACATGCCTTTGATGCCCAAGGGGCGTTACAAGTTGATGGACGCCTATATGGGCAAGGTCGGCACGATGGGCCGGGTGATGATGCGGCGCACGACGACAGTGCAGGTCAACCTCGACTTCGCGTCCGAGGCGGACATGGTGCAGAAACTGCGCGTCGCCATGGCCTTGCAATCGGTGGCAACGGCGCTGTTTGCCAATTCGCCGTTTTTCGAGGGCAGGCCCAACGGCCACAAGTCATGGCGCAGCCGGGTCTGGCGCGATCTGGATGCCGACCGCACCGGCATCCCTGCCTTTGTCTTCGAGGACGGCTTCGGGTTCGAGCGGTGGGTGCAATATGCCCTCGATACGCCGATGTACTTCGTCTACCGCGACGGCAAGTATGTCGACGCATTGGGCATGTCGTTCCGCGATTTCCTCAAGGGTGAATTGCCCGCGCTGCCAGGCGAAAAGCCGACGCTGTCGGACTGGGCCGATCACCTGACGACGCTGTTCCCCGAAGCCCGCATCAAGAAATACATGGAGATGCGCGGTGCCGACGGCGGCACGTGGCGGCGGCTCTGCGCCCTGCCCGCGTTCTGGGTCGGGTTGCTCTATGATCAGTCGTCGCTGGACGCGGCATGGGACCTGGCAAAGGGCTGGGATCACGAAACGCGGCTGGCGCTGCGGGTCGCGGCCAGCGAAGACGGGCTTCAGGCCGAAGTGAACGGCATCAGGATGCACGACCTGGCGCGCGAGCTGGTCGACATCAGCCACGCCGGTCTTGCCGCCCGCGCGATGCCCGGTGCGGGCGGGTTGGTTCCGGACGAGACGCATTTCCTGAACGCGCTGAAGGAATCGATCGAGTCGGGGAAAACTCCCGCCGACGAGCTTCTGGACGATTACAACGGTCGCTGGGGTGGGGATCTGACGCGAATTTACGCCGAACGCAGCTACTGACGGTGTGTTGCCCGCCACGCGGTCTTCACGGACGGCAGGGACGGAAACCCTCCCAATACCCGCTGCTTTGCCGGTGCGTTGGAATTGCTTGCCACTTTGTGCCGTCAGGTCTCGGGCACCAGGTCCAGAACGAACCGCGCCACCCTGGCGGCGGGCATTTCGCAGGGTTTGAGGCGGGATCCCGATTCAAGACGATACAGGTTCATGCTGATATAATCCGTCCCATCCAGCGCGTGGGCGACCAGCTTCTCCGATGCGCCCCCGGCAAACAAACTGCGCGTCACCAGCCAGGTCTTGCCTAGGGCCTGTCCCCTGAACGTGCCCAGCGGAAGCGCCAACAGCGCCTCTGCCACGGCGTCGGGATCGGAGTCGGAGTCGGAGTCGGGCCGGTTGGGGATGCGGTCAGTCAGAGTGAATACCAACCTTTGCCAAACAAGGCCGCTTATCCCGATGCGGTCCAGCAACAAGCTCCGATTTCAAGATCCATCACCCGTTGCACCTGCGCGCAGTGCTGGCGAGGATGACGAAACCAGCACGTGTCACAACCAGAAAGTCACTTCAGACCGATCCGGGGTTCCTCACCGTTCAGGATGCGACGAATATTCGCAGCGTGACGATAAAAAATCAGGGCGGCCAGCGCGATATAGAACACTACGGCCTGCGGCACCAGCCACAGTGCGAAGACGGGGGCCGCGACGGCGGCGATCAGTGCGGCCAGCGACGACATGCGGAACGCGGCGGCGGCAGCCAGCCACGTCAGACATGCGGCGACTCCAAGCGGCCACGACAGCGCCAGCAGCGTGCCGAGGAAGGTCGCCACCCCCTTGCCGCCCCGGAATCGCAGAAAGACCGGGAAACAATGCCCGAGGAATGCCATCAGCCCGGCCAGTTGCGCCGCGTCTTCCCCGACCAGCGCGCGCGCCAGCAGGACGGCGGCACCGCCCTTACCCGCATCGCCCAGCAATGTCAGCAGCGCGGCGGGCTTGTTGCCGGTGCGCAGAACATTGGTCGCGCCGATGTTGCCCGATCCGATCTTTCGCAGATCGCCCAGCCCGAACAGCCGCGCCATGACGATACCGAACGGCACCGACCCCAGCAGATAGGCCAGCACGGCAACGACCAGCAGGGACAGGGGGGCGGATGCGATCTCGGGCGTCATCAGGTCGCCGCCCGGTCGTAAACGCAGGTGCCCGCGACCCAGGTGGCCAGCACACGTCCTTCCATCCGCGCGCCATCGAACGGGGTGTTCTTGGACTTGGAGGCAAGGGTGAAACGGTCCAGCACGAACGGCGCATCCGGGTCGAACAGCACCAGATCGGCGGGCGCGCCCGCGTCCAGCGTTCCACCTTCCAGTCCCAGCCGCCGGGCAGGGTTCATCGACAGCGCGCGCCACAGTTCCGGCAGCGTCAGATGGCCCGCCTTCACCAACCGCATCGCCGCGGGCAGCAGCGTTTCCAGACCGACGGCGCCCGGCGCGGCCTCCTCGAAGGGCAGGCGCTTCGATTCCTCGTCCTGCGGGGTGTGCATGGAGCTGATGATGTCGATCACCCCATCCGTCAGCGCGCCTGCTACGGCCATCCGGTCGTCCTCGTCCCGCAGGGGCGGCATCACCTTGAAGAAGGTGCGGTAGTCGGCGACGTCCAGCACATTCAGCGTCAGGTGGTGGATCGACGTGCCCGCCGTCACGTCCAGTCCGGAAGCCTTGGCCCGGATCAACGCTGGCAAGGCCGCAGCCGTGGTGATCTGGTCCATGTGATAAGCGACGCCCGTCGCCTCGACCAGGGCCAGGTCGCGGTCCAGCCCCATGCGTTCGGCCAGGGGCGACACGCCCGGCAGCCCGCGCAGGCTGGCGAATTTGCCGGACGTAATGCAGGCCCCGGCCGACAGTCCCGGATCCTGCGGATGACCGATGACCAGTGCACCCAGCGACCGTGCATAGGTCAGGCAGCGCGACAGGACCTTGGTGTCTGCAACGACATGCGTGCCATCCGAAAACGCGACCGCACCGGCATCGCGCAGAAACCCGATCTCGACCATCTCGCGGCCCGCACGGCCCCGTGTCAGGGCCGCAATGTGACGGACGCGAACCGGCGAATGGCCGGCACGTCCGCGGGCATGTTCCAGTATTTCGGGACTGTCGATAACGGGCATTGTATCGGGGCGGCAAACCATCGTTGTCACACCGCCACGCGCCGCCGCGATGCCTGCCGTACGGAAGCTTTCCTTGTGTCGCTCACCGGGTTCGCCGACCTTGACACCGATATCGACAATACCGGGGGCCAGACATTTTCCGCGACAGTCGATGACCTGTGCAGCCGGGCCGGGGTCGGTGATGCGGCCATCCTCGATCCGCAATTCGCCATGGGTGTCCGCGCCCGTGACGGGGTCGATCAGGCGGGCGTTGGTCAACAGGATCGAGCTCATGCCACCCGGTTAGCCAAGAGGCCGCGCCAAGTCCATCAGCGATACAGGGGCGATCAGGGGTGGGCGACCCGCATTGCGGGGCCGCCATCCGATGTCACCACAGCATCAGAAGGATCGCCGCGGCCACGATTGCCCCCAACACGATCCAGACGATGCGCCGCTTTGTCATAGGGTTGCCCACGGCGGCACCCGGCGTTTCCAGATGCGGCGACTTCGAAGCCCGTGGCAGGGACCTTGGGCTGTCGTCGGCTTCGGCCGGAGCATAGCTGCCGATGTGGGTCAGCTCGGACCGGGGGGTCAGCGTCTGCAACCCCTCGACCGCGCGAGGGGCCAATACCACGACATCGCCGGACAGTGCATCGAGGCGGGCCGCATCAGCGGCCAGAACCGGGTCGGGAATGTCGTGCGCCTGCGCCAGATAGGCCCGCAGACCCATAGGCGCGACGTCTTCCACGGCAAAAACTTCGGCATAGGTCGGATCGATCGCACCCCCCACAGCCGTTTCGAGCGAGGTCGCGGAGACCTCTTCGCTCAGACGTGACAGATAGGTCTGATGCGTCAGCTTCAGGGTGCCGTCACTGACGGAAAAGACGTGGATACGGGGGTCGCGCGGTGTCAGGGCTAAGGTCATGGAAACTCCAGTGGTCATGCATCGAAGATCAACGCGCGGCAGGGCCGCCGGGTTCAACCTGACCCGCCGACGCCCGCAAATTCGCTGCCAGAAGGTCCATCGCCGCCATGCGAACTGCAACCCCCATCTCCACCTGTTCCTGAATGACGGAGCGGTTGATATCGTCGGCCAGCGTTCCGTCGATCTCCACACCGCGGTTCATCGGACCCGGATGCATGACGATGGCATCTGGTTTGGCATGCGATAACTTTTCTGCGTCCAGCCCGAAGCGATGGTAATATTCCCGCTCGGAAGGGATGAAGCCGCCGTCCATTCGCTCCTTCTGAAGACGCAGCATCATCACCACGTCCGCGCCCTTCAGCCCTTCGGCCATATTGTCGGTCACCTCCACGCCCAACTGGTCGATCTGCGCGGGCATCAGCGTCGGCGGCCCGACCAGACGGACGCGGTTTTCCATCTTGCCCAGCAGGATCAGGTTCGACCGGGCCACGCGCGAATGCGCGATGTCGCCGCAGATCGCCACGGTCAGCCGGTGCAGTCGACCCTTCGCGCGCCGGATCGTCAACGCATCCAACAGGGCTTGCGTCGGATGTTCGTGCTTGCCATCCCCCGCGTTCAGCACGGCGCAATTCACCTTTTCCGCCAACAGGTTCACTGCCCCCGACTGCGGATGCCGCACCACCAGAAGATCGGGTCGCATCGCGTTCAGCGTCAGGGCCGTGTCGATCAGCGTCTCACCCTTTTTCAGGCTGCTGGCCTGCATCGCCATGTTCATGACGTCCGCGCCCAGCCGCTTGCCCGCGATCTCGAAACTCGCCTGAGTCCGCGTCGAATTCTCGAAGAACATGTTGATCTGCGTCAGCCCGGCCAGCGCATCGCCATGCTTGTGCCCGGCCCGCGTCGCTTCGGCGTAATGGTCGGCACGGTCCAGCAGAGCGATGATTTCCGACGGGTGCAGGGGCTCGATGCCCAGAAGGTGGCGTTGATTGAAAGTCATGGGACATCCCTTGCCGCTCCGCGTCCTGCTTGTCGGGCGTTGTGGCGCGGGGATCAAGGGGATGCGGTCATGTTGAAGATTGGCGGCGACGACCGACAGAGTATAATGGGGTTCGGCGGAACAATGCCGCGGCTCATCGAGCGACACTTCCGGGGCCAGTTTGTCGATTGGGACGCATCCGTTCGAAAGGCAGTGTCACACAGCGGCCAGACGAAGGAGACGCGATGTGATCCGAAAGGCCAGCGCATCAGATGCGCCCGCGATCAGAGATTGCACCAATCAGGCCTACGCTCGATATATACCTGTAATTGGCCGGAAGCCTGCGCCGATGGTTGCCGACTTCGAGACGCAAATTGCTGCCGGATCAGTTTATGTTGCCACCGGCGCAAACGACGATTTCCAAGGTTTCATAGTGTTCTTCCCCGAAGATCAGCACATCCTACTGGAAAACGTGGCTGTCCTGCCAAGCGTTGCGGGACAGGGTATCGGCAAGACCCTGATACAGTTCTGCGAGGCTGAAGGGCGGCGGCTCGGCTTTGAGATCGTGCGTCTCTATACGAATGAAAAGATGACCGAGAACCTCTTGATCTATCCGCGACTTGGTTATGACGAAGTGGCGCGGCGCACTGAAGAAGGCTTCCATCGGATATATTACGAGAAACGCCTCTGCTAAGCGACGGCGGCACGGGTCCGGAAGGTCCGGGATATCGGGGCTAACAATTTCCGATAATGTATGGCGCATCGAACACTTTCGGTGCGACCGGCGTCCCGTCCCGCTCGCTGGCATGTTCGAGATAGGTGTTGACGTGGGGAGGAATGACCGTGCCTCTTTGCGCTACGCCAAGAAAAATCTGCTTCGTGTTCTCAGGCGTGAGTTCGAACCAATTCGGATCGTCAAACGTTCCGCCGTAGACACCAACGAAATTTTCAAATCGCTGGAAGGTCAGGAACAGCTTGGTCCCGCAGTTATCGCAGAAATGTATGAAAACCTTTTTTCCGCTGCCTTCTGAGATGTGAACATACCGTTTCGGAGACCCTTTGTTGACCTGAAAGTCCTGCGCTTCGAACACCGGTTCCACCAGATACGCGCCACCGGTCGCGCGTTGGCAGAACCTGCAGTGGCAGATCGTCACTCTGACTGGCTGATTTTCAGCTTTATATCTGATGTTTCCGCAGAGGCATCCGCCTTGAGCATCCATTGTCGCCTGCCTCCGAAATCGCAAATCACGTCATCTATTCGCCAGTCTACACCGGATTGCCGATTCCAATGCGGTATTCGTCGCGCATCGCCCATGCTGCCCTTGGCTCCTCCCTTCCCCTCATCGACGCCCCGCGCTATTTCCCTCACATGCAGCCTGACATGGACCCCTTCACTGCCCGCGCCACGCTTGAATGGCTGGTCGAGATGGGCTGTGACGAGGCGATCTGCGCCCAACCCGTCAATCGATATGCCCTTCCCGACCGTATGCCTGCAGCCGCGAAACCCGCGCCGTTGACGCCTGCGGCGGAGACTGTCGCATCCGTGCCGCAGCATGTGCCCCCGGCACACAAAAGCGATCCCGTGACCGAGGCCGAACAGTCCGCCGCCGGGGCCGCCACGCTGGAAGACCTGCAAGCCGCGCTCTCGACCTATCCGCACTGCGAATTACGGCTGGGCGCAAAATCTCTGGTGTTTTCCGACGGCAACCCCAAGGCCCGCGTCATGATCATCGGCGAGGCACCGGGCCGTGAGGAAGACCGCGCGGGCAAGCCCTTCGTCGGGCAGGCCGGTCAGCTTCTGGACAGGATGCTCGCCGCTATCGGCCTGTCCCGCGATCATGCCGATGCGGAGCGTGCGGTCTATATCACCAATGTCCTGCCGTGGCGCCCGCCGTCGAACCGCGACCCCGAACCCGACGAAGTGGCCATGATGCTGCCGTTCCTGCGCCGTCACGTCGAACTCGCCGATCCGGACGTTCTGATCCTGATGGGCAACCACGCCTGCAACGCGGTGCTGGGTCGACGTGGCATTACCAGGCTGCGCGGGCAGTGGACCGAAGGTTTCGGCAAGCCGGTCCTGCCGATGCTGCATCCTGCCTATCTGCTACGACAACAGGCAGCGAAACGCGACGCATGGGCGGACCTGCTGGACCTTGCCGCCCGGCTGGATACCTGACGTCCGCCCTGTGCGCCCCCGCACAGTTGCACCTGCCCTGACGCCGGGCGACATGACCCCCGACCGCACCACATTGCACCAAACGAAAATCCGGGGTCACATGTCCCGAACGCAGACAGTCCGAAGGAATTTCATGACCTATACGCCCCCCAAAGTCTGGCAGAACACGCAATCCGGCGGTCAGTTCGCCAATATCAACCGTCCCGTTGCCGGTCCGACCCACGACAGGGACCTGCCTGTGGGTGAACATCCCTACCAACTCTACTCGCTGGCGACGCCGAACGGCGTGAAGGTCACCGTCCTGTTCGAGGAGCTGATCGAGGCCGGTCACGATTTCGATTATGACGCATGGAAAATCGACATTGGCGAAGGCGATCAGTTCGGCTCGGGCTTCGTCGAAGTGAACCCGAACTCCAAGATCCCCGCGTTGATGGACCGGTCTGGCGACACCCCTGTCCGTATCTTCGAGTCGGGCGCGATGATGCTGCACGTTGCCGAAAAGTATAATGCGTTCCTCGGAGAAAACCGCGCGGAGATGCTGTCCTGGCTGTTCTGGCAGATGGGCAGCGCCCCGTTTCTGGGCGGCGGGTTCGGCCATTTCTACGCCTATGCGCCTGAAAAGTACGAATACCCGATCAACCGCTACGCGATGGAAGCCAAGCGTCAACTGGATGTGCTGGACCGACGTCTGGGCGAAAGCGCCTTCATCGCAGGCGAGACTTATACCATCGCCGACATGGCGATCTGGTCCTGGTACGGTCAGTTGGTTCTGGGTCGGTTGTATGACGCCGCCGAGTTCCTCGATGTCGCAAGCTACAGGAACGTCGTCGCATGGGCAGAAAAGATCGACGCCCGCCCCGCCACTCGTCGGGGCCGCATGGTCAATCGCAGCTTCGGCGACGATGAGAGCCTGAAACTGCCCGAGCGGCACTCGCGCGCCGATTTCACCAAATGACCGATCGCGCTTTCCTGCCCTGTCGCATCGCGGTGCTGACCGTCTCCGACACGCGGACGCCGGATGACGACCGGTCCGGCGACACCCTTGTAGAACGGCTGGAGGGCGCGGGGCATCTGCTGGCGGATCGCGCCATCACGCGCGACGACCGCGCCGACATCGCGGGCAAACTTCGCGAGTGGTGCGCCGACCCGGACATCGACGTCGTGATCTCGACCGGCGGCACCGGGCTGACGGGTCGCGACGTGACGGTCGAGGCGCACCGCGACGTCTACCAAAAGGAAATCGACGCCTTCGGAACGGTCTTCACCCTCGTGAGCATGAAAAAGATCGGCACCTCCGCCGTGCAGTCGCGCGCCTGCGCGGGTGTGGCTCACGGCACCTATCTGTTCGCGCTGCCCGGTTCGCCCTCGGCCTGTCGCGATGCCTGGGATGAAATTCTGGTTCACCAACTGGACTTCAGGCACAAACCCTGCAATTTCGTCGAGATCATGCCCCGGCTTGAAGAACATTTGCGCAGAAAATGATCTGATCGCGCGACGGAACCCGGCTCTACGAACGTGTGAGTTGGCAGGGACCGTGAAAACCTTATCTTCAGGTCGACGCATCGCAGATCGGAAATTGAATGCGCTTTCTCGGACGCAGCCTTGTGGCGCTCTTCCTGTTGGCCCTGACGGTCGGCCTTCTGGGCTGGGCCGCACAGATCTCGTTTTCCGCACTCGAGGCGCGACAGGCGCGTGACGGCGGAAGCCGTCCGGCGCGTGAACGTGTACTGGCCGCCAACGTGCTGACCGCCACACCGCAGACCATCGCCCCCGTCCTGACCACCTTCGGCGAGGTTCGCGCCCGTCGCGTGCTGGAACTGCGGGCCCCCACAGCAGGCCGTATCGTCGAACTGTCGGACAGGTTCGAAGACGGCGGTCAGGTCGAGGCGGGGCAATTCCTGCTCAGGATCGACCCTGCCGGGGCCGAAGCCGATGTCGCCGTTGCCCGCGCCGATCTGTCCGGGGCCGAGGCAGAACTGCGCGACGCCACCCGAGCGCTGGATCTGGCCCAGGCCGAACTTGCCGGGGCCGAGGCGCAACGCGATCTGCAAAGTGCCGCTTTGCAACGACAGCGCGATCTTTCACAGCGGGGCGTCGGCTCCACCTCCGCCGTGGAAGCCGCTCAACTGGCGCTGTCGTCTGCCGAAAGCACGATCCTTGCGAAACGCGGGGCCATCGCGCAGGCGCAGACCCGGATCGACTCGGCCGAACTTGCGATCGAACGCGCCCGGATCGCCGTCGATACGGCCCTGCGCGACCTTGCCGATCGGGAACTGACCGCCGAATTCGATGGCCAGCTCAGCGATGTGTCGGTTCTGGCCGGGGGTCTGATATCGGCAAACGAACAGATCGCCACGCTGATCGACCCGGATGCGCTGGAAGTTGCGTTCCGTCTGTCCGCCGCGCAGCATTCGCGCCTGCTGGACGACCGCGGGAACCTGATCGGCGCACCTGTTCGCGCAATTCTCGATGTGCAGGGCCTGACGATCGAGGCCACGGGCCTCATCACCCGCGAAAGCGCGTCGGTCGGAGAAGGCCAGACCGGCCGACTGGTGTTTGCCACGCTCGACACCGCGCGTGGCTTGCGCCCCGGCGACTTTCTGCGGGTCGAGGTCGAGGAACCGGTGCTGACCTCTGCCATCCGCCTGCCTGCCACCGCGCTGTCCGCCCAGTCCAGCGTTCTGATGCTGGGCGACGATGACCGCCTGTCCGAAATCGCCGTGACGCTCCTGCGTCGTCAAGGTGACGATGTGCTGGTCTCGGGCGATATCGCAGGGCGCGAGGTCGTAGCCGAACGCACGGCGGCGCTGGGCGCGGGCATCCGGGTCCGTCCCCTGCGGCCCGAATCCGGAACATCCGATACAGACGCGTCCGACATCGCGCAGGTCCGGGTCGAAACACCCACGCTGATGACACTGGATCCCGAACGCCGCGCCCGCCTCGTGGCCTTCGTGGAGAACAACAGCCGCATTCCTGACCCCGTGAAATCGCGGATGCTGACGCAACTTGCCGATGAACAGGTGCCGACCGAAATGGTCGAACGCCTCGAATCCCGGATCGGGGGCTGACCCGTGGGCATACTGGGATACTTTACGCGCCACCGCACAGCCGCCAATCTTCTGCTGGTGCTGATGCTGGCGGCGGGCGCAGTGGCCGTTCCCAACATGCGCGCCCAGTTCTTCCCCGATGTCATTGTCGAGAACGTCTCGGTCAGTGTTGTCTGGGACGGTGCGGGGGCCGAAGACGTGGATCTCGGTATCGTGCAATTGCTGGAACCGGCGCTTCTGGCCGTCGACGGCGTGACCGACAGCTCTTCCACGTCGCGCGAAGGGTCGGCAACCCTGACGCTGGAGTTCGAGCCGGGCGCCGATGTCGCCGCTGCCGCCGACGACGTGCAGGCCGCCGTCGATGCCGTCTCGGGCCTGCCCGATGGCATCGACGACCCCGAAGTGCGGCAGGGCGCGTGGCGCGACCGCGTGACCGATGTCATCGTCACCGGGCCGGTCGGCGTCGACCAGCTGGCGCGCATTGCCGACGATTTCGTGCTGCGCCTGTTCGCCGCTGGGGTGACGCGGACGTCGATCCGGGGCATCGCCGCGCCCGAAGTGATCATAGAGGTGCCGACCGCCAACCTGCTGCGCTACGATCTGACCATGGCGGAAATCTCCGCCGCCATCGGCGCGCAGGCGCAGGCCGATCCGGCGGGCGACGTGAGTGGCGCGAACGCCCGCGTCCGCACCGGCAGCGCCCGGCGCGATGCCGTCGACATCGAGGCCATCGTGTTGCGGCGCACCGGAGGAGGCGACGCGCTGACCGTGGGCGACGTGGGCCGGGTTCTGTCCGAGGGCGTCGACCGCGACCGCGCCTATTTCGTCGGCTCCGACCCGGCGATCAGCGTTCAGGTCGACCGATCCGCCGAAGGCGACGCCATCGCCCTGCAAAAGCGCGTTGAGGAGGTCGCCGCCGATGTCCTGACCGATGCGCCACAGGGCACGAGGATCGAGCTGATCCGCACCCGGACCGAGGCCATCACGGGCCGTATCGACCTTCTGATCGACAATGCACTGATGGGGCTGGCCCTCGTCGTCGGGCTTCTGTTTCTGTTTCTGAACGCCCGGACCGCCTTCTGGGTCGCGGCAGGCATCCCGGTTGCCATGCTCTCGGCCATCGCGCTGATGTGGGCGGCGGGGATCACGATCAACATGATCTCGCTCTTCGCGCTGATCATCACGCTGGGCATCGTGGTGGATGATGCCATCGTCGTCGGCGAACATGCCGATTTCCGCGCCCGCCGTCTGGGCGAAGATCCCCAGACTGCCGCCGAAAACGCCGCCCGCCGGATGTTCGCGCCGGTGTTTTCCGCCACCCTGACCACCGTGATCGCGTTCTTCGGGCTGGTCGCCATTGGTGGGCGTTTCGGAAACCTGATCTACGACATACCTTTTACCGTGATCGTGGTTCTGATCGCCTCGTTGATCGAATGTTTCCTGATCCTGCCGCACCACATGGCCGGCGCGCTCAGGCATACCGCGCGCGAACATTGGTACGATCTGCCGTCGCGCGTGGTGAACCGGGGCTTCAAATGGGTGCGCGAAACGCTGTTCCGCCCGCTTGTACGGCTGGCACTCTGGGCGCGTTATCCGGTGGCGGCGCTGGCCCTGGTGCTGTTGTCGACGCAGGCGGCCCTGTTCATCCGCGGCGACGTACAGTGGCGGTTCTTCAACGCGCCCGAACGTGGGTCCATCACCGGCAATTTCGCCATGGTCGATGGCGCGACGCGGGCCGATGCCATCGACCAGATGCGAGAGTTGCAGCGCGCGACCGAGGCGCTTGGCGCACAGTATGAAGCCGAATACGGCACCAATCCCATCGCCTATGTCCTGGCCGAAGTCGGGGGCAATGCGGGGCGCGAGTTGCCGTCGGCGGCCGACAAGGAGCCGGACCAACTGGGTGCGATCTCGATCGAGCTGATCGACGCAGACCTGCGACCCTACCCCAGTTCCGAGTTCGTCGAGGCCTTGCAGGATACCGTGCTCCGGCAACCCCTGACGGAAGAGATCGGCTTTCGCGGGGCACATGCGGGTCCGGGCGGCGACTCTTTGTCCGTCGATTTCTATGGCGCGGATTCGGCCACGCTGAAGAATGCGGCGGAAGCCCTGAAACTCGCCGTTCTGCGCTTCCCAGAAGTCTCGGCCGTGGAGGACAGTCTGCCCTACGACAAGGATGAACTGATCCTGAACCTGACGCCGCAGGGCGAGGCGCTGGGCTTCGATATCGACACGCTGGGCACGACATTGCGCAACCGTCTGAACGGGATCGAGGCGGCGACCTTCCCGTCCGGTCCCCGTACCGGCGCGATCCGGGTCGAATTGCCACAGGGTGAAGTGCGCGCCGACTTCCTGGATACTCTGCGACTGGCCTCGCCCTCCGGGGGCGACGTCGCACTGTCGGATATCGTGACGGTCGAGGTGCAATCGGGCTTTGCCACCGTGCGCCGCACCAATGGCGTGCAGGTGGTCACAGTGTCCGGTGAAATCGCGCAGGATGACGCAGCGCGCGCGAACGAAATCCGCAGGGAACTGACCGAAACCATCCTGCCCGAGATCGCCAGCCTCTATCAGGTTGGCTTCGAGCAGGGCGGTCTGGCCGAGCAGGAACAGGAATTCCTGACCGACGCGACGCTGGGCCTGATGGCCTGTCTGCTGGGTATCTATCTGGTGCTGGCCTGGATCTTCAGCAGCTGGACCCGCCCCGCCGTTATCATGGCGGTAATCCCCTTCGGCCTGATCGGGGCGGTCTGGGGCCATTGGTGGTGGGGGGTGCCGCTGTCGATGTTCTCTGTCGTGGGTCTGATCGGCATGACCGGCATCATCATCAACGATTCCATCGTTCTGGTCACGACGGTCGACGAATATGCCCGCGACCGCGCACTGCGCCCGGCCATCATCGATGCGGTCTGCGACCGTCTGCGACCGATTCTGCTGACCACGCTGACGACGGTTCTGGGGCTTGCGCCGCTGCTCTACGAATCCTCCAGCCAGGCACAGTTCCTGCGACCCACGGTAATCACACTGGTCTATGGGCTGGGGTTCGGAATGCTTCTCGTCCTCGTCCTCGTCCCCGCCATGCTCGCCATGGGTCAGGACATCTCCCGTTTGACGACCGCGCTGCGCCGGATGGCGCGTCTGCCGCTCCGCCGCCGGGGCCGGGCTACGGGAATGCTGGGCCTGACGCTGGGCACCGTAATCCTGGCCTGGGGGTTCCTGACACTGGGCTGGCATCTGGTGACCGGCACGATCTGGCCGCCGCTGGTGCCCTTGCTGCCGTCGGGCGACACACTGCGCGTTTTTGCCGTGTTCCTTGCCGGAACGGCTGTACTGCTGCTCGGGGCATGGATCATCGCGGGGCTGACGATGGGTCTGCGGCGCAGACCGGCCTGAAACTCAGAACGCTTCGGGCTTGGCTTCGCGCGCCATGTGGTCCAGCACGGCGTTGACGAAGCCGCCTTCCTTCCCGTCCGGGAAGAACGCGCGCGCGACGTCGACGAACTCGGTGATGACAACTTTGGGTGGCGTGGCGCTGTCGATCAATTCGCCGCCTGCCGCCCGGAACAGCGCGCGTAACGTCGGATCGATCCGCCCGAGCGGCCATTTCGCAACCAGTGCGCGGTCGGTCAACTGGTCGATGCGCGCCTGATTGTTCACCGCCGACTCCAGCAGCGACCGAAACACATCGACGTTCGCTTCCGAGAATTCGCCCTCCTCGGTGACCATGCCGAAGCGGTGCGTCTCGAACTCGACCTGCACCTTGTCGACGGTCTGACCGGCTGCCTCCATCTGGAACAGCGCCTGCACGGCATACAGCCGGGCCGCGGATTTCATCCGGCGCTTCATCGCGCGCTTTTCGTCTGGTGTCATGTCGGGTGTGATTTCACTCATGGCCGCGACCTATGGGGGCGGTTCGGGGGCGTCAAGTCACCGTCGTCAGGCAACCGTCGTCAGGCAACCGTCGGTCCGGACTTGCGCAGGCCATCGTGCTGGAAGCTGCCGGGTTTGAAACCCACGCCGGTGTCCGCCTTCTTCATCGACCGCTGCAACGCGATCAGATGCAACGCCGCTGCCGCCGCCCCACCCGCCGTATCAAGACGATCCGCATCCGCGCGTTCCTCGGCCTGCTCCATGTTCTCGACGGTAATGATGCCGTTGCCGATGCAGGCTCCGGCCAGGCCCAGTGTCGCAATTGCCCGCGCGCTTTCGTTGACCACGACATCGTAATGCGACGTCCGCCCCCGGATCACGCACCCCAGCGCGACATAGCCGTCGAAGTCGGACTGCCGGTGCGCGATGCCGATGGCCGTTGGAATTTCCAGCGAGCCGGGCATCTCGACCGTCTCATGCGTCACGCCCGCACTGTCCAGTACCGCGCGGGCCGAGGCCAGCTGCGCCGCCGAGATCGCGCCGTAATAGGGGGCGATCACGATCAGAACCCTGGCGGGTTTGTCGAAAGCAGGCAGGGTCAGCACGTTATCGGAATGTCCGGCCATCGGATCAGCCTTTCGGAATGGTGTGGGTGCCCGTGATCTTCAGGCCATAGGCGTCCAGCCCCACGATGCGCGGCGTGCCGGAGTTGGTCACAAGCTCCATCTCGTGAATGCCCAGCGCCGCAAGGATCTGCGCTCCCAGCCCGTATTGTCGCAGCTTATGGGGCGAGACGCCGCCGCCATGGCCATGGAAATCCAGCTTCATCTCGGTATCGCGCAGCAACACGACGACGCCCCGCCCAACTTCGGCGATGACCTGCATCGCACCCGCCAGATCGCTGTCGCCGATGCCCAGCGCGTCCTCCAGCGGGTTCATCGCATGCATCCGAACCAGGACCGGGCCGCCATGGTCGATATCCCCCTTGGTCAGCACGATGTGTTCAGACCCCTGCGTCTCGTCGGTGAAAATCCGCATCAGCCAGTCGCCGCCAATATGGCTGGTGACGGGCCGCGCATCGGTCTGATTCACAAGGTTGTCGTGGCGACGGCGGTACGAAATCAGATCGCTGATCGTGCCGATCTTCAGCCCGTGCAACTGCGCAAAGGCGATCAGGTCGGGCAGACGCGCCATCGATCCGTCGTCTTTCATGATCTCGCAGATCACGCCCGACGGGTTCAGCCCGGCCAGCCGCGCGATATCCGTCGCGGCTTCGGTATGACCCGCCCGAACCAACACGCCGCCGTCCCGCGCCCGCAGCGGGAAGACATGGCCCGGCGTGGCGATATCCGCCGCGCCCTTGGACGCGTCGATGGCGGTGCTGACGGTGCGCGCGCGGTCATGCGCCGAAATGCCGGTGCTGACGCCTTCGCGCGCTTCGATTGAAATCGTAAACGCTGTCTCGTGGCGCGAGGAATTCTGCGACGCCATCAGCGGCAGTCCCAGCGCGTCGATCCGCTCGCCCGGCAGGGTCAGGCAGATCAGCCCGCGCCCGTGCATCGCCATGAAGTTGATCGCATCCGGCGTGGCCATCTGCGCGGGGATCACCAGATCGCCTTCGTTCTCGCGGTCCTCGTGGTCCACCAGAATGAACATGCGCCCGTTGCGCGCGTCCTCGATGATGTCCTCGATCGGGGAGATAACGTCCGAGTTTTCACGCTCGACGGGTCCGGGAGCCTCGAAAGGGATGGGATCGGCCATGGGCGCACCTCCTGTTGCAGGCTTCATCTAGCGACCCATGGGGCCGGGGACCAGACCGTCCGGCGCAGACGTTGCGTGCGCACGTTGCTATTTGGTCTGCATCTTCCGCACCATCTTGAGCACCTGGCGGCGGGGCAGCAGCGGAATGACCCAGTTTGTCAGCACCGACAGCATGCCTTCATTCACCACGTGCAGCCTGCCATCCATCATTGCACCATATCCGACCCTGGCAACCGCTTCGGGGCTCTGCCCCGACTTGGTAAGCGGCGTGTTTTCCAGATCGGCACGGGCGGCAAAATCCGTTTCGACGTATCCGGGGGCCAACACGGTGACGGTGACGCCCTGCGCCCGCAACTCCTCGTCCAGCGCCTGACTGAAACTGTTCACAAAGGCTTTGGTGGCGAAATACGTCGCCTGCATCGGCCCCGGCATCATTCCCGCCGTCGATCCGACATTCAGGATACGCCCTTTGCCGCGAGCGACCATGCCCGGCGCAATCGAGTGACACAGTATCATCACGGCGTTCACGTTAAGATCCACCATCGCCAGATCATCGGCCAGATGCCGCTCGATGAATGCGCCGCGCCCGCCGAACCCGGCGTTGTTGATCAGGATGCCAATGTCACGCCCCTCGCAGGCGGCGATCAATGTGGCCAGGCCCTCTGGCGTACCCAGGTCGCAGGCCACCGGCGTGACGGAGACGGAATGTTTCGCCTCGATGTCGGCTTTCAGCGCGTCCAGCTCCACCGCGCGCCGTGCCGCGAGGATCAGGTCTCCCCCTTTTGCCGCGTGATACTCGGCCAGGGCGCGCCCGATGCCGCCGGATGCGCCGGTTATGACGGCCAGTGGTGCCTTGTCGGTCATGTTGTCTCTCCAAAATAACGGTCAGCGGTCAGATATCCGCCCGCGCGCAAGGCCGCGCACCAACTCGCCTCGAATGCGGTGTCGCCGATCATAAGCACCGCATCCGCAGGCAAACCACGCCTGCGCAGCAGATCGCGCAGCCGCCTCCGCATCGTGGTCCAACTCTCGGTAAAAAGCGGTGCAGCGTCGGCAAAATCCAGCGGCGCTTCCGCCTCGACCACCAGCGGCCGATGCACCAGAACGCCCCGCAGGGCCTCGACCCGGGTCAGTTTCGCGGCCCGGTCCGCATCCATCTCCGCGCGTCGGATCATGCCCAGCGCGTTGGACGAGAACAAAAGCGCCGTTATGTCGCGCCCGGTGCCCGCGCGGATGCCGGCATAGGTCCGGTAACTCAGCCCGATGGCAGCGGCACGTCTGACACGTATCCGCACGACCTCCACTGGCATCGTGTTCGGGATCAGATCGCGGCGCGCCTTGCGCCATTGATGCAGGCGACTGGTATAGCCGTTGAAATCATGGCCTGAGTTATGGCCGATGCCGGGGGTGCTTGAAGTGCTCATTCGTCATTCGCGCACGATGGCAGCGCCGCCGCAAGGGGCCTGCTCAGCACCTGCCCAACCATCCGACCGATCGCCCGGCTTCCGCCCGCGCCGCCGCCGCATCGGCAAACCCCATGCGCGGTGGATGCAAATGCCGCCAACCATGCGCGTCTTCCGGGTCGCGGCGACACTCCACCCAGCCATAATCCTCGCCCATGCACAGGATATCGACGCAACGATCGCCGCCTGTGTCCTCGATGGACGTCAGGACAAGGCGCTTCGTCACGGTCAGCCCGGCATCTCTGCCAGACGTGCGACGTAGCGCGCCAGGGTGTCGATCTCCAGATTGACCCGGTCGCCGGGCGCTGCCGTGCCCCAGGTTGTCACCGATTGCGTGTGCGGGATCAGGTTGATGCCGAAGGTCGCGCCATCCACCTCGTTCACTGTCAACGACGTCCCGTTCAGTGCCACCGAACCCTTGGGCGCGATGAACCGGGCCAGGGCATCGGGCGCGGCGAAAACGTATCGTACCGAGTCGCCGTCTGGTATGATCGACAGGATTTCGGCAGTGCCGTCGACGTGGCCAGACACGATATGCCCGCCCAGTTCGTCACCCACCCGCAAGCTGCGTTCCAGATTGACACGCGATCCGGTTTGCCAGCGGTCCAGCGCGGTTTTCGACAGGCTCTCGGCCGATACATCCACGTCGAACCAGTGGCCTTCGGTGTCCGCGCCCCGGTCCACCACGGTCAGACAGCAGCCGTCGCAGGCGATGGACGCACCGATGTCGATGCCGCCCGCGTCGTATCGTGTGCCGATCCGCGCCCGCAGGTCGCCGCGACGTTCCAGTGTCCGGATCGTTCCGATGTCGGTAATGATACCTGTGAACATTAAGTCCTCCGCAGCGTTTCAACCCCAGCTAAGCCTGTGGTCCATTTGCCGCAAGTGCCTCAAACCTGCCACATTCGCGCCTTTCCCCTGCCCACGCAGCGCCCGATAAAGGACGAAACAACCCGAGGGGCGAAATGCGTCCAACGCGCCGATTCCTGTTTCTGCAAGGGCCTCACGGGCCCTTCTTCCATCGTCTCGGATGTCTTCTCCGGGCGGCGGGATGCGAGGTGTGGCGCGTCGGTTTCAATCGCGGGGACGCGGCGTTCTGGTTTGATCGCAACAGCTACATTCCATTCCATGGCAATCCCGAAAACTGGCCCGAAGCCTGCGCCAAGCTTCTGGACGAAAAGGGAATTACAGATCTGGTGCTTTACGGCGACGTTCGCGCCATCCATGCCCAGGCCATTGAAATCGCCCACGCCCGTGGCCTGACTGTGCATGTGTTCGAGGAAGGCTATTTGCGTCCCTGGTGGATCAGTTATGAACGCGGCGGCTCGAACGCCCATTCGCGCTTGATGGACAAATCCGTTCCGGACATGCAGGCCGCGCTCGCCGAACTGGACCTCGACCTGCCGGATGCGCCCGCGCATTGGGGCGACATGCGCCACCATATCTTCTACGGCATGCTCTATCACCTGTTCGTGGTCGCGGCGCCGGGTCGGTATCGCGCCTATCGCCCGCACCGCGACATTACCGTGATGAAGGAATTCCGCCTGTATCTGCGTCGCCTTCTGACGATGCCCGCGACCGCGCTGCAACGGAAGATTGCGACCTGGCGCATAACCCATGGCGGCTTTCCCTATCACCTGTGCCTGATGCAGCTGGAACATGACTCCAGTTTCCGCGCGCATTCGCCCTTCGCCTCCATGACCGAGTTTCTGGAACAGGTCGTCGATGGCTTCGCCAGGGGCGCGCCCAGCCATCACCACCTTGTCCTCAAGGCACACCCACTCGAGGACGGCCGCGCACCCGTGCGCGCGACGATCCGCCGCCTGGTCGAACATTACGGCCTGGACGGTCGTGTCCACTATCTGCGCGGCGGCAAACTGGCCGCCCTCATGAACGAAGCCCGCTCCGCCGTCACCGTCAATTCCACCGCGGCGCAACAGGCGCTCTGGCGGGGTCTGCCGGTCAAGGCGATGGGCCGCTCGGTCTATGACAAACCCGAATTCGTCAGCGACCAACCGCTCGATGAATTCTTCGCCGACCCGCATCGTCCCGACAGCCGCGCCTATCGCGATTACCGCCACTATCTGTTGGAAACCAGTCAGGTGGCGGGCGGCTTCTACTCCTCGCGCGGACGGCGGCAACTTCTGCGTCAGGTCGTGGACATGATGCTGTCGGACCTCGACCCCTACGACAGGCTGGCGACGGGACGTCCCGCGCCACGCCAGAACTTGAAACTCGTGTCAGGCTAGACACAAACCGGAACCTGCGGCAGGCGAATGGAACATTCGCAAGACGGGGATCAACCCTGCAATATTGCCAAAGGCAGATCGAAAGGCAGAGCACGTGAGCAGACAGGTATCCCGGACGGCGAAGTCCATCGTCGCATTCCTGGCTTTGACCCTGGTGGCATCCTGCGGGACGCTGCCCCGGTCAGGTCCAAACAAACGCGAAATCTACGCGGGCAGCGTTATCAACGGCGGCGATGCCTTCATCGTCAGCGTGAACCCCCGCGTCACCGCCGCCACTGCCGTCACCCCGGCGCTCGGCTTCTCGTCCGAGTTTCGCAACGCAAGTGCGCTGGGTGCCGACACCATCCGCCCCGGCGATACGCTGGGCCTGATCATCTATGAAAACGTCGAGGATGGCCTGCTGACCAACGCCGGGGCCTCGGCCTCGCTGATCGACGAGGTGCAGGTCGACTCGGCGGGCATGATCTTCATCCCCTACGCCGGGCGCCTTCGCGCCGCGGGCAACACGCCCGAGGCCCTGCGCCGGATCATCACGCAGCGACTGGACGAACAGACCCCCGATCCGCAGGTCGTCGTTCGCCGCCTGGCCGGTAACGGTGCCACTGTCAGCGTCGTCGGCGGCGCGGGCGCACAGGGCGTGTTTCCCATCGAACGTCCGACCCGGACCCTGACCGCGATGATCGCGGCCGCCGGTGGCGTAGCCATTTCGCCCGAAATCGCGCTGGTCAACGTCAGCCGCGGTGCCCGGACCGAGACCGCCTACCTTTCGGATCTCTACAAGAACCCGAGCATGGACATCGCCCTGCGCGACGGCGACACGATCTACATCGAACAGGACACCCGCGCCTTTACCGTGCTGGGTGCGACCGGCGCGCAGAACCGCATGGAGTTCGAGACCGAAGTGATCTCCGCGATCGAAGCGCTGGCCCAGGTCGGTGGCCTGAATGCCAACCTCGCCAATCCCACCGGTGTGTTTGTCTTCCGCAACGAACCCGAGGAAATCGCCGAGGCCGTGATGGGCCGCGACGATCTGACCGGCACGCAGCGTCTGGTCTATGTCCTCGACCTGACCGAACCCAACGGCATGTTCGACGCGCGCGATTTCATCATCCGCGACGGCGACACGATTTACGTGACCGAAGCGCCCATTGTCGCCTGGAACCGTTCGGTCGCCGCGATCTTCGGATCGCTGGGCCAGATCAGGTCTGCCGCCACGACCGTCGGCGGCTGACATGACCCCGCCCGAGACGCGCTGCGTCGCGCGCTATGTCTCGGGCGGGTTTCTCAACCGGCGCATCCGCCGCATCGCCGGGCTGGCGGGGGTCGACTTGCGTCCCGGCCTGCCCCGCGCGGGCGAATACGTCGCCGTCTGGGGCCACGCCGCAACCTCCGCCCGCGCCGAAGCCGTCGCACGTCGCGCCGGCGCCCCCGTCCTGCGGTTCGAAGATGCGTTTCTCCGCTCTCTCCACCCCGGTCGCACCCGCCCGCGCGAAGATACGCTGGGCCTGCTGATCGACCGCAAAGCCGCCTGTTTCGACAGCCGGTCCCCCTCCGATCTCGAAACCCTGCTCGCCACTCAGGCCTTCGACGACGGCGACCTGATCGGGCGCACCCGTGTGCTGATGGATGAATGGGTGCGCTCGGGCGTCACCAAATACGCTGCCACGCGCATTGATCTCGCGCCCTCCGATCCGGGCTATGTGCTGGTCATCGACCAGACGCGCGGCGATGCCGCGATCCGTCTGGGCAACGCCTCCGAGGCGACGTTCCGCGAAATGCTCCTGATCGCGCGCGAGGAAAACCCCGGCGCGCGGATCGTCATCAAGACGCACCCCGAAACCGCCGCCGGGCACCGGTCGGGACATTATAACCAGGACGATGCCGTGTTCGGCGCGACGTTGGAGACCCGCTCCCTGCCCCCCGCGACCCTGCTGGCCGGGGCCATCCGCGTCTATACCGTCAGCAGCCAGATGGGGTTCGAGGCGATCCTGCATGGCCACCGGCCCGTGACGTTCGGACAGCCATTTTATGCCGGTTGGGGTCTGGACGACGACCGAAATCCGCTGGATCGCCGCCACCGCAAGCTGACGCGGGTGCAATTGTTCGCGGGCGCGATGGTGCTGTATCCGCATTGGTACGACCCGCATGCCGATGCGCTCTGCGATCCGGTCGATGTCGTCCGTATTCTGCAAGCCCGCGCCCGCGCCTGGCGCGAAGACCGGTCGGGCTGGTCCGCGCCAGACATGCGCCTGTGGAAACGCGCGCCCCTGCGCAGGTTTCTGTCGAATAATGTGCGGTTCGGACATGACCCCCAGCGCCGCCCGCTCGTCTGGGGCGGGGGTCAGCCTCAATCGGCTGACGTCGGACGCATATCCGACGTGGATCACCCGTCCATCACCCGTCTGGAAGACGGGTTTCTGCGGTCCCGCGGGCTGGGAGCCGATCTGATCCCGCCGCTATCGCTCGTATTGGATGCAAAGGGTATTTATTTCGACCCGACACGGCCATCCGCGCTTGAGGACGCCATCGTCACCGCCGCTGCGTTGCCTCCGGAAGCCCTTGTTCGCGCTCGTGAATTGCGCGCTTCCATCGTCGCGGCGGGCCTTACGAAATACAACCTGTCTGGCGATCTGCCTGCCCTGCCCGACGTCCCGTTCATTCTGGTGCCCGGTCAGGTCGCGGACGATGCCTCGATCCGCCTGGGCACCTCCGAAGTTTCTGATAACGCAGCGCTTCTGTCGGCCACCCGCGCCGCCAATCCCGGTTCGTTCATCGTCTACAAGCCACATCCCGACGTCGAGGCGGGACTACGCGACGGGGCCATCGACGCAGGCGACGCCGACCTCGTGGCGACACGCGCCAACGCCCATGCGTTGATCGAAAAGGCCAGTGAAATCTGGACGATGACTTCCCTTCTGGGGTTCGAGGCGCTGATCCGGGACACCCCCGTGACCACCCTCGGCACACCCTTCTACGCAGGCTGGGGTCTGACGGACGACCGGGGCAGCATCCCCGCTCGACGTCGCGCCGCGCGACCGTCGATGGACGCCTTGGTTCACGCCGTTCTGATTGATTATCCACGGTATTTCGACCCGGTTACCGGCACGGCCGCCCCACCCGAGGCCATCGTGAAGCGCCTTGCGCAAGGGCAGATCCCCCGCCCCGGCCCGGCCAATCGCCTGCTGGCCAAGACACAAGGCGCGCTCGTCAGCTTTGCCCCCTTGTGGCGCTGACTGCTCGGCGTCAGATTACTTGTCCAACCGTCCGAGAATCTCATCGGTCAACGCCGCAACTTCCGCGGCCGCGATCTTCGCGCCGGGAAATTCGCAAACCCCCTGGCCCTGACCCAAAGCCTCGGCGTAGGCGACGCGCTGACCCAGAATCGTCGTCGCCGGATCGGCCTCCAGCTTCGACAGGGCGGTCATGATCTTCTCGCTCAAACGCGTCCCGCTGCGCGCCCGGTTCAGGACAACAACGGGCCGTTTTCCCTCGCGCGCAGCGATTTCAAGGACACCCTCGGTCGCCCAGAGATCCACCTCTGAGGCGGAGACGGGCACAATTACAAGGTCCGCAATCCGCAGCGACGGCTTCAGGTCGCTGTCGATCTTGGGAGGCGTGTCGATCAGGATAAAATCGTAATCTTCCTGATACTTGGACGATTCGAACGTCACCCCCCACGCCGAAGACGTGGAAAAGGTAATGTCGCCTTTCAAACCGCCAGTGCGTTCGTATCGCATCATGAACCACTGCCCCAGCGACCCTTGCGGATCGACGTCCAGCAACGCCACCCGATGCCCCCGGCTGGCCAGTTCGGTTGCCAGATGTGCCGTGACCGTTGTCTTGCCCGAGCCGCCCTTCTGCTGAGCTAATGTAATGATCGTTGCCATATCGCGCCTCATGCTGCGGTGCGGCATGACGATGCGTCAGAAAGTGCGGAAGGTCAATGTCGCGTGACAGACCACCAGACACGGATGAAGGAATGTTAGGGGCACGGAAGCACCCCCCTAAGAACAGCGTATAAACCAAAGGAAATCGTGGTGGAGCCGAGGGGAATCGAACCCCTGACCTCGTCATTGCGAACGACGCGCTCTACCAACTGAGCTACGACCCCAACGGCGCCCATATGGCGGCGGGTCCGGGGTGTGTCAAGCAACCGCAAAGATACTTGGGGGCCCATCGCAACCATGCGACATTGACTTGCACGACCCATTGGAGACGACCGGATGATCCTGACCCAAACCCTGTGGCACCTGCGCGAACTGACCCGACAGATCTGGATTCGCGTCGCGCTGCTTTCGGCGCTCGCCATTTTCGCGGCTGCCCTGACGCCGGTGTTGGGGCCGCTGGTACCGGACGCCGTGCGCTTCGGCATCGACGAGACGGCGGCGCAGGCCCTTCTGGAAATCCTTACGAACTCGATGCTGGTGGTTGCAACCTTTTCGCTGACCGTGATGGTGACAGCCCATAATTTTGCCGCAAGTCAGGCCAGCCCCCGTGCTCACCGTCTATTGCGGCAGGACGGCCGGACCCAATCCATTCTGGCGACCTTCATCGGTGCGTTCGTCTTCGCGCTCTTCTCCAGGATCGTGATCAGTGTGGGCCTGTATGGAGACGGCGGTTTCTCGATCATCTATCTTGTCACGATCTTCGTCATCGGACTGGTGATCGTCGCGCTGATCCGCTGGGTACAGCAACTCTCGGAACTCGGATCGATGGAAGCGACGACGGCACGCATTGAAGAGGCGGCCCATCATGCAATGAAGACACGTATGGACTCGCCCTACCTGGGATGCACCCGCCTGCCGGAAGACGCCGAACTGACCGGACAGGAAATTTTTTCGACGAAATCGGGTTACGTGCAACATATCGACGCAAACGCCCTGTCTGAGGCCGCCGATGCCAGTGGCGGTCGCGTCGATCTGGTTGTGTTGCCCGGCGACTGGGTTGCAAAGGGCGATCTGTTGATGCGCGTGTCGGGCCTCCCCGTGGTTACCGATGTTCCGACAACCGGGGATGACAGTGCCGAGTATACCGACCTCCGCGAGAATGTCCTTATCGACGATCTGCAATCCTTCGATCAGGACCCGCTTTTCGGATTCCAGGTCATGTCGGAAATCGCGCAACGTGCCCTCTCTCCCAGCCTGAACGACCCGCGGACAGCAATCGACGTGATTCACCGACAGTCCAGGCTGCTTGCCCTGTGGCCGGCCCCGTCGGACCCCGTGCCAGACAACACTAGGTCCCCTCTGCCCGGCGTGCGGACGAGAGAGATTTCAGCGGAGGCTGCCATCAGCACGGCCCTTGACGCAATTGCGCGCGACGGAGCCAAAATGGTCGAGGTGCAAATGGCACTGCAACGCGTGCTCGCCCGCCTGGCGGAACATGGCGATCCCGAAATGGCAAAGGCCGCGCGCACTGCATCGGCGCGCGCGATCAAACTGTCGGACGCGGGCCTGTCTCTGGAACAAGACCGCGTCCGCGTCCGCGAGATCGCGCCAAAGGCCTAGGCCCTATTCCGCCGCGTCGAGGTAATCTTCCAGTGGCGGACAGGTACAGATCAGATTCCGGTCGCCTGCGACGTTGTCGACGCGATTGACCGGCGGCCAGTATTTGTCGACGCGGAAGGCACCGGCCGGAAAACACCCCGCCTCGCGCGAATAGGGGCGGTCCCAATCGCGCACCAGATCCTCCATCGTGTGCGGCGCATTCTTCAGCGGATTGTTGTCGGCATCCATCGTTCCCGCCTCGATCTGCGCAACCTCCTCACGGATGGCGAGCATGGCCGTAATAAAGCGGTCAAGCTCTGGCTTGGGCTCGCTCTCGGTCGGTTCCACCATCAAGGTGCCTGCGACGGGCCAGGACATCGTGGGCGCATGGAACCCGTTGTCCATCAGCCGCTTGGCCACGTCGTCGACGGTAACATGCGCGGATTCCGCAAACGGGCGCGTGTCCAGAATACATTCGTGCGCAACGCGACCGTTACGCCCCGTGAACAGGACCTCATAGGCCCCTTCCAATCGCTTGGCGATATAGTTCGCCGACAGGATGGCGACCTTGGTGGCCTGCGTCAGACCCGAGCCGCCCATCATCATCACATAGGCATAACTGATCGGCAGGATCGACGCGCTGCCGTAAGGCGCGGCGGATACCGGACCTTCGCCCCCGGTTTCGGGGTGGCCGGGCAAATGCGGCGCCAGATGTGCCTTGACGCCGATCGGCCCCATGCCGGGTCCGCCGCCGCCGTGCGGAATGCAGAACGTCTTGTGCAGGTTCAGGTGCGAGACATCCGCACCGATTTCCCCCGGCTTGGACAGACCGACCATCGCGTTCAGATTGGCCCCGTCCAGATAGACCTGTCCGCCATGCGCGTGAGTTATTTCGCAGACCTGCCGCACCGTGTCCTCGAACACTCCGTGGGTGCTGGGATAGGTGATCATGCAGGCCGCCAGATCCTCGCCCGCCGCTTCGGCCTTGGTGCGGAAATCGTCCAGATCGACGTCGCCGTTATCGGCTGCCTTGACGATCACGACCTTCATGCCCGCCATTTGGGCCGAGGCAGGGTTGGTGCCATGCGCACTGGTGGGAATCAGGCAGATCCGCCGTTTTTCCTGCCCGTTTGCCTTGTGGAAGGCAGCAATGGTCAACAGGCCGGCATATTCGCCCTGCGCACCGGAATTCGGTTGCATCGACATCGCGTCATAGCCGGTGATGACGCAGAGACGATCAGACAGCTCGTCGATCATTTCCTTGTATCCCCCGGCATCCTCAACCGGGGCAAAGGGATGCAGTTTGCCAAACTCGGGAAAGGTGACAGGCATCATTTCCACGGCGGCATTCAGCTTCATCGTGCAGGACCCGAGCGGGATCATCGCCCGGTCCAGCGCAAGATCACGGTCGGCAAGACGGCGCATATAGCGCATCATCTCGGATTCCGCCCGGTTCATGTGGAAGATCGGGTGTGTCAGATACTCGGTCTGGCGCGCCAGGTCGTCGGGGATGTCGATGTGCAAATCCGGTTTGGACGAGATTTCGAACACACCCAGAAGGCGCTTCAGAACATCGCCGTCCGTCAACTCGTCGCAAGCAATACCAAGCTGATCCGTCCCGATCCTGCGCAGCGTGATTCCGGCATCGCGGGCGGCGTTCCAGATACCATCACGGTCATCAGACGTGACTGTCAGGGTGTCGAATATCGGACCGTCGGCAACGTCCACGCCACCGTCCACCAGGGCTTTGCGCAGGGCGACGGCATGCGCGTGAACGTGACTGGCGATATGATGCAAACCCTTTGGTCCGTGGAACACCGCGAAAAAGCTGGCCATGACCGCAAGAAGGGCCTGCGCCGTGCAGACGTTGCTGGTCGCCTTTTCGCGACGAATATGCTGCTCGCGGGTCTGAAGCGACAGGCGGTAGGCCTGGTTGCCCTGACTGTCGACGCTGACACCGACCAGACGACCGGGCATGTTGCGCTTGTAGGCGTCGGCGCAGGCGAAGAACGCGGCGTGCGGTCCGCCATAGCCCAGAGGCACGCCAAAGCGTTGCGCCGATCCAACGGCAATGTCGGCACCCATCGCGCCCGGTTCCTTCAGCAGGCACAGCGCCAGCAGGTCCGTCGCCACAATGCCCAGAGCGTTCGCACCATGCAGCGCGTCGATCTGCGGGGTCAGATCGCGCAAGCCGCCCGTCGTGTCAGGATACTGGAAGATCGCCCCGAATACCCTGGAGGCGTCGAGATCACCGACCTCGCCCACGATAAGTTCGATCCCCAGCGGCTCTGCCCGCGTTCGCATGACCGCGATGTTCTGTGGGTGACAGCGGGCATCGACGAAGAACGCCGAAGCCTTCGACCTGGCGACCCGCTGCGCCATCACCATCGCCTCGGCGCAGGCAGTGGCTTCATCCAGCAGGGAGGCGTTTGCGACCGGCAATCCAGTCAGGTCGGACACCATCGTCTGGAAGTTCAGCAACGCCTCCAGCCGACCCTGTGCGATTTCGGGCTGATACGGGGTGTAGGCCGTGTACCACGCCGGATTTTCCAGAATGTTGCGCTGAATCGCGGGCGGCGTCACGGTGTCGGAATAACCCTGCCCGATCATACTGACCGTCACGCGGTTCTTGTCCGCCAAGGCCCGCATGCGCCCCAGAATCGCGTGCTCGGTCATCTGCGGCCAGGGCAGCGGGTCTTTTTGCCGGATGGATTTCGGCACTGTCTCGTCAATCAGATCGTCCAGTGTATCGCAGCCGATGACCCTGAGCATTTCGGCCATTTCCTCGGGCGAGGGGCCGATATGGCGGCGGTTGGCGAAATCGTAGGTGTCATACTCGGGGGCAAACGGCATCTGAGGCATGGGAACTCCGGTGGGATCAGGCAGAATGGGTCAGGACATTTATCAAAGGGCCATAAGGGTTCGGTCAGACGAAAGCGGCTCCGGTCAGGTCGGAGCGATCCGGGTTGGGGACGTCGCGGACAGGCAAGGAGACTCCGGGGCTGACGGTTCGTCGGTTTTTTGCGGCGGTGACGATCGCTGCGCGATCATCACCTTGCTGCCGGATTGATCGTGTCTGCGCGATCAATCCCCGATGAATTCCTTGTATCCGTCTTCGTCCATCATCCCGTCCATCTCCTCGGGGGTGGTGGTCGTCATGCGGAAGAACCACGCGGCCTCGGCGTCGTCGTTCACCAGACCCGGCGTATCGGCCAACGCATCGTTAACTTCGACGATCTCGCCATCCAGCGGCGACAGGATGTCGGACGCGGCCTTGACGGATTCGATCACCACGATCTCCTCGCCCTTGCTCACGGTCTGGCCCACTTCGGGCAGGTCGACGAATACGACGTCGCCCAACTGGGTCGCGGCGTGACCGGTGATGCCGACGGTGATGACGCCATCGTTGTCTTCAAGCCATTCGTGGTCTTCGGTGTACTTCATCTGGAGCCTCGTGATCTCAGCGCTTGTAGCGCGGCTGGTGGAAAGGAAGGTCGGTGACGGTGACCGGCAGGCGTTTGCCCCGCACATCACCATATAAAACGGTGCCCGTCACGGTCCCATCTGGAACATAACCCATCGCTATGGGTGCACCGACCGACGGGCCGAATCCGCCTGACGTGACTGTGCCGATGGGGGCGGTGGCCGTATCACTGCCATAGAGCATGACGCCCATCCGCATCGGCGCGCGTCCCTCGGGCAAAAGGCCGACGCGACGGCGCTTCGGGCCATTGTCCAACTCGGCCAGCACACGATCCGCACCTGGAAAGCCGCCCGCACGGTCGCCGCCGGTGCGCCGTATTTTCTGGATCGCCCATCCCAGATCGGCTTCGACCGGGCTGATATCGGCGGTCAGGTCCTGTCCATAAAGCGGCATTCCCGCTTCCAGCCGCAGGCTGTCACGCGCGCCCAGACCGATGGGCATCACGTCGTCGGACGCCAGCAGTGCACGGGCGAAGGCCTCGGCCTGCGCGACCGGGACACTGATTTCGTACCCGTCCTCACCCGTATATCCTGATCGGCTGATCCACAGATCCGCGCCGTTCCAATCGAACGAGCGCACATCCATGAACTTCATCGCGGCGACACCGGGGACCATCGCCTCCAGCACCGTCTCGGCCAGCGGACCCTGCAATGCCAGAAGCGCGCGACCGTCCAGCATTTCAACCGACAGACCCGGCAGACCAGCGCGCAAAATCTCCATGTCGGCATGTTTCATCGCGCCGTTCACCACCAGCAGCAGATGATCGCCACGGTTGGCAAACATCAGATCGTCGGCCACGCCCCCGTCCGGCAGCATCAGCAGGCCATAGCGTTGCCGCCCTTCGGCCAGTCCGACCACGTTGACGGGCAGCAAGCCTTCCAATGCCCGCGCCGCGCCGTCGCCGCGCAGGACGACCTGCCCCATGTGCGACACATCGAAAAGGCCCGCCTTATCGCGCACATGCAAATGTTCGGACATCACGCCTGCCGGGTACTGCACCGGCATCGAATAGCCCGCGAAAGGCACCATCTTGCCGCCAAGCTCCGCATGCAGATCGGCCAGCGGCAGGGAAATAGGATCGGACACATGCACCTCCTCGGGCCTTGGCCCCGTTTCGATGCCCCCTCTGTCCTTTCGCCTGAGATCGCTATCCCTTCGGCGGACGCGGATGCGCCTCTCTCCAGAGTTGTCGTCGCACACCGGGTCCGTTTGCCTGAGAGTTTACCGGGGCGGTTGCTCCTTCGGCCCTGTCTTGCGACAGTGTCTCCCGCGGCGTGCATGTTTCCTATAGGAAACCGGACCGGTAACGCGCAAGGGGAAAAGATGCATCGCTTCTTCGGCTATGGCAGCCTCGTGAATCGCCGGACGCATAGTTATCCGGGTGGCACCCCCCTGACGATACAGGGCTGGCGGCGTGCCTGGAGGCATACGACGCTGCATCCGGCCCCCTTCCTGACCGCGGTGCCCGACCCGAACGGCGAGATCGACGGGCTGACGGCAGAGGTGCCGATGGGCGATTGGGAGGCGCTGGATGCGCGGGAGGCGGGATATCTGCGCGTGCCCCTGCCGGAAGGGCCGTCGATATATCACATCCCCGAGGGGCATCACCCTGCCCCTGATCGTGCCCATCCGATCCTGCGCAGCTATCTCGATGTCGTGGTGCAGGGCTATCTGATCGAGTTCGGCGAAGAGGGTGTGGACCGGTTCTTTGCCACGACCTCCGGCTGGGACGCGCCAATCCGTGACGACCGAACCGACCCGGCCTATCCCCGTGCGCAGAAATTGACGCCTGGCGAAACCGCATTGGTCGACCGGCATCTGGCGCGTCTTGTCAGACCCTAGTTCGCAGCCGCCGCCGAAATCGCATCGAGCACGACGGCATCGGTCAACAGTTCCGGCAGAACGATCCCGTCCGGCGCACCGGGACCATAGACCGCATTGAACGGAATACCGAAGCGATCGTTGGCCTGAAGGAACGCGGCAATCGTATCCGAAGGGCGCGTCCAGTCGGCCTGAAGCGCCACGATGTCGGCCAACGCCGACGACACCGGGTCGCGGTCCAGGACAAGGCGTTTGTTCGCCTTGCAGGTCAGACACCAATCCGCCGTTACATCGACAAAGACGGTATTGCCCGCGGCGACTTCCTGCGCGATGCGCGCCTCCGAAAAAGGCTCCCACCCGGCATCGACCGAGGCTTCCGCCGGTGTCACCGAGGGTAGCAGAAGAACAGTCGCCAGCACCGCGAATACGCCTGCGCCCCCGACCACGACGGCCTGCCGCCGCAGCGCCAGCGCCCCCAGCATCAACAGGACCAGAACGCCCACGATTACGGCCGTGCGCGCGCCCGCGCTGGCCGCCAGAACGGTAATCAGCCAGATCGCAGTCAAGAGCAGCAGCCCGCCCAGCACCACCTGCACCGTTCGCATCCAGCGGCCCGGACGAGGCAGTCGCTGAATCAGCGTGGGTCGGACCGCGACGGCCAGATACGGCAACGACAGTCCCACGCCCATCGCAGCAAAGACGGCGACGATTTCCGTGGGACCGTTGGTCAGCGCATAGGTTATCGCCGTGCCGATGAAGGGCGCGGAACAGGGTGTGGCCATCACGGCGGCAAACATCCCCGTGGTGAAATCGCCGCCCCACCCGCCGCTTCCCCCGATCTTTGCCATGCCGGTCATCGCGCCCTGCCCGATATTCACCGCGAACAGGCCCAGCATATTGGCTGCAAACAGCACGACCAACGCGATCATCAGCGCCAGAAACGTCGGGTTCTGGAACTGCATGCCCCAGCCCACTGTAACGCCCGCCGCGCGCAGTGCGATCACCACGCCCGCAAGGCCCAGGAAGAACACCAACACCCCCGCCGCCGACGCCAGAAAGCCCCCGCGAACACGGCCGACCGATTTGTCCCGGGCCTGCAGCGCACTGGCCAGTTTGAGCGATAGCACAGGCAGGACACAGGGCATTATGTTCAGGATCAGCCCCCCCAGCAGCGCGATCAGCAAGACTCCCCAGATCGCCGACCCAACGGCGGGCGGCGTTGGCGCAACCGGCGACAGTGTGGCCGCGATCGTGTCGGCGCGGCGGCCGTCCACCAAAGTCAGGTCGAGGGTGCCTTCGCCCGGATTCAGAACGGGAAGCGTCGCGAACATGGTTCGCCCGCCATCGGCCAGAACAATCTCGGGCCGGTCGAACGCAGCATAATCGCCCCGCTCAGGAAAGATATCGGGCGACAGGAACGGCTGCTCGGACCTGGCCAGAACCGTCAACGTCGTGTCGTCCATATGCACGGTTTCCAGCCTCATGCCGGCCTCGTCGCCCGTGCCCGGCACCCGCGCGATCCAGTCAGACAAAAGTGCTGCGGCCTCGGCGTCGATGCCGCCGCCCGCCGGAATATCCAGGGTCAGGTTCAGGGTTTCCGGCACACATATCTCGGCGCAGACCAGAATGTTCACCGTCAGGACCAATCGCGCGGGTTCACCGGGCTTGATCAACCGAACGGTCAGGGGATAGACGACTTCCTTGGCATAGCCGAAATTCTGAATCCCGAAGGCTTCGAACCGGCTTGGCGCAGGATATGCCAGATCGACCGATGCAACATTCCCGGACCCGTCCCATGACAGATCGGGAGGTAGCCCGACTTCGCCCGGCGATCGCCAATATGTTTTCCAGCCATCCTCCAGCACCAGTTGCAAACCGGCAGAAATCGTCTCGCTACCAGGGCCGACCCCATCCTCGACCGTGACCAACCTGGCAGTGACGGTATTGGCCTGCACCGTGTTGGATGTCGCCGCCAGAGAAGGGGCTCCGAACAACAGGGCGATCAGGATCAGGATACGAAACATGGACAACTCATATGACAGCGATTTGAGGCCCGCCAGACGACCCCGGACAACTGACGCGAACGTGACCGACATGCGCGCTTGCACCTGTGCATCGTAACGGTCACCCTGTCACGACCCCGTGATCCCCGACCGTGATCCCAGAAGGACCATCGCCATGCGCATCCTCATTGCCCTGACCCTGTCCACAACCCTGTCGGTTCTGCCCGCCACAGCGCAGGACTTTTCCGAAGAACAGATCAAGGAGCTGGCCCTGCAGGCCATCCTCGAAAATCCCCAGATCGTGATGGATGCCGTCGCCATCCTTCAGGAACGCGATGCCGCCAAGGCCGAAGCACAGGCGCAGGCAACGCTGGGCAACAACCGGGATACGCTGGAACGCGACCCGAACGCGCCTGTGATTGGCAACCCTGATGGCGACGTCACCGTGGTCGAGTTCTTCGATTATAACTGTCCCTACTGCAAACGCGCGGCGGACGAGGTGGCCAAAGTGCTGGACACAGACAAAGAGGTGCGGATCGTCTATCGCGAATGGCCGATCCTGGGCGAAGGCTCCGTCTTTGCCGCGCGCGCCGCACTGGCCGCTCGCGCGCAGGGCAAATACCCCGAAATGCACAAGGCCCTGATGAGCATGCGCGGGCGGGTCAACGAACGCTCGACCCTCCAGGCCGCTGCAGAGCTTGGTCTCGACATCGACCAGCTGCGCGCCGACATGGAAGATCCCGCAGTGCAGGAGCATATCGACACTACCATGCGGCTTGCCAGTTCGCTGGGCTTTTCCGGCACACCCAGTTTCGTGATCGGCGAAGCCCGTGCGCCGGGCCTGATAGACGCAGAACAGATGCAGCAGATGATTGACGACGTCCGCGAAGGCGGATGATCCCGTCAGTCGTTCTGGCTGGCCGGGGCAGGCTTGACGGGGACCATCGTGCCAAGCGCTGTCGCCACATGCGCCCCGTCCTCGCCATGCACATCCGCCGCGACTGCGATCAGCCGCCGTCCGGGCCGGATCACCCGACCTACGGCGACCAGACGTCCCCGCGCCGGGGCAAGCAGGGAGATGCGGAATTCGGACGTGACGACTTCGAACCCCGGTTCCATCACCGTCAGCGCCGCATATCCCGCCGCCGTATCCGCCAGCGCGAAGGTCAGGCCGGCATGGCCCGCGCCGTGGTGCTGACTGGTGGCCTCGGAGACGGTGGCGGTGATGCGCGCGACACCGTCGCCGACATGCTCCAGCGTCGCGCCCAACGTGCGCATAAGGCCTTGTCGGGCAAAACTGTCGGTGACACGGTCTTCCATCGGGCGGCCTCTTAACCTTGCATGATCAGGCATGTCGTGGAGCCTGTCGCATAAAGCCTCCCATCCGCCGCGCCCCTGATCCACCCATCGGCGACACCGGTGGATCGACCGATGTGCTGCACAACGCCTTCGGCCCGTATTTCGGTGCCTAACGGAATCGCCCGCACGACGTTCACCTTGTATTCAAGGGTGGTGTAAAAACTGCCTTTCGGCACCTGTGTCATCACGGCACAGGCCATCGCACTGTCCAGAAGCGTACCGTACCAGCCGCCATGGACCGCCCCCACGGGATTGCAGTGATCGAAGGCCGGCACGCCCGAGAAGACGACCCTGCCGTCGTCAACTTCGACCAGACGATAGTTCAGTATGCGACCGATCGGTGGTTCCGGTATCTGTCCGTCGCGGACCGCCTCCATGAAGTCGCGGCCCGACATGGACAGAACCCGATCTCTGGATGCAAGATCTTCAGGCGTGTTGACGAACATCCGCAGTCTCCGGGTCAGGGCGCTTGCCCGGACCCTAGCCGCGTCTTTCCGGTCAGGCCACCCGGCTGAGCGAGGGGCGCGGGGCGAGGCCAAGCGCTGTGCAGACGTCGCGTGTCAACTCGGGCCGGTTGAGAGTGTAGAAGTGCAGATGATCGCAACCTTCGCAGACCAGCGTGTCCGCAAGCTCCGCCGCCTGAGCGATGGCCAGCAGATCGGCCCGATCATCGCGTACCGCCACTTCGAAGGCCGCCCGCAGCTCATCGGGGATAATCGCACCGCAGGCTTCGGCGAACTTTGACGTCTTGGCCCAATCTTCGATCGGCAAAATGCCCGGAATGATCGGTGCCGCAATGCCAGCCGCCGCCGCGCGGTCGCGAAAGCGCAGAAATGTCTCGGCGTCGAAGAAGAACTGCGTGATCGCCTCGGACGCACCGGCGTCGATCTTGGCACGCAGCCAGTCCAGATCGGCCTGGGCGTTCTTTGCCTCGGGGTGGACATCCGGATAGCAGCCGACGCGCACGTTGAAACCATCATCGGCCAGCGCGGCGATCAATTCGACCGAATTGGCGAAACCATCGGGGTGCGGCACAAAGCCGTCCGCGCCCTTGGGCGGATCGCCCCGCAGTGCCACGATGTCCTCGACCCCCGCTTTGCGGAAGCCACGTGCGACCTCCAGCGTCTCTTCCCGGCTGGCGTCAACGCAGGTCAGATGCCCGGCAACCCGCAGCCCGAACTGCTTACCAAGGGTGCCGACCGCTTCCCGCGTCAATTCACGTGTCGTGCCGCCCGCGCCATAGGTCACCGATACCCATTCAGGGGCCAGAGGAGCGAGTGTTGAGATGCAATCCCAGAGGCGAAAGCTGCCTTCAAGAGATTTAGGTGGAAAGAACTCGAACGAGACGGCAGGCATGATGGCGGTTCCTTTAGCAATTGAACCCTTGTGCCCCGATCCGGTTTCGTGAGACAGGCTCATAATCTTCATCATCAACATGAGCCGGACACGATTCATGAAGCTGCATCTGGAGTTCCGCCATCTCCGCACCATCCGCGCGATCCAAGATTGCGGCGGGCTGGCCCGCGCCGCCGACCGACTGAACATCACACAGTCCGCTCTGTCGCATCAGGTCAAGAACCTCGAAGATCAGATCGGGGTGGAATTGTTCGTCCGCCGCTCCAAGCCGATGACCCTTTCGGCGGCCGGGCAGCGTTTGTTGCGTCTGGCCGAACAGGTGCTGCCGCAGGTCGAAGCGGTGGAGCAGGATTTCGCGGGACTTAAATCCGGCAAAACGGGTCGCCTGCATATCGCCATCGAATGCCACGCCTGCTTCGAATGGCTGTTCCCGGTGCTGGAGCAGTTTCGCCGCGCATGGCCCGAAGTCGACGTCGACATCCGCCCCGGTTTGCAGTTCCAGGCCTTGCCCGCACTTCAGAAAGAAGAGGTCGATCTGGTCGTCTCCTCCGACCCAGAGACACTTGCGGGTGTCGAATTTGCTCCACTGTTCGATTACGAGCCGGTGTTCCTCGCGTCATCTTCTCATCCGCTGGCCGCGAAACCCTATGTCGAGGCAGAAGATTTCGCGGGCGAGACCCTGATCACCTATCCGGTCGAGCGCCCCCGCCTCGACGTGTTCAGCCAGCTTCTGACGCCCGCCGGGGTGGAGCCTGCGGCGATCCGGCAAGTCGAACTGACCGCTGTGATCCTGCTGCTTGTGGCATCGAACCGGGGGGTATCCGTCCTGCCCGACTGGGTCGTTCGGGAGGTGCGATACAACTCCGACTACGTGACCCGCCCGCTGACCGCCAAGGGCGTGACCCGCAGGCTTTACGCGGCGGTCCGCGAAGTCGACGCCTCCAAGCCGTTTATGGCCCATGTCCTGCGCCTGATGCGGACCGAACCGCTCAAACTGCAACGCAGCGACGTATCGGCCTGACTCTGACGTCCGAACTTTTCACATGTAGCGCCTGAATCATTAAGTGTCTGAGCCAGCGGATCGACCTGACCGCAGGTTCATGAGTATTTAGGTCTCGTCAATCGGCGCAAGTTTCGGACATGGCTGCATAACCAAAACGAGTCGGTTTCGGCAAATCCGGCGCGATATAATGTCATTCGCACCTTTTCGTTATCCATTTCTCTCCCTTGGACGAACCGCGCTCTCCTTTAGTCGCTAGTCGTTTCGTCATTTCCTCACCTGAAGTTCATTAACCGCCGCGCTCATTGATCCGGCCCTTCCAACTCAGGATGATTGGCGCACAGAGCCGTTTGCGGGAACGTGCGTCTGGTTCTTGTTCTCGGTGACGATAGCAGAGGGAGGCATCCAATGCCGACGATCGATGGTTCCATTTCGGACTGGTCCCCGGATGCACGACTGGATACGGCTGCTACCGGCACCCTGGGCTACGGGCTATGGGGCGTTGCCGATCCTGACTACTTCTATTTCGCGATCACGTCTGACGACGTCATTATTGGCGAGAACACCACGCTCTGGCTGGACACCGACCTCGACCGGGGCACGGGCTACCAGATCTGGGGATGGGCAGGCGGCGCAGAATATCAGGTCGAGATCGCGGCCGATGGAACCGCGCGGCTCTATTCCGGCGGTCCGGAAGAGACCTTGGTCGCCGAGCTCGAAGCAGTCCGCAGCGCCGATGGGCGTGTTCTTGAGTTCCGTATTGACCGATCCTTGCTTGCCGGAAATCCTGACGCAGTTCGCGTCTATGCAGATGTCAACGATTCCGCCTTTCTTCCCAACAGCTACGCAAACACGAATTTCATTGTCGCCGAACCAAGCCCGAGCGTCGTCACCGGAGGCAAGACCCTTGATGGGAATCTTGTGGATTGGGATGCAGCCACACGCCTTGATACGCCCGCTACCGGCGCGGCGGGGTATGCGTTTTACGGCGACCTTCAGGATAACGTCTTCACCTTCGCCATTTCCACCGACGGTACCGCGATCGGGGCGAATACCACGATCTGGCTGGATACCGACCGCGACACCGCGACCGGCTATCAGGTCTGGGGCTGGGCCGTGGGCGGCGAATACAACATCAACATCACGGCTGATGGCGAGGCGCGCCTCTATACAGGTGCCGCGGGCGAGACCTTCGTGGCCAACCTCGACTTTGCATACAATGCAGATGGCACCGTGATCGAAATCGCATTGGATCGGGCACTTGTCGGGAACCCAGCGTCGATGCGGGTCTTCGCCGACGTCAACGACTCGGTCTTCATTCCCAACAGTTATGCAAACGCGAATTTCATCGTCGGATCCGAGCCCACGCCCGTCATCGGCGGCATCACTCTGGACGGGTCGGTTTCCGAGTGGACGCCCGAGAGCATTTTGTTGACCCAGGGTGGGTACCAGTTGCGCGGCGAATTTGTCGTGGATGCCGCTGGTGACCAGTATGTCTTTGCCATCGAGTCGGACGGAACAACGATCGGTGCCAACACGACCATCTGGCTTGATACCGACCTCAACAGCACCACAGGTTATCAGATCTGGGGCTGGGCCGGCGGGGCCGAATACAACGTCAACATCACTGCCGATGGCCAGGCCAGACTCTACAGTGGTGCTGCCGGCGGCACCTATATTGCTGATCTCGATTTCGGATTTTCCGCCGACGGAACCGGGTTTGAGGTCGCGATCTCGAAAGATCTCCTCTCGGGGGCACCTGATCAGGTGCGGATTCTCGCCGACGTCAACGACGCTGTTTTCCTGCCGGGCGACTATAGCAGTGCGAACCTTGTCGTAGGTGCTCCCCTGCCGCCGCCGACGGATGCGCCCGAGTCACGCATTGCGATAGTCTATTCGGCGACCACCGCTGCAAACTTCTATGACATCACGGCCTATGGTCAGCTTTTCATGGCCGCGCAAAATCAGGCCATGCAGGCCGGAATCCCGTTCGACCTGCTGACCGAGGCCGACCTGCTCGATCCGACCGGCCTGGCCGGTTACGATGCCATCGTATTCCCCGGCTTTTCGAACGTTCAGGCAAGCCAGGCTGCTACCATCGCCGCATCCCTGACGACCGCAGCGCAGGATTATGGAGTCGGCATGATCGTCGCAGGTAATTTCCTGACCAACGATGAAACCGGCGCGGCCCTTCCCGGAAACTCCTATGCCCGCATGAACGCTCTACTGGGTGTCACTCTCGAAGGTTTTGGCGCCACTCAGGGAATTACACTTAACGCCTCCAATGCGGCCAACCCTATCCTCGATGGCTATACCAACGGGCAGGTCGTGGGCAATTACGGCAACCTTTCATACCTGAACTTCACCGACACCACCGGATCAGGGCAGGTTCTTTTCGAACAAGTTGTGAGTGATGGCACCTACGATGCCGTCATTGCGACACAGACCGCCGGGCGCAATGTCCATTTCGCGACCGATGCGATCATGGGCAACAACAACATCCTGGGCGAGGCGATCGACTGGGTTCTTCAGGATAATGCGCCGGACATCTCGCTGCTGATGACCCGCAACAGCTCAATCTTCTATTCGCGCAATGACATGGACCAGTCGCAGGAGACGTGGGACGTCAGCGGACAGACTCCCGGCATCTATGATGCGATGCTGCCGATCATAGAGACCTGGTACGAAAACTACGGCTTCGTCGGGTCATACTATGTCAATATCGGTTCCAACCCGCCCGATCAGCAGACCGACTGGTCTGTCTCGAAGCCCTATTACGATCGGCTTCTGGCGCTTGAGAGCGAGATCGGAACCCATTCCTATACACATGCCGTTGATACGAACCTGCTTTTCCCCGATGTGGTGACGGATGAGCTTCTGCAGGCGCGGAACTTCGTTTATCCGGACATGACAGCGAGCGAGTTCAACGCCATTCTGGCTGACACACTGGCACGGACCGACCCCACCAACCCCAACGCCATCGACCCCGCCGACCTGACCGTTCAGGAAAAGGCGGTCCTTGAAGCATCATACCGTTTCCAGTTCGAATATTCCAAACTGGTTATCGAACGCGAGATGGGTATCCAGGTCACTGGGGCCGCAGTATCCGGTGCGCCGGAACGGATCGACGCCACGCGTGAGATCATCCAGTTCTTCGACTATATCAGCGGCGGGTATTCGGGGACCGGGGCGGGCTACCCCGGTGCTTTCGGATACCTGACGCCCGGTGAGAACGATCGGGTCTATCTGGCCCCCAACATGTCTTTCGATTTCTCGCTTGTCGGCTTTAACGGCATGACCCCAGAACAGGCCGAAGCCACGTGGCTTGCGGAATTCGCCGCACTGACCGCCAACGGCACGACCCCGATCCTTGCATTTCCCTGGCATGATTACGGACCTACCGAATGGAACCTCGGAACCCCTGGGCAGGTCTATACTTTTCAAATGTATGAAACGCTTATCGCGGCCGCGGCTGCATCCGGAGCCGAGTTCGTCACAGGAAAGGACCTGGCCGAACGTATCGCGAGTTTCTCGGCAAGCAGCCTGACCACATCACGTGTGGGCGATGTTGTGAACGTGACTGTCGGCTCCAGCGACGCGGGGAAATTCGCGATCGACCTCGGCAAGGAGGGCCAGATTGCATCCGTCACCAATTGGTACGCATGGGACAGCGATTCCGTCTTCCTGCCCAGCTCCGGCGGAACCTTCGAGATTACGCTGGGCACTGAGATGGCGGACGTGACGCGCATTTCCGCACTACCGATGCGCGGCGATCTTCTGTCCGTTTCTGGCGACGGGTCCGATCTCGACTTCAGCTTCTCGGGGCGCGGAGAGGTTCTCGTCACTCTCAGGTCGCAGGACAGCGCACCCATCCGCATCACCGGTGCCGACAGCGCGACCTTGCCTGATGCCGGATCCGTATCGCTGACTTTCGATACTGTTGGCCTGAACACGGCCTCGGTCGACTACCTTGCACCGGGCACCCTTCTGATCGGTGATGCCGGCTCCGATATACTACTTGGCGGCAGTGCAGCAGACACTCTTGAAGGGCGCGGCGGCAATGACATCCTCTCCGGCGGCGGCGGCGATGATTACTTTGTTTTCCGTCTTGGCGATGCTTTCGACACGATCCTCGACTTCGCGACCGGGATCGACACGCTGGAGCTTTCAGGTTTCGGCTTTGCCGATGCCGAGGCTGCGTGGGGCGCCTTCGTAGACACTGCTGAAGGGTTAGAGCTGACTTTCGGTGACACGGATCGTCTGCTTCTGGCGGGCCTCAACCAGGGGGATCTTTCATCTGCTGACATCGTCACCGATCCGTTCCTCTTTGCCTGACCATTCCTCCAGCTTCTTCCATTACGCATCCCGAAGCGTCATAACGATCTGCGACTCGCACAGAACGCCCTTTGGGCCAGATGGATATATGTTCCCGGCTACCGAGGAGGTCACGATGGATCAGAGCGGTAATCCGGCGGAGCCATCTTCCACCGGGAAGGCCAGTGACGGCGTATCCTAGCTTGCATTGTGCCTCCGCCGGGATCGCACAGCTTCAGCCTGGAATTGCGCAAAACGCCTGAGGAGAACTCGCTTATGTGTGGAATTGTCGGTGTGATCGCCAATCGACCGGTCGCCCGGATCCTTCTTTCCTCGCTGGCGCGGCCCCACAACCTTGCAAAATCAGTCACGGTGGAATGATGCGCCCTCCAACAAAGCCCCCATCGGGCAAGACCATCCTGGCGACAGGTGGTGCCGGCTACATCGGATCGCACGTCGTTGTCGAACTCCTCCAGGCCGGACACCGGGTCGTTATCTTCGACAATTTCGAGAACTCAGACCGTCGCGCCGTGGCGTGCATTCCGAAAATCGCCCCCGGCACAATCGTCCTTGTCGAAGGGGACGTCCGCAATCGGCTTGTCGTCGAGGAGATCCTTTCCCGATACAACATAGATGCCGTCATCCACCTTGCCGGCAAGAAAGCCGTCGGCGAATCCGTGGCCGATCCCATGCTCTATTTTCACGACAATCTTCTTGGTGCGATCTCCTTGTTGCAGGCAATGCGCAACGTCGGCACAAAGAATCTCGTCTTTTCATCCTCGGCCACGGTCTATGGGGTCCCGAAGGTTCTACCGATCCCGGAAGCCGCGCCGACCCAGGTTACGAACCCTTACGGTCGCACCAAGCTGATGATCGAAGAGATGATTGACGATTTCGCCGTCGCGGAACCGGATTTCCGCGCAATCTCCTTGCGATACTTCAATCCGGTCGGTGCCCATGCCAGCGGTCTCATCGGGGAAAACCCCAAGGATGTACCGAACAACCTCTTTCCTTACGTGGCGCAAACGGCCATCGGTTTGCGAAAGGAGGTTCAGGTCTTCGGGGCGGATTACGACACTCCCGACGGAACCGGTGTCCGCGACTATATCCATGTGGTGGATCTTGCGTCCGGACATGTCGCGGCGATCCAGCATCTTTTCGATACCTCTCCCGAAGATCGCCATCTCCGGATCAACCTCGGCACCGGAACAGGATATAGCGTCCTTCAGATCATCGAGGCGTTCTCGGTCGCCTGCGGCTTTGCGATCCCTTATCGCGTAACAGATCGTCGTCCGGGTGACGCGGCAGTGTCACTTGCAGATCCCAAGCGCGCCGCTGCCCTTTTGCAATGGTGCGCGACCCGTGACCTATCCCGGATGTGCGCCGATCATTGGGCGTTCCAGCGACAGACGGCTCTGGTCACTTAGCCCCCCGGTCCGCTCCAACCCTGCGCCGGGGAGCAGCGCCTTTCGGAAAATATCTGCCTTGAACCTCATGTCCCTGTTTCGGCCAGCTGCCTTTTTGGGATTCGTCGCTGCCAGCATTCCCGCCCTCATCGTTATGACCCAGGATGCTTCTTCTGCCCTCCAGCCTCCCGACCGGGAATGTGCCATGTCCAGTGCAAGATTACGCTCCGCACGGCTTGCCTCGGCGTTGCAAAAGGGGTTCGGCGTCCAGTACTGGGGAGCTACATACAGTGCCGAAACGCTGTCCCAGCAGCCGCACGGCCTTCTGATCCTCGAAGTAACCAAGATCGGCGCGACCTACAGCGAGACTGGCCGCGAGGTCTTCTTCAGCCCCGAAGAGATCGCAAAGATTAACAGGGACGGCACCCGCCCTACCCTCGGCTACCTTAATGTCAGCGAGATCGAAACCTATCGCGATTACTGGATCGACCTTGTTACCGAACCTGACACCGCATCGCCCGATGACCTTCCAGAGTGGTACGGCCCCACCTCCAGTAGTGGTGAGCATCTTGCCGCCTATTGGACAAAAGCCTGGCAGGGCATCGTCCTGGCGCGGGTTGACCGTCTGATGCAGACGGGCATCGATGGCCTCTTTCTGGACGACGTGCTGCACTATTACACTCAGGCGCTTGATGGCACACTCCGCTGGCCGACAGGTAACCGTCCCGAAAGTCCCGAGGATGCCCCGGAATTCGCGCTTGAAATGATGCGGCTGGTCGAACTGATCGCAGCCCGCGCCCGCGAATGGAAATGCGATGCATATATCGTTGTTAACAATGGCGTCTTCATCGGTCGCGATGCAGCCGGGGCAGAGCCCGGACCCGAAGGCAAGGCCGGTTTTTCATCCTATCTGAACGCCATCGAAGCCATCATGCTCGAAAACTTCTCGGCCGCGACCACAAACGCCGGCACGATCGAGGCGCTGCAACAGGACTTTCGCGACCAGGGAGTCGCCGTTCTGTCGCTCGATGTCTTGACTCAATTTCCGGACCAGGACCCTGAAAAACTGCGCCAGACAATTGCGAAGAAGGCGGCGCAATCGGGCTTTTATCCCTATATCGCCGCCGACGAAGCCTTCAACCAGGTTGCCCCTCCGATCCAGCTTCCGTCAGGTCGGCCGGCCGTAACGGAATGATGCTTTCGCGCAAGCGATAGCGCAGGTCCGGATTGTCCACCACGCCCGTCAGAAGCGTTCGATGCAAAGGGCTGCCGCGCAGCCCTTCGAGCAACGACATCCAGATAAGCTGGTCCCATTCTCCCAGCGGGTATTTCGCCGCGGCGACCAGATGCCTGTAGGTCGCGGGCTGATCACCTCTCCAGTTTGCCCAGGCTGCGCCTACCAGCGGTGCTTCCTTGAAAATCTCCTCGCTCAGCAGTTGGCGATACGGGACCAGGGCTCCGGCGCCGCGATAACGCACCAATTGCATCAGGGCCTGCCCGGTCGCCCGCGGGCTTGCCAGTTTGCGCTCGGACGCAAGCGCGCTTTGCAAGCCCCGCATATCGCCGGTGCTTTCCGCAAGAAGGGACAGCGCCGCCCATTCCGCCTCGCTCAGGGTGTCGCGGGTCGAGAGCCATTCCGCCTGCAGGATGCGCGCAACACCACCATGGCCGCTACTGGCAAAGACAGCCACGACCACGTACCCATCCTGCGGTAACACGCGAAATCCTTCTCGGGCCAACAGAATTGCCGCATCGATTGCACCACGTCCGATCAATGCCCGCACCGAAGTCTCGAGCGCCTCAGAGCCCTTGGGCCCTTCGGCCCATCGCGTTGCAACGTCCACCGCTTCCATTGGCCGTCCCGCCTCGACCAGGAATTCAAGCAACCTCCTCTTGAACGCGAGGTTCTCCTGTATGTCGCTTTCGGCAAATGACGTGAGCAGTCTCTCGTAGCTATCGACCCGCCCGGCGGCAATCAGCAGGCGCCCCAGACGTTCGGCCTCCCAGACCGAAAGCTTTGTCGGATCGACGGACAGAAGAAGCGCACGCTCGGCTTCGGCCATGCGCAGGGATCTGTACCAGCCGCCAAGGCGCACCCGACGATCCGGCGTCGGATAGGCATCATATGCCTGCCGAAGAAATACCGCCGCACCGGACAAATCGCCCGCTGTCACTTCTATACCCGCAAGTGTCTCAAGAATATCCTCGGACGGCCCAGCCTGCGACAGCAGCCTCAGGAACGACCTGCGGGCCCCGTCCAGATCACCGTCCGCCAAGGATAGCCGACCAAAGACAAGCTCAAGATTGTCGTGAAACACAATCTTGCCCTCTGCCTGGCGCAGCTCTTTCAACGCCACCTCGGGTTCCATACGCGACAGATCTGCTTCGAACTTTATTGCAGGGTCGGGTCGCAGTGCCACGATTCCTCCGACCGCGATCACCCCAACAACCACAGACACTATTGCGTAGTCGCGCATCGCCTCCAGTCTCATCCTAGCACGCTCCCAAAACGGACAGACCGGTCAGGCCGCCGGGCGCCGCCGGGACCAGAACTCTCAGCAGTCCCGCCTCGTCTGCCATTATCTCCTGCCGTCGATCCTGATCGGCATCCGAGATCGCGACCCCGTATTGGGCCTGAGGCGGCCCGAACAGAACCACCTCACCCTCAGCAAAGCCCGAAACCTCCAGTTCCACGCCACAGTCGCCCCGCTTCCAGGTTTCAATGATCAGTCGGCTTTCGATCAGCGCCGGAGCTTCGGAGCCAAGTACGATGCCGCTCTGGATGCCCTCCTGCGTCAGCGCGACCAGCGGCACCTCGACTCCGGGATCGAGCGTGACATAAAGGCTCTCGCCCTTTCGCCGCGCGCCCATGACGCCTTCGCTACGTCCCATATCGAGGGCCCAGTTCTCGGCCTGATCCAGGCGCACCGTCTGCAGCGCACCCCGATCACGAATCTGCCAGGTGCCGGGCGCCGTGGAAATGATCCGCGCCGATAGAAAACCCTGAACGGTTTCCGCATAGGTCGACGCACGGATAGGCACTACTTCTGATGACCGCGCCAGTTCCAGGTAAGACGCGATCGCCCGCCGGGTTTCAAAGTAGATCGTCGACCGCGCGGCGAAAGAAAGCTGGAAGGGTTTCAGTCGCCGGGGATTTTCGGTTTGTTCAAGGGTCTCTTTCAACCCGTAAAAACCGTATAGTGGCGATGTCCAGTATCCCGTATAGGACGCGTCTCCGCTGAGCGCGTCATAGACTTGGTTATAATCGCCGACTTGGGCTGAGAACGGCCAGAGGCCCGTCAGCGACGGCCCTGCCGCATCCATGATACCGCCACCACCGCCCATGGCGGGCACACTTGTTGCCGACTGCGCTTCAAGCGCCTCCTCGAATGGCCGGGCATTGCCACTCCAGGCATAAAGTTGCACAGGACGTTCGCCCTGCGAAAGCGCGTTCAACTCATTGATCGCCCCTGCCACTTCCGTGCCCAGGTCGAACGGTGCTGTCGCATATTTTCGAGGCGCCCCCGGAGTGTGCGAAAACGTCGATGCCCCAGTGTCCGCAAACGCACCTCGCAGCGTCTTCACTGCTGACGTTACCAGCGCGTCCCGTCCTTCCTCCACTTCCGGCGCATCAAGTATCTCGGCCTCTTGGCCCTCATCATAATCTGCGAAAAAGCTCCAGTCACGGATATCGCTGAAGCCCTGCGCGGCCCCCTGCACATTCGCGGCCGCGAAGGCGCGCATCGCCGCCTGACGTCCCCGATCTGCAAAGTTCCCACCGGGTTCGCGGACAAGATCCCCTGCCAGGACAGCAATCGACATCGGAATATCGAAGAAGGGCTCGACCAGCCGCTCCACAAGGACTTCGGACGCCAGTCGTTCCGGCTCTCCAAACACCCGTGTCGGCATCACATCCAGCCATCCCACCGAGGAAACGGTGACGAAGAATGTGCGCAGACCCTGAAATGTTGTGGGGTCCGGCTTTGGAACCGCATCCTCCTGCAGCACGCGCTGGAAAAATCCGAACGGATCAATGATCCAGAAAGCCTGACCGCGCGCGTCCGTATCGACCGCTGCAGAGGCATGGACATAACCACCTGCCGGCCCTGCCACCGCCAAAGCGACCTCCTTGCCCGGAGAGGAAATCTGCAAGAGCGGGAGAGCGGCGGCTGATGCGGCTACACCTTGATAATCACCCGGTTCAATCAGGAAATCTGCTTCATAACCCAGCAGGGCATCATTCTTTTGGGAAACTACAGATGACACACCGACGGGGTAAATTACACCGTCGGTTTCCATTCCCATTGAAGCCAGAGCTTTATTGGAAATATCATCCTGAAGTCCGGTCCAGGGATCGAAATTGCCGAACGCAACGATTTTAGGGCCGCCATTGCAAAAAGCATCTTCTTGCGCCAGCCATTTCCCTACATTCGGCATTCCGACCGCAGGCTCATCAAACCAAGACATGACAAGCCCCACTTCGGCCGGATCAACCTCGGGCGGCGTCTCTTGCGCCACATCGTAGTAAACGACCACTTGTCCCATGTGATTGAGAACCACCTCGGCATACCTGTGAATCCGCGTGTCCCGTGGCTCGCCTTCACGATCGCTATCGTACAGTGCCAGCGTCTTTCGCGGCAAAGATTCGCAACCCCAGACCCCAGCTGCGGAAACGCCCCAGACAAGTAACGCCATAAGGGCGATGGGCGCAGCCTTGTAACGTTGGCTGAACGCCCGTTTCTCATGGACCAGCAAAGGTCTCCTCATGCTTTCGATCATCATTAACCCAACTTATTTTGGCCCTCTCCCAAAGGTGTCATCCGAAGGGTTAAGCGTCTTGCAGTCGCGGACCTCGCAAGCGCTGACTGGCTTGCTCTTTGGCAAACATGTCTTGCCACCGGGCTGAGAGTTCCTTCGGATTCACCCTGTGGCCAGTCATTTTAAACCTTCGAATATCTTTTTCACTATTGGCTGAGTGTCACTCGGCTGTTTCCCCAGTCGACTCTCCCTAAAGTCAATTGAAGACAGATTTGATTTATCGTAATTTTTCCATGCTTCAAAGATATTTTTTTGAGTCGTTTGCGCGAGTGCAGACAGAATTTTAGGGGAAACGAAATGTCGAGCGGATTTGGTAGTTTTCTCGTCAGCGCGACAATTGTAACAACCGGGCTGACCGGTATTTGGGCCTGGCCCGCCGTGCAGGATGGCGGCATTCAGGCGTTAACCACACAGGCAAGCGACCTTTATCGCCGCGCCGATCTCCGCCTGCGCCCAGCCATCTCGGCGCTTCAATCGCCAGCGGTTCAATCACCTGCAGAAAGCTCAGGCGAACCTGTCACAATCGCCACGGCCATCGCCGTGTCGCTTCCGCCTCCGGAACCGGTTGAGATCAAACCGCTGCAGACCGGGGTATCCGCACCGATCGTCCCGGATCGTTGCAATACTCCGGAGGCCAGATATGACGCCTCAGTCATTGGCGACCGGATCCAGTTGAGGATCTTTGAAACTTCCACCTTGGCCGCTGATACGACCTCCGGCGGCAGCATGTCGCCAACCGATATAGTCTTTGAGCGCCTCGACCTTTCCGGTACCTACGAGGTCGGCGACAGCGGCGCGGTTTCCCTGCCGGCCATTGGCCGGGTCGATGTCGCCGGGCAAACATTGTCCTGCATCGAGGCCATTGTCGCACATGCCGCGTTCAAGCGCATGCGTACGCAGAATACCATCACCGCGGCTTTTACCACGCGGCCCCCGATCCTCATGCGCGGCGCTGTTCGCGCACCCGGAGCCTATACTTACAGCTCCGGACTGACCGTCGAGCGAGTCCTCGCCCAAGCCGGTGCAATTGATGAGCGTGACCCTATGGAGGAAGTCCGCCGCATTGCGCTCGAATCCCGCCGCTCGGAACTGGGCAAGACCCGCATTAGTCTGTCGCTGGAACGCATGCGCATCGAAGCCGCTTTGAACGATCAGGATGTATTTCCCGAAGATGACAAGGCGATCAGGATAGCGCTGGACCTTTTGGGCGAGGATCGGGTCACCACCGAACGTCGTGCCCTCGCCGCGGAGATCGAGGCTGAACGCCTGCGCCAGATTCGAACCGAAGCCATGCTCAACGACATGACCATAAGGATCGAGACCGCTCGCCAACAGCAAGAGGTGGCAAAATCCCAGATGGACTACTATGTCGCCCGCCGCGAGCAAAAGACCGAGATGCTCCAGAACGGGTTAATTTCCGCCTCTGGTCTCGACGACACAGCGATGCGCGCCATGGACGCCGAACGCATTTTCCTCGAAAAGCACGATCTGCTGCTTCGTCTTGAGGCAGAACTGCGACTGGCACAACATGATGCAGAACTGGTCAAGGCAGACCGTATCAAGACCCTGACGGCCGAATTGCGCGGCCTTTCCGCCAGGTCCGACACGGTCGACAGGGAATTCCACACTGTGCTTGCCGAACTGGACCTCTTCAAGAACGATGGGATCGGTTTTGCTGTCACCATCGACCGACCCACCGACGAGAACGAGACCCGCACCATCTCCGCCAATCTAGATACCCTTGTTCGACCCGGTGATTTGGTCACCGTAGCGGCCCGGACGGCGGATGAAGATGATGAAGACGCACTCACCAACGCTTCGGCGGCCCGGGACCGGCCTGTATTCATCCAGAGTGCTTATACGAGATGACCTATGCAGATAATGTCGTCCCTCAAGATCTGAAACTTCCGCGTGCCGAAACCGGCCTGTTCCTGCGAGGCCTTGTCGGCAGTGCAGTACTGCTGCTTGCTATCAAGGCCTCCGAGTCCCTGTTTTTTGGCGCAGGCTATTTTTCCAGCCTCACCTATCACCCATTCTGGATCGTCATTCTTCTTGCCGCAGTCCAACATGGTCTTTTCGTCGGCCTTTCGATCGTTGGCCTCGCGACCATGATGATGGACTGGCCGTCGCGCGCCGTCGGGACTGACATCACCGAATATTACGTCGATATCGCCACCCAGCCGGTACAGTGGCTTGTTGTTGCCCTTGTCATCGGCCTTTATCGACAGCAGCAACTGGGCCGAGAGCGCGCTCTGGCCCAAGAAGCCGAGCGGCTTCGGAACGTCAACCTTACGCTGGCTGGAGAAATCCACCGCCTTGATGCATTCGTCGCCCGGACCGAACTTGCAGCGGCCACTCGTGCCTTCGAGACCGCGCTTCCCCATGATGCTACCGGCGCCGATATTCTGGAAGCTCTTGATCGCCTCTCAAGGGCGGACGCTTCCCATCGCCCAATGGCATTCATCGAAGCTGCGCGCACCTGCCTGTCCACACCGGTTGTCTGGCTTCATCTCGACAAAAATCAAAACCTGTCGCCGGTCATCGCCACCCATGACAATATCCAAATGCCAAACAGAACGCCGGCTCATATTCTGACCTCTGCTATCATGACCTCTGCGTCCGACCAGCCCTTGCGCTTTGCTCCGGGCGAGGGACCTGCACCTGCCGGATATAACGCCATCTGCCGTACGGTGTTCTCCCAGGTTGGCCGCCCTATAGGAGCAATTCTTGCCCTCACGCCGTCAGAGCGTGGCATGGAGGATGCTGAGCCTGCCCTTGCCGCCCTTTGTTGTGCAATCGAGAGCAGCCTTCGACGCTCCCCGCCAAGTCGTGCTCCGTCGATGATTTACCTCGCGCCCCCGCGTGAAGAACCCGCGCACGCCCATGCCTGACATCTTCGCCATGGCACCTCGAAGAGCGGGAATTTATTCCAGCTTCCTCGTAGGGTTGGCCGCGCTTGGAGATATCCTCTTAATCCAGGCTTGGCTGAGTCAGGACCTGTCGATGATCCTGGTCATTGCCTTTCACCTCGGTCTGGCGCTGGCGTTCGGTATTCTGTCAGCCCTACTCTGCCCTCGGCCCCTATCCGCAACCGTCGCCAGTTTCGTCATTCTCGTTCTCTTCGGGCCGTTCGGTGGCCTCGCTCTGATGATGATCGCTCCGGGGCTTGGTCTGCCGCAGGCCCGCATTTTATCCAGCCGTACGGCGTACCAGTTTTCACGTGATCCGCAGCTGCACGATGCTGCGGACAAGCTATTTGATCAGATCTGCCAGCGCCGACGGCACCCATTGTCCGGTAATGCGGTATCAAGCTTCCTGAAAACCTTCCGCTCGGGCACGCTTCACCAGCAACAGGAGGCTATCGCCGCGATTTCGCGCAGTTATCATCCCGATATGCGGCCAGCCCTGTCCGCTGCCCTGGCATCCCCCGTACCTGCGCTTCGCGTTCAGGCGGCGGCCGTCTATGCCAAGCTGCGCGGGACTTACGGCACTCGGGCCAAAGATCTTCTAGACCAAGCCGAGCGCGAGGACCACGCGCGCCCCGCCCTCGACGCAAACGCCTTTCTGGAAGTCGCCGCTTCCGGGTTCGTTGACAATGAGACCCGTGAGAAACTCCTCTTTCTTGCTTCTAAGCTGAAAGAAGAAAATACCCCGCCCTCTGTTCCCTCCGCCTCCGCCTCCGGACCTGGGCCTTCTCGGTCGATGCTTCGGGCGATGCCTCGCATCAAACGATACGCATGCGGCGGCTTGGGATGACCCCCGATGAGCCCTTTGTCGATGTCTGCATCGTTGTCGAGGGCTGCTATCCATTCATTTCCGGAGGGGTCTCGTCGTGGCTCGACTGGCTGATCCGGACTCAGCCGGAAACAACCTTCGCTGTGGTAGCCATCGTTTCAGATGAGCGGGTCCGCGAGATAAAATACGAGCTGCCTTCGAACGTACTCTCCTTTCAGGTGGTCCCTCTTGCGCCTCGGGTCCGAAAGCCCGGACTGCGGGGGCCTGCGATCAACCGAGTCCGCTTTGCGGATCTTATGTACAGTGTGCTGTGCGATGGCGACCTTGATGCCTTCGGTGACCTTCTCGACTTTGTCTCGCAACCGGTGCGACGAAAGCCCTTAGGGTTCATCGCCGCGCCTCGTCCGCCTGACTATGGCGACCTTACAACTTCGGCTGCTGCTTGGTACGCGATTACCGACTGTTACCGGCGCATCGCGCCCGAAGCCGCATTCGGCGACTTCTTCTGGGCCTGGCGCACCCTTGTCGGAAGCCTTCTTTCCATAGCGACCGCACCCATACCGCCTGCGCGCACCTATCACGCCATCTCGACAGGCTATGCCGGTCTTTACGCCGTGCGCGCTGCACGCGTTACGGGACGCACCGCCGCCATTACTGAGCACGGTATCTACACTAACGAGCGCCGCATCGATCTTGTCATGGCCGACTGGATCGCCGACACGATCGACAGTGGCCTTTCTGGCAACGATGCGCGCACCGACGTCCGACGGTTCTGGATCGATACGTTCGAATCATTCGCCAGTATCGCCTATGACGGCTGTCTCAGGATCACGACGCTCTATGGGGCCAATCAATCGTTCCAGCGCACACTTGGTGCCGCCGAAGCGAAGCTTCGGGTCATCCCGAACGGCATCGATCTCGAGAAATTCGACGCGATCCGGCCGCAACGATCCGGTCGGCGCCCAACCGTCGCACTGATCGGGCGCGTCGTTCCGATCAAGGACATCGAAGCCTACATCGCTTCCGCAGCGATTGTCCGCCGCGCCATCCCCGACGTCCATGTTCTTATCATCGGGCCGACTGACGAGGACGAGGATTATCATGCCCTTTGCAGGCGTCGGGTGGCCGAACTGGGGCTGAGCGAGACTGTAAGCTTCACGGGCAAGGTCAACATTGTCGACTTTCTGCCTCAGATCGATGTTCTCGTCCTGACAAGTATCAGCGAAGCCCAGCCGCTTGTCCTGCTCGAAGCCGGTGCCGCGAAAATTCCCTGCGTGGCCACGGATGTCGGGTCCTGCCGCGAAATCATCGAAGGGGCGCCAGACGAGCATCCCAATCTGGGACTTGGCGGCCGTATCGCCCCCCCGATGGACGCCGATGCCATCGGCCAGGCCATCGTCGAACTTATGGCCGATCCGGCCCTTCGTGCCGCCTGTGGCGAAACGCTTCGCAAACGTGTCGAGATGTACTTCACTTCGGAGATATCGGCCGGACGCTATGCTGCGCTCTATCAGGAGCTTGTCGCCTGATGTCGCATTCCCGCCGAATACATGATCGCCTTCGCGCCGTTGCCCGCGATGCAGAGTGGCTGATGGCCGATCCGCTTCTGGCCGGTATTTGTCGATTTGGTGCTGCCATTATTGTCGCTGCCGGGCCCTGGCTGGTCTCCGTCATCGCGCTGGCCATCATTTCCGTCACAATGACACCGATCATGGGGCTTGCCGCCGTCGAGGATCTCCGGCTCACCTTTGTATATGCCTTCAGTATCGCTCCGCTGGCTGCCGGACCTATCGGCGCGGTCACGGCGCGTAGCATCTCTGCTGCGGTCGAAGCCGGCGAGCACGCCACCATCGCAGAGCTTTTCCTGTCTTCTGCCGCACTTTCCGGCATCGTGGCGCAGATCGTCGCCATTGCCGTAATCCTGCTTCTCGGAATCGGCCCGGTCGGCGTCGCGACCGGATTTGTCTTCCTGACCGTCTCGGCCGCGTTGCTATGGACCAGTTTCGCCGTCCTGGCCGCCGTAAAATCTTACGGCTTCCTTATTGCAGCCTTTACCTGTGGCATGGCGCTTTCGGTCGGCTGCGCGCTTCTGGCCGCGATTTATGCCCCGACCACCGAGGTCCTCATCTGGTGTCTCGCTGCGGGAATTTCGTTCTGCGCCGCCCTGTCCATCCGACACATCCAGCAGATGTTCCCCTGTCGCTACGATAGATTTGCGGATACCTTCCGTCAGCTTCTGCGAGAATTGCGCGCAAACGCCATCCTGTGCATAGGCGTCTTTCTCGCGATCTGCGGCGTCTGGATCGACAAATGGGTATTCTGGTTCGGTCCCGATGGCGTCCGGTCAACTGCAGGCTTCCTTCACTACAGTGCCTATGACAGCGTCATGTTTCTGTCGCACCTCTCGGTTATCCCCACCTACGCTGCGTTACTTGTCTTTCACCATGGCGATCTTGTCGCCGTGATTGAGCGTTTCAAAACCGTCCTCGAGTCGCGCGCGACCCATGCGGTCCTCCGCAACCGTATCGATGGCCTTGCACGGGTTGCCTGGTCCGGCCTGTTCAACATCGCCTTGGTACAAGCCGCAATCACCATAGGCCTGATATTGATGTCACCCCTGCTGGCAAAATCATTCGATTTCAGCTTCGGACAGTTTCTGATGATGCGCGTGGGCCTGATCGGCGTGTTCTTCCACTCGTTAATGTTTCTCTGCGCGTCGCTGCTTCTTGTCGCCAATCGTACCCGTCACTTCGCCATAATCCAGGGCGGGTTCCTGCTGCTCAATCTTGGTCTTAGCCTGACGCTATATGCGACAATCGGAATTTCCGCCTACGCTTTCCTTGTAAGTTCACTCGTCGCAGCGGTTGTCGCTTTCTACGCCGCCTACAAGGCCTTGCTGGCGTATGACTACCATCTGTTTCTCGGAGAGAACGATTCGCTATACGGGAGGTGATTCTTACTTGTGATAATCACTTCATCCTGAAGACGAGCCGGTCTGGAAGGCTGCCCCCCCTTGGTAACGCCATGGTTACCAAGCCACTTGACGCCTAGCCTATACATGCAACCAGTTGAATATTTACAGGTTTGCTGCAACCTAAGCTCCTGAAAACGTTAACAGTAAAGTTGGCAGGAAAAATCTGTGACATGCCTGCAACTTTATGTTAAGATTTGGTTAATTTTATTAAACCTTTGAATAACGCTGGACATGAGAATTTTTCTCAAGTTCGCGCCGGACAATGACTTTTGGGGTGGGGTATATCATGGTTTCCGATGCATTTATTATTGTCGATACGTGTGAGTTTCGTGCGGCTGCCTTTGCCGCCATTCTTGCGCCCTGGGCGAGGCGGATAGACGCCGATATCCACGTGGTCCATGATCCCGATAAGCTTGCCGATCTTCCTGATCACGTGCCCTTGGCATGTTTCTATTCCATCGGAGGGCTATCCCTTCGCGACCAACGCGTTACTCAGACCATTGCTCGGCTCCGCGACCTTTTTGCGGCCTGTCCGCACATCGTTTTTTCTGATATCCACGACAATCTCGAAATTGCCGCTGCGATCGATTGCGGATTGCATGGCTTCATCCCGACCAAGATGCCGGCACATATCGCTCTTGCAGCCATCCAGTTCATTCTCGACGGCGGAACCTATCATCCGCACTCTGTAACGAACGCGGAGACGTCGGTTAAGACGCGCTCGCCTTCTGTCGTTGTCAGTCACATTGGCAGTCATCAAACACCGCAGGCAGCGTCGCCCGAGCGGTCGCAAACTGTCCCTCCCGCACCCCGCTGGACTGCATCACCCGACCGGCATGCTGCCTCTTCAAGATGCGCCGACGGGGCGTATGAGCCAAGGCAGGATGATGCTCCTACAAAGAAACGTCATATCGAAGTGCTGGAATTTCTCATCAAAGGCGAGACTAACAAGGAAATCGCACGCCACCTCGACCTGACGGAAGCGACCATTAAGGTCTACGTCCGCGAGTTGATGAAGCATTTCGGAGCGAAAAACCGGATGCAGGTGGCCCTGAAGGCTTCCGCTCTTCGTCAACACACGGCTTCCGGCAACCCTGTCAGTCAATGAAAGCTCGGTGAACATGGGACGCGGCAGCCGCGTCGCCATGATTGAATGTAACACCGTGCAGTCCATCCCGGCCCGCAAGCCCGGCAGACCATGGAAAGACAACTGCCTGACAGTAATAGCCTGGTATGAAACGCTCCTCGCCATGCGACACTATGGGAGTGGCCGAATGTCACATCAACGCGCTGAACCAGATCAACGATCCTACAAGACATCGGTTCACAGACCCGGCACTCCATCTGTGAATAAGAGTTGCATGGTAGACGTTCTTCCTTTTCGCGGCCCTGGAAAACAGTTTTTCTAAGATCGACAGTTAAAGGGAAGAAGAACTCTTGTTTGGTGAACTCCAGCAATCGGCGGCGCAAGTCGGGGTGTGCCCAGCGCGCCGCAGATGTTATCGTACCGACATTCCGCATTGCGTCGTCCGATGCAAACCGTAACGATGCTCGGCAGATGACCAACCGCTCTTCCACCCATTTCAAGTCCGGCGCGCAGGAAGTCGGGGATGTCCGCAGCAAGAGCACGCACCTTCTGATGATGGTGTTTGTTGTCTCGATAGTCGTGAACGCGCTCATGCTGACCGGTCCGCTGTATATGCTGCAGGTCTACGACCGGGTGCTGGGGTCGCGATCGGAGGAGACGTTGCTGGCGTTGTCGGTTCTGGTGACGTTCCTGTTCCTGATGATGGGCATCCTAGATTATGCGCGCGGGCGTATCACGACGCGGGCCGGGGCCCGGTTTCAGGATCTGCTGGATGGTCGGGTGTTTCAGGCGCATCTGCGCCGCGCGGCCGCCACGCCGGGCGGTTCGGGCGCGCGCAATCCGCTGCGCGACCTTGAAGCCGTGCAGAGGCTGATGGCCTCGCCGGTCTTCCTGGCGCTATTCGACGCGCCCTGGACCCCGTTCTTCCTGGCCGCGATCTTTCTGTTCCATCCGTGGCTGGGTATCCTGGCGATAAGTGGCGGGGCCGTCCTGATGGCAATCGCCGTTGTCAATCAATGGCTGACGTCCGGTCCGATGGCGCAGGCCAATCAGGCGACCGCGCGCGCCGAGTTAACAGCGCAGCAACTGTCCTCCGAGGCGGAGCTGGTGCAATCGCTGGGCATGCGCGGCGCGGCGTTCCAGCGCTGGCGGACGGCGCGCGGTGCTTCGCTCGAACAGTCAGTTCTGTTTTCCGACTGGTCCGGCCTGTTCACCGTCACGACGCGAACTCTGCGGTTGTTTCTGCAATCGGCCATGCTGGGTCTCGGGGCCTATCTGGTTTTGCAGAACGAGATGACGGCGGGCGCCATGATCGCAGGTTCCATCCTGTTTGGCCGGGCGCTGGCACCGATCGAGATGCTGATCGGACAGTGGCAGCTGGTGCAGGCCGCGCGGCGCGGCAAAGCGTCGGTCATTGAACTGCTGGATCAAGTGCCGCCGGAGGAGACAAGGATCAGCTTGCCGCACCCCAAGGCGCTTCTGGTCGCGGAAAACATCAGCGTTGTGCCGCCCGGAGCCACACAGGCAAGCCTGCGCAGCATTTCCTTCGTGCTCAAACCGGGTCAGGCGATGGGGGTGATCGGCCCGTCCGGGGCGGGAAAGACTTCGCTGGCCAAGGCTATCACAGGCGTCTGGACCCCGATTGGCGGCAAGATGCGACTCGATAGCGCGACGCTCGATCAATACGATCCGGACACATTGGGCCGGTACATCGGCTACCTGCCGCAAAGCGTCACTCTATTCGACGGAACGATTGCCGAAAACATCGCCCGCCTTGATCCTGCGCCGGCCTCGGCAAAGGTGGTGGAAGCCGCCAAACAGGCCGCAGCGCATGAGATGATCCTGCAACAGCCCAAGGGTTACGATACCCCAGTCTCGGCAGTCGGAGGACGGCTGTCAGGCGGACAGGTCCAGCGGATCGGCCTGGCGCGGGCAATATACGGCGATCCGGTGATCCTTGTGTTGGATGAGCCGAACTCGAACCTCGACAATGACGGCACAATCGCACTGAACCGTGCCATCAAAGGTATGAAGGATACGGGCCGATCCGTGGTCATCATCGCCCACCGGCCTGGGGCGATCCAGGAATGCGAACTGCTGCTGATGCTGGACCAGGGCGTGCGGCAGGCCTTCGGACCAACGCAGGAAGTTCTGTCCAAGATGGTCAAAAATCATGGGGCGCTTGCAGGGCAGACCGTTTCGGGGACCGTTTCGTGACACGGACCACGGCAAATTTGTCTACGGTTCCACCAGTCCGGCCTGATCCGCCCGAGGCCCGGGCAGGTCAGGCATGGTCCGCCCGATGGTACACGACACTCTGCATTCTGGGGATGCTGATCCTGTTCGGTGGCTTCGGATCCTGGGCCGTTCTTGCGAACATCTCGGGGGCCATAATCTCCACCGGCCGGGTTGCGGTCGAAAGCAATCGTCAGGTTGTGCAGCATCCGGATGGTGGAGTGGTGATGGAAATCCTAGTCGCCGAAGGAGACAGGGTCGCTGAGGGGGATACCTTGATCCGCCTCGATCCGGAAGACCTGCTCTCCAGTGCAGATATCCTCGGCAGCCAGCTTCACGAGTTGGCCGCGCGAACGGCCCGGTTGGTCGCGGAGCGGGATGACAAGGCCGAGATCGACTTTCCGTCCGATCTCCTTGAGGCAGCCAGTCTTACCCCCGAAATCGGCGAGGTCGTCCAGGGCCAGCGCAATATGTTCGAAGCCCGGGCGGCTTTCGTCGCACGGGAGACGGAGCAGCTGAACCAGCAATCCGATCAGATCGACAGCCAGATCGACGGGATCGAAGCGCAAGCCCTTGCGCTGAAGTCACAGCTTGAGCTGATCCGAGAAGAGCTGGAAGCACAGGAAAGTTTGCTGGATCGCGGTCTGACCCAAGCCCAGCGTGTCCTCACACTGCGCCGGGACGAAGCCTCGCTAATGGGCACGGTCGGAGAGTTCGAGGCTTCCATCGCGGAGTTGGAAGGACGACGGATCGGGATTGGCCTTGAGATCATCAAGCTCCGGGCCAGAGCCCATGAGACAGCCATCGCCGAGCTTCGCGACCTTCAGGCACGGCAACTCGAACTGTCGGGAGAGTATCGTGCCACGATCAAGCGGATGAGCCGGCTTGATGTGACGGCCCCCGTGGACGGTATCGTCTACGACCTCCAGGTCTTTGCCCGCCGCTCGGTGATCCGGCCCGCCGATCCGATCCTCTATCTCGTCCCACAGGATCGACCACTGGTGATCCAGACCGAGGTCGATCCGATCCACATCGACCAGGTCTATCCCGGTCAGCCAGTGACATTGCGCCTGCCGACCTTCGATGCCCGCACCACGCCGGAACTGTTCGGGACTGTCATCCGCGTGTCGCCCGATGCGTTTACCAATCAGGCGACCGGAGCAACGTACTATCAGGCGGAGGTGCTTCCCGACGAGGGAGAGATCGCGCGGCTGGGAGGTCTGGTGCTGTTGCCCGGGATGCCGGTGGAGGCTTATTTGAGAACGGAAGATCGGACGCCGTTGGGCTATCTTGTGAAGCCCTTGGCGGATTACTTCAATCGGGCGTTTCGTGAGTGAGAAATGTAAATTCAAACAACAGAGCCTTATGGCTCTGTTGATGGCGTGGATGCCCCCTCCCGACGGCATCGACAGTGCCCAATCAAACCGTAAAATCGGACAGCCGGGTCAGCGCGGCGGGCTTTGCAATTCAGGCGGATGACGGTCTGTCCAGCTATCCGAACATGCAGGCATGGTTCGACAAGGTAAATGCCCGACCCGCGACCATCCGAACCGAGGGTTTCATCGAAATTCCATTTCAAGGCCGAGGTGAACGAAGTCATGATGCGCGCGACAGTCCCGCAAACCTTCTGACCCCTTTATGCGGTCGCCGAGAACTGCAGCCCTAAAGGCACTTCCGATTAGTCCTCGATCAGGCCCAGCGTGCGGAACGAAACTTCCTGATCCTTGCCGATGATCATGTGGTCATGGATCACGATCTCCAGCGCAGCGCAGGCGGCGACGATTTTGCGCGTCATCTCGATGTCTGCGTTACTGGGCGTCGGGTCGCCGGACGGATGATTATGGACGAGGATCAGCGCGCTGGCGTTCAATTCCAGCGCCCGGCGCGTCACTTCGCGCGGATAGACCGGCACATGATCGATGGTCCCCTCGCCCTGCTCCTCGTCGGCGATCACACGGTTTTTGCGATCCAGAAACAGGATGCGGAACTGTTCGGTATCGCGGTGCGCCATCGTCGTGCGGCAGTATCCCACCACGTCCGTCCACGACGACAAAACTTCCTTGTTGAGTATCTTCGCCTGCCCCATCCGATGCGCAAAGGCCTCGGCGATCCGAAGTTGCAGGTAGACCTTGTCGGTCGCCCCATCGACGCGGAGGAGGTTACGCTCGGACGCGGCGACGACTCCGTTCAGGTCCCCGAAGGCGGCCAGCAGGCGCTTGGCCAGTGGTTTCACGTCGATGCGTGGAATCGCATTGAACAGCATCAGTTCCAAGAGCTCGTATTCCGGCATCGACTTGTGCCCGCCGGACAGGAAGCGGATGCGCAGGCGTTCACGATGCCCCCAATAATGTGGGCGCGTCGACCCATCGGAATGCCGCACCAGCCCGCCGCCCGCGCTTTCCGATGGAGAGAGCCGATCAGTCTGACGCCAGCTTGGCGAGTGGACGGGTTGGGTCGGCACGTCACGCGGCGGCAGGCGCGCCTCCAGATCGGCAAGCCCCCGCTGTGCAGCCTCATTGAAACCAGACGTCCGACAAGTGGAGGCTTCGGGGTAGGTCGGAATTTCCGGCCGACGCCCCCTCACCCGGTCTGGCAGCCAGTCTGTCAGTCGCGTCAGGTCGAAAGACCGTGGATTCGTCATCAGCCCGCCTCTTCACATCTCTCCGGGACTGTAGGTGAAGAATAGTAAACGGCGGGTTAATGACGGGTTTCTTCCCGCGAACGGAACGGCGTGATCGGGGGCTGGTCCCCCGCGCCTTCCTCGGCTAGATGCCGCCCCTGACCGAACGGAGCGACCCGATGCAAGGCAGTGCCAACCTCAACGTGATGATCAAGACGGCCCGCAAGGCCGGGCGCGCCCTGCTGAAGGATTTCGGCGAAGTCGAGGCCCTGCAGGTCTCGGCCAATGGTCCGCGCGATTTCACCAACAAGGCTGTCGCCAAATCGGAAGATATCCTGCGCGCAGACCTGGAAAACGCCCGCCCTAATTATGGCTTTCAGGCCTTGTCCGGCAGCGTAGAGGGCACCGACCCGACCCGCCGCTGGATCATCACACCGCTGGACGGGTCAGTGAACTATCTGCACGGCATCCCGCATTGGGCCGTGTCCATCGCGTTGGAGCACAAGGGCGAGGTAGTCTCTGCCGTCACCTATGACCCGCTGCGGGATGAGTTGTTCTGGGCTGAAAAAGGTACCGGTGCCTGGCTGGACGGTCGCACCCGCCTGCGCGTGTCTGGTCGCATTGCGCTGGTCGAGTGCATCTTCGCGACCGGCCTGCCCGCCGCCGCCGAGAAATACCTGCCCGCCGCGATCAAGGACCTTGTGCAGCTCCTTCCCGTCTGCGCTGGCGTGCGTCAGTTGGGCGTCCCTTCGCTGGATCTGGCGCATGTCGCCGCCGGACGTTTCGATGGCTTCTGGCAACGCGGCATGAAGCCTTGGGAATTTGCGACCGGCATCCTGATCCTGCGCGAGGCGGGCGGGTTCGCAGAACCGATCCGCGACACCCAGACCATGCTGCAGGACGGGCATGTCATCGGTGGTTCCTCCGCCATTTTCGAAAAATTCTCGAAGATTATCCGTTCGACGGATTGATTGCGCCGCCGAGTCGAGGCTTTGACCGCAAAGCCTAATCCGGCGCCCGCGCAATCAACGCCTTGCCAACCGCTCTGAACCAATCTTCGAAGCCCGCCGTCAATGGATCGCTGGCCGCGATCTGGGGCATCCGCGCGCACAGATCGCGCACAACTTCTGGCACCGCACCGATCCGGTCCAGCCGCAGCGCGTCGTCGGCATCCGCCCAACCATCGGCGTCGATCCGCGCCGTGATCCGTTTCAGCCGGTTCGCTGCGACCAGAACCGCCATACGCAACGCCAGCCCGCGTGCGTCGGCATCGGGCATGACCTCTGATAGAAGAGCGGTCGTGGTCGCCGGGTTCAGTCGCCAGTATTCATCGGCGATGGCCCAGCCCAGATCCTCGACCCCGGCGCGCCGACCAAACAGGTCCCAATCGAACCACGTCACAGATCCGTCCGGCTGCACTGCGGCATTGGCCAGTCGCGCATCCCATCGGGTAAATACCAGCGGGTCATGCGCCAGCGACATGGCGAGCGCGTTTGCATCGACATCCGGCATGGCGATGCCGAGATCGCCTGACAGGAAGAATGGCTGAGACACGAAATCCTCGGCCCAGCCGGGACGCGTCCCCAGACCGGGTAGCTTAGACAATATGTCGGGCCGCCGGTCCATCGCAGCGCGGCAGGCCTGCAGACTGGTCAGCGCCGCACGGGCCAGCGCGGCCTTCTGGTCCGCATCCGCAGAGGCCATCGCGAATGACAACCGTCTCCGGCCCACGTCTTGCTGCACCAGCAGGCCGTCACGGAATCCGATCACCGCGGGCACCGGGGCACCCTCACTCGACAGAACCTGCAATAGCGCGGCTTCTGTTTCGCTGCGGGCGGGTGTTTCACGCCGCGTCACGATCACGCTGCGTCCATCTTCCAGAAGCGCGCGAACGGACTTGCGCCCGCGCCCTCCCGGTGCAGTCAGCGTATGGATCGGGCTGCCCGTCAAGTTTAGGACCAACGCCTTGGTCCAGCCGATCGAACCGGGCTGGAACAGGGCCGAAGAAATGCCGGTGGGGGCCATAAAAGCGTCGCAACCTCTTGCAAGTCGGCTTGAGTATCCGTGTCGGACCCAAGCATCGCGGGCCCCAGGCGTCGCGGGGTCATGGTTGCACTTGGCCAGACCCCGTGCAACGCTTTTCAGGTAAATTCAACCATTCCGGACCGTCTGTGTGACCGCATCCGACCTGCCCCGAAATGCCGGTATGCCATTCGACCCTGCCGTGGTTGAAGCGGTGCGCGTCAACACGCCCGCAACACTGCGTCGTGCTGCAACGATCCCGGCGCGCCGGTCCGTCAAGAAAGACCATCAGGCCGCCTGGCTGGCCCGCGCCGTGTCGATGATCGACCTGACGACACTGTCGGGCGATGACACGCCGGGCCGGGTTCGTCGCCTCTGCGCCAAGGCCCTGTCACCGGTCCGCGCTGATCTGCTGGAGGCGATAGGCCTGCCCGATCTGACCACCGGGGCGGTCTGCGTGTATCACGACATGGTCCCCGTGGCGGTCGAGGCCGTTGCTGGTCGTATTCCCGTCGCTGCCGTCTCTACCGGGTTTCCGGCGGGCCTTTCGCCGTTTCACCTGCGCCTGCGCGAGATCGAGGAGTCTGTCGCTGCCGGTGCCACCGAAATCGATATCGTCATTTCCCGCCGCCATGTTCTGGCTGGCGACTGGGCGGCGCTCTATGACGAAACGGCGCAGATGCGCGCGGCCTGCCGCGATGCCCATATGAAGGCTATCCTTGCCACCGGCGAGCTTGGTACGTTGAAAAATGTAATGAAGGCCAGCATGGTCACGATGATGGCCGGGTCGGACTTCATCAAAACCTCGACCGGCAAGGAAGCGGTGAACGCGACCCTGCCCGTCTCTCTCACCATGATGCGTGCAATCCGCGCCTATGATGCTGCGGCTGGTTTCAAGGTCGGCTACAAACCTGCGGGCGGGGTCTCCAAGGCCAAGGACGCGATCACTTATCTGGCGCTTCTGAAGGAAGAACTGGGCGATCGCTGGCTGCGCCCGGACCTGTTCCGGTTCGGCGCGTCGTCCCTGCTGGGCGATATCGAACGGCAGTTGGAACATCATGTAACAGGGCGCTATTCGTCCAGCCATCGTCACGCAATCGGATAGCGGCGGGGCGCTGCACCCGCCCCCGGAATATTTGAAGAGCAAAGAAGGCACTAAATGACTGTGGCCGAAATTTTCGAGACGATGGACTGGGGCACAGCACCCGAAGCACGGGCGGAGGCGGACGCCTGGCTAAACGCGCATGACAGCGTTTTCGGACATTACATTGGCGGCAAACGTCAGGCCTCCGGCAATACCTTCGCCACCACCAGCCCCGCAACCGGCGCACATCTTGCTGAAATTACCCAAGGGACCGAGGCTGACGTCGCAGCAGCCGTCAAGGCAGCACGCAAAGCCGCGAAGGGCTGGGCCGCAACATCCGATCACGACCGGGCCAAGGTTCTCTATGCCATTGCGCGTGGCCTCCAGAAGAATGCCCGCCTGTTCGCCGTCTTGGAAACCCTCGATACCGGCAAGCCAATCCGCGAGGCACGTGACATCGACGTAGCACTGGCGGTGCGCCACTTCTATCATCACGCAGGCCACGCCGAATTGCGTTCCGAAATCACACCCGATGCCGAGCCATGGGGCGTCTGCGGCCAGATCGTGCCGTGGAACTTCCCCCTGCTGATGCTGTCGTGGAAAATCGCGCCCGCGCTCGCCATGGGCAACACCGTCGTTCTGAAGCCCGCCGAATGGACTCCGCTGACTGCATTGGCCTTCGCCGATATATGTGACGCCGCCGGGGTTCCGCCCGGGGTCGTCAACATCGTAACTGGAAACGGCGAAACCGGGGCCGCGTTGGTTGCTGCCGATATCGACAAGTTGGCCTTCACCGGCTCAACGGACGTGGGCCGCATCCTGCGCCACGAGACCGCAGGACGCGGTATTGGCCTGACGCTGGAGCTGGGCGGTAAATCCCCCTACGTGGTATTCGAAGATGCCGATATCGACTCGGCCATAGAGGGTCTGGTCGACGCGATCTGGTTCAACGGGGGGCAGGTCTGCTGTGCCGGGGCGCGTTTGCTGGTTCAGGAAGGCATCGCGGACGATTTCACCAGCCGTCTGAAACACCGAATGGACCGCATCCGCGTCGGCAACCCGCTGGATAAGTCCGTTGACATGGGCGCGATGGTCCATCCCGATCATAAGGCGAATGTCGAGGCGATGCTGGCGCGCACATCCGGCAAGGTCACGCAGGGCAGTTGCCCCGATGGCTGCTATCTGCCCCCGACCCTCGTGACCGACCTGCACGGCGCAGACCCCCTGATGCAGGAGGAAGTGTTTGGGCCCGTCCTCGCCATGACCACTTTCCGCACCCCTGCCGAGGCGGTGCAACTGGCCAACGATACGCGCTACGGTCTGGCGGCATCGGTGTGGTCGCAGGACATCGATGTGGCGCTGGACACTGCGCCGAAGATCCGCGCGGGCGTCATCTGGGTCAATGGCGCGAACATGCTCGACGCCGCTGCACCCTTCGGCGGCATGAAGGAGTCGGGCTTCGGGCGCGAAGGCGGCATCGTCGGCTTGCAGGCCTATCTGCGTCCAGCGATGGGATCGAAGCTGGCTGTGCCCAAGACGTTCGAAACCTCGCAAAATGTGAGAGCCGGTATAGACCGGACCCCAAAAATGTATATCGGCGGCAAACAGGCACGCCCCGATGGCGGCTATTCTCGTTCCGTGATCGGACCGAAGGGCATCGTCGGCGAAGTTGGCATCGCCAATCGAAAAGACCTTCGCAATGCTGTCGAAGCCGCAAACTCCGCCAAGGGATGGAGTCGGTCGACAGGTCACATGCGCGCGCAAATCCTGTATTTTCTGGCTGAGAACCTGTCTGCCCGCGCAGATGAATTCGACGCCCGGCTGAGCGCGCAAACCGGCGGAAAAGGCGAGACGGACCAAGCCGTTCGCCACTTGTTCCGTTGGGCTGCCTGGGCCGATAAGCACGATGGTCGAACGCTGGGTGTGCCGACCAGTGGCATGGCGCTTGCGCTGAACACTCCGCAAGGGAATATCGGTGCGTTCGCCGCCGAAGACAGCCCGTTGATCGCGCTGGCGCAGATCATCGGCGCGACTTTGGCGACGGGCAATCGCCTTATCCTGATCGCCCCTGAAACTGCACCTCTGACGGCGACTGACCTGTATCAGGTCATTGATACGTCCGATATTCCGGGAGGTGTCGTTAATATTCTGACCGGTTCGCATATCGACCTCGCTCCGGATGTTGCGGGCCATATGGATATTGATGCGGTTTGGAGCTTTTCCTCCGCCGACATCTCCGCCACCATCGAGCGCGAGGCGGCACACGATCTGAAGCGCACGTGGGTGAATTACGGCCGGTCGCGCGACTGGAGCTCGGCCGAGGCGCGACCGTTCCTGAATGCCGCGACCGATACACAGACGATCTGGATTCCATTCGACACCTGATCATCTGTCTTTGCTCCGGCAATATTTCCGCCGGAGGATGCCCGATCAATTCAGGACAGACCGGATCAGGCTGAGCATAGCCAAACTCAGCAACAGGCACAGCGCGAAGGGCTTGTAGAACCGCTCGAGCGAAGGCCGGAACAGCACCTTGCCGATGACTACGCCCCCTGCGACAGGCATGGCCAATATTACGCCGCGTTGTAGGGCCAGTTCATCCATCACACCATATCCGAGCAACCACATGAGCGAAAATAAGGATGACGCGAACAGGAACAGCACCAAAGAGGCGCGCATTACCCGTGCCGGATGATCCTGAGCCAGCACGTAAAGTGCCACGACCATGCCACCGATCGAAGCAATGCCAGTGACGACGCCTGCGACCAGGCCGGATGCATACAACCCGAAATTGCTGGCCAGAAACGGCAACCTCACGCGGGCCAGTTGCAATGCCGCCAGTGCAATCAGAACCACCAGGGCCAGCATCCGGGTCTGATCGACCGGCAATGTCGTCGTAAGGTAGAGGCCAAGCGGAACACCCAGTGCCGACGACACGGCAAGACCCAGTGCAATGCGCTTGTCCGCCTCGGCAATTCCCCCACGCACCATCATAAGCGAAGCCGTCATTTCAAGAACCCAGCAGACCGGGATCAATTCCCTTGGTGGCAAGATCAGCACCGCAGACGCCATCACCAAAGCTGACAAAGCGAAACCGGAAAAGCCGCGCACGACCCCGGCCGCGAAGGCGATGACTATCAGGACAATCAGGTCTGGCAGGGTCAATGCGAGAAGTTGCATCCACGTGGCTTGCCATTCCGGACCGTCCGCCGATAGGGCCAGATCAACCTATTCTATGACCCTAACTTCGGGCGCGGTTTTTGCCAGTGTGTCGCGAATTGCTGCGGCAAGCTCTCCATAGGCATTGCCCTGCGCCGCCGCCTTCCGCCAGACCATGCCGATGTCCCTGCCCGGTGCCGGGTCGGACAGCGGACGGGCGGTCACCAACGCCTCGCGCGTGACTTCGGACCTGACGTAAAGTGCGGGCAGGACAGATAATCCCAATCCCATCGCCACCATTTGTCGCAGGGTATCGAGCGATGTCCCTTCGTAATCCAGCGACAGTTGCGCGCCAGTTTCGGTGCACAGATCGGCCACTGTGTCATGCAGGCGATGCCCCGGTTCCAACGTCATTACCGTCTCGCCCCGAAGGGCAGTGCGATCCACGACCGGCGTAGCACTCAGCGGATGATCGGCTGGTAAAACGATCAGGAGCGGCTCATGAAACAGCGGGGTGATATGCAGGCTGCTTTCGTCCAGCGGGGTCGGAAAGAACAGCACGTCAAGCGAGCCTTCACTCAGCCGCGAAAGCAGATCAGCCGCCGTGCCCTCGCGAACATAGAATTTCAACTTCGGATACTGCGCATGGAGAGACGGAATGACGAGCGGCAGGAAATACGACCCGAGGGACCCGACTACGCCAACGCGCACGGTTCCGGCAAGCGGGTCGGCTGCGGATCGGGCCAGCGCCGCGATGTCAGCCACGTCGCGCAACACGACGCGTGCCCGAGCCGCCACTTCGGCACCAATGGCAGTCAGGGTCACACCGGAACGGGACCGTTCGACCAATTGCACCCCGAGTTTCTCTTCCAGTTCCCGCAACTGGGTCGACAGCGTAGGCTGCGTGACATGCACATTTTCAGCAGCACGACGGAAGTGCAAAGTCTCGGCGATGGCAACCAGATAACGAAACTGTTGTAGGGTGGGCATCAAGCTCTCGATAGATAGCGGCTATTGAAATTAAGTTATCATTATGGGTTGAACAATCAAGGCGTTCCTCTATCTCGGATCAAAGCAAAGGGTTCAGATGGCAGACCACGGATCAAACAGCCGCGTTCTGGGCGGGCCGGCAGGTTGGATATCAATCCTGCTTCCGCTGAGTTTGTTCCTCTGGTTTCTTCAGTTTCTGCCTGCAATTGCCGCGGGCGAGGTGCTGGTCTGGCAAATCGACTGGGTGCCGTCCCTTGGTGTATCGCTCGGCATTCTGCTGGATGGATTGTCGCTGACTTTCGCGCTTTTGATTACCGGCATCGGCGCACTGGTGACGCTCTTTTCGTCCAGCTACCTGGGAGGACACATCCATTACACGCGATTCGTGATCTACCTTCTGGCCTTTATGACGGGCATGCTGGGGCTGGTTCTGTCAGACAATCTTCTGGCCCTTTTCGTCTTCTGGGAAGTAACGACGGTATCCTCTTATCTGCTGATCGGCTTCGACGCTGATCTGGCGAAAGCCCGACGCGATGCGTTACAGGCCCTTCTGGTCACCGGTATCGGCGGCCTCGCATTTCTGGCGGGCATCGTTTTGATCGGCATCGCGAGCGGTGGCTTCTCGATCGCGGCTATCGAAGGGTCGCTGGCAGACCACCCCCTCTATCTGCCGATCTTTCTGCTGGTCGTGGCCGGAGCGTTCACCAAGTCCGCACAGGTGCCATTTCATTTCTGGCTCCCGAACGCGATGTCGGCCCCAACGCCGGTATCGGCCTATCTGCATTCCGCCACGATGGTCAAAGGCGGGGTTTACCTGTTGGCGCGACTGAACCCCAGTCTGGGTGGCACAGACATCTGGTTCTGGACGCTTGTGGTATTCGGTGGTGTCACGGCCGTCTTCGCCAGCGTGCTGGCGATCCGGCAAACCGACATCAAACAGGTGCTGGCCTATACGACGCTGATGGCGCTTGGGACGTTGGTGATGTTTATCGGGGTCGGGTCGGATTACGCCATCGAGGCGGCAATGGCGTTCCTGATGGTTCATTCGTTCTATAAGGCCGCGTTGTTCCTGATGATCGGGATCGTCGACCATGGCACCGGCACGCGGGACGCGACGGTTCTGCGCGGTTTGGGTCGGGCGATGCCATTCACGATGCTGGCGGCGGTGCTGGCCGCGCTCAGCATGGCGGGCCTGCCGCCGATGTTCGGCTTCGTCGGCAAAGAGTTCCTCTACAAGGCCGCACTCGGCGCGCCTGCCATGCTGTGGGTTACGGGCTGCATCTTTGTGGCGTCGGCCCTGATGTTCGCGGCGGGTGGCATCGTGGCGTTTCGCCCCTTTACCGGCAATCTGGCGAAAACGCCTGTAACTCCGCATGACGGGCCGTGGCCGATGCTGGTCGGGCCAATCCTTCTGGGCCTGTTCGGTCTGGCATTCGGCCTGATGCCGGATTGGGCTGAACCCCTCGTCCGCCCATCCACGGCAGCCGTTCTAGGCAGGGACGCAGAGGTGGATCTATACCTTTTCAAGGAGGTCAATGCCGCCTTCCTGCTGTCGCTGGCAACCTTCGCTGTCGGCTTCGTCATCTATCTGATCCACCCCCTTCTGCGCGTGGGATTGGCCCGTGTGCCCCCTCTGTTCGATCCCGGCTGGAATCGTGGGATGGACGGCGTCGCGGCGGGCACACACGGGTTGACGGCGCTGATCCAGACGGGTCGTTTACGGCGTTATATCTTCGTGACGTTCATGACGCTCGCGTTCGCCCTCGGGGCTGCGATCTGGCGCGCCGATCTGACACCGGAAATCCCCGCACTGGAGGATTTGCGGGTCAAACACTGGGCGGTCCTGATCTTCATTCTGGCCGGTGCGCTTCTCACGGCCTTCACCAATAGCCGGATGACCGCCGTCGCGGCACTCGGCGTCGTGGGCATCGGCGTGGCCCTGGTGTTCATCATATTTGGCGCACCCGACGTGGCGATCACGCAACTGCTGGTCGAGGTGCTGCAGGTCGTGCTTGTCGCCGTTGCCATGCTGAAGCTGCCGAACCTGAACCCCGAATACATCCGGACCATTCGCGGCTGGGATCTGGCGCTGGCCGTCACCCTGGGCGTCATGACGACGGTGATTTTGCTCGCGGTCATGACCGTGCCACTGGACCTTCGCCTGACCGAATTTTTCGAGGTGACGTCCGTTCCGGAAGCTTTCGGCCGTAACATCGTGAACGTGATCCTTGTGGACTTCAGGGCTTTGGACACCTTTGGCGAGATCGCCGTCATCGCGGTCGCGGGTCTTGGCGCTTATGCCCTGCTGCGCGGCACGCGGAGGCCGAACCCATGACGTCGCTTATCGTTCGCGCCGCGACACGGCTTCTGGTCGGCTTGTTGCTGATGTTTTCGATCTGGATGCTGCTACGCGGTCATAATGACCCGGGCGGCGGGTTCATCGGCGGGCTGATCGGTGCGACGGGTTTTATCCTTTATGCCATCGCTCATGGCAGTAAGGCCGCGCGTGAAGCGCTCCGGCTGGACCCGCAGACGATTGCAGTCTCGGGACTTGCAGTTGCCTTTCTGGCTGGATTGGCAGGGCTGATTCCCGGCGATGCGATCTTCACCGGGCAATGGCTGTTTCTGGGGGCGACGGAAGGTGACAAAGGGCTGCCGCTCTCGACCATTCTGGTCTTCGATCTGGGTGTCTATCTTGTGGTGCTGGGCGCTGTCCTCACCCTTGTCTTCGCGCTGGAAGAGGAAATCTGAGATGGAATTCCTGATCGCCCTGATGGTCGGTGCGTTGGTTGCTGCCGCAGTCTATCTGATGTTGGCGCGCAACGTGCTGCGCTTCCTCTTCGGTCTTCTGCTGATCTCGAACGCGGCGAACCTGTTGATCTTCGCATCCGGGGGCCTGACACCGGAATCGCCGCCCCTCATCCCCGAAGGGGCCAAACTTCCGCCCGAAGGTGTTGCCAACGCATTACCACAGGCGTTGGTCCTGACGGCGATCGTTATCGGTTTCGGTCTGTTCGCCTTTGCGCTGGTGCTGATCTATCGCGGTTATCAGACGATGGGCACGCTCGATTCCGATGAAATGCGTCTGGCCGAGCCGGAGGACGGGCATTGACCGACCTTTTGCTGCCGCTGCCGATCCTGATCGCTTTCGCCACTGCGATCCTGACGTTCTTTTTCCGCAAGGGGCCCGAGGGGCGCTGGGTTTCGGTCGCCGGATCGGCGCTGATGCTGGTTGCAGGCGGTATGCTGCTGGCCGAGGTGCTGGCAAACGGGGTCCAGGCCGCACAGATGGGCAACTGGCCCGCACCATTCGGCATCACACTGGTGGCCGATACGCTGTCCGCAATCATGGTAGTCATCACCGCCATCACCGCGCTGGCCGTCAGTGTCTACGCCATATCCGACGTCACGCGAGAGATGGAGGCGGTCGGCTATCACACCCTGTTCCATACCCTTATCGCAGGCGTCATGGGCGCGTTTCTGACGGGCGATCTGTTCAATCTTTATGTCTGGTTCGAGGTGATGCTGATTTCCTCCTTCGGCCTGCTGGTGATGGGCGGCAAGCGGGTGCAGATGGACGCGGGCATCAAATATGTGACGCTCAACCTGATCTCGACGGTGTTGTTCCTGTCTGGCATCGGGCTTCTGTATGGCGTGACCGGCACGCTGAACATGGCGGACCTGCATACAGCGGTGCAGACCGCCGATGCCGGGTTGATCACAGTGATCGCCATGATGTTTCTTGTCGGCTTCGGCGTGAAGGCTGCGGTCTTTCCACTCTTCTTCTGGCTACCCGCCGCCTATCACACCCCGGCCTTTGCAGTGTCTGCCGTTTTCGCGGGATTGCTGACCAAAGTCGGTGTCTATGCGCTGCTGCGAATGTTCACGCTGGTCTTCACGCGGGACGTCGGATTCACCCATGGCCTGCTGCTCTGGGTTGCCGTGGCGACGATGGTGACAGGCGTTCTGGGGGCCGCCGCACAGACCGATTTCCGCCGCATCCTGTCGTTCCACATCGTCAGTCAGATCGGTTACATGGTGCTGGGTCTGGCGCTGTATACGCCGCTCGCGTTGACCGGCGCGGTCTTCTATCTGGTCCACCACATCATCGTGAAAGCGAACCTGTTCCTGGTGTCGGGCGTCGCGAACCGCATCGCGGGCGGCACGAACATAGACCGGATCGGGGGCTTGTACAAAGGCGCGCCGCTTCTGGCGTTTCTGTTCCTGATCCCGGCATTTTCGCTGGCGGGCTTTCCGCCGTTATCGGGATTCTGGGCGAAATTTGTGCTGGTCAAGGCGTCGCTCGATCTGGAACTCTGGTTTGTCGCCTTCGCCGCGCTGGCTGTAGGCCTGATGACGATCTATTCCATGACCAAGATCTGGGGCCGCGCCTTTTGGGCCCCGCATCCCGGCGGCACAGTGCCCAGCCTGTCGTCGCTGCCCCTGAGCGAACGTGTCACCCTGCTTGTACCGATCGCATTCTTGGCCAGCCTGACCATCGTGATCGGCCTGTTCCCCGAGCCGTTCGTGCAGGTGGCCGCACGCGCGGCGGCGGAATTGCTGGACCCGACCGCCTATCTGGCCGCCGTATTGGGAGGACCGTCATGAGTGTCTTTCTTCTGAACCTTCTGCTGGCCATCGCATGGGCCGCGCTGACCGGTCAGTTCACTCTGCCTGGCCTGGCGTTAGGATTCGCCGTGGGCTTTGGCGCGCTCTGGGTCATTCAGCCATTGTTTGGAACGACGGGTAATTATTTCGCCAAGGTTTATCGCTGGGTTAAATTGCTGGTGCTGTTTCATTACGAGTTGATCGTATCGTCTATTTCGGTTGCCTGGGATGTGCTCACACCGCGCCATCGCGCACGCCCCGGCATCATCTGCGTCCCTTTGAAAGCCAGGGGTGAGGCCGAAGTTCTGTTGGTCACCAACCTGATTTCTCTGACCCCCGGTACCCTGTCGCTGGACGTGACCGAGGATTGCAACACGCTCGTCGTCCACGCGATGTTCGCGGACGATCCGGCCAAAATAGCGGCGCAGATCGAGAACGGTATGGAACGCTGGGTGCGGGAGGCATTGGAATGAAAGGAGACACCTTGCTGGCGGTCAGCCTGACCGAACAGATGCCGATCCTGAATGCTGCCGTGCAAATCGCCTTCGTGATGGTGATGGCCGGAGTCATTCTTGCCATGATCCGGCTGATTAAAGGCCCGTCCCTGCCCGACCGGGTTGTCGCGCTGGATACAATGACGGTGCTGGTCGTCGCTTTCAGCGGTTTGTTCGCCATCGACACCGGCGTGGCGGCGTTTCTGGACGTCGCAGTCGTTCTGGCCTTGATCGGCTTTCTTGCAACCGTAGCACTTGCGCGTTTTGTCGAGCGCAGGACCAGCCGTCCGGACGCGCAACGCCTGCACCGCGCGGGCGAAGACAGCGAGGACGGGGCATGATCCTGGAACTGTTCATGACGGCTTGCGTCCTTCTCGGCGGGTTCTTCGCATTCGTGGCAGGGCTGGGGGTATTGCGCCTGCCGGATGTTTTGATCCGCATGCACGCGACAACCAAGGCTGGCACGCTGGCGTCGGGTCTGATCATGCTGGCGGTCGCGGCGGGCTTTGGCGATGCCCCTACAGTTGCGCGCGCAGTGGCTATCGTGATTTTTCTGCTCATAACCGCGCCTGTCGGCGCCCATATGATAGGCCGCGCTGCGTTCAGGTCGGGCGTAGCGCTCTGGCCGCCAACCAAGATCGACCCCGAAGCGCGGATGAAGCTGGGGGTGCGGGACGATTGACCGAAGGGGCCATCAGGCCCGCGGCTTGCCCTTCCAGGTATCCAGCCATGCCCGGAACCCCTTGCGGCGGCGCTCCACTGCATCGCCCGCATCGTCCCAGACCTCGCCCGCATCTTCCAGAAGGGGGTCTATCCGGTTGCGGCGGAACCGCAGGATACGGACCGTGATTGCCCAGATCAAAGCCGCCAGCAGTGTCAGGAAGATGATGTTGAACCACGGAATGATCGTGACGTCCGGCCCTTCGACCGGGCGCACGCCGACGGCGTTTGGGAAGATCGTCAGAAACTCCGACCGCCAACCGTAATGCGTGAGCGCCACCCATTGAGGGGCACCAGACGTGGAAATCTGATCCCGCGCCTCGGCCTGAAGGTTCGATGAATCCAGCTTGAAATACGGCGGCCAGCCCCAGCCGGTATCTTCGTTGCGATAGACAGATGCGCGACCCGAAGGCTTTACCGCTTCGATGAAACGCACGTCGCGGGTCGCAAGACCCGTAGTGCCGACATCAGGGGTCGCCCAGAAGATCGAATTCTCGCCGAAGTCGATGCGCCGGTTCTCGGTCCCGACGATCCGCACGATATCGGTCTGGGGCAGGGTGTAGTGCAGGAAGCCCCCGACGACGGCTACGACCATCAGAAGAAAGATCCATTTCACATAGGTCATCGCGCGGTCCCTCAGGCGTAGTTAACAAGATAGATCAACAGCAAGATGGCCCCGATTGGCACGATATACACCCCCCAGAGCAACTTGCGCCGAAGGCTTCGCCGATAATCGCGGATGCCGTTTTCGACGTAGGTATGCTGCGGCAGGGGCGGTTGTTTCGCGACCCACTCCGCTTCCAGACGATCACGTTCGCCGGCGCGGAAATAGAAGACCAGCGCCCAATAGACGATCGTCAGAACGATCAGCAGCACGACGGCCAGTCTCAGAAGTCCGAACATTCTATCCCCATGGTCCCTTGGCCCGCACGGCCTTCGTCAACACAACCTGCGGCATAGGCGCTGCGACGTCAGACGCATATAAATGCTTCCACACCCCTGCCCGGTCGGCAGCATAATCCTTTGTCAGCCGTTCGGCGACCCATGCCTTCAATGGCTCGGGGCTGGCGCGATAGAGATCATAGAACAGCGGCTTGTGGCAAATATGCAGCTGCCGGAAATCCTGCGGTGCCAATTCCGCCAGCAACATATTGGTCAGGTCGCGCAGCGGGCCAGGGGCGGCGCGCAACGTATGGAAATACGCAGGGTTCGCGCTGTCGATCCGGGGCCAGTCGCCACGCCCTTCAGCCCAGGCCAGCATCGCGCCCAGGGCATGAACAGACGGCGGCAGTCCGGCCCCTCTGGCCTGCATCGCGCGGCGCAACGACCTGTCGTCGATTGCCTCGGGCAACTGACCGGCACGGCCCAGCGCGTCGATGGCCAGGTGTTCCATCTTCTCGCGCAGGATGCCCGCCGCCGCTTCGCCCCGTCCCTCGACGATGGGCTGGGTCAGGCCATTCACCTGCAGGAAATTTGCGACCCCGTTGCGATTGGCAAGGTCGTGGACGTCAATCCCGCTGGCCTCGAACGGCACGTTGGCCAGTACGGCGGGGCTGCCGACCGATCGAAAGACGTAGAGCCCGCCGTGATGCGCTGTCCAGAAATCGTCCTGCCGGAAACTGGGCGTTTCGAACGTGACAGGCGCGCGGGTCACGTCGCCGGTGGTGCGCGCCAGCCCGATCATCTGCGCGACCAGCACGTCGTCCCACCACGCATCCGGCTCGTCCCGGAACCGTGCGATCAGTTTGTCCAGCTTGGCGGCGTCGCGCACGATGCCGGTGGTCGTATCCGCCTCGACCGTGACCGAGCGGATGTCGAGCAGGCTTTGTGGTTCCGGCACCGAAAAGACTGAATTCTGCAACTCCCCTGCCACTGCGTCGCGGGCGGTCAGGGTGAACAATTGCGCCTCGTTCGCGGCGATGAAATCGCGGATGATGTTCTGGGTCGTGGAGAACTTCATCTCCAGCAATGGCGCGTCCTTCTGCTGCGTGGACAACAGAATGATCTGCCGGTTGCAGCCGCCGGGGTTGAGGTAGTCCATGTCGCCCAACTCGTCGCCGACTTCGGGGGAGAAACCGCTGAGGTCGATGTGGAAGTTGTCGAGTTTCGTGCGCTTGCCCGTGAGGTGATCAAGCGCGCGGTTGTAGCGTTCAATGAGCGCGGGGGACGAGACCTCGAAGAGGTTGGCAAACATCAGGCCGTGTTGGATGAGGCGTTTCATTTCGTATAACGCTTCAAAATCGACCGTAGCTCTTCCTCAATCAATTTCAGTGATTCATGATAACTATCCCGAAAAGCGTCCCTTAAGGGATGGGATTGTATCGTTGAAAGCGTATCTGGGTGAATGTCCCTATTTTTATGACTGTCAGGTCCGTCAGCATTTGGTTGTTTTGATTCGAGAAAATTGTCAATTTCGCTGAGGAGTTGTCCTTCTAAGCACCTTAAAGTCTCCAGTGACTTTAGGCAGTCACGGCCCCATTGGACGCTGGCGCGGATTTCCAAAGGATACATTCTGCTTTTGACGTTCTCTAAGCGATCAATGCGATCGCTGTAGTACTTGCGAACACCGAAATATTCTTGCTTTTGCTCACCCTTTATGGGTTCGTCAAAATCATCTTTTTTCGCTAGCGTATACAATACCGGGTGATATCTAATGTGCTGTACAGCATCATTTCTCTCATAAAGTAGAATGAGCAGCGATTCGGCTAGTTCGGTATTTCGCATCCAATTTTTCTCATCTCGCCATGATCTTACGCCTCGGTATGCGGTGTAGGCACCAAAGAGCGCGGCCAAGGTCAAAACCAGATTTCTGCCGATTTCCGTAACCTCCACCCAATTCACCAAACCACCTCCTTCCACCGCTTCGGCAAAGCACTCAACGACAGCACCATCACCGGCCCCCAGACGATCCCCGCCTTTGCCGACAGCAGCACGAAGTGCCAAGGCGCTTCCCGCCACACGACACCGCCTGCCTCACCATACAGCCAGACGAAACCGGCGGCAGCGACAACGGCCAGCAGCAGCGCCGACAGCACTCCGTTCACCAGCAGCCAGATGACTCCTTCGGGCAGCAGCTTGCCCAGCATCCACGGCACCAGCCAGGCCACGACAGCAAGACCGACTAGAGGCAGGACCAGGTTCAACTCTTGCCTTCCAGATAGCGGCGCTTGGCGACCTCCATCCGCTGCATGTCGCGGACGGTATTTTCGATGGCGACCTCGTCGGATTTATCGGCGTAGCGGAATTCGGAATCGGCGTAGCGGTTGACCTCTTGCAGCACCATTTCAGTAGTGATCGGCACGCGCATCTCGGACACCATGGCCAGCTTGTCGTCGTAGGATTTGTGCATGAAGGCGTCCGGCGTTTCGAACCACGCGTCGGGCAGTTCCACGTCCATCGCGCGGACCTTTACCGCGTCGGTGATGTTCTTGATCGCACGCCCGGTAAAGCGTTCGTCCGCCTCCTGGATGCTCTTCAGATAGGTGCCGATCCTGGCGATGGTATCCAACTCGCCGATCCGGTCTTTCACCCGGTCGAACACCTCTGCCAGCTTCTGCTCGGCGGGTCGCGAATGCCTGGCAAAGCTTTCGGCCACGGCGCGCGTCAGTTCCTGCGCGGCGAACAGGTCGTGATCGCCCAGCGGAATATCGTGGCGTTTGCCCAACAGAAGCGACAGGATGTCGATGTAGTCGTCTCGCGTCTGCGGGCCATCAACCAGAAACCGCGCCCCCGCCCGCTGGCGCAGGGCATCATCGACGTTTTCGGGATAGTTCGAGAACATGCCGAAGGTGCAGTTGCCTCGCACAACGGTGTTTGCACCTGCGAAGCTTTCCATCAGGACGGAGGTAATTTCCAACTGTCCCGCCGACGCCTGCCGGTCACCGCGCTTACCCGCCAGTTGGTCGATATCGTCGATCGTGCCGAAGCCGATGACATTCGGGTCCAGTATGCCGGTGACGAAGGCCTTGGCATTCTGCGCCGACTTGCCCTGATAGCTGTCGATGCTGTCGGTCGACAGGTTTTCGTAACGGAACGGATAGCCCGCGATCTCACAATATCCGTGGATCAAACCGGCCATCATCTGGATCAGGGTCGTCTTGCCGGTGCCGGGCGCGCCGTCGCCCATGAAAGTGAAGATGAAGCCGCCAAGGTCGGCAAAGGGGTTCAGCCTGCGTTCGAAATCGTAGGCCATCAGCATCTTCGACAGCTTCAGTGCCTGATGCTTGGCGATGTGGTTGCCAACGACTTCATGCGGTGCCTTGAACTGCATCACCAGGGGTCTGCCCGTTGCGCGCAAGGCGGGCGTGAATCCATTCAGCGACAGGTCGTCGGCTTCGATCCGATAGGTCACGTCGCCGAAGATCGCGCTGCGGGCAGCGGTGCGGGCGCGGTCGGAGAGGCGGTCCAGCAGCGCCTCGGCCTGGGCGGCAAGTGTGGCGACCAGCGCGTCGTCGTCCAAACCATCCAGCCGCTGGTCGATCTCCCACAGCAGGCCTTCCAGCATAAGCTGTGCATTGTCGGTCAGGATTTCTTGCGGGGCAGGCACTTCTACGGTGGTCGTGCCGCGCAACGGAGCGATCAGAAATGCCAGCGTATTGGCGAAGACATGGCCGACGGCCAGCGCCTCGACTTCCAGCAATTCGGTGAACTTGGCGCGGTCGCCCTCGGGCAGGCGGCCGGCAAGGTTCGCAGCCTTGAGCCCGTCCAACCCCGTGCGATCGTCCAACGCGCCGCCGACGGCCAAAGCCACCGCCAGCGCCCGCCGCAAACCCTGCAATACCTGCGCGCGGGCAGGCGTGACCAGACCTTCGCCTTCGACCGTTTCGCGCAGATGAACGCCACCCGCTGGCGTCGTGCGCCGTGTCACCAAACCCGGCGTGGTGGAGCGGAACCGCGTCCGTGTTCCGATACCGGACGAGCGTTCTGATCGTTGAGACTCGGACGCCCTGCCCAGTCGTGGGGCGTGATCGAATCCCGACAGAAGCGTCAGCGCCGCATCATAACGCGCCGTGACTTCGGCCTCAGACAGTTCCATCGCATCGCCCGACAAGCTCATCCCACATCCCTTCTGTACGTTTCAAATATCCCCGCGTGCGGATCCGGCCTCACTCCTCCGCCCGCCACAGACGCCCCCCGCCCACGACATACTTGATCACGTCCGAAAATCCCGCTGCAGCGGTCTCGGTCATCGCCTGATAGACCCGTTCCGGCAGGATGGCGGCGCGTTCGGTGTGCGTCGCACCTGCTTCGGGGCCTTCCAGACCCGGCAGATCCCAGACCTGTTTGTCGACGGTGGAGAACCAACCAGCCTTTTCCTTTTCGACGCGCTTGGACTTCAGCGTCTCCAGCGTCCAGGCCAGCGCCCAATCCTCGCCCGCAGGTGCGCGCGCCGCCTCAAGCACCGCGCCCAACCCTTCGGTCTGAAGCGTGAAGGCCGACGAATACATCGGGCCGACCGTCAGTCGCAGCAACCGCTTGGGATGCAGGCCTTCGAAATCGTCATCAAAGCCCTTGGCGACCGTTACCAGTTTCAGATCGGGAAGTGCCTGCGCCATCAGATGGCCCTGCACTCTTGCCAGCCGCGCGAAATCCTGCGGCAAGGGTCGACGACCGTTATCCTCGATCTGCATCAGCCAGATCACCGGCAGGTTGCGCTGGCCATCCCACGCCGACCAATGCAGGAGATAACGCGCGTCTTCCGTCGCCAGCGTTTCGATCTGAACGTCGTTGCGCGGCCAGAACAGATCGCCATTCCGCAACTCGTCCAGATAAAGCCGCTGCGACATCGCATATTGCAGATCGGTCGGGATGCGGCGCTCGCCGACGATGGTGGCGATCATCGCTTCCTTCAGGTCGTCGGCCGCGGGCAACCGGGTCAGCGCATCCGCCGCCTGCGCCGCATCCGATGCCATGGACAGCAATTCCCGCAACACAGGAAAGCCGGATGCGTGTCGATCCACCGTCAGCGAGCCCAGAAACACGCCGGTGTCGCGCCCGGTCATCAGATACTTGTGGCTGAGTGCGCGGAAGGTGCGGTTCAGGGCGGTCAGATGGGTTGAGACAGCGGCCAACTCGACGCGGTCCAGCTTTCCCCGCGCCTCCATCTCACCTGCGATGCGGGGCAGATTGTCCAGGATGCGCTCGAACTTGGCGAAGTACCGGCGGGCCTGGCGATTTTCCTGCAGGCCGACATGATCGCGGACAAGGTCTTCCTTGAGGGTCATCCGCCGTAGAGATTCTTGTCGTGCTTTTCGACGATGGCGCTGAACCGTCGGGCGAACCGCTCATCCGCCTTGGCCTTGGCCTCCAGTACGTCACGGGCGAAAACCATATGATCTTCATGCGCCTCCAGCATTTCCGCCATGCGGGTATTGGTGGCCGCGCCGATAGCGGCCATTGCTTGTTGCGCTTCCTGATCGGTCTTCACGCCGATCTCGTTGATGCGGTGGGCCACGTCCTGCTGCTGCGCCGTTTTCAGCGACTTGGATAGCGCGTCATACAAAACAACTCGCTGCCTGGTGTCCGTCTCCAGCTTGTTGATCAGAACCATCTGTGTAGCCGCCTGGTTCTGCAAACTGTCGACCCATGTCTTGCCCTTCTCGATATACCGCTCCAGCGTCTGCGAACGAGCCAGAGCAACCTGCTCTTGCTGAACCAGATCGTTATGGCGCGTGTTTGCCTCTGCCAATTCGGTCTCCAGCTGGGTGCGAACCGAGGCATCCTGTTCGACGCTGATCTTGTTCTCCAGCTCGATCAAACGAGGATCCATGGAAACGATCTCGGCGCGGATGCCTTCCAGTTCCGAAACGGCGGCTTCCCGATCAACCAGCGTCGTCGACAGGTTCGTCTCGACCTTCGATTTCTGCTCGTTCAGCATCGCAAGTTGCCCTTCCAAAAGGCGCGTGATCGTGTCGGATTTGGAAATCAGATCCTGTAGCTTGTCGTCGATACTGGCGGAGCGAAGCCGCTCCTGCCGCATCGCCTCCGACTTGCCGCGCGCGAAAATGCCGATGAAGCTTTCCATGCCGGTCTTGGTCCGCATCTCATCGAAGTCCTTGGAGAACCCCGCCGTCACGTCGTCCAGCCCCATGATCAGCTCGGCAATGTTCGCGTTCATAGTGTCAGTATGGGCGCGCACATCTTCAAGCGTCGCGTTTTCCACGTCGATGGTGATGCCCTGATCCAGCTTCTGGCGTGCGGTTTCTATCCGGCTGGTAATGTCGGAAATCTTGGATTGCGCCGCCGCAACCTGAGCTTGGCTTTCCCGTACTTGAGCTTCAAAATCGGCCATTGGTAACGCTCTCCCGTTCAAAACTTATTCTTATTATGTCATTCTTACATGGATACGATTTTCGCGGTTTGCAGTGACATCGCAAGCGGTTTCGACACAGTGTGACCCCCGCACCACGAGGAGATTTCATGAACGCGCTGATGCAGCGGATCGAAAATCGACGCGATGACCTCATCACGCTGACACAGGATCTGATCCGTATTCCAACCTTGAACCCGCCCGGTCGACACTACCACGACGTTTGCTCTCTCGTCGGAGAGCGCATGAGCAAACAGGGGTGGAAGGTCGAAATGGTGCGCGCCGAAGGGGCGTTGGGCGACAGCGACAGATACCCGCGCTGGAATGTCGTCTGCCGTCTGGAGGGGCGCGCTGCGGGCGACTGCGTTCACTTCAACAGCCACCATGACGTCGTGGCCGTGGGCGAAGGCTGGACCCGCGACCCGTTCGGCGCGGAGCTGGACGGCGGCAAGATTTATGGCCGGGGGGCCTGCGACATGAAAGGCGGCATGGCGACGTCGATCATCGCCGCCGAAGCCTTTGTTGCCCATCATCCAGAGTTCAGTGGAGCGATCGAAATTTCGGCCACTGCGGACGAGGAATCCGGTGGCTATGGCGGCGTGGCGTATCTGGCGGAGCGGGGTTTTTTCGATCCCGCCCGAGTGCAGCATGTCATTATCCCCGAGCCGTTGAACAAGGACCGCATCTGTCTGGGTCATCGCGGCGTCTGGTGGGCCGAGATTGAGACCAAGGGACATATCGCCCATGGCTCGATGCCATTTCTCGGCGACTGTGCCGTGCGTCATATGGGGGCGGTTCTGGATGAAATGGAGGCGACGCTGTTCCCACTGCTTGCTGGAAAGCGAACCGATATGCCTGTGGTGCCCGACGGTGCGAAATCCTCGACCCTAAACATCAATTCGATACACGGGGGGGAGCCGGTGCAGGACGCCGATTACACGGGCCTGCCCTCGGCCTGTGTGCCCGACCGATGCATCCTGACCATCGACCGCCGTTTCCTGATCGAAGAGGACATCGCCGAGGTGAAAGCCGAAGTCGCCCGTATGATGGATAAGATCCGTACCACCCGCCCCGACTTTCGCTACGAGATCCGCGACCTGTTCGAGGTCATGCCCACCATGACCCCGGAAGATGCCCCTATCGTGCGGACCGTGCAGGATGCGGTTCAACTGGTGATGGGCAAACCCGCTGAATTCGTCGTCAGCCCCGGAACCTATGACCAGAAACATATCGACCGGATCGGACGATTGAAGAATTGCATCGCCTACGGTCCCGGCGTTCTGGACCTGGCGCATCAGCCGGATGAATGGATCGGAGTCGATGACATGGTGGACAGCGGCAAGGTAATGGCGCTGACCCTGACGAAGCTGCTGACGTGAATACCATCCATCTCGACATAAACGACAAAGGCAGTAAATACGCGGTCACCGGAGCGCCCGCAGCGACTGCAGACGACGCGAAAGATGTCGTGAAGGAACTTTGTCGTAACAAGAAATTCGCCAAGGCCACGCATAACACATGGGCGATGATCGGTGCAGATGGGCCGATCAAGACCGACGATGGCGAAGCCGGTGCGGGTCTTGTGATCCTTCGCATGCTGGAACGGGATGCGATCCGGAACCATGTGGTGATCGTTACCCGCTGGTATGGTGGCAAGCATCTGGGCGGCGACCGTTTCCGGCATGTGCAGACGGCGGTCAGGACATATCTCGACGCATTGTAACGGCGCTGCCTTCAAAGATGCGCCGCGCACGGCTGGATGGTCTGATGGGTTTGTTCATGACCCGCACAGGTCTGGATGTCGCGGCAAGGCTGCGATGCCTGCCTTTCTGACCGACCTGTGGGACCCATCCACAGATCGTGATTTGCCAGTGAGGGGTTCCTTAAGGTCAATTGGAGCAGATCAGGAGGAAATCATGCATCGTCTCATTCCGTTCGCCCTTGCCGTAATCGCAAGTCCTGCCGCAGCCGCCATAGAAGGCGAACGGGTGCAGATTACCGGCGAAGTCATCGACACCTGGTGCTATTTTTCGGGCGTAATGGGCGGGCCGGATGCAGTCGTGGGATCGGCGCACCGGACCTGCGCGCTCTGGTGCAGCGCGGGTGGCATTCCGGTTGGCCTGCTGGCTCCGGACGGACAGGTGTACATGGTGTTGAAGATGGCCGGCGACGATAGGACAGCGGGCGGCGACACCAGCCTGAACATCGCGGCCCATACCATCGAAGCGGACGGAATGCTGTATCGGCGCGACGGAATGAATTACCTCGTGGTCGAAAAAATCACCGCTGATCAGGATATCATCAATGCCACGCATGAGGACTTCGGGGTGATTCCCGGCTTCGCCATCCCGGATTCGGAGGCACTGAAATGATCCGCCCGACTCTCAAGCGTTCCATCATCTGCTTTGCTGCTCTGGCTATACCAGCCACTGCACAGGATTTTTCCGAAGGCTCTGAAGCCCGCGAATGGGGTCTTTACGCAGAACAGAAGGCGCTGTTCACCGCGACCGTAACCGACCCGCTGTGCGTACTGGCCGGCGATTGCGCGGATAATTGCGGTGCGGGCAATCGACAGGTCGTCCTGGTCCGAGAAGCCGATGACGTCATGATCTTCCCCCTCAAGAACGCGCAATCGGCTTTTAACGGAGCGGTCGCAGATCTGGCACCGTTCTGCGGCCAGACCGTCGATGTGGACGGATTGCTGATCGAAGATCCGGAAATCGGTGCGATGAGCGTCTATATGGTCCAACGCATCCGTCCAGAAGGCGGCGACTGGCAGCGCGCCAATACCTGGACCGACGACTGGGCCGCGAAGAACCCGGACGCCAGCGGCGATGGCCCATGGTTCCGCCGCGATCCCCGCGTCCGGCAACAGATCGAGGAAGAGGGCTATCTGGGTTTGGGCAAGGAGGTCGACAAAGCCTTCATCGCGGATTGGTTCTGATGCGCGCGATTCTGCTGGCGATTGTCATGGCTGCCCCCGCAGGAGCGCAAGAGAAGATGCCGACTGCGCCCTTGCCTGACACGCTGTTTCCCTCGAATTTCGGCGGCGATTACGCCTTGATCGATCACCGCGGCAATACGCGTACTCAGACCGACCCGGATGGCAATATTCAACTGGTGTTTTTCGGCTATGCATCCTGCAGGGCGATCTGCACTGTCGCCTTGCCGATCATGTCGAACGTGACCGCAGAACTGGCCGCCAGCGATATCTACGTCACGCCGTTGCTCATCACTGTCGATCCGGCGACCGACACGGTCGAAGCGATGGGTCCGGCGCTGGACAGATTCGCCCCCGGCCTGACGGGGCTGACCGGGTCGGAAGCTGATTTGGCAGCCGTCCGCGACATGTTTCACGTCGAAAGCGCATATCTGTTCACCGACCCGAGCGGCGTCGACGTCTATTCCCACGGATCGCATATCTTCGTCATGGATGGAAATGGCGGTTTCCTGACCTTGCTGCCCCCGATCCTGTCAGCCGAACGTATGGTCGAAATCGTCAAGGGCTATGCCCGTAACGTCTCGGGCGGCTGACACTTGCCCCCTGCCCCCCGCGGAGCCTAATCTGCGCGCGACATACGGGAGGGAGACCCCATGCTCATCAAAACCACCGCCGCACTTTGCCTGCTGGCGACCGCCGCATTGGCCCAGCAGACCGACATTACCATCGGCATGCAGCTGGAGCCGCCCAATCTGGACCCGACCGGCGGGGCCGCCGCCGCCATCGACGAAGTCGTCTATGCCAATGTGTTCGAAGGCCTGACACGCTTCGGACCCGACGGATCGGTGCAGCCGGCCCTTGCGGAAAGCTGGGACGTGTCCGAAGACGGCACCGTATGGACCTTCAAACTACGCGAAGGCGTGGAATTTCATGACGGCAGCACAATGGATGCCGAGGACGTGGTGTTCAGCCTTGACCGTGCCCGCGCCGAAGACAGCACAAATGCCCAAAAGGCGCTGTTCGAAGCTATCGAGAGCGTTGAGGCCCTCGATCCGTCCACCGTCAAGATCACGCTGAGTGCGCCGAACGGAAACCTCGGCTTCAACCTGGCCTGGGGCGACGCGGTGATCGTCGCGCCCGAAACTGCGGATACGAATGCCAGCAACCCCGTCGGCACAGGCCCCTTCGTCTTTACCGATTGGGTGCAGGGCGACAGGGTCGATCTGACGCGAAACCCCGATTATTGGGGCGAGGCACCGGCGTTGGAAAAGGCGACATTCAAATTCATCTCGGATCCGAATGCAGCATTCTCGGCGTTGATGGCAGGCGATCTGGATGCCTTTCCGAACTTCCCTGCACCCGAGACCCTGTCAAGTTTCGAGGCCGATCCCCGCTTCAATGTCATCATCGGCTCGACCGAGGGCGAAACGATCCTGGGCATCAACAACGCCAACATCACAGACGTCAAAGTGCGGCAGGCCATTGCCCACGCCATCGACCGTCAGGCAATCATCGATGGCGCGATGTTCGGATACGGCACGCCCATCGGCACCCACTTCGCGCCGCATAATCCCGATTACGTCGATCTGACTGCGCAGTCTGCCTATGACCCCGAGAAAGCCAGGGCCCTGCTGGCCGAGGCGGGTGCGACTGACCTCAAACTGCGCCTGATGCTGCCGCCCCCGGTCTATGCCCGGCGGGGCGGCGAGATCATCGCCAGTCAGTTGCGCGAAGTCGGGATCGAGACCGAAATCAGCAATCTGGAATGGGCACAGTGGCTGGAGCAGGTCTTCAAGGGCAAGGACTTCGACCTGACCATCGTCAGTCATACCGAACCTGCGGACATCAATATCTATGCGCGCCCGGATTACTACTTTCAGTACGATAATCCAGCATTCCAGACCCTGATCGAGAACATCGGCATCACGACCGACGACGCGGAGCGGAGCGCGATGCTCAGGCAGGCGCAGCAGATAATCGCCGACGATTACGTCAATGCCTATCTGTTCCAACTGGCCAAGACCGGCGTGGCGGATGCCCGCATTCAGGGTCTGTGGGAAAATGCGCCGACGCAGGCGAACGACCTGACCGGGGTCAGTTGGTCGGAGTGAACGGCTGACATGAGCTTCGGGCCACCCGCCACATGGGCGCGGGTGGCCTTTTTCATTCCCGGTCCTAGGTTTGACGCATGTTCATACGCTCGATCCTCGTGCTCATTGCGGCGATATTTTTCGCCATCTCCCCCGTCTTCACGCCGGGGTTTGGCGGATACGATCCGTCGCAATTTCCCGTGGCCATCGAAAACCCTCCGGCTCAACCTGCCGGATACGCATTCTCGATCTGGGGCATCATCTATCTCTGGCTGATCGTCATGGCCGGGTTCGGTGCATGGAAGCGGCGCGACGTCGCAGGCTGGGATGCCACGCGTCTGCCATTGCTGGGCAGTCTGGCCATCGGTGCCTTCTGGCTGGCCGTTGCGTTCGTCTCACCGATCTGGGCGACGGTTCTGATCTGGGCGATGCTGGCCGGTGCGCTTATGGCTCTGTTGCGCACACCGGCCGCAGATCTGTGGCTGCTGCGCGCACCGCTAGGCCTTTATGCAGGCTGGCTGACTGCGGCCAGTGCAGTATCGCTTGGCATCTTGTTGCCGGGCTATGGCATCGGTCCGTTCGGCCCCGAAGGCTGGGCCATTGTGGCGCTGTCCATTGCGCTTGCCATCACGGTGGCGATGCAACGGGCGCGCCCATCCCAGATGTACGGGCTTGCGGTGTTCTGGGCACTGGTCGCCATCTACGTTCAGAATGGTGCGACTGTAGTCGGCATCTTCGCCATCGGGGCGGCCATAGTTGTGGCCGCCCTGACTTTGCTGAGGTTCAAGGCATCGCAGCGCTGAACAATCTCAAATCGTCGCGTTCGTCGCGCCTCCATCCAGAAGGACGTTCTGGCCGACCATGAAACCCGCGTGCTGCGAACAGATGAAGGCACAGGTCGCGCCGAACTCGGCCGCCGTACCATAGCGCCGTGCGGGGATCGAAGCTTCGCGTCGCGACCGCGCCTCGTCCTGGCTGATGTTCTGGACACGGCTTACGCCTTGATCCAGCGAAGTTGCACGATCCGTGGCGTGGATGCCGGGCAGCAGGTTATTGATCGTGACTCCGGACGGCGCGACTTGGCGGGCCGTTCCGGCAACATAACCGGTCAGACCCGTACGTGCCGCGTTCGACAGACCCAGGGCGGGGATCGGGGCTTTGACTGACTGCGATGTGATGTTCACGACCCGGCCCCAGCCCCGCTCCATCATCGCAGGAAGGCATGCCGTCATTAGTGCGATCGGCGTCAGCATGTTGGCATCAAGGGCCGCGATAAAATCATCACGATCCCAGTCAGACCAGATACCGGGTGGTGGCCCGCCAGCGTTGGTCACCAGAATATCGGGCGATCCGGCAGCGGCCAAAACCTCGGCACGTCCCTCTTCGGTAGTGACATCGGCCGCCACGGTCGTGATCTCAACTCCGAACTGCGCCCTCAGGTCTGCGGCCGCTGCCTCCAGCGCCTCTGACCCACGGGCATTCATGACCAGATTCACCCCCGCTTCTGCCAGCGCAGTGGCACAGCCGAGCCCCAAGCCTTTTGAAGACGCACAAACAAGCGCGCGCTTTCCTTTAATTCCCAAGTCCATCGTGAAACCCTTTCGTTATTCTTGCGTGTGTAACATCGGGAACCAGCCGAAGCATCGGACAATTTCGCACTTTTTTTGCTTCTGCCGTCCATTTGCCCGGCTGTCGCCCCGTTACGGTCACTGACGATCTGGAATACTGAAAAAATGACAAAACCTGCCCCTCTGCTGACTGCCCTCAGCCATTGCACTGTATATCCAGCCGCAGCCCTCTCTGTTGAAACGGGTGCGCTGATGGGCGATGCCATCGGTAACGTCACCGATGTCGTGGCCGGCGATATCTATATTCTGGACCCGAAAGCGATGTCGCAGGAACTGGTTCTGGGCCGTCAAGGGGCTCAGTCCGTCGTGGCCAAAGGCTCTTCAGTCGGAGCCGCCGGCCAGATCGTGACTCCGCTGGCCCGACATCAGATCATGGGGGAGCGGGGCGCATCGGTCGAGGTCCTCGTTCTGGATATAGAAGGACAACGGCTGGCACTGCCTTTGGGACCGTTATCGTCGTCGGATGAATATACCCTGATTTCGTCCAGTACGGTTGACGGCGAACTGAACCATGTCTCTCAGGTCAGCTTCGCGCGCGGGACCCGGATCACCATGGCAAACGGGTTGCAGATCCCTGTCGAACAACTGACCGCTGGCGACCGCGTCCTGACCCGCGACAATGGTCCTCAGCCAGTGCGCTGGACCGGCATGCAGACCGTCCGGGCCGAAGGATCGAACGCCCCGGTCGTAATCGCGCGCAACGCGCTCAATAATGCCGAGGATCTGGTCCTGTCGCCGGATCACCGCCTGTTCATCTATCAACGCCACGATACCATCGGCATAGGAATGGCGGAATTGCTGGTTCGTGCCCGGCATCTGGTGAACGGCGAAACCATCTGGCGTGGCCGGGGTGGGCACGTCGACTATTTCCACCTTCTTTTCGATGCACACGAGATTATCTATGTCGAAGGCATCCCCGCCGAAAGTCTGCTTGTCTCGCCCGAGGTCTTGGCCGGCCTTGGCGAAGACCTTGCCGAAGAATTGCGCGGCAGCATGGCAGGGCAGGCCCAGACGCAGCACCACGGGGTAGAACCGTCGGCTTCCGATCTGGGCGGCGTTAATGCAGCGGAAATTCTTCGGCGCGCCTCACGGCGCTGATGATCAGGGTTTGCCCCAGCGATCAAGCGCGGCTTCATCGCTGTCACAGGACGCGACCCAACCTTCACCCTGATTGGTGACTTCCTTCTTCCAGAAGGGTGCGCGGGACTTGAGGTAATCCATCAGGAACGCAGCCGATTCAAACGCGGCATCACGATGCCGCGATGCCGTGGCAACCATCATGATCCGGTCGCCGGGTCGAAGCTTGCCATATCGATGGATCACAGTGACTCCTGACAGCGGCCATCGTGCAATCGCCTGTTGCGCGATGTCGGTCAGCGCAGCGTCCGTCATACCGGGATAATGTTCGATCTGCATGTGCCGCAGCCCGTCGGCCACGTCTCGGACCCGTCCCGTGAATGTCACAACCGCCCCGGTGTCCGGGCCAGCCTCGAGCGCCGCCGCTTCGGTCCCCAGATCGAAATCGTCCTCGCTGACGACGACACGAATGGAGGGCGTCGACATCAACCGCCCGTCATCGGCGGAAAGAATGCGACCTCGCGCGCGCCGACCAGCGAAGTGTCCAGCGGCATCAGCATCTGATCGACGGCGCAGCGCACCGCCGTCATGTCTGAAAACGCCAGATCATAGCGATCTTCGCGTGCCCGCAATTCCGCAATGAGGTCCGCGACCGTGGCAGCTTCGGTTATCACATCCTCACGCCCCAGACCGATGCGCTCACGCAGCCATGCGAAATACAGAACCTGAAGTTTCATCTCTGCCGATCCATCAGAAAAGGTTTTGCCTTTATGAAATAATCCCATCCGGTGATCGCCGTCAGGGCCGCCGCGATCCACAGCAAGACAACGCCGGCAAAGAAGGTTGCATCCTGCCACCAGAGCAGTCGGCCAAGGAAAAACTCGTCAGGCAGATCGCCCGAAAGGATCGCGCCGATCGTCGGTCCATCCATGTCCTGAACGCGTTCGGCGAAATGATATTTGAATATCCCGGTCGAAAACAGGACGGCCAACGCAACCATCTGTGCCGTCGTCTTCCACTTAGCCAGCCTGGTGACCTTGAGCAGTCCAGCCGTGTTGCCCAGAAATTCGCGCAGCCCACTGACGAATACTTCCCGGAAAAGGATCAGCGTAGCGGGCAGCAAAATCCATGCGTTCATCCCGGAAAAGCCGGTCACCACCAGCAGTGCGATCACGACCATCGTCTTGTCGGCAATCGGATCGAGCATCGCGCCGAAGCGGGTCTCCTGCTTCCATTCACGCGCCAGATAACCATCGAACCAGTCGGTGACGGCGGCGGTGACGAACAGCACGAGTGCAAACCAATCCGCCCAGGGCCGGGCAAAGAACAGGAACATGACTGCCACACCAGGAGCCGCGAGAAGGCGCAATACGGTCAGGATATTTGGTATGGTCCAGGTCATTGATTGCATCTGTAACCTGCCTGCTCGCGCTCGACCATAGCAGGAGCGCCAAGGATCGGTTCGATTAGATCGCGCCCGACCTTCGCATCAGCCCTTGTCGTGGAAATGCGCATGGATCGTTTCGGCAAGGGCGTCACTGATCCCATCGACCGCCTTGAGATCCGCCAGCGCGGCGCGAGACACCGCCTTGGCGCTGCCGAAATGGGCCAGCAAGGCCCGCTTGCGACCGGGACCCACGCCCGCCACTTCGTCCAGAGGGTTCGCGACGAAGGCCTTCGCGCGCTTGGCGCGGTGGGTGCCGATCGCAAATCGGTGCGCTTCATCGCGCAGACGCTGAACGAAATAAAGGACCGGATCGTTACGCTGCAACGCGAAAGGGCGCAGGCCTGTGCGGTGAAACTCCTCCTTCCCGTGGTCGCGGTCGACGCCCTTGGCGACGCCGACCATGGCAACCTCTTCGACTTGTAAATCACGAAGGATCTGTCGCACGGCACTGACCTGCCCCGCACCGCCGTCGATCAACAACAGGTCAGGCCACATGCCGGAGGTCCGTTCCGGATCTTCCTTCAGAAGCCGCTTGAATCGCCGGGTCAGCACCTCTTTCATCATGCCGAAATCGTCGCCGGGCGTCAGTTCGTCACCCCGAATGTTGAATTTGCGATATTGCGATTTCTCGAAGCCTTCTGCACCCGAAACGATCATGGCGCCGACGGCGAAGTTTCCCTGAATATGGCTGTTGTCGTAAACTTCGATCCGCCTTGGTGGGGCCGGAAGATCGAAAGCCTCGGCGATGCCCTTCAGCAACCGGGCCTGCGTGGCGCTTTCCGACATCTTTCGGCCAAGGCTTTCCCGTGCGTTCCGCACCGCGCCCTGGACCAGATCGTATTTTTCGCCCCGTTGCGGCACCAGAAGCTGCACCCGGCGACCTGCGCGTTCCGACAGCGCCTCAACCATAAGATCCCTTTCTTCAATGGCATGGGATAGCAGGAGCATCTTCGGCGGCTCTTTCCCGTCATAGAACTGACCGAGGAAGGCTTCCATCACTTCGGTCGGATTCATGTCGTCGGCAACGCGCGGATAGACATCCACGTTGCCCCAATTCTGGTTGGCGCGGATGAAGAACACCTGAATGCAGGCCTGTCCGCCATCCATGTGCAGGCCGATGACATCCGCCTCGGCCACGCCTTGCGGGTTCACGCCCTGCACTGACTGCACGTTGGTCAATGCCTTGATCCTGTCACGCATGGCGGCCGCGCGTTCGAACTCCATATCCTGACTTGCGCGCGCCATTTCACCGGCCAGTTTTTCCTGAATGCCGGTGGTTTCGCCCCGCAGAAACCGCTCCGCATCCTTGACGCTGGAGGCATAGTCCGCAGCCGAAATCAGACCGACGCAAGGGGCACTGCAGCGCTTGATCTGATAATTCAGACAAGGCCGCGTGCGCGTCTCGAAATCGCTGTCGGAACAGTTTCGTAACAGGAATACGCGTTGCAACTGGTTCAGGACACGATTGACGGCCCCCGCGCTGGCGAAGGGTCCGAAATACAGGCCGTCTCCCTTCTTGCCGCGATGCTTGCGGATCTGCGGAAAGCTGTGGCTTGTCGTGACTTCGATGTTGGGAAACGATTTGTCGTCGCGCAGCAGCACATTATAGCGCGGCTTGAGTTGCTTGATCAGGTTCTGCTCCAGCAACAGAGCTTCGAGTTCCGTCTCGGTCGTCAGCACCATCATCGAGGCCGTTTCCGCGATCATCCGTGCAATCCGACCCGAATGCCCCTGCAACCGCGTGTAACTCGCCACCCGGTTCTTCAGGTTGCGCGCCTTGCCGACGTAAAGAACCCGGTTCTGTTCATCCAGCATCCGATACACGCCCGGAGACCCGTCCAGCGTGCGCAGGAAACGTTTTATGACCTCGGGTCCGGTCAGCTTTCGCGTCTCTTTCGTGGTCCCGGTCATACGTTTGCGATTCCTTTCGGCGCTGCCTCGGATGCACCAGGAGATCAAGGGGTGCAAGCGAGTCCTGTTCTGTGGATAAACCTGAGGGGCAATTTATCAGCCCTCTGTGATGCAACGGAAAATTCACAAACCTGTTACATTATTGCAAAACTCATATTTATCGTAAGACACTAATATAAATAGATTATTTTATCCCGATAAATTTAGTCATGCTGCTGTCTGCGCAGAGCCAGCATCCATTTTCCTACCCTGACGGCAGGTGGAGTAATTATCGTTCAGGCCGCCGCATCCCATCCTGAAACGCTTATTCGCGCCCGATCACATCCGGTGTCTGCCAGGCCAGATGTTGTCCGCCATCGACACAAATCAACTGGCCCGTCACAGCCTTTGCACCGATGATATAGCGCAACGCCCCTACGACATCATCGGTATCCGATCCACGACCCAAAACGGTCGCAGCCCGTTGCGCGGCAAAATGCTTGGCAGATTGTCGACTTCCCTTCAGCGTCGGACCGGGTCCGATCGCATTGACCCGGATCGCAGGTGCCAGTGCCCTCGCCGTCGTCCGGGTCAAGGTCCACAACGCCGATTTCGCCAGGGTATAGGTCATGAACTCCGGCGTCAGCTTGCGGACCCGCTGGTCAATCATGTTCACGATGCAACCCGACGCCAATGGCGCGCCATCCGATGCGACAGCCGGGGCCTGCGCAGCGAACGCCTGCGTCAGGATTAATGGGGCACGCAGGTTGGATCCAATATGACGGTCCCATGTTTCGCGGCTGGCGGTATGGATATCATCGTATTCAAAGATAGAGGCATTGTTGACAAGCACGTTCAGCGGCCCGCCCAAGACGCCAGCCGCCCTGTCGACCAATGCTTCGCAGGCATCCAGATCTAGCAGATCGGCTTGCACCGGCACTCCCTTGCGCCCTTCGGATGCAACCGCCTCGGCCGTGTCCTCAGCCCCGTTGCAACTGCTGGCAAAATGGATAGCGACATCGTGACCAAGACGGGCAAGCTCGATCGCCATGGCCGCGCCCAGTCGGCCACCTGCACCAGTGACCAGAGCCCTCATGTCAAGGCCCAAACAAGATATGATAAATACAAACCGGTCAGCGCGACTCCCCAGGTTCGGGTGATATCCCGCCCAAAGAACACGAACGGCACCAAAAGCATGGTCGCCGCCAGCATAACCCAGAGGTCCGACTTCAGAAAAGACGTTTCAACCGGGATCGGACCAATCAGGACCGCGACCCCAATGATACCCAACAGGTTAAAAAGGTTGGATCCAATGACGTTCCCCAGGGCCACGTCCGCATGCCTGCGCAGAGCCGCCATGACGGTGGTGGCCAGTTCCGGCAGGGACGTTCCGATAGCAACGAGTGTCAGGCCGATGACAGTTTCGCTGACCCCGAATTCGCGCGCGATCAACGTGGCTCCCTCGACAAGAAGATTAGCGCCCAGCGGCAGCCCGATCAGCCCAAGGATCAGATAAGCCGTGATCTTCCAACCCGGCAATCCCGGTTCTGCCCCCTCGACCTCGATATCTTCGGCTCGACTGGAAAAGAAAGTCGCCAGAAGGATCCCAGCAAGAACAATCAACAAGATGACGCCATGCCACCAGACCAGATTTCCGGTCAGGGAAAACCCGATGAACAGCAATGTCGCGGCAAGCATGTAAAGGAAATCGCGACGTGTATCGCAACCCGCTACGTGCATTGTCGCAATAATCGCAGGGATGCCCAGTACAAGCAGGACGTTGGCTGTATTCGACCCCACGACGTTACCCAGTGCGAGCCCCGGTGCCCCATCCAGAATTGCCTGCACACTGACCAACAGTTCGGGGGCCGAGGTGCCGAAGGCCACAACCGTCAAGCTGACCACCAAGGCAGGAATGCCCAGCCGCAGCGCAAGGTTCACAGCACCTTTGACAAGGGCATCGCCAGCGAAAATCAGGATCAGCAGACCGACAGCCACCATCAGGAATTCGACGATCATCGGCGCGTCATTCCTTTTCGCAAGGGCAAGCCCCGCTGCCAACACGAGGGGCCCCGCAATTGTCGCAGGTCTTACGTGTCAAACGTCCGCCGCCCGGAAATCGCAAGCGCCCGAACATGGCGAGTACGGCCATACCGATCAGAAAGAGTGTAACGATCTTGAAGATCATTCAGAGGCCATACCTTGTCCAGCCGACGCGATCCTCGACCGCACCAATGGCATCGGACAGAATACCGGGGATAAAGCGTTGAAGAAGCGGGCGGCGCTGACCCAGATGAACCAGGCGAACCTTCTTACCGTAAAGCTCCTGCAATTTCGGCACCATATGCGCGACACCGTCGGCCAGTCCTGCGGTCACAGCCTCGGCCCCGATAAAGATCTCTCCCGTAAAAAGATCCTTCTCCCTATTCAGGCGTTCGCCCCGACGGGCTGTTACGTGAGCGATGAAATGGGTATGAATCCGTTGTTGCACGGCCTTGAGCCTGTCGATGTCCTGCGCCCTTTCAGGTCGAAAGGGATCCAGCATCGACTTGTCTTCTCCTGCCGTATGGACCCGCCGTTCGATACCGTAACGAGCGATCAAGTCCTGAAAACCAAAACCGGCCGAGATGACACCGATGCTGCCGGTAATCGAACTGTCGTCGACCCAGATATCATCCGCTGCAGTCGCCAGCCAATATCCCCCAGAAGCGGCGACATCTTCCACGAAAGCGTGAACCGGCAAGCTGATTTCATCCGCAAGTCGACGAATCTGCGCTCCAATCAGTGCGGACTGTACGGGCGACCCACCGGGTGAGTTTATCGCCAGTGCCACGGCATCGGGCTTTCCCTTACGGAAGGCTTTCTCGATTACCGCTGCGATGGATGCATGCGCCAGCGCGCCCCGCCCGCCGGTCGCCGAGATGACGCCCTGCAAACGCAACACGGAAACCTTACGGGACGATTTACGGCGGAAAGGGGGGAAGCGCAGCATGAAGGGGGATGTATATCCCGCCCGGACCGGGAACAAGGCAACTCCAAATCTTTTACCCGGACCGTCCGATGCAGATCCAACCTGAGATTCCTGTTCGTGATCCCAACCTATATTCGCCCAAGTGGCGTATCGGGCAGGATGGTCCGGTGGGCGAAGCCTCACATGCGCTTTTTTTTGGACTGGCGAAGACGCGCAGGATCTTGACGGATCGCAAAAGCCAACTCCCTGCCTCTGGGACACCGCGCCATACTTTTCTCAAGTCACTCCACATCCTGGGCCGGGATCGGGGCATCAACCCGAAGACAGCCGCCAAGTGGCGAAAGCGTGAGATCGTTAAGGATCGCCAAGACGGGGCCGAAAGAGCCGCGATCTACTGCTCATTGCGATGCAAATGAGGCAATGGTCGTCGCGTTCCGGCGCCACACACTGCTTTTGTTGGACGATTGCCTCTATGCACTGCAGCCCTCGATCCCGCATCTGACACGCTCAGTTCTAGAAACATCTGAACAACGCCTCGGCTTGGCGGTTTCAATCTGATCTTGACTTGCGGTAGCTGATTTCCCCTCTGTTCTGGCGGTTTCGCCGCGTTTTCACTGCCATCGTCCAATCTTTGGTGAATTCATCCCGTCGCACCATCCGCCGCCTTCGGTCCAGATACGGGTTGCAGAAAGCGAACAGGCGGAACAACTGCGCCCGGTTCTTTGCCAGCCCACGATATCGGGTCTTGATGTAGCCGAACTGGCGTTTCAACACCCGGAACGGATGCTCGCCCCCTGGACCTGCCTTTGGCAATCAGACGGTTGATGTGCTCATCACTGGGGTGCAGCGAGTCGCCCGGGCTTGCGCATTACCCCCCAAAACTTGCCGGGACCGTCGAATGTGGCCTCACGCTCGGCGATGACACAAGCCTTGTCCACTAAGCCTTGTCCGCCCAGACAGGTTTTCACCACCATGCAGAAGCTCGTCCCAGACACGGCAGTCCTGCACTTTCGCCGTTGAGGCCTCAGGGCTATGCACCACGCCGCTATCGGCATCGACGTGAGCCTTCATGCCAAAATACCGACCGTTGCCTTTCTTCGTACTCGTCATCTCGGGGGCCACGCTTGCCAGACTTGTTCTTCGTCGAGGGCTGAGAGTCGATGATCGCCGCATCGACCAGCGTGCCAGAGCGCCGCATCACGCCCTTCTCGGCCAGATGTGCTTCACTTCGGCAAAGATTGCCTATGGCAACGCATGGTGGTCCAGAAAGTGGCGGAAGTTCAGGATCGTGGTTTCGTCCGGAATACGGTCATCTCCGAGTTCCAAACCGGCGAAACGGCGCATAGCGTCGCTGTCGTAGAGGCTTCCTCGGCCATCGGATCGCTCAGCGCATCCCACTGCTGAAGGCAATAAATACGCAGCATGGTTTTCAAAGGCATCGCCGGTCGCCCACCCTTGCTGCCCACCTTCGGGTAATGCGGTTCGCATCAATGCCAAAAGCCGCGACCAGGGCACACAGCATCCATCTCGGACAGGAACTTTTCCCGCCGCGTCACCTTCTTCTTGGTGGCGTGGGAGAGTGCGGCAAATGTCATCCGTTTGGGCATCGGCGGGTTCCTTTGTCGTTCGATCCGAACCTACCAGATCACGCCGCCAAGCCGAGGTTTTTCAGATGTTCCTCTACATCGCTGCCTTCAGCGTCATGGCATTTCCCGGCTGGCCGCGAAGGCTTTGATTTGCGCAGGCGGCAATTGCCGCGTCGCGATCCCGGTAGTCTCCAGGGTGGACCACAGACGCCATTCCTGTCCCTCAGTGGTCTCAAATTACACCAACGCACCGATTGAATGCGCCAAATCGACAAGCGCCGTGTGTGCTTCCTTCCAGTCCATCGAATGGATCGCACCATCAAACCGTGGGATCAAACACCTAAGCCGCGGTGCGATCCTACGCTTACAATGCAACTGTTCGCGATGATGAAAAGAGACGGGGCTGGCTCGCTAGAAAACATGGTCAAACCACACAAGGTTCAGACGCCATACGCCCCCGTCAGCAGCTTCGGCCAAGGCCGCTGACGGGGGGGGCAACATAGCAAAGCCGAGATACAGAAGGCTCAAATTGCCGAACATGTTGCAGCGAGTAAAAGTGTTCAAGCCACAGTCATGGCCATGAATTGTGCTCCTTCAATGCAACTTTGTATTGGAAAGTAAGTTGCCTAAAAAATCCATTCCAGACGGTGCCGTAACAGCAAACAGCTTGTGCGGTCCGATCTATCAACCGCCTCGGGTGAGACAATTAAATCTTTGATATTTAAGACTTAACTGTGCTCAGGAGTACCAGGACATTCTATCGAACCACGAATTCCGCATGCATTGCTCCGGCGGCCTTGATACTTTTTAGGATATCAATCATGTCGCGGGCAGAAACTCCCAGTGCATTCAATCCCGCGATCACATCCGACAAGGTCGTACCGCCCTGAACCAGTGCAAGCCCGGGCCCCGGTTCTTCTTGCAGCGCGACCCCGGTGCGCGGGACCACAACAGTCTGGCCTTCCGCGAACGGATTAGGTTGTACCACAATGGGTGCCTCCTCAATGCGCAGTGTCAGATTGTTCTGCGACACGGCGACTTCAGAAATTCGCACAGTGCTGCCCATGACTATAGTGCCCGAGGCCTGATCAACGACGACCCGCGCACGTTGTTCAGGAGTTATCGTGACGTTTTCGATTGCACTCAGCGCATGTGCCGGAGAAGCCTTTCCAGCACGCCCGATATCCAGCAGGACCGTTCCGGCATCCAGCATGCGCGCAACATCGCGACCGGTTTCGCGATTGATGGCAGTTTCAATTCGCAGTGCCGTCGTGAAATCCGGACTTCGCAAGGCAAGGCGGATCTGCGTCATCGATGAGAAATCGAAATCTACCTCGCGCTCGACGCGTGCGCCAGCCGGAACGACGCCTGCCGTAGGCACGCCTTCGACCACGCTCGCCGCGTCACCCGTAGCAGAAACCCCGCCCGCAATGATCGTACCTTGCGCCACCGCATAGATTTCGCCATCCGCCGCTGTGAGTGGCGTCATAACCAATGTCCCCCCCAGAAGACTTTCAGCATCTCCGATAGCAGACACGGTTACATCAATACGTCCCCCGCTCCGGGAGAATGGTGGAAGGGCGGCAGTCACTATAACAGCCGCAACATTTCGGGGCCGGAACTGTTCCCCGGTCACATTCACACCCAAACGCTCCAGAATATTCGTCATGATCTCTTCTGTGAAAGGAGCGTTCCTTAATCCATCACCGGTGCCATTCAGTCCAACCACCAGACCATATCCAACCAGATCGTTGCCACGGACTCCGTCGAATTCCACCAGATCCTTGATTCGGATTGACTGTGCAGCGATAGGCGAAGTGGTCACGATCAATCCAAGGATAAACACGACTATGACAGATGATGTGTATACTATGGTTAGTCTGCCGATAGCGCGACAAAACGATGTTGACTGCATTAGAAGAAGTCTCAATTGTCGGATCACCGCAGATAATCCGTCAGCCGCAGATTTGCCCGTCGCGCCGTAACTGAATAGATCGTCTCCAGCCGCGTCATTTCAGCCTGAACCTTTGCAGCCGTCTGGAACGGATCAGCTCCCACGGCTTCTGATTTGCGAGCTTCCAGCTTGGCACGTTCCGTGCCCAAGGTATCAAGGAATCGGGATACACGAGCTTGCACCCCACCCAATTCGGCTTGCGTAGACACCAGACCGCTCACAACCATGGACGCGCGAACCGGAAGCTCGCGAGACAACGTCTTTCGCGCAGTATCATCTATTTCGAACCCCGCATCAGGTAGGGACGCAATCAAAGCAGTCTGTTTCAATGCGTCCCGGATGGACATGTCGCCAGCGGCGACCGGTATCGAGAGAGACATTCCTCCGCCCAATGGGAAGACGGTTGGATCCGCTGGATAGGCCGAGAGGACATTTGTCTCGAACCCGCCGCCGGTAGCAAAGTAATCATCGAATGCTTGGAGCAGCTCAGACACATCAGTTGCTGACGTCGCCAGCGCAATGGTTTCAGCGACCAAGGCGTCAATATCGACCGGAGGACGCCCGGACGGGTCTCCATTTGCAAAGACCGCGCGTCCACCCAGTTTGTAACCAATGGCGACGGCGATATCGGTCAAGGCACCACTCGCAGTCGCGGCAATCGCATCGACCTGCCCGGAGCCGCCTGGTACGAGTGCAGATGTCAAACCTTCTGTCACTCGGCTTCCGATCGACTGGATCGACGACATCGCAGTTTGCACAGAGTCGAGCCATGTCCCCGCACGACTCAATGCGCCTTGCCGCGCGTCTTGGGTCCGTAAGGCATGGGAAATACGCGAGAATGTCGAAAAGTCGCTGCTCAAAGCCCGTCCGATGTCTGCAAACCGACCGCTTGCAAGCTCTTCCGTCAAGACATCCAGACGAGCCCGGGTATCTGCCGACAGGTCGCGCGGCGCAATCAGAGGTGTGAGTGTCGTCTTGTTAAGCATATCAGATCTCCGTCAGGCGGTTCATCATGTCGCTTACAGCCTGAACGATCCGCGCATTGGCTGCATACGCTTGTTCAATTTCAACAAGGCGACGCATTTCGGTGTCGATATCGACTTGGCCACCATCGCGTCCAGCATCCAGGCCCTCTGTGCTGATCATGCTGAATGCTACGCGGTCGTCCATCGCAAGACGTTCACTTGAAACTATAGATTTCAATGATGCGGCATGGCCCGCCAAGCTTGCGGTTATACCCGGCAAGCCACCACTGGATGGCTGTGCCTGCTTGGAAAGTGTCGCACCATAGCGCAGGATGAGGGAGGCATCCACACCTGTGCCCTCTGCCATTGCCCCAAGACCATCACGTAAGCGCCACAAGTCATCACCGGCATCAGGTAGTATACGTTCATTGACCTCCAGGCGACCGGCTAGACCTGGGTCCGGAACAGCCGCAATCACGGTGCCCCGGTCTGTAAACAGGCCTGCATCGCCGACCATCCGCGTCGTGTCGACATCTGCGGCTTCGAACCGTTCGATCAAATCGGCTGCCAAACCATCCAGCCGCGACGTCGCCTGTGGCGCAACATCGTCCCTTATTTTAAATAATGCTTCGAGAGCACCGCCTGGAATTCCGCTGGGCGTCCCGGTTGTGCCCACATCTCGACCGTTCACACGCAGCCCGGACAACTGGGTCGGTGCTGACATTTCAGCCGTGATCGGTGCGCGCGTGTCGAAGCCCAGTGTCGCAGGCCGACCGTCCAGCAGAAGAAGTCCACCCTTGGAGACAAGGGCAACCGCACCATCGTCCCGAGCCAGTTCGCGCACCGGTACCTGAGCGGAAATACGATCAATCAGAAGCGCCCGCTGATCTTGAAGATCGGCGGCATCGTTGCCCCCTGAGCTAAGACGCCGGATATCAGTGTTTAGCCGTGCTACGTCTGCGAGATCACTGTTCAACTGCGCAACGACGCGTCCAATGTCTGTATCTGCGGATTGGCGCTCATCCTGGATGACGTCATCCAGCGTGTTTATCAGCGCTACAAGATCTGTTGCGGCATTGGCAATTTCCGTCATTCCAACAACAGATCGGGGATCGGCGGCAGCAGTGACAAATGCAGCGTCGAGGCGGGCTATTTGATCTGAAAGACTTCCCGACTGATCAGGGTCCCCGATGCCAGAATCTAATCGTGCGTAGAACGATTGCAGGACTTCTTCGCCAGCTTGTCGGGATTGTGCCTCCCTCCGCATCAGCACCAGCCTGGGATCAGAGTCGCGCGAAATCGTGACAAGCGATCCAGGTACGCCCACGCCCGGTCCACCCATGTCGATGCTGCGGCGGGCATATCCGGCGCGGTCCGCATTCGCGACATTGCGTGCCACGACTTCAGCCCGGCGCGAGCTGAGGTCCAAGCCGGCGACCGCAATATTGAGCGAGGAAGAGAGACTCATATCGAAACTCCTGTTCGGGAAGCACAATCAGCGCTTGATGTTAGTCGTTTCCTGCAACATCTCGTCGACAGTCTGGATAACCTTCGCATTCGAATTGTAGGCTCGTTGCGTCTGGATGAGCTGCGTCAGCTCAGAAGCGACGTCGGTAGCGCTTTCCTCGCGCGAGAAGCCGATCACATCGCCGACCGGGCCGTCGCCGGCGTTCCAGAGATAGAACGCGCCGCTGTCGGACGAGACCTGGTAAGTCTGATTCGCCAGAGGCTTGAGTCCGTTCGGGTTCGGAACATCGACAATCGGGATCTGATAGAGCGTCTTGGTGAACCCGCTGTCGTAAATGGCCGAGAGCATGCCCAGCGCATCAACTTCGATCGATGCAAGATTGCCCACCGGAGAGCCGTTTTTGGTGATCGACAGCGGTGCAAAGGTGTCCGATAACTGAGACAGGCCACGCGCTTCCAGCGGGCGCCCGATGTCCAGTTCCAACGCTCCACTCTGTGCACCGACGGTGATCAGACCTGTACCCGCGTCATAAGCGCCTACAGAACCTGTCGTGACACTGGAAATCGTGCCGCCATAGTCGCGTGTATCATCGAATTGCACGGTGAATTCGCCGACCAGCAGACCGCCCTGAGCCGCATCATTGACCTGAATGGTCCATTCGTTGCTGGATCCGCTGGCCGGGATTGTCGGAACGAAGGTGATATCCAGGTTCTGCGCCTGACCGAGATTACCGAAATATTCGAGCGCCATCGTACGCGATCCGCCGCTTGAATCGAAAGACGTATCGGTCGCCGGCAGGTTCACACCGAGAGAAATTCTCGTCGTGGCATCCCCCTCGAACTGATTGGCATCGACTCGCACGGGCATCAAGCCGCCCATGGTGTCACGTGCATAGCTTGGAATTCCGCCATCCTGATTTGCAGGCCAGCCCAATAAAGCCTGGCCGCTGGCCGTGCGAAGGATACCGTTGGCATCGGCGCGAAATGATCCCGTTGACGTCATTCGCAGCGGGAGATCACTGGATCCCGACGCCACCGCCGTGATCGGTGTCACCGGCAACATGCCCCGGCCCGTAACCGAAAGATCGGTAGGATTGTTCGTTGTGATCAGCGTGCCGCGCTGTTCTACGGCGCGACCGGTGGTAACGCGCACCCCGCCCGCAGAATAAGCACCGCGACTTTGATCCAAAACGAGGGAATGGAAGTCCGCCGTCGATCGCTTATACCCAAACGTGGCCGAATTCGCGATGTTATCGGAGATGGTAGCCAGGCGGCTGGCGTTCACATTCAAGCCCGTGACACCTGCATTGAGGGAAGAGGAAATCGTCATCGGCGGTCCTTTCGGTATCTCGGTTTGGTAGCGACATTGAGTCGTCTTCGCCCGACCATGGCGGACGAAGTCTTAAGGGCCTGCTAATGGCAGTGGCTTTTGTTCGTCATAGCCGCCGTCATTTATCGTCTCGGCGCCACCCGGTCGCGTAGGATAATGATTTCAATACGATTGTTACGGCTGGACAGCGGATCGGAGGCGACCGGCCGACGGTCGGCATGCCCGGTTACACGCACGACCCGCGCATCGGACACCCCTGCAACGGGCAAAAGGCGACGCACGGCATCAGCGCGACCATTCGACATCCGCCAGACCTGTGGCCGTCGTGTGACGACCGGCTCGGCGGCAATGAACGACGCAATGGCAATGGCGTTGGGACGGGCGCGAAGCTGACCCCCTACCGACCGGATCAACTTGCGTAAAAGTGGCGTCGGGGCAACGCCCTCGAACAGGGGTGAGCTGGGCAGGTCGAAAAACTCGATTACCAGTCCTTCGTCGCTCAGCCGCACGGAAACGTGGCGCAACATCTCTTCGTCAAGCAGACTGTCGCCGCCTTTACCAAAGATCGCGGCCTCAACCGCCATCAGCTCGGCATCTTCGACGGTCGTGCCATTAGCTTCGGACGAGGTGATGCCGCCCCGACCCAATTGCACCTGACTGGCATCGGCAGACATCGACCGTCCGCCCAACGCGCCTTCCCCACCGCCGGATACGCGGCTGACGGCTATGGTCGGGCTAAAATAGTCGGCAAGCCCCTTGCGTTGCTTGTCGGTCGTCGCATTGAGCAGCCACATCAGCATGAAGAACGCCATCATCGCGGTCACGAAATCTGCATAGGCCACTTTCCAAGCGCCGCCATGATGACCACCCGCGATCACTTTCTTGCGCTTGACAATGATTGGTCTTTTGTTGTCGTCCTTGTCGGCCATCCTCATACCTCCGCCAGTCTGGTCTAGGGGCAAGAGATGAAGAATCTGTTAGCGGTTCAGGGTGCGATCCAACGGCCAACCGTGCCCGTGAAGACCGCACGACGGTGTGGGTCATGGGAGAGCGATACGGCGTCGATCACGCGAACACACCCCGATAATACAATAAAGCGTTCGATTTCTGGCGTGCGGGTCACATCTTCCGGCGCATCGACCGTATCGCCGGGGGCGGGGTCGGTGCCATAGTTCAGGCGGGATGACGGTGGCACCGTAGACCAGCGGGCGGGATCTGCGGGCAGGAGTGTCATCGTCAGCGTCAGCCGCACCTGGAGCTGCGCTGCGGCATCCCATAACAGGAGCGCGGCTCTTGGATCGCGGGACAACGCACGAACCTTGGCGGTGCGCAGGTCGGAATGAACCTCGACGGTACCCGCATCCCGGTCCGCCGCCCGCAACCCGACCGTCCGCGCCTCGGGTCCATCGGTACCGATCGTCGCCAGAGTGACAAATCGGAACGGGTCGTCCGACACCCGCGCGCCACGGGCGAGACGGCCCCACACGTGCGTCAACAGATCATCCAACTGTCCGAACGGGTCACTCATAACCCGTCATCTCCAGATATCCGGTCGCGGTATGGGTTCCGGTAGCCGTGACCGGACCTTCCCAATAGGGAAAGAGCGTGGCCTGCCAACTGTCTGGGTTCACCGCATCAACCGTCAAATCGATGTCCCGATCCGGCAGGGCCAGCCGCCAGCGCACGGGCACGTTGCGCCCTGCGACCGTCGCAGTCTCCAGCGGCTCTGCGATCAGAGCATCGCCATAGTAGGGCGACATCGTGCCATCCGCTGCAATGTAGGAGGCATAATGAAACCCTTCCCCGCCGCGCAGCGAAAACGCCATCAGCCGCGCGCCGTCGTCCAGGTACAGTGAGAACCAGTCCCATCCCTCCTGATCGGCCTCCAGCGGTTGCGACGACCACTCCCTGTCCAGCCAGCCCTTGCCGGTCACGGACACCGGCCCGTCGGGCAGGTCGAGCGTTCCGGTCACGTCGTAGAACGGTTGCGAATAGTAGTAGCTGGCCTGCCCCGAGGCGGACTTGACCGAAAAGCCACCGTCGCCGTGAAACACCAGCGGCCCCTGTGCCGTCAGATCCAGCGCATAGCCGACTTCGCCGTTTGACGCCCGCAAGGTCAGCGCATCCAGATCGTCGCCCGCCATCGACCAGTCGTCGATCCAGGCCTCGAAAGGTGCGGGCGTCACACCGGCCTGCCCGACATCGCCGCGTGCGAACCGCTCGCCGGTGTAATGCGCATCCGGCGTCGTCAGGCCGAAATGTCCCATCCAGACCTGAGGCCCCGTGGGCGTCAGGGCCGAACGGAACAATGTCCATTGCACACCGTATTGTTGTCCGTCCGCGTCCTGCACCGACGCCGTCAGATACCACCATTCAATGCGATAATCATCATGTGCGCCTAGGTCGGCAGGAAAATCGAATGTTGGATTTGGTGTCGGAAGGGCAAATCCATCCGCTGCCTGCCCCAGTCCGGCGAAGCCTTGCGCGTGTAGAGGCAAGGCCAGCCACAGAGCCGCGATCAGAGCCCTAACGTTCATGCGCGAATACCTTTACAAGATCGGCGGGCGCCATTCGCCACAGCCGCCACGCCGGAAGTGCTGCCGCCAGCCCCGCTGCGACCATCGACCAGATCGCCAGTGTCAACCAACCGGCTGGATCGGGCAAAAGCGGCAGGCGCCAGCCGAAAGCCTGCACATTGACGACCGCCAGAAGCACCCATGCAAGCGCGATGCCTGTCGGAATGGCCAGAACCGCCGTGAACGCCGCCAGCAACAGCGCGCGTCCCAAATCGGCGAGTGCGATCCGCGACCGGGTCATGCCAAGCGCCCAGACCGGCGCGACCTGCGGCACCCGCATCGCTCCCAGCGTCGTCAAAGACGCCCAGAGCGCAAAGGCCGCCACGCCCAGCGTCAGCACATTCAGCGAAGCGGTGACGGCGAAGGTCTGCTCGAAAACATTGAGCGAAAACGCCTTGATTCCGGCCTGATCCTCGATCCGGCGAGGCGGCAGGTCGAACCGTTCGGTCAGGTCGCGGGCCAGGGCGGGAACGTCCGCAGGATCAAGTCGCAGGCCGAAGGTGGTCGTCACGGCCTCGGGAAAAGTCTGGCGAAACAGCGTGTCGGTCAGGATCGCCTGACCGAGCGGATTACCATAGTCCGAATAGACACCCAGAACCTGTTGTCGCCCCGCGCGCCCCAGATCGACTTCTGCCCCGGCCCACAGACCCGTACGGCGAGCCAGTTGTTCGTTGATCAGCGCACCCTCTCCAGTCGCAAGCCTGTCCCAGACGCCCGGCACTGCATCCAGAAGGGGCCAGTTGTCGCGGAAAGTCGGATGATCGACTTGCCCGAAGACGTCGCCCGTGGCGCCCTCCAGCACCGTCTCCGCCGATGCTACAGGCAGTACGGCATCAACCTTGTCGATGACATAGGCCTGCATCTCCGCCGCTTCTTCTGCATCATTGGCATAAAGATACAGCTCAGATGCCAGCCGCTGATCCAGCCATCCGGTGAAGGTCGCGCGAAAACTGCCGACCATTGTGCTCACGCCGACATTCGCGGCAAGCGCCAGCAGCAGCGCCATCAGCGCAAGGCTCAGTCCGGGAACCTGTTGCCGCGCATCGGCCCAGAGCCATTGCGCCACGGCCCCCCTGGCCCGCGACGCGCCCACAGCCAGCACGCCGGACAGCATTGGCGGCAGCAGCAGTGCGGCCCCAAGCAACAGCGCGCCCAGACAGACAAATCCTATGACCAGTCCGTTTCCAAACAAGGCCAGAGCGCCTGCGACGATCAGCAATCCGCCCCCCCCGATGCCCTGTCGCATCAATGTCGCGGCCCGCGCGCGGGCCCAGGCACGCGGCATGGCGGGGGCCAGAACCGGCAGGCGGACAAGTTGCCAGAGGCTCTGTCCGCCTGCGACAGCCAGCCCGATGCCCGCCATCGCGAACCCCGACAACCACCAGACTGGCGAAAGGGACAGGGTGTCCGCGACGCCCGCACCATACAGCCCAGACAGCGTTGCTGCGACACCTGGCAGCAGGAGCGCCGCAACAAGATAGCCCAGCAGGATGCCCAACGTCCCCGAAATCAGCGTGAAGGCCGCCAGTTCGACGGCCAGCAAGAAGGTCAACCGCCGCGCAGGCAATCCAAGCGCGCGCAGGGTCCGGAACAGGGGGCGACGCTGTTCGAATGCGAGACCAATAGCGGCGTGGACAATGAACAGGCCGACCGCGAAGGCCAGCAATCCAAAGGCCGTCAGGTTCAGGTGAAAGCTGTCGGTCAATCGCGCGATATCACTGCTGCCCGTCGGCTGCACCAGCCGTGTATCCGGGAACAGATCGGTCAATGGCCTTAAATCGGGCCGCACGCCGGGCAGGACCATAAGGCGCGACACTTCCTGCGTTCCAAGAATTGCCTGCGCCGCTGCGATATCCGCGATCACCAGACCCGGGGCCAGGTCGGGCGCAATGCGCGCTTCGGGCCATCCTTCGGGCAGCGTGACATCCGGCGCGACAAACACCAGATCGCCGGTCAGGAAACCGGTCAATGCGTCTTCGGGCGACAGATCCGGTGTCGCGGCCGATGGAGGTGCGGTGAACGGGTCGATGCCCAGAAGGCGCAGATGAGTGCCGGGAACCCTGCCTTCGATTACGGGGGTCACAGGCCATCCGGCCCGCCGCGCCGTGGCGAAATCCGCCAAAGTCAGCGGTCCTTCCAGGCGCGGCAGAGCATCCTGCCCCAGTGTCGCGGCGGCGCGGGCGTAGGACAGGCGCGCCTGCGCGTTGATTGCCTGCACACCGGTCCAGAGGCCCGTCGCCAGCGCCAACCCCACCACCAGCGTCAGCAATTGCAGTGGATGTCGTCGCCAATGCGCAAGCAGTGCGTCCAATGCTGCTCTATTCATGGCGCACCCTCATGTGATCCGGCCCGCGCGCAGATGCAGGCGGTCGTCCAGCATGGCGGCCAGCCGCTCCGAATGCGTCACCATCAGAAAGCCCGCGCCTGTCTCGACCGCCATGTCACGCATCAGCGCCATCATCGCATCGCCCGTCGCCTCGTCGAGGTTGCCCGTCGGCTCATCCGCCAACACCAGTCGGGGACGTGCCGCCAGCGTGCGTCCTATTGCGACCCTTTGCTGCTGCCCACCCGACAATTGTTCGGGGAACCGATGCAGGTGATCGCCCAGACCCAGCCTTTCGGCCAAAGCGAAGATATTGCCGGGGTCCCGCCCGGCAAGACGCGCATGGAATGTCAGGTTATCGGCCACATTCAGCGACGGGATCAGGTTGAACTGCTGAAACACCAGGCCGACAGTATCGCGTCGCATCGCCGCCCGCGCGCCGTCTCCCATGGCGGCAATGTCCTGGCCTTCGACCAGAATGGTGCCGCTGTCAGGTATATCTAACCCAGCCACCAGATGCAGCAGCGTGGACTTGCCCGACCCGCTTTCACCCGTCAGGGCCAGTGTCCGGCCCGCCGTCAGATCGAAGGACACGTCCCGCAGAACAGGCTGCGGGCCATCGGTGGTCTCAAAGGATTTCTCGACGGCGCGCACGGACAAAAGCATGTGCGGACGGTAGCGGAGAGGCCTGCGACTTCAACATGCAAAGCGCCGCAGGGTGCAGCCTTTGGGGCCGCTCCGGGCATTTATTCAGAGGTTGACGTCGGGCAAGCTGTCGAAGGCCTGCCGCAAGGCATCGGACCAGCCGTCCGAGACGGCGCGCCAATCCTCGTCGGTGTCCAGAATGCGCCGCGAATACCCCAGCTTCAGACTGTCGGTTTCGTAGATTTGCAGATCGAGCGGCGTTCCCACGGACAGGTTGGCGCGAATGGTCGAATCGAAGCTGACCATCAACAGCTTTACGCCCTGGGCGAAATCCATGTCGTTGTCATAAGCGCGCACCAGAATGGGACGGCCGTACTTGGTCTCACCGATCTGGAAAAACGGCGTGTCGGTCTGGGCCTCGACGAAATTCCCCTCGGGGTAGATCATATAAAGGCGCGGCGGACCGCCTTTTACCTGTCCGCCGAAGATCATAGTGGCGTTGAACGTGCTGCCGGCATTCGGACCGCCTGCCCGCTGCTGCGCGATCACGTCCTTCAAGGTCTGGCCGATCAGGCGCGCGGCCTGAAACATCGACGGCGCGCTCATCAATGATGGATCACGTTCGGAGGGCGCCAGATTACGTTCCTCCAGAAGGCTGACAACGGCTTGGGTCGTAGCCAGGTTACCGGCGGTCATCAGCATTAGCGTCCGCTCGCCCGGCTCCTCCCAGGTATAAAGTTTGCGATAGCTGGAGATGTTATCGAGGCCCGCATTGGTGCGGGTATCGGCGAGGAAGACGAGGCCGCGTTCGAGTTGCAGGCCAACGCAATAAGTCATGGGATCAGGTCCAGAATGAGGTCGCGGCTACAGGTCAGCCTTGGCAGCGATTGTGTCAAGCAATCGTGTCAAATTTCACGGAATGACGCGATTCATCGGCCACAGCTTCACCATTTTCGCAACCCTCAGGCCTCGGAAACCGTGACCTTAACGTCCATCGACTCGACACCAAGGCCCTGCCGAATACCCGAGATCGGAGCGGCGTCCGAATAATCGAGTCCGGTCGCAACCCGCACATAGCGGTCATCGGGCGAATATCCGTTCGAGATATCGAACCCGACCCAGCCCAGTCCTTCCAGATGTGCCTCGGCCCAGGCATGGGTGGCATCCTGCTCGTCGCGGTCGTTCATCCGCAGATAGCCAGAAACATAACGTGCGGGATAATCCAGCAGGCGCGCGCAGGTGACGAAGATATGCGCATGATCCTGACAGACGCCAGAACCGACGGCGATTGCATCCTCTGCGGTCTGATGCACTTCGGTGGTGCCTGTGTCATAGCCAACCGCTTCGCGGATCGCGGCGGACAGCGCATGCAGACGATCGAGAGGGTCTTCGATCTCGCGGACATCGCGGGCCAAAGCCATTGTACCGCTGCCGCGTCGCGTCAGATCGGTGGGCCGCAGGAACATCCACAGCGGCATGTAACCCCCCTGATCTCCGATAACGCCGGCCTGATCCTGCACTTCAACGATACCGTGGGCGGTGATCGTCACATCGGTCCGGCCCGAGTCTACCGACACCAGTTGCGTGGTGTTGGCGTGGGCGTCATCGAACGACACCTCGATCTGACCGCCGTCGATGTCTGTCACCCAGTCCACGACCTGCTGTCCGGGTCGGCTTTTGGGTATCAGGCGCAGTTGCTGAAGGGCGTAAGTGACCGGCTCGGACCAGCGATAGGAGGTCACATGGCGAATGGCTAGGCGGGATGTTCTGGGGGCATCCGTCATTGCGAAAACCTGTAGTCGAGTTCGATCTGCACCGCCAACTCTCCGTTCCGCCTGAGGAAGTTCTGAAGAAACTGGTGTAAGCCGTTCTCGAAAATGGTTTCGATCGTGGCGTGGTTCAGATCCTGGCACATCGCTTCGGCCATGTCGTGGCTGGGCATTCTGATACCATAGTCGGACTCAAGATAGCCCAGGTTATCACCGATCTTGGAATAACAAAACGCCAGCGACCGCGGCATGCGGCTATCCAGTGTCAGGAATTTCGCGATGTCGGCAGGCTTGCGATTGCGTCCATGCACCATGCGGAAGGCACCTTCGGCGGACACCGAGCGGAGGATCATTTCCCACTGGGCATTGTCGAGCGTCGATCCAACCCCGGCGGCCGATGGCAGCAGAACGTAATACTTAACATCCAGCAGACGCGCGGTGGCATCGGCCCGTTCCAGAAAAGTACCCAATCGAGCGAAGTCATAAATGTCGTTTCGCAGCATCGTACCGTGCAGCGCACCTCGCACGAAGGCCGATCGCTGCTTGATGACCCCCAAAGTGCGCGGCAGATCGCGGGGAATGACCTTGCGCGACAGTTCGCTGCACAGCGTCATCCAACATTCGTTTACCGCCTCCCAGACTTCGCGGGTCAGGGCAGTGCGGACAAGGCGCGCATTCATCCGGGCACCTTCGATACAGTTCAGGATTGACGAATGATTGTCCTTGCCACGCAGAATCCAGTCGACCACCTGTTCACCCGTGACATCGTCGTGGTGCGCCTTGTAGGAAGCGGTAACTCCCGCGGTCTTGAGTACCGAAGCCCATTCGCTCTCGGCGCGATCGGGACGGGTCAGGGCTATTCGCTGACCGGTCTCGACCAGTCGCGCAAGGTTTTCCGAACGCTCCAGATAACGGAACATCCACGCCAGGCCGCCCGCGGTTTTACCCAGCATGGTCAACCTCCCGGATCAGGGACACGGAAATATCGTGTGCGGTCGGGGCGCAACGGCTCTGGGCAGGGTTTCCCATCAGTCGTCCTCCAGCACCCAGGTGTCCTTGGTGCCTCCGCCCTGGCTGGAGTTGACGACCAGCGAGCCCTTCTTGAGTGCCACGCGGGTCAGACCGCCGGGTGTGATCTCGATTCCGTTTGGGGACACCAGGACGAAGGGGCGCAGATCGACGTGTCGCGGCGTGAGCCCGGCCTTGCTGAAAATCGGACAGGTCGAAAGCGCCAACGTCGGCTGGGCGATATAATTCGACGGGCGCGCTTCCAGCTTGGCCCGGAACTCGCGGATATCCTTTTTCGACGCTGTCGGTCCGATGAGCATACCGTAGCCGCCGGAACCGTGGACTTCCTTGACGACCAACTCCTCGAGATTGTCGAGGACATGCGCGAGGCTGTCGGGGTCCGAGCAGCGCCAGGTCGGCACGTTTTCAAGCATCGCCTTTTCGCCGGTATAGAATTCGACGATATCGGGCATGTAGCTGTAGATCGCCTTGTCATCCGAAACCCCGGTGCCCGGCGCATTCGCAATCGTGATCCCGCCAGCCCGATAGACGTCGAAGATACCCGGTACGCCCAACTGACTGTCGGGGCGAAAATTCAGCGGGTCCAGATAATCGTCATCGACCCGTCGATAGAGCACGTCGATGGTGCGATAGCCCTCGGTCGTCCGCATTGCCACACGCCCGTCGACGACGCGCAGGTCGTGACCTTCAACCAGCTCCACGCCCATTTGATCGGCAAGGAAGCTGTGTTCGTAGTAAGCGGAATTATGGATACCCGGCGTCAGCACGGCGACGACAGGGTCCTGGTCGCACCGACGCGGCGCGGAAGCAGCAAGACTGGAATGCAGTGACTGCGGATAGCGGCTGACGCGTTGGATGCGGTTCTTTGCGAACAACTCGGGAAACATGTGCAGCATCGTCTCGCGATTTTCGAGCATGTAGCTGACGCCCGACGGAGTACGGGCATTGTCTTCGAGAACGTAGAACTGATCGGGACCCGTGCGAACCAGATCGACGCCGACAATATGGGTATAGATGCCGCCCGGCGGATCGACTCCGATCATCTGCTGCAGGAAGGCGTCGTTGCGGGCAATCATCTCAACCGGCAGCACGCCGGCACGGACGATCTCCTGGCGATGGTAGATATCGTGCAGGAAAGCGTTCAGCGCCCGCACACGCTGCTCGATGCCCCTCGACAGTCTCGCCCACTCACGTGCTGCGATAATCCGGGGCACTATGTCAAAAGGGATCAAGCGTTCGCCCGCACCCGCTGCGCCATACACGTTGAAGGTGATGCCGGTCAGACGGAATACGGCTTCGGCTTCGCGGGCCTTGGCGCGCAGGTGAGCGGGATCTTCCGAAGAGAACCATGTCTCGAAGGCTTGATAGGCATCGCGCACGGATCTGTCGGATCTCAGCATCTCGTCGAAAGGGGATACATCGCTCATTCGCACAGGATGCGAGGACAAAACGACAAAGGCAATATGGGCAGCCTCTTAAATAATTCGGAAATCACAATCATAAGGCGAGTACAGCCCTCGCAACAAACACCGGATTGGCACCTGACCATGATCGCCGCCCCCCTTCCGGATCGCGCGTCCTCGCGCGGTTGGCCCGGAAGATCGGGGCGGCGCAAGCAATGAACGTCCCCGACTGTCGCTGAGTTCCCGAAAGTGCACAAAATAGAAGAAAAAGCACTTGTGAGCGCAACCATGACTGGAGACGGTACAATTCCGCGCCATGTACCGGACTATATACTTCCACCACTTACACGCGCCTGTTAGGGTTGGGCGGCTGCAAACGGAAAAGACCCTATGATCGGCCTATGGCCGAATTGCCATCGGGATGGGGATATCTTGAAGAGACTGATTGCTACGGGGCTCGCCCTGATATTTCTGGCCGCGCCATCCGGTGCTGCGCAACTGGATCTGAACCTGCCTGCGGACGAAGATCTTCAGGACAGTTTGCGGAATGCTTCGCTGACGGTTCAGGCCATCGACGAGAACGAGACCGAACGCCGTAATCTCGTCGCGGCTGCGCAATCCGACTACCGCAGGTTGTTGGCTGTGTTGTTTGAAGCAGGACATTTCGGTCCCGTCATCAGCATCAAGATCGACGGGGTCGAGGCCGCCAATCTACCGGCTGTCGGGTCCAGCGACCCAATCGGCACGATCCGCATCGATGTGCAGCCGGGACCGCGCTTCCTGTTCCGCACCGCAGAAGTCGGACCGCTGGCAAGCGGAACGGAAATTCCTGAGGGCTTCGCGCCCGGCCAGATCGCCGGAACAGATGTTCTGCGACGGACGTCCTCCGCCAGCGTCGAAGCCTGGCGCAATATAGGCCATGCCAAAGCCCGTTTGGCCGATCAGGAGATCGTTGCTGATCATGACGTCGACCGGCTGGATGTCCGTCTGATCATCGCACCCGGCCCTAAGCTCAGCTATGGTCCGATCTTCGTGGAAGGTGCCAAGGACGTTCGCGAAGGCCAGATCCTGAAGATCGCAGATCTGCGCCAAGGTCAGACGTTCGATCCCGGTCAGATTCAGGCGTCTGCGCAGCGCCTGCAAAGGACCGGCGCCTTCCAGTCCGTTGCAATCGTTGAATCCGAAGAGATCGGTCCCGCTGATACCTTGAACATGGCCATTCAGGTGGTCGAACGTCTGCCGCGGCGGATCGGCTTCGGTGCCGAGATCGCGACGGATGAGGGCATCTCGACCAGCGCCTACTGGCTGCACCGGAACCTGACCGGCTATGCCGACAGTCTGCGGATCGAAGGGGCGGTCGACGGGATCGCCGGCAATTCGGGCGGGGCCGACTACAGCCTGACCTTTGCCTATAATCGCCCCGCGACCTTCAATCCGGAAACCGACCTGTTCGTGAATGGCGGCATCGAGCGCGTGGACGAGGAGGATTTCAGTTCCGACAGGGCCTACATCGAAGGTGGCGCGCGGCGGATCGTGTCGGACGAGTTCCAGTATTCCTATGGTATCGGATATGAATACAGTCAGGATCGTGATGCATTCGGCGATCGCAACTTCTCGATCGCATCCTTCCCGCTGGAAATGACATACAACCGGCGCAACGACAATTTGGACCCCAGCGACGGCTATTACATCGAAGCGGGCCTGCGCCCCTTTGTCGGCTTCGAAACGGCGGGCACAGGAGCCATCTTCACTGCCGATCTGCGCGGGTATCAGGGTTTCGGAGCAGACGACGGCACCGTCATTGCCGCCCGGCTGCAACTGGGCAGCGTGGTTGGACCCGAACTGAACGAAATTCCGTCCAAGTATCTGTTTTATTCGGGAGGTGGTGGCACCGTGCGTGGACAGGAATATCAGGCACTTGGCGTGACCCTGCCAAGCGGAGACAAAGTTGGCGGCAAATCCTTCGTCGGGTTGTCGACGGAACTGCGGCAAAAGGTAACGAAGAAAATCGGCATCGTCGGTTTCGTCGATTATGGCATGATCAGCGCCGATGCCGGGTTCTCGGATGGTGAGAGCCATGCTGGCGCGGGCCTTGGCGTGCGCTACAATACAGGTATCGGACCGATCAGAGTTGATCTGGGTGTGCCGGTATCTGGTCCCGGCAACCCGTCGGGGCTGCAAATCTACATCGGTATCGGTCAGGCTTTCTGAATGAAAATGCGCCGTGTTTTCCTCCCTTTGGCTGTCGTGGCCGCTGCTCAGGTTCCGTTCCCGGTTCTGGCACAGAGCACTACCGAGGAACGTGACCGTGGTTTCCTCGCCGGTCTGATCGAGGACAATCTTTCCGCGCCGGGCCTTTCGGTTCGCATTGATGGGTTTTCCGGCGCGCTGTCGTCGGCGGCTTCCATCGACGTGCTTCAGATTTCGGACGAACAGGGCATCTGGCTGCGAATGGAAAACGTAGTTCTGGACTGGAACCGTTCGGCCCTGTTGCGCGGACGGCTCGAGGTACAGGAGCTTTCGGCAGAGTTGATCGCGCTGGAACGCGCGCCCCTGCCCGCCGAAGGAGTCGAGGCCCTGCCCGATGCAGGGGCCAGTGGTTTCTCGCTGCCGGACCTGCCGGTATCGGTCGATATTCAGGCGCTCACGGCCCAGCGTATCGAACTCGGGGCTGCCCTTCTGGGGCAGGAAATGGCGCTTTCTCTCGATGCTTCGGCGCAGCTGGCCAATGGGTCCGGTACGGCAACGATCGAGGCGCAGCGGCTGGACGGGACAACGGGGTCGTTCTCGATCGCCGCGTCCTATGACCGCGACACGCAGAATCTGTCCGTCGATCTGGACGTGGCCGAGGCACAGGGCGGGATCGCCGCGACCCTTCTGCAATTGCCCGGTCGACCGGCCATCGAACTGACTGTGAAGGGCGATGGACCACTGGACGCTTTCGTCGCTGATATTGCCATCGCATCGGACGGCGTGGAACGACTTGGCGGTCAGGTCACCCTTAATGGAACCGAAGACGGGCGCCGCTTCGCCGTCGATCTGGGTGGCGATGTCACTTCGCTTTTCGCCCCCAGGTATCAGGATTTCTTCGGTGACGACGTCGCGCTTGTGGTCGGAGGACTGCAACGCACCGACGGGCGGCTGGATCTCGAAACGCTGAACCTGCGGACGAAGGCATTGTCGCTGAACGGGGAGGCCCGGCTTGGCGCGGACGGCTGGCCCGTCTTCGTGGACATTACCGGGCGTGTCGCTGCCGAAGATGGGACGACGGTCCTGTTGCCAAGCGCTGCCAACAGCCAGTTGCGAGAGGCTGATCTGTCGATCCGCCACAACGCGTCAGTATCGGACAACTGGGCGCTGGACCTGTCGTTGCTGGAATATTCCTCGTCAACCGTAACGCTGGGCGACGCCGCGATTTCCGCGACCGGCATCCTGAGCCGCCGCGACGGCGTGGTCGAGACGGCAACGGCAACCATCACGTCCGCCCTGAACCAGCTTGGGTTCACCAATCCGGCGCTGGCGCAGGCGGTCGGGCCGCGTGTGTCGCTGGACGCGGACGTTGCATGGCAATCCGGGCAACCGGTGCGCCTGACCGGCCTGAGGCTGAGCGGTCCGGGCTATGGTCTGAGCGGCACCATCGAGGTCGACAACACCGACGCTGAACGGCCGCTGACCGTCACGCTGGATCTGGCTGCTATGTTCGAGGATCTGAGCCGTCTGTCCGGCATTTCGGGTCAGGATCTTTCGGGGACCGCCGACGCAACGGTAACGGGTGATTATGCGCCGTTGGCAGGCACTTTCGATCTGATGCTGGGAGCGGTCGCGCAGGATCTGGCGCTGAACATACCGCAGGCCGATGCCGTGCTGGAGGGCGAGACCTCGCTGACACTGGCTACGCAGCGCACGGTCGACGGCACCTTTGTGGATGCGCTTCGGCTGGGCAACGCGCATTTGACGGCCAACGGAAGTGCGGCACTGCTGTCCAAGGACTCCGCGCCCTATCTGCAGGGCGAACGGTCGAAGGCCACCTTCAACGCACGGCTTGCAGACGGAACGCGCATCGATCCGCGTCTGGACGGACCGATCGAACTTGCTGTGAATGCCACGCAGAACGAAGTGGGCGCGTGGCAGGGAACGCTCGACGCGCTGGCACCGGAGGGGGTTACAGTATCGGCATCGGGGACGCTGACGGGCGAGACACCCGACGTGACGTTCGCTGCCACCGTCCCGCGACTGGAGCCGTTTGCCCCCGGCGTGCCGGGCGGGCTGGGCGTGAACGGACGGGCCTTCGCGACGGACGGCATCTGGTCGGTCGACGTCGATGCCGCCGGTCCCTATGACCTGACCGCAAAAGTCGCGGGCCGCATCACCGGACCCGCCCCCGAGATCGCATTCGAGGCCTTGTTGCCCGATCTGACCGCCCCGGTTCCGGCGCTGGCCGAAACGCCTGCGCTGCAAGGTGCGGTTTCGCTTGACGGAACGCTGGCGCAGATCGGCGGGGCCTGGGTTGTCGATACCTCAATTTCAGCGCCGTCGGATATCACGCTGCGCGCGGTGGGCCCGGTAACCGGCGACATGCCCAAGATCGAATTTGCCGGCACCATTCCACAGGTTTCGGACGTCGTGCCCGCCATCGAAGGACGTGTCGATCTGGATGGCACGCTTGAAAAGACGGGCACGGACTGGGCTGCGGATGTCTCGATCAACGGGCCCTATGACGCACGCGTTACGGCTCGAACAATTCTGACACGCACACCGCTGCGGGTAAACTTCACCGCCGATATCGACGACCTGAGCCCCTTGGTCCCCGTGCCCGGCGGTGTGTCTGTCGCGGGCGAGGCCCTACGAACCGACACCGGCTTCCGCATCGACGTGGACGGCACCGGGCCGTATTCCGCGACGCTGGACGCGACGGTCAATCTGGTCGACGGCGTGCCCGATATCACCGCAACCGGACAGGTGCCCGATGCAGGCGCACTGGTCCCGCAACTTCGCGGCCCGCTCAACTACGACGTGACCGCAACACAAACCGGCGGACAATGGCGCGTGACCGCAGATGTAGATGGCGCGCAGGCCCTCTCGGCCAGCGTCACGGGCATCGCGACAGGACCGGATGCCGCCCTCGATTTCCGACTGGGCGTAGGTAATGTCGCGGTCTTTGCACCCGGATTGAATGGCGCGCTAAATGCATCGGGTCGCCTGTTTCAGCAAAATGGACAATGGGCCACTGATCTGGATGCCTCGGGGCCTCTCAACTCGACGTTGACCGCACAGGGCGTGCTGACGGGACCCTCCCCCCAGGCCACCTTCACATTGTCGGTGCCGAACATCGCGCCGCTGGTCCCCGACCTGCCCGGCCCCCTGCGGGTTACTGGCACGGCCCAGCAGCGCGACAACGCCTGGGCGCTGGACATCAATCTGGACGGCCCGTCGGGAACCACCGCCGCCGTCGCAGGCGATGTCGGCACGGATGGCAATCTGAATCTTTCGGTAAATGGATCGGCTCCGCTGGGCCTGGCGAACACCGCGCTGGCACCCAACCGTCTGACCGGCATCGCGCGCTTCGATCTGAATGTGAATGGCCCTCCGTCGCTTGACAGTGTGACGGGCACGATCACGACGACGAATACGGCGCTGTCGCTGCCTTCGTTGCAGAACGGGTTCGACAATATCAACACAACCGTCACTTTGCAGGGCGGCGAGGCGCAGATCGCGCTGACCGCTGCGCCGCAGACCGGCGGGCGGATCGAGTTGAACGGTCCGGTCACCCTTTCAGCCCCGTTCAACGCAAGTCTTGCAGCCAATTTCGATGTCACCCTGTCTGACCCCAAGCTCTACACCGCCCAGGTCTCGGGGCGTTTGGCTGTGAACGGGCCGTTGACAGGCGGCGCGATCATCGGGGGCACGATCAATATAAACGAAGCCGAAATCGCGGTCCCTTCGTCCGGGTTGACGGCCATCGGCGATCTGCCGGACATCCGCCATGTCTCGTCCCCGCGGCCGGTACAACGGACGCTTGAACTGGCCGGGCAGTCCATCAATGGCGAGCCTGCGAATGGCGCGGCGCAGGTGGCAACGGGTCCGGGCTACGGGCTGGACCTTACGATCAATGCTCCGGGTCGCATCTTCGTGCGCGGGCGGGGGTTGGATGCCGAGCTTGGCGGAACGCTGCGACTGACCGGAACGACGAACAACATGGTGACAACCGGCGGGTTCGAGCTGGTCCGTGGTCGTCTGGACATTCTGGAGCAGCGGTTTGATCTGGACGAAGGGCGTATCACTTTCCTGGGCAGCTTCATGCCTTACATCAGGCTTGTCGCCGTGACCGAGACCGACACGATCACCGCGTCTATCGTGATGCAGGGTCCGGCCGATGACATTGAAGTCACGTTCGAATCCACACCCGAGGTCCCGCAGGAGGAAATCGTCGCGCAGATCTTCTTCGGGCGCGACCTGAGCCAGCTATCGCCTCTACAGGCGCTTCAACTCGCGAATTCGATTGCCATTCTGGCAGGTCGGGGCAGTGGCGGGTTGCTGGACAACCTGCGCGGGAGCGCGGGGCTGGATGATCTTGATGTCACAACAGACGCAGACGGGAATGTTGCCCTGCGCGCAGGAAAATACGTTTCCGACAACGTCTATACTGATGTGGAGATAAACCAGAAGGGCGAGGCCGAGATTTCACTGAACCTTGACGTGACACCAAACCTGACGGTGCGCGGATCGGCTGGGGCGACTGGAGCAACGTCGCTGGGGCTGTTCTACGAAAAGGACTACTGAGGCAATGACGCCGAGCGACAATATCCTGTGCTGTCCGGTCTGCGATGCCCTCCACGAGGTGGGCGAGGTTCCCGACGGTATCCGGTTGCGCTGTATCCGATGTCACACGGTGCTCGCGGTCGGCCAGCCAGAAGCGATCATCCGGATCGTGGTTTTGGCCACAACAGCCCTGATCCTGATGTCGATCGTGGTTTTCTATCCGTTTCTGGAATTGCGCAACGGCGTCTTCACCAGCCGGGCATCGGTTTTCCAGACGGTAATGAGCTTCAGCGAAGGCGTAATGGCACCTCTTTCCATCGCAGTCGCGTTTTTCGTCATCATCCTGCCCGTGGCGCGCTTGAGCGCGATCGTCTGGGCGCTTGGTCCCTTGTCGTTCGACCGCCCTCCTCTGCCGGGGGCCAAGACGATGCTGCGGCTGGCTGAAACGGTGAAGCCCTGGGCCATGGCCGAGATATTCATGGTCGGTGTCGCCGTTGCACTGGTAAAGCTCGCTGACCTGGCGACGTTGTCAATGGGTCCCGCGTTCTGGTCCTTTGCCGCAATTGTCTTCATAACAGCCCTTCAGGACACACAGATGAGCAAATATTCGGTATGGACGGCTCTGGACATGGCATCGAAACGTTAGCTGCATTGACGGCACGGGATGCCGGCATGGTCGGATGCCGTCAGTGTACACGCGTCTGGCCAATAGGCACGGAGGTCTGCGGCCTATGCGGCAGCAGTCTCGAGAGCCGTGACCGCACGTCGTTGCAACGGGTCTTCGCATGGTGGCTGGTGGGGTTGCTGTTCTACATACCGGCTAACCTCTATCCGATGCTGATCACCCGGACGATGGGCCGCGAATCCGATGCGACAATCGTCGGGGGCGTGATCGAACTGGCGCAATATGGCGCCTGGGGCGTCGCATTCATCGTGTTCTTCGCGTCGGTCGTCATCCCAGTCGGCAAGTTCATTGCCATCGCATATCTTGCTATGGTCGTTCGGCGCCCACATGGACATAAGCCGCGCAATCTTCTACATCTTTTCGAGTTGGTCGAATGGATCGGGCGCTGGTCCATGATCGACGTGTTCGTCGTGGCCATTCTGGTGGCGCTTGTGCAGTTCAACCTTATCGCCACGATCAATCCTGGCATCGCTGCCGTCAGCTTTGCCCTGTCCGTCGTGTTTACAATGCTGTCCGCCATGAGCTTTGACAGCCGTCGCATCTGGGATGAAATTGAGATTATCTCGGAAGAAAGCTCGAAATGACTGAACCCTCCGACCGCCCCGCTACCCCGATAACCGAACGTACACGGCGGCGACGCGGCATAATATCCGCCGTCTGGCTGGTGCCGATCATCGCGATAATCATCGCGCTGGCAATCGCGTGGCAGTCATGGTCCGACCGCGGCGTTCTGATTGCGGTGACCTTTCCCGATGCTTCAGGGGTAACCGCAGGCCAGACGACACTGCGTTACCGCGAAGTGACAGTCGGCGTGGTCGAGGACGTGGGCTTCACCGCGGATCTGAGCCAGGTGAACGTCTACATCCGCGTGAACAAGGAAATCGCGCCCTATCTGGATGATGACGCAAGTTTTTGGGTGGTCCAGCCCGAAGTCAGTGCGCGCGGTGTGCAGGGCCTGAACACGATCCTGTCGGGCACATACATCGAAGGCACATGGGACAATTCGGTCGGTGCGACCAAGGTCGCCTTTCTTGGCGACGAACGCGCGCCGATCATTCCGCCGGGCGTAGAGGGCACGGCCATCGTCTTGCGGGCCAAGGACAGTTCGCGCCTGGGACCGGGCGCGCCCATCCTGTATCGTGGTATAGAAGTTGGCGAGGTCGCCACGCCACGCCTGTCGCCCGATGGAACCGAAGTGCGCGTCGACGCCTTCATCCGATCACCCTATGACCGGCAATTATCGACGGCGACACGCTTCTGGGACGCGTCTGGCGTGTCGGCAACGCTGGGCACCGGCGGCGTCGACCTGAGGATCGGATCCATCGCATCGATCCTAGAAGGGGGCGTGAACTTCGACACATTGATTTCCGGCGGCGACGCGATCGAAAGTGGCCAGGTCTTTTCCATTTTCGAGGACGAGCCTGCCGCGCTCGCGTCGACATTCGAGGCACCGGCGAACCGGACCATTCGCATCTCGGCGTTGTTCCCCACGGCGGCTGTCGGACTGACCCAAGGCGCGCCAGTCCGTTTTCAGGGTATTCAGGTCGGTACTGTCGCGCAGATTACCGGTTTCATCATGCCCGATGATCCCGACAGACGGGTGCAGCTTCTGGCCGTCATGGCGCTCCAGCCTGGCAAGATGGGTCTGGAAACATACGAGAACGACTTGCAGGCTATAGACTTCGTGGAAACGCTTGTCAGCAACGGCGTCCGCGCCAAACTGGTTTCGACCTCCATTCTGGGCGGCGACCTTGCGATCGACCTGATCGACGCCCCGGAGGCTGAAGAAGGCGCATCGCTTCAGATCGGTATCGTGGACAATCCGCTGATGCCAAGTCTGCCGTCGGACATTCAGGGGCTGACAGCGAGCGCGGAATCGGTGCTGGGGCGGATCAACGACTTGCCGATCGAGGAGTTGCTGGCGGCTGCCACCGATCTTCTGGACAACATCAACCGCATCGCAGGCGACGAAAGCACCCGCGCCATTCCTGCCGAGGCATTGGCTCTGCTGTCTGACGGACGCGGACTGGTGCGCGATGGACGAGGCATCCTTTCCTCGCCGCAGGTTGCATCGATCCTGCTGGACATCGAGACAATCACCGGCGATCTGCGCAGCGTGACGGAGGCCATTGCGGCGCAGGACGTCGCAACGAAGCTGGACGTCGCGCTGGTCGCCGCGACTGAAGCCGCCGAGAATATCGCTCGTGGAACGGCCGATCTGGATGCGCTGACAGGCATCGTCAGAACGACGCTGGACGGCGTGAACGGTCTTATCAGCTCAGAAGATGCGCAGGCCTTGCCCGGCCTTGCACGTCAGACGCTGGAAGGTACTGCTGAATTCGTCAGCGGTCCGGAACTGGCGGCGATCCTTGCCGACACGGCAGCCGCGACTGCAGATATCCGCGCTCTTATCGCACCCTTCGACGGCACCGCGCTGGCCACGACGGTCGAACGGGCACTGGCCTCCATCGACACTACGGCTGCCAATGTCGCAGGCGGAACCGCCGATCTGGACACCCTGCGCACGCAAATCGACGGTGTGGTCGCCGCCGCGGAGGCGCTTTTGTCGTCGGCTGACACACAAGCTCTGCCCGCGTCGGCGCGAAGCTTGCTGGATGACAGCCGCGACCTGATCACCTCGCCCGAGGTGACGACGATCCTGTCCGATCTGGCCGCGACTACCGCCGACATCCGAACGCTGACCGCGCAGCTGGCCGCGCAGGAGGCCGGCACCCGCCTGACGACCGCACTGGATGCTGCTGCCGATGCTGCCACTTCGATCGCGAAGGGGACCGTCAACCTGCCGGAGTTGAGCGCCTCCGCGCAGCGCGTCATGGCCGAAGCTGAAGTGCTGGGGCAGAATCTGTCGGAGCTGAGCGCCAAGGCCAACCAGCTGGCGCTGGATGAGCTGGTCAATTCCACCACCCAACTGATGCAGACCGCTGACGCTTTCCTGTCATCGGACGAGGCGGACGACGTACCCGTCGTCCTGGCCGAGACACTGGAAGAATTGCGACTGACGATCGAGACGATCCGTACAGGTGGCACACTGGACAATCTGAATTCGACCCTGCGTTCGGCCTCGGGTGCGGCCGACAGCGTCCGGGTCGCGGCCCAGAATCTGCCCGCGCTGGTCAATCGGCTTCAGACACTGACCACGCAGGCAGGAAGCCTGTTGGGCACCTATGGCGACGGCAGCCGCGTGAATACGGAGCTGTATGCCGCACTGCGTGCCGCCACCCGTGCCGCCGAGGACGTCTCGTCCCTGTCGCGCACCATCGAACGCAACCCCAATTCTCTGCTGCTAGGACGCTGAAGCCATGACACTGCCGTTTGCCCTGCGCCTTGCGCCCCTTGCCATCCTTCTTGCCGGCTGCGGCCAGACGCTGTATTTCGCCCCGCCTCCGACCGTGTCGGACGTACGCGTCAACGTTCGCGCTGACACCGTGCAGATCAACGATGTGTCGATGCCGGAATATGCGATCAATCAGGAAATACCGATTCAGCAGGCGGACGGCAGCCTGAGCACCGACACCAGCCGCCTGTGGGCCGATTTGCCCGATCGGGCGATGCAGGGCGCGTTGACGCGGCAACTCAACGTCATAACCGACGCCAGTGTCGCCTCCGAGCCCTGGCCGCTGTCCGGTTTCCCCGAGGTCGAAGTTTCGATCTTCGTCGACGACATGATCGTGCAGGCCAACAGTACGCTCCGCCTGACCGGCACCTATGCCATGAAATCCGAAGTCGGGCGCGACCGCGTCGGCACCTTCGCCATCGTTACGCCTGTCGTCGATCTGGCCAGCTATACCGCGATCATAGCCGCCCACGAGGCCGCATGGCAGCAATTGTCCGAACAACTTGCACGCGATCTGTAACGATCATACCCCATCAACCGGTCAAATCAGGACATCTCATGTTGAAAGCCTATGCAATCGCCGCCACGCTGGTGGCAACTCCACTGTTCGCTCAGGACCTGTCCGGTGATTTGGTCAGCGATATTGCCGGTAATATCACCCGCGTCTCGGGCTTCGCGGGGGAAATGACGGTTACGATGGGCAGCGAGGACTCGACCCGCTCCGTCAAGGAAGTTCTCCGGTTCGAACCGTGGCAGATGCTTGAAGAGTTGTTCCGGGACGACATCGTGCTTTTGATGCGACATGGGCCCACCGACTGGTCCAAGCGCGATCCGGCCGATGTGGCACCGGACGACTGTGAAAATCAGCGCGTGATGACCGAAGAAGGCAAACAGCAGATGCGCGAGTTGGGCATTCTGATGGTCGCCAACGACATCGTGCCCGGCCGGATCGCAGTAAGCCAGTGGTGTCGCAATCAGCAAACCCTGGACGCCTTGCGCGCGGGGATGCTGGATGCCGACCCCAAGGCCCTGGATGACGTGTCGATCCAGACCGTCCCGGACCTTAATCTGCTTCTGTCGCTGCAAGGTGCCCCGAATGTGACCGCGATGCGCAAGCTCATCAGCGCCTGGAGCGGAGACGGTGCAAGCGGTCCCATGCTTGTGATCACGCATTACACCAATATCGCTGAATTGACCGAGTTCAGCGTATATGAGGGCGAGATGCTGGTGGTCGATCCGAAACGGGACAATCGCGTTCTTGGCTATCTCCGCCTGAAATCGGCCGCGCCCGATATCGGTCATTTCGACCCAGACGTTGTCGAGGGTGAAACCGACTACTGACGACGCTAGGGGGGCGCGTCGCGGAAATTCTGCGACCGCCCTCAGTGGCTCCGGAAGTAGTCGGGATGCATCCGTTCAAGCGGCTCCACCCGCGAAATCAACTGCCGCAGATGGTGTGACATGGCGTGGCATGCTGCATCGGCATCGCGATCCCTGATCGCATTCAGAACGGCGACATGTTCGTCCTGCGTCTCGGCCAGACGGCCTTCCTCAGGCAAAATCAGCATCCGCGCACGACGCACCTGTAGAGACATCTGCGTCGTCACCGCCGCGACATTGGGAAATCCTGTGAATCCAAGGATCAGATCATGGAAGGCTTCGTCGGCTTCGAAAAAACCCTGGAAGTCCCGATCTTCGATCAGCAATGCCTGCAGCCGCAAATTTCTTGATAGCTGGGCCAGTTGATCATCGGTCCGTTCCACCGCGACCCGCACAGTCGCGGCCAGCTCGACAGCTTCGCGCAGGAAGGACTCTTCGCGGATTTCGTTCATCGAAAACCGCGAAACACGTGTTGTGGATTGCGGAATGACGTCGACCAGACCTTCCGCTGACAGGCGTGCCAAAGCTTCCGAGACGGGAGAGCGAGATACGCCAAGCTGTTCGCAGATTGCCCCCTTGCGAAGAACCGCACCTGGATTGAACGTGAGGTCGAGTATCCCGCCGCGCAAGGCGCGATACACCCGTTGCGCCAGCGAGCCATCCAAACCGTCGATGGAAATCAGACCTTCGGTTCTGGTCACCACAATACCTGCCGCCTTCAAGATACCTCACAACTGGCATGTTAGTTGACAGGTGCATCATGTCAAACTACGCCTGTTCTTCATGGTGAATGCCGCTGCGTCATGATCGGGAGGAACAGCAATGCCAAGGGCCTATTCAATCATGCAGGATGCTTCTGGCAACGTATGGATTGAGTGGGCCAATCGACTGCGGCGCACGGCGACATGAATCGTGATCATACCAGAACGGATCGTGCAAATAAGCGGGTAACGATCTTGTACGGGAGCGTCACGACCTGACGCGACCGGGCTTGGGAGGGCACCGCGCATGACATACCTTGTCGAGATGAAAGGCATCGAGAAACACTTTCCAGGCGTTCACGCCCTGAAATCCGTGCAGTTCGATCTGATGCCCGGCGAGGTCCATGCACTGATGGGCGAAAACGGTGCGGGCAAATCGACACTGATGAAGATCATGTCCGGCATCTATGCCCGCGACGGCGGCGAGATGCGGGTCGACGGTACGACTGTCTACCTAGACGGGCCGCGCGCCGCGCAGGATCTGGGTATCGGCATCATTCATCAGGAACTCAGCCTGATGAATGACCTTACGGCGGCGCAGAATGTCCTGATCGGGCGCGAACCGCGTCTACGGTTCGGGCGGCTGGACGAGGCCGAGCTTAACCGCCAGACAACCGAAATCTTCGATGCACTGAAGCTAAATATCGACCCTCGTGCCTCTGTCGGGTCGCTGACCATCGCCCGACAGCAATTGATCGAAATCGCCAAGGCACTATCATACCGACCGCGCGTATTGATCATGGACGAGCCGACTGCCGCCCTGAACGATGCCGAAATCGCCGAGCTGTTCGCGGTTATCGCGCGGTTGCGCGCCGACGGCGTGGGGATCGTCTACATCAGTCACAAGATGGACGAGATAAAGCGTATCGCCGACCGGGTGACGGTAATGCGCGACGGGGCCTATATCGACACATTGGATGTGGCAGAAACGCCGCTTTCGACGATCATCACGTTGATGGTCGGGCGCGAGGTTACGCAATCCACCCCCGAAATCCCTGATACATCACAGGCCCCGGTCGCGCTGCAGGTTCGCGGCTTGACCCGCGGTCGCGATGTCCGCAACGTCAGCTTTGCCCTGCGGCGCGGTGAAATCCTGGGCTTCGCTGGTCTGATGGGGGCCGGTCGGACCGAAGTGGCGCGCATCATTTTCGGCGCCGATCCAAGGGACGCAGGCGAGATCGATGTCGGCGGGGCCCCCGTCGATATCCGTACGCCAAACGATGCGGTCCGGGTCGGCATCGGATACCTGTCCGAGGATCGCAAGCACTTCGGTTTGGCCACCGACATGACTGTGCGCGCCAATATTGCGATGGCCAGTCTGGAACGATTCACGGGGTCCACCGGCGTGCTGGACGAAGCGGCGATGAAGCGCGTCGCGCAGGACCACATCGCGCAACTGGGCATCCGTACCCCATCGGACATGCAGGCCGTGCGGCTGTTATCGGGGGGAAACCAACAGAAGGTGGTGATGGCGAAATGGCTGCTGCGCGACTGCGATATTCTGATTTTCGACGAACCGACGCGCGGCATCGATGTCGGCGCAAAGGCCGAAATCTATCGCCTGCTACAGGACCTTGCGGCGCAGGGCCGGGCGATCATCGTGATCTCCTCCGAACTGCCGGAGGTCATGCGGTTGAGCCACCGCATCGCAGTCATGTGCGAGGGGCGGCTGACAGGCATCCTTCCGGGCGGCCCAGCGACAACACAGGAACAAATCATGGAACTGGCGACCCGGCGCGATACGGCGCTGGCCCCGGCGGGAGACTGACATGACCACGACCACCACGACCACCCATGCTCCGAAATCAGCCGTGTCGCGCATTGTCGCCGCCGGAACCCATCAGCGGGTGCTGGCCTTCACCAGCCTGATCATCCTGCTGATCGGCTTTTCGCTGGCATCGCCCAACTTCATGCAGACGTCGAACATGATCGCCATCCTGCAGGCGACATCGGTGAACGGTGTGCTGGCTGTCGCCGTGACGCTGGTCATCATCACCGGCGGCATCGACCTGTCGATCGGTACGATGATGACGTTCTGCGCAGTGATCACCGGCGTCGTGCTGACTTATGCCGGGCTACCATTGCTGTTGGGTGTTATCGCCGCAATCGCGACCGGTGCGGGATGCGGCCTGGCGTCGGGTACATTCGTCGCCAAGATGAAAATCCCGCCGTTTATCGCGACCCTTGGCATGATGCTGATTCTGAAGGGTCTGTCGCTGGTCATTTCGGGCACCCGCCCGATTTACTTCAACGATACTCCGGGGTTCTCCGAAATTTCGCGTGGGTCGCTGATCGGCAAGGTTCTGCCTTTGCTGCCGATCCCCAACGGCGTGCTGATCCTGTTTATCGTAGCTGGTCTTGCCGCGTACATTCTGGGGCGCACCGTGCTGGGACGCTACTGCTACGCACTCGGCTCGAACGAGGAGGCAGTGCGGCTGTCTGGGGTGAACACCGACCGCTGGAAAATCGCGATCTATGCCATGTCAGGGTCTATCGTCGGCGTTGCCGGTTTGCTGATTGCATCGCGCCTGAATTCGGCCCAGCCCGCGCTCGGACTTGGATACGAACTGGAGGCAATCGCCGCCGTCGTGATCGGCGGCACGTCCCTGTCCGGTGGACGCGGCACGATACTGGGGTCGCTGATCGGCGCGCTGATCATGGCGGTGCTGACAAACGGATTGCGCGTTCTGTCGGTGGCGCAGGAATGGCAGACCGTCGTGACCGGCGCGATCATTATTCTGGCAGTCTATGCGGACATGATGCGTCGCAAACGCAGCAGCTGATCCAGAGAAACCATCCGGGGCGCACGCCGCACCGGCAAATAACGACAACCAAGGAGGAACCAAAATGTTGTCACGTCGCACGATACTCGGCGCCATAAGCGTCACGCTCGCCCTCGGATCGGCCCCCGCCGCATTCGCCCAATCGGACGAGATCTACATCCCCCTCATCTCCAAGGGCTTCCAGCACCAGTTCTGGCAGGCCGTCAAATCCGGTGCTGATCAGGCCGCGGACGAATTGGGGGTCCGCATCACGTTCGAAGGGCCGGACAACGAGACGATGGTGGACCGCCAGATCGACATGCTGGCCGCCGCCCTGGCGAACAATCCGTCCGCCGTAGGCTTTGCCGCGCTTGATAGCCAGGCCGCGATCCCGCTTCTGCGCCAGGCGAGCGAGGCAGGCATCCCGATCGTCGCCTTCGACAGCGGCGTCGACAGCGACATTCCCGTCACCACGGCCACGACCGATAACGTCGCCGCCGCCGCGCTGGCTGCCGACAAGATGGCCGAGATGATCGGCGGGTCCGGCAAGGTCGCCGTCGTTGCGCACGACCAGACAAGCCGCACCGGTATCGACCGGCGCGATGGGTTCCTGAACCGGATGAAGTCCGAGTATCCGGACATTGAGGTCGTATCGGTCCAATATGGTCAAGGCGATCAATTGCAATCGACTGAGGTCGCAAAGGCGATCCTGACCGCCAATCCGGATCTGAACGGCATGTTCGGAACCAACGAGGGCTCGGCCATCGGTATCGTCAATGCGATCCGCGAAACCGGCACGACCGGCCTTGCGATCATCGGATACGATTCCGGCAAGGCGCAGACAGATGCGATCCGCGAAGGGCTGATGTCCGGCGCGATCACCCAGAACCCGGTCGGCATCGGCTATGAAACCGTCAAGGCGGCCGTCGCCGCCCTGAATGGAGAGACGCTGGAACCTGTAATCGACACAGGGTTCTATTACTACGATCAGTCGAATATCGACGACCCCGAAATTCAGGCCGTGCTCTACGATTGACCCTGTTGCCGTCGCGATCCGGTCAACTCCGGGTCGCGATAACATCCCTGAAAATCAGCATTCGTATCCCGCCGGAGGTTCGAGGCGATCAGCGCATCGGATCATGAATATTCTTGAGGAAATATTCGAAATGACTGATCTGATGCGCCTGCGGTGTAGTCCTGCATTCGCACGAATTTGGGCAAAGACAACTATACACAGGCAGGTCAGCCGCGCTTTTACCGTAACCGCCCCATTGATGCCGCAGCTTATGCGGCTTGACTGTCGGTTTTCGAGACCCGCAGCGTCCAATTCCACGGCAGCAATTCATCGAGCCTTTTGATCTTGTGATCATGTATGCGGTCAAGAATGTCGGCGAGATAGGCCAGGGGATCGAGGCCGTTGAGCTTGGCTGTCTCAATGATGGTCATGGCGCGGGCCAGGGTTTCCGCACCGGTATCGGCTCCTGCGAAGAGCCAGTTTTTCCGTCCTATACCGATCGGACGCAAGGCCCGCTCGGCGGGATTGTTGCCGATGGCCACACGCCCATCGGTCAGGAGCAGGCTGAAGGCGTCCCGCCGACTGAGACCATAGCGGAAGGCCTTGGCCAGATCGCTTTTGCCCGGAATGCGCAGAAGCTGCTGTTCGGACCAGGCAAAGAAGGCTTCGACTTGCGGGCGGCTCAACTTTTGCCGCGCCCCATGGCGGAGGTCAGCAGACTGGCCGTTGATGTCGCGCTCGACATCGTAGAACTTTCCGATCCGGTCGAGCGCCTCGCGGGCGATCTCGGACTTGGTCGAGGCCCAAAAATCATGGAAGTCGCGCCGCAGATGCGCCCAACAGGCCGCCTCCCGCAAACGCGGCACGCCATCGGGTTCAGGCTCGTAAAGTTTGGCGTAGCCCTTGTAACCGTCGGCCTGAAGGATGCCTCGGGCGTTGGCCAGATGGCTCAGGACATGCTCCTCTTTCCAATCCGGCGCCAACCGATACACAGCACCGGGTGGTGCGGCCCCTGCCCAAGGTCGCTGGTCGCGCACATAGGCCCAGATACGGCCTTGGCTGACCCCTTTGCCAAGCCCCTTGTCGCGCATTGTGCGATCCAGCACCCGTATCGGCGTGTCATCCGCGTGCAGCAGATCGCTGCCCATGATGTCTGCCTCGATCCGTTCAATCAGCGGCGACAGCGTCTTCATGGCGCGGCAACACCAACCGACGAGCGTGCTTTCGGGAATATCTGCACCCATACGGGCGTAGATCTCGTGCTGGCGATATAAAGGAAGGTGATCGTCGAACTTCGAGACCAGCACATGCGCCAGCAAGTTCGGACCGGCCATGCTGCCCGGGATCGGGCGGCTTGGCGCGGGCTCCTGCACCATCCGCTCGCAGCGGCGGCAGGACTTCTTGATCCGGGCGATCTGGATCACCTTCATCTGGGCGGCGATCATATCGAGGAGTTCGCTGACATCTTCGCCCACCACACGCAGATCGCCGCCACAGTCGGGGCAGCAGGCACCGGGATCAAGCTCGCGGCGCTCGCGCGGGGTTGCATCCGAGACACGTGGACGTCGACGCAGCGAGGGCGCAGAGGGCTCTTCCGGCGACCGTTCATCCTGCCCCTCGTCGATGGGTGCCTCATCACCCTCGGCCACCGCAACCAGCAGGTCTTCGAGCGCCAGTTCCAGCTGTTCGATCTCGCGCTCGATCTTTTCAGAGGATTTACCGAAAGCCAGTTTCTGGAGTTTGGCGATCCGCAGACGCAGGGCCTGAACCAGCTGGTCGTGCACACGGAGTGTGGCCGATATCTTGGCGTTTTCCGCCTGTAAAGCGGCGATCATCGCCTTCAATACAGCGGGGTCATCTGGCAAATTTTCAGCAGGACCTGACATGCGCCTGCCTACCAAAAAGCAGGCCTAAACACCATATAAATAACTGATATCGGTGATAAAATCACCCGACACGCGCGGGTGGGACACCCCAATCCGGACGCCGCCAATCAATACCCTCCCAGAGCATTGCAAGCTGCGCTGAAGTCATCCGCACCGCCCCATCCCTGGCGCTCGGCCAAGGGAAGCGGCCACGCTCCAAAACCTTGTAATAGAGACAAAAGCCTTGCCCGTCCCAGTAAAGCAACTTCAGCCGGTCACCTCGCCGTCCCCGGAATGCAAACACCGCCCCACTGGTGGGCTTTTGCCGCAGCACATCCTGGGCAAGTGCCGCCAGACCTGCGATCCCTTTCCTCATATCCGTCACCCCGCAGGCCAAATACACGCGAACACCGGTGCCAGGGCCGATCATGCGGCTTCCACCGCACGGATCAGGGACGTCAGCGCGGCCGGGTCCATTGCACTGTCAAACTGCAAACAGCGACCACCCCGCAAACGCAATTCGACCGCGCCCGGCGGCGCCGTTTCGGCGACTGGGGGCTGCGGCACCGGAACCCCGGCCGCATCCGGAATATCTAACGGAAAGAAGAGCGCCCCAGCATCGGGGGACCACAGACCTTTCTTCTTCAGTTCGTGCCGCCAGGCGTAAACCTGCTGTCGCGTAATCTCATGACGCTGCGCCACCTGCGTTACCGTCGCCCCGCCAACACCAACCGACGTGACAATCTCGAGTTTGTCCTCGTCATGCCAGAAACGCCGCCGTTCCAGGCCAAGAATTTCGCCGCGCATCGCAGACCCCGCATAAGACACGTCGCTAACGACGTCGTTAAATACGTGCCTTAGATCAAAGCCCCAGGGTCAGGCAGGCGGTGCCAATGGGGTGGTTACGATCATTTTGACGCTGACTGACGACGAAATGCTCATCGATGTGAGGGGCGATCTTGCTGGAATCCTTGGCATTTCCCTAAACCGCAAAAAACCCACCACAAGGGCGGGTCAATCGCAATTTGAGTTGGTTGCGGGAGTAGGATTTGAACCTACGACCTTCAGGTTATGAGCCTGACGAGCTACCGGACTGCTCCATCCCGCGCCAATTGCCATCGTTCGAGAGAGATACACGAGTTCAATAGGTTTTCTAGGTTTGGCGATGACCTACTCTCCCACGCCTTAAGACGCAGTACCATCGGCGCTACAGCACTTAACTGCCGGGTTCGGGATGGGACCGGGTGTTTTGCTTGCGCTATGATCACCAAACCGAAAAAACCTATCGAAATTCCAAGCCAAATATACCATTATGGTGTGTATGCTTTTGATTAATCCAACCAGTTTCCTGGCTTCTACTGGATCAAATCAAGCCTATCGGACAATTAGTACCGGTCAACTGAACGCATTGCTGCGCTTACATCTCCGGCCTATCGACGTGGTGGTCTACCACGGTCCTCAGGGATATCTTGTTTTGAAGGGGGCTTCCCGCTTAGATGCCTTCAGCGGTTATCCTGTCCGATCATAGCTACCCAGCACTGCTATTGGCATAACAACTGGTCCACCAGTGGATCGTTCACCCCGGTCCTCTCGTACTAGGGGCAACTCTTCTCAAATATCCTACACCCACGGAAGATAGGGACCGAACTGTCTCACGACGTTCTAAACCCAGCTCACGTACCTCTTTAAACGGCGAACAGCCGTACCCTTGGGACCTGCTCCAGCCCCAGGATGAGATGAGCCGACATCGAGGTGCCAAACGATGCCGTCGATATGGACTCTTGGGCATCATCAGCCTGTTATCCCCGGCGTACCTTTTATCCGTTGAGCGATGGCCCTCCCACTTGGGACCACCGGATCACTATGGCCGTCTTTCGACTCTGCTCGACTTGTCAGTCTTGCAGTCAGGCTGGCTTCTGCCATTGCACTCAACGATCGATGTCCGACCGATCTGAGCCAACCTTCGCGCGCCTCCGTTACTCTTTAGGAGGCGACCGCCCCAGTCAAACTACCCGCCACAGAGGGTCCCGGATCCGGATAACGGACCGCGGTTAGATATCAAGCGAAGCAAGGGTGGTATCTCAAGGAAGGCTCCACACAGACTTGCGTCCATGCTTCAAAGCCTACCACCTATCCTGCACATGCTTGACCTGATATCAGTCTGAAGCTGTAGTAAAGGTGCACGGGGTCTTTCCGTCTAACCGCGGGTAACCTGCATCTTGACAGGTAATTCAATTTCGCTGAGTCGATGTTGGAGACAGCGGGGAAGTCGTTACGCCATTCGTGCAGGTCGGAACTTACCCGACAAGGAATTTCGCTACCTTAGGACCGTTATAGTTACGGCCGCCGTTTACCTGGGCTTCAATTCAGAGCTTGCACCCCTCCTTTTAACCTTCAGGCACCGGGCAGGCGTCAGACCCTATACGTCGTCTTGCGACTTCGCAGAGCCCTGTGTTTTTAGTAAACAGTCGCCACCCCCTGGTTTGTGCCCCCAGCCTCCAGTTGCCTGGAAACCGGGCCTCCTTCTCGCGAACTTACGGAGGTATTTTGCCGAGTTCCTTCAACATCGTTCTCTCAAGCGCCTTGGTATTCTCTACCAGTCCACCTGTGTCGGTTTAGGGTACGATCTCATGTAGGGCTATTTCCAGGAACCTCTAAGCAGCCCATTCAATCCAATAAGGATGAACTACCCTCGAGATCCGTCACATCCTACTGGCTCAGGAATATTAACCTGATTCCCATCGACTACGCCTTTCGGCCTCGCCTTAGGGGTCGGCTTACCCTGCTCAGATTAGCTTTAAGCAGGAACCCTTGGACTTTCGGCGACAGGGTCTCTCACCCTGTTTGTCGCTACTCATGTCATCATTCTCGCTAGTGATCTCTCCACCCGATGGCTCACGCCCGGGCTTCATCGAAAATTCCCTGCCTCCTATGCACCGCAAGCGATGCAAAAGAGGCGTGGAATTATGTCACACTACGCTCCGCTACCATGCACTATGTGCATCCTCAGCTTCGGCTCATGGCTTGAGCCCCGTTACATTTTCGCCGCAAGACAACTTGTTTAGACCAGTGAGCTGTTACGCTATCTTTAAAGGATGGCTGCTTCTAAGCCAACCTCCTGGTTGTTTTGGTCGTCTCACCTGCTTTACCACTTAGCCATGAATTAGGGGCCTTAGCTGGAGGTCAGGGTTGTTTCCCTCTTCACGACGGACGTTAGCATTCGCCGTGTGTCTGCCATCTAGTACTCCCGGGTATTCGGAGTTTGGTTAGGATCAGTAAGCCTGTGGGGCCCCATTACCCATCCAGTGCTCTACCCCCCGGGGTATTCGGATGACGCTCTACCTAAATAGATTTCGCGGAGAACCAGCTATCTCCGAGTTTGATTGGCCTTTCACCCCTAGGCACAACTCATCCCGACCTTTTTCAACAGGTGTGGGTTCGGACCTCCAGTTAGTGTTACCTAACCTTCATCCTGGTCATGCCTAGATCACTCGGTTTCGGGTCTGATCCCACGAACTAAGTCGCCCTATTAAGACTCGCTTTCGCTGCGCCTACACCTAACGGCTTAAGCTTGCTCGTGAGACCAAGTCGATGACCCATTATACAAAAGGTACGCGGTCAGGCCTCAAGGGCCCTCCCACTGCTTGTAAGCGTCCGGTTTCAGGAACTGTTTCACTCCCCTCGTCGGGGTGCTTTTCACCTTTCCCTCACGGTACTGGTTCGCTATCGGTCAGTAAGGAGTACTTAGCCTTCGAAGGTGGTCCTCCGATCTTCAGACAGAATTTCACGTGTTCCGCCCTACTTAATACGTCCGATCATGCTTCTTGTACGGGGCTATCACCCACTTTGGCTGACCTTCCCAGGTCATTCCAATCACAATTACGGCTCGGCTGGTCCCCGTTCGCTCGCCGCTACTAGGGGAGTATCAATTGATTTCCTTTCCTCCGGGTACTTAGATGTTTCAGTTCCCCGGGTTTGCTTTCTAAACCCTATGTATTCAGGTAAAGAATACCTGGTTCAGCATCCTGTTGATTACCGAAGTAAACAACAGAGCACTGTCAGGTGGGTTGCCCCATTCGGAAATTCATGGATCAAAGCTTATTCTCAGCTCCCCATGACTTAT
>NZ_FNZQ01000001.1:215000-1418558 GCF_900109285.1 Jannaschia helgolandensis
AAGCCGGTCGAAAATGATCGTCTCGTCCAGACGATTCAAAAACTCGGGCCGGAAATGGGCGCGAACCGCATCCATAACATCCCGTTTGGCCTGCGCTGCATCGGCCCCATCCGGCAGTTGACTCAACGCCTGAGCGCCAAGGTTCGACGTCAGGATGATCAGTGTCTGCTTGAAATCGACCTTGCGGCCCTGGCCATCGGTCAAGATACCGTCGTCCAGCACTTGCAAGAGCACGTTGAACACGTCCGGATGTGCCTTCTCGACTTCGTCGAACAGCACAACTTGGTAGGGTCTGCGCCGAACGGCTTCAGTCAGGACACCACCTTCTTCATAGCCAACGTATCCCGGCGGCGCGCCGATCAGACGTGACACGGCGTGTTTTTCCATGAACTCAGACATGTCGATGCGAACCATCGCCCCATCGTCGTCGAACAGAAATTCGGCCAAGGCCTTCGTCAACTCGGTCTTGCCCACGCCGGTCGGTCCCAACATCAGGAAGCTGCCCAAAGGGCGCGCTTCGTCGTTCAGACCAGCGCGCGCACGCCGGACGGCATTCGCAACCGCCGTGACCGCCGTATGCTGACCAATGACGCGGCGGCCAAGCTCGTCCTCCATCCGCAGCAGCTTTTCGCGCTCGCCTTCCAGCATCCGAGACATCGGAATGCCAGTCCAGCGCTCGACCACACTGGCGATCTGTTCTGGGCGCACGGCTTCTTCGACCATCATATCGCCTTCGCGACTCTCGGCTTCGGCCAACTGTTTCTCAAGCTCGGGGATACGCCCGTACTGCAACTCACCGGCGCGACCGAAATTGCCTTCGCGTTTGGCCTGATCCAGTTCGACACGCGAATGGTCCAGCTGCTCCTTAAGGTCACGTGCAGTGTCCAGCTTATCACGCTCGGCCTGCCAAGCAGCCGTCATCGAAGCGGATTGCTCCTGCAGATCGGAGAGCGACCGCTCCAGATTTTCCAGCCGGTCTTTAGATGCCTGATCATCCTCAAGCCGCAGTGCCTCCACCTCGATTTGCTTTTGCAATATATCGCGATCCAGTGCGTCCAGTTCTTCGGGCTTGCTGTCCACTTCCATCCGCAACCGCGATGCGGCTTCATCGACCAGGTCAATGGCTTTGTCCGGAAGGAAACGATCCGTGATATAGCGGTTCGACAAAGTCGCCGCCGCCACCAGAGCCGCGTCCGAGATCCGGACACCGTGGTGCAACTCGTACTTCTCCTTGATACCGCGCAGGATGCTGATGGTGTCAGACACCGAAGGCTCATCGACCATCAAGGGCTGGAAACGACGCGCCAAGGCTGCGTCCTTCTCTACGTACTTGCGATACTCATCCAAGGTCGTCGCGCCGATACAGTGCAACTCCCCTCGCGCCAGTGCCGGCTTGATCAGGTTGGCGGCATCCATCGCGCCGTCGGATTTGCCTGCGCCTACCAGCGTGTGCATCTCATCGATGAATAGTATCACTTCGCCAGCCGCTGCAGTCACTTCCGACAGCACAGCTTTCAACCGCTCCTCGAACTCACCGCGATATTTCGCCCCCGCGATCAGCGCGCCCATATCCAGCGACATCAGTCGCTTGTCGCGCAAGGATTCCGGCACGTCGCCATTGACGATCCGCAAGGCCAGACCTTCCGCGATGGCCGTCTTGCCGGTGCCAGGCTCGCCAATCAGAACAGGGTTGTTCTTGGTGCGGCGGCTCAGCACCTGCATGGCGCGACGGATTTCCTCGTCACGTCCGATGATCGGATCGATCTTACCCTCGCGCGCGGCTTCGGTCAGGTCACGGGCATATTTGCCAAGCGCTTCATAGGTATCCTCCGCGGACGCCGAATCCGCTGTCCGCCCTTTGCGTACGTCGTTAATCGCGGCGTTCAACGCCTGTGCATTGACCGCACCTGCATCCAGCGCGTCCTTGGCTTTGGACTTGACCATCGCCAGCGCCATCAGCACCCGCTCGACCGGCACGAAACTGTCGCCAGCCTTTTTCGCCACCGTTTCGGCCTCATCCAACACACGGGTCAGTTCGCGCGACAGATAGACCTGCCCCGCATCTCCCGACACCTTGGGCAGCTTCGAAACCGAAATGTCGACAGCCTGGCGCACGCGGTCGGGCGCACCGCCAGCTGCCGCGATCAAGTTCGCAGCCATGCCCTGTTCGTCATCCAATATCGCCTTGAGCAAATGCTCCGGCATCAACTGCTGATGCTCTTCACGCGTGGCGATCGTCTGTGCAGCCTGAAGGAAGCCGCGCGCGCGTTCGGTGAATTTCTCCACGTTCATATCGTCTCTCCTATAAAGCGCCTGCCGGATGCGCCGCCCTGTTCCAGGCGCGGTGCGGGTGCAGACCTCGTTACAGAAGATGGGATGCGTCAGCAGGGCTCGCAAGATGGAGCGCGAACGGAAAACGGGCGCCTTCGTTTCGGAAGACACCCGATCAAACAGCGGTCCTGGTACGGCGTCAGCCGTAGACGCTGGCTTTCCCGAAGTGCTTGGTCAGCAGGTAGTAGAAAACGGCACGATATTTGTTGGTGTTCGATTTGCCGTACTTTTCGGCCACTGTGCTGATGGCCTCATCCAGCTTTGGTCCGTCGGACAGACCCAGCTTCTTGATGAGGAAATTGTTCTTCACCGTAGCCATCTCCTCCTTGGAGGTGGTCGACACGGTTGAACTGTCGCGGTTGTAGATCGAGGGGCCGCACCCGATGGTTACTTTGCGCAGAAGGTCCATATCGGGCGCTTCGCCAATCTTGCTGCGGATTTCATCGGCATATTTTCCGATCAGTTCATCACGTTTGCTCATCAGGTGTCCCTCTCGATCTACGGTCTGGACGCCTGTGCGCCCCCCGGCGCAACAATTGCCAAATCAGGGGTAAAAATAAAGAAAAACTTCGCGATGTGTCCGAGCCACAAGCTCCAGTATGTCGACGGAAGATAAACACGATCGGAGCGGAACGCACTACGCTCGGGTCAAGAACGGTGAAGAACCAACCCCATACGTCATCCCGCACCGCCCGTCAGAGCGCTGCTTCGGGCATATCACAGATAGCCGTTGTATAAATCAAACTGGCGACCACCAGCCATTGTCACGCCGTGGACATCCCTGTGTCTCAGCCATCGCATGAGTGCTGAGCCAGTGTCGGCTTGGATCAGGTTGACCGGCTTAGCTGCTTCCATGATGAAAAAGGGCGCCCCGCCTGACCGAACGATCATAAAATGAAAAGGCCCCGCCGAAGCGGGACCCTGTGCCTAACTTATAACCTTGCGATAACCGTCACTTAATATCGCCGACCATCATATCCAGCGCCTGAACTTCGCCAGATTTATCCCATGCCGGCATGGCCTCCAGTTCGGATTCGGTCAGGGCGTTCAAGATCAATACGTCGTCCGAACGCTCGAAACGATCAAGCGCGATGGCAACCTCATGTTCCCCCAGTCCGAGGAAACCACCGACTCCAACAATCGCAACAAGTCCATCGTTGCCTTTTACGATGCTGTCGATTTCGCCAACTTCATTGCCGGTTTCGCCCCGAACATCCATACCGACCAGATCGGATACACGTACATCAGCAAACATTGAAGCAGCAGGATCGGCTGGCGGCTGAACGTCCGTAGAGACGGCTTCCGCGCGCTCGCCATCAGTCCCGTCGATAGTAACCGCCGGATCGGCATTGCCGTCAATTACAACACGTGCTTCGGCCTGATCGACGTTTACGTCGGCTTGTCCAGACTGTTCGATGTTCACGACCGGGTCGGTTTCGGACAAAACAACTTCACCCTCGCCTTCCGATTGGACGTTCACATTGGCATCAGCCTGTTCGATAGCGATTTCAGCGGCCTCGGCACGATTCAAGCGGATTTGCGGTTCGGCCTGAGTCACTTCCACGCGCGGCTCGGATTCCTCGATAGTGATGCGGGGCTCGGGACGGACAAACCGAACGATGGGTTCGGGCTGTTGAACGGCGATCTCCGGCTCGGCGGTATCGACGTTAACATTCGGCTCGGGCATAATTACGGTGATAGTCGGCTCGGGAATCGTCACGACCACTTCGGGCTGCGCTTGTTCGATGGTGATGACCGGAGCCTGCTGCTCGACCGTAACCGTCGGTTCGGCAACGGTCACGGTGATTTCAGGCTGCGCCTGTTCGACCAGAACTTCGGGACGGGCCTGATCAACCGTAACAACCGGATCGGGGACTGTGACATCGACTTCGGCGTCACCCTGCTCGACAACGATCTGACCGCCAAGGGGATCGGAACTTACAGATGCACCACCGGAGACCGGATTGCCGTTTGCATCCAATCTTACATGGCTCTCGGAATATGCTGCGGTGGTGGCGAGTGCCAGTGCGGCGACACTGCTCAGAAGCAGGCTGTGCTTGGTCATCGGGGTCTCCATTCAGCTGTTTGCAGTATAATGACAAACCTTCTGAAGTCAGACCGGTTCCAACTTTCTTGTTAAACAAATGAGGCGGGAACTGATGTCGGACCGCTTACGTTATATTTGGTTTAGGTGCGGTCAGTTCAATGAAAAAGGCTTTGCTGAGACGGGATCTACTACAATGGAACAATTCGATTTGGCAGTTGGTCGGTCAGTTGGATTGTTCCTATATCCCTTCCCCGGCATGTCCCAGCCCGGCGCGACAGGCGATGTTTCGGGTGCTGGCGCTTTGACATCCCATATTCAGAGTCTGCCTTCGAATTCCCCCTCCGATTCATATCCGCACGGATCAACATCGGCGCGCGACGGATTGATTCCGTCGAACTGGTCATGCTGGCGCGGTAATCAGCATATCAGCGAACCGCCTGGAGGATCACGGCCAAGGCGGCGGCGCTTGCAGATGACGGCAGCTGAAGGCTTTGGTCTTTCTCCCAGCATTCTTTGGGATATGCCCGCGGCGCAGGGCGCATATAACCGCGCCGGAATTGCTGAAGGTTTCAACTTCCGAGTCGGAAACGGTTGTCCTGAATGCTTTCCGGTGTGATGGTCGCGGACAGGTATTCACGCGATACCGCTGATCACAGGCCAAGCTACCGTTGTGCAGAAAGCCATACTGAACGCCATTTCGGAAATGTCTGGTACCGGCAGCGTCGGCACGCTCCGGACTCTCAACTCGTTCGCCATCGACATTATGTCCATACGCAACGCCGAGGACCTGTTCTGGTATGTCGCGCGGAACGTTGTGGGCAGGTTGAACTTCGTTGACTGCGTTATCTACGAGGCTGATCCCGCAACCGAGGAACTCGTGCAGGTCGCGGCCCTCGGGGACAAGAACCCTTATGGACGGACAATTCTCAACCCGTTGCGTATCCCGTTCGGGGAGGGAATCACTGGTCGGACGGCGAGAACCGGAGAAGCCGTCGTGATTGAGGATCTGCTGTCCAACCAGAACTACATTCCCGACACCCAGCCTGCCCGCTCTGAGATCTGCGTTCCCCTGATCTCGGACGGTCGCGTCCTGGGCGTGATAGACAGCGAGCATCCTGAAGCTGGCGCATTCGGCCCGGCTGAACTGGAGGTTCTTTCCACGATTGCCGCAATGACGAGCGCGAAGCTCGATCTGCTGGCGGAAACGGAGCGGTCCGAGCAACGCTATCGCGATCTGGTCCAGTCGCATGCCCAACTGAGCGCGGAGACAGAAACGCGAAAGGCGCTCGAAGCGCAACTCTTCGAGGCCCGGAAGCTTGAGGCAATCGGTCGCCTTACAGGTGGCTTTGCGCACGGGTTCAATAATCTGCTGACAGTCATCGCCGGAAATCTTGACCTTGTCGGAGAGCATCGCGTACCGCCCGAGGTGGGCGTGTTTCTTGGAGATGCGCGTGCCGCAGCCGACCGGGGTGCCAACCTAATTCGGGACATGATGGCATTCTCGCAGCAGATGCGACTTGTCCCGCAACCGACGGACCTCAATGCGCTCATCGCAGAGACATGGGATCGAAACCAGAAAGCTTTCGGCTGTGATGTCGAAATGGCCTTCGAGGCGGGAACCTGGACAGTTGCCGTCGATCCGAGCGCGACAGAGATCGCACTGGTCAACCTGATGATGAACGCCAGGGATGCCATGGAGGATCGGGGAACGATCAGGATCGAAACAGGAAACCTTGTCTGCGACGATGTCGCGCGCAGGACACGTGGGCTCGACCTCGCGCCAGGCCGGTACGTCCGTCTGAGTGTGACCGACGAAGGCATGGGCATTCCGCCCAAGACGCTTCAGAGAATATTCGATCCGTTCTTCACCACAAAAGTTGTGGGACAGGGGACCGGTCTTGGCCTCTCCATGGTGCAGGGCTTCGTAAAGCAAAGCGGCGGTTCGATCATCGCCCGGTCAGGGCCGATGGGCGGTGCGACATTCGATGTCTATTTTCCTGCAATCGACCCTGACGTTAACGAATCGTTAACCTGATTTGTGGAGGTGTTGTCCGACAGGGGGGAAAGAATGTCAGGTGCATCGGCGCGCGTACCGGAGACTGATGAGGTCATTCCGCTCATTAGTCTGTGCGATCTCGGGTCGAAAGACATTAATCGGGTTACCCGGCTTGCCGATACGATCGGACAGGCCGCGCGAGAGGTCGGATTTTTCCGCGTGTGTGATCATGGTATCGACGCGGCCACGATCAAGGCAACCTATGCCGCTGCGCGCACATTTTTCGCGCGACCCGAAATCGAGAAGCGCCGCCTCTACATCGGCTTGAGCGCAAATCATCGTGGCTATGTCCCGTTTACCGAAAAGGGGGATTATCCCGACGAAGTCAGCCGTAACTACGAGGCATTCGATCTTGGTTTGGACCTGCCGGAGGACGACCCTGACTATTGCGTTGGCAACCGAATGCTGGGACCGAACGTCTGGCCTGATCAGCCCGGTTTTCGGGATGCCATCTCTGTCTACTATGCACAGGTAGCGGATCTTGGACAAAGACTATGCGCATTGCTGGAATTGCACCTGGGTCTGCCGCCCGAATCAATGACCAGTCGGATGAGCAAGCCGATCTCGCAGCTGCGTTTGCTGCACTATGTCCGGGACCGTCAGGTGGCGAGTTCGAAATCCGTGAACATGGGCGCGCACACTGACTACGAGTGCCTAACCCTTCTGCATACCGGCAACCCTGGCCTTCAGGTGATGACACGCGACGACCGCTGGATCGATGTGCCGGTAGATCCATCCGCCCTTGTGGTGAACATCGGCGACATGATGGAGGCCTGGACAAACGGTCTCCTGCGCTCGACGCCGCACCGGGTTCTCAACCTTAGCCCGGAACGGTTTTCGCTGCCGTACTTCACAGCGACCAACCACGATACGGTCATCGCGCCATTCCCCGAGCTGGTTGAGCCGGGCCACCCTCCACGCTATGCCCCCTTCACTGCCGGCGCGCATCTCGAGCGGATGCTGGTGCGGGATTTTCCCTACCTGCGAAATCAGGTGCGGCGTGGCGATCCGGAGGATGCGGTCACCAATCCCTTCGAGGATCGTCTGAACCGGAGCGACGACTGATCCATGCCGCCTGTCGATACGATTCTCACCGTGGCCCTTGCCGGCCTTGCGCTGAGCGCAACACCCGGGCCTTCAATGCTCTACGTGCTGTCCCGCAGCGTCGGGCAGAGCCGTGCAGCGGGCTTGGCCTCGGCGATCGGACTTGGCCTCGGGGGCATACTGCTGGCGGTCGCAACCGCGCTAGGTCTGGCAGCGCTCTTCGCGGCGTTTGATTGGATCGTACCGACCCTGCGCCTTGCGGGATCCGCCTATCTCGTGTGGCTGGGGGTCGACATGATCCGAGGTGCGCGCGGCGGCGCATCCATGGTCATGCGGGCTGAAGCGGTCGAGGTTCGGCCGTTTTCTGAAATTGTCCGGCAGGGCATTCTGATCGAAGTTCTCAATCCCAAGACCGTCTTGTTCTTCGCGCTGTTCCTGCCGCCCTTTGTGGATGCCAGCACGGGAGGAACGGGGACGCTGAACGTACAGGTCCAGTTGCTTGTCCTCGGCATTCTCGTCCCACTGACGGCCTTGCCGTCGGACATTCTCGTCGCCTATCTGGGCGGCACCGCTGCGGAGAGCATCCGTCGCAATGAACCCATTAGAATGGGCTTGGCATGGGCCGGTGGTTTGACGCTGATCGCGATTGCAGCGAACCTGCATTTCGGATTTTTCTGACGAGCCATTGGAGTGAGCGCTACATGACCTGCGCGCCGATCCGCCGTCTGCTGCTGCGCAGCCACAACGAGCAGCCTACGACCTTGAGCGTTGAGCGATCGACGAAGTGATTGCGCCTTAGCTCGCGGAAAGTCGTTCTGCGGCGTCGGCCCAGCACCCGCGCCGTCTCCGTGGGAGCCATTTGCCGCAGAACGCATTCCTGAGCGGATTGCCTTACGGCAAAGCCTGCCTGGCGGAAATCTCCGGTGAAATGATGCGTTGAATCTATTGGTATATTATAAAGGCCCAATCCAAACTATGGATTAAGCCTCTATAATCAATCATTTATTATCAGTAGCGATAATGTTCCGGCTTGAATGGCCCGTCCTGCGTCACGCCGATATATTCGGCCTGCTCTTTGGACAGCGACGACAATTTCACGCCGATACGGTCCAGGTGCAGGCGCGCGACCTTCTCGTCCAGATGCTTGGGCAGGATGTAGACGCCCGGCGCATACTCCTCGCCCTTGGTCCACAACTCGATCTGCGCCAACACCTGATTGGTGAACGACGCCGACATAACGAAAGACGGATGACCTGTTGCGTTGCCAAGGTTCAGCAGGCGACCTTCGGACAGCAGGATAATGCGATTGCCCGAAGGCATTTCGATCATGTCCACCTGTTCCTTGATGTTTGTCCATTTGTGGTTCTTCAGGCTGGCGACCTGGATCTCGTTGTCGAAGTGGCCGATGTTCCCGACGATCGCCATGTCCTTCATCTCGCGCATATGCTCGATGCGGATGACGTCCTTGTTGCCAGTCGTCGTTATGAAGATATCGGCGGACGAAATTGCATCTTCCAGCGTCACGACCTCATATCCGTCCATCGCGGCCTGCAACGCGCAGATCGGATCGACTTCGGTCACCTTCACGCGCGCGCCGGCACCGGACAACGATGCCGCCGAACCCTTGCCGACGTCGCCATAGCCGCAAACGACGGCGACCTTGCCGGCCATCATCGTGTCGGTCGCGCGACGGATTCCGTCAACAAGCGATTCCTTGCAGCCATATTTATTATCGAACTTCGACTTGGTGACCGAGTCGTTTACGTTGATCGCAGGAAATGGCAACTGACCCTTCTTGTGAAGGTCATAAAGACGATGCACGCCGGTTGTCGTTTCCTCGGATACGCCCTTGATCGCATTCCGGACCTTGGTGAACCAGCCCGGGCTTTCCTTCATGCGCTTCTTGATCTGCGCAAAGATCGCCTCTTCCTCCTCGGAGGTCGGTACTTCGATCAGGTCGGTTTCACCGGCCTCGACCCGTGCACCCAGCAAGACGTACAGGGTCGCGTCTCCGCCATCGTCCAGAATCATGTTCGCGCCCTCGGCGAACATGAAGGACCTGTCCAGATAGTCCCAATGCTCGGTCAGGGTCTGCCCCTTGATCGCGAAGACCGGTGTTCCGCCTTCGGCAATTGCAGCCGCCGCATGATCCTGCGTGGAAAAGATGTTGCATGAAGCCCAGCGCACGTCAGCGCCCAAGGCGACCAGCGTTTCAATCAGAACCGCTGTCTGAATCGTCATGTGCAGCGAACCGACGATCCGCGCACCTGCAAGCGGCTGCGACCCGCCATATTCCTCACGCAGAGCCATCAGTCCTGGCATCTCGGTTTCTGCAATGTCGAGTTCTTTGCGGCCATATGCGGCCAACTTGATGTCCTTGACGATATAGTCGCTCATCACACGTGCTCCTGCGGAAATCCGGTTGGTCGCCGCCTAGCAGCAGGAACAGTGCCGCACAATAACCGGAAGCAACGCGCAGACACGCGCACGAGTTGGCATCAGGTGGGAGCCGTGCTGCTGATGCCGTCAGACCGGTGCATCGGATATCTGTGCAAGGTCGGTGCCGCCGGACCAGTCAGTTCCGGCTGCCATTATGCAGGACAAGCCGGACACATCTGTCATCAGGATCGTCCAGTTTCGGTCAGCCCTGGATACCCAGACTTCAAACAATGTCGAATCGCTTTGCAGGCCGCCACCGTCAAGCGCTTCGCCATAGTAACCTGACAGACGGTCAATGACCTCCGCGCGCGGCGCGCAATTCGCGGCCACCTGCGCCAGCGCTGGGGTGACTATGCCGGTACAAAATCCAATTACAGCGGTTGCGAGGATGAATTTCGAATTCATTTGGCACTCCCGTATCAATACCGCGACTGATCGCACCTGACGTCTGCCGTCGCGGAAACAACGCCAGAATCACGATTTGGTTGCATCGCGGCGTAGCGCGGCTACGACGGTTGAATGATCCGCCAACGCCCTCAACCCCGCGCATGGCAGCGCATGCTGTCGGGACGCCGTCTCGACCTTCTGGACCCGACCCCGATGGATATCGAGGTCGTGGATATCGCGCACGGCCTTGCCTTCGTGGCCAGATGGAATGGTCAGACCCATGGCGACTGGCCCTATTCAGTGGCCGAACACTCTTTGCTGGTGGTCGAAATATTCACCCGCCTCCACCCCGCTGCATCCGCGCGCGAGCGGTTGACGGCCCTGCTGCACGATGCGCCTGAATACGTGATCGGCGACATGATCTCGCCGGTAAAGGCAGCCGTCGGGTCTGACTACGGTGCCTTGGATAGTCGGCTACAGGCCGCGATTCACCTGCGGTTTGGTCTGACGGCCCACACGCCAGATCGGCTGAAGCGTCGTATCAAGAAAGCCGACAAGCTGTCTGCCTGGCTCGAGGCGGTGGGGATAGCGGGCTTCGATCCAACTGAAGCAAACCGCTTCTTCGGCAAACCCGCACCGGGCGTTCTGGACGGCCTGTCCCTGACTCTGCGCCCCCCTGCCGAGGCACGCGCGGCTTTCCTGGAATGCCATGCCCGTTTGATAACGGCCCTCGATCATGGTTAAACTCCATGTGCAACAGGTCGAGCCATGACGCAGATCGACGTCCGCAAGGCGCAGTCCTTTGATGCGGGGGCGATGGTCAGCCTTTTGAACGACATCATCGCCGCAGGCGGCATGACTGCCTTGACCACATCCGTCACATCCGCCGACCTGCGGGATTGGATGCACGAGAGCGGGGCTTGGCACCTCGCCGAAGTCGGCGGCGACATCTGTGGGTTTCAATGGATCGGTCCGCATGTCGACCTGGCACCCGACACCTGCGACATCGCCACCTTCGTCGCGCTTGGGCAACACGGTGTCGGGATCGGATCGGCCTTGTTCAGGGCAACCTGTGCCGCCGCGCGCACCTTGGGATATCGCCGGATCAATGCCGTCATCCATGCCGACAACGGCGGGGGACTCGCCTATTACAGGTCACGAGGGTTCGAAACAGTAGGGCACCTGAAGAATCTGCCTCTGCCAGACGGCAGAACTGTCAACAAAGTGGTAACGACCTATCGCCTATGATGGCCCGATGACATCACGTCCCTGCGTTTGAAAGGACATCGCAAGCCAAAGTGTTCGTGCTGCGGGTCACGACGTTCGCAGTCGTTAGGCGCTGGTAATGTAGCTTTTTTTGAACGTTATCTGGGCGACTTGCTTTTGCCTCCCATTGGCATGGGGTCGAATGTTGAGATTATACCCTCATATCGCCGGAATGGTCAGGCTGGCATCGCTTTCCGCACCGGAAACGCGATGGGCAGGTCTGGCCGCAGTGTGGGCGCGCTGCCGGGGACCCTGGCCTGAGGGGTTTGTAAATTCCTCAAATATCCCCGTCGCGAGGCTGGGACTGAACGATGGTGATGGCGATACGTCCTGGAGGCGGTGCTGGCTTCCGGTTCGGTTGCTTTCGGTGCCTGGGCCATCACACAGACGGCCCGATCCTGCAAACTTTCAGCCGCAGGTTCGTCCTGCAGTATCCGAACCACTGGTCCACCCGACGAAGGTTCCACTTTCGAACACTAGCTGCAGATTACCTTTGGTCACAAAGGCCTGACGACCTGAACCACAGGAAGTCGCGCGCGGGGCCATACCTTCGATCCGGGCAACCGTCTGCAATGCGCCCGGCTGATCACGCCCGAAGCCGATCTCCCGTCCGCCGGAACCGTTCACCAGAAGTCCGCCAGACGCAGGCACAAGCGTCAGACCCGGCAAAACGGGCGATGCAACCGGCGGAACGGCAGGTTGACACGCGGCCAGCCCCGCCAGAAGCACTCCGCTCAGGGCAGTCGACCTCATCTGGGCGACCGTTTCGCCAAAATGCGCTGCAACGTCCGTCGATGCATGTTGAGGCGACGGGCCGTTTCGGACACGTTGCGGTCGCACAACTCGAAAACGCGCTGGATATGCTCCCACCGGACCCGGTCCGCCGACATCGGGTTATCAGGCGGCGGCGGCAACGCCTCGCCCTGCGCCAGAAGCGCGTCGGTGATATCGTTCGCATCGGCCGGTTTCGACAAATAGTCGGTCGCCCCGATCTTGACCGCAGCGACCGCCGTTGCGATTGCGCCATATCCTGTCAGAACCACGATACGCGCGTCCGGCCGTCTTTCGCGCAGCTTTTCGACCACATCCAGTCCGTTGCCATCCTCAAGCCGCAGGTCGACGACGGCGTAAGCGGCCGGGCGGGCGCTGACCGACGCCAGTCCTTCAGCGACGGATTGTGCCGCCTGCACGTCGAAGCCGCGCTTTTGCATCGCCCGCTCCAACCGCCGCAGAAACGGTTCATCATCATCGACCAGCAAAAGCGTCCGATCGGGACCGATGTTCTTTAGGGCGTCGCTCATACCGTTTCTCCGGGTGGCCTTGTCACCTTGGAGATATGGGGCGATCCTGCCGTGGTCAAATTCGGGAGCGTCCCGCCCCATGTCAACACAGACTACCGGCAGCCTGCTGCCGCCCGAAACTGGAGCGCCGCAGGTGCGCCTCGGCACGCTAGTCAATCTGCGGTGGCTTGCAATCCTGGGACAGTCCGTCACCGTTCTGACGGGAAGCCTCCTGCTGGACCTTCAGTTCGAACTCGGGCTTTGCGCAATGGTCATCGGCGCTGCGGCCGTCGCGAACCTGATGACCGAGGCCATGCGCCCCGCCAATACCCGCCTCTCGGATCGGGCGGCCTTCGGCTTCCTGCTGTTCGATCTTATACAACTGTCAGCTCTTCTGTTCCTCACAGGAGGGCTGCACAATCCGTTTGCTATGCTTTTCCTTGCGCCCGTGACGATCTCGGCAACAGCGCTGTCGCTCCGGTCGACCCTGACGCTGGGTGCCATCGGGGCTGCGCTGATTACATTGCTGGGGGGATATTACCTGCCGCTGCGGTTATCGGATGGCCGTCTGCTGGAACTGTCGCAACTGCAACTGGTGGGATTCTGGCTGGCCATCTTGATCAGCATGATATTCCTCGCCGGGTTTGCCTACCGCCTGACGCTGGAAACAGAACGCACGTCCAATGCGCTTCTGGCCACGCAAACCGCGCTCGCCCGGGAACAGAAGCTGCATGATCTGGGCGGCGTCATCGCCGCAACGGCACATGAGCTCGGTACGCCTCTGGCGACCATCAAACTCGTGTCTTCGGAATTGGCGGAGGAATTGTCGGAGCGGCCCGATCTGCTGGAGGACGTACTGCTGATCCGCTCTCAGGCTGATCGGTGTCGCGACATCCTTCGGTCGATGGGGCGGGCGGGCAAGACAGATCACCACATGCGCACTGCCCTGTTCGAAACGCTGGTCCGCGAAGCGGCAGAGCCGCATATAGGACGTGGCATTATCGTTACCTGCGACTGGGCTGCGGCGGACGGATCGGACGAACGCATGCCCAGCCTTCAACGGCGACCCGAGGTCATCCACGGGCTGCGCAACCTGATCCAGAACGCGGTCGATTTTGCGCAATCGCAAATCTGGATCGACGGGCGTTGGTCCGCTGACGAGATCATGGTTCGGATCATCGACGACGGGCCCGGCTATCCGCCCGAAATGCTACACCGGCTGGGGGACCCGTTCGTGCGGTCGCGGCGACGCAACGGCTATGAAGGGATGGGTCTTGGCCTGTTCATCGCCAAGACACTGTTGGAACGTACCGGCGCGACTCTGTCTTTCGCAAACGGCAGGAAACCCGGCCAGCGCAGGCCATCCGTCCGCAGTGGAGCAATCGCAGAAGTCGTCTGGCCGCGCGCGTCCCTCGCCGTGCCGAAAATCGGCGGCCTGGGCGAGAATACCCCCCTCTTTCCCTGATTTTCCAAGCCATATCCTACGGGTCTTCACCGGACGTCATTAACCCCCTCTTAACCCGAATCGCTCACCTTGGCGTGCAGAACTTCGCCTGTCACAACCCCGAGGGTTCGATGCCATCCGCCATCATGATTCTGATACCCGTTCTTGGCGGTCTGATCGCAGGCATCATGGCCCTATCGGCGGTTCTCTGGCTCGCCCCCCGCAAGTGCGAAGCGTGGCAGGGTCTGGATGCGGACGTCTTGTCTGAACCCCGCCAGTTTCAATTTCGCCATGGCTATCTGGTGAACCACTCCGGCAATGTCGGATTCCTGCTGCCTTTTCCAATAGATCATCTCAAGGCGTGGGACTCGCTGATCGAAGCTTTGTCGGATATAAACGAGAATGTGCCGACCGCCTTCGATGCGCTGCGAGACACAGGGCTTCCGTTCAAGCTGGAAGGTCCCTTCGGGCGCGATCGCGTCGTCATAATCGGCCTGCGCGACGGCGAAGACCTCCGCATCACAATCGCCACCGCCGAAGAGCGGCAGGGTTCTGTTCGTATCGACCTGTCCAGCCTCAAGGCCATGGAAAGCGAGATTTCGATGCTGGCCCGGGTTGGCGACACCAGCCCGACGCTCAGCTGGGCGGTAAACGACGCCAGGCAGGTCGTCTGGTCCAACGCGGCCTATCTGGAACGGGTCGCGCAATGCGCCGGACCGGATGCGGCGCAGGGCTGGCCCTTGCACGTTCTGTTTCCCGAGCCGGACGACTCCGGGCCCGGCAAGACACGCCGCAAGAACCGGGATCGTGCCGGTATCGAACATTGGTTTGAAGTCACCACGTCCGCCCCGGATACGGATGGTTTGCGCCATGGGCATGCGATCCCCCTCGATACCGTCATCAAGGCCGAGGATTCTCGCCGCACGTTCATTCAGACCCTGACAAAAAGTTTTGCCTTTCTGCCCTCCGGCCTGGCCATCTTCGACCGCAACGGACAATTGACGCTGTTCAATCCGGCGCTGATGGATATGACCGGCCTTGATGGGGCCTGGCTCTCGCGCCGCCCGCTGCTTGCCGATTTCTTCGATGCGCTGCGCGACCGCCAGAAGTTGCCCGAGCCGCGCGATTACAAGACCTGGCGCGACAGCCTTTCGGACATCGAACGCACTGCTGGGCGAGGCGTCTACATCGAAACCTGGACCTTGCCCAGCGGCGCGACATTTCGCGTGACCGGACGTCCGCAGGGTGACGGTGCCGTAACGCTCATGCTGGAAGATATATCGGCGGACGTCATCGCAGACCGCACGCATCGGGCCGATCAGGACATGATGATGGCGGTTCTGGAAGATCTCGACGACGGAATCGCGATCTTCGAAGCTGACGGCACCAGAATTCTTGCCAATGCCGCAGCGGCCGCCCTGTGGGGGGATGGTAGCGCGGGCCTGCCCGCTACGCTCGACGGATGCATCACCTACTGGAAGACGCTGTCGCACCCGCATTCGATATGGGGCGAACTGCGCGATCTGATCCGCAGTCCCGATGCGGATTGGGCCGATTGGGACGATACAATCGGACAAACGAAGGGGCCCGCTTTACGGCTGCGGGTCAGTGCCCGGCCGGGCGGACGTATAGCACTGACATTCCGGCCCGATGTCGCCGTGACACCCGCGCAGTCCGAGGTGCCGGCAAAAAGGATCGCTTCCGCCTGACCGCCCCCTTGCGTGTCCCGGTACCGGGCGTCTAACTGCAGTCGGATGACCCGCCTGACCTGCTCCATTCTGTTGCCGTCGCAGGCCGCGACCGACGCATTCGCGGGGACCATGGCTCCCCTGCTTCGGGTCGGTGACGTGCTGTTGCTGGACGGCCCCGTCGGTGCAGGCAAGACCGCTTTCGCGCGCGCCCTGATCACAGCTTTGCGCAGACAGGCCGGGCTGCCGCGCGAAGATGTGCCCTCACCGACGTTCACGCTGGTCCAGACCTATGACACCGGCGCTTTCGAGACCTGGCACGCCGACCTCTATCGCCTGACAGGGCCGGATGGCATTGCGGAGCTGGGGCTGGACGAAGCCTTTTCCGAAGCTCTCTGCCTCATCGAATGGCCCGACCGTCTCGGCCCTGCCGCACCTCCCGATGCCGGGCGGCTGATCTTTACGGTCAACCCGGACGACAGCCGCAACCTTGCCCTGGTCGGACCGTGTGCGATGATTGCCCGTCTTGCACCGGCTTTTGCGGAAAATCCAGAATGACCGACCGTGATCCGATGATCCGAGATTTCCTGAAGGCCACCGGCTGGGGGTTCGCGACCCGCATTCCCTTGGCGGGCGACGCATCCCTGCGTCGATACGAGCGGCTTGTGCGCGGCAACGATCGCGCGATCCTGATGGATGCCCCGCCTGACTCGGGCGAGGATACGCGCCCGTTCATCGAAATCGCAGACTGGCTGGCCGATCACGGACTTTCCTCCCCAAGGATCATCGCCCGCGATCCGGATAACGGTCTTCTATTACTGGAAGATCTGGGCGACGATCTCCTTGCGACACATGCCGCATCGCATCCGGAAGACGAGCCGATCCTATACGCCGCCGCCGCCGGTTTGCTGGCCGATTTGCACCGTCACGTGCCGCCGGCCCGTCCCTCTTATCCGGCGCAGATGGCCACGCTGGCCGCAACTGTCTTCGACTGGTATGCCCCCGAGGCGCAGGATCGGCGTGACGATCTGACGGCGGCAATGCAGCGCGCCATCGACACGACGTTGACCGGCCCCGAGGTTCTGGTGCACCGCGATTTCCACGCCGAAAACCTGATCTGGTTGCCGGAGCGCACCGGCCCGGCCCGGATCGGGTTGCTCGATTTCCAGGACGCCATGCGGGGACCGGCCGAATACGATCTCGCCTCACTGATCCATGATCCGCGTCGTGCGGTGTCGCCCCGCGCTGCCCGGGCCGCCACGACGGCCTATCTGGACGCGACCGATATCGACCCCGAGATCCTTCACGCCCGCATTGCCGTCTGTTCGGTGCAGCGGTCCCTGCGGATCATCGGAAAGGTGTTCACACGCCTTTGCCTGCATTCCGGGCGAACGAGCTATCTTCGTTTCATCCCGCCCACTTGGGTCGCGCTGCAACGCGAACTTCGGCACCCGGCTCTGGACGAGGTTCGCGCGCTTCTGGTCGACCTTCTGCCCGAACCCGACGCTGCCTGGCTGGCCGATACCGCGGCCCGCGCGGGCACTCTCTACGGGCGCGACCGCGCGGGCGCGCCATGATCGCCACGATGATCTTTGCCGCCGGACTGGGCACACGAATGCGGCCGCTGACGAACGAACGACCAAAGGCGATGGTCGCGGTCGCGGGCCGACCGCTGATCGACCATGCGCTGGATCAGGTCGCCGGTCCCGGCCCGACCGTGATCAATACCCATCATTTCGCGGATTGCCTGCATACCTATCTGGCGGGCCGGAACATCACGCTGGTCCACGAGTCGCCCATGCTTCTGGAAACTGGCGGCGGACTGCGCAATGCCCTGCCGCATCTGGGCGACGGCCCGGTGCTGACGATGAACGCCGACGCCTGCTGGACCGGACCCCGCGCCCGTGACTCCCTGCTGAAGGCATGGGACCCGAGCCGGATGGACGGGCTTCTGCTGATGGTTCCGCGTGACCGTGCGATCGGCCCGTCGCGGGCCAGTTTTGCCATCGGTCCGGACGGACGGCTTACACGGGATGCATCCGGCCTGATCTATACCGGGGCCGGCATCGTGCGGACCGAAGGGCTGTCGGCCTTTGGAGACGACGTTTTTTCGTTGCGTGACCTCTGGTTGGCCATGATGAACCGGGGTCGCCTCTTCGGGGTGGAACATCCGGGGCACTGGGCCGACGTCGGAACCCCTGATGGTATCGCCGCCGCCGAAGCCATGCTGGCCGGGGCCGCCTGATGCGCGGCCTGTTTCATGAACCGATGGGTGTCGATTTTTCGACCACCTTCGCCGCCGGGCTTCGCGCCCGGTTGAACGGACAACCGCCCGAGGCAATGGCCCGCGTTACCTTGCTGGTCAACACGACGCGCATGGCCCGCCGGATCGAAGCAGCGCTTGCCGCGTCCGGGGCGACCCTGCTGCCCCGCATCGGATTGGTGTCCGATCTTGCGCCACTTTTGCCGCCCGGCGATGCACCCGTGGCCGGAATTGCGCCCTTGGCTCTGCGCTTGCGTCTAACCCGGCTGGTCGCGCGACTGCTGACCTCGGACCCGAGTCTCGCACCGCCGTCCGCCGCCTTCGATCTGGCCAGCAGCCTGACCCTTCTTCTGGCCGAGATGCAGGAAGAGGGGATGGATGCCGACGCCCTGACCCGGATCGAGACCGGCGATCTGTCGATACACTGGCAACGGACGCTGCAATTCCTGACGATTGCGACCGATTGGCTGACGGAGGACGGAACACTGACCCCGGCTGGCGCGCAGGCGCTGTCTCTGGACCGGCTGTTGCAGCACTGGACGGAACGGCCGCCTGCCGATCCGGTAATTGTGGCCGGGTCCACGGCATCGCGCGCGCCGACCCGGCGTCTGATCGGGGCTGTGCTCGGGTTGCCGCAGGGGGCTGTCGTTCTGCCTGGCCTCGATACCGATATGCCGGACGACGCCTGGGCGTCCCTGACCGATCCCGACGGGCCGGGCCAACAGGATCATCCGCAATACCGGCATGCCGCCTTGCTGACGTCTCTGACCAAAACGCGCGCGCAGACGCCGCGTTGGGGGGATGGCGCGCCAGCCGCGCCGCATCGCAACCGGTTGATCTCGCTCGCGCTGCGCCCGGCTCCCGCGACCGATGCCTGGCGCGCCGAGGGTCCTGATCTGGACGGTATCGCCGAAGCATGCGCAGGCGTGACCCTGCTGACCGCGCCGTCCCCAGGTGCCGAGGCCGCCGCCATCGCGACCGGGCTGCGCGCCGCACTGGATCAGGGGCGCACCGCCGCGCTGATCACACCCGACCGGACGCTCTCCCGACAGGTTGCGGCGCAACTGGACCGCTGGGGCATAGTGCCGGACGATTCCGCTGGCCGCCCGCTCAATCAGTCCGCGCCCGGTCGCCTGCTGCTGCACAGTGCCGAGATGCGCGGCCAGCCGGTCGAGTCCGAGGCACTGACCATATTGCTGAAGCATCCTCTGACGCATGTCGGTGGTGACCGGCCCGCCCATCTGATCCGCACCCGCGAACTCGAGGTCAAACTTCTGCGTGGGCGCCCTCTGGCTTTTCCGACACGGGCCGCACTGGATCACTGGCTTACCGATCGCAAGGTTCCGCAGGCATATGACGACTGGACGCTCTGGTTGTCGGATCTGCTCGATGCGATTCCGGCGCAGGCCGCCTTGGCACCTCTGGCGACCCATGTAGTCAGCCATCTTTCGCTGATCGAAATGCTGGCGAAAGGTACTGGCGGCGATACCGGCACGCTTTGGACGGATACCGCCGGGCACGAAGTCCGCCGCGTTCTGGATCGGTTATCGCAGGCTGCACCCGAACGCGGCGACGAACTGATCACTGCCCGCGATTATGCCCGTATCCTGGGCGCGCTTCTGTCTGCCGAGGAGGTGCGCGACCCGTTCAGCCCGCATCCGGAGGTGATGATCTGGGGCGCACTGGAAGCACGGGTGCGCACCGCCGATCTGGTCATCCTGGGCGGTTTGAACGACGACGTCTGGCCCGGTCAGCCGACGCCGGACCCCTGGCTCAACCGGACCATGCGCCGGGACGCCGGATTGCGTCTGCCCGATAGATCCATCGGCCTCTCGGCGCACGATTTCCAGCAGGCCGCCGCAGGGCCGGAAATCTGGCTGTCCCGTGCAAGCCGCACGTCCGAGGCCGATACCGTCCCGTCCCGCTGGCTCAATCGCATCGACGGACTTCTGACCGGCATCGGACCACAGGGCGATGCCGCATTGAACGCGATGGGCGCACGCGGCGACCGCTGGTTGTCGCTGGCCGCGCAGTTGGACAAACCTGTCAAGCGGATCGAACCCGCTCCCCGTCCGGCCCCGCAGCTGCCGCCGTCTGTGGCGTTGGACAAGCTCTCCGTGACAGCGATCGAGACGCTGATCCGCGATCCTTATTCAATATACGCCCGCCAGATCCTGCGCCTGAAGGCGATTCCGCCGCTGCGTCAGGGACCGGATGCGCGGGTCCGCGGACAGGCCGTCCACGATGCGATGGAACGCTTCGCCCATGCTGTGCCCGGCCCCCTGCCCGATGACGCGCCCGCGCAAATGCGCCAGGCGCTGGAGGAGGCGCTCGCCCTGTGGACACCGTGGCCCGGACCGCGCCGGTTGTGGCTGGGCAAATTCGACCGGATTGCTGCCGATCTGATCGCCGCCGAAACCACGCGGCGGACTTTGGGCCGCCCGACTTTCGTTGAACGCGACGGCGCGCTTCGCTTCGACGACCCACCCTTCACCCTGACCGCCCGCGCCGACCGCATCGACGACCGAGGCCATACGGTGGCGATCTATGATTACAAGACAGGCCCGGCGCCATCGAAGAAGCAGCAGACTCATTTCGCAAAACAGCTTCTGCTCGAGGCGTTGATGGTCACCGAAGGCGCTTTTCCCGACATCCCGCAGCGACAGGTCGAGGAGATCCGTTACCTGTCCCTCGGTGCGAAATACGCCGAGGCGGCACCGGATGATTTCGGTCCAGATCTGATTGCCGCCACGCGCACCGAGCTTCTGACCTTGATCCGCGCCTATGCCGACGGTCAGCCATTCCGCGCCCGTCTGGCACCCGATTTGCTGACCTATGCCAGTGACTACGATCAGTTATCGCGGTTCGGCGAATGGTCCGATACCGACGGCGCCACGACAATCCCGGTGGGGCGCGAATGACCGGCGTTGCCTATACACCCGATGCCGCCACCCGCGCGCAGATCGACGCCGCGAATCCGGCCGGGTCGGTCTGGCTGGCGGCCAACGCCGGGTCGGGGAAGACCCGCGTTCTGACCGATCGGGTGGCCTGGCTTCTTCTGGATGGAGCCGCGCCTGAACGTATCCTGTGCCTGACCTATACCAAGGCCGCGGCGGGCGAGATGCAGAACCGCCTGTTCAAGCAATTGAGCAAATGGACAATGCTGTCCGACGAGGCGCTGCGGGTAGAAATCACGCGGCTTGGCGCGGCGCGCGGCACCATTCCCGACGATCAACTGCGGCGCGCCCGCACCCTGTTCGCTCGCGCCATCGAGACACCGGGCGGGCTGAAGATACAGACGATCCACGCCTTCTGCGCGTCCCTTCTGCGCCGGTTCCCGCTGGAGGCAGGGGTTTCGCCCGCATTTTCCGAAATGGACGAGACCGCAACCGCGCGTCTTCAGTCCGAGGTGCTGGATGACATGGCGTCGGACCCGGCGCTGCAACCGCTGGTGGATCGCATTGCAGCGCGACTGACAGATGCGGAGCCATCGGCATTCCTGTCCGACGTTGCAAAACACAGAACCGGATTCGATCGCCGCTTTGAGACCGACGCCCTCAAGGCGGCGCTTGGCATCGCTGACGACAGCCCGAAATCCGTGCGCGACAGCCTGCCTGACGCGGATGATCTGGACCTGCTCGAGACGATCCGCGACGCGACGCTGTCGTTGTCCGGCAAAACGATGTCAGACCTGCATCGCGGGCTGGCGCAGGCCATTCTGGCCGATACATCCGACCGCCTGGACCTGCTGACGCCGATCCTGTTGACCCAGAAGATGGAACCACGCTCGATCCGCTGGACCAACGACGCCAAGACTGCGATCTCCGAAGACACAATCGACGATTTGACGGCCTTCGCCATCCGGCTGGCCGATGCCCATGCCCGGATCAACGCGTTCGAGGCCCTCGCACAGACCGAAGCCTTGCACGCTTTCGCCCCCGAATACACCGCGCGGGTCGAGGCGCGGAAACAGGCGCGCGGCTGGCTGGATTTCGATGACCTGATCTCACGCGCACAGCGCCTGTTGTCGACCTCGGACATGGCGCAATGGGTGCTGTTCAAACTGGACGGTGGCATCGATCACATTCTGGTAGACGAGGCGCAGGATACCTCGCCTGGCCAGTGGGAGGTCATTACGGCGTTGGCCTCGGAGTTCGGGGCGGGCCTGGGCGCGCGCCCGGATGTGCCCCGAACGATTTTCGTCGTCGGCGACCGCAAACAGTCGATCTATGCGTTTCAGGGTGCCGATCTGGACGCCTACGAAAAGATGCGGGCGATCTTCGGCGACATGGTGTCGCGACGGGACGACGGAGCGATGTCCGGACTCCGCGATCATGTGCTGCTGCATTCGTTCCGTTCCTCTCCGGTTATTCTTGATCTGGTGGATGCGGTCTTTGCCGACGGCGGTGGCGTCGGCGATGCGCCCGAGCACATCGCGTTTCACACCGAAATGCCGGGCCGCGTCGATCTCTGGCCGGTGATCGATCAGGACAAGGCGGACCATTCCGACCGGGTCTGGCACGACCCCATCGACCGGCCCGCCGCCAATGACGCGAATGTCCTGCTGGCCGAACGGGTGGCCGAAGCTATCGACCGGATGCTGAAGGACGGCACGCCAATCGGGCGCGACAAGGATCGGCGCGCGGTGCAGGCCGGGGATATCCTGATCCTGCTGCAAAGACGGGCGGATCTGTTTCATCACATCGTGCGGGCGTGCAAACGCAAGAACCTCGACCTGGCGGGGGCCGACCGGCTGAAGCTGTCGGACGACATGGCGGTCAAGGACCTGATCGCCGCACTGACCTGGGCCGCGACACCCGACGATGATCTGGCGCTGGCGACCGTCCTGCGGTCCCCGCTTGGTACGATGGACGAGGCCGGATTGTTCGCCGTAGCCCATGGCCGGGACCGGCGGCGGCTCTGGGATGTATTGCGCGACCATGGCAGCGATCCTACGGCCATTACGATGCTGACGGATTTGCTGCGGATTGCCGACATACTGCGACCCTACGAAGTGCTACAACGCATCCTGATCCGGCACGATGGCCGCCGCCGCCTGTTGGCGCGTCTGGGCGACGAAGCCGGAGAGGCCATCGACGCGCTGCTGACACAAGCCTTGGCCTATGAACAACTCGAAACACCCAGCCTGACCGGATTTCTGGGCTGGCTCGCCTCGGCGGACGTGGATGTGAAGCGTCAGGCGGGAAAGGGTTCGATCCGTGTGATGTCGGTGCACGGCGCCAAGGGTCTGGAATCGCCGGTGGTGATCCTGCCCGAGACGATGAAGCGTACACCACGCGGCATTTCCGGAGTCCGGCGTCTGCCCGATGGTCTGCCGGTCTGGATGCCGACCAAGGCCAATTGGTCGCCTGCGATGCACGACGCGAGCGACCGGGCCTTGGCCAGCGATCGGGCCGAACGCGACCGTCTGTTGTATGTCGCGATGACCCGCGCCGAAAGCTGGCTGATCGTCGGGGCCGCCGGAAATGTCGGCGAAGAGACGGCGGACAGTTGGTACAATAAGATCGCGGCGGCGATGGAGAACCGTGGGGCCGAAGATTACGACTTCGGCTTTGGTCAGGGACGACGGTTGGAGATTGGCGACTGGTCCGGGGTCGCGCCGAACAGGACAGATATGCCCACCTCGGATGTCCGGACACCGGCCTGGCTGCGTACCAACATCGCGCCGCCGACAAAGGCCGCCACCCGCATCGCACCGTCCGGCCTTCCGGGTGCGAAGGCGCTGCCGGGCGAGGCAGGCGTTGATACGGCGACGGCCCTGCGACGCGGCACCGCGATTCATGCCTTGTTGGAACATCTGCCTCGACTTGAGCCGGAAACATGGATGGAACGCGGGCCCGCCATCCTTGCCACCTATGCCGATGTGCACGAGGATGAGATCGGTGACCTTCTGGCGGAAGCCGCTGCCGTCTTGAACCACTCCGATCTGGCGCATGTCTTTGCCGGGGGAACGCTAGCCGAGGTTCCATTCGCTCTGCCGCCAACCGTGGATCGCCCTGCGATAGTCGGCACGATAGATCGGGTGATCCTGACACCTGACTGCGTTCAAATTATCGATTTCAAAACAAACACCGAGATTCCGCCGACTCCTGAGAGCACACCCGGCGGCTTGCTGCGACAGATGGCGGCGTATCGGCTGGCGGCAGAGAGCATCTGGCCCGACCGGCAGGTTCAGGTCGCGATCCTGTGGACGAAAGGCCCCCGTCTGATGGATCTTCCGCACGATCTCGTGACGGATCTCGACGCGGGCATTGACCCTTTGATCCTGCCCGCCTAGCTAATATGACCCGCCCCCGAGGCGCCCATATTCAGGAGAACACCATGGCTACGATCGCCGCCACCGACGCTACTTTCGATGAAGTCGTCAAGCAGTCCGACATCCCGGTCGTCGTTGATTTCTGGGCAGAATGGTGTGGCCCCTGCAAGCAGATCGGTCCTGCTCTCGAGGAGCTTTCGGCGGAATACGACGGCAAGATCAAGATCGTGAAGGTCAATGTTGATGAAAACCCCGGCAGCCCGGCGGCCCTGGGCGTTCGCGGCATTCCGGCGCTGTTCCTGTTCAAGGGTGGCGAAGCGGTAGATCAGAAAATCGGCGCTGCACCCAAAGCCGCGCTGAAGGACTGGATCGACGCCGCTGTCTGAAATTCGCGATTTAAATTTTCTCGGTTATTGAAAACTTCCCGACCCCCGGATGCGTCAGCATTCGGGGGTCTTCTTGTTTCCACATTGAGAAAGCCCGGATCGCTATCGGTCAGGTTTGCGTAGCGGCAAGCCATGCCTCGGCTTCGTCTTGCTCATCGAGTTCGAAACTGCGGATGTCGAGGCCGGGAAAGAGCGCGCCTTCGAATTCGGCGGCCTTCCTGAGCCAGTCGGAATCGGTAAGCACGGCGCATTTATCGAACTTTCCGAGCAACCCGAACAGTTTTGGCAGGCGGCTCATCTCGACACCGATTGCCCCCAAAGTGGGCAGGGAAAAATCGGTGATCCTGTAATACATGCGCCCGTTTTTCACGTCTTCGGACGCCGCGATCAGCTTGTCCAACCCATCCCGCATGGCATCCGCATCGAGGCTGCCACTGAGGTCAATGTCCACACGATTGGCAGAGCGCTTGGTGATCTTGAGCATGTCGGCCTCCTTTTGAAGTCTGGGGCATCCTCTTGATGATTGTCGGACCTGGCATTGATCCTGGTCAAGCAGGCGGTCAGATCTGCCCCGGTTTGAACACTCCAAACCGGCATGGAGATCAGTGCCACTGCCGAACCCATACTGAAATCCGATTATGAGCCGGTCTTGATCTCCACTATGGCAGAGCCGATTTTCCTGCCCCAGGAGACTCTGGACCATACCATTTCATGCAGGAAATACGAAATGAAACCGGTTACGGAGCCGACGATGGCTATGCCGCTGCTTGCCATGACCGAACCTGTGAAAAGGTAACTGATCAGCGTCATCATGATGAACCCCGCGACCTGCCATGTAGCTGACTTGGTAACGAGGCGGATCGTGCTGTCCATTGATGAATTCTCTGCGAAAAGTCGGGTGCTTCCTGCTGGTTACCTGCGATGCCCACGAATGGACATTAGGTCAATTTGCTGCGTAAAATCGATTTTGGTGTTTTATATCTACAAAGGGGGTAAAAATGGACAAGCGTATCCGTGCTGACGTGTTCCGGACCCGCCTTCAAGAAGCCATGTCGCTCAAAAAGGTTACCAGAAGCGCGCTGTCCAGAGCCGCCAATGTCGATCGGTCGACGATTGGTCAGCTTCTCAAAAACGATTATCCCCGTCTGCCAAATGCGCAATTGGCTGCTGATATTGCAGGCGCCCTGAGCGTCAGCACCGACTGGTTGCTGGGCCTGACGAACAGGCCAGAAGCTCCGGGCGACATCGTAGCGGCCGCAATGTCTCTAAGCCCGGCAGAACGGACTTCGGCTGACGAACAGCTTCTTGAATGGCATCGCGAAGCTGAGGGTTACAAGGTGCGACACGTTCCTGCGACTTTGCCCGACATTCTGAAGACCGAACGGATGCTGCAATGGGAATATGCGTCGTTTCGCGAGAAGCGGCTTCCCGAAGCCTTCGCCGCCATGCAAAATCAGCTCCAATGGCTGTCATCAGGCGTTTCCGACTACGAGATCGCCCTGCCGCTTCACGAAATCGAGGCCTGCGCGGCCGGGACGGCCTATTACAAGGGCGTCAGCAGAGATGTCCGGTTCGAACAACTGAATTTCCTTGCCAATCAGTGCGATCAGATGTTTCCGCGACTGCGGATATTCCTGTTCGACGCACATAGGGTCTTTAGCGCACCGGTCACTGTTTTCGGCCCGAACCTTGCCGTTGTTTACGTCGGCCAATGCTATCTCGCATTCCGTGAAGTCGAACGCGTAAAGTCACTGACAAATCACTTTGATTGGCTGGTACGAGAGGCGATCGTGGATGCGCGTGACGTCCCTTTTCATATTCGCTCGATGATGGATCAGTAACTTCGCCGTCTCCCGGTTTCGACCGCACCACGAAACATTGCTGAGCGGCGAAGGTCCGCATTGTCCCGCATGGCCGACCTACGAGATGGAAAGCCCCCGACCGCGTGCGCGACCGGGGGCTCGTCCCGTAGTTGCATCAGGGTTCAGCCGCGAGCGAACTCTGGGTAGGCTTCCATCCCCAGTTCGGCCATGTCGAGGCCGCTGATCTCGGCCTCCTCGGACACCCGGATACCGCCCAGCGCCTTGAGGATGAACCACACCAGCAAGCTGAAGATGAAGACGAAGGCACCGATTGCCACGAAGCCCAGAAGCTGGGTCGCGAAGGATGTGCCCTCCGTGTAGACCGGAACTACCATTGTGCCCCAGAACCCCGCGATCAGGTGAACCGGGATGGCACCGACAACATCGTCTATTTTCATCTTGTCCAGGGCCGGGACCGCCAACACCACAATCACGCCGCCGACCGCACCGATCCACAGCGCCCCAAACAGCGTCGGATCGAGGGGGCCTGCGGTGATGGACACGAGGCCCGCCAACGCACCGTTCAGAACCATCGTCAGATCGACCTTCTTGTAGAGGACCTGCGTCAGGATCAGCGCCGCGACGGCACCGGCGGCGGCGGCCATGTTGGTATTCGCGAAGATACGGCTGATGTCGGTCACGTCACCGATGGAACCCATGGCCAGTTGCGATGCGCCGTTGAAGCCAAACCAGCCCATCCAAAGGATGAACGTGCCCAGGGTCGCAAGCGCCAGGTTCGAGCCGGGCATCGGAACGACGCGGCCTTCCTTGGTGTATTTGCCCAGACGCGGGCCCAACACGATCGCACCCGCCAGTGCGGCGAACCCCCCGGTGGCATGGACTAGGGTCGAACCGGCAAAGTCCGAGAATCCGGCCTCCGACAACCAGCCGCCGCCCCACTGCCACGAGGCCTCGATCGGATAGATGACACCGGTCAGCACCACCGTGAAGATCAGGAACGGCCAGAGCTTGATGCGCTCGGCCAGAGTGCCCGAAACGATTGACGCGGTGGCGGCGACGAACATCAGCTGGAAAAAGAAGTCCGAACCGACGGACGCATAGGTCACGTCGACCACGTCCGCACCAGCACCCACAGGCTCCAGCGATACGGGCGCGAACAGTTTGCCCAGATAGCCCACGATGGTCCAGTCGTCGCCAGGATACATTATGCCGTAGCCGATCAGCCAATACATGAGCGCAGCAATGGAAAAGAGAGCGATATTCTTGGTCAGCTGCATCGTCACATTCTTGGACCGGACGAGACCGGCTTCCAGCATGGAGAAACCGGCGGCCATCCAGAACACCAGAAAGCCACCGATAAGAAACAGCAGCGTGTTGAAGATATAAGCGGTGTCCGCGAAAGTCGCGAATTCGGGTGCGGCGGCGTCCTGCGCGGTGCCCATCGTGGGCAAAGCGAGGAGCATTGCCCCGAGAAGAAGTGAGTTGTGGAGTTTCATGTCAATCCTGTCCCCTTGAATGTCGATCAGATCGCGTCGTCGTTCAGCTCGCCGGTGCGCACGCGCACGGCCTGGCTAACGTCGAGGACGAAGATTTTGCCGTCGCCGATCTTGTCGGTCTTGGCGGTGGCGGCAATGGTCTCTACGACCTGGTCGGCCATGGCGGAGGGCACCACGATCTCCAGCTTGACCTTCGGCACGAAGTTTACGGCGTATTCGGCTCCACGATAGATTTCGGTGTGACCCGACTGGCTTCCGAAGCCCTTGATCTCCGTCACCATCATGCCGCGCACGCCGAGGGTGGTCAGTGCCTCTCGGACCTCCTCCAGCTTGAACGGCTTGATTGCTGCGATGATGAGTTTCACATCAATTCCCCTTGTCATTGCGATCCACAGACCGGACGACGGCAGATCACGAACCCGTGGGGGGAGGCGCAACGTATAGGCAGGCTTGGCAGGTTCACTCCGTACCCGATGCCCGGATTTTCGCCTGTTTTCGAGGCAAAGCATAAAATTTAGGCATATCAAATATGCTGCACCTGCGAAGGATTTGAGGTTCGGGGTGCACAATCGACTCGCATCGCCATATATTGGCGAAAACCCTCTAACGGGATGAGCAGCAATGGCACGATCTGGCAAAACCCGTCTGGTCGCCGACAAACGGCGGACAACGCCCAGGGGCGAAAAACCCGCCGCGAAACCGGCCCGCAAAAGGCGTGCCAAGCCCACCGCCCGCAAGTCGCGCGGCCTTCTGGGCTGGCTACTCCTGCCATTCGGTTTGCTGATCCGGCTGGGCTGGGCGTTGGCGTGGCGTGGGGCAGCGATCGCGGCTGCCATCCTGCTGGCGGCGACGATCTACAATTATGCCCGCATTCCTGACATGGCCACGCTGTCCGACGGGCGGGCGCGCGGGTCCGTCACATTGCAGGATCGCGAGGGGCAGACATTTGCTTGGCGCGGTGACAATTTCGCCGGGCTGATCACGCTGGATGGGGTGTCGACTCAACTGTCGAATGCCGTCGTGGCCAGTGAGGATAAGCGATTCTATAAACACTTCGGCGTCAGCCCCCGCGGCATCGTCGGTGCCATGCGTAGCAATATGCAGGCCGGACGGGGGCCGTTTTCGGGCGGCGGTGGCTCGACCATCACACAGCAGGTCGCCAAGCTTCTGTGTCTGGGACAGGACTGGGACCAGACCCTTGGCATGACCGAAGCGCAGTTCGAGGCCGACTGCCGCGTCGGAAGCGTGTGGCGCAAGCTGAAGGAAATTCCCTATGCCTTGGCGCTGGAGGCGAAGTTCACCAAGGATGAGATCCTGGCGATCTATCTGAACAGGGCTTATCTTGGGGCTGGTGCGCGGGGTTTCGCCGCCGCCAGCCAGCGATATTTCGGCAAATCGGTCGCACGGCTGAACCCGTCCGAGGCGGCTATGCTTTCGGGTCTGCTGCCCGCGCCCAGCTACTACGCACCGACCAACAACCTGCAACGTGCGCAGGACCGGGCCGAAACTGTGCTGCGCCTGATGCGCGAGCAGGGCTATCTGACCAGTGCGGAGTTCGCTCAGGCCCTCGAACAGCCCGCCACCCTCTCGTCCGCCGCAGGGCAGGACACTGGCGGGTATTTCGCGGATTGGGTCATGTCGGCCGGTCCCGACTTCCTGACCGGCGAGACGACAGAAGATGTTCTGGTCCGGACCACCCTCGATCAGCGTATCCAGAAGGCCGCCGAGGATGCCCTGGCCGCGGTTTTCGAGGCCAGTGTCAGTCCGGAGTCCGAGGCGCAGGGCGCTATCGTCGTGATGTCCGCCGACGGCGCGGTCCGCGCGATGGTCGGCGGGCGCGACACGCGGGGCGGCGGGCAATTCAATCGCGCCATCCAGGCAGTTCGCCAGACCGGTTCCAGCTTCAAACCTTTCGTCTATGCCGCGGCGCTGGATCTGGGAATGCGGTTTGACGACTACATTCTGGATGCACCGTTAACACTGAACATCCCCGGGTCGGGTGCGTGGTCGCCCGAGAACTACAGCCGCAATTACGCCGGAGAAGTCACGCTCACAGATTCGCTGGCGCGGTCGCTGAATACATCGACCGTACGGCTGTCGGAACAGGTCGGTCGGGATGTGGTCCGCAAGGTGGCCACCGATTTCGGGATCAACAGCGACCTGGCGGCCGGCCCTGCCCTGGCCCTGGGGGCAAGTGAATCCACCCTGCTGGAAATGACCGGAGCCTATGCCGGTATCCTGAATGGCGGCACCAGCGTCACACCCTATGGACTCAGTTCGCTGACTCTGCGTGGCGACGACGTGCCGCTCGTCGATCACGAAAGCGGTCTGGGGGAACGGGTCATTCAGGAAAACGCCGCGCGACAGCTTGTCTACATGATGTATCAGGGCGTCGAGAGGGGCACCGGCAAGCGCGCCAAGCTGCCCGATGGCCGCCCGGCAGCGGGTAAGACCGGCACCACCAGCAGCTATCGCGACGCATGGTTCATCGGCTTCACTGGGGATTACGTCGCGGGCGTCTGGATGGGATATGACGACAATTCGCCCCTGACCGGCGTGACGGGCGGCGGCTTGCCCGCCGAAATCTGGCGCGAGACGATGGTGCGTGTGCAGGAGGGTCTGCCGGTCCGGCCCCTGCCGATGATCGACGCCGAGGCCGAGGCACGCCCCGCCCCCGCCCCGCAGGTCGTTCAGCAGCGGCCCGCACCGCAACAGCCCCAGCATCAGCAGCCGCAACCCGATCTGGCGGAGCGGATATTGATGGATGTTCTGGGTGGAATTTTCCGTCGCAATTGACGGTCTGTTCATTCCTCTGACGCTAAAAGACGCGGCCCGATAACGGAGTCCGCACCGCATGCCACCCCCGTGCCGAACCACGCGCCCCTCGGGCAGTGAGGAGGTCGCCGCCATCCGCCGGGCGTCGGCCGCTTCGATGAGGATGGTTTTCGTGTTCTCGATGGCGGTGAACCTTCTGATGCTGACCGGCCCGGTCTACATGCTTCAGGTCTACGACCGGGTTCTGGGTTCAAGATCCGAAGAAACGCTTGTCGCACTGTCAGTCGTGGCAACATTCCTGTTTGTCATGATGGGTGTGCTGGATCATGCCCGCGGGCGTGTCATGGCGCGGGTCGGCGCGGAGTTTCAGGCCCGGTTGGACGGCCGCGTCTTCGCCGCGCATCTGCGCCATTTGTCGCTGACCCCCGGTGGGGCGGGCGGGCGCAATCCGCTGCGGGATGTCGAGGCTGTGCAGCGGCTGATGTCCTCACCTGTCTTTCTCGCCCTGTTCGACATCCCCTGGACGCCGCTGTTCATCGCGGCGATCTTTCTGTTCCATCCGATGCTGGGGCTTCTTGCCCTTGCCGGTGGGGTCGCGCTGATCGCGCTGGCCTTGATCAACCAGTTGATGGCATCCGGACCGATGGCGCAGGCAAATCTGGCCACTGCGCGCGCCGAACTGACGGCACAGCAACTCGCATCCGAGGCGGAACTCGTTCAGTCTCTGGGCATGCGCGGCGCCGCCTTCGCCCGTTGGATGAAGACGCGAGGCCGGTCTCTGACGCAATCGATGATGTTCTCGGACCGCTCGGGGCTGTTTACCGTGACGACCAAGACGCTGCGGCTGTTCCTGCAATCGGCAATGCTGGGTCTCGGGGCATGGCTGGTCTTGCGGGGCGAGATGACGGCTGGCGCGATGATCGCCGGATCCATCCTTCTGGGGCGCGCGCTGTCGCCCATCGAAATGGTGATCGGCCAATGGCAGATGATCCATGCGGCGCGACGCGGGCGTTTGTCGGTGATCGAGTTGCTGGACACGATCCCCGCCGAAGTGGTGCGCACACCCCTGCCCCGCCCGAGGGCGCGGCTGGTCGCCGAGAATGTGACGATGGTGCCTCCGGGTGCGACCCAGGCCAGCCTGCGGGCAGTGTCCTTCGTGCTGGCCCCAGGTCAGGCGATGGGCGTCATCGGACCGTCTGGCGCGGGCAAGACGTCGCTGGCCAAAGCCATTACCGGAGCATGGCCCACCGCAGGCGGTCGCATGCGACTGGACAGCGCGACGCTGGAACAATACGACCCCGACGTTCTGGGCAGTTATATCGGCTATCTGCCGCAGACGGTGACATTGTTCGACGGCACCATCGGCGAAAATATCGCCCGCCTTCAATCCGATGCAGACCCGGCACTGATCGTCAAAGCCGCAAAGAAAGCCGCCGCGCACGAGATGATCCTTCAGCAACCAGCAGGTTACGACACGCCTGTGTCTGCCGTCGGGGGCCGATTGTCGGGAGGGCAGATCCAGCGCATCGGTCTGGCCCGCGCAATGTTCCGCGACCCCGAGATTCTGGTCCTGGACGAGCCGAACTCGAACCTCGACAACGACGGAACGATGGCGTTGAACCGCGCGATCAAGGCCATGAAGGATGCGGGTGGCGCAGTCATCATAATCGCGCACCGCCCCGCCGCGATTCAGGAATGCGATCTGCTTCTGATGCTGGAGCATGGCGCACGCGCTGCCTTCGGCCCGCGCGAGGAAGTCTTGCAGAAACGCGTAAAAAACCACGTCCAGATCGCGGGTGGCGCGCGACCGGGGACAATGTCGTGACGCGCACCGCTGGCCCTGGTCCTGATCTGGCGCAATATTCCACTGCAAGGCCACTGATGCTGGGAATTCTGGCCCTTCTGTTGCTGATCGGCGGGTTCGGGTCATGGGCACTGACGGCGGAAATCTCAGGCGCAATCGTGACTTCGGGGCGGATTGCGGTCGACCGGAACCGACAGGTCGTGCAACACCCGGACGGCGGCGTCGTGACCGAAATCCTGGTACGCGACGGCGATACGGTCGAAGCCGGTCAGGTGCTGATCCGGCTTGACCCGACTGCGTTGCAATCGGATGCCGATATCCTGAGGAGTCAGATCCTCGAACTCGAGGGACGCGCAGCGCGCCTGATGGCCGAAAGGGACGGGGCGCAGATGCTGACCTTTCCCGCCGGTCTACTGGCCGCAGGGCGGGTCCGCCGCGACGTGGCAGAGACCATTGCAGGACAGCGCAACCTTTTCGCGACCCGCAGCACCGCGCGCAGTCGCGAGGTCGAACAGCTGACCCGCCGCAAGGAGCAGATCGCCAACCAGATTTCCGGGGTCGCCGCCCAATCCGCAGCGCTGCGGCGTCAGCTGGTGCTACTGCGTCAGGAACTGGTGGCCCAGCAGACCCTTCTGGCAAGCGGCCTGACCCAATCCTCCCGCGTTCTGGCGTTGCAACGGGACGAAGCCGGACTGCTGGGGCAACTGGGCGAATTCAGCGCCTCGGTGGCCGAATTGCAGGGCCGCATGACCGAAATCGATCTGGAAATCCTCAAACAAGGCAACCGCACGCGCGAAGATGCGATCACGGAATTGCGGGACCTGCGATCCCGTCAGATGGAGATTGCGGAACGTGACCGTGCCGTGCGCGCGCGCATGTCCCGTCTCGACATCACCGCTCCGGTTGCCGGAATCGTCCATGACATGCAGGTCTTTGCCCAGCGCAGCGTCATTCGCGCAGCCGACCCGGTTCTCTATCTCGTGCCGCAGGACCGGCCGCTGGTAATCATCACTCAGGTCGATCCGATCCATGTCGATCAGGTGTATCCCGGACAACCTGTGACCCTGCGCCTGCCTGCCTTCGACGCACGGATCACGCCAGAGTTGTTTGGCCATATCCGTCGCGTATCGCCCGACGCCCTGACTGATCCGGCGACGGGACTGACGTATTATCTGGCGGAGGTGCAGCCCGACGCCGGGGAAATCGCGCGGCTCGACGGTCAGGTTCTGCTTCCGGGCATGCCGGTCGAGGCCTATCTGCGGACTGGCGACCGCAGGGTGCTGGCCTATCTCGTCAAGCCGATGACCGATTACTTCAAGCGCGCGTTTCGGGAATAGTCTTCGTACGGACATGTGCCTCCTCCCGCATGCCACGCGTCCGGACATCTGCTTGGCATCGGCGGTTCGGCATGTCAGCAATCGTGCGACAATAACAGGAGTTGCCCGATGTCCTATACCGAGACCCTTGCAAAGTTGGGCGTAACCCTGCCCGATGCCCCGGCCCCGGCCGCCAACTATGTGCCTGCCGTCCGCTCGGGCGACCTGCTGTTCGTCTCGGGCCAGATCAGCAACGGTCCGGACGGGCTGATCAAGGGACGGCTGGGTGATGATATGTCGGTCGAGGACGGTGCCGCCGCCGCCCGCGCCTGTGCGATCAGCCTGCTGGCACAGGTCAAGGCGGCCTGCGGCGGCGATATCGAACGGCTGGAGCAGGTCGTCAAGCTGACCGCCTTCGTCAACTGCACGCCCGAGTTCGAGGATCAGCCCAAGGTCGTGAACGGTGCATCGGACTTTCTGGTTGAAGCGCTGGGCGATGCGGGGCGCCATGCGCGATCCGCTGTCGGTGCCATTCTTCCATTCGGTGTCGCCGTCGAGATTGAAGGAATTTTTCGCATAAAATGACCCTGCCCGCAGCATTTCTGAAGGGACATATCGCGCACCGTGGCCTGCACGGGATCGGGGCCGATGGGGTCGGACGACCCGAGAACTCCATGGCGGCCTTCCGCGCCGCGGTGGAACTTGGTGTCGCCATCGAACTTGACCTTCAACCGTCGTCCGACGGTCATGCCATGGTGTTTCACGACTACGATCTGGCTCGTCTGACCGTGCGAGATGGCAAAGTCGGTTCGTTCACGGCAAAGGCTCTCTCCCAGACCGGCTTGCGAGGCGGAGATGCCGGCATACCTACCCTGGAAGCGGTGCTTGAGATGATTGCCGGGCGTGTGCCTGTCCTGATCGAGGTCAAGGATCAGGATGGGCAGATGGGTCCCGATGTTGGCCCCCTGGAAGCGGCGGCGATGGCGACACTGGACGGTTATGTTGGCGACGTCGCGGTGATGTCGTTCAACCCGCATTCGGTCGCCTGTTTTCAGCGCGATGCGCCACATCTGTCGCGCGGGTTGGTGACTTCCGCCTTTGATGCCGATCATTGGCCCGAACTGACGGAGTCCACACGGGACCACTTGGCCGCAATCCCAGATTTCGACAGACTGGGGTGCGATTTCATAAGCCATCAGGCCGATGCGCTGAATATGCCCCGCGTGTCCGAGTTGAAGCGCGCTGGGGCCGCGATCCTGTGCTGGACGATCCGATCTCCGGCGCAGGAGGCCGAGGCGCGCAAAATCGCCGATGCCGTCACGTTCGAAGGCTACTTGCCCTGATGCGTAACGGCCCCACCTGTTGCCCATGACCAAATCCGTCCTCAAGTCCGAAGCCGAAATTGCGATCCATGTCGTGCCGTCGCTGGCCGATATCGACGCCGCCGACTGGGACGCCTGTGCCAGTCCCGAAACGGCGGACGGTGGCTCGCCGAATGACCCGTTCACGACGCATCGGTTCCTGCGCGCGCTGGAAACATCCGGGAGCGTCGGGCCGGGCACCGGCTGGCAACCGCAATATCTGATAGCAAAGTCAGGACAGGACATCATTGCCTGCGCGCCGCTCTATGCCAAAGGGCACAGTCAGGGCGAATACATCTTCGACCATGCCTGGGCGCAGGCTTGGGAGCGGGCGGGCGGCGATTATTATCCCAAGCTGCAACTGGCGGTTCCGTTTACCCCTGCAACCGGGCGGCGGTTCCTGTTGCGACCGGGATACGAGGACGTCGGGTTTAAGGCGTTGGTTCAGGCGGCGGTGCAGGTGACGGAGCAAAACGGGCTGTCGTCGCTGCACATCACGTTCTGCACCGAAGACGAAAGGGCGGCGGGCGCGGCGCTGGGCCTGATGGAACGATCAAGCCAGCAGTTCCACTGGTTCAACGACGGATATGAAGCGTTCGATGAGTTTCTGGCGGCACTCAGTTCCCGCAAGCGCAAGACAATCCGCCGTGAACGCGCCGTCGCGCAGGGGTTCGGCGGCGAAATAAATACCTACACCGGCGATACGCTGCGGCACGAGCATTGGGATGCTTTCTGGCGGTTCTATCGCGACACCGGCGCGCGCAAATGGGGCACACCATATCTGACCCGCGCGTTCTTCGATCAGGTGCAGGAAACGATGCGCGACGACGTCATGCTGGTTCTGGCCGAACGCGATGGCGTGCCAGTGGCGGGCGCGCTGAATTTCATCGGACGCGATGTGCTCTATGGGCGCTACTGGGGCGCGGTCGAGCATCACCCGATGTTGCATTTCGAGCTGTGTTATTATCAGGCCATCGACCTTGCCATCGAACGCGGCCTGTCGCGGGTCGAGGCCGGGGCGCAGGGCGATCACAAGCTTGCGCGCGGCTATCTGCCGGTGACCTGCCACAGCCTTCACCATATTCCGAATGAAGGCTTCCGTCGCGCCGTGGAGCAGTTTCTTGAGGCCGAGGCACAGGCCGTGGAGGAGGACATCGAAGTTCTGACCGGCTATGGTCCGTTTCGGCGCATCGCGCAGGAGGAACAGGAATGACCTATATGGAAATCCCCGAGGGCTGGTCCGGTGGCGCAGACGCGATCACGCGGCAGTTCAAGTTCGAAAACTTCTCGCAGGCATGGGGGTTCATGACCCGCGTGGCCCTTTTGGCAGAGGCTGCGAACCATCACCCTGACTGGCGCAATGTCTGGAACCGGGTGGACATTCGGCTGACGACGCATGATGCGGGCGGCCTGACGCAAAAGGATATCGACCTTGCGCGTGCTATCGACAAACTGACCTGAAAGACGCCCTTCGATATGAACGAACTCCTCTCGACCGAAGTCTACGCCGGGCGCACGCTGGGCGATTTCATTTCCTTCGACTATCTGGCGGGCATTCTGGGCAATGTGCTGTCCGCCATTGTGGTCCTCGTCATTGGCCTGATGGTCGCGGGATGGGTCGCGGGGCGGATTTCGGGGCTGTCGCACAGGCACAAGCGGCTGGACGACACGTTGTTCGATTTTCTGGCGAACCTTGCGCGATACGCCATCATCGGACTGTCGTTCCTGATTGTGCTGAACACCTTCGGAATTCAGACGACGTCTTTGGTGGCCGTCATCGGTGCTGCGGGTCTGGCCATCGGTCTGGCGTTGCAAGGCACGCTTTCGAACGTGGCGGCGGGTGTGATGTTGATTTTCTTCCGGCCCATCAAACTGGGCGATTTTGTCACGATCAATGGCGAGTCCGGAACGGTGAAGGCGATCAACCTGAACTTTACGGAACTGGCCAGCATCGGCAACGTTCAGATCATCATCCCAAACTCCGAAGTCTGGGGAAACACGATTACCAATTACTCCGCCTATGATACGCGGCAGGCGGAGTGGACGTTCGGGGTTGGCTACTCCGCCAATCTGGATACGGTCGAACAGGTTATCCGCGACACGATCTCCGCCGACCCGCGATTTCTGGCCGACCCGCCACCGACCATCAAAGTTACTGAACTGGGTGCCAGCAGCGTTGATTTCATGGTTCGCGCCTGGGTGCCACGGACGGAATTCTTCGCCTATTGGAAGGACATGAACCGCGAGGTGAAGCTGGCGCTGGACGCGGCCGGGGTGGAAATCCCATTCCCCAATCGCACCGTGCATATCGTCAAGGACGACTGATCGCGCGCAGTCCGGTTCAGGTCTCTGCGGCCCGCGCCAGCATCCCGAACAGGTCGCGCGGATCATCCGGATCGGCCAGCATGTCCAGATCGACATAGTATCCTGTTCGCCGGGCCGCATCGTGGATGTGGCACAGCGCGCTGAAATCCTCGGTCGCAAAGCCGACGCTGTCGAACAGGGTGATCTGATCGCGTGACGTCCGGCCCGTTGCCTTTCCCGCAATCACGCGCCACAGCTCGGTCACCGGATGATCGTCATCAAGTTGCTGGATCTCGCCCTCGATGCGCGTCTGCGGCGGATACTCCACGAAAATATCCGAGCGCTTCAGGATATCGCGATGCAACTCCGTCTTACCGGGACAATCGCCGCCGATCGCGTTGAGGTGGACGCCCGCGCCCACCATGTTGTCGGTCAGAATCGTCGCTTGTTTCTTGTCCGCCGTGCATGTGGTGATGATCTGCGCGCCCGCGATAGCGTCTTCGGCCGTGGTGCAGGACGTGACCTTCAACCCCGTTGTCGCCAGATTGCGCACCGCCTTGGCCGTGGCGTCCGGGTCGATATCGTAAAGCCGCACTTCTTCGATACCCAGAACGTGATGGAAGGCCAGCGCCTGAAACTCGCATTGCGCGCCGTTGCCGATCATCGCCATGACCTTTGCGTCTTTCGGGGCCAGATGGCGGGCGGCCACCACGGACGCCGCCGCCGTGCGCAGCCCCGTCAGAATCGTCATTTCGGACAGCAGGATCGGGTAACCGTTGTCGACCCGAGCCAGAACCCCGAAAGCCGTCACGGTCTGGAACCCGCGCCCCATGTTCGCCGGGTGCCCGTTGACGTATTTGAATCCATACCGCTCGCCGTCCGAGGTCGGCATCAATTCGATCACCCCTTCGGCGGAATGGGCGGCCACGCGGGGGGTCTTGTCGAAGTCTTCCCAGCGCAGGAAATCCGCCTCGATCCGGTCGGCGATGGCGGCGATGGTCTCGGCCACGCCATCGCCATTCACGATGCGCATCATGTTGTGGACCGACACAAACGGCACCATGGCCATGCGGGATGGGTTCAGGTCGGTCATGATGTGGCCTTTCGGGGTGATCGTGAAATACGGGCGGCGCGGGATGTCATCCTCGCGCCCGCGTCGGACGGTCGAGGACGGATTTACCGAACAGCGAGGCGACGAAATCCACCATCAGACGGGCTGTCTTGCCGCGCTCGTCCATGAAGGGGTTCAGCTCCGCGATGTCCAGCGATGTCACCAGTCCGCTGTCGTGCAGCCATTCCATCACCAGATGCGCCTCGCGGAAAGACGCGCCGCCGGGAACGGTTGTGCCGACGGCAGGTGCGATGTCCGGCTCCAGGAAATCGACATCGAAGCTGACGTGCAGATGTCCGTTCGCCGCCTCGACCCGGTCAAGAAAGGCACGCAGCGGCGCGGCAATGCCGTGTTCGTCGATGGCGCGCATGTCGGCCACCTGAATCTCGGTGCGGGCCAGTGCCGCCTTTTCATGCGGATCGACGGACCGCAGCCCGATCATGCAGATATTCGCCGGATCGACCCTGCCGGGCAAAACGGGGAACTGCGGCGAGAAATCTGACAGGCCGGTAAAATACGCGACCGGAGTGCCGTGCAGGTTGCCGCTGTCGGTGCTGTCGAAATCGTGGATATCGGAGTGCGCATCCAGCCACAGCACGAACAACGGACGACCGTCCGTTTCGGCACGGGCGGCCATGGCCGGGACCGTGCCCGCCGCCATCAAATGATCGCCGCCCATGAAAACTGGAATCGTGTCTTGGGTCACCTTGCCCGCCGCCGCCTGCAACGCACGCACCCAACCTGCGCAGAGGTCCAGGTCGCGGATGGTCTGGTTTTCGGTCGCGGGCACGCTCAGAACCTCGGGGGAGACGTCGCCCGCATCCGTCACATCATGCCCCAACACCGTCAGTGTCGCCGCAAGATCAGCCGTTCGCAGGGCATCCGGTCCCATCAGGCAACCGCGCCGCCAGGCACCGGTCTGAATGGGCGCGCCGAGAAGGGTGATGTGCTTGGCCATGGGATGCTCCGGATTGTTCGGGCCAGTTGATCCTGCTGGAGCGGCAGTCGAAAGCGGGATATGAGGTCAAATCGGTCGACGTTTCGACCAATATGATCAATCGGAGCAATCATAATGGACGATCTCGACCACCGGCTTCTGGTGCAACTCTCCAAAGACGGACGGGCTGGCATTTCGACACTTGCCGCAAGGCTGGGCGTCACCCGCGCCACTGTGCGGGCCCGAATGGAGAAGTTGTCGCAGGTCGGCGAAATCCTGGGCTATCGGGCAGTTCTCAAGAGCGATCTGGCGTACCGCCCGGTGCGTGGCATTATCCTGATCGAGATCGAGGGCAAGGGTGCGGCTCGCGTCAGCCGCACGCTGGCCGCCATGACGGAAGTCGAAGCTGTGCATTCCACTCATGGTCGCTGGGACCTGATCGCCGAGCTGGGTGCCGATACATTGGAGGCACTGGACACGACGCTCAACCGTATCCGTCTGATCGACGGCGTGTCACGGTCGGAAACCAATCTGTACCTCGCGACACGCCGGGCCTGAAATCAGAGCTCGGACAGAAGCGACTCTCCGGCCGTCATCTCGCAGACGCCGGTGGCTTCTTCAACGTGCAGCGTTCTGACCACACCATCGTCGACCAACATTGCATAGCGCTTCGACCGACCGATCAGACCGGCAGGCGGCGCGGTGAAATCCATACCGATAGCCTTGGTGAACGTGCCGTCCGCATCGGCCAGCATGTGCAAACCCGCCTCAGTCGCGCCCGTCGCCTCGCCCCAGGCTTTCATCACGAAAGGGTCATTCACCGATACGCAGACGATGGTATCCACACCCTTGGCCGCGAACCCGTCCCTGGTGCGGATGAAACTGGGCACATGGGCCGACGAACAGGTTGGCGTATAGGCGCCCGGCACGGCGAAGACGGCGATGGTCTTGCCGCGTCCGATCTCGGACAGGGAGACCGTCTCGGGGCCATCGTCGCCGATCCGGATCAGCTGCGTATCGGGCAATCTGTCACCTTGGGATATGGCCATGGATGGTTCCTCGCGTTTGAAGTTTCTGAAGCCGGGATATAGCTGTCCGTTAACAGACGACCAGAGGGAACGACATGCAGCACATTGCCGTAATCGGTGCCGGTCAGGCCGGGGCCACCCTGGTCGAGACGCTGCGCAAGCAGGGCTTCGACGGACGCCTGACTCTTTGGGGGGATGAGGCGGAACTGCCGTATCAGCGCCCGCCGCTGTCCAAGGCCTACCTGCTGGGCGAGATGACGCGCGACCGGCTGCATCTGCGGCCCGCATCTTTCTATGACGACCAGCGGGTGGAGGTTCACACAGGCACCCGGATCACCGCGCTGGACCCCGTCGCAATGACCCTGACCCACACAGGCGGAACTGAAACCTGCGATACCATCATCCTCGCCACCGGGTCGACGCCGCGCCGCCTGCCCGCCGACATCGGGGGCGATCTGCCGGGCGTCTTCGCCGTGCGCACGCTCGCGGATATCGACGCGCTGGAGCCGCATATCCGCGCGGACGGCCACCTGCTTATCGTCGGCGGCGGTTATATCGGTCTGGAAGCCGCCGCTGTCGCCCGCAAACGCGGCATGCGCGTCACGCTGCTTGAGGCGGCCCAAAGAATTCTCAGTCGGGTGTCCTGCCAGGATACGGCGCTCTGGTTCGCCTACCGTCACAGGGCCGAAGGCGTTGAAATCATCGAGGACGCGGCTCTGGCCCGTCTCACCGGGTCCGATCACGTCAGCGGCGCGGTCCTGTCGGATGGGACCAGTTTCAAGGTCGATGCCGTGGTTTGCGGCATCGGTGTCGCGCCCAATGTCGACTTGGCCAAGGCAGCAAAGCTGGAAGTGAATGACGGAATCGCGGTGGATGACCGCGGGCGCACCTCCGCTCCCGGCATCTGGGCGGCGGGCGACTGCTGTTCCTTTCCGTGGCGCGGGCGGCGCATCCGGCTCGAATCCGTCCCCAATGCCATCGATCAGGCGGAGGTCGTAGCCCGTAACGTGCTGGGAGCGGACGAAGCCTATGTCGCCAAACCGTGGTTCTGGTCCGATCAATACGACGTCAAACTGCAGATCGCGGGCCTGAACACCGGTTTCGATCACGTAATCGTTCGCGATGGCACCCCCACGGGCGGCGGTCGGTCGCACTGGTATTTCAAGGGCGACACCTTGCTGGCCGTCGACGCGATGAACGATCCGCGCGCCTATATGGTCGGCAAGCGCCTGATCGAGTCGGGCCGCTCCCCTGACGCGGGGGCCGTCGCCGACGGATCGACCCCGATCAAGGACCTGATGTGAGCCGCGCATGAGGATCATCGGCGGGGCGTGGCGCGGCCGTCGCCTGACCGCGGTGGGCAAGGGCGATACGGCAGCCCATCTGCGCCCGACCACCGACCGCGTCCGCGAGTCCATTTTCAATCTGCTGGTCAACGGCGGCCATGGCGATGTGCTGACCGACGCACGTGTTCTCGACGTCTTCGCCGGCACCGGCGCACTGGGGCTGGAGGCGCTCAGCCGGGGGGCCGCGTCCGCCACCTTCATAGAACAGGGGCGCAAATCGCTGGCGATCCTGCGCGACAACATAGCGCTGCTTGGCGCCGACGCACGTATCATCGCCCGCGATGCGCGCAGGCCGGGCGACGGCACGGCCCACGATCTGATCTTCCTTGATCCACCCTATGGGCAACGTCTTGGCGAGACAGCCATCGCGGCACTGCGGACCGGCGGCTGGCTGGCCCAAGACGCCCTCATCGTCTGGGAGGAGTCGATGCCCCCGACCCTCTCCGACCTGACCCCAATCGACCAGCGGCGTTATGGCGATACCTTCGTCACCCTGGCCCGATCGCAAAAAGGGCTGGCGAACCCATAGGCCGCCGCGCCTTCCTCCTGGCCGAAATATCCCGGGGGGTGCGGGGGCTGGCCCCCGCGTCCCGTCCGGATCACTCCGCCGCCATCAACGCCTGCGCATCCGCCACCAATCCGGCTCCATCAAGCCCCCTGGCCGTCATCTCGACGATCCAGTCGGCCGTGACCTCCTGGCCCAGGGCCACGATCTCGGCGGTGACTTCGGTCGACAGGGTCGCGATCTGGTTGTCCGTCGCCTCGACCACCAGACGTCCCTCGGCGTCGCCAAGGTCGTGCGCGCGCCCCGCCCAGGCCGAGGCCATCAGACCCGAATTCGCGTCGATCACCGCTTTCAGGTCGTCCGGCAGACCGTCGTAGACGGCCTTGTTCATCGCCCAGATGAAATACAGGTTGTACAGCGACTGGTCGCCCGCGACGTCGGTGTGGCTGTCCGTCAACTCGTCCAGTTTCAGCGAGGGGACCTGCTCCCATGTGATGACACCGCCGTCCAGCACGCCCTTGGCCAGCGCCTCTGGAAAGGCCGGGACGGGCATTCCGACGGGGTTTGCGCCCAGCTTGGCCAGCAACAGCGTGGCTGGCCGGGACGGGCCACGCAGGTTCAGACCCCTGAAATCCGCGACCGATTCAGGTGCCGGGCCCTTCTTGTGGACCAGACCGCGTCCGTGCATGTGCGCCGCGATGATCTGAACGTCGGCGAAATCGTCCATCAGGTATTTTTCGGTGAAGGCCCAGGCCGCACGCGATGCGGTTTCCGCGGATTTGGGCGTCATGAACGGCAGCTCCAGTGCCTCGGCCTCGGGGAACCGACCGGGCTGGTAGCCGGGAATGACCCAGCCGCCATCGACCGCGCCATCCGCGATCAGGTCATACATGTTCGGAGCCGACCCGCCCAGCTGCATGAAGGGATAAAGCTCGACCTTGATGCGACCGTTCGACTGCTCCTCGATGGCATCGGCCCAGGGCTGCATGAAATACTTCGGATTGGCCGAATTCGGGCTCACGAAATGCTGGAACCGCAGCGTAACTTCCTGCGACAGCGCTGGGGCCGCGAGTGGGGTGGCGAATGTCAGGGCGATCAGGGCAGTGCGAAGGATGGACATCGTAGGTCCCCCATATTTTGCGTCAGGGCCCCTTACTTACCACCGCCTGTAGCACCGCGAAAGGCAAATTTGAGAACGATTCTCATGTCATCGATTCTTACTATCCTCCCGTTGCCCTCTTGTTTCCGGATTCGGCATATGGGAGTCCGGCAAAAACCAATCTGGAAAAGCCGCGATGCCCGACGCCCGGGACCTTCTGCCCTCCATCTTCGGATTCGACGCCTTCCGCCCCGGTCAGGAGGAGATAGTCGATGCCGTCGTCGCCGGGCGCGATGTGTTGGCGATCATGCCGACAGGGGGCGGCAAATCCCTGTGCTTCCAATTGCCCGCACTGGTGCGCGACGGGCTGACTGTCGTGATCTCACCCCTGATCGCCCTGATGCGCGATCAGGTGCGGGCCCTGCAGGAGGCGGGCGTCAATGCCGGTGCCCTGACCTCGGGCAACACCGAGGAGGAGACCGAAACCGTCTGGCAGGCCATCGAAGACGGGTCGCTCAAGCTCCTCTACATTGCCCCCGAACGTCTGGCCTCGGGCGGTACGGAACGGATGCTGAAACGCGCCAACTGTACGCTGATCGCCGTCGACGAGGCCCATTGCGTCAGCCAGTGGGGCCACGATTTCCGCCCCGATTACCTGCGCATCGGTGCGCTGCGGCAAACACTTGGCGTGCCTCTTGCCGCCTTCACGGCAACCGCCGATGCCGAAACCCGCGCCGAGATCGCCAGCCGCCTGTTTGCGGACGAACCGCAGGTGTTCCTGCACGGCTTCGACCGGCCCAATATCACCCTGACCTTCCAGCCCAAGGACGGCCCGCGCCGCCAGATCCTTTCGTTCGCCGCCGCGCGCAAGGGCCAGTCGGGCATCGTTTACTGTGGCACGCGGTCCAAGACCGAGGGCATCGCCCGCGCCCTGCGCGACGACGGCCATGCCGCCTGCCACTACCATGCCGGAATGGACGCCGATGACCGGCGCGACGTCGAACGGCGGTTTCAACAGGAAGACGGTCTGATCGTCGTCGCCACCGTCGCCTTCGGCATGGGCATCGACAAGCCCGACATTCGCTGGGTCGCCCACGCCGACCTGCCGAAGTCGATCGAAAGCTACTATCAGGAGATCGGCCGCGCCGGTCGCGATGGTGCCCCCGCCGATACGCTAACTCTGTTCGGGGCCGACGACATCCGATACCGCCGCCAGCAGATCGACGAAGGTCTGGCCCCACCGGAGATGCGCGCCGCCGACCACACCCGCCTGAATGCGCTTCTGGGTCTGGCCGAGGCGCAGATCTGCCGCCGCGTGACCCTGCTGGGCTATTTCGGCGAAACGCCCGCGCCCTGCGGCAATTGCGACCTCTGCGAGAAACCCCCCGAACTATTCGACGCCACGACCGAGGTGCGCAAGGCGCTGTCGGCCATGCTGCGGACCGATGAACGCTTCGGCACCGGTCATCTGGTCGACGTGCTGACCGGAACGGAGACCGACAAGACCCGCCGTTTCGGCCACGACAGCCTGCCGACATGGGGCGCGGGCCGAGATACGCCGAAACCGCAATGGCAGGCGATCTTCCGACAGATGATGGGCCTTGATCTGGTGCGCCCGGATGGCGAACGCCACGGCGCGCTGCGGATGACCGATCCGGCACGCCCGATTCTGCGCGGCGAGGCCAGCGTCACTCTTCGCAAGGACACGATCACGCGGGCCGAGCGCCGCCCGGCCGTCAAGCAACTGGTGTCCGATGAGGACGCCCCCATGTTGTCGGCGCTCAAGGCCAAGCGCCGCGCGCTGGCCGAAGCGCAGGGCGTCCCCGCCTATGTCGTCTTCACTGACAGGACGCTGATCGAAATGGCCGAAACGCGTCCCGCGACACTGGATGCCATGGCCGGAATCTCGGGCGTCGGTGCGACCAAACTCGAGCGCTACGGCGCGACATTCCTGTCAGTCCTGACCGGCGAAACCCCTGACCCCGTCCACCCCGCCCGCCGCAAGCTGGCCGGGCGGGGCGAGGGCGAAATTTACGACAAGCTTCTATCGGTGCAGAACGATCTGACCCGTGGCGATACCGGGACCGACAAGCCGATGACCTGCTCGTCCTCGCAACTGGCCAAAGTCGCCCGCGCCCGCGCCGATGCGGCGGACATCACCCGCATTCTGGGTGATCGCCACGCCGAGCGGTTCGGCGAGGCGTTCCTCGAAATCCTGCGGGAAGCCTAGATGATGGCCATACCCGTCGATCCGCCGTTTCAGACCGACGCGGTCGCGCAGGTTTTCGGTGCCTTTCCCGATGCAGCCTGCGTCGACCTGCTGCGTCTTCGAGCGTTGATCTTCGCGACCGCCGCCGAAATCCCCGACCTCGGCCCGCTGACTGAAACGCTGAAATGGGGCCAGCCCGCCTATCTGCCCGCGGCGCCCCGTATCGGCACGGCAGTCCGACTAGGTATATCCAAGCCCAGCGGCACAGCGCTGTTCGTGCATTGCCAGACCAGCCTGATCGCCGATTTCCGCCAGACCTTCCCCGACACGCTGACGACCGAAGGCACCCGCGCCGTGATCTTCGCCCCCGGTAGCGCGCTGCCCGATGCGCCCCTCCGCCTGCTGATCCGCGACGCTTTGACCTATCATCGCAAACGGGGTTGAGCCTGCGGCCATGCCGCCTAAACTCCGCCAATGCTGACTGTCCTCTCCCCCGCTAAATCCCTCGATTTCGATCCGGTCGATATCGCCCCGACGCCGCCGCGGTTCCCCGAGGAGACGTCAAGTCTGGTACGAACCGCGCGCCGGAAGGGGATCAGGGACCTGCAGGACCTGATGAGTATTTCGGAAAAGCTTGCCCGTCTGAACCGCGACCGTTTCCGCGACTGGGACATCGCACCCGAAAAGCCCGCGATCTTCGCCTTTGACGGCGATACCTATACCGGGTTTGACGCCGCAACCCTGACGGACGACGCCCTGCGCCACGCCCAGACGCATCTGCGCATTCTGTCCGGCCTGTATGGCCTGCTGCGCCCGCTCGACGCTCTGAAGCCGTATCGCCTGGAAATGGGCAGTCGGCTGGCGACGCGGCGCGGCAAGGACCTTTACGCCTTCTGGGGTGATCGAATCGCCACTGTCCTGAACGACGATGCGGCGGAAAGCGGCGCGACTCACCTGCTCAACTGCGCCAGTCAGGAATATTTCGGCGCGGTCCGGACTGGAACCCTCGCGTTGCCGGTCGTCACGCCCAGCTTCCTTGAAGACAAACCCGGCGGACCCAAGATGATAAGTTTCTTCGCGAAACAGGCACGCGGCGCGATGGCGCGCTTCGTGGTCGACAACCGCCTGACCGACCCGGCGGACCTGCGCGGTTTCACGACTGGCGGTTATGCCTATCAACCCGACCGATCGGCCCCGAACCGCCCGGTTTTCCTGCGCCCCGACCAGGCGGCCAAGGCTGCCTGAACACGTCTTGGCTGCGGAAATATTCCCGCCCGAGGCCCGACGGCCGCACCGCCCGACGTCAGGCGAAGTAATCCTGCAGCACCCGCAGATAGATCGCCTTCAACTGCTCGATCTGCTCGACCCGCACCCGCTCGTCAACGGCGTGCATCCGATGGCCGACCAGTCCGAATTCCACCACCGGACAGTGATCCTTGACGAAACGCGCGTCCGATGTGCCACCAGTGGTCGATAACTCCGGCGTGCGGTTGGTCTCGATCTGAACGGCCTTCGCCACCAGATCCGACAGCGGTCCCGGCGGTGTCAGAAACGACTCGCCCGAGATCTTGACGCGCATGTCGATCGCAATGCCGGTCTCTCGCGCCATCCGGTCTGCCTCGGCGCGCAGCCAGTTCGTGATCCCGGCCCCGGTGTGCGCGTCGTTGAAGCGGATGTTGACCGTCGCGCGACCCTCCGCCGGGATCACATTCGTGGCCGCGTTCCCCACGTCCATCGTCACTACCGCCAGAGTCGAGGCATCGAAATGCCGGGTCCCGCTGTCCAGTTCATGTTCGGAAAGATCGGCCATCAGCCGCGCCATCGCGGGCAGCGGGTTCAGCGCCTTGTGCGGATAGGCGGCATGTCCCTGGGTGCCGCGAAACGTGAACCACGCGGTCATGGACCCGCGCCGCCCGATCTTCATCATCTGACCCATGTGATCGGGGCTGGTCGGCTCGCCCACCAGACAGACATCCAGCCGCTCGCCCTCGGCCTCCATCCAGTCCAGCAGGGCAACGGTCCCGTCGGTCGCATCGCCCTCCTCGTCGCCGGTGATGGCCAGCACGACGGCCCCGTCGGGCGGCGTGTCGGTCACGAAATCCACGGCGGCGGCGGCAAAGGCCGCGACGCCCGATTTCATGTCCGTCGCGCCGCGTCCGTACAGCCAGCCCTCCTCGATCTCGGCCCCGAACGGGTCTTTCGTCCAGGCCGCCAGGTCACCGACCGGCACGACGTCGGTATGACCGTTGAACCCGAAAGTCCGCGCGTGCGCCTTGTCGCCCCAGCGCGCATAAAGATTGGAGGTCCCGCCCCGGTCGACGCGGGTGCAGGCAAACCCGGCATCCGACAGCAGCGTCTGCAGCAGGACCAGCGCGCCGCCTTCGTCGGGCGTGACCGAGGGGCAGCGGACCAGCCGGGCCGTCAGGTCAACGGGGTCGATCATGCGTCGTCGCCCTCGTCTTCGTCATCATTCTCGTCGCCCTCGCGGAACACCGTCGTCTGCGCCACCACGACCGAATTCTCGCGCAGGGCACGTGCCATCATCTTGCGCTCGTCGACTTCGATGTCGTGGCCTTCGCCCTCCCGCTCCTCCAGCGACCCATATCCGGTCACCTCCAGCACGTTCAGGTCCGCGGTCTTCAGCACGGCGACGGTCTCGCGCACCGCCTCATCCTCGTCCACGCCACTGGCGTAACACATCAGGGCGGCCCCCGTGGCACCGTCGGGCAGGCCATCGCCGGTCTTGCGACCGACCTCGACCAGCAGGGTATAGACGAAATGCGGGCGTTTGGGTTTCTTCTCGGACATGGGGTTCGGTGTCCGTCGCGGCACCGGCCTTGTCAACCGGACCGGAAACGTAAAACGCCGCCCCAGGGGACGGCGTTCGACAATGACAGACGTGGCGTCAGCTTCGGACGGCGCGGACCCCGTAGATCAGGATGCTGGCACCGATGATTCCGACGAACAACTGCGGAATCCAGCTGTTTGCGGCGTAGATGCCCATCAAGCCCAGGATAAAGTTCAGGACCACGGCCCCGACGATACCCAGAATAATATTCATGAACAGACCGGTATCGGCCTTCATGATCATGCTGGCGATCCAGCCAGCCAGACCGCCAACGATGATCGATGCGATAATCCCAAGACCCATGATACGGCCCCCTTTTTGTGGTTGTGTGCGTCAGAAGGAAACGCCGCCCGCGCCCAACTGGTTCCCGACCGCCTCTTGCGAGGCTATTTGACAGGTCACCTCTGGCAACCCATCTCTGCACCATGTCACCGCGCCCGACACCGCCACCTGCCATTCCGCCCGCCACCACGTCCGCTGGCACGCAGGCTCAGGCCCGCGACCGTCGCCGCCTGATGGCCGAATACGACGCCCTGCCGCCCGCACTGCGCGACTGGCTGGCGGGTGCACGGCTGCAATGGTCGCCGGTCTCGGCCCGCAGGGCCTGGCGCAGGGGGTTGTGGAAAGGCCTCGGCCGGACATCCTCCGCCCGTGCCTACATGGACGCGCTGGAACAGGCGGCCATCAAGAAAGACGGCCTCGACCCGTCCTGACCCGATGCCGCCCCGATCTATTCAGTCGCGCAACAGCTCGTTGATCGACGTCTTGGACCGCGTCTGCGCATCCACCTTCTTGACGATAACAGCACAGTACAGGTTCACGCCATTCTTCGATGGCATCGAACCCGCGACGACCACCGACCCGGCGGGCACTTCGCCATAGGTGAACTCGCCCGTCTCCCGGTCGACGATCTTGGTGGACTTGCCGATGAACACGCCCATTCCCAGTACCGAACCTTCGCGCACGATACAGCCTTCGACGACTTCCGACCGCGCCCCGATGAAGCAATTGTCCTCGATGATTGTCGGCCCGGCCTGCATCGGCTCCAGCACGCCCCCGATGCCGACGCCGCCGGACAGATGTACGTTCTTGCCAATCTGCGCGCAGGAGCCGACCGTGGCCCAGGTGTCGACCATCGTGCCGCTGTCGACATAGGCCCCAAGGTTCACGAACGACGGCATCAGCACCACGCCCGGCGCGATATAGGCCGACCGCCGCACGATGCAGCTGGGCACGGCGCGAAAGCCCGCCGATTCCCACTTGGCGGCGTTCCAGCCGTTAAACTTGCTGTCGACCTTGTCCCACCAGCTGCCCCCCTGCGGCCCGCCGGTTTGCAATTCCATATCCTTCAGGCGGAACCCCAGAAGAACCGCCTTCTTGGCCCACTGGTTGACGTGCCAATCCGCGCCTTGCTTCTCGGCCACCCGCAGCTTGCCGCTGTCCAACGCATCCAGCGTCGCCTCGATCGCATCGCGGGTCTCACCGGTTGTCTGCGGCGTAATCTGGTCGCGTTCCTCCCAGGCGGCTTCGATCGCGGACTCGAGGTGTTCGTTCGACATCGGGGGGCCCTTCGGTTTGGCGGCATGAGTTGGCATCAATTGACTGCGGCGTGCATATCGCCCACCCCTTGCCGGGGCAATCCCGCCCCGTCCCAGGAGCTTTCGATGCAGACCCTGTCCCCCGCATTTTTCATTCCGATCCTCGTGGTTTTCGTCGCCGGTGTGGGCTTTGCCATTCAGGCACCGCTCAACGCGGCCCTCGGTAAGGGCATCGGCGGCGGCGTGGCGGCGGCAACGATCAGTTTCGGCGTCGGCTTCGCGGCGCTGTTGGTGCTGACCTTCGTGTTGGGCGAGGGGCGCGCGCTTACGCGGGCCATGTCGGTGTCGCCGATGTACTGGGCCGGCGGGCTGCTGGGCACGGTGGTTGTGTGGTCGATGCTGTGGTCCGTGCCCACCATCGGTATCCTGACGGCCTTCGCGGCACTCCTGCTGGGACAATTGTCGGCAGCACTTGTTCTCGACGCGATCGGGGCCTTTGCCGCCCCCGTCCACGCAATCACGCCGACGCGGGTGCTGGCCCTGCTGATGGTCGCGGGCGGCCTGATCCTCAGCCGGTTCTGAGGGCGTCCACCGGGTCGGGCGCAGGATTCGCGCCACAGATCAGGACCGCCACACGCTCACCCGGCTCAGGGGTGTAAGCCCCGCTGACCAACGCCGCCAGCGCACAGGCCCCCGCCGGTTCGACCCATTGCCGTGCCTCGCGCCAAAGCATCGCCTGCGCCTCCGTGATGGCCGCATCCGGGACCGTCACGCTGTCGGCTTCCCGCGCCAGATCGAAACAGATGTCTCCGATCCGCCGCGCGCCCAGCGCATTGGCCGCAACGCCCGACACTTCCACATCGACCGGCGCGCCCGCTGTCAGGGCCGCATTCAGCGCCCGCGACTGTTCCGGCTCCACCGCCACGATGCGCCGCCGCCCGCCGAACCACGCCAGCGCCCCGGCAACCAATCCGCCACCACCGACCGCGATCAGCACGGTGTCCGCGTCCAGCCCCTGCTCCTCCCATTCCGCGAAACAGGTGCCTTGCCCCGCCACCGTCGGAACGGAGTCATACGCATGAATCTGCATCGCGCCGGTCGCAGCTTCATGCGCCTGCGCCGCCTCCAGCGCATCGGCATACAGACCGGGGATGACGTGGCATGTCGCCCCCGCCCGTTCGATCAACCCGATCTTGGCCGCGCCCGCCACGTCGGGCACGAAAATATGCGCCGGGTGCCCCAATCGCCTCGCCGCGAATGCCACCGCCGCCCCGTGATTGCCGCCCGACGCCGCCACGACCCCGGCGGACGGCACATCGACCGACAGCAGCGTGTTGAACGCGCCCCGCACCTTGAAGCTGCCGGTATGCTGCATCTGTTCCAGCTTCACCGCGACGTCGAACCCGCCCGGTTCCAGTCGCGCCACAGGTGTCACGCGCGCATGCCCGGCAATCCGCCTCCGCGCATCTTCGATCTCGCTCTGCCAATCCATGTCGCGCCTCCCCGTTCGGCCTGTTACACCGCCCCGAACCTCCGGATGCAAGGACGACCCATGACCGACGCCCATCGCCAACATCCCCTGCCTCATGCACGTGAAGACCGGCAGACTGCCCGTACCGTCCCCGACACGCCCCAGACCCGCAATCCGGCCTATCGTCTGGCCTTCGTGGACGAGGATTTCCTGTGCCGGGAAGAATTGCGTCCCGTCCGCCTGCAACTTGAACTGCTCAAGCCCGCGCTCCTGATGGACGAGGCGGAAATCACCTCGACTGTCGTGCTGTTCGGCGGTGCGCGCATTCCGCGCCCCGAGAACCGGGCCGACGCCCGCACCCAGACCCTGCGCGACCTGACCGCGCAATACGACGAAGCCCGTGCTTTCGCCCGGCTGGTCACCGAACAATCCATGGCGACATCGGGCGGGCGCGAAAATGTCATCGTCACCGGCGGCGGCCCCGGCGTGATGGAGGCGGGAAACCGCGGCGCGATGGATGCCGGCGGGCGCAGCATCGGTCTCAACATCGTGCTGCCTCACGAGCAGGCCCCGAACGAATTCGTCACGCCCGACCTGTCGTTCAACTTCCACTATTTCGCGATCCGCAAGATGCACTTCCTGGTGCGCGCTGCCGCGATCTGCGTATTTCCCGGAGGCTTCGGCACGCTGGACGAATTGTTCGAAGCGCTGACCCTGATCCAGACCGGACGGATGGAGCGCGTGCCGTTCCTGCTGTTCGGCGAAAGCTTCTGGCGCAGCATCATAAACTGGGACGCGCTGCAGGAGGCAGGCACCATCGGTCCCGACGATCTGGAGCTGTTCCGCTTCGTCGATACCGCCGAGGACGCGCTCGCGCTGCTGAAGGACTGGCCCCACCCCCGCACCCGCCGCGAATGGCACCGCTGAATAGTCCGGGCCCCGCGCCCGTCACCAGCTTGCGGATGGCGATCCGAAAAACCGACCGCCCAATCCTCGCAAAGGCGAGAAGGGTGGCAATACCTTACACATGATCCTGGGGGAACCGCGCAGCGGCGGCATCGCCCCTAGTCCAACAGGTAGTCGACGAACTCCGTTCGCTGGATGAGGGGCCTGAGGTTGTCGTCGGAAATCATCGTCACCCGCATTCGCCCCTCGGCATCGCGCCAGACGTCTATGCCCTCCAGATTGTCATGTGTGCCGATGCCGGTCTGCAATTCCAGCCGCTCGTCCTGACCTGTCAGGTCGAAACTTCGGACGCGGGTGCGAAAGCCCAACACCGCGAAGTCGCGTTCCAGAACATATAGGCGCCCATCCGGCCCGACATCGGCACCCGACACCAGAAACCGACCATCCCGGCGCAGGTCGAACGGTTGTGTCCACACGTCGCCGTCGAAGCGAAACACCGGAAACGGTCGGGTCAGCACCCCGGACCGTTCCGGGATCGCATAGAGGTTTCCCGCCGCATCCGCCGCCAATGCCTCCAGCCCCGAATTGGTCTGCAACCCTTCGAAGGCGCCCGCCTGCACCATTCGCGACGGCGGTGCCGCGATATCGTCGTGCCGCATGACGCGGTGCATGCCTTCGTAGGCGACGTAGAACGCGCCATCGGCGAAGGCCACGGCCTCGGCATCCGTCTCGTCGGCCTTCAGGTCGTCGCCGGTCGATCGCAAAAGCGGCCCGCGATCCCTGATCGTCATGTCGGAAATCGCGCCCGCCGCGTTGCGCGTGACCGTGCCGCGCACCCAATGGCCCCTGTCCGACAAAAGCAGGACACCGGGGCCTTCCGGGTCCAGCCAGATCGCGGAATACCCCCCGGCACCGTCGAAGTCCGGTCTCCAGACGTAATTGCCCAGAAACGTCGCGGCGGACGCGGGTACAGTGGCGATCGCTGCCAACAGCGTTGCAAGACGCAGAATATTCATGATTGCATCCGACCTTCGTTCAGCGTGACGACAGGACCGAGGCACATTGCCGGGGCAGATCGGCCAGCCTCAACTCCGGGCGCGGGGTCGCGGCAGGGGCATTCGGGTCCGGCGGCGACGGGTTCAGAATATCGTCCACCCAGGACTGCGCCTCGGCACAGCCATCGCCGGGCGGCGGCGGGGCCTGATTTTCACAACCGCGCGCTCCGTCGGGACAACTTATGCGAACGTGGATATGCTCATGATGTCCATACCAGGGACGCACCTTGCGCAGCCATGACCGGTCGCCCGTCTCGTCGTTGCACATCTGGACCTTGGCACCCGGAAAGATGAAAATCCGGGCCGTGCGCGGGTCCTGCGCCGCGCGCTTGACCAGTTCGTGCTGCCCCCGCGACCAGTTCGAATTGACGAAGGCGCCCCCGGCGCGTTGCATGGATACGGCAGACAAATTCTCGCGCTGACGGCGCGACAGGGTCATGTCCGTCGCCGGATACAGCCAGATATCCGCATCCAGCCCGATCTGGTGACTGCGGTGTGCCGACAGCATCGGGCCGCCGCGCGGCTGGCTCATGTCGCCGACATAGATGCCGCCCCAGCCGATACGCTTCATGTAGCGGCCCAGGTCCTGCACCATGTCCACCAACTCCGGCTGCCCCCAGTTGCGGTTGCGCGACAGGCGCATCGCCTGCCAGCTTTCGCCGGTCTCGGGCAGGGCGACATTACCGGCGGCGCACCCGCGCGAATAGCCGCCGAACGGCTCCGGCGACTGGAAGGACGGCCCTCGCACACCGCTGAATTCCATCTTGGCCAGCTGCGCATGGGCGGCCGGGGCAGTGGCAAGGGCCAGACAGATGGCAAGAAACGTGACGGGGAACCGGCGTATCATGGCGCGACCTCTCCTTCGGGTTTGACCCAGATTAGCAGGACCAGACCGATTATGAACAGACCGACGATCGGCAGGATTCCGATCTGTTGACTGCCGGAGATATAAGTCACGAATCCGATCGACAGCGGCGCGATGAAAGCCGTCGCCTTGCCCGCCAGCGCATATAATCCAAACCCCTCGGTCACGTGATCCACGACCACCAGCCGCACCAGCATCGTCCGGCTGGACGCCTGCAACGCCCCCCCTGCCGCGCCGATCACCGCGCCCAGAACATAGAACGCGATGTCGGGCAGCGCCGAACCCTCGGCCACCGGGATCAACAGAACGGTGCCCGGCGTCACAGTGATCACCAACAGCGACACCAGAGTCAGGATCGCCACGCAGGTCACGATCACCGGCTTCGGCCCCCGTGCCCGGTCGGCCCGCCCCCCCAGCCATGCGAAGATCGCGCCGGTGACGGCCGCCAGGATGCCGAAGACCCCGATATCGACCACCGTCCAGCCCAGCACCCCGGCGGTATAAATGCCGCCGAATGTATAAAGCCCGTTGAGGGCGTCGCGATACATCATCGACGATCCCAGATAGGCTGCGAAGCCGGGCCTTTGCGGCAGCGACCGGAGCGTCGTCGCCAGCCGACGCAGGGCCGCACCGGCCGGCACAAGCGTGGTGGCGACCCGGCGCACCGGCTTCACCCACAGGAAGAACGGCACCATGAAGACGATGTACCAAAGCGCGGTGAACGGCCCGACGAACCGCGTGCCTTCACGCAGGGCAGCGTCCAGTCCGAAGATCGGCGCGATGCCGATCAGGGTCACGCCCTGCGCATTTTCCGCGAACAGCGTCAGCATCGCGATCAGCGCGATTACACCGCCGACATATCCCAGCGCCCAGCCCGATCCGGATATCCGTCCGATCTCATCGCGCGGACCCAGCGTCGGCAGCATGGCGTTGGTGAAGATCGTCGCGAATTCCATCCCGATCAGGCCGATGCCGAAGACCAGCAAAATGGGCCAGACCATATCCGCCCCCGGCACAGCGAACCACAGGCTGGCCGCACCCGCGACATACAGGACCGAGAATATCTTGATCCACATCAGATGCCGCCCCGACGCGTCGGCCATCGCTCCCAGAACCGGCGCGCTAATCGCCATGACAAAGCCCGCCAGCCCGACCGTCAGTCCGAAGACCGATTGCGCGGCGACCGGATCGTCCATCACGGCGCTTGCGAAATAGGGGCTGAAGATGAAGGTCAGCAGCAGGGTGTTGTAGGGCTGCGATGCGAAGTCGAACATCATCCAGCCGCGCACCCGGCGCCGAAGCGCGATGTCTGTCATGACTTCTCCCCAAGGCCGACCGGCGAACCTTGGGCGGGAAATCAGACCGGCGCAACAGCGGTGTGGCACACTTGGGTCAGATCGACGGCGGCACGTGACCTTCCGGCAAAACGCCCTCCGGCGGCCAGGGGCGCGTCCCCTCCGCTTCAATCCAGGCTGCGACCCATGCGGGCAAGTCAGGCGACACCGTGTCGACGTTCAATTCCGCCGCAACGTCACCCGTGGGCACGGACCGGCCTTTCGCTACCACCGCCGTCCGCAGCAGAGCCTGCGACGTACATTCGCCCGCCACCCACATCGACTGAACGATATAGAAGAACCGTTCGTCCCAACCCACGATCCGCGTCCGCATCTCGATCCGCTGGAACATCGTGACCCGGCGGCGATAACGCACGCTCACTCCTGCTACCGCCAACCCCCACTTCCGCCGCCGCAAAGCCGCCAGAAGGCCGATACGCTGCCCGGAGGTAAACCGGCCCAGATCATAGAGCGTCAGGGTGCGTCCGTTGTTCAGCTCCATGAAACCATCCAGATCCCACGGCAGGCACAGATGATGTGTCACCTGCGTGTCCATCACACCCATCGGCGTCGCGCGACGGGCGCGCGCCATTTGCCAGGCGAGGCGGAGAAACGGATACATGCCCGCCGTCTTTACCCCGATCCGATTTGCGTCAACCCGAACCCTGCGTCAGCTTGCGCCGACTGGCCCGTGCCCTTAGATCGGGGGCACTTCACTGAAAAGGCCCGACACAATGCTGACGCTCATCAACATCCTGCTGCTGCTGCTGAACGTCGCGTGGTGGTTCGCCGTGGCGCACATAATCATGTCATGGCTGATCAATTTCGGCGTGCTGAACATGAATCAGCCCATCGTCGGACAGCTCTGGGACGGGCTGAACCGCATTCTCGAACCGGTCTATTCGCGCATCCGCAACGTTCTGCCTGCAACCGGCGCGCTCGACCTGGCACCGCTGGTGTTTCTTCTCGGCATCATCATCGCGCAGATGATCCTGGGCGACGCGGCGCGATCGGTGGCCTTCTAAAGGGCCTGGATCCGTACGCCGCAGACCTGGCATTCCGCGACGTCGTGCCGTTCCATCTTTTCCACCGCCAATCCGGCAAGAATCGCGATTGCCAGCAAGGTCAGTCGAATTTCATGTCGCACACTCATGGACTTTCTCCGTCGTTCACGACCACTTTCCAATGCGCGCTACCCCCTTGCAATTCACAGGCCCGTGACGGCACCGTTTCGCACATGACAGACACGAAGATCAGCACCCACGATGCCGAAGACGATATCCGCAATGCCGCGATCCTGATCTGGGTGAACGGCAAGCTGAAACCGCGCGCCGAGGCCACCGTCAGCGTCTACGACAGCGGCTTCATGCTGGGCGACGGCGTGTGGGAGGGGCTGCGCCTCTACGACGGGCGCTGGACGTTCATCGACGAACACATCGCCCGCCTGTTTGACGCGGCCAAGGCCATCGACCTCGATATCGGCATGACTCCGACGCAGGTCATCGCGGCAATCGAGGACACCCGCGCCGCCAACAATTTCACCACCGACGCCCATGCCCGCCTGATGGTCACGCGCGGCGTCAAACGCCTGCCGTTTCAGCATCCGCGCCTGTCGACCCAGGGGCCGACCATGGTCATCATCATGGAACATTCGCGCCCGAAAATCCCGCGCCCCGTCACGCTGGCCACCGTGCCCCATATCCGTGGCCTGCCGATGACGCAGGACCCGAAACTCAACTCGCACTCGAAACTCAACTGCATCCTCGCCTGCATCGCCGCCGAAAAGGCCGGCGCGGACGAGGCGCTGATGCTCGACGTGCATGGCTTCGTGAACACCACCAACGCCTGCAACTTCTTCATCGTCCGCCGTGGCGAAGTCTGGACCAGCAAGGGCGACTACTGCATGAACGGCATCACCCGCCAGAAGGTCATCGACCTGTGCCGTGCGAACGACATCCCGGTGCGGGAGCGCAATTTTTCGTTGGTGGACACCTACGGCGCCGACGAGGCCTTCCTGACCGGCACCTTCGGCGCGCAGACCCCCGTCGGCATGATCGACGGCCGCGTCATCGGGACGGGCGATCTGGGACCGGTGACCGAGCGGCTGCGCGGGCTGTATAAGGCGCTTGTGACGCCTTGATTCACTGCCCAGGACCGCTGACACGAACTGTGTAGTCTGCTCAGAGACCGAACTCCCCCTCCTCTGTCGTCTTCTCGTCTGCGATCCCGAAGGAAGGATCATCAGCAATGTTTGGATGGCGCGCTACGCCAAGAGGCGATTACGGCCCATCGACACTCAGTCCAATATAGTCCTTCATTTCCGAGATCCCGGTCCCAGCCCCTGTCGCCGATAGAATTGACTCAAGCAAAACATCAAGGGATTCGATTAGGCGCTTCCAACCCCAAAAGTTCCAGCCGCCACCGCCACCGCGATTCGAGTATGCGTCGTCTATCACTGAGAATTTAAACGTTAATTCTGAACCTTCCAAGCCATGGTCTCGTATTTGTTCGGTACTCAAATTCGCTATTCTTACTTCCACTCTTTCCGCATGGCTGCGAAGCGGCATTAACGCTGCGTGCATTGGCTCTAATAGATGTTCCCGGAATTTAGGCCGCCAATTTGGCTCTTCCCTCATAGCCACCAAGTTAAGAAATTGCACTACGTCATTGAGGAAAGTTTTCAATACCTCTCGCGGGTCCTCGTATTTTTCTGTGGAAAGTTGCCCTAACATACTTATGTTTCCTTTTATAACAGTTGCTTAACGCTCCAAATTTCATGCTAAAATCATTCCCTCCTTTACTGTAAAGTATCGTGGCGCCCGTCATGTATTGAACTCGACCGCTTTGACTGGCTAAGACTGGGTTGCGACGGTCAAAAAAATAGGTCGTTCGGGTTCGAACTTTATCACGGCCGGGTTAGATTTGGCGCAAAATTTTTCATGGTCGCATGGCATTGAAGATAATCGCTGAATGGTGCTGCACAAAAAAATGCCACGGCGACGTTCAAGTTTGTGCTGTGCAGTGTGGAGAAAGACATCCGCACAGCGGACAAACATGGCCCGCAAAGAGACCCCAGCATCCAATCCCCCGCCCCACCATCCCACCTTGCCGTCGCGCCCCCCACCCCCCATGCTCGCCCCAACACGGGCAAGGGGACAGCCAGCATGAAAGTCATCGTCATGGGTGCGGGCGTGATCGGCGTCACGACCGCCTATTACCTCGCCAAGGGCGGCGCGGATGTCACCGTCCTCGACCGTCAGACCGGGCCGGGGATGGAGACCAGCTATGCCAACGCGGGCGAACTCAGCTATGGCATGACCTCGCCCTGGGCCGCGCCCGGCATTCCGGTCAAGGCGATCAAATGGATGTTCATGAAACGCCGCCCGCTGTTCATCTGGCCGCTGATCAGCCCGACCATGTGGTCGTGGAGCTGGCAGATGATCCGTAACTGCAACGCGGAAAGCTACCGCATCAACAAGGGCCGCATGGTCCGCATCTCGAATTATTCCCGCGACGTGATGCCCGAGTTGATCGCGGAAACCGGCATCGACTACGAGGGCCGCGAACAGGGCACGCTGCAACTCTTCCGCACCGCGAAACAGATGCGCGGCAGCCAGGCCGATCAGGACATCCTCACCGAATACGACAGCCCCTTCGAAATTCTCGGACGCGACGCCTGCATCGCCGTCGAACCGGCGCTTGCCGAAACCCGTGACAAATTCGTCGGCGGCTTGCGCCTGACCGCCGACCGCACCGGCGATTGCGCGATGTTCACCGTCGCGCTGGCCGAGAAATGCGCCGAAATGGGCGTCGAATTCCAGTACGGCCAATCAATCCGCGCCATCGCCATCGAGGACGGCAAGGTCGCGGGTGTCGACACCGAAATCGCCGGGCGCATCACCGGCGATGCCTATGTCTGCGCGCTGGGCAGTTTCGGTCCCCGGCTGCTGAACCCCATCGGCGTGAAGCTTCCCGTCTATCCGGTCAAGGGCTACTCCGTGACCCTGCCCGTCACCGACGACGCCTTCGCTCCGCAGTCCACCATCATGGACGAGACCCACAAGGTCGCGATCACCCGGCTGGGCGACCGCATCCGCGTCGCGGGCACCGCCGAGATCGCGGGCTACTCCAACCGGCTCGGGCCTCATGCCACCGACACCGTGCGCCATGTCATCGGCGACCTCTTCCCCAAGGGCGGCGACCTGAGCCGGGCGGAGGGCTGGACCGGCCTGCGCCCGATGACGCCGGACGGCACGCCGGTTCTCGGGCCGTCGCAATACGACAACCTGTTCCTGAATACCGGACACGGCACATTGGGCTGGACGATGGCCTGCGGCTCCGGTCGTGCCGTGGCCGATGTGGTTCTGGGCAAGACGCCCGAGATCGATTTCGATGGGCTGACGGCGGCGCGATACGCGGGGTAGAGTTATAGCCTGGACGTCCGCGCTGAGCCCATTTTGACGGATGCTGTAGGCTGCATGAATGTCGGCAATCATAACGCATGACTATCGGAACTGTCAGGATAAATTGATGGCTTTACTCAAAATACTGAGACTTTGCGGGGTGCAATTGCTTTAAGACAGATTTGCGCATCGAAATCGCAAGCCTATCGTGAAAGACTTCGATAGCGGATTCTGCACCTTTCTCGGATAGCCACCCATCATCAATTCTCCAATGGCGGAAGAACAGCCAATCCAAGGCGTTTCTGCGAGAAAACTCGAGGGACCGTTGGGCATACTTCCTTGATGGAACCTCACCCAGACGCGCCTTTGGCCCGTATTTATCACGTCCTTCGGCAATCTTCTCTTCATGCCAAATGATAAGCTCGTCGATGTGGTTGTCGTTTATCACAATTAGCTCTAAAATTTCGGCGGCTATGTGATCAGGAATGGTAGCAACCGCCTTCTGCACCGCTTCCAAAAAACGCTCGTCACTAAGAAACTCTAGGGTCCAATTCTTTGGTGAAGTTCTCCATAGTATGAACTCCGCTTCCTTGGTCCAGCTTCCATCCGAGATCAGGCCAAGTCGTTCAAGCATCTGCAGAAAATCGGGTTCGCATAGCGCGCAGCCCAGCCCGAAACGAGCGGCGATATTGGGGGTTGGAGGTGGCGGCGGATCTTTCATGGCAATGACAAAACCATTTCCTATGCGGGTCGGTGGGAGGCTTCCATCTGGCAACCGGAATGAAAGCTTGTTTTGTTGGTTCGCAAGCCACAGGATAGAAATGCAGATGTCGTCCCATCGAGGCATTGTCGCAGGTTGTTCAGGAGGATTCTTTGGTATTGCTCCCCAATCTGTTGCGTCAGCAAAGCCTAGCTTGACCAAGGCCATACATCCGATTTGATAGGCCGTTGAGGCCATATCGTGCCAACCCGGACGGTCCGAAGCTTTCGGCAAGTTTTCCGCTAGGAATTGCGCGGCGTCTTCACGCCAGTTTGGATAGTCACTAACCATGCTGCGCCTCTGATTTGGCTTAAGTCCAGACTATATGGCTCGATGCAAAGCGAACTGCAATTTCGTTGATCTTGTGTTTTTCGTAAAGTGGAGAAATTCACTGAAACGGTCATTGGCGCACCTGCACAAGTCCGCTAAGTCCGCGCAACTGGCATTCCACTTCATAACATCTCACACCTCACAGGCCGGACGGAATATTCCTTTCCCGCACCGTCCTCCCCCAATTTGCCCTTGACGGTGCGCCCAGTGACGTCAGACGTGGATCACCCGCAGATCACCCCTTCCTCACCCACGGAATCCGACATGAAAATCCTCGCCTGGTCCGGGCCCCGGAACCTCTCCACCGCGATGATGTATGCTTTCGGAAACCGCCCCGATTTCGAGGTCATGGACGAGCCGTTCTACGCCGCCTACCTTGCCACCACCGGCCTCGACCACCCGATGCGCGATGCCATACTGGCCAGCCAGCCGACCGACCCGGTGGCAGTTGCCGCCCTGTGCCGCAAGCCACCGAAAATACATTCTTATCAGAAGCATATGGCCCACCACATGCTGCCCGATTTTCCCCTCGGCTGGGCCAGCGGCGCCGTCCATCTGCACCTGATCCGCCACCCCGCCCGCGTTATCGCAAGCTATGGTGCCAAGCGCGACGACATCTCGGAATCGGACATCGCCTTCGCCGCCCAGGCCTCGCTTTACGATCGCGTCGGGGGACTTGTCATCGACACCGCGGACCTCCGGGACGACCCGGCGAAGATGCTGGCAAAGCTCTGTTCCGAAGTGGGAATTTCCTTCGATCCCGCTATGCTGAGCTGGTCGGGAGGCGGGCATTCCGCCGACGGAATCTGGGCCTCGCACTGGTACAACGCAGCTCACGCATCGACCGGGTTCGCAGGCCCCGAAGGTCCCCTGCCGGCCGTCGACCGCGATGATCTGCTCCAGGCCGCATTGCCATTCTACACCGCAATGAAAGCCCGCGCGCTTCAGGTCTGATCGGTGCCGAACTGCATGGAATGCAACTGCGTATACAGCCCCCCCTGCGCCAGCAGTTCATCATGCGTGCCACGCTCGGCCACACGGCCTTTGTCCAGCACAAGTATCTGATCCGCCTCGCGGATCGTCGACAACCGGTGGGCGATCACCAGTGTCGTCCTGCGTTGCGACAGATGGTTCAGCGCATCCTGCACAAGCCGCTCCGACTTGGTATCCAGCGCACTTGTCGCCTCGTCCAGCAAAAGGATCGGCGTATCGCGCAGCAGCGCCCGCGCGATCGCCACACGCTGCCGCTGACCGCCCGACAGGTTCGACCCGCGCGGCCCGGCAGGAGTATCGAGGCCAGCCGGCAATTCCGACACGAATTCGGTCACATGTGCCGCCTTCAACGCATCCTGCAACCGGGATTCGGACAGGTCGCCGCGCCCCAGCAGAAGGTTTTCCCGCAGCGTCTCATCGAACAGCAGCGTGTCCTGCGACACGACCGAGAACAGGCCGCGCAGGTCGCGCAGGGCATAATCCTGAATGTTGTGCCCGCCAATGGTGACCACCCCGGATTCAGGATCGACCATACGGGTCAATACGTTGAATATGGTGGATTTTCCCGCCCCCGAAAGGCCAACAAGCGCCGTCGTCGTGCCTTCCGGCACGGTAAAATCCACGCCGCGCAGGACAGGGTTGTCGCCATAGGCCAGCGTCACCCCGTCGAAGACGATCTCGGTTGTCTCGGGACGCGCGGCGGCAGGCGTCACCGGGTCGATGATCGTCGGCACCGTGTCGTGCAGGCTATAAATCCGTTCCAGCGAGGCATTCATCGTCTGCCAGGCCCCCGCCGTATTCGCCAGACGACGCATGGGCTGAAACGCCAGCGACATTGCGGTGAAGAACGACATGAACTCGCCCACCGTTTTTTCGCCCGCGATGATCTGCGGTCCACCGTACAGAAGAACGGCAAAGAATCCGAACCCGATCGCGAAGTCCACCAGCGCGGGCACGGTCGCCTGCCCGGCCTGCGTGCGGATCACGGCGCGCACCATATCTTCGGTGGCCAGGCGAAATCGTTCCTCCTGATAGCTTTCCATGGCATTCAGCCTAATGGGGGTAATGCCGTGAAAAATCTCGTCCAACCGCGTCGTGCGCCGCCCGGCGATGTCGCGCAGGCGGAAAGCCTTGCGGCGGATATAGCGTTGCAGGATCAGACTTGGCGCGATCAGAAGCGGCGCACCGACGATGGCGACGGCGGTCCAGACCGGATCGACCGAGATCGCCACGATCATCAGGGAGATCAGGGCCATGGCATCGCGCCCGACCCCAGTGATCATCTGCACCCACATCGTCTGGATTGCCTGCACGTCGCCCTGGACCCGCTCGATCAGCTGACCGGGAGAATGTCTGCTGAAATATGCCGCATCCAGACGCAGGACGTGACTCAGCAGATCCTGTTGGATGCGGGACGACGCAAGGTAGGCGACCCTGGACATCACCACTCGCTGCGCAACGCCTGCCATGCCGCGTACGATGAACAGGGCAAGGATCGCCGCGCCGACCCAGACCACCGCGCTGGCGCGCCCTTCGACGAAGACCAGATCGAACATCGGCTCCAGCATCCAAGCCAGAACACCGACCGTGCCGCCTTCGACCGTCATCAGGAAGGCACCGAACAGGATCCACCAGAGGTGACGCCGCAGATAACCACGCCACAGACGGACGAAAGGATGGACGGTTGAGGGCAAGGGCCGGGCCTTTCGACGAAGATCAGGGCGCGACCTAACGCGCGTTTGCGCGTTCGGGCAAGGTCGCGGCCCGGTCTCCGCCCTGAAGATTCCGGAATGTGGCGCATCGGCTATTGCAATTGACCTGCGACCGGCGGGACAGCGATCGCACTTGCGCTGAAGCGGGCGGACATGCGACGGCGGGCAAAACGGGGGGACATTACATGAAGTCTGGCATCGCAATCCTCACGCTTGCCTATGTGCTGAGCCAGTTCTATCGCGCTTTCCTTGCCGTTCTTGCACCTGATCTGACCGCCGATCTGAATGTCACACCCGCCGATCTGAGCCGCGCATCGGGCATCTGGTTTCTGGCTTTCGCCGCGATGCAACTGCCGATCGGCTGGGCGCTGGACCACGTCGGACCACGCCGGACAGCGGCCCTGTTGCTGGGCGTAGCGGGTGGCGGCGGCGCGCTCCTGTTCGCGGTCGCCAGTGCCGGGTGGCAGATCGATCTTGCGATGGCACTGATCGGTGTGGGCAGCGCACCGGTCCTTATGGCCAGCTACTATATCTTCGCGCGCACGTTTCGGCCCGCGATCTTTGCAACACTGGCGGGCGTGCTGATCGGGGTCGGGTCGCTGGGCAATATCGCGGCATCTGTGCCGCTGAGCTGGGCGGCAGAGATAGTGGGCTGGCGCAGCGCGATGACGACATTGGCCGTTTTGACGGCGGCGACGGCGGTCGGTTGCCTGCTGCTGGTGCGCGACCCCGAAACGGTCGAAGGGGGCAAACGCGGATCGCTGCTGGACGTGCTGAAAATCCCGGCGATCTGGGCGATTCTGCCGATGCTGTTGGTGAACTATGCCCCGGCGGCTGGCCTTCGCGGGTTATGGGCCGGGCCCTATGTCGCGGACAGCTATGGCGCGGAATATGTGGGCACCGTGACGCTGGTGATGGGACTGGCGATGATTGTCGGCAATTTTGCCTATGGCCCCGCCGACCGGATATTCGGGACACGCAAATACGTCGTGCTGGCAGGAAATCTGGCCGGAGCCGCGATCCTGGGTGTCCTGTGGTGGATGCCGGTTCCGGGATTGGTGGCGGCGACGGCTCTGCTGGCGGCTGTCGGCTTCCTTGGGTCCAGCTACGCGCTTTGCGTGGCACATGGTCGGGCTTTCTTTCCTCCGCATCTGGTGGGGCGCGGCGTGACGCTTCTGAACCTGTTTTCCATTGGCGGCGTCGGCGTGATGCAGTTTGCGACGGGGCCCCTGTTCACGGCATCGGGCGGCGGCGTGGCCGGATATCAGACGTTGTTCGGGGCGTTCGCGCTGGCGTTGCTGGCGGGGAGCATCGTCTATGCCTTTGCACCGGACAACACGAACTAGAGCGATCCGAATGCCACGCATCACGGATCGTGTTGCGCCCTTACCTTTACGCGACAGGTCCACGGGTATAGGCCCCGCCCGTTAATCAAAGGACAGATCAGATGGGTTACAAGGTCGTCGTCGTCGGCGCCACGGGGAACGTGGGTCGCGAAATGCTGAACATCCTGGCCGAGCGTCAGTTCCCCGTAGACGAGATCACGGTGCTTGCATCGCGCCGGTCGATGGGAACGGATGTGAGCTTTGGCGACAAGACCTTGAAAACAAAGGATCTGGAGCAATTCGACTTCACCGGCTGGGACATCGCGTTTTTTGCCATCGGGTCGGACGCCACCAAGATCCACGCGCCCCGCGCCGCCAAGTCAGGCTGCGTGGTGATCGATAATTCCTCGCTCTACCGCTACGACGCGGACGTGCCGCTGGTCGTGCCGGAGGTGAACCCCGAGGCGGTGGACGGCTACGCCAAGAAGAACATCATCGCGAACCCAAATTGTTCGACCGCGCAGATGGTCGTCGCGCTCAAGCCGCTGCACGACCGTGCGCGGATCAAGCGGGTCGTCGTGTCGACGTATCAGTCCGTCTCAGGTGCCGGGAAAGAGGGCATGGACGAGCTGTGGGACCAGACCAAATCGATCTACAACCCGGTCGACAACAAGCCCGCCACCAAATTCACCAAGCAGATCGCGTTTAACGTGATTCCGCACATCGACAGCTTCATGGAAGACGGGTCGACCAAGGAAGAATGGAAGATGGTCGTCGAGACCAAGAAGATCATCGACAAGTCGATCAAGGTCACCGCCACCTGCGTCCGTGTGCCGGTGTTCGTCGGCCATGCGGAGGCGATCAACATCGAGTTCGAGGATTTCCTCGACGAGGACGAAGCGCGCGAGATCCTGAGCAATGCCCCCGGCGTTCTGGTCGTCGACAAACGCGAGGACGGCGGCTATGTCACGCCCGTCGAATGCGTCGGCGATTTCGCGACGTTCGTCAGCCGCATCCGGCAGGACAGCACGATCGACAACGGCTTGAACCTGTGGGTCGTGTCCGACAATCTGCGCAAGGGTGCCGCGTTGAATGCCGTTCAGATCGCGGAAACGCTGGGCCAACGGATGCTCAAGAAGCACTGAGTGCATTTCTAGGGCTGACAGTTTCAGTCCGCCAAGCGACACTGGCCCCCGGATTCAATTTCGAGGGCCGTTTCATGCGCCGCACGTTACTCATCACGACCTTTCTGACCCTGCCACTTGCCGTCTGGGCCGAGGAGTTCCCCCTGCCCGCGCCGGTGACTGAAGCAGAGATCTATCTGCAGGGGGCCTTGCTGGTCCGAACCGGTCAGATCGACCTGCCTGCGGGCGAGCATCGTTTGCTGGTCCCTGTCGGCCGCACCGCGAACGGTCTGCCGAACATCGACCTGACGGGGGCTTCGCTGGGCACGGTCGAGACCCTGCCCGGTGCCATCGCGGACGGTCGCCGGTTCCTGACGCCACCGCAGCAGGCCGCCTATGATATCTGGGTGACCGCGCAGGAGGCGGCCGGTCTGGTCGAGGATGCCCGCATGCGCGCCGCTGCCGCAGTGAAGGCGGCAGAGGATCAACTGGCCTTCCTGCGCTCGATTACCGGGACCGGCCTTGAGTCGCTGGATGCCGGGGCAATGCTTGCGACACTGGATGTGCTGGGCGAACGGGTGCAGGAGGCCGAGGTTGCGCGCGCCGCTGCCCAAGCCGCCCTTCGCGCGGCAGACCGCGCCGTGCGCGATGCCGGTCTGATCTTGGCGCAGGCCAGGATCGACATGGACGCGACAGGGGCGCAACTGGGCAAGGTATCGTTGCTGGTCATCGGGGTCACGGTCGCCGAGGCCGGGACCGTTGGCCTGACGATGGAGACCTTCACACCGCAAGCCGGATGGGGCACGCGATACGATGTGACGCTGGGCGCGGACGATAGCGTAACGCTGGAGCGCAAGGTCGAGGTCTGGCAGGGCACCGGCCTGCCGCTGGTCGATGTCGCGCTGTCGCTCTCGACCGCCGATCCCTTTGCCCAAACCGCCCCGCAGGAGGTGTTTCCGAACCAGGCAAGTCTGGCAAAGCCGGAGGCGGAATTGCAGGTCAGACGATCTCTTGAGATGGCCCCGCAGGAGATGGACGCTGCGGCAGAGTTTTCCATGGCTGCCCCCGCGTCGGAACCTGTCTTCGCCAAGGCCAATTTCGACGGCCCCGTGGTGACCTACGATTATCCCACAGCGGTCAGCCTGCCCTCGACCGGCGGCAGTGTGACGCTGACGCTGGATACGCAGTCGCTCGACGCGCGGGTCTTCAACCGCGCCAGCCCACGGACCGATGAGACGGCGTTCCTGATGGCCGAGGTTATCAACACCTCGGGCGAGCCGCTCTTGCCCGGACCCGCGGCCCTGTTTCGGGACGGGGCGCGCATTGGAGAATCGTTCTTGCCTCTGATGCCCGCGGGCGATGAAGTCGAGCTTGCATTCGGCCCGCAACAGCACCTGCGGCTGGAGTTCGTGCGGCTGGAAAACGAGACCGGCGATCGGGGGCTTATCTTTACCTCCGGTACACGTCAGCAGGATATGGTGTTCCGCGTCCGCAACCTGTCGGACGCGACAGAAGTAGTCGAGACCCGTTTCGCCCTGCCCTATTCCGAGGAGGAAGACCTGCAGGTCGACGTCAGCACCCGCCCAGATCCCGACGAACGCAATGTCGAGGACAAACGAGGGGTGGCACAGTGGAATCTGGACGTCCCCGCCAGAGAGGAAGTCGAGGTCACTGTCGGCGTGACGCTAGAATGGCCGGAAGGCGAAACGCTGAACTGGCAGCCCTGACGGGAGAGTTCGACTTGCGGGCGGCGTCAGAACCGCTCCGCCCGCGAGACTTCGCAATCGGTCACCAACACAACGCCGATATGCCGCCCGATCACGGCGAAAGCCGCATAGAGCAATGCGTAATATTTTCAGCCTGCACCGAACAGGCGACCGACACTATTCCACTATTTCGGGAATGACCGGTCGGAACGGCCCGGCCCCGCGAACGGGCCAAGCGCAAACGGAAGATGACGGGCGGCGTCAGATTGGCGTCGAGAGGAAGGGAGAGTACTTCATACAACCAGATCCGAATACTGAACGGCGGTTCAATCAATCGTGTCTGACAATCCTGACAAACCCTTCAAATCGATATGAAACGGTCGGTCGCCGCGTCGTAGTACTCCAGCGTGCCTTCCACGATATCGTTCCAGAGGCCGTGCAGCGCCAGATCCCCCCGGTCGACCGCAGCGGCCACAAAGGGAAACGTCATCAGGTTGTCGATTGACGTCAGCACGGCGCGCTTTTCCAAGGCCTCCAGCCGCTCCCGTTCATCGGCGATGCCGCGCACTTCTTCCCAGCCGGGACGCAGCAGATCCATCCAGCGACCGACGAAGCTGGCGGGGTCCTCCAACTCGGGGGCGTGGCCGGAACACATCGCCTCGCAGCCCTGCACTCCGCCGCACTGCGAATGCCCCAATATGATAATCTGCGCCACCTTGAGCGATGTCACCGCGTATTCGATGGCCGCCGACGTGCCGTGCCGCAACCCGTCCGGTTCGTAGGGCGGCACCAGATTCGCGATATTGCGGTGAATGAAGAACTCGCCCTGTTCAGCCCCGAAGATCGACGTGACATGCACACGGCTGTCGCAACAACTGATGACCATGACGCGCGGGCGCTGGCCCTCGGTGCCCAGACGGCGATACCACGCGGCGTTTTCGGCAAAGGTCGTGGCCTTCCAGCCGTGATAGCGCTGGATAAGCGATCCGGGAAGGGGACGGGTCTTTCGCATGGCTCTCTCCTTGACGACTGGAGGCTTCTAACCCTGTCCACCCGTACAATTCGAGCGATTTCTACCTCGGATGGCCGAAAGACCGCCCCGGTTTCGCCCGGTTTCGCCAGCATCCATAAGACAGACGCCGTGGGGGCGACTGCCAAGGAACGAGACCAATGACAACAACCATCGCAACCCTCCGCCCGACCGAAGCCGTGACTTTCGACCAGGGCAAACTGGCCACGCTGTGTGACCGGATGGGACCGCGCGCCGAAAGCTTCATCGCCGGGGTGCTGGCCGATGTGGAAACCCTGATCGACGCCATCACACGGGATCATGCCAAGACCGCCGACCTGTCGCATCACTGCTTTGAACTGGCGCATTACGCCGACAGCATTGGCATGACGACGGTATCGCGCGCCGCGAAGGCCGTGCTGGACTGCCTTGCCCGCGATGACGCCCGCACCCTTGCCGCCTGCATCAATCGCCTGCAACGTCTGAACCAGCCGCAGGGCAATCCCGGATGGGCCCTTGAATCAGCCACCTGTCCCACAACTGTCGCCTGACACATCATCGCTATCCTGACTTTCGGACAACACACCGCCCGTTGATTCCCGCAGACCTTGCAGCGAGTGACGCCTCCGCTATCGTGCCCGACGCCGCACCGCGCAGCCGAGGATTGCATGACACCCACGTTCGCCGCACCCGATACCCGTGCCATTCCGGTTCGCACCGTTACCACGCAGGGCTTCGACGACTGGCTCGCCAGTCAGGATGTGCCGGTACGCGACTGGGTCCGGGCCAATGGGTTCATCGGAACCGCGGGTCAGATTCTGCGCCTGCCCGCACCCGATATGTCCATCGCCCGCGTTCTGCTGGGTTGGGGCGGGCCGAAGGACCGGGTGCGCACCCGGTTTCTGTTCGCCAAGGCCGCTGTGGCGTTGAAATCAGGCACCTATGCGCTGGACGGCGATCTGACGGCGAACCAGACCGAAGAGGCGGCACTGGGGTGGCTTCTGTCCGCCTATAGCTTCAACCGCTACAAGGGCGATGAGGTCGAAGTCGCGCGTCTGAAGGCCCCCAAGGGCGTCGACGCCCTCCGTCTGGAGGCGATTGCCGCGGGCGAATGCCTGACCCGCGATCTGATCAATACGCCCGCCAGCGACATGGGCCCGGACGAGTTGGAAGCGGCCTGTCGCGATCTGGCGCAGACCCATGGTGCCGACATCAAGGTGACCACGGGCGACGCGCTTCTGGACGATAACCTGCCGATGATCCACGCGGTCGGGCGCGCCTCGACCCGCGCCCCGCGTCTGATCGACATGACCTGGGGCCACGACGGTCCACGGATCACGCTGGTCGGCAAGGGCGTGTGCTTCGACACGGGCGGGCTGAACCTGAAGCCCGGCACGTCGATGGGGCTGATGAAGAAGGACATGGGCGGGGCTGCGACGGTTCTGGGCCTGGCGCATATGATCATGGCGACCGGGCAGAACCTGCGGCTGCGCGTCCTGATCCCGGCCGTGGAGAATGCGGTCGCAGGCAATGCTTTCCGGCCCGGTGACGTGCTGACCGCGCGCAATGGGCTTACGGTCGAGATCAACAACACCGACGCCGAAGGCCGACTGGTGCTTGCCGATGCATTGGCGCTGGCGGACGAGACGCCACCGGATCTGATGATCTGCATGGCGACATTGACTGGCGCGGCGCGGGTGGCCCTCGGCCCTGATCTGGCACCGTTCTACACTGATGACGATGCGCTCGCTATGGCGCTGAACCACGCCGGTCACCGGGTGCGCGACCCGCTCTGGCGGATGCCGTTCCACCGGCCCTATGACGACATGATCGAGCCTGCCATCGCCGATCTGGACAACGCCCCCTCGGGCGGATTCGCGGGCAGCATCACGGCGGCATTGTTTCTTGACCGGTTCGTGCGCAACACGCCGCGGTTCGCACACTTCGACATCTATGGCTGGAACCCCGTGGCCGCCCCGGCACGTCCAAAGGGGGGCGTCGGCATGGGCGCGCGGGCGATTTTCGACGCACTGCCCAAGGTGCTGTCGCTGTGACGGCCTATGATCCCCGCATAACGCCAGCCAACGGTCACGCCGCCGCGCACGAATTGCGCGGTCTGGTCCAGGCGACGCGCTACGTCAAAGGCACGGTTCGCACGGTGCAGCAGCCGCTTGTCAACCTGTCGGACGCTCCGCGCGGCGAACGCTCCAGTCAGCTTTTGTTCGGTGAAGCGTTCCGGGTGATCGACGAGCGTGACGGTTTTGCCTTCGGGCAGAGCCTGCGGGACGGATATTGCGGTTATGTCATCTCCGGTGCCCTGACGCGGCAGGAAGCGGCGACGCATTGGGTCGCTGCCCCTGCCACGCATCTGTATCCCAAGGGCCGCCTCAAAGCACCGCCCGAGGTCGCGATCTTTTTCGGCAGCCAGGTGCGGGTGACGTCCGATCTTGGCGACTTCAAGAAAATCTCGACCGGACACTTCATTCCGACCGGCCATCTGCAACCGCTACGCGCGCGGTTTTCCGACACGGTCGGCGTGGCGGACATGTTTCTGGGCACGCCCTATCTGTGGGGGGGCTCGTCGCGATGGGGTATCGATTGTTCGGGACTGGTGCAGGCGGCGCTCGTGGCCTGCGGTCTGGACTGTCCACGCGACAGTGATCAGCAACGCGGCGTCGGGCGCGAACTTCACCCCGAGGAGCCATTGCAGCGCGGCGATCTGATCTTCTGGTCCGGGCACGTCGGTCTGATGTCAGACGCCAATACCCTTCTGCACGCCAATGCCCATCACATGGCGGTCGCCTATGAACCGCTTGTGCAGGCCCGCAACCGGATCGCCGCGAATACTGACGGCGCGGAGGCCGGCACCGGCGATATCGTGATGCGACGACGGCCCGAATTGCGGAGTTGACGATATGCGGTCGGGCGAACCGTTCGTCAGTTCACCGACCGGATCAGCTTGCGTTCCAGCACGCGCAGGACAGTTTTCAGGTCCGACCCGCGTCGCAGAATACGGCCATCCATCCCGATGACACAGTAAAGACCCTGCTTGGCCGCCATCTTCGGGCGCTTTTCGATGCGAAACATCGGTTGTTCGGCGGTGCGGCGAAAAACCGAAAAGACAGCCACGTCACGCAGCGCGGATATGCCGTAATCCCGCCATTCGCCCGCCGCGACGAACCGACCGTATAACGACAGGATCACCGACAGTTCACTGCGCTGAAAATGCACATTGTCGTGGGTCGGAGAATGGATCGGCGTCGGCGCATTCATTGCGTCAAACGTGGCCCTTGCCGGGCATCGGCGCAAGGTTTCGTTGTGCCGGATGGACGCGAAGACGTTAACTTCGTCACATATCTGCCCTGAAATTACCCGGCCATGACCGCATCGTCACCCTCAAACCGCCGCGCGACACTCTCAAAACGGATCATGTAGGAGCGAAAGCTCACCCCGATGCGACGAACTATTGCCCCCACCCAGTCGCCGCATCAGGGAGCTACAGGCAGATAGGTTCCACAAATCGCCTGCCGGTCATCACGACCCCGTCCTTCAGGACGGGGTCGCTTTTTGTTATGCAGTCCGCCGTATCAGGTTCGGACCAGCTTTTCATAGGATTCCGCGATATCGCGGGTCAGTTCGCCCACCTCGAAATTATAATCCCCGATCTGACCCACCGGCGTGACCTCGGCGGCGGTACCGGTCAGCCAGCACTGCTCGAACCCCTCCAGCTCCTCGGGCATGATATGGCGTTCGTGGACCTTGATTCCGCGGTCGCGGAGCATCCCCAGCACCGTTTGTCTCGTGATTCCATTCAGGAAGCAGTCAGGATCAGGCGTATGTACCTCGCCGTTCTTGACGAAGAAAATGTTCGCGCCCGTCGCCTCGGCGACATAGCCGCGATAGTCGAACATCATCGCATCCGAACAGCCTTTCGCCTCTGCGGCATGCTTTGACATCGTACAGATCATGTAGAGGCCCGCGGCCTTGGCGGTGTATGGTGCCGTTTCGGGCGAGGGACGTTTCCACCGCGCGATGTCCAGCTTCGCGCCTTTCATCTTGGCGTCACCATAGTAATTGCCCCAGGCCCAGGTCGCGACAGCCATCCGCACCGGGTTGCGTGCTGAACTGACGCCCATATCCTCGCCCGCACCGCGCCATGCCAGAACACGAACATAAGCGTCGTCCAGCCCGTTGGCTTTCATCGTTTCGTATTTCGCGGCCTCGATCTCGTCGATCGAATAGGGGATTTCCATATCGAGCGCCCGTCCCGAAGCGATCAGACGCTCCGAATGTCGGCGCGATTCGAAGATCTTGCCGGAATAGGCACGCTCGCCCTCGAAAACGGCGCTGGCATAGTGCATTGCATGGGTCAGCAGGTGGACATTCGCGTCCTTCCAGTCGACCAGCGTGCCATCCATCCAAATCTTGCCATCGAGTTCCGCATAGGACCCAGCCATGATGTTCTCCATTCCATTCGTTACGAAATTACGCCCCATTCGGACATAATATTGCGTGAAATCTGGCCGTCGCTAACAATCCCGTCTTGGAATGTCAACAAGACTGACGTAGTTTCAGCCAGCACAAGGGGGGAAAATGGCCCAGGGACACAGCGACAATCTTCTGTTTCTTACCGATGAACAGCTGCGTCGCGCAATCGAGGCGATGTTCTTCGCCTATCGCGGCTTCACCGCCGACCCGGACCGTATTCTGGCCGAAATGAACTATGGCCGTGCCCATCACCGCGCGATCCACTTCATCCATCGCAGCCCCGGAACCACCGTCAACAACCTGCTGGCGATCCTGGGCGTGACCAAACAATCGCTGAACCGCGTCCTGCGAACCCTGGTCGAGGATGGGCTGGTCGACAGCCGCGTGGGTCAACGCGACCGCCGCGAACGACACCTTTACCTGACTGAACGCGGCGATGCGCTGGAGCGGGAGCTGTCGGATGCGCAGCGCGCCCGCATGCGCGCCGCCTTCCGAGAAGCGGGCCCGACTGCCGTCGCTGGATTTCGCGAGGTCCTTGAGCATATGATGGACCCGGAACTGCGCCGCCATTTCGCGGTTGCGAAGGAAGGCGACAGATGACCGAAGATGCCCTGCCGGGCCATCAGGCTCATGTCCTGCTGGTGGATGACGACGAACGAATCCGGGGGCTCTTGCAGAAGTTCCTGATGCGCAACGGCTATCTGATCACCGCAGCCCGCGATGCGGATCATGCGCGGCGTCTGCTGGCGGGTCTGGATTTCGATCTGGCTATCCTCGACGTGATGATGCCGGGCGACAATGGCTTCGTGCTCTGTGCGGAAATCCGCGAGACGCGGGACATGCCGATCCTGCTGCTGACGGCCAAGGGCGAAACATCGGACCGGATCACCGGGCTGGAGGCCGGGGCCGACGATTACCTGTCCAAACCGTTCGAACCGAAAGAGCTTCTGCTGCGGCTCAAGGCGATCCTGCGACGTGTTCCTGCCTCGGGCGGCGCCATGCCAAAGACGCTGCACCTCGGCTCTGCGCGCTACGATCTGGACCGCGGCGAATTGTTCCGCGGACAGGACCCTGTGCGCCTGACCGCAACCGAGACGACGTTGATGCGTGTCCTCGCTGCGACCCCGCATCAGGCGGTCAGCCGCGCCACGCTGGTCGACAGGCTGGGCCGTGACGGCGAGGCGTCGGGCGAACGCGCGGTCGACGTACAGATCACCCGCCTTCGCCGCAAGTTGGAACAGGATCCGAAGCAGCCGCGATATCTTCAGACGGTGCGCGGCGAAGGTTACATGCTTGCACCCGACTGAGCGGTGGCCGGGGGTCAAGCCCCAGACCCCCTGGGATACTTTCGCCAAAAGGAAAACGACCTTCCAATGACCCTGCTGATGACCCATCCCGATGCCGACGCGCACGAAAATCCGCCCGGCCACCCCGAACAGGTGAGGCGACTTCAGGCCGTTCGCCGTGCAATGGACGACATGGTTCTGGCGCGCGAGAAACCGTCGGAAGCATCGGACGCAGATCTGACCCGCTGTCATCCGCAGGATTATGTCGATGCGCTGACGGCCGCCTCGCCCGCCGAAGGCTGGGCGCAACTCGACCCTGACACCTATCTGTCGCCCGGCACGATCCGCGCAGCGCGTCTGGCTGCGGGGGCCGCGATCCGCGCGGTGGACGCGGTGATCGGCGGCGAACACGCGAACGCCTTCGTCGCCATGCGCCCACCCGGACATCATGCCGAAACGGCCAAGCCGATGGGGTTCTGCCTGTTCGGCACCGTCGCCATCGCCGCCAAACATGCTTTGGATGTGCATGGACTTGACCGGGTGGCCGTGGTCGATTTCGACGTCCACCACGGTAATGGCACGCAGGATTTGTTGTGGGACGAGCCGCGAACGCTGTTCGTCTCCTCCCACCAGTCACCGCTCTGGCCCGGAACTGGCGAGGTCGGGGACAGGGGCGCGCATGACAACATCATCAACGTCCCCTTGCCACCGGGCAGCGACGGCAGCGTGTTTCGCACCCGGATGAAACCTGCCCTTGACCGACTGGACGCCTTCGCGCCCGAACTGGTCATCGTCTCGGCCGGATTCGACGCCCACCGAGAAGACCCGCTGGCGCAGTTGGAATGGGACGAGGATGATTTCGCCTGGATCACCGAACAGCTGTGCGATCTGGCGGATCGCCATGCCGAAGGCCGTCTGGTGTCATGCCTCGAAGGCGGCTATGACCTCGACGCGCTGGCGACCTCGGTCGCCGCCCATGTGGAAGTTCTGCGGAGGCGGGGAAATGGCTGATGACATCAGGGACATGAGTTTCGAGACGGCCTTGGCCGAGCTGGAAAAAGTTGTGAACCAATTGGACAGCGGCGACGTGCCGCTGGAAAATTCCATCAGGCTTTATGAACGCGGCGCGGCCCTGAAGGCGCATTGCGATGCCAAGCTGAAGGACGCCGAGGAAAAGGTCGCGCAGATAACCCTCGATGCGAAGGGACAGCCGACCGGCACCACCCCGGCCGAGGGAATGTGACTTTCCAAGACCGGCTGCGCACAGCCCAGGACGACATTCAAACGACACTGACCGACCTGCTGGCCGCTTTCGACGGGCCGGTGGGCGACGCGATGCGTTATGCCTGTACCGGCGGAAAACGTCTGCGCGGGTTTCTGGCGCTGGAGACCTCGGCTCTGTTCGACGTGCCCCGGCCCCGTGCCTTGCGGGCGGCGGCGGCGATCGAGGCGGTTCACGCCTATTCCCTGATCCACGACGACCTGCCCTGCATGGACGACGACGACATGCGGCGCGGTCACCCCACCGTCCACCGCAGATGGGACGATGCGACGGCGGTTCTGGCCGGGGATGCGTTGCAGTCCGCAGCTTTCGAATGGCTGGCGGATGCCGCAACCCATGACGACGCCGGCGTTCGCGCCGATCTGGTGCTGACACTGGCCCGGAACGCAGGCGCGGCGGGCATGGTGCGGGGACAGGCGCTGGATATCGCGGCGGAAACGGCGGCGACGGCCCTGTCACTGGATCAGATCATCGAATTGCAGCGTCTGAAAACCGGATGTCTGCTGGAATGGCCGTGTCGCGCCGGTGCCTTGCTGGCGCAGGCCAATCCCGCGCCCCTGCTGGCTTATGCCGCTGATCTGGGGCTGGCGTTCCAGATCGCCGATGACTTGCTCGACGTCGAAGGCGACGCAGAAATCGTGGGCAAGGCCGTCGGCAAGGATGCGGGCGCCGGCAAGGCAACATTTGTATCGCTAATGGGAGCTGAGGCGGCCCGTACCCGTGCCGATAATCTTGTTAAAACTGCACAAGGCAGCCTTTTGCCCTTCGGTGATCGCGCTGATACCCTTGCCGCGGTCGCGCGCTATGTCGTGACCCGCGACAAGTGAGGCCGACGCCATGACCGAAACTCCTGCCCCCGAAACACCGCTTCTTGACCGGATCGCCGAGCCCGCTGACTTGCGCAATCTGTCGGACCGCGACTTGCGACAGGTCGCCGACGAACTTCGGTCCGAGACGATACACGCGGTATCCCGAACCGGCGGTCATCTGGGGGCCGGGCTGGGTGTAGTCGAACTGACCGTGGCATTACACGCTGTCTTCGACACGCCCCGCGACAAATTGATCTGGGACGTCTCGCATCAATGTTACCCGCACAAAATCCTGACCGGGCGCCGCAGTCAGATGAATACGCTGCGCCAGAAGGATGGCCTGTCCGGCTTCACCAAACGCACGGAATCGCCTTACGACCCGTTCGGGGCGGCCCATGCCTCGACCTCGATCTCGGCGGCGTTGGGATTTGCCGTCGGACGTGACTTGGGGGCACCGGGCAATGGCGACGCCATCGCGGTGATAGGCGACGGCGCGTTGACCGGCGGTATGGCATTCGAGGCGCTGAACCACGCCGGACATCTGAAGAAGCGCCTGATCGTGATCCTGAACGACAACGAAATGTCGATTGCACCGCCGGTGGGCGCGATGTCGTCCTATCTGTCGCGGCTCTATGCGGGAAATCCGTTCCAGGACCTGAAGGCCGCTGCCAAGGGTGCCGTCGGATTCCTGCCAGGCCCCCTCCAGGAAGGCGCGCGCCGGGCGAAAGAGATGCTCAAGGGCATGACCGTCGGCGGCACATTGTTCGAAGAACTGGGCTTCAGCTATGTCGGACCTATCGACGGGCACGATATGGAGACGTTGCTGGGGGTGCTGCGTGCCGTCAAGACACGTGCGACGGGGCCGATCCTGATCCATGCGATCACCAAGAAGGGCAAGGGCTTCCGCCCCGCCGAACACGCAAGCGACGGAGGTCATGCGACCGCCCGGTTCAATGTGACGACCGGGGCGCAGTCCAAGGCCCCGTCCAACGCGCCCAGCTATACCAAGGTCTTTGCCGAAAGCCTGATGCAGGAAGCCGCTGACGACGATCGCATCGTCGCGGTCACGGCGGCGATGCCGGATGGCACCGGGCTGAACCTGTTCGCGGAACGCTTTTCGTCGCGTTGCTTCGATGTGGGCATCGCTGAACAGCATGGTGTGACATTCTGTGCGGGTCTGGCCGCATCGGGGATGAAGCCGTTCTGCACGATCTACTCGACATTCCTGCAACGGGGTTATGACCAGATCGTCCACGACGTCGCCCTGCAACGTCTGCCGGTGCGTTTCGCCATCGACCGGGCCGGTCTGGTCGGGGCAGATGGTGCGACCCATGCCGGAAGCTTCGACATCGCCTATCTGTCCAACCTTCCGGGCATGGTCGTCATGGCCGCCGCCGACGAAGCCGAGTTGCGGCATATGGTGGCGACCGCCGCGGCCCATGACGACGGCCCGATCGCGTTCCGCTTCCCGCGCGGCGAAGGCGTCGGCTGCGACCTGCCCGAACGGGGCGCACCATTGGAGATCGGCAAGGGACGGATGATCCACGAAGGCTCCCGCGTTGCGATCCTGTCCTTCGGCGCGCGTCTGGCCGAAGTGGAGGCTGCGCGCGAAAAACTGATGGCGCGGGGCATTACGCCGACCGTCGCGGATGCCCGTTTCGCCAAACCATTGGACCGCGAACTGATCCTGCAACTGGCCCGGGACCACGAGGCGCTGATCACCATTGAGGAAGGCGCCGTCGGGGGTTTCGGCAGTCACGTCGCGCAATTGCTGGCCGAAAACGCCGTGTTCGACACAGGCCTGCGCTTCCGGTCGATGGTCCTGCCGGATGCCTTTATTGATCAGGCCGGCCCGCACCAGATGTATGCCGACGCCGGGCTGAATTCAGACGATATCGAACGCCGTGTGCTGTCGGTTTTAGGGGTCGACGTTCTGGAACGCCGCGCCTGACGGGACAGACGCGGTTAACCAGATTTTATGATTTGCTGACTAGGCTTCGAAAAAACCGAGGATTGGCAGGACGATCATGATGCCCGACCCTTTGTCAACAGGTCTGGACGGCTTGGCCGTTACAGGCGCAACCGGACGGATCGGGACCCTGTTGCGCGGCATTTGGTCGAATGGTGGGGCCGATGGCATTGCTTGGCTCGCGCGGTCGGACGAACCATTACCGGACATGCTGCGCGGACGGCGAACCCTGTTGGCGCTGGCCGGGGTGACCTGTGGGGATGCGGCGGCCATCGACAGTAACGTCACACTCGCCATCGGAGCGCTGGATGCTGCCCGTGACGAAAATCTGGATCGCGTTTTCCTGATGTCCTCCGCCGCGATCTATGGCCGCGCAACGGGCCGCCTGAGCGAAGATCGCGCGCCTACACCCATCAGTCCCTACGGCGCGGCAAAGGCCCGGATGGAGGCCGCTGCTGCCGAATGGACGGAATGCCATCCCGATGGCCCGCAAGTCACCTGTTTGCGGTTGGGAAATGTCGCCGGGGCGGATGCCTTGCTCGGCCAGCTGAATGGGTGCGCACCCAGCCTCGACGTCTTCGCAAACGGTCGCACCCCTTGTCGCAGCTATCTTGGCCCTGTCTCTCTGGCTGCGATCCTGTCACGGTTGTTCGCCTGTCCATCCCCTTTGCCTCCGGTATTGAACGTCTCGGCCCCGGACCCTGTCGACATGGCAGACCTGCTTCGTGCTGCAGATCGGCAATGGCTCGGTATACCGGCGGGCGTGGATGCCATAGCGAAAGTCTCGCTGGACGTGCGGGTATTGCGCAGGTTTGTGGATTTGCCCGAAGGTTGTGCAAGCCCGGAGCGTATCGTCGCCGAATGGCGCGGTCTGGCCGCATGACGCCCGGCAAACGTCTCTTCGATATCCTGTTTTCGCTGTATCTGATGGCGTTTCTCGCACCGGTTTTCGTGATGGTGACGTGGAATGTCTGGCGCAGACAGGGGCGTCCGATTTTCCACGGGTCGGAACGAATGAAGACCACGACCGAAAGCTTCGTTCTTTGGAAATATCGCACCATGCAGCCAGTGCCGTCCGATAGCGGCGTCACCGGCGGGGACAAGGCGGCACGGGTTACGGATTATGGCAAGGCCCTGCGGCAGCGGCGGCTGGATGAATTGCCGCAACTCTGGAACATCCTGCGTGGAGATATCAGTTTCGTCGGACCGCGCCCGCCCCTGCGCCGCTATGTCGAGATGTTTCCGGATCTGTATGCGCGGATCCTGGCCTCCCGTCCCGGTGTCACCGGTTTGGCCAGCCTGATCTTTGCCCCGCACGAGGATCGCCATCTGGCCCGCACGACCACGCCGACCCAGACCGAGGCCGTCTATATTGGCATTTGCATTCCCAGAAAGGCCAGACTCGACCTTTTGTATCACCGGCACCGCAGCTTCTGGCTGGACGTCAAATTGATCTCCTGGACGACGGCCAGGTTTTTTCCGGATCGTCTGCGCCCCCGGCGCAAGGGCAGGCCAGTCTGAGAGATCCTGGCCTGGCACAGTCGCTTCAGCCGCGATCGAACCGGGTCACCAGTTCGACATGCGGCGACCAGCGGAACTGGTCTACCACGGTGACCGGTCCCATCCGCCAACCGGCCCCCACCAATATCGCGGCATCCCGCGCGAACGTGCCCGGATTGCAGCTGACGAATGCGATCGTCGTCAGATCAGAGGCGGCAAGCTGCGCCACCTGAGCTTCGGCCCCGGCGCGAGGCGGGTCAATGACCGCCGCGTCGTAGCGCGACAATTCCTCTGACAGCAAAGGATTACGGAACAGATCACGCACCTGCGCGGTAACCGCCTTCAATCCGGTCGCGTGTCGTGCACCGTGGGCCAGTGCCTCGATCAGTGCACGGTCGCCCTCGATAGCATGGACCGGTGCCATTTTTGCAATCGGAAACGTGAATGTGCCGCAGCCCGCGAACAGGTCGACGACACTTTGCGCACCCGCAAGGCTTTCGTTCACGGCATTGACCAGTGCTGCTTCTCCCTCGGCTGTGGCCTGCAGGAAGGCCCCCGGCGGCAGCATCACGCGAGCCGCGCCCAACGTCACGACAGGAGGGGTCTGTTGCAGCGCCGTCTCGCCGTTCCAGGTGATCCGCGCGAAGGCCATGGCCAATGGCGCGAGGGCAAGCATGACATCGCGGTCAAACGGTTTCGCCTGCTCCACCGACAGGTCGATACCGGTGGCGGTCTGCGTGACGTGCAACGTAACCTCGCTCCCGCGCGTCGCGGCTAGCCGGGTAATCTGATCCAGCGCTGGCAGCGCGGCGATCAGATCGGGGTGCAGCAACCGACAGTCGGGCCCCTCGACGATGTCGGTGCCCCCCGCCACGTGAAACCCGACCTGTGCGCCCTTCTTGGTGCGCCGCCCCGACAGCGCAGCGCGGCGACGGCTGTTCGGCGGCGACGTCTTGACCCCGGTAATCCTGGCGTCGATCCCGACCCGTGCCAGTGTGTCGCGCACCAGCCCGGCTTTCCACCCTTCAACGAACGCGTCCGATGCGTGCTGAAGCGAACATCCTCCGCAGCGACGATAATGCGGACAGGGCGCGGCAACGCGATCGGTCGAGGGTGTGACGATTTTCGGGGCGATGATCCGGTCGCCGGTAACTTCACCCTCGATAACCTCGCCCGGCAGGGTGCGTGCGGCGAACACCGGGCCATCGGGACCGGACGCGATGCCGTCGCCATGATGGCCAAGGCGGGTGATGGAAAACGTCATGTCGGGTCTTTCGCGAAACGAAGCGGGGCACATCTGTCTCATGTCACTCCGCCGCAAGGTCCTCCACCCCGATGAAGCCACCGGACTGACGATCCCAATAGCGGGCATAAGTGCCTTTTGCAGCCAGCAACTCACTGTGGGTTCCGGCCTCGACGATTTGCCCGGCCTCCAGCACGACGATGCGATCCATGCGGGCGATGGTGGACAGGCGATGGGCAATGGCGATCACGGTCTTGTCCTCCATCACGCGGTCCAAGGCGGTCTGGATCGCAGCCTCGACTTCGCTGTCGAGTGCGCTGGTGGCTTCGTCCAGAACCAGAACCGGCGCGTCTTTCAGGATGGCACGGGCCAGGGCAATCCGCTGGCGCTGCCCTCCCGACAGTTTGACGCCGCGTTCGCCCAGATACGCATCGTACCCGGTGTTTCCTTTGTGATCGCGCAGGCCGGTAATGAACTCATGCGCCTCGGCCCGTCGCGCGGCGTCTTCGACCTCGGCCTGCGTCGCATCGGGGCGACCGTACAGAATGTTGTCGCGCGCAGTCCGGTTGAACATCGCCGTTTCCTGCGTGACCATCCCGATCTGCCGTCGCAGACTGTCTTGGGTAATGTCGCGGATGTCGCGCCCATCCAGCGTGATATGTCCGGATTCCGGGTCATAAAGCCGCAGCAACAAGGCCACGAGCGTCGACTTGCCTGCGCCCGATGCCCCGACCACGCCCAGCTTTTCGCCCCGCTCAAGCGTCAGAGTCAGGTCGACAAGTCCGCCACCCTCTCGTCCATAGCTGAAGGTTACGCCTTCGAATGCGATGCGCCCCTCCGCACGGTCAACCTCCAGCGCGGCGTCTCCGTCGCGCAGGGTCCAGCGCGGCGTCAGCGTATTCATCCCGTCCTCGATCTCGCCCACGTCGGCATACATCGACATAAGCGTGAAGCTGACCCAGCCTGTCATCTGTGCAATCCGGATGGCGATGGCCCCCGCCGCGCCGATGTCACCCGGCGTGGCGGTGCCCGACTGCCACAAAAGAACCGTTCCGCCGATCAGCAATACGGGCAGCAGACCCGCGATCGCCATCAGGGCGAAACGAAAGGCGGTCGAAACATGCCCGAACTCGACCGCGCGCAGCCGCAGGCGTTCCATCGCATCGAGCGCGGTGCGATCCTCGTGATCGCCATGGCCGAACAGTTTCACGGTTTTGATGTTGGTGATCGTATCCACCACCTGCCCGGTGACCATCGCACGCGCCGCCGCGCGGGCCTTGGACCGCCCGCGAATGCGCGGCATGAACCATCGGATCAGCGCGAAGTAGATACAGAGCCAGACCGTCAGAGCCAGCGCCACACGCCAGTCGATGGAAATCAGCAGGATCGCCGAACCGACCATCGACGCCAGCGCAAAGGCGATGACATTGATGAACTCGTTCGCCACCGATGTGACGGCGCGCGCCGTCTGCATCTGCTTGGTGGCGATGCGGCCAGCGAAATCGTTGTCGAAGAAGGTGACCGCCTGGCCCAGCGTCCAGCGGTGCAGACGCGACTGGACCAGAGGGTAGATATTCGGCGTGACGGCGATACCGTTCATCGCAGCCGAGCTGCCGAACAACAGCGGACGCAGGATGATGTAGAACGCCGCAAACCCTCCCAGCAATGCGGCGTTGCGGACGAAATAGCCCTCCGGCCCGCTCATGGTGCTGTCGATCACGGCACCGAGCAGGAATGCGGTGATGACCTCGGACACACCGGCAGCGGCGCTGATTGCAAAGGCCCATCCCATAACGCCCCAGGACCCCGACAGACCCCAGCGAATGAACGCGGCCAATGTTTGCGGTGGCGGACCATCGGCGTGCAGGAAAGGATCGAACAGACGGGACAGACGCTGAATGACAGTCATTCCGCGGCCTCTCGCGTGTCGATGAAACCGCCCGACTGGCGTGCCCAGAATTGCGAGTACAGCCCGTCGGCGGCCAGCAGCTTGTCGTGCGTACCCTCTTCTATGATGCGCCCGTCGTCGATCACCAGAATGCGGTCCATCGCGGCAATGGTCGACAGGCGGTGCGCGATGGCGATCACCGTCTTGCCTTCCATCATGCCATAGAGCGTGTCCTGAATCGCGGCCTCGACCTCGCTGTCGAGTGCGCTTGTCGCTTCGTCCAGGACCAGAACCGGCGCGTCTTTGAGGATTACGCGGGCCAGCGCGATCCGCTGCCGTTGCCCGCCGGACAGCTTCACGCCCCGTTCGCCGACATGCGCATCATAGCCCGATCGCCCCTCCGGATCGGCAAGATCGAGGATGAATTCATGCGCCTGTGCCTTACGGGCCGCCGCCTCGACCTGCGCGTCGGTCGCATTGGCGCGGCCATAGCGGATGTTGTCGGCAACCGACCGATGCAGAAGCGAGCTGTCCTGCTGCACCATGCCGATGGCGTGCCGCAGGCTGGATTGCGTGACATCGCGCAGGTCCTGGGCATCGATGGTGATCGTCCCGGCTTCGGGATCGTAGAACCGCAGCAGCAGCTTGACCAAGGTGGATTTGCCCGCGCCCGATCGCCCGATCAAGCCGACCTTTTCGCCCGGCCGGATGTGAACCGTCAGGTCGGTCACGCCGCCCTTGCCGCCGCCGTAATGATGCGTGACGCGGTCAAAACCAATGGCACCCTCCGTCAGAACCAGCGGCACGGCCCCCTGCGCGTCGCGCAAGTGGATCGGTTGGGCGATGGTTTCCATGCCCTCCTCGACGACGCCGAGGCTGCGGAAGAAAGAGGTCAACGCCCACATGATCCAGCCGGTCATCGCATTCAGACGCAGCACAAGCGCGGTGGCCGCCGCGATCACGCCGACCGAAGCCGTGCCCCCGACCCAGAGACTGATCCCCCAGCCGACGACGCCCACGATCAACAGACCGTTCAGCGTGACCAGTGACACGTCCATGATGGTGAAGATCCGCATTTCGCGCGCGAAGGTGGCGCGTGTCGTCTCGATGGCGGACTTGGCATAGGCCAGTTCCTCGCCTTCGTGTGCGAACAGCTTAACGGAATGGATGTTGGTATAGGCATCGACCACCCGGCCTGTCGTCATCGACCGCGCATCGCTGCTGGCCTTGGATGCGGGGCCGACACGCCGGACCGTCCAGCGCACCAGAACCGCATACAGCGCGAACCAGATCAGCAGCGGGATCACCAGCCGCGGGTCGGCGTCGAACAGCAAGATGCCCGCACCGATGAAATAGGCCAGAGCGAAAGCGATCGCGTCGAACACCTGAAACACCGCCTCGCCCGCAGCCGGGGGCGCCTGCATGATGCGGTTGGCGATGCGCCCGGCAAAGTCATTCTCGAACCAGCCGACCGACTGGCGCAGCACATGGTTGTGCGCCCGCCAGCGCATCAATGTGCCGTAATTCGGCAGGATCGCGTTATTCAGAAGCAGCGTGTTGAGCGTCTGCAACGCGGGCCGCAGAATCAGGATGAACAGTGCGACGGCAACCAGTTCCACGCCGTTGTCGCGGAAGTAGGTCGCGGGCGCGCTTTCCGTCAGGCTGTCGACCAGCCGCCCCATGTAGGCCAGCAGCCAGATTTCGACCACCGCGACCAGCACGGCAACCACGGCGGTCACGGCGAAGACCCGTTTGAAGGGGCGCGAATAATCCTTGAGGAACGGCCAGAGCCGGGCCGGAGGAGTGTCGGACTCCATATGCGGCGCATAGGGGTCGACCAGGGTTTCGAAGAAACGGAACATCGGATGGGCTTTCGGGGGTGCCCTAGCGAGTATAGCCCGTCACGCGAGGAAGACCATGAACCCCGAAGCGGCAAGCGCCAGAGCCATTACGGTTGTAAATACGCGCCAGGCCAGCGGAGTGCGGAGCAGATAGGCCAAGAGGGTTCCGGCGAATGTCCAGAACAGGCAGACGAACAGGTTGATCCCGCTGAACGCGCTGCCAATGCGCAGCGCCTCCTGCGCGGCGGGCAAGGTGCTGGCATAGCCCGATGCGGCTGCCAGCGCGATGATCCAGATCTTCGGGTTGACCCATTGGAACAGCACCGCTTCCACGAATGTGAAGGGTCGGTCGCGACCTTCGGTGGTCACGCCGCGCGACCGGAACAACTTCCACGCCATCCAGAAAATCCATGTCACGGCTGCGACCTGTAACGCCAGTTTCAGCACCGGGATCGCCAGCAGAAGCGCGCCGATACCCAAAGCGGTCAGTGCAGAAGTGATGCCCACGCCGATTGCCACGCCCAAAACGTGTGGAATGGTTCTGCCAAACCCAAAGCGCGCCCCCGATGCGGTCAGCAGGATGACGTTCGGGCCAGGCGTGAACAGGCCGAAAAAGACAAAAAGGTAAAGCGGGTCGATCAAGGCTTCGGATCTGCACGGGCCGCCGCAATCAGTTCAGCATGTGTCGCGCGCCCCCTGGTGGACCGCCACAGCGTGCGGGCCGCGTCCAACGCGCTGCCCAGCGCCGGGCCGGACAGGCCGGGCATAAGGTCGGATGCGGACAGCGGGAAGTCCGCCTTTGCTCCGTCCCGTGCCTCGGCCAGCAGCGCTGGATCAATGTCCTGGCCAAGCAGAGCGGCCTGCACGAACATGGCATCCTGCGCCAAACCCCGGCCATAGATGTCCCCCATGGCGAAGGGGGAGATATCGCTGCGCGCGGCGTCAGTCAGATTTTGCACCTCCCGCATCTCCTTTTTCGACAGACGCAGACCCGAGGTATCGCCGCCCAAAAGCGCCAGTCGCCGTGTCCAGTCGCCGGGCGAGGCCTCCAGATGGATCAGCACGGGAAGCGCGGTGGCATCGGCCCCCGGCAAAACCCGCTGCAGGATGCCGGTCTGCGCCATCGCAGCGAGGGCAGGTGCCGGGTCAGGTGCGCCCAGCAGCTTGCGAATTTCGAGGCCCACCCGCTCCCGGCTCAGCCGGGTCAATCCTTCGGCGTGATCGGCGCAGGCTGCCAACCCGTCTGCGTCCAGACCCAGAGCCGGGTCACCGTACCAGGCCGTAAAGCGGAAGAACCGCAGGATACGCAGATAATCTTCGGTGATGCGCGCCACCGGGTCGCCGATGAACCGGACATGACGCGCGCGCAGGTCGTCCAGACCACCCAAGGGGTCCACGATGACACCCGACGCATCGGCATAGAGCGCGTTCATCGTGAAATCGCGCCGCGCCGCATCCTCAGTCACATCATCGGAGAATGCGACCGTCGCATAGCGTCCGTCGGTATCGATATCGCGGCGGAACGTCGTAATCTCATACGGGGTGCCGTCCGAAATGACCGTGACCGTCCCGTGATCGATACCGGTCGGAACCACCTTGAACCCGTCCGCCTCGGCCACGTCCATCACCCGGTCTGGTGTGGCATTCGTTGCAAGGTCGATATCCGAGACAGGCACACCCAAAAGCGCATTTCGCACGCAGCCTCCCACTGCCAGTGCCCGATACCCTGCATCGTTCAGCGCAGTGAACACCGCCTGCGCACGCGAGGCCGTCAGCCAGTCATCGGTTATCCGCATTCGTTTCTTCCGCCCCCATCCGGTCTGCCAGCCCCCGCAGAATCCGGGCCGTCGCGCCCCAGATGTAATAAGGACCATAGGGCACGGCATAATACCTGCGCCACTCCCCTCGCCAGCGCCGTTGCTCGATGACGAAACTGGCGGGGTTCAGAACATGGGACGGAGGCACGGTAAAGACTTCGGCCACTTCCCCCGGTTCGGGTATCGGATCGAACGCCATGATCCGGGCCAGCACCGGCGTGACGGTGAAGCCGGTCACTGTCTCGTGGCTGGGCAGTCGGCCCAGAATGCGGGTGTGGCTTTCGGGCAGGCCGATCTCCTCGCTGGCTTCGCGCAACGCGGCCTGTTCGGGGGTCTCTCCCGCCTCCATCTTGCCGCCGGGAAAGGAAATCTGACCGGGGTGATGGCGCAGACTGGAGCTGCGCTTGGTGAGCATCAGGCGAAGCCCCTTGGGCGTTTCGACGAAGGGCACCAGAACGGCCGCGTCCCGCAGGATGCGACCGCCCGGCAGGATTACGTCCGGGTTCAGGTCAAAGTCCGACGACGCGCCGCCGTTGCGGGCCAGCGCGGCAATCAGGGCATCAGGCGTCATCGGCCGATTTCGTGGCCTCGAAGCCCAGCGTCTGCGGGTCGAATTCATAATGTGCGCCGCAGAACTGACAATCGGCAGTCACGCGCCCGTCGTCGGTCGTCATATGCGTGATGTCCTTGGCCGAATAGATCGAAAGCGATTGCCGAACCTTGTCGGCAGAACAACTGCATCCAAAGCGGATCGGCTGGCTTTCGAAAACGCGCGGACCTTCATCGTGAAACAGCCGCACCAACAGATCGGTGGGTGCGAGCGTTGGACCGATCAGCTCCAACTCATCGGTAGTGTCCAGCAGGATGTTTGCACGCGACCAGTTTTCGCCAGCGTCGTCATCCAGAATATCGGCAGCGGTCAACAGTCCGCCCTCGCCTGAACCGCCCTCGCCGGTGGCGAAGGGGCTGGCCTTGGGCATGTGTTGCAGCATTATGCCACCGGCCCGCCACGTCTCGGGCTGGCCCGGCGTGCTGGACCGGCCATAGGCCAGTGCGAACCGCGTGGGAATCTGTTCGGACTGCGCAAAATAGGTCTCGGCGCAGGCAGACAGCGACCCGCCCGACAGCGGAGTAATCCCCTGGTAGGGGGCCATATCGGGACCCTGATCGATCAGGATGGCGAAATATCCGCTGCCGACCAGATCAAATGGCCGGACGTTTGCCGCAGTCATCTCGTCCAGCCGATCGCGGTCGAAACTGGCGTAGGCGCGGATGCGGGCAGGCTGACCGTCATCGGTGGGGCCATAGTAATCGGTCGCCAGCAGGCGCGCCGGACCATCGCCACGCACCTGCAACGACAGCTTCCAGCGCAGCTTGATCGTCTGCCCGATCAGCGCGGTCAGCAGCGCCATTTCCGCCACAAGCGCCTCGATCGCGGGGGGGTAATCATGCTGCGCCAGCACATCCTCCAGCACACCGTCAAGACGGGCGATCCGCCCGCGGATGTCGGAAGAGTCGAGCTGGAACGGCAACACGGTGTCATCCCAGATATGGGTCGTCGCATCAGTCATGACGGAGGTCCTTCGATTGCCCAAACGGCTTTCACCGCGCGTCCGGGACTGGCATTGACAGGAACATATAGGCACAGCAACCGCAGGACCAACCCCATGATCCCACGCTTTGGCCGCGCACCCCGCCCCGGCACCGTCTATCGACATCGTCCGGGAGCCTATGCGGTGCTGATCCGCGACGGAAAGATGCTTCTGACGCGGCAGGTCACGGCGGACATCGACGAACTGCAACTGCCCGGTGGCGGGATCGATCCCGGCGAATCGCCCCTGCCCGCACTGATCCGCGAATTGCGGGAGGAGACAGGATATTCCGCCATCCTGACCCGTAAGCTGGGCGTGTTCCGCGATTTCACATGGATGAGCGACTATGGGTTTCATGCCGCAAAGCTGTGCCACCTCTATCTGGGTCGACCGGGATTGCGGCGGGGTCATCCAAGCGAGGCATGCCATTCCGCTGTCTGGATGCCATGGCGGGCGGCCATCGCGGGGCTGGCCAGCGATGGAAGTCGCCGCCTTCTGATGCATCGGCTTGGCTGACGGCTACCCCGCCGCCAAGCCACGTTTCGACGCCGAAGCGGTTTCGTAACGGAACAGCAGCATGGAAATGTCATCTTCGAAATCATTGATGCCCGAATGGTTGCGCAAGGCCGCTTCGATACTGTCGACCGCGGCTTCGGCCCCGTCGGGAATAGCCGACAACAGGTTCATCAGCCCCTCCTCCTCCAGCATGTCGCCCCAGGTATCGGCGCATTCTGTCAGACCATCCGAATAGGTCAGAAAAGCATCGCCTGGATTCAGCTGGACCGTGGTGCAGTCGAAGGCAAGACCAGGCAGAAGGCCGACGGGCGGACCGCCGTCACCGACCTGTTCGACCGTGCTGTCCGCGCGCCGGATCAACGGATGCGGATGGCCCGCCTGACAGAAGACGACCTGCCCCGTGACGGTATCGACATAGGCGAGGACGGCGGTGAAATAGATGTCTGATTCCATTTCCGACAGCATGAAACTGTTCAGACGCTCCATCACCACTTCGGGGTTGTAGACATCGCGCCCGTTGGACCGAAAGGCGATGTTTGCCCGCCGCGAGTTCCACGAGAACAAGGCCGCAAGCCGCCCCGTCAGAAGGGCCGACGCGACACCGTGCCCGGACACGTCGATGGAGTAGAGACCAATTCGCGTGTCCGAAATCGGAAAATAGCCGACAAGGTCGCCACCGATCTGCCCCGAGGTGACCAATCGCAGCGACAGGTCCGACCCTTGGAAGTGATGGTTTCGATCGGGAATGAATGCCATCTGCAGCTTTCGCGCTTCCGCCAGATCGCGGTCCATCGCGTCATGCAAAGTGGTCAGGTCGCGTAACGTCGTATGAACCTCGTGGTTTCGGTGCAGCAGCGCCTCCTGCATATCCAGGATGCGGCGACCCGTGTTGATGCGTGCCCGAAGTTCGGTCAGATCCAGCGGTCGCGTCACGAAATCGTCTGCCCCTGCCTCCAGCCCAATGGCCTTTTTCGAGCGATCCGTCTCGGAGGTCATCAAGATAAAATAGGCATAATCATCGCGGGCCAACTGTCTGAATGCGCGGCAGAAGTCGGGCCCATCCATGCCCGGCATCTGCCAATCGCTGAGAACCATTCCGATATCTGCCCCTTCATCGGTCATGCACAGGAACAACGCCTGGGCCGCGTCAGCGACCATAGTGACGTCCAGATCCATTCGGCACAGAACGCAGGCCAGCAACTGCCGCTGCGATTCGCTGTCGTCCACGATCAGCACTCGCAGTCTGTCCTGCGCTGGAGGCGGCATATCGGGTTCAGATCTGATCATCGGTCCGCGTCATCGTTCACATCCGGCAGATGTGCACCGCCAGCATTAACGCCAGGTGAAGAAAACAAATCGAAACAATCGGACTGTGGCAGTTAACATTATCTTATGACCTCGCTGCGATAGACGACCGCATGATCGACACTGAGCGCATTGCTGAATTGCAGGCCGAAATTGGCGCGGAAGACTTGTCTTGCATCGTCTCGGTCTACCTGGAGGAGGCGCGGGCAACTCTGGCACAGATCGCGGCGGGCCTGACGGAGGAAGATCACGCGCGTGCGATTCATTTTCTGCGCAGTGGCGCGCTCAATATCGGGCTGAGCGGCGTGGCGGATGTGGCGGGGAAAATGACTTGCCGTGCAGCGTCCAGCCGCGATGACTGTGCCGATCGCTTTCGCGATGTGCTGGACCACACGATGGCGGAGGTCACGGATAGTCTTGCGTAATCCATCCGACCGGAAGAAATGATCAGATCACGAGTTCGCCCAGAAGCGGGTCATCGGTCAGGTCGCGGGCCGCCATGCCCAGTTCCGCCATCCGCGTTTCCAGTTGCGCGAAGGCCTGTGGCTCGCGGCTCTCGATTCCAATCAGGACACTGCCGAAGTTGCGGGCAGATTTCTTGAGATATTCGAATCGCGCGATGTCGTCATCCGGCCCGAGAATATCCAGAAAATCCCGCAATGCTCCGGGGCGCTGCGGCATCCGCAGGACGTAGTATTTCTTCAGGCCGGCAAACCGCATTGCGCGTTCTTTCACATCCGGCAAACGCTCGAAATCGAAGTTGCCGCCGGTGGCGATGCATACGATGCGCCGCCCTTCGATCTCGGGTCCCAGGTCGCGCAGCGCGTCGATCGACAGCGCTCCCGCTGGCTCCAGCACGATGCCTTCTGTGTTCAGCATCTCCTGAATTGTAATGCAAAGTCTGTTTTCCGGGATACGCAGGACATGCTGTGGCGGCACCTGTCGCAAAATGTCAAAGGGGCGTACGCCGATCCGGGCGACGGCAGCCCCATCGACGAAACTGTCCAGCGTCGGCAAAGTGACCGGCTCACCGGCCGCAAGTGCCGCGGTCAGGCTGGCCCCGCCCGCAGGCTCTACATATCGTATGTCCGGCGTTGTTCCGATGGCCCGGAAATACGCCAGCATCCCCGCCGACAATCCGCCGCCGCCCACCGGCAATATGATCAGGTCGGGCGCATCGGGCATCTGGTCCAGCATTTCGACCGCGACGGAAGCCTGGCCTTCGATCACGTCGTTGTCGTCGAAGGGCGACAGGAAGTGCGCCCCCGACTCCGCGCAGAATGCCTGCGCTGCGGCCAGCGTGGCATCGAAGAAATCGCCGATCAGGCGGATTTCCACATGGTCGCCCCCGAACAGACGGGTCTTGTCGATTTTCTGGCCCGGCGTCGTGACCGGCATGAAAATCACTCCGTCAACGCCCAGATGGCGGCACATCCAGGCCACGCCCTGCGCGTGATTGCCCGCGCTGGCGCAGGCAACACGCCCGCCGCCCAACTTTCGCATCGCATTGAACGCGCCGCGCAGTTTGTAGGAGCGCACCGGCGTCAGATCTTCCCGCTTGAGCCAGATATCGGCCCCGAACCGATCCGACAGATATTCGTTTCTGGCCAGAGGCGTGGGCGGAAAAACGTCGCGCATGGCCAGAGTCGCTGCCTGCGCGCGGGATGCAAAATCAGTCAACCGGACGGCCTTCGACCAGATGACCGTACAGCGCCGTCAACGTACCAACCCCCAGGATCAGGCCGATCCAACCGATGACCAGTTGATAGATCACGGTGATGATCCCCGGCCCGGCATCCGCCGTCGCATCGGCCCCACCCCCATCGATCAGCGCGGGCAGTTGCAGCATCAGGGTGAAACCGACTGTCAAAATCGCCAACACCAGCACCGTGCCCACATGATTTCGGGTCACCTCCAGCGATTGGCTCAGGGTTATCGGCTGGCCGATGGCTCCGGCGGGCAGGACCAGCGCTAGGCGGTAGAACAGGATCATGCCGATGAACAAACCGCCCGTTCCCGCCAACATCCCGGCCAAGGGCGGGGCCAGCATTCCGACGACAAGGTTTATAACGAGCGACGTCAGAAAGATTCCCAGCAGCATGATCACACCGACAAGCAACGATCGTCCCAGATAGCCCAGCATCTCCGGGCCGCGAAACGCCGGCATCCATCCGTCGAAGGTTTCGGACAACAACACATAGCGATGCCAGTTCACGGCAATCCAGATCGTCGCGGTCATATTGGCCAAAAGCACGAGCATCTGACCACCAAGGAACCCCGCGGGTGGCATGTTGTCCGGGTCGAAACCTGTCGCGCCGATCCATTCGGGGTAGCTGACCGAAAGCCAGACGGTGACAGCCACGACCAGCAGATAGGGAACCGCCGACAGCCGCAACGCATCGCCAAGGTTGTCGATAATCAACATCACCGCGCGTAGAAACAATTTCCAGCCGAGCATCCGGACCTCCCTCGTCGTTCGGAGCAAGGCCTATGCCTGCGGGCCCGCTGGCGTCAATGTCGTCTGTTCGCCGCGTTGCCTTCACCCTGCGTGCCTTGCAGGTGCCCGGCGATTGTCCTACGCCGTCGGCGACATATCGGAGACACCCATGGACGCCCCCAAGAAAGTCGTGCTTGCCTATTCGGGCGGACTGGACACCTCGATCATCCTGAAATGGCTGCAAACGGAATATGGCTGCGACGTCGTAACCTTCACTGCCGACCTGGGTCAGGGCGAGGAGTTGGAGCCAGCCCGCGCCAAAGCCAAAATGATGGGCGCTTCGGCCATTCACATCGAAGATCTGCGCGAGGAATTCGTCCGCGATTTCGTCTTCCCGATGTTCCGGGCCAACGCGCTGTACGAGGGGCTGTATCTGCTGGGCACATCCATCGCGCGGCCCCTGATCTCCAAACGGCTGGTGGAGATCGCCGCCGATGAAGGCGCCGATGCCGTGGCCCATGGTGCGACGGGCAAGGGCAACGATCAGGTCCGGTTCGAGTTGGCGGCCTATGCTCTCAACCCGGACATCAAGGTCATCGCGCCGTGGCGTCTGTGGGACCTGTCGTCGCGCACGAAGCTGATCGATTTCGCCGAAAAGCATCAGATCCCGATCGCCAAGGACAAGCGCGGCGAAGCCCCGTTCAGCGTTGATGCGAACCTTCTGCACACCTCGTCCGAGGGCAAGGTTCTGGAAAACCCCGGCGAAGAGGCCCCCGATTACGTGCTTCAGCGGACGACGCGCCCAGAAGACGCACCCGACGAAGCGCAGATGGTCGAAGTCACGTTTGAACGCGGCGATGCCGTCGCCATAGACGGCGAGGCGATGTCCCCCGCGACAATCCTGACCAAACTGAACGAGTTGGGTGGCAAGCACGGGATCGGTATTCTGGATCTGGTGGAAAACCGTTTCGTCGGCATGAAATCCCGTGGTATCTACGAGACGCCGGGCGGCACGCTGCTTCTGGAAGCGCATCGCGGTATCGAACAGATCACACTGGATGCCGGTGCGGGTCACTTGAAGGACAGCATCATGCCGCGCTATGCGGAGCTGATCTACAACGGCTTCTGGTTCTCGCCCGAGCGGGAGATGATGCAGGCGCTGATCGACAAATCGCAGGAACATGTATCGGGCACAGTCCGCCTGAAGCTCTACAAGGGCAGCGCCCGCACCGTCGCCCGCTGGTCCGATCACAGCCTCTATTCCGAGGCGCATGTCACCTTCGAAGATGACGCCGGGGCCTATGATCAACGCGACGCCAAGGGGTTCATCCACCTGAATGCGCTGCGCCTGAAATTGGTGGCCAACCGCAACAAACGCGTCGCGAAGTGAACCTTGGACGCATCGCGCTGACCTTCGCCATCGGCGTATCCGGCGTGATCGTATTCAGGGCAGCGGGTCTTCCGCTGCCCTTTTTGCTGGGCCCCATGCTGGCCTGTCTGGTCGCCGCGCTGGCGGGCCTGAAACTGTCCAGTTGGTCACCTCTGACGAACGCGATGCGGACGATCCTGGGTGTCGCGGTCGGCGCATCCTTCACGCCCGCGGTCATCGTCCAGATGGGAGACATGCTTGTGTCGCTGGCCCTGGTTCCGCTGTTCCTGCTGGTTTGTGGCGTTCTGGGCTATCCGTTCCTGCGCCGGGTCGCCGGATTCGATGCCCCGACCGCATTCTATTCGGCTATGCCCGGCGGCTTGCAGGATATGCTGCTGTTCGGCGAGGAGGCGGGCGGCGACCCCCGTGCCATGTCGCTGTTACATGCTACCCGCGTCCTGCTGATCGTGACGATCCTGCCGCTGCTCCTGTGGCTGGCATGGGGTATAGACCTGACCTTGCCCCCCGGCGCGCCCGCCTCCTCTCTGCCATGGCCCGAAATGGCGATCATGGTGGTCTCCGGTATCGCCGGTTGGCAGGTCGCCAGCCGGATCGGAATGTTCGGCGCATCGATTCTGGGGCCATTGATCCTGACGGCGGCGTTGGCCCTGACAGGCGTGATCGAGCACCGCCCCCCGGCCGAAGCGATCATGGCGGCACAGTTTTTCATCGGTCTCGCCGTCGGAGTGAAATATACCGGTATCACGCTGACCGAGGTTCGCCGAATCCTGGGGGCAGGCCTGGGCCATGCGGCCATTCTAGGGGGCGTGGCCTTCGTCTTCGCCGAAGCCGCTCTTATCATGGGCCTGGCCCCGCCTCTGGATGCGATCCTGGCCTTCGCGCCCGGCGGACAGGCAGAAATGGCCGTTCTCGCCATCGTTGCCGGGGCGGATGTTGCCTATGTCATCCTGCACCATGTTCTGCGTATCGTAATCGTAATCGTCGGCGCGCCGCTGATCTTCCGCTTCCTGCGCTGACCGACCATCCTGCGCCATCGGGTTCCGTCAGACGTGATGAGGGCCATGACGCATTGCCCTGCCATTCGAGGAGGAGAGGTCGATTTAATCAATCCAGACCTTTTCCATGTCGCCGCCTTCTGACATGCCGCGCAGGATGGAATATGCCGCCCCAAAAGCAACCGTCGCTGTGATCGGCGCGGGTCCGGCAGGCCTGATGGCGGCCGAAGCGGCGGCTCGGGCGGGATGCAGCGTCGCAATCTATGACCAGATGCCCAGCCCGGCGCGCAAGTTCCTGATGGCAGGCAAATCCGGCCTGAACATCACGCGGGCCGATGATCAATTCGCCGACGTCTACGCCTGCCCCCCGCTGAACCCGATGATCGCGGCACTCGGGCCGTTGCAAGTTCGCGACTGGATGGACGGCTTGGGGCAGGCCTCTTTCGTCGGCTCGACCGGGCGGGTTTTTCCCGATGTCATGAAGGCATCGCCCCTGTTGCGGGCCTGGCTTGCGCGTCTGGATGAGTTAGGCGTTACCCTGCACCGTCGCGCGCGCTGGACGGGGTGGGACGGCGCGGCGCTGACCTTCTCGGACGGGACGACGGCTTTGCCGGATGCCACGGTCCTTGCGCTTGGCGGCGCATCGTGGCGCAGGCTGGGATCGGACGGCGAATGGGCCGCGTTGCTGGACGACGTTGCTCCTTTCGCCCCGTCGAACGTCGGCTTCCGCGTCGACTGGTCATCGCACATGGACCGCCATTTCGGCGCGGCGGTGAAAAACTCAGGACTGATCGTCGACGGCAAAACACATCGAGGAGAAATCACTATCTCTGCAAAGGGGCTTGAGGGGGGTGGCCTGTATCCCCTGACCCCCGCCCTGCGCGACGGCGCGCAGCTGGCGCTTGACCTGAAGCCGGACATGACGCCTGCGCAGGTCCGCGACCGGCTGGAACCGCCGGGCAAGGACAGCCTGCCGAACCGCCTACGAAAGGCGCTGCGTCTGACGCCGGTGCAGATCGCTTTGTTGCACGAATTCGGAAGGCCGTTGCCCGCCGATCTCTCCCCGTTGATCAAGCATCTGCCCGTGCCCCTGCGCGGCCCTCGCCCGCTGGACGAGGCAATTTCCACTGCGGGCGGCCTGCGCTGGTCGGCGATGGATGACGCGCTGATGATCGAAGCCCGTCCCGGCACATTCGCGGCAGGCGAGATGCTGGATTGGGAAGCCCCGACCGGCGGCTATCTTCTGACCGCCTGCCTCGCGACCGGGCACTGGGCCGGGCGGCATGCGGCGAATTTCGCCAAATCTCAGCGGTAGCGTGCCATCCAGCCCAGCGTCGCGTCGGTGTCGCTGTCGGGCTTGTATTCTGCCCCCAAAGGCATTTCCCATCCCAGCCGCGCGATTTCGGCGAAGACGTGATCGTAAGACAGTTCCCCCGCATCCGGTGCACCCCGCTCGGGCACGCTGGCAAACTGGATGTGGCCGATCACCGGCAGGCAATCGCGCAACTGCCGCGTCAGGTCGCCGCCCATGATTTGCAGGTGGTAGCAGTCGAACATCAGTTTGACGCCCGCCCGATCCACCCGTTCGATCACGTCGCGCGCCTGCGCCGATGTCGTCAGGAAGTATCCGGGGGCATCGTGATGGTTCAACGGCTCGATCAGGATCGTCATTTCGGGCGCATGATCGCAGGCGAAGCGCAAATTTTCGACAAAGGTGGCATCGGCTTGCAGTCCTTCTGCAAAGCCAGCCATGACATGCACGGCCCCTGATCCGATCGCGCGGGCATAGGCGATTGCCTGCTGGATTGCGGCCTGCGCCTCGGCCTCGTGGCCCGGCAGGGCGGACAGCCCGTTCCCCTCGCCCCTGATCGTGTTAACGCCCAGCGCCGTCAGACCCGTCTCGTCCAGCGCCGCGCGAACGTCTTCGGCTGGCGTGTCATAAGGCCAGTGGAATTCAACCGCGACAAAACCCGCCGCATGGGCCGCGCGGATGGCGTCGGGCAACGGACGATCCGTCCACAGAAAGCCGAGGTTAGCTGAAAACTTCATCCATCCCACTCCACATCGAATTTGGTCACGACGTCACGAACCTGCGCATCGGTCAGCCCGCGCGGGTTCAGGCCGCGCGTCATCAGCGCCAGTTGCGCCGTGGCCTCCAATTCCTCGATGGCGTTGCAGGCGGCTTCGACGTCCCTGCCCGCCACGACGGGTCCGTGGTTTGCCAACATGACGGCGGTGCGTTTGCCCGCCAGTCCCCGCACCGCCTGCCCCATTGCCGGATCGCCCGGCAGGAAGAACGGCAGCAGCGTCACGCGACCCAGTTGCATGACCGCATAGGGCGTCAGCGGTGGCAGGAAATCTTCGCCAGGTTCGTGCAACATAGACAGCGCGACGGAATGGCAGGAATGCAGGTGGACGACCGCGCCGGTCGTGCCACGTGTATCGTAAAACGCAGAATGCAAAGGCATTTCCTTGGTCGGACGGTCACCGCTCAAATGGCTGCCATTTGCATCGAACCGCGCCAGCCGTCCGGGGTCCAGCCGCCCGAAGCTGGTCCCGGTGGGCGACACCAGCATCCCGCCGTCCTCGGTCCGGGCCGAGATATTGCCGGTCGATCCATGCGTCAGCCCCCGATCGAACAGGGATTTCGCCAAGACGCACATCTGTTCGCGCAGGCGCGCCTCTGAGCTCACGGAAGCTTCACGCCGGCCTGCGCGGCATAGACCTTGGCGATGGCGGCATCATCCTCGCGCCCCAATCCCATTTCGACTGCCTTGCGATACCCGCCCAACGCGGCCTGAACCATCGGCAGGTCGATGGCGGCATCTGTCGCGATTTCGTTGATGATGCCCAGATCCTTGATCCAGATCTCGACGGCGGAATGCGGTGTGTAATCGCCGTCGCGGATATGCGGACCCCGATTTTCCAGCATCCACGATGTGCCGCCGCATTGCGGAAGGACTTCCATGAACCGCGCGGGGTCAATGCCCTGGGTGATGCCGAAGACCATCGCCTCGGCCATGGTGGCAATATGGGTGCCTGCCAGAACCTGATGCACGGCCTTCATCGCGGAGCCTGCGCCGACCTCCTCGCCCATCCTGAAGACGGTGCGAGCCATGGCATCCAAAGCCGGCTGCGCGGTATCGAAAGCGGCGTTCGGGCCGCTGGCCATGATGCTCAGATCGCCCTGTGCAGCACGGGCCGCGCCACCGGATATGGGCGCGTCGAGGTAGAGGACTTCCCTGGCCTTGCAACGGCTTGCCATGTCGCGCGCGAATGCGGGTGACACCGTGGCGCAGGCCACGACGACGGCACCGGCCCGCAAGCTTGGCAGGATTGCATCGATGACGCTTTCGGTCTGCGCGGCGTTAAGGACAACGATAACAGCGATATCAAGTTCCCCGGTCTCAAGGTCTGCCGCGCCATCCAGGACAACGCCGCGCGGGTCATGCCCAACCGTCGGCAGCCCCGCCTTTACGAGCGATTGCGCCATGCCGAGCCCCATGGATCCGAGACCCCAAATTCCAATGTTAGTCATGCGTCATTGCCCTCCTGAATGCAGGCCGAGCCCGCATTGTTTTCATATGCCTGTGCAGTATTTCATGCACGTCAAACCCGCGGCCCAACGCCCAGCTACAGCAATGCGCCAACAGGATATCGGGCACCACTGGGTCGTCCCCCATCAGAAACGGACGATCTCCGAGAAGATCTGCCATCACATTGGAGTATTGTAAAAATTGCCATTTCAGACTGGGCTTGACGGCCTCGACCCGATGTTGCTCCGGCAGGACGAAACTGTGCTTGGCAAAATCCCAGAGCACCGCGTCGAACGTCTCGTTTATGGTGTTGGTAAACCCGTCCTGTCGACCGCGGGCATAGGTTCCGGCGGGGTGCGTGAAGCCGCCGTGCTTGTCGGACAGATAAGTCATCTGTGCGACGGAATCGTAGATCATGCCCTCGGAGGTTTCCAGAACCGGAACCTTACCCAGCGGTGAAACGGCTCGCACCTCGGGAGAGCGCGGATCGGCCTGGATCAGAGTATAGGGAAGCTCAAGCTCCTCCAGTATCCAGAGCGTTCGCATCGTCCGGGTCCGGATATTTCCATAGAGTTTGTACATTCTGGGATAACTCCAACCCGATCTTTTCGCATTCTGAGATAACGCTCAGCTGCGCACCATCATCGCCAGCCGGATCAACGCCCGTTCCATCACCGCCATCTGAGGGGCGCGGGACGCGGAACGCAAGGTCAGGTCGGTCTCCATCAGAAGTGCCAGCGCCTGTTCGGACCTGGCACTGCCCCAGGATCGCGCCTGACGTTGCAACGTATCGCGGTTCGGGCCCCAGGCCTGCGCCGTGCCGTTCGCCAGCCCATGCAACTGTTGAAAGTGGCGTGTCGCGAAGATCGCCAGCGTCACCGGCGCGACCCCCTGTCCCGTCAGGCGTTGCATCAGCGGCCCGATCGCCCCGGCATCGCCATCCCCTGCGGCAAGAATAACCTCGTCCATTTCGGCGTCGATGGTGGCAGGGGCCATCAGGGTGATGACTTCTGGCGTCACAGGCTCCGTCCCGCAGTAAAGAGAGATCTTGGTCAGTGTCTGGCGGAAGTCGCCGGGATCGAGGGCGGCGGCCAGCGCGTCGATGTCGCGGCGCGCCTCGGATGAAAGCGTCAGGCCTTCCGCAGCAAGGGCGGCGTCAATCTCTTCCTGGCCCATCGGATCGTCGTAGAGGCCGACAGCAACCGCACTGGGGTGGGATTCAAATGCCTTACGCAGCTTCGATGTCTTCTTGAGAGCGCCCGCCGTTACCACCAGCGCCGCGTCCCCCTTCGACCAGCCGTCAAGCGCGGCAAGGATCGGACCGGCCTGCAGTTCGGTGGCACCGTCGACGAATACGACGCGGATGCCGGGGAACATGCCGACCGCCTTCAACCCGTCCAGAACCGAGGTCGGGTCGGATTTCGCCTCGCCTCCGGTCATCCGCGTCAGGCGCATCTCCTCCTCGGCCCCCGGTCCTGTCAGGTTTGCGATCAATTCCTGACGTTTGAGCGCGACCCGCATGGCATCGCCACCATAGATCAGTGCTCCGGCCGTGCCCGGGTCGGGCTTGGCAAAGAACCTGATCGCGGCGGGCCCCCGCAGGTTCATGGCTGAACCTTCATTGCGAGAGGGTCGCGGCCTCGGCCAGCAGGCGCGACACCACGCTGTCGGCCAGTATCCGGGCGAGACGACGCTGGGCATCGCGTTTTGATTCCAGCGTCGAAACATTCGATCCGGTCGCTGAATAACTGGTGAAGTCCGTTTCACGTCCCGTCAAAACGGCGGTGTTGCTGCCAACAGGCGTCAGAGTCCATTGCAGGGTGCCCTCGATATTATACCGGGTGATGTTGTTCGATCCATCGATGGCCAGCGCTTCGGACGTCGTAAGGATAGTATAGTCCAGATCCCAGCGCGGGGCGCTTGGGCGGCCGAGCCGTTCTTCGAACTGACGGACGAAGGCAAAGGTCAGGTCGGTATCAGGCTCGGTCGTGCGGATGGCGTTTCGCAGGGCCGACCCGCCTCCGGACGGGCCGTAGACCGGGGTGAATCCACACGCCGACAGCGTGGCAGACGCCAACGCAGCGACGAGAAAGCGCCTAGATAACGACATTGACGATCCGCCCCGGCACAATGATGAGTTTCTTCGGCTGCCCGCCATTCAACGCGCGCTGAACGATGGTATCGCCCAGCACAAGCGCCTCGACTTCTGCATTTGGCATATCTTTGGACACCGAGAGTTCGGATTTCTTCTTGCCGTTGATCTGGATGGGCAGGAGGATCGCATCCTCAACCAGAAGCCCCGGATCGGCTTTGGGCCAGGGCGTGTTCAGCACGAACCCTTCTCCGCCCATCATCGACCAGATTTCCTCGGCCAAATGGGGCGTCATCGGTGCCATCAGTTGCGCAAGTATCTTCATTGCATCGCGGCGCGCCTGCGCACCCGCGTCGGATTTGTGCAGCGTGTTGGTAAATTCGTAGAGCTTGGCTACGGATTTATTGAAGGCGAAGCCTTCGATGCCTTCGGTGACTTCGTGGATGGCGCGGGCCGTGGCGCGGGCCAGGTCGGTGTCGGCAGCGTTCGCAGCACGATCCGCACGGGCAATATCGGTGGCCAGCCGGTGGACGCGGCGCAGGTGTTTGAACGTCGCCTCGGCTCCGGACGCTGTCCATTCGACGTCGCGCTCGGGCGGCGAGTCGGACAGGACGAACCAGCGGGCCGTATCTGCTCCGTAGCTGGAGATGATGTCCTGTGGATCAACGACGTTGCGCTTGGACTTGGACATCTTGGCAGAGGGGATGATTTCGATGGTTTCGCCCGTGGCTCGGACGGTCTTGCTGTCCAGGTCAACGTCTTCCGGAAGATGATAGACCGGTCGACCTTTGTCGTCGCGGGTCTGGAAAATCGCGTGCGTCACCATGCCTTGGGTGAACAGAGCCTTGAACGGCTCTTCAGTTCCCTGCGGCAAATGGCCGGTCTTGCCCATCGCGCGGGCAAAAAAGCGGGAATAGAGCAGGTGCAGAATCGCGTGTTCAACGCCGCCAATGTATTGGTCGACATTCATCCAGTAGGCTGCATCATCCAGATCGGTCGGCGTTTTGGCGCGGGGCGCGGTGAAGCGGGCATAATACCACGATGAATCGACGAAGGTATCCATCGTGTCTGTTTCGCGCCGGGCCGGTTTGCCGCAGTTCGGGCAAGGCGTGTCGCGCCATGAAAGGTGCCGGTCCAGCGGGTTTCCGGGCACGTCGAAGGTGACGTCGTCGGGCAGGACGACGGGCAGGTTTTCCTTCTTTTCGGGGACGACACCGCAGGCGTCGCAATGCACGACAGGGATCGGGCATCCCCAGTAGCGTTGCCGCGACAGGCCCCAGTCGCGCAGACGGTATTGGGTCTTGCCTGTGCCCAGTCCTTTGGCCTCGGCCCAGTCGATTGTCGCAGCGATGGCAGCCTGCCCGGTGGTAATATCCAGGCCGGTCGGATGGTCGAGCCAACGCACCGCCTCGGTCTTGGGCGGAGTGAACGCCTCGGTCGTGACGGGGTGGCCGTCCTGAACGGCGACGAACGTGTCGATGACGGGCAGGTCGTACTTGCGGGCAAAGTCCAGGTCGCGTTGATCGTGTGCCGGGCAGCCGAAGATCGCGCCGGTGCCATAGTCCATCAGGACGAAGTTCGCGATCCAGACAGGCAGGGTGCCGCCCAACGGGTTATCGACGGTCAGCCCGGTGTCGAAACCGCGCTTTTCCGCCTTTTCAAGCGCTTCCTCGGTCGTTCCACCCTTACGGACATCGGCGGCGAAGGCAGCCAGATCCGCGTTGTCCTCGGCCAGCGCTTTCGCCAGCGGGTGTTCGGGAGCAATGGCAATGAAGGACGCGCCGCGCAGGGTATCGGGACGGGTGGTGTAGACTTCGATGCCATCCTGCCCATGGACCGGCGTCGTCATCGGGAAAATCATCTGCAACCCACGCGACTTGCCGATCCAGTTTTCCTGCATCAGGCGGACCTTTTCGGGCCAGTCCTTCAGGCTGGTCAGCCCGTCCAGCAAGTCCTCGGCCATGTCGCTGATCTTGAAGAACCATTGCGTCAGTTCGCGCCGCTCGACCTCTGCGCCAGACCGCCAGCCACGTCCGTTCTCGACCTGTTCGTTGGCCAGGACGGTCATGTCGACCGGGTCCCAGTTGACGGTGGCGTTCTTGCGATAGACCAACCCGGCGTCCAGCATATCGAGGAAAAGAGCCTGCTGCTGACCGTAGTATTCCGGGTCGCAGGTGGCGAATTCGCGGGACCAGTCGATGCTGAGACCAAGAGGCTTCATCTGCCCGCGCATCACGTCGATGTTCTGGTAGGTCCAGTCCTTCGGATGGCCGCCCGACGCCATCGCGGCATTCTCGGCGGGCATTCCGAAGGCGTCCCAGCCCATCGGGTGCAGCACGTTGAAACCGGACGACATCTTATACCGCGCGATGACATCGCCCATGGTATAGTTGCGGACGTGCCCGATGTGGATACGGCCCGACGGATAGGGGAACATCTCCAGCACGTAATACTTGGGGGCGGCGCTGCGGGTGGCGCGGAACAGGTCGGCCTGATCCCAGGCGGCCTGCCACTTCGCCTCGATCCTGGCGGTATCGTATTCGGATATTTCGGCGGTCATGGATCGGTCCCCTGGGCCAGCACGGGGCCCGCGGGCCGACGCGCCGGTCACATCGTTGCAGTTTGTCGTGCCTGATTTACAGACCGCTGTCGCGAACGCGAAGCTGGCGGGCACGGGTCAGGATCGCGTCTTCGATGGATCGCTGGGTTTCGCGGCTGACCGCCCCGCCCCGCGTGCGCAACGCGACGTTCAGGCTGCGCGCGTCCAGCGCCGGGTCCTGAATCAGCACGGTCGCCTGATAGGCGCGACCACCGCCCGGCGGCGTGCCATAGCCGAACTGGATCACGCCCGAGAACGGATCGGCGTTCTGCACCGGCAGGAACGACAGCACATCCAGCGACGCCGCCCAGAGGTAGCGGTTCACCTCCAGCGTGACATTCGGATCGTCGGCGTTGCTGAACAGGTCGAACACCGAAGATTGCAGCGCATTGCTGCGCTTGGCCCGCGCGATGGTGCGGCCGTTTTCCTGTCGCGCGGCACTTTCGCGGGCGCCTTCACCCCCGAAGATTGCGCCGCCACATCCTGCCAGAAGCGAAAGAACGGTCAGTACCGAAATCCCCCGCAGCATCCTCTTGCCGCCCATGTCCGCCCCCGTGTGCGTTAGTCCCGTTTACGATTGCGACCTGCCTAACCCATCTGAGGGCGCCCGAACAAGGCATCCCGGCGCAACCGGGCCACACCTTCCGGCAGACTGAGGCACGATCAGGGCACCCGTGGCAGCACTGTGGCACGAAAGCACCATGGATTTTGCGAAAACCGGGCTATCCACCGTGCCTTTCTTGCGAGGGACGGCCCGATAGTTGAAATGACGAATACGCCCAACGCGATTCTCGTGGTGGGGACGATCTGAAACACGAGGGAAAACAAATGAAAAACGTTCTCTTCGCTTCGACCGCCCTGGTCGCCTTCGCGGGCGCCGCCTCGGCCGAAGTCACGCTCTCCGGTAACGCGGAAATGGGTATCTTCAACGCTGACTCGGTCGACCAGAATACGAACACCGCTGGGGGAACTTTCACCAGGGTCGACGGTGAAACCGGCTTCTTCACCGACATCGACGTCACCTTCACCATGTCGGGCGAAACCGACGGCGGCCTGACCTTCGGTGCGAGCATCGACCTGGACGAGTCGGACGGCGATCCTTCGGGCGCCTTCGGTGGCAGCACGCAGGGTGGCGAGACCATCTTTCTCTCGGGCGCCTTCGGCACCCTGACCGCCGGTGACACCGACGGTGCGCTGGAATGGGCCCTGACCCAGGTTGCCTTCAACTCCGGTTCGCTCAACGACGACGAAACCGTCCACGGCGGTTACAACGGCAACTCCGGTCTTGACGGCCTGTATGACGGTCAGATCCTTCGCTACGACTATTCCTTCGGCGACTTCGGCGTGGCCCTGTCGGCTGAACTCAATGATGCCACTGCGGACGACGCGGGCACCAACTATAACGAAGCGCTGAGCGACGACGTGTTCGGCATCGGTTTCAAGTATCAGCTCGATCTGGGCGGCAGCGAAATCGGACTGGGTCTTGGTTACCAGACCGCTTCGGTCACAGAGACGACAAGTGGAAATGAGGTTGATCTCGACACGATTGGTCTGTCGGTCACCGGTTCGATCGCCGGTTTCAACGTCGGCCTGTCGTATATGACTTTCGAAAACTACGTCCCCAACTCAGTTGCTGACGGAAACATTATCGAAAACCGCATCATTACTCCGGGTCAAGACACCGACCAGATCGGCGTCGGCATCGGCTATACCACGGGTGCCATCTCGGCCAGCCTGAACTACGGCAAGTATGATCATGACTCCGGTATCGAATCCGACGGCTACGGCCTGACGGTCGGTTACGACCTGGGTGGCGGCGCTTCGGTTCAGTTCGGTTACAGCGACAGCACCATTACCGATGCCGCTGGCGTCGATACCGACTTCGACCGCGCTTCCTTCGGCGTTCGCATGAACTTCTGATCCAACCGGATCAGGGTTACAGGAGAGAGCGGGCCTTGCGCCCGCTCTTTTCTTTTTGGCACATGGGTCATCCAAGCCGAAAGCCTGACCCCCATGTCCCTGCCCGAGATCATCGCCCGCATCCGCGCCGCCTGCGCCCGTGCCGACCGCTCCCCCGCCGAAGTCTCGCTGATCGCCGTCAGCAAGGTGCAGCCCCCCGAACGGGTCGAGGCCGTGCTGGACGCCGGGCACCGTATCTTTGGCGAGAACCGGGTGCAGGAAGCGCAGGGCAAATGGCCCGCGTGGAAAGACGCCTATGGCGGGGTCGAACTGCATCTGCTGGGACCGCTGCAATCGAACAAGGTGCGCCCGGCGATGGAATTGTTCGACACGATCCACTCCATCGACCGCATCAAACTGGCCCGCCGCATCGCCGACATGGCGCAAGAGATGGGGCGGTGTCCCGGCCTGTTCCTGCAAGTCAACACCGGCGAGGAAGACCAGAAAGCGGGCGTGTCCCCGTCAGAGGCCGACGCCTTCATCCGCGAGGTGCGCGGCCTCGACCTGCCGGTGCTGGGCCTGATGTGCATCCCGCCTGCCGACGAAACCCCGTCGCTGCATTTCGCGCTGCTGGCCAAAATCGCGGCGCGCAACGGCCTGTCGGGTCTGTCGATGGGCATGTCCGCCGACTTCGAACAGGCGATTGCGCTGGGCGCGACGCATGTGCGGGTGGGGTCGGCGATCTTTGGCGCGCGGGTCGCGGGCTAGCGCACGATCAGCCGGGTCCGGGGCGTGAGGCGCGCAGCGATCCAGCGCAGGTGCGCGGGGTCGAAGGCGACGCAGCCCTCGGTCGGATAGCCCGGCCTGCGCCAGCGATGCAGGAATATGGCCGATCCGCGCCCCGGACGGGCGACGGGCCAGTTCCAATCCGTCAGGATCACCAGATCATACAGGGGGTCGGCCCGGCGAAGCGCCTCGGCAGACGCGCCAAAGGGCGCACGGACCCTGTGGTTATATTCAGGCTGCGCCGGATCATCGCACCACAGGTCGCGCGGGCCGATGGGCCTGGCCCATGGCACCGGGGGCGTCATCCGGTCGGGTCGATACAGCACGCCGATGATCTCATGCGCCCCGACGGGCGTGCCGCCATCCCCCTCGCGCTTGTCGGCGACAACGCCGCCACGCCCGATGGTGCAGGGAAACCGTCGCCCGAGAAAATGCACGCCCGTCGGCCCCAGCACCAGGTCGCCGGTCGTTGCTCCCGAAATATTCCCGCCGGAGGCCCGTGCCGGCCGCATCACTCCAGATGCCCCGACTTCGCGCGCTTCACATCCAGATAGCCTGCGTTTTCCGGTGTTCGCCCGACGTGCAGTGGAACCCGCTCCGCGACATCGACATCCTGCGCCATCATCATCGCCAGCTTGCGCGGATTGTTCGTCATCAGCCGCACCGACCCGATGCCCATCCGCTTGAGCAAGCCTGCCCCCAGCCGGAAATCCCGTTCGTCATCCTCGAATCCCAGACGGTGATTGGCTTCGACGGTATCGAACCCCTGGTCCTGCAGATCGTAGGCGCGCATCTTGTTGGCCAGCCCGATGCCCCGTCCTTCCTGATTGAGATAGAGCAGGACGCCGCCGCCCGCCGCCGCCATTGCGTCCATCGCAGCGTGCAGTTGCGGACCGCAATCGCATTTGACCGACCCCAGGACATCGCCCGTGAAACACGCGGAATGCAACCGGACCAGGACCGGGGCGGACCGGTCGACCCTGCCAATCTCGACGGCGTAATGTTCTTCGCCGCCACTACCTTCACGGAAGACATGGACCCGGCTGGCCCGTTCGATGGCAAGCGGAACGCGCGCGGCGGCGACTTCGGTCATTGTCGCGGTCAGCGTGACATCCGGCGGCACTTGCGTAATGCCCGGTGGCGGTGGTGCGACGATTCCCACCACGGCGGGCAGCAGATGCGCGGCCTTGGCCAGCGTCACCCCCGCCCGCCATGGCACCGGGTCGCCATCGCGCAGGGTGCGCAAGGGGCCTTTCATCGGTGATCGCAGGTCGTTCGCCGGATCGGCGACGGCCCGCAGCCACGCGGCGTCGGCCTCCTCGGGCACCGCCACGCGTGCGACATCGCCATCGTAGGCGCGCGCCTTCAATGTTTCGGCCCGACGCCCCGAGATCGTCAGTATCAATTCGCCCGCCGCCCGCATTGCCGCCAGACGTTCGGTCGATACAGTTTCGACCGAAGCCAGAAGCACACCGCCGATGGCCACCGGCAGGCCGGTTCGCAGGTCGGCGCGGGCACGGGCGAGAATTTCGGACGGTGTGGGCGAGAGCATCGCGCGTGAGTTCCTGTAACAATTGGGTCGGCTGATCGCCGGTCCTTTTGCACATATGAAACATTTCGCCCGTTGGCGACACGTCGGCGTGAGACGTGCAGGCCGGACTTCCCTGCGGCGCAATCCGCAGGCACCAATGACGCAACGGAATGACGGAGGCACCGATGGCCAATCTGAAGAAAATCCTGCTGGTCGACGACGATGACGATCTGCGCGACGCGCTGGCGGAACAACTGGTGATGACCGAAGACTTCGACGTGTTCGAGGCGGATTCGGGGGCGACGGGCATGGCCCGCGCCAAGGAACAGCTCTACGATCTGATTGTGCTGGACGTGGGTCTGCCCGACGCCGACGGGCGCGAATTGTGCCGGTTGATGCGAAAGCAGGGCATCAAGTGTCCGGTCGTCATGCTGACCGGGCATGATACCGATGCCGACACCATTCTGGGTCTGGATGCGGGCGCGAACGACTATATTGCCAAGCCGTTCAAGTTTCCCGTCCTTCTGGCCCGCATCCGCGCGCAACTTCGGACACACGAACAATCCGAAGATGCCGTATTCACGCTTGGCCCGTATACCTTCAAGCCGTCGATGAAACTGCTCCTGACCGAGGACGAGAAGAAGATTCGTCTGACCGAGAAGGAAACCAATATACTCAAGTTCCTGTATCGCGCCGGCGACGGCACGGTGGCGCGCGACGTGCTGCTGCATGAGGTCTGGGGATACAATGCTGGCGTCACGACCCACACGCTGGAGACGCATATCTATCGCCTGCGTCAGAAGATCGAGCCCGATCCCTCAAATGCCCGTTTGCTGGTGACGGAAAGCGGCGGATACAGGCTTATGGCGTGATGGGGATGCCACAGGAAGTTGCGGACTGTTTCCAATTGGGAAATTAACCTTACGTTAACTTTGAGTAGGCATTAAGATTTAGAGATACCGGCGCATCTGCGGGATTTCAGATGCAACCTCCCTGTTGGACTCGCCCGGGCTTTATGCCCGGGTTTCTTTTGGGTCGCAGACTGACTGTTCCGCCCAACCACCGGGCCAGACGCGGCGCCACAATACCCCCGGTCACGCCGCCGAACGCCTCCGCCGTCAGAAGCAGGCCATATCCCACCGACCCCAGACCCAGAACCCAGGGCGATCAGCACACCGGCCAAGGGCGGACCAATGAAATGTCCCGCGACTGTCTCGATCGACCACATCTGACCATTGGCGGATTCCAGGTCTTCTCGTGCGATCACTGCCGGCAATACGGTCTGGGCCGCGTTGTCGCGCAGCACTTCGGCCGAGCCGAGCAGGAAGGCAACCCCACAGAGCGCTGCAATCGCCATCGCGGGCGACCCGACGGGGGGTGATGCTGTGAGCAAGCGGGGACAGGGGATGCGTCGCGTCTAACCGGATGCGCTCCGGGACGGAAGGCGCCCGATGTCAGGGGGTCATTCGTCTTCGGCGTTTGCCCGGTCCCGGCCTCGCCGACACGTGAGAATTGCGGGAAAAACCGTAATAAAAGCCGGTTTGCAAACACACGATCCGGGGGTGGTCCCTTGGCTTGCCGCCCGGCATAACCGTAATATTCAGCCAAAGGACACCGTAATGCCCTTCACCCTTGCCACCTGGAACATCAATTCGGTTCGCCTTCGCGAACCTCTCGTCCTGCGGTTTCTGTCTGATTACCAACCCGATATCCTGTGCCTGCAGGAATGCAAAAGTCCGGTCGAAAAGATCCCGCGCGAGGCGTTCACGGCGCTGGGTTATCGCCACATGGTTGCGCGCGGGCAGAAGGGCTACAACGGCGTAGCGATCCTGTCGAAGCTGCCGATCAAGGAAGCGGGCGCGGAAGATCATGCGAATCTGGGCCACGCGCGGCACATCGCCGGGCGACTGGAAAACGGCGTAGCGATCCACAATTTCTATGTCCCTGCGGGCGGTGACAAGCCGGACCGTCTCATCAACGAGAAGTTCGGGCAGAAGCTGGATTACCTGTCGGATATGCGCGACGCCTTTCACAGCGCTGTCCCGCAAAAGTCGATTCTGGTGGGTGATCTGAACATCGCCCCGCGCGAAGACGACGTCTGGGATCATAAGAAACTGCTGAAAATAGTCAGCCACACCCCCATCGAAGTAGAGGCTCTGGCCCAGGCGCAGGACGCAGGCAACTGGGTCGACGTCACCCGCGCCGACATTCCCGATGGCAACCTCTACAGCTGGTGGTCCTATCGAGCATCTGACTGGGATGCGGCGGACAAGGGACGGCGGCTGGATCATGTCTGGGCCACGCCCGATATCAGCAATGCCGCGCATTCATCCCGTATTCTGCGCGACGTCCGCGGGTGGACTCAGCCGTCAGACCATGCACCGGTGTTGGCGACCTTCGACCTCTAGACCTTGGAAAGGTGCGCCACACCGCGCATATAGCCATTAAACCTGAGGAGTGCGCCCCATGCTCGAATTCGGCCAGCCGCAAAAGACCGATGCCCCCACCGACCTGATCCGCGACGTGGAAGAAACAACCTTCATGGCAGAAGTCGTGGAAGCCTCGATGACAACGCCGGTCATCGTGGATTTCTGGGCGCCATGGTGCGGTCCGTGCAAGACGCTGGGCCCGCAACTTGAACAGGCCGTTACCGCCGCAAAGGGTGCGGTCAAAATGGCCAAGGTCGATGTCGATCGGAACCAGCAGATCGCGGCGCAACTGCAAATCCAGTCGATCCCGACAGTCTATGCCTTTTGGCAGGGCAAACCTGTCGACGGCTTCCAGGGTGCAGTTTCTGCCAACGAAGTCGCCGAGTTCGTCAAACGCACGGCGGCGTTGGGCGGTGGCGCGGAAGACGATGGTCTGGCCGAGGCGGTCACCGCCGCAGAAGAAATGCTCGAAAATGGCGAGGCCGTCGACGCGGCCCAGACCTTTGCCGCCGTTCTGGGCGAGGAGCCCGAGAATGTCGCAGCCTATGGTGGTCTGATCCGGGCGCATCTGGCCTTGGGCGAACTGGATCAGGCCGAAGTGCTGATTGACGACGCCCCTGCCGCCATCGCCGCATCCGCCGAAGTGGAAGCGGCGCGGGCGCAACTGGTTCTGGCCCGTCAGGCTACGAATGCAGGTCCCGTCGCGGAACTGACGGCAGCGGTCGAAGCCGATCCCGACGATCACCAGGCGCGTTTCGATCTGGCTGCGGCCCTGCTCGCCAGTGACGAGACCGAGGCTGCCATCGACCAATTGCTGGACTTGTTCCGTCGTGATCGAGAGTGGAACGATGGTGCCGCGCGGACGCAGCTTTTCACGATTTTCGATGCGCTCAAGCCGACCGATCCCATGGTCCTGAAGGGACGCCGTCGCTTGTCGTCGATGATCTTCGCGTGAGGGTTTTCACAGTCACCCTGCGCCCTATCTGATGATGATGTTGTATCGCACCTCGGACCTGCCACGGACGATTCCCGTCTTTCCCTTGCCCGGTGCCCTGATGCTGCCCCGGTCGCGCTTGCCACTGCACATTTTCGAGCCGCGGTATCTTCAGATGATCGACGATTGCCTCAAGACCGAACATCGCCTGATCGGCATGGTCCAGCCCCGTGCCCAGAAGTCCGGGGATGGTCGAGAATTGCAGTCGATAGGATGCGCCGGACGCCTGACGCAAATGTCCGAAACCGAAGACCGGCGCTATATGATCACGCTGGCGGGGGTGTCCCGCTATCGCATCATGCGCGAAGTCAGCGGCTTCCAGCCCTACCTTCAGGCCGACGTCAGCTGGGACGGATTCGAGCGCGATCTTGGCAAGCCCGAGGTAGACCAGAAGTTCGACCGCCCACAATTTCTGAAACTGCTGCATCGCTATTTCGAGGCGCAGGATCTATCGACCGATTGGGACAGTCTGAAAGATGCGGACGAGGAGCTTTTGATAAATTCCCTGTCCATGCTTTGCCCGTTCGAACAGGAGGAGAAGCAAGCCCTTCTGGAAGCCCCATCTCTGGCCACACGTCGTGAAACGGTCGTGACGCTGATGGAGTTCGCACTGCGCGGTGGCGGCGCGGGCGAGGAGATCCTGCAATGACCCCGACAGCCCCGACCCACGACCGCCGTATGCTGGAGGCGCTGGTCTGCCCGCAGACGCAAGGTCCGCTGACATATGATGCCGATGCGCAGGAACTGGTGTCGAAATCCGCGCGGCTGGCTTACCCGATCCGCGGCGGCATTCCGATCATGCTGGTGGACGAGGCACGGGTTCTGGATTGATGCGATTTGATGGACGCGCCGGTTCAGCCCTGCATCAACTCGGGCAAATCGCCGCTGATCCCCGCCGCTTCGCGGATGAACCGTCGGCGCACCGGGGGCATCGCGGAAATCGCCCCCATGCCAAGATCGCGACCCAGCCGCAGGATCGGATTATCGTTCGAAAACAGCCGGTTCACCGCGTCCGTAGCAAACCCCATCATCGACGTATCGAACCGCCTCCACCGCTGATATCGCGCCAGGACATCTGCTGCACCTATGTCTTCGCCACGCGCGCGCGCGCGGCCCAGTACATCGGCCAAAGCGGCGACGTCCCTGATGCCAAGGTTCAGGCCCTGCCCCGCGATCGGATGGATGCCATGGGCCGCGTCGCCCACCAGCGCCACGCGATCGGCAGTGAAGGAATTGGCCAGACTCAGCGCCAGTGGATAGGTATACCGCCCCCCGGCCAGACGCAGATCGCCAAGAAAGCTGCCGAAACGGGGCCGCAGGATGTCGAGATATTCAGCATCGGGCAGCGCGTTCAGATCGGAGGCATTGGCATCGGTTTCAGTCCAGACGACGCTGGAGCGATTGCCGGTCAGCGGTAAAATCGCCAGTGGGCCGGGCGGCATGAAGAACTGATGCGCGATACCACCATGCGGCAGGTCATGTTCGACCGCGCAAACCAGCGCCGTCTGACCATACCCCTTACCCGTTCGCCCGATGCCCGCACGTTTCGCCGTGCCGCCAATCCGTCCGTCACACCCCAGCAGGATACGTCCGGTCAGCGGCTCATCCGCCTGCACCCGGACAGTCGCGCCTTCGGCAGTCTGGTCCGTGACAGTCACACCAAAACGCATCTCGACCCGCGGATCAGCGTCGCAGGCAGCCAGAAGGGCGGGGCGAAGGTGCCGGTCCTCGACCATCTGACCCATGAACGGCTCGCCAATTTCGGCCGCGTCGAACGCCAGATGCAGCGGCGACGCGCCTTCGCCCGCGCGGCCGTCACTGGCCCGGATGCCGATGATGGGTTGAGCGTCGGCGGCAAGCCCGTCCCACAAGCCAAGGTTTCGCATCAACCGCACCGATCCCAGCGCCATCGCATAGGACCGCCCATCGAAAGCGGCGTCGTCAAAATCTGCACGGGGTCGGGCGTCCAGCACGAGACTGGTGATCCCGGCACGGGACAGGGCAAGCGCGGTCAGGGGGCCGGTCAGCCCGCCGCCCACGATAAGGGCATCTGCGTTCATGGTTTCAGATATGATCAGTCAGGCGCCATTGTCCAACCCGGACCACGTCTTTAGCGTGATCCGCGACGATATGACGGAGACAGAAATGCAGGACTGGTTGTGGGCAAGCGCCGCCGATTTGGGGCGCGGCATCGCGTCGGGTGACATTGACCCCGAGGCGCTCTGCGACGCCTATATGACCGCCATCGCGGGCGACACGAACCGCGACACGATCTATGCCCGCCTGACCGAAGACCGCGCGCGGGCCGAGGCTGGGGCCGCCGCGACGCGCGCGCGCAACGGGTTACGGCGCGGCCCCCTGGACGGTGTCCCGATCAGTTGGAAGGACCTGTTCGACAGCGCTGGCACGGCAACTGAAGCCGGGACTGCACTTCTGAAGGGACGTGTTCCGCAGGACGATGCGGTGGTACTGGCCAATGCGACGCATGGTGGCGCCGTGTGCCTTGGCAAAACCCACATGAGCGAACTGGCCTTCTCCGGTCTGGGCCTGAACCCGGTCACCGCGACGCCGCCGAACCGGCACGATGCCGCATTGGTGCCCGGCGGATCGTCATCCGGGGCCGCCACTTCGGTAGCCTTCGGTCTGGCCTCCGTCGCGATCGGGTCGGACACCGGCGGATCGGTGCGCAATCCGGCTGCTTGGAACGATCTGGTCGGCCTGAAGACCACATTGGGGCGCGTGCCGGTCAAGGGCGCGGTGCCGCTGGTCGAATCGATGGACACCATCGGCCCGCTGGCCCGCACAGTCGAGGACGCGGCGCTGGCATTGGCGCTGATCGAGGGCGGAGTTGCCGCCGACCTGAACGGTGCGACGCTGGTGGGCAAACGCCTGCTGGTGCTGGCGGATTATGCCGACACCAGCCGCGATGCGCCCCGCGCTGCCTTCAAGCATGCGGTCGAACGTTTCAAAGCAGCCGGAGCGATTATCGAACGGGCCGAAATCGCGGCTGTCGGCAAAGCCATGGACCTGACGCCATTGCTGTTCGCGCCCGAAGGCTATGCCATCTGGCGCGACGTGATCGAGGCCAGCCCGCATCTGATGTTCGACCGAATCCTCGAACGGTTCCGGCAAGGGCGCGATGTGGCCGCCGCCGATGTGCTGGACGCCCGGCGCAAGCGGCAGGCCGCCGAAGCCGAATATCTGACTGCGACCGCCGGGTACGACGCCGTGATCCTGCCGACCGCCGCGATCCTGCCCCCCGACCGCGAGCGTCTGTTGACAGACGAAGACTACTACGTCGCCGAAAACCTGATGGCCCTTCGAAACACGCGCGTTGGCAATATGCTGGGCCTGTGTGGCCTGACCTTGCCGACCGGCGTTCCGATGTGCGGGGTCATGGCGCTATGCCCCCCGATGCAGGAGGAGCGCCTGCTGCGTCTGGGTGCGGCAATGGAGGCGGCCCTCGCCTGACGCGGACCTTTGCGCTGGCTCGAATGCCACACCCGAGACACCGCGATTGGTTTTCGTTGGACCCTGGACGCATCCCTTTGCTATCCTGATTCAAACGGGGCCGTCAGAGCATCCGTCACGAGGCTACAGGCATGAATTATCCGCAGCGGTTCTCCGAACTGCCCGAATATGCGTTTCCGCGCTTGCGGACGTTGCTTGGCGACCTGTCGCCCGGCAGCAATGCCCCTGTTCAAATGACCATCGGCGACCCGCGCCATGCGCCGCCCGCCTTCGTGGGCGAGGTCATTGCCGAATATGCTCCGTTGTTCATGTCTTATCCGCCAAACGACGGCGCGCCCGAATTATTGTCGGCCTGCGCGTCGTGGCTGAAACGGCGATATGGATATAAAGCTGATCCGGAACGCGAAATTCTTGCCCTGAACGGCACGCGCGAAGGGTTGTACAATGCCGCGATGGCGCTGTGTCCCGAAACAAAGAACGGCCTGACCCCTGCGATCCTGACGCCGAATCCATTCTATCAGGTCTACGCTGTAGCGTCCTTGTCGGTCGGCGCGGAGCCGGTTTACATCAACGCCACAGCGGAAACCGGCCATCTTCCCGATTATGACGCACTGGACGCAGGCCTGCTGGACCGGACGGCCGTGGTCTACATCTGTTCGCCCGCGAACCCGCAGGGGGCAACCGCTTCGCTGGAATACTGGTCGAACCTGCTGCGTCTGGCGGACAAACACGATTTCATGATCTTCGCCGACGAATGCTATGCCGAAATCTATCGCGGTCAGCCGCCTGTCGGCATTCTGGAAGCGGTCCGCATCACCGGGGCCGATCCGGAACGGGTCGTGGCGTTCCACTCGCTGTCCAAGCGGTCGAACCTGGCCGGGTTGCGGTCGGGCTTCGCGGTATCGGGGCCGAAGAATATCGCCCGGATGAAACAGCTTCGCACCTATGCCGGTGCGCCCCTGCCCCTGCCCTTGCAGATGGCCGCCGCGCGGGCATGGTCGGAAGAAGAGCACGTCGAGGAAAACCGCACGTTGTATGCCGCCAAGTTCGAGGCGGCCAAGGCGATCCTGCCCGGCATGGATATCCCCGACGCCGGGTTCTTCCTGTGGCTGCCTGTTGACGATGGCGAGCAGGCCACGCTGAAATTGTGGGCCGGGACGGGCGTCAAGGTCCTGCCGGGTGCCTATCTGGCCCGTGACACACCTGCCGGAAACCCCGGCACATCATTCATTCGCGCGGCCCTTGTCGGCCCGCTGGACGAGACGATCGACGGCCTGACCCGGCTGCGCGACTGTCTTTACGGTTAAGGAGGCCCCATGGCGTATCAGGTGCGGCAACGCGACCCTCTTCTGGACCAGAACATGCAGATCACGCTGGCGCGGCGCGGACGCGAGGGGCTGGGCGTTCTGATGGTGCTGTTTGGAGTGCTGTTGGCGGTGATTCTGCTGACCTATAACCCGGAAGATCCGAACTGGCTGGCCGCGACCGACGCACCGCCGCGCAACTGGCTGGGCGTGTTCGGGGCGTCGCTGGCGGCCCCGCTCTACCTGATCCTTGGGTATGGCGCGCTAGGCCTGTCAGGCGGTCTGATCGTCTGGGGCCTGCGCTTTGCCCTGCACGCCGGGTCGGAACGTGCGTTGCCGCGCGGGTTGTTTGTCATGGGCTGGGTTCCGATCCTGTCGCTCTACAGTGCATCGCTGGTGCCGGGGCCGGGGTGGACACATGATTTCGGATTGGGAGGCTTGTTCGGCGATACGGCATTGGGTGCGCTGCTGTCGGTCCTGCCAATCACGGCCAGTATCGGGTTGAAGGTGCTGTCGCTGATCCTAGCCGCCGGGTCCCTTGTGTCCGGCGCCTGGGTGCTGGGCTGCACACGGGAAGATATCACGAAGGCGGGTATATTTTTCCTCAACGGTCTGGGCAACGCGATCCATCTGATCAAGATCATCACGGGCACCGCCGCGCGCGGGGCCGCCGTCGGCACCCTCAAAGGGGCAACTGCCCTGCGCCAGGCCCGCGCCGCCCGCGCGGAGACCGGATATGAAGACGAAGATGTCTATGATGATGTCGCTCCTGCGCCCCGTCGCAGCCTGATGTCGTGGTTGCCACAGCGCACCATGGCCGACCCGATGGACGACGGCGACGATGATATCGGCCAGGACGACGGCCCCGAGGACGACCGCGTCCGTGCCCGCATCGCCAATGCCGTCCGCACCCGTGTGCGCCGCGCTAACATTTCGCAGGCCCTGAACTCCGGCCATGCACTTGCCGCGCGCGGCCAGTCGCCGGAGGGTGGCAAGCGGGTCGAACCGACATTGACCGGAGCGGCGCCCGCGCAGCCCTCGGCGATCGGAGGAGATTATTTCACGCAAGCACCGGATCTGTCCGAAGATGCGCTGATCGAAGCGACCGTGCAGCAATCGACCAACATATCGGCCCGGCAGGTTCCGTCTCGGACGGTAGTGCAGGCCCCCGCCAGGCCCGCGTCGCCGTCCAGGCAGGCCCGCGCCGAAGCACAGCCTGCCCTGCAATTCGAGGAAAAGGCCGCAGCCTACGAAATGCCTCCGCTGAACCTGTTGGCGGACCCGTCCACGGTAGAACGCCATCATCTGTCGGACGAGGCGCTGGAAGAAAATGCCCGCATGCTGGAGACGGTCCTGGATGACTACGGCGTCAAGGGTGAAATCGTGTCGGTGCGCCCAGGACCCGTGGTCACGATGTATGAACTGGAACCTGCGGCGGGTCTCAAAGCGTCCCGCGTGATCGGGCTGGCCGACGACATCGCGCGGTCGATGTCGGCCCTGTCGGCGCGTGTCTCGACCGTGCCCGGCCGCACCGTCATCGGCATCGAACTGCCCAACGAGCGCCGCGAGAAGGTCGTCCTGCGCGAGATCCTGTCAGCCCGCGACTTCGGCGATTCATCCATGGCCCTGCCGCTGGCACTGGGCAAGGATATCGGCGGCGCGCCGATCGTCGCCAACCTTGCCAAGATGCCCCACCTTCTGATCGCGGGCACCACGGGATCTGGCAAGTCCGTCGCCATCAACACGATGATCCTGTCGCTGCTCTACAAGCTGCCGCCGGAAGACTGCCGGATGATCATGATTGACCCCAAGATGCTGGAACTGTCGGTCTATGACGGCATTCCGCATCTGCTGTCGCCTGTCGTCACCGACCCGAAAAAGGCGGTGGTCGCCCTGAAGTGGACCGTGGGCGAGATGGAGGAGCGCTATCGCAAGATGTCGAAGATGGGCGTTCGTAATATCGAGGGCTACAACGGGCGCGTGAAAGATGCGCTCGACAAGGGCGAGATGTTCAGCCGGACCGTGCAGACAGGCTTCGACGACAATACGGGCGAGCCGATCTTCGAAACCGAGGAAACGGTGCCCGAGAAGCTGCCATATATCGTCGTCATCGTCGACGAGATGGCGGACCTGATGATGGTCGCCGGCAAGGAAATCGAAGCTTGTATCCAACGGCTTGCGCAGATGGCGCGGGCATCGGGCATTCACCTTGTGATGGCCACGCAGCGCCCTTCGGTCGACGTCATTACCGGCACAATCAAGGCGAACTTCCCGACACGGATTTCCTTCCACGTGACGTCCAAGATCGACTCGCGCACCATCCTCGGCGAAATGGGCGCCGAACAGCTTCTGGGCATGGGCGACATGCTCTACATGGCGGGCGGGTCCAAGATCACACGTATCCACGGCCCCTTCTGTTCCGACGAAGAAGTCGAGGAAATCGTCAACCATCTCAAAAGCTTCGGACCTCCCGACTATGCGTCCAGCGTGCTGGATGGCCCCGAGGACGGGGCGGCATCGGATATCGATGCGGTGCTGGGCCTGACGGGCGGCAATACGGGCAACGAAGATGCGCTGTATGATCAGGCGATCGGCATCGTCGCACGGGATCGCAAGTGCTCGACGTCGTATATTCAGCGCAAACTCGGCATCGGCTACAACAAGGCCGCGCGTCTGGTGGAGCAGATGGAGGACAATGGCGCGGTCACGGCGGCCAACCATGTTGGCAAACGCGATATCCTGCTGCCCGATCCGAACGCCTGATACGGGGCAAACCGGGCGTAAGACAGGCGTATTACAGCGGTATTACCTGCGTCATACCCGATTTGCGCAGGGTGAACCCCTTCGATCCGGCGGACTTTTGCCATAGGCGATCCGAATATCGAGCGGGCGTCATCGGATATCGGCGGGATTTCGGTTAGCGGATACCTATATGTTCAGTCAGTCCGATCATACACCAACGACCGAAAGACCCGCACATGCGCCTCCTTGCTCTTGCCGCCACGCTCGCTTCGCTTGCCCTGCCCGCTTGGGCGGAAATTCCTGTGAACCAGATCAGCGGTTACCTGAACAGTTTCACAACCGCGAAATCGGCCTTCACGCAGATAAACGGCGACGGTTCGATCTCGACCGGGGATCTGTCGATCCGGCGGCCGGGGCGTGCGCGGTTCGACTATGATGCGCCCAACAAGGGTCTGGTCATCGCGGGCGGTGGACAGGTCGCGATCTTCGACCCGGTGTCCAACACACCGCCCGAGCAATACCCTCTGAGCCAGACACCGCTGAGCCTGATCCTGGCCGACAATGTAAATTTCGGGCGGTCGGGCATGGTTGTCGCGCACGGCGGCGACAGCACACAGACCGCCGTGACGTTGCAGGACCCGGCGAATCCCGAATACGGCAATATCCAGCTGATCTTCACGCCGAACCCCGTCACCCTGCGCCAATGGGTCATCACCGACGATGGCGGATCGCAGACGACAGTCATCCTGGGTGACATGCAGACGGGCGCGTCGCTGGGGAGCAGCCTGTTCAACATTCCGCTTGAAATGCAGCGGCGCGGGTTGTCGAACTGACCTGCGGGTCGTCCTTCGCCGCGCCGCAGGGCGGGGGACGCATTCGCCTGACCGATACCCGCTGTCGGTTCCTTCCGTTTGGGAAAACGGACCCGAAGACCTATCTGAGCGTTGAGGCACACACACGCTACAGGAGGCTTTCATGGCCAATGTTCTTTTCATCCTGACATCGCACGACAAACTGGGCGACACGGGCAACCCCACCGGTTTTTACATCGACGAGATGGCTGCCCCCTACTGGGCGTTGACCGACGCCGGGCACGACATCACCATCGCGTCCGTCAAGGGCGGCAAGCCCCCGATCGACCCGAACTCCCTGGACGACGATCCGGCCAAGCGGCCCGCCCCGGTGACGCGCTTTCTCGATGACGCGACGGCCAGCGCCAAGCTTGAGAACACACCCGCCGTCGCGACGCTGGACGTTGCGGATTACGATGCGGTTTTCCTGCCCGGCGGGCACGGCACGATGTGGGATTTTGCCAAGAATGACGACATCGCGCGTCTGGTCAGCGGCATTTATGCCAAGGACGGCGTTGTCGGCGCGGTCTGCCACGGGCCGGCCGGTTTGCTGGGTGCAACGAAGCCGGACGGCACACCTCTGGTCGCGGGCCTGCGGGTCAACGGCTTTACCGATAGCGAGGAAAATACGGTCGGCCTGACGGATCAGGTTCCGTATCTGCTGGAGTCGCGCCTGCGTGAATTGGGCGGCAAGTTCGAGGGCAAGGACGACTGGGCCGCGTTCGCCGTCACCGACGGGCGTTTGGTCACCGGCCAGAACCCGCAGTCGGCCGAGAAGGTCGGCGAACAACTGGTAGCGGCACTGGCCTGAACCTTGCCTTGATCCTGTCACCCGCCTGCGGGGTTTCAGACAGGCTCCGCCGTCGCCTTCGGGCGGCGGCATCATTCCGGCCTAATGGTCATCAGGACCGGCGGGATGGAAATTCGGCGGAGCGCTTCAGAGCGTCGCCGCCAGACGCGTCCCCTGATCAATGGCGCGCTTGGCGTCCAGCTCGACGGCCACGTCGGCGCCGCCGATGATATGACAGTTGACGCCCTGCGCCTCCAGCGCATCCGCCAGCCTCCGGTCGGGCAACTGGCCCGCACACAGGACAATCGTGTCGGCTTCGATGACGGTCGGATTTTCCCGCGCTTCGCCGTGGCTGATCATCAGGCCCTCGTCGGTGACGCGTTCGTAATTCATGCCGCCCAGCATTTTCACGTTCTTCATCCGCAGACCCATGCGATGAATCCAGCCGGTCGTCTTGCCCAACCGCTTGCCCGGAGCCTCGGCCTTGCGCTGCAACAGCGTGACCCGACGCGCCGGGGGCGAGGGTTGCGGACCTTCGGGCGACAGTCCGCCGCGATGTTCGGCCGGGTCGGTGACGCCCCAGTCGGTCAGCCATTCGGGCAGGTTTTCCGTTGCGGAATGACCGTCGTGGACCAGAAAGTCGGACACGTCGAAGCCGATGCCGCCCGCGCCGATCACGGCGACCTTTTCGCCCACCCTGGCCCCGCCCCGCAGCACGTCGATATAGCTGACGACTTTCGCGTCGTCCTGCCCCGGAATGCCCGGATCGCGGGGCACGACGCCGGTGGCGATGATGACTTCGTCGAAACCGGCCAGCATGTCGGCGGTGACTTCGGTATTCAGCCGGACGTCGATGGCGAGGGTGTCCAGCATGGTTTCGTACCATTCGACGAAGCCGATGAACTCCTCCTTGCCGGGCACGACCTTTGCCATGTTGAGTTGCCCGCCCACCCGGTCGGCCCGGTCGAAGAGGGTAACGGTGTGGCCACGCTCCGCCGCAGTAATCGCGGTCGACAGGCCCGCAGGCCCCGCGCCCACGATGGCGATGGTCTTGGGCGTGGCGGTGGGGGTCACCACCAGCTCGGTCTCGTGACAGGCACGGGGGTTCACCAGACAGGTGCTGATTTTGCCCTGGAACGTGTGGTCGAGGCAGGCCTGGTTGCAGGCGATGCAGGGCGCGATCTGCGCTGATTTACCCGCCGCCGCCTTGGCGACGAAATCCGGGTCGGCCAGAAACGGACGCGCCATCGACACCATGTCGGCGCAGCCGGTGGCCAGCACGTCTTCGGCGACGTCGGGCGTGTTGATGCGGTTCGACGTGATCAGAGGGATGCCGACCTTGCCCATCAGCTTCCTTGTGACCCAGGAAAACGCCGCGCGCGGCACGGAGGTGGCGATGGTCGGGATGCGTGCCTCGTGCCAGCCGATGCCGGTGTTGAGCATCGTCGCGCCCGCCGCCTCGACCGCCCGGGCCAGTTGCACGACTTCGGCGTGGGTGGACCCGTTGGGGATCAGGTCGATCATCGAGATGCGGTAGATGATGATGAAATCCGGGCCGATTGCGTCACGACACCGGCGCACGACTTCGACCGGCAGGCGCATCCGGTTTTCGTAAGATCCGCCCCAGCGGTCTGTGCGGTTGTTTGTATGCGTCACGAGGAACTGGTTCAGGAAATACCCTTCGGACCCCATGATTTCGACGCCGTCATATCCGGCCTCGCGGGCGCGCAGGGTGGCGGTGACGAAATCCTGTATCTGCTTTTCGATGCCGTCCTCGTCCAGCGCCTTGGGCGGGAAGGGAGAGATCGGGGATTTGATGGCTGACGCGCCGACGCACTCGGGACCGTAGGCATAACGCCCCGCGTGCAGGATCTGCATCGCGATCAGGCCGCCCGCGTCATGCACGCGGTCGGTAACGATACGGTGATTTGCGATATCGGTGTCGTTGAACAGACCCGCAGCACCTGGAAACACGCCCCCTTCGCGGTTTGGGGCCATGCCGCCGGTGACCATCAGCGACACGCCGCCGCGCGCGCGTGTCGCATAGAACTCCGCCACCCGGTTCCAGTCCTTCGTCTCCTCCAGATTGGTATGCATCGAGCCCATCAATACGCGGTTCTTCAAGGTCACATGACCAAGGTCCAGTGGCGCGAGAAGATTGGGGTATAGGGTCATCGGTGCCTCCCTGCATCGGTCGGCGCAGGGTCGGGCATGTGGCCGGGCGGGGCAAGGCAGTGGTGGCAATTTCGTTGCGTCGCGGGCATGTCAGAGGCTGATAAACCCCCGGAGAGAGCATGCCGGAGAACAGTATTCTTATCGTGGGCGCGGGATTGTCCGGTCTTGCGCTGGCCACGCATCTGGTCGGGGCCCGGCGCGACGTTACCCTGATCGAAAGTCGGAAACGGGTCGGCGGGCGCATTTATTCGCCGAACGGCTTCGATCTGGGTCCGGCCTGGATCTGGCCGGGGCAGCCGCGCATTGCCGCCCTGACCGGACGTCTGGGCCTGAAGGTATTCGAGCAGCACTGGCAGGGTGATCTGCTGCTCGAAGACGCGCAGGGATCGGCTCATCGCGGGCCGGGCCAGGCGTCGATGCGCGGCGCGTTGCGAGTGGCCGGGGGGCTGGGTGCCGTGACCCGAACGCTGGCCGAAAATCTGCCGGACGGTGTCTTGCGGGTTGGCGTGCACGCGACTGGCCTGATGCAGGGTGAGCGGGGCATTTCAGTCGTGACCGACGGGGCGACGATCCATGCGGATCAGGTCGTTCTGGCCATTCCGCCCCGGCTGGCCGCAAGTCTGACCTATACGCCGCAGTTATCGACCGCGGAGCTTACGGCGATGCAGGCAATTCCCACGTGGATGGCAGGGCATGCCAAGGCGCTGGCAAGATACGATCAACCGTTCTGGCGGGCGGCAGGACTGTCCGGGGATGCCCACAGCCGCCGCGGTCCGATGGTCGAGATCCACGATGCGTCGGAAGACGGCGGAGCGGGCGCGATTTTCGGATTCATGGGTATTCCGGCATCGGCGCGCAGGGACCAGGCGGCGCTGCGGGACGCGACGTTGGCGCAATTGGGGCGGTTGTTCGGGGCGGAGGCCTCGACGCCGCTGAGCCTTGCGATCACGGACTGGGCGAATGATCCCCTGACCGCGACGACGCTGGATCAGACGCCATTGACGCATCATCCGACCTATGGATTACCGCCCGCGCTTGCCGACCTGTGGGATGGAGCATTGTTGCTGGGATCGACTGAAATCGCGACGCAGTTCGGTGGCCTGGTGGAAGGTGCGCTGGAGGCGGCGGAGGAGGTCTTTGCCAAACTCCGGGACCGCTAGCGGCCCGCTCAGGGCACCATGCCCTTTATGGCCGCGATATGCGCAGCCTCTCCGGCAGCCAGGTCGTGCGCCGCCGCCACCGGGTCGGGCGTGATGCGGTCGATCAGGCCGAAGGCCAGCGCCTCGGATGCGTCGAGGCGCGCGCCGCCCGCAAGGATCAGCTTGGTGCGGGCCGGACCGATCAGTCGCGCCATGCGGGCAGGGTCCGAGGGTTGCGGAAGATAGCCCAGCCTGGCGACCGGATAGAAGAACGTCGCCTGTGGCACCGAAAGTCGGATGTCGCAGGCCAGTGCCATGCCGAAGGCTCCGCCTGCCAATGTGCCGTTCAGCGCGGCAACGGTCAGGCATGGCAATGCCGCGATGGCCGATGACAGGTCTTCCCAAAGCGGCGAAGTGGCAAGGCCTGCGCGGGCCTCTTCCAGATCGGCCCCGGCGCTGAATACTTTCGCGCCCGTTCCGGTCAGGATCAGCAGGCGCAGGTCGGTGGCGTCGCGGACATGGCCGGTCAGGGCCGACAGCATCGCGGCGGTCAGGGAATTGGCCCTGTCCGGGCGATCCAGCGTCAGGGTCAGAACATCGGCGTCGCAGTCGGCGCGGATCATGACAGGCCGATCCGGGCGCGCAGGCCTTCGTCGCGCAGCGACAGTTCGGTGCCGCGAAATTCGTCCGCATCGGGGCCACACATCCAGACCAGTGCCTGCGCCACCCATTCGGGCGGGATGTGATCGGACCAGTCCAGTTCGGCCACAGGCCCCACGCCCGAGGCCTTGATCTCGCGCTGCATCTGCGTGGCGACGGTACCCGGTGACAGGCCCATGACGCGCAGGGTTTCGCCGTGTTCGACGTGACATGCCTCGGTCAGCATCTTTGCGCCCGCCTTGGATGAGCAATAGGCCGACCAGCCCGCCAACGCCCGGTGTGCGGCCCCCGAACTGATAGTGATGATCGTACCCGCCCCTTCCGCCATCATGATCGGCAGGGCGGCACGCATCCCGTGATAGACCCCCTTGAGGTTTACATCGATCGCCGCACTCCAGTCGTCGGGGTCGGTGTCCATCAACGGGCCGATAGGATCGATGACACCGGCGTTGCCGATCACCACGTCCAGCGAGCCGAAGGCCTCGACCGCGGCGTCGGTAGCGCGCGCCATTTCCGACCAGCTGGCGACATCGCAGGGGATCGCCAGCGCGGTCTTGCCGATTTCGCCTGCAAGGTCGGCGATGGCCCCGGTGCTGCGCGACAGAAGGGCGACGTTGGCACCCTTGGCGGCGAAAGCGCGCGCAGCGGCGGCCCCGATGCCACGCGATGCGCCGGTTATCAGAACGGTCTTCGCGGAAAGGTCAGGCATGGTTTCCCCCTGTTGACCCCGCCTTCGGGGTCGGATTTGGTATCTGAGACATTGATAGAGGAACCTTGAGCATGCTGAAATACACCATTCCGGGTGCGGCCGCGTTATTGCTCGCGACGGCCCCACAGGCTTGGGCGCTGGATGCCCAGACCCTCTGGTCCGATTGGCAGGACGTCTACAGCCGGTTCGGAGGCACGCTGACGGCCGCATCGGAGGAGTATTCCGGCGGCACGCTGACCCTGACGGATGTGACATACGAAACCGTCATGGGCGAGGTCACCAACACGGCAGGCTATGGCACCCTGACATTGGTCGAGCAGGACGACGGCAGCGTCGTGATCGAGATTCCGGCGACAGTCGAAACCACCAGCGTGACGGAAACGGATGGCGTGTCCATCGAGCAAACCATGCGCATGATCCAGGATGGCCTGACTGTGGTGGCGCGCGAAGAGGATGGCACCCGGACCTACGACATGGCGGCGGACAGCATCACTGTCGAGATCGACACCGAAGCCCAGGCGGATGAAGAGAGTATTTCTCCGGGTGTCGTGACGGTGGCGATGTCGAATGTCGCCTCGGTCTATCGCTCGGACGTGGACGCAGACGGTGCCTTTTCGCAGACGCTGGCGGCCGATACGATGACGGTCCAGGCCGCGATGGAAGACGACACCGGCGGCACTGTCGACGTCAGCTATGGCATGACCGGAATCACATCGGATCTTGCCGGAAATTACGGTGACGCGCCGACCGGTCCCATCCTGGGTCTTTCGGATATGGGGGTCACCTATGGCGGTGACATGACACACAGCGGCAGCACCCTGTCGGTTGCGGGCGACGGTCCCGATGGCCCGTTCCGTCTTGATGGCACGTCGGAGGCGGGCACGCTCACGCTGGACCTCGGAGCAGATGCGCTGACGTATTCCCTGACATCGACCGGCGGCGATATGGTCGTCCAGATGCCAGGATTTCCGGTTCCGGTGAACATCTCGATGGCCGAACTTGCCAGTGGCTTCCAGATTCCGGTCGGCGCGCCCGGCGAGGAGCAGCCTTTCGGCATGACCGTCACCCTGCGCGACCTGACTGTGGACGATATGCTCTGGGGGCTGTTCGACCCCACGGGACAATTGCCGCGCGACCCCGCCACGCTGATCCTCGATCTGGACGGCACGGCGCTGATGTCCGTGGACCTGTTCGGTAACCCCGATGCGATGGCGAACCTGCAAGGTCCGCCGGGCGAATTGAAGACGCTGGCGATCAATCAGATCCTGTTGACCCTGGCCGGGGCCAGCCTGCGCGGATCGGGCAGTCTGGATTTCCCGACGTCGACCCCCATACCCGAACCGGTAGGCAAAATCGACCTGGCACTGGATGGCGGTTTCGCCCTGATCGACAAGATCGTGGCGCTGGGCTTCATTCCTGTTCAGCAGGCCGCCTTCGTCAAGGGCATGGCCGGTGCGGTCGCGAAACCCGTGGGCGATGACCAACTGGAATCGACGATCGAGTTCCTTCCGGGCGGGGGCATCAGCGCCAATGGTCTGCCGCTGAAGTAACGTCGATCAGACGACAGGCAGGCGCTCCGTGGCAACGCGGGGCGTTTTGCATGTGGCGCGGCGGCCTTGTTCGCAGGCGGCGGCAAGGCTACCTGAGGGACAACCATGAAGGCTGCGCCATGACCGATCTCTCCCATCTGACCGAAGCCCTTCTGCATGCCGCCCGCAAGGCCGGGGCCGATGCGGCGGATGCGCTTGCGGTGGACGGCACCTCGGTCTCGGTCGATGTGCTGCGCGGCAAGCTGGAACACGCGGAGCGGTCCGAGGGCATTGAGATCGGGCTGCGCATTTTGATCGGCAAGCGGCAGGCCTGCGTTTCGGCTTCGGACATCAGCACCGCGACGTTGGAAATGATGGCCGAACGCGCCGTCGCCATGGCCCGCGAAGCGCCGGAAGACCCCAATATCGGGCTGGCGGACCCCGATATGCTGGTGCGCGATTGGGATGTCGCCCGGCTTGACCTGGTCGACGACAGCCCGGCGCTGTCGCCTGCCGATCTGCAGGATATGGCCGCACGGGCCGAGGCCGCGGCGCTGGCCGTGAGCGGTGTCAGCCAGGTGTCGGCAGCGGGCGCGGGATATGGCGACAGGCGAGTGCATCTGGCGGCAACGAACGGATTCGCAGGTGGTTACCGTCGAACGGGCACATCGCTGTCCTGCGTCGCGATCACGGGCGAGGGCGCGAAGATGGAGCGGGATTACTACGGTGACAGCCGCATCCACCGCGCCGATCTGGACAGCCCTGAAGACGTGGGCCGTATCGCGGGCGAACGCACGGTCGCGCGGACCGGGTCGACCAAGCCGCCCACTGGCGCGTTTCCCGTAATTTATGATGAGCGGGTCGCGGGTCAGTTGATCGGGCATCTGTTGTCGGCGGTGAACGGCGCTTCGGTGGCGCGGGGCGCGACATTCCTGCGCGATGCCCTGGGACAGCAGATCCTGCCCGCGCACCTGTCATTGACCGAAGACCCGACCTTGCCGCGCATGTCGGGCAGCCGACCGTTCGACGGCGAAGGCCTGCCGGTCACAGCACGCGATATCATCGCGCATGGCATGTTGACGGGCTGGACGCTGGATCTGGCGACCGGGCGCAAGCTGGGCATGGCCAGCACCGGCAATGCCGCGCGCGGCACATCGAACCCGCCCGCTCCGTCGGTTACCAATGTTCTGCTGACACCGGGCGATGCCACGCGCGAGGATTTGCTGGGGCAGATGGGGACGGGTCTTCTGATCACCTCGATGATCGGGTCGTCTATCAATGCCACCACCGGAGATTATTCGCGCGGGGCCAGTGGCTTCTGGGTCGAGAATGGCCGGATCGTGCGGCCCGTGAACGAATGCACCGTGGCTGGCAATCTGCGCGATATGCTGATGACGCTGATCCCGGCGAACGATGCCCGGCGGCACGTCGGACGACAGGTTCCGTCCTTGCTGGTCGAAGGGCTGACGATTGCCGGAGGCTGATGCCGCGCTCGGCGCTGACCTGTCGCTTCTGGCCGATGCCGCCCGCGCTGCCGGGCGGATCGCGGGCAGACATTTCGGCCAAGGCCCCGAGACATGGGACAAGGGCGATGGCCAGGGTCCGGTGACCGAGGCCGATCTGGAAATCGATACCATGCTGCGTCACGACCTGCTGGCCGCGCGACCTGGTTATGGCTGGATGTCCGAAGAAACCGCCGATGGACCGGAACGCCTGGATGCCACGCGACTGTTCATCGTCGATCCCATCGACGGAACGCGCGCATTCATCGACGGCTCCCGCGATTTCAGCCATGCTTTGGCTGTGGTCGAGAACGGGGTGCCGATCGTCGCGGCGATCTTTGTTCCGATGAAAAACCGGTTGTATCTGGCCGCGTCTGGCCAGGGCGCGACGCTGAACGGTGTTGCAATCCGGATGTCTGGCCGAGCCGGTCTGGACGATGCAACCGTGCTGGGCAGCAAGCACAACTTTCACGACACTCATTGGACCGGTGGACGCCCCCCGGTTCTGCAACGGTTCGTATCGTCGCTGGCTTACCGCATGGCTCTGGTGGCCGAAGGGCAATACGACGCGATGATCGCCCTGCGTCCAACCTGGGAATGGGACATCGCCGCCGGTGGCCTGATCGTGACCGAAGGGGGGGGCCGGGTCGCGGACAGACGGGGCGCCCCACTGCGGTTCAACAACCCGCATCCCCAACTGGATGGCATCGTAGCGGGGACGCCCGTTGTTGCGGATGCCCTGCTGAACCGGCTTGTCCCTGTTTCCCCTGCCCGGCGGACACGCTAGATCAGGACAAAGCAATACCTTGAGGAGGCCGATATGGTCCAACGCCTGCATCTTGTTTTCGGTGGTGAGCTGGTAAATCCCAGTTCGACGCAATTCGCGGACATGGACAACATCGACATCGTCGGCCTGTTCCCCGATTACGCCAGCGCCTATGACGCCTGGAAGGGCGCGGCGCAACGCACCGTGGACGACGCCCATGCCCGGTATTTCATCGCCCATATCCATCGTCTGCAGGACGAGGAATCTGCCGTATCGGCGACCGAGGAACCGGGCTGACACCATGTGCCGATCCGTTCTTCTGGGCGCGTATCTCATGCTGACGGGTCGCGCCTCTTTCGGCGAGCGCATTCTTCGCAGGCGCCTTGCGAGAGGCAAGGAAAATGCCTCTCGTCTGGACGAACGTCGCGGGATTGCGTCGCTGCCCCGCCCAGATGGGCCATTGATGTGGCTGCATGCGGCGAGTGTCGGTGAAAGCGTGTCTCTGCTGGAAATGATCCGTCGCCTGGGCGAGGAACGGCCCGATCTGTCGTTTCTGATCACGACCGGAACCACGACGTCGGCGCAGGTTCTGATCGGCCGGATCCCGGCACGTTCCGTGCATCAGTTCGTGCCGCTGGATATTGGTCCGTGGGTGCGCCGGTTTCTGGATCACTGGACCCCCGATCTGGTCGTTCTGGCCGAAGGAGAAATCTGGCCTACGCTGCTGCTGGAGAGCGGCAAGCGCGACATTCCCGTCGTCATGATCAACGCTCGGATGACACATCGCGCGCATGGGCGCTGGCGCGTGGCACGGCGAGCGGCCCGGCAGATGATGGCGCAGATCCGTCACGTTCAGGCACAGGATCAGGTAACCGCGAACCGCCTTGTATCGCTGGGCCTGCCGGAAACACGGATCGAGGTAACGGGCACGCTCAAGGAAGGATCTGCCGCACTGCCCCATAATGAGACGGAGCGTGTGCAACTGGCCGCCGCGATCGCGGGCCGTCCCTGCTGGTTGGCTGCCTCCACGCACGAGGGCGAGGAGGCGATGGCCGCCACGGCCAACAAGCTGGCCCTGCGGTCCTGGCATAAACTGCTGCTGGTGATCGCGCCGCGCCACCCCGAACGGGGCATCGGCATCGTCGCTGGTCTGCGGTCGGGCGGCTGGAAGGTCGCGCAGCGGTCGGCGGGCGAGCCGATTTTACCGGACACCCAGATCTATGTCGCCGACACGATGGGCGAGATGGGACTCTGGTATCGTCTCTGTCCCGTCAGCTTCGTCGGCGGATCACTGGTGCCGATCGGAGGACATAACCCGTTCGAACCGGCGGCCCTGGGCAGCGCCATCCTGCACGGGTCCAGTGTCGAGAATTTCGCCGACATTTACGCTAGGCTGTCCAGCGCAAAGGCCGCGGTCGTCGTGTCCGAACAATCGCTGGGCGAGACCGTAGCACGGATACTCGAACCGGACGAAGCCGCAAAGATGGCGCATGCCGCATGGACGGTCTGTTCCGAAGGCGCGGAGGTCACGGAAAAGGCGATGGACCTGCTGATGGCGATGCTCGACGAGGTCGATTGATGCGCGCGCCGCGCTTCTGGTGGCGCCCTGCCGGTCTGGCTGCGATGCTGCTGTCGCCGCTGGGTGCGCTTTATGCTGCCGGAACGGCCCGACGGGTGGCGCAAGATGGCGTGACCGTCGGTGTCCCGGTGATCTGCGTCGGCAACCTGATTGCGGGCGGCACGGGCAAAACGCCCACGGTGATCGCGGTTGCCGAGCGGTTGGCGGCCCGCGGCATAGCGGCGCACATCGTGTCGCGCGGATACGGCGGGCGGCTGACTGGCCCGGTGCAGGTCGATCCGACCCGCCACGAAGCCGCCGATACGGGGGACGAACCGTTGTTGCTGGCGGCCTTCGCGCCGACATGGGTCGCCCGCGACAGAGCCGAGGGCGCGCGCGCCGCCGCCGCCGCGGGGGCGCAGGCCATCATTTTGGACGATGGGTTCCAGAACCCATCCATCGTCAAGGATATCTCGATCGTGGTGGTCGATGCCGGTGTCGGGTTCGGCAACGGGCATGTAATTCCTGCGGGACCGTTGCGCGAACCCATTGCGACGGGACTGGCGCGGGCCGATCTGACGCTGACCATCGGGCGTGGCGATGTGGCCCTGCCCGACCCGCCGCCGCGTCTGCGCGGGCATCTGGAGCCATTGGCGACCGGAATGGACTGGCGGGACCAGCCGGTGTTTGCCTTCGCTGGCATCGGTCGGCCGGAGAAGTTCTTCGAGACGTTGCGCGATCTGGGGGCCGACATTCGCGGCACCGCGTCGCTGGCCGATCATCAGCCCCTTGGCCCTGCCTTGCTGAAACGTCTGGGAGATCGGGCGGCCAGGCTGTCGGCGCAGCCGGTAACGACGGAAAAGGACGCCGTGCGGCTGCCCGCTGCGCTGCGGGGCAGGGTGATGACGGTTCCGGTCCGGTTGGTGTTGGAGGACTGGATGCCGTTCGAAACCGCACTGCACCAGGTCGGCCTTTGACGAATAGGCAGACTACAAAAACGAACGGCGTTGGGCGTCACAAAGATCGGAGTTTAGCTGGCAGCGGCGTCGATCAAAGTACCGATCTGCGTCAGACTCATGTTGCCTGCGGACAATTCCCCATTGATCAGGAATGACGGCGTAGACCGGATATTGTCGGCGTCTGCGTTTGCCTCATACCAGGACACAAGGCTCTGGGCCAGATCGGCATTATTCAGGCAGGCGTCCACCTCCTCCTGCGACAGACCGGCCTGCACGCCAATGCGTTTCAGACTTTCTGCGACGGCGGCGGCATCACCCTGACGCGCCCATTCGCCCTGTGTCCGGTAAAGGATGTCGGCCACGCTCATGTAGCGATCTGGTCCCGCACACCGCGCGACCATCGCCGCCCAGAGGCCATAGCGGTCGAAAAATACTTCGCGGTAGGTGAAGTGCACCTTGCCGGTATCAATGTAATCGCGCTTGAAATCCTTGTAGGTATCGTTGTGGAAATTGGCGCAGTGCGGGCAGGTGAAGCTGGCGTATTCAATGACTTTCACCGGCGCATTTTCGTCACCGAGAGTGATGTCCTCGATCTGGACCGCCGTGCCCTGCGCATTGGCCGCACCAATTCCCACAAGTCCCGAAAGTGCGGTCTGCCCGCCCCGCAACAGATTGAAGACACTGCCTCCGGCCACAAGGCCCATGCCGGTCAACGCCAGAATGTTGCGCCGTGTGATCATGTCCGTCTCCTCGTGCGGGCCTGCGATGGCGCAGTCAAAGCCCTTGTTTCGATATGATATTGGCCGCCAGTTGTTCAAGGGACCGGCGCAATCCTTCGTCGCCCACGCCCTGCGCCTGTTCGCGCGCAAGGGTCCGGGCCTGTTCGCTGGGTTGAACGCGCGGTTTGGGCTTTGGCGCGAATTCCGCCTGCCCCTCGGCAAAGCCGGTGGGCGCGGTCTGAGTGATGTCGATGCGGCTGATGGCGCGGTAGCCGTAACAGGCATTCACCCGTTCGATGATCTGCGGCAGACGCATCTGAAGCATCGGAGCCTGCGCCCCGGTCGTCAGCAGGGTCAACACCGCGCCGAAACCGCCCCGTGGAAAGCCCACTTTGACGGGTCGGCAGATCGTGGCCGTATCGGCCCCGGCGATTTCCGCCCAATGCGTCAGCAAGCGCGTTTCCGAAAACCCGCGCTTTTCGCCCATGCGCTTGATGTCGCGCTCGACCAGTGTCGAGACACGGCGCGCGGATTTGCGAAAACGGGTCATGGCTGCGGGGTTCCTCCTGTGGTCGCGGCATCCTACATCAGCGGCAGGATCAGGAACAGGAACAACCTATACGATGTATGATCGACGGACGGACGCCTTGCGCGATTGGTATGCGACGCAGGCACGCGACCTGCCTTGGCGTGTGCCTCCGGGGTCGGACACCGTTCCGGACCCCTATCGCATCTGGCTGTCCGAGGTCATGCTGCAACAGACCACCGTAGCTGCCGTAAAGGCGTATTTCGCCCGCTTCACGACGCTTTGGCCCACGGTGCGCGACCTTGCCGCAGCCGAGGATACCGATGTGATGGCGGCCTGGGCCGGTCTTGGATACTATGCGCGTGCTAGGAACCTGTTGAAATGCGCGCGGGCCGTGGTGGCGGACCATGACGGGCAGTTCCCGGAATCCGAGACCGACCTGCTGACCCTGCCCGGCATCGGGCCTTATACGGCGGCGGCGATTGCGAGCATTGCCTTTCAGACCCGTGCCGTTGTCGTCGACGGCAATGTGGAACGGGTAATGGCCCGGCTGGGTGCCATCGAGACGCCCTTGCCCGCGGCCAAACCCCAGATCCGAGTGTTGGCCGATCTACTGACGCCTGACGAACGCCCCGGCGACCATGCCCAGGCGGTGATGGACCTGGGTGCAACGATCTGCACACCGAAATCGCCAGCTTGCTTTCTGTGCCCGCTGCGCGACGATTGTGCGGCGCTCAAGCTGGACATCGCCGAGTGCCTGCCGCGCAAGATGCCCAAGGCCGCGAAACCCGAGCGGCGCGGCTATGTCTATCTGGCGCGGCGCGGCAAGACCTGGCTGGTGGAGACGCGCGCGCCCAAGGGCCTCTTGGGTGGAATGCTGGCATTTCCGACCTCGGACTGGTCCGACAGGCCGATCCCCGCCGCGCCGTTCGACGCCCATTGGCAGGAACGCGGTGAGGTGCGGCACACGTTCACGCATTTCCACCTGACGCTGAAAGTGCTGACCACGATGGCCCCCGGCAACCCGGATCGGGGCAGGTTCGAAGCGCTGGACCCCGACGCCCTACCGACGCTGTTCGCCAAGGCGCACAAACTGGTGACGTAGCGTTTCCCTACTCACGCTTGAGCCAAAGCGCCGGGAAGCGTAAATTTGCAGGAATTCAGGGGCTACCACAGCCCGGAGCTGTCGCGACCGATGACCATTACGACAATTCCCCCGGCGCGAATGGCGCGCCCCTTGGCGGCACTGCCCTTCTGGATGTCGCTGACCATGGTACCGATCATCTTGATCGGTGCGGTGCAAGGCGGCGTCTGGGTCGTGGCGATGCCGATCTATGCCTGGGTGGTCTATACAATCCTCGACATGATTGCCGGGTTGGAGGAGGGCAATGCCGACCCGGACATGGATCGGACGCGGCTGGGCTGGTACCGTGCGATTACGCTGATCTGGGCGCCGGTGCAGTTCGTCACGCTGTTCGGTCTGATCTGGTACGTTACCCGCGCCGATCATTTGTCCGCATTGGAGATGTGGGCGCTATTCTTCGGGATGGGCGTCGCGTCGGGCACGATCGGCATAAACTACAGCCACGAATTGATGCACCAGAGACCCAGGCTGGACCGCTGGCTAGGCGATATCCTGTTGGCGATGGTCCTGTATTCCCACTTCCGCTCTGAACATCTGCTGGTCCATCATCGCTATGTCGCCACGCCGCGCGACCCGGTCACGGCGCGATATAACGAAGGCTTTCACCGCTTCTTTCCCCGTGTGCTGCGTCAATCGCTTGTGTCCGCCTGGAAAGCCGAGGCGGCGATGCTGGCACGCAAATCGCTTCCGGCATGGGATCTGTCGAACCCGTTCTGGCGCTACGCTGCATTGCAGGGCGGGATGCTTCTGCTGTCCATTCTGCTGGGCGGTTGGGTCGGGATTGTTCTGTTCCTCGTGCAGGCGGCAACGGCGATCTGGCAGTTGGAGCTGGTGAATTACATCGAGCACTATGGCCTGACCCGGCGCCATCTTGGCGGCGGCAAATACGAGCCTGTGCGCCCGCACCACAGCTGGAATTCTGCACAGAAGGCATCGAACTGGCTGCTGATCAATCTGCAGCGCCATTCCGACCACCATTATAAACCGGATCGACCGTTTCCCCTGTTGCAGACCTATTCGGAAGACGAGGCCCCGCAATTGCCTGCCGGTTATCCGGTGATGACAGCGGCAGCGATGATACCGCCGCTCTGGCGTCGGATGATGAACCCCAGGGTCCGGGCGTGGCGACGGCAGTACTATCCCGATATCGAAGACTGGTCGGCCTACAAAGCGGCGACGAACCCGCTGCCGCGCTAGGTGCCCGACTGTCGGATGAATCGCCACAGATAGATGCCAACCGCCCCTATCAGGACGGCGGTTCCGACCGGATCAATCCAACCCGATACCTTTTCGTATTGCGATTGCAGCACGTATCCCAGCGCAGCCAGACCGCCGATCCAGACAAGGCTGCCCAGCGTCGTATAAACCAGAAACCGACCCAGAGGCATCCGCGCGACCCCTGCGGGCACAGAAATCAGGGTGCGGACACCCGGCAGGAAGCGTCCGATCAGGACGGCCAGTCCTCCGTGACGCTGGAACCACAGGGTGGCGGCATCCACGTCACTGGCCGACATCGTGAGCCAGCGACCGTGACGTTCGGCAAAGTTGCGCAAACGGACCGGACCGATCCTGAACCCGACCCAATACCAGAATGTCGCGCCCAGAACCGATCCGAACGTGCCAACCAGGATAACGATCGGCAGCATGAATTGCCCCCGCGCGGCCAGAAATCCGGCCAGCGGCATGACAACTTCGGACGGAATCGGGGGAAATACGTTCTCGATAAACATCAAAAACGCGACGCCAAGGTATCCGCCCTGCGACATGGCGGCGGCGATCCATTCAAACATCAGCAAGGTCCCTCAACGTTCGACCCCAACGCGGCAAGACGCGTTTCAGTTGCCCTTGCGCAGATTGTCGAAGGACCGGAGTTCGCCGATCAAGGCCTCCATCTGGTCCACCGGGATCATGTTCGGTCCGTCTGAAGGAGCACTGTCCGGGTCCTGATGGGTTTCGATGAACAACGCCGAGACCCCCACTGCGCAAGCCGCCCGCGCCAACACCGGCGCGAATTCACGCTGCCCGCCCGACGTCGTGCCCTGTCCGCCGGGTTGCTGCACCGAATGCGTCGCGTCGAAGACGACCGGGTATCCCGTGCGCTCCATCACCGGCAGGCCACGGAAATCGCTGATCAGCGTGTTATAGCCGAAGCTGGTGCCACGGTCACAGAGCATGATCTTTTCATTGCCGGTCGAGGCGACCTTGGCCGCGACGTTCTCCATATCCCACGGGGCAAGAAACTGACCCTTCTTGATATTGATGGCACGGCCGGTTTCGCCCGCCGCCAGCAGAAGATCGGTCTGTCGCGACAGAAACGCAGGGATTTGAAGCACGTCGCAGACCTGCGCAGCGGGGGCGCAATGGTCGGGAAGATGCACGTCGGTCAGAACGGGGCAGCCGAACTCGGCCTTTATCTGGTCGAGGATGCGCAAGCCCTCCTCCATCCCCAGACCGCGCTGCGTTCCGATCGAGGATCGGTTGGCCTTGTCATAGCTGGCCTTGAAGATGAACCGCGTGCCCGTCGGTGCGCAGGCGGCAGCGATCCGTTCGGCCATCATGCGGGCGTGGTCAAGCGACTCCAACTGGCAGGGGCCGGTGATCAGGGCAAAGGGATGCGACCCACCGACCGGAATGCCTGAGACGTCGATGACCTTCGAGGCGATGGGGTCCATGGCTCAGGCTCCTGCAAGGACGGATTCGATACGCGCGATATCTTCGGGGTTGTTCAGCTCCCAGAACAGGCGACCCCTGGCGTCGACTTCGACGCAGGCGACGGTCGCGCCGTTTTCCAGGAACCGCAACTGTTCCAGCCCTTCGCGAGCTTCCAACGGACCCTCGGGCCACGACATATAGGCGCGCAGGGCGTCGGGGCGATAGGCATAGACGCCGACGTGGTGGAACACCGGCACCGGATCGGGGATCTTGCCGGGCGCCATATAGGGAATGACTTCCTTGCTGAAATACAGCCCATGCAGATTGGTGTCGAACACCGCCGTTGTGCCGCCGACGCGACCGGCTTTGCGGTCCTCTATGAACATATCGTAGGTCTGCCGGTCACAACGCAGGACCGGAGTGGCGACCTGCGCCGTTGTATCGTCTTTCATTCGGTCGATCAGCGCTTCGACGAACCAGGGCGGCGTCAGCGGCGCATCGCCTTGCAGGTTAACGATCAGGTCGGCGTCAACCTGCGCCAACGCCTCGGCACAGCGTTCGGTGCCGTTGGTGGCCTCGGACGACGTCATCAGAACGGACGCGCCGAAACCTTCCGCCGCGTTGCGGATGCGGTCATCGTCGGTCACGACATGAACGGCATCGATACCGCCAACCTGCAATGCCGCTTCCCAGGTCATCTGGATCAGAGACTTTACCGTTACGTCCTTCTGGCGAAGTTCGGCCAGCGGTTTGCCCGGATACCGGGTCGAGGCATAACGCGCCGGGATCATCAGAACGGTCTTCATGCGACACCTGCCCGCAAAAGATCATGGATATGGAGGATGCCGACCGGCACATCACCGTCACAGACAATCAGGACGCTGATCTTTCGTTCATTCAGGATCGCAAGCGCCTTGGCAGCCAGCATGTCAGGCGGCACCGTCAGCGGGTCGCGCGTGGCAACATCGCCAGCCGTCCGGTCCATCAGGTTCGCCATGTTGCGCCGCAAGTCGCCGTCAGTGATGATACCGCGCAACACGCCATCGGCGACGACAGCCCCGATGCCGAATCCGCCCGCCGTCATTGTCAGCAGCGCGTCCGGCATCGGCGTATCGGGGGACACGGTCGGCACCTTGGTATGCATCAGCTTTTCGACCCGCGCCATCTGTGCACCCAGTTTGCCGCCGGGATGGAAAACGCCAAAATCCTCGGGGCGGAATTTGCGACGCCGCAACAGAGCCACGGCGAGCGCATCGCCCAGAGCCAGCGTCAGCGTTGTCGATGTTGTCGGGACCATGCCGATGCCGCAGGCTTCGGGCAGGGCCGGAATGGTCAGATGATGGTCGGCGGCGCGCATCAGGGTAGACAAAGGCCTGGACGAGAGCCCGATCAGCGGCACGCCGAAGCGGCGCGTGTGTTCAATGATGTCCCGCAGCTCAACCGCCTCGCCGGAATTCGAGAGCATGAGAACAGCGTCGTCGCCGCTGATCATACCCATATCGCCGTGACTGGCCTCGGCCGGATGCACGAACAGCGCGGGCGTGCCGGTGGATGCCAGCGTGGCCGCGATCTTGCGGGCGATGTGGCCGGATTTTCCAATGCCCGTAACAATGACCCGACCCGGCAGTGTCGCGATAAGGTCGACCACGGCATCGAAATCGGGGGGAAGGTTATCGGCCAACACGGATAATGCCGCGGCCTCGGTTTGCAAGACCTCTCGGCCGGTATCAGTCGCATCGCTCATGCGCTTGCAGATAGGCCGGGGGCGGCGGTCACGCAACTAGAGTTGCAGGTGTCGGTCCGGGTGCACCATCGCGTTGATACGGGCGACATGCTCAGGCAGGCACTTGGTCAGGAAATCATACTCCGCCACCACGTGTTCGCGCGCTGCCGGACCCAGATGGGCGAAACGGTCCGGATCGGCCAATACTTCGCTCACCTGTGCGGCCAGCGCGTCGGGCGACAGGAAGTCGACCAGCAGCCCCGTCTGGCCATGTGTGATCGCTTCGCGCACCGGGGCCACGTCGGACGCTACGACAGTTGCCTGCATCGCCATCGATTCCAGCAAAGACCACGACAGCACGAAAGGCATCGTCAGATAGATGTGGCACCGGCTGATCTGCACGACGCGCTGAAAGTCGGCATAGGGCACCTGCCCCAGAAAATGCACGCGGGACCAGTCGACCAGATGGCCCACCTCGCGCTCCAGTTCCGCCCGGAACCCACCCTCGGCCTGACTGGCCTTGCCGTAACTGGTGCCCGATCCGCCGACGATCAGGGCACGGGCCTTCGGGCGGGCCTTCTGAATTGCGGGCAGCGCGCGCATGAAGGTGTGGAAGCCGCGCGTGCGCTCCATATTACGGGCCAGATAGGTAAATACCTCGTCGTCGCGGGTAATACGCCCCGCGCGGCCAAGGTTCAGCGTGACATACGCGTCGGGCAACAGGCGGTCGGTGCGGATGCCATCGTGGCAGACGTAAAGCTTGTCGTGGAACGATTGCGGAAACGTATCGCGTTGCCACCGGGTCGGTGCCAGCCCCTGATCAACGACGTGGATATTACTGTTGGGAACGGCGTTTCGTGCCTGCAGAAGATAGGACGAAGCCGCGCCGGGCGGATCATCGGGGTCAAAGCCGACGGGACCGCCATCGGACAGGTAGTAATACTCGAAAAATCCCAGGATCGGCACATCCGGAAGGACGTGTTTCAGGAACAGCAACTCGCCCCATCCGGTGTGTCCCAGGATGATGTCGGGCACGAAACCCTCGTCCCGCAGAACGGCGGTCGCCTGCGCGGCGGCGTATCCATAGCCCACCGCCTCCTCCCATGTCTTGGACAGACCATAGGCGTTCTTGGCCGGGGTGTGGTGAGGTTTGTAGACCACCTTTCGCACGCCCGGCATGTCGGGAAGGTTCCGTCGTTGCGTCAGGAATACCAGTTCGTGCGTGCCTTGCGCGACCAGCCAATCCAGCATTTCACGGTATTGGCCCGGCATGTTCTGGTGGACGAACAGGATCTTCATCGCAACCGCCTCAGCGTCCCACGGCGTCGTAAGCCTCGAACCCGGCAGCCAGCGCGTCGGCACGGTTATACACGTTCCGCAGATCCGCCAGACGCGGGACAGCCATCGCCGCAGACAGGCGCGACAGGTCGAGCGCGCGGAACTCGTTCCATTCGGTCAGGATTACGATCAGATCGGCACCATCGGCGGCGGTATAGGGATCGGTGATCCAGGCCACGCCGGGCAGCAACGCCTCGCCCTCGCGGAACCCTTCGGGATCGACGACCCGAACTCGCGCCCCGCTGCCGACCAGCGTGGGCACGATCGTCAGGCTGGGGGCCGCGCGCATGTCGTCGGTGTTCGGCTTGAACGTTACGCCCAGAACGACAACGGTCTTGCCGTTGAAACTGCCGTCGCACAGGTCGCGGAGTTTTTCGACCATTCGGGTCTTGACCCCTTCGTTGACGCGTATCACCGCTTCTGTGATCTGCATCGGGACGGCATGTTCCTGTCCGATCCGGGCCAAAGCGGCAGTGTCCTTGGGAAAACAGGACCCCCCATAGCCGGGTCCGGCATGCAGGAACTTGTTGCCGATGCGACCGTCCATCCCCATCCCTTTGGACACCTTCTTGACGTCCGCGCCGACCTTTTCACACAGGGCCGCGATTTCGTTGATGAAAGTGATCTTGGTCGCGAGGAAAGCATTGGCCGCGTATTTGATCATCTCTGCGGATTCCAGGTCGGTGACCATGATGGGAAAATCCCGCAGATACAGCGGTCGATATATGTCGGACATGATCTTTTCTGCCCGCTCGGATTCCACGCCCACGACGACGCGGTCGGGGCGCATGAAGTCGTCGATGGCCGCGCCTTCACGCAGGAATTCCGGGTTGGAGGCGACATCGAAGTCGGCGTCGGGTGCTGCTGCACGGACGGCTTCCGCGATCTTGCGGTTGGTGCCGACAGGAACGGTGGATTTGGTGACGATCACGGCATGACCGGTCAGCGCCTGCCCGATTTCGGCGGCGGCGGCCATCACATAGGTCAGATCGGCGTGACCATCGCCCCGGCGGGTCGGTGTGCCCACTGCGATAAACACCGCATCCGCGCCATCGACAGCTGCTTTCAGGTCAGTCGTGAATGACAGCCGCCCGGCGGTGACGTTGCGATTCATCAGATCATCGAGGCCTGGTTCGAAGATGGGAACGGTGCCGCCCTCCAGCATCTCGATCTTCCTGGGGTCCTTGTCGACGCAGATCACGTCGTGGCCGAAGTCGGAAAAGCAGACACCGGACACGAGGCCGACATACCCCGTGCCGATCATGGCGATTCGCATGTGAAATCCTTCGAATTGTCTTCTGCCCAAACCGGCTTGTCGCGATCCATCATGGCAAGGTTGTGGCGGCAGGGCCATCCGGCAGCGCGAAATCCCCTGTCGATCTTGCAATTATTGCCCGCCCCCTGTCCCTTGTCCGTCACTCCGACCCGCCAAGAGGTCCCGCATGAGCAGTCGCCCCTACCCCGATAGCGCCATCCGGCGCGTTCTGATCGTGGTCGAAAACCTTCCCGTTCCTCTGGACCGTCGCGTCTGGCTGGAGGCGACGTCGCTGACGGCGGCAGGATACGAGGTGTCGGTGATCTGTCCCATGGGGCGCGGCTGGAACAAGACCTATGAATTGATCGACGGCATTCACATCCACCGCCACCCTGCCCCGCCCGAAGCGCATTCCGGCGCAATCGCCTATGCCCGCGAATATGCCCATGCGATCCGGCACTGGTTTCGGTTGGCGCGTGTCATCCGGCAGGAGCGCGGGTTCGACGTGATCCATGGCTGTAATCCACCCGATCTCGTTTTCCTGCTGGCGCTGCGTTACCGCTTGGCCGGGGTGCGATACCTGTTCGACCACCATGACGTCTGTCCCGAATTGTTCGAAGCGAAATTCGGCAAGCGCGGCCTGCTCTACGGGGTGATGCGCCTGTGGGAACGGATGACTTTCGCCTGTGCCCATGTCAGCATCGCCACCAATGAAAGCTTCGCCCGCATCGCACGTGATCGCGGTGGCATGGCCCCCGAAGACGTGTTCGTCGTCCGCTCCGCCCCGCGCATCGAGAAATTTCTGCCCGGAGCGGGCGACCCGGAATATCGCAATTCAGGCACGATGCTGGGCTGGATCGGCATCATCGGTCAGCAGGAGGGGTTGGAGCTTCTGGTCGAGGCCGTTCGCCATCTGCGCGACATGGGCAAGATCGACGTTCACGTCCTGATCATCGGTTTCGGCCCGCACCAGCCGGTGATCGAGGCAGAGGTCGCACGAGCCGGGCTGACGGACCATTTCACTTTCACCGGCGCGCTTTATGGTGAGGCGATGCTGGGCGCACTGAATGTTATCGACATCGGTGTGGCGCCTGATCCGAAGAACGCGATGAATGATATCAGCACCATGAACAAGGTCATGGAATACATGACGCTGGAAAAGCCCGTGGTGCAGTTCGACCTGACAGAAGGACGGGCGTCCGCCGGGGATGCGTCGCTGTATGCGCGGGCCAATGATCCCCGCGATCTTGCCGACCGGATCGCATGGCTGATGGACAACCCCGATGACGCGCGCGTCATGGGACGGCGAGGGCGTGAAAGAGTGCTGGACAGACTGAGCTGGGACCATTCGGTGCCGCAGCTTCTGGCGGCCTATGAGCGGGTGTTCTCCAAGGATTAGTCCGGCACCAATGGTGCCAGCTTCGGCAGAGCCGCTCGCGCGATTTTCTGGAGTCGCGCCTCGGCCACGTCATCGGCTTCATCTGGACCGATAGGGGTTGTGAACCGCACTATCATCCCGTCGCTGCGCCCTGTCACCAGCCCGTCCCGAACAGCCGAAAACTTGGCCTGCCAATCGCTGGTCATGCGTTTGCCGCGTTGTTCGAACCAATAGATCACCATCTGCCGGTCCAGACCCTTCTGGATGATGGCCCGGTTCACGCCGAAGTTCGCGCCCCCCGCCGTCAGGGTCGAATGATCCAGTGAGGCGATCTCCCACCCGGCGCCGGGCAGGCAAACCTCGGGCGAATGGATGCCGGTGCCATCGGCCTGCCGCGCGTACCACGCGACGAACAACCCGACGCCTGACGTCTCGCCCGGTGCCACGTAATCGGCGACCAGATAGTCGCTTGCCCCCAGCACGCGCGCGACATCCGGGGCCAGTATCCCGCGTCGACCGATCCAGTCGTCCAGTTGCATCGGATAGGCCGACAAACGCGCCCGTGGCTCCGGCCCGGTGTCGTTTATCGTCAGGTGCAGCGCCGTGATGCCCAGCGTCAGAACCGTCAACATCACAAGGACGCGCGTGCCGCCGATGCTACCCAGCCGCGCGGCCTGTCCGACAAGGCCAGATGTGTCCAGATCCAGCATCGGGCCGCCGGCGGGTCGACGTCGTGCCAGAAGCGCCGCAACGATCAGAAGAATTGCGATGCACAGTGCAAAGACCACCCAGCCCTGAAAGATATGCAGAAACCCTTGCGCCTGGGCGATGCCATAGCGGTCGACCAGAATGCCGATGATTCCGACGCGGACAGCGTTCAGGATGATCGCCAGCGGCGCGGCCATTGCGAACAGGATCACGCGATGCGCCATCGGCCCGCGATACAGGATCGCCGTCAGATAGGAGAAACTGAGGATCGGGAACAGGTATCGCAGGCCCGAGCAGGCCTCGGCCACCTGAAGCTGCCAGACGCCCAGATCGATGATCTGTCCGTCCAGGAAAACCGGGATGCCCGCCGCATCCACCAGTGCCACACCGATCTGCGCCGACAGGCCCTGCAACGCAGTCGAGACCTTCCAGTACAGGACCTGCGGCAGGGGCAGCATGAAGATCAGGTGAAAGACCGAGGCCCAGTGCCTGCGCCCGCGCGCCCATCCCATCGCAATCAGGACGACGGCCATGACCCATAGGATCATCCCGTATGTCACCAGATCGGGGATCGAGGTGCGCGCGCCTGCCAGGGCAAGGGCCAGCGCCGCAGCACCCAGCAACAGGCCGGGCCAGCGAATGGGTGCGCGGTCGACGCCAGTTGGGTGGTCGCGCATTTCGCGCAGGAACAGAAACAGTGAAATCAGCGGTATCAGGGGTCCGTGGCTGTATTCGGGCGTGGACCAGGCCTGTCCCAGGGACACGAACCCGGACCAGAACAGAGGTATCACCGCCAGCGTCGCGCCCAGCAGGACGAAGGGTGCAAGCGCAAGGCGTTGCCGCATCATGGCAAGGGGGTCGGCGAACGTCATCGCGTTATCCTCCCAGCGCCTGGAGCTTGGCTTGCGCGGCCCGTGCAACGGGATGATCTTCTGCCGCAAGTGTCAGGACCGTTTCGAACGACGAGCGTGCCTCGTCCATTTCACTCAAAGCCATAAGCACCTGCCCCAGCCGCAGTTGCACCTGCGGGTCTTGCGGCAGACCCCGTGCGGCGCGGCGCATCAATGGCAAAGCACCAGTTGCATCGCCACGCTGGAACGCGATCCAGCCAATGGTGTCGGAAACGGCGGGATCGGCATTGCCCTGCAACGGCGCGACGATACGGGCCGCCCGTTCAAGTTGCGCCGGGTCCGCACCTTCGGCGGACAGCAGAGTGGCAAGGTTGTTGGCAACGACCGGGTCCGACGCGTTTTCGGCGTACAGGGTTTCCAGAAGTGCGATCGCCCCTGCAGTTTCGCCGATTACATCCAGCCGGTTCGATTCGATCAGGCGGAGCGGGCGCGAGGCAGGATATGCGGCGAGCGCGTTTGCCAGCAGGGCGTCCGCATCGTCGCGGCGTCCCTGACCGGCAAGTAGCGAGAAGAGACGCAGGGCCGGGGTATCGCCTGCCGCAGGCTCATCCAGCAGCGCGCGATATATATCCTCCGCGCCGATGGGGTCGCCTTCGGCCGCATAGAGGTCACCATCCAGAAGGCGCAGCGCCACGTCGCCCGGACGCCGCGCCGTCGCGCGATCCATCTGCGCCCGTGCGACATCCAGATCGCCGCGCGCGACAAGCCCCGAAATCAGGCGCGTGAAGGCCACCTGACGCCCCGGATCGGCGCTCAGCATACCGTCGACAACGGTCCCGGCCTCCCGACCCTGGCTCAGCAGGAGCGCCGCTTCGATGGTGGCGCGGGCAGATATGGCTTCGGGATCATCAATGCGGCGCAGGCTGGACAGAAGATTCGTCACTCCGGCCCAATCAGATTGGGCCATCCGAAGATCGGCCAGCAGGACGGCGATTCCTATGTCGCCAGGGGCCGCGGAATGCGCGACGTCCAATACCCGTGTTGCAACGAATTCACGTCCCTCAGTCACCAATGCGCGGGCGTAGCGTTCAGATTCGCGCGCCGCGTTGCCCGAGACTTCGGCGGCAGCGGCCAGTTGTTCCAGTGCCAGACCCCGCGTGCCGTCCTGCGCATGGGCTGCGGCCAGTAGCGTCATCAGTTCGGTGTCCCGCGGGCGCTGTGCCAAGGCGTTTCGCAAGTCCACGATCGCGTCCTTCGGACGTTCCTCGTCGATGGCCCATGTCGCACGCAGTTTCAGCGCCTCGATCTCGCCGGGGTCCATCTCCAGCGCGGCATTGACCAGGATACGTGCCGCCGGCCTGTCGCCCAGCCGGTCATGCATGCGTGCCAGCAGCACCTGAACAATGCGCGCTTCGGGTGCGTTGCCCAGATCGTCCAGCATCCGGCGCAGCCCTTCGATTGCGCCATCCCGGTCGCCCATGTCGAAGCGGATCGAACGGTCCATGGCGGCATAGATCACCGCTGCCGGAGAATCGTCCGCTTCGTCGATCAATCGTGACAGTTCTGTCAACGCAGCGTCGGAGCCGCGCGTCGATTTCAGGAATCGGACCAGCATCGTCCGCATCGACACGTCGCTGATCGGCGAGCCGTCCGCCAGCGCGCGCAACACGGCTTCCGCGTCGTCGACCCGGCCCCTGGACATATAGCGGGCCACCAGAAGCCCGGCGATCCGGGGATCGTCTGGATAGAGCCGGGCCAGATCCAGTAGCCGGTCCTGTGCCACATCCATCTGGTCGGCGTCGGCCAGCAGGGAAATTCGCAGCAACTGCAACTCGGGCAAACGAGGGTCGGCGGCAAGGGCTGCATCCAGAACAGGTAGCGCCGCAGTCGGGTCGTCGCTTGTGGCTATGTTCTCTATCGCGATGCGCAACAGGACCGGCTGCGCGGGCCGCTGCTCGAGCAAGGCCTGCGCTGAGGCCGATATTTCGTTCTGCCGGGGACGATTGCCTTCACGCCGGGCATTTCGATATCGGACCGCCAGGCGCAAAGCCTGCGTCTCAAGTGCTTCGGCATCAATCTGATCGGCTGCTTCCGCCTGCCGTTCCAACGCGTCCCAGTCGGCGCGCATCAAGGCGATCTCGCCCAGCTTGCTGCGGAATTCCAATATGTCGGGGAATCGCTCTGACAGCAGGGTGAACTCCTGCTCGGCCTCGCGGATGGTTCCCTGCGCAAGAAAGGCCTGTGCGATGGCCCCACGGGTTTCGGCATCGTCGGGATCTATTTTCAACGCGTTCCGATACTGGATGATCGCGCGCGCCTGGTCGCCGTTGGCGGCGTATTCCAGCCCGCTGCTGCGATATTCTGACAACCTATCCGCATCGGACTTGCAGCCCGATACCAAAATCGCCACAGCCAATGCCGCAGCGCAAACCCTGAGGGGACGCCTGATATTCATTTTATGTGAACCCGTTCTGCTCGGTTCTTATTATGCGACCAGGATGACCGGTGACGCGGTCTGCAGCAAACTGTGAGGTCGCGAGGGTGTGGATAAGTCATCGACCTGTGGCGCGCAGGACAACAGCAAACGTCGCTGCAATGATTGCCACATCGGTCCTCAGAGACAGCGCGGCATCGTAGGCACGGTCGAATTCTGCACGCGCGGCAAAGGACGAACTGTTGCGGTCGGAGACCTGCCACGGTCCTGTCAGACCGGGGCGCAAACGGAAATAAGCCTGTCCGGAATACATTTCGCGCTGTTCGGGCAACATCGGGCGCGGGCCGACAAGACTCATATCGCCGGTCAGAACATTCACAAGCTGCGGCAGCTCGTCGAGCGATATCTTGCGAATGAACCGGCCCAGCCATGTGATGCGCGGATCGCGTGTCAGCTTTTGGTCGCGATCCCATTCGGCGCGGGCGGACGGATTGGCGTCAAGATATGCTGCAAGCGCTGCATCGGCATCAATGACCATAGAGCGTAGTTTCCACATCCGGAAACGCCGCCCGCCAAAACCGATGCGATCCTGACAGTAGAATGCCGGGCCGCCATCCAGGACAACCAGCAAGGCGAATACCGCGATCAGTGGCAAGACGACCGGCATCGCCATGAGGACCAGCAGGATGTCCAGGGCGCGCTTGACGTATCGACGATAGCTGACGGAAGACACCGGAGACGCGGGCGCTACAGCAGTTGCGCCGATCATGATCGCCTTGGGGTCGAACTGCATGGTCATCGCGGCGTCTCCGTTCATTCCTGTCGGGGCCATCTCTGGCCCGCGTTAAGAATGAATGTGACGCCCCCGATTGTTCGGTTTATGGCCGATTAACCCTGAATCATGGCGGGTCCGGTGTCATTTCAGGACGGATTGCGGCGCTGCCTTGAAGGTGCCGCGACCTGCCGCTGATTGTTCCTGTCCCCGCCTTAGTCCTGTCCAATTTTACAACAATAAAAGGGGAATAGTTTTGTGTCCCGGCATGTAACCGGAAACAATGGCACCAAAAAACAATGGACTGTTTGGAACCTAGTGATGAGTCAGCTTCAGAGCCTCTACAAGGATCACTTCGGAATGACCGGACGCCCGTTCAGCGGGCTGGCCGATGGTTCCGGTATATGGTGGGGCAAGGCGCACATCCGGGCACAGGCGGCATTGGAATACGGTCTGTTGTCGGGGGCGGCCTTCGTCGTGCTGACCGGTGCCGCCGGATCGGGAAAGACCTCGCTGCTTTTGAACATGATCGAGACCGCGACCGACGATCTGAAGATCGCCATGGTTTCGGGTCTACGCCGCGGCACCGGATCTGTTCTGCCGTGGATTCTTCAGTCGCTCGGCGAGGATATTACCGGCGATGAGGCCGAAACGGAGCTGCACGGTCGGGTTCAGAACCATTTGATCGGCGAATACGCCGCTGGTTGTCGCGTCGTCCTGATTCTGGACGAAGCGCAAAACCTGTCCACCGATGCATTGGACGAACTGCGCGTGCTGTCGAATATCAACACCGCGCAGGATCAACTGGTGCAGATAGTGTTGTGCGGTCAACCGACATTGCGCGATCATCTTCGTGCGCCAGAAATGGCAGGCCTGGCTCAGCGGGTCGCCGCATGGGGGCATTTGGCCGAACTCGATCGTGCCACGCTCGACGGATATGTCGGCATGCGTCTTGCTTCGGCAGGCGGCCCCGAAGACCTGTTTGAACCCGAAGCGCTGGATATGATCCATGCTGCAACCGGTGGATTGCCGCGCCCTATCAACCAGTTATGCGAACTGGCGCTGGTCTATGCCATGACCGGCGGCGGCGACAAGATCGGGCCCGAAGCCATAACGCAGGTTCTGGAAGACGGGTTGTTCCTGTCGCCCTTGCCACCCGTCCCGGCCCCATCCACGCCGCGCGAAAGCCGACTTCGACTGGCGGCGGGGTAACCGGCATGATGGCTGAAATTCGTTTTTATGCATCCCTGTTCCGTCGTCGGCTGGGGTGGTTCCTGCTGGCGCTGTTTCTGAGCACCGGCACTGGCGTCGCCGTCGCCGTAAGCCTGCCGCCGGTTTTTGCCGCCAAAGCCCGTCTGGTGGTCGAATCCGAAAAGATCCCGGACGAGTTGGCCGCGTCTACCGTTCAGACTCAGGCCTTCGAACATCTGGAGATCATCGAACAGCGCATCCTTTCCCGCGAAGCTCTGCTGGATATGTCCAACCGGCTGGCGATCTACGGCGATGTCCGCCCCGCGCCCGACCAGATCGTGGAAGACCTTCGCAAGAGGATCACATACAAGATCGAAGGTGGGCAACCGCGACCTCGCGATCCGGTCAAGGCAACGATGCTGATCCTCGGGTTCGAGGCCGAAACGGCCGTCATGTCCGCCGCCGTTGCCAATGAACTGGTGACCCGCGTCATGGCCGAAGACGTCGACATGCGGACGACTGTGGCCCGCCAGACGCTGGAATTCTTCGACCAGGAAGTTTCGCGCCTTCAGCAACAGTTGAGCCAGAGCGGCGCAACCCTTCTGTCGTTCCAGCAGGAGAACCAGGATGTCCTGCCCCAGACCCGTGAACTGCGGCAATCGCGTACCTCCGCTATCGAAATGGAGTTGATGCAGCTTGAGCGGGATACGGACGATTTGCGCCGCGAACGTGAGCGTCTGACCCGCCTGAACGAGTCGGTGCGCCGCCGCGAAGGCACTCCGGACGCAGGTTATGAAATGCGCCAAGTCGCCGCGCTGCGTGAAACCCTGGACAATCTGCCATCGGGCGACCCCGGTGCCGCCGACATCGCACAGCGCATTGCCGCCCTGACCCGTCGGATCGAAGCTCAGGGTACGGGCACCGGCAACCGCACCGCGTTTCAACGGCGCCGCGACGACATCGATGCCCAGGTCGACGACAATGATGCGCGCCGCATCGAACTGATTGACGAACTGGAACGGCTCCGGATCGGTCTGGCCGTCGCCCCGGTGAAGGCTGCTGAACTTGCAAGCCTCGAGCGGGATCACGAAAATCTGCGCCAGCTCTACGATCAGGCACTTGCATCCAAAGCTGTCGCCGAAACCGGCGATGCCATCGAAGCTCTGTCCAAGGGGCAACGGATCGGCATCATCGAACAGGCTTCGATCCCTCGCGTGCCGGATCGTCCAAACCGCAAGATCGTCGCTATCGCAGGCCTTGTCGGCGGCGTGTTGCTGGGCCTTCTGATCGTCGTCGGGCTGGAATTGCGCCTGGGATTCCTGCGCCGTCCGGTCGATCTGCAGCGTCGGCTGGGCATCACGCCAATCGCGACCTTGCCGTTCATCTCGGAGTTGGGCGATGCACCTGCCCACATGGGCCGCAGCCTGCAACGAAAACTGGCCATTGCCGCCGCCGCGATCGTCTTGGTGGCTGTCATCGGTGCAATGCTGTCGGGCCATTTGCCCGGACCCACGGAAATCGCGGCGCGCATTGATCGCATCAATTTCATCTGACGCCATCCATACGGAAGGATCTGCACAATGGACCGACTACAAGCCGCTATCGCGCAGGCCCGCGCCGCTCGCCAAGCCGTCCTTTCCACTCAGGCCGGTGTCCCTGCCACAACCCCGGAGCAAGCAGTCTCGCTGCCGAAAGATAACTGGCAAGCGCTGACCCGGTTTGAACCGGACACGGACCATCTGACAGAAAATCGGATCGTTACCCGCGACAGTGGAGCGAAAAGTGCGCCGTTCGACGTGCTGCGCACCCGCGCTCTTCAGCAGATGTCCATGCAGGGCTGGAAGCGGTTGGCAGTCACTTCACCCGGACCGGGCTGCGGCAAAAGCACGGTCACAATGAACCTTGCCTTTTCGCTGGCCCGCCAGCCCGACATCCGTACTCTTGTCATCGACCTGGATCTGCGCCGCCCGATGTTGGCCACGCTTCTGGGGTTGGAGGCACGGCACGAGGTCACTGCTGCGATCAGAGGCACGGCGACACCTGCTTCGCAGATCGTCCGCGTCAGCGATAACCTTGCCTTCGCGACAACGCGCACCCCGGTTCACGACCCTGCCGAACTTCTGCAAGGTCGGCGCATCGGCGATCTCTTGTCCCGGCTGGAAGAGGAATTCGCCCCCGATGTGATCCTGTTCGATCTGCCCCCTATCATGGTCAGCGACGACGCCATCGCCTTTCTGCCAAACACTGATTGCGCCCTGATGATCACCGCCGCTGAGCAAAGCACGCTAAGCCAGGTCGATATCTGCGAAAAAGAACTTGCTGCCCAGACCAGCGTTCTGGGGGTTGTGCTGAACAAATGCGCGCATCCCGGCGACGGGCAGCGTTATGGCTATAACTATGGCTATGGGGTTGAGCCCGCAGCCTAACGATGCAGCATCCAGACCATTCTTGCCAATCTGATCCGGGCCAGCGTCATCATGGCACGGACCTTTTCGATCCCTGTCAGACCGGATGCGCGCAGCACTCTGGGCGCATGGATAAGGACCGATACGGGCATGGCAAGGGCGCGCAGAATCCAGGCGGCATTCGATTTGCCATTTGCGCGATGCAACTCTCGCGCCTCCTCGGTCATGCGACGCCACTTTTGTGACAGGGCCGGCCAGTCCTTTCGAGACGGGTGCCCGACGCGCAATTCGTGCACGTAAGTCAGCTTAAAGCCCAACGCCGTCGCCCGCAGGCACCAATCCTTGTCCTCGGACATGCCTGCCCGGAACGGACCCACTTTGTTGAATACCTTGCGCGTGGTCACCAGATTACCGGTGCCTGCAAAACCATCACGCGCGACGTAGGTGCGAAAGTCGAAGGCGAACACCTGTTCGAACGCCTGTGCGCCACTGTGCATTCCTTCGGTTTCGTGAAAGACGTAAACCTCGCCCGTGACCAGATCGCCCTGATCGGCGACGGTCAGCGCAGTTTCAGCCCAATTCGCGTCCGGCAGGCAATCCGCATCCAGAAACAACAGCAGCGGTGCATCGGTCTCGACCACGCCACGGTTGCGCGCATTCGCTGCCCCCGCCAGCGGTTCGTGCAGCAGATCGACACCCGGATAACGCGACAACATATCCGCGATGTCCCCCTCGGAGCCGTTGTCGACAACTGCAACCGCGACTTCATCCGGCAGTGTGGGCATCAGGGCGGCAAGACACCGATCCAGCCGCACAGGATCGTCCTTATGCGGGATGATGACGACGGCGCGCTTGTCCGGATCTTTCACAGCGTGGCCAGCAGGTCGGATAGCGCCGCCTCATAGCTTGCCAACCGCACCAGTCCCGCAACGTGAGCCGTCTTGGTTTCTTCAGCGACGGCCTTTCGATCGACCCAGGCCGTCTCGACCGCGCTGCGGATCGTCGCCGCGTCGTCACGGGTGCAGTCGACTGTCCGGTCAAAACCCAGCGACCCGAACAGACCCGCAAACTTGCGACTGTAGGCCATCGGAACGACAGGCACGCCGGTCGAAAAGGCGGCAATGCAGGCATGCATCCGCGCACCCAGAAAGAAATCCATCGCTGAAATATACCCCTTGGCCTCGGGCGGGGAGGCGAAGGATGGGGCCAGCACAGTTTCCCGGTGCCGATCCGCCAGCGCAGCGCAGGCCCGCAGATCATCCTCGCCCGCCATCGGCCCGTCCGGCACGATCACATGCGGGATAAGGTGGACCGTTGCGCCCTGAGCCTGAAACCAGCGGATCAGATCATCGATCAATGCAGGATAGTCCAAGCCCAATCCGAATTCATTCTTGCCGGTATAACCGCCACCCATCAGCAGGCCAGAGACATTCAGCCCGACATGCGGCCCCTGCCCCAGATCGGGCTTCGGTCCGCATGGCATCCGCAATGCCACATCCGAAGCCAGGATCGGGGCGGCCTTGATGCCAAGCTCACCCATGTGGATTCGGGACGGCTCATCCCGCACAGCCACCAACGCACAGCGATTCAGATGTATTCGCGCCGCAATGCGCGATGTGGGCTTGGTGAAAGGCCCCACCGTCTGCGGCGCGAAGACGAAGGGCTTGCCTGCCAAGTGCGCCAGCGCTTTGAGCGCCAGCATCAGACGCAGTCGCTTGGGCCCGTAGATATCAGCGAAACTGTCGCCACCGCCGATGTCGATCACCGCATCCTGACGTCTCAGTTCAGCCCAGTAACCAGACCGGCGCTTGATCCATTTCCCCGACAGCGGCACGATGCGGATATCGTCGCCGTGGATATACGGCTCCCTTGCATCGGGATAGTCGGCGATGGTGATCGCGATCGTCCGGTCCAGCCTGACGGCGATGTCCCGCAGGATGGCGACCTGCGCCACGCTGAGCGCGCCGACCCCCAGGTTATGCGAGCGTGTCGAATGCATCAGCAACAGAACGCGCAGCGGGCGGGTCACTTGCGCAAGCCCCGGCGCAACATCCCGAGAAAGTTGCGGACTGTTTTCAGCAAGCCCAGCTGCCGTGACAAGGTGGCCAGATGCAGTCCGCGGTAGGCCGGGATCGGACGCCCCAACACACGCAGCGCTGTCAGACGGGCGACAAGCGCACGGCGACGCTCGCGCTGGCCCGGCTGAATATCCATAAGACGGGCCATGTCGAACGGCGCCAGATCCAGACGACCGGCGGCCCGCGCGCCTTCGGCGATCTGTTCGCCCAGAACCGTCCGCGCGAGGACAAGGCTGACGCCCTCCCGCTCCTCGAACAAGGGATATCCCTTCTCGTCAACCTCCCAGGCATCGGCGCAGACCAGATCGGCGGCCATGCCGGAGCCATCCGCGCAAATCTTGCAGCGATGCTGAACGTGACGCGACAGGATGCCCCCCCAACTGTCGTGATAGCTCATCGACCGGCTGGACCCATCCGCCAACGTCGCGGTCGCCTGACCGGGCCAACCATTTCCACGATAGCGGAAGGCCGTGACCTCTGTCTCGGCCACGTCCAGAGCTGCCAGGATGCCACGCGCGCCCGTGGTCGACGGCACGCCCGCGCAAAAGAACGACAGGATCACCGGAACAGCGCGCGCCACGACCGGATCACGCGACCGGATCGCGGCCAGTGCAGCGGCATCGCAGGGTTTGCCGACAAAGGCAACGCGGCGTCCATCGGCCAGAATGTCAGGCAGGGCATCAAGTGGCGCGGACGGCGCATAACGCGACCCTGCGGTCGTCCCGAATGTCGCCGGGTCGGCGGACAGCACCGTCCGGTTGCCCATCGGATCGTTTGGATCGGGCGCGTTCTGAACCACTGCCTGCACCACACCCGAACGGAGCAGATGAGTCAGAACTGCCGTCAGCGCGCCACCGGATGCACCACGATGGCGTTGGCTGGCATCCATCGACCACCCGGTCCAGGCGCGCCGATACGGCCCCCACATGGTGTCGTCGGTGCGCGACCCGGCATCGACCGTAACACCCAGACCAGGACAGACAGCGGCAATCGCCTCGTCCGCCCCCACGGGAAGGGCCGAAATCTGTCTTGGACGAAGAAAGCCCGGCTCCTCCATCCGCATCGCGAGCGCATGCGGGAACATGGCCGCGCACCCCCCGCAGCCTGCGCAGAGATCGCCGCGATTTACGACGGACAAAGCCTGGGACGCGCCAGAGGCGTCGCCCGCGAGGGGAGGTCTGATGGTCTTCAACGTCTGCTCTGCCTGCCGCGGTTTGCCTTCTGTCGGGCTTGCGGCTTGACCCGAGCATGGCAAGACACGCACAACGCCGCAACCCTTTTTGCCCGTGAGAGGCACTGTCGATGCTTCGTCCCGCACTTCTGATTCTTTCGGGCAACGCCGCAGCATCGGGGTTTCTCTTCGTGCGGAACCTTGCCGTCGCGGCCCTGGTGCCGGTTGCAGACTACGGCATCGCCGCGACATTCGCACTGGCGATGGCGGCGGTCGAGATGGCCTCGTCCTTCGGTCTTCAACAACAGATTGTGCAGGCTCGTGACGGCGACGACCCACGATTGCAGGACGCACTGACGGGCTTTCAACTGCTCCGCGGCGTGCTATCGGCGATCGCGCTCTTTGCCCTGGCAGGGCCCTTGGCGATGTTTCTGGGCATCCCCGAAGTGACATGGGCCTATCGCGTCCTGGCGCTCGTGCCCCTGTTGAACGCGCTGCAACATTTCGACATCCATCGCCTGAACCGCAACGCGCGCTTCGGGCCATTAATCGCCGTTAACGCCGTTCCAGCGATGCTGTCACTGGCCGTGGTCTGGCCGCTGGCGATCTGGGTCGGGGACTGGCGCGTGATGCTGGGTGCCATCCTGTTCCAGGCGGCCACCGGCGCGATCCTGTCCCACCTGGTGGCCGAACGTCCCTGGCGCGCCGCGGTGGACCGCGTGTTCTGGTCGCGAACGCTGCGTTTCGGGTGGCCGATCCTTCTGAACGCTGTGATCCTGTTCCTGGTGTTTCAGGCCGACAAGCTGGCGGTCGGGCGCATTCTGGGGATGACGTCCCTCGGGGTCTTTGCAATGGCCATCACGCTGACACTCACACCGTCGCTGGTCGCGGCCAAGACGATCCAGACGGCGCTGCTGCCGCGACTGTCCGGCATGGTGGATACGTCGGGTTTCGCCGGGCTGGCGGGTGTGGCGCTGACGGCGTCGATGGTGGCAGGTCTTGCACTGGCCTGCGCCGGAATTCTTCTCGGTTGGACAATCGCGCCATGGATCACCGCGACCGGTTATGCCGCGCTGCCACAGTTGATCGGGCCGCTGGCAGTGATGCAAGGCATCCGCATCGCCAAATCCGGTAGCACCGTTGTCGCGCTTTCGGTTGGCCTGACAGGAAACGCCGCCCTGTCGAATTTGCCGCGCATCGCTGCCCTGGTTGCAGGCGTGGCGGCCCTGTACCAGGGATACGGCCTGCCTGCCCTGATCTGGCTTGGCGTTGCTGGCGAAACGGCAGGGTTCGTCCTTTCCACTGCATTGGTAACGTACCGCACCGGATTGCGATGGTCCGCTGATCAGATCGCATTGGGTGCTTTCGGGATCGTCAGTGCGGCGGCAGCACTGGTGATGCCGTTTCTGCTGCTGGCCGCGCTGGCCGCGCTGGTGCCCCTGCTGTTCGAACTGCGCTCCGCCCGGCAGACGACGTAGCAAGGACACAGCGACGCCAAACAATCGTCCCGTCCGGTGTTTATCCTTTTGTGCATGGGCCAGCGCACGCTAGCCTATCCGCAATCGACCCCAGCAGAGGGTCACGAGCAGCAAACCGGCCAGCGTGTCGGACCGGAGCAGGCAATGATCTTGCACGCATTCTTCCGCGCCGGTTTGGCGCAGGCGGGGGTTTTGGCCCTGATCGCGGCGACGATGTTCGCGTCGGTGGCCATCGCCGAGCGCGATCTTCTTGTCACCCCCGCAACGCTGAACGATGTGTTGGCCACTGCCGGACCGGGCGACGTGCTGACTCTCGCGCCCGGACAATATCCCCCGCTTACCCTGCGGCAGGGCGGGGCAATGCTGAACCCGCTGAAGATGCGTGCCGCCGACCCGGACAATCGTCCCGTTTTCCCCGAACTCCTGATTGTCGGGGCCCAGTATATTTCCCTGACTGACCTGACCTTCGATCTGATCCCGCGGGCCGATACGCGAGAGAAGAGTTTCCGCATTCAGGATGCGCGGGGCATTATCCTTCGCGACCTTCTGTTCGACGGCGCGGAGCGGCCAGACGCAGAGGGGATCGCACGGCCCTGGGGCATTGGGCTGAACATCACCGACAGCATAGATATCTCTCTGACAGGCAGCGAACTGCGAGGTTTCGCGCGCGGACTGGTCGCGGCCCGGACGGAGCAGCTGAGCGTATCCGACAACCTGATCCACGGCATGCGCGAAGACGGGATGAATTTCGTGCAGGTCCGCGATGTTCTGATCGAGGACAACGAGATCCGCGATTTTGCGCGCGCCATCGGGTCGAGCGATCATTCTGACATGATTCAGTTCTGGACCCGTGGAACCAAGACGCCCAGCGACGGCATCATCATACGCAACAACCTGCTGACCTCGGGCGAAGGGCGATTTACCCAGTCGATCTTCATGCGCAACGAAGAGGTGGACTCGAACCGTGCGGGCGAAAGCATGTACTACCGCGACGTGGTGATCGAAGGAAACGTGATCATCAACGCCCAGTTGCACGGCATTACCGTCGGTGCCACGTCAGGCCTGACGATCAACCGCAATACCGTTGTCCGCAATGCCGTTTCGCAAGGTCCGGAGCTAAATCCAGGCCGTTGGACACCACGCATCAACATCGACGATCGGTCGCGCGATGTTCTGGTCCTCGGGAACGTGAGCCATGCCGAACCCCAGGTCGGCTGGCAACCCGATTGGGTCGTGGCTGGCAATGCCGTAGTGCAGGATCGTGTGCCGGGGCAATCCAACCATTACGACAGGGTATTCCGGAGCGTCGACCCGACCCGCCCGGCCCGGATCGAGGATTTCGCCGCCAGACCAGACGGGCTGTTGGGCGGTCGTGATATCGGCGCGCCACGGCTGATTGCGCTGTCCGAAATGGCGGCGTTGCCCGGACCGGATACGCTGCGCGATACGACACCCCCGACAGACACGCTCAGCGGGATCATTCGCCTCTACCCCGATCTGAATGTTATTCGAGCCGATGGCGGACGCGGTGCTCCTCCACTGGAATACGCTCTTGGCGGACCTGCGATCATGGTCGGCGACACGCTGACTCCTACCGTTTTATCGCGCGAAATGACATCGGCCCTGTTCGAAGCGTCGCGGTTCACCATCAAGATGCGGCTAAAGCCGGACGGGGATTACCGTGGCGCGGGCGAAGTCCTGCGACTTCACGAATCCTTCCGTGTGAACGTGACCGGGCGTGGTATCGTCGAAGTCGAAGTGCTGACCGATATCGGCGGCGTGGCGCGTCTGAAATCACGCCCCACACGGCTGTATCGCGACGGCGAACTGGACCTGACGATCTCTTACGATGGACCCGTCGGTAGCCTGCGGATCATGTCCGGTGACGAACTCATCGGCGAACGCCCCCTGAGCGGGCGGCTGAGACCGATGCAGGACTGGGGCCTGTCGTTCGGCAACCCATTCGGCAAGAAACTCAGCTTCGACGGCCGGATCGAGGAATTCGAGGTTCGCACCGATCCGCCCGACCCCAGTGCGCTTCTCGATACTGGATATCATCGGTGACGGCACGTGCCCTGCATCCTACGACCGGCGCGCAGGAGATTAGCAACCGCCTGCCCCTGCTGACCGTCATCTACTTGCTGACCGTGGTTTTACCGGCGGCGATAAACGTCGGATCGCTCTATTTGACAGCGCTTCGCATTCTTCTGCTTATGGTGACGATTCCCATGCTGGTGTCGCTCCTGACAGGCCGGTACGGGCGCGTTCTGGCGACAGACTGGTTATTTCTGGGGCATGCGTTGTGGTTGACGCTGGCGCTGGCGATCAACAATCCCGACCGTGTGATTCAGCAGGCTCCTTCTGTCGGCATCGAGTTTCTGGGGGGCTATGTTCTGGGCCGCGCCACGATCCGGTCGCGGGAACAGTTCATCGCCCTCTGCCGGTTTCTGGTCTTGATCGTTCTGATACTGCTGCCATTCGCATTGCTGGAAACCCAGACCGGCAATCCCTTGATCCTCAGGGCCATCCGCGCCCTTCCCGGCATCACGTCGGTCGATGTGACGCGCGATGATCCCCGCCTCGGCCTGGCGCGGGTGCAGTCGACTTTCGCGCATCCGATCCACTTCGGCCTTTTCTGCTCGGTAACCTTCTCGCTGGCGTTTGTCGCCCTGCGCGGCAGGATAGGCACGACGCGGCGCTACATCGTCTCGGCGATGATCGCCCTCGCCGGATTCACCGCCCTGTCGTCGGGCGCATTGCTGGCGGTTGCACTTCAGGTCGCACTGATCGGCTGGGCCTGGATGTTCAAACGATTGGACAACCGTTGGTGGCTATTGATCGGACTATTTGCCTTGGCCTGGGTCGCAGTCGACCTGTTGTCCAACCGTAGTCCGTTCAAGGTGTTCATGAGTTATGCGACATTCTCGCCGCACAATGCCTATTGGCGCAGCATCATTTTCGAATGGGGTGTCATGAACATTTTCGGGAGTGTCGAGAACGAAATCCCGGCCAGCGTTCTGTTCGGTATCGGCCTGAACGACTGGGTGCGGCCCAGCTATATGTATTCTGGATCGATGGATAATTTCTGGCTGGTCATGGGCGTGCGGTATGGTGTGCCCGGCTTCGCCCTGATCGCCCTGGGCTGGGTGGTTCAGGTTGGCTCTCTGATGCGGCTGAAGCTGGGTCCGGACCATCCGCTTCTGTATATCCGGCGGGCCTGCGTCTTCACCTTCCTCGGTCTCAGTTTCACGCTGGCCACAGTGCACGTCTGGGGCAATGTGTTCTCCTTCGTCATGTTCATGGTGGGAGCGACCGGCTGGCTTTTGCAACCGGATGCCCTGGCCAGGAACGGGTCCGACAGGGACGATGGCACGCCACAGCCCGCCACCCGCAGCGCTCGACATTCTTCGGGTCAGACGGCCTACAGCCGCTTCGCCCCCCGCCCCGGACGACAGACAATACCTGTTGCGGGCCAATCCAGATGAACGATCTGCCATGCCTCGGCGTCGTGATCGTGACTCACGGGTCCGCCGACGTGATCGGCGACTGCCTCGACACATTGCTGGCGTCGACCGGCGTGTCGCTGACTGTCGTGATCGTCGATAACGCCTCGACCGATGACACGGCGCAGGTCGTCGCGCAGCGCAGCGCAGCGCCTCCTCATACAATGATGTGGCTTCCGACCGGTCGGAACGGCGGCTTCGCGGCTGGCGTCAATCATGGTCTGACCCATCTTCTGGCCGATCCGGGATTGGATCGGTTCTGGGTGCTGAACCCGGACACTCTGGTGCCGCAGGGCACGGCGGCCGCATTTGCCACTCATGCCGCCGGGCAGCCGTTCGCTATGATCGGTGGTCGCGTCGTCTATGCCGATCCGCCAGGCAATGTGCAGATCGACGGCGGGATCGTCGACTGGCGAACAGGACAGACACGCAACCTCAATCAGGGGGCACCTTCCGACGCGCCGCCACCCGATCCCGATGCCGTGGATTTCGTAACCGGCGCAAGCCTTGTCGCCAGTCGCACTTTCATCAGCCGTGCGGGCCTGATGCCAGAGAATTATTTCCTGTATTACGAGGAGGTTGACTGGGCGATGTCCGCCCGCGACCTGCCTTTGATGCACTGCCCTACAGCCATAGTCGAACACCGAGCCGGCACCGCCATCGGATCGCAAAAACCCGGACAGTATGCTTCGCCATTCAGCGAATGGTTCAAGCATCGCGCCCGGATGATCTTCGTGCGTCGTCATCGCCGGGCCTCTCTGTACGGGGCATTTGCCTTTACCCTCGCCAAGTCGCTGCAGATGATGATCCGCCGTGATCCCCGTTCCGCCGAAGCGGTTCTGCGGGGGGGGCTGGGATTGCCGCCGCCCAAGGCCGTGCGTCAACGTCTGGTGGCTGGCGGTGTCCAGCTATGAAGGACCCGACCCTCGTGAGGCTGGCTTTGCAAAAGCTGCGACGTCGCCAAAACCCGGATTTTTCGCACCGCTTGCAAGCGTCAGCACAGGGGCCAGAAGATCCGCGTCGGGCTGCGTCAGGTGCCATGGATACGGACAGGGCGTCGCCGAGGCGTCAGTTTTCTTCGGCAACGTGACTGAAACGCCGTCGGTGTGCTGCGACCAGACCCAGCGACTACGTGGTCTCGGGAAAGACTGTCTTTGCCGGCCGCGATCCAGCTTGGCGCGCTTTCATCCGATCAGACGTGACAGTGGTCCTGTGTCACCTGCGCCGACGCTATATGCTCTATCGATAGCCCAGCAACAGGATGCACCCTCCATAGAGTACATGCTCGACCGGATAGGGATCGTCGATGCCGTGGATCGGAAGCCGCAGCAATGCAGGTGCAGCGCAACGTCTGGTATGGGCGCGGTTCTTTATCGGCTAGGCGTGCCGATGTCTCCTTTCCGGCATGGCATGGTGCGATGGGAAGGGAGGGGCCCGGTCGTCGCTTCGATCCGGATCAGACTGGTCTGGATTTTCTGTGGTGCTTTGGACGCGAGGGAATTCGGCGCAGGACCAAGCGGCCAAGACAGGGAGCAACCGCTGACGACACGGGATTTTGTGAAACGTGATATGTTGAAAGTCGCGTGACGTCATCGGGGAAACCCGCGTATCGGTACGGAACCTGTCCATCGGTATGACGGACAGGTTGCCAGTATCCGGCGTGGGACCATCGATAAGTGTTGGCGATCGCAGCCCATTCATTCGGAAGACCATATCCAAATATTTAAGGGATAGTCTGACCTGACTGTCCCCGATCAGGAAATATGCGCAATTGGCAGGGTTTCTTCAGGATCGGTCGGATTTCGGAAGCCGGGGATGCGGCGTGCGAGCGCGGAAAATGCCTCCTCCGGCTGGCCACTGGCGATAGCATTGCGCAGGGCACGCAAAATCTCGGCGACCTCGAATTCGGACAGGCCTGCATCTTCAAGGCAAAAAATCCGGTGATGGGCTGTTGCCTTTTCGGTTCCGTCGCAAAGTGCCTGTTCGTGGCGGTTCTCTCCTTCGCAAAGGCCCACGATTTCCACAGCAATCTCGCCATTTGGAACCTTCGGCGACCGGATCGTCCGACCCGCCGCCACGATAGCCTGCAGTGCAAGATCCAGAATGCGGACCGGTTTCCCCATGTCGAGGACGAATATCTCTCCTCCCCTGGACATGGCTCCGGCATAAAGGACCAGCCGCCCCGCCTCGGACACTGTCATGAAATATCGGGTGGCGTGCGGGTCAGTGACCGTGACCGGCCCGCCCCGGCTGATCTGATCCTGAAAGATCGGAACGACAGATCCGGAAGATCCGAGGACGTTGCCGAAGCGTACGATCGACAGGATCGGGCCATCGTCCCCCATGCGATGCGCGATATCCTGAACGATCAGCTCCGCCAGTCGTTTGGATACTCCCATGACACCACTTGGACGCATGGCCTTATCCGACGAAACCAGGATGAAACGTTCAACACCCGCCTGCACGGCAGCCGTGGTCAGAACATGCGTTCCGAGCGCATTGTTCGACAGGCCGACGAGAGGGTTTCGCTGAACGAGGGAGACATGTTTGTAGGCGGCGGCGTGCAGCACGATATCGACCGACTGCTGTGCTAGAACCTGTGCAACCAGTATCCCATCGGTGACGGAGCCCAGGACCGGGACCAGTTCGACCTGGGCAGCGGATGCGGTTTGAAGCAATGTCCGGTGCACGTCAAACAGCGCGACCTCGCTGAGGTCGAAAAGGATCAACCGGCCAGGCCGGTGATGGATCAGCTGCCGACAGAGCTCGGAGCCGATGGACCCGCCTGCGCCTGACACCAGCACCGACTTTCCGACATAAGTCTCGAGACCGTAGAGACCGTCGAGCGTATCCTCCCCGACCTCTGTCCGTCCAAGGAACATGTCTGGGGTCGGCATCTTGTTCATGGGATCGACCGTTGGCCGTCTGCCAGGAAGCTGCCTTGAATTCAACTGGGCGAAAATTGCCCGCGATACTGTCATCATGATGAACAGGCAGGCGGAGAAGATCATCGGCACTGCCAAAGGCAAGGTCAGCCCAGATAATGCACCCGCCATGACGGCGATCAGTGCGAGGCTGACAGTTGTGACCGCCGTCCGCAGGATGATCCGCCCGTCGGCGTCAGATGCCCCAGAACGGGGCAATCCGAAAGCAACCATGATGGTCGCGGACAACATCACAAATCCAGCAAACGCCCCGACCGGGACCGTCGATACTTCTGTCAAATTCCGGTCCGCCGCGGTCGAAAAAAGCGCGATCAGCAGCGACATCACAACAAATCCAAGGTCTGTCAGAAGTACGCCGATATAACTGTCGATGTCCTGTCGGGATGCCAGAACCGCCGTATTGTCTACCTGTTCCGAAACCTTCATCGCCGTCCGTCTCTTGTCGAAGGAACCTGCCGGGAAATCGACTCACATGCCTTGCCCGATGGGTTATGGTCAGGTTCCAGCGATAGACCGGCTGGATTAACATACCGTAAATAATTGACCTCAAGAGTTCTCCCATGAGCAGCAACCGGGCACGGCGCGGTGTTGGAAGATTTTGATTACGTTACCGGGGCCCCTCAGGCGGCAATAAGCCCCATTCCGGGTCTGGTAAGGTCGGACTTTGGACCGGCCAGAAGTGTCACCGATTGACGCTGCAACAGCCATTAACAGACCGTTAACTGCTCGCTCACAGAGTCCGATCCTTCACATCACCGGAGGCGCGGCACCCATGTCGGAAAATACCACAATCCTGTCCCTGCCACTGATCCAGGGCGGACAGGCACAAAAGCACATCACTCATAACGAGGCGATCCGCCGCCTGGATACGCTGGTGCAGCCGGTCGTGGCCGACGTCGTCCGCACTGCGCCGCCCACCACTCCGAACGAAGGCGACCGCCATATTGTGGCAATCGGCGCAACCGGCGATTGGGCTGGACAGGATGGCTCGATCGCGGTGCGTCAGGGCGATGCCTGGGCATTCATCTCTCCGCGTCAAGGCTGGCGCGTCCATGTAATCGCGTTGGGTGCCGATATCGTTTTTGACGGAACGACTTGGGGCACGCCCGAAATCGGACTTCTGGGAATCAACGCCGCGGCCGATACGACGAATCGTCTGGCGGTCGCGTCCGATGCGACGCTTCTGACGCATGACGCGGCGGGCGATCATCAGTTGAAAATCAACAAGGCGACGACGGGCGATTCAGGCAGCCTTTTGTTTCAGACCGGCTATTCGGGCCGGGCCGAAATGGGATGCGCCGGGGAGGATGGCTTCTCGATAAAGGTCAGCGCCGACGGCACCACCTTCGCGAACGCGATGACCGTCGATCCGGCCTCCGGTCGGGTGGCCTTTCCGTCGGGCGCAGCCGTGCCGACCCGGGCGCAGATTGGCGGACGCTGGTATTGCTACTCGGATTTGCGTTGGGTCACATATTCCGCATCCTATGGCGTCAACTCGGGAAATCATGATCAGGACGGAGGCACGGGTACCGAACCCGATGTGAACTGGAGCCACCTCGGCCTCAGGGTGGAAGCCGGAACCCGCATCACCCGTTTGATCGGATCGCTGCGTCCCAGCAGTCCGCAGATCACCGGCTATGACATGCGGTTGACCTTCCAATATGGCGACTGGTCGACGGGATGGTCCGACGATGCCGGAACGACACGGACGGTTTTGTTCAGTGCAGACAACCAGCCCCTTCAGGATGGTTGGAGCAAGCTGGACGAACGGTTTGCAAATACCGCGATACCGCAAGACGGGCATGTTCTGCTGTATCTGAAACCGCGCGGCATACTCTCGGCGACGCAATATATCTACACGTCGTTGCAACTGGATATGATCCCACCCGCCTGATGCCTGATCCTCAGGCGCGCGCCGGGTCTCAGGACTTTATCACCGCGCGCAGCCCGTCCCGCCAGTCGGGGCGGGCAATTCCAAACACGGCCATAAGCGACGTGCAGTCCAGTCGGGAATTCGCCGGGCGCACCGCAGGCGTGGGCCAATCGGCAGTGGTGATATCCTCGACCTTGCAGTCCAATCCGGCCACGTCGAACACAGCGCGCGCGAAACCGGCCCAGCTGATGTCAGGCCTGCCAGAAAGGTGATGAATGCCGGACGGCGCACCGACGCGCAAACCCTGGACCATTGTCAGGCAGGCCGCGGCAATGACGGACGCAGGTGTCGGGCCGCCGATCTGGTCGGCCACTACCCTCAGAAGCTCCCGTTCCGCACCCAGCCGCAGCATCGTTTTCACGAAATTTTCGCCATGGGCCGAAAACACCCAGCTTGTCCGCAGGATCGCATGCCGACACCCGGAATCCGAGACAGCCGTTTCGCCCTCCAGCTTGGATGCTCCGTAAACCCCAAGCGGACCGGTCGGGTCTTCCGGCAGGCGGGGCGCATGGCCGCTGCCGTCGAAAACGTAGTCCGTGGATATCTGCACCAGCGGAATGTCCAGATCGGCGCAGGCGCGGCCCATCTCGCCCGGCGCAGCACCATTGATCCGGGTGGCCAGCGCCACCTGCGTCTCGGCCCCATCGACATCGGTGAACGCACCGGCGTTGATGACGGCATCAGGGCGCGCGGCCCGGATTGCAGCGTCGCAGGCCCCCGGAACGCTCAGATCGGCCTGCGCCCGGTCCAGACAAGTCACGTCGCCGGAGAGGGTGGCCAACTCCCGCGCGACCTGGCCGGTTTTGCCGAAGACCAGGATCATGTCCCGTTGCCCAAACCCGTGCCCAACCGCGCCCCGACGCCCTCGCGCGTCAGCAAGGGGCGCCACCATGCCTCATTTTTCAGATACCACCGCACGGTTTTCTCCAGTCCGTCCTCCAATGTGACGGAAGGACGCCATCCCAGCTCCGTCCTGATGCGGGATGGGTCGATGGCATAACGGGCATCGTGACCGGGCCGGTCGGTGACATGCTCGATTAGATCAGCGTGGGGGGCATCTTTGGCCCGCAACCGGTCCAATATCGCGCAGATGCTGCGGACCAGGTCGATATTGCGCACCTCGTTCTCGCCGCCGATGTTGTAACTGCGCCCGACCTGACCCTTGCGCACCACCGTCAGCAGGGCATCGGCATGATCTTCCACATACAGCCAATCGCGCACATTTTCGCCCGCGCCGTAGACCGGGATGGACCGACCGTGCAGCGCGTTCAGGATGACCACAGGGATCAGTTTTTCGGGATAATGATACGGTCCGTAGTTGTTCGAGCAATTCGAAAGAATGACCGGCAATCCATAGGTCTCGCCCCAGGCCCGGACCAGATGGTCGCTGCCGGCCTTGCTGGCCGAGTATGGGCTGCGCGGGTCGTAAGATGTGTCTTCTGTGAACATGCCCTCTGCGCCAAGCGATCCGAACACCTCGTCGGTCGAGACGTGATGGAAGCGGAACCCCTCCGGCTTGCCCATCGCCTGCCAATGCGCGCGCGCCGCTTCCAAGAGGTGAAATGTACCCATCACGTTGGTAGCCATGAACGCATCCGGTCCGTCGATGGATCGGTCAACGTGGCTTTCGGCGGCAAGATGCATGACAGCATCCGGAGCGTGATCGGAAAACACAGCATCCAGTGCGGAACGGTCGGTGATATCGGCCTTCACAAACGCATAATTCGGCGCATCGGCGACCGCGGCGACGTTCGCCAGGTTGGCGGCATAGGTCAGCGCGTCGAGGTTCACGACCTCCATCCCTTCGCCGACCGCCTGTCGCACGACCGCGGACCCGATGAACCCTGCACCGCCTGTAACCAGAAGTTTCATGTCGCTGCCTCGAATATGAACGGGCTGTCCAGATCGGCCAGCGGCGGCGCGAGGGCGTCCTTATCGGACAGGATCGGGTCACCTGCCTGCGGCCAGTCTATGCCGCAACTGTCCCAACGGATTATCCCCTCGGCTTCGGGGGCATAGAATGCTGTGCATTTATAGACAATCTCGGTCGCAGGCTCCCGCGTCTGGAACCCATGGGCAAAGCCCTCGGGGAGCCAGAGCATGCGCCCGTTCTCGGCGCTCAACTCCACACCGAACCACTGACCATAAGTCGGCGACCCGCGGCGGATATCGACGGCCACATCGAACAGGCGACCACGTCCGCAGCGCACCATCTTGGCCTGTGCCTGCGGCGGAGTTTGAAAATGCAATCCTCTGATCGTGCCGGGCGCGCCAGACAGTGAATGATTATCCTGCACGAAAACGGCGTCGATCCCCAGATCCGCAAAAGTGCGTGCGTTCCAGGTTTCGGCGAAAAACCCCCGCGCATCACCAAAGCGGCGTGGCGTCAGAACCTTCAGCCCTTCGATCCCGGTATCATCGACCTGCATGACGCCCCCCTGCTTTTCTCCAGCTACCGGAGGTGGGGTCAGAAGCGCAACTGTGCCGCGTGATGCCGCCCAAGCCCGTCCGTCGCTGCGACCAGACGGTCCGAAATACCGGATTCCGACAGCGCGTGCCCGGCGAACGGCGCAATGTCGAGGCTGACGTCCGACCAGCTCTCAGCCAAAAGATGCGCCGACAGCGGTGGGCAGATCATGTCATAACGACCCTGCACGATATGCCCGCCGATGCCTGCCAGTTTCGACAGGTTCTTCCGGATCCAGCCATCGTGATCCAAAAAACCCTTGTGTGTGAAATAATGGTTTTCCAGTCGCGCGAATGCCCGTGCATATTCGCCCCCCGGCTCGCCGGAGCGGCCCTGTGACTGGACCGAGGCCAGTGCATTTTCCCATGCCGCCCATGCCCGGGCGAAACGGGTCTGTTCGTGCGGTGGCGTATCGAAAAGGCGGCGGTTGTAGGCCGCAATCAGATCGCCGCGTTCGTCTTCGGGCACCATGCCGACAAACCGCGACCATTGATCCGGCCAGAATGCCCCGGCCCCGCCACCATAGAACCAGTTCAACTCGCGTTGTTCCATCAGGAACACGCCGCGCAGAAACAGATGCGCCGCGCGGTCGGGATGGGTGATGGCATAGACCAACGACAACGTCGCACCCCAACTGCCGCCGAAGACAGCCCAGCGGTCGATATTGAGCAAGGTCCTGATGCGTTCGATATCGCCAACCAGATGCCATGTCGTGTTGTTGGCGACGCTGGCGTGCGGGCGCGACCGGCCACAGCCACGCTGATCGAACAGGATGATGCGCCAGATCGAAGGATCGAAAAACCGTCGCATCATCGGGCTGCACCCGCCGCCGGGACCCCCATGCAGTACGACGACCGGCAAACCTTCGGGGTTTCCGCATTGCTCGACATAAAGGCTGTGTCCCTCGCCCACGTCCACGACGCGCTGATCGAAAGGATCGATCGGAGCATAGAGTGCGCGGGCGCTGGTCTGGGGCGTGTTCCTGTCCATTCTCTGGCCTATATAGAGTGCGACACCCCGGACGCCATCGGGAACGATGTGAAAAAAGAGGACGCCATGACCACCACTATCGACGCCGCCGAGATCGAGAAGTTTCAGGCGATGGCCGCCGAATGGTGGGATCCGAACGGAAAGTTCAAACCGCTGCACATGCTGAACCCCTGTCGGTTGGATTACATCACCACGCAGATCGCGGCAGAATTCGACCGCGATCTGACGGGCGATCGGCCGTTTGCGGGTCTTCGCCTGCTCGATATCGGATGCGGCGGCGGTCTGCTGTCGGAGCCGATGGCCCGGTTGGGCGCGACGGTCGTGGGGGTCGATGCGGCAGCCCGCAATATTCCCGTGGCACAGGCCCATGCCATGCAATCCGGTCTGGAGATCGACTATCGCCACACTTCCGCCGAAGACCTGATTGCCGCGGGCGAGCCGCCCTTCGAAGTGGTCCTGAACATGGAGGTGGTCGAGCATGTATCGGACCCGCTGACCTATCTTACCGCGTGTCACGATCTGATGCGGCCGGGCGGGCTGATGATCTGCTCGACCCTGAACCGCAATCCAAAGTCTTTCGTCATGGGTATCATCGGGGCCGAGTGGATAATGCGCTGGCTGCCCAAAGGCACACATGACTGGTCGAAGTTCATCACACCCGATGAATTGTTCGACCTGCTGACGCGCGCCGGGCTTCGCCCCGAAGATCGCATGGGGTTCGTGTTCAATCCCGTGACCTGGACCTGGCACCTGTCGGAGCGGGATCTGTCGGTGAACTACGTCACGGCCAGCGTGCGCCCTGACTAGGCCTGTTTCGCACCGTAACGCGCCAGAAACGTGTCGACCGCCCCATCGATGACGCGCTGACGCTCTGCTTCGGTGGTGGTCTTGCGGATGCCGAACATAAGTTCGGAAAACAGATGCGACTTGCACAGCTCGGCGAACTGGTCGGCGGCAAGCTCCAGATCGTCGATCACCAGATGCCCGTCCTCAACCGCATCGCGCATGTAGTCGACCATCCGTTGGCGAAACAGCTTGGGGCCCGTTTCATAGAATTCGCGGCCCAGCTCGGGAAAGCGGTCCGACTCGGCCACGCACATGCGAAAAATCGACTGGCCAAAATCCGACAGGAAAAACTCCAGCATTCGCTCTGCCGCGACGCAGAGAACCCTGCGCGGGTCACATTCATCGCACAGAATTGCGTCCGCTTCCTCGATCTGCAGGCAGCATTCGGCCTTGGCCACTTCCATGAACAACAGGCGCTTGTCCGCGAAGTAGCTGTACAGGGTGGCTTTCGATACGCCCGCTGCCTTGGCGATCGCATCGACGCTGCTCCCTTCATAGCCATCAGCCATGAAAACAGCACGCGCGCCTTCCAGCACCTGATCGAACTTACGACCCTTTTTGATCGGCGACACATCGTTCATGATTTTTCCGCACCCTTCCTGTCGAAATATACTCCGCAACCGCAAGTGCACAAGCACAACGGCGCGGACTGTCAGGGTGCGGAACCGATCAGCGCTTGCTGTCCTGGGTTGGTTGAACAGGTACCGGCGGTGATGCGGGCGGTGCGTCAGCGGAAGGCGGAAAAGTCAAATAAGGCAGATTAGCCCCCCACCCCGCTGTCATGGCGGGTCGAGCGGTAGCAGAAAACAACAGTAAGAACATCAGGAACAGACGTATCATGCTAGAAACTCCTTAAAAGTGGCCACGCAAAAAACTTCGGCCAAGTGAATTTCGCAGGTTTGCCGTCAGTGCGACGGCCTCGATATGCCACGCGCGCTAAATGGAAAAGCGGACGGGACCGTTGATCAGTCTTCATCGTCATCCGACAGATTTCTGATCACTTCGTTAAGCGATAAGGTTCCACAGTCCGATTCTTTTACACCGGCAGAGCGCTCCAGCATAGTGCATCCTCCCGAAGCTCAGACTTGGCGGCTGGACTGAGCAGCGGTTGGATCGACATAGCCCCATCCGTCACCGCCGATTTTGATAGCGTGACCTGTCCGACGACAGACGATCATCATCGACGATGTCGATCGTCTGGGCCATGGCAGGAAATGCAATCGAGGCGCTCAAGCAGGTTGCTAATAAATCCTGGACATCTGTTTGTTCCCTTTCACTGGAACTGAACAGTTCGGTACACATGCACGTGATATGTTTGGTTTCGCTCCGCCAGCAGAAAATAAACCAATCGGTTCATCTCGATCTGCGAGCCGAGAAACCACCCCGCGACAGAACCACTCGCCGGGGTCCGTCGCAGGGTGCCGCCGCCCGAGGGGATAGAAACGGGCGACGTGTTCGCCGACCGGGTTGGGTTCCGGCCTGCTGTCACGTGTGAACAGTTTGCGCCCGCGGCGCAGACGGTGCAATTCGCGAAACTTTGCCATCGGCCAAGGTCCGCGCAGGGTTGCGCTGAACGTGGCCGGGCGTATCTTCACAATCATGATACCGGGCTTGTCAAATCGCCGTCGCTTCCGCGACCTCTCCGAACAGGAAATTCTGGCTTTGGCGATTTCGTCCGAGGAAGACGACGCCAGCATCTATCGGCTCTATGCCGAACGCCTGCGGGCCGAATATCCCGACAGTGCCGCCATCTTCGACGCCATGGCCGAGGAGGAGAGCGAGCATCGCCGTCGCCTGATCGACCTGCACGCCGCGCGTTTCGGCGACGTCATCCCCCTGATCCGCCGCGAACACGTCGCTGGCTTTTATGCCCGCCGCCCGGTCTGGCTGATCGAGAATCTCGGACTTGATCGGATAAGGTCCGAAGCCAGCGCGATGGAGCATGAGGCGCATGCCTTCTATACCCGCGCCGCACAGCGCACCTCCGACGCGGCGACGCGCAAATTGCTGGGCGATCTGGCCGCCGCCGAAGCGGGGCACGAGACGCGCGCGGAAGAGCTGACGGAGACAGGCCTGACCGCAGGCGTCCGCGATGCCGAAGACCAGCACGCGCATCGGCAGTTCGTCCTGACCTGGGTGCAGCCCGGTCTGGCCGGCCTGATGGACGGCTCTGTCTCGACCCTCGCGCCGATCTTCGCGGTCGCCTTCGCCACTCAGGACACATGGACGACCTTCCTCGTGGGCCTCGCCGCATCGGTCGGCGCGGGTATTTCGATGGGGTTCACAGAGGCCGCCAGCGACGACGGTCAACTCTCGGGCCGGGGCGCGCCCTGGAAGCGGGGGATCGCCTCCGGGCTGATGACGACACTGGGCGGTCTGGGCCATGCCCTACCCTACCTGATCCCGCAATTCGGGCTGGCCACCGGCATCGCCATCGCCGTGGTCTTCGTCGAACTCTGGGCCATCGCCTGGATCCAGAACCGGTTCATGGACACCCCGTTCTGGCGCGCCACCCTGCAAGTCGTCGTCGGCGGTGGCCTGGTTCTGGCGGCAGGCATCCTGATCGGCACCGGATGAACCGCGAAACGCTGCGGCGCCTTGCCTTGCGAGCCGTGATTGCAGTGGCCCTGGGTGCCTCGCTCTGGCTGCTGTCGGATACTCTGCTGGAACGGACCCGGACGGAACAACGGTGATGCCACCTCTCGACAGCCCCTGCCAGCCCCGCTAGCGATCACCCCATGTTGGCGATCTTCCTGAAAACCGTGCCCTTCTTCGCGTTGATTGCCTTGGGCTATGCCGCCGGGCGCACGAAGTTCTTCACGTCCGAAGCAACCGCATATCTGACCAAGTTCGTCTTCTGGTTCGCCCTGTCGGCGATGCTGTTCAACTTCGCGGCCAATCTGACGCTGGCCGAAATACTCGACTGGCGGTTCATCACCGCCTATCTGTGGGGCACTGTCACCGTCTACCTGATCGCGACAGTCGTCGGAATCCTCCGCCGCCTGCCCATCGCCGAATCCGCCGTCGAGGCGCAATGCGCCGTTATCGGCAACGTCGGTTTCCTTGGCATCCCGATGTTCGTGCTGTTGCTGGGGCCAGAGTCGGCAGGCCCGATGCTGATGGTGCTGGCGACTGACCTGATCATATTCTCCTCGCTGATCGTGATCCTGATCACCGGATCGCGCGACGGCCGGGTGTCGGTCAAAACTCTGCACACCGTCGGGTTGGGACTGGTGAAGAACCCGATGATCGTTTCGATCGTTCTGGGTATCGCATGGTCATCCACGGGACGCGAACTCTGGCAGCCGGTCAATGAATTCCTCGCCATTCTGGGCGCCGCTGCGACGCCCGGCGCACTCTTCGCCATCGGCGCATCGCTGGCCGGCAAGACGGCGGAGCGTATTTCGGTCGCGGGCTGGCTGACATTCTGCAAGCTGGTGCTGCACCCGGCGGCAGTCGCGCTGGCGGCGCTGGTGATCTTTCCGGTCGCCGATCCGTTCGCCGCTACGGTGATGATTTCCGCAGCCGCCTTGCCGGTCGCGGGCAACGTCTACATGCTGGCGCAACATTACGGGGTCGCGCCGCAACGGGTCTCTGCCGCGATCCTTGTCTCGACGGCGGTCTCCATCGTAACCGTCTCAGTCGTCATCGGACTGCTTACTGGGGGTATCTGACGTGAAGACCTTATCGGAAAACCGCTGCTTCGGCGGCACGCAGGGCGTGTATTCCCACACCTCCGACGCGACCGGAACACAGATGACGTTCGGCCTGTTCAAACCCGAACACGCCACCGGCGCGGTGCTGTGGTATCTGTCGGGCCTGACCTGCACCCACGAAAACGCGATGACCAAGGCCGGGTTGCAGGGCTGGGCCGCGAACGCCGGTCTTTCGCTGGTGTTTCCCGATACGTCGCCGCGCGGCGAAAGTGTTCCCGACGACGACGATTACGCCATGGGACAGGGCGCGGGTTTCTACGTCGACGCGTCCCAAGGCGAATGGGCACGGCATTTCCAGATGGAAAGCTATATCACCAAGGATCTGCCCGAAGTGGTCTTCACCGCCTTCGATCTGGACGACACGCGGCAGGGCATCACCGGGCACTCGATGGGGGGCCATGGCGCTCTGACGCTCGCGCTGAAGGAACCCACGCGCTATCGCTCCGTCTCGGCCCTCGCGCCGATCTGCAACCCGTCGGCCAGCGACTGGGGCACGCCGCAACTAACCGCCTATACCGGGCGTCCGGCATCCCACGACGCCACCGTCCTGCTGACCGACGGGGCGCACCTCCCCCCCGCCCTGATCGACACCGGCACCTCGGATCAGTTCTACGACAAGCTGGGGACGGCGGCCTTCGCGGCGGCGCTGGCAGAGACGAAATCGGAAGCCACGCTGAACCTGCGGCGTGGCTACGACCACAGCTATTTCTTCGTCTCGACCTTCGCGCCGGACCACGTCGCCTTCCATGCGGAGCATCTGGCATGACGATCCGCGCCGTTATCTTCGACATCGGAAACGTCCTGATCGAGTGGCAGCCCGAGCGGTTTTACGACCGCACCGTAGGCGAGGCGCGCCGCCGGGAGATGTTCGCCGCCGTAAACCTGCACGGCATGAACGACCGTGTCGATCTGGGCGAAGGCTTCCGCGACATCATCTACGAAACCGCCGAGGCGAACCCGGCTTTCCGCACTGAAATTCGCATGTGGCACGACCATTGGCTGGAACTGGCGAACCCCGTGATCGACCACTCGGTTCGCCTGCTGCATGCCCTGCGCGCCAAGGATGTGCCGGTTCACGCCCTGACCAATTTCGGCATCGAAAGCTACGATCTGGCGAAGGGGCACTTCGATTTCCTGCACACCTTCGATACCGCCTTCGTGTCCGGCCACATGAAGGTCATCAAACCCGATCCGCAGATCTATCGCATGGTCGAGGACACGCTGAACCTGCCCGGCGACGCGCTGCTGTTCGCGGATGACCGCCATGCAAACGTCGCGACAGCGAACGCGCGCGGCTGGAATGCGCATCTGTTCGAACATCCGCAGGGCTGGGCCGACCGATTGGTGTCCGAAGGCCTGCTCACCGCGGCCGAGGCCGCATGAACCCGCCGTTCATTCCCTTCGCGGCGGAAGCCAGGCTGGACTGGCTGGACCTGACGCATGCGCTGGCGGCAGGCCACGATCTGCCGCGCGCCGAGACGAAGGACAGCTTCCTTTATCGTGGCGACGACACCATCCTCAGCCGGGCGGCATGGATCGACGAGCTGGGCGCGCTGGTGAAAACGGCGACGATCTTTCCGGACAATCCCGCCATGGACAAGCCGACCGTCAACGGCGCCGTATCGCTGTTCTCCGACACCGACGGGACTCTGGCCGCAATGCTGGATTTCGCGCTGGTCACGAAATGGAAAACGGCCGGCGACAGCCTTCTGGCCGCGACCCGACTGGCCCGACCCGACGCCGCGCGCATTCTGATCGTCGGCAGCGGTACCGTCGCCCGGTCGCTGCACGCCGCGTATTCGGCGGCCTTCCCCGATGCGCGTTTCGCGGTATGGTCGCGCACCGCGGCCACGGCGCGAACATTGGCCGACAGGCTTGGCATCGACCACGCCCCCGATCTGGCCGACGCCGTGCCGCAAGCCGATATCGTCACCTGCGCCACGATGACGACCGATCCCATCCTGCGCGGCGACTGGCTGCGCCCCGGTCAGCACATCGACCTGATCGGCGCCTATCGCCCCGACATGCGCGAAGCCGGGGACGATGTCCTGCGCCGTGCCACGATCTTCGTTGACAGTCGTGCGACCACGATGGACCACATAGGCGAACTGAAAATTCCATTGGCCGAGGGCGTGATTGATGCGTCGGACGTAGTGGCGGACTACTACGACGGGAACGCGATGCGGCGCAGGTCGGACGATCAGATTACCCTGTTCAAGAACGGCGGCGGCGCGCATCTCGATCTGATGACGGCGCGATATATTCTGGATACTGTCGGCTAGGCTTCGACGGCCCGTCTCAAAGCAGGCTTTCGGCCCGGAACGACACCTCGGTCGCCTTGCCGATGATCAGATGGTCGTGCAGCGCGATGCCCAGAACCTGCGCGGCGTCGCGGATCGCATAGGTCATGCTCACATTCGCCTTCGATGGGGCCGCGTCGCCGGACGGATGGTTGTGGACAAGGATCAGGCCCGACGCATTCAGCGCCAGCGCCCGCTTCACCACTTCGCGTGGATAGACCGGCACATGGTCGACCGTGCCCTCGGCCAGTTCCTCATCCGCGATCAGCACGTTCCTGCGGTCCAGGTACAACACGCGAAATCGTTCGGTCACCTGATGCGACAATGCAGTCCGAAGGTAGCCAAGCAATGTGTCCCAGGATGACAGGACCGGCTGCTCGATCACTTTAGAGCGCACCATGCGGTGCCCCGTCGCCTCCATGATCTTGAGGTTTTCGATGACCGCCTGACCTACGCCCTGCACGTCGGCCAACTGGTCCGCCGGGGCGGCCATCACCCGATTCAGGTCGCCGAAGCGATGCAGCAGGCGCTTGGCCAGCGGTTTGACGTCACCCCGCGGCAAAGCACGAAACAGGATCAACTCCAGCAATTCGCAATCGGGCATCGCCGCGGCACCCCCCTCCATGAAGCGCCGCCGCAGGCGGACACGATGGGCAAGGCGAGGGTCGGGTTCCAACAGGGAGGATGGAACGGGAATTGTCTTCGGCATTGCCATGCCGCCTGCGAACAGGTCTTTCACGGGTGCCTCATTGAAGCTGCCGGGCTGGCTATCAGGCGAATCGGTGTCGAGACTGGTCATGTCCCGAACTCTCGCCCGCAATGGTTAAGGCATGGTTAACCGTTTGAAGCCGCATCATATGTCGGGTGGAACATCCCACCGGGCGACAGCGTGAAAATTTCCGCCCCCGTCGCCGTCACCCCGATCGAATGCTCAAACTGCGCCGAAAGCGACTTGTCGCGGGTCACGGCGGTCCAATCGTCGGCCAGCACCTTGGTTTCGGGCCGTCCCAGATTGATCATCGGCTCGATGGTGAAGAACATCCCCTCCTCCAGCACCGGACCCGTTCCGGATCGGCCATAGTGCAGCACGTTGGGCGGCGCATGAAACACCCGCCCCAGACCGTGGCCGCAGAAATCGCGCACCACGCCCGTGCGGTGCCCCTCGGCATAGGCCTGAATGGCATGGCCGATGTCGCCGAAGGTATTTCCCGGCTTCACCGCTTCGATCCCCTTCATCAGGGCGTCGTGGGTGATCTGGATCAACCGCTCGGCCTTCCGGCTCAACCGCCCCGCGACATACATCCGCGAGGTATCGCCAAACCAGCCATCGACGATCACCGTAACGTCGATGTTCAGGATATCGCCGTCCTTCAGCACCTTGTCGCCGGGAATCCCGTGGCAGACGACGTGGTTCACGCTGATGCAACTGGCATGGGCATACCCCTTGTAGCCGATGGTGGCCGAGGTCGCGCCCGCCTCGGTCACCCAATCGGTGATCATCTGGTCCAGCGCGCCGGTCGTCGCCCCCGGCACCACATGTTCTGCAATTCGGTCAAGGATCTCTGCCGCCAGCCTGCCCGCCCTGTGCATGCCCGCAAAATCCGCGTCCTCGTGGATGCGAATGCCGTCCCGTGTCAGTCTGCCGCGATGTTCGTCCAAGGGTCTGCCTCCGGTTCCGTCGCGGGCCACATAATGCGCCTGACGGGAATTATCCACCAGTGACGGTTCCCGTGAACGGCAAGGCGCCTTGCGCCCAGACCCCCTCGACCGTGATCCGCGAGTCCAGCGCGATGACTTCGACCCCCGCCGCGCGCGCCGCATCGAAGGCGCGCCCGTAACCGGGGTCGATGTCCGACGCGACGCCAATGCGATCGCAATCCGTCCGTTGCAGGGCGAACAGAACGACCGCACGATGCCCCTGCCGGACCATTTCGGCCAATTCCCCCATGTGTCTGGCCCCGCGCAGGGTCACACAATCGGGAAATTCCGCCAGATCGCCGGTGCGGCGCAGGGTGACGGCCTTCACCTCGACATAGATATCCCGCTCCGGCCCGGTCAGCAGAAAATCGACGCGGGAGTTCGCGCCATACCCGACCTCTGCCCGCACTGTATCATAGCCATCCAGCCCCGGCACCGCCCGAGCGCGCAACGCCTCCCCCAGAACCCGGTTGGGCAGGCCGGTATCCACGACAACGCGATGACCCCCCGGCAGATCGGCCAATCGCCATCCATACTTCAGCTTTCTCTTCGGATCGTCATTCGGCTCCAGCCAGATACGCGCACCCGGCGCGGCCTGCCCGGTCATCGCACCGGGGTTGGGGCAATGCGCGGTCACTTCCGTCCCGTCGTCCAGAACGGCATCGGCCAGAAACCGTTTGTACCGACGGACCAGCGTGGCGGGGATAAGCGGAGTGGCGAAGCGCATGGGGCCGCCCTATACCGTGACCCGACACAGGAGACCATGATGCCAAATCCCACTGCCGCCATGCTCGTCATCGGGGACGAAATCCTGTCGGGCCGCACCCGCGACGCCAACATGCACCACCTGGCCGGCCAACTGACCGAAGCGGGCATCACGCTGGCCGAGGTCCGGGTGGTCAGCGACGATCACGACGCCATCGTCCGCGCCCTGAACGACCTGCGCGATACATGGGATACGGTGTTCACGTCCGGCGGCATCGGGCCGACGCATGACGACATCACGGCGGATGCGGTGGCGGACGCCTTCGACGCGCATATCGACGTGCGCGACGATGCCCGCGCCCTGCTGGCCGCGCATTACGCCAGGACGGGGGCGGAACTGAATGCCGCCCGCCTGCGCATGGCACGCATTCCCGAAGGTGCGACCCTGATCGACAACCCGGTCTCCATCGCGCCCGGCTTCAGCATCGGAAATGTCCACGTCATGGCAGGCGTCCCCAGCGTGTTTCAGGCGATGGTCGCGACCGTCCTGCCGACATTGACCGGGGGCGAACCGATGCTGTCGACCTCGACGCGTATCGACCGGGGCGAAGGCGATATCGCCGGGCCGTTGGGCATACTGGCACAGGACTATGCGGACCTGTCGGTCGGCAGCTATCCGTTTCAGAAAGACGGCAAGTTCGGGTCAAACATCGTGATCCGGGGGCAGGACCGTGCCCGTCTTGAGGAAGCCACCGCCAGACTGGCGACCCTGCTGGGATGACCGGAACCGACCCGTACGATTGGCAGAGGATCATCGATATCTGCTGGCCAGCCGAACGGATGCTGCCCGTGGGGCCATGGACCCTGCGAATCACGCCGGGTGCGGGCGGGCGCGTGAACTCGATTTCAGGCGACGCACCGGACGATTTGAGCTTGGCTGAAGATACCGCACGCGCGCAGGACCAGCGTCCCAGTTTCATAATCCACCAAGGCCAGGACACCCTGGATGACGCGCTGAATGCGCGTGGCTACGTCATCGAAGACGCCGTGAACATCTGGGCGATGGATGTAGGCCCCCTGACTCAGATGCCGCTGCCCCATGCCACTGCCTTCACCATCTGGCCGCCGCTCCAGATCATGCGCGACATCTGGGCTGAAGGCGGGCACGTCACTCCGGTCCGTCAGGCGGTCATGACCCGCGCCGCGCAACCCGGCGGCATCCTGGCGCGTGTCGACGATCGCGCGGCAGGCGTGGGCTTCGTCGCGGCGGGTGACGATACGGCCATGCTCTCGGCCATCCACGTGCTGGCCCGCCACCGCCGAAAGGGTGTCGCGGGCAATATCCTGCGGGCCGCGGCCCATTGGGCGCGCGACCGCGGCTGCACACGCATTGCGCTGGTGGCGGAGCGCGCAAACCTGCCTGCCACTGCGACCTATGCTGGTCATGGCATGGAAATCGTCGCAGGTTATCACTACCGCCGCGCACCGGAGCTGTCATGAATCCCACCGCACTCGACCTGCCGCAAGTCGATCCGCTGCCCGCCGAGACGCAGCGCTATTTCGACATCTGCACTGAAAAGCTGGGCTTCGTGCCCAATGTCCTGCGGGCCTATGCCTTCGATATCGACAAGCTCAACGCCTTCACGGCGATGTACAACGACCTGATGCTCGCGCCCTCGGGCCTGTCGAAACTGGAACGCGAGATGATCGCCGTTGCCGTCAGCGCCGAGAACCGCTGTTTCTACTGTCTTGTTGCCCACGGCGCGGCGGTGCGTGCATTGTCCGGCGACCCGACACTGGGCGAGATGATCGCGATGAACTACCGCGTCGCGCCCATCGACGCCCGCGTCCGCGCGATTCTGGATTTCGCCGTCAAGATGACCAAAGCCTCCGCCACCATCGAAGAATCCGACCGCGCCATCCTGCGCGACCATGATCTGACCGACCGCGATATCTTCGATCTGGCGGGCGTGGCGGGCTTCTTCAACATGACCAACCGCGTCGCCTCGGCCATCGCAATGGTACCGAATCCCGAATATCATGGTCAGACGCGTGGTTCACGGACGTGATACTGCGACTCGGCCTGCTTCTGCTGATCTTTCCGCTCGGGGTTCAGGCCGCTGACCTCACCATGCCATTCCCGGCCACCATCACTTTCACCGAAACCCGCGCCCTGGGCAGTCACCGCATCGCGATCGGTCCGTTTGATGAAACCCTGCCGTCCGTCACGGTCGAGGGCACGATCACCCGGCAAATCTGGCAGCTGACCGGCGCCGAGACGACGCTGCAAATCCTTGCTCCCCTGCGCGAACAACTGAGGGACGACGGCTGGACCCAGGTCTTTGCATGTTCCACTCGGGTTTGCGGCGGCTTCGACTTCCGGTTCGAAATCGACGTGACTCCGGCCCCGCAGATGTTTGTCGATCTGGCCGACTTCAGCTATCTGGCGGTTCAGAAGTCCGATGCATGGACCACTCTGCTGGTCAGCCGCTCGGGCGATCTCGGCTATGTTCAGGCGACGACTGTCGACCCGGATGGCACGGTCGAACCTGCGAAAAGCACATCAAACGCCGCATCTCCGCCCAGCACCCCGCCGATTGCCCCGCCGACCACGACGTCCGATGTCGCTCAGGCTCTGGTGGCCGAAGGTCACGCGGTCTTGTCGGATCTGGCGTTTGCCACCGGGTCATCCGATCTGACCCAGGACAGCTATTCCTCGCTCGAGTCGCTGGCGGCGTTTCTCAGGGATAACCCGTCAACCACCATCGCGCTGGTCGGCCATACCGACGCCGTCGGCAGCGCTGCCGGCAACATTGCCATTTCCCGCAGGCGGGCCGAAAGCGCGCGTACCTTGTTGACCGGGCGCTATGGCATCGCACCCGGCCGGATCGAAACGCAGGGCGTCGGCTTTTACGCCCCGATCGCACGCAATGACACCGAAGCGGGACGGCGTACCAACCGACGGGTCGAAGTCGTCATCACCTCAACCGATTAAGCCCTCAAACGCAAAACGGACCGCCTGAAACAGACGATCCGTTGCATGTGCTGGCGGTGCAGAGGGGGTTACCAGTCGCCCGGCCCGCTGTCGCGGAAGCTGTCGACAAGGAAATCAATGAAGGCGCGAACCTTCGGCTGGGTATAACGGCCCGGCGGATAAACGGCATAGATGCCCTGAGTCTCGGGCGACATCCCCTCGATCGCGGGAACAAGTTTGCCCTCTTTCATTGCCTCGGCATAGAGAAAATCTGGCAAAAACGCGATGCCCAGCCCGTTCACAGCGGCGTTGAGCAGCGACTGCCCGTCGTTCACCGTCAGCCATCCGGCGGACCGGACCTGCCGCTTTTCACCCGACGGCGCGGTCAGCTTCCAGACCGAACCGTTTGCCTGGTTCGAATAATGCAGCAGCTTGTGTTCGTTCAGGTCGTCGATCCGCTGCGGGCGGCCATATTCCTCAAGATATTCCGGCGAGGCGATCATCTGACGATGCGTCTCGGCCAGCTTGCGGGCGCGCAGGCTGCTGTCTTCCAGGTCGCCGATGCGCACTGCCAGATCGAAACCTTCCGAGATCAGCTCGACGTAGCGATTGTCGAGGACCATGTTCACCGTGATATCGGGATATTCATGCAGGAACCCGCCCAATATCGGCGAGAGATGATTCACCCCGAAATCCGTCGCGACAGATACCCGCAGCATTCCCGACGGTGCCGATTGCATGGATGTGACCAGGGCGTCGGCTTCGCCTGCGTCATTCAGAACGCGGCGGGCGCGGTCGTAATAGGCAAGGCCGATTTCGGTCGGCGACACGCGGCGCGTCGTGCGGTTCAGCAGGCGCGCACCAAGGCGCGTTTCCAGCGAAGAGACGTGCTTGGACACCGCCGATTTCGAGATGCCAAGCTTCTTGGCGGCATCGGTAAACCCGCCCTGGTCGACGACAGTGGCGAAGGCTTCCATTTCAGACAGTCGATCCATGCGGCAGCATCCTGGGAGTAATTGAACTTGCTCCTAGAACTGTCATCCGATTGCGGCAGGACAGTGCCACACGTGGGTCAATGCCGGGATCAATTCGGGATTAAAGCGGGGCAGGAAACGCCAAAGCCGCCACATTAACCTATTGTAAACCAAGTATTAACTGAAATCAGCTTTCGTTAATGTGGCGACGGAACGCCGCCTTCAGCACCCGCAGCTCGTCGCGCAGGGCGCCCATCTCGGCGCGAATATCCTCGGGCGCACCCAGACCTGTGACGATAGTGATACTGTCCAGCGCCGTTCCGTCGGGCGCGCGGACCACGACCGTATGAACCCCGTCGGTCAGCAACGCGGTCCCCAGCTCTCCCTCGACGTGATAGCCGCCCTCGGCGGCAGCCGGTGTCAGATGGCCGAGGCTTTCTCCCTCCATCGTCATTTCCAGGGCAGGCGGCTCGCCAGCACCGACAAGCAATCCGCGATAGATCCCCCCGGTGATCGAGGTGCGGTTCAGGATCCAGGTGTCGGACATGGGTCGCGGGCCTTTCTGTCTTGATATCGGCGTGCCGGGAATGGGTCAGATATCGGCGCGCGGACGACGGGTCAGGGTCAGGTCGCGAATTCGCACGCGGCTCATCTCGGGCCTTTCGAAAATCAGATCGATCCACGCATTTTCCAGTTTGGCCGGATTGATCTCGTGGAAGCCAAGGTCGAATTCGGCGATCACCGGGCTTCCCGCACGATCGCCTGGCCGCAACTCGCTGACCAGTTGTTCGGTGTTCGGTCCCTGCCGGATGTTGAGGCGCACGAACATCTCGATCGGACGCTCACTGTCGAACAGGGTCGAAACACCAAGAATGTGAGACCGGCGCAGACTGCGCGCGGCCTCGACCGGCAGGTCCATCGCCAGAGACAGGAACGACCCGCGAAACCCCAGCGCATCCACCGACAGAACGAAGGGTGCCCTGGCGTCGCTATCCGGGGTCCGGGTCTGATGCACGGTAATCTCGGCCAGCGGGCAGTCGTGGAACAGCATCACGCCGTCAGCCAGCCGCGTTCCGCCGACCGCACCCGCGACCGAAGCCGGGTGCATTGCGTGCGCCCAGGGCGAGGGCCGCCAGGCCCAGTCACATTGCGGCGGGCGGTCGATCTGACCGATGATCGCCTGCGCCCCCGCCAGACGCCGATCCGCGACCTGCGCCAGCAGGCGGGCGTGATGCGCGATCTCGCGGGCCTGTGTTGCCAGGCGGGCCAAGGTCACGGCATCCGCCGCCTCACCGTCTTCGGCAGCCTGATGCCAACGGCGCATGGCGCGCCGCGACCGCAGGCTCTCCAGAAGATTGGGAAGGGGAAACACCACGCCGCCCGACCCCTCAGAGGTCCATGTAGACGTGGGCTTCTTCGCTGCCGCCGGGATGCGTGCAGGCCCCGGACTGCGCCGACCCGACCAGTTGCGCATATTTCCAGAGCGCGCCCGATGCATAGATCGTCTTGCGCGGCCCGGCCCAGTCGGCCCGCCGTGTCTCCATCTCGTCGTCGCTCACATTGACCGAAATCGTGCCTTCGATCGCGTTCAGGGTAATGACGTCGCCATCGCGAACAAACGCGATCGGCCCGCCATGCGCGGCCTCAGGCCCGACATGACCGACGCAGAACCCCCGCGTCGCACCCGAAAAACGCCCGTCGGTGATCAGTGCGACCTTTTTGCCCATGCCCTGCCCGGACAGCGCCGCCGTCGTCGCCAGCATCTCGCGCATGCCCGGCCCGCCTGCGGGGCCTTCGTTGCGGATGACGAACACGTCACCTTCTTCGTACTCCCGCGCCTTGACCGCGGCGAACGCGTCTTCCTCGCATTCGAACACCCGCGCCGGGCCGGTGAACAACTGATGCTGCGCTTCCATGCCCGCGACTTTCACGATGGCGCCTTCGGGGGCCAGGTTGCCCATCAGACCGATCACGCCGCCGGTCTTGGTGATCGGCGTTTCGACCGGATAGATGACGCGCCCATCGGCCTCCAACGACACTTCGTCGATCTCCTCGCCGATGCTGCGGCCGGTGACGGTGATGCAATCCTCGTGGATCAGACCGGCCTTGCGCAGCTCCTTCATGACGACAGGCACGCCGCCCGCTTCGTAAAGATCCTTGGCGACATAAGCGCCGCCCGGTTTCAGATCGACGAAATACGGCGTGTCGCGGAAGATGTCGCAGACGTCCTGCAGGTTGAAGTCGATCCCCGCCTCGTGCGCGATGGCGGGCAGGTGCAGACCGGCATTGGTCGACCCCCCGGTGCAGGCCACGACCCGCGCCGCGTTTTCCAGCGACTTACGGGTCACGATGTCCCGCGCCCGGATATTCTTTTCGATCAGATTCATGACGGCCACGCCCGAGGCGATGCAGTATTGGTCGCGGCTCTCGTACGGGGCGGGCGCGCCCGACGAATTGGGCAGCGCCAGACCGATGGCCTCGGACACGCAGGCCATGGTGTTGGCCGTGAACTGTCCACCACAGGCACCCGCCGAAGGGCAGGCGACCCGCTCCAGAATTTCCAGCGCCGCATCGCTCAGATCACCGGCCTGATGCCGACCCACAGCCTCGAACATGTCTTGCACGGTCAGATCCCGACCCGCATATTCGGCAGGAACGTCCGACCCGGCGGGCACCCGACCCGGCAGGATCGACCCGCCATAGATAAAGACCGACGGCGTGTTCAGCCGCACCATCGCCATCATCATCCCCGGCAGCGATTTGTCGCAGCCCGCCAGACCGACGATGGCATCGTAGCAATGCCCCCGCATCGTCAGCTCGACCGTGTCGGCAATCGCCTCCCGGGATGCCAGCGACGACCGCATCCCCTCGTGTCCCATGGCGATGCCGTCGGTGACGGTGATCGTGGTGAATTCGCGCGGCGTGCCATGCGCTTCCTTGACGCCCAGCTTCACCGATTGTGCCTGACGGTTCAGCGCAATGTTGCAGGGCGCCGCCTCGTTCCAGCAGGTCGCGACCCCGACGAAGGGCTGATGAATATCCTCGTCGCCCATCCCCATGGCATAGAAATACGACCGGTGCGGCGCGCGCGACGGGCCCTCCGTGACGTGGCGGCTGGGCAGATTGGTCTTGTCGGTGGGGGTCTTCGTCATCTTGGTCGTCTCCATGTCCCTTTGCGCATGGGATAGACCCGGCATGCCGGTGGGACAAGCGGGCTTGTCCCGACGCGCCGCGCTGCCTGCAGCGAAACAAGACGGTCGCCAAGGGCACATGGCCAGTTGTCCAGACCTCCCTGCGCGTCTAGGCTTGGGAAAATAACCCGGCAAACGGGAGACCATAGGCAGACATTCCAGAGGGCATCAGGCATGTGGACCCCCCGTTTCGAGCGTTTCGTGGCTCCGGCTCGTGCCAGACCGCAACTCTGGCGACTGATCCTCGGGGTCTTGCTGATCGGCGCGATCATGTTCCTCGCCTTTATCATCGTCTCCATCGGGTTGCGGGCCGTGTTCGGCCAGGCCGAGGCGAACGCCTATCTGTCATCGCTCTCGACCGGCGGGACGCCAACGCTGGTGGTGATGATGCTTGCGATGTTCATCTGGCCACTGCTGGGCGCGATCGTCGTCGTGCGCATGCTGCACCGGCGCTCCGTCACGACGGTGTTCGGCCCCGGCCTCCTGCGCGATTTCTTCATCGCCGCCGCAATTGCCACGCTGGTCTTCGTCGGCGCGACGCTGGTTCTGCCGATGCCGTTCGACCCGGTGCCGAACGTCCCGATGTCGCTGTTCCTCAGCTTCCTACCGCTCGCCGTGATCGCGATCGGCATCCAGACCTTCGCCGAGGAGGTGGTCTTCCGTGGCTACATGCAACAGCAACTCGCCGCGCGGTTCCGCAATCCGCTGATCTGGATGCTGATCCCCGCGGTGTTTTTCGGAAGTCTGCATTCCGATCCGTTCGGTGGGGTCGACAAGCTCTGGCTGATGCTGCCGCCGACGCTGTTTGGCCTGATCGCCGCCGACCTGACCCGCGTGACCGGATCCATCGGGGCCGGCTGGGGGCTGCATTTCACGAACAACGCCTCGGCCATTCTGATCCTGTCGCTGGATGGCAACCTGTCGGGCCTTGCCCTCTATCGTACACCCTTCGGCGTCGAGGCGCTGTCGCTGTCCAACCCGCTGGTCTGGCAGGAGATGCTGATCACGGTCATCGTCTGGGCCAGCATCCGGCTCTGGCTGGCGCGGGGCGGGGCGATTTCGGGGGGCGGCACGTCGGGCGGCAATCGGGACGACAGTCAGGATGCCGGTCAGGATGCCGATCGCAGCCGCGAAAACTCGCCCGGTCCGGGATGACGGACGCCTGAGTCGGCATATCGAAACGCGGGCTGGAGTGTGTCCGGGACGTTCCGCCCCGTCCTTGCGGAACACCCATGTGCCGCTCCGTCTCGCCAGCCTGATCTCGTTCAATTTCATTCATTCGGCGCACGGATGCAGTCGTCCGTGCTGCCGGATACCGACAAAGATGGCCTGCTCCGCTGCCCCCGCGCCGACTGAGGACAAAGGCCTGAAAACAAAGGCTGCAGCGCAGTCCGATGCGCAGTTCGACCGGCCTGACCTCCCACCCTCCGCCCCTCCGGCGCGAATTGCATTCCGCGCCTGCCGTCGCTATCTCCGGCGGGACCACGCGGGGAATACGCCATGAACTGGATCTCGAACTACGTCCGTCCCAAGATCAACTCGCTGTTCTCACGGCGCGAGGTGCCCGAAAACCTGTGGACCAAGTGCGACCAATGCGGGACCATGCTGTTCCACCGCGAACTCAAGGACAACCTTAACGTCTGCACGAACTGCGACCATCATATGTACATATCGCCGCGCGACCGCTTCGCGGCGATGTTCGACGGTGGCGTCTTTGTCGAAGTGTCGGTGCCCCATCCTATCGAAGACCCCCTCAAGTTTCGCGACCAGAAGCGGTATCCCGACCGCCTAAAGGCCGCGCAGAAAGCCGCGAACGAAGCCGAGGCGATGCTGGTCGCCGAAGGCGAAATCCACCGCACCCCGGTCGTCATGGCGGCACAGGACTTCGGCTTCATGGCCGGGTCGATGGGCATGTATGTCGGCAATGCAATCATCGCCGCCGCCGAACGCGCCGTTGCCCTGCAGCGTCCGCTGATCCTGTTTTCCGCCGCCGGGGGGGCGCGCATGCAGGAAGGCATCCTGTCGCTGATGCAGATGCCCCGCACCACCGTCGCCGTGGAAATGCTCAAGGAAGCGGGCCTGCCCTATATCGTCGTCCTGACCCATCCGACCACGGGCGGCGTCACCGCCAGCTATGCGATGCTGGGCGACGTTCACATCGCCGAACCGAATGCCCTGATCTGTTTCGCCGGTCCCCGCGTCATAGAACAGACCATCCGCGAGACCCTGCCCGAAGGGTTCCAGCGCGCCGAATACCTGCTGGATCACGGCATGCTGGATCGCGTGACCCCGCGCGGCAAGCTCAAGGGCGAACTTGCCACGATCCTGCGGATGCTGACCGGCCAGAGCCCTATCGTCCACGGCGACCTGCCTGCCCCCGACACCATCGCTCCGCCGGCCGAAATCGCCGAGCCCGCGGCACCCGCCCCGGCCACTGAGAAGGCCGCCGCCGAAAACACCTCCGGCAAGCAGGCCCGGAAGGTCGAGGCCAAAAAGGCCGAGGCCCGGTGAACGACGGCTCCGATGTCGTCCTTGAACGGCTGATGACCCTGCACCCCAAGGTCATCGACCTCGTTCTCGACCGGGTGCATCGCCTGCTCTCCGCCCTCGATCATCCCGAACGCCGCATTCCGCCCGTGATCCACATCGCGGGCACGAACGGCAAGGGTTCGACCCAGGCGATGATTCGCGCCGGGCTGGAAGCTGCGGGGGATGTCGTCCATGCCTATACCTCGCCGCATCTGGCCCGCTTTCACGAACGTATCCGCGTCGCGGGCGCATTGATCGAAGAAGACGATTTGGCTCGACTGCTTGCGGAATGTGAAGCTGCCAACGGCGGCGAACAGATTACCTTCTTCGAGATCACGACCTGCGCCGCTTTCCTTGCCTTCGCTCGCACTTCCGCCGACTGGACCCTGTTGGAGGTCGGCCTCGGCGGGCGTCTGGATGCGACGAACGTGATCCATCCGGCGCTGACCGTCATCACCCCGATTTCAATGGATCACGAGGCCTTTCTGGGCGACACGATCGAGGCTATTGCAGGCGAAAAGGCGGGTATTCTGAAATCCGGCGTTCCCTGCATCGTCGGTCCGCAGGACGAACGGGCGCTGGAGGTCATCGAATACCGCGCCGCCCGTCTGAACGCCCCGCTGCACGTTCAGGGTCAGCACTGGCACGTCATCGAAGAAGACGGCCACCTGATCTTTCAGGACGAGGACGGGCTTATGGACCTGCCCCTGCCCCGCCTGATCGGGCGTCATCAGGTCGACAACGCGGGCATGGCCATAGCCGCCCTGCGCGCCCTGAAACGCACCGCCGGTGCCGATGCCGCAATGACCGACGCGGACTGGCCCGCCCGGATGCAGCGCCTGCGCACCGGCCCGCTGGTCGACGCAGCGGGCGACGCCGATCTCTGGCTCGACGGCGGCCATAACCCCGCCGCGGGCCACGCGCTCGCCGAAGCCCTGACCCGCCTGCCGCCCCGCCCCCTGCACCTGATCTGCGGCATGCTGAACACCAAGGACGCGACCGGCTACATGACTCCGCTCGCCCCCCTTGCCAAACATCTTCATGCTGTTTCCATCCCCGGCGAGGCGAATACCCTGCCCGCCGCCGACACAGCCGCTGCCGCCAAACGCGCGGGGATACCTGCCAGCACTGCCCTTTCGGTCGCGAACGCCATCGCCACGATCAAGGCGACCACCCCTGACGCCCGCATCCTGATCTGCGGCTCACTCTACCTTGCGGGAAACGTCCTGCGCGAGAACGGCTGACGTGGCCCGCGGCGTCTTCCCGCCGGGGTCGGAAGCCGCGGCCAATGCCCTCGCCCTGTCGCCCGCCATTGCGTCGCACAGCCACCTTTTCCTGATCGGTCTGACCGGCAGCGCGCCCGACGGCACCCCGTCCGCCGACCCGGAAACCCAGTTCCGCGCCGCCTTCGACAAGATCGCCGCAACCCTCGCCGCCCTGATCCTCTCGGCCCTCGCAGCCCCCGCCAGCGCCGCGACCTACGGGTTCTGCTGGCAGGGCGCGAACGACTACCGGATCGAAGGGTATATCTCCTATCCCGACACTGCCGAAGGCCGGATCGTGACGGAAAATACCATCACCGGCTTCGGCATCACCGGTTGGCGCGGCGACACCTACCTGGGCCGCTGGTCGATGAAGGACCTCACGCCCGACACCTCCTGGACGCTGCGCTTCGACACCCGCACACTGTCCTTCCCGATGGGCGGCTATATCGAGAACGGCACCTATCAGGAATGGAACGCGAACGGTTTCGCCAACGACTGCGGCATCCCCGGCTTCGGTTTCAACGGCGGCAACCGGGCGCAGGACATCTGCGTGGACGGCGTGTTCATCGAAGAATCCGGAGTCGCCCCCGATACACCGCTTTCGATCTCGCCCAATGCCGAAGATCCCTGTGGCCCGGTACCGATGTCGTCGCTGTCAATCTTGGGCCGCATTTTCGGCTGACGGCCGGATATCATCCCCGACGTCCGACGCGGATCACCCGTGGATCACCCGCGCATCATATCCAGGGTTCGCACAAGTTATTCTTGACCCGCGCCCCAATCCGCCGCCTGCATTTCCCGCAATCGGCTGGCCGTTCGTTCGAACTCGAACACGTCTCCGGGCGACAGATCCTCGGGTTCCGCTTCCGCCGACATGATCAATCTGACACGGGCCTCATACAGCGCATCGATCAGCGTGACGAACCGCCGCGCCTCGTTGCCGTGAGCCCGGCTCAACTTCGGCACATTCGTCAGGATCAGGACCCGAACGGCCCGCGCCAAAGCCAGGTAATCCGCCGCGCCCAGAGGCTTGCCACACAGGTCCGCGAACGACGCCCGCGCCACGCCGGACCGGAAATCCTCCAGCCGCAGGTCGCGCCCCTTCACCCGGAGTGTCAGGCCTTCCGACACGCCATCGGTCAGCCGCTCCCAGACCTCATCCAATGCGCCGCCGCCGATGAAATACGTCTGCTCATCGCCCAGTCTGTCCTGCCGATAATCGCGCGCGGCGACCAACTCATGAACGATCATCCGTTCCTTCACCATATTGATAAACGGCACGAAAAGTGCCCGGTTTAGCCCGTTTTCATAAAGATCGTCCGGCACCCGGTTCGACGTCGTGACCACATGCACACCTGCAGCGAAAAGCTTCTCGAACAGGCGGCCTACGATCATGGCGTCGGTGATGTCTGTGATCTGCATCTCGTCGAAACACAGCACGCGCGTCTGGGCGATCACCGACCGCGCGAAGGGCTCCAGCGCGTCACGCGTCTCGGCGGCGCGGGCCTCGTGCATCGCCTCGTGCGCTTCCTGCATGAAGGCGTGGAAATGCACCCGCCGCGACGGCACCGGCGAGGCTTCGTGGAACAGGTCCATCAGCATCGATTTGCCGCGCCCGACTCCGCCCCAAAGATAGACGCCCATCGGCCCCTCGGCGGGCTGTGTCCCGAACCCGAGAAAGCCCTTCTTTACCGGCGCAGCCAGTTTCGTGCGGATCTTTTCCAACGGCACCAGCGCCGCTTCCTGCGCGGGGTCGGCGGTCAGACAGCCCTCGGCCACGCGGGCCGCATAGAGTTCGGTCAGGGTCATACGCCGGTCTAGCCTTGCGATGAACGGTTCCTCAACCGTTCGAACCGATAAATGCTGTGCAGCATCAGGAATTTTCATAGTCGCATCAGAACATCTGAATTGACCAAATCGATCAATCCGTAAAAACCTCTTCGGATGACCGCCCGCACCCTTCCTGTTGTTAACCGTTTGTTAACCCCTGTCCTGATTTCGGGCTGTATCATCCTGATGGTCGGTTTCTCGATCCGCGCCAGCTTCGGCGTGTTCCAGCTTCCCATTGCCAACGAATTCGGCTGGCCAAGGGCGGAGTTCTCGCTCGCCATCGCCATCCAGAACCTTGCCTGGGGTATCGGCCAGCCGATCTTCGGTGCGATTGCCGACAGGTTCGGCGACCGCAAGGCCATCGTGATGGGCGTGATCTGCTATGCCGCCGGTCTGGTCCTGTCGTCCTTCGCAACCACACCCGGTGCGCACCAACTGCTGGAAATCCTTGTCGGGTTCGGCATCGCGGGCATGGGCTTCGGCGTCATCCTCGCCGTCGTCGGCCGCGCCGCATCGGACGAAAACCGCTCCATGACGCTGGGCATCGCGACCGCCGCAGGCAGCTTGGGTCAGGTGTTCGGCGCACCCGCCGCCGAATTTCTTCTGGGTTTCTATTCGTGGCAGGAGGTATTCCTGATCTTCGCCGGCATCGTCGGCCTTGCCCTCTTCGCCCTGCCGATGATGCGCGCGCCCGTGGCCACCAAGGCCGAGCTGGAGGAGACCTTCTCAGAGATACTGGGCAAGGCTTTCCGCGATCCGTCCTATGGCCTGATCTTCGTGGGCTTCTTCTCCTGCGGCTACCAACTGGCCTTCGTGACCGCGCATTTCCCGGCCCTGGTGACCGAGATGAGCGGCCCCATCCTTCCCGGATCGATCCTTCACACCATGGGTATCACCACGACCGCTGCCCTGGGCGCGGTGTCGATTTCGCTCATCGGACTGGCCAATATCGCGGGCACGCTCTACGCGGGCTACCTCGGCAAGCGGTATTCCCGCAAATACCTGCTGGCGGGCATCTACATGGGCCGCACCCTCATCGCCGCCGCTTTCATCGCCTTCCCGATCACGCCCCTTACGGTAGTCACCTTTTCCATCGGCATGGGGTCACTCTGGCTGGCGACGGTGCCCCTGACTAGCGGCCTCGTCGCCCATATTTACGGGCTGCGCTACATGGGCACGCTCTATGGGCTGGTGTTCTTCTCGCATCAATTGGGCAGCTTTCTCGGCGTCTGGCTGGGCGGCACACTTTACGATTCGACCGGCAGCTATGTGACGGTCTGGTGGATCGGCGTGGGCGTCGGATTGTTGTCGGCAATCGTGCATCTGCCAATTCGCGAAGTGCCGCTGAAACTGCGCGAAGTCTGAAGACTTGCCCTTGCGGCAAGACGCGTCATTCTGTCCCCATCATCGAGAGGAGAGAACAGATGCGTATTGCCCTGACACTTTCGTTTTTACTGGCGCTTCCAGCCTATGCACAGACCGCCACCGAGGCCGTCGCCCCCGAAGGCGCAACCGGCCTCGCGACCGAAGCTACGGCCCCCGTAACATCCGACACGTGGATGGTCGCCGCAGCTAATCCGTTGGCGGTTGAGGCGGGGGCCGACGTACTGCGCGCCGGCGGGTCCGCCGCCGATGCGATGATTGCCGTGCAGGCCGTTCTGGGTCTGGTGGAGCCTCAGTCCTCCGGCCTTGGCGGGGGCGCTTTCCTCGTCTGGTACGATGCCGCGAGCGGTGAAATCACCACACTGGACGGGCGCGAAACCGCGCCGATGGCAGCGACCCCGACCCTGTTCCAGGATGAAACCGGCGCGCCGCTGGGCTTCTTCGATGCCGTCGTCGGCGGCTTGTCCGTCGGCACACCCGGCACACCCATGCTGCTGGAGGAAGCGCACCGCCGCTGGGGCACGGCCAACTGGTCCGGTCTGTTCGATGCGGCGATCACACTGGCGGACGAAGGATTTCCAACCTCCCTCCGCCTTGCGATGCTTGTAGCGGAAGACGCTGAACGACTGGCTACATCTGAAGCGACAGCGGCCTATTTCCTGCCGAACGGTCAACCTCTGCAAAAGGGCGAGACCCTGCGCAACCCGGCCTATGCCGATACCCTGCGTGCCATGGCAGCGGATGGTGCAGCGGCGTTCTATTCCGGTGAGATCGCCGAAGGGATCGTCGCCGCCGTACGTGATGCGGCGCTGCCCGGCTTGCTCTCGCTGGATGATCTGAGCGCGTATCAGGTGAAGGAACGCGATGCCGTTTGCGCACCCTATCGCGGGGCCGAAGTCTGCGGCATGGGGCCACCGTCATCGGGCGGCCTGACGGTCGGTCAGATCCTAGGAATGCTGGAGCCCTATGACATCGCCGCCATGGGCCCCGATTCGGCTGAAGCCTGGCGGCTGATCGGCGATGCCTCGCGCCTCGCTTTTGCGGATCGCGGTCGCTACATGGCCGACAGCGATTTCGTTCCCGTTCCGACAGCCGGTCTGCTGAACCCGGCCTATCTGGCCGAGCGCGCCACGTTGCTGCAAGGCGATGACAGCCTGCCTGAAGTCAGCGCAGGCACTCCGCCATGGGATCACGCCATGCTGCTGGCGGATGATCGCAGCATCGAACTGCCCTCGACCTCGCAGATCTCGATTGTCGATGCGGCAGGCAATGCGCTCTCGATGACCACTACCATCGAGAACGGTTTCGGCAGTCGCGTCATGGCTCCTGGCGGCTTCCTTCTCAACAACGAGTTGACCGACTTCAGCTTCGCCACCCAGGACGACGGCGTGCCAATCGCCAACCGTGTGGAACCGGGCAAACGCCCCCGGTCCTCGATGGCACCGACCATCGTGCTGCGCGACGGCGCACCGATTCTGGTCGTCGGATCGCCTGGTGGCAGCCGCATCATCGGTTATGTCGCCAAGACCATCGTGGCGTATATGGACTGGGGCATGGATGTGCAGGCGGCCGTCGCAATGCCGCATCTGGTCAACCGCTTCGGAACCTACGACGTTGAGGCGGGAACCAGTGCCGAAGGCCTGACCGAACCGCTGACCGCACTGGGGTACGAGGTGAATGCCCGCGACCTGAACTCCGGGTTACACGCGATTGCACTGGACGAGAACGGTCTGAGCGGCGGGGCGGACCCGCGCCGCGAAGGCATCGCCATCGGGGAGTGACGACGCCGGGACGCGGGCGGAAACCCGCGCCCCGGAGGATCAGTCGACCGGAACTTCGCAATTGCCCGTCAGGCAGGCCTCGGCGTCTGTTACCACCGCGGGCGTGGCCTTCAGAGCGAACAGGGGACACGGACCTTCGACCAATACGTTCTCACCGTCGCGCCGTTCGACGAAGACCAGCATCCGGTCAAGCGGCACGCCCCCGCACCACGCCCCGATGCAACCTACTTCGACTGTCAACGGAAAGCTGGCGTCCTGGTCGAAACCAGTCGCGCTGGCCAGTTTTCCGTCGAACCGAGTCTTGACGGAATAGCCCTGGCGATTGTTCGGATCATCTCCGGTGGAAGGCACCGTTTCGCCCGGCAGCAATTGTATCCGCCCCACGGCCATGACGTACTGCGCCTCCGACGCGTCGGCCTGTTTGAAGCTGCCCTGAACCGTAGGGGTAATACAGGACAGGGCCGAGGCTTCACTGGCGATGGCGGTCGACATCAGGGCGGCGGCGAAAAGGAGTCTGGTCATGTTCGGTCTCCGGGGAAATAACGTCTGATCGAAGGATGAGAGCGGTATGGGCGATAGGCAATAACGCCGACTATAACAGGCCGAACCTGGCCAAAACATGAGCATAGAGATCGCGCTTGAACGGCACGATCGAAGTCAGGACATCGGCGGCGGGCATCCACTGCCACCGCTTGAATTCGCGTTCGTGATAATCAAGGTCCACCGCATCGTCCGGTCCCGCGTAGGACATGCGGAACCAGTGCTGCGTTTGCCCGCGATACTGCCCCTTCCAGAGTTTGGGGACCAGATCGAGCGGCAGGTCATAGGGCAGCGGATCGCTCAATTCGTCGATCACCCGCACGGCATCGGGTGCGATGCCCGTCTCTTCCCGCAATTCGCGCAGGGCGGCGGCGCGGGGGGCTTCGCCGCTGTCGATCCCGCCCTGCGGCATCTGCCAGGCACCCGGATAATCCAGCCGCTCCCCGACCCAGATCAGGTCATCCGGATTGGTCAGACAGACACCGGCACAGGGGCGATAGGGCAGTTTCGCGATGTCGTCAGAGGTCAGGCGAGGCGTCATGTTACGGGTCCTTGCGAAAAAGGGGCGACCAGACAGCCGCCCCCTTGTTGATCTGCCGACTATTGAATCAGCGCGCTTCGATGGCGGTCAGGCCCTTCAGGATGTCGATGGCATAGGCCATCTGGTAATCTTCCTCGCGCAGTTTCGCGGCCTCCTCTGCGGCGACCTGTTCCTTGCGGATCTGCTCCTGCTCGTCATCGGAGAGACTGTCGTTGGACAACGATCCGCGCAGACTCGATTCAGTGCGGGTCGGACGGGCGGTTTCGTCGGCGGTCTCCTCCGGGGTGGCCGGGTCACGGCGCGGCTGGACGACCACGATATCGGGCGAAATGCCCAATGCCTGGATCGACCGGCCTGACGGCGTGTAATACCGCGCCGTGGTCAACCGGATCGCGCCATCGCCCTGCACCGGCATGATGGTCTGCACCGACCCCTTGCCGAAGGACTTGGTGCCGACGACCACGGCACGACGATGATCCTGCAAGGCACCCGCGACGATTTCGGACGCGCTGGCCGAGCCGCCGTTGATCAGCACGACCATCGGCAGGCCGTCTATGATATCGCCCGGCTTGGCGTTGAAGCGGTCGCCACCCGCGCTTTCCCGCGACCGGGTCGAGACGATTTCGCCCTGCTCCAGGAAGGCATCCGCCAGATCGACGCCCGCCGTCAGCAGGCCACCGGGGTTGTTGCGCAGGTCGAGGATGATGCCGTTCACGTTCTCGATGCCGCCCATCTCCTCGACCGTCGTCTCGAACCCGTCGATGACATTCGGCAGGGTCTGGTCGTTGAAGGTCGAGGCGCGGATGATGACGGTATCGCCTTCCTTGCGGACCTTTGCGGCCGTCAGCTTGATGGTATCGCGGGTGATGGTGATGTCGATGGGTTCTTCCAGACCGTCCCGCACGATGGTCACCACGATGTCGGACCCGACCGGGCCGCGCATCAGGTCGACTGCCTCTTCCAGGGTGAATCCCAGGATATTCTCGCCGTCGACGGCGGTGATGAAATCGCCTGCCTCAATGCCCGCTTCGAAGGCAGGTGTGCCGTCCATCGGCGTAATGACCTTGACGTAGCCCTCCTCCTGCGTGACCTCGATCCCAAGGCCGCCGAATTCACCTCGCGTATCGGCCTGCATATCCTCGAAGTCGCGCGGCGGCAGATAGGAGCTATGCGGGTCGAGCGAGGTCAGCATGCCGTTGATCGCCGCCTCGATCAGCTCGCCTTCGTCTACCTCCTCGACGTACTGGTTGCGGATGCGTTCGAACACGATTCCGAAAAGGTCGAGCTGTTCATATACGGTGGCCTTTTCGGCCTCCTGCGCCAGAAGCGGACCGGCTATCTGCGTTGTGGCCAGGATACCTGCCAGAACGCCGCTTCCTGCGGCCATTGCGAACTTGTTCATGTCGTTTCCCTAATCGGTGGCGAACCAGGTCGCCGGATCTGTGGGCATACCGCCCTGTCTGACTTCGATATAAAGCGTTTCGGAGCGCGATGCGCCACCGCCCGCAACGGAATCTTGAAGGAAATCCGCATTTCCCGGCGATCCGCCGCCCATCAGCCCCAAGGGCGCCCCCTGCGTCACGATCTCTGAGAGACGAGCGTAGACCCGTGACAGCCCGGCGAAAACCAGCAACGTGCCGGGTCGGGGCTCCAGAATGATCACGTTGCCGTAATCCAGCAACGGCCCGGCATAGCGCACAGTGCCAGAAGCAGGCGCCGTAACGATGGCCGCAGGGTCGGTCGCCAGTACCAGTCCGGGGCGTGCGATGCCCGCGGCATCCGGTTCGCCGGCTGCGCGGAGCAGGCGACCGGCAACCGGGAGAGGCAACGGCAGCGACAGATCTGCCACCGTTTCCACGGGTGGCAGCACGCCCAGACCTTCGGAAAAGGCCTCCAGTGTGTCGATACGCCCCAGAAGCGCGGCAATGCGGGCCGCATCCTCGGCCATGCGGGGCGGGGGATCGGTACGATCGGCGATTGCCTCCGACAGGGCGACACGCGCGTCTTGAACGCCGCCCAGCCCCTGGACCAGGCTGTCGGCGGCGCTCTGCTCCAGCGCGCGCAGATCGCGCAGGTCGGACAGGTCGCGGCGCAGCGCTTCTGCGCGGGCTGTCAGCGCGGGGACAAAATCGCTCAGGATCATGGACGACCGCGCCGTGCCCAGCGGACCTGACGGGTGCAGCAGAAGAAGCGGCCCCGGTTCGCGTTCCATCGACTGCAGCGTGGCGATCAGATGCGCCACCTCGGCCTCGCGGGCCCGCAGGTCTGCGGTCAGCGCGCGTTCGCGGATCGCCACCTGGCGCAACCCGTCGCGCAGGGCCGACAACCCGCCCTCATAGGCCCTGATCACGGCGGTCAGGGCCTCGACCCGGTCGCGCGCGGTCAGCGCCTGCTCCAGTCCGATGGCCGCTTCGGTCAACTGCGCCGCCGCCTGCCGTGCGGTATCGGCTGCGGTCTGCGCCTGAACCGGCCCCGCAACCAGCAGCAAAAGAAGAAGGACGCGCGAAATCATTCCAGCAGGTTTTTGCCGGTCATTTCCTCCGGCGGCTCGATCCCCATCAACGCCAGTAGCGTCGGGGCCAGATCGCCCAGCTTGCCATCGCGCAGCAGTGTGCCATCTGGGCCACCGTACAGGATTACAGGAACCGGATTCATTGTGTGGGCAGTATGACGCTCGCCGGTGATGGCATCAATCATGGTTTCGCAATTGCCATGGTCTGCACAGACGATCATCGCGCCATCAGTGCCGTCCAGCGCCTCCAGCACGCGACCAAGTCCCCGGTCCACTGCCTCACAAGCTTTTGTCGCTGCATCCAGATCGCCGGTGTGACCCACCATGTCCGGATTGGCATAATTCACGACGATCAGATCGTAGCCCTTTTCGATGGCAGCCACGAAATGGTCCGTGACCTCGACCGACGACATCTCGGGTTGCAGATCATAGGTGGCGACATCCGGCGATTTGGGCATGAAGCGATCCTCGCCCTTCTCCGGCGCCTCGATCCCGCCGTTCAGGAAGAAGGTGACATGCGGGTATTTTTCGGTTTCGGCCAGATGGAACTGCGTCTTGCCCTTGCTGGAAACCCAATGTCCCAGCGTGTTCGACACCGTCTGCTTGGGAAACACCGTCGTCATGTAGGCGTCATGCCCCTCGGAATAATTGACCATGCCCAGCAACTGCAGCCTGGGGCGGTTGTTGGTCGTAAAGCCGTCGAAGTCGGGGTCGGCCAGCGCAGACAGGATTTCGCGCACACGGTCGGCACGGAAGTTCAGGCAGAAGACACCATCGCCGTCGTGCATGCCGTCATATCCGTCCAGCGGGGTGGCGCGCAGGAACTCGTCCGTTTCGCCCCGCGCCTTGCCGGCAGCCAGAGCATCGCGCGCGTCTGCGGCGTGATCGCCCTCGGCCCAGACCATCGCGGCCCAGGCCCGCTGCACCCGGTCCCAGCGGTTGTCGCGATCCATCGCGAAATAGCGTCCCGTTATCGTACCGACCGTCGCGCCATCGGGCAGCCCGTCGAGGAGTTGATCAACGAAACCCTCTGCCGATCCAGGTGCCACGTCGCGCCCGTCGGTAATGGCGTGGATGACGACCGGAACACCCGCATCGGAAACCGCATGCGCGGCGGCCAGCAAATGATCGATGTGTCCATGTACGCCGCCGTCCGAGATCACACCCATCAGATGTGCCGTGCCGCCCGAAGCCTTCAGCGAGGCGATCCAACCCGTCAGGGCGGCTTCATCGGAAAAGGTCCCCTCGGCCAGCGCCTTGTTGATCAGGCCGAGGTCCATCCAGACGACGCGGCCTGCGCCGATATTCATGTGACCGACTTCGGAATTGCCCATCTGACCTTCCGGCAGGCCGACGGCAGGGCCGAACGTGGTCAGCCTTGCATGCGGGCAGGTTTCCATAAGACGATCGAAGTTCGGAGTGTGGGCACGGTCGGGCGCGGATTGTTCCGGCCGATCCGAGATGCCCCAGCCGTCGAGAATGCACAGGATGACGGGTTTTCTCTGCATGTGTCTTTCCCTTGTCCGAAACGATCCGGGCCTCAGACCCTATGATAAGGTGCGCCTGCCATGATGGAAGCTGCACGATACAACTGTTCCGCGACCATCACGCGGACCAGTATATGCGGCCAGACCATCCGCCCGAAGCTGATCGCCAGATCGGCACGGTTGCGGATGTCGGGGGCGATGCCGTCCGCCCCGCCGATCACGATGGCCACGTCTCGCGCGCTGTCGCGCCAGGCAGCCAGGCGGGCGGCAAAATCGGGAGAGGTCGGTTGCTCACCGCGTTCGTCAAAAATCACCAGCGCCGCGCCGGGCGGAATGGCACGGGTAATCAAGTCACCCTCGGCGGCCATCCCCGCACCTCTGGCATCCAGCTCGACGACGGTGACGGACGGCAGGCCCAGTCCGCGCCCGACCTTGGCGAAGCGATCCAGATAATCCTCCACCATCGCCAGTTCAGGCCCCTTTCGCAGGCGCCCGACGGCGATCAGATGCAGCTTCACCTCAGGCTTCGCGGCTCGGCTCGGCCGCCGGATCGAGCCACATCTTTTCGAGTTGATAGAACTCGCGCACTTCGGGACGGAAAATGTGGACGATCACATCGCCTGCATCCAGCAGAACCCAGTCGCCCTGACTTTTGCCTTCGGTACGGGCGCTGCGGCCCAGACGGGTTTTCAGCCGCTCGGACAATTTTTCGGCCAGCGCGCCGACCTGGCGGGTCGAGCGACCCGAGCAGACGACCATATGGTCCGCAACGGAGGATTTACCGGCGAGGTCGATCTGAACGATATCTTCGGCCTTTTCCTCGTCCAGAGCGGTCAGGATAAGGGCGAGCGTCTCGTCGCTGGCGGTTTTGTCCGCCGTGGGGCGGGAAGCATGGGTGTCGGCGGGCAGGGTCCGATCCTCCGGGGATATAAGGGCGGGCGCATTAAGCGCGGTCAGCCATGACGTAGCATCGGAACGCCGTCCCGACAATCGCAGCCCGCCATATGGCCCCGATAGGCGGACAGTTCAATCGACCGTTTGGTCCGGACGCCTTGCGGCCCATGGCATCCGCGCGTGCATCCGCCGGGCCAGTCCGATCAGATCCGCATCCGCGCCGCGCCGTCCGATCAGTTGAACGCCCATCGGCAGGCCGTCCTGAAACCCGACCGGAACCGAAATCGCAGGCAACCCGATCAGGGAGGCCGGGACCATCACGGCCATCCATCGGTGATAGGTGTCCATCGACTGCCCGGAAATGGCCTTGGGCCAGTCGAGCGTGGCGTCGAAGGGGAAGCACTGCGCCGACGGCAGCGCGATCACGTCAACTTCCAGCGCATCCATACGTCGAGCCCATTCGGCGCGAATGGCGCTGGCGTCAGTGACGTCGCAAAGGGTCAGGGCGCGACCCTTGGCGACCTCCCAGTGCAATTCGGGTTTGGACTGTGCGGCGAAGGCATCAGTCCAGAGTGGAGCCATCTTCTGCGCTATGGAAAACGCGCGCAGCACCGTCCACGATTGCCACAGGTCATCCGCATCTATCGGCGGATCGAGGGTTTCAGCCACCCCGTCCAATGCCACTTCGCAGAGCGACAGAACCCCGTCGTCGCAGGGAAAGCCCCCGGCCCAGTCGCCCAGCCATCCGACCCGCAACGGCCGGGCGGCGACTGGACGATAGGTCGGGGCCATGACCGACAGAAGCAGTTCCAGATCGTCGGGTGTGCGCGCCATCGGGCCATCGGTGGCCAGCGGATGCAGGATCGGATCGCCCACCGGCGCACCGCGTACGGTGCCCTGGGTCGGGCGCAATCCGAAGACATTGTTCCAGGCCGCCGGATTGCGCAGGGATCCCATCATATCGGACCCGTCGGCCAGTGCCACCAGCCGCGCGGCAAGGGCCGCGCCCGCGCCGCCCGAACTGCCGCCAGCACTGCGCGTCTTGTCCCACGGGTTCAGCGTGGTTCCGTGGACAGGATTGTAGCTGTGCGATCCAAGGCCGAACTCCGGTGTGTTGGTCTTGCCGATGACGATAGCCCCCGCCGCGCGCAACCTCGCCGCCATCGGGCCATCGGCATGCGGGACGTGATCGGCGAAGGCCGGGTGGCCATAGGTCGTGCGGATACCGGCAGTATCGGCCAGATCCTTGATCGCCATCGGCAGGCCCGACAGCGGGCCGGGACGCGGGTCCGATGCTTCGGCCAGCAGGCTGTCGCGACCGCGCAGCGAGACGACGGCATTCACGTCGCTGGCCGCGATCCGGTCCAGGGTGTCTGACATCAGGTCGCGGGGCGACAGCCGCCCGGCGCGCATCGCCGACAGCAAGTCCAGCGCGGACGGGTCAGTCGGCACCGAGGATCGCACTGTCATCCGGTCCTTCGAGCGATCCGTCGTGCGGCGTGTCGGACGCGTCGTCAGACAGCATCCGAACCTCGCGCTGCGGGAACGGTATCGAGATATCGTTTTCCCGGAACGCGTCCCACAGCGCCAGATAGACGTTGCCGCGAATATTTGTCAGCCCGTCGGTCGGGTCGGAAATCCAGAACCGCAGGATATAGTCGACCGAGGAATCCCCGAACCCCACGATATGACAGACCGGCGGCTTGGATTTCAGCACCCGCTTGGTGTCGCTGGCCGCGTCGATGGCGACCTTGCGGACCAGATGGGGATCGTCGCCGTAGGCCGTGCCGAAAAAGATATCGAGTCGGACCAGTGCGTTGGAATGGGACCAGTTGATCACGAGGCCGGTAATCAGATCCTCGTTCGGAACCAGATATTCGCGCCCGTCCCGCGTGGTGATCGACACGTAACGGGCGGTCAGTGCATTGATCCATCCGAAGGTATCGCCGATGGTGATGACGTCACCGGGTTTTATTGACTTGTCCAGCAGGATGATGACCCCGGACACGAGATTCGAGACGACCTTTTGCAACCCGAAACCCAGACCGACACCGATGGCGCCCGACAACACCGCAAGCCCGGTCAGGTCGACCCCGATGGCCTTGAGTCCCAGGAAGAATGCTCCGACATAGAGGACGATCTGCAAAAGCTTGACGACCAGCACCCGCATAGAGGGGCTGATATCTTCGTTTTTCGAGATCCTGGCGGACGTGGCGTGTGCCAGAAACCGCGCCACCGTGAACAGGATGCCGATCACCACAAGTGCGGTGATTAACCCCAGCAGCGAAATGCGGAACTCTCCGAGCTGTATGGCAAGGCCGTCCGTGATCTGTCGCGCCGTGTCCAGCGCACCCAGATAGAACAGCGTCACGTATACCAGAAGAGCCCAGTTCACGATCTTGCGCAGGAACGGGTTGCGGACCAGACGCGCGACGAAGCTGACGACCATCCAGGCCGTGCCGATAGTCGCGGCCAGCCCGACAAGATAGCTGTAGGACGGCCATCGAAACATCTGTTGCATCGTAAGATACGCGACCCAGGCGAGGGCGGCGAAGATCACGAGGCCAAGCCGGTTTCGGAAGATGACCAGCCAGCGGAGTTGCCATTTCGGCCGCCCCGTCTGTGTGCGCATCCATTCGGTCATGCGTTCGCCAGCCCAGCGGCGCAGCAGCCAGGACAGCAACATAACCCCCAGAATGATCAGGATCTGCCAGAGCTTCCAGCCACCCTGCAACAGGCCTGAAAGGAAGGTAGTGGCCGTCGACCAGCCGGTCAGCAATTCATCCCTGAGGGGGATCGTTTTCAGAATATCTTCTTCCATCCTTCTCTATGCGGCAGTTTGGACGTGCGGAGCAACAATGCCGACAGCGCCTGCGCTATTTCTCATGCTGTTTCGCCTTGAACGGTCACCGGCGTATGGGACGGCTGCGGCGTTCCGAAAGGCTCGGTCATGTGGGCCTCGCACTGTCATCAACCGAAATCCTGGATCGCTCATAACCGCGGCAAGCCTTGCAGGGGACATGTCGCCCGCGTATCTGACCGTCCATGAAACGCGTCCACGATCTGAGCGACCACGATTTCCTGCCCTGGCGGTTTTTCGGCCGCGCCCACGGGGTGACGGCGCGGCGCTGATTGCGTCCCTTTCGCCCATTTCAGACAGACACACCCGCGAGGATTTCGCACATGACCGGCCACACCACCAAAGCCCGCACGCTCTATGACAAGATCTGGGACGCCCATCTGGCGCACGAAGCCGAAGACGGCACCTGCCTGCTGTATATCGACCGGCACCTGGTCCACGAAGTGACCAGCCCGCAGGCTTTCGAAGGGCTGCGGATGACGGGCCGCACCGTGCGTGCGCCCGACAAGACCATCGCCGTGCCCGACCACAACGTCCCGACCACGCTGGACCGCGCCAACGCGGCCACCATGACCGAGGACAGCCGCATCCAGGTCGAGGCGCTGGACAAGAACGCCAAGGATTTCGGCATCCACTACTACCCCGTTTCGGATGTCCGTCAGGGCATCGTGCATATCGTCGGGCCGGAACAGGGCTGGACCCTGCCCGGCATGACCGTCGTCTGCGGCGACAGCCATACGGCAACCCACGGCGCCTTCGGTGCGCTGGCGCATGGGATCGGCACGTCGGAGGTAGAGCATGTTCTTGCGACCCAGACCCTGATCCAGCGCAAGGGCAAGAACATGAAGGTCGAGATCACGGGCAAGCTGCGCCCCGGCGTCACGGCCAAGGACATCACTTTGTCGGTCATCGGCAAGACCGGCACCGCGGGCGGCACCGGATACGTCATCGAATATTGCGGCGAAGCGATTCGCGATCTGTCGATGGAAGGCCGCATGACCGTTTGCAACATGGCCATCGAAGGCGGCGCACGCGCCGGTCTTATCGCGCCGGACGAGAAGACCTACGAATATTGCATGGGTCGCCCCCACGCCCCGAAAGGTGCACAATGGGAAGCCGCGTTGGCATGGTGGAAGACGCTCTATTCCGACGATGACGCGCAGTGGGATATGGTGGTGACCATCGCCGCCGAAGATATCGCGCCGGTCGTCACATGGGGCACGTCGCCCGAGGATGTGCTGCCGATCACCGCATCGGTCCCCGCGGCGTCGGATTTTACCGGCGGCAAGGTGGACGCGGCGCAGCGATCACTGGATTACATGGGCCTGACACCGGGCACGCCATTGTCCGAGGTCGCCATCGACACGGTATTCATCGGCTCCTGCACCAATGGCCGGATCGAGGATCTGCGCGCCGCCGCCGCGATCTTGCGTGGCAAGAAGATCAAGGACGGGTTGCGCGCCATGGTCGTGCCGGGGTCTGGCCTTGTGCGCGCGCAGGCCGAAGAGGAAGGGCTGGCGCAGGTGTTCATCGACGCAGGGTTCGAATGGCGGCTTGCCGGCTGTTCGATGTGCCTGGCCATGAACCCCGATCAACTGTCGCCGGGTGAACGCTGCGCGGCCACGTCGAACCGCAACTTCGAGGGGCGTCAGGGCCGCGGCGGACGCACACATCTGATGTCGCCCGCGATGGCAGCGGCTGCGGCAGTCACCGGCCACCTGACCGACGTGCGCGAGATGATGTGACGCGAAAGCGAGCTTGAAAAATGACAACGGGCGGCCCGATGGGACCGCCCTTTTTTCAGCCCGGTAATGTCTGTCAGTTCGAGGCGACATCGACCTGCGCGACCGGGGCCACCAGATCGCCCAGCATCACGTATTCGCCTTCTGCCTCGCAGCCCGGCATACGGAACGTCAGATTCTGCGTAATGGTGGCAATGCCCGGCGTGGCCTGTATGGTTCCGGCAACGATCTGCTGGCCGCAGTTGCTTGCCAGAACGGGGGCCTCGATGCTGATCGCGACGGCCTGGCTGGCCGGGGCTGTGTAGACGAGGGCGACGCGCGCGTCGTCAAGCGTCGCGTCGCCCAGTGTCGTCAGATAACCGCCATTTCCCGACAGGATGCGGGCGATGTTGCGCGGCGTCTCGGGCGCGATATGGCCATCGGTGCCATAGTCGGCGTCATCTTCGAAGGCGTGCAGTTCCAGCCCGACGTCGTTCTGCCAGTATAGAACCGTGCGGGCGTAATCGTCCATATCCGCAACGGTTGTGATCTGGTTGACCGGGTCGCGATCGGCGACGGCCACGGCGATGACCGCCATGGCGGAAAGTGCCGGCATCGCGACCTGCGCCATACCATTCTCATCCAGTGCGACGGCGATCTGCAAATCGCCCTGCAGGATATCGGCACGGGCAGCTCCGTCGCAGGGCGCAGCAATATACAACCCGACGATCGCGCCGGCCTGCGGTTTCGCATCGACGGTCACAGTGCAATCGGGCGTTGCAACGGCGGCCTGTGTCGGTCGCAGGTTTTCGATCTTGCGGATCGGGGCCGGTGCCAGCGTGGCAAAGGTATCGGGATCGGCGGGCAGCGATGGCAAACTGTTGGTCGCCGCGGTTACGGTGGTTGCGGAGGGATCCGGCTGTGCGCTGTCCTGCGTGGACGTGACTGCGGTCTGCTGGAGTACGGCGGACACGGGTTGAACCTCCGTAGCCAGCGCGGAGGCACGCGTGTTCGTGTCATCCGGCCCAGGCATCATCGTCAGGACGATCGCTGCACCAAGGACCGCAATGCCAAACGCGGCAAGCCGCACCGGGCTTTGCGACCGGACGGCGGCAAAAGCCGTGCCCACGACCGAAGATCGGGACGACGTGTTCGTCTTCTTGTCGCTTGATGCGGACACCGGAGGCTGCTCCGGGGCGTCATCTTCCAGCGCGTCGAATTCTTCCTGTGTCATCACATTGATCCTCGGAAACATGGCGTTTCCTTGGTGATGACAGCGGAATCAGGCGATTCTACGGAGCAGTCGCGCTGATTTCCCGACCATTGTCCCTACCCGAGCTTCAATACGCTCCGTGGCAGTGTTTGAATTTCTTGCCCGATCCGCAGGGACAGGGATCGTTGCGGCCCGGATTGCCCCATGTGGTCGGATCGTCCTCAAGGAAGCCGGGCGTGGCTTCGGACTCATCCGCACCGGGGGCGGAGGTCGATTCTGCCTCGGCGGCGGCAGGTGCGGCCTGTCCGGCGGCGGCACGTTGCTGGGCGATCATCTGTTCGATCATCGCCTTGCGCTCCTCCTCCGACAGGGGGCGCACGCGAGCCAGCTTCTTGGTCACCTCGACACGCAGGCTGTCGAGCATCGTTTCGAACAGCTGGAATCCTTCGGTCTTGTACTCGTTCAGCGGATCGCGCTGCGCATACCCGCGGAAGCCCACGACCGAGCGCAAATGTTCCAGGGTCAACAGATGCTCACGCCATTTGCCGTCGATGGTCTGCAGAAGGAACTGCTTTTCGATCTGCCGCATCTGTTCATCCCCGAAGGCCTCGGCCTTTTCGGCCATCAGCTTGTCGGTCGCCTCGTACAGGCGTTCGCGCACGATCTCCTGATCGACGCCGTCCTCGTCAGCCCATTCGATCACCGGAGCCTCGACGGCCAGGATTTCGATAACCGCAGCATACAGACCCTTGGCGTCCCACTGATCGGCATAGGACTTGGGCGGCAAGTATTCGTCCACCAGATCGTCGATCACCTGCTGGCGCATGTCCTGCGCGATCTCGGCGATGTCTTCGGCTTCCATGATTTCCAGCCGCTGCTCGAACACCGCCTTGCGCTGATCGTTCATCACGTCGTCGAACTTCAGCAATTGCTTGCGGATGTCGAAGTTGCGTCCCTCGACCTTCGCCTGCGCCCGCTCCAGCGACTTGTTCACCCATGGGTGAATAATCGCCTCGCCTTCCTTCATGCCCAGCGTATTCAGCACCTTTTCCAGACGTTCCGATCCGAAGATCCGCATCAGATCGTCGTCCAGCGACAGGAAGAATACCGACCGGCCCGGGTCGCCCTGACGACCGGAGCGTCCGCGCAACTGGTTATCGATGCGACGGCTTTCGTGGCGCTCGGTGGCCAGAACAAACAGCCCCCCGGCTTCCAGCACCTGCTTTTTTTCGTCGGCGTGTTCCGCCTCGATCCGGGTGCGGATTTCGTCAGGGTGCGCTTCGGGATCGGCGGCCAGCGCCTCCAGCACCTTCATCTCGACGTTGCCGCCCAATTGGATATCGGTCCCGCGCCCGGCCATGTTGGTGGCAATCGTGATCGCGCCCACCTTGCCCGCATCGGCGATGATCTGCGCCTCCTGCTCGTGCTGACGGGCGTTCAGGACGTTGTGGGGCAGACCTTCGGCTTCAAGCAACTGCGCCAGCATTTCGGACTTTTCGATGGACGTGGTGCCGACCAGCACCGGCTGACCCTTGGTGTGGGCGGTCTTGATCTCGGCGACCACGGCGGAAAACTTCTCCTGCGCGGTGCGATAGACCTGATCGTGTTCGTCGGCACGTGCGATCGGGCGGTTGGTCGGAACCTCGACCACGCCCAGACCATAGATCGATCCAAATTCCTCTGCCTCGGTCGCCGCCGTGCCGGTCATGCCCGCCAGCTTGGAATAAAGCCGGAAATAGTTCTGGAACGTCACCGAGGCGAGGGTCACGTTCTCCGGCTGGATCGGCACCCCTTCCTTGGCCTCGATCGCCTGATGCAGACCGTCGGACAGGCGACGACCGGCCATCATGCGGCCCGTGAATTCGTCGATCAGGACGACCTGATCGTCGCGAACGATATATTGCTGATCCTTGGCGAACAACTTGTGCGCGCGCAGACCCTGGTTGACGTGGTGGACGATGGTGGTCGATTCCGGGTCATAAAGCGACTGGCCTTGCGGCAGGATACCCGCAGACAGCAAGCGCTCCTCCAGCCATTCGTTGCCCTCGTCGGTGAAGGTGACGGAGCGTTGCTTCTCGTCCTTTTTGAAGTGCTCCTCGGTGATCTCGGGGATCAGCTGATCGACGCGCGTATAAAGGTCGCTGCGGTCTTCGGACGGGCCCGAGATGATCAGCGGTGTCCGCGCTTCGTCGATCAGGATCGAGTCGACTTCGTCCACGATGGCGAAGTTATGCCCACGCTGCGCCATCTCGGCCTTGGAGGAGCGCATATTGTCGCGCAGGTAGTCGAACCCAAGCTCGTTGTTTGTGGCGTAGGTGATGTCGGCGGCATAGGCCGCGCGCTTCTCGTCGTCGGGTTGCTGTGGGACGACGACGCCGGTGGTCAGGCCCAACGCGCCATAGACCTTGGACATCCAGTCCGCGTCACGGCGCGCCAGATAGTCATTGACCGTGACGACATGCACACCCTTGCCAGACAGCGCGTTCAGATAAGCCGGAAAGGTTGCAACGAGCGTCTTTCCCTCGCCCGTTTTCATCTCGGAAATGTTACCCTGATGCAGGAAGATGCCGCCCATCAACTGCGTATCGAAGGCCCGCAGGCCCAATGCGCGGCGAGCCGCCTCGCGGCAGTTGGCAAACGCTTCGGGCAACAGGTCGTCCAGCGACTCGCCTTTTTGCGCGCGTTCCTTGAGAGTTTCGGTCTTCGCCTTGATCTCGTCATCGGAAAGTTTCTGGAACTCCGGCTCCAGCGCATTGATCCGTTCGACCAACTTCAGCGTGCCTTTGACCTTGCGGTCGTTGGGTGTGCCGAACACCTTCTTTGCAATTGCACCAAGTCCAAGCATCAGTCGTCCCGCCTCTCGCGCCCTTGCCGACCGTGAAAAGGCCCCATATCACAGGGGCAAATCATGGGCGGGCGCGGTAAAAATAAGTCCTCGTCGCACTTAAGACCCGCCCCCACGGGTGTCAACGAACGCCCATTGGGACACAACCGAACACTGGCCTGATGGCCTGAAAGGATCACATATGAAATATCTCCTGATCGGCGCAGCCGCGCTTAGCCTCACCACGCCGGTTTTCGCCGATAGCGACACGACCGTCGACGCAGATACGGTTCTGGCGACCGTCAATGGCACCGATGTCACGCTGGGCCACGTGATTGCACTGCGCGAACGCCTGCCCGCGCAATTCCAGCAATTGGATGATGCTACCCTGTATCAGGGCATGCTCGATCAGGTGATTCAGCAGCAAGTACTGGCTGATGCCGCGACCCCGTCGAAAGCCACCGAAATCGGCAAGGAGAACGAGGTGCGCGCCTATCTCGCCAGCCGCGAAATCGACAGGCTGTCGTCAGAACCGGTCAGCGACGAAGCCCTGCAGGCGGCCTATGACGCGGAATACGGAAACATGGAGGCCCAGCCGGAGTTCAATGCCAGCCACATCCTGGTCGAGACCGAGGAAGAGGCGCAGGCCCTGATCGAAGCCCTGGACGGCGGTGCCGACTTCGCCGAACTGGCGCAGGAGAAATCCACTGGCCCGTCCGGTCCCAACGGAGGTCAGCTGGGCTGGTTCGGCCCCGGCATGATGGTTCCGGAATTCGAAAATGCCGTTGCCGGAATGGAACCGGGTGAAGTTTCAGCTCCGGTGCAGACGCAGTTCGGCTGGCATGTCATCAAGCTGAACGAGACCCGCGATCAGGACGTCCCCGAGTTGGACGAGGTCAAAGCCGAACTTGAAGCAATGGTCCGCAATGCCGCCGTGGAAGCCGAAGTAGATCGCCTGACCGGCGAAGCCGATATCAGCCGGAGCGAAGTCGAAATCGATCCTGCACTGATCCGCCAGACTGATCTGCTGGAGGAATAGTTCGATGGGCAAAGACGGGAAAAAGAAGGCTTCCAATACGGCGAAGGGTCCGAAAAAAAAGGACCTGATCGCCCGGATCGCCCAGCTGGAGGCGCAGGTGAATGGTCCCAAGGGACCGCTGACCTCGCCCCTGGCGCCCGAATTTCCCGAATTGCCCGCCATTGATGGCGTCCGCTTTGCCACGGCACAGGCGGGCGTCAAATACAAGAACCGCACCGACGTGATGCTGGCCGAAATCGCCGCCGGATCGTCGGTCGCGGGCGTCTTCACCACGTCGGCCACGAGATCGGCCGCCGTGCGCGACTGTCAGGACAAGTTGAAGAGAAAGGCCGCGTCCGGCGGTTGGGCGATTCTGGTGAATTCGGGCAATTCCAATGCCTTCACCGGGGCGGCGGGCGATCAGTCGGTTCAGGCCATCAGCACAGGGGTCAGCCATGCGCTTGGCCTGCCCGCGTCGCGGGTGTTGACCGCTTCGACCGGCGTGATCGGTCAACCCTTGCCGCACGACCGGATCACTGCGGTGCTGGACAAGCTGGCGACCAGGCTGGACGCAGGCGAGATGGGCACGGCGGCCCGCGCGATCATGACGACGGACACCTTTCCCAAGGGATCGAGCCGCACGGTCGATGTCGGCGGCAAGACCGTGACCATCGCCGGTATCGCCAAGGGATCGGGCATGATCGCCCCCGACATGGCGACGATGCTGGCCTATGTTTTCACCGACGCCGCCGTGCAGGACCGCGCCTTGCAGACCATGCTGTCGGACCTGACGAAACAGACGTTCAATGCCGTGACGGTGGACAGCGATACATCTACATCTGACACATTGATATTGGTGGCCACCGGCCACGCCGGGAACGAGCCGATCACCTCGGCGCGGACCAGGGCGGGGCGCGACTTCAAGGAGGCGCTGCATCAGGTGCTGCACGATCTGGCGTTGCAACTTGTCAAGGACGGCGAGGGCGCGACCAAACTGGTCGAAGTCCGCGTGAAGGGTGCCGCCAATGCATTGGATGCCCGTCGCGTCGCCTCGGCCATCGCCAATTCGCCACTGGTGAAGACCGCCATCGCGGGCGAGGACCCGAACTGGGGCCGCGTCGTCATGGCCGTCGGCAAGTCCGGCGCGCAGGCCGACCGCGACAAGCTGCGCATCAGTTTCGGTGATATTCTGGTCGCCGAGAACGGGCAGGTCAGCCCCGGTTACACCGAAGATGCGGGCGCGGAATATATGAAACGCGACCGTATCCTGCTGACAGTCGAGATGGGTATGGGTCAGGCCGAAGACACGATGTGGACCTGCGATCTGACCTATCGCTACATCGAGATCAACGCGGACTATCGGTCTTGATCCGGCTCCGCGGATGAAAACCGTACTGGTTTCGGCTGTCGCGCTGATTGACGTCGACGGGCGCGTACTTCTGGCACAGCGACCGGAGGGCAAGCCGATGGCGGGCCTGTGGGAGTTTCCGGGTGGTAAGGTCGAGCCGGGCGAAACCCCCGAAGCCGCCCTGATTCGCGAGTTGCAGGAAGAGCTTGGAATCGACACATGGGCCAGTTGTCTGGCACCCCTGACGTTCGCGTCACACGGATATGACGACTTTCATCTGCTGATGCCGCTGTTTGCCTGTCGCCGTTGGCTGGGACAGCCACAGGCACAGGAAGGTCAGGCTCTAAAATGGGTGCGGCCAAACGATTTACGGGATTATCCGATGCCTGCTGCCGACATTCCGCTAATCGCAATTTTGCGGGATTGGCTGTAACTTGCCTTCAACAGTTCATGATTTGAGCAAGAAATTGCCATAATTTGTCTTCCTTTGTCTATTTTATGACATAAGATCGTCCCAGTTCGCGCTCCAAAGGGGGAAACCGCATGCTCAAGACTATCGTGATCGGAAATCACCTGTCGATTCAGGGTCAACTCGTTCAAATGTTGAAGGACGGCCTGTGTCAGGTTCGTGTCGGCACCCAGATTTTTACCGGGCGTCTTATCAGCGGTTGATCCGTCCGCATGACCCCGTTCCGCGATTTGCAGATCGGGGTCATGTCACAAGGCATCAAAGCCAGCCTGACAGATTGTCGTCGATAATGTCCGACAGTGCGTCAATATGCGCGTCGTCGTCGTTCAGGCACGGAATGTAGGTGAAGCTTTCACCGCCTGCATCTTTGAAGCTTTCCTTGATCTCTTCGTTGATCTCTTCCAGCGTTTCGATGCAGTCGGCAGAAAATGCAGGCGCGATCACGGCGATCTTTTTCTTACCTGCCTTGGCCAGGCGCGCGACTTCTTCTACCGTATAGGGCTTCAACCACTCCTCGGGGCCGAACTTCGACTGGAAGGTCGTGGTGATCGCCGCCGCATCCCAACCCAGCCGTTCGCGCAGCAGGCGCGTCGTTTTCTGGCATTGGCAATGATAGGGGTCGCCCTCCATCAGATACCGTTTCGGCACCCCGTGGTAGGAACAGACCAGAATGTCGGGCTTGTCCGTGGCGGCGGCATAGGCACGCTCAACCGATTGGGCCAGGGCCTCGATATACCGAGGGTCTTCGAAATAGGCGGGCACCGTGCGGCTGCTGGGCTGCCACTTCAGTTTCATCAGCGCGCGGAAGAACTGATCGTTCGCGGTGGCCGAGGTCGCGCCCGCATATTGCGGATACAGCGGAAAGAACACGATACGGTCGCACCCGGCCTCCTGCAGCGCGCGCACCTTGTCGATGGTCGACGGCTTGCCGTAGCGCATTGCATAATCAACCATCACCCGATCCCCATGCCGGGCCTGCATCCGCGCGGCGATCTTGGCTGTTTGCGCCTTGGTGATCGTGGCCAGCGGGCTTTCCCCGGCCTCGTGATTCCAGATCGACTTGTAATTCGCGCCAGACCGGAACGGCCGCGACGTCAGGATGATGCCCTGCAACAGGGGCTGCCACAGGAACGGCGAATAATCGATGACGCGGCGATCTGACAGAAATTCGTTCAGATAGCGGCGCATCGACCAGTAATCGTATCCGTCCGGTGTGCCCAGGTTCGCGACAAGCACACCGATCTTTCCCATCCGCACCTTCGGGTGATCGACTGGGGCATGCGGCAGCGGCGTATAGGTCATGTCATTCATTCGCCTGATCCAAGTTCCGGAACCCCCAGCGCATCGGCCAGTCGGGCCTGCGCCGATCCGGGGCGGAGCGGTTTCTGTTGCGTGTCGGACGGGGCCCAGCCCGTCAGGAAGACCGTCTGGAACGTAGCCTTGATGCCATCGCCCTCGGGGAAAGCATCAGCATAGATCCGTGCCGCCCGGTCGAACAGGGCGCGCGGCGGGGTGCGGCGATGACGCGCAGCCAGGGCATTGGTTTCGCCCATGGCGCGCAGGTCGTGGGCCAGTTGTGCCAGATCACGATACCGCACCGTCAGCGTGATCGCATCCGCCACCGGCAGCGCCAGTCCCGCCCGGCCCAGCAATGCGCCCAGATCGCGGATTTCGCCCATCGGTGCGACACGTGGGCTAAGTCCGCCCAGAATCTCCGTCTCGGCCTGCGCCAGCGCGGCCCGTAATTCGGTCAGTGTCTCGCCCCCCAAGGTCGCGACCAGAAGCAAACCATCCTCGCGCAGGGCACGGCGACATTGGATCAGCTGTCCCACCGGATCATCGGCCCAATGCAGGCACATCGCGTGAATGACCAGATCATGCGCGTCGGGCGTAAGGTCCAGCACATCGCCCTCGGCCACCAATGCGGCATCGGGCACAGCCTTGGCCCAGACGTCCGGATGAGCGGTAACGATCACGGGCGATGTAAAGGTTCTGTTAACGTCTTTCAGTCTTTCCTGAACTTCCTCGATGGCGGCGGCGTGCAGGAACCATGCCGACCCGTCCGCGCGGGCGCGGTGCAGGGCAAGGCTTGAACGATCGGTCAGGGGCGGTTGAGGCATATCGGGGACTTAGGACATGGCGATCACGTTGCAAAGGGTGGCACGGCGGAGTGCTGCGGTGCTGCGCGAGGCGCTGTATCCGACGACCTGTATGATGTGCGACGAACGCGTGCAGGAAGATGGCGCGCTCTGCCCCGCATGTTGGACCGATACGCCGTTCCTGACGGGGGCCTGTTGCGATATGTGCGGCACCGGCCTGCCGGGGCAGGATGACGGCGTGGCGCGTTGCGACGATTGCCTGACGTTTGCGCGTCCATGGGACGAGGGGCGCGCGGCGCTGGCATATGGCGGTGGCGCACGGCGGCTGGTGCTGGCGCTGAAGCATGGCGACCGGACCGAACTGGCCAAGGGCGCGGCGCGCTGGATGCACCGCAGTGCCCGCGATATCCTGACACCGGAGACACTTCTGATTCCCGTGCCCGTCCATCGCTGGCGGCTGCTGCGCCGCCGCTACAATCAGGCCGCTTTACTGGCACGGCAACTGGCCCGGCTGACGGGCGGGACTTGTGCGATGATGGCTCTGACTCGCCACCGCGCAACATTGAGTCAGGATCACAGGTCCGTCCCCGACCGTTTCGCCAATATCGCCGGTTCGATCCGCTGTACGGCGGGCGCGACGGTCGCCGGGCGGCACGTCGCATTGATCGACGACGTAATGACCTCGGGCGCGACACTGGCCGCCTGTGCCGATGCGCTGCGGCAGGGCGGGGCGTCCCGCATCAGCGTGCTGGTACTTGCGCGCGTTGCGAAGGACCGCTGACCGTCTATATGCAGGGCTGACCTCTGAAGGAGCGTGAGCCATGAAAACCGTTGAAATCTATACCCAGCCGCGCTGCGGGTTCTGCACCGCCGCATTACGCCTGCTGGCCAAAAAAGGCGCGCCGGTGACCGAATTCGACGTCAGCCGGATGCCCGGCAAGCGTGCCGAAATGATGCAGCGCGCCAAGGGTCGCAGCAGTACACCCCAGATCTTCATCGGCGACACCCATGTCGGCGGCTGCGACGAGCTGTTCGCATTACAGGATGCGGGCAAGCTCGACGCGCTGTTGCAAGCCTGATGCGGGCGGGTCTTCTTCAGCTCAACGTCTCGGACGATCCGACGGAAAATCTGGCCGAGACGCTGGCACTCATGGCCGATGCGGCTGCGCAGGGCGCGGAGATCGTTCTGACGCCCGAGGTCACGAACTGCCTGTCCTTCAACCGCAGCTATCAACGCGACATCCTGCGCCCCGAGGTTCGCGACCCCACGCTGGCGGGCCTGAGAGACGCAGCTCAGGCGCATGGTATCTGGTTGCTGATCGGCAGCCTCGCCCTGCGCACGGCCGACCCGGAGGGACGCTTTGCCAACCGCTCGTTCCTGATCAACCCGGCGGGCACGATTGTCGCGCGCTATGATAAAATCCACATGTTCGACGTCGACGTGAGCGCGACCGAAAGCTATCGCGAGTCGTCCGCTTATCGCCCGGGCACCCAGGCCACCTTGGCCGATACGCCCTGGGGCAAGCTGGGAATGACGGTTTGCTATGATGTCCGCTTCCCAATGCTCTATCGCAAACTGGCGCAGGCCGGCGCGTCTTTTCTGACTATTCCCGCCGCCTTCACTGCCGTTACCGGGGCCGCCCATTGGGAGGTGCTGTTGCGCGCCCGCGCGATCGAGACGGGGTGCTTCGTCCTCGCCCCCGGACAGACCGGATCGCACGCCGTCACGCCGGACCGGACGATCCAGACGCATGGTCACTCCATGGTCGTTGCCCCCTGGGGCGAGGTTTTGCTGGACGCCGGGACCGAACCCGGGGCCTATGTCGTGGACGTCGACCCCGACGCGGTGACCGGGGCCCGGTCGCGTGTGCCTTCGCTGACCGCGGATCAAAGATGGGAAGGACCATGACCGAGGCCGCAGACGACGACGCCGACAGGCTGGCCGTGGCGCTGTTCAGCGAAATGCTGACCGCAGATCAGCTTGTGCGCGCACGTCTGACCCGCGCCCTGCCCAAGGGAATGGAGTTGTCGCATTTCATCGTGCTCAACCACCTGGCGCAGACTCCGGTGGAACGTAGCCCGACGGAACTGGCCCGCACCTTCCACCTGACGCGCGGAGCGGTGACCAATACGCTGGCGAAACTGGAATGGGCGGGGCATATCCACGTTCGACCCGACTGGGACGATGCGCGGCGCAAGCGTGTCGCCATAAGCCCGTCCGGCATTGCCGCGCGAGAAGCGGCGCTTGCCGCGATCCGCCCGATCATGGCGCAGGCGGTGCGCGAAATCGGCGAGGGCCGGACCCGCGCCGCCATTCCCGTGCTGCGCGAAATCCGACAGCGGTTCGGCGCGCCCGACGTCGAATAACCCTCAGGCGGCGGATCGTCAGTCCCGGCGTCGCACCATCAGCTGATTGCCCTCTTTCCGGGTCTCGAGCCGCCGAATGTCGCCAATCAGCTCGCTCAGCTTGCGCTTGCCATAGGTCCGGGTGTCGAAGTCGGGCACCGCGGCCATGATCGTGCTGCCCAATGCTCCCAGTGCAACCCAGTCGTCTTCCTGGTTCATCTGCTCCATGGCGCGCAGGATCATGGGCAGCGCGTCCTGGGGCTTCCGCTTGGTGGCGGCAACGGTGGCATCTTGCGGCGCGGCAGGTTCGTCGATCAGGTTTTCGATCAGGATGAAGCGGTTGCAGACGTTGCGCAGACTTTCGGGGGCCTTGCCTTCGCCAATGCCGAACACGTCCAGCCCATCCTCGCGAATCCGCGACGCCAGCCGGGTGAAATCGCTGTCGGAGCTGACCAGAACGAAACCGTCGAAGCGCCCGCCGTTCAGGATGTCCATCGCGTCGATCACCAGCCCGATGTCGCTGGCGTTCTTGCCCTTCGTATTGGCGGTTTCCTGATGCGCGACCAGCCCCAGCTCCAACACCTTGTCGGCCCAGCCGCGCAATTGCCCCGACGACCAGTCGCCATAGACCCGCCGCAATGCCGGTTCCCCGAGACTGGTTATCTCTTTCAGGATCGCCTCGGCGAATTTGGCGGGAATATTATCGGCGTCGATCAGGACGGCGAGGAGAGGACGGTCGCGGTTGGCCAAGGCAAGCTCCTTTTCGACGTGCCTAGCGAAGCCGGTCGCCGCCGTCCATTGCGGCGGACGCCACTCAGAATCCGACCCGGTCGCCGCCTTTGAGCGCCAGCATCTGACGCGCCTCGGCGGGTGTGGCGACCTCCAGCCCCAGCGCCTCGATCATCTGTCGCGCTTTCGTCACCTGGTCCGCGTTGGTCCGCGCCAGCTCGCCCGGCCCGATCCACAGATTATCCTCCAGTCCGACACGGACATGGCCGCCAAGGGTCACTGACTGCAGCGCAATCGCCATCTGCTTTCGCCCGGCGCCCAGCACCGACCATTCGAGGTCATCCCCGAAAAGGCGATCCGCCGTGCGCTTCATGTGCAGAACGTCTTCCGGGTGGCCGCCGATGCCCCCCAGAAGTCCAAAGACAGATTGCACGAAAAACGGTGCCGTCACGAGACCCCGGTCCACGAAATGCGCCAGCGTATAGAGATGCCCGATATCATAGCACTCGATTTCGAAGCGGGTTCCGTTTTCGGCGCATGTCGTGAGGATATATTCGATATCCGCAAAGGTATTGCGGAAGATGCGATCCTTCGACCCTTCCAGATATGGTTTTTCCCAATCGTGATTGAACTGTGGATAGCGGTCGAGCATCGGGTAGAGGCCGAAATTCATCGAACCCATGTTCAGCGAAGCCACCTCGGGCGCGAAATGCGCCGCCGGTTTGACCCGTTCCTCGACCAGCATCGTGGGGGCGCCGCCGGTCGTGATATTGACGACCGCGTCGCACCCCTGACGGATCACGCCCAGGATCGGCGCAAAGGCTTCGGGCGACTGGTCGGGCTGACCGGTCCGGGGGTTGCGCGCATGGACATGCACGAGGGCCGCACCCGCCTCTGCCGCTCCGATGGCGGCCTCTGCGATCTCGGAGGGCGTGACTGGAAGATGCGGAGACATCGTCGGTGTGTGGATTGCGCCGGTAACGGCGCAGGTGATCATGACCTTGCGGGGCATCGCATCCTCCGGTTTGTTGACAGCTTGGGAGGGTTCGGCATGGACATGCAACTGAAAGATGCGCGGGTCATCGTTACCGCAGGCGCTTCGGGCATCGGGCGCGAGATTGTGCAGGCCTTCCACGACGAAGGCGCGCGCATTGCAACCTGCGATATCGACGAGGCCGCGCTGGAGGCGCTGCGCGACGACCTGCCCGGCGTCCACGCCACTATCTGCGACGTATCGGACCCGGCCGCCGCTGCCGTGTTCGTCGCCGACGCCATCGCACATCTGGGCGGGCTGGATACACTGGTGAACAACGCGGGCATTGCCGGGCCGACGGCGGCGGTCGAGGACATCGACCCCCACGACTGGGCGCGCACGCTGAACGTCTGCCTGACCGGACAGTTCAACTGCACCCGCGCCGCCATTACGGCCCTGCGCAACAGCGACAACGCGTCGATCACCAACATGTCCTCGGCAGCGGGTCGGCTGGGGTTCGCGCGGCGCACGCCATATGCGGCGGCGAAATGGGGGGTTGTCGGATTCACCAAATCACTGGCGTTGGAACTTGGGCCGGTCGGTATCCGTGCCAATGCGATCCTTCCGGGGCTGGTCGCGGGCGATCGTCAGCGCCGCGTGATGGAAGCGCGCGCCCAGTCCCGTGGCAAGACTATACCCGAAATCGAGGCCGAAGCCTTTGATCGCGTGTCTATCCGCGAGTTTGTCACGGCCCGGCAACTGGCCGATCAGATTCTTCTGCTGGCCAGTCCGCGCGGACGCACGATTTCGGGTCAGGCCATTGCCATCGACGGCGACCTGGGAATGCTGGGCTGAGGGAAATCCGAAAAGGTCAGTAGATGACCACGCTGCGGATGCTTTCGCCCGCGTGCATCAGATCGAAGCCCTTGTTGATGTCAGACAAGGGCATCGTGTGCGTGATCATCGGGTCGATCTCGATCTTGCCATCCATGTACCAGTCGACGATTTTCGGGACGTCGGTTCGGCCCCGCGCGCCGCCAAAGGCCGTACCGCGCCAGACCCGCCCGGTGACAAGCTGGAAAGGTCGCGTCGAGATTTCCGCGCCCGCGGGGGCCACGCCGATGATGACGCTCTCGCCCCAGCCCTTGTGCGCCGACTCCAGCGCCGTTCGCATAACGCCGACATTGCCGGTCGCATCGAAGGTATAATCCGCGCCACCCCTGGTCAGGGCCACGAGATAGGCAACCAGATCGCCGTCGATTTCGGACGGATTCACGAAATCGGTCATGCCGAACCGGGTCGCCATCGGGATCTTGTCGGGGTTCAGGTCGACCCCCACGATCTGATCCGCACCGGCCAGCCTAAGTCCTTGAATTACATTAAGTCCGATACCGCCCAGTCCAAACACGATAGCGGTCGAACCGATCTCGACCTTGGCGGTATTTATGACGGCCCCTATGCCCGTCGTGACGCCGCAGCCGATGTAGCAGATCTTGTCGAACGGAGCATCTTCGCGGACCTTGGCAAGCGCGATTTCAGGCAGGACGGAGTGGTTCGCGAAGGTCGAGCAGCCCATGTAATGCAGGATCGGATCGCCATCGAGGGTCGTGAACCGCGATGTGCCGTCGGGCATCAGGCCCTGACCTTGCGTCGTGCGGATCTTCTGGCACAGGTTCGTCTTGGGGTTCAGGCAATACTCGCATTCACGGCATTCGGGCGTGTAGAGCGGAATAACGTGATCGCCGGGCTTCAGGGTGGTGACGCCTTCCCCGACTTCCAGAACGATTCCAGCACCTTCGTGGCCCAGAATCGCGGGAAACAGTCCTTCCGGATCAGCGCCCGACAGGGTGAATTCATCGGTGTGGCAGATGCCTGTGGCCTTCATTTCGACCAGCACCTCGCCCGCGCGGGGGCCGTCGAGATTTACATCCATGACTTCAAGGGGTTTTCCGGCCTGAACGGCGACGGCGGCTTTGGTGCGCATGGGATTCTCCTGTTTCGGAGCAGGGTGAAGCAGACGCGGCTGCGGGGCAAGACGCGGCGCCCTGTCCCGGTGCGGATCAGGGATTTCTGATCCGAAACGAACGTCGGACCGACGGGTGATCTGCGGGTGATCCGCGTCGGACGCGACGGCGGATGGCTCAGGCCGGGATCGGCCCGCCTGCCGCCAGCATTTCGAGATGGAGCGCCGCAAGGTCCGCGTCCCGTCCGGCGGTCACCGCTGCCCTGACCTGCCCGTCCTTGATATACCGCGCGAGAAACGGGCCGGTGGGATCCCCGTCGAATTCGATCTCGTCCCAGTCTTCGGCGTAACCGAGATAGCGATACTGGCGGCCCAGTGCCGTCCAGAAGAACGGAATGTCCAGCGGCACCCCCTGCCCCAGCATTGCCAGTGCTGCATTGCGACCATGCTGACAGGCGACCCGCCAGTGTTCGATCCGGGCCGTCCCGAAAGGCGTCGGTGCGACTGCGCAGTCGCCGGCGACATAAACGCCGGACAGGCCGGGGACCGACAGGCCGGGGCCGGTCACCACGCCGCCGTCGTCCTGTGTGCGCAATCCGTCGATTGCATCTGTGGCGGGGGTCACACCCATCGCCAAAAGGACAAGATCGGCGTCGATCGTTTCGCCGGTTTCCAGCGTCACGCCCGTTGCATTGTCCTTGCCGGTGACTGAGGTCAGGGATGCGCCGGGGACGAATGTGATGCCCTTCGCCTCATGCTCGTCCTGAATGATGCGCCCGAGACGTTCGCCCAGAATACGGGCCAGCGGCACCTGCTCGCGCATTGCGACAGTGACCGACAAACCGCGCTTGGCCAGCGACAAGGCCCCTTCCAGCCCGATGAAACCGCCCCCGATCAGAACGGCGGATCCGGTCGTCTCGGTCGCCTGTGAAATCGCGGCGGCGTCGGCGCCGGAGCGGAGCGTATGCACACCCGGCAGATCGACACCCGGCAAGTCCGGGCGATTCGGGCGGCCACCGGGGGCGATGAGCAGCTTGTCGAAGGCATGGCGACCGCCATCGGCCATGACCACCTGGCCCGGTTCGATGGCGACAGCCTGGCCAGACACCAGCGTCACATCCAGGTCGGCCAGCGTATCGGCATCCGTCAGGATCGCGTCGTCGGGAGTTCTGCTACCGGACAGGACGGCCTTCGACAGCATCGTGCGGTCCAGCGGCAGGCCATCGGGAGAAATCATCTGGATGATCCCTTCGAAGCCCATCTCCCGCAGGGTTTTCGCACAGGTATTCCCCGCCGCCCCGGCACCGACTATCACGATGCGCTCCGGGTTCAGGCCCAGACGCGCATGGTCCGGTGCCAGGTGCAGATCGGTGTCGGGGATATCGACAATCACCCGCCCGTCCTTCTGCGTGACGGTATATCGACGCAGGTCCGCATGGCCGGGCGGCTGGATTTGCCGACCCGTGCGGGCGTTGAAACACGCATGATGAAAAGCGCATATCAGCGTGCCGTCGCGCACCACGCCCTTGGCCAGCGGCAGGCCATAATGCGGACAGAGATGCGCCAGCGCGGTCACGTCGTCGCCGGTGCGGATCAGGATGACCTTTGCCCCGTCGGGCTGATGCGGCACACCTTCGGGAATATCGGCCAGGGCGATGTCGATCTGGGTCATGGGTGTCTCCGGTTTCCGGCGGAACAATCTGTCTGCCAATACAAATGCGCAGACCGCTTGCATGTTCCCCACCCCTTCCTTATATGCCCCTCAACAGCGGCGGCCAACTGGCCCCACCGGATAAGTCAACGGGCCGCGCGCCCGTTTTTTTGTGCCTTCACCCAACGTCCAGGGAATCATGTCCGATCTGATCGCCAAGACCGCGCAGGACAAGCGCATCGCCGAGATCGTCACCCCCGTCATCGAGGACATGGGGTTCGAGTTGGTGCGTCTGCGTCTGATGTCGGGCAAGACGGCGACGTTGCAGATCATGGCCGATCGGCCCGAGGGCGGCATCGAGGTCGACGAGTTAGCGAAGATCAGCACGGATGTCTCCGCCGTTCTGGATGTCGAGGACCCGATTTCCGAGGAATATACGCTGGAAGTCAGCAGCCCCGGCATCGACCGCCCCTTGACACGGCTGAAGGATTTCGACGTCTGGGACGGCTATGAGGCGCGGATCGAGACGGAAAACCTGATCGACGGCCAGCGCCGGTTCAAGGGCTGGCTGCGCGGCACGGAAAACGGCGAAGTCCTGATCGAGATCGAACAGGGCACCGAGACGCCGACGATCGGATTGCAGTTCGACTGGCTGTCGGACGCCAAGCTGATCCTGACGGATGATCTCATCCGTGAGGTGCTGAAAAACCGCAAGGACAAGGGTCAGATCGACGAGACCCAGTTCGACGAAGTAGAAACTCTCATGGACGGCGAGGAAGACTAACCCATGGCCATCACATCCGCCAACCAGCTGGAACTTCTCCAGATCGCCGACGCGGTCGCCCGCGAGAAGATGATCGACCCCGGCCTCGTGATCGAGGCGATGGAGGAATCGCTCGCCCGTGCCGCCAAGTCGCGCTACGGCAGCGAAATGGACATCCGCGTGTCCATCGACCGCAAGTCGGGCCGCGCCACTTTCACCCGCGTCCGCACCGTGGTCGAGGACGAGTTGCTGGAGAACGAAAAGGCCGAGTTCACCGTCGAGCAGGCCAAGCCGTATCTGGACGACCCCAAGATCGGCGACACGTTCGTGGAAGAAGTGCCGCCTGTCGACATGGGCCGGATCGCCGCGCAGTCGGCCAAGCAGGTCATCATCCAGAAGGTCCGCGAGGCCGAGCGCGAGCGTCAGTACGAAGAGTTCAAGGACCGCGCCGGGACAATCATCAACGGTGTCGTCAAGCGCGAGGAATATGGCAACGTCATCGTCGATATCGGCGCGGGCGAAGCGTCGTTGCGCCGTAACGACAAGATCGGGCGCGAGAGCTATCGCCCCGGCGACCGGATCCGCGTCTATATCAAGGACGTCCGCCGCGAGGAGCGCGGGCCGCAGATCTTCCTGTCGCGCACCGCGCCCGAGTTCATGGTCGAGCTGTTCCGCATGGAAGTGCCCGAGATTTATGACGGCGTGATCGAGATCAAGGCCTGTGCCCGCGATCCGGGATCGCGTGCCAAGATCGCCGTGATCAGCTATGACAGCAGTATCGACCCGGTCGGCGCCTGCGTAGGTATGCGCGGATCGCGCGTTCAGGCCGTCGTCAACGAGCTTCAGGGTGAAAAGATCGACATCATCCCGTGGACCGATGACGCGGCCACGTTCCTGGTGAATGCGCTGCAGCCCGCCGAGGTCACGAAAGTCGTGATCGACGAGGACGCCGAGCGGATCGAAGTCGTGGTGCCGGAGGAGCAGCTGTCGCTGGCCATCGGTCGTCGCGGTCAGAACGTGCGGCTGGCGTCGCAACTGACCGGATTGGATATCGACATCCTGACCGAGGAAGAAGAGAGCAAGCGCCGCCAGGCCGAGTTCGAGCTGCGCACCAAGCTGTTCATGGAGGCGCTGGATCTGGATGAGTTCTTCGCCCAGCTTCTGGTCTCCGAAGGGTTCACGAACCTTGAGGAAGTCGCCTACGTCGAGGTCGACGAACTGCTGGTCATCGACGGTGTCGACGAAGGCACGGCGGGCGAATTGCAGGCCCGTGCCCGCGACTATATCGAGGCACAGAACAAGGCCGCGATGGATGCCGCCCGCGAGGCGGGTCTGGCCGACGATCTGGCCAATTTCGAGGGTTTGACGCCGCAGATGCTGCAGGCGCTGACCGCCGATGGCATCAAGACGCTGGAAGACTTCGCAACCTGTGCCGACTGGGAACTGGCCGGGGGCTGGACCGTCGAAAAGGGCGAGCGAATCAAGGACGACGGCCTGCTGGAGCCTTTCGATGTCTCGCTGGAGGAAGCGCAGGATATGATCATGACCGCCCGCGTGATGCTGGGCTGGGTCAGCCCCGAGGATGTGGTCGGATCGTCGGAAGGCGATGCCGAGGCCACCGAACCAGAGGAGGCCGGGGCGTGATCGCCCCGGATCGTTCCCCTGACGCGCGGCGGCAGAGACAAAAATCGCGACGAGCCTGATCGTCGCTGCATCGTAACCGGCGAGACCGGCTCCAAGTCGGGGCTGATCCGTTTTGTCGTCGGACCTGACGATACGATCTATCCGGATGTGGCGAACAAGCTGCCCGGACGGGGAATATATGTGACGGCATCACGTGAGGTCTTGGAAAAGGCCATTGCGAAGCGCATGTTCTCCAAGGGTGCGAAGAAACAGGTCCGGATTCCCGACGGATTGCCGGACCTCGTCGAATCGCTGCTTCTCAAACGCCTTCAGGACCTGCTCGCCATGGCTCGCAAGGCCGGCAAGGCGATCACCGGCTATGAGAAGGTGAAGGTTATGCTGATCCGGGAAGAGGCGCGCGTTCTGTTGCAGGCCTCGGACGGATCGGAGCGCGGCAAGGGCAAGCTGTCGACGCCTGGGAACGGCAAATGGATCGGTTTCCTGACGGCAGATGAGTTGGGTTTGGCCTTCGGACGAGACCGGGTGATCCATGCGGCGGTGTCTGCTGGAACCTTGGCCAAACGTATTGTAGAGGAAGCCGCAAGGCTTCAGGGCATCAGACAAGTGAATGGCAGCACTCCGGCTGCCGAGAAGGATACTGGGAACGCATGAGCGATCAGGACGGCAAGAAACCCCTCGGACTTTCTGGTGGCGCGCGTAGCGGCACCGTAAAGCAAAGCTTTGCCCGTGGACGTACCAACAATGTTGTGGTGGAGACCAAGCGCAAGCGCGTTTCGGTCCCCAAACCCAGTGGCCAGTCCGCGGCCGCGGTAAACGCGCAGGGTGGTAAGCAGACCAGCACCACCGACGCTGAAATGGATCGTCGCCTGAAGGCGCTGCAGATGGCCAAGGCCCGCGAGGCCGAGGACACGGAGCGCCGTCAGCAGGAAGAGCAGAAGCGCGAGGATGAGCGCAACCGTCGCCGCGCCGAGATCGAGACCAAGGAGCGCGAAGAGAAAGAGCGCGAAGAACTGGCCCGAAAGCGTGCCGAAGAGGACGCCCGTCGTCAGGAAGAGGCGCGCGAGGCCAAGGCCCGCCCGTCCGAGCCTGTCGCCGCGGAGCCCTCGCCCGACACTTCGCCGCGTCAGCGCAACCTGGGCCCCGATGCGCGCCCCGGCCGCAACGATGGACCGCGCAAGCGCGAAGAGGAAACCGGCAAGCCCAAGGGCGACGGCGATCGCCGGTCCGGCAAGCTGACCGTCAATCAGGCCCTGCGCGGTGGCGAAGGCGGGCGGACACGTTCGCTGGCCTCGATGCGCCGCAAACAGGAGCGTCAGCGCAAGGGCGGCGGCAACGTCACCCAGGAAAAGGTGATGCGCGAAGTGCGCCTGCCCGAGACCATCGTGGTGTCGGAACTGGCCAATCGCATGTCCGAGCGGGTCGCCGCTGTCGTGAAATCCCTGATGACAAGCGGCATGATGGTCACCCAGAACGAGGTTCTGGACGCCGATACTGCCGAGCTGATCATCGAGGAATTTGGCCACAAGGTCGTCCGCGTCTCCGATTCCGACGTGGAGCAAGTGATCGAGATCACCGAGGACAAGCCCGAGGATCTGGTCGAGCGCGCTCCGGTCATCACGATCATGGGCCACGTCGACCACGGCAAGACGTCGCTGCTGGATGCGATCCGCAAGACCAAGGTCGTGTCGGGCGAGGCCGGCGGCATCACGCAGCATATCGGGGCCTATCAGGTAGAGGTAAACGGCAAGCCGCTGTCGTTCCTCGACACGCCGGGTCACGCCGCCTTCACGTCGATGCGGGCACGTGGCGCGCAGGTGACGGATATCGTCGTTCTGGTCGTCGCCGCAGACGATCAGGTCATGCCGCAAACGGTCGAGGCGATTGCGCATGCCAAAGCCGCGAACGTGCCGATGATCATCGCTATCAACAAGATGGACCGTCCCGGTGCCGATCCGCAGAAGGTCCGCACGGACCTGTTGCAGCACGAGGTGATCGTCGAGGCGATGTCCGGCGAGGTTCAGGATGTCGAGGTCTCCGCCCATACTGGCGCAGGTCTGGATCAACTGCTGGACGCCATCGTGCTTCAGGCCGAAATCCTCGAGTTGAAAGCCAACCCGAACCGCGCCGCCCAAGGTGCGGTGATCGAAGCGCAGCTTGACGTGGGTCGTGGCCCCGTTGCGACCGTTCTGGTTCAGAACGGCACATTGCGCAAAGGCGACATTTTCGTCGTCGGCGAGCAGTGGGGCAAGGTTCGCGCGCTGGTCGACGATCAGGGCAAGCGCATCGACGAGGCCGGACCTTCTGTTCCGGTCGAAGTGCTGGGTCTGAATGGCACGCCCGGTGCCGGTGACGTGCTGAACGTGGTCGAGACCGAAGCACAGGCGCGCGAGATCGCGGAATACCGCGAAAAGGCCGCCAAGGACAAACGTGCCGCCGCCGGTGCCGCGACGACGCTGGATCAGATGATGGCCAAGGCCAAGGAAGATCAGGGCGTTTCGGAACTGCCGCTGTTGGTCAAAGCCGACGTTCAGGGCTCGGCCGAGGCAATCGTGCAGGCGATGGAGAAGATCGGTAACGACGAGGTCCGCGTGCGGATCCTGCATTCGGGTGTCGGCGCCATCACCGAATCGGACATCACGCTGGCCGAAGCCTCGGGTGCGCCGGTCATCGGCTTCAACGTCCGGGCCAATGCGCCCGCACGGGCCGCCGCGAACCAGAAGGGCGTGGAAATCCGATACTATTCGGTGATCTACGACCTGGTGGACGACATCAAGGATGCCGCCTCGGGTCTGCTGTCTGCCGAGATCAAGGAGACCTTCATCGGTTACGCCGAGATCCGCGAAGTCTTCAAGGTGACGGGCGTCGGCAACGTCGCGGGCTGTCTGGTGACCGAGGGCGTGGCCCGCCGGTCGGCAGGTGTGCGTCTGTTGCGCGACGACGTCGTGATCCACGAAGGCACACTGAAGACCCTCAAGCGCTTCAAGGACGAGGTCAAAGAGGTCCAGTCCGGTCAGGAATGCGGTATGGCCTTCGAGCGCTACGAGGATATCCGCAAGGGCGATGTCATCGAGATCTTCACACGCGAGGAAATCGAACGCTCGCTGGAGTGATCTGCCGGCTTGCCGGATCTGTATGGAAAGGGGTCCCTCTCGGGGCCCCTTTTCACATGTCGGTGTGCTTTATCGCGGCGGTTTGGCGCTGAAGATCGGATGCGCGCGGCGCGCGGCGCCCTCGGGTTTGGCGGCGAAGCCTGGTTCCGTACGCGACACGGATTTCGGACCCGGTTGTGAAAGGCGCGGCGCGGCTGCCGGTGTCGGGGTCGGCGCGGAGAGGCGGGCCTTGAGATGCACAGGCATCGGCGGCACATCGTCGACCGGAACCGCCTTCAGGGCATCGTCCTGCACCGCCCCTGATCCAGGCTGACGAATCGGGGCGACCGGTTCGTCGGGTGTATCGCGCTCGATATCCGCAGTCCCGGCTTGCGGTCGGGACAGGGCCTTCCGCTCTGGCCGCCTGCGCGCCAACATCAGCATTTCGCGGGTCATATCGGCGGTATCCATCGCCGCACGGCTTTGCACCGCCAAGAGCAGCGACATCAGGCCAAAGGCGATAATACCCAGGCCCAGGGCCGACGCCGCGATCCGTGCAGTCAGCGACACCTCGCCGGTAGCGCCACCGCTGCCGGGCGTCGCACCAAGGGCAAACCCTGCAATGGCAAGCAGAAGACCGATCGCGGCCAGCCCCCAGCCAATGTTGGAGAACAGCACGGATATACTGCGGCCCAGCGGATACGTTTTTTTGAAGTCGCTCATGTGATCCCCGTTTTCTGCCTCGACACTGCCGCTTGCGGCGCGCCTTGCCCAACGAAAAAGGCCGACCCCGAAGGGTCAGCCCGATTTTTGCCGACCGACATGGCGCGATCAGATGTCTTTCGTGCCTTTGACCGGGGCCCAGATACGCTTGTTGGTCAGATAGAGCAGCACCGAGAACAAAGCCAGCATGATGATGGCTGTCAGACCCATCTGCTTGCGTGCCGCAAGTTTGGGTTCAGCGGTCCACATCAGGAAGGCAGCGACGTCCTGCGCCGCACTTTCCAGATCGGCCGGGGCACCGTCGTCGAATTCGACATAATCGTCGCCCAGAGGGGGAGCCATGCTGATCCAGCCGCCCTTGAAGGCCTTGTTCCCGTAGAGGATCGAGCCTGCTTCCTCTCTTTCCTCGCCGGTGTAGCCGGTCAGGAGCGAGGCAATATATTCCGGTCCGCCGCTGCCCTTCAGTAACTGTTTGATACCAAGATTCAGAGGTCCGTGGAAACCGGCGCGGGCCTTGGCCATCAGGGACAGATCGGGCGCCCCGACGGAATTGTTCACCGGAAAAACATCCGGCGGCGTGGCCGTGCGGTAATCGCCTTCGCCATCGGCCAGGGTCCTGTCGAAAACCTCGATCTCGCCCGCGTAGGCCTTGACCTGATCTTCCGAGAAGCCCGGTCCCCCGGAGTCGCCCAGCGTGCGGATCGGCACGAATTTCAGGCCATGGCACGAGGAACAGACCTGGGTATAGACCTTGAGACCCCTTTGCAGCTGGTTCTGATCAAACGTGCCGAACGGCCCCTCGAACGAGAAGTCGTAATCGGTGATTTCCTGCTTGTAATGGTCAGCCGCAAAGACTGCAGAAGTCGTGACGACAAGTGCCGCAAGGGCGCGTATGATGGTCGAGAACATCTGTCCCTCTCCTTATTCGGCGGGCGTGCCGGATTTTTCACCGGGCAACCGCATTCCGGTCGCACTGCCGGTTTCCCCATAGTGGGCTGCGAAATCTTCCTCGATCGTCGCAGGGCGGGCCAGCGGCTTTTCGATCACGCCAAGCAACGGCAGGATCACCAGAAAGTAGGCGAACCAATAGGCTGCGGCGATGAGCGAGATCCAGTCATAGGGTGACACGGTCGGCATGGACCCCACCCACATCAGCACGAGGAAATCGAGTGCGAGCAAGGCGAACCACCACTTGAACATCGGGCGATATCGGCCCGACCGGATCGACGATGTGTCAAGCCACGGGGCCAGTGCCATCACGATGATCGAGCCGAACATGGCGATCACACCGAAGAACTTGGCGTCGACGATGCCGCCGGTGATCCAGTCCACCGCGATCACGACCCAGACATCCGCTGTGAAGGCCCGCAAAATCGCGTAGAACGGCAGGAAATACCATTCGGGCACGATTTCAGCGGGCGTAATAAGCGCGTTTGCCTCGATGTAGTTGTCGGGATGGCCCAGATAGTTGGGTATGAACCCGACAATGGCGAAGAACACCAGCAGGATAACGGCCAGCGCGAACAGGTCCTTGATGACGAAGTAGGGCCAGAACGGCAGAGTGTCCTTCTTGGCTTCCTCCTTGGACGTGCGACGCACCTCGACCCCGGTGGGGTTGTTGTTCCCGGTCGTGTGAAACGACCAGATATGCACGATCGTCAGGCCGAGAATCAGGAACGGCATCAGGTAGTGCAGCGAGAAAAAGCGATTCAGCGTCGGGTTTCCGACTGCCGGTCCGCCCAGCAGCCAGGTCTGAATCGATTCGCCGATCCACGGGATCGCGCCGAACAGGCCGGTGATGACCGTGGCCCCCCAGAAGGACATCTGACCCCAGGGAAGAACGTAACCCATGAAGGCCGTGCCCATCATCAGCAGATAGATAACGATGCCGATGATCCACGTAACCTCGCGCGGGGCCTTATAGGAGCCGTAGTAGAGACTGCGGAAAATATGCGCATAGACCGCCACGAAGAACAGCGAGGCACCGTTCGAGTGAAGATAGCGCAACGCCCAGCCGCCATTGACGTTTCGCATGATTTGTTCGACCGACGCGAAAGCAAGATCAATCTGCGGCGTGTAGTGCATCGCCAGGACGATCCCGGTCACGATCTGGAGCACCAGCGTGAAGGTCAGCACGATGCCCCATATCCACATCCAGTTCAGATTCTTGGGCGTGGGGATCATCATCGTATCGTATATCAGGCCGATGATCGGAAGACGACGTTCGATCCAGCGCTCCGCCGGAGAATTCGGTTTGTAATGGTCGTGGGGAATGCCAGCCATTTGTGCCTCCTCAGCCCAGTCTCAGGGTTGTTTCGTTGGTAAACGATGCCAACGGAATATCCAGGTTGCGCGGTGCGGGACCTTTGCGGATGCGTCCGGACGTATCGTAATGCGACCCGTGGCAGGGGCAGAACCAGCCGCCGAAATCACCCGATTCGCCACCGATCGGAACGCAGCCCAGATGGGTGCATACACCGATCATGACCAGCCATTCGCCGGCCTCGTCCATTGCCCGGTTCTGGTCCAGGGCGGGAGAGTCCGCCAGCTGATTCGGATTTTCGTACAAATAGTCGACCGGATCGGGAAGATCCTCCAACGGCGTGGCACGGGCGGCCGCGATCTCGTCCGCGGATCGCCTGCGGATGAAGACGGGCTTGCCCAGAAACTTGACGGTAAGCTGTGTGCCGACCTCGACGCCGGACACGTCCACGTCGATTGAGGCCAGCGCCTGCACATCCGCCGCAGGGTTCATCTGATTCACCAGCGGCCAGACTGCGGCCCCCGTAAGGACGGCCCCCGTGGCAGCGGTGGCATAGTAGAGGAAATCGCGGCGGGTGCCCGCGTGATCGTCTGCGTGTGACACGAAGCCATCTCCCGGTTTGATATCGGCCTTGCGCAGGGCCGGTCCTAGAACGCACGAGCGGAGCCTGGGATCACTCCCGAACCCGCGTCCTGCCTCCCTTAGCGCATGCCGGGGGGCGAGTTCCAGCGGACAAACGCGCGCAGGGGTACGTTTTACAGGTCGCGGTCCATATCGCGGTGCGGAATGCCTGCATCATCGTAGACCGGGCCATGTGCCTGGAAGCCCAGACGTTCATAAAACCCGAGCGCGTCGATCTGCGCCCCAAGGGTGGCACTGGTGAAACCACGCTCGGCCAACCTGTCCATGACATGACGCATCAGTGCAGTGCCAAGGCCCGTGCCGCGCGCGCGTTTCAGCACGGCGACCCGCTGGATCTTGGCGACCTCGCCCTGGGGCAGAACCCGCAGCGTGGCGACGGAGCCTTCGGCGTCGGTCACCAGCCAGTGCAGGCAATCGGCATCCCTGCCGTCCACGTCCTCGGCGGGGGCGACGTGCTGTTCGGCAATGAAGACCTCGGCACGCACGGCAAGCGGCGCGCGCAGGTCGGTCACTTCACCGATAACCTGACCGGTGGGCAGCTTCATGACGGAGCCGTTGCCGCCATCGCCGGGCGGGCGGAGAAGGCGGCCTGCCAACCGGCCAGGACATCGCGTCCCGCGCGCCAGTCGCGGTCATCATGACGCAGGTCGAGGTATTCCAGGGCGCAGCCGACGGCGATCTGCCCCATGGTCAGCGGACCTTGCAGCATCGGCATCGACCGCGATTCGAGTGCATCGAGCGACCGGGCGATCTTGGTCCATTGCGCATCGAACCATTCAGGCCACCACAGGTTTTCAGGCCGAAGACGTTTTTCGTAGGTGATGGCCAGAGCGGATTCCAAAACAGCATCGCAATTCGCTTCGAGCGACAGAACTTCCCACAGGCGATTCTCGGGATACAAACCGGATTGGGCGCGATGATCCAGAAACCGGCAGATCACCCGGCTGTCATAGATCGCCGGACCTTCGTCGCGGACCAGGGCCGGGATCTTGCCGGACGGATTTGCCGCATTCAGAGCGGCATCCCCGCCCATCGGACTGGCGGCCACGTCCCGCACCTCGATATCGTCCTGCGCGGTCTCGATCAGCAGAACGCGGCATTTACGTGCGAAGGGAGAGGCGGGGGAACTGAGAAGCTGCATATATGGTCTCCGGGGGCAATGGTCCGAACACAATCTAGCGGTGGAACCCGGATTCACAAACGCCGCCCCCGGAGACAAGGGGCGGCGCAGGTGCGGTGGCGGTTGGGCCTACTTTGGCAGCAGCACGCCCTCGACCACGTGGATCACGCCGTTCGACTGCATCACGTCCGCGGTCGAAACCTGATATGCATTGCCGGATTCGTCAAAGATATAAACCGAACCGGATGACGTCATCTGAACCGACAGCGCGTCGCCGGAGACGGTCTGCAGGTTCTTGAACTCGCCGGGGGCAAGCCCGGCGGTCAGGTCTGCGGCTGTCATCTGACCGGCCACGACATGCGCCGTCAGGACCTTGGTCAGGGTATCCTTGTTTTCCGGCTTGAGAAGCGTCTCGACGGTGCCTGCGGGCAGCGCGGCAAAGGCTTCGTCCGTGGGGGCGAAGACGGTGAACGGACCGGGGCCGGACAGCGTCTCGACCAGGCCGGCGGCCTTGACGGCGGCGACCAGTGTCGTGTGGATCGGCGAATTCACTGCGTTCTCGATGATGTTCTTCTGGGCGAACATCGCAGCGCCGCCGACGGTCGGGTTGGCCATGGCATCGGCAGCGGCAGGGGTCGTATCGGCAGGCGCAGCTTCAGCGCCCGGCAACAGGACCGCGTCGATTACGTGAATGACGCCATTCGACTGGACCACGTCGGCGACGGTGACAGTTGCGACCCCGCCCGTCTCGTCTTCCAGCTTGATCTGATCGCCGTCCATAAAGGCCTGCAACGTGCAGCCTCCAACTGTCGACACGGGATAGCGTCCATCCTCACTGGCGATCATGCCCTGGATTGCGTCCGACATCGCGGAATCGGCAACCACATGGCAGGCCAGAACCCTGGTCAGTGCAGCCTTGTTTTCCGGCTTCAGAAGCGTCTCGACGGTGCCTGCGGGCAGCGCGGCAAAGGCTTCGTCCGTGGGGGCGAAGACGGTGAACGGACCGGGGCCGGACAGCGTCTCGACCAGGCCGGCGGCCTTGACGGCGGCGACCAGTGTCGTGTGGATCGGCGAATTCACGGCATTTTCGATGATGTTCTTTTGCGCGAACATCGCTGCGCCGCCGACTTCGGGGTTCGGGGCAGAGTGGGCATCGGCCAGAACAACGCCAGCGGTTCCTCCGGCAAGAACAGTGGCAAGGGTCAGGGTACGTAGGAAGAACATGGGTCTCTCCGAGGTTGGAACAATGGTCCGGCGTCTTTCTGTCCGGTCATGCTCAGTTACGGAGAACATTGGGGATAGGTTTCAAATCGGATGAAATAAATATCAGCGACCGGTCATCGGGGCGGATCGCGCATCAGGCCAGACAGCGCCGCGACCTCCTGCCCCGAAGGCGCGCCGGTGACCGCTTCTGCGGCGCGCGCCCGCACCTTGCCCGGTTTGTTCTGTCCCAGCTTCCACGTGGCGGTGGACTTGGTCATCGTCGTCCGCAAAGGCACGATCTGCCGCATCAGCCGGTCCCGCGCATCGGGTGTCATCTTTGGGACGGTCCACGGCATCTTTGGCAGCAGGCGTCGCTCCTGATCGGCGCTGAGCCGGTCGAGATGATCGCGCAACACATCGTCCGGCAGCCGCGTCAGACGTCCGCGCAGATGCAAAGCGCACCGAACGCACGCTTGCGCGCGAAGGCCAGGCTGCGCGCATCCGGTGTCTGCCGAAAGGCGGAATTGGGGTGCATGGGCGGGTTTCCATCTATGCGGGTGCCGTCATGGTTGCCGCGCCGGATCGCCGCGCGCAAGGTGCGGCAATGGTCGCCACTCCCGTTTCCACCGCTGCATCGCATAGCCTGCGATCCGCCATATCCCTGCGCCTTATGGCGGCGGGGTTCGCCACGGGTCTGGGGTTTTGCGTCCATGGCGCAGCGGCCTATGCCGCCACCGGCCAGATCGTGTTCCTGCGCGCCACACTGTCGATCCCGGTATTGCTGCTCTGGGCCGCTCTGACCTCAAGACCCGCCGATTGGCGACCCAAGGCACCCGGCAAGCACGTGATCCGGGGGGTGATGGGCGGGCTTTCGATGATCCTGAATTTCTACGCCCTGGGGCAATTGCCGGTGACTCATGCGCAGGCGCTGTCATATCTCGCCCCGGTGCTGTCGATCCCGGCTGCGGTGATCTTGCTGGGCGAGCGGTTGTCGACCCGCACGGTTCTGGCCGTGGCATTCGGCTTCGCGGGGATGATCGCGATGCTCTACACCTCTGTCTCGCGTCCGGGCTGGGGCTGGGCCGAGCTGTCGGGCATGATCGCGGGCATAACGTCGGCAGGTGTGATGGCGGTGGTGCGCGTCCACATCAAGGCGATGACGGCGACCGAGACGACGATCTCGATCGCGCTATCTTTCGCCGTCGTCACCAGCGCCATAGGCGTGGTCGCGGTGATGGTGACGGGATGGGTGCCGATGACCCCGATCCTGTGGGCCTGGATGGGTGGGGCGGGAGTGTTGGGCGCTGCGACGCATATCTCTGCTACGGCATCGGTCGCGAGGGCGCCGGTCTCGACGCTGGCCCCGTTCGATTATGCCGGGTTGGTCTTTGCCGTGATCCTGGATTTCGCGATCTTCTCGCGTTTGCCGGGGGCATGGGGCTGGGTCGGAATCGGACTGATCGCGATCGCCGGACTTATGACGGCGATGACGGGACGGCCCGTAGGCAGCGGTCTGCGCGCCCGGTGATCTGCGACTGGACGATCGCACCCTCGGGTTGATCGCTATCGAAGGTGACTTCGGCGAACTGCGCCGTGCGGCCCATGCGAGGGGTTTCCATCAGCACATTGTGGTGCCGCCCGATCTGAGCGGTCAGATGGCGTTCCACCGCCGCATCGCCCGCCGCTCGCAGCCGCGCAGCGCGCTGTTTGATCAGTCGACCGTCGACCGCAGGCATCCTGGCCGCCGGGGTGCCTGTGCGGGCCGAATACGGGAAGACGTGCAGCCACGTCAGGTCGCAGTCCTCGACCAGCCGCAGGGAGTCGGCGAAATGCGCCTCGGTCTCGGTCGGGAATCCGGCGATGATATCCGCGCCGAAGGTCATATCGGGGCGCAGTTTGCGGGCCTGCTCGACAAAGGCGATGGCGTCACCGCGCAGGTGCCGCCGCTTCATCCGTTTCAGAATCAGATCGGCACCATGCTGCAGCGACAGGTGCAGATGCGGCATCAGGCGTTCTTCGTCGGCGATGCAACGCATCAGGGCGTCATCCACCTCGATACTGTCGATGCTGCTGATCCGCAGGCGTGGCACAGTCGTCAGCTTGAGGATGCGCGCCACCAGATCGCCCAGTCGCGGCGCGCCCGGCAGATCCGCGCCCCAGGATGTGAGGTCCACACCGGTCAGCACGATCTCGTTGAAACCCCGGTCCACCAGCCGCGTGATCTGTTCGACCACGACGCCCGCGGGCACAGACCGCGAATTGCCGCGACCATAGGGGATGATGCAGAAGGTGCAGCGGTGGTCGCAGCCGTTCTGAACCTGCACATAGGCGCGGCTGCGCGTGCCGAACCCGTCAATCAGATGGCCTGCTGTTTCGGTCACGGACATGATATCGTCGACCTGTACCGGCTCGGTGTTACCGGTCGCCAGACCCGCCCATGTCGCAGCCTGCATCTTTTCGGTGTTGCCGATCACGGTGTCGACCTCGGGCATGGCCGCAAAGCTGTCGGGGTCGGTCTGGGCCGCGCATCCGGTGACGACGATCCGCGCTTCGGGGTTTTCACGGCGCAGGCGGCGGATGTCCTGTCGGCCTTTGCGGACCGCTTCGGCGGTGACGGCGCAGGTGTTGACGATCACCGCGTTGGAGAGGCCCGCCGTAGTAGCCAGATCTCGCATCGCCTCGACCTCATAGGCGTTCAGGCGGCAGCCGTGGTTTGACAGGATCGGTGCTTCAGCCATGCCAGACACCATCGAAGACATGCGCCGTCGGCCCGGTCATCCAGACGCCATCGTCGCGCCAGTCGATCAGCAGTGTGCCGCCATCCAGGTCGATGCGAACCGTTCGTCCGGTCAGCCCGCGCCGCGCCGCGGCCACGGCCACTGCGCAGGACGACGAGCCGCTGGCCAGCGTGACGCCGACGCCCCTTTCCCAGACCCGCATCCGCAGATGGTCAGGACCGATCAGATGGGCGACCTGCACGTTGGTGCGTTCGGGAAAGAGCGGGTGATGTTCGTTGGTGCGTCCGAGGGCAGGCAGATCGACCGCAGTGGCATCGTCCACGAAAAAGGTGCAATGTGGGTTGCCCATTCCGGTGGCCACCGGATCGCCGTCGATCGGCAGGTGCAGGGTGTCGACATCCCTCGCCAATGGAACGTCCCGCCAGTCGAGCAGCGGCGCGCCCATATTGACCGACACGCCGTCCCCGCTGCGACGGGCATGCAGGATATCGCGTTCGGTCCGCAGGGTCAGGGCGTCGACGCCACGCCGCGCCATTTCCCAGGCCGCAACGCAGCGGGTCGCATTGCCGCAGGCACCGGCAGTGCTTCCGTCCGAATTGTAGAAGGTCAGCGCGACATCGGCATTGGTCCCGTCCTCGATCAGGGCAAGCTGGTCGAAGCCCACGCCGAAGTGCCGGTCACCCATGGCGATGGCCGTCGCGGCATCGACCGTGACGCCCGCGCGCCCGTCCACCACGACGAAGTCGTTGCCCAGCCCGTGCATCTTCATGAACGGCAGGCCATCTGTGCCAGAAGTCACCATCAGCGGGCAGATACGCCCGACAGGCCAGTTTTGAAAGACCCCCCGCTTGACGGCATCAATCGGCGGCGATAGGTCCGCCCCCGGAGAGCCGATAGCTCAGTTGGTAGAGCAACTGACTTTTAATCAGTAGGTCCAGGGTTCGAGCCCCTGTCGGCTCACCATTTTATCCTGATTTCGCCAGACGTTCGTGAATGCGCATTCCGCGTCGCGCGACCGTGGCGACACAACACAACACGATGACCCAAAGCGCAAATGCCAGAACCGTTCCGGGCGCGATCCACGGTGACAGCACGATGCCGAGCGCCGCAGCCAGCGTGATCGCCGCCATGCGGTGCTGTTTGGCCATCGGACCACTGTAATCAGCGTCCTGCCCCAGCGATCCCCCGAAGGCGCGCAGATACGCCACAAGAATAGCCAGTGCGGTTGCGGCCCAACCCAGCGATGGCTCGCCCGCACCGAGGCCGACACCGACCAGGATCGCGATATCGGCCACGCGATCCGGCACCTCGTTCCAGAATGCACCGGTTGGGCCGCCGCGCCCGGCCTCGAGCGCCAGCATGCCGTCGAACAGGTTGCACAGAAGGCGAAGCTGAACGAACAGCCCCGCCACTAGCAGAACCGCGACCTGGCCCCATCCGTCCGTCCACGCCACGGCGGCGAACCACAGCCCTGCCAGAAGCGCGGCCATGACGCTGAACGCCGAAACCTGATTGGGTGTGATCGGCGTTTTCGCAAGCGCGCGTGTGATACCTTGTGCCCAGCCGGTGTTGCGGCTGGTCAGGGGGCGGCGGTTCTTCGTCTCGGTCATCTTTTCATTTTCATCGGCTGCGGCCCCGGTTGATGTACGGCAGTCCATGGTGGCAAAGGCCCATGCCATGTGCAGCGCTGTCGCTCACGTCCACCAATACCGTGTCAAATGAAAGAAGATCGGCGCGGAAAACACCACCGAATCGAGGCGGTCGATGAAGCCGCCGTGCCCTTCGATCGTGTGACCCCAATCCTTGACGCCCCGGTCGCGCTTGATGGCCGACATGACCAGTCCGCCGCAAAATCCCATGATCGCGATGGTGAAAGCCATCAGCCCGGCCTGCAACGGCGTGAACGGCGTGATCCAATAGAGCATCAGGCCGATCGCCGTCGCCGACAGGACGCCGCCGAAAAAGCCCTCGACTGTCTTGCCCGGTGACAGGCGGGGGGCGATCTTGCGGCGCCCCAGCAGCTTGCCCCAGACGTATTGCAACACGTCCGACATCTGCACGACTACGATCAGGAAGGCGATGAGCAACACGCCGCGCCCTTCGTAGCCGGGGATTTCCAGCGTCAGCAGGGCAGGCACATGGCTGACCGCGAAAACCGCGATCATCAGCCCCCATTGAATTTCCGCGACCCGGATCAGGAAGTTATCGGTCTCGCCCCGCAAAGCGCTGATGATCGGACCGAGAAGAAAGGCATAGACAGGAATATAGATCGAATAAATACCGTATTCCCCTGCCCAGACCAGCCAATACTGCAGAGGTATTACTACGAAGAAACTGATGGCCAGCGTCCAGTGATCGGCACGCCGCGCATTGGTCAACGTCACGAATTCGCGCAGGGCGGCGAAACTGCAGAGCGCAAACAGGATCACCACGCCGGTCCGGCCGGCAAGGAACGCGACCGCGATCAGGATGGCCATGACCCACCAGGCCCGGATACGCGCGACAAGGTTTTCGACACCTTCGTTCTGTCCCTCCGGGGACAGGCGACGTTGCAGCACATATCCGACGGCGCTGGCGACGATCAGCAGGCCGCCGACCCAAAGTAAAAGCGTAATCAGGTCGGGGATCATGACGCGTCCTCCGACAAGGCCAGCAAGGCATCGCGGCTGCGGGTCAGGAAGGCATCCTTCGATTCGTGGGGTTTCAGGCGAACCGGCGCGCCGAAACGGACGCGGCACAGCAGAGGGATCGGCACGACCTCCCCTTTGGGCATGACGCGATTCAGGTTCTCGATCCAGACCGGGACCAGATCAACCTCCGGTCGAGCCGTGGCCAGATGGAACAGCCCGGTTTTGAAGGGCAGCAATTTCTCTGCGGTCAGGTTGCGCGTGCCTTCGGGAAACAGGATCAGAGAGCTACCCCCATCAAGCGCCTCCGACATCTGTTCGACAGGTGCTTCGCGGGGGCCTGCGCCGATCCGGTCGATCAGCAGGGCGTTGAACACATGCTGCCCGACGAACCGTTTGATGGGCGTCGACAGCCAGTAATCGGCTCCTGCTACTGGCCTCACGCGATCACGCAGACGCGGTGGCAGTACCGCCCAGATCAGGACGAAATCGCCATTGCTGGCGTGATTAGCGTAATAGACGCGCGTCCCCGGCAAAGGTTCAACCCCCCGCCAATCGGCACGGACGGCGGTGACGAGGCGGGCAAAAACCTCGATCCCGCCAGCGACGGCGCTGGCGGAGATACGGGTCAGAATGGACGGTTTCGCCGGCATGACGCCGACCCTAGCGACCAGCTCCGGTCAGGAACAGGTCTCGGCCCCGACGAGTCCCGCAAAGCCTGTCGCCGTTCGGCATTCGGGCTCCGGGGCCTTGGCCAGAATGCGCCCCTGTGCATCAATCGGTGGCATTTCGGTCATGCCTGCGTCGTAGCGTTGCCAAAGTTCTCCGCGCAGCCCGGTCTCGCGCAACAGACCCCGGCGCTTGGCTTCGAAATAGTAGCCCTTTGCATACCACATCATCGCCTCGTATTCGCTGCCATCGCTGACCATCCATGCACCGCGCAGATAGCGGATCGAGTATTTCAGGCCGGTGTCCGCATCCAGAAGCTGCGATGGCTTGCCGACCATGCCCATGTTGCGCGCGGTCGCAGGCAGGATCTGCATCATACCGTAATACGGGCCGTTGCGGGCGCGGGCGCGATAGTCGCTTTCCCGCTGCACGACCTTGTGGATCAGGCTGGCGGGCATATCGTAATAATCCGCCCACTTCTCGATAAGAGACCGCACCGCGGGCGTTTCGCCGGGATAGAGCGCAGGTTGTGGTGCAACAGCGACTTCCGGTTCGGGCGTGGAAGCACAGGCGGCAAGGACAAACAGCAGCGGAATAAGCAGACGGAACATTGGCTAGCCTCGTGGTTTTCCGCGCAATACCCCATCGTTTTCCCGGATTGGAGTCCCGGAACGGACCATCGGCAAACCTCCGCGCTTGAAACACGGGCCGCCATGCGTCAACCCGGCACCATGAGAACGTTATCTTACTGGGCGCAGGGCGCGATGCTGCGGCTTCTGTTGCTGTTGGTCGCGCCACTGTCGCTGGATCGGCGGCGGAAGGTGCTGGGCTTCGTGACGGAATGGCTGGTCCGCCTGACGCCTCTGCATCGGCGTGCCGACCGCAACCTTGCATTGGTCTGGCCGGATCGTCCGGCGGAAGACCGGACTGCCATCGTACACGCCGCCGCGCGTAATGCCGGTCGCAGTCTGACCGGTATCTGGTTCAACGCGGATTTCGCCCGCGAGGTGGCAAACCTGCGTCCCGAAGGTCCGGGCCTCGACGTGCTGCGAACCGCACGGGCCGAGGGGCGCGGCGCGATCATCGTGTCCGGCCATTTCGGTCAATGGGAGGCCATCCGCCATGTTATGAAGCGCGAGGGGCTGGAGGCCGGGGCGATTTATCGGCCCAACAACAACCCCTATTACGAGCCGATTTTCCGCGCCGGCATCGACCTTGGTGGACAACCGATCATTCCCAAGGGGCGCAACGGGTATCGGCAGATGATCAAGCATATCCGGTCCGGCGGCTTTATGGCGCTCCTGCCGGATCAGCATATCGGCGACGGCGCGCCCCTGCCGTTTCTGGATCATGACGCCAAGACGTCGCTGGCGGCGGCGGAACTGGCCTTGCGCTATGACCTGCCTCTTGTGCCGGCCTTCGCGCCCGAAGTGGACGGTCAGTTGCACGTCATCTTCGAAGATCCGATCCCCCATACCGATGCCGAGACGATGATGCAGATGTTCAATGACAGGCTGTCGTCGTGGGTGACACGCCATCCGTCGCAATGGCACTGGCTGCATCGGCGATGGAAGATTAAGCGAAGCTGATCCCCGAAAGGCGACCTGTCATGTTCCTGAGCATCTTCGATATCTTCAAACCCGGCATCGGCCCCTCCTCATCGCATACGATGGGACCGATGGTCGCCGCCGCGCGCTTTCTTTCGGCCCTGCGTGGTGGCGCCGAACCCGAGCCGGGGGCAGGACAACCGGCACATCTGACCGCGACACTGCATGGCTCGCTGGCCTGGACGGGCAAGGGTCACGCAACCGATCGCGCTGTCATGTTGGGTCTTCTGGGGTTCGAGCCTGCGACTGTCGACATGGACGCCGCCGAGACGGCACTGGCCGAATTGCGAAGCACTGGCGAAGTGACGCCCGCTGACCTGCCGGCGATGCGCTTCGATCCCGAAGCCGACGTCATCTTCGACTGGGGCCCGCCCCTGCCCGGCCATGCGAACGGCATCGTCCTGCGGGCCTTCGATGTCGCCGGAAACCTGCGGATGGAGGAGACGTATTATTCCGTCGGCGGCGGCTTCGTCGTGACTGAGCGTGAACTGTCCGATCCACCCGATCTGCATGCCGCCAAGGCCGAGGCCGGGTATCCCCATCCCTTCGGGTCGGCAGCCGAGATGCTGGCGATGGCGGCCAGGTCCGGGCTGACCATCGCGCAGATGAAATGGCAAAACGAATGCACGATTACACCGGAGCGGGATCTGGGCGCCAGGGTCGATGCCATATGGACTGCGATGAACGGCTGCATAGACCGGGGATTGCGGCAGGACGGCATCTTGCCCGGCGGGCTGTCGGTCAAGCGTCGGGCTAAGGCGATCCATGCGCAATTGCAGGACGAAGCGGGCAAGAACCTGGCCCATCCGCATGTCGTCAATGACTGGCTGTCGGTCTATGCCATGGCCGTCAACGAAGAAAATGCGGCGGGTGGCAAGGTCGTCACCTCGCCCACCAACGGCGCGGCGGGCGTCGTGCCCGCGACGATCCGATATTACCGCGATCACTGCGTCGGCGCGACCGACGACGGCATCCGGACCTTCCTGCTGACCGCTGCCGCGATCGGCGGTCTTATCAAACACAACGCTTCGATTTCCGGGGCGGAGGTCGGCTGTCAGGGTGAAGTCGGCTCGGCCTCGGCAATGGCGGCGGCGGGGCTGTGTGCAGCACTTGGAGGCACCAGCATGCAGATCGAGAATGCCGCAGAAATCGCGCTGGAACATCATCTGGGCATGACCTGCGATCCGGCGGGCGGCCTGGTGCAGGTGCCCTGCATCGAACGCAACGGTTTGGGTGCGATCAAGGCGGTTTCTGCGGCCTCGCTGTCGCTGCGCGGTGACGGCACGCATTTCATGCCGCTGGACAATTGCATCGAGGCGATGCGCCAGACCGGGCGCGATATGTCCGAGAAATATAAGGAAACCAGTCAGGGTGGTTTGGCCGTGAACCTGCCCGAGTGCTGATGACACCCGGTCCGGTCTATGCGTCCGTGGCTTCGGCCCTGGGCTTTTTCGAGGCCGCCTCGCGCGCCTTCATTTCATCCCAGAGGGCGCGATAGCGCGGCTCTTTCATCAACTCCGCGAATTGATCCCGGTGCCACTGGACCCCTTTCTTGTGCAACTGTCGGATTTTACGGTCAGATCGAAGGTCGGCCAGCATCTGCGCGAAACCCGGCGCACCTGATATCAGCGATTTGTCGCGCCCGCCGATCAGATTCCACTTGTCCCAATATTCGAGACCAAGATCTTCGTTGATATGGTTCGCCCGGCCCCGGTTCTTCTTGAGAATATAGCTCTCCATCGACCGCAAAGGATAATGATGCATGTAGGCCGCGTCCTGGCAGCCGTCCCATTTCATTGTCCAGGTCTTGCCCTTGTTCATCCGACCCGAGATGTCCTCGCCGGTAGGTGACTTCCAGACAATCCTATCCTGCCAGTCGTCTTTCACACGGGGGCGGTGCAAACCGAAATGATACATCGCCTCGGGCTTGCGAAACATGGTCTTCACATCGCGCATCTTGCGACCGCCGCGCTTTGGCACAGGCTCGCAGATGTGGAACTGGGCAGTCAGCGGCTTGTCCTTGAAGGCCTCCACTCCTCCATTGGCGAAGATCTTCCACGGGAAGCTGACCACATCCGTTTCAGGCCCTAACACGCGCATCAGACCCTGAATCGTGCCGTCCGTACATCGGATATTGATGAACTCGTCAACGTCCGCGATCAGTATCCAGCTGGCCTTGTGGCGCAGCACGTGATCGCGCGCCCATTTCAATGCCGACTTGTGCGGGCCGCGCTGCAGCACGGTATTGACCTGATGTGTCAGCACACCGCCGGCCGCGCCCGTCTCCTCCAATCGGTCTAGAATCGGATCAGTGGTGTCGTCGCAATCGTTGGTGAAGATCAGGAAATCGGTGAATCCGATGGCGCGGTGATGCGCGATCCATTCGAGAACGTAGGGTGACTCGTTCTTCATGGTCGAAATGATCAAAAACCGCTCGTCCGTCGGCCTGGCGCGCAGGATTACGGTTTCGGGCAAGGTCAGGGACCAGAACTGTCCGGCCTGCTGCACCTCCGCGTCATCCAGACGGGCGGCAATGTCGCCGACCGCTTCACGCACAGGGCGTCCCATTTCGGCGCCCCAATGCCAACCTCCCCCCGCGATCACACCGCCGGGTCGCACTATGCGAACGGCCTGCTCCAGATCGGCAAGGATCATATCATATTGCTTGTTTCCATCCAGCCAGATCCAGTCGAGCGTGGCATCCCGCATCGCGCACAGCGCCTCGACAGAGGTCTGCCGCAGGATTGTAGCGTCGGGGAAGGCGGTCGTGACGGCGGCGTATTGCGCATCCCGTTCCGCTTGCGGGGCAGTATAGGCGAAGGGGCGCGCGTCCTGTCCTTCGTCCTCTCTCCACGGGTCGATCAGCGTGAGCGTGCGGGGCGCAGCGATTTCGACCAGCGCACGCGCCGTTCGGCCCAGATGAGTTCCGACCTCTGCCCCGCGCGCGCCTTTGGGAAGGCTTTCGATCGCGGTTAGGGCATTGTCGCGGACGGGGGTTTCATCAATCTCGGACACGTCGGATGCGTTCACGCAGACAGCAACGCTTCAAGACGGTCCAGCTGTGCGCGGACCGCCTCCTCCGCCTCGGGATGCCGGGCAACCTTGCGCTTGCCCATGATCCGTTTGAGCGCCCTGAGATTGTCATCGCGCACGACGGCCTCCAACCGGTCGGAAATCAATCCGGCGGACGAGAGCGCGGCAATCCAGTGTTTCAGCATTTCCTCATCGGTGGGTTGCTTGTCGCACCAGACCTGTTCGAACAGCATCATGATGAAGTCCAGAACCGCCTTGGGCAGATGCCGCCGGTCCTGTTTGAACGGCGAATGGAAGACGTCGGTGATGATCTCGTAGCTGGGCCAGTAGTGTAGATAGCCGTCGTCGCCCAATTCACGCATCAATTCGTCCAGGGCAACGCGCAGCACCGCCTTGCTGACCGAATTGGCGGAAATGCAGGATACCGGTCGGAACGTCGCGATCAGCGGCACCGGCGACAGCGTGGTGATTATCTTTGCGTCGGGACGGTGCTTGCGGATCAGATCATAGATCGCGCGGATATTGTCCTTGTTTTCCTCGACCGTCGTGACGCGGAACTTGTGGCGCGCGGGATCGTAGGCCTCCTGCGGTATGGACCGCCAGAAGACGCCGCCCGTCACCTCGTCATACCAGACTTCCGACAGGCCGAAGGTCAGGATGAAAAGGTCGGTCTTGGAGAAGATGTCGAGGGTCTGTTTGCGGATCTCCTCGTCGTATCCATAGCTTTCGGCCTCGTAACCATGCCACAGCGCCTCCTCGAATTTCTTGCCCTCGAAGGCCCATTCGAACTGCTGACGGATGACGAAGCTGTTCACCATGCCTTCGCCGCATTTCACGACATAGGCGTTCGACCCTTCGTCGCGCGTCAGGATGTCGTAATTCCGCGATGCCAGCCAGTTCGAGATATTGGCCGCAAAACAAGATCCGAATGCAGTGATCTTGGTGTCCGGTTTGACGATCCGCTCCGATGGCTCCCACCCCTGGGTGACCCAGCTCAGGGCTGAGTCTGCCTCGGCCATCTTTTCGAAGTCGGGATTGAAGTTGGTATGTTCGCCCCGAAACCAGGTTCTGAACACACCCTCTCTTCGGGTGTGCTGGAAGTTGAATGTATTGGCTTCGATTTGCATGTTCATGGGTCAGACGTCCTTCGGCTTGCATGGTGCCCGCGTCACCGGTTGAGAGCGCGGATACCATCGGTCTCGGTCTTGCGGATCAAACGGGATGGCCGGGCCCGCCATATTCGATCGCGCATTGATATTGTCGCTCGTGCTCTCGCGAAGTCATGGCGGCGTCATCAGTCGCTTGCCATCGAAATGAGGCGAAAATAGGCACATATCCGAAGATTGTTTCTATTTTCAGGTCAATCGATCCGGACCGGACGCAGGGTATCGCCGGGAATGAAGGTCGGAACGAGTTCGATGCGCCGATCCTCGCTGTCGAAGACGTGAGTTCCCGCGACGATGCGGGCGGCGACCTGCCCGGCCTCGCGACGTCGGCTGTCGACTGTGGCCAGTTTGCGCGGCAACCCATCCAGCAAAGTGAAGGCATTGAATCCGGCCAGCCCCAGCGTGTCGCCAACATCAAGCCCCATTTCCAGCGCATACAACAACCCGCCCGCACCAGTCAGGTCGTTGGTGTAAAACAGGAAATCCAGATCTGGCGTGCGCTCGAGCATGGCTTTGGTCATCTCTCGCCCCTTGGCGAAGCCGGACCAGCCGGAATAGGCCATATGGTCCGCGACGGTCACACCCGCTTCGGCCAGCGCACGCTCCAGCCCTTCAAGCCGCTTGCGGGCACGATGATCACCGTCGACCTTGGTGCCCAGGACACCGACCCGACGATAACCCCGCGCGACGATTTCCGTGCCGACCTGATAACCCGCGCGCCAGTGACTGATGCCCACCGCAGCATCCACAGGATCGCCGTCGACATCCATCACCTCGACCACGGGAACGCCGCAATTTGCCAGCATTGCGCGACTGGCATCGGTATGTTCCAGACCAGCGATGATGACGCCCGACGGACGCCATGACAGCATTTCGAAAAGGGTCTTTTCCTCTTTCGCAGGGTCGTAATTGGTGGTTCCGATCACCGGTTGGAGCGGCGTGTCGCCCAATATCTCGTCCACACCGGCCATCATTTCGGGAAACACCAGATTCGACAGGCTGGGAACGATCACCGCAACCAGATTGACCCGGTTCGACGCCAGCGCACCGGCAATCTTGTTGGGCACGTAGCCCAATTTCTTGGCCGCTTCGATCACCTTTGCGCGTGTCTTGTCGCTGACGTCGCCGCGGTTTCGGAGAACCCGGCTGACAGTCATCTCGCTGACACCGGACGCTTCGGAGACGTCGCGCAATGTAAGATGTTGGTGTCGGGTGTTTTTGCGGGTCACATCGGTCTCCGGGTACCGGGTCGACGGACGATAGCCCGTGCCGGGGGCGGTGGACAAGACGCGGCAGGCAGCGCTATCACGCGGACTTGGGTCCCGTAGCTCAACTGGATAGAGCAATCCCCTCCTAAGGGATAGGTTGCAGGTTCGACTCCTGCCGGGATCACCAACTGTAATTTCTGGTTCCAACTCACATCAGTCAGGTGCGTTTTGCCAGATATGTACATCGCATCCGACGTTCAAAATAACTCGGCAAGGCGCTGAGTCCGTAATTTGGCTGATATCCAGGATAAGATGCATCGAAATTCATCCGAAGCGGTTCAGGCACTGACGGTTCGATGATTTACAGGACCATATGATCGCTTTTGCACTGCAGATCGTTTTCGCGCCCTCTTCCGATCTGAGATGACATTACGAAGGTATGGGCAAGACTTGGGCCCGTTTGGATTTCCCAGTTTCCTCTGCGTGGAATGTGCCGGTGGGCCGGGGCGGTCCCGCAACAAGGATCAGTAAGATTTGTCCGGGGAATAAACCTCCGCCCTGGGACGTCTGTTACATGACGCTCGCAGCGGAGGCTTCGGGCGATAATCAGCCGTAGGGAGGACAATATGACACCCAAGGACACTGACGCCCCGCATGTAGGTGGCTTCTTCGCCGACGATCCGGAGGCAGCGGACCGCGCCTTCTTCGGGCGCGTGACGCACGGGGATCGCAGGGGATTTCTGAGAAAGGCTGGACTCGCGACCATGGGTGCGATGGTGGGTGGGGTAATCCCGTTCCATCGCAATATGCCCGCAGGACTGATCCCTGCCGCCCTGGCTCAGGAGAACGTCCTGATGGGCAAGGACGGGTTGACGCTTCTTAACGATCGTCCCGTGAATGCCGAGACGCCGCCCCACCTGCTCGACGATGCAATCACGCCCACAGCGCGACACTTCATCCGCAACAACGGCATCGTTCCGGATGATATGGACCCCGCCGCATGGACGCTGACGATCGACGGTTTCGTGGATACACCGATGGAACTGACGATCGCAGATCTGCGTGAGCGGTTCGAGGTTGTGACCATGGCCCTGACACTGGAATGCGGCGGAAACGGGCGAAGCGCCTTCGATCCGCCGGCGAGCGGCAATCAGTGGACATACGGCGCGGTCGGCTGTTCGGAATGGACGGGCGTGCGACTGCGCGACGTACTGGAGGCGGCGGGTGTACAGTCGAATGTCATCTATACCGCCCATTACGGAGCTGATTATCACCTGTCTGGAGACCCCGACAAGCAGCCGCTATCGCGCGGGGTTCCGATCGCCAAGGCGATGACCGACAACGTTCTGATAGCGTTCGAGATGAACGGCGGCCCCCTGCATCCGATGAACGGTGCACCGCTGCGTCTGGTTGTGCCGGGATGGCCCGCATCGACTGCGCAGAAATGGCTGACGCGAATCCAGCTGAGAGACCAGGTCCATGACGGCGCGAAGATGACCGGCACGTCCTACCGTGTCCCGAACCGCCCCATTGCCCCGGGCGAGGAGGTTGCGACGGAGGACTTCGTCATCATCGAGCGGATGCCGGTGAAGTCGCTTGTGACGTTCCCGGCCAACGGTGCAGAGATCGGCATGGAGACGGAAGTGCGCGGCCATGCGTGGTCCGGCGATCGGAGCGTGGATGCCGTCGAGGTCTCCATCGACTTCGGCGCGACCTGGCAGCCGACGGATCTGGACCCGGCTGTCAATGAAGGTGCCTGGCAGAACTGGCGAGCCGATATTTCCTTCCCGCAGGCCGGTTATTACGAAGTCTGGGCCCGGGCCACGGACAATACCGGCGAGATGCAGCCGCATGCGATCGACTGGAATCCCAAGGGCTATCTCAACAACACGATGCACCGCGTCGGAATTCGGGTCAGCTGAGCATCTGCAGCGGGGCGGCAAATGCGTCGCCCCACTGATAAGAATCTGGAGACATTAATGAAAATCAATATATTGTGGCCGATCCTGTTCGCCATGACGTTCACCCCTGCGGTGGTCGGCGCGGGCGAAGACCCGGAATTCGGGGCGCTGTTCATAGCCCCCGGCGTGGAAGAAACCTTCTACACCTGTACCGCTTGTCATTCCGAACGGATCGTCGCGCAGCAGGGCCTTAGCCGGGATAAATGGGTCGATATGCTCGACTGGATGGTCGAGGAGCAGGGCATGCAGGAAATCGAGGAGCCGGACTACACTGTCATCGTCGACTACCTCTCGGAGCATTACGGCGTCGACCGGCCGAATTTTCCTGCTCCGATGAACTGAGCACAACTCACCCGATGCAGGGGCCGGCCGCCTGGGCAGCGCTCCGGACGGCGGCTACCACGGAAGGGGCCGACATGCGCAGGGCGATCTGTCGCAGATACGTCCCTATGGCCTCGAATTTCCCGGCGTCCATGCCCGTGGCGACAACAAGGTGGTACGTACCGTCGGACGTGGACCATGCGGTCGCCTGTATGCCGTCTTGCGTCGGCAAGGCGCCCGCCTTGCGCATCCGGAAATAAGACAGGCGACACCCGTTCTGACCGACGTAGTATGCGGCGGCACCATCGGGCAGGTCCCGGACGGCGACAGTGGTCAGGTTCGCCGATTCAAGGTCGGGCCAGTCAGCAGCGATGCTTACCGCAACGGGCACGACGGCGGCTGGCCGAGCCTCGGTCATCGTCGCAAAGCCCGCATGCACCTCAAGCGGTGTAGGGGTCTGCGTTGGCCATTCCATCAGCAATGCCAGTCCCACAAGCCCTGCCGCGATCGCAGCCGTCAGCCCGGTTCGGACCGGCCACCGCCGCTCCGGGCCGGGCACCATGGGACGGTTGGCACCGGGGTGCAGCATGGCGAGAGAGGAAGAGAGAGAACGAATCTCCTCCAACGTGGCGACCAGCGTCGGCTCATGCTTCAGTCGGCCTTCGAAGGCACGAGCATCCCTCTCGGGAAGCTCCCGGTCATGATAGGCGCTCGCCAGCTCCCAATCGCTATCCTCGATGGTCATGTCTTCTGCGTCCTTGCTCTCGGCGTCTCCGCCGGGTCCTCGATCCTGGCCAGCAGCGCCCTGCGGGCCCGGCTGACCCTGCTCATGACGGTGCCATGCGGTACGTCAATAACCGTTGCCGCCTCCGCGTAACTCAAGCCCATCACATCGACGAGGAATACGATTTCCCGCATCGCCGGTGGGAGTCGTTCGAACGCCATTCGAACGAGCGTATCGCGTGCGACATCGACCCCGACGAGTCCATTCGATAGACGTTTCTCGGACGCAAAGTATTCCCTTCTGACTCGCCGTTTTCGCAATTCGTCATAATGAAGGTTCCTGATAACCCGGAACATCCATGGACGAAGCTGTGACATCTCGGCAGGGGCACTATTCGCCCTCAGGCTACGTTCGATGGCATCCTGAACAAGATCCTCCGCCTCCGCAGGATCGCCGCAAAGAGACCCGGCATATGCCTTCAATTCCGGCAGGAGGACATTCAAGGCATTAGTCACCTGAGACAGCTACCTCCCACTGGTTAAGGATTGAAAAGAAGATGCTCTAGGCGAACCCGAGCGTTGGACCGGCGTCAAGTCTCTCTGACCGACCCATTCCTGGGCTTTGCGACCGTCAGGCTGTCCATATCCGGTCCGGTGGCATTCAAATCGTGAGGCATCCAACGGCTGGTCACCGAGACACGATCATCTGCTGGCATTAAGGTTTCGTTTACTGCTCCTTCAGAGTGTCCCGATCGTAGCGCGCCCCATTCGCCCTCGGTTGCGCGCCGCCGTCCGGTCTTTCGGGCGCGGGGGCAGCTGACGAGGCATCCTCATGTACGATCCTTTCAAGAACCGCATTCCGGAAGCGACGGGCCCCGCTTCGGACATTCTTCCGGTCCTGCCTGCGGACGAGACCGACCTGCCGCAGGTCGCTGCGGCGCTTTACATAGAAACGGGCGGTGCCCTGTCCATCGTGACCGCATCGAACGAGATTCGCACAATTATCGTCGGCGACCTGTCGGTCCTGCCGGTGCGAGCCCGCCGCGTCCGCGCAACCGGCACGACCGCCACCGGCATCCATGCACTGTTCATCGCATGAGGTTCGATTTCGCAATTACTTCCACATCGGACGTGCTTCGGGGAAGAGTGCGGCGCGCAGGGCATTGGTCCCGCGCGCTGTTCACTGAGGGCGATACGGGTTTCACCTATGATCCGTCAGACGTCACTTCACTGTTTCAGGATGCCGCCGGAACCCTTCCAGTCGTGGCAGATGGCGACCCTGTTGGTCGCATGGTCGACCAGAGCGGCAAGGGCCACGACGCGTTGCAGACGATTGCCGAACGGCGGCCGCTGTGGCGGACCGATGGCATCAGGGGCTGGCTGGAGTTCGACGGTACGGATGACGAGATGACCGTGCCGCAGACTGCCTTGTCGCAGACCGCCACGAGCTTCGTCGGTATCGTGGCCCTGACGGCGAATGGCTATTACCCGATGATCCTGGGGGATCAATCGCTGTCGAGTGGGCTAAGCGCAGGGTTCGGCAATGGTAGCGGGCGCAAACCGCGCTTCGGCATCTCCGGACACAACCCGGTCACCCTGATTGCCGCGGACGCGCTGACACTCGGGCAGGTGACGTCCATGGCCTATGTCTGGGATGGGTCCAACCGCGTTCTCTTGCGGGATGGCAGGGAAGTCGGGCGCGACGTCCAGACCGCCACATGGGTAAAGGGCGATCAGCCGCTGCTATGCTATTCCGGGTCGAATGTCCTGAAGTCGTCGATCCTGTTTCACGGCGGTCTGGCCATCGATCGCGGTCTGTCCGGAGTTGAGCTGGCAAAAATCTCGGCCCGCTTAGGACAGGAATTACCCGCAGCGGGAACGGCATGGATCCTGGGCGACAGTTCCATCGCATCCTATGCGGGGCTTCCCTCGGTCCTCGGCCTTCTCGACGGCGCGCGAGCCATGCAGGATCTGGCGGCACCAGGACAGACCATTGCGCAACAGATGGCAGCCTGGACCTCGGCGAATGTAACGCAGGCGCTTGACGGTTTCGTCCTGATCCAGCTTGGATTGAACGACCTCGACCCGTCCGAGACAGCGAATTCCGCCATTGGCCGGCTTCAGATGCTGGTCGATACCGTACGTGCAGATATCGGGTCCGCTCCCGTGCTGATTGCCCAGATGACGCCTGCACGGCAGCGTCTTCTGGATATCTACGGGGCACAGGAACCGGCAGCTCAGGATAAGTGGCTGGCAATAAATGCCGCCATTGCGGGTCAGGGGACAACTCCCGTCACGGGAGTCGACGCCCGCATCACCACGCATGTCGCCGCGATGGACGACGGGACGGGCGCTTTGGCGGCGGATTTCGATACAGGCGATGGCATCCATCCGAACACGGCCGGTCGCCAGCTGATCGCGGATGCCTGGAGAGCGGGTTTGAATGGGTTGGATCTGTCGGTCTGACTGGAAATCACCGGGGCGGCCTGCATGGATCGTCCCGGTAAACCAACGGGGCCAAGCGGCCCGAGGTCAGTTCTCCAAATTAAACCAAATTTTAACTATTACGCGAGAACCATACGGCAGGTCCGAAATGCCCTTGGGCGGTGTGGAATACATTTATGAAATTGAAGATAAACCGTTTCGGAGGTCGTGCATATTCTTGTTGAATCTTGGATACTGCTTGATCGGGCGCGCTGTATGACTGCTGCACATCGGCTCGCGTCGCCGATCGGAATGACAACATGATCAGGACCATGATCACCGGGCTGGCATGTCTTGCCCTGACGGGATGCGGCGCAGTCTACTCATCGTCATCTGTGCCGCGCGATGCACCCGGTGTCCGCGTCCTGTCGCTGACGGCGGACTCGGTGTTGACCGCCAACTCTACTCCCTATGTCCCCCGTGCCCTGCCTGCGGTTTTCGAGGCCAATGCCGGGGCCGGATCAGACCTGGGCGCGCCTGGTGCGGTGCCGCCCGCCGCATTGTCGCGCCCGGTGCGCCCCGGGCCGCTGGCTTTGGACGCCCCGCCAGCGGTGCGATCCGGGTCCTATGCGATCGGCATCGGGGACGTCCTGTTACTGGCCACCCGCTCCGACGGTTCAACCGCCGCAGAACTTTCGGGCCTGCTGGCCGCCGCAAACCGGCGTCAGGGCTATACGGTCCGTAGCGACGGTGCGATCGCCATTCCCGACATCGGGCGAGTTCCGGTTGCCGGACTGACCCTCGAGGGAGCCGAAGACGCATTGTTCCAGGCCCTTGTTGCCAACAACATCGACCCGACGTTCAGCCTTGAAGTGGCGGAGTTCAACTCCGGGCGCGTATCAGTCGGTGGTGCGGTCGCCAACCCGACGGTCGTTCCGGTCGCTCTGACCGAATTGACATTGGATGCGGCTCTGGCTGGTGCCGGTGGCGTATCAACGGGCAACCTCGATTTCGCGCTGATCCGCATCTATCGAGATGGTCGGCTTTACCGGATTCCAATTGCGGATTACCTGTCCCGGCCAGCCCTCCAGAAAACGGTTCTGATCGCGGGCGACAGTGTCTTCGTCGGCGAGGAGTTTGATCTGGATCGGGCGCAGGCCTATTTCTCGGAGCAGATCCAGCGCGCCGGTCTACAAGCCGCTCAGCGCAGTCAAGCGCTGGCCGAGTTGACCACCGAGGTTGGCCTGCGGCGCGCGGCACTGGATGAAACGCGGGGCAACTTCCAAGACCGGTTCGCGCTGGATGCGGTCGAGCGCGATTATGTCTATCTGACCGGCGAAGTGCGGATGCCCAGCAGGTTTCCCCTGCCTTTCGGACGACAGGCCACACTGGCCGACGCCCTGTTCGAAAGCGGCGGGTTCGAGTCGAAAACCGCAAACCCCGGTCAAATTTACGTATTGCGCGCGGCTGCCGATTCCGCCGAGCCGGGAGCAGTGATCGCATGGCATCTCGATGCTCGGAATGCAGTGATGTTCACAGTCGCGACCCGGATGCAGATGCGGCCCGGTGATGTGATTTTCGTCGCCGAGCAGCTGATCACGCGGTGGAACAGGTCGATCAGTCAACTTGTGCCGCAGGTCATCGCAGCCGGGAACGCCGCAAACTGAGCCGCCCGGGCGCGACCCCGTTTTCGCGATCAGCGACCACCGCCGCTTGCCACGACCCGAAGCGTCTTCAGCGCGATCCGGGTGTCCATCACATACCCGCGCCTGCGGACATAGGTCAGGTCTGCGGCGACTTTGGCGCGTGTCGCGTCGGCCCCCTCCGCATAACCGAGGTCGACCTGTGCCAGACCCGTTATACCAGGCTTGACCGCATGACGCTCGTGATAGCCCGGAATCGTTCGAAGATAGTGCCGCGCATGCGGCAGATAGTCGGGTCGCGGTCCGATCAAACTCATCTCACCGCGCAGGACATTGATGATCTGCGGCAGTTCGTCGATGCGGGTTCGACGGATGAACCGCCCGACTGTCGTAATCCGGTTGATTTCCAGCGGGTCATGGGCGCGGCGATTTATACGATGGGTCGATGTCATGCTGCGGAACTTGATAACCCGGATCGGCTTGCAATCCTTTCCCATCCGCTTCTGATGAAAGATCAGAGGCCCGGCGTTCGAGGATCGGTTTACAATGGCAAGTCCGACCGCGCAAAGCCCCAGTATCGGAAGCAGGGCCAGGGAAACGACAAGGTCAAAAGCGCGTTTGGCACCTGGAAAATGCGCTTCCGGTTTTATGGATACGGCGACTTTCACAGGGCGCGCAAAAAGAACACCTCGTTGACCGTAGATCGCATCAATGAATGCGCTGGACGGGCCGCAGAATTCGGACGTTATCGCCAGGCCGCCTTCGAAATCATTCATGTCGACGTCTTGCGCCTTCTTTGAGATCGCGCGGGCCGGGCCAGCAGACGCAGCCGATGAAGGACATGCCCGATAGTCCCTCTGCCCACCATGGCGACACCGATACCGGCCATGGCCCCAAGCATCGCCGCGATCCACAGTCCCCGTGGATAGGCTCTCCGCCGCTCCCGGTCGCGCCCGATTAACCGCCGTAACGATGTCAGATCCCCTTGCCGACCGAACCCCCGCGCAAGCCGTCGCTCGCGCAGGTCGGTGGCGCGGAGCCAGAGATCCGGAAACTCGGCCCTGAGATTCTTGTCGAGAATCCGAAACCCGTCTTCGAACCGCTGCGTGATCACATGCCCAAGCCCACCGGGGCTGTCTCGCTTGATGATCAGCGGGGTGTCCAGAAAGCGGAAACGCGCGATCCGCGCCGCTCGCAAGTAGAAATCCAGGTCCTCGTAGGTCAACGACTCATCGAATGGGCCGACCGCATCGAAGAGATTGCGACTGGCGAAAAACGATGGGGCGTTGATCCAGCCGCGTCCCAGGGCAATATCCTCCATGACCCAGCCATCGAGCGGTTTTCCGAAGGGCGGGCGATGCCGAATACGGACGCCATCCCTGCGCAACCGGATGGCCGCGCTTTGCATGCAGACCATATCGGTCGCCTCGGTCACAACGGCAGCCATGTTGCGGGATACGAAAGTCGGCAGATACATGTCGTCGGAGGCGATCATGCCGATCCAATCGCCGTCGGCAGCCGCGATACAGCGGTTCAGACTGGCACAAACGCCCTTGTTCGAGACATTTTCCAGCAGGATCATCGGCACCGGAGAGCGCGCTGCCATATCGCGAAGGATCGCCAGCGTGCCGTCGGGTGAAGCATCGTCGCAAACCACGATTTCAAGGTTAGGATAATCCTGAGCCCAGAGACTCTCGATGCAATCGGCCACGTGATCGGCGTGGTTGTAAGCGGGCACGACGATCGTGACCCGAGGCGGGTCGATCATGCGGGATGCCTCCGAAAGAACGCGGCGGGTTGCAGGGCCAAAATACCCAAGGCCGCCTGTATAATGGCCAGCAGCCAGGTCAGCGCAGGCACATTGAGGGAGAGCGTCGCCAGCAACAGGGCAGTCGCTGTCAGGATCAACGGGACCGGACCTGGCGACATCGCCTGTGCAGCCCCCCAGATCAGCCCCGCCGCCAGGTAGGCGCCATAGGCGAGCGCAAATCCGACGCCGACGGCGGTCAGACCCAATATCGGCATCAGGATCAGCGATAGCCCGAGGCACAGCATCGCGAAACCAAGTTCGGCCAAGAAGAATATGCCCCCCGCCCCCCGCGCCAGCATGGCGAAGCCCATGGCCCAGGCAGGCAGTCGCAGGATCGTGCCAAGCGCCATCCAGCCCAGAAGCGGTGCCGCCGGTAGAAACGCTTCGGAATAGAATAGGGTCAGTACCAGATCCGCCTGCCCCGCCAATACGACCAGGACCGGCGCGCCCAACGCCAGTATGAGGCGGATTTGCGTGTCGATCAGCGCCCGTGCCTCGGCAGGGCGCGACAGCAGGGCCGTCAAACGGGGATAGAAATCGGCAGATATCGCGGCCAGGACAAATCCGGCCTGCGTTACCGCCAACGCCCATGCCGCAGTGAACAGACCGACCGCATCCAGCCCCAATCGGGAGGCGATCTGCGCCCGCAGGACTAGCAGGACCATGGCTGAAAAAGCTGTTCCGGCTACTGTCGCCATGCCCAGTCGCACCAGCCGGGGCCAGAGCGCCGGACCGGGCCGGGCACCTGTCGCCGCAGGCCGCGCCGGAACCATCCAGACCAGGCAGGCCAGCACGGCAGGCGGCACAAGAACCAGTGCAGGCAAGGCAGCCGCGCCCCATTTCGCGATCGCGGCCAATGCCAGGACGGTGCCAGCGGCGGCGGCGGTCACCTGGACGCGGGCAAGGGTGTGTATGCGCCGTTGTCCCTGCAAAAGGGCGGTGCCGGCCCCGGCCAGAAGCGCGACAGGTATGCCCAGACCCACAAACGCGACTTCGGCCCCGCGTGTCGGATCGTCCAGAAGCCAGCCTGCCAGCGGCACTCGAAAGACGAAGACCGCCACGGCGGCGATGCCGCCCTGAACGATAGCCGCGCGCGGCAAGAGCAGCGTCGCGCGCGTCAGACGGTGCGGGCGTGCGGCAATCATGCGGACCGTCGCAGGGCCAAGGCCAAGCCCAGCTATCTGCGATCCGAAGGCCTGTAACGCCAGCATCAGGCCAAGCACGCCCAGCCCGGCCGGTCCCAGCCACAGCGATACCAGTTTGAATCGTACCAGTCCCATCAGCAGGATCGCGACCTGCGCCGATCCGGTAACGGCGAAAGCGGCCAACAGAGGGCGCAGGGAGGTCATAGCGCAGCCCGCAAAACATCTGCTACGCGCCTGGCATCCTCTTCGGGCAGATGCGGTCCCATCGGCAGGCTGAGAACCGTTTCCGAAATGCGATCCGCCTGTGTCAGAGCCTGTCTGTTGATACCAATCCCCCGGTGCGCGCCCTGGCGATAACAGGGAATCGGATAATGTATCCCGGTGCCTATTCCAGCGTCTGCCAATCGTGCCGCCAGTCGGTCCCGATGCGCATGACGCACGACATAGAGGTGCCAGGACGGGTCGGTACCGGGTAGCGTCACAGGCAGGACCAGCCCGGTTCCGGCCAACTCCTCGGCATAGATCCCGGCAATGCGGGCCCGCCGCGCGACCCAGGTCGTCAGATGCCGCAGCTTGACGGCCAGAACCGCCGCCTGAAGCGGATCGAGGCGAGAGTTTATACCAAGCTCTACCGCGTCGTACTTTGCCGTCGCACCATAATTGGTCAGGCGGCGAATACGATCGGCGATCTTCGGGTCGTCGGTCGTGACCGCGCCCCCGTCGCCCAACGCGCCCAGCGTCTTGGCGGGATAGAAGCTCCAGGCGACGGCATCGCCATGCGCCCCAATGGGGCGGTCACGAAACCGGGTGCCATGCGCCTGCGCCGCATCTTCGACCACCTTCAGACCGGTGTCGCGCGCAAGGGCCAGAAGCCGATCCATCGGGGCAGGCTGACCATAGAGATGAACGGGCAAGATCACGCGGGTCGTGGAGTCGATGGCGGCGGCGGCGGCCTTCGGGTCCATCACCATTGTGACCGGATCGACGGCGACCGGCTGCACCCGTGCACCCAGGGCCGCGATGGCGTGCCAGGTGGCGACAAAAGTATGCGCTGGGACGATGACGCCATCGCCGGGTCCCACGCCGCAGGCGCGCAGCGCAAGTGTCACGGCATCCAGTCCGTTACCGCAGCCGACCGCATGCTTCGCACCGCAATACGCGGCCCAATCCGTCTCGAACATGGCGACTTCGGGACCGCCGATATACTGCCCCGACCGGGCGACACGCAAAAGCGCCGCCTCGATCCGGGGGGCCAGTTCGCGGCTTGCGGCGGCAAGATCGAGAAACGGTATGCTGCGCTTCAGGGTCGCGGTCACACGGCAATCCTCTCCTGCGCGGCGAGCAGACCGGGAGCTGCACGGTTCCAGTCCGATGCGGTCAGGCGATACAGGATATCGGTTTCGGTCGCACCGATCCGGGTCGCGCCGAACCTGTCGTGGAAGGCCAGCGCCGCAGTGTTCGCGCGGCGCACGTCAAAGGTGGCCTTCGGCAGGCCCAACAGGTCGAACCCGATACGATAGACCATCAAGGCCGATTCGAGGGCTGCGCGCCGCGGCTTCATTGCCGGATGCAAAAGCCAGCTGCCCCAGGTGAAGCCTGCGTCGCAAAGATTCGACAACCTCAAGAGACCGCAATCGCCGGTCGGGCCTGCAATAACGTAGTAACCACGAATTTCGGCCTTTTTCAGCCACCGGACCTGTCCCTCTATGCCGCCCGTGACCGGATGCAGGTGGCGCGCCAATACCGGATCGCTGCGCAGACCGTGGACGAAGGCTGCATCGCCGGGCGTGATGCTGCGCAAGGACACGACCGGCCCCGAAAGCGTCATGGGAAGTCTCGCATAAAGGGTGTTCACGCTGGTCGCCCCCTCGGCAGAGGGCGCGTGCGCAGCAACCAAAGTCGGGCCGGACGTTCGACCAGGTAATGGGCCGCTGTGGCGATGATCAGCGTCAGCACAATCGTGACCAGCCAGTACGACGGCGCGGACAGATCGACGAGGCGCGGCAGACCGAGGATCACATGAAACTGGAACAGGTAGAACGCGTAGGAGATGCGGCCGAACCAGACCACGGGACGCGCCGAAAGCAGGCCGTTTGGGGTATGTGTCAGATGCAGGACCGCCATCCCGACGACCGGGATCAGCAGCGGTGCCCACATCGTCGGCAACCCCTGTCCTTCGACACCGATCATCAACGTCGCGAACGCAAGAACGCCGAGCATCGGCAACCACCCGGGCACCTGCACGCCGCGCAGGGCCAGGTGGCCGAAGGCGACACCGGCCATAAACTCCGGCAAACGAAAGATCGGGGTGGCATACTGAAAGGCGAACCCCGGCCCGTTCGGAAAGATATAATAGGTTCCGGCAATCATCCCCGAGAAGATCATCGTCGTCAGTATGACCCATATCAGCGTCTGTTCCGGCAGCGCGTGCAGCACATGCCGCACCGCCGGAAATGCGGTATATAATGCGGCTTCGACCGACAGGGACCAACTGCTGGCGTGGTTCCAGATATTGAAAAGATTTGGAAACCATGCCTGAAGCATAAGCCCCGAAATCAGCACCGTGGTCGCGATCGCAAGTGGACTTTGGTCCGACGACAGAAGCCACGGCAGCGCCATCACGGCGGCCAGTGCATAGAGCGGATAAATCCGGGCCATCCGGGCCCGCGCAAACCTGCGCAGATCCGGACCGTCACGACAGGCAAGCGTCAGTACGAACCCCGACAGTACGAAGAATACCGTCATACCGGCCGCGCCCGCCTGAAAAATTGCCGCCAGCGGTCCGTCGACAATCGGTGCCCGGATATGCAGGTGAAAGCCGAAGACCCAGACAGCAGCCACTGCGCGCAATCCCGTCAGGGCCAATATCTCGCCCTCTGGGGGTGTCATGCGGTTGTCGGACTGAAGGTGACATGACGCACGGCGACCCGGAAGGCAGCGTGATCGCGAATGTAGTCGGCTTCTTCATAGGCTGCGGATGCCATGACCAGGCAAACAGTCTCCGGTGCGAAATCCGTAAGATCGCGCCATGTCATCGGACCGACGAGCAAGGCCCGCGCCGGATTATCGAGACGATAAGACCGCGCGCCTCGCGCCGTCTCGAGTGTCAGGGTCAGAGCACCCGCAAGAGGGACGAATACCTGCCAGAGAGTGCGGTGCGCATGCCCCCCGCGCGGCGCGCCAGAAAAGCCGTGCAGCCAGTAGAGCCGCTTGATATCGAATGGCAGGGCCAGACCCTCGGCGACAGTAAGCTGCCCGCGGGAATCACCATGACGGGCAAGATCTATCCAGGGAGAAAGGGGCGGTGTGTCGAACATTCGACAAGATTTAGGTAATGACGGTTAAGGGATCGTTAACAACGACTTGCCGTAACGGCAGCGCCCCTGTCCCGGGCTTGCCTCAATCCTCTGACAGATCGGCGAGTTCGCGGCGATAGGCGGCAATTACCAGCCTTTCGTCAAAGAACTGCTCCGCCCGGCGACGCGCGGCATTTCCCATATCGATACGCGCCGGAGGACCGATCCCGATCATCTCGGTCATCGCGCGCGCCAGGTCGTTCGGATCGCGCACCCGGCAGAGAAGCCCGGTTTGGCCCGGCACGATCGCGTCGCGACATCCGGGATGGTCCGTCGTGATGATCGGACGCCCGGTCGCCGCCGCTTCAAGCAGGCTGCGGGGCAGGCCCTCGGCATAGTAGCTGGGAAGGACAATGCAATCCGCATCCGCAAGGTAGGGCCGCACGTCCGCAACATGGGCGATAAACTCCAGCCCATCTATCCTGCGCCAGCTTTCCAGATCCCGCGCGGCGACCATTCCCGCATCGCGGTCGTCGAATGCGCCCAGAACCGTGACATGCGCTTCAACGTCCCAGCGCCGCATGATCCGCAGTGCTTCCACCAGATCGGCAACGCCCTTGTCGCGCAGCAACCGCGCGATCATGAGAAAGCGAACCTGCGCACGCGATGGCGCGAACGGAGCCTGCGCAAACCTGACCAGATCGACACCCGATCCGGGAAGCGACTTGATCTGTCCCGCGGTCAAAAAGCCCCCGTCGAGCAGAAGTTCCGCATCGTTCGCATTCTGCACAAAAACCGGAGCGACACCCTTCAAACCCCTTTTATAGAGCCTTCCCGCCACCCAGCCCAGCATTGACCCCCGTCTGGCAAAGGCGGTTCCCAGCCCTGTTACATTCGGAACAACGGGAATTCCCAACGGGCGGGCCGCCAGCGCCCCATAGAGGTTGTTCTTGATCGTCCAGCTGAGCACCACGTCCGGGGCCAGCCGCCGAAATGCCAGCCGCATTCGCCAGATCAGCGCAATCTCCGACAGGGGATTCAGACCCCTGGCGTCCATCTTCAGCGGCACGACCCTGCATCCCATGGCGGCAATTTCGCCGTCATGGATCGACGGCGGAACCAGCGCGACAAGCTCGTGCCCGTCGGCCAGCAGGGCCGCGATCAAACCGGCGCGGAAGTTCACAAGATTGAAGCCCGTATTTGCGGTCAGCACGATCCGCAGGGGGCCGCGCGGTCCGCAAGAAGGACTACGGTGGGTCGGGTCGGTCACAACGGAAACCTCTGAACATCGGGATATCCCCCGATCCAGGTCTGATAGGGGACGAAACACTGTTCGAAGTGATCGGAGGTCGCCATCCAGACGACGAAAAGCGCGAGCAGCGCGACCCAGGGCACGGTCGCCAGAACCCTGCGGCTGTCGCGGGTCGGAAGATACGGAATGCGCGCAAAGATCACAGCCTGGACCGGAACCAGATAATAGGCGAGCCGATCCGCGATAACCGTCGAGACGGGAAGGATCGCGACCATTGCCATCATCCCGAGACTTCCGATCAGGACGAAATCGTAATCCTCCGGCCAGGCCCGCTTCCATGCCGAGCGCAGGAACAGGCGAAAGGCCAGCCCAGACAGAACGATGAACATGACGCGGAAGATCGCACCCTGCGCCACAAGGTCCGTATCGACATAGCGCGCGGTCGCGATCGCGACTGCTTCGCCGGACCACAGGAAAACGATGCCGGGAATGGCCAGCAGTGCCGCCATTGCCAGTCTTGTCCAATTGTAACGGCCCCCGACCAACGGCAGAAGAAGCGCGAAGATCAGGGCGCTTTGGTGGAACAGGCTGGCCAGTCCGACCCAGATGCCGAAGCGGACGACCCTGCGGTCCATCATCGCCGTGAATGCAACGCAGACCAGACCGATCGCGATGGCCTGTCGCAGCGCGCCCATCGACATATTCACCACGAGGACCGGGTACAGGAATGCAAGAAAGGCGAACGGATCGGGTTGCCGTCTGGCCAGCGCGTGAACGCCGGCAAAGAAGATGATCGCGGTGGCGACGTTGACGAATGGGTAGGGCAGGCCGGCTGCCCCGATCGTCTCGATCATCAGCCACCAACCCGGATCCCGCCGAACGATAGACCGATCATAGGAGGGGCTGCCGACAATCTCGAAATGATTGAGGTATCCGGACCAGTCGCAACCGACTTCGAAGCGGAACGCCACGAACAGGAACATCGCCGCCATGATGATCCAATAGAGCTGATCGCGCAGCCGGTGATACGGCGCAATCCCCCAGCGCAGCAGCATCAAGGCCACAAAAGGCAAAAGATAGACAATCACCCTGCCGCCCCGCGCAGCAGCGCCGCGACCCGGGGTGCCCAGACCTGCAGGGAATAGGAACGCTCCACCTTGGCGCGCCCCGCGGCCCCCATCCGCGCACGCAGGGCCGGATCGTCCAGCAGCGTGATCAATGCGTCGCGCCAATCCTTTGCGGTCCTGGCCAGGAAGCCGTTCACCCCATGTTCGACGATCTCGGTGTTCACGCCCGTAGGCGATGCCACGACCGGTCGTCCGCAAGCCATGTACTGGATCAGCTTGTACCCGCATTTCCCGCGCGACCACGGGCTGTCGTCCAGCGGCATGATGCCCACATCCATGCCGCGGATCGCCTCGACCTCCGTATCTTCGGACCACGGCAGATACTCGATGCCGTCCTCGATCTCTGACGTGCCGCGCGCCCCGATGGCCCGGAACAGGCCGCCACGCGGGATCACGACGTCCACGATCAGACGTTGCATCGGCGCGGCATGATCTGCCCATGTCATCGGCGTCCCGACCCAGCCCACGCGCAGGCCACCGTCCGGCGGGGGCAATGGGCTGGCCGGATAGCGCGACAAATCGACGACTGTCGGCACGACCTCGACCCGACCGGCCCCGGCGGTCCTTGCGCGGTCGGCGATATAGGGATTGCCCGCCATGACGATGCGCGATGCAGCCATCACCCCGTCGATCTTGCCACCCAGAAGCCCACGCACAGACGCGCGGCGGTGGTGGTCATAGCGGTGAAAGACGGCATCGTCATGGTCCGATACTACCGGCACATCCCGCGGCCATGCCGGACGCTCCAAAAGCCATGGAAGCCAAGGCAAAGCCTCTTTTTCCAGCCAGATCACATCGGCAGAGCCAGCGGCGCGCAAATCCGCCAGACGGGTTCGGATATATCGACCCAGATGCGCTTTGCGCGACCCACCGCCATAGAGAGCCGAAATATAGGTTGCATCGAAGAACGGGCGGGTCGAAACCTGAAACCCTTCGGCTTCGAGAAACGGGACGTATTGAGCGGTTCGCAATCGCGATGACGCGGCGACGGCGTCGTATCGCGACAGGATCACGAGCTTCACGATGCAGACCCCAGAATCGTATCGTAAAGACTTGCGTAGGCCCGCGTCCCATCCTCCAGCGAGAACAGCGTCTCGGCCGTGGCACGGGCGCGGTCGGGCAGGTCGGGGTCATGGCGCAGGGCCGACAGATCGGACAGCGCGGCGCGCGCCGCATCCATGGTACAATCCGCCATCAGCACGCCGACACGATGACCGGTTACGATGTCCGCGACATTGCCGACGCCCGCGTTCGCAATCACCGGGCGGCCCGTGGCGAGGATTTCCGCCAATCGCGTAGGAGAAGACCCCAGTCTGGCCGGTCCGGTGGCGTAGAACATCGCCGAGGCGTGGTGGCCAGCGATCCGCGCCGCCACGTCTTCCGGCGGCACCGACACGATTGTCAGTCGCGCGGTCGGTACATTGGGCAGGCCTGCGCGAACGACATCGGAGTCGTCGCGAGTTACGACCTCGAATAGGGCAGTGGGGTCATCGGACGCCGCTGCCGCGAACAGCGCATCGAGCCAATCCAGACGAAACCAGCCGGACGTGACCGACCCGACGCAACCGAACACCATCGGCGCGTCGGGTGGCGGGCGCATCGGGAACCTGTCCAGATCGGCACAGGTCGGGATCACGACAATGCGTTGGCCGATAAGCTCGGACGGGTAGATGCCTTGCAGGTGTGAAACCGCCGCGTCGGTCAGGGATACCACGCCCGCGGCATCGCGAAGGCACAGCCGTTCCATACGTCGCAGAACCCGTTCCATCGGCGACCCGGCCGTCAGGCGACCCGCTTCGATCATCTCGTCCAGCCAGAGCGCGCGCATGTCGAATACGAACGGAACGCGGGTCCGCCGCCACAGGGCCCGGGCAATGGCCGCAGGAATATAGGACCGGGCGTGGATCAGGGCGATAGGCTTCTGCCGCATGATCCTCATCGCAACTTTGAACATCGTCGCGAAATTTCGGGCCGCGCCAATCCTGCCTGCCCGGAACCTCTGCGGTCGCCAGTCGATGCCATGCGCCGCGCAATCGGCCCGCAGTGCGGCCATGTGGGATGCATCATCGGCATCGTCGATCTTTTCGGCAGTCAGAAGCGTGATATCATGATTACGCGACAGCCCGCGCAGATAGCTCATGACCTGACTCTGACCCAACGGATCCGCCAGCCCGGTGCGCGTCAGATAGAGTATGCCGGGACGCTTCACAGGTCTGCGCGCGCGCCAAACCAGCGGCTCGGCGCTTTCGCACTTCGGCAGGCACCCAGAAACCGTCGCACCGTGTGGACCTCTCTCCTTCGTCAATCGGAGCGACTGCGGATCGACCCGCACCCGATGCGACACCGACATCGCCTTGCATGAAGGTCGTTGAACTTCAACGGCATCACAAGTCCATCTCTCGGGCAAAGGAGAATACAGTCACACTTCATCGCTCCCCGGAGCCATCAAGCATTGGGTTTACCGGGGTCATCGCTTAGGAAACTCGGGATCGACAGCCAGCCCGAGGCCGACCCATGACCGACAAAGACCCCCGCACCATTTTTGTGACCGGCACCGCCGGGTTCATCGGTTTCCATCTTGCACGGCACCTGCTGGACGAAGGTTTCACTGTGGTCGGCTTCGACGGGATGACCGATTACTACGACGTCGCTCTCAAACGTCGCCGCCATCAGATGCTGCTCCAGACCCCGGGTTTTCGTGCCGTCGAGGGGCGGCTGGAGGATTCCGACCTGCTGAAGCGCACCATGACCGAGGCCGCGCCCGACGTTATCGTTCACTTGGCCGCGCAGGCGGGCGTCCGCTACAGCCTGGAAAATCCCCGGTCCTATGTCGAAGCCAATCTGGTCGGCACATTCAACGTGATGGAATGCGCCCGCGAACTGGCGGTCGATCATTTGCTGATGGCCTCCACCTCTTCGGTCTACGGGGCGAACACGCAGATGCCGTTCACCGAAGACCAGAAGACCGATGCGCCCCTGACACTTTATGCCGCGACCAAGAAAGCGAACGAGCACATGGCGCATTCATATGCGCACCTGTGGAAAATTCCGACGACGATGTTCCGCTTCTTCACTGTCTACGGGCCCTGGGGCAGGCCCGATCTGGCGCTTTATAAATTCGCGAAGGCGGCCTTTGCCGGAGAGGCGATCGACGTCTACAACCACGGCCGCATGTCGCGCGACTTCACCTATATCGACGATCTGGTTCGTGGCATCCGTCTGCTGATCGATACGCCGCCGGTGGAGCCCGCCGACCCGTCCGACATCGCGCCGGGCGATACGCTCAGCCCGGTGGCGCCTTACCGCGTCGTGAACATCGGCAACGGCGAACAGGTGCAACTGATGGAATTCATCACCGCACTGGAAGCCGAGCTGGGCTTCGAGATCAGGAAGAACATGATGGAAATGCAGAAGGGCGATGTTCCCGGAACCTGGGCCAGTTCGGATTTGCTGGAGAGTCTGACTGGTTATCGTCCCGACACGCCCGTTCGCGCCGGTATAGCGAAATTCGTCGCCTGGTATCGCGACTACCACGGCGTGTAATACGTCAGGTCAGGGTCCTGAAGGTCCCTTCTTCCAGAACACCTACGGTCAGAAGGCCCGAAAAATGCGCGCCGGTATCAAGCGCGATGCGCCCGTCGGCTATTTCCGGAACGTCGACGACCGTATGCCCGTGCGCCACCCAGATGCCATCGCGCCGTGGTGTGGTTCTGAAGTCGGGATGGCCCCAGATCATCGTTGTGTCCGCCTGCCCGGACACGGCCAGGCGCGGGTCCAGTGCGGCATGAACGCAAACCAGATTACCTGACCGCCACAGCAACGGCAGGTTCGACAGCCAGATCTCCAGACCCGCGGGCAGCGCGGCGCGCAGGTCTGCTGCTGCAGATCCCAGAGCGTCAGGATCGGATATGTCGGTATCTTCGATGCCGAAACTGGCCATCGTCGTCAGGCCGCCATTGTGCAACCAGAGACGTCCGCAGGATACCGGATCGGCAAGAAAATCCAGCATCATCCGTTCGTGATTTCCCATCAGCGTGACGACCGGGATCGGGCTGGTCCCCGGCAAAGCTCTGAGCTTTTCAAGAACCTGGGCCGACTGCGCGCCCCGGTCTACGTAATCGCCCAGAAACACCAGGGCCGAGGGCCCATCACATCCAGCCAGATCGCCGTCGATCCGGGCCAGTGCCGACATCAGCAGATCGTGCCGACCGTGAATATCGCCCACGGCGTAAACGCGGACATCGGGTTGTAATGGCGCAGAGAATTGCGGTCCCCTGCGACGCACCGCAAGTCGGTCAATAAGATACCTGACGATCATCTATGTCCCCTGCACTGCACTCTGATGCTCGGGCAATCCGGCAAGAGAATGCAAGCACCGCGCGTTGATGCGCAAGGGATGCTGTGCCATGCCTGACCGACGCCATCCTGCAGGACGATGCACTTCCATGACAGCTCAGACCCCGATTTCCACCGCTACTCTGCCATCGCGGGACGATGAGGTCGATTTGGTAAGTATCCTGAAACTGCTCTGGCGGGGGCGGTGGTGGATCGTCGGGGCGACCACGATCTCGCTGTCCCTCGGTGCGATCTATGCGTTTTGGATTGCGGTCCCGGTCTACACTGCCTCCTCCACCGTCGCTCTGGACAGTCGCGAAGGCAATGTCATCGAGTTCGAAAGCGTCGTGTCCGGCCTCTCGTCGGATATCTCCACGATCAATACCGAGATCGAAGTCATGCGATCGCGCGACCTGATCGGGAAACTGGTGCGCGATCTGAACCTGACAGCCGACCCCGAGTTCAACCGCGCCCTGCGCCCGCCCACATTTTCACTGCGCGACTGGCTCGCGGACCTTGCCGGGGCGGGGTCCGAGCGTTCTCCCGCCATTGCAACTGACCAACAGATTCTCGACCGGGCGATCAACGCCGTACTGGCAGCAACATCAGTGACAAACCTGCGCAATAGTCTCGTATTTCAGGTCACTGCCCGGACCGAAAACGCGGTGAAATCAGCACAGATCGCGAACCTGTTGGCCGAGATCTATATTCGGGATCAGATCGAGGTAAAGTTCGACGCCACTGCGCAGGCCACCCTATGGCTGGGGCAACGGGTGGCCGATCTGGGCCTGGAATTGCAAGTGGCGCAATCGGATTTGCAGGCCTTCACGGCCAGCGCCGACCTTGTCACCCCAGCCGAAGTCGCGGGCCTGAATCGACAGATTTCGGACATACGATCCCGACTTGCCTCGACGCGCGCCCAGATCGACACCGACGTCGGCCGGGCCGATATGCTGGCTGATGCGCTGGCGGCGGAAGACTGGCCCCGGCTGGCCAGCCTGACCGGGGACCGCATACTCGACCGTTTACTGGCGCTGCCCGACGATGACAGCAAGGCTACGGCATTGCGCGCACGCGGCGAACAGCTGGCCAACATCGCCACCCGGTCCGAAAGGCGCGGAACGGCCCAGATCGCTGCGCTGACCACATCGCTGGCGGAGTTGGAGGCGCAGATCAACGCCCAGTCCGAGGGGCTTGTCGAATTCCAGGGGTTGGAACGGAAGGTAGAGCAGGCCCGTGTCCTGTTTGAATATTTCCAGAACCGCCTGCGCGAAACGACCGTGCAGCAGGGCATCCAGCAGGCCGATGCCCGTCTTCTGTCCCGCGCTGTCGTGCCAGGCGAGCCGTCCGAGCCGCGCAGGCCGGTCATTCTGGCGCTTGCTGCAATGCTGGGACTGATGGCGGGTGCCGGTGGTGTTCTGCTGCGCGAGGTGCGCAACACCGGCGTCCAGTCGGCCAACGATCTGGAGGCACTGACCGGTATCGTCGTCATGGGTCAATTGCCGATGATTGGCACAAAATCCAGCCGGGAGATGATCGAATACCTGTCACAGAAACCGAATTCCCGGTTGGCCGAGTCTTTTCGCAACCTGCGCACTTCTGTGATGCTTTCGAACCTTGATCGACCGCCGCAGATCATCATGTCTACCTCTTCCCTGCCGAACGAGGGGAAGACGACACAATCCTTGGCGCTGGCGCAAAACTTCGCAGGTATGGGCAAGTCGATCCTGCTGATCGAGTGCGACATCCGCCGCCGGATTTTCGGATCGGAACTGGGGTTCAGGGACGAGATTGGCCTGCTCTCTGTCCTGTCGGGCGAGGTCATGCTGGCAGATGCGGTGCAGCGCGATCCTCAGTTGGGCGCAGTTGACGTTCTGGTCGGCGACAGTGGCACATCGAATCCCGTCGACATATTTTCGTCAGACACCTTTCGGGCGTTCCTGACGGACGCGCGCACTGTCTACGATATCATCATCATCGACACGCCCCCCGTGCTGGCCGTGCCGGACAGCCGCGTCATCGCACAGCATGCGGACGCCATTCTCTATGCGGTGAAGTGGAATTCGACACCCCGAACAGCGGTGCGCGAAGGGATGCGCCTGCTCGAAACGGTGAATGCCAGGATTTCTGGGCTTGTGCTGACCCAGGTCGATGTCAAGCGGATGGAGCGGTCCGGATACGGCGCATACGGCCAGTATGACAAAGGCTACTATTCCGACTGACGCACGGCCTGACTGCCAAGAACATCACCGGCAATCCCGATCAGACATTGATACAGTGGCGCAAACGTTTTGTGTCGCAGACTGTTCCGCAAAGACGCGACCACGTTTGTCACAGGACAAGGCCGACAAGCCATCGCCGCAGGATCAGGCGGCGGGTCACAGTCGATTCCAACAGTTGTCAGTTACAAAACCAATAAATACCCTGTGGCAAAGGGAGATCATCATGACCGAATATCCCAAGCCCCGAACCCTGCGAGCCGGGCCGGTCGATAGGACCCGCTCCTATATGCCCGGCTTCAGCAACGATTTCGAGACCGAGGCCCTGCCCGGTGCGCTGCCGCAGGGGCGCAACAGCCCGCAAAAAGCGAACTACGGCTTGTACGGAGAACAACTTTCCGGAACTGCCTTCACCGCGCCCAGCCACCAGAACGAGCGGACGTGGTGCTATCGCATCCGCCCGTCGGTCAAGCACACGCATCGGTTTGCCAAGATCGACCTGCCATACTGGAAATCCGCCCCTCTGGTCGATCCCGATATCGTCAGTCTGGGGCAATATCGCTGGGACCCTGTGCCCCATGCCGACACACCGCTAACCTGGCTGACGGGCATGCGGACGATGACGACGGCTGGCGATGTGAACACGCAGGTCGGCATGGCGAGCCATATTTATCTGGTGACCGAATCGATGGTCGACGCTTATTTCTATTCCTCCGATTCCGAGCTTTTGGTCGTGCCGCAGGAGGGCCGCCTGCGCTTCTGCACCGAGTTGGGCGTGATCGACCTGGAGCCGCAGGAGATCGCCATCCTGCCACGCGGTCTGGTCTATCGCGTCGAAGTGCCGGACGGCCCGGCGCGCGGATTCGTCTGCGAAAACTATGGCCAGAAATTCGCCCTGCCGGGGCGCGGGCCCATCGGCGCGAACTGCATGGCGAACCGGCGTGACTTCAAGACGCCCGTTGCGGCCTTCGAAGACCGCGACGCGCCCAGCACCGTCACGGTAAAATGGGCCGGCCAGTTTCATGAAACGGAGATCGGGCATTCGCCGCTGGACGTCGTTGCGTGGCACGGCAACTATGCGCCCTGCAAATACGACCTGCGGACCTATTGCCCGATCGGCGCGGTACTGTTCGACCACCCGGACCCGTCGATCTTCACCGTGCTGACCGCGCCATCCGGCATCGAGGGGACGGCCAATATCGACTTCGTCCTGTTTCGCGACCGCTGGATGGTGGCAGAAGATACCTTCCGCCCGCCATGGTACCACAAGAACGTCATGTCAGAACTGATGGGCAATATCTTCGGCATATACGATGCGAAGCCCAGGGGCTTCGTCCCCGGCGGCATGTCCCTGCACAACATGATGCTGCCGCACGGACCGGACAAAGCCGCGTTTGAGGGGGCATCGAATGCGGACCTGAAGGCGGAGAAGCTGGAAAATACGATGTCCTTCATGTTCGAGACACGCTTTCCGCAGCATTTGACGCCCTTCGCCGCACAGGAAGCGCCATTGCAGGACGACTACATCGATTGCTGGGCCGATCTGGAGAAGAAGTTCGATGGCACACCGGGGGTCAAATGATCCTCGCGTCCTATCCCATGCGACGGGACGGGCAATTACGGATCGTTTCGCCAGACCGAAAGACCAGCACCCGGATGAAGCGGCATTCTTTCATCGAGATGATGGAGTACGGTATTGACGAGCCGGATGGCCCGCCGGAGCCGTTCGATATTGCCCGTTGCACCGCCCCCCTGCCCCGCGCGCATCAGTTTCTCGACGGATCGGCCTACGTCAATCACGTCGAACTTGTCCGAAAGGCGCGCGGTGCGCCGATGCCCGCTAGGTTCTGGACTGATCCGCTGATGTATCAGGGCTGTTCCGATCCTTTTCTCGGACCGATGTCCCCGATTGTCGGCGATCCGGCTTGGGGTATCGACTTCGAAGCCGAAGTGGCGGTCATCGTGGCCGACGTCGACATGGGGGCGACAGTGGATGAGGCGCGTCAGGCGATCCGGTGGGTGATGCTTTTGAACGACGTCTCCCTGCGAAACCTGATCCCGGACGAACTGGCCAAGGGATTCGGCTTCGTTCAGTCCAAACCGCCCTCTGCCCTTGCCCCGCTGGCCAGAAGTGTCGACGACGTGACAGGATGGGACGGTGACCGCCTTCATGCCACGATGTGCGTCGATCTGAACGGTATGCCATTCGGGCGAACCGATGCCGGACAGGACATGACATTTGGCTTCCCGCAACTGATTGCCCACGCCGCCAGAACCCGACCGCTGCGTGCGGGCACAGTGATCGGCTCCGGCACGGTCTCGAACAAGCTTGATGACGGGCCGGCGCGAACCGTCACTCAGGGCGGTGTCGGCTATTCCTGCATTGCCGAGCACCGGATGATCGAAACCATCGAAACCGGCGCGCCGGTCACACCCTTCCTGCAACCCGGCGATGACGTCCAGATCTGGATGGAAGACGCATTTGGCAATGACCTGTTCGGGCGCATTTCACAAAAAGTCCAGATGCCCTGAGCCGACCTTCCGCCACGACCGGGAACTGGACCGAGAAGAAGATCGCGTCGATCAAATCGGTCCCGATCTATAGGCGTTCACCGCCGGATACGACACGAATTCCGGCGTCGTCACCGGCAACAACAAGTCAGCCATGCTGATCGGTACCGTCCCGCACTCCGCGTTACAGCTCGCAGGGGACGTTGCCGCACCCGAAGACCCGGCATAGGGTCTGACCAACGGAGGAGCTACCATGACCAATCCCGCCACCCCCCAGATCGTCGGCTGGGCGCACAGCAAGTTCGGCAAGGCCCCCGAAGGCGATGTCGAGCAATTGATCGCAAGCACCGTTCCCGAAGCGCTGGACCACGCGGGTATCACCGCAAGCGACGTTGATGGCATCTTCGTCGGCGTCTACAACAACGGCTTTTCCCGGCAGGCGTTCGAGGGCGCGCTGGTCGGCATGGCTGTGCCCGAACTGGCATACGTGCCGTCGGTGCACCTGGAAAACGCCTGCGCCACCGGGTCCGCCGCGCTCTATGCCGCACTGGATTTCATTGCTGCGGGGCGGGGCCGCATCGCGCTGGTCGTGGGTGCCGAAAAGATGAGCGCGACACCGGGCGTCGAGGTCGGCGACATCCTCCTGACCGCCGCCTATCGCGCCGAAGAAGGCGAGATCGATGGCGGGTTTGCCGGCGTCTTCGGCCAGATCGCGAACCGTTATTTCCAAGCGCATGGCGACCAGTCGCGCGAACTGGCGATGATCGCGGCCAAGAACCACACGAACGGCGCGCGGAATCCATTCGCCCACATGCAGAAAGATCTGGGCGTCGACTTCTGCAATACCGTCAGCGACCGCAATCCGATCGTCGCGGGGCCGCTACGGCGCACTGACTGCTCGCTCGTTTCCGACGGGGCCGCCGTCCTTGTCGTGGCGCACCCGGACGTGGCCGCCGACATGCGCCGTGCCATCGGCTTCCGCGCCCGCAATCAGGTCAACGATGTTCTGGCCCTGTCACGGCGGGACCCGACCGAATTTGCGGGCGCGCGCGGAGCCTGGGCCAAGTCGCTGGATGAGGCGGGGCTGACGCTGGACGACCTGAGCCTCGTGGAAACCCACGACTGCTTCACCATCGCCGAATTGCTGGAATACGAGGCCATGGGCCTTGCACCCCGCGGCCAGGGCGGGCGGGTGATCCGCGACGGCATCACCACGCGCGACGGCAAGCTGCCCGTGAACCTGTCGGGTGGGTTGAAATCGCGAGGTCATCCGCTGGGCGCGACCGGCGTTTCACAGCACGTGATGGCCGCAATGCAACTGGCCGGTGACGCGGGCGACATGCAATTGGACGGTGCTGCGCTGGCGGGTGTGTTCAACATGGGCGGCGCTGCCGTGGCCAATTACGTCTCGATCCTGGAACGCGTGAAATGACGGAAACCGGGAATCGCGATCCTCGCCTGCCCTGGACGACCCGCACCACGAACCTCGCGCATTTCCTGACGCGCAATGCCCGTCGTCTGGGTGACCGTCCCGCGATCATCGATGCCCGTGGCACACTGACCTGGTCCGAATTGGACACCCGCGTCAGCGCGTTGGCCGCCGCGATGCGCGACCGGTTCGGAATCAAGGCCGGCGACCGCGTTCTGGTTCAGTCCCCCAACAACCGCGAAATCACCGAGACGATGCTGGCCTGCTGGCGGTTGGGCGCGGTCTGGGTGCCCTCGAACTACCGCCAGCGCCCGGACGAGGTCGCCTATCTGGCCCAAAAATCCGATGTCGCGCTGATGTTCTGCGAACAGGATTTCCCCGACCACGCGACCGTATGCGTCGAGGCCGCACACAAGCTGACCGAGGTCGTCTGCATCGGGCAGGGGTTCGGCACACCCTATGATGACTTGATCGCCGCGCATGACGGCATGCCTGTCAGCAATGCCGATATGGACCGCGATGCCCCCTGTTGGCTGTTCTTCACCTCCGGTTCGACCGGGCGACCCAAGGCCGTCGTCCTGACCCACGGCCAGTTGACCTTCACAACGCTCAACCACCTGAACGACCTTATGCCCGGCACTGGTCCCGATGACGTCAGCCTTGTGGTCGCGCCGCTGTCGCATGGTGCGGGAATGCACCAACTCGTTAACATCGCGGCGGGTGCCGTGTCCGTCCTGCTGCCGCCCGGTCGCTTCGACCCTGCCGTCGCGTGGCGTCTGGTTCAGGACCACGGTGTCACGAACATGTTCACCGTGCCGACCATTGTGAAGATGCTGACCGAACACCCCTCCGTCGATCAGTTCGACCATTCCAGCCTGCGCTACATTATCTATGCGGGTGCGCCGATGTACCGCGAGGATCAGAAACATGCGCTGGGCAAACTGGGTCGCGTTCTGGTCCAGTATTTCGGACTGGGCGAGGTCACCGGCGCGATCACTGTTCTGCCGCCGCACGATCACCACATCAATGACGGCCCCGAAGCCCGCGTCGGCACCTGCGGGTTTGAGAGGACCGGCCTGCACGTTACCATCCAGAATGACAGCGGCGCACATTTGCCGCCCGGTCAGACGGGCGAAATCTGCGTTGCCGGGCCAGCGGTCTGCGCCGGATATTACATGGATGATGCAGCCAACACGAAGGCCTTCCGCGACGGCTGGTTCCTGACTGGCGATCTGGGTCACATGGAAGCCGAAGGCTATCTTTTCATCACCGGGCGGTCGTCGGACATGTACATCTCGGGCGGATCGAACGTGTATCCGCGCGAAATCGAGGAGCTGATGCTGACCCATCCCGCCCTGTCCGAAGTCGCGATCCTTGGCGTGCCGCACAAGCAATGGGGCGAAGTCGGTCTGGCAGTCTGCGTCTGCGAGGCGGGCAAGTCGGTGACCGGCGACGAAATCACGGCGCTGCTGAAGGACAGCCTGGCGAAATACAAGCTGCCGCAGGAATATGTGTTCCTGGATGAGATGCCGAAGACCGGCTATGGCAAGATCACCAAGAAACTCGTGCGCGAAGCATTGGAAGCGCGCGGAGTCTTGCCCGCAAAATGACCCCATCCATCAGCCGCGATCTGATCCGTCACCCCGGTCCCAAACGCTCCGACCGCATTCTGTCCGCCCGCGGCACCGTGACGACGCGGACCGTGACATTACCGCGGGGTTCCGTGTTGATGCAGGCCGTGGCGCAGGCGATGGACGACGCCGGATGCGACAGTGGCGTGATGGTGCTGGATGGCCTGCGGATCGGACCCTATCGCTATGTCATGCCCGGCCCGTCGCACGACGCCGATCATGCCGCATGGTACAGTGCGCCGCGTGATGGCGGGTCCGGAAAAATCGTTTTCGGGACTGCCATTGTCGGACGGCGCGACGGTGCCTGGTGGCTGCATTGCCATGCGCGCTGGACGGATGGTGACGCGACCAGAATGGGTCATTTGCTGCCCGACGATGTGAAGCTGTCTGAAGACGCGCAGATCACTTTGCACGCTTTCAAGGGCGGCGCGTTCGAGGTGCTGCACGACGCCGAAACCAACTTCTCGATCTTCCATGCGATGGGCGGGATGGCGGACGGCAACGCAGTGATTGCCAAAATCAATCCTCACGAGGATATCTCGAGCGCGCTGGAAACACTGATCCACGGCGCCGGGTTCGCCCGCGCGAAAATCCACGGCATCGGCAGCTTGATCGGTGCAGTGTTCGACGGCGCACCGCCGATGACGTCGCCCATATCCGAAGTGTTGATCCCGCCGGGCGCGATCTGGAATGGCGCGCTGCATCTGCCGATGGAATGTGTCGACCCGGACAACGGGCAATACGCGGGCCTTCTGACGAAAGGCCGCGCGCCGGTCTGTGTGACGTTCGAAGTAATGATCGTTGCCACCTGATATGAAAACGCCGGACGAACCGCTTGGGTCCGTCCGGCGCGAAAGGCTTTGATCCGCAGATCAGTGCAGGTCGAAGCGATCCAATTCCATCACCCTGGTCCAGGCGGCGACGAAATCGTGGACGAATTTGTCGCCCGCGTCGGACTGGGCATAGACCTCGGACAGTGCCCGCAGTTGCGAATTCGACCCGAACACCAGATCGCAGCGCGTCCCTGTCCAGCGAGCTTCGCCCGTCTTGCGATCCCGACCTTCGAAAACCTGCGCATCGTCGGACGCGGGTTTCCACTCGGTCGCCATATCCATCAGGTTGACGAAGAAGTCGTTCGTCAACTGACCCGGACGATCCGTCAGCACACCGTGCGATGTACCACCGTAGTTCGCGCCAAGCGCTCGCAAGCCACCGACCAGAACCGTCATTTCCGGTGCCGACAAGGTCAGAAGTTGTGCCCGGTCGATCAGCATTTCCTCGGGTGAGACCTTGAATGTCTGTTCCTGATAGTTGCGGAAACCGTCGGCTTTCGGCTCCAGAGGTTCGAAGCTCTCGGCATCGGTCTGCTCGGCGCTGGCGTCGGTGCGGCCCGGCGTGAAGGGCACATCAACGTCGTGACCTGCATCGCGCGCGGCCTTCTCGACCGCCGCAGTTCCGCCCAGCACGATCATATCGGCCAGTGACACCGGCTTGCCGAAATCGCTGCGGATGCTGTTCAGCACGTCCAGTACCTTGGCCAGCGTGTCAGGCTGGTTGACCTCCCAATCCTTCTGCGGCGCAAGACGGATGCGCGCGCCATTGGCCCCGCCCCGTTTGTCCGAGCCACGGAACGTCGAGGCCGAGGCCCATGCCACGCCGACCAGTTCGGATGTGGTCAGACCCGACGCGAGGATTCGGGCCTTGAGGTCCGTGACATCATCCGCACCGATCGGCGCATGATCGGCGGCGGGAATCGGATCTTGCCAGATTAGATCCTCCTGCGGGACTTCCGGCCCCAGATACCGAACCTTTGGCCCCATATCGCGGTGCGTCAGCTTGAACCAGGCACGGGCATACGCATCGGCAAATACGTCGGGGTTCTGATGGTAATGCGTTGAAATCCTAAGATACTCCGGGTCCATCTTCAACGCCATATCGGCTGTGGTCATCATTGGCGGGTGCTTGACCCCATCCAGATGCGCGTCCGGCACGGCATCGGCCATGGCCCCGCCCGCAGGTTTCCACTGATGCGCCCCGGCAGGCGATTTCGTCAGCTCCCACTCGTTGCCCAGAAGGGTGTCGAAATACGACATGTCCCAGGTAATCGGCGTAGTCGTCCACGCACCTTCGATGCCCGATGTCGTGGTATGCGCACCGTGTCCGGTCTCGAAGGCGTTTTTCCAGCCGAAACCCATGTCCTCCATGCCACCTGCTTCCGGTTCCGCGCCGACAAGGGCCGCGTCGCCTGCGCCATGCGCCTTGCCGAAGGTGTGGCCACCTGCGACCAGTGCGACGGTTTCCTCGTCATTCATCGCCATGCGGGCAAAGGTGTCGCGGATGTCATAGGCCGACTTCAGGGGGTCCGGGTTGCCGTTTGGGCCTTCCGGGTTGACGTAGATCAGACCCATCTGCACGGCGGCCAGCGGGTTCTCCAGGAACCGTCCCAACCCGTCCTCGCCCTTATCATAGCGAACATCCTTGTCGCCCAGCCACTCGTCTTCGGTGCCCCAGTAGATGTCTTCCTCGGGCTCATAGATATCGACTCGACCGCCGCCGAACCCGAACGTCTTGAAACCCATCGATTCCATTGCGACATTTCCGGTCAGGATGAACAGATCGGCCCAGCTGATCCTGTTGCCGTACTTCTGCTTGATCGGCCACAGCAGACGCCGCGCCTTATCCAGGTTGCCGTTGTCGGGCCACGAATTCAGCGGCGCGAACCGCTGACTGCCCGAAGTCGATCCACCCCGCCCGTCTGCCGTGCGATAGGTGCCAGCACTGTGCCACGCCATGCGAACGAAGAACGGACCATAATGGCCATAATCGGCTGGCCACCAGTCCTGACTGTCGGTCATCAGCGCGGTCAGGTCGGCCTTGACGGCGGCCAGATCCAGTTTGGCGAACTCAGCGGCATAATCGAAGTCCGGCCCCAGCGGGTCGGACGCGGGCGTGTTTTGATGCAGAATGCTCAGCTTCAGCTGGTTCGGCCACCAGTCGCGATTGCTGCGGGACTTGTTGGTGGCGTGCATCGAGACGCCGTGAATGACCGGGCACTTGCCGCCTGCGCTGTCGGAACCGTCCATGATACTCTCCTGCTGTATGTTTAAGGTCTGGGCGAGCGTTATCCGCCCCATCTGCCCCGCATCTAACAGCAACTTTCGATTGATATAAGTTGCATTTTCCTATGCCATCAATAACTTTAACTTATGGCGAACATTACCCTCAAACAGTTGCGCTATTTCGAGGCATTGGCCCGTCACACGCACTTCGGACATGCGGCAGAGGCCTCGGCCATCTCCCAGCCGGCCTTGTCCAGCCAGATCAAGGATCTGGAGGCGACGCTGGGAACGCAGTTGTTCGAGCGCAACCCCCGGCAGGTCCGGTTGACGTCCTTCGGCATCCGGTTCCGCGACCGGGTCCGCGATATCTTGCGCAGCGTGGATGAATTGGGCGATCTGGCCCGCGTATCGAAAGGTGCGTTATCGGGACGGCTGCGGATCGGGGTGATTCCCACCATTGCTCCTTACCTGCTGCCGACCCTCGTGCGCAGCCTGACCGCGACCTATCCCGACCTCGATCTCGATATCCGCGAAACGATCACCCCGCGTCTGATCGACGATATAGCGGACGGCCATCTGGATGCGGCCATTGTCGCTCTGCCGGTGTCTGAGCCTTCGCTGACCGAGGTCACGCTGTTCACCGAAGATTTCGTCCTCGTCCGCCCCGAGGCTGACGGCGACCGCCCGATGCCCGCCCCGGATCAATTACAGCATATGCGCCTGTTGCTGCTGGAAGAAGGCCATTGCTTCCGGGATCAGGCACTGTCGTTCTGCAAAATACCCACCGCGCGCACACGGCACGGGCTGGACGGATCGTCGCTGTCCACTTTGGTGCAGATGGTCGGCGCCGGGCTGGGCGTCACGCTGATCCCGGATATGGCGGTGCCGGTCGAAACCCGCTCGGCCCCGGTCGCCATTGGACGGTTTGCCGAGGTGCAGCCCAATCGAACCGTGGGCATGATTTGGCGCAAGACCACGCCGCTGGCCGATCATCTGCACGAGATGTCTCAGGTCGTTCGACGTGCCGTCACCCCCTGAACGCTGCCCTATACTTCTGGGCGTAATGGGCGTAGGGACCGGCGCTTGCCGCCCTGACCGCAGGGCAATCGAAAGGCCATCCCCATGAAAAAAGCCCTCGCCGATGCGCTCGAGGCGCGTGGTTACGACACGCTCACCCCTGTTCAGCAGGCCGTGCTGGAACCCGAACTCGACGGCGTCGACATGCTGGTATCCGCGCAAACCGGCTCGGGTAAAACACTGGGCTTCGGTCTGGCCATCGCGCCCACGTTGCTGGGCACCGCCGAACACTTCCCAGACGCCGGCGCGCCGCTGGCCCTGATCATCGCGCCGACCCGCGAACTGGCGATGCAGGTGAAACGCGAGCTTGACTGGCTCTATGACAAGGCAGGGGCTGTCATGGCCTCGACCGTCGGCGGCATGGATATGCGCGACGAACGGCGCACGCTGGCCCGCGGCGCGCATGTCGTCGTCGCCACGCCGGGCCGTCTGCGCGATCACATCACGCGGGGGTCCATCGATCTGACGGAAATCCGGGCTGTCGTTCTGGACGAAGCGGACGAGATGCTGGATCTGGGCTTCCGCGAGGATCTGGAATTCATTCTGGGCGAATGCCCCGAAGCACGGCAAACGCTGTTGTTCTCGGCCACGGTACCCGCCGCTATCGCGAAACTTGCCGAATCCTATCAGCAAGAAGCCGTGCGGGTCGCCACGGTCAGCGCGCGTGAACAACACGCCGACATCGAATACCACGCGCTGGACGTGTCGCCGCGCGATGCCGAAAACGCAATTATCAACGTGCTGCGATTTCACGAGGCCCCGAACGCCATCGTCTTCTGCAACACTCGCGCCATGGTGAACCGCCTGACGACGCGCCTGTCGAACCGGGGCTTTTCCGTCGTAGCGCTGTCGGGCGAATTGTCGCAGGCGGAGCGCACACACGCCCTGCAAGCCATGCGCGACGGACGTGCGCGGGTCTGCGTGGCGACAGATGTTGCCGCGCGGGGCATCGACCTGCCGAACCTCGATCTGGTGATCCACGCTGAACTGCCGACCGGGTCGGACACGTTGTTGCACCGGTCTGGCCGGACGGGCCGCGCCGGACGCAAGGGCGTCAGTGCCCTGATCGTGCCGCCGTCGGCCAAGAAAAAGGCGCAGCGCCTGCTGGGCTGGGCCAAGTTGTCGGCGACATGGGGCGTTGCGCCCTCCGCCGATGCCGTCCGTGACAAGGACCGCGAGCGTATGCTGGCCGACCCGGCCTGGCACGAGGAGATCACCGAGGACGAGGAGCAGGCCGTCAACGACCTGGCCACGCGGTTCACCCCGCAGCAGCTTGCCGCCGGGTATCTGCGCCTGAAGGCCGAACGTCAGACTGCGCCCGAAGACCTGTCCGCAGTGTCATCAAAGCATACGCCTGACCCGCGTCCGGAATTCGGCCCCTCGGTGTGGTTCGCCATTCAGGGCGGGCGCAGCGCGCATCAGGACCCGCGTCGCCTTTTGCCGATGCTGTGCAAGGTCGGTGGTCTGACCCGCGACGATATCGGCGCGATCCGGATTCGGGACGAGGAGAGCTATTTCCAGATTGCCGATGTCAAAGCCTCGGCCTTCGAGAAGGCCCTGGGCCCCGACATGATCGGCGAAGATGGCCTGACGATCCGCCGCTCCGAAGCGCCGCCTGCACAGGGAAAGCCGTCTTACGATCGCGGCCCCAGGCCGGGCAGCAAGCCGTATCAGGGCAAACCCCAAGGCACGACCAAGCCGGTCGAATGGAACGACGACCCGGCCCCCCGCACGCGCAAGCCAAAGCCGGAGCATCCGAACGCCAAGCCCCGCAAACCTCATGCGGAACGGCCCGAGGGCGTTGTCGAAGATTTCAAGCGGTCATCGAAACCAGGCAATAAACCCGGCGCGAAACCGTGGCAGGGCAAGCCAGGCGGCAAATCTGGTGGCAAGCCGTTCAAGGGCAAACCGGGTGGCAAGCCAGGCACCGGCGGCACCCCGGTCGGCAAGCCCAACAGCAAGAAGAACAAGGCGCGGGCGGCGGCGAAAAAAGCTGGCGAAAGCTGAGCGTATTTCTGTGTGGACGGCGCAGTCCGTCACAACATCCGGATGACCTTGGGGTCCAGCGCCAGCACATACCCCTGCCGCGTGATATTGCGGATCAGAAGGTGCGTCACGATCTGGTTGCCCAGCGTGTCGCGCAACCGCTTGATCCGGGTCGCGCCCGCCGCTTCCTCGCAATCGCTCTCGGATTTACCGGTGATGACCGCCTCGATCTGGGCACCGGTCAGCGTGTCCCCGTCCAACCGCGCCTCGGCCAGAACGGCCAGCGTTTCCATCGCCGCATCGGTCAGCTTCAACTCGATATCGTTCAGCATAACGGCGTTCTCGGCGCGGGCCAGAACTAGCGACGTGACCTGAATTCCTGACCGCTCGATCTCGCCCATGCGACGATTCAGCGTGACGATCGCAAGCAATAACACGACGCAGGCGATAAGAAGGGCCGTTGCGAACACCAGCAGAACGAAGATGATCACCCGGTAGCTGGTCAGAACCTCTGAAAACGCTGTGCCCGACTGGGCCAGCACCTCCAGAAGGCCGATCTCGGCGCGGGTGGTCAGGTCCGATTCGATGAAAAGCTGCTCGACCCGCAGGTTGAACGCGTTCGCGTTCGGCAATGTCGCAAACAGAAAGATTGCCGCCGCCAGCAGGATCGCGACGATGGCGGCGATTCCCAACCCGATGACCTTGTTCGACGCCGCGCGCGTTTCAGTAACGGAGGAAGAATTCGCCGGCACTTGCTTTCCTTTTCTCAAGGCCATCTTCGTCGTCGAAGACAGAGATCACCTGCAACAGCTGCCAACCATCGTCCAGCCTGTCGCGCAATGCGGCGGCAGCGGATGAGGAATCGCAGGCATCATCGGGCAATTCGACGACACCGTAATGCAGCCGCAGGGGATCGTCCTGCTTGGCCTTGTAGTCGGCATAACACGCTGCAGAGGCGGGACCTGCAAGCACGAAAGCCATCAAGATCAAAAGTGCGCGTTTCATGGAGTCCTTGATGGGGCATAGACGCTTGGCAAGCAATGACGGTCGTTCCGTTATCTCATGACACCGCACCGTCATTGAGCGTCAGAGCATCAAGGATAATGGTCTGTCCATCAACCAACTGGAGGTCTGTCATGTTTCGCACAACGCTAGCCGCCATTCTGTCCATGGCCCTGTCATTGTCTATGATCGCTGTTCCCGCCGCCGCCGATCAGCGCAGCTATGCGCATAATCACGATAACCAGAACAGAAACATCGCCATCGGTGTCGTAGGCGGCCTTGCCGCTCTGTTGCTGCTCAAGCGCGCCGCCGATCGCCGCGAGGAGAAGGAAGCCGCCCGTCGCGCCGCCACCGTCCGCCGCGATAACCGTAACGAACGAAATGACCGAGTCTTGCTGGGTCGTGACCGTGACCGTGACCGTGACCACCATGATGATAACGATCGCGGGCGCAATCAGCGGAACGCCAAGATTTTACCGGAAAGCTGCTATAGAACGTTCCGCACTGATCGCGGCACAGTTTCAGGCTATGGCGCGCGCTGCATGCAGAATGCGGTCGCCCGGCCTGCTATCTTGCCACCGCAATGCATCCGTCAGGTTCGCACCGACCGGGGTGCGCGCAACCTGTACACTGCGCGATGCATGAGCCGCGACGGCTGGACCTCCCGCACCGCACGGCGTTGACGCAATCGCGTTGACCCACCGCCGGAGCGGGGGCAGGGTCGGCTTCATGTCGATCCTGCCCCTGGACTACCTTCATGAACGCGCGGCCTTTGACCGGGGCGCGCGTTTCGTTGTCGGCCTGGACGAAGTCGGGCGCGGTCCCTGGGCCGGACCCGTGGTCGCCTGCGCTGCCCTCCTGATCGGACCTGCGCCAGCCGGATTGAACGACAGCAAGAAGCTGACGGCGAAGCGGCGGGAGGCTTTGGTGCCGTTTTTGCTGGCCTGCTGCGATGTCGGCTTCGGCGAGGCGACGGTGGCCGAAATCGACGCCCTTAACATCCGGCAAGCCACGCATCTGGCCATGCGCCGGGCGGTGGAGGCCCTGCCAACACTACCCGATCACCTGTTGATCGACGGCAATGATTGCCCCGCCTGGGTCGCCTGCCCCTTCGACCTGATCATCGGCGGCGACGGACTTTCGCCATCAATCGCGGCCGCGTCGGTCCTTGCCAAAACACGGCGGGATCAAGGCATGGTGGCGCTGGCGCAACAGCATCCCGGTTATGGATGGGACAGCAACGCAGGATACGGCACCAAGGCCCATCAGGACGGACTGGCCAAACATGGCGTCACACAACATCATCGGCGTTCCTTTGCCCCAATACGCAAGATGTTGTGTTCCTGACCCTGCCTTAATCTTGCCTTTCTTGCCCGCTGGACGGTGAACCAACCGCCCGCCATTCTGGCCGGACAACAACAAGGCGCCCCGTCAATGAGGGTGCCGTTCGAGGCGACAGACAATGGCAAAACCCACACCGGAAGCCCCCGTGCTTCCGCTCGATACCATCATGTCCGGTGACTGCGTGGCAGCGATGAATTCGCTTCCCGAAAACTCGGTCGACCTGATTTTCGCAGACCCCCCCTACAATCTGCAACTGCGTGGCGATCTGCACCGTCCGGACAATTCCCGCGTCGATGCCGTCGACGATCACTGGGATCAGTTCGAAAGCCTGAAGGCCTATGATGCCTTCACGCGTGGCTGGCTCAAGGCGGCCCGACGGGTGTTGAAACCCGATGGCGCGATCTGGGTGATCGGGAGCTATCACAACATTTATCGCGTCGGCGCAACGCTGCAGGATCAGGGATTCTGGATCTTGAACGACGTCGTCTGGCGCAAGACCAACCCGATGCCGAACTTTCGCGGCAAACGCCTGACGAATGCGCATGAGACGATGATCTGGGCGTCAAAATCAGAAGGGTCGAAATACACCTTCAACTATGAAGCGATGAAGGCCCTGAACGAAGGCGTGCAGATGCGCTCCGACTGGACCTTCCCGATCTGCACCGGGCACGAACGTCTGAAAAATGCGCGGGGCGAAAAGGCTCATCCGACGCAGAAGCCCGAATCGTTGCTGCATCGCCTGCTGATCGGCTCGACCAACCCCGGCGACGTGGTGCTTGACCCGTTCTTCGGAACCGGCACGACCGGCGCGGTGGCCACGATGTTGGGTCGCCATTTCATCGGCATCGAGCGCGAAGAAGAATACCGCCAGATCGCCGCCGAACGCATCGCGCGTGTCCGCAGTCTTCCGCCCGCAGCACTGGAGGTCTCGACGTCCAGGCGCACCGAACCGCGCGTGCCGTTCGGGCAGCTTGTCGAACGTGGAATGTTGCGTCCGGGCGAAGAACTCCAATCCGGCAATGGCCGACATCGCGCCAAGATCAGGGCCGACGGCACGCTGGCCGGTGAAAATATCAAAGGGTCGATCCATCAGGTCGGCGCGGCATACGAAGGCGCGCCCAGCTGCAATGGCTGGACCTACTGGCACTTCAAGCGCGAGGGGAAATCGGTCTCGATCGACATTCTGCGCCAACAGATTCGCGACGAGATGATCAAGCCCGACTGACGTTGCGACCGAGTTACCGCCTGCGTTCCCTGCCCAATGTCCGGGGAACGCAACTTGCCCCTGTTCCCGTTTGTCGGGTTCAGGGGTTTTTTTTAATGCACCGGAAAACAGGCGAACTTCACGGCACATAACGAAAAGCGCGCCCCCGAAGGGACGCGCTTTCCAGAGAACCTTCTGGTTCCGATGGCCCGTGAGGGCCGTCGAAATCAGTCCGACGCTGCGGCAGCGGCCAGCAGAATGATGGCCAGGATCGGAACGATGATGCCGGCGGACGAGGACGAGGTGTCCTCGACAATGACGACGGGCTCGACCGGGGTCACCGGAGCGATACCGCCGGCGAAGGCGGTGGTGGAAGCAACCGACAGAGCGGCAGCGAGAGCGAGTTTCTTCATAGTATCCTCCAAGATACGCCAATGATGAGGCGAATTTGCCAAATCTTAAGGCACCCAAGACTGTACCTCGTAAGACTCGTTAAGCAGCTATGCCAAACCTTTGCAACGCCCGGACAACGCGCGTGCGATCGCTTTCGCTCGGGTCTTGTCAAATTGGCAACACCTGTGTTCCGGCCTCCGACGCAAAGCGTATCCAATTGATATCCCCCGTCATACGAATCGACAAAGCCAGGATGGTGAAGGGCATTTCTTCCTGCACTGGTCTCTCCGGGCTACCGGCGGGTGTCGTGTCGACCCCGCTGACCGAAGTCCGATCGGGCCATGTGATCGAGACTCCTGTCAGGAATGGACATATTCTTCCGAAGGCAAAATCCCGTCACAGGCGCGATGTTTCGCCTTTCGAAGACGCGATCATGGCATTTGCCTCGCCGGACGCTCCGATATACTCCGACGTGACACGAAAGACCTGGGGACGCCGATGAACCGCCGCACTGCATTGATCCTGCTCGCTTCCACCGCGCTGGCCGCCTGTGCGCCGACGCCGACGCCGCCCGCGCTCGGCCCCAACGGCAAGCCATTGCCCAAGCTTTACCGCATTTCCGATACCGACGGCCGACGACTGCCGTTCCGCGCGCTGGATGCCGTGAATGCGCTGCGTCAGGCGTCCGGGGCCCCACCGCTGACCCTGGATGCCAAGCTGACGGCCGCTGCCGAAACCCATTCCCGCGATATGTCGTTGCAGAACCGCCCGTGGCATTTCGGCTCCGACGGCTCGTCTCCCATCGATCGAGCGCGCCGGGTCGGCTTCGATGGCCGCCTTCTGGGAGAGGCGATCTCGGAAACCTATGAGACCGAATTGGAGACAGTGGCCGCCTGGTTGCAGGAACCCGGACCGCGCCGCGTTCTGCTGGATCCGAACGGACGTCGCATGGGATTCGGCTATTTCCAGGAATCCAACGGCAAAATCTGGTACACGCTGAACGTCGGCACCTGATCGGCACGAAATATTCGAATCGCGAACGGGGCCCTGCGGCCCCGTTTTTTTGTCAGAACTTCGGGATGTGATTCAGGCGTAGATATCCACCGGCGTGCCATCGCGCACCGACGCATAGATCACCTTGATCTCCCGATTGGTGACCGCAACGCATCCGGCCGTCCAGTCGCCGCTGCTGGCGCGCCGCTTGTCGCCCCACCCGTGAACGAAAATTTCGCCTCCCGGCTCCTTACCCATCTCCGCAGCATAGGCGCGATCGGCCTCGTTCGGATAATCAATGCCGACCGACAGAAAATACGCTGAATTGGGGTTACGCTTGTCGACGGTGTAACGGCCTTCGGGCGTCTTGCCGTCGCCTTCGAACTGCTTGGGCCCGACGGGGGCAAAGCCAAGCTGGATCTTGTATTGTTCCAGCATCGTGTTGCCGTTGAACAGCGCCAGCTGGCGCGATGATTTCTGGATCACGACTCGCGTGACCTCAGGCCCGTCATAGGAAATGAACTTGCTGCCGCATCCCGCCAGAAGGGCGGTCGAACCGAGACCCAGTGCCAGCGCGCCCCGACGTGTATAATTATTCATATCTGCCTGCCTACCTGCACTCTGCGTTGCATCTATAAGGCATGTCTTACAGCAATTTGGCACAGCAAGGAACGCCTCATGTTTGCACGATCCCCGAATCGCGGTCGCGCTGCAACAGGTTCGCCAGACCGCTGCGGTAATCGGGGAAGCGCAGGGTCACGCCCAGGTCCGCCTTGATGCGATCATTTCGCACCCGTTTCGATTCGGCATAGAAGCTGCGCGCCATCGGACTCATCTCGGCTGCTTCAAAATCCACTTCCGGCGGCAGCGGCAGGCCCAGCAGTTCGGCAGCATGGCCGATCACATCCTGCGGTGGAGCCGGGTCGTCGTCGCACAGGTTATAGATCGCGCCGGGGTCGGGCCGGGCGATGCTGGCCATCAGCACCTGCGCGATGTCATCGACATAGATGCGGCTGAAAACCTGACCCGGTTTCACGACACGCCGGGCGCTGCCGTTGCGAACCTTTTCGAACGGCCCACGACCGGGCCCATAGATCCCGGCCAGGCGAAAAATATGCAGGGGCGCACCTGTTCTGGCCGCCAGATCCTGCCATGCCGCCTCCGCCTCTACCCTAAGGCGCCCGCGGCGGGTCGTGGGGGTCAATGGCGTGTCCTCGTCTACCCAGCCGCCGTCATGATCGCCATAAACACCCGTCGTTGAAAGATATCCGACCCACGCCTTTGACCCCAGATGCGTCTCTAACATTGGCAGATACGCATTCAGGACCGGATCGCCCGTCACGTCCGGTCCGGCGGAAATCAGAACATGGCTCGCCCGTGCCAGCGCAGTGTCCAGCGGCGCACCGAAGATCACCGGCTCCACGCCCTCGGCGCGTAAGGCCTCGGCCTTTTCATCTGACCGCGTCGTGCCGATGACCGTCCAGCCTTGTGCCAGCAGGAGCGGCGTCAGCGCACGGGCCGAGTAACCGTGCCCGAAGCTCAACAACGTCTTCATATCCGCTCCACGGCCCAACGCGCTGCGTTCGAGACGCCGGCATCCGGGTCTTCGCACAGACCCTGCACAAAGGTTTTCAGGCGATCCGACCGAGAATTTCCAATCGCGTAACAGACATTCCGCACCATTCGATCCCGTCCGATCCGCTTGATAGGGCTGCCACTGAACCGTGCTCGAAATGCAGTATCGTCCAACATGGCCAACTCATCAAGATCAGGGGTGCGATGCGGGCCATGGTAGCGCAGGTCCGATGCCTCGACCGCAAACTTGTTCCACGGGCAAACCGCCAGACAATCGTCACAGCCATAAATGCGGTTACCCAAGGCAGGGCGTAGACCTTCATCCACCGGACCGCGATGTTCAATTGTCAGATAGGAAATGCACCGGCGCGCATCTAATTGAAACGGCGCGGGAAAAGCATCGGTTGGACAGATGTCCAGACATTTGCGGCACGATCCGCAATGCTCGGCCTCGGGCGCATCCGGCTCCATGTTCAGCGTCGTGAAGATTGCCCCCAGAAAGACCCAGTTGCCGAAATCGCGTGACAGAAGGTTGGTATGTTTTCCCTGCCACCCCAGACCCGCTGCCTGCGCCAGCGGCTTTTCCATTACCGGCGCGGTGTCGACGAAGACCTTCACCTCGCAGTCGCCCTCCGCGACCATCCAGCGCGCGACGCGTTTCAGCGCCTTCTTGACCACGTCATGATAATCGCGCCCCTGCGCATAGACCGAAATCGCCCCATGTTCGGGTCTGTTCAGGTCATTCAGCGGATCGTGTCCGGGCGAATACGAATGCGCCAGCATCACGACCGACCGTGCTTCTGGCCAGAGTGCCGCCGGATTGCCGCGCCATGTCGAACGCTCGCCCATCCAGGTCATCTGACCATGATATTCCGCGTCCAGAAACGAAGCCAATTGTCCGGGCGCTTTCGGAATGGCATCCGGCGCGCACACCCCGACAGACACGAATCCCGCCGCCCGCGCCTCGGCCTCCAGCCGGACACGGAAGGACATCAGAAATCCAGATCGGCGTAGTGTTTCGCCGGTCGGAATCCCGGCACCACATCCGCCAGGATCGAACGGAACGCCGGGCGGGACTTGATCTTGGAATACCAGTCGCGCACGGCCTGATTGCGACCCCAGTCAACGTCCGAACTATAGTCCAGGCACGACAGATGCGCGGCAGCGGCGAAATCGGCGACGGTCAAGTCCGGCCCCGCAAGCCATCGCGACCGATCCAGCAGCCAGCCCATATAGTCGAGGTGGAACTTGATCGCCTTTACCCCATCCTTGACGTTTGCCCCGTCGGGATAGCCCGCGCGCGTCAGCTTCTTGTTGACCCGCTCATAGACCAGCTTCGATGTCACCTCGTGATGAAACTTGTCGTCGAACCAGGCCACCAGCCGCCGCACCTCGGCGCGATGCGCCGGGTCCCTGGGCATCAGCATCGGGCTGGAGTTCGTCTCCTCCAGGTATTCGCAGATCGCCCCCGAATCCGACAGCGTCAGCCCGTCGATTCGCAGGACCGGCACTTTACCCGCGGCGTTGCGGCGCAGAAACTCGGACGACGCTTCCCAATAGCGTTCGTCGATCAATTCGACGTCGAGTTTCTTCTCGGCCAGGACAAGGCGGACCTTCCGGCAGAACGGTGACAGGGCAAAATGATAAAGCTGAATCATGGGACCGGGATGCCCTGTGTCGGCGGGATTTTCAATCCTCGAAGCACGCCGCGCGCCCATCTGAACGGATCGTCGCTGCTCCATCCTGCACGCGGCGGGCCTTGCGCTGCAACGCAGGGGTCATCGCGGCGGCATTCCTGTCCTTTGGGTTCGGCAGGATCGAAGCCAGGGCGGCGGCCTGCGGCGCACTCAGGTCCCCGGCATCGACCCCGAAATACAGTTGCGCGGCCGCCTGCACGCCAAAGACGCCCTCGCCGAATTCGGCCATGTTCAGATAAACCTCGATGATCCGCCGCTTGGGCCAGAGCGTTTCCATCAACGGTGTCAACCCCGCCTCCAGCGCCTTGCGCAGCCAGCTTCGACCCTGCCACAGAAAGACATTCTTCACGACCTGCTGGCTGATCGTCGAAGCCCCGCGCCCGGCTCCCGCCTCGATCGCATCGCGAATGGCGGCGACGTCGAAGCCCCAATGACGACAGAAATTCGCGTCCTCGGCGGCGACGGCGGATCGGGCCATCACCGGCGCGATGGCATCGATATCGACCCACTGCCGCTCGACCTCGCCCAGCCGCAGCCCCTCGGCCAGAATATAGGGTGTCGTCGGCGGGTCGAACCAGCGATAGGCCAGCACCCAGACGACCACGGCGACCGCACCCCACAGGGCAACGCGCCACAACAGGCGCAAACCACGACGGACCAGTTCTCCGATCCGGGGTCGCAGGCCTGTCTTGGCCGACTTCTTCGTTTTCTTCCGCGCCATCGCCTTCACCAACCGGCACGGCGCGTCCGGGTCAAGGAAGACCCTGCCTGATTCCTGGTCAGGCGGGGCAATACAGTCACAAACAAGGGACTATTCCGCCGGAATCGCGCCCGCCTCCTCGCTCAGCGGGGCCTTCAGATGGATCAGCATCTCCTTCGGGCAGATCTGCAGGAAGTTACCGCGCTCATTTTCCCAATCCGACAGGATGCGCTGCGCCTTCTTGGAGCCGGTTTCCCTTGCGTGCCGCTCCACCAAGGCACGCAACTGCGCGTCCCAATGGTCTACGGTCACAGGGCAGGTAACCAGCGTTTCCATGTTCATCAGCGTCGGGGCCGCGCCCGCAGGGTCGTACAGATACGCCATCCCCCCGGTCATGCCGGCGCCGAAATTCGCGCCGATCGTCCCCAGAATCACGGCAACTCCGCCGGTCATGTATTCGCAGCCGTTGGACCCGCAGCCCTCGATCACCACCGATGCGCCCGAATTGCGGACCGCAAAGCGTTCCCCGGCCCGACCAGCCGCGAACAGATAGCCATCGGTCGCACCATACAGGACCGTGTTGCCGATGATCGTATTCTCGTCCGCTTTCAAAGGGCTGGACATCGCGGGCCGCACCACGATCGTGCCCCCGGACAACCCCTTGCCGACGTAATCGTTGGCGTCCCCCGACACTTCCAGCTTCAGACCGGGGGCCAGAAACGCACCCAGCGATTGCCCGGCAGAGCCCTGCAATTTCACCGTCAGGTGATCCGGTTGCAGCGAATTGCGCATCCCGAACTTCGAGACGACATGACTGGAAATCCGCGTGCCCACGGTGCGGTGCGTATTCTGCACCGCGTATTGCAGCTGCATCTTCTCGCCGTCGTTCAGGAAGCGTTCGGCATCCTTCACGATCTGCGCGTCCAGCGTATCCAACACGGCATTACGGGGCTTGTTGCGGTCATACCTGATCCGATCCGCGCCATCGACGGTGATCAGCAGCGGGTTAAGGTCGAGGTCATCCAGATGCGCCGACCCCCGCGACACCTGGGTCAGCAGATCGGCGCGCCCGATGATGTCATCTATCGATCTGGCCCCGATCTCGGCCAGAATTTCCCGCACTTCCTGCGCGTAGAAGGTGATCAGATTGACCACCTTGTCCGCCGTGCCGGTGAACTTGGCGCGCAATTCGGGGTTCTGCGTGCAGACGCCGACGGGGCAGGTATTCGACTGGCACTGTCGCACCATGATGCAGCCCATCGAGATCAGAGCCGCTGTCCCGATGCCGTATTCCTCGGCCCCCATCATGGCGGCCATGACAATATCGCGCCCGGTCCGCAGGCCGCCATCCGTGCGCAGGGTCACCCGTTCGCGCAACTTGTTCATCGCCAGAACCTGATGCGCTTCGGTCAGGCCCATTTCCCACGGCAGGCCGGCATATTTGATCGATGTCGCCGGTGACGCCCCCGTCCCACCGTTATGTCCCGAAATCAGGATCACATCGGCCTTGGCCTTGGCCACGCCCGCCGCAATCGTTCCGACCCCGGATGACGCCACCAGCTTTACCGTCACCTTGCAGCGCGGGTTGATCTGCTTGAGGTCGTAGATCAGCTGCGCCAGATCCTCGATGCTATAGATGTCGTGGTGCGGCGGCGGTGAAATCAGCGTCACGCCCTTGGTCGAATGCCGCAGCCGCGCGATCAGGTCGGTGACCTTCATGCCCGGCAACTGCCCGCCCTCACCCGGCTTGGCGCCCTGCGCGACCTTGATCTCCAATTCCTCGCAATGGTTCAGGTATTCGGCGGTGACACCGAACCGTCCTGAAGCGACCTGCTTGATCTTGGCCGAGGGGTTGTCGCCATTCGGCTCCGGCACGAAATGCGCCGGGTCCTCGCCGCCCTCGCCGGAATCCGACTTCGCGCCGATCCGGTTCATCGCGACGTTCAGCAGCTTGTGCGCCTCGGGCGACAGCGCGCCCAGGCTCATGCCCGGCGTCACGAACCGCTTGCGGATCGAGGTGATGCTCTCGACCTCCTCGATCGGAATCGGCTTGGCCATCGGCTTGATCGCCAGCAGATCGCGCAGGTGAATCGGCGGGTTCGACTGCATCGCGTGGCTGAACTGCTTCCACAACTCATACGACCCGCGATCGCAGGCGGCCTGCAACATGTGCATCGTCTGCGCTTCCCAGGCGTGCTTTTCGCCCGACCGCCGCGCCTTGTAGAACCCGCCAATCGGCAGGATGTTCGACGTCGCCTGCCAACCCGTGGCGTGGATCGCCTCGGCCTTGCGCTGAATGCCGTTGGTGCCGATGCCGGAAATCCGCGACAGCATGCCGGGGAAGAACTCCGCAACCATCGCCCGGCTCAGACCGACCGCCTCGAAGTTGAGGCCGCCGCGATACGAGGAGACCACCGAAATCCCCATCTTGGCCATGATCTTCAGCAGACCCGCGTCGATGGCGCTGCGATAGCGGTCCACCGCCTCGTCCAGCGTGCAATCCAGCAAACCCTTGCCGATCCGGTCGGCCAGGCTGTCCTGCGCCAGATAGGGGTTCACGGTTGTCGCGCCGCATCCGATCAGCACCGCGAAGTAATGCGGGTCGATACATTCGGCAGACCGCACATTGATCGAACAGAAGGTCCGCAGACCCTTGCGCGTCAGCCAGGAATGCACGGCCGAAGTCGCAAGGATCATCGGCATCGCAACCTTGTCCTCGTCCTGCATCCGGTCGGTCAGCACGATATGCCCCGCACCGGATCGCACGGCGTCTTCGGCCTCGGCCCGGATCCGGTCGAGGTTGGCTCGCAGCGCACCGGGCGTGCCGCCGGTCGGGAAGGTGCAGTCAAGCGTGACGACCGAATCCTCGAAGTGTTCGAACATGGCCTGAAACTGGGCGTTGCCGACGAAGGGCGACGGCAATTCCAGAATCTCGGTCTGCGACGAATCCTCGTCCAGCACGTTCTTCAGGTTCCCGAACCGCGTCTTCAGGCTCATCACCCGGAATTCGCGCAGGGAATCGATGGGCGGGTTCGTGACCTGACTGAACGACTGCCGGAAGAAATGGCTCAGCGGACGGTATTTTTCCGACAGAACGGCGCTGGGCGTGTCATCCCCCATCGACGCCAGTGCTTCTTTTCCGTCCTCGGCCATCGGCGCCAGAATCTGCTCCAGCTCCTCGATGGAATATCCTGCCGCAACCTGGCGCGACCGCAGCGCGGCCCCCTCGTGAAGCGCCACTTCGGACACGTTGCGCGTCATCTCACCCAGGTTGGTGATCCGCTCGACCCAGTCCCCGAACGGACGGTCTGCTGCCAGTTTGTCCTTCAGTTTGGCGTCGTGGTACAGCTCGCCCGTTTCCATGTCGACGGCGATCATCTGGCCCGGCCCCAGCGCCCCCTTCTCGACCACGGTGGATTCGTCGACCGGCACCATTCCCGCCTCGGACCCGGCGATCAGCAGGCCGTCGCCCGTCAACGTATACCGCATCGGCCGCAACCCGTTCCGGTCCAGCCCGGCGCAGACCCAGCGCCCGTCGGTCATCGCCAGTGCGGCGGGTCCATCCCATGGCTCCATCACCGCGTTGCAGTACGAATACATGTCACGCCAGGTATCGGGCAGTTCCACAGCCGATTGCGACCAGGATTCGGGCACCAGCATCGTCTTTGCCATTGGCGCCGACCGCCCGGCCCGCACCATCACTTCGAAGACCGAATCCAGCGCTGCGGAATCGCTCGCGCCTTGCGGAATGATCGGCTTGATGTCCTCGGCCATCTCTCCGAATGCGCCCGAGGCCATTCGGATCTCGTGGCTTTTCATCCAGTTGACGTTGCCCTTCAGCGTGTTGATCTCGCCGTTGTGGGCCAGCATCCGGAACGGCTGCGCCAGCCACCACTGCGGGAAGGTGTTCGTCGAATACCGCTGGTGATAGATTGCGAAGGCGCTCTCGAACCGCGCATCCTTCAGGTCGGGGTAGAACTCCGCCACCTGCTCGGCCAGCATCATGCCCTTGTAGATCACGCCCCGGCACGACAGCGACGCCAGATACAGCCCGTTGATCTGGGCGGCAATCGCAGCCTTCTCGATCCGGCGGCGGATGACATACAGCTCGCGCTCGAAAGTGTCCTCGTCCACTCCCTTCACGTTGGAGATCAGAATCTGTTCGATCTCGGGGCGCGTCGCGTTGGCTTTTTCGCCCAGAACCTCGATGTTCACGGGCACATGGCGCCAACCGTAAATATAGTATCCCATCCGCAGGACTTCGGTTTCCACGATCGTCCGACAGATTTCCTGCGCGGTGAAATTGTCGCGCGGCAGGAAGATCTGGCCCACCGCGATCCGCAGCCCCTCGTGCGGCTCGTGTCCGGTGCGCCGGATCTGGTCCTTGAAGAACTCGACCGGGATCTGCACGTGAATGCCCGCGCCGTCGCCGGTCTTGCCGTCGGCATCGACCGCGCCCCGGTGCCAGATCGCCTTCAGCGCGTTGATCCCCGACTCGACCACTTTGCGCGACCGCTTGCCATTGACGTTGACAACAAGACCGACGCCACAGGACGCATGCTCGGATTCCTCGTGATAGAGACTGATTTCGCCCATCGCCTGACGGCGCTTCAGCTCATCGCGTTCCCAATCGGAAAAATAATGGGTCATGGATCATCTCCTTCGACGAAGAGGGATCGCGCCTCGTATTCGGCGCGTGTTTTTTTGGGGTGATCGCCCGCCAGCCGGGCATAACCGGGCGCGCGGTCGATATAGATTTCCGAGATCAGCGGGAAGTCATCGGCTTCCGCAAAGAACAGGCAGCGACCCGACAGGTTGCCCGACCGGCGATATACCGAAATATCCGTCATGCCACGCCCTCCGCATATTCGGCATACAGCCTCTCTACGCGAGTCTTGCGGCCCCGGATGATTGCGCCGATCACATCACTCAGCAGACCCGCATCCTTCAGCGCGCCAGCGATGTTATGCCGTCCCTTCGGCAGAACAAAGCGATGGACGCGGTTCATCTCGGGCGCGAAATCCAGATGCGCGACGTCCTCGCGGCACCCACCTCCCGCCGTCAGGTAATACTGCGTCTTTGTGTCGGCGAAGGTCCCGCCCACATTGTCGACGGGCAGATCGCCGAACTTATCCTTGATATCCGGCCAGCGCGTGTCATCCATCAGCGTGCGATCCATCGTCAGTTGCGGCGAAAAGGCGATGGCGCGCCGCACCCGGACATCACGCGGCAGCAGCAGCGCGCCAAAACCGCCCATCGAATTGCCCAGCGTCACGATTTCATCGATCCTCTCGGACTTTCGCAGATACCGGATCAGCTTGACGATGCGCCGCCACAGACCGGGAGCCGCGAACCAGGTTGCGCGCCGGTCGGTCACGAACAGCACGTTGTTCTTTCCCTTGTCCGAGGCTGATCCGGCAAACTCGTCCAGCGGCGCGCCACCGAAACCCGCCTTGAGGCCGGTGAAGACGACGACCATCCGCCGCGTGCTGCCGGGCAGCCAGCGCAAGATCAGCTCCTCGTCCTGAAGCACGGTATCGATGGTCGATGACATGAAATGTGAAGACCTCGCAAAGAGTCAGCCAGGCTGACGTTTCTCTTTACCGAATTACACCCTGTGTATGTACAGGGGGTGCACGGGGGGTGCACAGGGGGTGCGCCGGTTATTCGGCAGCGATCTCCGGCACGACAGAAGCCGAGAATTTCGCCAAAATCGCGTCAGCCGCCTCGCGTCCGTCGCGGATTGCCCAGACCACCAGAGACGCGCCGCGTACGATGTCACCCACTGCGTAGATGCCGTCCAGCGGCGTCGCGTGGGTGCGGAAATCGGCCCGGACAGTGCCCCAGCGCGTGACTTCCAGCTCCGGATGATCCCACAGCGTCGGCAGATCTTCGGGCTCGAAACCCAGCGCCTTGATGACCAGATCGGCGTCCTCGACGTAGTCTGCATCTTCGATCAGTTCCGGCGCCTGGCGACCCGTCGCATCCGCCTCGCCCAAGCGCATACGCTGGACGGTGACGCCGCTGACGATGCGGTGCATCGTTGCCACGTCCTCGCCCTCCAGCTCGATACCTTTCATATCGACGGCCACCCCGCCCGCCATGGCATCGCCCGCGCCTGCCTCAAAGCCCGTGGGCGCGGTCAGCCAGACGAAATCGACGCCCTCTTCCTCGGCGTTGGCGACTTCGCGCTGAGACCCCGGCATATTGGCCCTGTCGCGGCGGTACAGACACTTGACCGACCTGGCCCCCTGCCGGATGGCGGTGCGAACACAATCCATCGCCGTATCGCCGCCGCCGATCACGACGACGCGCTTGCCCTCGGCCGACAACTCGCCGCTGTCGAACTCGGGCACATCATCGCCGAAGCTCTTGCGGTTGGAGGCGGTCAGATAGTCGATGGCGCGCACAATACCCTGTGCATCATGGTTATCACCGCCCAGTTCGCGGGATTTGTAGACCCCGGTGGCGATGATCACCGCATCATGCTTTTCGCGGATGGCGTCGAAGGTAATGTCGCGCCCGACCGCGGTATTCAGCACAAACTTCACGCCGCCCTCGGCAAGCTGATCGTTGCGACGCTGAACCACGTCCTTCTCAAGCTTGAAGCCGGGGATGCCATACATCATCAAGCCGCCCGCGCGGTCATGGCGATCGTACACTGTCACCTGCACACCGGCCCGGCGCAGCACGTCCGCCGCAGCCAGACCGCCCGGCCCGCCGCCGATAATTCCAACCGATTCCTTGCGTTCGGTGCGCGGCTTTATCGACGGAACCCAGCCCATTTCGAAGGCCGTGTCGGTAATGTATTTCTCGACCGCGCCGATGGTGACAGTGCCGTGGCCGGATTGCTCGATCACGCAATTGCCTTCGCAAAGCCGGTCCTGCGGACAGATACGACCGCAGATTTCCGGAAAGGTATTTGTCGCCTGACTGATTTCATAGGCTTCCTGCAACCGTCCTTCAGCGACCAGGCGCAGCCAGTCGGGGATGTTGTTGTGCAGGGGGCAATGGGTCTGGCAGTAAGGCACGCCGCACTGGCTGCACCGGCCCGCTTGCTCGGCGGCCCGTTCGGCGGCAAATTCACGATAGATTTCGTCAAAATCATGCCGCCGCGCATCGGCTTCGCGCTTCTCGGGCGTCTTGCGATCGACGGTCACGAACTGAAGCATCTTACTGACAGCCATCGGTCCCTCCTGGAGAAATTCAAGCCCCGAATATCCGAGGCGCTACGGAATATAAAGTCAGCAATGCTGACCTATATTCCGATTTATTTGCGAATTCTACCTGTCAGGCGGAAATAATGCGCCATTAAAGGACCGAAGCGGTCCTACCAGACCTCTTTCCTTCGCCTACCCGCTTCGACAGTGTGCGGGAAAACAAAGTGAGTCGAGCATGGCCATCTGGCATCTTATCCTTCTGGCGCTGGTTCAGGGCGTTACCGAATTCCTGCCCATCTCCTCCTCGGCCCACCTGATTCTGGTGCCTGCCGTATTGAACATTCAGGATCAGGGCGTAGCCCTTGATGTGGCGCTCCATGTCGGCACCCTGGGTGCTGTCGTCCTGTACTTTCGCGCTGACGTCGCCCGCGCCCTTGCCGGCACCATCGGTCTGTTCCGGCGGCGCTGGGGACCCGACGAACGCCTGGCGGCCGGCCTGGCCATCGCCACGGTTCCTGTGGTCATTATCGGCCTTGTCCTCAAGGTCACGGGTGCAGCGGATGCCATGCGATCCGTCGTGGTCATCGGCTGGGCGACAATCGGATTCGGTCTGCTGCTCTGGTGGTTCGACCGGCGCGGGGGCGAGACCCGCACCATTGCCGACTGGACCTTGAAGCATGCACTGATCTTCGGATTTTGGCAGGCCATCGCGCTGATCCCCGGAACCTCGCGGTCCGGCATCGCCATCACCGGCGCACGGGCCCTGGGCTATGCACGTGAAGATGCGGCCCGAATTTCGATGCTGATGTCGATCCCGACCATCCTTGCCTCTGGTGCATTGTTGTCGATCGACGTGATCGGGCAGGCCGACGGAGCCTTGTTGCGGGATGCTGCGATCGGAGCGGTCATGGCTTTCATCGCCGCTTTGACTGCGCTGTCATTGATGATGCGGCTGCTACGCTCGGTCAGCTTTACACCCTATGTGATCTATCGCCTGATTCTGGGAACGACCCTGCTGATCTGGGCCTATGGCTAGGGCTCGCAGGTAAAACCGGCACCGACCCGCCCACCCAACATCGTAAAACTTCGATGAGGCTTTGTGACTTGCGCGCGCTTCAGTCAGATCGCGTGATATGTCTGGCACGCCAACATGCAGAACCGGAACATAGGGCCGTTTGGCCGTCCGTCAGGTCTTCATGTTCCGGGCGCTGTCCTTGATATCTGAATACTGCCCCGACGGCCGGAACCGCCACAGGTAACCGGGCAGAATCGCCTCCATCGAGGTGGGTGCGATGCCCAGCGCGTCGAAACCCGGATACTCGCCGGTAACAATGTTATCATTCGCCAGGTTGCGGACCTGATCGCGGGTCAGGGTGCCATTGTGCAAAAGTCCCCCGGTGATCGTCTGACCCATATCGAGGACCCACGCCATGATCCGCGCGACGAAGAACGGCACGGTCAGCAAAAGGGCGCGGCGTCTGATCACATGCAGCATGGTTTGCATCAGTTCGCGGAAGGTATCGACGTCCGGGCCGCCCAGTTCGTAGATACCTGCCTGTGCCCTGCCCTCGACACCAAGCGCAGCGGCGGCGGCAACGTCGTCGACGAAAACCGGCTGAAATTTCGTGTTAGGGCCGACGACGGGCAGGACAGGAGCCAGACGCGCCATTCCGGCGAAGCGATTGAAAAAGTTGTCCTCCGGCCCGAATATCAGCGAAGGGCGCAGAATTACGGCGTCGGGCATATGTTGCGTCACACCCGACTCTCCCTTGGCCTTGGAGCGGGCATAATCGCTGTCGCTGCCCGCGTCGGCCCCGATGGCGCTGACGTGGACCATACGGTCGATACCCTCCGCAGCGGCAAGACGTGCGATGCGGGTCGCCCCTTCGGCCTGCACCGCATCGAAGCCGTTCTTGCCGGACTCTGACAGGATGCCGACGCAGTTCACCACAGCATCGGCACCCGACAACGCTGCGGCAACCGAGGCATCATCGCGGATATTGGCGAAAACCGGCACCACCTGACCGACGGCCCCGTACATGCGCACGAAATGCGCTTCGTTCGGACGACGCATGGCGACGCGGACGCGCCAGCCCTGCTTGGCCAGGCGACGGGCGATATAGCGACCGACGAAACCGGAACCGCCGAATATTGTGACGAGCTTCTGCATGGGACGCGCCTTTCGTGTTGCCGCATCGGATACCGCCCGGCGCGGGTCCGGGCAAGGGTGGCAATGGTCGCGACCAAATTTCCCGGTGCAGGCGATTGACACCACCTGAAGCCGGATATACCCACCCCGCACCGTGGACGCCCAGATGGCGGAATTGGTAGACGCGCTGGCTTCAGGTGCCAGTTCTCGCAAGGGAGTGGAGGTTCGAGTCCTCTTCTGGGCACCACGGTCTACCGAACATGAAACGCCCGGCGCGCCTCCTTCCAGGGCCGCCGGGCGTTCGTGTTTTCAGACTGCCGGTTTCTGGACGAAGGACGCATGCCATGACGATCACCCTGCACAAGAACGATCTGCCCGATGGGATGCACCTTGGGTCGTCAGTCGCCATCGACTGCGAAACCATGGGCCTGAATCCGCATCGTGACCGGCTTTGCCTGGTGCAGTTGTCGTCCGGTGACGGAACAGCGCATCTGGTGCAGATTGCCAATGGCCAGACGGCGGCTCCCAACCTGTCCCGGTTGGTGAACGACCCGGACGTGCTGAAACTGTTTCACTATGGCCGCTTCGACATCGCGGCGATGTACCATGCGTTCGGCGCGCTGGCGCAGCCGGTCTGGTGCTCCAAGATCGCATCGCGTCTGGTCCGCACCTATACCGACCGGCACGGCTTGAAAGCTCTGCTGCAGGAGCTGTTGCAGGAGGATATCTCCAAGATGCAGCAGACGTCGGACTGGGGGGCGGAGGATCTGACCGAGGCGCAGATGGCTTATGCCGCGTCAGACGTGCTGTATCTGCATCGCCTCAAGGCCGCACTGGACGACCGCCTTGCCCGCGAGGGCCGGACCGAGATCGCGCAGGCCTGTTTCGATTTCCTGCCGACCCGTGCGAAGCTTGACCTGATCGGTTATCCCGAGACGGATATCTTCGCCCATTCCTAATACGGCGCGACAGCACTACATCACATCCATGATCATGCGTGACACCCTGAATCCCGTTCGCAGCCGGATTATCCGGTTGGCGACGCTTCTCCTGCCGGTATTGGCGTTGATGCTGTTGTCGACGCTTTTCCTGGTGGCGCGCAGGGTGAACCCCGACGATGCCATTCCTTTCGCCGACGTGGATGTCTCGATGCGCGCCCGCGAACAGCAACTGACGATGCCACGCTTCACCGGCGTATCTAGCGGCAGCACCGCTTTCGATCTTTCGGCGCTGCTTGCCCGGCCCGATGTCGCCGATCCCCGCCACATGACCGCCGAAGCCCTGCGCCTGATTCTGCGCGACGATCTGGGCGGTCAGGCCATCGTGATCTCCAACGAGGGCGATATCGACACCGGAAAGCGTAACCTGATCCTGACAGGCGACGTGCGGATCGAAACCTCGACCGGCTACGCCCTGATGACCGATCGATTGGAGGGGTCGCTGGCGGACCTGTCCATCACATCGCCTGGCAAGATCACAGGCACCGGTCCACTGGGCGATCTGCGCGCCGGAAGCATGGAGATTTCGGAACGTGCGGACGGCACCGCACGGCTGGTGTTCACGAACGGTGTCGACCTGTTATACAGACCTCCAACCTGAATTGGATATCTCATGTTCTTGCGCCTGATCCTTCCGCTCCTTCTTGCGCTGTTCCCCGCTCTGCCCGCCGCCGCGCAATCGGCAGCGATCGGATTCGGGCAGGGCGATTTCGACCGGTCCGCCCCTGTAGAGGTCACGGCAGACAATCTTGAGGTCGACCAGGCCTCCGGACGCGCCACCCTGACTGGCAATGTCGTAATCGCGCAGGGCGACCTGCGGCTGTCGGCGAACCTGGTGACGGTCGATTATGCTACCACGAACGGCAACCGCACGATCGAGCGTCTGAACGCCGAGGGCGATGTTCTGATCGTTGCCGGTCAGGATGCCGCCGAAGGACAGACGGCGGTCTATACCCTTGGCACGTCGGACATTCTGATGACCGGCGATGTCGTTGTGACTCAGGCCGCTGGCACACTGGCGGGCGATCGCGTGGCGATCAACCTGAACTCGGGCGCAGGCACGGTGACGGGACGCGTGCGAACCACGCTGCAACCGTGACCGGCGATATGACCCAGATCGAACCGGTGCTGTCCGTGACCCCCGGCGACGGCGGGTTGTCGATCCGAAACCTGCGGAAATCCTATCGCAAGCGCCCGGTGATCCGCGATGTGTCGATGGAACTGGCGCGTGGCGAAGTCGTCGCCCTGCTGGGGCCGAACGGGTCGGGCAAGACGACAACTTTCTATTGTATCGCGGGCCTGGTGACGCCGGATGGCGGGCGCGTCGCACTGGACGGCGCGGATGTGACCTATCTGCCGATGTATCGCCGCGCCCAGGCCGGGATCGGCTATTTGCCGCAGGAAATGTCGATCTTTCGCGGACTGACGGTCGAACAGAACATCATGGCCATCCTTCAGATCGCCGAACGCAAACCTCACCGTCGTCGCGAACGGCTGGAGGAGTTGCTGGGCGAATTTCATATCGAACACCTTCGCCGGGCCTCGGCGATGGCGCTGTCGGGCGGAGAACGCCGCCGGGTCGAAATCGCGCGCTGCCTCGCGGCGAATCCCCGTTATCTGCTGCTGGACGAGCCGTTCGCGGGTGTCGATCCGATTGCCGTGGGTGACATCCGCGCCCTGGTGGTCGAACTGAAATCGCGCGGTATCGGAGTGCTGATCACCGACCATAATGTCCGGGAAACGCTGGAAATCGTCGACCGGGCCTATATTTTGCACGATGGCGGCGTTCTGATGTCCGGCAGCCCGGACGAAGTCGTCCAAAACGACAATGTGCGTCGCGTCTATCTGGGCGAGGGATTCTCGCGATAAGATGCTATTGGGTCGATTGCCATGCGTTTCAAGATTGACAGACCCCCGATTAAAAGCGCCCAATCGACGAATGGAGCCCCTCTCGCTGCACCTGTTCCCCTGGCGGAAACGCCTGTGCAGACCCCGGTCGCAGATTGCGGCACGGCAGCGGACCCGTCAGGACAAGATCGACGGGACGAGTGGCTTCGGTACTCAATACAGGAGCTATCATGCGCTATCAGATCACCGGAAAGCAGATCGACATTGGCGAAGCTTTGCAGACTCACGTGCAGACCGAACTCGGCTCGGTGATCGACAAGTATGCGCAGCGACCGACCGATGCCATAGTGGTGTTCTCCAAGTCCGCGCACGAATTCATATGCGAATCGACTGTCCATCTGTCGACTGGCCTGACCGCGCAGGCCAAGGCCAAGGCAACCGAAATCTATGCCGCCTTCGACGCCTGCGGCGAGAAGATGGACAAACAGTTGCGCCGTTATAAACGGCGTCTCAAGAACCACCATCAGGACCGGTCCCGTCCGGTTGAACTTTCGGGAGCGTCCTCCTATATCCTCGCCGCCGAAGGGTCCGAGGATGAGCCCGACTCGCTGGCCCCCGTGATCGTGGCCGAAATGCAGACAAAAATCCCGTCTCTCTCGGTTGGAGAGGCGGTCATGCAGATGGAATTGACCGGCGCGCCCGTGCTGGTTTTCAAGAATGAAAAGGGCGGTAGCGTAAACGTGGTCTATAAACGTGAAGACGGAAACGTCGGCTGGATAGACCCCGCAACCAGCACCTGAATTGGTCCGAAGTGGCCGAACGAGGATGAGCAATGCAGTTAAGCGAAATCCTGGCCCCTGGGGCTGTTAAGGTATTGCCGAAAGCGTCCAGCAAAAAGCGGCTGTTCTGCGATCTGGCAGAGATTGTGCAGGATTTGCACGGGGTGGACTACAACTCCGCCTTCAGCGCCCTTCAGGAACGCGAGGCGCTCGGCACAACGGGTGTGGGCGGCGGTGTCGCCCTGCCCCACGCACGGCTGGAAGGGCTCGATCAGGTCCACGGCGTTTTCGTGCGGCTGGAAACTCCGCTCGATTTCGACGCAACGGATCGTAAGCCGGTCGATCTGATCTTTTCGCTGTTCGCGCCCGAAGGGGCAGGTGTCGCGCACCTCAAGGCTCTGGCACTGGTATCCCGGACCCTCCGGGAGGCGTCGGTCTGTGCCAAGCTGCGGGCGAATGGCGATCCCGCGATTCTCTATACCGTTCTGACGGAAGCGCAGGCGTCGGTCGCCGCCGCCTAGGCATTCTTCCAGCGCTTGAAACCGAATGCGAGGAAATCGCGACGATAAGCATCGACGCAGGCATCCTCGATCTCTTCTGTTGAAATGTCTGTCAGCAGATCCCGGTCCGGCAGGGCAAAAACCGGCGAAGGCTTCTCGGCAAGTTCGGCCAGACGGTCCAGCTCCCTCTGCGCCTCGCCTTCGCGGATGATACGTTGTGCCAGAACGGTTTGCGCCTGACCGGCCAGCAGCGCCGATTGACTGGCCCATTCCCGGGCGACCGGAAGCGAGGACTGGCCGTTTAGATTGGCCTTCAAAAACTTCAGAAACCCCAGAAACGCATCTGACCCGGACCCGTCCAGATCAACCGCATGCTGATTGGTCAATATCCGGCGCAGATTGTTCGCCTGCGGTCCCTTGGCGCTTAACAGGGTGCGAAACGCATCATGGGCACGGGCGAGCGGATGCCGGACCACTGCGAAGCTGACGAAATTCTTGGTCTTGCGCATCCATGGGCGCAATTGCTTCTGCGTCATCCCCTCGGTCGGGGCCACACCATCCAGCGCCGTCAGCCAGTCCCGGACCGCATCGTCCGGTCCCCCGGGCAGAGGCAGGGCCAGCAACGGACTGTCCGCCGCCGCCATGAGCGTCGGAATGGCAGGGCCCCGCACAGGTTCGGCATTGACGGATCGCGACAGCAGGAACGGGTCCAGCGTCGCCAGATGCGCGCGCATCTGATCGGGATTCTCCAGCTTGTCCTCGACTTCACCCGGATTCTGTCGCTTCAGCTTGCCCGGCACCTCGGTCAGTCGATCACCCGACCCCAGAAACGCGGCCAATCCGTTCAGAACGTCGAGATCGCCGATATCGTCATAACCAATCCAGAACGCTCCCTGCCCCGATAGCTGCAAGTGTCGCTGGATCCGATCGCGGAACTGGCGCTGGCGTACGATCAAGGCATCGAAATCCGACCCGACGAATGTCGCCTTGGCGGACTTTGCCATCTTCGGGTTGGTCAGACGCCATTGGCCTGTTTGTGACGCAATCGCCAGCGAGACATAGCTGTCCAGAGGATTACGCGTCAGCACGACCTTGCCGATTCTCGGATCGTCAAGCAGACGATCAAGGACACGGGGGTCGTGATCGTGGAAAAACCGCAAGCCGGTCAGGCCCGGCTGGTCGACAATCCTGTCGAGCAGGGGCAGCGGGTCGCGTTCGCGGGCGGCAATGTCGATCCCGAAAAGCTCGCGTCCGTTGTGTGTTCCGATGAACGATGGATTGAAGACCTCCCCGTGGCTCGTCACATCGGACAAGGTGTTCAGCGATTCTTCCAGGTGATTTGACCCTGTCCGCATCTCGGCAAACATGACGAATGCATCGAACCTAGCGGACATTTTGCGATCTTTCCTGCGCGGCACGATTGATCCGGGTCGGCATGGACCCGAAGTCGCCCACAACCTGCGGTTTTATGCCCCCGTTCCGAAGTTGTAACAGGAAGTCAGGCAGACCGGAGATGTCGCGCATCTGGGGCAGATCGGTCAGGCGGCGGGGGCCGGGGCCGGTGATTTCATCAAGAATATTCTGCAGCTTTTCGATTGGCTGTTCCACGAATTCAGCCAGAGTCCAAAGATGCACGCGCGCTGCTACGCCTGTCGCCCTCAGGGTCCGCAGAAACATTATTTCAGCTCGCTGCAATCGTGCGGCCTCGGCCTTGATTTCATCGAAGTCCATGTTCGATGTATGCAGCGGAACCACCCAGGCTCCCGAGATGATGGCCAGCGTCGCATTCGGATCGCGAGCCAGAAACGATCCGATCTGGGGCGTGTCGCCCGGACCATAGAAGAATGACTGCCGCTCACCGCGCGTGGACCACAGAAGGTTCGTCAAAAACTGTTCGGGCCTATAGTCGCGCAAGGCGGGACTGTCAGACAGGCAACCGTTCATAACGGTTTCTCCGCCGGCAAATTCAACCTGGTCCGGATGATACAGGTGGCCGTGGACACGCCCCCCCAACCGACGGGCGAGCCAGGGTTCGAACTGATGGAAAACCTGTTCGAACCCCGAGAATACATTGTAGCGAGCACAGCTCAGGCCGTTCTCGAAACCCGGTGCGGGAAAGCGCGCCTGACTGTACAGGCCCGGACGACCACGGCCCCGCCGTTCGTTTGCCTTGGAGAATACCCGATCAATCTTTCCGGGATTCGGATCCGCATGGCGTTTGATCGGCCGCTCATCGTCGAGGAAAGTGGAATACAACCGTTCCGCATGGGGCCAGATCTTGCGTGCCACAAAACAGTCCGACCGTTCCAGCAACGGCTGATGATCGTCGTAGAAGACATGTGGTTTCCCCTGGACGTCGAATTTCGACAACGTCAGCGAATGGCTTTCGATATCAGCGGAATATCGCCGCGAGAGAGACTGAAAATAGCTTTCATCAGGAATCCAGACCTTGGAGAAATAGCTATCGACAGCGGGTCGGTCCGGGGCATTGAGAATCGACTCCAGCGTGCGACGGGTCAGACACCACCACTGGCTGCCCAAATGCGGCGAGATGCCGTCGGGGATGCGCCGCCGCAACCCGAACCGCCGCTGAAGCCGGACGTAGGTGTCGAAGGCACGCCGGTTCTTTCGCCACGAAAATGGAAAGCGCAGGGTGAACCGCTCCGTCTCCAGCCCATCGACTGTCCATGTAACCTGATGCGTCGTCACCGATTCGATGAAATCGGTTTCAGGGTGGGTCGCCAGATAATCCTTCAGTTGTGCCACAGGCCGCAGTGGCAGACAGGACCCTGAAGCCAGAAAGACGTGCCGCACATCCGGGAAGTTATCGAGCAGGCGCTCGGCCGCGAATTGGGTGGCCCGCACCAAAGACCATGTGCCCCATTCCACCCGCGTCCGCCGGGAAAACCGGACCAGCGGTTCGCCCTGGAACCGATCACGGAAATCCTTGAACGTGCGCGGTTTGACCTTGCCGTCGACATGGATGATGACCGGGCAATCGTTCGCCGCGAAATAGCGCGCGACCTGTTCGGCACGATCGAACGCGGTGTGCACCAGGAGAACGAACCCCAGAGTCACGCCCAGTTTCCCTTGGAAATCAGCCCGAGAATTTCGAGCTGGCGCCAATTTACATAGCGTTCGGACCACTTGCACCAGAGGTCCGCCGATACATCCAGGCCATCGGAATAGGCCCTGTATTCGTCGCCACGGCGATAATGTTCCGACCGTTTGGCTTCCTCGGCGGCGCGCTCGACGAACAGGCTTATGAACTTGGCATGCAGCAACACACCCGTCGTCTTTTCGCCGCCACTCGCATCGTATGTCAGGTTCAAGCCGCGCGGCAAAAGTGCGTGGGTGGAGCTGACATAGACGAAATCCTTGTGCCATTTAACCAGCGGCACCTTGTTGAGCGCCGGGGCCGTTTTCGGTGTCGTGGCAAAGAAGGCGCGCGCGCGGACGCCGCCCTGAATCCAGAGGTTCTCATAAGTCGAATTACGCTCGAACATGTAGTTGCCGCTGTCGAACCAGGTGGCGATTTCGAAGGGATTTTGTCCCTCGGAATACGTCTGTCCGCCAATCGGCCCCTTGGGATACATATCCAGCAGCATAGCCCCGAAACTGCGTATCGAGCTGGCATCGAGCCAATCGGTCAACGCGCGCAGGGGGCGGGTGTCGCAGAACGGGTAAACCAGAAATTCATCCACATCGACCGTCAGCGACCAATGGCGATGCGCATATTGCCGTTGCAGCCAGTTCAGCCAGTCGACCCCGAACGCGGACTTTGCATAACTATGGGATGTCGACCAGACCGAGACATCCGTCTGTTCGGTCAGAAATTCGCGCGTCCCGTCGTCGCTTCCGTTGTCGACGAACAGAAAGTGGTCGACACCCAGTTTGCGATAATACTCCAGAAAATACGCCAGCCGCAGACGTTCGTTGCGAACTGTCGTGAACGACAGAATCGCACCAGGCCGGATGACGTGTGTCCGGTCGCTGACGACCGAAAGCTGACGTCGGCGGCGAAGCGCGCGCACCCGCCAGTACCGGCGGCGCAATCGCATTCTGTAGGACGAAATCAGTCCCATCGCGTTGCCAGACCCCGCCGTAACACATCATTATTCCCCAATTGGACTTTGACCATTGTTTCCATTGATAAATCAATCTGGGCACCTGCCGAAGATTGTCGCATGATTCTATTTCGCAACTGTTTACGCATCAATCCCACCCGCCCCTCGACAACAGACCGAGGCCTTCAAGCTGTTGCCAGCCATGATATCGCGTCGAAGCTTCAGTCCAGAGAACTGGGCCCGAGGCCAGAGCGTCATAGTACTCGTCATAGAGGTTTGAATTTTCAAAGTGTTGGCGACGTGACATTTCTTCGACGGATTTTGACAGAATTGTCGGCAGAAACTTGGTGTGCAGCAGGATACCCGTCGGAGCTTCGCCCCCGTGCCTGCCGTAGACGTGATTCAGGTATCGCGGAAGCAAGGAATGTGTGGAGCTGACATAGGCATATCGTCGGTTCCATCGCACCAGCGGCACTTTGGACAAGGTCGGTGCGCGGCGCGGGTCGGCGCGAAAGAACGCGCGCGCACGCGGCCCGCCCTGTACCCACAGGTTCTGGAGTTTGGGCTGGCGGATCATGACGTAATTGCCGGCGTCGAAGTATGGAATGCCCGCGATAGGGTCTTTTTCAGGGTCCGACGCACCCGATCCCAGTGCCCCGCGCGGATACATGTCCAGCATCATCGCGCCCATCGTCGGCCGACCGGTCACGTCCAGCCAATCCGTCAATGCGCGCAGATTTCGGCGATCATGATGGGCGTAAACGAACAATTCATCCGCATCCAGCGTCAGGCACCAGTGGCCGTGCCCGTATCGTGCAAGCAGCACGGTCAGCCAGTCGACGCCGAAGCGTGACGCCTTGTATCCATGCGGCGTGGTCCAGGTCGACACGTCGGGCTGATCGGCCAGCCACTTTGCCGTCCCGTCGTCGCTGTCATTGTCGACGATCAGAAAGTGATCGATACCAAGCGCGCGGTGGTGTTGCACAAAATACGGCAGGCGGTCCATTTCGTTCCGCACCGTGGCGAAACAAAGGATTGCGCCTGCCGCAATATCGTCGGTGCGGTCACGCAGCGGTGACAGTTGCCGTCGCTTCGCAAACGATCGAAGCAACAACCGCCGACGTCTCCAGCGCAGCTTGTAGGCCAGCCAGAGGTCAGCAGGACGCGACATGCCAGGTTAAGTTCCGCTCAGGCTCAGATCGGACAGGAAGGCGGAAAGCTCATCCCGCAGGTCGGGCCGGGCCAGCCCGAAGGCGACCGTTGCCTGCAAAAACCCGGCCTTGGACCCGCAGTCATATCGCTGACCTTCGAAGCGAAACCCATAGACGCCGTCACCGTCGATCTCTCGGGCGATGGCATCGGTCAGCTGGATCTCGCCACCCGCACCGGCACCCAGCCCGGTCAGGTGCTTCATCACCTTCGGACTGAGGATATAGCGCCCGATCACGGCCAGGTTCGACGGTGCGGTCCCGGCTTCGGGCTTTTCCACCATACCGCGCACCCTGGAGGTTTGACTATCCGTGCTATCGACATCCAGGATACCGTAGGACGAGGTACGGTCCGGCGCGACCTCCATTGCGGCGACCATGCTGCCGCCGGTTTCGGCATAAGCCTCGATCATCTGGGCAAGACACGACGTTTCGGCGGCGATCACATCGTCGGGCAGGATCACGGCGAAGGGTTCATTGTGGATCATCCGGCGCGCGCAGGCCACGGCATGGCCCAGCCCTTTTGCGCGATGCTGCCGAATATAGGCGATTTGCCCCGAATCCATCGTCGTGCGCTTCAATTCTTCCAGGAGATCCAGCTTTTTCTTCTTGCGAAGTTCCTGCTCAAGGATGGGACTGTCGTCGAAATAGTCCTCCAGCGCCGACTTGCCGCGCGATGTCACGAAGATAAACTCCTTGATGCCGGCCGCACGCGCTTCGTCGATCGCATATTGGATCAGGGGCCGATCCACGAGCGTCATGATTTCCTTGGGAACCGATTTCGTAGCCGGCAGGAATCTCGTTCCCAGGCCTGCGACCGGGAAGATTGCCTTAGTGACTGTCCGCTTCATTTGACCACTCTCTCAAGTTCAGAATTCCTTATCGCGTGACACAGAAATATGCTGGATGCCTGACAATCAATGCTTTTTGAGATCGACCCCCGGAGCGAGCGCGATGAAGAACGGATTCTCATAGCCCGGCTTGCCATATGTCAGCGGTGTGTGATCGTTAAAACGCACCACCTGACCGCCCGCACCTGACAGCACGGCATGCCCTGCTGCGGTATCCCATTCCATCGTTCGACCCAGTCGCGGATACAGGTCCGCCTCGCCCGTGGCGACCAGGCAGAACTTGAGGGATGAACCTGCGGATTTCAGATCCGAGACCGCATATTTGCCGATGTAATCATCTGTTGCCTGATCGCGATGCGACTTGCTGGCCACGACCGAAAGGGCCGAATTATCCGCTTTAGAGACTGAAATAGGGGTGCAAATGCCGATCTTGTCCTGATTGAAAGGTCCCGTTTCCTCGACTGTCGTGCCATCGGCCTGGGTCCAGAACAAGCGGTCGCGGGCAGGGGCGTAGACCACCCCCCGGACCGGCGTGCCATCTTCGACCCAAGCGATATTGACGGTGAAATCGCCACGACGTTTCACGAACTCTTTCGTGCCATCCAGAGGATCAACGATGAAAAAGTTTCCAGCTTCCAGATCATGGGTCGCCGACTGTTCTTCGGTGATTAACGCAGCATGGGGGAAAGCCGCCTGCAGGCCAGCGGAAATCAGCGTGTCAGCGGCTTCATCGGCTTCGGTTACCGGACTTTCGTCTGATTTTGAACGCACTTCGAAGTTTGGGTCAGCATAGATTTCCATGATGCGGTCACCTGCCTGCAACGCAAGTTTGCGAAGCGTTAACATCATTTTGTCGAATTCCATGCCTAGATCCCCCTGGAAACGCTGTCGCTGACACGGCAGGCTTATGGTAAGGTCCCGGCAAGGGGCAAGCGCAGGCAGGAAGCGTCAATGTTCAAGATCGAACGCCGGGATACGATGACGACTCGTGCGTTTACCCTGGCAGAGTTGATTTTTCATGCCACGGTCCGGCAGATCCGAAAGGGCCATTCCAGCGGCCTTCAGGCGCTGTTCATGAGCATTCTGCAATCGGTGATCTTTATCGCCGCCTTCGTTGTGATGTTCAGCGTTCTCGGACTGCGCGGCAATGCCATCCGGGGCGACTTCATTCTTTACATCATGACAGGCGTCTTTCTGTTCATGACCCACATCAAGGCGATGGGCGCCGTCGTCGGGGCCGAGGGCCCGGCTTCGCCAATGATGAAACATGCGCCGATGAACACAGTGATATCGATCACAGCAGCGGCCTTGGGGTCGCTTTATGTGCAATCGCTGTCAATGTTCCTGATCCTGTTCGGTGTCCACGTTGCCTGGAACCCGATTGTCATTGAAAATTTTGGCGGCGCGGCAATGATGTTCCTGTTGGCATGGTTTGTCGGGGTGGCCATCGGCATGGTCCTGCTCGCCTTGAAGCCCTGGGCGCCGAACTTCGTCCAGGTCGTCAATTCTATCTACAGCAGGGTGAACATGATCGCCTCGGGCAAGATGTTTGTAGCCAACATGCTGCCGGCCAAGATGTTGGCGTTCTTCGACTGGAACCCGCTGTTCCACGCCATCGATCAGTCGCGGGGATACACATTTATCAATTACAATCCGCATTACACCAGCTGGCAGTATCCTCTGAAGGTCGGTTTGGTTCTTCTGGTGATCGGCCTGATGGGTGAATTCTATACCCGCCGTCATGCGTCCCTGTCCTGGTTCGCAGGGAAATGAGGGGTTATGCTGCCGATCCTGTTCGGGGTGCTGGCTGGTTTTCAGGTCAACCCCGTGCAGGCAACGCAGGACGTCTGGCCCGCCTGTTCGACGTGGCGGCAGACGATGTGCTGAACCTGCGAAAAGGGCCGTCCCTTGACGCGATCTTTGGCGAGCAGGTCCTGTCGGGATGCTGCACGCTCGCGCCGTAAGATAGTTATCTCGAAGGCACACTTGTCTCGTCACTCACCACCCGCAGCGTCAGATTGATTCGTCCTGGCGCGTCCAACAAGGTCGATGTTCCCGGCGCAACCCGGTCCACCCCATGATGCAGCAACCGCGCCGCTCCACCGAGAACCAACACATCGCCGGACCGCAGCCAGAGCGATTCGGTCTTGCCGCCGCGTTCGACATTGCCGATGCGAAACAGCGCGTCGTCACCCAGCGAGATCGATACGACCGGCTGGTTGAAATCGCCTTCGTCCCGATCCTGATGCATACCCATCCGCGCATCGGGGCCATACCAGTTGACCAGACAACTTTCCGGCGGGCGTGCACCGGGCACCACAGCATCCCATACCGCGCGCACGCTGTCTGGAATCGGGGGCCATGGCACCCCCGAGGAATGCCGTGCCTCGTACCGATAGCCCCGCCGATCTGTTACCCATCCCAACAAACCGGCCGAGGTCATGCGGACTGATAATGGCTGGCCCCGTCGTGTCACAGGCACCACGAATGGGGCGGCACGGGCAATCGCGCGTACGTCTGCGACCATCGCCGCCTGCGCCACCGCATCCAGAAAGCCATCGAAAACCTGTACGCCCCGAACGTCGCGTCGCGGGTGGCTGTCTGATGTTTCCGTCAAATTCGCCCCCTTCACATCCTTGCGAGCGTAAAACCCCCTCCTTATATACCCCCTGATCCGCGGACGGGCAGTTTCCGACCGCAACGATTTTAACCTGGGATTAGGGCCGGGGCGCCTGAGAGGGCTCCGGTTCGAGCAAATCGCCAAGAGAGGACTATTCGAAATGGCAAAAGTCATCGGTATCGACCTCGGGACCACCAACTCCTGCGTCGCCATCATGGACGGGTCGCAACCCCGTGTGATCGAAAACGCGGAAGGGGCCCGCACTACGCCGTCCATCGTCGGCTATACGGAAAACGAGCGTCTGGTGGGTCAGCCCGCCAAACGTCAGGCCGTCACCAACCCTGAAAATACCATTTTCGGCATCAAGCGTCTGATCGGTCGTCGGTTCGACGATGAGCATCTGAACAAAGACAAGAAGAACCTGCCGTTTAACGTCGTCTCCAGCAATGGTGACGCCTGGGTCGAAGTGCGCGGTGAAAAGTATTCCCCCGCTCAGGTCAGCGCGCTGATCCTTCAGAAGATGAAGGAAACGGCCGAATCGTATCTGGGCGAAGACGTCACGCAGGCCGTCATCACGGTTCCCGCGTATTTCAACGACGCCCAGCGTCAGGCCACCAAGGACGCGGGCAAGATCGCCGGTCTGGAAGTGCTGCGTATCATCAACGAGCCGACGGCGGCCGCGCTGGCCTATGGTCTGGACAAGAAAGAAACGCGCACCATTGCGGTTTATGACCTTGGTGGCGGTACGTTCGACGTAACCATTCTGGAAATCGATGACGGCCTGTTCGAGGTCAAGTCGACCAACGGCGACACCTTCCTGGGTGGCGAAGATTTCGACATGCGGATCGTGAATTACCTCGCAGAGGAGTTCAAGAAAGAGCATGGCACCGACCTGACGCAGGACAAAATGGCCCTTCAGCGCCTGAAAGAGGCGGCGGAGAAGGCCAAGATCGAGTTGTCCTCGGCCAATCAGACCGAGATCAACCAGCCCTTCATCTCGATGGGGTCCAATGGTCAGCCGCTGCACATGGTCATGAAGCTGACCCGTGCCAAGCTGGAATCGTTGGTCAGCGATCTGATCAAGGCGTCGATCAAACCGTGCAAGGATGCGCTCAAAGACGCGGGCCTGTCCACGTCGGATATCGACGAAGTCGTTCTGGTCGGCGGTATGACCCGCATGCCCAAAGTTGTTGAAGAGGTCACCAAGTTCTTCGGGAAAGAGCCGCATAAAGGCGTGAACCCCGATGAAGTCGTGGCTCTGGGTGCCGCCATTCAGGCCGGTGTTTTGCAAGGCGACGTCAAGGATGTGGTCCTGCTGGACGTGACTCCGCTGAGCTTGGGGATCGAGACTCTGGGTGGTGTGTTCACTCGTCTGATCGACCGCAACACGACGATCCCGACCAAGAAATCCCAGGTCTTCTCGACCGCCGAGGATAATCAGAACGCTGTCACAATCCGGGTCTTCCAGGGTGAGCGCGAGATGGCGTCCGACAACAAGATGCTCGGAAACTTCAACCTCGACGATATCCCGCCCGCCCCGCGCGGCCTGCCGCAGATCGAAGTGACTTTCGATATCGATGCCAACGGCATCGTGTCGGTCAGCGCCAAGGACAAGGGCACCGGCCGCGAGCAGCACATTACAATCCAGGCGTCGGGCGGTCTGTCGGATGAAGACATCGAACAGATGGTCAAGGATGCTGAGGCGAATGCCGAAGCAGACAAGGGACGTCGCGAGTTGGTCGAAGCCCGGAACCAGGCCGAAAGCCTGATCCATTCGACCAAGAAGTCCTTGGAAGAGCATGGCGACAAGGTCGATCCGTCCACCGTCGAAGCGATCGAGCTAGCCGTCACTTCGCTGGAAGAGTCGATGGACTCGGAGGATGCCGGCAAGATCAAATCCGGTATCCAGAACGTATCCGAAGCCGCGATGCGTCTGGGCGAGGCGATCTACAAAGCCTCGGCTGCTGCCGAAGAAGGGGATGAAGCCGCACCGGCCGATGGTCCCCGTGACGAGAGCGAGGATGAGATCCTGGATGCCGATTTCGAGGACCTCGATGACGAGAAGCGGGCCTGATCGTCTTATGAATGACAGACAAGGCCGGCCCCAAGCGGGCCGGTCTTTTCGTTGGAGACCTGAGTAATGGCGAAACGTGACTACTACGAGACGCTCGGCGTGTCGAAGGGGGCCGGGCCGGACGAAATCAAAAAGGGGTTCCGGGCCAAGGCCAAGGAACTGCACCCGGACCGCAATTCCGACAACCCGAACGCCGAAGCGCAGTTCAAGGAAGCGAACGAAGCCTACGACGTCCTAAAGGACCCCGAAAAAAAGGCTGCCTATGATCGCTTTGGTCATGCCGCATTTGAGGGCGGCATGGGCGGTGGTGGCCATGGTGGACCGCGTCGCGGACCTGCGGGGGCCCAGCAAGGAGACTTTGCCAGCGCGTTCTCGGACGTGTTCGAAGACCTGTTCGGCGACTTCATGGGTGGCCAGCCCGGTCGCGGTGGTGGTGGTCGGGCGCGTGCGACCCGTGGCTCGGATCTGCGATACAACATGCGGATTTCGTTGGAGGAAGCCTTCGCCGGACAGCAAAAGACAATTACCGTTCCGACCGCCGTGCAGTGTTCCACCTGTAACGGCAAGGGCACCGAAGGCGCATCCGAACCCGCGACCTGTCCGACCTGTTCGGGCATGGGCAAGGTGCGTGCCCAGCAGGGTTTCTTCACTGTCGAGCGCGCCTGCCCGACCTGTTCGGGCGCGGGCCAGATCATCAAGAACCCGTGCAAGGTCTGCGGCGGCGGTGGACGCGTTGAAAAAGAACGGCAGTTGTCGGTGAACATCCCCGCCGGCGTCGAAACCGGCACCCGTATTCGCTTGTCCGGCGAGGGCGAGGCGGGGTTGCGCGGCGGGCCAACCGGCGATCTGTATATCTTCATCGACGTAGCCGATCATCCGATTTTTCAGCGCGACGGTGTGAACCTCTATTGTACGGTCCCGGTCTCGATGACCGCCGCGGCCCTTGGGGGCGAAGTAGAGGTGCCGACCATCGATGGCGGACGCAGCCGGGTTAAAGTGCCAGCCGGGTCACAGACCGGGCGACAGATGCGCCTTCGGAGCAAGGGGATGCCCGCGTTGCGGGGCGGCGGCTCGGGTGACATGATGATAGAACTGGCCATCGAGACGCCGGTCAACCTGACGTCCCGCCAGAAGGAACTGTTGAAGGAGTTTGACAAGATCGACGCCGACAACAATCCGCAGGGCGACAGCTTTTTCCGAAAGGTCAAAGGCTTCTGGGATGGAATGACGCAGTAGCGCCATCGAATTTGATACGGCGAAGGGCACCCTTGGAACAGGGCGCCCTTCTTCTTTGATATTCTAGGTGATCGAAGCTTCGCGGAAGAACCGCACCATCTCCGCCGTTGCATCGGGTCCGGCGGGGTCGGCATAGCTGCCGGAGTGGTGACCGCCCGACCACGCATGACCCAACCCCTCAACCTGCCATAACTCGGTCGCCAGGGTTTGACCGCGTTTGGCTGCGCGCGAGACGGTGACACGGCGCCCGTTCGCAGTGACCTCGCTGCGGTCGGCATCGGTCATATCCGGCGGCAGGAAAGAAGCACCATTGACAGGTGCGACGGTGCTGTCTGCCGTACCATGGAAGACGATGGCGGGAACGGCCAGTGGCAGCACGGCATCGCCCCCGGATCGCATCGCACCGAAAGCCGACATCACGTCCTGCGCAGACCCGACCGGCAAACCGGAGTGGATGCCAACCGAAGCGAAGACTTCGGGATAATGCGCACCCAGAATGGCGGCCATCGCGCCCCCGGCTGACAATCCGGCAACGTGAACCTTGCGGGTTCCACCGATCCGGGCAAGCACGTCGCCGACGACCGACACGATCGCCGCAGCCTCTCCGGCACGACCCTGATGATACGGCTCGAACCAGTTCCAGCAGCCATTGGCGTTCGCAGCGCGCGATTGCTCGGGCCAGATGACGTGCGCACCAATGGCTTCGGCGGCGGCATTCATCCGGGTACCTGCGGCAAAATCTTCGGGTGTCTGGGTGCAGCCGTGCAGCATGACGATCAGTGGCGCGTCGTCGGATGGAGTGGATGGCGAAAAGAGACGGTAAGGAAGCAGTCCTGTTTCGCGGACCATGCCAGTATCGGCTACGGCCCGTCTGGGTCGTACCGCCTTGCCGCGCTTTGGCTTCGGAGACGGGGCACCATCAGGCAGTGCGCGTGACACGGGGGTGACATCCCGCATCGGCATCTCTTCCTGAAACGTTCCGGTCGGGGAACCGCGAAGAAGAGATTGGATCTTGTCCGTAGCGTCCCCGAGACGGCCAGTACGAACTAGGTCCAGTATAGTTTTCATCTCTGCCATCGAAGCCTCCTGACAGGTGTTTGTCTTTGCAGACGTCCCTGCCAAAAAATATGCCGCAATGCAGCATTATCAAGTGCAGGTGCAGCATAATACTTATGAACACCGGTCATCCGCCTACTCGACAGGCAGCCAGCAATGCCATGTTCAGAATATCCGACGAAGTGGAGCCGGTGGATGCGATCTGGACCGGACGGTCAATTCCGGTCAGGATCGGCCCGATGACCGTCGCTCCCGCCATTTCCTGCATCAGCTTGACGGAAATCGACGCCGAATGGCGTGCCGGAACCACCAGGACGTTTGCCGGTCCGGTGAGACGCGAAAATGGATAGTTGGCCGCGACTTCGGCGTTCAGGGCGACATCGACAGTCATTTCGCCCTCAAACTCGAAATCGACCCCACGCGCTTCCAGAACGGCAGGCGCGCGGTTCATTTTTTCTGCGCGCTCGCTAACTGGGTATCCGAAGGTAGAGAAACTGACGAAGGCCACGCGCGGTTCCATCCCAAGCCCACGAGAAACGCGCGCGCCCGCCTCGGCGATCGTGGCGAGGTCTTCAGGCTCGGGCCATTCATGGACAAGCGTATCGCCGATCAGAACGATCCTGCCCCGATGCAGCAGCGCGGTAATGCCAACCGCCTGAGGGTTGTTCTGAATATCGAACACATGATCCAGAAGGCGAATTGCATGCGCCGATTTTCGGGTTGCGCCGGTGACCAGTCCGTCACCATGCTCGTGCGCCAACATCAAAGCCGCAAAGACATGGCGATCCCTGCTGGCCAGACGATGGATATCCTGCGCATCGAAGCCTTGGCGCTGCAGACGTTTATAGAGGTATGTCTTGTATTGATCGAGATGGCGGGTATTGGCCGCATTGATTACCTCCAGCTCGCGAACGGCATCTCCTAGGCCCGCCGTCTCCAGCTTGGCCCGCACATCCTCGTCGCGTCCGACGATCAAAGCCTTGCCATATCCGTTGCGTTGATAGGCGACGGCGGCGCGCAGCACTCGGGGGTCGTCGCCCTCGGCAAAGATCATCCGGGCCTGAGCTTGGCGCGCACGGGCGGAAATACCCTGAACGATAGTCGCTGTCGGGTCCATCCGTGCGGCCAGATCGTGGGTATACCGCTCCATATCGACAATCGGACGCCGTGCGACGCCGGTGTCCATGCCAGCGCGCGCAACGGCGGGCGGGATCACATGGATCAATCGCGGATCGAAGGGCGTGGGGATGATATAGTCTCTGCCAAAGGACAATTTACGCCCATAGGCCATCGCAACCTCATCCGGAACGTCTTCACGGGCCAGGGCTGCCAGCGCCTCCGCGCATGCGATCTTCATCTCATCGTTGATGGCGCGGGCGTGGATGTCCAAGGCACCCCGGAACAGATAGGGAAAGCCCAGTACATTGTTGACCTGGTTGGGGTAATCGCTGCGTCCTGTCGCCACGATGGCGTCGGGGCGGACGGCATGTGCCTCTTCGGGCGTGATCTCGGGGTGGGGGTTCGCCATTGCGAAAATCACAGGGTTTTCCGCCATGTCAGAGACCATTTCAGGTGTAACCGCACCTTTGGCCGAAACGCCCAGAAATACATCTGCGCCTTTCATCGCCTGATCCAGCGTGCGTAAGTCGGTCTTGATCGCATGCGCCGACTTCCACTGGTTCATTCCTTCGGTCCGGCCCTGCCAGATCACACCTTTGGTGTCGCACATTACGCAATTCTCATGTCGCGCACCCATCGTCTTGAGCAGCTCCAGGCAGGCGATTCCTGCCGCACCGGCCCCGTTCAGGACAATCTTGACGTCTTCGATTTTCTTGCCGGAAATGTGCAACGCGTTGATCAACCCGGCGGCGCAGATCACGGCGGTGCCATGCTGATCGTCGTGGAAGACGGGAATATCCATCGCCTCTTTCAGCTGGCTTTCGATCATGAAGCATTCGGGCGCCTTGATGTCCTCGAGGTTGATGCCGCCGAACGACGGGCCCATCAGCTTGACGGCGGCCACGAAGGCGTCGACGTCTTCGGTATCGAGTTCGATATCGATCGAGTTCACATCGGCGAAGCGTTTGAACAGCACCGCCTTGCCTTCCATTACCGGTTTCGACGCCAGCGCGCCCAGATTGCCCAGTCCTAGCACGGCCGTGCCGTTGGAAATCACCGCCACCAGATTACCCTTTGTGGTGTAATCGTAGGCCAAAGCCGGGCTTTTCGCGATTGCTTCACAGGGGACGGCGACGCCGGGGGAATAAGCCAGCGACAGATCGCGTTGCGTCGCCATCGCGGTGGATGCATTGATCTCGATCTTTCCCGGTCTGGGATCAAGATGGTAGGCAAGCGCCTCCTCATCGGTGATTTTTGTGCGCCCGGTCATGATGTTCCTCCCCATGGTTCAGATGGTGTAGCGGAGGTCGGCGCAGGGAGATAGGTTGCCTGGACGACCAAGGGGGCCTTCATGTCAGTCACGCCGATGATGGCGCAATATCTCGCGATCAAGGCAGAAGCGCCCGAGGCGTTACTGTTCTATCGTATGGGCGATTTCTACGAACTTTTCTTCGATGACGCAGTCGCCGCGTCCGCCGCACTCGATATTGCACTGACCAAGCGCGGGCAACATCTGGGGCAGGACATCGCGATGTGCGGCGTACCCGTCCATTCCGCCGAAAATTATCTGATGACACTGATCAGAAAGAGTTTTCGCGTGGCGGTCGCTGAACAGCTCGAATCACCGGAAGACGCCAAAAAGCGTGGGTACAAGTCGATCGTCGCGCGCGGCATCGTGCGGCTTGTCACACCCGGAACGTTAACCGAAGACACACTGCTGGACGCACGGGCCCATAACTACCTTGCCGCGTGGTGCGAAGTGCGGGGTAAAGGGGCGCTGGCCTGGGCCGATATCTCCACGGGCGCGTTCCATGTCGCGGAGTGTCCGCGCGTGCGGTTAGGGCCGGATCTGGCGCGGCTGGGTGTTGCTGAGGTGGTGCTGGGCGAAAACTCGGGCGTCGAAGGCATAGTCGAGGAGCAGGGTGCCGCCGTCACACCGCTGGGGCGCAGCGCATTCGACTCAGGTTCGGCTGAAGGGCGATTGAAAGCCTTGTTTGACGTGGGATCACTGGATGCCTTCGGGACGTTCAGCCGGGCGGAGCTTGGCGCGATGGGTGCGCTCGTCGAATATGTCGAGCTCACGCAGCGCGGCAAACTGCCGTTGATGCGCCCGCCGCGCCGCGAAGCCACGTCCGAATTGATGGCCATTGATGGTGCCACCCGACGCAACCTGGAGTTGACGCGCGGGGCAGGCGGAGGACGAGACGGATCGCTTCTCTGGGCTATCGACCGGACGGTGACTGCGGGCGGCGGGCGTTTGCTGGAACGGCGCCTATCCGCACCTTCAACGGTCGAGGCGGTTATAAAGGCGCGGTTGGATGCGGTGAGCTGGGCGGTCACGAATGACGCCATGGGAAACGATATCCGTAGCCGCTTGCAACATGCGCCAGACATGGATCGCGCCCTGTCGCGACTGTCTCTGGATCGAGGCGGGCCGCGCGATCTGGCGGCCGTTCGCGGTGGTTTGGAGGCCGGGGAAGCGTTGTTTTCCTATTTATCAGAGACTGATTTGCCCCTCGATATTTCGGACATGATTGGGCAGGACGCACTGCTATCCCTGCTGAGTGCCGCGCTGGCCACCGAACCGCCGCTGCTTTTGCGGGACGGTGGCGTAATCGCCCCCGGATATGACGCCGATCTGGACGAAGCCCGGAAGCTGCGCGACGAAGGGCGCGGTGTCATTGCCGCCTTGCAGGCGGAGTATGCCAAAGCGACCGGGATCACCTCGCTCAAGGTCAAACATAATAATGTACTGGGGTATTTCATCGAAGCGACTGCGACGCATGCCGACAAGATGCGCGCCGACGAGCGGTTTATCCATAGACAGACGACGGCCAATCAGGTGCGGTTCACGACCGTCGAATTGTCCGAGTTAGAGACTAAAATTCTGAATGCGGGCGGGCGGGCACAAAGCATAGAGGACCGCATCTTCGCCGAATTGTGTGCGCGTGTTCTAACTGCATCCAACGCGATTTTCGGAGTTGCCCGTACATTGGCCGAACTGGACGTCGCAACCGCTTTGGCCGATCTGGCACGGGGCGAAAGCTGGACACGTCCGAGGGTCGATAGCAGCCGAGCCTTCGATATCGACGCTGGTCGCCACCCTGTGGTGGAACGCGCCCTCAAACGCGATGGCGCACCGTTCGTAGCCAATGACACACGCCTGACCGCCGAGAACGGCGCAGCAATCCGCCTGCTCACCGGACCGAACATGGCAGGCAAGTCGACGTGGCTGCGGCAGAATGCCCTGATCGCAGTGCTGTCCCAGATGGGTAGTTTCGTGCCCGCAGACGCAGCACATATCGGTATCGTCAGCCAATTGTTCAGTCGTGTCGGCGCGTCTGACGATTTGGCGCGGGGGCGCTCCACGTTCATGGTCGAGATGGTCGAAACGGCGGCGATCTTGAATCAGGCCGACGAACGCAGCTTCGTCATTCTGGATGAAATCGGACGCGGAACCGCCACGTATGATGGCCTGTCCATTGCCTGGGCCACCATGGAGCATCTGCACGACGTGAATCGCTGCCGCGCCTTGTTTGCCACGCATTACCACGAGATGACGGCGTTGTCGGGCAAGCTGTCGGGGGTTGAGAATGCCACCGTCGCGGTGCGCGAATGGGACGGCGAAGTGATTTTTCTGCACGAAGTGCGGGACGGGGCCGCGGACCGGTCTTATGGTGTGCAGGTCGCGAAGCTGGCGGGCCTTCCAGAAGCAGTCGTTGCCCGCGCACGCGACGTGTTGCAGGCACTGGAGGAGGGGGAGCGGGCAGGGGGAGCGAATCCCCGTGCGTTGATTGATGATCTGCCGCTCTTTTCCGCGACACCTGCCCCCGCACCCGCACCGAAAGCGAAAAGCGCGGCCGAGGACCGGCTGCGCGATGTACTTCCAGACGAGCTGACGCCGAAAGAGGCGCTCGATCTTCTGTATGAGCTAAAACGACTGGCCGACGGCTGACCTATACCGGGGTGGATGACACTCCGACCTGCGCTGGCCTGAGCAGGCGATCATGTAGCATGAACCCCTCGGCGGCGATCTGAATGATCTCGCCGGCCTTGGTGCCGGGCAGGGGTGCCTCGAACATCGCCTGATGGATTTGCGGGTCGAACTTGTCACCCACTTCGGGAGCAATCAGGGTAACGCCGTGCTTGTTGAACACATTCAATACTTCTTTCAGCGTCAGTTTCACGCCTTCGATCACACCATCCTCCGCTTCTCCGGCGGCATCCAATGCGCGACGCAAATTGTCGTAGATCGGCAGCATGTCCCGTGCCAGACGGGAGGAGCCGTATTGTTCGGCCTCGACCTTGTCGCGGGCGGCACGCTTGCGCACGTTTTCGGCCTCGGCCAGCGCACGCATCAGTCGATCGTGTATTTCGTCCCGTTCTGCAACAATAGCCTCGACCGTGGCGCGACCCGATTTGGGCGCAGCCTCCGGCTCTTCCTCCATTGCGGCATCGAGATCGAACTCCTCTTCCATCATTTCGGGATCGTCGAGGAACGCGTCTTCCTTCGGCTCGGCCATTCTTAAACCTCTTGCGAGTTATCGTTTGGGACCGGACAACATGCGTCCGACCAACTGTGCTGTGTAGTCCACGATCGGAACGATCCGACCGTAATTCAGGCGGGTTGGGCCGATCACGCCGACCGCGCCCACGATTTTGCGATCCGCGTTCATATAGGGTGAAACAACCAGAGATGAACCGGAAAGTGAGAAGAGTTTGTTCTCAGACCCGATGAAAATGCGCACACCTTCGCCATCTTCCGTCAAAGACAGAAATTCAGTGATGTCGCGCTTGCGCTCAAGATCGTCGAACAGGGTACGAATACGTTCCAACTGCTCGTCATCGCCGCCGTGTTCCAGCAGATGCGACCGGCCCCGCACGATCAGGCGTTCCGATCGCTCGCCCTCGTTCTCCCAGGCAGCCAGGCCCTTTTCAATCAGGTCGTGCGCCAACACATCGATTTCACGCCGCCGCTCGTTGACTTCCCGCTGCATCAGGTTTTGCAGATCGGAAATCGTGCGCCCCTCGATCAGGGCGTTCAAAAGATTCGCTGCCTCGCGTATCGAACTGGGCGTCTGCCCGGCGGGCGGCACAAAAATGCGGTTCTCGACGTGTCCATCCGCAAAGACCAGCACAACCAGTGCACGGTCGGGAGCAAGTGAGACGAACTCGATATGCTTGATCGGAGCTTCGCGCTTGGGGGCCAGAACCAGCGATGCGCCTTTGGTGATACCCGACAGCGCGCTTCCAACACGGTCCATCATCGCGGTCACGTCGTCTTCCGAGGTCCCGACACTCGCTTCGATCCGGTCGCGGTCGTCATCACCCAGATGCGCCTCCAACAGGCCATCGACGAACATTCGAAGACCCGCCTGGGTAGGAATGCGACCGGCGCTGATGTGCGGGGCCTGCAACAGACCCAGAATTTCCAGATCCTGCATGACATTGCGGATCGTGGCGGCAGAAACCTGCTCGCTCATCGCACGGGTCAGGGTGCGGCTGCCAACCGGGTCGCCGGTGCCCAGATAGCCCTCGACGACGCGGCGGAATACTTCGCGTGATCGGTCGTTCATTTCAGACAGGGTCTGGGCGTTGGAATTCATGACGCTTTCTTTGAAGGGGCGTCCGGGATGTATGCAACCCCAGGCCCAGGGTCAATCGCAGGGTTGCACCTGTTCCGAGGCAGAGGCATGTCGGACGCAACCCAGATCAGGAGAAATATGATGCGACCCTCGGGACGAGCCCTCGATCAGATGCGAGATATTTTCATCGACACGGACGTCACCATGCACGCCGAGGGGTCTTGCATGATCCGTTGCGGCAACACGCATGTGCTGTGCACGGCGTCACTGGAAGAACGTGTGCCGCCCTTCCTGCGCAACACCGGGCAGGGCTGGGTGACTGCAGAATACGGCATGCTGCCGCGAGCCACTACAACTCGGATGCGGCGTGAGGCCACAACAGGCAAGCAATCGGGGCGGACGCAGGAAATTCAGCGTCTGATCGGGCGGTCGCTGCGTGCTGGAATTGACCGGAATGCCCTTGGCGAGAGACAGATCACCATTGATTGCGACGTCATACAGGCCGATGGCGGGACAAGGTGTGCGTCGATCACCGGCGGTTGGGTCGCCCTGCGTCTGGCGATCAACAAGCTTATGAAAGCCGGCGATATCGTCACCGATCCGATCATCGATCACGTCGCCGCCGTCAGCTGCGGCATCTATGCCGGGCAATCGATTCTGGACCTCGACTACCCTGAGGATTCCGAAGCCGGGACGGATGGCAATTTCGTCATGACCGGCGACGGTCAGATGATCGAACTGCAGGCCAGTGCCGAGGGCGCAACCTTCAGCAAGGATCAGTTTGGTGAACTGATGGCCCTTGCCGACAAGGGTGTGGCCGAATTGGTTGCCGCGCAGAAAGCCGCCACCGCGTGAGACGGTTCGAAGGCAATGAACTTCTGATTGCGACTCACAACGCAGGCAAACTGGCGGAGTTTCAGACGCTGTTGGCCCCGTTGGGTATCGCCTGTCGATCGAACACAGATTTCAACCTGCCAGAGCCGGAGGAGACCGAGGAAACTTTCGTCGGCAATGCGCGCATAAAGGCGAAGGCCGCCGTCGATGCGACCGGCCTGCCCGCATTGGCAGACGATTCGGGGATCGAGATCGCTGCGCTGGGCGGTGCTCCGGGCGTACGTACTGCCGATTGGGCTGAAACCGGGACCGGTCGCGATTTCAAGCTGGCCATGACCCGTGCCTGGACAGAATTGGAAGCGAAAGCCGCGCCCGAGCCGCGCAACGCCCGGTTTTGCGCTACGCTCTTGTTGATGTGGCCAGATGGGCATGAGGAAATCTTCGAAGGTCACCTGAACGGGCGAATTGTCTGGCCGATGCGCGGCGCGGAAGGCCACGGCTACGACCCGATCTTTTTGCCCGATGGACTCGATCAGACTCTGGGCGAGATGTCGGCTGAAAGGAAGAATACCATCAGCCACCGGGCTGTCGCCTTGCGCAAGATGGCGGGCTGCTTCGGGGGCACCACAGCTGGATCGCTGGACGAATGACCGAGAACTGGCAAAGAGCCGGGTTCGGTCTTTATATTCATTGGCCATTCTGCGCGGCGAAGTGCCCCTATTGCGACTTTAACAGTCACGTCACGACCATGGTCGACCAGGCAAGGTGGCGCGACGCGCTGCTCCGGGATCTGGCCCACTGGGCCGGTAAAACGGAAGGCCGCGTCCTGACCTCGATTTTCTTCGGGGGTGGAACGCCCTCAATGATGCCGCCCGATACAGTCGCCGCGCTGATCGACGCTGCGCGGCGACATTGGACCCCTGCGAACGATCTGGAAATCACGCTGGAGGCAAACCCCACATCTGTCGATGCCGCGCGGTTTGCGGGATATGTGGATGGAGGCGTAAATCGATTTTCTGTCGGGCTTCAGGCGTTGAAGAACGATGACCTGCGCGCTCTGGGCCGCCTCCATACTGTGGCCGAGGGACGGCGCGCCTTCGACATTGCCCGCGACCTGACCGATCGAGTGTCCTTCGACCTGATCTATGCGCGGCAAGGTCAGGCGCTTGCCGATTGGCAAACTGAATTGACGGCTGCCCTGAAGATCGCGGGTGAACACCTTTCGCTTTATCAGCTGACGATCGAGGACGGCACGGCCTTTTCTGCCCGGTATGCCGCCGGGGGACTTACTGGATTGCCCGACGAAGACCTTTCCGTCGATTTATATAATCTGACGCAGGATCTCTGCGGTGCCGCTGGTTTGCCGAGATACGAGACCTCCAATCATTCTCGACCGGGTCGGGAATGTCGGCACAATCTGATCTATTGGCGAGGGGGCGACTGGGTCGGCATCGGGCCAGGCGCACATGGGCGCCTGTCTTTGTTCGACGGCAGATGGTCGACCGTGGCCGAGAAAATGCCGCAGGCCTGGCTGGTGCAATCCGAAAAGGTCGGGACCGGCAACAAAGCGATGAATATCCTTCCGCAGACCGATATTTCCGATGAATATGTCCTGATGGGCCTGCGGACGCGGGAGGGTATGGATCTGGCCCACCTGGACCGCATCGGCGGACGCCTCGACCCGGCAGGACTGGCGGAAATGGTCGGGGATGGCCATTTGCAGCTGCACGACGGATGGCTCAAAACGACCGAAAGCGGTGCTTTGCTGTTGAACGCCGTCTTACGGAAGATCGTCGCGGTCGATCCCTGACGACAGCAAGGCGCAAAGCCTGTCCAGTTGCTCCAAGGACCGATAGCGGATTGAAAGGCGGCCGCCCTCTTCACCACTCGCATGATCGATGGACACGCCGAGACCCAACGCAGCAGCAAGATCACCTTCCAGGGCGCGCGTATCCGCGTCTTTCTCCGCCGGGGATGCAGCGGTGGCTCGCTTGCCCTTTGGCTCGGACGCACCGCGCGCAAGACGTTCGGTCTCGCGGACGGAAAGACCGCCATTCACCACCTGGCGGGCCAAAGCTTCCGGATTCGGCGCGTTGATCAGGGCGCGGGCATGCCCAACGGATAATGTACCTTGCCGCAGAAGATCTTGAACTGCGTCCGGTAGTTTGAGAAGGCGCATCAGATTTGCGATGTGACTGCGCGATTTGCCAAGAACCGTGCCTAGCTGTTCCTGCGTGTGGCCGAACTTCTCCATTAGCTGCCGAAAGCCTAACGCCTCCTCGATTGCGTTCAGATCGGCCCGCTGAATGTTCTCTATGATAGCGATTTCCAGCACTTCAATGTCGTCCAGATCCCGCTGGATGACAGGAACCTCGTGCAGCCCGGCCCGCTGCGCCGCCCGCCAGCGTCGCTCTCCCGCAACAATCTGGTAATCGCCGGACACTTTAGGATCAGGGCGAACGATCAGCGGTTGGAGAATGCCTTTTTGGGAAATCGAGGCAGCCAGGTCAGACAGATCTTCCTCATCAAACGTGCGCCGAGGCTGATCCGGATTCGGATGTATTTTTTCGATCGGGACGAAAGCTTCGCTCGATATGGTTTGCATGGCCATATCCGAAGCCGAAACGCCAACGTCAGCCATCAATGCCGACAAGCCACGCCGCATTGCTCGTTTTTGTGGTGCGTCAGACATCAAGCCCCTCAACCATTTGATTTTTATTAATAAGTTCTGACGCAAGACTCCGATAGGCTATTGCGCCACGACTTGTGGGGTCATAGTTCAACACTGGCATGGCATAGCTAGGCGCCTCACTCAGACGAACATTTCGCGGAATTTTAGTCTCGAAAACCAGATCACCAAGATTCTGTCGCGCATCTTCCTCGACTTGGAGACAAAGATTGTTGCGACGGTCAAACATCGTCAGAACTATTCCCTCCAACCGCAGATCAGCGTTTGCTGTGCTTCTGACCTCCCGAACTGTCAGCAATAGCTGTGACAGACCTTCCAGAGCGAAGAACTCCGCCTGTAAAGGGACGAGCACGGTGTCAGAAGCCACAAAAGCATTTAAAGTAAGTAGGTTAAGGGACGGCGGACAATCGACGAGAATATAGTCGTACGGAGCGTCACGCAGCCGCAGCGCTTTGCGAAGGTGCATCACACGTCTGGCACTATTCATGAGCTCTGTATCGGCGGAGCTCAGATCCATCGTTGCTGGAATAATCCATAGATGTTCGACACTTGTCTCAAGTGCGATGTCGAGAGGTGACGCTTCGCCTAAAATTAGGTCATAGGTACTTTGTCCACGAACCGACTTTGAAACGCCTAGCCCAGTGGACGCATTTCCTTGCGGGTCAAGGTCGACAAGCAGAACGCGATGGCCGCGCATAGCGAGCGCGGCTCCCAGATTTATCGCAGTTGTCGTCTTGCCGACACCACCCTTCTGGTTCGCGATACTAATGATTCGCGCCTTCATATCATGCTCGATTCAGGTTTTGGGCATGCAGAATGACGGACTCTTCATCGGTCTGACTATTCAGCACATCCAAATCATAGACCCATTCTTCGCGAGCCGCCAGAACCTCTTCCCGCCATGTTCGGCCCTTGGGGAATAGATAATGGCAGCTCTCATGTGCATGCGGCTTCGCAAGATTAAAAAGTGTGCTCAATGATGCCACCGCGCGTGCGCTAATGACATGAGCATTGATTGGCGGAATTCGTTCGATGCGTCCGTTGATAATTCTCACATTGAGGCCCAGCTCTCTCCGGACAGTATGCAGGAAGGCACACTTCCGAGCATCGCTTTCAACCAAAACGACATCAATCTGATGCCCCATGCATGCGGCAACCACGAGTCCGGGAAAGCCGCCCCCACTACCAATGTCAAGCCATGGTCCCGTCTCGGGTCGGTGGGCGTTAGCAATTTCGAGAGAATCTTCAATATGACGCCTACGAAGATCTCGCAGACTTGCTTTGGAGACTATGTTGATGCGTGGCGACCATTTTCGAACCAGGTTTTCAAGTTGCTCAAGAACATCCTGTGTTTCACGTGAAACAATTTGCTGTCTATGATCCGTCACGCGGAACGGCGTTCTTGTCGACGCACGGCCGCAAGAATCGCCACAGTGGCCGCAGGTGTCATCCCTTCGATCCGACCGGCCTGAGCTACAGTTTCTGGTCGCACGTTAAGAAGCTTTCCGAGTAGTTCTGTCGATAGGCCGTTGATGGCTGCATAGTCCATATCACACGGAATCAAAACGCCTTCTCCAGCCTTCAGAGCTTGAATTTCTCGATTTTGACGCACAGTATAATTTGCATAAAGCGCATCTCTCGCCACTTGAAGCTTAGTTTTAGAACTATGCTCATCCAGTTCCGGGACGATATTTTCAAGCAGCGGCAATAGATCAGAACCAAGCCCCAGAGCTTCGTATCCTGACTTTGCTGGGCCGCCCGATCGAATATTGAACCCCGCGGCAGACAATCTTGCACTGGAAATGGATTTTTCTTTCAGTACATTAGCGCAATGGTCTATCGCATCACGCTTCTGCGAAAAATGCGCCCAGCGGCGATCGGAAATGCAGCCTATCTCACGACCAAATGGCGTAAGGCGTTGATCCGCATTATCAGCACGCAGCGAGAGTCGGTATTCTGCACGTGAAGTGAACATCCGATATGGCTCGGATACGCCTTTTGTCGTGAGATCATCGATCATGACACCGATATAACTTTCCGACCGAGAAAAAGTTACACCAGATTTACCGGAAGCTTGCAGAGCAGCGTTCAGACCAGCAACGAGACCCTGCGCGGCTGCCTCCTCATATCCAGTCGTTCCATTAATCTGACCCGCCAGGTAAAGCCCATCCATTGACCGCATCATCAATCCTGACGTCAGGCAACGTGGATCAACGTAATCATATTCAATTGCATAACCGACTTGCGAAATCTCCGCTCGTTCAAGGCCCTCAATTGTATGAACGTAATCTTGCTGAACATCTTCGGGAAGAGACGTCGAAATACCGTTAGGATAGACCAGATCTGTCGAAAGTCCTTCTGGCTCGAGAAAAATCTGATGAGATGACTTTTCAGAAAACCGGACGATTTTATCCTCGATCGATGGACAATAACGAGGACCGGTTCCATCGATCATTCCACCATACATCGCTGATTTTTCAAGATTGTCGCGGATGATATCGTGGGTTCGCTCGTTTGTGTGAGTGATGGCGCAAGAAATCTGCTGTACAAATGGCCTGTCGTGCAGAAAAGAAAACATTTCCGGATCGTCATCGCCATCCTGGCGTGCCAACACATCCCATCGGATTGTACTTCCCCGAAGACGCGGCGGCGTCCCGGTTTTCAAACGGCCCAATTCAATCCCAAGATCAATGATTTGATCCGCAAGGCGCGTCGATGCCTTGGCATTCATACGGCCACCTATGATCTTACGATCCCCAATATGGATAAGGCCTTTGAGAAATGTGCCGGTCGTCAGAATCAATGCATCCGACGTTATCCTTGCGCCATTCGCTAAAATGACCCCACGCGCCTTTTTCCCATCTTCAAATATTAGCGCCGTCACTTCACCTTCGACAAATGTCAGGTTTGGGTGTGACTCGATTTCTTCGCGCATGACACTTTGATACAATGCTCGGTCCGCCTGGACCCGCGGACCTTGCACCGCGGGACCCTTGCGACGATTCAAAAGTCGGAATTGGATCGCCGCGCGGTCGGCAACGCGTCCCATCACACCATCCATAGCGTCGATTTCACGAACCAGGTGACCCTTGCCTAGCCCACCAATTGCCGGGTTGCAGGACATTATTCCCAGGTCATCAACTTTGAACGACACCAGTGCCACTGAACAGCCCATACGCGCGCCGACGCAAGCAGCCTCGCATCCTGCGTGACCGCCTCCAATGACGACGATGTCATAGTCCTGATGTTTCACGTGAAACAACCTTATTTACCTATGCAGAAAGAAGAAAAGACTTCATCTAAAATTTCGTCAATATCAACCCCGCCGATAATTTCGGATAGTGCACTTGCGGAATCTCGCAAGGACAATGACACCAATTCAGGTTCAGCATCAGACATCTTTGCCTGTACTTCGACCATGATCGAGAGTGCCACATCAAGTGACGCCCGATCGCGCTCGCGGGATATTAATCCGGCATCAGGAATCCGTTCAGAAAGTATGGTGCCTATGCACAAAAGCAGCCCCGGTATACCCGCTCCGGTACTGACAGATATAGCGTTGGCATCGCCATTCAGATCACCCTTGGATCGGATCACTATGTCCTGATCCAAGACAGGTACATCCCAGGTCGGAGGAGTTGCTTGCTCATACAGGAAAATGCGCAAATCTGCAGATTTTGCGCGAGTGATAGCCCTGTTTACGCCAATCAGTTCAACTTCATCTGATGTTTCTCTAAGCCCGGCCGTATCTAACAGCGTCACAGGCAAACCATTGATATCACACCTAACTTCTACAATATCACGTGTTGTTCCGGCTACTGCAGTCACGATAGCAGCATCTGAATTGCTCAGGGCATTCAAAAGTGACGATTTTCCAGCATTTGGCTCTCCCACCAATGCCACCTCGAATCCTGTCTTCAATCGCGCCACCGATCTCACAGTTTCAAGTTCGGCTGAAACGCTCTCAATCACTCCGGAAAGAAGCATCGAAACTTCACGGGAAACATCCTCAGGTACATCCTCGTCAGCAAAGTCGATCGTCGCTTCAACCAGAGCGATGGCCCGCAACAAATCTCGTCGCCACCCTTCGACCCGACGTGATACTTCGCCGTCCAGAACACGCATAGCATGACGTCGCTGCCCTTCCGTCTCCGCATCAATGACATCCGCAAGACCTTGAACTTGGGTCAGGTCCAGCCTTCCATTCATAAGGGCACGGCGCGTGAATTCTCCCGGTTCCGCCATGCGAAGCGGTGGCATCCGCTCCAACTCCATCAGAACCGCGCGTACGACGGCGACACTCCCATGAAGATGCAGTTCGATGACATCTTCGCCGGTAAAGCTTGCACCACGTTCAAAAAACAGGACAAGCGCCTGATCCAGAATATCGCCCTCGGAATCTCGTAATGTAGCGAGGCGGCTGGACCTTGGTACAGGTGGTGACACGCCCATTGCCGTCAGCGCAGCGCAGCATTCCGGCCCGGAAATCCGCACAATCGCGACTCCCGCCTTGCCCTGCGCCGTGGCCAGGGCAAAGATCGTATCTCCGGCCCCGGTCACCTTGGATCAGGAGTTCATAGAGTCGAAGAAATCCGCGTTGGTCTTCGTCTGTTTGAATTTTCCGATGAGAAATTCAATCGCATCAGTCGTGCCCATCGGATTCAGAATCCGCCTCAACACGAAGGTTTTCTGCAGGTTCTTGGGATCGACCAGCAGCTCTTCTTTTCGTGTGCCCGATTTCAGGATGTCCATCGCCGGGAAAACACGCTTGTCGGCGACCTTGCGGTCCAGAACGATCTCGCTGTTGCCGGTGCCCTTGAATTCTTCGAAGATCACTTCGTCCATCCGGCTGCCTGTATCAATCAGTGCTGTTGCGATGATCGTCAGCGATCCGCCTTCTTCGATGTTCCGCGCCGCGCCGAAAAACCGTTTCGGCCGCTGCAGGGCATTCGCATCGACACCACCCGTCAACACCTTGCCCGAAGATGGTACAACCGTGTTAAAAGCCCGGCCCAACCGAGTGATCGAATCCAGCAGAATCACCACATCCCGCTTGTGTTCGACCAGACGCTTGGCTTTCTCGATCACCATTTCACTGACCGCGACATGCCGCGTTGCCGGTTCGTCGAACGTCGAGGAGATGACTTCCCCCTTCACCGACCGTTGCATGTCTGTGACTTCCTCGGGCCGTTCGTCGATCAGCAGAACCATCAGATAACACTCCGGATGGTTCGTTTCGATCGACTTTGCGATGTTCTGCAACAGCACGGTCTTACCTGTCCGGGGTGGCGCAACTATCAGAGAACGCTGACCTTTTCCGATAGGCGCAACCAGGTCAATGATCCGGGCGGATCGGTCTTTGATGGTAGGGTCCTCGATTTCCATCTGGAACCGCTCATCGGGATATAGCGGTGTCAGGTTATCAAAGCTGACCTTGTGCTTGGCCATTTCCGGATCGGCAAAGTTGATCTTCACCACTTTGGTCAGGGCGAAATATCGTTCATTCTCGTCGGGCGCCTGGATGATGCCATCGACAGTATCGCCAGTTCGAAGCGAATGCTTCCGGATTACGTCAGGCGACACGTAAATATCGTCCGGGCCTGACAGATAATTTGCCTCGGGCGACCGCAGGAAGCCGAAGCCGTCCTGCAAGACTTCCAGCACACCTTCACCGGAAATTTCCCATCCTTCGTCTGCCCGTTCCCGCAGGATCGAGAACATCATCTCACCCTTGCGCATAGTCGAGGCGTTTTCAATCTCAAGCTCTTCCGCCATATCGACCAGCGCCTTGGGTGACATAGCTTTGAGGTCACGCAGGTTCAGTTGCTCGGGCGGTCCGTCGTTATCGTCTTCGGGACGGGTATCGTCGAGGATGTCGTCATCGCGCATGGCAAAGCTCCGCAGCGGAAGGGCATAGCGACCCAAAGGGTGCAGCCGTATTGGTCTTCGGGAAATCGGTAACCGGACCAGGACGGTCCACCGTTGGCAGCCAGTTAGGCATCTGATCTCCCCAAGTCAATCAGAACGGTCGTACGATAACCGAAATAACGATGATGATCATCAGAACCGTCGGTACTTCGTTCATCAACCGGTAACTCCGCCCGGTGGCCGCTGCCGTCCCCGCCGCCAACGCCTTGCGCTGCCCCCCACACCACATGTGAAATATGGTCATCCCGATTATGCTGATCGCCTTGATCCAGGGCCAGACCTCGCCCCAATCGACGCCGCCCATTCCGACGATGGACAGGCCGAAGACCCATGTCGCAATCATCGCCGGAGTCATTATCGCCTGCAGCAGACGGCGTTCCATCACCTCCAGCACCGGGATCATCTGCGGCACTGCGTCCCGTTGTTCGACATGATAGACGAACAATCTCGGTAGATAGAAAATCCCCGCCATCCAGGCGATCACCGAAATGACATGCCCCGCCTTCAACCACAGATACAGATCGTTCATCGGTCCCGCCTTTCGCCTTACTTCCTAACAATAAGAAAGAAAGAAAAAAGGATGATGTTGTATGTAGGGGCAGTGGATATCGGGGATTAAATTCTCCGCACAACACAGTCCACAGATCGGTATTCCGATCTGCGGCGACAGACAATCCGGTGGATAAGCTGTCAAGTTTGCAACCATGCATGTGAGTGGCGGTGTGTATCGTTTTGGGGAGATCCCAGAACATCGCAGGGGAGGAATCGTCGGGCCTCACAGCTCGGGCCAACCGACAGGTCGCGTGCAAAAGATCTCGACAGTGGCGGAGAAACCGGCGACTTGTCCTCAGACAGTGCAGGGTCCAATCCTGTCACAGGGTTACCGACAGGTTTATCCGCCCCTTTGTCCCCGGATCTATCCCCGTGCTGATTCTCGCTTCCACCTCCCGCACCCGTCAGAATCTGCTGCGCAATGCCGCGATTCCTTTCGAGTCGCGCCCGCCGCGCGTGGATGAGGTGGCCGTGAAGGACGCGCTTCTGGCCGACGGCCAACCACCCCGGAACATTGCCGATGCCCTGGCCGAGATGAAGGCGCTCAGGATTCGCGCGCCGGGCTTCATCCTTGGCTGCGATCAGGTTCTGGACCATGACGGTGCGCTGATGTCCAAGCCTGCATCGCCTCAGGAAGCCAAAGCGCAACTGACGATGCTTTCAGGTAAAACGCACAACCTCTTGTCCGCAGCCGTGATCGTCGAAGATGGCGAGCCGATCTGGCGGCATGTCGCCACTGTCAGGATGACAATGCGAAAGGTGACGCCGGGATATGTCACGGGCTATGTCGAGCGAAACTGGGACACGATCCGAAATTCCGCTGGAAGCTACGCACTCGAAGGTGAAGGAGCGCGGCTGTTCCACCGGGTCGACGGTGATTATTTCGCGGTGCTGGGATTGCCGCTGCTGCCACTGCTCGATTTCCTGATCACACGTGGTAAACTCGACGCATGACATGTCTGGCCGGGGTCATCGGCGACCCGATTGCTCAAAGCCGCTCGCCTCGTCTGCATGGCCATTGGTTGCGTCGGTATGAAATCGACGGACATTATGTGCCTCTGCACGTAACGCGCGACATGTTGAGCCAGACGCTGGAGACACTTCCGAAACTGGGGTTTCAGGGGTTGAACGTGACCATTCCCCATAAGGAAGCGGTGTTTCGCCTGGCCAACGATGTCACCGAGCGGGCCCGTGAGGTCGAGGCGGCGAATACGCTGACCTTCCGTGACGGGCGCATTCTTGCGGATAATACCGATGGCATCGGGTTCATTGCCAATCTGCGACAACAGGCCCCGGTGTGGCAGGTGAATGCGCCTGCACTGGTATTGGGGGCAGGGGGCGCAGCGCGGGGAATCATTGCCGCACTGCTGAACGAAGGTGTGCCGCGGGTGACCATCGTAAACCGGACGGCCGCGCGGGCAGAAACGCTGGCGGATTTGTTCGACCGACGGGTGCGGACCATGCCGTGGGAGATGGCCAGCCCGGCGCTGGCGGATCACGGGTTGCTGGTAAACACCACCAGCCTGGGAATGACTGGCCAGCCGCCTTTGGTGCTCGACCTGGCTGCACTGCACGCCGACACCACCGTGTCCGATATCGTCTACACGCCTCTCATGACGCCGCTGTTGAAAGATGCTCAGGACCGTGGCGCCACTGTGGTCGAGGGTCTGGGGATGCTGCTGCACCAGGCCGTTCCAGGATTCACGGAATGGTTTGGCGTCGTGCCAGATGTGGATGACGAGTTGCGTGCTGCGGTGCTGGCGTGATCCTTGGCCTGACCGGCTCCATCGGGATGGGAAAATCCACGACGGCGCAGATGTTTCGCGATCTTGGTGTGCCGGTATGGGACGCTGATGCGACCGTGCATCGTCTCTATGCAAAGGGTGGGGCGGCGGTGGAACCGATCCTGGCCCTGTTTCCCGATGCTTTGCGTGACGGTGCCATCGACCGCACCGTGATGCGCGCCATCGTCGCCGCCGATACGGGCGCCCTGACGAAGATCGAGGCGGTTGTTCACCCTCTTGTCGCCCAGGACCGCGCGGAATTCCTGAAGACCCAGGCACCGCTGCTTGTCCTCGATATCCCGCTCTTGTTCGAGACCGGCGCCGATGCGACCGTTGATCGCATCGCCGTGGTCACTGTCCCGCCGGAAATACAGCGCGCTCGTGTGCTGGAACGGGGGACGATGACGGCTTCAGAATTTGACGCGATCCTGGCGCGGCAGGTGCCGGATGCTGACAAACGGGCGCGTGCCGATTACATCATTCCGACGACTGACATGCAGACGGCGCGCGATGCCGTCACCGATATCGTAGCGGAGCTGACATGAGGGAAATCGTCCTCGACACCGAAACCACCGGGTTCGAACCTGAATCGGGTGATCGCATCGTTGAAATCGGTGCGATCGAGCTGATCAACCACGTTCGCACCGGCAAGGAGTATCACCAATATATCAACCCCGAGCGGTCCATGCCCGACGGCGCGTTTCAGGTGCATGGGCTGGGGGATGATTTCCTGAAGGATTTTCCCGTCTTCAAGCAGGTCGGGCAGGCGTTCATAGATTTTATCGGTGACGCCAGGCTGGTCATTCATAACGCCGCATTCGACATGAAATTCCTGAACGCAGAACTGGACGGCATGGGCCTGCCACGCCTGCCCTATGATCGGGCCATCGACACTCTGGCCATCGCACGGTCGAAATTTCCCGGCTCGCCTGCATCTCTGGATGCTTTGTGCCGCCGGTTCGGGGTCGATAACGCGGCACGCACAAAACACGGCGCTTTGCTCGACAGCGAAATTCTTGCGGAAGTCTATCTGGAACTGATCGGCGGACGGCAACCGACGATGTCGCTGGTCAGCCAGCAGGAAGGGCAGTCCACGGCACAGGGCAACTGGACCCCACGCCCCCGGCCGGAGCCGCTTCCATCGCGTCTGACCGAAGAAGAAGCCGCCGCCCATGCCGCATTTGTCGAAACACTGGGCGACGGCGCGATCTGGAAGACCGGGGGATAGATCAGGACGGTTTGACCTGTGCGGCCTCGGCCTGGACCCGGCGCGTCAATTCGTTGCGATACAGCGCCACGAAGTCGATATTTTCGAGGTTGAGCGGCGGAAACCCCCCATCGCGCGACACGTCAGACACGATCCGGCGCAGAAAAGGGAACAGCATCCGCGGGCATTCGATCATCAGATAGGGATGCATCTGGTTGTCGGGCACATTGGCGATCTGGAAGACACCGGCATAGTCCAGCTCCAGCGCGAAGATCGGGTCGGTCCCGCCCTTCACCTTTGCCGTGACGTTCAATTTCACCGCGACTTCGTACTGACCTTCTGTGGTGCGCTTCTTGGCCTCCAGACCAACCTGAACATTGATGTCCGGCTGTCCTTCCATCGCCTGACCCTTCTGGACGGCGATGTTTTCAAACGACAAATCCCGGATGAACTGACCCAGGACCTGCATCTGCGGCATTTGCTGGGGCTGTGCGGCTCCGTTCGTGGAGGCCGCGTCAGTCGGGGCGGCAGCGTCGGTCGTAGTCTTTTCTTCGTCGGCCATCTGGCGAAATCCTCGGTGTAGAAGCGTTGCCCTCAGCTACCAGAGGGGCTGGAGCGTCACAACCGGAGCCTGCCCGACTCACTCCTGTTATTCTCTGGTCCATCCGGACGGGCCGTCCCTGCGGGGAACTTCGACATAATCCCCCTCGACAACGTCATTGTCAGCGGTGGGCGACCTGCTGTGCAGGTCGGTGCCGACGGAAAAGGACTGCACTTTGATGCGCGCGCGAACCTGCCGCATCACAAAATCCCGCACGGCCGGTATCAGCAGAGCAAAGCCTATCGCGTCGGTGAAGAAACCCGGTGTCAGCAACAGAAGGCCCGAGGCCAGAATCATGGCACCATGTGCCAGCGCGCGCGTCGGATCGGTCAATTCGTTGAGCGAGGCCTGCACTTGCGCCAATGCGGCCAGCCCCTGCCGCTTGACCAGCGTTGTGCCCAAAATCGCGGTCAGAACCACGATGGCGAGGGTCGGCCAAAGGCCAAGCCAGCCGCCCACCTGAATAAACAGCGCGATCTCGATGATCGGAACGACGATAAAAATTGCCAGCAGCCACATGGTTTCGCCTCTCATTTCGGGGGATTGCTTTCCTTGACCCGCCTGAGGCCTTACATATGTAGAAGGCGCGAGATACCAAGTCCGAGTGTGTGCCGGAGAAAAGGATGAACGACGCCGTGATACAACTTCTTGTCCTTGCGGCGATTGCCCTGTTTCTGGTGATCCGTCTGAAGAACGTGCTGGGCACCCGCACCGGCTTTGAAAAGCCCACCGCGATCGATCCGGCGCGGTCGAACGATGTGCGCCGTGATTTCGAAGTTATCGAAGGTGGGCCTGATCGCGACATTACCGATCACGTCGACGACGGCACCGACAGCGCCAAGGCGCTGGCCGCGATGAAGCTGGTTGAGCCGGGGTTCAGTGTTACCGAGTTCGTCAGCGGTGCGCGACAGGCCTATGAAATGATTCTGATGGCATTTGAGAACGGCGACCTGTCCGAGGTGCAGCCGTTCCTGTCTGAAGATGTCTATGAAGCCTTTCTGGCTGGTATATCCGACCGCGAAGACAAGGGCCTGAAGGTCGAGGCCAATTTCATTGGTGTGCGAGAAACCTCAGTTCGGTCTGCGGAGATCGACCGCGACACGAACGAGGGGCAGATCACCCTGCGGTTCGTGGCCGAGTTGACCAGCGTCGTGCGAGACGAAGAGGGTACCATCGTCGAAGGCAATCCGAACGAAATCAAGAAACAGCGCGACGTCTGGACCTTTGCCCGCAAGCTGGGCACCGGCGACCCGAACTGGAAGCTGGTCGCGACGGGGGACTGAGGTGTTCCGGACCGACCCGACCAGGGCCGCCCCCGAAACGGGGCGGCTTTGCTTTGTCGATCTGCCGGGTTGGGCCGAGGATGATCTGGAAGATGCACTGGAGGCGTTGCGCCTGAACCCCGCGACAGTCGATGGCGATGCGAGAAGCTTTTTCGAGACCCGTTTTCAACCGGGAGAGCCGATCGCCGGACATTTTACAGGCTACTATGAACCTGAACTGGATGCTGCGCTGACTCCTTCGGACGCATTTCCCGTTCCGATCCATGCCATGCCGCCGACTGGAGCGTCTGCACCCCGCGCAACGATCCTCCCGATGTTACAGGGCGGCGAAATTGCGTGGCTGCGAGACGAGGTGGACCGGTTCTTTCTTCAGGTGCAGGGGTCGGGCCTGTTGCGCCTGCCTGACGGTGGGACGTTGCGGGTCGGTTATTCCGGATCGAACGGGCATCCTTATCGGTCCGTTGGCAAGCTGCTGAGCGACCGCGGCATCTTCGGCCCGAACATAACGGCCGAGGCTTTGAAAGACTGGCTGCGCGCCGATCCCGCGCGGGGTCGGGCGGTAATGAATGAAAACCCCAGCTACATCATGTTCCGCAAGATGGATGCACCGTCAGGGCAGGGACCGCTGGGTACGCTTTGCCCCGTAACCCCGCTGCGCAGTCTTGCCGTCGATCCGGTGCATACCCCGCTGGGCACCCCGGTCTGGATCGAGACCGATGGCCATGCCCGGCTGTGTATCGCGCAGGACACAGGGTCGGCGATCATAGGGCCGGGCCGGGCGGACCTGTTCTTCGGAACAGGTGATGCGGCGGGGCTGGCGGCGGGACGGCTGAACCATCCGGGGCGGTTTATTCCGTTGCTGCCGCGATGAAACGGCGGGGCCTGACTCCGGAAGACCGGGATATCTGGTCGCGTTATTCCCGTACCGCGGATCCGCTGCATCCCGTGCGCCGCGACAAGGCACCCGTACCGCAGACCACGCCCAGGCCCACGGCGAAAACGCCCGACCCGATTGCTCCGTTCGAGATGGGCACCCGCGCCCGGTCCAAAACGTCGAGCAGTGCGCTCGCCCCGTCGCTTTCGGATCAGGTGAATGGCGCACCGCTGCGCATGGATGCCAAGGCGCACAAACGGATGCGGGCGGGCAAACTGCGGCCCGAGGGGAAATTGGACCTGCATGGCATGACGCTGGACATGGCACACCCGGCATTAATGCGCTTCATCCTGTCTGCCCATGCAAATGGCAAGCGGCTGGTAATTGTTGTGACCGGCAAGGGTAAGGCCAAGCCCAGCGAAGGTCCGATCCCGACGCGTCTGGGCGTGCTGAAGCATCAGGTGCCGCAATGGCTGCGAATGGCGCCACTGTCGAACGTGGTGCTGCAGGTCACGGAGGCGCATCGATCACATGGTGGATCAGGCGCGTACTATGTCTATCTTAGACGTTAGAGACGCTTTCGCACGGCGGACGGCCAGCGTGGCAAGGATGGCGGAGATGACGAAGTAAACAGCGATCGCAGGCATCTGCTCAGGCAAGTCGTATCCCGCATCAATCAATACCCCGGTCAGCCCCGGTCCTATGGCCGACCCCAGAACCATGATCGCCACCGCCATCGCCTTGATCGAACCCAGATGCCGCGTGCCGTAGTATTCCGCCCAGAATGCCGTTGGAACGGTGGCTTGCGCGCCGGTGCCAAGGCCCAGAGTCATCAGCCCAAGGGCAGCGCCCGCAAGGCTTTCGCTTTGCCCTAGGACAAGGAACGCCAATGCGAATGGCAGAAGGTATATCGACATCAGACGCCCCGTCCCGATTCGATCGAGGGCTGCGCCCGAAGCGAAGGTCGTTACGACCGATACCAGCATGAACAGGGGCATCAGGGCGACGTAATCGACCAGCGCCCAGCCCTTGACCGTTGTCAGGTGCACCTGGTGAAAGAACAGCGCCGTGCCGAACGCGGGCGGCCCCAGAAGCAGCGGGATAAGCGCCCAGAACAGCCAGTGCCGCAGCATGTTGCCGCGCGTCCAATGGTGCCCGCCCATGCCCGCGACTGGCGTATCGGCAGCCAGCGATTGTGGCGTACGTTCGGCCCGCAAAAGCCGCAGGATCACCGGCATCGCCAGCAGGACCAGGGCGGCGGCGACAAGCCAGAGTCTGCGCCAGTCGCCCAGCGCCAGCAGGGCGACGAACACGATGGGCAGGATGGCTTGGCCCAGCGCAAACCCCATCGATGCGACCGACAGGGCCTTGCCTCGCGTCGCGACGAACCACCGCGCCATGGCGACCGCCGAAATATGAGTCATCAGCCCCTGACCGAAAAACCGCAATGCCAGCACCGTCGCGATCAAAGCGATCACGCTTTGCGCATTGGCCATCGCCAGAGAGGACAGTGCCAAACCGCCCGCCGCAAACATCGCCAGATGTCGTACCCGCAGCCGGTCGGTCAATCCGCCCGCTAACACCATCGCCATCGCCGAAGTTGTGGTGGCGACCGTATAGGCCAACCCCCATTCGCCGTCGGTCAGGCCAAAGTCCGCTTTGATGCCATCCGCGAACAACGAAATGAAGTATGTCTGCCCGAAGCTGGATGTGAAGCAGATCAGGACGCCGGCCGACAGGAATGCCGCATTGTCGCGCAGGAAGCGCAGGTAGGCGGCAGGCCCCTTCAAGATTGTGGGCCAGTCACAGCACGTATCGGGACAGGTCCGTAGACCGCGAAAGTTCGCCCAACTGCGCTTCGACGAACCCGGCGTCGACCGTGACTTCCTTGCCGGGTGTGTCGGGTGCGTCGAACGACAGCTCTTCGAATACGCGCTCCAATACGGTATAAAGCCTGCGTGCGCCGATGTTTTCCACCGCCTCGTTGACCTGTGCTGCGATCTGCGCCAGTGCAGCGATGCCTTCGTCGGTGAAGGTTACAGTGACTTTTTCAGTCGCCATCAGGGCGGTATATTGCCGCGTCAGCGCGTTGTCGGTCTCTGTCAGGATGCGCACGAAATCGCCTTCGGTCAGTGCACGGAGTTCGACGCGGATCGGCAGGCGGCCCTGCAATTCCGGCAAAAGGTCTGATGGCTTGGCGATGTGAAATGCGCCTGAGGCAATGAACAGGATGTGGTCAGTCTTGACCGGGCCATGCTTGGTGCTGACGGTCGTGCCTTCGATCAACGGCAACAGGTCACGCTGCACACCTTCGCGGCTGACGTCGCCGCCGCGCTGGTCGCTGCGGGCACAGACCTTGTCGATTTCGTCGATGAAGACGATACCCGATTGTTCGACCGCACGGATCGCTTCGCGCGTGACTGTCTCGGCGTCCAGCAACTTGTCCGCCTCCTCGTCGATCAGCAGGTCATAGCTGGCGGCGACGGAAAGGCGCTTCTTGACGGTGCGCTGCATCATCTTGCCGAACAGATCGCCCAGGTTCGCCATCTGATCCATGCCCGGTTGACCGGGGATCGCCATCCCCATCGGGTTCGAAGTATCGGCCACCTCCAGTTCGATCACCTTGTCGTCCAGCTCTCCGGATCGCAATTTCTTGCGGAACGACTCGCGTGTGCCTTCGCGGGCATCGGTTCCGGCCAGGGCGGAAATGACGCGATCTTCGGCGGCGGTATGCGCCTTTGCCTTCACATCTTCGCGCATCTGTTCACGGATCATCAGCTGCGCCGCGTCCACCAGATCGCGAATGATCTGCTCCACGTCACGTCCGACATAGCCGACCTCGGTGAATTTCGTGGCTTCGACTTTCAGGAACGGCGCGCGCGCCAGCTTGGCAAGCCGGCGACTGATCTCGGTTTTGCCGACGCCGGTGGGGCCGATCATCAGAATGTTCTTGGGATAGACCTCGTCACGCAGATCGTCGCCCAGCTGCTTGCGACGCCAGCGATTGCGGAGCGCCACAGACACGGCCCGCTTGGCATCTTTCTGTCCGATGATGAACCGGTCGAGTTCGGATACGATTTCGCGCGGGGTCAGGTCGGTCATCGGTCACTCCTTCGTTGAGGATGTAGTTAAGGACCCATCACGGAAACGCAACGCCACTTACGGTGTGGTGCAGTGGGGTATCGCGAAATCGGTCTGTCGCGCAGGGCGTGGCCAAACCCGGCCATTAATGCAGCAGTTCCGATCAGCTAAGGGTGGATCACTCTCCGCCGATGGATTCCACTGTCAGGTTGCCATTTGTATAGACACAGATGTCCGCCGCGATCGCCATCGCCTTGCGCGCCACGTCCTCGGCCGACAGATCGCCATCCATCATGGCGCGGGCGGCAGCGAGGGCATAATTACCGCCCGATCCGATGGCCGCGACGCCATTTTCCGGTTCCAGCACATCCCCCGCTCCGGTGATGATCAACAGGTCGGTGCCGTCGGTGACGATCAGCATCGCCTCCAGCTTCTGCAGATATTTGTCCGTGCGCCAGTCCTTGGCAAGTTCCACGCTGGCACGGGCCAGTTGTCCGGGCGTGGCTTCCAGCTTGGTTTCCAGCCTCTCTAACAGGGTGAAAGCATCGGCGGTCGATCCGGCGAAACCCGCGACGACGCTATGACCACCCGGCGACAGGCGTCGCACCTTGCGGGCAGTGCCTTTGATGACGGTCTGGCCAAGGCTGACCTGACCGTCGCCCGCGACCACCACGCGGCCCGCCTTGCGGACGCCGATAATCGTGGTGCCGTGCCAGCCGGGGAAGTCGTCAGCCATATGTTCGCTCCGTCGTCGGTTTCGTGCCTGATATGGGACGCTCAGGCGCAGGATGCCAGAGGCGTCACGTCAGCGCGCCGTCGCGACGTTGTCCGCATTTCCGAAAATCCGGGCGTGGTGGTCACGCAGATAGATGCGCAGCCATGGCGTGAAAATATCCGGGCGGGCCTCGATTTCGCTCGTCAGACTGGAGAGTTCGGCCCATCGGGTCGCCTGAACCTCTTCCGGGTTCGGCTGGATGGTCAGGGCCTGATCGGTTCGGGCGACGAAGATTTCGGCGACCTCATGTTCGATCATGCCGCCCCCCACGTCGGCGCGGTATTCAATCGCCGGTCGTGGAGACAGGGTCAGCCCGGTAATCCCCAACTCCTCGGTCAGACGCCGGGAGGCGCAGGCAGCGGAAGCTTCGTTCCATTGCGGATGGGTGCAGCAGGTGTTCGCCCACAGGCCAGGGGTATGGTATTTTCCTGCCGCGCGGCGCTGGATCAGCAGATGGCCATTGGCAACGACAAAGACCGAGACGGCCTTGTGACGTAACCCTTGCCGATGCGCCGCCAGTTTTTCCACAGGCGTCAATTTGCCGTTCACCCAAGCGGGGATCATGGTCTGGGCACCGGCATCCGGAGTGAGGGTCGTAGGAGTCATGAGGCCTCTGCGGCTGGTCCCATCGGAGTCATCGGGCGTCAGCCCACAAGACAGAGCGCACGATGTCCTGCATAATGGGTCTGAGGGCAGAGGCCCAGTACCTCTGTCAACCGTCTGTCGACAAGGGCGGTGGGTGGTAGAATAACGGTTTGTCCGTTCGCATACATTGACAGTCTTCTCTACCAAGTGGGCATGAAAGGCTGGGAATTGCCGCGCCGGGACGATCTGACACAGGCGAACTGCCATATCTGACAGAGAATTGTGTTGCCGATCAGCGGCTCTGAGTGTTCATCTTGATGAACGACTATATCCGCAGAACCCACGGGAGTGCCGAATGAAACAGAGCCTTTACATGATCGCAGCGATTCTTTTCGCCGGTCCCGCGCTGGCCGACGCCCATCTTACCGCGACCGGCGATGCCGCCGAGGGCGAAAAGGCGTTCCGCCAGTGCCAGTCGTGCCACGTGGTTCAGAATGCAGATGGCGAAGTGCTCGCGGGTCGCGCCGCGAAAACCGGGCCGAATCTGTTTGACGTCGTGGGACGCGAGGCCGGGTCTGTCGAAGACTTCCGGTACTCCGACCTGATGGTGGCCGCAGGCGAAGCCGGAATGATCTACGATGAATCCAGTTTCATGGCCTACGTCATGGACCCGACGAATTATCTCCGGGAAGTCACGGGCGAGACTTCGGGCCGATCCAAGATGAGCTACAAGGTTCGCAAGGAAGAAGATGCACTGAACCTCTATGCGTTTCTGGCACAGTTCTCGGATCAGTAACCGTCACCCCAGATAGGCGCGCAATGCAGGCGTAGGGTCGTCGAACAATGCTCCGGTCGCGACTGGCGGCTCCAGCACACCGTCTGAAATCAGGGCTGTCCGGTCGGCAATCATCCGCGCGTCTTCCGGCGCGTGGGTGACCATCAGAACCGACAGTCCTTCGGACTTTGCCGTATCGCGCAGCAGCGTCAGCATCTCGGACCGCAACGCCGGGCCAAGTGCTGAAAACGGCTCGTCCAGCAAAAGCCAGGGCCGACCTCTCAGCAGGGCACGGGCCAGGGCAGCGCGGCTTTGCTGTCCGCCCGACAGATCGCGGGGCAGACGGTTGCCCATGCCGGTCAGGCCGACACGCTCCAGAACCGAATCACGGGCGATTTTCTGGTCCGATGTCAGCCGCAGATCCGGACGCAGGCCCAGCCCGACGTTTTGCGCGACGGTCAGGTGCGGAAACAGGTTCTGATCCTGAAACAGCAGCGAGAGGGGGCGCTCTCCGGGAGGCAGATCGGTGATGTCCTTCCCGTCGACCGTGATACGACCAGCGGCAGGGGGCAGAAATCCGGCGATGGCAGCCAGCAACGTGGACTTTCCCGATCCGCTTGCACCCATGAGCGCGGTGATGCCGCCTTCGTCGAAGACAGTATCCGCAAAAAGCTGAAATTCCCCTTGTTCGAGACGGATCTGGTCAAGTTTAAGCACGGCGCCCCCCGCGTTCGAACAGCCAGAACAATCCGAGAGACAACAGTACAAGAAGGAGGGCGGCCGCCTTGGCGTCGTCCATCCGATAGGCCCCCATCAGTTGATACAACACCAGCGGCAAAGTTGCCTGATCAGGCGAAGCAAACAGAGCAATCACCCCCAGGTCACCCGCCGCCAGAGCCGCTGTCAGCCCGGCGGCAAAGCCCCCAGGTCGCCGCAGGCGCGGGATGGCAACAAGACGCACCCAGGTCAGCCCCGCAATTCCCAACGATTCCGACAGGCGTCCGTAATCGTCACGCAGGTCCCGCATCGCGGGGATCAAGGCGCGAAGGGCAAATGGCAGGGCGAAAATTGTGTTCACGAAGGTCGTCACCGGCAAGGCCAATGACACTGGGTTTATCCACGGCAGCAGAAGAATATAGAGACCGGTGCCCAGAACCAGAGGCGACGCTGCGATGGAAAGCGACCCGACCACTTCGATCCACCCCCCCCGAGGCAGGTCGACAATGGCTTTGGACATGAAAAATGCCAGAGTCAGGGTCGATGCGGCTGCAACCAGTGCCACGATCAGGGACCGCAGTGCTGCGGCCCAGACACCTGCGCTCAGGCCGGTCAGGTTCAACACCCCTTCGCCCAGAACCAGGATCATGGGCACGAGAAGGAACATGCAGGCCAAAGCGATCACGGCAATGTCCTGTGCGCGCAGGCCAAGTCCTCGACTGTCCCAGCGGGGGATGGCCCGGTCCAACCCGGCACCGAACCCGGAAGGCAGCGTCAGACGGAGCGATACAAGGGCGGCAGTGCCCCCGATGACCAGCTGCACGGCACCCAGGAGGGCAGCGCGGGACAGGTCGAAATCGAAGCGAAAAGCCTGATAGATCGCCAGTTCCACAGTCGTTGCCCGCGGGCCGCCGCCGAGGGCAAGCGCAACTGCGAAAGATGTCGTGCTGATCAGGAAGATCACGAGGAAGATGCCCGGAACGACGGCCCGCAACATTGGCCATTCCAGACGGCGGAACGTATCGGTAGCCGTGAAGTCCAGCGATGCGGCCAGCCGCAACCGCTCGCCCGGTATCGACAGCCAGCCTTGCAGGATCAGGCGGGTTGCAAGCGGCATGTTGAAGAAGACATGGGCCAGGATAACGCCCTGCCAACCATAGATAGAGACTGTTTCAACGCCGATCCAACCCAAGGCCGTGTTCACGATGCCGGATCGTCCGAAAACCGCGATAAGTCCTAGGACTGCGACAATCACCGGCAGAATGAACGGCGCGCCCAGCAGCACGATGACCATGCTGCGCCCGATAAAGCGGCGACGCGCCAGCGCGCGGGCAATAGGCACGGCCAGCAGGACCGAGATACCGGCGGACAAGGCGGCTTGCCACAACGTAAACCACAGAGCGCCCCAGTCCGACGGGTCGAGGCCGCCCCAGCCTTCGGCCCGCCAGGCGACCGCACTCAGCGGCAGCAAAAGGGCACCCGCGACGATGATCGCGGCGATCAATCCGAGGCGGGCGCCCATTTGGGTCAGCGTCCCAGTCCGGCCTCGAACTCGGCCACGACGATATCGCGCAGAGCTTCGGCCTCGGCGGAATCGTAAATCAGGGCGACGTCGGGCAGGGGCAGATTGGCGAAACCTGCGGGCATCTTGGCCGGGTCCAGCTTGGCGGGCAGGGACCAGTTGCCTTCGGGAATGATGCTCTGGAAGTCTTCGGTCAGGATGAAATCCATGAAAGCCTGCGCCAAATCGGGTTGATCTGTCATGGCCAGTTGCGCGGCGGTTTCCACCATGACGTAGTGACCCTCGGGGAAGATCGCGGCCTTCTTGGTTTCATCCCCTTCGGCAATGATATGATAGGCCGGGCTGGTCGTATAGCTGAGTACCATGTCAACCTCGCCTTCGGTGAACATGCCATAGGCTTCGGACCACCCCTTCGTGACGGTCACGATCTTGGGGGCCAGCTTTGCCCAGGCGGCTTCGGCATCGTCGCCGAACACCTTGTGAATCCACAGGGCAAGGGCCAGTCCGGAAACGCTGGTACGCGGGTCCTGAATGGCAATCCGCAACGTATCCGGGGCATCCAGCAAAGCCTGAAAACTAGCGGGAGCGTCCATTTTCGTAGCGTCGTAGACGAAGGCGGTGTGCCCCCAGTTGAAAGGAAGGAACGTATCGTCCGTCCAGTCGACCGGCATGGTCAGCCCGTCAATCATGACGTTATGCGGTGCGAACAGCCCGGTCTGGCGTGCGCGTTCGGCGTCATCGGTATTCAGTCCGATCACGACGTCGGCGCGTGTCGCATCACCCTCCAGACGCAAGCGCGGCAGCAAATCGCCGGTAACATATTCGATTTCGCAGCCGCACTTGGTCTCAAAAGCTTGTTTGATAGCTGGGCCGGGGCCCCACTCGCTGGCAAAGTAGTCAGGGGCATAGATCGTCAGCGGTTCCGCAGTGGCGGCAGCCGTCAATAGGCTCAGGCCCGCAGCGATGGTGGTGGTCAGTTTCATCTCTCACTCCCATGGCGACGGACGGGGGTAGGAGCATGAGACATCGCACCTTCCCTCCGCCGGTCTTAACCGGTTCAGGTTCAACGGGTCCGCATGCGCATCTCAGCCGGTGAAGGCCCCCCGAGGTGGGTTCTGGATAGCGCCCTTGCCCTGTGGGGTCCAGTGAAGGATTTCAGGGGTGATTTACGGGTGATCCACGGGTGATCTGCGTCATACCCAAAAAATGCACAGAAATTAGTCTTGTCGTGAGGGATGGTGCGGTGCTCGGATCCGTCCAAGCGGGAAGCGGTGCTCCGAGGAAGGCATTCCGGCCGGGCGGAGCTGCCATTGGCCGATGCCGCCCCGCAGGTTCTGCCGTCAGATCGAGACTGCCCGGCTTGTCCCGTGGATCGCGGATGCGCCGCGCGCGCGTTCCCGGAGCTGAATGTCGCGGGCGCGCGCCGCGAAGAACGGGTCCGGGCCGACGCAGACCCGGGCGCCTCGTCGATGCGATGGCAGGACGGATTTCGAAGGTCGTTTCACAGGCCGGCCACGAGGTTCCTGGTCAGTGCGCCGGGCCGCGTGATCGACAGGACCGTCCGGGCCTCTTGCCGTCGACCGTCGCGAACGAGGCACGCCGCGAGGGAGAAGTCTATCAGATCGCGCTGTGCGTTCGAGCCGCCGATACGGGCGTGATCGTGCATCGCCTCGCCGAAGTGCGCTGCGGCCCGTGCCCAGTTTCCGTCCTCCATCTCGCGATAGGCCGTCGCGATCGTTCGTGTCATGTCGCCCACCGGCCCCGTCGCGCAGTCGATAATGGCGTCGAGAGCATCCCGATTCCCACCGCGCGCATGGGCGATCGCCGCGTGGACATCGGCGAAGGCGAGGCCCGGTTTCGGAAACCGGGCTAGTGCATAAGCACTCAGGGTCTTCCATCGCTCCGCCGGTACATCGACGCCGACAAGTTCGGCCCGGAACAGCAGCGCGGCTGCATCCGTCAGCACATTGAGAGGCGGACCTTGGCTGCTTTCCGGCGAAATCCCCTCGTCCAGGACCTGCCACATCCGGTCCAGGTCACCGGTTTCCAGCGACCATAGCCCGACATGCCAGGAGACGTGGTTGTAGAGGATTCCGGACCGGTCATAGGTCCGTGACCAGTCCGACAGGTATTCGAGTCCCTCCCGATCCTGAAGGTTCTCGTAGTAGAGATGCGCCCGGATATGTGCGGAATGCGCGCTGTCCGGATTGGCGGCAAGCGCGGCCTCGACGTTGGTTTCCGCAGCCGCCAGTTGCCCGACCTCCAACTGGGCGAATGCCAGTTGCGCGCGGCACCACCAGTTGTCGCCATAGTGGGGCGCCAGACGCGAGACGAAAGCCAACTGTTCCGCCTCGCGCCCGGGCAGGCCGGAAAAACCGATCAGGCCGAAGACGCTCGTGCACATCTGTGCGATCAACACGTCCGTCGGCCATTCCTCGACGTGTTCATAGACGGCGGCCCGCGCCGCGGCCGCCTTTCCCTCCAGCAAAAGGCCGGACGCATTTATGTGCGAGCGTTCGCGCGCGCCGAGGCCGGACGCCAGGTCGCGGGCGCGTGCCAGGCTTGCCATGACCCGGTCGGGACGCGCGCGCATCTGCATGTCGCGGGCGATCCCGATATGAGCGAGCGCAAATCCCTCGTCGGCGTCGATCGCCGCCTGAAAGGCATCGGCCACGCCCGGCTCCGCGCCCAGAAACCTGTGGACGCCGAGGTCGTAGGCGTTTCGCGCCTGCGGCGACCGCGTGCCGATGGAATTCTCGTATGCATCGTCGAGCATGTCAGGTTCCTTCCCGGACGCGGACGCGTCAAAGACTGGCAGTGTCGCCGGTTCCAAGTCAACACGCCGGACGGTTTGACGGGAGCGCCGCCGGGCGGGGCGGTTGCGTGGAATGCGCGGGATGGCTAAGCCGTCGCGCGAGGAGAGCGCCCATGTCGATGAACACCTTCGGTCACCTGTTTCGCGTCACGACTTGGGGCGAGAGCCATGGGCCTGCGCTGGGCGCCACGGTGGACGGCTGCCCACCGGGTGTTCCAGTCACTGCGGATGGCATCCAGCAATGGTTGAACAAGCGCAAACCGGGTCAGTCCAAGCACACGACGCAGCGCAAGGAAGCCGATGAAGTCGAGATTCTGTCGGGCGTGTTCGAAGGCGTCAGCACCGGCACTCCGATTCAGTTGATGATCCGCAACACCGATCAGCGGTCCAGGGATTACGGCGATATCATCGAAAAATTCCGGCCCGGCCACGCGGACATCACCTATTGGCAGAAATACGGCGTTCGCGATTATCGCGGCGGCGGCCGGTCTTCGGCGCGGGAGACAGCGGCGCGCGTCGCGGCCGGGGGCGTGGCGCGATCGGCGCTGGGACATCTGCTGCCAGACGTGCGGATCACCGGGTACATGGTCCAGATGGGTGAGCTGGAAATCGACCGCAGCCGATTCGACTGGGATGCGATCGGGCGTAACGACTTCTGGTGTCCCGACCCCGTCGCCGCAGAGGAATTCGCGGATCATCTGGATTGGCTGCGTAAGGACGATCACAATTCGGTCGGCGCGGTCATCGAATGCGTTGCGCGCGGGTTGCCTGTCGGTCTGGGTGCGCCGGTCTATGGCAAGCTGGACACCGATCTGGCCGCCGCGATGATGTCGATCAATGCTGTCAAGGGCGTCGAGATCGGCGAAGGCATGAACGCCGCCCGCCTGACCGGACGGAGCAACGCCGACGAGATTTCAATGGGACCTGACGGCCCGGTTTATTCGTCGAACCATTCGGGCGGAATTCTGGGCGGCATCAGCACCGGCCAGGACGTTGTGGTGCGGTTCGCGGTCAAGCCGACCTCGTCCATCCTGTCGGAACGGCGCACGATCACCAAGTCCGGTGAAGATACCACCATCGTCACCAAGGGCCGCCACGACCCCTGCGTCGGTATCCGTGCCGTGCCGGTTGGTGAGGCGATGATGGCCTGCGTCGTGCTGGATCACTTTCTGCTGCACCGCGGTCAGGTCGGCGGTGCGGGCGGGGTGATCGGTTAGGCCCGTTTCAGGCGGCTGAGCTGTACCGCCAGTATCCCGAAGGTCACGATCACGACGCCGACGATATCTAATGGTCCCAGCCGTTCGCCCAGAAGAGCCCAGGCGATGACGACGCCGAAGAACGGATTGAGGAAGTGGAACGTCGCGGCAGGTGTTGCGCCGATGCGGGCGACCAGAAGGAACCAGATCCAGGTGGCGGCCAAGCCGGGGATCAGCGTGGTATAGGCGAACGCCGCGATCAGACGGGGGGTCCAGATGACATCCCAGGTTTCCAGAACAAGACCGACAGGCAGGAGTGCGGACGCCCCGACCAGCATCTGGAGGCCGACCACCATCAACAGATTGCCCCCTCCGGATGCGCCGCGCACCGATAGCGTGGCGATGGTTAACGCGATCACGGCCAAGAGACCCATGGCAATTCCGGTCAGATCGGCCCCGCCCTGCAACCGTGTCCCCATGATGAGAAGGACGCCGAACGTTCCGGCCAGCAGGCCCGCGACACCCAGCAGGCGTGTGCGTTCGGAAAAGATCACCCAGTTCGCCAGTGCCACCAGAAGCGGCAGGGAGGATGCGATGATGGCGGCCAGCGAGGCTTCGATCCATTGCATCGCCACAAAATTCAGACCCAGATAAAGAGCGTTCTGGCAGATGCCGAAGACGATCACTGCCCGCCACTGGCCGCGCGTCAGCTGCATTCGTTGTCCGATGGCATAGGCGATGGCGATGCCCAGCATACCCGATATGGCGAACCGCAAGGCCAGCGACAGGATCGGCGGCGCCTCGGCCACGATGATGCGGGCCGAGGTGAACGCCGACGACCACATCAGAGCGAACAGAAGACCGTAAAGAAGAGAGCGCAGGTCCATGACGTATCCGAGCGGTGTATATACGGGCCAGACCCTGACCATTTCATACGGATGAGCAAGGTGCGGTCGGTCTGGGCAAGAAAAAAGGCCCCGCGAGGAGGCCTTGGTTCATCTTGTTTGATGGATAGTGAACCCGATTATTCGTTGACAGAATCCTTGAGAGCCTTGGCGATCGTCATCTTGACGACCTTGTCGGCGTCCTTCTTGAACTGCTCGCCCGTGGCGGGGTTGCGAACCATCCGCTCGGGACGTTCGCGGCACATGATCTTGCCAACACCGGGCAGGGTCACGGCACCGCCGGCAGACACTTCCTCGGTGATGATCGAAACGATTGCATCCAGCGCGCCGGATGCGGTTTTCTTATCCGCATCCATCTTATCGGCCAGAGCGGCGACAAGTTGCGTCTTGGTCATCGGTTTGTTGGCCATGTGGCTCTCCCTTTCCCCGTAGGGACTTGCTTGAATCGCTGGACCTTAACCCGTGAATTCACCGGGTCACAAGATTTTGTATGTCTGAAATTCACGAGAACGGGTGGAAATCCACCTTAAAGGAAGGCTGTTTCCTCGAAACTGCGCAACTTTCGGCTGTGCAGCCGCTCCAGAGGCATTTCGCGAAGCGATTCCATGGCGCGAATTCCGATCATCAGATGGCGGCTGACCTGGGTCTTGTAGAAGGCCGAAGCCATCCCCGGCAGCTTCAGCTCGCCATGCAGAGGCTTGTCCGATACGCATAGCAGCGTGCCATAGGGCACCCGGAACCGAAATCCGTTTGCGGCAATGGTCGCCGATTCCATGTCCAGCGCGACGGCGCGGCTTTGCGACAGGCGCTGCACAGGACCGGCCTGTTCGCGCAATTCCCAGTTCCGGTTGTCAATTGTGGCCACGGTTCCGGTGCGCATGATGCGCTTGAGCTCATATCCCTCTAGGGCGGTAACCTGCTCGACGGCATCTTCCAGCGCGACCTGCACTTCGGCCAGTGCCGGGATCGGAACCCAGATCGGCAGGTCATCGTCCAATACATGATCTTCGCGCAGATAGGCATGGGCCAGAACGAAATCGCCCAGGCTCTGCGAATTTCGAAGGCCGGCGCAATGCCCGACCATCAGCCAGACATGCGGACGCAGGACGGCGATATGGTCTGTCGCGGTCTTGGCATTCGAGGGGCCGATTCCGATATTCACCAGAGTGATACCCGCGCCATCTTCGCGGGTCAGGTGATAGGTCGGCATCTGCGGCATCTTGGGCAGATCGATCATCAGCGCATCGGGATCGTCCGCCGTCACCCGCTGTCCCGCCGGACCGACCAGCGCGACATAGCCCGAGGTCGGGTCGCGCAGTGCCTCGCGCCCGTAGGCGATGAACTCATCGACGTAGAACTGGTAATTGGTGAACAATACATGGTTCTGGAAATCGACCGGATCGGTCGCGGTATAATGCGCAAGCCGGGCCAGCGAATAATCAATGCGCTGTGCCGTGAAGGGCGCAAGCGGACGGGCACCGTCTTCGTATGTGAAACCGACGCCGTTGACGATGGCATCGTTCGTGGTGTTGAGATCGGGCACATCGAACACGTCGCGCATCAGGAAGGGCAGGACGCCGTCCTGCGGCACGTTCAATTCGGAATCGTTGAGAACGGCGAAATGGACCGGGATCGGCGTGGACGACAGACCCACGGTCACCGGCACGTCGTGTGATTTCATCAGCAGCTCGATCTGCTGCGTCAGGTATTTCCGGAACAGGTCGGGCCGGGTGATGGTGGTGGCGTAATGCCCCGGCTCGGCGACATGACCGAAGGACAGGCGGCTGTCGGTGCGACCATAGCTTGTCGTCGTGATCCGCACTTCAGGATAGAACGCACGAAAGCGACTGTCGGGCATCCCGCCTTCGATGGCCTTCTGGAACGCCTGCCGCAGATAATCCGTCCCCTGAGCATAGAGCCGGATCAATTCCGCGACTGCGGCTTTGGCGTCGGTAAAGCTGCGGTGCGGGGCAGGGTCCGGGCTGCAAATCGGGGTGCGGTTCAAGGTCATGGGGTCTCGATAAGGTCGGTGAGTTCAAATTTCGTGACATCCACCAGCCCCAGATCGCTGATCCGCAATTCTGGGATCACGACGAGGGCCAGCAGGGAATGTTGCATGTAAGCGTTGTTCAGGATGCAGCCGGCGTCACGCATGGCCTGGATCAACGCTTCGGCCTTGGCGGCGACGTCTGCGGCGGGGCTGTCGGACATCAGGCCGGCGATGGGCAATTCAACCAAGGCGCGTTCCGTGCCGTCGGCCCAGAAGGTGACGCCACCGCCGACTTCGGCCAGCCGGTTGGCGGCCTGCGCCATCGCGGCGCGGTCGGTGCCGACGACAATCATGTGGTGACTGTCATGCGCCACGGTCGAGGCCATGGCCATCTTGCCGGTATATCCGAACCCCGCGACCAATGCGTTGACGACGCCGCCGGTTCCTCGGTGCCGTTCGACCAGAGCGATCTGGCACGTATCGCCCTCTGCCTCGACCCGGCCATCGCGGACCGGAAGACGGCGGGTCAGAGCCTTGGTCGGGGCTTGATTTTCGACGACACCGATGACCTTGGCGGTGACTTCGTTCGCTCCGATCGGGGCGGGAATTTCGAAGTTCGTATCAGTCAGAGTCTTGCCCATGTGGACGGTGTTGCGGGCAGCATCGGGCCAGTCGAGGTGCGGGCAGTCTACGATCAGCTTGCCATTCTCGGCGACCGTCCTGCCCATCGCGATGACCCGTTCGATCGGAAGCGTCGTCAGGTCCGACGTCAGGATGACATCGGCCCGCCGACCCGGCGCGATTGAGCCGAGTTCGCGTTCCAGGCCAAAGTGCGTCGCCGTATTGATCGTGCACATCTGCAGCGCCACCAGTGGGTCGCAGCCGCAGGCGATGGCATGACGAAGAACGCGATTCATGTGGCCATCGTTCACCAGCGTCCCGGCCATGCAATCATCGGTGCACAGAATGAAATTGCGCGGATCGAGGCCACGCTCGGTCACGGCTGTAATCTGTGTTTTCACGTCGTACCAAGCCGATCCCAGTCGCATCATCGAGCGCATCCCCTGCCGCACCCGGGCCACGGCATCCGCTTCGCAGGTGCCTTCGTGGTCATCGGCGGGGCCACCGGCGGCATAGGCGTGAAATGCGGGTCCAAGATCGGGCGATGCGTAATGTCCGCCGATGGTCTTGCCGGCCCGTGCGGTCGCCGCCATCTCGGCCAGCATCTTCGGGTCGCCGTTCGCCACGCCCGGAAAGTTCATCATCTCGCCCAGACCAACGATGCCGGGCCATGTCATAGCCTCGGCCACGTCGTCGGGCGTGATCTCGTGCCCGGTGGTTTCCAGACCGGGGGCCGAAGGCGCGCAGGATGGCATCTGCACGAACATCGAACAGGGCTGTATCCGCGCCTCGTCATGCATCAGGCGGACGCCGGGCAGGCCGAGGACATTCGCGATTTCATGTGGGTCGGTGAACATCGCCGTGGTGCCATGCGGGATGACGGCGGCGCAGAATTCGGCCGGAATCAGCATACCGGATTCGACGTGCATATGCGCGTCGCACAGGCCGGGAATGACGTATCGCCCCTCCGCTTCGATGATTTCGGTATCCGGTCCGATGCAGTGACCGGCATCGGGACCGACATAGGCGAAGCGGCCCTGCGCGATGGCGATCTGCCACTCCAGCACTTCGCGCGTGTGGACAAGAACGACCTTGCCGCCCCGGATCACGGTGTCGGCGGGCGCGCGTCCGGCGGCGATGGCAATGAGGGTCGGGGCCGCGTCGGGCCAGGAAGGGAGGGTCTGAGGCGTCATGGCGAAAGGTGTCATGGGATGACGGGCGGTGCAATGGGGGCTGCAACACGACGGCGGGGAACCGACTCGGCCAGCTTGGGCGTTACCCCTGCATGAGCGCCCCGGATCTGATCTATTACCCCGACGACCGTCCTGGCATCACCCGCCGCAAGGCCGGTCGTGGCTGGTCGTATCGCGCGCCTGACGGCACAACCATCGACGACGATGCAGAGCGGTCGCGCATTTCGGCGCTGGCCGTCCCTCCGGCCTATGCTGATGTCTGGATCAGTCCACGCAAGCGGGGCCATCTTCAGGCCACGGGATACGATGCGCGGACCCGCAAGCAATATCGCTATCACGCTGATTGGTCCGAATGGCGGTCGCTGCAAAAGTTCGACGGTCTGGGCGACTTCGGTGCAGCCCTTCCCTCGCTGCGCAGAACCATTGCCCGCGGCCTGAGTGGAGAGGCGGGAGAGCGTGATTTCGCAATCGCTGCCGTCCTGCGCCTGATTGACCGCGTTTCAATTCGCGTAGGCACCGAGGCCTATCGTTCGGAAAACGGCACCGAAGGCGCAACGACCCTGCGGTTCCGCAACCTCAAGATCGACAACAATGGCGTAAAGCTGGATTGGCGCGCCAAGGGCGGCAAGCGGGTGCGACGACAGATTTCGGATCGGACACTTGTGCGCGCGCTGCACGATCTGGCCGATCTGCCCGGTGCGCCGGTCTTCGAGTGGATAGACAGCGGCAAGCGCCGCACTGTGCATGCAGAACATGTCAACGACTGGCTGCGAGAGGCGACGGGACTGGATCATGCCACCGCCAAGACGTTCCGCACCTGGAACGGATCGGTCGCAGCGATGGAAGCGGCGATGCGCGCGGGCGAAGGCGTAACCATCAAGGCGATGTCCGAGGCCGCCGCCGAGGCGTTGCACAACACGCCGACCATCGCGCGCAATTCCTACATCCATCCCGAGGTGATCGCCCTGGCGGAAAACTGGCGCGACGTGACGGTACCCGATCACCCGCCGACCCTGCGTCAGGGCGAACGGGCACTGCTGGATCTGTTAGGTTAGGTAGGGAAGGTCGCCCAGAACGCCGACCCGGTTCAAAAACCAGTAGGCGGCGATCGTCGCAATGATGAGCGAACCGGGAATGGCGATGGCGCGACGATAGAACGGGCGGGACCCGAAGGGCAGACCGAACAGCAGGAACGCAACGGCGATGACCGTCAGCTGCCCGATTTCCACGCCGATATTGAACGAGATCAGCGAAGCGATAAATTGGGTGCCCACGCCGAATTGGGAGAGGACACTGGCGAATCCCAACCCGTGCAACAGGCCGAAACCGAAGACCACTGCGATCCGGGGCCATCCGATATCGCGGGTGCCGCCTTTCCAGACGTTCTCGATGGCGACCCATATGATCGATGCGGCGATCAACGGCTCAACGATGTTGCCGGGAACGGAGACGATGCCGAGCGATGCCAGCGCCAGAGTCACGGTATGGGCCGCCGTGAAAGCAGTGACCTGCCAGAGTAACGGGCGCCAAGCGAGCGCATAGAAGAACAGGCCCAGCACGAACAACATGTGGTCCATGCCCTTGGGGATGATGTGATCAAATCCGGACACGATATATCGGTCGATCACATCGCCCAGCGATTGCTGCGCCACACCGGTGCGCGGCATCGGGTCAGACAGGGCACCGTTGGTCAGATAGGTTTCGTAGGCGTCTTCGCTGCCCGTAGCGACCTGACGGATAATCAACCCGCCCAGCTTTGCGCCCCAGCCGAACACCACCGGGTCGTTGCCCACAGGCAGACCGGCCGTCAGGATCAGCGTGCTGTCCCGGCGGATCCGGGTGTCGCCGACGGACGGAATATCAACCGACGTCAGCGTCAGCGGAAGATCGACCCCGCCGGACTGGAGGGTTATATCCATGGCAATCTCCGGCCATGCAGCATCAAGTGCGGAGGCCAGTTCGGAGGGGGCAAGCGCGCGCAGGGCATCGTTCTGATCGGCAAGGGGCGACTCGTCGGTATCCGCGACTTCGGACAGGTTCACGCCGACGATCAAGGGTTCGACCGATGTGCGCAGCGTGATCGTCACACCCTCGGTGCCGATTTCGATATCGGCAACGGCGGGCTGCACCTCGTGCGCCGCGACCGTGAGTGGGAAAGCCATTGACAGCAACGTCACCAAAGCCACCCTGATCGAGACCTGCAGGAGAATGATCATGCCCACCCTTTCAAAAATAGTCGTTGTCGCACTGAGCATGTTCGCCGCACCGCTACAAGCGCACGAATTCTGGATCGATGCGGAAGACTTTACCGTCGCCAGCGGTGAAGCGGTCACCGCCAGTTTCCGCAACGGGGAGAACATGGTTGGATCGGCGCTCAGCTATATTCCGGCCCAGTCGGCGCGGTTCGACATGGTGGTGAACGGCAAGGAGATCGAGGTGCCGACGCGCATCGGCAATAATCCGGCGTTCAACGTCGCAGGCCTGCCGGATGGTTTGCTTGCGATCCTGCACGAGACGACGGATCAGAGCGTCACCTATACGGAATGGGAAAAATGGGTGACGTTCACCGATCATAAAGATTTCGCCTTTGCCCAGCAGGCCCATATCGACCGGGGTCTGTCGCAGGATACCTTCAGGGAAAACTACCGTCGTTATGCCAAGGCGCTTGTCGCGGTCGGGGACGGGTCTGGCGAAGATCGGTTGAACGGTCTGAAAACCGAAATCGTGGCCGGTCTGAATCCCTATACCGACGATCTGTCGGGTGGTTTGCCGGTCCAGGTTTTTCTGGATGGTGCCCCCATCGCCGAGGCGCAGTTCGAGATGTTCGAGCGCGATGCCGCAGGCGAGGTCGTCATCACGAGACACAAAGCCGATGATCAGGGACGCGCAACGCTGCCGATGATGCCGGGCCGCAAGTATCTGATCGACTCGGTCCAGATCGAAGAACTGGAGCCCGCCACCGAGGGCGATGCTGGCTGGCTGACCCATTGGGCCGCGTTGACCTTCGCCGTGCCCGAGGCGTAGACCGTCCGGGCAATTCCCCCGGAGGACATCATGGACAAGTTCGAGACCATCACCGGAGTCGCGGCCCCTCTGCCGCTGATCAACGTCGATACCGACATGATCATCCCCAAGCAGTTCCTGAAGACGATCAAGCGATCCGGTCTGGGCGTGAACCTGTTCGACGAGATGCGTTATGGCGACGATGGGGCGGAGCTGCCGGATTTCGTGCTGAACAAGCCCGCCTATCGCAATGCCGAGATCATCGTGGCGGGCGAGAATTTCGGATGCGGATCGTCACGCGAACATGCGCCATGGGCCTTGCTGGATTTCGGGATTCGTGCCGTGATCGCACCCAGCTTTGCCGATATCTTCTACAACAACTGCTTCAAGAACGGCATTCTGCCAATCGTGCTGCCGCAGGATCAGGTGGATGCCTTGATGAACGATGCCCGAAACGGCGAAAACGCGCGCATCACCATCGACCTCGACACGCAGACGGTCACCGGCGCGGACGGCAGGACCTATCCGTTCGAGGTCGACAGTCACAAGAAGCATTGCCTGCTCAACGGGTTGGATGACATCGGCCTGACGATGGAGAAGGCGTCGTCTATCGACGCTTACGAATCCCGTCTGTCTCAGGACCGTCCCTGGGTCTGACGTCAAGCACATTAACACCATGCTTTAACTATCTGAAAATGTGAAGTTTATCGATAAACCAGGAAGCTTTGCGGCTTTCTGGGCACACAAATTCGCCCAAGGCTTTGCGTTCTGCCTCAGCCGGTTGCGAGGCGAAGTTAAACAAGGCACGTTGGTGGCAAGAATGAGGCAGTCGCCCCAACGAGGGCAGAGCAAACAAGGTCCCAACTCATAAGGGACCATCCGGCAAGGATGAACAGGCAGTGATTTCGCAGCTTCCCGGTGCGTGCATCCGTGCGCTACTCATGGTGTCGATGGTCTTGACCCCATCGCTGATGCTGCCCGAGATGAATTCCCAGATCAGTGATGCGACAGTTCTGATCGCTTTGTTCGCCGCCCTTTTCGTGATCGTGGAATATGGCTCCACCTACCCCGGTCTGGTCGAGTTTCGCGGCGCGCCGCCGTTCAACCGCGTGCGCTTCATCACGCTGTTCGTTACGCTGACGCTGATTGCCATTGCGCTGTCGGGCAAGCAGGACGCTTCGCTTCTGTCGCGGCTGGTCATGGCTGTGGGCGTTCTGCTGGGGCAGTCAATGGACTTCCCGCTATCGCCGATCCGCCTGATTTTGTGGTTGCTGCCCGAAGGGACAACATTGTCCGAGGCGCACAGTGTCCGCGCAGCCGCCGGTCTTGCCTACCTGACGTCGCTGGTGGGGTTGACGATCTTTGCGATCATGATCCGTGTCAAAGGCTGGCCCTCTCCGACGGGCAGCTTCAACGTCTGGATCAATCTGCCGACCTTCGACCCGACCGCCGGAGCCGATGTCGTCAAGCGTCTCAATCGTGACGGTGCCGTTAACATTCTGTTAGGGCTTATGCTGCCATATCTGACACCACCGATCGCGATGTTCATCGCAAACTCCTACGGGATCTCGATGATGAACAGCGATCTGATGATGGTCTGGGTGATGTCGCTATGGGCCTTTCTGCCTACTTCTCTCTTCCTGCGTGGCATCGCGATGCGTCGACTTGCGCTGATGATCTCGCAGAAACGTCGCCGTTTCGGCACCGATGGCGCGATCCCCGATCCGGCATTCATGCCCGCCTGACGTCAATTGGCGCGGCCGTCGCAGCCTCTGTCTGGCTGACGGCCTGTGCCGCATCTGCGGAAATCATCCGCTTTGCAACTTATGATACCGGGCTGGGCCGCAAGGGGCCGGGCGTGATGCTGCGCGACCTGCGGGCCGCCAGGAACGAACAGTCCGAGGCCGCGCTGGCGGTCATCGCCGCCGGTCAGGCTGACGTGATCCTGTTGATGGACGTCGACTGGGACCAGGGTGGCCTTGGGCTGGATGCACTGGCCGAGCGGTTGGCCGAACTGGGTCAGAGCTATCCATATCGACTGTCGCTGCGTCCGAACTCCGGTATCCCGTCCGGTGTCGATCTGGACGGCGACGGCACCACGCACGAGGCGCGGGATGCGCTGGGTTACGGCTGGTTTACCGGCGACAGCGGGCTGGCTCTGTTGTCGCGCTATCCGCTGGGCACGACACGTGACCTGAGCGGTATGCGCTGGTCCGACAGATCTGAAGCTGCGCAGCTTCTGTCGCCGGAAGCGCGTCAGATTGTTCCACTGGCCACGACGGCGCAATGGGTCGTGCCAGTGACACTGGGCACGACCGAGATTACGCTGATCACCCTTTCGGCGGGCACCCCGGTGTTCGACGGTCCGGAAGATCGGAACGGTCTGCGCAATCGTGACGAGCTGGCGCTGGTCTCGGAACTTGCCCGGGATGCCGACCTACCGTTGGTCATGGGCCGTGCCAATCAGGACCCGGAGCGGGGGGAAGGTGTTCGGGAGGCCCTGTTCGATTTACTGAACCTGACCGCACTGCAGGATGCCCGACCAACCGCGCTGGACGGATCGTCGGCGACTGTACGCTGGGACGGTCCGGGTGAGATGCGCGTCGATTACGTCCTGCCGCCGCGCGCGCTGAGTGTGGTCGGTGCGGGCATCATCTGGCCCGAGCCGGGCGATCCTCTGCGCGACACCACCGAAACCGCCGGCCCCGCGCGGCTGGTCTGGGTCGATGTGACGGTTCCTTGACGCTTGCCGGGTCAGGGACTACGCCACCGTCAACCGGATAACGAAAGGCCCCAGACACATGGCGAACCCCTCCCTCCTGATCCTGCCGGGCGACGGTATCGGTCCCGAAGTCATGGCCGAAGTCCGCCGCGTGATCGACTGGTTCGGTGCGAACAAGAACCTGACCTTCGACGTGTCCGAAGACCTTGTGGGCGGCGTGGCGTATGACAAGCACGGCACGCCGCTGACCGACGAGACGATGGCCCGCGCGCAGAAGGTTGATGCCGTCCTGCTGGGCGCTGTCGGTGGCCCGGCCTACGACAACCTCGATTTCAGCGTGAAGCCAGAACGTGGCTTGCTGCGCCTGCGCAAGGAGATGGACCTGTTTTCCAACCTGCGCCCGGCACAGTGCTTTGACGCGCTGGCCGATTTTTCTTCGCTGAAAAAAGAGATCGTCGCCGGTCTGGACATCATGATCGTTCGGGAACTGACCTCCGGGGTGTATTTCGGCGAACCGCGCGGCATACACAAGGAAGGCAACGAGCGGGTCGGGATCAACACGCAGCGTTATACCGAATCGGAAATCGCCCGCGTCGCCCGCTCGGCGTTCGAACTGGCGCGCAAGCGGTCGAACAAGGTCTGTTCGATGGAAAAAGCCAACGTGATGGAGAGTGGTATCCTGTGGCGCGATGTCGTGCAGGAAATCCACGATGCCGAATACCCGGACGTGGAGCTGTCACACATGTATGCCGACAACGGCGCGATGCAGCTGGTCCGCGCGCCCAAGCAGTTTGACGTCATCGTGACCGACAACCTGTTTGGTGACGTGCTGTCGGATTGCGCCGCGATGCTGACCGGGAGCCTGGGCATGTTGCCGTCTGCATCGCTGGGTCTGCCGATGGCAAACGGTCGTCCCAAGGCGATGTATGAGCCGGTTCACGGATCGGCCCCCGATATCACCGGACAAGGCAAGGCCAACCCGATCGCCTGCATCCTGAGCTTTGCGATGGCCCTGCGCTATTCCTTCGACGAGGGGGCATATGCCGACCTGCTGGAAGGCGCGGTCGAGAAAGTGCTGGCCGATGGCGCACGCACGGCGGACCTGATGGGCCCGGATGGCGGCACCCCGATCAGTACGACCGAAATGGGCGATGCAATCCTGGCGGCGCTGGACGCCGCCTGACCTGAGCCAACCGCGACGCTCCTTCGGGAGGAGGGTGTCGCGGCCTCATATAAAACTCCGGAGCGTGACCTTGCCCGACAAATCCTCCCCCCTTCCCGGTATCCTTCTGTCGCTTGCGGCCTTCGGGCTGTTTTCGACTCATGACATCGCGGTCAAAATGCTGGGCAGCGATTATGCGGTGTTCCAGATCGTGTTCTTCAGCGTCCTGCTCAGCTTTCCGCTGGTGATCTTTATGCTGCTGCGGGACAACGAAAACGGCACGCTGATCCCGCGCCATCCCTGGTGGACCGCGCTGCGAACGGTCTCGGCGGTGATCACCGGATTCTGTGCCTTCTACGCCTTCTCCGTCCTGCCGCTGGCTCAGGTCTATGCCATCATCTTCGCTTCGCCGCTTTTGATCACAATTCTGGCAATTCCCGTTCTGGGCGAAAAGGTCGGCCTTCACCGCGGGGCCGCCGTCGTGGCCGGTTTGATCGGGGTCATGGTGGTTCTGCGACCCAGCGACCTGAATCTCGGGCTGGGTCACGCGGCGGCGCTGACGGCGGCTTTCACCGGCGCGCTGGCTTCGGTGATCGTGCGCAAGATCGGGCGCGACGAACGCTCGGCGGTGCTGCTGCTTTATCCGATGGTGGCGAATTTTGCGGTGATGGGGATGCTGATGCCCTTCGTCTATCGTCCGATGCCGCTGGGCGATCTGGGGCTGTGGGCGATGATGGCCGCCCTGGCATTTCTGGCATCGCTCGCGTTGATCCAGGCATACCGCAGGGCCGATGCGGTTCTGGTCGCGCCGATGCAGTACAGCCAGATCCTCTGGGCCGCGCTTTACGGATGGGTGTTCTTCGACGAGACCATCGACCGGGGAACGGCGATCGGTGCGGGCATCATCATCGCGTCGGGCCTATATATCGTGCTGCGCGAAGGACGGGGGCGATCGCGAAATGCGCCCGTCCTGCGCACAAGGTCCCGCGCCGAGACGGGAACGACACCGCGCATTTCGCCCCTGCTGTCGGCCAAGGATCGTGCTGTACCGCAGGACGAGACTTAACTCGCCTTTAATGCCGCGCTGCTATCGCACAGTGAAAGCAAGTGGGATGCAATCATGCGGCAAAAGGAAACCTGGCAAAACGATCCCATCGTCCGGGTGGAAAAACACCTGTATCCGTTGATCCCCGGCCTGTTGCGGCATTCCATATCTGCCAAGGCGGCTGGCGCCGACCTGATTCGCGCGGTGCAAAAGGCCGCCTCTGCACTGCGGGCAGCACAACACAGGTATCTCGACCCGATAGACATCAAGTTGACCCCCGACACGCGATCGAAGTTCGATGATATGGCGAATCTGCTGGATCGGATCGCCGCAGCCCTGCGCGACCCCGCTGGCCTGGAAGCGACGAATTTTCTGGATGTCGAGTATCTGTGCGGTGCGTTCACCGATCATGTCGAGTCGACGCTGGACGCGCTGAGGGCTGATTTTCTGAACGAGGTTCTGGCACGGCAGGAGCGGGCAAAAATGCTCTCGACCATCGCGGCCAAGGAAGTGACCTCGATCAGTCGCCAGATCTATTTCATCTCGATCAATGCGTCGGTCGAAGCGGCGCGGGCGGGGGATGCCGGTCGCGGATTCGCAGTTATCGGAGAGCAGATTCGCGGTCTGTCACAGGATGCCGCAGCGGCACTGAAACGCATGTCGGGCAGCGGTGCGCGGCTGCAATAACGCTTGCCACCAACGGGTGGGGCCGATATGCCCCGCGCACGGTCGGGCTGTGGCGCAGCCTGGTAGCGCATCTGCTTCGGGAGCAGGGGGTCGGAGGTTCGAATCCTCTCAGCCCGACCAGTTTCAGCACATCGAGAACACCCGGCCTGTTGGACCGATTGCCGAACGAGCGTCCGCTATATAATGCCCGCGCAATCAGAGCTTCGGAGCATTTCAGCGTATCCGTCAGGCCGCTTCGGGCGAGAAGTTCAGTGAAGTGCCATTGATGCAATGCACCAACTTGTTCTCGACGTACAGAATGTGACCAAGATGCGAGGCACAGCGTCGGCAATGCACTTCCAGCGACAGCAGCGGGTCAAGGAGATCGCGTTCCTCATCGGAAAACTGTGAAATGTCGACCTCGGTCGGTAGCATGGGCGCGTCTTTATCACCGTCTCTTTGGGCGAACTGGGAATAGACCGACTTGTCGATCCCGGTCAGAACCGAATTCGGATAGGAATGGCGATAAAACAGCCAGCCCTTGTCGATCACGACCTTGAACCGTCCTTCGTATAGCGGAAGATCGCAGCCCTTGCAGGTGTAGGTTCCGTCCTCCTCACTGTCCCAGAGCGGGTCCGATTTCGGGGCTTCGGTCCCGCCAAGGCGCATGATCGTGTATTCGGTTTCAGTCAGCATCGCGCGCCATTCCTCGTCAGTCCGCGTGACTTCGAAGTGAAAGGCGTCGCCATCCCTGGCAATCGCCCGACCTCCCAGTGCCATGCCCGCAAATGCGGCGGGAACTGAGCTGAACAGGAATCGGCGCGTCGTCCTTATCTTCAACATAACAATAACCTCCGGAATATATCGCTCATCAGACCGGAGATGGAGCCTTTAGGCGACTCAATTGTGCGGCACGAAGTTTGATCAGCTTGTGATCAGACGCGTTCGATCGGTAGCAATCCGCCTATCGCGCCGGCGGATCAGTTCAGTCTGACGGAGGAAGCGGCCTGTCGCTCGGCTGAAGAAAAACCAGCGTTATCATAGGCAACCTGTGCGATCACGGCGATCAGCAGAGCGCTGGCGAATGCGGCGAACATGGTTTTCATCGTCTCTACTCCGCTGGTGCGTTGCCGGGTCTGTCCCGCTCAGCCATGATTTTTTCTGCCCAGATCGAATGGTGTTCAACCGCCCATTGCTCCTCGACCTCGCCCTTACCCATGGCGTCGTAGGCCCCTTCCATCCCGACAGAGCCAAGATAGATATGCGCGAAGATCACGGCGGTCATTCCGAAGGCGACGATGCCATGCCAGATCTGGGAATACTGCATCTCTTCCTGCGGAGTCAGGTCGATGGGCAGCGGTCCAAGCCCGACAAGTTGCGGCAAACCCCAGTCATTGAGCAGCCCGAAGGTCGAGGCGAACATCGGCAATTCGAAAGGGAACAACATCGACAGGCCGGAAACCGAAAGCGATGCGCCGCCAAGTATAACGATCCAGAAAATGATTTTCTGGCCTGCGTTGAACTTGCGTGCAGGCACATGGCCCTTGCCGAAAATGCCGCCGCCGCGCGCCAGCCATATCAGGTCGTCCTTGTTTGGAATATTCTGGAGGACCCACATGAAGAAGATCATCACAAGACCGATCATGAAGGCCCAGCTGATGTTGTTGTGGACCCATTTGGAGGCGATGGCGACCGGCGCCCAGCCTTCGGCCCCAAACAGCGGAATAAATGCGATCCGCCCGAACAGTACCAACAGTCCAGTGATCGCCAGGGCAATGAAGCTGCCTGCGGTCAGCCAGTGGCCAAAGCGTTCATAGGTCTTGAACCGCAAAAGGGTGCGCCCGGTTCTGGGTCCTTCGATCCGGATGCGACCCCGGATCACGAAGAACAGCGCCAGGAGTGCCAGGGTCACCAGCAGCAAGATGCCGCCCCAGATTCGCAGCGGCCCCGCGCGCCATTTCAGCCAGGTCATACCACCATCCTGAATCAATACGGTCGCAGCCGGGCCACGTTGCTGTGTCGTGATCGGGATGGAGTTGAAACGAATGCCGCGCCAGAGTTCCGGATCGGATGCGCCACCCAGTGTGCCGAGGTCATCGGTTATCGGCAATCCGATGCCGCCAGTGTCTGCCGCGCGGGAGGCATCGTTGAGGACAGGCTGATCCTGACCCTCTCGTTGCGCCTGCTGTCGGGCCATGATGTCTGCCAGCGTCGGCGCGCCGCCGGTCGCCGAACGGTCCAGCGACTGAACGTCCGGAGCGGTGCCCCCCGGTGGAATCACATCCACGGATACGCCTTCCTGCGCCATTGCAGGAAGGGTGAATGCGATCAGAAACAGAAACGCACGGATCATGGATGTTCCCCCAGAAGCCAGGACGGCCCGCCCCGATTTGCCGGAGCCAGCCAGATCGGGAATGATTTCAGCCGTCGCGGACTTCGGGACCATAGGCCGTGGACCAACCCCAGGCGCCCGAACCGAATCCACGCGCCACTATCCGCTCGCGGTATATCGAACTGACCTCGTTCGAATCCCCGGCCAGCAAGGCCTTGGTCGAGCACATTTCGGCGCAGATCGGAAGTTTGCCCTCGGCGATACGGTTGCGACCGTATTTGGTGAACTCCGCCTCGCTGAAATCTTCCTCCGGTCCACCGGCACAGAACGTGCATTTGTCCATCTTGCCGCGCGATCCGAAATTGCCGGCGGTCGGATATTGTGGTGCGCCGAACGGACAGGCGTAAAAGCAATAGCCGCATCCGATGCAGAGATCCTTGGAGTGCAGGACAATGCCGTCATCGGTTTGGTAAAACACGTCGGTCGGACAAACCGCCATGCAGGGCGGATCGGAGCAGTGCATACAGGCGACCGAGATCGAGCGTTCGCCCGGCTGACCGTCCTGAATGGTGACCACCTTGCGGCGGTTGATGCCCCATGGAACGTCGTTTTCGTTCTTGCAGGCGGTGACGCAGGCGTTGCACTCGATGCAGCGCTCGGCGTCGACGAGAAATTTCGCTCTTCCCATGATCTCTCTCCTTACGCCGTGTAGATTTTACACAGGGTGCACTTGGTTTCCTGCATCTGGGTCACCGAGTCATAGCCGTAGGTCTGGGCAATATTGGTCGATTCCCCCAGAACATAGGGATCGGCCCCTTCGGGATATTTGTCCCGCAGGTCGCGCCCTTCGAAGATGCCGCCGAAGTGGAATGGCATGAAGGCCACACCTTCTCCGACGCGCGGTGTCACCATGGCCTTGACCAGAACCTTGCCCTTTTCAGGGCCTTCGACCCAGACGTCATCTCCGTCGCGAACACCCAGATCATTGGCATCGCGCGGATTCATCTCGACGAACATTTCCTGCTGCAGTTCGGCCAGCCAGCGGTTGGAGCGGCTTTCGTCGCCCCCGCCTTCATATTCGACCAGACGCCCTGATGTCAGGATAAGCGGGTACTCTTCCGAAAAGTCATTTTCCTGGATCGAGGCATAGCGCGTCGGCAAACGCCAGAACTTCTTGTCTTCATAGGTACCGTATTCAGCGACCAGATCGCGGCGCGGCGTATACAGCGGCTCGCGATGCAGGGGCACCGGGTCGGGGAAAGTCCAGACCACGGCACGCGCCTTGGCGTTACCGAAGGGCGCACATCCGCGGGCGATTGCGACCCGCTGGATGCCGCCCGAGAGATCGGTCTTCCAATTCACACCACCGGTCTTCTGTTGGTAGTCGGATTCGATTTCGCCGGTCATTGTTTTCTCGCCGACTTCCTCCCCGTCGGTGGCACCTTCGGCCGGGGCTGTCGTCGCCTCGGGGCGTCCGTCGGGGAAGCCTGCCACCCGGTTAATCGAGTCGACCTCGTCCTGCGTCAGATCGCTGTCCCATCCCAGGTCACGCAACATCTGCATCGTGAATTCGGGATAACCGTCCTCGATTTCCGATCCGACAGAATAGACCCCCTCTGCCAGAAGGTTCTCGCCATCGCGTTCAACGCCGAACCGGGCGCGGAAGGTCAGGCCGCCTTCGGCCACCGGCAAGGACATATCGTAAAGGTTGGCCGTGCCGGGGTGGTTCATCTCGGGTGTGCCCCAGGATGGCCATGGCAGACCATAATAATCCCCGTCGGCCGGTCCGCCCACGGCGCGCAGCGTTGTCTTGTCGAACGTGTGCTGATTGGCCATGTGCGTCTTGAGACGTTCGGGCGACTGGCCCGTATAGCCGATGGTCCACATGCCGCGATTGAACTCGCGGGTGATGTCTTCGATATTCGGCTCTCCGTTTTCGACCGCGATGTTGCGGAAGATGCGGTCCGCGAAGCCCAGCTTGGTGGCGAACTTGGCCATGATCGTATGATCGGGCAAAGATTCGAACAACGGCTCCACGATCCGATCGCGCCACTGCAGGGAGCGGTTGGAGGCTGTGACAGAACCGCGTGTTTCATACTGGGTCGAAGCGGGCAGGATATAGACGCCATCTTCGCGATCATTCATCACAGCCGTCAGGGTCGGATAGGGGTCGATCACCACCAGAAGATCCAGCTTCTCCATCGCCGTCTTCATTTCCGTCATACGCGTCTGGCTGTTGGGCGCATGGCCCCAGAATATCATCGCACGGGTGTTGTCGGGCTGGTCGATATTCTCGGCATCCTCCAGAACGCCGTCGATCCAGCGCGACACAGGGATGCCCGTCTCGTTCATCATCATGCGGTCGGCCCCGTCGGCGCCCTTGCCCTCCATGACGTCGAAGTTCGACTTGAGCCAGTCCAGGTCTTCTTCCCACACCCGTGCCCAATGCGCCCAGCTGCCGTCCGACAGGCCGTAGTATCCCGGCAGCGTGTCCGCCAGAACACCCAGATCGGTCGCACCCTGCACATTGTCATGGCCACGGAAGATGTTGGTTCCTCCACCGGAGATTCCTATGTTGCCCAGTGCAAGTTGCAAAATGCAGTAGGCCCGCGTGTTGTTGTTGCCGTTGGTGTGCTGAGTGCCACCCATGCACCAGATGACCGTGCCGGGCCGGTTTTCCGAGAGTTGACGCGCAACCCGGCGAAGTTGCGAACCGGGTGCTCCGGTCACGCGCTCGACTTCTTCCGGGGTCCACCTGGCCACTTCTTCACGAATCTGGTCCATGCCCCAGACGCGGGTGCGGATGAATTCCTTATCCTCCCACCCGTTATCGAAGATATGATACAGAATGCCCCAGACCAGCGCGACGTCTGTGCCTGGCCGGAAGCGCACATATTCGTCGGCATGCGCCGCAGTGCGAGTGTACCGGGGGTCGCAGACGATCAACGGGGCGGAATTCTCTTCCTTGGCCTTCAGCAGATGCAGAAGCGACACGGGGTGCGCCTCTGCCGGGTTGCCGCCGATAAGAAAGATTGCCTTGGAATTGTGGATGTCATTGAAGCTGTTCGTCATGGCGCCATAGCCCCATGTGTTGGCCACGCCGGCAACAGTAGTCGAGTGGCAGATGCGCGCTTGGTGATCGACGTTGTTGGTGCCCCAGTAGGCGGCGAATTTGCGGAACAGATAGGCCTGTTCATTGTTGTGCTTCGCGGACCCCAGCCAATAGACTGAATCCGGCCCGCTTTCTTCCTTGATAGACGTTATCTGGTCGCCGATCTCCTCGATGGCCTGATCCCAGCTGATGCGTTCCCAGACTCCGCCGACCTTCTTCATCGGATACTTCAGGCGGCGCTCGCCATGTGCCGTTTCGCGGACTGCGGCCCCTTTGGCGCAGTGGCCGCCCAGGTTGAACGGACTGTCATAGCCCGGCTCCTGGCCGAACCAGACGCCGTTCTCGACCTCGGCGATAACGGTACATCCGACCGCGCAGTGCGTGCAGACCGAGCGAATTTTCTCGGCCCCGGCAAGGGCCGGATATTCCGACATGTCGGCGCGGGCGACGGTGCCGCCAGTCGCGCCGATTGCGGCAAGACCGCCAATGGCCAGGCCCGATCCGCGCAGAAAAGCACGGCGGTCGACGCCAGATTTTGCAGCCCGGTTGATGACGCCGATGCCGCCGTTGCGACCGACTGGCGTGGACGTGGTTTTTCTACGAAGCATTCTGTCGTCCCCCTCAGAAGCGCGCGCTGGCGAAATAGGCGCGGGTATGTTCGGTATCGGCGAGGCCCTTTTGCGGCCCGGTCGCGACTTCGGCCTTCGCGGTGCCGGCTACGGTCGTGGCGGCAACGGCGGCGGGCGCGGCGACGGCCAGCTTCAGAAAGCCACGGCGGCCTTCATCCTGCGTCTTGACGTCGGTCTTGTCGGTCATGTCTCGTCCTCCAAAGACGCGGCCCTCAGGCGGCCGCCAGCCGGAACGCTTCGCGTTCGATTTCCATGAATTCACGCCCCACTTCGCCCACGCGGGCGTAGAGAGAGGCTTTTTTGGCTTTCGCCAGATCGGCGAAAAAGTGACCTGCCCATGGCGCAACATGCCTGGCCCAGAAATCGCGCTGACGCGACAAGGTCAGCGGATTGCCGAACCGCCCGACAATGATCGCGCCCAGCACTTCCATCAGTGAAGCGATCCCGTCTTCGGGTTCGAACACGCCGTCGGCACGGGCCAGACCCAGCGCGGCGAAATCGCGACGCAGCGCGCCCAGTGGCTTTTCATTGAGGAAACCGGTCAGGTAGAAACTGGCGTAAGGCAGCAATTCGCCGCGCCCCATGCCGATGAACAGATCGTTGTATTCGTGGCGCACAGCAGACGGGTCGGCGGTACGGGCGGCTTTCGCCAACCTGTTGATCGCCTGCCCCAGAGGCGTATCGTCGCCTTGCAGGGCCGCCGTCTGGTCCAGTGTCATCCGATCCATCGGACGCGCCAATACCAACCCAAGATAATTATAGAGATCCGCGCGAAGGCGGTCCTCCTGGGACGGCTGCCCCGGTCGCGCGGAAGCGCTGGCGTTCATGCGTCACTTTCCTCCTCGAAGGTGAAGCGCATCCGTGGGGATGGCATCACCGGCAGGGTCGCGAACTCCTCCTCCGCGACCTCACATTCCGAGGGTTTCACGGCAACCGGCTTTTCTGCAAGCAGTTTCTTTTCAATGGGCTGAGTCTCATTTTCCAGAGTCTTTTCGTCGGAAACCGACGTCACGACGCGCTTGACGTGAGCGGCCATACCTTTTCCGACCTCGTGGGATGTCTTTAAAGCGCCGCCATTCAAGCCGTTTCCGGTAAAGTCCCCGTCATAATCGTTCAGACCGTCGACGCAGGCCAATACGGGGTTCGACCGCCAGAGACTGCGCAGCGCACGATTGCGGATATGGGTCGGCACGACCTTGGCCAGAAAGGCGGCCACGTCGTCTCCGGATTTGATGGTGTCCGGGTCGGGCAGGTTCAGGTGCTTCAACAATTCCGCTTCGGTCATCCCGTCCTGGGTGGCGCGTTCGACCTTCAGGATTTCGGATTCCCTGGCCTCAGTCGCGGCAGCGGTTTCTGCCTTTTGCGCGTCTGCGACCGCTTGCTTTCGACGGGACCAGAAATCGCTCATTTCCGCGCCCTCAGCGATTGCGGCGTACGCCAGACGTCGGCGGGTTGAGTGATGCGCGCATCGCCGATGCCATCCTGCGCATCGCCCTGCCGATGCTTGTCGCGGCGGCGTTTGACGAACGGCTCGTCTTGGTGATGCAGGGCCACGAAAGCCTCGACCCATTCGATCATGCCCGCGGGCATCGCGACCTTCTCGACCCGATCCTCGGCGTCGATCTCGTGAAAGCTTGCCTCGAACGGCGAGGCGGTGACCAGAACCGGATCGGGCCGCCCGCCTCCGCGCAGCCCGACCCACACCGAAGGCACCTGCGACGTCAGGTTCTGCACCAGACTATCGGTATCCTTGCGATGAAGTTGCAACGTCAGGGTGGCGGCGTGATATTCGATTACGTCCCCATCCGTGCGCGTCATCCGCCAATCTGCGGCGGGCGCGCGCGGGACGATGCCTGCCAAGGTCCAGACATGCGCGATCCAGCGGGTCACACCGGGGCTGCGGCGCATCACGACGCCGACGGGCATTTCCACGATCTTGAGGGCTTGGAACATGGCACCTATGGTGACGCAGAAAGGTTGGTCATGAAAAGGGGAATCTTGATCTCTTTGCTGGCATTGCCTTGCAACCCTGCCCGCACCATGGCCATCTGACCTGCGGGAACAGAGGGAGATTGGAATGGCCGGACACCTTGTCCTGTGCAGTTGTGCGGGGTCGCAGACGCTTGACGCCGATGGCCTGTCGACGGCGACCGGACGTACCTGCTCCCGTGTTCACGATGCCTTGTGCCTGGCCGCACCGGATGTTGTCGCCCGTGCCTTTGCCGACGTCGATACGATCATGGCCTGCGGGCAGGAGGCCGAGGCCCTGACTGCTCTGGCGCAGGAGGTCGGTGCCCCGGCCCCCCGATTCACCGATATTCGCGACCGGGCTGGTTGGGGCGGGGGCGATCCGATGCCCAAGCAGGCCGCATTGCTGGCCGAAGCCGCCCTGACCCCTCCCGAACCGCGAGTGCTGGATGTCGTATCCGAAGGTCTGTGCCTGATTGTCGGGCCGGCCGACCTCGCCCTGGCGGCGGCGACGCGATTGCAGGACGCGCTTACTGTGACCGTACTGCTGTCCGAAGGGGCGGACGCACCTCAGGATCGCCGCTTCGATGCCGTTTCGGGCCGCATCTGTCGCGCGTCAGGCGCACTTGGCGGGTTCGAAATAACGCTGGACGCCTTGAGGCAGATCGACCCATCCGGGGCGGAGATCACGTTTGGTGCCCCCCGCGATGGCGCAAAATCCCATTGCGATGTAATTCTGGATCTGACCGGCGGCACGCCGCTGTTTCCCGCACACCACAAGCGGGACGGTTATCTTCGCCCCGACCCGAAGAACCCGTTGGCCGTGGCAGACGCGGTGCTGGAAGCCAGCCAGATGGTCGGCACATTCGAGAAAGTCCTGCACGTCCGCACCGAGCCGTCGCTCTGCGCCCATTCGCGGGCGGGGATCACCGGATGCACGAATTGCCTCGATCTTTGCCCGACCGGAGCGATCCTGCCCGACGGCGACCACGTGACCATCGACCCGATGGCCTGCGCCGGCTGCGGGGCCTGTTCGTCGGTCTGTCCGTCGGGTGCGGTGAGTTATGACGCGCCGCCCGTCGACGACATCTTCCGCCGGATCGAGGTGCTGGCCCGGACGTTCCGCAAACATGGTGTGACGCCGACCCTGCTGGTGCATGACGACTACGGGCGCGAGATGATCGCCCTGTCCGCCCGGCACGGCGGGGGCCTGCCAGACCACGCCGTGCCGCTGCACCTGCCCGCCATCGCTGTCTTCGGTCACGCCGAGATGATGGCCGCGCTGGGGGCGGGCTTCGCGCGCGTCGACATCCTGCCTTCACCTCAAACGGAACGCGACCCGATCAACGGCCAGATCATGTTGGCCAACGCGCTGGCCGGGCGCGATGCCGTACGGCTGGCGGAGGTTGCCGATCCGGATGCGCTGGAACACGCGACAGGCGAAGCATTTTCACCGGTCGATTACGATACCATCCTGCCGCTGGGTACGCGCCGTCAGGTCACGCGCGTCGCGGCGGCGACGATGCACGATGACACGCCGGTCCTGCCCCTGCCCAAGGGCGCACCCTATGGTGCCGTGATCGTCGATACCGACGCCTGCACGCTCTGCCTGTCGTGCGTGTCCCTGTGCCCGTCGGGCGCGCTGATGGACAATCCTGACCGGCCCGAATTGCGTTTTCAGGAAGACGCCTGCCTGCAATGCGGTCTCTGCGCCTCGCTCTGCCCCGAGACGGCGATCACCTTGCAGCCGCAGTTGAACCTGTCGCCCGACGCCCTGTCACCGCGAATTCTGAACCAGGAAGAACCCGCCGAATGTGTCGAATGCGGCAAGCCGTTCGGCGTCGCCTCCACCATCGAGCGGATCGCCGGAATGCTGGCAGACAAGCACCCTATGTTCGGCGCGGAAAAGGCCCGGATGATCCGGATGTGCGATACCTGTCGCGTAAACGCGATGGCGCATTCCACCGACAACCCGTTTCAGTCAAAGCCGCGCCCCAAGACGCGGACCAGCGACGATTATCTGAACTAGGAGATACCGATGTCCGACGATTTCAACATGTCCATGCGCAAGTTCCTCAAGCAGGTCGGCGTGACCTCGCAGCAGGAAATAGAAAAGGCCGCGCGCGCCTCCGGCCATTCCGGCCCGTTCAATGCAAAAGTCGTCCTGACGATCGACGGTCTGGAGCTTGAGCATGTCGTGACCGGCACGATCACCGGCACTCCGGAATGAGCGCACCATCGCGCGAGGATGTCCTCGCGGTTTTGAAAACCATTGATGCACCCGGTGGTGGCGACATCGTGTCTGCCGGTCTGGTCCGCGCGCTGTCGGTCGATGGCGGCGAAGCCCGGTTCGTGATGGAAATCGCGCCCAATCAGGCCACCGTCATGACCCCGGTGCGTGACGCTGCCGAAACGGCACTTTCGGCAATGCCCGGCATGGTCAAAGCTACTGTTCTGCTGACCGCACACAGCGACAAGGCCCCGCCCGACCTGAAGCCCGCTCGCGCCACCGCTGCACCTACGGGGCCACAGTCGGTGCCGGGTGTGGCCCGTATTATGGCCATCGCCAGCGGCAAGGGTGGTGTCGGAAAATCGACTCTGTCGGCAAATCTTGCCGTCGCGCTGGCTGCCGAGGGCCGTCGCGTCGGTCTGCTGGATGCAGATGTCTATGGCCCGTCGCAGCCCCGCATGCTGGGTGTGTCCGGGCGGCCGCAATCGCCCGATGGCAAAACAATCCTGCCGCTGCGCAACCATGGCGTCACGATGATGTCGATGGGCCTGATGACGAACGAGGATCAGGCTGTCGTCTGGCGCGGCCCGATGCTGATGGGCGCATTGCAGCAGATGATGACTCAGGTCCAGTGGGGCACGCTGGATGTGCTGATCGTCGATTTGCCGCCCGGCACCGGCGACGTGCAGATGACGCTGGGACAAAAGTATGCGGTCGATGGCGCGGTGATCGTCAGCACCCCGCAGGATGTCGCCCTGATCGACGCGCGCAAGGGTATCGACATGTTCAAGCAAATGGGCGTGCCGGTCGTCGGTATGGTCGAGAATATGTCGACGCATATCTGTTCGAACTGCGGACATGAGGAACATATCTTCGGCCACGGCGGTGTCGCGAAGGAGGCCGAGAAGCTGGGTATTCCCCTTCTGGCCGAAATTCCGCTGCATCTTTCAATCCGCGTGGCGGCGGACGGCGGCGCCCCCGTGGTGGCATCGAAACCCGAAAGCCCACAGGCAGAAGCCTATCGTGTGCTGGCCCGCAAGTTGGTCGAAATGGGTCATGCCTGAGATCATCGGCGACCTTACCTTTCCGCCGATGTTGCGCGGTATCATGGCGCCCGATCCTCGGGCGGCGGCCATCGCACAGGCACGAGCGGGGTGTGACGGAGGGTTGATCTGCTGGCGCGGCGGTGACGCACTTGAGGTTGGTCTGGTGCTGGCTCCGGACGTGGCACTGTCGCGGGCAATACAGATGTTGCCTCTGAGCGCGATGGCCTTGCGTGATGCGCTGGGCGCGATCGGTCCACCCGAACTGCCGATCCACCTGACGTGGGACGGGCGAATTCTTCTGAATGGTGCCGAAGCCGGACGGTCGCGGATCATAGCCTCCGCCGGGCAGGCGGAGGCCGTGCCGGATTGGATCGTCAGTCACCTGATATTTCGATTTCTACCTGTCGATGGCGACATTGATGTCACCGCGCTCTGGTCGGAAGGGGGCGGGGATGTCACGCCGGAAGACCTGTTGGAATCCTGGTCCCGGCACCTGCTGCATCGTCTTTCGGAATGGGACGACGGGCCGGAATCGCTGCATGTCGACCTGACGGGCTGTTCCTGGGAGCGGGAATCGAAGGACGCGGCCTTCATAGGGCTGGACGAATCGTTCGGTCGCTTGCGTCGCGACGGGGACGCGACCACAATGGACCCCCTGACAGACTTGCTGGAAACGCCATGAACCTCGCCCGCGCGATCCATTTCGACGACAGCGACCGGAACGTCTATCATGTGCCGGCCCGCACCGGCGAATGGTGCATCGCCGGCGGGTTCGAATTTTCGAACTGGTCGGAGGGCGATCTGGCGGGCAAGGCACGGCAGGCCTTCGCAAACGGCTGGCTGGGTCTGGAAACTTTCGGACGCGTCACCTTTGTCGCCGTCACCCGCATTGAACCTGCGGAGCGCGAGGCGCTGATCGCCGACCTTGCCGATCATTTTGTCCAGATGCACGGTGCGCCTTCGCTTGAGGCGGCCTATCCCGTTGCGACTCAGGAAATCGACGCGATGATCGACCTGTGTGACGGTGTCGATGCGAACCGGGTCCTGACCGTCGCGCGACAGTTGGGCGAGGCAGGCGTGACAGAGACGTTCCGTATTCTCGACGCACGCGAGGCCGAGATCGAGCAGGTCGCCGTTCACGGCGAGGAGTAGTGCCGATCAGCGTTCGGCGTTGAAGGTGAACAATTGCTCATCCGCCACGCGGTAGCCGTTGATCAGCACTTCGGCCCGCTCGGAGACCAGCCAGTCCTCCAGTCTGGCGGCGGCCCCAGCCTTGATGTGATCGTATCGGGCAGGGTTTACGGGCAAATAGGCATATTGATTGAACATCGCCGGGTCGCCTTCGAATAGGATCGACATGCCGTCCTTGTTCCCGAACTTCAGCCAGCTTGCCCGGTCCGACAGGACATAAGCCCCCATGCCGACCGCCGTATTCAGCGCGGCCCCCATACCCGCCCCGACTGGGCGGTACCAATCGCCTTCGGTCGGGATACCCGCCGCATTCCATAGGGCCAGCTCGGCCTTATGGGTGCCGCTGTCGTCGCCACGGCTGACGAATGGAGCTTGCGCGGTTGCGATCCGGGCCAATGCCTCAGTCGCGTCCCCGGCTTGTGCGATACCGGCAGGATCATCGCCGGGGCCAATGATGACAAAATCATTATACATGATCTCGCGCCGGTGCGTGGCGTTGCCAGCGGCGACGAAGGCCTCCTCTGCAGCTTTGGAATGAACCAGAACCGCGTCGACGTCCCCCGCTTCGCCCAGGCGCAGGGCCTGTCCCGTGCCGACCACGATCAGTTCGATGTCTATGCCGGTGTCCGCCGCGATCTGGGGCAGCAGAATATCGGCCAAACCGGAATTTTCGAACGATGTCGTGACGGCCAGCTTCATGGTTTCCGCCGAAGCGGAGCCGGCGGAGAGGAAAAGGGCGGACATTAGAAGTGCACGGATCATTCGACGATATCTCCATTCAGGAAGGCTTCGGCCTCGGGTGTTGCGGGGGCCGCGAAAAAGGTCTTGGCAGGTCCCGTTTCGTGTATCCGGCCATGCAAGAGAAATATGACATCGGACGCAAGACGACGCGCCTGCCCCATGTCATGGGTGGCCATCACCAGCCGAGTGCCTGCCGCCGCCGTCCCGGCCAGCAGCGCCTCGATCTGCCGCGTGGCCCGCCCATCGAGCGCCGCACAGGGTTCGTCCGCGAACAGGATTTCGGGTTCGGTGATCAGGGCGCGGGCCAGTGCCAACCGTTGCATTTCACCTCCCGACAGCGATGGCGCGGGCTGCGCCAGCATCGCGGTCAGATCGAAACGATCGGCAATTGCGCGGGCCCGTGCTTCGGCCTGCGCGCGGGACGCACCCCGCAAACGCAGGGGAAACATCAGATTGGCCAGAACCGAACGCCGGAGAGCGATGGGGCGCTGGAACACGTAGGCCTGCCGTTCGCGCGCGATCGCGTCGGCAACCGACCAGCCGACGTGCCCGTCCGCAGTTCGTTGCAATCCGTGCATCATCCGAAGCAGCGACGTCTTGCCCGACCCGTTCGGCCCGATCACGACTGTCACGCCGATGCGTCCGAGCGTCAGGTCAACCGGCCCGATCAGTGTCTTGCCCTGCCGTCGCAGGGTTGCGCCGGTCAGGGTCAGGGGAAGCGCCGCTACCATGTGCCCTGCCGTTCGGTTCGCATCGCCCAGTGGCTGCCCCAGGACACGATCAGCGCCAGCGCGATCAGGATGATGCCCAACCCCAGCGCCAGGGCAAAGTCGCCGCGCCCGGTTTCAAGTGCGATGGCCGTCGTCAGAACGCGCGTCGCACCGTCGATATTGCCACCGACGATCATGATCGCGCCGACCTCGCCGATGGCGCGTCCGAACCCGGCGAGCGCGGCCGTCAAAAGGGCGCGGCGGGCGTCGATCAGCAAGGTGACGATGCGCTGACCCCGCGTTGCATTCATCGAAATCAGCAGGTCGTGATAGTCGGACCAGAGATCGCGCATTGCCTGATAGGCGATGCTGGCGACCAGCGGCGTGATGATGATGATCTGCGCAACAATCATCGCCGTCGGTGTGAACAAAAGGCCCAGAACCCCCAGCGGCCCGGACCGTGACAGAAACAGATAGACCACCAGGCCCACGACCACAGGCGGTAATCCGATAAGGGCGTTCATCGTGGCGATGACCGCCCGCCGCAGACGGAAGCGACGCACCGCCAGCCATCCTCCCAGGGGCAGCCCGACGAGACAGGAAATCGCCAGCGCCGTCAGCGTTACCCGCAGCGATCGAAGTGTGATTTCGATCAGTTCCGCATCCAGCGTCACGATCATGCGAAACGCTTCGGTCAGTCCGGCCAGCAGATCGCCCATGTGCCCCCTCGTCCCTCCGGGGCTACTTGGACCGGAGGGGGGCGGACGTTCAAGCCCCCAGGGGCGTGCTGTTCTAAAACCGTCCGGTCAGGACCGAGGCCCACATACCTGCCTGTCCCAGCCTGCCATCGCGGTGAATGCCGGTTCGTGCGAAGGCCAAAACCCGGGTCAAAATGGGAAGCGACCGGAGCGCGGTCACCTGATCGAGAAGTTGGGCGCAGTCGGGCCGAAGGTTGTCCCGGACCGCATGCAGGTTGGCAAGGTTCGCATCGGTCCAGTCGCGGTATCGTCCGTTGATCATGCCACGAAGGCGCGCGAGACACGCCGAAAAACCGCCGTTTGCACCGATCTGGTTGCCGCCGTGCTGCCGGTAGAGAATGCCCGGACGGTCATCGAAAATGACGGCACCGCCGCATCCGGTCACTATCTGATAAATCCACCAGTCGTGAACAGGATCGGCGCGCAACTTTGACGCGGCATGTCGCATTAGGTCGACGGCCGGACGGTTCAGTACCATCGTGTTGCCGCCGGCGATGTTGCGGGCCAGCGCATGACGAAATGACGGTTCGATACCGGGCGCGCGGGAGAGGCGACGCCGGACCATCGTCTCGGACGTCTCGACCGAGCGTCCGCCATAAAGCGCTGGGCCTTTCGTGATCTGCGCAAGCGCATCCACAGCAGCCCGGATCTTCCCGGGCAACCAGATGTCGTCCTGATCCGACAGGGCAACGACGTCGACGTGACCGGGCATCCGTTCGAGCAGGGAAGCGAAGTTCGCGCCATAACCCGTGCAGGGTCCATCAAGCATGTGAACGGCGAACGGCGCGGTTTCGGCAAACCGCAGCACGATGTCGCGCGTGTCATCGGTCGAGCCATCATCGCTGACCAGCAACAGATCGGGCAGACGCGTCTGGGTTGCCAATGATTCGAGTTGTTCCAGGAGAAACCGACTGCCGTTGAAGGTGGCCATCGCCACGGCGACCGTCAGGTTTTCGCCTTGCCTGGATGGCATTCGGATGGGCGACGCGATTGTCGCCTCATCCATTAACCCTTTTGAAAGGACAGGTGGAGATAACTCGATCATGGCTCGAGATATGAACACAACCTATGAATGCAACGTTAAGCCGGGGGTTCCGAAACGTCGACAATTGACCGCACGCCCGCTGCACGTGGCCTTCGCGATCGAAGCGCTTCACGGCGTGTCCGGCGGTGCCGAACGGGTTCTGGCCGATGTATCCCGCATCATTCACGAACGCGGGTACCGGGTTACCGTCATCACACACGAGGGACGCAACGGACCCAGCTTTTATCCGTTGCGATTCGGGATCGAACGGGTCGATGCCCGCCCCCGCCATTCGCGCCGTCGGAAAGCGCCTGTCCTGGATCGCGCCCGGGGTATCGCCGCGCGCAGCAAGATCGCCTCCATTCCGATCTGGCTGGTGCAGTTCGTGCCGATGGTCCTGCGGTTGCGCCGCATTCTGCGAGACACCAGGCCAGACGTGGTGATCGGGTTCATGCCCTCGATGTTTCCCTACATGTCGCTGGCTGTACTGGGATTACCGGTGAAATCCGTCGCGTCGGTTCACAATGTCCCGAAGCGGGAATTCGGGGCCGACCCCAAGCGCTGGAACCAGAACAGGATGGACAGGAAGATGCGGCGGCTCTCGCTGCGGTTCTCCGATGCGGTCACGGTGTTGCTGCCGTCCTTCGTGCGTCAGCTGCCGCTCCCGGAGGCGGCCGCGAAAACACGCGTCATCCCGAATATGGTGAAACGCTATGAAGGGCCACTGGCGGACGTTCGCGAAAGCCCGGATGAGCCGAATGTCATTCTGGCCGTCGGACGGTTGGCGGATGCCAAGGACCATCAGTCTCTGATCGAAGCCTGGGCGATGCTGGAGGATCGATTTCCGAATTGGGAAGTGCGGATTTTCGGCAACGGTCCGCTGAAGTCCAGCTTGTCGCGCCGCATCCGTTTGGCCGGAGTGAAGCGGCTGAAAATCCACAAGCCAACGCCCGAGATCATGTCTGAATATGCTGCCGCACGCATTCTTGCCATGCCGTCCCGACACGAAGGCTTCGGGCTGGTGACCGCCGAGGCGCTGTCCGTCGGTCTGCCGGTTGTCGGATTCGCGACCTGCGAAGGCACGAATGAACTGGTGCAGCACGGATACAACGGACTGCTGGCCAACCCCCGCGGCGGACGGGCGCGCGGTTTCGCAGTGGAGCTTGAGAAAATGATGACTGACGCCTATTTACGCACTCGCCTTGCCGCCGCGGCCCCGAAGTCGGTCGAACGGTTCGACCCCGAGGTCATAGCCGACCATTGGGAAGACCTGATCCGGTCGCTTGTACAGGTGGCGCATGACTGACCCGATGCACCCCGATCCCTGTGGCCAGATCGACATTACTGTCTGCATCCCGGTCTATAATTCCGCAGGAGAGATCGCACGCAGCGTTCAGTCCATCATCACCCAGACGACAACCGCGCAGGTCGAAATCCTGCTTTGCGACGACGGTTCGACGGACGAAACACGGGCGATCATCGCCGGTTTGCAACGGCAGCATCCCAATATCCGCCTGCTGGTCAATGACCGCAATAGGGGCCGACCGTTCAGCCGCAACCGTCTCGTCGCCGAGGCAAGGGGCCGCTATCTGACCTGGCTGGATGCCGACGATGAGAAATACCCCGAGATGATGGACCGGCAGTTTCAGATGCTGGAGCGTCTGGTCGCGGAGAACGGTCCCGAAGCGATCGACGGAGTGTTGGTCTTCACCAATTTTCACTGGCTGTGGCCCAGCGAGGACGCACCCAAGCTGATGACGCCACCGGAAGGCGATCATCACATGGAGGAGCTGCTGAATGCGCGCTTCGGCGGCTATCTCTGGCTGATGATGGGTACGACCGAGACTTTCCGCACTGTTGGTCCTTTCGACACGGCCTTGCCGCGCCTGCAGGACCTCGATTTCTTCGTTCGGTTCGTCCAGAAGTGCGGCCGCTTTCGTCGGATCGAATCCGATGCGCCGCAATGCATATATTACAAAGACGATCGTGCGCGGGGCGCAATGCAGGTCTGGCAATCGTGGTGCCATATCTGGAGTAAGCACCGTCAGATCTTCAATGCCTATGGTCCCGAAAATGCGCTGCGATGGCGGCGGCACCACTACCGTGTCGCCCGCCGTTTTGCCAAAGCGAACCGCGACTGGCTAACCTATTGGTTCATCGCAGCGCAGGAGGTTTTCTTCATCGCCCGCGCCAGGGCAAGGACGGGTTTCGGTGTCTAAAACACTTTACCTTCATATCGGAACGCACAAGACGGCGACGACGACGCTTCAGCATTTCCTGGCCAAGAATCGCAAGGCACTGCGCGCGGTAGGGCTATTCTATCCTCAGCAGAACATCGTCGGCGCGCCCAGACATTATGCGCACCACCGTATCGCCCATGCGATCGCCGGGCGGGACGACAAATTGGATTTCGACTGTGCCACCGCATTCTTCGCCAAGGCGATGGAATTGGCAGGCGAAGATGACCGCATTCTTATCAGCGCCGAACCGTTCTTTCGTCACATGATCAAGCGAAAGAACGATCCGGCAACAGACCCCGAACCGGCCCTTTACCGCTATGCCAAAAAGGTCCGTGCGGCCTGCGGCGACGCGGATGTGCGGATCGTCGTGATGCTGCGCAGACAGGACCTGTTCATCGAATCGATGTATGGCGAACATGTCCTGTCCACCGGCTATCAGCATGAGATCGCTTCGTTTATCGAGGAACGCCACTGGATGCTTGATTATCGCCAGCGCCTTGCGGTCTGGGCCGATGTTTTCGGTGCCGACAATATCATGGTCCGCACCTTCGAGCGTGAATCGATGGACACCCCTGTGGAGCAATATTTCCTGAATTGGCTCGGCGTCGATTGGTGCGACGGATTCGATGCAGCCGGCGATCAGAATGTCGCGCTCAACCGCACCTTCGTGGAGTTCAAGCGCCAGATGAACTTCCCCAACCAGCCCAGTGGTCACAACACCAGGCTTCGCGAATGGCTGACGATGGCGGCTGCGCTCCCCTTTGCTGCGGATCTGCCGAAACGGGGGAAATATTACCTTAACCCCAAGGATCGCTATACTCTGATAAAGGCGCAGGAGGACGGTAACCGAGAAGTTGCGCGCACATATTTCGCCCGCGAAAATCTGTTCCTGCGACGGGTGGAACAGGATGCGAAACATTACCCCGGCACAGATATCGTAACGGATCGGGAGATCCAGAAAATCACCAGGCATCTGCTGCGAATGATCGCGCAGCCCGGCGTCGGCTGACATGACACTGTGGCCCGAGGTTTCGGTCGTCATCCCGATGCGAAACCGGGTCGTGTCGACCGCTGCTGCCGTCCGGTCGGCCTTGGCGCAGAAGGGCGTTTCAGTCGAGGTCATCGTGGTCGACGACGCATCCGATGGGGAAGATGCGGACAGGATTAACCGTATATTCGGCGACGCGATTACTCTTATACGTTGCGATATGCGCCGCGGCGCACCGACCGCCCGAAATCTCGGTGTCGCCTCGGCACGCGCGGCCATGGTCGCATTTCTCGACTCCGACGATGTATTCCTGCCGGACAAATTGCGGCTGCAGCGCACAGCGATGCAAGCCGGTGCACGGGGCTTTTCGGTCACCGGATTTCGCACGAAAGCCGGTCGTCGGTTCGTGTTGCCACGGCAAGCCACGCTGGGGATTGCGGCGCGCAATACCTTCGGCGGAACCAGCGGCCTCATGGTGCGGACCGACATGATCCGCGCGGAACCTTTTGCCCCCGATATGCCGGCGGTTCAGGATTGGGAGTTGTATCTACGCCTTCTGCGTCTGGGCCCGCCTGCAGTCCTGAGACAGCCGCTTTATGTCTGTGACACAAGCGGGGTTGACAGAATCACAGCGAATGCGCGGCGCCGTGCATTGGGACACCGGATGCTGCAACTGCGCCATTTTAACGACAGAACCGACGCGGGGCGTCTTGCCCTGAAAGTGCAAGCGCTGAACCGCGTACTTTTGGCCGATGCGGCGCGCGGAGGCCTTGGGGCCGTGACCCGTACGCGGATGCGCCTGTGCCGGAGCCTTCTAAGCCGGATAGCCTAAGCCCGGTCCTAGTGCACAGGGCGCACCAAAGCACTTTGTCCAAGGCTCCTGTCGGCAGGTCCAACCTGGGCGGCCGTCCCCGAGGCCCGACCCGGATCGACAACCCTGTCCGAAACGGCCCCAAGTCGTCGCAGACCGCAGGGGTGCCGCAGCGCATATGCCAGCCTGTGGTGACCGCGGCATGAAGCGTCCGGCAGATCGCAATAACCCTTCGCCCGCGAAACACGGTCGGAAGATGTTAGGAAATCCGGACCGGGCAGGCGGGTCGTCTCAGGTTCAAAAAACCGCCGCGTCGCACCCCCGCCGCTGTGGCATCCGCATCCGTCCGATATGGCCCAAGGTTACTGGGTCACGGCCTAGCGCCAGCCACCCTCCGCGCGGATCGCGCTGGACGATGTGGTGTTCATCGGCACATTCAGGAAGGTCCACGCCGGGGACGTTTGCCGCCCTAGCCCTTGCGCCGCCTCGGTCGGAATTCGCGCGTTTCGATAGATCGTCGCGGTCGGAGAGCTGAGCGCCGCCGCGCGATCGCCGGGCCGGGCCAATACAGCGACGGGCACGGCAGCAAGAATGCTGCGCCAATGGTCCCAATGGTGGAACTGCGCCAGATTGTCCGCCCCCATCAACCAGACGAACCGCACACCCGGGTATCGCGCCTGCAACGCTGCGATCGTGTGTGCCGTATAGCGGGTGCCCAGCCGCACCTCGAGATCGGTGACGACGACGCGTGGATTGTCGATAACGCTACGTGCCTGCGCCATACGACGATCCAGCGATGCCGGGCCCTGCGTTTTGAGCGGATTGCCCGGACTGACCAGCCACCATACCCGGTCAAGACCCAGACGCTTGATCGCCTCGCGGGTGATGTGACCATGACCGGCATGGGCCGGGTCGAAAGACCCGCCCAAGAGGCCGATTATCTGCCCCGGTCGGGCAATGGGAAAGCCGTTGCGCATCGCGTCATCAACACCTTACCGCACCCATCGCGCAAGGGCGCGATTGTCGGCCTCTTCAGCGCGCGAGGTCATGAACAAAGTGCATCCGAGGTTCAGATGCCGTTCATCACCTCCCGCCGCCATGCCCATAACCGAGCGTCGCGCATCGTGCGAAACGCCGACCGAACTGGCCCGTGCGCGCGTTGCTGTCTGGGGAACACGCTCGCTGAAGGCCGGAAATCTGGCGGCAGCGGCCAATCAACCGCTTCGATTCCCGGCGTCGGTACTGCGGCACGCGACGGCCTGGCGCCCGCCGATGGCGGCTGCGACCGCAGGTTACGCCGGGCGCATTGCCCCCGCGCGGGTGGCGATATACATGGCGGCCATACCCCGAAACCGGAGGAATTCCAGCATGGCGAGCTATCAATACGTCTATCACATGGACGGCGTGTCCAAGGCCTATCCCGGCGGCAAGAAGGTGTTCGAAAACGTGCGCCTGTCGTTCTTGCCCGGCGTCAAGATCGGCGTCGTCGGCGTTAACGGCACCGGCAAGTCGACTCTGATGCGGATCATGGCCGGACAGGACAAGGACTTCCAGGGCGAGGCATGGGCCGCCGAAGGAGCGAAAGTCGGTTACCTGCCGCAGGAGCCGAACCTCGACGACAGTCTGACGGTGCGCGAGAACGTCATGCTGGGCGTCTCCGAGAAGCAGGCCATCCTCGACCGTTACAATGAACTTGCCATGAATTATTCGGATGAAACCGCCGAGGAGATGGCCAGTCTGCAGGACGTCATCGACAGTCAGAACCTCTGGGATCTGGACAGTCGTGTCGACATCGCTCTGGAGGCACTGCGCTGCCCCCCAGATGATGCGAGTCCGGCAAACCTGTCGGGTGGCGAACGCCGTCGTGTTGCGCTGTGCAAGCTGCTGCTGGAAGCGCCGGACATGCTATTGCTGGACGAGCCGACGAACCACCTGGACGCCGAGACGATCGCCTGGTTGCAGCGACACCTGATCGACTACAAGGGCACGATCCTGATCGTGACACACGACCGTTACTTCCTCGATGACATCACGACCTGGATTCTGGAACTGGAGCGGGGCCGCAGCATTCCCTACGAAGGCAACTATTCATCCTGGGTCGAACAGAAAGCCAAGCGATTGGCGCAGGAAGCCAAAGAGGACAAGTCGCGTACCAAGACGCTGGAGCGGGAACTGGAATGGATGCGCGCCGGGGCCAAGGCGCGACAGTCGAAGTCCAAAGCCCGGATCGCAGCCTATCACGAAATGGCGGACCGCTCCGAGAAGGAGTTGGTCGGCAAGGCCCAGATCATCATTCCGAATGGCCCGCGCCTGGGAAGCAAGGTAATCGAGGTCGATAATCTGACCAAGGCCTATGGCGACAAGCTGTTGTTTGAAAACCTTTCGTTTTCGCTTCCTCCGGGCGGCATTGTCGGAGTCATCGGGCCGAACGGCGCGGGTAAATCGACCTTGTTTCGCATGCTGACGGGGCAGGAGCAGCCCGACACCGGAACTGTCGAATTCGGTGATACGGTCAAGCTGTCCTACGTCGATCAGTCGCGTGATGATCTTAACCCGGACGAGAATGTCTGGCAGGCGATTTCCGGCGGGGCCGAACTGATCAAGCTGGGCGACGCTGAGATCGCCTCCCGCGCCTATTGCGGGGCATTCAACTTCAAGGGCGCAGACCAGCAGAAGAAGGTCGGCATCCTGTCAGGCGGTGAGCGCAATCGCGTCCATATGGCACGGCTCTTGAAAGACGGCGGAAATGTTCTGCTGCTGGACGAACCGACCAACGATCTGGACGTGGAGACGCTGCGCGCGCTGGAAGACGCCATTGCGGAATTCGCGGGCTGTGCCGTGGTCATCAGCCACGACCGTTTCTTCCTCGACCGGCTATGCACGCACATCCTCGCGTTCGAAGGCGATGCGCATGTCGAGTGGTTCGAGGGTAACTTCGAGGCCTACGAAGAAGACAAGGCCCGACGTCTGGGGCCGGAATCGCTGAATCCGACGCGGGTCAAGTACAAGAAGTTCTCACGTTGATTCAACGGCGCATGTCAGCGTGTCCGCTACCCCCTGGGGCGCGCGCTCGTTCGCTGGACAGTTGCGCGCCTTACCGCGCCCCCTGTTCAAGCTGACGCAAGGCGCGATGCACAGCCCGGACCTGTCCGCCCGGCAAGGCGCGCAGGTCGCTGGCCTGTTCCAGCGATGGCTTGCCCATCAGGCTCATGGCAATCACCGCCGGATGTTCGCGTGCCATGCTGGCCGTGTCGAACGTCTCTGCAATCAGTCTGTGTACGGAGTCGGGGGCGAGCGTGGTGGATTGCAACGGCGTATCGGCCCGACGATCAGGCCGATACGGCTCGGGAGCCGTCAGCGTCAGGCGCGGCCCGACGGTCGGTCGCCGCGCCGGTTCTGACGCGTCCGCTGTCGGCGCCACCGGGTCAGGACGCAGGCGGGGCGCCGGCTTGGTAAAGACGCGTGTTGTCTTGGGCGCAGCAGGTGAGGGCGCCGGGGTCTGCGCCATTCCGGCGCGTCCTTCGACGGTTTCGACCAGATCGCGCGCCCAGTCACGCAGACGCTCGGGTGCGATAGACGTCGCATTGGTTCCCCCGGTGCCAAGCATAGCGATCAGGGCGTGTGCCTTTTCTGCGTTGCTGGCGGGCGACGCGGCGGCAGCTCGGGTCAGGGGCACGGCGGGTTTACCGGCAGTATTTGGCATGAGAAGTCCTTGTCAGAGATAGCTTCGCACCAGCGCGCCGGACACCAATGTCCAGCCATCCACCACAACGAAGAATGCGAGTTTGAAGGGCAGTGAAACGATTGCCGGGGGCACCATCATCATGCCCATCGACATCAGGATCGCGGCGGCGACCATATCGATGATCAGAAAAGGCATGAAGACCAGGAACCCGATCTGAAACGCCCGACTGACTTCCGACAAAAGGAACGATGGCACCAGAACGGAAAGTGCGCCGGGTTCCGTCCCGGGGCGGAGATCCTGCAAATGCGCCAGCGTATTGGCGTCGACGCGGTTCGCCATAAAGGCGCGGAACGGCTCGACTGCGGCGGGGATCGCCTCACTCGCGTCCATTTCGCCGCGCGTCAACGGGCCGACCCCGGCTTCCCAGGCGGCCATCGCAACAGGCTCCATCACGAAATAGGTCAGGAACATCGCCAGACTGACAATCAGCATGTTGGGCGGCGAAGCCTGCAACCCGATGGCCTGTCGCATGATCGAAAGAACCGTCACGATGAACGGAAAACAGGTCACGGTAATCGCAATGCCGGGGGCGAGGCTCAGAACTGTCAGCAGCGCGATCAGCTGGACCGTTCGCAGGGTCAGCGTGCCTTCGCCAAGCTCTATCCCCAGTTCCTGCGCGTAGACCGTTCCGGGCAAGGTCAGCATTGCGGTGAGAACGAGGCCAAACAGAAATCTCACGCAATGCCATCCGTTTCGGCCACTTCGGTCAGGCGAACGGCAAGGCGACCGGACGGATCGCCGTCCATCTCCTGGAGTTCGCCGCGCGCGATCAGGCGGTCGCCCGCATACAGTTCGACCGGGTCCGTCAGCCCGCGGTCCAGTGTCAGGATGGCGTCACGCTTCAGCGTCAGAAGTTCCGCCACCGTCGGATGTGCCCGTCCGACCGAGATTGTGATCTCGACAGGAACGCGGGACATGGCGGATTTCGTGTCTTGGGTCGGATCAGCCATTCAGGGCCTCCTTAACGCCGGCGGCATCCTGCCCCCGGTCCATCGTTGCAAGAAAGGTTTCAAGCGCATCGTCCAGCGCGGTCAGCACGCCCTCCAGATCGATCTGACGCTCCTGACCCGTCCACCGGATCAACGCCTGGGACATCGACAAGACAGGCTCTGACGTGACGGTGACGCGTTCTGCCGCGATGCCGCCCCGTTCCAGCAGGCGCGCAACCGGAGCCGCGTCTTCGGGCGCGACCACGAGCGTAAGACATTCCGTCCCGGCATCGAGAACGGCCTCCACCTCCTCCAGCAGAATCGGCAGAAAGGCCCGTTCGACCGTGCTGGGCAGAAGTTTGTCGAACACGTCGCGGAGAGCAGGCTCCAGTGTCATCAGCGCAGTCGTCATAGCCGCGCGCTGATCCCGCTCCAACCCGGTCAGACGTTCGGCCAATTGCGCAGCGACGCGGGATTGCTCCGCTTCGACCTGAGCCATGGCGTCATCCCATCCCGCGTTGTAGCCATCGTCGAACCGGTCGTTGGCATGGTCGACGGAGGCCATCCCAGGCGCCTGTCCGCGGGTGCCGAAATCTTCTAGCCTCAGGGCCATCACCGGACCTCACCGGGCGTGTCGTCCATCCATCCGCGCAGGACTTCGATGGTTTCCTCCCGGCGATCCGTGATCAGACGCCGCAGGCGATCGACCGGATCGTCACTCGACGTGACATCCTCCTTGTCCCTTTCGGACAGGGTTGGCAGCGCAGACAGGTCTGAAAGATCGGGCAAGTCGCCCATGTCCGGCAGGTCGCCGAGATCGGACAGGGGTGTGGGCTTGACCGCACCGGGTGCGGAAAGTTCCAATGGGGCGGCTGCCGTATTGGCTGACGGAGGACCGAGGGCCGTCGAAGCAGCTGCACTCCGATTGGTCAATTGCGGCGTCATCACCCTGTTCAGAACGGGACGCACGACAAAGGCCATAACTCCAATCGCAACAAGAGCCAGCAGACCCGCCGTCACCATCTGCGTCACCTGTCCGCCGCTGAGCCATGGCAGGGACAGGCCCGGAGCCACATTGCCCAGCTCATCAAGCTGCTCGAACTGCATGGTACGAACGGTGACCACATCGCCACGATCGGCTCGGAAACCGACTGCCGATTCGACCAGCTCGCGAATGACCGACAGTTCCTCCCCGGTGCGCGGCGTCCACGCAATCGTTCCATCGGCGGCCGGTTCGCGCAGCCCGTCTACCATGACGGCCACGGTCAGACGGTCGATTGCACCGGGTGCCCGCTCGATCTGTCGCTGGGTGGCCGAAAAGTCGTAGTTGACCCGTTCCCGCGTCTCGGCGTTGCTGCTTTCGCTGCCGCCCCCGTCGGCGGCGTCGCCCTCGGGCAGGTTGCTGGCCACTGTAACGCCCGCGCCCGCTCCGCCCCGGTCGGAGGCGGTTCGCTCCTCCGTATCGGTGCTGATTACCACGCGGCTGTCAGGATCCAGCACGCGTTCGGTGATCGTCTCACGGTCCTTGCGTGTCTCGACCGCGACCTCGACAACGAATCGCCCGTCGCCGACCCGTGCAGTCAAAAGATTTTCGACCGCAGCACGCATCTCTGCAATTCGCGAATCGCGCTCCTCTGCTTCGGTGTCGACAGCCCCGCCGCCGACCACGCGACGGCTGGCGGCATCGATCACTGTCACATCCTCGGGCACCAGGTTACGGACGGCACCGGCCACCAGCGACTGGACCGCACGGGCCAGCGACGATCCGACCGCGCCCGATGTCATCTGCACCGTGACCGAGGCGGTGGCCGTACGGTCGCGTGAAAATGGCGACGAATCGGCCGTGGCCAGATGGACCCGTGCCAGCTTGACCCCCGGCGATGCCAGAATCGTTCGCGTCAGCTCGCCTTCGCGGGCGCGCCAATAGGCGGCGTCGAACATCTGCGAAGTGGTTCCGAACCCACTGAGCCCGTCGAGCAATTCATAGCCGGTTCCATCCATGCGCGGCAGGCCTTCGCCCGCCAGTTGCATCCGTAACTCATCGCGCTCAGCACCGTCGACATAGATTGAATCGCCCGTGATTTCATAGGCGACGCCTCTCGTATCCAGGTTTGCGATCACTTCCGCCGCGGCAGAGGGATCGAGCCGTGCGAAAAGCAGTTCCATCCGGGGAGCGGTGGCCAAACGGGTCAGGAAAAACACCGACAGGAATGCCAGCAGCGTCGCGACGGCAAGCACGCCAAGCCGACGCTTGTCCTGCCCCTGCCAGAAGGTTGTCAGATTCTCCACGTGCGATCCTCCGGGATGCGATGCACCCGTTCTGGGCGTCGATGCACAGGATTCCGCAATTCCATTAACATTCGGTTAGTCACCAGTCGGGTAGGACAAATGCGGAACTCACGAGGATGCTGGTATGCGCGACACCGACGATTCTGCCGACAAGGCGACCGGCAAGCCACGCCGTGGCATGGGAAAAATGGGGTGGATCGCGACCCTGATTCTTGTGCTCGCGCTGGGTGGCGGCGGATTCTACGCGACTTTTTCCGGAATGGTCGGCGGCGGGCAGGACATGGCAAACCCGATACCTGAACAGGGCGAGGCCGGCGGCTACGACACCGCGACATCGGATGCGCCCAGTTATCTTGAACTCGACCCGCTGATGGTGTCGGTCGGCGGTGCAGGTTCTGTCCGCCAACTCCGGTTCCGCGCCTATCTCCAACTGGATGACCTACGAACCGATGTGGCGTCTCTTCAGCCCCGCATCCTGGATATTTTCGCGACTTACCTGCGCGCGATTTCCGTCGCCCGGCTAGAGGACCCTACGGCACTTCTGCACCTGCGCGCGCAACTTCTGCGGCGGGTTCAACTGCTGACCGGACCGAATGCCGTCAGCGACCTACTCATCATCGATTTCGTGATCACCTGAGATGCAGATATTCACCTTTATCTCCGACGTACTCCTGGTGGCCGCAACCCTTGGCATGGCGCTTTGGTGCCGCATTCTGAGCCAGCGGCTGAAGGCGTTCAACGACATTGACACGGGTCTGGGCGGAACGATCGCGGCGCTGTCGCTTCAGGTCGACGACCTGAAGGCCTCGATCGCATCGGCAGCGGCATCGGCATCGGCGCAGGGCGATGACAGGGCCAGAATTCTGTCGGCAGCGACGGAAAAGGCTGACGACCGGATCGGACGGATGGAAATGCTTCTCGCCAGCCTGGAAGACCTCGAGGAGGAGGCATCGGATCGCCTGCTTCGGGATCCGGTTCCGCCTGTCGGCATCGAACCCATGCCAAGTTTCCGGGCCGCGAGAACGGTGGATTTCGGAAGGGGGGGCCGATGAAAGCGTTCTTCATTCGCAACGTGAAGCGCCTCTCGATCACGACACTGATCGCCATTTTGCTGATCTCGGCGCTCAGTCGAATTGTGTCGGCGGGCCTGGCCGGTCTGCCCGACGAAACCCTTGATCCGACCGACGCATCCTATGACCGCAACGCATTGCTCTGCCCGCCATCGGATGAGGTATCGATGCTGATCACCCAGATCGGTCAACGGGGCGAAGATCTCACCAACCGCGAGATGACGGTCGCGCTGCGGGAACAGGATATCGCCGTCGCCCGGCAGGAAATCGAAGGCGCGCTCGCCCGCCTGACAGAAGCCGAAGAGAAGCTCGCCGCGCGGATGCAGCAATCCAGCACGGCGGCGGATACTGATGTGGACCAGCTGGTCCGCGTCTACGAAGGCATGAAACCAAAAGAAGCCGCCGTCCTGTTCGAGGCTATGGAGCCCGCATTTGCCGCAGGCTTTCTGACCCGGATGAGCGCCGATGCGGCCTCCGCCCTGTTTTCGAACCTGTCACCGGAAAAGGCATATGCGCTGAGCGTAATCATGGCCGGGCGCAATGCCAACGCGGCAAGGGAGTAGTCCTATGGTCGGCGTCGTAGGTATCGTCTTCATCTTCGTCATGGTTTTTGGCGGCTATCTGATGGCGGGGGGCAAGATGGCCATCATCCTCAAGACCTTGCCATATGAAATCACCATGATCGGAGGGGCCGCCATCGGCGCTTTTCTGGTGGGCAACAGCATTCCCGAGATCAAGCATACGCTCAAAGACATCGGGAAGGTGTTCAAGGGCCCCATATGGAAGCCCGGCGACTACCGCGATCTGCTGTGTCTGCTGTACGAGCTGGTTCGTCTGGGGCGACAGAATGCCGTTGCCCTCGAAGAGCATATCGAGAACCCCGCCGAATCGTCAGTCTTTCAGGAGTATCCCCGAATTGTTGCCGACGCCGAGGCAATCGCGATGATCTGTGATACCTTGCGCGCCATTTCGATGAACTACGATGATCCGCATCAGGTCGAAGATGTGTTGGGTCGCCGGATGGAGGAAAACCTCCACCATTCGATGCACTCCAGCCATGCCTTGCAGTCGATGGCAGACAGCCTTCCGGCCCTCGGCATCGTGGCAGCCGTACTGGGCGTGATCAAGACAATGGGATCCATCGACCAACCTCCTGAAGTTCTGGGAAAATTGATCGGCGGTGCCCTCGTCGGCACATTTCTCGGCGTGTTTCTCGCATACGGCATCGTCGGACCTTTCGCCATCCGCCTGAAGGCGATCTGCGAGCAGGACGCTCATTTCTATTCCCTGATTCAGGATGTCCTGGTCGCCAACCTGCATAACCACGCGACCAACATCTGCATCGAGGTCGGACGCCAGTCGACACCGACCCACATGCGGCCCAGCTATTCCGAACTCGAAGAAGCCATAAAGGCGAGGAGGGCCGCATGATACGCATGATTGTCGTCATGGTCCTGATCGGATTTGGCGGAGCATATCCTCTGTCCGCCGAAACCGCGTCGGTTCAATCCGGTGAACACGCAACCTTCAGCAGGTTGGTTTTTCCGGACAAACCCGGTCGGACATGGCGTCAGGAAAGACCGACGCCATCGCGCGTGGAAATCATCTTTTCGGAAGGCGCGCCCGATCTCGACCTGACTCGGGTCTTCGATTTCATCCCCCGCGACCGACTGCGGGAAGCTGTATTCACGACAGGAAAGCTGATCCTGACTCTTGGCTGCGAGTGTCCGGTCGACATCAGCCAGATCGCTTCGGGGCATATCGTCGTCGACGTCGGAGACGGACCGCCATTGCCTGCCGGAGATCCCCGCCTGGAAGCGAATCGCGCAGTCTTACCCGCTAAGCCCCGTCAGCGACTTTTGCCGCTGGTCTTGCCGCCCCGCAACTTGACGGGCCCGACATTCTCGGAGCCCATGGGTCCGACCGTAGCCGACGCGCAGATTACGGTCGCCGACACATCCGGTCCGCCACAAATGCGATTTCATCCCCTCGGAAACGTTCCCCTGACGCTGATCGAGCCGAAATCGAAGGGCGACACCCAGAGCGCCCAGGCCTGCCCGATCGAAGCACTTGCAGCTGAAACTCTGCTTCAGGATCCGGCCGAGGCGCTGCAATCGCTTGGTGCACAGATCGGGCTGTTGCTCGACGGCGGTGACGTACTTGACCGGTCCGCGGTCACCCGGTTGTCGCATATTTACCTTGCCATCGGGTGGGGGGCCGAAGCGCTGCAGATCGCATCAACCAATTCAACCGATCAAACGGCCCTTTCCACTATTGCCGCAGCGCTGGACGGTATTCCGAACCCCGGTGGCCCGGTTCCCGACCCAGGGTGCGGCCCTGCAACTGCCGTGATCGCGCTTTTGTCCCTTGAGGGGCCTTCGGGCTGGGATCGGACAGATTTGCCCGCCGTAACGGGTTTTCTCGATGGCATGTCGACGGATCGCTGGCGCGACTTGCGAGACAGGCTCGAGGCCGCGCTCGGAGAGGTGAACTCATCGCAGGTTTTGGCAGGTCTGGGGCCCGCACAGGACGATACGTTCGACGCATCCACGCCGAGCGTGCGGGCTGCCGGTACAGACATTGCTGCCATCGAGGCCACGATCGAAATTCTCGCACGCGCCCTGACGAAAGGCATTGCTGCACCTGATCTGCAGATCGGTAACGCATTGGCGCTCCGCCCATCGATCCCTGACGGGCCGTTGCGTGATCAACTGGATGTTTTGCTGGCGGAGACGTTCGTGGTTGCGCGCAGACCCGGCGAAGCCGTCGCGATGGTTGCGAATGGGGATGCATCCGCCCCCGACATTCTCGACCTCGCATTGCGACATCTCTCACCCTCCCAAGCTGCCGAATTTGTCGTACGGCTGCGACCGCACCTGACTGCATTTCCTATTGCGCGGCAGAAGGCCCAGGCCATGTTTGCGAATCTCGACCTGCCCGAGATCGCCCGACGGTTCGCGGACGACGGTCCGCCCACACAGGACTTTGTTCCGACCGAGGCCATCCTCCCGCTAGCGGATGTCGACCCATGGCTCTCGCGGAATATGGCGATGCTCGCCGCCGCGCCAGCCGAAACATGGACCGACCGGAACCGGTTGGCGCAGGCAATCGTGTCCCGCAACGCAAGCGACCTGCCGCCAGCCGACCTTGCTGCCGCCGAGGCGGTTCTGTCGGAAAGCCGCATTCTCTCGGACCTCGTCTCCCGGCTTGTCCGGTCGCCGTAACCCCGCATTAACCAGGCGCGCGTAAGAGCGGGAAATCGCCGTTCGCCCGACAGGATGACTGCATGAGATCAATGTTCCAACCAACGGCTATGATGGCCCTCGCTCTGATGGCCGTCATCCTGATGATGATTTTACCCATGCCGTCCTGGGTTCTCGATATCGGTCTGTCCGCCAGCTTTGCGATCGCAATCCTGATCTTCACGACGACACTGTTTATCGAGCGTCCGCTGGATTTTTCCGCCTTTCCGACGATCCTGCTGGCTTCCCTAATGTTGCGTTTGTCGCTCAACGTCTCTTCCACGAAGCTGATCATCGGGCAGGGGCATACCGGAACCGACGCCGCAGGATCCGTGATCGAGGGATTCGCATCTTTCGTAATGAGTGGCAGTGTCGCGTTGGGACTTGTGGTGTTCGGCGTACTGCTGATCGTGAACTTCATGGTCATCACCAAAGGCGCGACCCGGATGGCCGAAGTGGGTGCGCGGTTCGCGCTGGACGGCATGCCGGGCAAGCAACTTGCCATCGACAGCGATATGTCTGCAGGGGCCATCGATCATGAGGAAGCCAAGCGACGCCGCGAGGTTGAATTGGCCGAGACGACATTCTTCGGATCTCTTGATGGCGCATCGAAATTCGTCAAGGGCGATGCCGTCGCGGGCCTCCTGATCACGTTGCTCAACCTTGTCGTGGGGTTGAGCGCCGGAATGATCGCACATGGAATGCCGATCGGTCAGGCTGTTGAAACGTATGCGATTCTTACGGTGGGTGACGGACTGGTGTCGCAGATCCCAGCCGTCATTATTTCGATCGCATCCGGACTTTTGCTGGCGCGTGGCGGCGGTAAAGGGGCCGTCGACAAGGATATCGCCGCACAGATCGGCCGTCATCCCGCTGCGCTTGGGACTGTAGCGCTGATCATGATGGTTTTCGCCTTGGTTCCCGGCTTGCCCTTTCTGCCTTTCACCATAGGCGCCGTTATTCTGGGGGGTACTGCGGCAATTCGGTTTCGTACCTTGGCCAAGCCCGAGGCGCCGCCACCGGAAGACATCGCTCCGATCTTGAACGAACGGCAGATCGGGGACGTTCTGGCGCTGGATGAGATCCGCGTCGAATTCGCGCTCGATCTTGTTGACCTGGCGCTGGACCCCTCGAACGGACTGGAATCGCGGATCACAGGGCTGCGAAACCATATCGCCGAGAAGTTCGGCATCATCCTGCCGGAAATCCGCCTGACTGACGATCAAGGTCTGCCGGCAGGCACCTATGTCATTCTGATTCAAGGCGTCGAAGCGGCCCGTGACCGGCTGGAGCGCGATCACGTTCTGATGCTGACTGGTGCAGGCACACCGGAACGGGTTCCGGGCCGAGCCGTGAAAGAACCGGTATACGGTGCTCCGGCCAAGTGGATTCCATCGTCGGCGGCGACTGATCTGATCGGCGAAACCATTGTGACACCGGGCGAAGTTCTCGCCACGCATCTGCTCGAAGTCATCAAGTCGAATTTCCCGCGCCTTCTGGGTCTCAAGGGTTTGCAGCATCTGCTGGACGCCTTTACCAAGGTTTCCTCGCCCGAAAAGGCGGTCGCGAACCGGCGTCTGCTGGAGGAATTGGTACCATCGAAAGTCTCACCGGAACTACTGCTCTCGGTTCTCCGCCTTCTGCTGGCCGAACGCGTTTCGGTGCGAAACCTACCGGTCATTATCGAGGCGATCGCCGAGCAGCGAGAGACGGGGCACGGAGCCGATGATATCGCGGAACACGTTCGCCGTCGCCTGTCGGCACAGATCACGGCCGAGATGAAACGTCCCGACGGAACGCTGCCGCTGATCCAGCTTTCCCCGGATTGGGAGGCTGCGTTCGAACGGTATCAGCTTGATGGCGCGACGGGTCGTGGCGACGTCGCGCTGCCTCCGGACATGTTTCAGAAGCTGGCCATCGGGCTGGCTCAAAGCATCGGAAAGGCGGCGGAACAGGGCAATCATGCGGCAATTGTCACATCAGCCCGCCGCCGCCGATTCGTTCATGACATCATGGCCGCCCGCGGCCTGCCGAACTCCGTCATCGCTTATGAGGAAATCGGGCCAGCAACTACACCGGCGATCCTCGGATCAGTGGCCGCATGATCGAGGCCGCGCTGGCGCTGCACGACGCGGCGCTGCCGCTCCTGTCGCAATTGTTCGCGGTATTCCTGCGTGTCGGTGGTCTGATGCTGGTCGTGCCGGGCTTCGGTGACCGCCTGATCCCCATGCGTATCCGGTTGGTCGTGGGCTTCGCCCTGTCGGCCGCCATCGCGCCGTCTGTTCCCGTACCTGCGGCGGTCACGCCCGACCTTGTCGCCGTCGAACTGACAGTGGGCTTCGCTCTTGGAACAGTCCTGCGGTTCATCGCTGCCGCCCTGACCATGGCCGGGATGATGGCGGCGCAATTGACGTCGCTTTCGCAGCTGTTCGGAAACGTCGAGCCATCATCGGCCATCGGCAACCTGCTGAACATGGCGGGGCTGGCTCTCCTGATGGCGTCGGGGTTGCCGATGATGCTGATCGAGATGCTGATGCGCAGCTATGACGTGCTGCCACAGGGCCTGGCCATGCCCGGGAACGATGTTGCCGGATGGATCGTTACCCGTGCATCCCAGGCCTTCGGGCTGGCCTTTGCCATGGCCGCTCCCTTTGCCCTGGCCGCCCTGATCTACAACGCGGCGATGGGTGTTATAAATCGGGCGATGCCCCAGTTGATGGTTGCCCTGGTAGGCGCACCTGCGATCACCGGGGCCAGCGCGGTTCTGTTGTTTCTGGCCGCACCCTTGATCCTGACAGTCTGGAAAACCACGATGGTCGCCGTTCTGGCGGATCCCATCGGCGGCGGAATGCCATGAGCAAGGACGACGGCGCAGAACGCAGTCACGAGGCCACGCCGCAGAAGCTGGACGAGGCGCGCCGCAAAGGCGAGCTCGTCAAATCGCAGGACCTGGCAAGTTGGGCCGGATATCTGGGCGCGCTTCTCGCGCTGATCGTGGTTGCGCCCGACGTTGGTCAGCGACTGGCGGATCTGGGTGGCAGCCTGTTGCAGGATGCCGAGGCGCTGTCCGCCCCTTTGGCGTCCGGTGGTCCGGGTCGCTCCGCCGACGTCATGCTGGAGGGGTTGATCGCGATCGGCCTGATCGTTTCCCCCTCGGTCACGCTTGTCATCGTCGTTCTGATCGCGCAACGCGCCATCGTCGTTGCGCCGTCCAAGCTTGCGCCCAAGCTCTCGCGCATTTCCATCCTGTCGAATGCCAAGAACAAATTCGGTCCCAGCGGATTGTTCGAGTTCTTCAAATCCGCCGTGAAGATGATCCTGTTCGGCAGTCTGATGGTCTGGTTCCTGCTGCGCCACGCGGACCGTTTCATCGCGGCGGCGGCGGGCGACCCGCGGGCGATTCCCGCCATGATGACCGACCTCCTGGCCAAATTCGTCGTTGTTGTCGTGATCGTGTCGGGTGCCATCGCCGCCATCGATTATGCCTGGCAACGCCATACCCATATGGCCAAGAACCGTATGACCCGGCAGGAGGTTCTGGACGAGATGAAGCAATCCGAAGGCGATCCGCAGTTGAAAGCCCAGCGACGGCAGAAAGCACAGGAAATCGCGCTGAACCAGATGCTTCAGGATGTGCCGGATGCTACGGTGATCGTCGTCAACCCGACGCATTATGCCGTTGCCCTGAAATGGTCGCCCATGGACCCTTCACCCCCGGTTTGCCTCGCCAAGGGGGTCGACCACGCCGCTGCGCGCATCCGCGAAGCAGCGGCCCAGGCAGACATTCCGATCTTCAGCGATCCACCAACTGCGCGGGCGCTTCATGCCACGGTTGAGGTCGGAGAAGCGATTGATCGCGAACATTTTGCCGCCGTCGCGGCTGCGGTCCGGTTCGCCCGAGCCCTGTCGGGCAGGGACGAGACATGACGGACAAGACCGATCTTGTGGTTCTGTGTCAGCTGGCCGGTCTGACGGCGGAGAAATCCGCCGCCCGGCTGGCGCGTATACAATCGCTGATCGACACGTTGGAGGGGAAGGCGGCCGATCTGCGCCGGGCGGCTCCGGCGGCACCCGTTTCCATCACCGAGGCAGTGATGCGGGATCGTTGGCATCGCTGGCGGACCCAGCAGATTACCTTACTCAACATGCAGGTGGCGCGCCTCCAGGCCGTGGCCCAGCCCCAGCGTGAGGTGCATGCGCGAAATACCGCGCGCAACGCCGTCCTCGAGAAGCTCAGCAAAAAGCGATGACGGCAGCGCGATGATTGTTACGCGGCGCCGTGTCGGCTTGGCCGTATCAGCTTGATTGGCGCGTAACCGAAGAAATCAGGACGCGGGCAGTTTCATCGTCCAGACGCTCACGCAGAACATCGTCCAGACGCAACCGCAGACGCTGCATCGAGACGGGGTCCGTGAAATTTCCATCGAATCCCCCGAGACTCCCATGAAGAAACAAGGCCTCGGTCAGACCGTCGCGCAGCACGGGTTCGCGCAACAGGATATCTTCCTGCCCGGTGTTGTCCGATGCCACGCCCAGGCTCAGGATGACATGGCTCCAGACCTGACCATCGCGCAGGATCGGGACAACAAAAGCTTCGCGCAGTGTCGCCACGGCGTCCAGCGCCTTGGGCTGCTCCGGCACGGCCTCGCTCTCGTCTGCATTGTCTGCCACGGGTTTCAGAAAGTGACCTGCAGCCGCCCCCCCGACAAGCGACAGGGCGATCGCGAACAGGGCGAGGATCTTCGCCATCATCAGAACGGCAGCAGGATGTCGGCCACCTGCTGTCCGTATCGCGGTTGCTGCACATCGGTGATCTGGCCACGTCCCCCATAGGAGATACGGGCCGCCGCGATCTTGTCATATGTGATCTCGTTCTGGCGCGAAATGTCCTCGGGTCGGACGTAGCCGGTCACCAGCATCTCGCGAAGTTCGAAATTCACGCGCACCTCCTGGCGGCCCTCGATCCGCAGCACGCCATTGGGCTGCACATCGACAACCGTCGCGGCGACGCGCAGGGTCAGTCGCTCTTTTCGACGAACCCCGCCGGAGCCGTTCGACGCGCTTTGCGACGATGTCCCGACCGCACTGGCCAGGCTTGATCCATCGGGCAGACTGTCCTGAACGGCCTGTGGCAGACCAAATAAATCGGGGATCTGCAGCGACTCCGATCCGCTGCGCGACCGGTTGGTGGCATTGTCGATCTCGGCGCGTTCGTCGATCTCGACCACGACGGTCAGGATGTCGCCACGCCCGCCCGCCCGCCTGTCACCCAGAAGCGACTGACGGTCGCCGGTCCAGAGCGACGCCGCCCGCAGTGGATCGCGTTGCGCCAGAATGTCGATGGGTTGGGGTGCCGTCATGGCCAGATGTTCCGCGCTTTGGACGACGGGCGTCAGCTCCGGTGCCCGACCCACGTCGGCAATCTTTCCGCAAGCGGACAGCAGGACGAATATCGCGAGGACAGGCAGAAAGGGCTTCATGGAAAGGCTCCGCTCTCAGATCAGTTGACGACGACGGAACCGGTTGCGGTGGCAACCCCGGTAACCGTCGATCGGGAAGAAAGGTTCATTACGCGCACCGGTTCGCCGGTGCCTGCGCGCGACAGGGCACGCCCGTCGAGTGTGATGGTCAGGCTGCCGCGTCGATACACGAGCGGTACGATCATGTTGCGCTGTACCACCGTCGGCAGACCGACATCGCGGGTCTGGATCGGGCGGCCCGGATAAAGGTTCACCCGCGCCTCCAACCCGATGATGTCGCGTGGGTCGAGAAACCCGTCGGGCGCATCGGTATCGACAAAGCCCAGGTCGTCGGCCGTCAGCACAGTCCCCGCGCGGATCGCGCGGACGGCCATGACCGACTCGGCCGCAACCGGGCCAGCCGTCAGCAGCAACAGGATCGCGATACGGATCATCGGATCTGTGTCGTTGCCGACATCATCTGATCCGCCGCCGTGATGACCTTGGCGTTCATTTCATAGCCACGCTGTGCTTCGATCAGTTCGGTGATTTCCCGCACTGCGTCGACCGAGCTGTCCTCCAGATATCCCTGGCGGAAGAAGCCCAGCCCGTCTTCGCCCGGAAAGCCGACCAGCGGAGCGCCCGATGCGCCGGTCTCCGAGTAGAGATTGGACCCGAGCGCTTCGAGTCCCTTTTCGTTGGTGAACCCGACGAGGGTCAGCTGACCCAGAAGTTCCGGCTCGGTCCGGTCGATGAAATAGGCATATATCTCGCCCTCGGGGTTGATTGAAATCGACCGGGTATCGTCGGGTATCGTGATGTCCGGCACGACCGGGTGGCCGTCCGACGTGACCAGAAGCCCATCGCCGGTGCGCTTGAGCGCACCATCGCGGGTATAGGCGGCAGAGCCCGAGGGAAGCGTCACCTCGATATAGCCACGCCCCTCGATGGCGAGATCCAGGTCGCCGCCGGTCTGACCCAGCGCGCCCTGCGCCACCTCCATGGTGACGGCGGTCGGGCGAACGCCCAGACCCAGCTGCACACCTGCAGGCACGATCGCGCCGGTCGCGGAGTTTATCGATCCGGCGCGGGTAACCTGCTGATAGTGAAGGTCCGCAAACTCGGCCCGGCGGGCGTTATAGCCAGTGGTGTTCATGTTGGCGAGGTTGTTGGAAATGACCTCCACCCTTGTTTGCTGCGCGGCCATGCCGGTCGCCGCGATACTCAGTGCACGCATGGGTGCCTCCCTATTGATCCATCAGGCGCAGCATCGACTGCATCCGTTCGTGTTCGCGGTCCATGAAGCCTTGTCCCATCTCGTAGGCATTCTGCACGGCGACCATCCGTGCGATCTCGATCACCGGGTTGACGTTGGACGATTCCAGAAACCCCTGTTTCACGGCCGGGCTTTCGACTGGCTGGAAGCCGTCGGTGGCGAACATCGTGCCAGCACGTCGGGTCATCGCACCGGCATCCTCGGGTGTGACGACGCCGATTTGACCGATCGGCTGGCCATCGGCGGACAGGGTGCCGTCGCCGCCGACATATATGGCGCGCGCATCCGTGGGGATGAATATCGGAGCTCCGCCCGCATCCAGAACAGGGTGGCCTTCGGCTGTCCGAAGACCGCCATCCGGACCGGACAGAAAGGCCCCTGCGCGGGTCAGATGCGGGGTGCCGTCGACTTCGACGAGGAAATACCCCTCGCCTTCGATTGCCAGGTCGAAGGTGCCGCCCGTTTGCTCCAGGCCGCCCTGATCGAACCGGGTCTGGCGCCCGTTGGCATAGGCGAAGGACACCGATGGCGCGCCGTCGCCCGCGATCACGAACTCCGAAAAGATCAGGCCTTCGGCGCGATAGCCGGTGGTGTTCGCGTTCGCGATATTCTGCGCGATCACGTCCATTTCGCGCAGCAGACCGGCCTGTCGACCGAGCGTCGGATAGATACCGTCGGCCATGTCAGAACCCCTGTATGATGGGCACGAGCGTGTCGGTAAAATAGCGGCCCAGCGTCAGTGTCATGAACCCCATCGTCGCCCAGAAAACACCAAGGATGGCCGCCATTTTCGGCACGAAGGTCAAAGTCATTTCCTGTATCGACGTCAGCGCCTGCAACAGCCCGATGGCCAGCCCGACGACCAGCGCCACACCCAGAATCGGAGCCGAAATCAGGACTGCGACCCAGAGGCCCTGGCGCAGGGTGTCGAAGAAAATAAGCTCGGACATCGGTCTAGACCGGCATCCGCAGAATTTCCTGATACGCTTCGACGACCTTGTCACGGATCGTGACAACCGTATCGACGGCCATCTGCCCCTCGGCCAGCGCCGTTACCAGCGCATGGGGGTCTGCGCTGCCTGTTATGGCGGCTTCCGCCTGCTGTTCGGCCTGACGCAGCATGTCGGTGAAACCCGACATTGCTTCGGTCGCGGCATTGGTCTTGGGCGCGGGCGTTCCGCCCAGTCCCGCAAGGATCGGATTAAGGTCCATTCTGGCCTCCTGATTTCGGTGGTTCGGTCTGCGTCTGTCAGCGTTTGAGAATATCCATCAGTTGCGTCGACATGCGCCGCACCTGTTCGAACATCTTGAGGTTGGCTTCATAACTTCGCTGGGCTTCGCGGGCGTCGGCCAGTTCGGTGACCAGCTCCACGTTGGACCCTTCGTAATAGCCCTCCGCGTCCGCCATCGGGTGTGCGGGGTCGTTGATGCGGGGTAATTCTCCACGGCGGAGTTGCACCGGTCCCGTTTCAATCCCGCCCGTGCGGCGCCCCTGCTCGACCTCGGCGCGAAACTCCACGGTCTTGCGGCGATAGCCGGGCGTATCGACGTTGGCGATATTTTCGGCGATGTGGCGCAGGCGTTGGCTCTGACCGCGCATTCCGCTCGACAGCACTCCTAAAGCGTCTGAAAATTCGGCCATGGGCTACCTCCGGTTCAGCGCGGCGCGCATCAGGTCGAGGCTGCTGCGATATACGGTCAGCGCCCGGTCGTGCATGCGCGCCGCCTCTAGTCCGCGCATGACCTGATCCTCCAGATCGACGGAATTGCCGTTCGGATCGGCTGCGACATCGCGCATTTCATAAGATCGCGCCGCCGTGCCCGGCCCGGACATATGATCCGGCCGCGTCCGGCGCGGTGCAAATCCGTCGTCGACCGAAAATGGCGCCATGTCGCGGGCGCGAAAGCCCGGTGTGTCGGCGTTCGCCACGTTCGTGGCGATCACGGCCTGGCGATTGGCCGCATGCCGGGCGGCACCGGCGGCAAGGCCGAAAATGGCGGGCATCTCGTTCACAGGGGCAACTCCTTCGTCGTCCGTGAAACGAAGCCTTAAGACTGATTCCTTTAGAAATCGTTTCAACAACACTTCGGAGACGCACCATGATCCATACCAAGGACGCTCCCGACGGCGATCCGTTCGGATCCTTTCGGGCACAGGTTGCCTTCCTGGATCGCAGCTTCCCGCAAGGCAGGATTGCCCGGCTGGACCCTTCGGGGTTCAGCGTCGAAGGCCTGTCGGACCACGCGATCCTGGGCGATGAGCTTCTGTTTCACGACGCAGGCGGCACGCTCCGGCGGGCCGAAGTCTCGCGGCTGGACCGCGATAGCCTCTGGGCGATCCCTTATGCGGCGTCCGACGGTTTGCGGATCGGCCTTCCGGTGCGACCGTCAGGGACGCCACGCATCAACCCGCACGAGGGCTGGATCGGACGAATCGTCGATCCCTTCGGTCAACCGCTGGACGACATGCCTCTGGCACCCGGCTTCTCCGTGCCGCTGCGCGCGGCTCCGCCGGCCCCCGCGCGCCGACGTGGCATGGGGCACCGGCTGTGCACAGGTTTCGCCGTTCTCGATACGATGCTGCCGATCGCAAAGGGGCAGCGGATCGGTCTGTTTGCCGGGTCGGGCGTCGGTAAATCGACCCTCTTGGGAAGCCTTGCGCGAACGATGGAAGCGGATATCTGCGTTCTCGCCCTGGTTGGCGAACGCGGGCGGGAGGTGTCGGATTTCGTTCGCACCGTCCTCGGACCCGAAGGGATGGCCCGCACCATCGTGGTGGTCGCAACGTCGGACATGCCCGCCAATACCCGCCGCCGGTGTGCCTTCTCGGCGCTGGCCGTGGCCGAACATTTCCGCGATCGGGGGCGACACGTCCTGTTCCTTTGCGACAGCCTGACCCGCCTGGCCGAAGCCCATCGCGAAGTCGCGAGTGCCGCGGGCGAGGCGACGTCCCTGCGGGGCCATCCCCCCAGTCTGACACCGCTTCTGGCTTCGCTCTGCGAACGGGCCGGACCGGGGGAAGATCGGCCGGACAGCACAGTGCAGGGCGACATCACGGCGGTCTTTTCGGTCCTTGTCGCCGGTTCGGACATGGAGGAGCCGGTCGCCGATATCGTGCGCGGACAGCTGGATGGCCACGTCGTTTTGGCCCGTGACATCGCGGAGGCGGGGCGGTTCCCGGCCATCGACGTCCTTCGGTCCATCTCGCGCAGCCTGCCGGCTGCGGCGAATGCCGAAGAAAACGCACTGATCGCCGAAACCCGCCAGCTTCTCGCCGTTCACGACCGAAGCGATCTGATGGTCAGCTCGGGCCTGTATGAACGCGGGTCCAGTCCCGATATCGACCGTGCCGTCGCCCTGATACCGCGTCTGAACGACATATTCTCGGCGCAGGGTCTGACCCGCTCGACCGACGGCTTTCGCCTGCTCGCCGGATTGCTCGGACGATCGTATGCCGGTCCGGGCGGATGACGGCCAGCACGGCGAATCGGTTTGACCCATCTCGATCCCGTTTCGGGTTCACGCCCTTCAACACTGCAAACGGGGCCGTCAGACCGGACTGCATGGCCGGGAAAACGTCGCTGACATCACTCAGGCTGCCGGTCGGGCACATCGCGCGTCACGGCAATATCTTATCCGAGGCCCCTGCCGACGAACGACAGGAATGGATGGAAACCGGCCCCACCTGTGACATCTGGACACGATCATGATCCCCGCAGAAAACGAATGCCCTAACGGACGGCAGGATTGATAAGTTCTCGACTCCCCCGTGTCCGCTGTCCCGCAAGACGCCAAGCGGCCGATATTTTTCAGCCCGGACTTTCTGATACCAGACGGTGTGACGGTTGGCTGGCGGCCTGCGAAGAAAGGATAGCGTGCAGGCTCCTCTACTGGTCTGCCGGATCGTTCGCCTGCACAGAGGGCGATGCAGATGCGGACCTTGGCGGCTGGGTCCTGGCGCATCGGAATTGGCACCATCCGGCTGCGGTCCGCGTTGACCCGCGAAACTTCTGGCTCCCGTATCCACCGCCTGCCACGCAGGGCGCGGGACAACGACCGACCCTTGACCTGCGGCATCGCGAAAACCGGGCATGCCGTGCGGGTATGGCGGACCAAAGGGAAGGGGCGATGCGGCGGCTGTATCGCGAACTCTGGAAAGGTTTCTGCCAATCCTGGCATCGGCTTGCGAGGTAGCCGGTCCTGCGCATGTTCCGTTCGACCGACACGCAGCATGGCGCGATCTGCGGCATCTTGATCAAGCGCAATTTCACGATACCGAAGCGCAGGAACGGAAAAAAGCGCAGAGAGGCTGGCCGTTTGGCCGATCTGCCGCATCGTCCGGACCTGACCCGCGATCGAAGACGGAATGTCAGAACCCGCGCAGCAGTACCAATGCGGGCGACGATACCGTCAGGGAGGTATCCGATTCGTCGAGTACGGTGAACCTGTCGAGAACCCGTCCCAGGGCTCCGTCACTGGCAAGATCGTCGATTTGATCGGTGCCGAAAATCGAGCGGGATCGCTCGAGGAATGTCTCCAGCTGCTTGTCGAGCGACAACGTGGCAAAGGACGACGGCAGCCCCATGGCCGTTTCCATGACCTGACGGATTGGCGCGATCCCCATGATCGTGAACCACTTCGTGCGGTTCGATCCCGTGCCCGCGGCGAGCGCAGGAAGTTCGCGTTGCACATAAAGCGCGAGGCGCATCGTTTCGCTGGTCTGGCCCATATCGGTCTCGAACGCCTGATCGCGGTAGCGGGCTTCGATCTTGTCGGCGAAGGTGGATATCTTGGTGCTGGGCACCGGAAAATCGCCGAACCCGAAGGCACGGGAAAGATCGCGGTACCGTTTGTCCGACAGCTTGTTTGCCAGCGCATCAGGCTCAAGCGTTCCCTCTTCCAGAACGCGCCGGATCAGGAATTTGCTGCCGATATCATCGCTCAGGCCGAAGGCGCCCAGCGCCACCGACAGAAGGCGGTAGTCGCCTACCAGAGCTTCAGCCGTATCGATCTTGCCGATGTTATCGCGAAAATAGGCAAGGTCGCGCTGCAGTGCGACACCTTCGCCATGGGCCTTCCGCTGCGTCTCGATCGTGTTCTGCAGGAACCGCCACCCCGACAGGCCGCCGGTCGGAACGAAAGGTTGAAAACTCACGTCCTGGCGACGGCAAGCAGCACCGCCTCCTTTCGGCGCAACCGACCGAGATGCCGAAGGGCTTGATAGAACTGCCCATCCTGCAGATGTTGGCGCAACGCGTCGATGCAGGCGCGATCTTCGGGGTCGACGAAGGCATGGCGCAGAGGCGCGAGCGCCGCGACCAGATCCGGCAGGGCATCGGCGGGGCACAACTCGCCGATCAGCATCATCTGAACCGAATGAGCCAGCCGCCCGACCGGCGTGACCGCCGCCGCAGGATCAATGGCATCGCGCAGGCGGAGCAGCTGCGTTTCGGGTGTCAGCAGGCGCAGACGAGCGCCGCGGCCGACGTTTTCGATCACCGCTCCGTTGACGACGATGCGGTCGCCGGCCGGGAATTTCAACATCAGCCCCGCCATATCAAGCGGCCCCCGACGACAAGCCAGAAGCAATGCGACGATTGATCTCGCACAGAACGGAAGGCCTGGCGGACCCGTTCAGCACTTCGCTGGTATGGCGATCGACGAAACCGGCCAGACTGATGAGACTGGCGCGCAGTTCTGCGGGCATCATATTCGTGTCATCCGCGCAGGCGATGGCCGCAGCCTGCCAGAGCCGCCGGTTGTCGTGTAGGGCCGAGACGCGCGCAGTGGCGGTCGCCGCTTCGTCGGCAAAGACCTGTTCCATCCGGCGTGTGACCTTGGCGAAGACCAGGGCCTCGGCCCGTCCGGGCGATGTGATTGAAGCGTCGAGGGCGGCATAGGCGGTTGCCGCGTATTGGGGATATCCCATGGGTACAGTATCTCACTTTTAGCGAGCTTCGTGGGATGCACGGAAGTGCCGCGCACGAAGGTCCGGCGCTTCGCGCCAAGGTCCGAGCGCCCGTCCCGGAGGATACCGGAGCGGGCGTATTCAGATCAGCGGAACAACGACAGGATCGACTGCGGTGCCTGGTTGGCAATCGACAGGGACTGGGTCGCCAGCTGCTGCTGGACCTGCAGGGCCTGCAAACGTGCCGAGGCTTCTTCGAGATTGGCATCCACCAGCGCACCGATGCCTGTCGTCAGCGAGTCCGACAGCTTCGAGATGAAATCCTTCTGCGTTTCGATCCGCCCTTGCGCCGAACCGAAGGACGCAGCCGCGTTGATCGAGGTCTGGATCAGGCTCTCGATGTTGCTCAACGCGGAATTCGCGCCATCCTGGCTGGTCACATCCACATCGGACAGTGCGGCCAGCCCACCTTCGGCAGTGCCGTCCAGGGTTTCTGCGCGTGCCACGGTGATCGTATTCGCGGCAGTGGCATCATTGTTCGTGACGGTGATGGCACCCGTTGTCGCGTTCCGGGTGAAGGCCGTGTCCGCCAGTTCGTTTTCTGTGGCGAAGGCTGTCATCTTGGCAAAGATCGCGTTGCTGACATCCGCTTCGGTATCGCCGTCACGTGCAACATAGGAGAAGGTGGTGGCGCTCGTTCCAATCTCCTGCCCACCGACTCCAGTCAGCGAAACGCTGTAGCTCGCACCCGCCTGGGCACCGCCTGCCGTGAAGGACACGGTCACGTTGCCGCCCGCTGCGGCCGCAGATGCGCCCGAGACGCTCAGCAGGTCGTTCGCCGCACCGACGGCCGTCGCGCCCAGAACAGCGGCTTCCGTGCCCAGATCCTGCTTGCCGACGTTAATGTCGCTGGACTTCACCGTGGAGCCCGACCTGTCCAGAGACGACAGGATATTGACGGAGCCCGATCCGGCCTCGTTGCTTTTGTTGGACAGCAGGTTCAGACCGTTGAACTGCGCGGCACCGACGACCGATCCGATCTGATCGCGCAGGGCCGCAATATCGGTCTGGATCTTGGATCGATCGACGTTCTCTTCCTGCGAGGCGACGATCTTGCCTTTGATTTCGGTCAGCAGGTCGGTGATCGTTTCGGAGGCGTTGCGGGCCACCGACACCGTGGATTCGCCCAGCGCGAGGCTTTCCTGGATCGACTTGAAGCCCTGAACGTCTGATTCCATCTGCTTCGAGATGGCCCACACGGCCGAGTTGTCCTTGGCGTTCGCGACCTTTCTGCCGGTCGAGATTTCGGACTGGGTCGTCCCCAGGTTCTTGTTGACGGTTTGCAGGGTCTGAAGCGCGACCATCGCGCCGTTGTTGGTCAGAATGCTGGACATGGCTGTATTCCTTTGAATGCGCCTGCTTCGCAGGCCCGTTACATCCGCTTTCGCGAACTGATCGACATTCTGTCCTGACCCCCCGAAACGTGTCGGTCGGCCTTTGGTCGCCATTCATGGCTGTGACCCTGCTAGGCACCCGACCTTAACCGCTGCTTAACGCGCAATGCCTCTATCCGTCGGATTTCCCTTAGATTTGATGAAACTCACCCGACACTTCAGGGCAGCGGCAGCGCGGCATGCTCGACCACGACTTCCATCACTGCATAGGTCCGCGTCTCGCGCACACCCGGCAGCTCCAGCAGCGTCTCGGACAGGAAAGCGCGATAGGCGGCCATGTCGCGATGCCGTGTCTTGAGCAGGTAATCAAAACCGCCCGCGACCATATGGCAATCCTCGACCCCGTCCATCCGCCGGATCACTTTGGCGAAGTCGTCGAAGACATCCGACGACGTGCGATCCAGCTTGACCTCGACGAAGGCGGTCAGACCGCGCCCCAACGCGGCGGGCGACAGCACGGCCCGAAACCCGGCGATCACACCGTCGCGCTGCAAACGCCGCATCCGTTCTGCCGTGGCGTTCGGCGACAGGCCGATCCGGTCCGCCAATGCGGTCATTGCGATTCGCCCGTCGGCCTGCAGGATTTCGAGAATATTGCGGTCGTGCCGGTCGAATTGCATTGGATTTCTCGGTGTATTTGATGTTTCAAAGGCGATCTATCGGAAGAATGCCCGCCTGTCCCTGATCTTTGGTGAAAACCGCATCCAGAAGCGGCGTATTCGGGGGCATCGCACGGAAACCGGAGACTGCCATGCCCTTCGCCGCCCCCTATGCCCCTGCCGACGAATCGCTGATCGCATCCTTGATGCCGTTCGCCAGGGTCGCCCCGACGACACGCGCCCATGCGGAACATCTGATCGGGGCCATTCGCGGTGCCCGCACCCGGATCGGGGGGCTGGAGGACTTTCTGCGCGACTACGACCTGTCGACCCGCGAGGGCCTGGCCCTGATGGCGATGGCCGAAGCGCTGTTGCGGGTGCCCGACCAAGGCACCCAGGACGCGTTGATCGCCGACAAGATCGGTGCGGGTGACTGGGACGGGCACGAGCCTTCGGACGCCTGGCTGGTGTCGGTCGCGACCTGGGGCCTGGGTCTGTCGAACCGCCTGTTGCGGCCCGGCGATACCGTTCCCGGCGTGCTGGGCGGGTTGACCCGGCGCATCGGTGCCCCAGCGGTCCGCGCCGGCGTGCGTCAGGCGATGCGCTTCATGGGCCACCAGTTCGTGCTGGGCGAGACCATTGAATCCGCCCTCAAACGCGCCCGCGAAATGGAGGCCAAGGGCGCGCTCTACAGCTATGACATGCTGGGCGAGGGGGCCCGCACCCGCGCCGATGCCACCCGTTACGCCAAGTCCTATGCCGACGCGATCGAGGCGATCGGCAAATCCGCCGGCACCCGTCCCCTGCCGTTCCGGCCCGGCATTTCCGTCAAGCTGTCCGCGCTGCACCCCCGCTACGAGCCGCGCAACAAGGACGCGGTTCTGCGCGACCTCGTCCCCGTGCTGCGCGATCTGGCCAAACGCGCCAAGGCCCATGACCTGAACCTGACCATCGATGCCGAAGAGCAGGATCGGCTGGAGCTTTCCATCGCCGTGATCGAGACCGCCTTCGCCGACGATGCCTTCCGCGACTGGAATGGCTTCGGTCTGGCGATCCAGGCCTACGGCAAACGCGCGCTGGCCGTCATCGACTGGGCGGGCGAGCTGGCCCGGACCCACGGTCAGACCCTGATGGTGCGGCTGGTCAAGGGTGCCTATTGGGACACGGAGGTCAAACACGCTCAGGTCGAGGGGCACGCCGATTACCCGGTTTTCACCCGCAAGGCGGTCACCGATCTGAACTACCTCGCCTGCGCCAAGCGGATGCTGGCGCTGCGCCCGCATCTCTATCCGCAATTCGCCACCCACAACGCGCTCTCCATCGCGCAGATCATGACGATGGCGGGCGACGCCACGAAAGCCGGGCCAGGGTTCGAGTTTCAGCGCCTGCACGGCATGGGCGAATCTCTCTATGCCGCCGTCATCCGCGAAACCGATGTGCCCTGCCGGATCTATGCGCCGGTTGGCGGGCACCGCGATCTGCTGGCCTATCTGGTCCGCCGTTTGCTGGAAAACGGGGCCAGCACATCCTTCGTCGCCATGGCCGGGGACAAGGATGTGCCGGTCGATGATGTTCTGGAATTCCCGACCGATCTGGCCGAAACGCCGCGCCACCCGCGCATCGCGCTGCCCGGAGCACTGTTCGGGGGCCGCCGTAATTCCGACGGTGTGGAATGGGGCGCGCAGGACGATCTGACCGCCCTCGCCACCGCGATGCGCAACGCGCCCGAAGCGCCGGAAGTGAAGCCTCTGACGGCCAGGCAGATCGACGCCGTGATGTCGCGCGCCGCCAGGGCTGCGCCGCTCTGGCGGGATACACCCGTCGCGACCCGCTCCACCGCCCTGCGCCGCGCCGCCGATCTGCTCGAAGACAACCGTGCGGCCCTGATGGCGACTCTGGCGCGCGAAGCGGGCAAGACCATCGACGATGGCGTGGCCGAATTGCGCGAAGCCGTCGACTTCCTGCGCTACTACGCGGACGAGGCCGAAGGCATCTGCATCCCCCGCATCCTGCCCGGTCCCACCGGCGAGGCGAACCGCTGGCAGGCGCGGGGACGGGGCGTCTTCGTGACCGTTGCCCCGTGGAACTTCCCGCTCGCCATCTTCCTCGGGCAGACCGCCGCAGCGCTGTCGGTCGGCAATGCCGTCGTCGCCAAACCCGCGCCGCAGACCCCGCGCATCGCCGCGCAGGCCGTGGCCCTGCTGCATCGCGCGGGCGTGCCGGAAGACGCGCTGATCCTTGCCCCCGGAGGGGTCGAGGTCGGGCAGGCTTTGATGACGCATCCGGCGTTGGCCGGCGTTGCCTTCACCGGCTCCACCGCGACGGCCAAGGCGATCAACCGCGCGCTGGCGGACCGGGACGGGGCCATCGTGCCGCTGATCGCGGAAACCGGCGGCGTGAATGCGATGATCGTCGATGCGACCGCCCTGCCGGAACAGGTGACGCGCGATGTCGTGGCCTCGGCCTTCCGCTCCGCCGGGCAACGCTGCTCGGCCTGTCGCATCCTTTATGTGCAGGAAGATGTCGCCGACCGGATGCTGGAGATGATCCAGGGTGCCGCGGCGACCCTGACGCTGGGCGATCCGATGGACCCGGCCACCGACGTCGGCCCGATCATCGACGCCGACGCCCTGTCGCGCCTGACCGACCATATCGCCGGGCACACTCCGATCTGGCAGGGGGACGCGCCCGACGGTCTGTTCCTTCCGCCCACCATAATCGAGTTGGGCCGCGACGAGAAACTGACGCAGGAAATCTTCGGGCCGATCCTGCATGTCAAACGCTGGAAGGCCGGTCAGATCGACCGCGTGCTGGACGAAATCGCGGCGACCGGCTTCGGCCTGACCTTCGGGCTGCACTCCCGCATCGACGCGACCATCGCCCATGTCACGGCGCGGGCGACGGCGGGCAATGTCTATGTCAACCGCAACCAGATCGGCGCCATCGTCGGCTCGCAACCCTTCGGTGGCCACGGATTGTCGGGCACCGGCCCCAAGGCGGGCGGTCCGCTCTATCTGACGCGCTTCGTCGAGGAAGTCGTGGTCTCGACCGACACGACGGCGGCGGGCGGCAACGCGACCCTGATCGCGATGGAGGCGCGCTGAACCTCGCCCGGACGTCGGACACATATCCGACGTGGATCACCCGTGGATCACCCGTCGAATCCGCCGGGTCTCAGACGCTGGCCCGCTGGTCCTCCAGGATCATATCGGAGGCCTTTTCTCCGATCATGATCGCGGGCGCATTGGTGTTGCCCGACACGATCTCCGGCATGATCGAACAATCTGCGACGCGCAGGCCAGCGATGCCATGCACCCGCAGACGGTCGTCCACCACGGCCCCCGGACCCGACCCCATCTTGCAGGTGCCGGTCGGGTGATAGATCGAGACCGAGTTGCTGCGCGCCCAGTCCAGCGTGCCCGCGTAATCGTCGAGAGACAGGTCTTTCGTGGGCCGGAATTCCTCGGATATCTTGTCGGTCAACGGTGCATTGCGCGCGATGCGCCGGGCGATGTTCACACCCTCGACAATCGTGCGACAGTCGGTTTCCTCGGACAGGTATTTCGGAATGATCCGCGGATAGACCCCGGCATCGCTGCTGGCCAACCGGATTTCCCCACGGCTTTCGGGCCTTAGCTGGCAGACCGACATCGTGAACGCCGAAAAGGGATGCACCCCTTCGCCCGGTGAATCGGCGGACCACGGCTGCACGTGGAACTGGATATCGGGCGTCGCCACATGCTCCCCGGTTTTGAAGAACCCGGTCGCCAGCGAAGCCGCCATCGTCATCGGCCCGGACCGGAACAGTGCGTATTTCAGCGCGATCTTCGCCTGATCGACCAGCGACCGAACCTCGTCGTTCAGCGTCGGCTCGTTGCATTTGAACACCAGCCGGGCCTGCAGATGGTCCTGCAGGTTCTTGCCGACACCGGGCAGGTCGGCCTGCACCTCGATGCCATGTTCCTGCAACTGCGCCGCCTCGCCGATGCCCGACAGCATCAGCAGTTGCGGCGAATTGATCGACCCGCCGGAGACGACGACCTCCCGCCCCGTCTTGACGATATGCTCCTTGCCGGAGCGGTCCCGATAGACGACCCCGGTGCAGCGTTTGCCCTCCAGGATCAGCCGTGTCGCAGCCGCATTCGTGATGATCGTCAGGTTGTCGCGCGACCGGGCAGGGTTCAGGAAGGCCACCGCCGCCGAACACCGCCGCCCCTTCTTGGTGGTCAGCTGGAAATACGCGGCCCCTTCCTGCGAGGCGCCGTTGTAGTCGGGGTTGAAGGGATAGCCTTCGTTCTGCGCCGCCGCGACCCAGGCGTCGCAGATCGGCCGTTGCAGACGCATGTTCGACACCCAGAGTTCGCCCTCGGACCCGTGATGGTCGTCGGCCCCCCGCTCCTGATGTTCCGACCGTTTGAACAGCGGCAGCACGCTGTCCCAGCCCCAGCCCTTGTTGCCCATCTGTTGCCAGCGATCGTAATCCTCGGCCTGTCCGCGCACATAGAGCAACCCGTTGAGCGACGACGACCCGCCCAGAACCTTGCCGCGCGGCCAGGAGATCGAGCGGTCGTTCAGACCGGGGTCGGGTTCCGTGCGGTAGCACCAGTCCACCGAGGGATTGTTCATCGTTTTGAAATATCCGACCGGCACGTGGATCCAGGGGTTCCAGTCGCGGCCCCCCGCCTCCAGCAGAATCACCTTGTTGTTCGGATCTTTCGACAACCGGTTTGCAAGCACGCACCCGGCGGAGCCGCCTCCTATGACGACATAATCTGCAATCTGTTCCGCCATCGGATAAATCCCCAACTCATATTTTGAACCGGATGCATGCCCGATCACGAAAGAAAAGCTTGTCAGGCGGAGTTTAGAATGCTGAATAATGAGACTGCAAGTATCATATTTGCAATCTAAGGGAGGATTAATATGAAAGCGTCCAACGCTCTGAGCGGGATATCCCGCCGTGATCTGTTCAAACTGTCGGGCCAATATGGCCTGTCATCCGTCGTTCTGGGTGCCTCGGCCCTGACAGGTGCCGTGACTTTGGGAGACGTCGCCCGCGCCGCTGAATCGACCTATGAAAAGCGCTTCGCCAAGGAAGCGAAGCATACATTCAAACTGGGCGCGGCCGGGTTCAATGCGCGCAACCTGTTGATCGAACGCGCTGGTGTGCTTGAATTTGCCCGCGATCTTGAAAGCCGCACCGATGGCGAAATCCGGGTCGAGTTCATCGGCGACAACCAGATCTGTGGCCAGACATCCTGCGTCGAGAAGACCCAGTCGGGCATCGTCGACATGTATGCGGCCTCGACCCAGAACTCCGCTGGCGGCGCGCCGTACCTGAACGTGCTGGACTATGCCTACATGTTCCCGGGCCGGGCCTCGCAGTATCACTTCCTGTATTCGCCCGAATCGGTGTCCGTCCTGCGCGACCCGCTGGAGAAGCGTCACGGACTGAAATTCCTGTTTTCGCACGCCGAACTGCGCGGCATGCAGATGGGTTCGACCTTTGCCGACAAGCCGACGGTCACCAAGCTGGAAGAATTGTTCGGCACCAAGAACCGCGTCACGGGGACCCAGCTGGGTCGCATCGCGATGGAGCTTCTGAACCTGAACCCGGTTCCGGTCGCATGGGAAGAGACGCTCGACGGTCTGAAGCAAGGCCTGATCGACGGGGCGGAGACCTGGGCCTCGGCCGTGGCCTACGCCAACATGTCGCCGGTCGTGTCGCAATCGGTCGACCTGAGGTTCTTCTGCGGGACCGAGCATACGTCGATGTCCGCCTCCAAGTTCGACGCCCTGGGCGGCGAGCTTCAGGACGCGGTCCTGGAATCGTCTTACCTGGCGCAGGTCCACGTGCAGGCCGCCAACGAGGCTGCGCTCGTCAAGACCGTCGGCTTCAGCGATCCGGTCCTGCCGGGCACGATCTTCGCCGAAAATGATGTGCGCGTGGCCTTCCTGGCCGACGACCAGATCAGGATGGCCGAAGAAATGTGCTCCCCCGAGTTCAACCCTGAGCCTTGGGCGCAGTGGCGCGAGCGTCTGAACGGCTGGGCCGGTGGCATGGACACCTACCAGACGATCTATGACGTCGCGCGTCAGGTTCCGGCCGATATGAAGCCCGAGAATGTCGAGCCGCGCCGTTGGTGGAAGTCCTGAGTTCAGACGAACCGCAGGAAAACGGACCGGGCGCATCATGCGTGCCCGGTTCGATCACGGGACAGATGATGAAGCACGCGTCATCGTAATCCGCACAGGCCCTGAGTGGCCATGACAGCTTGGGAGGGCACGTCGATGGGATGGTTCGACGGAATGGGCGCGATCATATCCGCCCTTTTTGCAAACGACGCCTGGACACTGGGCGACGCACTGCGGGCCAATCCGCAGGCCCTGTGGACGCTGGGGTTTCTTGTCACCGTTCTGGGCGGGCTCGCCGTGATGGCGATCTATCGCGCGGTTCCGTTCATCGAACGGTATTTCGAACCGACGATCATGGTGGTCAGCTATCTGACCATCGGTGGCATCATCTTCATGGGCGTCATCGACCGCTTTTTCCTCAACGGTCAGCCGCCCTGGTCCACGACTGTCCCGCCCTTCCTGTTCCTGATCATGACCTGGGTCGGATGCAGCTATAACGTCAAGCTGCGGACCCATCTGGCCTTTGCCGAGTTCCGCACGATCATGCCCCGCACCGGACAATTCGCCTGCCTTCTGCTGGACGCCGTGCTGTGGCTGGGCTTCGCCTGGATCGTGATCGTCACATCGACGCAGGAAACCATCGGTGCGGCCGCGAACTTCCGTTTCATGGCCGGCACCGACAACGTCATGCAGTGGTGGTTCCTGATTTCCGTCCCGCTGGCCTGGCTGCTTCTGTCGGGTCGGGTGTTCCAGAACCTGGCCGACGACCTGCGCAACTATCGCCGCGGCGACGTGATGATCCGGCAGGCCGTGATCGGGGGTGATGCATGACCGACGGCACCATCGTCACGCTGATTTCCATCGGCGTTACCATCCTGTTCATGCTGGGCGTTCCCGTCTTTCTGGTCATCGGCTACTGGGTCATCGGCATGTCGTTCCTTCTGGCGCTGCCGCTGCTGAACATCGGCGCGGCGTTGGCCGACGTCTTCACCGACGGCTTCGCGCTTCTGGCAATGCCGCTGTTCATCCTGACCGGCGACCTGATCAACCGGTCCGGCATCGCGCGGCGCCTTTCCGACTTCGCCTACGCCTGCCTCGGCTGGATACGCGGCGGCCTCGCCATGGCGGCACTCGGGGCCTGCGGCCTGTTCGCGGCGATCTCCGGCTCCAACTCGGCCACGACGGCCACCATCGGCTCGATGCTGCACCCGGAAATGGTCAAGGGCGGCTACGACGAACGCTTCTCGGCGGCAACTGCGGCGGCGGGCGGCACGGTCGGGATCATCATCCCGCCGTCGATCATCTTCATCGTCTACGGCTTCCTTCTGAATCTGCCGATCAGCGACCTGTTCGTCGCAGGCATCATTCCCGGCACGCTGATGGTCATCGCCATGATGACGGCGGCGTTCATCCTGTCGTGGAAGAACAAGTGGGGCATCCTGATCGGCCTGTCCTTCGGTCGTATCGTCAAGACGGCCATCGGCGCGTGGCTCGGCTTCTTCGCCATCGGCCTTGTCCTCTGGGGCATCTACACCGGCAAGTTCAGCCCGACCGAGGCGGCGGGCGTCACCGTCGGCTTCTGCATCATCGTCGGTTTCATCTCCCTGCCGCTGTACAGGATGATCAACCACGGACGCGGCGACGACCGGCCCGACATCGCCGACCGCACCTATTCCGAGATGCTGGTCGTGCGCGGCTTCGGCCCGCTGGAACTGCCGTCGATCACCATGCGTTCGGCGCAGATCACCGGCATCCTGGCACCGCTGATCGCCGTCTCCGTGGTGATGCAGCAGATCCTGTCGGTCATGGGCGCGCAGGAGGTCATCAGCGCTTTCGTCATCGGCATGGGGGGGTATTACGCCGTCCTGTTCACCGCGATGGCCATCGTCTTCGTGTCGGGCATGGTGCTGGAAAGCCTTCCGGTCACCATCATTCTGGCCCCGATCCTGGCCCCCATCGCGGCGCAGGTCGGCATTGATCCGATCCAGTTTGCAGTCATTTTCCTGGTCGGGGCGTCGATCGGGTTCATCACGCCGCCCTATGGCCTGAACCTCTATGTCGCATCGGGCGTCACGGGCGTTCCATACTTCCAGCTCCTGCCCTATACGGTGCCATATCTCGTGGCGCTGATTTCGGTCTGGATCCTGATCTCTCTGGTCCCGGAACTTTCGACGCTACTTCTGCCGGGCAGGTGAACATGGACGGTCAACGCAGCGATCCCATTCCCACGAACCTGCGCCTCCTCCTCCTGCTGGAGGAGGTCGCGCGCAGCGGCGAGCCGATTACGCCGACGGAAATCAACCTGACGCTCGGCCTGCCGAAACCCACGATCCATCGCCTGTTCTCGACCCTGCTGGACGAAGGCTTTCTGCAACGCGACATCGGGGGTCGCGCCTATCTGCCGGGCCCGCGCCTGCGCAGCCTTGCGGGTGGCGTCCTGTCGTCGTCCCGCATTCGCGCGTCCCGCCAGACCGTGCTGAAACGTCTGAGCGCGGAAATCGGCGAAACCTGCAACATCGCCCTGCCAGACAACGAGAGCATGGTTTATCTGGAGCGGGTCGAGACCGAATGGCCGTTACGCATCCAGCTGCCGACCGGCACGCGGGTGCCGTTCTACTGCACCGCGTCGGGCAAGATGTATCTCTCGTCTCTGTCGCGGCGCGCGCTGGACAGTTACCTGTCCTCCACTCCGCTGACGGCGCGCGCGCCAGGAACCTTCACCGACCGCGTCCAGCTCGAGGCCGAAATCGACCGTATCCGCGCGGAAGGCTATGCAACGGACCGGGGCGAATTCATGCCCGACATGATTGCCGTCGCCGTTCCGATCAACGAGGAGAATGGACGCATCCTCGCGACGCTCTCGTTCCACGCTCCGACGCAGCGCCTCGATATGGAGCGGGCGCTGTCGTTTTTGCCCAACCTGCAAGCCGCGGCACGTGAACTGGCTGCCATCGTGTCGGGCTAAAAAAACCGAACCCGACCTGACGGACCCGTTTCCGTCAGGCGGCCCCCTTCAATGCGATTTCCCCTGCATGATGGCAGGCAACCCGGCCGGACCCGAAGGCCTCCAGTCTGGGCCGTTCCACCGAACAGATTTCAGTGGCCAGAGGACAGCGCGGGTGAAACGCGCAGCCCGACGGCGGATCGGTCGGATCGGGAATTTCACCCTCCGGCGGCTCCACCTCGCGACCGAAGGCATCCAGACGGGGGGCAGCCTCGATCAGCATGGCGGTGTAGGGGTGCGCCGGTTTCGTAAACAGATCTCCCGGCGCGGCCTCCTCGACCAGACGTCCCAGATACAGCACGCCAATGGTATCGGCCATGTGCCGCACCACCGTCAGATCGTGGCTGATGAAAAGATAGGTCAGCCCGTGTTCGTCCTTCAGGTCGCTCATCAGGTTCAGAACCTGCGCCTGCACCGACACGTCCAGCGCGGAGGTCGGCTCGTCGCAGACGATCAGCTTCGGCTCGGACGCCAGCGCGCGGGCGACGCAGATGCGCTGCCGCTGCCCGCCGGAAAACTGGTGCGGATATTTCCCGGCGTCGTCGGGCGACAGACCCACCTGCGTCAGCAGCTTCTCGGCCAGCCCGACCGTGTCGCCGCCCCGCGCCGCCACCGGCTCGACGATGATATCGCGGACCCGCCAGCGCGGGTTCAGCGAGGCGAAGGGATCCTGGAAGATCATCTGTATATCGCTGCGGATGCGGTCGATCACCGCCGCGTCCGTCTCGGTCACCAGGTCAACGCCCTCGATCTCGACATGGCCTTCCGTCGGACGCAACAGACCCACCACCATCTTGCCGATGGTCGATTTGCCGGACCCGGATTCACCGACCAGGGCATAGGTCGTCCGCGCAGGTATCTCGAAACTCACGTCAGATACGGCAGTCAGCATCCGTTTGGGCAGCCGTTCGATCACGCGGTTCAGCCACGGTTTCGAGACGTCGAACACGCGCGTCAGGTTCTGAACGGATACAAGGCTCATGCCGCCGCCTCGTCCTGTTCGATGGGGAACCAGCAGGCCGCCCGTTCGTCCGCCGTCCCGACCTTCGGGCCGGGATTGACGCGGCACTTGTCCTGCGCGCGCGGACACCGGGGATGGAAGGCGCAGCCGTCGGGCATCCGGTTCAGACGCGGCATCGCACCGGGGATCTGGCGCAGCCGGGCCTGTCCCGCGCTCGCCGCCGGGGTCGAGGCCATCAACCCGTCGGTATAGGGATGCCGCGGCTGTCCCACGATCTGGCTGACCGGCCCGATCTCGGCCAGACGGCCCGCATACATCACCGCCACACGGTCGGCGGTCTCGGCAATGACGCCCATGTCATGCGTCACCAGCATCGCCGCCATGCCCCGTTCCCGGCACAGGCGCTTGAGCAGCGCGATGATCTGCGCCTGCACCGACACGTCCAGCGCCGTCGTCGGCTCGTCCGCAATCAGAAGCGTCGGTTCGGCACAAAGCGCCAGGGCAATCACCACCCTTTGCCGCATCCCGCCCGAAAACTCGTGCGGATAGGCTCCCATGCGGTTCCTGGCGGACGGAATACCGACCTCGTCCAGCCCCTGAATGGCCCGCGCATCCGCCTCGGACCTGGACACATCCAGATGCCGCAGGATCGTCTCGGACAGTTGCTCGCCAATCGTCAGAAGCGGGTTGAGCGATGTCAGCGGGTCCTGGAACACCATCCCGATCCGCTTGCCCCGCACCCGGCGCATCTGCGCCAGCGTGTAATTATCGATCCGCTCCCCCTCCAGCAGCACCTCACCCGCAGAGATATGCGCCGGAGGGTCCAGCAGGCCGATGACAGCGTTTCCGGTCATGGACTTGCCCGCCCCGGATTCGCCGACGACGCCGAGGATTTCACCGGCCGCGATATCCCACGACACATCGTCCACGGGCCGCAGCGTGCCGTGCCGCGTCGGAATATCGACGGTAAGGTTGCGAAGGCTCAGAACCGGCATGTCCATCACCGCAACCTCGGGTTCAGCGCATCCCGCAGCCAGTCGCCCAGAAGGTTCACCGAAAGCGCCAGCGCCAGAAGGGTCAGGGCCGGGAAGAACAATATCCACCACTCGCCCGAGAACAGGAAATCCTGACCAATTCGGATCAGCGTTCCGAGCGACGGTTGGGTGGGCGGCGCGCCGACACCCAGGAACGACAGCGTGGCCTCGGCGATGATCGCCAGCGCCAGCGAAATCGTCGCGATCACCAGCACCGGCGACAGCACGTTGGGCAGGATGTGCTTGAGCATGATCGCGCCCGGCTTGCGCCCGATCAGCCGCGCGGCCTGCACATATTCCTTGTTCTTCTCGACCAGCGTGGCACCCCGCACGACGCGGGCGAACTGCACCCAGTCCGACAGGCCGATCGCCACGATCAGCACCCAGATCGCCATCTGGTCGCGGTATTCGATGGGGATCACCCCGCGTGCCACCCCGAAGATCAGCAGCGCCACAAGGATCGACGGGAAGGTCAATTGCACGTCGGCGACGCGCATGATGATCGTTTCGACCCAGCCCCCGACGTATCCGGCCAGCAACCCCAGCAGCACCCCCAGCACCAATGCGAACAGCACCGCCATGAAGCCCACGAACAGGCTGATCCGCAGGCCGTAGAGGATCGTCGACCAGACGTCGCGGCCCTGATCGTCGGTGCCCAGCCAGAACGACTCGCCGGTGAACGCATTCGGCACACCGGGGCGTGAAAACCCGTTCATCAGGTTCAGGCTGGCCGGATCGAAGGGATTAGTCGTGGCGATCCAGGGCGCGAAGATCGCGGACAGGATCATTGCCAATGTGACCACTGCCGCGACGACGGCCACGGGTGAATGGCGGAAGGACCAGGTGACATCCGCGTCCCAGATCGACCGCCAGCGGGACGGCTGCACCACCTCCGCCGGCTCCATCCGGTCCAGCGGCTCCACTCCCTGTCGGGTGGCGTCGGGAAGATTGCTCATGTGTGCCTCCCGTCGATGCGCAGGCGCGGGTCGACCCAGACATACAGGATATCGACCAACAGGTTGATCATCACGAACATCACCGAAATCAACATCAGATAGGCGGCCATGACCGGAATATCGACGAACTGCACCGCATTGATGAACAGCAATCCGACGCCGGGCCACTGGAACACGGTCTCGGTAATGATCGCGAAGGCGATGATCGCGCCCAGTTGCAGACCCGTCACGGTAATCACGGGCACCATCGTGTTCTTCAGCGCGTGACGAAAGTTGACGGACTTTGCCGACAATCCGCGGGCACGGGCAAAGCGGATGTAATCCTGTCGCAATACTTCAAGCATCTCGGACCGGACCAGCCGCATGATCAGCGTCATCTGGAACAGGCCCAGCGTGATTGATGGCAGGATCAGCGATTTCAGGCCCGAGGACGTCAGGAACCCGGTCGTCCACCACCCAAGGTCCACGACATCGCCGCGCCCGAAGGTCGGCAGCCATCGCAACTGCACCCCGAACAGATAAATCAGCAGAATCCCGATCAAAAAGGTCGGTAGACTGACCCCGATCAGGGACACCGACATGATGATATTCGCCGCCCATCCATCCCGCCGGATCGCCGTGAACACGCCCAGGCCGATACCGACCGTCAGCGCCAGAACGCCGGACACGAAGGCCAGTTCCAGCGTCGCGGGCGCGCGTTCCGCGATGATCTGCGACACCGGGCGCGACTGACGATAGCTGATGCCGAAATCGCCGGTGACGGCGCGGCCCAGAAATCTGGCGTATTGCACCGCGAACGGGTCATTCAGGCCCAGCGCCTCGCGCAGGCGTTCGACGTCCTGCACCGTGCGTTCCTGCCCCAGCAGGTTCTCGATCGGATCGCCGACGAAGCGGAACATGGAGAACGCAACCAATCCCACGGCCAGAAGCACGATGACGGACTGAAAGACACGACGGATGATATAGGCCAGCATCGTTAGGGTGTCCCCTCTCGGGCCCGGCGGGTCAAGCGCAGAGGTGCTCCGGACTGCTTGCGGTATGCCCGCGCGGTATCACACGGCCGTATCGGGCGAAGCAAAATTCATTCCGGCCTGCAACGGCCCGCGTGCCCCCGTCCGTCACCGTCACAGCCAGGAATGCACGCGGTGACATCATGCGGCGCGCGCCCCGGCATGGTTGCCTCCGGGATATGGTCTCCGGTTTATTCCGGCACATTCATCCAGCGCAGCACGAGGAAATTGTCGGGCCGCTGCACGACCTCGACGCCTTCCTTCACGCCCCAGACCAGCGGCTGGATATAAAGCGGCACATAGGCCTGCTCGTCCGCCATGATCCGGTTCGCCTCGTCCAGCATCGCCTGCCGCTTTGGCTCGTCGATTTCCGACTGAATCATCGGCATCAATTCGTCGATACGCGCGTTCGAGAAGCCGCCGAAATTCCACGACCCCATCTTGGTTTCCTCGTTGGGTGTGGCAACGAGGAAGCGCAGCGGATGTTCGGCGTCGAATGTGCCCGGCGACCAGCCCAGAAGATACATGTCGTGATCTTCCGCGCGCAGCGTGGTCCAGTAGTTCGCCACCGGCATGGATTCATACAGCGGTTTCAGACCCACCTGCGCCAGCATCGCGTTGATCGCGGTGCAGACCGCCTCGTCGTTCAGATAGCGGTCGTTGGTGCATTTCAGCGAGAAGGCGAACCCGTCAGGGTAGCCCGCCTCCGCAAGCAGTTGCCGCGCCAGATCGGGGTCATAGGTGCCCGGCGCGATGTTTTCGGAATACCCGCGCAGGCCCGGTCCGATTAGCTGCGTCGCCTGTTCGGCGGACCCGCGCATCACGGTTTGCAGGATGGCGGGGATGTTGATGGCATGGGCGACGGCCTGACGGACGCGGACGTCCTTGAACGGGTTGCCCTCCTCACCGCCCGCGATCAGGTTCTCGGCATCATGCGGAAAGCCCAGCATGATGACCCGCGCCTCGATCCCACGGATCACATCGACACCGTCTGACTGCTCGATCCGCGCGGCGTCCTGAATCGGGACCGGCTCGATCAGGTCCAGCTCGCCGGACAGCAGCGCCGCGACCGCCGTGGCGGAGTTCTGGACGGGTTGATAGACCGCCTCGGTCACGTTGCCGATGTCATCGTCCCACCAGCCGTCGAAGGCCACCAGCGTGGTTTTCAGACCCGGCTGGCGCTCGGTGACCATGTATGGCCCGGTGCCGTTGGTGTTCAGCGTGGCAAAGTTGCCCTGTTCGATACTGGGCAGCGCGGCGTCGTTCTCCTCGGCCCAGCCCTTGTCCAGCATCATCCAGTTGGCGATGCTGTCGGGGAAGATCGGGTTCGGCTCAGTGGTGTAGAATTCGACGGTGTAGTCATCGACCGCCTCGACCCGCTCGACTCCCGCGAACCAGCTCGAGGTATCGGATTCCGGGGCCGATCCGCGCTCATAGCTGAAAATCACGTCCTCGGCGGTGAAATCCTGCCCGCCATGGAACGTCACGCCTTCGCGCAGGGTAAAGCGCCAGCCTTCGCCCGCGCCGATCGGCTCCCATGCGGTGGCCAGCGACGGCTCCAGCTTCATGTCGCGGTCGCGCCGGACCAATCCTTCGTAGACGTTGATCAACAGGCTGAACACCGGGGCGGAATTCCCGGCATTCGGGTCCAGCGTCGTCGGATCGGACGTGGTGGCGAACCGCAACTCGGCCGCGCCTGCGGGCAAGGCCACGGCCAGCAATGCGGCGGTCAGAATGGTTTTCATCGGATGGTCCCCCGGAAATACCTGGACCCGCATCGTGACAGATGCAGACGGCAGGTCAAATCAAGTCTGATCCGCGACGGTCCCGCGACCCCCGCGCACAAACGAAAAGGGACCCCGAAGGGCCCCTGATCCGGGCACTGGCAATGCCTCAGTTGGCGGTGAAGTACTTCAGCTTCGGGTCATCCTCGGGGCTGACCTCGGTGCCGACGGCATCCGTCATGCCCCAGTTCAGAACCTGATGGTGCAGCGGAATGTACAACTGCTCCTCCTGCACGGTGTTCCAGATCTCCGCCACCGTCGCGGCGCGCGCCTCCAGATCGGTCTCCGACGCAAGGCTCTCGATCTTCGCATCCGTCGCCGCGTCCGAGAAGCCGGTCGGGTTCCACGATCCACGCTCCCCATCCTTGCTGTGCACCAGGAAGTTGAAGATATACTCGCTGTCATAGGTCGGCACGCCCCAGCCCAGCAGATAGAAATCCGTGGTGCCGTTCTGGATCAGCGGGAAGTGCAGCGCCTTGGACTGCGCGTTCAGATTCACCGTGATGCCGATCTGACCCATCATGCCCGCAACGGCCTGACAAATCGCCTCGTCATTCACATAGCGGTCGTTCGGGCAATCCAGCTGAATGGTGAACCCATCCGCATACCCGGCCTCGTCCATCAGGGCCTTCGCGCCCTCGATGTCCTGCGGCTGCACGGCATCCAGCTCCTCGGTCCAGCCATCGACGAAGGGCGGTGCGATCATGCCCGCGGGCTGCGACTGGCCGCGCATCACCACCTGTTTGATGGCGTCGCGGTTGATCGCCATGTTCATCGCCCGGCGCACACGCACATCGGCAAGCGGGTTGGCACCTTCGATGTTATCCCGCTCCAGATCGTCGGCCCCGATGTTCAGGCCAAGGAAGATCACGCGGTTCTGCGGCGCGGTCTTGACCACCAGACCGTCGGTCCCCTTCACCCGATCCAGATCCTGAACCGGGACGTCCTGAATGAAATCGACCTCGCCCGACAACAGCGCGGCAACCCGCGTGGCGGCGTTCTGGATCGGCGTGTATTCCACCCGGTCGAATCCCAGAGGAAAGTCGTCCACGCCCCAGTAATCGGGGTTGGCGACCAGAACCGTCTTCACATCCGGCTCGCGCGATTCGACGGTGTACGGCCCGGTGCCGTTTGCGTTGGTGGCGGCGAAGGTCGTCTCGCCGTCGGCCATGTTCTGCACGTCCACCACGTCGTTGGCCTCGGCCCATCCGCTGTCCATCATGAACAGGTTGGTAAAGTTGTTCGGCAGGATCGGGTTCGGCCCGTCCGTCACGAATTCCACGGTGTAATCGTCCACGGCCCGGACGTCGGTGATGGAGGTCAGCAGCTCCTTCATCGCCGAATTCTCGGACTGCGCTCGCCCGAAGCTGAACACCACGTCCTCGGCATTGAAATCGGCACCATCGGCAAATGTCACGCCTTCACGCAGCTTGAACACCCAGACATTCGGGTCGTCCTCGGACACGGCCCATTCGGTGGCCAGCGCCGGTTCGAACGCGCCGGTGACATCCCGGATGATCAGCGGCTCATAGATCTGATGCGCCAGCGTATGCGTCGGCCCTTCGTTCTGGGCATGTGGGTCCAATGTCAGACTGTCGCCCGCGCGCGCCCAGCGCAGGGTTTGTGCCGAGGCGCCAGTGGCGGCCAGCGCGGCAATTGTCAGGATCGCAGTGGTGCGAAGCATGGGTCTCTCCTATTGGCAGACGCCCCTGTTCCGGGGCTGATACGCGAAGGGAACATCGTTTGGCAGACAGAGGCAAGGGGATGCAGTCGCGCGAAGATGGCCACGTCCGGTCACAACAGGCCCGAGCGGCCCGAACGGCAGATTTCCGGAATCGGCGGCCCGGATGTATGATGGACCCCGTTAAGTCCAGTACAAGTGAGAAGGAGTAACACCATGTCGGACGAAACGGACAAGGCAAATCACGACGCAAAACAAAAGGTCGCCGACCATCTCGAAGAGGTTCAGGGCAAGATCGAGAACGAAAAAGGCGAGCCGGAGATCACTGACAACGAGCATGTCGAGAACAAGAAGCTCGGCAATACTTCCGACAAGCAGAAAGAGTGGGTCCGGGACGAGATCGAGGAGGCCATCGACGAGATCCTGCAGGAGGTGAACCGGAACGATATCGTCAAGGCCGACTGCCTGATGCGTAAATTGCGCCGGACCCTGAAACGTCGCATGACCGACTCGGACAAGCGCACCGAGATGTTCAAGCTTCTGGTGTTGGCACGAAAGGCGAAGCGCAAGATCACCGATCCTGCCGCCCTCGCGTTCCGAGACGAGCTGGACGACTTGCCAGAGGATTTTGCCGGCTTCGGTATATCCCGGGCGGCATCCTTCGCACCGGACGCCCCGATCTCTGCCATCGCGGAAATCAGCGGCTCCGCCGAGGAAGCGCTGGCATCTGCCCTTTCGATCGAAACGGTGGAAGACTTGGCGACCCATCCGGCAATCGCGCTCGCGATGCAGGTAATGGAAGCCGCGCGCCGTCGCGACTGCTGACGCGATCTACGCGTGACCGGACCCGGAGCGCCGGTCTTTCAAGGTGCCGTGCGTTCCGGCCCGATCGGGGTGTTCCGCTACCCGGATTGCGGAACCCTGCCCGGCGCAGGCTTGGGCGAGGACAGAAATATGCGACCGAGCGACGAAGGGTTGGCCCCTTGAGTGAGCACAGGTCGAAATGGACGCGCCGCGTCCTGATTGCGGGCAGGGCGGTCGCATAGGATGAAGCATGTTCGTGTCAGGACGAACTGCGGATGAAGATAAACAGTTTGGACAAATCTGGGGGTGTCCCGTGAATAGCATTGAGATCGAGTCGTGCCGCAGTCTGCCGCCCAGAGAAGACCTTGATACGATCCTGGCTCAATATTACGCGCTTATCGTCCAGCGAATGCGGGACATCGGCTTCGACATTGACCCTGCCGCCCCGGAAAGTGCGCTTGCAGAGTTCTGGGCGAATGCGGACGAATATTTACCGCCGAAGGGCTGTCTGGTCATCGCCCGGAGAGGGACCGGGCAAATCGTGGGATGTGGAATGATGAAACGTCTCGATGAACATACCGGCGAATTGAAACGGGTCTTTGTTATCGAAGACGCAAGAGGAACCGGCACCGGTCGGGCACTGATCGAGGCGCGCGAAACCGCGGCGCGGAGCATGGGGTTGAAACGGCTGGTCGCGGATACGCTCACGCCGAACGTCGAGATGCGAGACCTGTATCCGAAGCTTGGATTTACAAAGCTGGACGAACCGATAGAAACGACGACCTACAAGGATCGGCCCATGCTGCGCCCACATCTGCACTATTTCTCAAAAAAGCTTTGAGAAGCCGCAACCGCATGACCCTTCCTTCGAGCCGCTTTTCATCGGTGGCCCGCCGAAGTCGGTTTCTTCCCGCGAAACCGCAGGCCCCGCCGCAGGATCTTCATCGGGCGATCGCCCGTTCTTGCGGAAAACCGTCAATCCGACGCTTTCCGGGCACCCGTCACACCTTCACCCATCATCCGCATCGCGCCCCATGACGGCCCGATGCTCCGCCATCGCCTGCTCGAACGACGGGCGCGGCTTGCCCATCCAGGTCTGACGATATTTCGGCGCAAGGTCCTCGCCCTCGATCAACCCACCCAGACGCGCCAGCATGAACGACCGCAGGATTCCGTTCATGCGCGGGCCATAGCCGTCGCCCATCGACCGGAAGAATCGCAGCACGTCGTCGTCGATCCGCACGGTCACACGGGTCTTGGACCGGCCGCGGGTTTCCCAGATTTCACGCCACAGGGGCGGGAAATATCCGACCGCCGTGATGCGCGAATGCATGTCCCACTGGAACGTCTCCAGGGTCCGCACCATGTCGTTGATATGGTCCCGCTGCCGGGCACCTTTCGCCAGTTCCGCCATTGCCACCTCCCGTTCAGATCAGGGGGTGACCCTCGGGGCGAGCGGTTAACCGTTTCTGAACGGTGCCCCGCGTCTGCACGGGGGGTGCACAGGGGGTGTACGCCGGGCACCCCCCTGTCAGCGCTGCGAAATCGCCCAGCCGGGATGAGTCCAGAACTCCGCGTTCGACTTGGGCAGCGACCGTCCCAGAATATGGTCCGACGCCTTCTCGCCCACCATGATCGACGGTCCGTTCAGATTGCCGTTGGTGATGCGCGGAAAGATCGAACTGTCCGCCACGCGCAGTCCGTCGACGCCGATCACCCGGCACTCCGGATCGACCACCGCCATCGGATCGTCCGCCGCGCCCATCTTGCAGGTGCCGCAGGGATGATAAGCCGATTCAACGTGTTCCATGATCGCGGCATCCAACTCGTCATCGGTCTGGACATGCTCACCGGGCTGGATTTCATGCCGCCGGAACGGTGCAAAGGCCTCCTGCGCGAAGATCTCGCGGGTCAGGCGGATACAGGTTCGAAAGTCCGCCCAGTCCTGCGGGTCGGACATGTAGTTGAAGCGGATGCGCGGTGCCTCCATCGGGTCGGCCGATTTCAGCGTGATATCCCCGCGCGAGGCCGAGCGCATTGGCCCGACATGCGCCTGAAACCCATGCCCCTCGGCGGCGGCCTGACCATCGTAGCGCACCGCCAGAGGCAGAAAATGGTATTGGATATCAGGATATTGCACCCCTGCATTCGACCGGATGAAGCCAGCGGATTCAAAGTTGTTCGTCGCGCCCGGTCCGGTCCGGGTAAACAACCACCGCGCGCCGACATAGGCCTTGCCCAGCAGGTTCCAGTATCGAAACAGGGTAATCGGCTGCGACGCCGCCATCTGGATATATATCTCCAGGTGATCCTGCAAATTCTGCCCAACCCCCCCCCGATCCGCCCGCACCTCGATTGCGTGGTCGGTCAGGTGTGCGGCGGGGCCGATGCCCGACAGCATCAGCAGCTTGGGCGAGTTGATCGACGACGCCGCGACGATAACCTCCGCCCGGGCTTCGACCAGCCTGCCGCCCGCCAGATGCACACCCGTTGCGCGCCCGTCGGTAAAGGCGATCCGTTCGGCCAGCCCGTGCACCACGTCACACCGTCCGGTCGCGCGGGCGGGTTTGAGATAGGCGTTGGCGGCGGACCAGCGCTGGCCGCGCCAGACCGTCTGCTCCATCGGGCCGAAGCCCTCCTGCTGGTAACCGTTATAGTCATCGGTAACCGGATATCCCGCCTGCCGCCCGGCCTCGACGAAGGCACTGTAGAGCGGGTTCAGTCGCGGTCCGCGCGTGACATGCAGCGGTCCATCACTGCCGCGCATATCGGCATCGCCACCGTGCCCGCCGGAATGCCAATGTTCCATCCGTTTGAAATACGGCAGCACGTCGCCGTATCCCCAGCCGGTCGCGCCCATGTCCTGCCAATGCTCGAAGTCGAGCGCGTGTCCGCGCACGTAGACCATGCCGTTTATACTGCTGCTGCCGCCGACGACCTTGCCGCGCGGCGTCGCCAGAATACGACCGTTCAGATACGGCTCGGGTTCGGACGCAAAGCCCCAGTTGTAACGATTCATGTTCATCGGGAACGACAGCGCTCCCGGCATCTGGATCAGCGGGCCCATGTCGGTGCCGCCATATTCGATCACGAGGACGGATTTGCCCGCCTCGGCCAGCCGGTAAGCGATGGCACTACCGGCGCTTCCGGCACCGACAATGACGTAATCCGCGATCATGCTGGCCATATCAGTACGCGGCCTCGACCGGCGACATGCCGACGTAGACGGTCTGAACCTCGGTGAAATGATCCATCGCCATGCGCGCGTTTTCCCGCCCGATACCAGACGCCCTGGAGCCGCCGAACGGCATGCCCGGAGGTGTCAGGTTGTATTGGTTGATCCAGCAGGTTCCGGCCTGAAGTTGAGCCACGACCCGGTGCGCGCGGGTCAGGTCGCGGGTAAACAGACCGGCGCTGAGGCCGAATTCGGTGTCGTTGGCGCGGGCGATGACCTCGTCTTCGTCGGTGAAGGTCAGGACGGACATGACCGGCCCGAATATCTCCTCGCGCACGCAGGTCATATCGTCGGTGAGGTCGGACAGAACGGTCGGTGCAATCCAGAAACCTTCGCGGTCGATACGGATGCCGCCGGTGACGACGGTCGCGCCTTCGGCCCTGGCGGTGTCGAGATGGCGGAGCACGATATCCAGTTGCGCCTGTGTCGTCATGGGACCGAAGTTGGTGGCCTCGTCCAGCGGGTCGCCGATGACGGCGGTCTCGACCCGCGATTTCAGCCGTTCCAGAAATTCCTGAACGATGCTTTGGTGGACAAACACACGTGTCCCGTTCGAACAGACCTGACCGGAGGAATAGAAGTTTCCGTTGATCGCGCCCGACACGGCGTCGTCGATATCGGCGTCCTCGAAAATCAGGATCGGGGACTTGCCGCCCAGTTCCATCGTGACCTGCTTCATCTGAGCGGAGGCGGCTGCGGCGACCTTTTTGCCGGTCGGCACCGATCCGGTCAGCGAGACCTTGGCGACACGGGCGTCGGTGGTCAGGGCCGCGCCAACATCGCCCATTCCCTGCACTACGTTGAACAGGCCCGCGGGCAGCCCGGCCTCGTGCAGGATCTCGGCAACCTTGAGCGCGCAGAGCGGTGTCGATTCCGACGGCTTGAAGATCATCGCGTTTCCGGTGGCCAAGGCGGGCGCGCCCTTCCAGCAAGCGATCTGTGTCGGGTAGTTCCACGCACCGATGCCGACACAGACGCCCAGCGGGCGGGGGATGGTATAGGCCCAGTCGCCGCCGAATTGCATCGACGTCCCGGTCAAATCAGCGGCCAGACCGCCGAAATATTCCAGTGCGTCGGCCCCTGACGTGGCGTCGGCGACAAGGGTCTCTTGCAGGGGTTTGCCGGTATCGAGTGTCTCTAACACGGACAATTCGTGATTGCGTTCGCGGATGATGTCGGCGGCGCGGCGCAGGATGCGACCGCGCGATGTGCCGTCCATCGCGGCCCAATCCCTTTGGGCGCGGGTCGCCGATGCCAGCGCGCGTTCCAAGATCTCGGGGGTGGCGGCGTGGACGGTGGCGATGGTCTCGCCCGTAGCTGGATAGATCACCGGGATCGGCGCGCCGGTCGTGTCCTCGACATAGGTGCCGTCGATGAAGTGGCTGGCGGTGGGTCGGGCGTTTGGAAAATCTGTCATCATTCCCCCCTCGGGAAGCGCTGGTTATCTTCCAGCACGTTCAAATCCATGTGGTTGCGCATGTAGCGCTCGGACGCGACGCGCAGGGGCTGGTAATCCCACGGATAATATCCGCCCTGTCGCAGAGCTTCGTAGACGATCCAGCGGCGAGCCTGACTTTCGCGGACCTCTGCGTCGAAACGGGCCAGATCCCAGCGGGCGTCGGCTTCCGTTCGGAATTGCGCCAGCGTATCAGCATGGGCAGGATCGTCCGCCAGATTGGTCAGCTCGTGCGGGTCGGCATCCAGATCGAACAGTTGCTCCGGGTCCAGCGTGCAGCGCGTGTATTTCCACTGTCCCTGCCGTAGCGCGACGAGCGGCGCGTAGGATCCTTCGGCTGCATATTCCATCGCGACAGGGGAGGTGCGGACGCCGCCCCGTCCCAGCGACACGAGCGACTCTCCGGTCGTCCAGGGTGCGACCTCGGATATGTCGACACCGGCCAGATCGCACAGCGTCGGACAGACGTCGATGTTGCTGACCGGGGTCAGGTCCAGCCCCGGTTCGATACCGGGTGCGGCGATCATCATCGGCACACGCGCGGAGCCTTCGAGGAAGGACATCTTGTACCACAGCCCGCGCTCGCCCAGCATGTCGCCGTGGTCGGATACGAACAGGATCACGGCCTCCTGCCGGGTATCGTCCAGCACCTTGAGTATTTCGCCGATCTTGCCATCCAGATAGCTGATGTTGGCGAAATAGGCGCGGCGGGACCGGCGGATATCCTCCTCCGTCACGTCGAAATTGCCGCGATCGTTGGCGTCGAGGATACGCCTGGAATGGGGGTCGTGCGCGTCGTATGCCATCTCGGGAACCGGCGGCATCAGGTGCTCGCACCCTTCGTAGAGGTCCCAGAATTCGCGGCGTGCGACATAGGGGTCGTGCGGATGCGTGAAGCTGGCCGTCAGGCACCACGGGCGCGCATCGTGGCCGCGCGCGTAGTCATACAGCTTCATCTTGGCGTGGTGGCAAACCTCGTCGTCATATTCCATCTGATTGGTGATCTCGGCCACACCGGAGCCGGTGACCGACCCCATGTTGTGATACCACCAGTCGATACGTTCGCCCGGTTTGCGATAATCGGGCGTCCAGCCGAAATCGGCAGGGTAGATATCGGTGGTCAGGCGTTCCTCGAACCCGTGCATCTGATCGGGGCCGACGAAGTGCATCTTGCCCGACAGGCAGGTCTGCCACCCCGCGCGGCGCAGGTGGTGGGCGTAGGTCGGGATGTCGGAGGCGAATTCCGCGGCATTGTCATAGACTTTGGTGCGGCTGGGCAGCAGGCCCGACATGAAGCTGGCCCGGCCCGGCGCGCACAGCGGAGACGCGGTGTAGCAATTGCGGAACCGGCGCGATTTGGTGGCCAGTTTCTTCAGGTTCGGAGCATGCAGCCAGTCTTCGGGGCCGTCGGGAAACAGCGTGCCGTTCAGCTGATCGACCATGATGATCAGGATATTCGGTCCGGTTTTCGCGGTATCGGTCATCGGGTCAGCGCCTTTTCGATGTAATCGAGAACCAGATCGGTCGATGCGGCACTGGTCAGGTTGTCGCGGCGCAGGGCCTGGCGGACATACAGCCCGTCGATCATCGCGCCAATGCCCTCGGCCAGACGCTCGGGGTCATCGCTGAGCGGGCGCAGCGCGTACATCAGATTGGAGCGAAGTCGCGCGTGATAGATGTGCAGAAGGCGGCGGGTCTGCCCCTCGCGCTGGGCCTGGACGTAGAAGTTAAGCCAGGCGGCAACCACTTCGTCGCGAAAGTTCGAGGGTGCGAAACAGGCACGGACGATGGCCGTCAGGCGCTCGCGCGGGGTATCGGCCATGACCAGCGCACCCCGCACCTCGGCGGCGAAAACGAACAGGACGTGGCGCATCGCGGCCAGCAACATGTTATCCTTCGATCCGAAGTAATGGTGCGCCAGCGCGGGTGACATGCCCGCCCGCCTGGCAATGCGCGCGACGGTAATATCGGCAGCCCCGCTGACCGCAATTTCGCTGATCGTCGCGCGGACGAGCGCATCACGTCGCTGGGGTTCCATTCCGATGCGTGGCACGGCAGGCTCCGATGGTAGAGTTGCAAAACAAGGACGGGTCTGTTCTTAATTGAGCCGTCAATCAATAACAACGCCCGAATGGGCAATCGTCAACAACCGGGAGTATCCGAGATGAAACGTATTCTGACTGTCGCCAGTGTCCTGGCTTTGACCTCTGGCGCGGCCTTCGCCGATGCCCACGCCGCCTGTAGCGAAGTGATCTTTGCCGATGTCGGCTGGACCGACATCACCGCCACAACTGCGGCCACCAGTGTCCTGCTGGATGCGCTGGGATATGAGACCGACACCAAAGTCCTGTCGGTTCCGATCACCTATACTTCGATGGCCGAGGGCGACATCGACATCTTTCTGGGCAACTGGATGCCGACGATGGAAGCGGACATTGCGCCTTACCGCGAGGCCGGCTCGGTCGATACGGTCCGCGCCAACCTTGAAGGTGCGAAATACACGCTGGCCGTCAACAAGGCTGCGATGGATCTGGGCATCACCAGCTTTGACGACATCGCCGCAAATGCCGACGCGCTGGACGGCAAGATCTACGGCATCGAACCGGGTAACGACGGCAACCGTCTGATCCAGTCAATGATTGATGATGATGCCTTCGGCCTGTCCGGATTCGAGGTCGTCGAATCGTCGGAGCAGGGCATGCTGGCGCAGGTCGACCGCCTGTCCAAGCGCGACGAGCCGATCGTCTTCCTAGGGTGGGAGCCGCACCCGATGAACGCCAATTTCGACATGGGCTATCTTGAGGGCGGCGACGACTTCTTCGGCCCCGACCTTGGCGGCGCGACGGTGTATACCAATACGCGGGCAGGATATGTGTCGGAGTGCGAGAACGTCGGCGCATTGCTGAACAACCTGGAGTTCACGCTGGCCATGGAGAACGAGATCATGGGCGCGATCCTGAATGATGGCGCAGATCCGGAAGACGCCGCGGCGGACTGGCTCAAGGCCAACATGGATGTGCTGGACGGCTGGATGGACGGAGTGACCACGCTGGATGGCGGCGACGCGATGGAAGCGGTCAAGGCTGCGCTTCAGTAAGCCGGGACCGATCAAATGGGGCTCCGCGATGTTCGCGGGGCCCTGTCACATTGCAAGGGGCCCTGCATGAACTGGCTGACCGACAGAAAAATTCCCATCGGCAAGTGGGCCGCCGGGGCCTTCGACTGGTTGCAGGACGTTGGACAGCCGTTCTTCGACGGGTTGGCCAGCGTGATGGAGACAATGATCGCGTTTATTCTGGCCCTGTTGCAGGACCCGCCGAACACCGGATGGCTGGGCGCGCCGCGCGGAGAAATTGCATATCTTTATCCGCAGGAATTTCACCCGCTGATCGTGATCGCCCTGTTCGTCGCATTGACGTGGTGGTTGCAGCGGTCGTGGAAAATCTGCGCGTTGATCGCGGTCGGTTTCCTGTTCATCCTCAATCAGGATTATTGGGAAGAGACGACGGAAAGCCTGACCCTGGTCCTGTCGGCCTGCGTCGTCTGCATGGCGGTCGGCGTGCCCATCGGCATCGCCGCGGCGCATCGGCCGCGCCTCTATTCATGGATGCGTCCGGTGCTGGACCTGATGCAGACCCTGCCGACCTTTGTATATCTGATCCCCGCGATCGTGTTCTTCGGCATCGGCATGGTGCCCGGCCTGATCGCCACGGTGATCTTCGTGCTGCCCGCGCCGATCCGCCTGACGCATCTGGGTATTGCCTCCACTCCAGCCGCGCTGACCGAGGCGGCGGAGGCTTTCGGGGCCACGCCGCGCCAAACGCTGTGGAAAGTGGAGTTGCCCTATGCTCTCCCGCAGATCATGGCCGGCTTAAACCAGACGATTATGCTATCGCTGTCGATGGTGGTTATCGCCGCACTGGTCGGGGCGGACGGGCTGGGCGTGCCCGTGGTGCGTGCCCTCAACCAGGTGAACACATCGCTCGGCTTCGAGAGCGGTTTCGTCATCGTCGTCGTCGCCATCATGCTGGATCGCATGCTGCGGATGGAGCGGAAATGAGAGTTGTTGCCATGCAAGGCAGGGAACGGCGACAACCTGCGGGCGACCGTGCAGACCGGGCGATGATTTCACTGCGGACCGAGGCCGAGACATGAGCAAACCTGCCGTTGAATTCGACAACGTCTCGATCGTCTTTGGGGACAGGCCCGAAAGCGCGCTCCCGGCCATGGACCGTGGCCTCTCACGTGCCGAGGTTCAGGCCGAGACGGGGCAGGTTCTGGGTGTTCACAACTGTTCACTGACAGTCGAGGAGGGGGAAATCCTCGTCCTGATGGGCCTGTCCGGGTCCGGCAAATCGACCCTTCTGCGGGCCGTCAACGGGTTGAACCCGGTCGCGCGCGGCAGCGTGACGGTGCGCGCCGACGACTGGTCCTGCACCCTGCCGGATGCGTCCCCGTCGGAGCTGCGGCATTTGCGCCGCGAATGCGTATCGATGGTGTTTCAGCAATTCGGCCTTTTGCCGTGGCGACGCGTGCGCGAAAACGTCGGTCTGGGTCTGGAACTGGATGGAATGCCCGCTGACAAACGGCGCGAGGCTGTCGATCTTCAACTGGATCTGGTCGGCCTGACCGACTGGGCGGACCACCGTGTCGGCGAATTGTCGGGCGGTATGCAACAGCGGGTCGGTCTGGCCCGCGCTTTCGCCACGAATGCACCGATCCTTTTGATGGACGAACCGTTCAGCGCATTGGATCCGCTGATCCGCACCCGGTTGCAGGACGAATTGCTGGAGCTTCAGGCCCGGTTGAAGCGCACCATCGTCTTCGTCAGCCACGATCTGGACGAAGCCTTCAAGCTGGGCCAGCGCATCGCGATCATGGAGGGCGGGCGGATCATCCAATGCGGCACACCCGCCGACATCTTTACCAATCCGGTAAACGAATATGTCGCCGATTTCGTCGCCCACATGAACCCGCTGGGTGTGTTGACCGCCGCAGACGCGATGACAGCGGGCGCGGGCGGACAGGGTGAAGCGATCCCCCACACGATGACGATCAAGGAACTTATCCGGCTTTGCGCGATGCGCGACGGCCCGATCCCGGTTCAGCGCGAGGGAAAGATCATCGGCAGCGTCGACCGACAGGCGGTGCTGACCTGTCTGGCGCGCTGACGTTCAGGTGCCCGCAAGCCGCCGCAGATAATCGCCATAGCGGTTCTTGGCATAGCGCTCGGCCTGCGCCAGCAGCGCGGTGCGGTCGATCCAGCCGGCGTCAAAGGCGATTTCCTCCAGACAGCCGGTTTGCAGGCCTTGGCGTCGTTCCAGCGTGCGGACGAAATTGCCGGCGTCCAGCAGGCTTTCGTGTGTTCCCGTATCCAGCCAGGCATAGCCGCGTCCCATGCGTTCGACGTCCAGCGCGCCATCGTCCAGATACATCTGCAGGAGCGATGTGATCTCCAACTCACCGCGCGTGGACGGCATGATGGTCGCGGCCCGGTCGGGGGCGGTCCCGTCCAGAAAATACAGCCCCGTCACCGCATAGTTCGACGGCGGCATGTCCGGTTTCTCGATGATCTGGCGCGCCTTGCCGTCGGCATCGAAATCGACAACGCCATATCGCTCCGGGTCCGACACCTGATAGCCGAAGACGGTGCCGCCGCTCTGCCGTGCGTCGGCGGCGCGCAGAATCTCGGGCAGGCCGTGGCCGAAGAAGACATTGTCGCCCAGCACCATCGCTGAAGGCGCGCCGTCCAGAAAGTCGCGGGCCAGCAGATAGGCTTGCGCCAATCCATCCGGGCTGGGCTGTTCGATATAGCTGAGCCGAATACCCCACTGACTGCCGTCCCCCAGCGTGCGCTGAAACTGCGCGCGATCATCCGGTGTGGTGATGACGGCGATATCGCGGATACCCGTCAGCATCAGGACCGAGATCGGGTAATAGACCATCGGCTTGTCATAGATCGGCAGCAACTGTTTCGACACGCCTGCGGTCACCGGATAGAGCCGCGTGCCGGAGCCGCCGGCCAGAATAATGCCCTTGCGGGGGGTCTGGATCATGGCAGCTCTCCTGCGCAAAAATGTAAGTGCGCTTTTGCGTTGTTTGTATGGGTTTGTGGCAGGTTCGACAAGACAAAGGCACGGACGCGGCAGGATGGCGCAGAATGGACGTCAGTATGGCGACCTTCCGTTTCAAGACAATGAATACTTCTCAATCCGGCCCGTTCCACGCCCGCACCTTTCCCTCACCGTGCCATGGCGGGCTGTCATTCTTCTGGTGTCAGAACAGAAGGAATTGCACCATGTCATTTCGTCGTATCGCTACAAAATGGACGACGGATACAGCCACCCACGTGCCGCATGGCCTGCGCCTGAAACTGATGGTGCACCCGCAACTTTCGGACGCCGGAATGCCGGTCGGCGCGCCCACGTCGACGCAGGCGGACGCCATCCCCGCGGTCGAGGCATTCCTCTACGACGACTGCGATGCATTCATCTTCACATGAACCGGTCCAGCCTGCGACCTGACGTTTGTGCCCTGCGGGACGATAACCTGTGGCAGGCCCCGAATATTCCGTATCGGCAGGGTTACGTCGCAGCACTCATGCCTTGGTCACCACCGCGTCCGGTTTCCCCGGATTACGCTTGGCAATCGCCGCCCCAGCCGCAATGGTTGCCGCGATATCATGGAGGCCGCATGGCAAAGACGCAGTTCGCAGTCGAGATGGGAATGGGCACCGATCTGCGGGGGGCCGATTATACCAAGGCGGCCCGGCGCGCGGTGCATGATGCGCTGCACCGAAATTATCTGACCGTCGCGGATGCCTTCGGGTTTCCGAAGTCCGAGATGATCGTCGATATCCGTATCGGCATCGGTAAGCCGGAGGCCGTCGATCTTGAGGAAGTGAAGCGCGAGGCACCCTACGGACACATCTCCGCCGAAGCCGTCAAGGGCGGGGCAGACCTGGAAATGAACGGCAATATCGTGATTGTCGCCAATGCCATCGTCAGCGTGTCTTTCGACGTGCAGGCGGACGGCGCGGAGGGGGCGCCATGACCGAACGGGCACTGATCCTTGAGATGGGCATGGGCGCAGACGTGCATGGCCAGGATATGACCAAGGCCGCCCTGCGCGCGGTCAGCGATGCGATCCGGCATTCGTCGCTGACACTGTTCGGGGCTTATAAGCACCCATCGGCAATGCGGGTCGAAGTGACTATCGCGGTGCCGTTACCCGATCAGGTGGACAAGGCGGCCGTGGCGGCGGCCCTGCCATATGGCATGATCGAGGTGACCGTCGTCGAAGGCGGGCTGCACGACCGGGGCATGGGCGGCAGGGAGGATATCACGCTGGCCATAGCCGGAGTGAAAGCCTTTCTCGATACCGAAGGACATGGATTCACGCTGGACGGGTCCGGGTCTAGTTATTGAAGTCGAGCGTGTAGCGATTCAGCAAGATCAGACCGATGACGGTCAGTCCCATTCCCAGGCCGAAGACATAAAGCGGTGACACGAAAGCCACGTCATAAAAGCTGTAGAGCGCATGCCGCAATGTGCCGATGATATGCGTCAGCGGGTTGAACCAAAGGACAGACTGATAAGGCTCGGGCACGTCATCGAATAAGAAGAAAATTCCAGAAATCAGGAACATAGGGCGCATAACGATAGCCCAGACCCGCTCCCACAAGGGGAACATGCTGAACAGGAAGCAGTTCATCGTGCCCAGCCCGAACGCCAGCACGGCCAGCATGGCGACGGCCAGGGCAATCTGTGTGAAATCGACCGGCGCGCGGCTGCCGGTCCATGCGATCACGCCCGTCAGAATGATCGACGCGACCAAAAGCTGCACCAGCAAGTTCAGCATCAGCCGAGCCGTCAGAGCATCCAGATAGGACATCACCGGATAGGTCAGCAACTGGCGCGAGAACTTGATGGATTGTGCGACCTTGCCCGCCAGATCGAAGAACATCGTGAAAGGCAGTACGCCGCTGGCATAGAACAGCGCGAAACTGGACCCGATGGGCGGGCTGCGCAGCGCCAGCGAGAACAGATATGTCATCAGCAGGATGCCGATCACCGGTTCGGCCACCGTCCAGAGAAAACCGCCGGGGGAGCGTCCGAAGGTCGAACTCATTTCCCGAAGGATCAGCGCGGCGACCCGCCGGATGAAGCCGGCACGGCGTGGGGCTGCCGGAAAAGTTAACGTCTGTGTCCTGTCGGTTGCGTCAAACATGGAATGCGAAATCTCCGACCGCTTGTACCTTGCCGCGATGCCGCCCCGCGTGTTGCATGAGGGAGACAAAGGTTTTCAGCAGGTTCCCCCGAATGAATACGCAAGCGGACGGCCCGACCGCAACACTGAAGAAGCCGCGCAGCAAGCGGCAACGCGCGTTGGAGCAGAAACGTCTGCGTGAGAAACAGATCGAAGCCGCCATCCTGCCGCCTGCCGAACCCGCGCGCGTTCGTGGCCGTCATTGGGCAATGGTCCTTGGGTTCGTGCTGGTCGTCTGTCTGCCGGTCGTGATCGCGGGCTGGTATCTGACCGCCCGCGCAGCCGACCAATTCGCGTCTTTCGCAGGGTTCACCGTGCGGCAAGCCACCCAGACCGCGCCCGCCGTCGAAATTCTGGGTGGTTTGACCGACATCTCGGGAACATCGACCGCCGACACCGATATTCTTTACAACTTTCTGTTTTCACAGGAACTCGTGCGTGCCGTCGATGACCGCATCGACCTGCGCGCAATGTGGTCCCTGCCACGGAACGATCCGGTATTCGCCTTCGACCCGGACGGCACGATCGAGGATCTGGTGCATTACTGGCGTCGCATGACCACCGTATCCTACGATTCCGGCACCGGCCTGCTGGAGGTTCGGGTGCTGGCCTTCACCGCCGAAAATGCGCAACGCATCAATCAGACGCTGTTCGAAATCAGCACCGAGACGGTAAACGACCTGAACGCCGTCGCCCGCAGCGATGCCACCCGCTATGCCGCGGAAGACCTGCAAAATGCGCTGGACCGTCTGAAGGACGCACGAACGACATTGACCGCCTTTCGCAACGACAACCGGCTGGTCGATCCGAATTCGGCGATCCAGGGTCAGGTCGGCATCCTGAACACGCTTCAGGCACAGCTGGCCGAAGCTCTGATCGAGTTGGACCTGCTGGGCGAGACAACCCGCAACAGTGATCCAAGGGTGACGCAGGCGCGGCGCAAGATCGAAGTGATCCGCACGCGTATCGAAGACGAGCGCAACACGCTGGGTTTTAACGACAATACCGGCGAGGCCAGCGCCTTTGCCACAATCGTGGGCGAATACGAAGGCCTGATCGTCGATCTGGAGTTTGCGGAGCAATCCTATACCTCTGCGCTGAGCACCTACGATTCCGCCGTTGCCGATGCCAACCGGCAAAGTCGCTATCTGGCCGCGTATCTTGGCCCGACCATTGCGGAACGTGCCGAATACCCGCGTCGTGTCGTGTTGCTGGGGTTGCTGGCGCTGTTCCTGGTTCTGGGTTGGGCGCTTCTGGTGTTGGGATATTACAGTCTCAAGGATCGTCAGGCGCGCCTGTGATCGTCCTCGAAAATCTGCGAAAAAGCTTTGTGCTGAACGGTGCGGTCCGGCATGTCGCCAGCAACATCAACGCGGTCTTTCCTGCCGGGCGATCCGTCGCGCTGCTGGGTCGAAACGGGGTGGGAAAATCGACGCTTCTGAAGATGATCGCAGGGGCCGACCGTCCGACATCCGGGCGTGTCATCTGCCATGGCAGCGTGTCCTGGCCGGTGGGTTTCGCCGGGTCGTTCCACCCAGATCTGACCGGCGAACAGAACACCCGGTTCGTCGCCCGTATCTACAACACCGACACCGCTCAGATGATCCACTTCGTGCGCGACTTCGCCGAACTGGGACAGCATTTTCATCTGCCGGTCCGCAGCTATTCCTCGGGGATGAAATCGCGGCTGGCCTTCGGCGTCAGCATGGCGATCCGCTTCGATACCTATCTGGTGGACGAAGTCACCTCGGTCGGCGACGCCAATTTCAAGGAAAAGAGCAAGACCGTCTTCAAGGCCCGCATGCAGAAAGCGGGTGCGATTGTCGTATCGCACAGCAATTCGATGTTGCGCGACATCTGCGACATGGGTGCGGTTCTGGATGGCGGTCGGCTGACCATGTTCGAGGATCTGGATCTGGCCATCGACGTCCACGGAGAGAACATGCGCCGCAGCCGGATGCAGCCCGCGCAAACCTGACGGAGCGGCATCAAAGGAAGCTGAGCGAATTTTCCATCTCAGCCGCGGTTTCGACCCCGTCCAGCTCGATCAAACTGCCATCGTCGAAGGTGAACTCCACCCGGCCATTCGACACGGTGGCAAAGCGCGACAGGACTTCGGACGCCGACAGCGCCTCGCCCCCCCACAGATCGCGCGAAAGGGACAGCATGTCTTCGGCAGGCGTGAAGTCGGTGATCCGGTCAACGCCGTCTCCGACCCCATGTTCGAACCGGTCGTTGCCCGTGCCGCCGGTCAGGGTGTCGTTCCCCGCATCACCCGACAGCGTGTCATTCCCGGCACCGCCGATCACCAGATCGTCGCCCGCATCGCCTCGGAACAGATCATTACCCCCGTCCCCCATGATCGAGTCGTTTCCGGCACCGCCATACACTTCGTCATTACCATGACGATTGGATTGCGGGTCGTCGATGAACAGATCGTTGCCATCGTCCAGATACACCAGATCCTGCCCCGCGCCCCCGATGACCTCATCATCGCCCGCCCCGGCATAGATGGTGTCGTAATAGCTGCCGCCGTCGATCCGGTTGTAACCCGATCCACCGTAGATCAGGTCATTGCCACCTTCGCCCTCGATGAAATCGTCCCCGCCCCGGCTCATGATCGTGTCGTCGCCATCACCCGCATAAATCGTATCGCGCGCCTTTGACCCTGTCTGCGTGTCGTCGTCGAAATAATCGTTTCCATTCCCGAGATATACGACATCTCGTCCACCGCCGCCCGACACCCAGTCATTGCCGTCGCCAGCATAGATCGTGTCGAAATAGCCGCCGCCCTCGATCCGGTCGTCGCCTTCACCGCCGTACAGAAGGTCGTTGCCGTCGTCGCCCTTTATGACATCGTCGCCGCCGCGGCCAATGACAGTATCGTCGCCATCTCCCGCATAAATCGTGTCGCCCGCCTTGGACCCCGTCTGATCGGAATCCTCGAAGACATCGTTGCCCCGGCCCAGATGAACGATATCCTTGCCGTATCCCGCATCGACCCAGTCATCGCCATCGCCTGCAATGATTGTATCGTACTGACCGCCTCCGAAGATCGTGTCGTTGCCGTCTTCACCATACAGCAAGTCATTGCCGCCGCCCCCGACGATGCGATCATTGCCGCGCCCGCCGTATACCGTATCGGTCCCTTCGATGTCGCTCTGATCGTCGTCCTCGAACAGGTCGTTGCCATCGTCCAGAAAGATCAGATCGCGTCCGGTTCCACCCCAGACGCTGTCGTTGCCCATTTCGGCGTGAATCGTATCGGCCCCGGCACCACCGTCCATCCGATCGCTGCCGTCGCCGCCGTTCATCAGATCGTCACCGTCACCGGCGAACAACGAATCCCGACCGGCGTGGCCGACGATCCAGTCGTTGCCTCCTTTGCCATCAATCCGGTCGTCGTCGCCCGACCCTTCCAGAATTTCGGAGGAGTTCGTTCCCTCGATACTGGACCCGATTGCCACCGAACCGAAGGCCAGACGCTGAACCGAAGACAGATCGATCGTGGCGCGCAGGGCTGCCGCCGCAAGGCTGGTTCCGTCGCTGGATGTGATCTCCAGCACTTCGTCGCCATAGGTTATCGTCGCGCCCGTCGACGTCGTCTGAATGTCCAGGTCGCCGACATCGCGCAATTGCCGCCACCGGGTCAGATCCAGTCGGTCTTGCATCACATCGAAATCGGCGATGCGGTCCAGCTCGTCATCGGCCGCCATAGAAAAGACATCCCGTCCCGCTCCGCCCGAGAGCGTGTCGGTGCCGGACCCGTCCATCACGATATCGTCGCCATCGCCCCCATTGACGGCGTCGTTTCCCCCGGCCCCGTTAATGATGTCGTTCTTCGATGTGCCATTGATCGTCTGACCATAGTCCCGCCCGCCCCAGGTCACACCGGCCTCGGCCAGCGAGATGCCGAACTGCGACACTGTCGCTTCGCCCTGGCTGCTGATGAAAACCTGGAGTTCATCGCCGATGCGAACAGCGCTGATGGCCGAGACGTTGTTCAGGCTGATCCCTTCGCTGTCCTCGACCGTGTCGAGGTGGTGCAGGCGACCGTCGGGCAGCAGGACGAACAGCGAGACACCGTCGTCGCCGCCCGCCGCAAGCACATAGGTGCGGTTGTCCACCGTAACGGTTTCAAGCACCAAGGCCCCATCGAAGCGCGTGTCGCGGCTGTCCAGCAGATGGTCCGTCGGTGTCAGGCTCCCGTCGCCATCCAATCGCATGACCGAAAGGGTCGAACTGCCGGATGCGGTGACCAGAACGAAGGTCTGGTCGTACATCTGGACCGTTTTCAACGCCGTTGGCGTGGCGATGCCGAAGCCGTTGTCTGCACCGAAGGACGACACTTCCTCGACACGGCCGTCGCCCCGCAGTCGATAGACGACAACGGCGTTCAGCCCGTCCACGGCGGCCATGATATAGGTCGTGCCGTCGACCACCGCCGAGGCCAGATCCTGAATATCCTCCCCTTCGATCCAGCGTGACCCGCTTATCGGGCCGCCCATTTCGGTCAGGTCGCGATTGGATTCGATCCTGTAATCGCGCAGGCCGGTGACGCCCTGTTGCGCGGTGATCAGGAACTGTGCGCCGTCCATCTCGACCTCGAGCGCCTGGCGCAGCCTGCCGGTGAACGGCAAGGGGGCATCGAACACGCGGGTCCGGTCCAGATCGCCTCCCGTGCGCAAATCGAAGCCGATCAGATCGTCGGTCCCGGTCCCGTCAATATAGACGTAGGACGTGCCGTTCAGCGACAGGGACCCCAGCCCGGTCAGGGCAAAGGGTGACATCCAGCCCGGAATCTCTTGAAATTCAACGGTCGCGGCGGTCGTGTCGCCGTCTAGCGCATAGACCTGTATCCCCTCGTCCACCAGGCTGAGCGTATACAGCATCGCCGTGCCATTGTGCCAGAACAGCTCCATATCCACGATGCCCGCCCCGGTCGTGGGTTCGGCATCGGCGTCAAGACTGGTCCCCAGCTGCGCGCGGTATATCAGCTGCTCCATCTGGAAGCCCCTGCCAGAAGATGTGTCCGATACACTGGCGGTGCTTCGCGGTTGGCCATTGTCGGCATTGCGGCAAACATCGGGCATTTAGCCGCAATTCGACTCGGGCTTTAGGCGAAGGCGCGACTATCGCTGATAGGGATCTTCGAACCGGATGATATCGTCTTCGCCCAGATAGGCACCGGTCTGCACCTCGATCAATTCGACCGGAAGCTTGCCGGGGTTTTCGAGCCGGTGTCGCGCGCCCAGCGGAATGAACACCGACTCGTTCTCGCCCACCAGCGTGATTTCTTCGCCGTTCGTCACGCGCGCGGTGCCGGCGACGACGACCCAGTGTTCGGCCCGGTGGACATGGCTTTGCAGGCTCAGCGCCGCGCCCGGATCGACCACGATCCGCTTCACATGAAAGCGGTGCCCCTTGATCAGCGTCTCGAAGAACCCCCAGGGCCGGTGATCCTTGGGAAAGGTATCGGCCTGGGCGGCACCCATGGCGCGCAGTTGCGCGACCACGCCGCCCAATTCTCCGGACCGGCTGCGGTCGGCAATCAGGACCGCATCCGGCATGGCGATCGCGACGATGTCCCGCAGGCCCAGACCGACGATATGCTGCCCCGCGCTTTCCGACCGCAGCATCGTGTCCGCGCAATCCACCGCCAACGCCGGGCCATGGGTCGCGGTGCCCGTTCCGTCGGTTGCAGCATGGCGATACACCGCATCCCAGCCCCCCAGATCAGACCAGTGCCCAGTGTATTCCACGACCGACAGGTTGTCGGCCTTTTCCATGATCGCGACATCGACCGAGACGTCATCGCAGGCAGCCCAGGGCTCTTCGGCCAGCCGCAAAAACCCAAGGTCCGGCCGGGCGCGGCCGATGGCATCGCGTATATTGGCCAGCATCTTGGGCGCATGGCGCGCGCAGGCGGCGATCATCGTGCGCGCGGTGAACAGAAAGACGCCCGAATTCCAGAGATGGCCGCCATCCGACATCATCGCCTCGGCCGTCGCCCGATCCGGCTTTTCGACAAAGCGCCGCAGCGGCGATGGGCTGGGAGCGTCGGGCGAGATTTCGAGGTATCCATACGCGGTTTCAGCCCGATCCGGGCGGATGCCGAAGGTGACGATACCGCCCGCCTGCGCCGTCGTTACCCCGGTCTGCACGGCGGCGCGAAAGGCGGGTGCGTCAGGCATATGATGATCGGACGGAGCGGCAAGGATCAACGCCTCCGGGTCGTGCTGCGCCAGCCGCAGCGCTGCGGCCAAGAGCGCCGGGGCCGTGTTGCGGGACGATGGCTCCAGCAGGACGGCGCCGGGGTCGATCCCGACTTCGGCCAGTTGTTGCGTGACGATGAAACGGAACGCCTGATTGGTCACGGTCACGGGCGCGGCGAAGCCCGGCCCCGAGAGACGCAGCGCGGTTTGCTGAAACAGGCTGGTGTCGCCGATCAAAGCCGCGAATTGCTTGGGATAGCTCTTGCGGGACAGGGGCCAGAGCCGCGTGCCCGATCCGCCGCACAGGATGACGGGCGTTATGGTCGTCGTCATCGGCGGTTTCCTCGTTTCAACGCAGCACAAAGCATAGCCGACCCGGTCCCGCTTGCCACCCCGTGCGGGATCGCCCGTTACACCGCTGCAAGGCCATAGAATTGTATCGCCGTACCGCCCAGAACCTGCGCCCGCTCGTTCGGCGTCAGCCCCGACAGCAGCATGCCGGTGGCGCTGACCCAGCCATCGTACGCGCCAACCATTTCCAGCACCGGCCAGTCGCTGCCCCACATCACGCGGTCGGGTCCGAATACCTGCAATACATGGTCGGCAACGGGTCGCAGCCTTTCGGCGGACCAGTCCTGCCCGGCCTCGTTTGCCAGCCCGGACAGTTTGCACATCACCTGTGGCAGGGCCGCCAGCCGCGCCATGTCGGCCCGCCAGCCATCGCCGGGATCGACCCCGCCCGCGATCAGTGGCTTGGCGCAATGGTTGATGACAAGTGGCAGTTCCGGGATGCCCTCAGCCACCTGCGCCAAAATCCGCAGATGCCGGGGCTGAACCAGTGTATCCAGCCGCAGGCCCCGCTCGGCGACGGCTCGCAGCCCTTGCACGACGGCGGGTCGCGCGATCCAGTCGGTGTCGTCGATATCCTGCAGCATCGGCCGGACGCCCTTCAGCTTTGGATCGCTCGCCAGATCCTCCAGCCGGTTTGCCACGTCTGCGGACTCCAGATCGACCCAGCCGACGACGCCCCGGACGAAGGGCGCATCCTTCGCCAGCGCCAGAAGAAACCGTGTCTCGGCTTCTGTTGCGGCAGCCTGAACAGCCACGGTGCCGTCGATGCCATGGCGCACCAGCAGAGGCAAAATATCTTCGGGCAGAATATCCCGACGGATCGGCGCGACGCTGTCGTCCATCCAGTGATAATCGCCCCGTTCGACCCGCCAGAAATGCTGATGTGCGTCGATCCGATCCATAGTCCTGCCCCGATGATGCTTGACGGATCCTGTATGGGCCGATCACAAGCGAAAGTTCCAGTCCGAGGAGGGGTCATGACCCAGACACCCATCCTGCAATTCGGGACCAGCCGGTTCCTACAGGCCCACGCGGACCTTTTCGTGTCCGAAGCGCGAACGGCGGGTCAGGACGTCGGCCCGATCGCCATCGTTCAATCCAGCGGTGACCCTGCGCGCGCCAACCGTCTTGCCGCATTGACGCAAGGCTATGACGTTCGGATCGAAGGGCTGGAAAGCGGTCTCCCTATGCAACGTATCGCGCGGGTCACCAGCATCGCGCGCACTTTGTCGACGGCCAGCGATTGGCCCGAGGTCACGCGCGTGTTCGTCGACGAAGCGCGGATCGTTCTGTCGAATACCGGTGACGACGGTTTTGCCCCGCGTCCCGGCGACACCGATGAAACCACGCGAATCCAAAGCCTCTCCTATCCGGCCAAGCTGACACGGTTGTTGCGCGCCCGGTTCGATGTGGGCGGGGGGCCGCTCCAGATCATGCCGATGGAACTGGTAGCCGACAACGGCACCGTATTGCGCGACCGGGTTCTGGCCTTGGCGAAAGACCGTACCTTCCGCGACTGGCTGAGCGTCCGCGTGATCTGGGTGAATTCACTGGTCGACCGCATCGTCTCGCAACCGCTGGAACCGGCGGGCGCGGTCACGGAGCCCTATGCGCTCTGGGCGATCGAGGATCAGCCGGACCTGATTTCGCCCTGCGACCACCCCTCCGTCCGAATCTTGCCCGACCTGAAGGACGTCCAAGCGCTGAAATTGTTCATCCTGAACCTGGCGCACACCTGGATGGCCGATCAGTGGTTGCAGGACCCGGAGTTCACGCCCGATCTGGTCCGCCTGTTCGTCGCCCGGCGCGAGGCGACGTTGCGACGACTTTTTAAGAGCGAGGTGCTGCCGGCCTTCGATGCCGCAGGCATGGGCGATACCGCGCGTGCCTATGTCGAAACAACGATCCAGCGGTTCGCCAACCCCTTTCTGGATCATCGGATCGAGGATATTGCCGGAAATCATGCACAAAAAGTCGACCGCCGTATCGGTGCATTCCTGACCTGGGCGCAGGCGAAGGGGGATGTTACGCCCAAACCCATCCTGTCGCGCATCGCGAAACGGGTTCGGGCGGCAGGCGCATCCTGGACAGAGGCCCCGTAATTTCGTGTTTCAGGGCGGTGCAGGACAGGAGCCGGGCCTAACGCCGCATCGCAACCGTTCCCAACCCTGCGACTACCAGAACGGCCAGACCGGCAAGGGCGAGGCGGTCGGGAAAGGTGCCGAAGACTGCAAGGCCCAGCACAGTGGCCGAGATCAGCTGGAAATACACGAAAGGTGCCAGAACCGTCGCCCCCGTCCGCCGGTACGCAATCACCAGCAGCAGGTTACCCGACGCCGATGCAACCCCCGACAGAAGCGTCAACCAGAGGATCGGGGCGGTCAGGGCCGGCACATCGACCAGGCCGGGCGGGGTCAGCAGGACCGTTCCCAACACCGTCTGCGACAGCATCATCTGGCGCGGTGGCGCAAGATGCACCAACCACCGCGAGGCGGTCAAAAAAGCACCGTAGAAAAGCCCCGCCAACAGCGCGAACCCCAGGCCTGGCGTCATGCCGAACCCCGGTTGCACCACCAGCAATACGCCGCAGAATCCCAACGCCAAGAACACGGATTGCAGCCGCGTGACCCGTTCACCCAGCAGTCGGACCGACAGGACATAGCTGAAGATCGGACCGACGAAGAACGCGCCGAATACGGTTGCGATATCCTCGGTCCGAAGCGCGGTCAGTATGCTGGCGATCCCTGCCGCGATCAGCCCTGCGCGCAGCCAGACGCGCCAGTCGCGATACAGCGTCCATTGCACCCGGCCACCCAAAATCAGCGCAATCATCATCGCCCCGACGGCAAAGCGGCTGAAGGCCACGAAGAACGCCGAGACGCCGTGCTCGCCGGTCAACAGCTTGCCCGCCGTATCCCCCAGCGGAATCAGCGACATGGCGACAAACATCAGCGCCACTGATCCAAGCGTCTCGCGGTTCATGGGGCGTCGCTATCATCTGGCCCGGATGCTGCCCAGTGTGCGATCCGCACTTCACAACCCCCCAATCCCCATGCATCAATAATTTAACTTGGGAGATGAGGTGATCGGGATGCAAAGACGGTTCTTTCTGACGGGTGCGCTGACGACCGTGGCGCTTCCGGCCTGTGCGAATGCGCCGGATTACTCTTCGCGCCCGGCTGCCAGACCGGCGGATGCCCTGATCCGGTCCGCTCCCGGTGCCGACCGTCTGGTCGAGGAGGCGGGGCTGGGCGGCAAGGTCGGATTCGTCCTGTCCGATGCAAACTCGGGTGAGGTCCTGGAAACCTACAATCCGCTGCGTCCGTTACCGCCCGCGTCCGTTGCCAAGGCAGCGACCTCCCTTTACGCGCTCGAGACGCTGGGCGCAGGGTTCCGGTTCGAGACGCGGCTGATCGCGACCGGTCCGATCAGAAACGGTCGGCTGAACGGCGATCTGGTTCTGGTGGGCGGTGGCGACCCGTCGCTCGATAGCGACGGGCTGTATGACCTGGCCGCGCAGGCGAAGGCTGCTGGCGTGCGTGAAGTGACCGGCAGACTTCTGGTTGACAGCTCGGCCCTGCCGTCCATCGACCGCATCGACCGGACCCAGTCCGATACGGTCGGCTATAACCCCGCGATCGGCGGTCTGAACCTCAATTTCAACCGGGTACATTTTTCGTGGACCCGCACGGGCAACTCCTACACCACCGCGATGGCCGGACGGACCGAGCGATTCCGCCCCGCCGTTAACACGTCGACCATGCGCGTCGTGGACCGGTCGCTGCCGGTCTATACCTATGACCGTGTGGGCGATGTAGATGTCTGGTCGGTTGCACGCGGGCAATTGGGCAATACAGGATCGCGCTGGCTGCCGGTCCGCAACCCCGACCTTTATGCCGGGGATGTGCTTCGCACGATGTTGCGCACGAACGGGATCGTCGTGCCCGCCGCGCAACGCGGTCGCGGGCAGGGCACGGTTATTGGCCTGACCCAAAGCGCGTCTCTGGATCGGATCGTGAACTCCCTGCTGCGATTCTCCACCAACCTCGTGGCTGAGGTTCTGGGCCTGACCGCCACCGCGCGCAATACGGGTCCGCCCCGCAACCTGGGCGCATCGGCGGATACGATGTCCAACTGGGTGATGCAGCGCACGAGGGCCCGCCGCCCGGATTTCGACGATCATTCGGGCTTGAACGGTACCACACGGATTTCTGCGTCCGACATGGTGCAACTGCTGACTGCGCCAGGCGCGCAGGCGCGGTTGCAGCCGTTGATGAAGGAGTTGACGCTGGATGGTCCGCCGCGTCAGCCGGTGCGGGCAAAGACAGGCTCCCTGAATTTCGTGTCGGGACTGGCCGGTTATTTCAATGCCCGGTCCGGCCGCCAACTGGCCTTTGCGACATTCTGCGCGGATATCGACCGCCGCGCTGGTCTGTCGATCGATCAGCGGGATCGTCCGGCGGGCGGGTCCGCCTGGAGCCGCCGGTCGCGGTCGCTGCAATTCGACCTGATCGAACGCTGGGCAATGGTTCACCAGTGACGGCATCGCGACCTGCAATCGTGCTTGTGCGACCGGAAATCGCGGGCAACACCGGATCGGTCGGGCGAACCTGCGTGGCGCTGGACCTGGATCTGTGCCTGATCCGCCCCTATGGATTCGAGATCACGGACCGCAATGTGCGTCGCGCGGGGCTGGATTACTGGAAACACGTTCGTCTGTATGAATACGACAGCTGGGACGACTTCCTGATCCGCCGTGCGCCGCGCCCGGAGGCCATGTTCCTGTTCGAGGAGTATGGCGCGCGCAGCTTTTATAACGTTGATTATACACCGGACTTCCATCTTGTCTTCGGACAGGAAACCCTCGGTCTGGGCAAGGCGGAGCTGTCCGGACATGAAGATCGTCTGGTCAAGCTGCCGATGCGGTCGCCGCACATCCGTTCGCTGAATCTGGCCAACGCCGCGACGGCGGCGTCATATCAGGCATTGCGCGGCATCTTGTGAGTGCCGCGCGCGCTCAATAGGGTTTCGGGATGGATCAGAACGCTCTCCAGGAAGAAGTCGCCAGCCTGCGCCGTGAGTTGGCCCGCCTGAATCGTCACCGCTTCATTCAGATTCACAACTCGGTGCCGCGGCTGATCCTGTTTCAACTTTATCGCGGTCTGGCGTTCGGCCTGGGTTCGGTTCTGGGGGCCACAGTGGTGCTGTCGGTGCTGGTCTGGTCGCTGGCCCAGATCAATTTCATACCGGTCATAGGTGATTGGGCGACGCAGGTTCTGGACGTCATCCAGCCCAATCTCGACGTGGATGTGGAGGTTCAGGATAAACCCGATCAACCCTGAGATTTCAGGGGTGATCCACGGGTGACCCGCGTCGGATATGGGTCACCCGTATCGGATCGCACGAAAAGAGAGAATGGGGCGCGAAACGGTGCGAAGCTGCGCGGAGTTGGGCGCGGGACATACAGGGAGAGATCACATGGAAGAGTTTCTGCAGGGCCTCGGCACAGTCGTCTTCGTGCTGCTGGCGCTTATCGGCCTCGTCGTCGGCGCGGTCGCGGGCAAGCTGACGGGCCGGAGCGTGGCGCTCTACGCCCTGATCGGCGCGCTCGCCGCGATTGCGACGCCGTTCCTGCTGGCGGCGCTGGGCATCACGGTATTGGCGGCGGGCGGTGTGCTGCTGGTGGTGATCGTGGGGGCCATCGGCGCGGCAGTCGTCGTGGGTTTGGTGCGGGCGGTTAGTGGCCGAAAGTAAGGGACAGACTTTGTACAGGTAGAGCGAGGCTGGCACTTGGTTGATCTGAGTACCAGCCTTCGGAAAGCCAGGTTTCCGGATATCAACCAGACAGGAAATAGTCTGATCCGTTGCCCGCAGTCCCATGAGCTGCCGCGACCGGCATAAGGGTGATTACCGCTTCTTTCGCCGCTGCACATTCCCGCCCCTCTGTCCCGGACGCCCGGCCGTTGACCGGCCTTCGGCCTTGCGCGCGTCTTCGACGGCCTGTTCCACCGCCGATTGCCGCGTCAGCGGATCGTTCGAGACCATCAGGTCCACCGTTTCCAGCCGCTTGACCTCGTCTCGCAGACGCGCGGCCTCCTCGAACTCCAGATTCTCGGCGGCCTTGCGCATCTGGTCGCGCAACCCGTCGAGATGGGCCATCAGGTTCGCGCCCGCCAGCGGCTTTTCGATCCTGGCGGTGACCCGGTTCATGTCGACGTCGCCCTGATAGAGACCGGCCAGAATATCCTCGACGTTCTTCTTCACGGTTTCGGGCGTGATGCCGTGTTCCACGTTATAAGCCATTTGCCGGGCCCGGCGGCGGTTGGTTTCGCCTATGGCGCGCTCCATCGACCCTGTCACGCGGTCGGCATACATGATGACGCGACCCTTTTCGTTGCGTGCGGCGCGCCCGACGGTCTGCACCAGCGACGTCTCGGAGCGCAGGAAGCCCTCCTTGTCGGCGTCGAGGATGGCGACGAGGCCACATTCGGGGATATCCAGCCCCTCGCGCAGCAGGTTGATGCCGATCAGCACGTCGAAGGCCCCCAGCCGCAGGTCACGCAGGATTTCGATGCGTTCCAGCGTGTCGATATCGGAGTGCATGTAGCGGACCTTGATGCCCTGTTCGTGCAGGTATTCGGTCAGATCCTCGGCCATGCGCTTGGTCAGCGTGGTGACCAGCGTGCGCATTCCGTCGGCGGTCACAAGACGAATTTCGTCCAGCAGATCGTCGACCTGCGTGCCAACCGGGCGGATTTCGATTTCCGGGTCCAGAAGGCCGGTGGGACGGATCACCTGTTCGGTGAAGACGCCGCCGGTCTGCTCCAGCTCCCATGCCGCCGGGGTGGCGGAGACGAAGACGGATTGCGGACGCATGGCGTCCCATTCCTCGAACTTCAGCGGGCGGTTGTCCATGCAGGACGGCAGGCGGAACCCGTGTTCGGCCAGCGTCATCTTGCGCCGGAAGTCACCTCGATACATGCCGCCGATCTGCGGCACGGAGACGTGGCTCTCGTCGGCGAAGACGATGGCGTTGTCGGGGATGTATTCGAACAGCGTGGGGGGCGGCTCGCCCGGGGCGCGGCCGGTCAGATAGCGGGAATAGTTCTCGATCCCGTTGCAGACGCCCGTCGCCTCAAGCATTTCGAGATCGAAGTTGGTGCGTTGTTCAAGCCGTTGAGATTCAAGCAACTTGCCATCATCCACCAGTTGTTTCAGGCGAACGTGTAATTCCTGTTTGATGCCCTTGATGGCCTGCTGCATCGTCGGACGCGGCGTGACGTAATGGCTGTTGGCGTATATGCGGATCTTGTCGAACGTGCCGGTCTTTTCGCCGGTCAGCGGATCGAATTCGGTGATCGACTCCAGCTCGTTGCCGAAGAATGACAACCGCCAGGCCCTGTCGTCGAGGTGGGCGGGCCAGACCTCGACCGAGTCGCCGCGCACGCGGAAGCTGCCGCGCGCGAAGGCCACGTCGTTGCGGCGGTATTGCTGCGCCACCAGGTCGGCCATGACCTTGCGCTGATCGTAATCGTTGCCGGCAATCAGGTCTTGCGTCATGGCACCGTAGGTTTCGACCGACCCGATGCCGTAAATGCACGAGACCGAGGCGACGATGATCACGTCGTCGCGTTCCAGAAGCGCGCGGGTGGCCGAGTGGCGCATCCGGTCGATCTGTTCGTTGATCTGCGATTCCTTCTCGATGAATGTGTCGGAGCGGGCGACGTAGGCTTCGGGCTGATAATAGTCGTAGTAGCTGACGAAGTATTCGACCGCATTGTCGGGGAAGAACCCCTTGAACTCGCCGTAGAGCTGCGCCGCGAGGGTCTTGTTGGGGGCGAGGATGATCGCGGGGCGCTGCGTCTCTTCGATGATCTTGGCCATGGTGAAGGTCTTGCCGGTGCCGGTCGCGCCCAGCAGAACCTGATCGCGCTCGCCCTCGTTCACACCACCGACCAGCTCCGCGATGGCGGTCGGCTGATCGCCCGCAGGCTTGAACGTGGTGGCCATGCGAAAGATGCGCCCGCCCTCCAGCTTGGGTCGGGCGGCAGGTGCGCGGGAGGTCATCGGCACATCAATGTCCGGCCTGTCGGGCAGGGTCAGGATTTCGCCCTTGGGGCGGTTGGTATTGTTGTGGGCCATGCGTGCCTCTGGAGCGTCGGACAATACCAGTATCTATTGCGCATCCCGCCTGTCGCAAGGCTGCCGGCGCATGCTCCTGACATGGGCGGCCTCTGATGATCTCTTGCATGACCGGCTCGCAGGCGGCTATTCCGGTTCACGACCTTCAAATCGCGACCGACCTACGCCGGAGATTTCCCATGCGCGCACGCATCTACAAGCCCGCCCGGACTGCCATGTCGTCGGGCACGGCCAATACGCATGAATGGCTGCTGGAATTCGTCAACGAGACCCCGCGCGAAATCGACCCGCTGACCGGCTGGACCGGATCGCGCGACATGCAGGCTCAGGTCACGCTGAGGTTCGAGACGCAGAAGGAGGCCGAGGAATATGCCCGTGACCGGGGCATCGAATATACCGTCCTGCGTCCGCACAGCCGCCGCGCCAACCTGCGTGCAGGTGGCTATGGCGAAAATTTCGCCACCAACCGGCGTGGCGTCTGGACGCATTGATAGGGTATCGATCTTTACTCGGATGAGAAATCCGGGCAGTCATCGCAGTGTCAGGTCGCCCGGTCGAACTTCTCGGTATCGGAAGGGCGCGTCCCTGCGGGCCCATAGCTCAGCTGGATAGAGCAGCCGACTTCTAATCGGCAGGTCGAGGGTTCGAATCCTTCTGGGCCCGCCACCTGACCTGTCGAAGGGTTCAGGCGCCATACGGTGCGCATGGCACGGGACCGAGGGACGACCTGTCGGAAAGCGTCGGCTGAACCTGATCTTGGCACGTTACGACACGCCAGGGGACCATGCGCCTTATGGCGTTCGGCAAGTCTTTCTATTGCGTTAACCGGTCAAGAGGTGCCTTCAACGTCCAGCGAAAGCCCTCCGTCGCGTATTCGCGGCTTGTCTGTCCCGATGTTACGCCTTCAAGGAGAGGGCCGGTTACCTGATAACCAAAACCCTTGCGCGTCGGTACAATGACCGGCGGGCCGTCTGTTTCTATCCATGACATTTCCAACATCGGACTTGGCATATCATTGATCTTCCAGGACAATGTAACTGCGCCAGCTTCTTTTGATAGCGCACCGTATTTGGCGGCATTGGTGACCAGCTCGAATATCGCCATGCCAATGGCCTGTGTCACCGATTTGCTGAGGTGAACAGCCGGGCCGCTGATTACAACCTGAGGGTCCTCCGGGTCTATCAGGTGCGCAAACTGAGCATGCGCAAGCGATTCCAAGTCTACATTACTCCCCTTACTGCTGATCAACATATCCTGGTTCGAGGTAAGACTGGCTATACGGTTGTTAAATGCAGAAAAGAAATCTGCACCCTTGTAGAGACGCCACGTCTGTCGTGCGATTACCTGAACGACCGATAGTAAATTCTTCGATCTGTGGTTGATTTCCTCTAACAAGACTTGGATTTTGGCTTCGGATGCCTTTCGTGCGCTGATGTCACTGAAGATCGCCACGAAGCCTGAATATTCCTGCGTTTTGTCATTTATGGCAGCGATGCTTTTTTCGACATGAAGCAGACGGCCATCCTTGTGAAGCTGCACAGCCTCACTTCTCAGGGTTTCTCCAGTGGCGATGTGCAAAAGATCGTCTGCCATCGTTTCCTGGTCTTCCGGTGTAACCAAAAGTGAATCGAACCGTTCCCCAATCGCTTCGGCTTCGGTGTAACCGAACAGATCCTCCGCAGCGGGATTCCAAGCGTGAATGATCAGGTCCCTATCGACCGACACGATGGCTTGAGGCGATGATCGTACCAGGCTTCGGAATTCGTCGCTTTCACGCCGCTTTGCTACAAGTTCCCGCTCGAATGAGCGGCGTTGTTCATTCTTAAAAACGCAAAAATGCGCATTTATCATGCGCCCGTTGATCAATGTTGCACGGCCATTCATAAAAACGCCAAACCGCGTACCATCGCTACGTTCAATATCTATGGAAATTTCTGCAAAATGGCCATTCATGAGCAGAAGAGGGCGGAGATGGGTTTCGAAATAAATACGACCCGCCCGCGACAGGACATCGACAAAACGAAGGCTTTGGCACTGATCGGATGGGTCTATCCCCAACCACTCCCTTAGCGTAGCGTTGGTGAGTTCTATTTGGCCAGTTTCATTCATGACAACAAGCCCGCAGGGCCATAGGTCCGGGTCGATTCCGAAGGCAATCGCCTCGGTCATGAAACGACCCGCGGACGAACAAACTCCACCAACGCTTCTGTTGTGGCTTCGGGGTAGCTGACGTGCGGACAATGGCCGGTCGCGTCCAAAATCACATGGTCGGCATTCTGCATATTGTCCATTAACCATGTCCAGACGGTGGGAGGCACCAGGGCATCGTCCCGGCACTGTAACACCAGCGTAGGCTGCGTTATCATCTTCACGTCCTCACGGTGGTCGAACAAGAACGTGACTTTTGCAAAATGCCGGGCAATGTCGGGATCTGTTTGACAGAAACTTTCAGTCAATTCTTCGCCAAGCGCCGGGCGATCGGGAACGCCCATGATCAGCGGTGCCATATCGCGTGCCCAACCCAGATAATTTACATCGAGGATATCCAGCAGACCAAGAAGATCTTGCTTCTCAAACCCGCCAACATAGTCCCCGTCGTTGGCATAGCTGGGCGACGGGCAGATCATAACGAGCCGGTCGATAAGGTCAGGGCGGCGTTTGGCGGCCAGCCCGATCGTCATCGCGCTGACAGAATGGCCGACCGCGATCACGTCCTTCAGACGGAGTTCGTCAAGGATTGCGACAAGGTCATCCACATGTCCGTCCAGGGAGGCGTAACGAACAGGGTCATAATGTTCCGTCGCGGATTTCCCATAGCCCATCAAATCATAGGTGATGACGCGAAAATCATTCTCGAATGCGGGGGCCACCTTGCACCACATGCCGCTGTCGCAGCCATAACCATGCAGGAAAACGATAGTTTTTTCGCCTGATCCGGTAATTTTGACAGCACAATGCTCGACTGCAGTCATCATGTTCTCCAAAAAACGCGATTAATGTTGGTTACCATACCCCCGAAGCAAATGAAACGAAGCACAAAGGCTGAGATGACTATCAAGTTACGGAAATAAAGTGCGAAAACCAGTCATCTGGGGGAAACGGATTGCTACACCGACACTGCGGAAATTTTCAGGGAGGCTATGCGAGTGGCGATACCTATGTGCATGTGCGGGCAGTGCAGGCCGGGTTCGGTCGGGCCACCCATCCCGTCCTGGTTTGCCCAGGCTTTGTCTGAACACGTTTCGTGCGGGATCGTGAATGGGTATTGCGGACTGGAACTCCGCGGAGGGGGTCGTCCAGCCACTTCACTATCCATGCCCGTGTGCCGCCTTGAATCTCAACAGTGACCGACGCTTGGGCTGCGCAAGAGACTTAAATTCCACCGCGTTTGTCGATAGGGATGGTTGAAAACCATTCCATTTTATCGCTTGAACGGGTTTTTTCCGCCCATGATTTGCAAAAGGAAAGCACCCGAAGTCGTGATCAACAGGAAACCCTGGAAGGCTCCCATTGCCGTCATGAAACGAAGATGTCCGTTCGGGATAAGGTCGCCTCGTCCGAGAGTCGTGAAATTGACCAGTGAGAAATAGTAGTAATCCATGAAATTCAGGACTTTTCCCTCATCAGGTGGAGATGATGCAAGATCGCCGATCTGAAGGCTGTGCACGGCAAACCAGAATCCGCCTGCATACAACAATGCTTCGATTGAGTGAGCAATCGCGATCATCGTAACCGCTATGGCAACGCAGTGCGCGGGATGACGTGCAGGTTTCACGAACTTGGCTGCAAAGCGCAACGCGACATAGTGGACTGCGGTGCTGGCGGCGATCAGGACCGCCACCAGCACGATTGCCGTTATCATCATGATCCCAATACGGGCTGGCCGTTACGCCAAGGTGTAAAAATCGGCACTATGCAAAGGCCGCGACGGTCATCGCCACTGCCATGCCGACCATCATCAGATTCTCGGTCAGCGACACGAAGCCCAGAGGCACTTTGCTGTCACCGCCGACGCACGCGCACTTCAGTTCCCGCTTGTCGATGTAGACAGCCTTGAAAACCGATACCGCGCCGATGGTACCGATGAAAAGAGCACCGGGAACAGACAACCACGGCAGGATCATTGCCGTCATCAGAAGACCTGCAATCGTCTCGACGAAGGGATATACGTAGCCATAGCGGACCCATCGTTTCGCCAGAAGATCGTAGTTAAGGAACATCGTCGAAAAGCTTTCGATGTCCTTGAGTTTCTGGAGGCCCAGAAGCACCATCGAGATCGAGATGAACCAGCCCAATGTCTGCCAGGCGAAGATCGAGGGCAGTGCAACCCAGGCGAAAGCCAGAGCCAGCAGGGCCGCGACCGAGAACAACGCGATGACCGGCTGGTAGGTTGTGTCATCGGCATCCCGGACCGTCTTGCCGAAATGGACCTGAAGAGCTTCGTAGCCGCCGACCCGCTTCCCGTCGATGAAGGTCTGCGGCGTCGTCTTGACATCATGCTCGCGCATGAAGGCGTCGGTCTGCTCGCGCGAGGTGAGTTGGTGGTCCTCCACCTCGAAACCCTCGCGCTCAAGCAGATCCTTGGATTTGAGACCGTAGGGACAGGTGTGTTCGTCCATCGCCATCCTGTACAGGACAGCAGTCTTCGCCTGGGTATCCTTGGGCATTGAAGCTCTCCTCTCAGTTACAGGTCAGATATCCGTCGAAGCCAACCCGCAGTGCCGGTTCCGTCATGAGGTCGAAGATCAGGTCCGCACCTTCACCTTCGTCCGAATCCGGGGGCGTCAGGGTCATGCGGATGCCTTCGGCTTCCATCGTCGCGGCATCGCCTTCAAGCAGGATCAGCGATCCGGAAATCTTGGCCACGCCACGTCCGTCCGCGGTTGCAAAAATCGGATCGGCGTCAACGGCACGTTCGAAACGGCAGGTTGCATCGGTGCCCAAGGCGCGGGTGATTTCCTCTTCGGTCATGGGGTCCGGCCGGATACCGGCGATCACGGGAGTGGCCAGCGCTTCGGCGATTGTTTCGACCGGGGCTTCGGCATCGGATTTCCCGAGGAGAGCGTCTGCACCGGCTTCACCATTGCGATCGATATCCTCGATCATCCAGCGCATCTCGGAAATTTCCCGGTTCTGGGCGACCACGATCTCCTCGGCCAGTTTGGCCACGCGGGGATCGGTGATTTCGGCCCGGCGCGAAGTCAGGATTGCGATGGAGTGGTGCGGGATCATCGCCTTCATCCAGGCCTGATCTCCGATCGTGTCCTGGCTGCGGAACAGGTACAATGCGCCTGCGAAGACTATGGCGCTGCCCCCGAAGATGGCGAGATTGATCATCTTGTCGGAATACATGCTCAGCATGAAAAGCAACATGATCACCGCCATCATCGCCCCCATATAGAGAGCCATGTAAACGCGGCTTTCGCTGTAATAAAGGTGCTCCCAGGCATAGGAATTTGCGTACATCAGACCGTACATCACGATCGTGGATGTGACGATCATGCCTAAAAAGCGCCAATATGACATGGTATTCTCCTCTGATTACCACATCAAACAACCTTCCAGTGCAGGATAGTTCCCTCAGGGTTCCAAAGATTTTATGATCGGGCAATCCGGTCTGCTGTCGCCACGGCAATGCTCGATAAGTTCAGCCAGCGTTGCACGCATGGCAAGCAGTCCCGCGATCTTGGTGTCGATTTCGGACAGATGCCCATTGGCGATGCGTTTTACCTCTGCCGAAGTGCGGGCCTCGTCTTCCCACAGTGCCAGAAGCGCTCTGCAATCGTCGATCCCGAAACCCAATGCCCGCGCTTTCCCAAGGAACGTCAGCTTGTGCACGTCACTATCTTGGAACGACCTGTAGCCGTTGTCTTCGCGCAGGGGTCGGACAAGCCCGATCTCTTCGTAATAGCGGATCGTCTTTGGCGGTACGCCGGACCGCTCTGCCGCAGCCGAAATATTCATGCCGGAACCTCCATGGGCATTGCCGCAGGCGTGGGGTCTGCGGCGGGTGTCGCGGCCCGGCGCAACCGCAGCGCATTGGTCAGAACGAAGACCGACGACAGCGCCATTGCCCCCGCCGCCAGCATTGGCGACAGCAGGGTGCCCGTGAAGGGATAGAGCACGCCTGCCGCTACGGGGATCAGCGCTACGTTGTAGGCAAAGGCCCAGAACAGGTTCTGACGGATGTTCCGGATGGTTGCCTTGCTGATGGCCAACGCACGGACGACGGCATCCAGCTCGCCGGCCATCAATACCACGTCCGCCGCCTCGATGGCGACATCGGTGCCGGTGCCGATGGCGATGCCGACATCGGCTTCGGCCAGCGCCGGCGCATCGTTGATGCCATCCCCGACGAAGGCGATTGCGCCGTGGTCGGCGCGCAGCTGATGCAGTGCATCGACTTTGCCTGCGGGCATCACTTCGGCCACGACGTGATCAATGCCCAGTCGATCGGCAACGGCACGTGCGGTGGTCGCCGCGTCGCCCGTGATCATCGCGACCTCCAGCCCCAGATCGTGAAACGCACGGATCGCGGCGGGGGTCGAAGCCTTGACCGGATCATCGACGCCGATCGCAGCCGCCACTGCCCCGTCGACGGCGAGCCACAGCGGTGTGCGGCCTTCGCTGGCAATACGATCAGCCTCGGCACGTAGGGGGGCGGGGTCGATGCCGCGCTGCACCAGGAACCGTTCGGCCCCGATCAGCACGGCGCGGCCTTCGACCGTGGCGGTGACGCCAAGGCCGGTGTGGCTCTCGAAGTCCTGCGCTTCGGGCACGTCCAGTCCGTCCTCCTCGGCGGCGCGCAGGATGGCACGGGCGATCGGGTGTTCCGACTTCGTCTCGACTGCCGCTGCAAAAGCCAGGGCAGTGGCGCGGTCATGGCCGGTCGCAACGGACAGCGCCGTCAGTGCGGGGCGCCCTGCAGTGAGCGTTCCGGTCTTGTCCAGTGCCACCACCTTCGCACCCTGCAACGCCTGCAATGCGTCGCCCTTGCGGAACAGCACACCCAACTCTGCCGCCCGTCCCGTGCCAACCATGATCGAAGTCGGAGTGGCCAGACCCATCGCACAGGGGCAGGCGATGATCAGGACCGAAACGCCTGCCACCAGTGCCAGCGCCGGATCGACCAGCAGCCACACCGCGACCGTCAGCGCCGCCAATACCATGACCACGGGGACGAAGACGCTCGTCACCCGGTCGACCATCGCCTGAATCGGCAGTTTCGCGCCCTGCGCCGCCTCGACCATGCGGATGATCTGCGACAGGACTGTATCTTCGCCCACCGCTCCGGCCCGCATCGTCAGCGCGCCCGCGCCATTGACCGTGCCGCCGGTCAGCGTGTCGCCCGCGACCTTGCGCACGGCGTCCGGTTCACCCGTCACCATGCTTTCATCGACCCATGACGCGCCATCGGTCACGGTGCCATCCACCGGCAGTCGCTCGCCCGGCCGGACCTCGACCAGATCACCGCTCACCACCTCAACGAGGGGAACCTCAATGACTGCTCCGTCGCGGATTACTTGCGCGGTGGCGGGTCGCAGCCCGACCAGCCGGGCAATGGCGGCGCCGGTACGGCCCCGCGCCCGTGCTTCCAGCCAGCGACCCAGCAGGATCAGCGTGGTGATGACCGCAGCCGCTTCGAAATAGATGGCGCGCGTGCCTTCGGGGAAAATTCCGGGTATGAGAAGTGCCACAGTCGAATATGCCCAGGCCGCAAACGTCCCGATCGCCACGAGGCTGTTCATTTCGGGCGCACCACGCAACAGCGCGGGGATGCCCTTGGTGAAAAAGCTGCGTCCCGGCCAGGCAAGGATCACTGTTGTCACCACGAACTGGAACCACCAGGACGTCATGCGTCCGACGGCACCTTCGAACGCGTCGCGGAAACCGGGAATGAAGTGGCCGCCCATTTCGATCACGAAGACCGGAAGGGTCAGGATTGCGGCGATGACCAGCCGCTTGAGCAACTCTCCCGCGATATCGTCATGGCTGCGACCGCTCTGTGTGCTGTCGCCATGCGGACTGGCGTCATAGCCGGCCTCGGTCGATGCGCGGGCCAGTTCGGCAGGTGTCGCCGTGCCTGCAAGCGTTGTGACAATTGCGCGCCCCGTCCCGAAATTCGCCTCGGCCCCGGTCACGCCGGGAACCGCTTTCAGGGCCTTCTCCACGCGACCCACGCAGGACGCACAGGACATGCCGGAAACATCCAGCGTGATGGTATCCGTCGTCGCCGGATAGCCCGCCCGCTCCAGCGCGGCGGCAAGTTCGGTCATCTCCGGTGCCCCGTCGACCGTAGCGCGCCCAGTCGCAAGGTTGACCTGCGCACTCGTCACGCCCGGCACGCTGGCAAGCGCTTTCTCGGCGCGTCCGACGCAGGACGCACAGGACAGCCCCTCGATTTCGAAAGTCTGGGTCATCGTCGTCTCCGGATTCGATTCATTCCCCCTAATGAAGGTTCCCAAGACTGGAAGGTCAAGGGACTTCGAAAATATTCTGGCCCGGCTTGACCTTCCAGCGGGGGAACATCCCACTTACACCGGACGCAAGCCCGAGGAGATTTCCATGCGCCTGAATGTCGAGAACATGACCTGCGGTCACTGCCGCGCCTCTGTCGAAAAAGCCATCGCGTCCGTCGATCCCGCCGCCAGCGTCACTGTCGACCTGCCGGGCCGGACCGTGGATATCGAAAGCGAAGCCGATGCCGAGACCCTGATGGGTGCCATCCGCGCGGAAGGCTACGAGGTGCGCGCCGCCTAACCGCCTGAGCGCGCGGCCTGTGCCGCGCGCACACGTTCCGGCCAGGTGGATTTGATATAGCCCAGCACGTCACGGATTTCTGCGTCCGTCAGGATATCCGCAAATGCGGGCATGCCGCTGTTCGCATTCTCCAAGCCGAGTGCAGCCATCGCCGCATCTCCGCCAAGCTTGGTATAGTTGAACAGCGTCGCATCGTCGTGATGCCAGGTATGTCCGGATTCGTCATGCGGCGGGGGCGGATACTTGCCGTTGGGTCCGGGCGACCGCCAATCCGGGGCACCTTCGAGGTTTGCGCCGTGGCAAGAGGCACATTGCGCAGTATAAATCGCTTCTCCCGCGGCAACGTCCACCGTAGCGTCCAGAGGCGCCAGATTTTCACGCAAACCGGTTATGTTTGTCGTGCCGGGCCAGAGTGCGATCACTGCGCCGCCCAGTCCTGCCAGCACGACGACTCCGATTACGGTCAAGGTCGCGACCTTCATGCGGAAATTCCGGATGAAACCGTGATTTCCGGACGCTTCCCTTCCGGCTGCTTCGGTGCGGATTTCGCAGAAAGCTGCGCGGTCAGGGACCTTGGACTGGTGGATTTCAAGTGGACTTCCTCCGGGGGCGTATCGAGACGGGCCGTATGCTGGACTTCCTGCGCGGGAGGGCAAGCGACCGGTTGTCGCACCGACGTGACCAATATTCCCATGGTGGTGCAAGGGCGAAACTGCTGAAGCCACGTGCAGTCCAGACGGATTACCCGATACCAGGTTTCGGTATGCGCCGTATTAGGCATATCCGAAAAAGCGACCGGATTTCAGTCCGGCCGCCTGTTTTCACTGTGTCGGTTCGCGGTCTAGCCGGCGGCGCGAGAAGCCCGCTTGCGCTCGTGCGGGTCGAGAAAACGCTTGCGCATACGGATCGCGCTGGGCGTCACTTCGACAAGTTCATCGTTGTCGATATAGGCGATGGCCTGCTCCAGCGAGAGGGTGATCGGCGTGGTCAGGCGCACCGCTTCGTCGGTGCCGGACGCGCGCACGTTGGTCAGCTGCTTGCCCTTGAGCGGGTTGATTTCCAGATCGTTTTCACGCGAATGTTCGCCCAGGATCATGCCCTGATAGACCTGCTCCTGCGCGCCGATGAAGAACTTGCCGCGATCTTCCAGTTTCCAAAGCGCATAGGCCACGGACACACCCGATTCCATCGAGATCAGAACGCCTGCGCGACGGCCCGGAATCGGACCCTTGAACGGCGCCCATTCGTGGAACACGCGGTTCATCACGCCGGTGCCGCGCGTGTCCGTCAGGAACTCACCGTGGTAACCGATCAATCCGCGCGACGGCACATAGGCGATGATGCGGGTCTTGCCCGCGCCCGCAGGCTTCATCTCGGCCAGGTCGCCCTTGCGCGTGCTGGTCAGCTTTTCGATTACCACGCCGGAATAATCATCGTCGACGTCGATGGTGACCTCCTCGATCGGTTCGTGCTGGACGCCATCGATGTCCTGAAACAGGACCTGCGGGCGACTGATCGACAGCTCGAACCCTTCGCGGCGCATGTTCTCGATCAATACGCCCATCTGCAATTCGCCACGACCGGCAACCTCGAAAGCTTCGCCGCCGGGGGTGTCGGTCACCTTGATGGCGACGTTGGTCTCGGCTTCCTTCATCAGACGCTCGCGGATGACGCGGGACTGCACCTTCTTGCCATCCCGGCCGGCCAGCGGGCTGTCGTTGATGCCGAAGGTCACGGTGATGGTCGGCGGATCGATCGGTTGCGCCGGAATCGCTTCGGTCACGGAGGTGTCGCAGATCGTGTCGGCCACGGTGGCTTTGGCCATGCCCGCGATGGTCACGATGTCACCGGCCTCGGCCAGATCAATGGGCTGCTGGGACAGGCCGCGGAAGGCGAGGATCTTGGTCGCGCGGAACTGCTCGATCTTCTCGCCGTCGCGCGACAGGGCCTGAACCGTCTGACCAGCCTTCAGCGTGCCCGATTCGACCCGGCCCGTCAGGATGCGACCGATGAAGGGATCGGCCCCCAGTGTCGTTGCCAGCATGCGGAACGGCTTGTCACGGTCGGCGATCTGCTTGGGGGCGGGGACGTGCTTGACCACCAGATCGAACAGCGCATCGAGGTTTTCGCGCGGGCCATCCAGTTCGGTATCGGCCCAGCCATTGCGGCCCGACGCATAGAGGACAGGGAAGTCCAGCTGATCGTCGTCGGCGCCAAGGTTGGCGAACAGGTCGAAACATTCGTCCAGCGCACGGTCCGGCTCCGCATCTGGCTTATCGACCTTGTTCAGCACGACAATCGGCCGCAAGCCCAGTGCCAGTGCCTTGGAGGTCACGAACTTCGTCTGCGGCATCGGTCCTTCGGCGGCGTCCACCAGAAGGACCACACCGTCGACCATCGACAGGATGCGTTCGACTTCGCCGCCGAAATCAGCGTGGCCAGGCGTGTCGACGATATTGATGCGGATACCCTTCCATTCGACCGACGTGGCCTTGGCAAGGATAGTAATGCCGCGCTCGCGTTCCAGATCGTTGCTGTCCATGGCCCGTTCGGTCGTGGCCTGGTTTTCACGATAGGTGCCGGATTGCTTGAGCAGTTCGTCAACCAGCGTTGTTTTGCCGTGGTCGACGTGCGCGATAATCGCAATGTTGCGAAGGTCCATGAAACTCGTGCCTCGAATAGGGGGTTGCGGGCGCGTTACCGCCAATCGAAGGGGAAGGCCAGCGTTTATGCTGCGGTGCAGCCTTCTGCCCCACTTCCGCCGCCTGCGTCGCTGTGATTACGTCACGCCTATGTTGCGCGCCCTTTTGATCCTTTCCGCTCTTTCCGTGTCCGCTCGGGCCGAGGGGTTTCCGCCTCCGGTGACAGACGATGCCTATCGCGCGACCGACCCGGCCAAGGTTGCGCTGGGGCGGTTGCTGTTCTGGGACCCGGTCCTGTCGGGCAACCGCAACATAAGCTGCGGCACCTGCCACCAACCGCAGTTCGGCACCGGCGATGGTCTCAGCCTGGGTCTGGGAGAAGGTGGCATCGGGCTGGGAACGGCCCGTGTGCCCGATCCGGCGAACCCACCCGAACAGCGTATCCCCCGAAATGCGCCGGGCCTGTGGAACCTTGGTGCGAAGGAATTCACCGCACTGTTTCACGATGGGCGGATCGAAGACCGGGACGGTGTGTTGCGCACTCCGATGGGGCCGGAAATGGTCGAAGGGTTCGACACGTTACTGTCGGCGCAGACCATGTTCCCGGTGCTATCGGGTGACGAGATGGCCGGGCACTACTCGGAGAACGAGGTCGCGCAGGCGGTGCGGCAGGGCCTGATCACAGGGTCTGACGGGGCGTGGGAAAAGCTTTCGGCGCGGGTCCGTGCAATCCCCGAATACCTTACGATGTGGGAGACGGCGTTTCCGGGCGACGATACACTGGATTTCACCGACATATCGGATGCGATCGGACAATTCGTCGAGTTTGAATGGCGCAGCGACACGGCCCCTTTCGACCTGTGGTTGCGGGGCGAGGACGATCTGTCGGCCCGCGCGTTACAGGGGGCGGAGCTGTTCTATTTCACCCAAGGCTGCGCATCCTGTCACAGCGGCCCGTTCCAGACCGACCAGGATTTTCATGTAACCGGGCAGCCGCAGCTTGGGCCGGGCAAACGCGCGCGGTTCGAACGGCACGCCCGCGACGAAGGCCGTGCCCGCGTGACCGGCGACGCGGCCGACCGTTTTGCCTTTCGCACGCCGTCCTTGCGCAATGTGACCGAGACCGGCCCCTGGGGTCATGCCGGGGCCTATGCAGATCTGCGCGATTTCATCGCTGCCCATGCCGCACCCCGCGCCGCATTGTCGGAATATGCCCGCGACGTGACATTGCCCGACGCCGGGCCGGAGATCGCCGCGACCGACTGGACGTTCATGGACGATGCGGCGGAGGTAACGGCGCTCGCCACTGCCGTTCGCGGCCCTGACAGGGTGCTTACGGAAACGGAGGTCACGGCCCTGATGGCCTTCCTGGAAACGCTGCGGGACGAGACCGCCCTGGCCGGCCGGCTCGGTATACCCGAAACCGTGCCATCGGGTCTTCCGGTGGATCGGCCCTAGCGGATCAACCGGACCGGACCGGGTGTAACGGTCACCCAGTCGCTCACGTCCCCGTCGGGCCAAATCACCCGTGCTTCCGCCGAATCCGCATCCCCGATCCCGAAGTGCAGCGGCAGGACCGATCCCCCTGCGTGACCGCCGCCGACCGTCAGTTCCTGCGTCTGGACGGTCGTGCCCGTCCGCACTTCGACCCAGGCGCCGACACCTGCGCGGTTCCCTCCGGGCTGCTCCAGCGTGATCGATAGGGCATTCCCCGCATCCGACACGTTCCTCCAGACTTCCAACGGCGCGCGCCGGTTGACCACCGCCAGATCCAGCCGCCCGTCGCCATCCAGATCGGCCAGCACCGCACCGCGACCCCGATAGGTCGATGCGACCCCGGCGGCCTCGGACACTTCCCGGAATCGTCCGTCCTCGTTCAGCAGCAGGTTATTCGGGTCCTCGATCGCCATGTCCGGCATCTGATCGACGTTACCCTTGGCGATGAAAAGGTCCGCATCGCCGTCATTGTCCACATCGCCCCAGGCCGCGTGCCACCCGGTCGAGGGTCGCCCGTCATCGCCGACATGCGGCCGCTGCGCGAAGGTGCCGATATCGAAGGGTGCCATCGTCAGACCGGTGGCCGTGGACAGCATCGTCAACTGATCGCCCATCGAGGTCAGCATCAGATCGGGCCGCCCGTCGCCGGTGATATCACGGGACGCGATGCCCATGCCCCAGATTGATGGCCCGTCGAAACCGTCATCCGGTCCCAGGAACCTCCCGTCGGTCAGCGACCACATCTGCTCCGTCCCGCCCGAGACATAATAGTGCCGGTCGTTCGACAGCCGCAGGGTTGCTGCGCCATCGCGGTTTTCGTCCGAGAACAAGACCGACAATGCACAGAACCCCGGCGTCAGCACTGTCGCCAGATAGCCCTGCCTCTGGGGGCGCAGCAGAAGGTTGTCGTCGCAGGCGCGAAACGGACCATCGGGGTCGTCGCGATCGACGTAATTCCCGAAGGCAAGCGTCGGGCGGTCGCGCCCCGCCTCCCACGTGGCCGAAAAGGCCGTCGTCCATCTGTCGCCCCCTGGCACGCCGAAATCGTGGACCGCAAAGCCGCAGGCGCCGTCGCCTTTCAAGGTCACGTTTTCGCCGACGCGCAGAATGACGAGATCGTCCACCGCGTCGCCGTCCAGATCCAGTGCATAGACCCCGCTGGCCCCGGTGATCGCCGGAAACGCCCCGGCCTCGAACACCATATCGCCCCGGTTGTGCAACAGCATTACAGGATTGGCGCCACCCGCCGCGACCAGTTCGGGCAGGGCATCGCCGTCGCAATCGAGGGCCGCGATGCCGCCACCTACGAAATGTTCCCATCCGCCGTCATAGACATGGGACGGTATGGTCACCGGCTCGAACCGCGGCTCGGCGACGACTGGCGTGGCCAGAAGCAACAGCAGCCATTTCATCCCATCAGCCTCGGGGTCAGGTCCGACAGGGCGAGGGCGGCGGCTCCGCGCGCCCAGACCAGATCGTCCCAGGCGTTCACTTCGATGGGCGGCGGCGTGTTCAGCGTCAGACCCGAGACCTCGGCCAGCATTTCCTCGGCATAAAGATAGTCATAGCGCATCCGGCTGCCCGACAGGATGATGCGGCGTGGGTCGAACAGGTTGGCGACATTCGCCAGCCCGAGCGCCAGATACCGACCGGCGCGATCAAAAATTGCGCGCGCGGCCTCGTTCCCGTCCTTGGCCTGATTGTAGAGGGCTTCCAGCACTTCACCCCGCGGCGGCAGCGCGCCGTCCAGCGCGATCGGCGCCTCGCGGACCAGCGCGAAATCGGCAACATAGGCTTCCAGGCAGCCCCGTTGTCCGCACCGACACAACGCGCCGTCCAGCTGCACCTTGGTATGGCCCAACTCCATCCCGAACCCGTGCGCGCCGCGGTAAGGCGCATGGTCCACGACCAGCCCCAGACCGACGCCGTATTCGATGGTGACGACCGCGAAATCCGACAGCGACCTGCCTTTGCCGAACCACAGCTCGGCCATGGTCAGCAGGTTGGCGTCATTGTCGACCGACACCGGCAGGCCCAGACGATCCGAGACGGCGCGGGCCAGATCGACGTTGCGCGCATCAAGGATCGGGGACCAGCGCAACAGGCCGGAGGCGTGTTCGACCATGCCCGGCAAGCCCAGGCCTACACCCAGAACGGGTGGCGCATCGGGACCTGCGCTGTCCAGCAACCGGGCATAAAGGACGGATAGCTCGTCCAGAAGGCTTTTGATCGAGCGGACATCGGCGGCGCGGGGAAGCGTCGCCTGGGCAACGGGCTGCCCTGCCAGATCGACCAGAATCGCGGAATATTCATGGTCGCTGATCTTCAGGCCCGCGACCAGGCCCCGCTCCGGGTTCACACCCAAAGTGACAGGGGGTCGTCCGCGCCCGACATGCTGTGTCTCGTCCTCCAGTTCACGCAGAAGATCGGCGGCCAACAGGTCCGATACCAGCGGCGTGACCGATCCGGGCGAGACTTCGAGTTCCTTGGCCAGAACCGCCCGGCTGATTCGCCCAGCCGAACGGACCTGCTCGTAAATCTGCTGCCGCAGGGACAGCGTGCCTTGCTGGCGCGCGCCGCGAAGGGGGCCGCATCCGGGCGCGTCGGCCCCGGCAAGCTGAGTTGCAGCGGCCCCCTGCGTCAGCCGCTTCGTGCGCTGTGGGGCGTCAAGTCCCATTAGTTCGACCCCACAATATAAAATCCTACACATGCCCGGACTGCAGGCAGTGGATCGGCGTCAAGGCGCGTTGCGCAGGGGTTTAGTGAACGATTGTTCCACCGCGACGTCAAATTAATTTTGACAATCGAATATAAACTTGGTTCCTTGGTCCAATCAGGCTCCGCCAATGTACGGGGCCGGTGATCCATTGGGAGGATACCATGAAGACTCTACTGACGGCGGCTGCGGTCGCCTCGATGACATTTGCTGGCACCGCTGCCTTTGCGGACGCCCATGCGCCCGTCGTCGGCGTAAGCTGGTCCAATTTTCAGGAAGAACGCTGGAAAACCGACGAAGCAGCCATCAAGGCCGCGCTGGACGCTGCTGGCGCGACCTATATTTCGGCTGACGCGCAATCGTCCTCGTCCAAGCAGTTGTCGGACGTCGAATCACTGATCTCTCAGGGCGCCGACGCGCTTATTATCCTGGCGCAGGACAGCCAGGCTATCGGTCCGGCAATTACCGCCGCGTCGAACGAAGGCATCCCGGTCGTCGGGTATGACCGCCTGATCGAAGATCCCTATGCGTTCTATCTGACGTTCGACAACGTCGAAGTCGGCCGCATGCAGGCCCGCGCCGTTCTGGAGGCCGCACCCGAGGGCAACTACGTCATGATCAAGGGCTCCGGCACCGATCCCAACGCGGATTTCCTGCGCGGCGGTCAGCAGGAAATCCTGCAGGAGGCCATCGATTCCGGCAAGATCACCATCGTGGGCGAGGCCTATACCGATGGCTGGCTGCCTGCGAATGCCCAGCGCAACATGGAGCAGATCCTGACCGCCAACGACAACAAGGTCGATGCCGTCGTGGCATCCAATGATGGCACCGCCGGTGGCGTTGTCGCGGCGCTGACCGCGCAGGGCATGGAGGGCATTCCGGTGTCCGGTCAGGATGGCGATCACGCCGCGCTGAACCGCGTCGCCAACGGCACGCAGACCGTGTCCGTCTGGAAGGACGCGCGCGAGCTGGGCAAAACCGCCGCTGAAATCGCCGTGGCTCTGGCCGGTGGCGCAGCGCCTGCCGATGTTGAGGGTGCCGAGTCCTGGACGTCGCCCGCCGGCACCGAACTGACCGCCATCTTCCTGGCCCCCGTGCCGGTGACCAAGGACAATCTGTCCGTGGTGACGGACGCCGGCTGGATCGAGGTCGATGCGCTGTGCCAGGGCGTCACAGGTGGTTCGGCCCCCTGCAACTGATCCGGGTCGACTGATCCGACAGACGGCTCGTCCCTCCGGGGGCGGGCCCACCAGACAGAAGCGTTTCCCGAGACCCCCGCGCCATTCCCGCGCGGACGCGGATCGGACCCACGCCGCGACCGGAGGCCCCATGACTGATGTAACCACCCCAGCCGCAAGACCCCGTAGGGGCTGGAAGGCGCTGGACCTCGATACCCGCCTGCTGGGCATGATCGGGGCCTTCATCGTGATCGCCATCGCCTTCGACATCGCGTCGGGTGGTCGGTTCATCACTCCGCGCAACCTGTTCAACCTGACGATCCAGACCGCCAGTGTCGCCATCATGGCCACCGGCATGGTGTTCATCATCGTCACCCGCCACATCGACCTGTCGGTCGGGTCGGTCCTCGCCACGACCTCCGCCGTGATGGCGATGACGCAGACGTCGCTGATGCCAGACGTGCTCGGCCTCGGCCTCGGCCATCCGCTGACGGCCTGGGTCGCGATCCTGTTCGGCATCGTGACCGGCGCGGCGATCGGCGCGTTCCATGGCTATCTGGTCGGCTATCTGGCCATCCCGGCATTCATCGTGACGCTGGGGGGCCTTCTGGTCTGGCGCAACGTGGCCTGGTACCTGACCAGCGGTCAAACCATCGGCCCGCTGGACGAGACATTCCAGTTGTTTGGCGGCATCAACGGCACGCTGGGCGTCACGGGCAGCTGGATTTTGGGACTGGCGGCATCTGTGATCACGCTCTGGGCGCTGTTCGCCGCCAGACGCAATAAGATTAGTCACGAATTCCCGGTCAAACCGATGTGGGCCGAAGTCACCGTCGCGGCCATCGCCATCGGCGCGATCCTGGGTTTCGTCGCCCTGCTGAATGCCTATTCCGTCCCGTCCCGAGTGTTGCAGCGTAACTTCGCGGCGCGCGGCGAGGTGATGCCCGAGGGGTTCACCCAGGGTTACGGTGTGCCGATCTCCATCGTCCTGCTGATCGTCGTGGCCATCGTGATGACGGTGATCGCCAAGCGAACGCGGTTCGGGCGATATATCTTCGCCACCGGGGGCAACCCCGATGCGGCGGAGCTGTCGGGCATCAACACGCGGATGCTGACGGTCAAGATCTTCGCCCTGATGGGTGTGCTGTGTGCCATTTCGGCGGTCGTGGCGTCGGCCCGTCTGGCCAACCATTCGAACGACATCGGTATCCTTGACGAACTTCGCGTCATCGCCGCCGCCGTCATCGGGGGCACCGCGCTCAAGGGCGGCATCGGCACGATCCATGGGGCCATCATCGGCGCGCTGATCATGCAGTCGCTGCAATCGGGCATGGCGATGGTCGGCGTCGATGCGCCGCTGCAGAACATCGTGGTGGGTGGCGTTCTTGTCCTCGCCGTCTGGATCGACATCGTTTACCGCAAGCGTACGGGGGCAAAAGACTGATGGACCGCACCGGAACCCCGCTTGTCGAACTCAAGAATATCTCGATCTCCTTCGGCGGCGTGCGTGCCGTCGACGATGTGTCGCTGGACCTTTATCCGGGCGAAGTCGTCGGCCTTCTGGGCCACAACGGCGCGGGCAAGTCGACGCTGATCAAGATCCTGTCCGGTGCCTATCAGCGCGACTCCGGCACGATCCGCATCGACGGGAAGGACGCCGATATTCGCAGCCCGGCCGATGCGCGGCGCTATAATATCGAGACGATTTACCAGACGCTTGCCCTTGCCGATAACCTCGACGCGCCCGCGAACCTGTTTCTGGGGCGTGAGTTGACGACGCCGTTCGGTCTGGTGGACGATGCAAGGATGGAGGCCGAGACGCGCAAGATCATGGCGCGCCTCAACCCCAACTTTCGCAAGATTAACGACCCGGTGTCGGCCCTGTCAGGCGGTCAACGCCAATCCGTCGCCATCGCGCGCGCGGTGTATTTCAACGCCAAGATCCTGATCATGGACGAACCGACTGCGGCGCTGGGCGTGCACGAGACCAAGATGGTCGCCGACCTGATCCAGGAGCTGAAGGCCCAGGGCCTCGGCATCTTCCTGATCAGCCACGACACCCGAGAAATGATGGATCTGTGCGACCGGGTGTCGGTCATGAAGAACGGTCAGCTGATCGGGACAGAACGGGTCGAAGACGTGACCGAAGACGACATCCTGTCGATGATCATCATGGGCAAGAACCCCAAAGCAGCGGCCTGATGTTCATCGGATTGGACCTTGGCACATCGTCGCTCAAGGCCATCCTGATCGACGAAAACGACCGGGTTCTGGCCGAACACTCCGTTCGCCTGTCGGTACAGAGACCCCACGACGGTTGGTCCGAACAACATCCCGATAGCTGGTGCGACGCCGCGCGCGATGCCCTGAGGGGACTGGCGGCGGCCCATGATTGCAGTGGTCTGCAGGGCATCGGCCTGGCCGGGCACATGCACGGCGCGACCTTTGTGGATGCCAAGGGACATGCCTTGCGGCCCTGCATGCTGTGGAACGACACGCGCGCGCATACTCAGGCCGCCACGATGGACGCGGACCCGCAATTCCGCGCCATTACCGGCAATATCGTCTTTCCCGGCTTCACCGCGCCCAAGGTCGAATGGGTTCGCAGGAACGAGCCGCAGATCTTCGCCAAGACCGCCAAAATCCTGCTGCCCAAGGATTTTCTGCGTCTTTACCTGACCGGCGAATATGTGTCCGAAATGTCGGACGCAGCCGGGACCGCATGGCTCGATACCGGCGCGCGCGACTGGTCGGATGACCTGCTGTCCGCCTGTCACCTGACCCGCGATCACATGCCGTCTCTCGTCGAAGGCTCTGACGTCAGCGGGTATCTGCGCCGCGACCTTGCCGCCGACATTGGCCTGCCCGCTGTGCCGGTCGCGGGCGGCGCGGGCGACAATGCCGCCGCCGCCATCGGCGCGGGCGTCGTGCAGGACGGCAGTGCCTTCCTGTCGCTGGGCACATCGGGCGTGCTGTTCGCCGCGACCGATGGCTATCGCCCCGATCCGGCCACGGCCGTCCACAGTTTCTGCCACGCCGTTCCCGGCACCTGGCATCAGATGGGTGTCATCCTGGCCGCGACGGATGCGCTGGAATGGCTGGCGCGCCTGACCGGGCAGTCCGCCGCCCATCTGACAACCGATCTGGAGCCATTGCGCGCGCCCGGCAAACCGCTGTTTCTGCCGTATCTGGGGGGCGAACGGACGCCGCATAACGACGCCGCGATCCGGGGGCAGTTCCTGCATCTGGACCACGCGACCGATGCGCGCGCCGCTGTCCGTGCCGTAATGGAAGGCGTGGCCTATGCCTTTGCCGACAGCCGCGATGCGCTGGCCGCGACCGGCACGACCATCGAGCGCGCGCTGGCGATGGGCGGCGGGTCGCGGTCGGAGTACTGGCTGAAGGTGCTGGCCACGACGCTGGGGTTTCCACTGGACGTCCCCCTTGCCGGAGAGTTCGGTGCCGCCCTGGGCGCCGCACGTCTGGGCCGGATGGCGGCCACGGGTGCGGGTGCTGAAATCGCAATCCCGCCTGCAATCGCACGCAGCGTCGATCCGGACCCGGCGTTGACCGAGGCCTATGCGGTAAAGCACCGCCAATACGTCAGAGCTTATGGTGTCCTAAAGGATCTCTGATGCCGCGAGGGTTCAGGCCGTGGCACGACCGCTTTTGAAGCGGCGCATCAGCCCAAGACCGCCCAACGCCCCCAGCAACAGGAAGCCCGGAGCCGGTAGAGGGACGACGGCGACGGCGGCGGTGCCATTGACCACCAGCTGCGCCGAATAAAGCCGGAAATTGTCAGTGCCCTGTGTACCGATCTCGTCGAAAGTGAAGCCCAGCGACAGGTTCGACAATGCGGCAGAGAACGCGTCGTTGGTCAGGCTGTCGGTTGCCACGCTTAGCGTCCATGTCTGGGGTGAGGCGCTGTCGAAAAGGATTCCGTTATAGTCGCTGTTGATGTTGCCCGGTTGCGACCCGAGGATGTTCACCTGCCAGATCTCGGCCGAGTTTCTGGCCGGACCGGCGCTGTCATAGGTCAGGGTCAGGGCGATGCTGTCGATCACGGCACCGACCAGATTCGAAAAGTTGAACGAAGCGTAGAACAGGTCCGCGACCGGGCGATTTTCCTGCACGCGCACGAATTGCCCGCCCAGCCGGTCGGCCCCCTGCGGATTGATCCGGCCCTGGCTGCGACCGTAATCCTGCAGATACGTTCCGATGACCGCCGCGGAAACAGGGGCGCTCATCATCAAAGCGAGCAGCGTCAGGACGATGCGGAAAAGCTGTTTCATTGTCCTGCTATCGTTGACAATCTGGACCAAAGAAAGGCGGGCGCACACCGGCTCCGGGTATTTTCGCCCGGATCACACCGAGGCGGGGGTTCGCGATTTGCGGCGCATCAGACCCAGGCCGCCCAGGGCAGCCAGCAACAGAAAGCCAGGCGCAGGCAGCGGCACGACGGCACTGGCCGCCGTCCCGTTTACCGTCAGCGAGACGCTGGCAAGGTCGAAGGCTGCTACGCCGTTGAAGATGCCGTTCTCTGCAAACGAAAAGCTCAGCCCCAGGTTGGCCAGCGCGGCGTTGAAAACATCGGCCTCGTCGCCGGTCGATCCACTGACGACGAACCCGGTTGCAGGCGAATTGTCGTCAACCAGAGTGCCCAGAAGGAAAGAACTCGTATCCAGAGGATTTGTCGTGCCGACCGAGGCGTTCCATTGCTCGATCGGGAACAATCCGAAAAAGCTCGTCGGCCCTGCTCCACTGAATGCGAAGGTCAACTCGAAGGAATCGATTGTCGCGCCTGAAAGCCCGCCGAACTCGAAGCTGTCGGTGAAGATCGTACCGTTGTCGACGATCTGGACGCCCGCCGCACTTTGCGCGAAGCCCTGACCGTCCCGGTTGCCTGTCGAGGTATAATCGTAAGTGTACGACCCGATGACGGCCGCAATTGCGGGGCCAGAGAGAAAAACAGCCGAGAGCGCGGCCAGAATGGGGGGCATGTGTTTCATATGCCCGGTCTGCCGGGCGATCTGGACCAGAATAGGGCGATACAGGATTAAAATTTCGTCAAATGACGGCGTCTTCGGGGAAGGGCACCCCGGCCGCAATGCGATCCGGGCCGAACGGCGCAAGGTCCAGGCTGACATATCGCCCATGAACGATCCGTTCGGCCAGCCCGCGCCCGAGAGCAGGGGATTGCTGCAATCCGTGGCCGGAAAATCCGTTCAGGACGAAAAATCCGGGCAAATCAGAATGATGCCCGACGATGGCATTCCGGTCGAAGACGTTCAGATCGTAGTGTCCGACCCAGCTTTGCTTGACGCGGATCTCCTCGAAGGCGGGAATGCGGGTTGCCAGCGCGGGCCAGACCTTGTCTTCCCACATTGCCCAGTCGCCTGCGAAATCCTCCGGGTCGACCGCCGGATCCACATCGGGCGTAGCCCCTGCCATATAGGTCGCGCCGTCCGTGCGCACATGCACGCCCGACGGATCGATGGTCAGAGGCAGATCCTTTTCCAGCGGTCGCGCCGCCTCGAATATCCAAGTGTAGCGCTTGCGGGCCTCGACCGGCAGGTCCAGCCCGGCCATGCGGGCGACCTGTGCGCCGCGTGTCCCGGCGACGTTCACGACGATATCCGCGCCCAGCACCGCGCCTGACGCCAGCGTCACACCCCGGATGCGGCCACCGATGGTGTCGATTTCCGTCACCTCATCCGCCAGATATGTAACACCCCGGCCCTGAGCGATGCGCCGCCACCAGTCGAACATCGTGGTGCCGTCGAAATAGCCTTCGTCCTCGGTTCCGTGCGACCCCAGCACAATCCCGTCCAGATCGTAGAACGGCCATTTCGCTGCCATCTCTCCCGGTGTCATCAGCCGCGTCGCAGACCCGGCGGCAATCTGCACGGCATGCGCACGGGTCAGGCGGTCGGCCTCCGCTGCATTACCTGCCAGATAAAGGTATCCAAAGGGGTGGAAGTGGATCGGTGCCACGCGCGGATCGTCCATGCGCGACTGGAACGTCTTGATGAAGTCCACGCCGAACCGGCTGATGGCGACGTTCAGCGGATTACCGAACTGCTGCCGGATGCAGCTGTTGGTAAAGGCGGTGCCGCTGGCGGCGTAACTTGGATCACGTTCGACCACAGTGATCGCCGAGGCAGGGTGACCCAGCTCGGTCAGCCACCACGCAAGCGAAGAGCCCATGATGGCCCCGCCCACGATTACAATTCTGTCGGCCATCGTGCATTCCCCGTTTGCACAAATGCTACAGCTTGTGCCCGCCCGCACAAGACGGCATCGCATCCGGTATGACCAGGAACATGGCAACATTGGCGGGCTTCGGTGCTGTCGTGCTGTGGGCAACGCTGGCGCTGTTCACCACGCTATCGGGTGCAGTGCCGCCGCTGCAACTGCTGGCAATGTCTTTCGCCATCGGTGGTACGCTGGGTCTGATCGCGGGCGCGCGCCGCCGGGGATGGCGCAGTTGGCGACAACCCTGGCCGGTCTGGGCGTTGGGGGTCGGCGGGTTGTTCGGCTATCACCTGCTCTATGTTCTGGCGCTGCGCTGGGCCCCTGCCGTTCAGGCCAGCCTGATTGCCTATCTGTGGCCGCTGATGATTGTTCTGCTGGCTTCGCTGGGGACCGGCCTGCGGGCGCATCATCTGATCGGTGCGTTGATAGGGCTGGCGGGAGCGGCTCTGATCGTGACGGGCGGACAGGGTATCGCGCTGTCGGGCGAATATGCGATCGGATATGCCACCGCGCTGGTCGCCGCGGTCTTCTGGGCCGGTTATTCCGTTCTGTCGCGCCGCTTCGCACAGGTCCCGACCGATGCGGTCACGGGGTTCTGTCTGGCGACGGCGGCCCTGGCGACCGTGGCGCATCTGGCGCTGGAACAGACCGTCTGGCCCAGCGGGACCGAGTGGATGGCCGTGGTCGGGCTGGGGACCGGACCCGTCGGCCTGGCGTTTTTCCTCTGGGACATCGGTGTGAAGCGCGGCGATCTGCCGGTGCTGGGTGCGGCCAGCTATGCCGCCCCTCTCTTGTCGACTATCGTCCTGATCGCAGCCGGACAGGCAGAGGCGACATGGCTGATCGGTCTGGCGAGCGTCCTGATCACAGGCGGCGCGATATTGGCGGCACGTGACATGTTATTTCGCCGAAGCTAAGCCCTGCGATCCCTCTGAGTGGGTCAGCGAAACGAAGACGTCTTCCAGATCGGCTTCCTCGGTGCGCACATCCCGGATCGAGATGCCTGCTTCACGGATGAAGCTCAGCAACTGTTCGGCCGAGGTCTTGGCCCGCGCATAGCTGAAGGCCAGTGACCCGTCGGCACGCCGTTCCAGATCAACCCCTGCGGGCAGGTCAAGGTCGCCGGGTGGCGTTTCGGGCGTGATGACCATGGTCTTGGCATCCAGCCGGCTCAAAAGGTTCACGGTCTTGTCGCGGATGACCAGTTCGCCATTCGCGACGATGGCGATTTCGTCGCACATTTCCTGCGCTTCTTCGAGATAATGCGTGGTCAGGATGATCGTTGTGCCGCGTTCCTGATTCAGGCGCCGGACATTGCGCCAAAGCATCTGTCGCAGCTCGATATCCACGCCCGCCGTCGGTTCGTCGAGCACAAGGACCTGCGGATGATGCACCAGCGCCTTGGCCAGCAGAAGCCGCCGCCGCATGCCTCCGGACAGGGTTCGCGCGTAGGCATTCGCCTGTTCAGAAAGCCCGACAAGTTCAAGAATTTCAGACGTTCTTCGCTGCGATTTCGGCACACCATACAGACCGGCCTGAACCTCCAGCGCGTCGGCGGGAGAGAAGAAAGGATCAAGGTTCAACTCCTGCGGCATCACGCCGATGGCGGCGCGCGACTGGCGCGGGTTCACATCCTGATCGAAGCCCCAGATACGCACCTTGCCTGCCGTTTTTCGAACCAAGCCGGCCATGATGTTGATCGTCGTGGACTTGCCCGCGCCATTCGGTCCCAGAAGGCCGAAGATGCTACCGGTCGGGATGGTCAGGTCCAGACCTTTCAACGCCTCCTTCGGGGGGGATTTCCCGTCGCCCGCGTAAACCTTGCGCAATCCTTCGATCTCGATGGCGTTGGTCATGATGCCTCCGGCTGGGTATCTGTCGTTCGGGACGTAGAAGACGGATCCCCGCAAGGCAACTGCTGGCTCTGCCTCGGACCTGTGCGCGTTTGTCGATCTGTGCAGGTCGCTTGCAAGGTGCCCGACCGATACGCCATAACAACGCAACTGACTTTATGCCCCCAGCGACAGCCCCGAGGCCAAGATATGCCGACTGCCAATCCCAATCCGCACCACGCCGTCAAAGGCGATGCGCCCGAAACCGAGATCGTTCACACCGCCCGTGTCGCCTGCGATGGCGGGGCGGGGGGGCATCCGCTGGTGTGGCTGTCGATCGATCCGGTGCTGGGGTGGGTTGAATGTGGCTATTGCGACAAGCGGTTCGTGCTGGAGGGCGACGACGGCCACTGAAAGGCGCGCGCCGGGTGCCGATCGTGCCGGGATCGCCTGTCGTTGCCGTTTGGGGCCATGTCCTGAACCGTGACCGGGGTCAGGCAGTTCGGATCGCGACGCGCGCACCCGTGACGTTCACGTGAAGTTACGGAACGGCATCCGTGTTGTTACCTGACTATAAACAATTGGGCGCTATACTCGGCGTATGACACGTTCCGACACCATCCCCACGATGTGCCGACCCTATGATCGGGCCGAGCGTCTCAGCGACGCCGTGGTCCATCTGGCCGGGCTCGCGCTGGCCGTCGTAGCAGTGCCCGTGCTGATCACGATGACCGCCATACTGCGGGGCGATGCCATGGGGATCGCTGCTGTCTCCGTCTATGGTGCCACGTTGATCGGGATGCTGTCGGCTTCGCTGGCCTACAATCATGTGCCGGTGCCGGAATGGAATGACCGTCTGCGACGGCTGGACCTGTCTGCGATCTATCTCAAGATCGCTGGGACAGTGACACCGTTCGCCCTGTTGTCGGGCACAGGATCGACGTTTCTGATCGCGATGTGGACGGCCGCCATCGTCGCTACGGCGACGGCCTTCCTGCGACGGCGGCGGTCGACCGTCCTGTCGGTAGGCATCGGACTGGCGATGGGTTGGGCCGTACTGATCGGCGGCGGCGAGGTAATCGCCACGACATCCTGGCCTGTGTTCGGGCTGATGCTGGCGGGGGGCGTCCTGTATTCGCTGGGCACTCCGTTTCTGATGCTGGAAAAGATGCGCTTTCACAATGCGATCTGGCACGGATTTGTTGTAGCCGCGTCGGTTGTCTATTTCGTCGCGATCATGTGGCATATGGTCGGCACGCGGATCGCCTGAAAAACCGCGGGCGTTTCCGACAACGTTCCCGAAGTCACCGTCTGTGCCAGTGGCACCTTGTCCCGGTTCATGGCATGAGACCCCGAAGATTTCCGGAGGGACAAGCGATGAGTTTCGGCAAGGGCTGCCACCTGCACCTGATCGACGGATCGGCCTATATCTTTCGGGCGTTCCATGCACTGCCGCCTTTGACCCGCAAGTCGGACGGGCTGCCCATCGGTGCAGTGTCTGGCTTTTGCAACATGCTGAATCGCTACGTCGAGAATAACGCCGGACCCGACGCCGCGACGCATGTGGCAGTGATCTTCGACAAGGGCAGTCATACGTTTCGCAACGATATGTACGATCAGTACAAGGCGAACCGATCCGAAATGCCCGAGGATTTACGCCCGCAAATCCCTTTGACGCGCGAAGCGACACTGGCCTTCAACATCGCCTGCGAAGAACTTGCCGGGTTCGAAGCGGACGACATCATCGCCACGCTTGCGCATCAGGCGCGGGACGCGGGCGGACGCGTCACGATCCTGTCGTCGGACAAGGACCTGATGCAGCTGGTCGGCAGCGGCGTCGAAATGCTGGACCCGATGAAAAACAAGCGCATCGACGACGACGGTGTGTTTGAAAGGTTTGGTGTCGCGCCGAACCGGGTCGTGGATGTGCAGGCGCTCGCGGGGGATTCGGTGGATAACGTGCCGGGCGCGCCGGGCATCGGTATCAAGACCGCCGCGCAGTTGATCCAGGAATACGGATCGCTGGAGGAGCTTCTGGACCGCGCCGATGAGATCAAGCAGCCCAAGCGCCGCCAGACCCTGATCGACCACCGCGCGCAGATCGAATTGTCCAAACGTCTGGTGCAATTGGATTGCGAGATGGACCTGCCGTTCACGTTGGACGACCTGGAAATCCGGGATGCGGAGCCGGACAAGCTTCTCGATTTTCTGAACCGCATGGAGTTTCGCAGCCTGACCCGTCGCATCGCCGACCGCTTTGGCAAGGAACCGCCTGCCATGATCGAGACCGCATCCGTGGTCGACGCGCCCGAAGCAGTAGAAGATGCGCCCATCGACCATTCGACATATGAGGTCGTGCGCGACGAGGCTGCGTTGCAGGTCTGGCTGGACCGGATCGCCAGGGCGGGTACGGTCGCGGTCGATACGGAGACCACATCGCTTGACGAAATGCGCGCCGATCTGGTCGGCGTGTCGCTGGCTACCGAACCGGGCGTCGCCTGCTATGTGCCGCTGACGCATCGCACCGGCGGCGGCGATCTGTTCGACACCGACGCGCTGGCCGAAGGGCAAATACCGCTGAACCGCGCGCTGGAGATGCTCAAACCGATGCTGGAGGATGCGAGCATCCTGAAGGTCGGGCAGAACATGAAATACGACCTCAAGATTTTTGCCCGTCAGGGCATCGCTGTGTCGCCGATCGATGACACGATGTTGCTGTCCTATGCACAACATGCAGGTCTGCACGGGCACGGCATGGACACGCTGGCGGACCGTTATCTGAACCACCAATGCATCCCGATAAAAGATCTGATCGGCACCGGAAAATCGCAGGTTACCTTCGACCGCGTCGAGGTCGACCGCGCCGCGCCCTATGCGGCTGAAGATGCCGACGTGACTTTGCGCCTGCACCGTCTTTTGAAGCCGCGGCTGCATTCCGCCAAGGTCACCAAGGTTTATGAGACATTGGAGCGCCCCCTTGTGTCGGTTCTGGCGCGGATGGAAATGGCGGGCGTCAAGGTTGACCGGGACGTGCTGTCGCGCATGTCCGGCAAATTCGCGCAGAAAATGGCCGGGCTGGAGGAGGACATCCATGCCAGAGCAGGCCGGCCGTTCAACGTCGGATCGCCGAAGCAGATCGGCGAGATCCTGTTCGACGAACTGGGCCTGCCCGGCGGCAAGAAAGGCAAGACCGGGGCCTATTCGACAGGGGCTGACATTCTGGAAGACCTTGCGACCGAACACGAATTGCCGCGTCTTCTTCTGGACTGGCGGCAATTGTCCAAGTTGAAATCGACCTATACCGATGCCTTACAGGATCACATTCACCCCGAAACGGGTCGCGTTCACACGTCCTATTCCATCGCCGGGGCCAGCACCGGGCGTCTGGCCTCGACCGATCCGAACTTGCAGAACATCCCGATCCGCACCGAGGAGGGTCGTCGCATCCGCGAGGCTTTCGTCGCGCCCGAAGGGCGTGTTCTGGTGGCGCTGGACTACAGCCAGATCGAGCTGCGGATTCTGGCCCATATCGCCGGAATCAATGAACTGAAACAGGCGTTCAGGGACGGTCAGGACATTCACGCGATCACCGCCAGCCAGATGTTCGGCGTACCGCTGGAAGACATGACGCCCGACGTTCGCCGTCAGGCCAAGGCAATCAACTTCGGGGTCATCTACGGCATCTCGGGCTTTGGGCTGGCCCGTAACCTGCGAATTCCACGGGCCGAAGCACAGGCCTTCATCGACACCTATTTCGAGCGCTTTCCCGGCATCCGCGACTACATGGACGACACGGTGAAATTCGCCAAGGAACATGGTCGTGTCGAGACGCTGTTCGGTCGTCGCATTCACACGCCCGAAATCAATGCAAAGGGTCCCGGCGCGGGCTTCGCCAAACGCGCCGCGATCAACGCCCCGATCCAGGGCACCGCCGCCGATGTGATCCGCCGCGCGATGGTGCGGATGGACGCGGCTATCACCGATCTGGACGCCAGGATGCTGTTGCAGGTGCACGATGAATTGCTGTTCGAAGTTGCCGAAGCGGACGTCGGTACCCTGATCACCCGCGCTAGCGAGGTGATGGAGGGTGCGCATTTGCCGGTTGTCGACCTGTCGGTCGCGCTGACGGTCGATGCGGGGCAGGGTGTGAATTGGGCCGAGGCGCATTGATGGCACGCAGAGCGTCCGAAACATGCTGATTGCCTTCAATAAACCGATGAACGTCCTCAGCCAGTTCACCGACGAGGGTCAGTGGCCCGGCCTGAAGCACCATATCGACGTGCCGGACGTATATGCAGCCGGGCGGCTGGATCGGGACAGCGAGGGGCTGCTGATCCTGACTGATAACGGCAAGGCGCAGGCGCGTATCACCTCGCCGAAAAACGCGATGCCGAAGACCTATTTCTCCATGATCGAAGGGACACCGCAGGATGACGCGCTGGAGGAGCTGCGTCAGGGCGTTACGCTGAAAGACGGGCCGACGCGCCCGGCTATGGTGGACAAGGTGCCCGCTCCGGAGTGGCTCTGGCCCCGCGTTCCGCCGGTGCGGGTCCGCAAGACGGTGCCTGATGCGTGGCTGCGCCTGACGATTACCGAAGGGCGCAATCGTCAGGTGCGGCGGATGTGTGCCCATGTCGGGTTGCCGGTGTTGCGATTGATCCGCTGGCAGGTCGGGGACTGGACGCTGGAGGGGCTGGCACCGGGGGACTGGCGCGTCCTATGATGCAATGCGACTATCCGCGCAGGGCGGCGGCCTCGATCAGAGGAAAGAATATACCGTTCGACATCAGCCCGAACTGCCCATCCCGCTCCGTTCCGATTTCAACCAGCCGATAGAACGACTTGCGATCGATCAATGCCTCCAGCCCCCGGCGCACCTCGACATAGGGCGATGGCTCACCGTCCTCGGCAAACGTCACCCGGATCGGGTTGTCGGAACCAGCAGTGACCAGATCGCCGACATTCGTCTCGAAGGTGATCTTGCCATCTTCGGATTCGAAATCCACGGCGACGAAAGGCGCGTCCTCGACCACGATTCCGACCTTTTCGACCGGGGTGACGAGAAAATGCTGCTCACCCTCTTTCTTCAGGATCGACGCGAAAAGACGCACCAGTCCGGGTCGTCCGATTGGCGTGCCTTCGTGTATCCATGTGCCGTCACGCTTGATGGTGATGTCGATTTCGCCACAATAGGGTGGGTCCCACAGATGCACCGGCGGCATGCCGCGTTTGTCTTGCTTCGCGGCGACCTGGGCGGATTTCAGGAAAGACGTCGCCGACGGGGTAACGTGTTCTTGTCCGGCCATTGCCCTTTGCCCTCGCATCCGTCAGCCATACTTATGACATCAGATAAGCCGCGCGGGAGAAATGCAATGTCCGATGACCTTCTCGACGAGATCGAGGCGCTGGGCGCCCGGTTGACCGATGCACGTACCGCGATCGCCACCCGCATCATCGGGCAGGACCGTGTGGTGGAGCTTTCGCTGGCGGCGATGTTGTCGGGTGGACATGCGTTGTTGCTGGGTCTGCCCGGACTGGGCAAGACGCGGCTGGTTGAAACCCTGGCAACCGTCATGGGCCTGTCGGGCAACCGTATCCAGTTCACGCCAGACCTGATGCCGTCGGACATTCTGGGATCGGAAGTGCTGGAAACCGCGCCGGACGGAAGCCGGGCCTTCCGCTATGTCGAAGGGCCGATCTTCGCCCAGCTTCTGATGGCAGACGAGATCAACCGCGCCAGCCCACGCACCCAATCCGCCCTGTTGCAGGCCATGCAGGAGCGCGAGGTCACTGTCGCCGGCCAGACCCGCAAGCTGCCTGCGCCGTTCCATGTGTTGGCGACGCAGAACCCGATCGAGCAGGAAGGGACATATCCCCTGCCCGAGGCGCAGCTGGACCGCTTTCTTGTCAAGATCGACGTCGATTATCCCGACCGCGAGACCGAGCGCGCCATCGTACTGGCCACCACCGGAGGGGCCGAGGCCGAGGCGCGGGCCGTTTTCGACCCCGAAAGCATGATGGCGGCACAGGCTGTGGTGCGGCGGATGCCGGTTGGCGATGGAGTGGTGGACCTTATCCTCGATCTTGTCCGCGCCTGCCGCCCCGATAACCCCGATGCACCCGATTCCGTCCGCAAGCATGTTGCCTGGGGGCCGGGCCCGCGCGCGGCGCAGGCCCTGATGCTTCTGGTTCGCGCGCAGGCATTGCTGGAAGGGCGTCTGGCCCCTGACCAAAGCGACGTCACCCGGCTGGCGCGACCCGTTCTGGGTCACCGCATGGCGCTGTCGTTCGCAGCGCGGGCCGAAGGTGTGATGCTGGAAAATGTTATCGACGAAGTCGCTGCCCGTGTCGGGCGGGTCGAGCAGGCGGCTTGAAAGAAGCCCTTCATACGGCCGCGTCGCTTCGTGCCAGGTCTGAGAGCGCGGCGGCTGGGCTTCCCGGACTTCTGATGTCCGCCGAACGCCTGGCTGCGACGATCCTTCTGGGCGATCACGGACGCAAGCGGGCCGGATCCGGCGATGCCTTCTGGCAGTTCCGAGCGGCCCAGCCGGGCGATCCGCGCAAGTCCATTGACTGGCGGCAGTCGGCACGCGGGGATGGCCATTTTCTACGTGAAACCGAATGGCAGGCGGCCCAGTCGCTGATGCTTTGGGTCGATGATGCGGCATCGATGCGGTTTGCCGGTTCGGGGGTGGATCGTCCGTCCAAGCTGCGCCGGGCTCAGACGCTGGGACTGGCGCTGGCGGTTCTTGCGGTGCGCGCGGGCGAACGCACGGGACTGGCCAGTATGGCCGAACCGCCGCGCGCTGGCTCGGCGCAACTGATCCGAATGGCCAGTGCCTTGATGGAGGGCGGTGAGGTTCCCGACTATGGCGCGCCCCGGCCTCGCGTCATGCCATTTGGGTCGCGCGCAGTGTTTCTGTCGGACTTCCTCGGGCCGGTCGAAGCGGTGACGGACGCCCTGACTGCCGCTGCCGACCGGGGCGTCCAGGGGGTGTTGCTGCAAATTCTCGACCCGGAAGAGGAAGCCTTTCCCTATGACGGGCGCACCCTGTTCGAAAGCATGTCGGGGGCCGTCCGGTTCGAGACATTGAAGGCCGGACAATTGCGGGACGATTATCTGGCGCGACTGACGGCACGCCGCGCCGCGTTGCGCGATCTGTGCGCGCGAACCGGCTGGCGGTATCAATTGCACCACACTGACGGATCGGCGGAGGCTGCGTTGCTGCCGCTTTATACCGCGCTGGAGCGTCGCAAATGAGCGCGATCGCCTTTACTGCGCCGCTGCTTCTGGTGGCCCTGATCGTGCTGCCGATCCTGTGGTGGCTACTGCGTGCCGTGCCGCCCGCGCCGATCCGACGGCGGTTCCCCGGCATCGTTCTGCTGCTGGGTCTGAAAGACGACGAGAGCCAGACGGCCACGACACCGTGGTGGTTGCTGCTGCTGCGGATGCTGGCGCTGGCTGCTGTAATCGTGGGCTTTGCCGGTCCGATCCTGAACCCGCGGACGGTCGGCACAGCCACCGGACCGCTGCTGGTGCTGATGGATGCAAGCTGGGCGTCGGCGCGCGATTGGCCCGCTCGCGTGGCCAAGGTCGACGAGATGTTGCGGGACGCGGCCCGCGTCGGTCGCCTTGCCGCGGTTTTACCCCTTACCGACCCATTGCCCGAAGAGATCCCGTGGCAATCCGCTGCTGCCTGGGTCGAACGTCTGCCCTCGGTTCAGCCGCGTGCATGGGAGCCTGAATATCAGGGCCTGACCGATTTGCCGCTGGAGGGCGCCGAGATCGTCTGGATGTCCGACGGGTTGGCGCGTGAAGGACGTGACGTCCTGTCTGCCCGCGTGATCGAAAGCGACCGTCCGATTCTGGGCCTTACGCCCGCCCGCTATGAGGACGGCGTGATCAACCTGCGCGCCCTGCGTCTGGGCGACGGGACCGAACGGTCTGTCGAATTGCGCGCAGTTGGCCCCGGCCCGAACGGCGCCTTGACGCAGCTGGGCGTGGCCCCCGCCAATTTCGCTGCCGGCGCATCCGAGGCCGAGGTGTCCCTGACCCTACCGCCCGAATTGCGCAATCGCGTGCAGCGGTTCGAGATCAGCGGTGAGCGCAGCGCCGGGGCGGTGTCCCTGACCGATGACAGCCTGTCGCGGCGCGAAGTCGCACTTTTGACGCAGGCCGGGGACGAGTCGCAGGATCTGTTGTCGCCGCTCTACTATCTGCGCAACGCGCTGGCCCCGACCGCCGACCTGATCGAAGGTGATCTGGAAACCCTTCTGCCCGCCACTCCGGACGTTCTGGTGATGGCGGATGTCGCGCGCCTGTCGCCTAGTGAGACCGATCAGGTGACGGAATGGGTCGAGAACGGCGGGCTGCTTTTGCGCTTTGCCGGCCCGACCCTCGCCGCATCCGATATCAGCCGCGAGGACGAAGACCCGCTTCTGCCGGTTCGTCTGCGATCCGGCGGGCGCACGGTCGGAGGCGCGCTGTCGTGGGGGGAGCCGAAAACGCTGCGACCTTTCGACGAAACCTCGCCCTTTTTTGGCCTGACCCTGACCGATGAGGTATCGGTGACCAGTCAGATCGTCGCGCAACCCGATCCGACACTGGCAGACCGCACCATCGCCGCCTTGGCCGATGGCACGCCGCTGGTGACGCGCAAGCCAGTGGGACAGGGTCAGATCGTGCTGTTTCATGTCACCGCCAATGCCGAATGGTCGACGCTGCCGCTGTCGGGTCTGTTTGTTCAGATGTTGGAACGCCTTGCCGTGTCGACCCGTCCCGCCGCTCTGGAACCCGAGGCGCTGGAAGGCACGACGTGGGTGCCGCGCATCGTCCTTGATGGATTCGGTGTGCCGCGCGATGCAGGTGCGATGGCCGGTGTGCCGGGCGAAGACCTGATCGACCCGAAGTCTTCCGCCGATTTGCCTGCCGGGCTTTACGAAGGGCCTGGGCAGAGCCTTGCGCTCAACGTCCTCACTGCGGATGCCGAGCTTGTGGCGGCGCGTTGGCCAGCGGGCACTGTTATCGACGGACTGACCCGGGCGACACAGACCAACCTCATGCCGTGGCTTCTGGCGGCGGCGCTGATATTTCTGACAATAGATGCGATCGCTTCGCTCTGGCTTGGCGGGAGGCTGCGGCGTGGGCTGGCGACCGCCGTGATGGCAGCACTGATAATGGTAGCACCGGACGCGCAGGCGCAGGAGATTGATGTTCCGGGCGAAGTGGCGCTGGCCTATGTCCGCACCGGCAATGCGCGGATTGACGAAATATCCGAAGCGGGCCTCAGGGGCCTGTCCGCTGTGCTGGCGCAACGCACCTCGGTCGAGCCGGAAGCCCCGCGCGGCGTCGATCTGGAGACGGACGAACTGGCTTTTTTCCCACTGCTCTACTGGCCGGTCGATCCGGCGCAGCCGATTCCGTCCTCCGACGCCTACGCGCGGTTGAACCGATATCTGCGCGGCGGCGGCATGATCGTTTTCGATACCCGCGATGCCGATATCGGCGGCTTCGGGTCGTCGTCGCCCGCTTCGGTCCGCCTGCGCGATCTGGCCGCGCCGCTGGATATTCCTCCGCTGGAGCCTTTGCCCGACGACCACGTCATGACACGCAGCTTCTATCTTCTGCAGGACTATCCGGGCCGCTATAATTCGCGCGACGTCTGGGTCGAAGCCAGTCCGAATGTCGAACAGGTCGAAGGCATGCCGTTCCGCAACCTGAATGACGGTGTGACGCCGGTGGTGATTGGCGCGAACGACTGGGCCGCCGCCTGGGCCGTGGATGAACAGGGGCGAGCGCTGTTGCCGATCGGATCTGGTTTCGCGGGCGAACGACAGCGCGAGATTGCGCTGCGGTTCGGCGTAAATCTCGTGATGCATGTGCTGTCGGGCAACTACAAATCCGATCAGGTACATGTGCCCGCGCTGCTCGACCGGCTGGGAAACTGACATGACGCGCCAGATCATCTTCGATCCGATGTTGCCACTCTGGCTGATCGCCGCGCTTGCCGGGGTGGCTCTGGCCGTCTGCGTGCTGGCGGCGGTTCGTGGCCTGCCCGGCTGGTGGCTGCGCGCATTGGCCGTCGGGACGGTGGCATTGGCCCTGCTCGACCCCAGCCTGCAGACCGAAGACCGGGAGCCGCTGTCGGACATCCTGCTGATCGCCGTCGACGAAAGTGCCAGTCAGGGCCTGTCGGATCGCCGCGACCAGACCGAAGCGGCCCTGGCCGATCTGCTGGAGGAGGCAGCGGGCGATGGCCTCGATACCCGTGTCACCCGGGTTGCCGACGGCGATGGCGACGAGGGTACGCTGATGATGGGCGCGCTTGGTGAATTGCTGGCCGAGGTGCCACGCGACCGGGTGGCCGGGGCAGTCATCATTTCGGATGGGCAGGTGCATGATGCGGCGCAACTGCCGGAATTGCCCGCGCCGCTGCATTTGTTGCGGACCGGTCGGGACGGCGACTGGGATCGGCGACTGATCGTGTCGAACGCGCCCAGCTTTGCGATTCTGGACGAGGAATTCACCATCACCCTGCGGATCGAGGATCAGGGTGATGTGCCCGCCGATGCCGGGACCGAGGCCGATATCGTGTTGGCCATCGATGGCGGTCAGCCCCGCGCCTACCGGATGCCGGTCGGCGAGGATATCCAGCTTCCGGTCATCCTGCCGCACGGCGGACTGAACGTGATTGAGTTTTCCGTGCCCGAAGCCGAGGGCGAGTTGACGGACCGTAACAATGCAGCCGTTATCCAGATCAATGGTGTGCGAGACCGGTTGCGGGTGCTGCTGGTCTCGGGCGAGCCGCATCCCGGCCAGCGGACGTGGCGCAACCTGCTGAAGGCGGATTCGGCCGTCGATCTGGTGCATTTCACCATCCTGCGGCCACCCGGCAAGCAGGACGGGGTGCCGGTCACCGAACTTTCGCTGATCGCCTTTCCGACACGGGAGCTGTTCAGCGAGAAGATCGACGAATTCGATCTGATCATCTTCGACCGTTATCAGCGGCGCGGCATCCTGCCGTCAGTCTATCTGGATAATGTGCGCAGTTACGTCGAACAGGGTGGTGCCCTTCTGGTTGCCGCCGGGCCTGATTTTGCCAGCGCGGACAGCATCTTTCGCTCGCCGCTTGCGCCGATCCTGCCAGCCGCGCCGACGGCTATCGTGTTGAACGAAGGCTTCCTGCCAACGGTCTCTGAAACCGGACAGAAACACCCCGTGACCGAAGGGTTGCCTACGGGGTTCGGGCTGGATGGTGCGCCCTGGGGGCGCTGGTTCCGGCAGGTTCAGGTCGAGGCGCTGCCGGATGCGGAAACGGTAATGACCGGCGTGAACGACGAGCCGCTTCTGATCCTTGACCGCGTCAAGGCGGGGCGGGTGGCGCTGTTGGGGTCGGATCACGTGTGGCTTTGGGACCGGGGCTTCGAAGGTGGCGGCCCACAGGCCGAATTGCTGCGCCGTCTGGCCCACTGGCTGATGCAGGAACCGGAACTGGAGGAGGAGGCGCTGACCGCCGCCGCACTGGGGCAGGAAATCACTGTGACACGCCGGACGCTGGGCGATGCGCCAGGTGCCGTCACCGTTACCGCGCCCGATGGCACCGAGTCGCAGCTTGAATTGACCATGCAAGCGCCGGGGCGCTTCGTCGGACGCATTATCGGGGCCGAACAGGGCCTGTATCGCATGACCGAAGGCGAGCGGACGGCCGTTATCGGGCTTGGCCCCGCAGCACCGCGCGAATTCGTCGAAACGATTGCGACGGACACGATTCTGGCCCCTGCGATTGATGCACGACAAGGCGGCGCGATTGCCTTGCAGGACGGATCGCCGAACCTTCGGTCCGTGCGTGAAGGTCGCCGGGCAGCCGGTCGCGGCTGGATCGGCTGGACCCCGCGCAATGCTTATCTGACGGCGGATGTACGCATCCTGTCCCTTGTTCCCGCGTGGCTTTTCCTTCTGCTTGCCGCGGGTCTGGCGACATGGGCCTGGCTGCGCGAAGGCCGTAGCTGAGAAGATTGGACGGGGAACCGTGGGTAGCTGCTCGGGTCTGCAAGACCGGCCGTTTGTACGAATTTGGTTTTTTACATTTCAATTCGTTTGATGTTGATGTTCGCGGCATACGCATGGCCAAGAGCCATTCAGGCCGAATTCATTCCAGGAAGGATGAACGACATGATCAATCGCAGATGGCTGGCCGGTCTTCTGAGCGGTGCTGCAATGGCGCTGACTGCCTTGCCCGCCTTGGCGCAGGAGGTAACGCTGAAGCTGCATCAGTTTCTGCCCGCGCAGGCGAACGTTCCGAAACTGATCCTCGATGTCTGGGCCGACAAGGTCGAGGCCGACTCGGACGGTCGCATCAGGATCGACCGTTATCCGTCCATGCAGCTTGGCGGGACACCGCCGCAGTTGATGGATCAGGTCGCCGATGGAGTCGCAGACATCGTCTGGACGGTTGCCGGATATACACCGGGCCGCTTTCCATCGACAGAAGTGTTCGAACTTCCGTTCATGATCAGCGATGCACGCGCCGCGTCATCGGCCTATTGGCAGATGTATGAAAGCCGCATGCAGGACGAATTTGCGGACGTTAAGGTACTGGGCACTTGGGTCCATGGACCGGGCGTAATCCATGCCAGTAAACAGATCCGCACACCTGCCGATATGCAGGGTCTCAAGATCCGCGGTGCGACCCGTCAGGTGAATACCCTGCTGGAAACGCTGGGGGCCACGCCGGTCGGCATGCCCGTGCCTTCCATCCCCGAGGCGCTGTCCAAGGGCGTCATCGACGGCACGACCATCCCGTGGGAGGTGACGGGCGCGCTGAAGGTGCCGGAGTTGGTGAATTACCATACCGAATTCGAAGGTCGGATGCTTTATGACGTGACTTTCGTTCTGGCGATGAACAAGGCCAGGTATCAGAGCCTGCCTGACGACCTGAAAAAAGTGATCGACGATAATTCCGGGCTGGAATTCTCGATTTTCGCTGGGGGCACGCAGGCCGACAGCGACGGCCCTGCCCGTCAGGCTGCTGTCGACAACGGCAACCAGATTGTCACTCTTTCCGAAGCGGAAGCACAGGCCTGGGTCCTGGCGTCGCAGCCGGTCTATGACGCATGGATCGCTGAGATGGAGGCGAAGGGCATTGACGGTCAGGCATTGATCGACGAAGCCCGTAGGCTGATGGACGAATACGAGGGCTGATACTGGCCAGATATTCATGGGGCTGCGTCCGACCGGATGCCGCCCCGTTGCTTTTTCAAAGGGGCGGGAATGCTGCGACGGATCATGGAGGCGCTTGCCCGCGTCATGGCCACCCTGGGTGGTCTGGTGCTGACGGCGTTGATCGTGATGACGTGCCTGTCGATCTTCGGGCGTTTCCTGAACGGGGTCCTGCATTCGGACCTGCTGGACGGGACCGGTCTGGCGATCTGGCTTCTGTCGCTGGGGATCGGGCCGATCAACGGCGACTTCGAACTGATCGAGGCAGGGATGGCCTTTACGATTTTTGCGTTCCTGCCGATCACGCAGTTGCGCGACGGCCATGCCGCGGTCGATATCTTCACCAACATGCTGGGCGAGGGGGTGAACCGGGTTCTGTCGGTTCTGTGGGCGACGTTGTTTGCCGCCGTTCTGATCCTGATTGCCTGGCAATTGTGGCAGGGGACACAGGCCAAGATGCGCTATGGCGAAACGACCTACCTGATCCAGTTTCCGATCTGGTGGTCCTATGCAGCGGCATTGGTCGGGGCGGTCTTGTCCGCCCTGGTGGGGACCTATGTCGCGCTGGTCCGACTGACAGAACTGGCGACCGGCACGCCGATTATCGCGTCCGACGGTGCGGAGCAGTGAGTAACCTCGAAATAGGCCTGTGGTCCTTTCCAGGTCTGCTGGCGCTGATTTTCCTGCGCGTGCCGATTGGATTGGCGATGTTCGTGACGGGGCTGGTTGGCCTGTATTACGTGACCGATGGCAATACCGTCGCACTCAGCCGATTGAAAAACGAAACCTATTCGACCTTCTCTTCCTACTCGCTCTCGATTGTGCCGATGTTCCTGCTGATGGGGCATTTCGCTACCTTGGGTGGCATGAGTCAGGCCCTGTTCCGAGCCGCCGAGGGATTTCTGGGCCATCGAAAGGGGGGCGTGGCAATGGCCGCGATCGGGGCCTGTGCAGGCTTTGGCGCGATCTGTGGATCGTCGCTGGCGACGGCCGCCACAATGGGCCGGGTCGCCCTGCCGGAATTGCGGCGCTATGGTTATGACGGAGGCTTCTCGACCGCCACCTTGGCGGCGGGGGGCACATTGGGCATCCTGATCCCGCCGTCGGTCGTGCTGGTGATCTATGCCATCCTGACCGAGCAGAATATAGCCAAGCTGTTTCTTGCGGCCGTCCTGCCCGGTGTGATTGCGGCGGTGGGCTACGTCATCGCCATCTCGATCTATGTGCGGCTCAACCCGACATCCGCAGGCGTCCGCGAGGCCATTCCGATGGCGCAGCGCTTCCGGCAACTTGGCGCGGTCTGGCCAGTGCTTCTGGTCTTCGTCGCCGTTGTGGGTGGCATCTACGGCGGTATCTTCACGCCGACAGAAGGGGCGGCGGTCGGCGCGCTCGGCACAGGACTGATCGCGTTGGTCAACGGTGGGCTGACCGGTCGGACCCTGATCGAGAGCTTTATGGTAACCGCAAAATCCAGCGCGATGATTTTCTTCATCGTTCTGGGCGCTGCGATCTACAACGGCTTCCTGGCGCTGACGCAGGTGCCGCAGGAAATTTCGGCCTGGGTCGTGGATCAGGGGTTCGCACCGGTGACGGTGCTGATCGTGATCCTGATTTTCTATCTGCTTCTGGGTTGCGTGATGGACAGTCTGTCGATGATCCTGCTGACGATCCCGATCTTCTTTCCTGTCATCATGGTTCTGGACTTCGGCATGACCCCCGAACAGGTGGCGATCTGGTTTGGCATCTTGACCCTGATCGTGGTGGAGGTCGGGTTGATTACCCCGCCCGTAGGTATGAACCTGTTCGTTATCAATGCGATGGATAAGGCGACGCCGATGTTGCAGACCTATCGTGCGGTACTGTATTTTGTCGGTTCAGACATCCTGCGCGTTGCGATCCTCGTGGCATTTCCGGCGATCACGCTGTTCCTGATCTGAGTTAACTGCACGCACTCTCAGTCAGTTTACCAGCAGCCGCAGCCCCTTGGTGACATCGGCGCGCACCGCCAGCCGCAATCCCGGTTCGTCCCCCGCCCGCAGGGCGGCGACAATCAGGCGATGGTTCATCGGCAGTTCGGTGCGGTTCAGCCGACCATAGAGTGCGCGCATCGTCGGCCCCAGTTGCAGCCAGACCGTCTCGACCATGGCCAGCATCGCCGGGGCCTGTGCGCGCAGATACAGCGTGCGATGGAATTCGAGATTTGTGCGGATATAGCCCGAAGCATCGTGTTTGGCGATCTGTTCGGCAATGGTGGTATTGATCGCCTCCATCCGGTCGATCAGGGCAAGATGGGCACGGGGCAGGGCGCGCAGGGCGAGCTCCGGCTCCAGCAGTGACCGCAGGGCGGCAAGTTCCTCGATCCGCTCGTTCGAAAGGGCGGGCGTGGTGATGCGGCCCGAAGCCGACAGCGACAGCGCGCCTTCGGCGACCAGACGGCGCAACGCCTCGCGCACGGGGGTCATTGACACGCCGTAGTCGCGGCCAACGCCGCGCAGGGTCAGCGATACGCCGGGGTCCAGCTCGCCATGCATGATCCGACTGCGAAGCGACCGATAAAGACGATCGTGCGCGGCGCCGGTGCCGTCGGAAAGCGGATTGAGCAACATGCGCCGACCTTGCCCCTAAGTCCCGCCGAAATCCACAGCGTGCAGCGCCGCGCCTTCACGTTTCAACCATGCGCGGCGCGGGCCGTAATCGGGCATCAGTTCTTCGACCTGTCGCCAGAATCGCGCGGAATGGTCCATATGGGCCAGGTGGGCGACTTCGTGGGCGACGACATAATCCTGCACGTCGGTCGGTGCCATGATCAGACGCCAACTGAACATCAGCTCTCCGCGCGACGAACAGGAGCCCCAGCGGGACCGGGTATCCCGGAACGTCAGTTTCGTCGGCGCCCGTCCCAGCGCGTCGGCATACCGATCGACGGATGACGCAAGATGCGTACGCGCAAGGGTCTGCATCAATGCCTTCACGCGCGGCCCTGCACGGCCATCCTCGGGCACCGCGATGACATCGCCGGTAAACCGGGCCGATCGGCCTGGTCCCTTCACGACCGGCACTTCACGCCCGAACAGCGGCAGCGCACTGCCGACGATGACATGCCTGGGCGGCGGGGCGGCGGCGACGTTGCGCGCGATCCAGTCGGCCTGGGCATCTATGAAGGCGCGGGCTTCGGCCAACGGCATGGTCTTGGGCATCGACAGCGTCACACGCCCGTCGGACCGACCCACCCGCAGCGACATGCGGCGGGATCGGCCAGAACGGCGAAGATGCACCAGAAGTTCTGGCATTCCCGGTACACAAAGCGTGTCGCTCAAAGCAAATCCCCCATCTGTAATCAGGCCCCGATCAGGGGGCTTGCCAGCCCTTGCCCCCTGTGGCATCCGACCCCAATTCGCTGCACCCGGGCCGCTTTTGGCCGGACGAGATGAAGGAACCGACATGCCCAAGGAAGAATGGGGCGTCAAGCGAGTCTGCCCGACGACCGGCAAGCGCTTCTACGACATGAACCGCTCGCCCGTCGTCAGCCCCTACACGGGTGAAGCCGTGAATGTGGACACTGGGACCAAGACCCGAATCCTTGCCGCCGACAAGGACGATGTGGACGCCAAGAAGAAAGCCACCGAAGACGATCTGCTGCTGGACGACGACGATGTCGATCTGGACGATGATGATTCGGAAGATGACGCAGAAGATGTTCTGGCAGACGACGATGATGACGACACTGTCTCGCTGGACGAAATCGCTGATGTCAGTTCGGACGACGACGACTGATCGGGTCGTTTGAAACCGGGGCGATGCATGCGACATTTCTGCTTGCGCCGCCCATGGGCCTGCCGTAGATCGCAGGCCGGTCAGGGGCCTTAGCTCAGTTGGTAGAGCGCTTGCATGGCATGCAAGAGGTCAGGGGTTCGACTCCCCTAGGCTCCACCACGATCATCATTATCTTTGCCATACGTGCCTCAGTCGACGAGTGTCGCCGCCAAGTTCATGCAGTTGTCTGTCCCGTCGTGCGATCAGTTCCGAATGTTCACGGGCGAGGTCGGACTGTTCGGTGTCCGCCCGGAAACTGACCGAAGCGTAGTCACACGCAACTGTCGACATCGTCTTTGCCACCAGACCGATCGTACCGGACAGCAGGATTTCGGGCGCTGCCTGCGGCGGCGGTGACGTCGACCAAAGGATCGACTCAAGCGTTTTTCGACGTTCCGCTTCGTCCGGCCAACTGGTTGTGCACAGTGGTCGCAGCAACCGCAGCCTGGCCCATCGCGAATGCAATCTGATCGAGCCCAGCGATCACGTCGCCGATGGCGAAGATTCCGGGATGCGAGCTTCGCTGATGCGCATCTACCTCGATGCAGCCTGCCTTGCTCAGTCGCAGCCCGAGCGCCTTGGCGATGTCGTTGCGGGGCGCGGTTCCCAAGGCGGCGTAGAGAGTGTCGAAACGGTGAACGCTTCCATCTTCCAGCGTTGTGACGACACAGTCGTCGTCGATTGTCAGTGTGGCCAGCGGCGACGTCGGCGAACTCGGCAATTTGTGGACCGCCGCGCTGGTTCCTGAGGGCTGGATCAGGGTGACATTTTCGGAATAGGTGCGCAGAAAATCGGCCTCGGCGGCCCCGTGATCCCTGTCGCCCAGAACGCCTATGGCCTTGCCGCGCACCTCGTAGGCATCGCAGATCGGACAATAACGGATCAGACCGCGCGCTACCGCATCGTCGTGCTCTTCCTCTGCGATTGGCGGTCGATGGTTGACCACGCCGCAGGCCAGAATCACGGTGCGGGCTGCTATATCGCCCTGATCGGTTCCAACCCGAAATCCATCCGGCACGGCCGTCACGCTCCGAACGGTTCCTTGCGTGAGAGTAGCACCATAGGATTGGGCGCTACGCCGCATCCGCTCCAGAAGCTCCGTCCCCGATATGCCATCCGGAAAAGGCGAGACGTTGTGGGTTCTCGGAATCAGCGCCGCGCGACCGGCACCCGCATCTATCACCTCTGTGTCACGCAAAAACCGCGCCAGGTAGACTGCCGCCGTCAGACCGGCTGGCCCGCCGCCGACGATCACGCAGTCCTTACGCCGAGCATTCATCATATCGCCCTCTCAATTTGTGCCTGACGAAACTCGTCAGCCGGGAAATTCTTCGACCATACGCTGAAAGACCGGACCGCTCATCATCGCCAATATTCAAATGGACGCGGATGGGTTGCATCAGAATTGTGCCGTTTGCGGTCCGCTGAACCCTGAAGTTGTCTCATCTCCGAAGCATTTCAAGGTCGCCATTTCCACGTCCTTGTCGATGGCGAAATCGACCATGATCGTCAAACGTCACCTTTAATGGATCAAGCGCTAAGAGGTTCATCGATTGGCGCTTGCTGGCCGTCGCAGGCGCCTTCGTGCGCGCGATCGCGATCCTGATTCAGCAGCAATGGAGTTATCCGATGACGATATCCTGTTGAGGCGTGTAGCAGGATCGACGACCATGTCACAGAGATACGCAAGGCACCGTCAGTACCGGATGGCTCCCGGATGCGGTACTGGCGGCGATGTCCGCCAATGTAGTCAAGACCGTCCCCCAATATCGAGAGACGGTCGAGACATCCTCAGCCGATCTGAGGGTCAGGACATCAAAAGCCCGCCGTTTATATCGATACTGGTGCCGGTCATGAAGCTGGACTTGTCCGACGCCAGAAATACCACCAGATCACCGATTTCCTGGGGCCGCCCCTCGCGCTTCAGCGGGGTGGCGTTGGCGACGTTGGCGCGCACCGCATCCTTGGTAAAGATATTGTGGAAGTCGGTGTCGATCATGCCTGGATTGATCGCATTGACCCGAATATCTGGCCCCAGTTCCTTGGCCAGACCGCGTGTGAAGGTCATCATCGCGCCCTTCGACGTGGCATAGGCCACCGCACCCGGTCCGCCTCCATCGCGTCCTGCCTGACTTGCAAGGTTCACGATGGCGCTGCCCGCCGACATATGCGGCAGACAGGCTTTGATCATCAGAAAGGCCGACGTCAGGTTCAGGTCCATAACCGCATTCCAATGAGCCAGGTCCATTTCAGCGATGGTTTTGCGGGCTACCAGGCCGCCGGTGTTGTTGACCAGAACATCGACCGCACCAAAGGTCTCGACCGTTCTGGCGATCAGGGCGTCGACATCCTTTTGATCGGTCAGGTCGCCTTTGAGGGCCAGCGCCTTGCCACCCGCCGCTTCGATCTCCTTCACGGCGCTGTCGGCCCCGACCGAACTGGAGTGATAGTTGATCACCACATTCGCGCCCTCGGCTGCCAGAGCCATCACGCAGGCCTTCCCGATGTCGCGTCCGCCGCCTGTTACGATTGCTGTCTTGCCGCTGAGTGTCATCTTTGGAATCCTTGTTGTTAGTAGTCACAGACGCGGGATCTTAAGATCCGCCGTCGAATGTCATGGGGCGACGACGCGGCGGGCGCGTTCTTCGTTATCGTTACAATACAGGTTGCAGGCGTGTCCCGGACCATCGATCGGGATGGCGCCTTTTGACCACGTCTGCTGCCAGCAGTTCTGGTGAATGGACCGCTCTACGGTGGATCGTCTTCGCCTCATATTGCATACTAGTATGCCAGTATTTTCGTTTGCACAACGGATACCTGATCCGCGCCAGATTATTTCACCTGCCTAAAGCATTTTGCTTTTAACCTGAGGCATATCCAGCAGCCTTAACGGAGTTCCAGCATTCCTGTGGATCGAAGAGGTCGCCAGGAGCTTCAAACAGAGCGTTGGAAGTTCTGGCCCCGATCCGTCGCCGTTTCCGTGCAGAACCCCCAAGGGGACTTCGGCTCGATGGAGTTGTGTTTCAGTCGCTCAAAAACCCATCTTCCGATTTTCCTTCTGAGCGATCCTGACGGCACCTTTTCCGGTCCGTACATCTTTTGAGAGAGGTTGCCACTGTGGATTATTCGGGATGGGACATCCCGTGGCAGGGATCTCCCCTGTCGCCCTGCGCCACGCTTTTGGTGTCTGGCTTTGTGTCCTGTTCCGCGGGGCCATCATGTTGGACTCGGAGCAGACAGAACAGACGTCACACATGGCACGCGGCGCTTCCTGCCGAAGCTGTCGCAGTATGGATCCGTCGCATTGGAAAGTCAGGATACATCCTCTAAAGGATTTCTGGCAGTGTTACGGTTTTGATGGTCTTCACCGGAATGATCGGACAGCTTTATCTATAACCTTTTGGATTGCAGCAATATTTTCACTTTTGGAAAATTTGGATGATCATTGCTGGATCATGTGCCACCGGTCGGAACGTGGCGATAGATCAGGATGGTATGCAGAGGCCGAGTGCAGCGACCAAAATCAAAAAACTTGAAAACAATCGAAGGACACTGAAATGAACAAGTTCATACCTATTGCCGGTGCCGTGGGAATTGCGGCCGTTGCTGCGATCTATTGGATGGCCTTGCCGCCTGAGGACAACGATCCTGATATCATTTCCGAGAACGGGCTGCACTGGCACTCGACAGTCGAGCTGTATGTGAACGGCGTTCGCAGGGAAGTCTCGCCCAATATCGGGGTCGGCCCGGCCTTTGTCGGCGCCCCCAACTTTAACCGTCGCTCAGGGATGGCCGGGCTGCACACCCATGATCCGGACGGCACCGTTCACGTCGAAGCTTCGGGCACGGTCAGGCAAGAAGACATCAGTCTGGGAACGTTTTTCGCGACTTGGGGCAAGTCCTTCGACGACTATGGCAGCAAACTGAACATGAAGGTCAACGGTGTCGAAAACAACGAAGGTGTCGACTACGTTATGCAGGACGGTGACCGCATCATCCTTTCATTTTTTCCCTAGAGGTGTTCGGAAATATTCGTCTCCGTCATGCACCCGCAGGAACTGTGCGGTCTTGGCGGTAAATCCTTTGCCAGTGGTCTAAGCCCGCTTGGCGACTGACGACACAATGAACGCGGCGGCGGCGACACAGACGATGGTCGGTCCCGTCGGCGTGTCGAAAATCCACGAAATCCAGACTCCTAGAGCCGCAGATCCGATACCGATTCCGGATGCGATGAGCGCCATCGCTTCGGGCGTTGCCGCAAAGCGTCGCGCGCTCGCAGCCGGTATCAGGAGAAGCGCTCCGATCAGCAATGCGCCGACAACCTTGATCGCCACCGCTACGACGATGGCGAGGGCAAGCGTCAGGATCAGCTGTTCCCGACGTGGATCTACGCCCGATGCATGGGCCAGATCAGATCCCAGCGTCGCGGTCAGCAACGCCGACCAGCGCCATGACAGCAATCCCAGCACTATTGTGGCTCCGCCCCAGATGATCGCGATATCGCCGTGTCCGACGGCCAGAATGTCACCGAACAGGTAAGCGACGATATCGATTCTCACGTCGGGAAGCAGCGAGACGGCGACCAGTCCGACGGCAAGCGCAGAATGGGCAGCGACACCAAGCGCGGTGTCCGATGCCATCCCCCGACCGCTCAACGTCGAGATCAGCAGTGCCATCAGCAAAGCGACGACCATGGCGCCTGCGAAGACAGGCGCATCGAAAGTCAGGGCTAGGGCCACCCCGAGGATGGACGCATGCGCTGTCGCGTCGGAGAAATACGCCATGCGTCGCCAGACGACGAAACATCCCAGCGGTGCAGCTGCGATGGCCACGCCCGCGCCTGCTATGGCTGCCCGCGCCAGGAAGCTGTCGAACAGGATCACTCCGCAACCTCGTCCGAATGATCGTGATGATGATGATGATGATCGTGGGTGTGTTCGTGTCGATACAGCGCCAGTGCGCCTTGGGTGCCGGTCCCGAACAGGGCGCGGTATTCGGGGGCGGATGCGACCTGTTCGGGGTGACCCTCGCAACAGATGTGACCGTTCAGGCAAATAACCCGGTCTGATGCGGCCATAACGACGTGCAGTTCGTGACTGACCATCAGGACGGCGCAGCCGGTTTCGCTGCGGATCGCTTCGATCTGGCGGTAGAAGGCCGCGGACCCCTGTTGATCCAGGCCCTGCGTCGGCTCGTCCAGAATCAGAATCTGTGGATCGTTCAACAGGGCGCGGGCCAGAAGAACCCGTTGCATCTGCCCCCCCGATAGCGCGCCAAGCTGTGCGCGTGCCACTTGCGGAAGACCGGCACGGTCCAGTGCAGATTTTGCCGCGCTGTCGCTTACAGGTTTGGGCAAGCTCAGAAACCGACGCACAGTCAGCGGCAGATTGCGATCCACCGGCAGGCTTTGCGGGACATAGCCGATCCGTAACCCTTCCTGCCGGACAACCCGACCTGCACTGGGGCTGATCGCCCCGATCATGGCACGCAGCAGAGTGGATTTGCCCGACCCGTTTGGCCCGACGATAGTCACGATTTCACCTTTGCGAACGGCCAGCGTGACATCATGCAGGATCTGGCGGCCTCCCTGACGTATCTCAAGACCTTCGACGGAGATCAGGCTCACGATGCGCTGCCCCGGCAAACGGGGCACAGGCCTTCCGCCTCCATCACGGCGCGTTCGACTGTGAAATCCGCACCCGTCGTGGCTTGGCCAAAGGCTGCGCCTGCGTCGGCATGGGCTTCTGCCACGGCGTTGCAGTTCCGGCAGATCAGAAGGACCGGAGCATGAGGCTGACCGGGCGCGGTACAGGCAACGAAGGCATTCAGACGCTCGACCCGATGTGCAAAACCATGCCCCACCAGAAAGTCGAGCGCACGATATGCCACGGGCGGTTGCGCCCTCATCCCGTCAGTCCGCAAAACATCGAGGATATCATAGGCCCCGACGGCCCGGTGCTCCTTGAGCAGTATTTCCATAACCCTCCGACGGACCGGAGTCAGATGCAGGTCGTTGATATTGCATTGCACATCGATTGCCGCGATTGCGGCATCAATACAGTCGGCATGGTCATGTTTTTCAAATCCGATGGGTGTCATGAAGACTTGATATGTTATAACATACAATCTAGCAATGCTGTATTCAGTCAGGAGACCATAATGACCGTCCGTCTTGCCGCCGTTCTGTCGTGCATCACTTTACCCGCATTGGCGGCACCTCCTGCCGTTCTGGCCGATATCGGTCCTGTGCATTCGATGGTCGCCCGGGTAATGGATGGCGTCGGAACTCCGGGCCTTATGCTGCCGCCCGGTGTGACGCCGCATGGGTATTCCATGCGCCCGTCCGAAGCAGATGCGCTAGACAGGGCGGAGATTGTCTTTTGGGCTGGCGACGTGCTGACGCCTTGGCTGGGCGATGCAATCGAAACGCTGGCCGATGATGCCATCACGGTCGAACTTCTTGATATCCTGCCGAAGGCGGCAGATGCCTCCAAGGTCGATCAGGGCGATGAAAACCGCGGCGCCGGCGACCCTGACCTGCGCGAAAGAGAAGCCCATGCATGGCTCGACCCTGCTAACGGCAAGATCTGGCTTGCTGCGATAGCCGATGTCCTGGCCAAAGCCGACCCGGAGAACGCCATCATATATGCTGCCAATGCAGAAGCCGGTCAGGCAGAGCTGGATGCTCTGGCAATGGAAATCCAGACCCGGTTGAATGGCGTTAAAGATCGCGGCTTCGTGGTCTTTCATGACGCTTACGGCCCGTTCGAAGATCGTTTCGGACTGAAGTCGGTCGGGGCGATTTCTGTCGGGGACGCAGCGCCCCCTTCTGCGGCGCAGGTAGCAGCACTCCGCAGCGCGATCGTCGCCCTTCGGGCTGTTTGCGTGTTTTCGGAACCTCAGTTCAATTCCGGCATCGTCAAGACCCTGATGGAAGGGACGTCAGTGCGCGCTGGTACCCTCGATCCGTTGGGCGCAATTATCAAACCCGGGAAAGAGCTTTATCCGACATTGCTTCGAAACATGTCCCTTTCTTTCGAGACTTGTCTGGCCGAATAAAACGTTTCGATGATTTCCCCGGGAGGGACATGAGACCCGCAATTAAACCACTCAACCACTGTAAAGCTGAGTGTCTGCGATATGCAGGTCATGACAGCGATTAGCGTATCCAAAGGCCGCCCTCCGGCCTGCTGTCGCGTTCCGCATAAGCCTCACCAGATGGGTGCGGGTTTGAAGTTTCAACCTTGGCTCGGTGCCAGAAAATTCCGACAATTGAGCCGTACATCAGCATCCCAACCCATGCCGACGTAAGGTATTCGTTGGCCATGCATGCGGTAGCAGCTGCCGCGATCAGTATAATGGATGCAGTTCAGTGTGATGGGGTTTGATGCAATCGCCTCAGGAACCCACGACCGGTTATCGAAGTTTACATCCCCTAAAGCCGGAGAAATATGATGACTTCCCAAAATCAAGCACCCGCCAACCTTATCCATAACGGAGAATACTCCGATTTTCGCTTTATCGACATGATGGCTGCGCACCATTCAATGGCCATTTCCATGGCAGAAGTCGCTGTAGACAAGGGCGAGCATCAGGAACTTGTAAAGTTCGCCAAGAGTATGATCGAAGATCAGAAAAAAGAGATCGAAAAGTTACAATCGATCCTCGATGATATCGACGGGTCGAAAAAGGTCGCTACTGAACCCCATCCTCATGAACGCAGTATGCATGGTATGGACAGCTCCAGCGAGCTTGCCCAGAAGACGCCATTCGACAGGGCATTCATCGATTCGCAATTGCCTCATCACGCCTCTGCTATCGAAATGGCGGCAGTGGCGCTTAAGCAAAGCACAAATGAAGATATCAAGACCATGGCGCGGCAGATCATTGACGCTCAGTGCCAAGAGGTCGGTAAGATGATCGACTGGCGGCATGACTGGTATGGAAAAAAGGGGTAAGTTGAAGCTTTTCGGCGAAACTCACGCCCATTAGACTTTCGGCAAGATATATCCGGCATGGAATGCCATGCCGGATATAAACGGCAGATGTTTAACCACTGCAATTGCGATTAAACTAATTCCGAATATCGCAAGAATGACTAATCAGGTTGGTGCGCAATTCTGTATTAAGAAATACAGGTTCGACGACATTATCAGAAATCGAGGTTTTCCACAGACAGGGCATTATCCTGAATGAACTCCCGCCGTGGTTCGACCACATCCCCCATCAGCTTGGTGAATACATCATTGGCTTCGGCAATATCCTCGATCTTGACCTGCAAAAGAGTTCGCGCATCAGGGTCCAGCGTCGTTTCCCACAATTGACCTGGGTTCATTTCACCCAATCCCTTGTACCGCTGTAGCGACAGGCCCTTTTCCCCTTCAGCTAGAATCGCGTTCAGCAGGTCGGTGGGACCATGCACGATGATTTCCCGATCCTTGCGGATAAGACGGGCAGGGTTGCGATAGACATCCCGCGTCTCGCTCGACACCTGTGCCAGTTTACGCGCCTCGCCGGAGCGCAACACCGCGCCATCCAGTGTCCGGACTTCCTCGACGCCACGCAGAACACGGGCCAGCTTGATACCGTGATCCTGCGTGATGCGCCCCTGCCAGCCGCGTTCATATTCTTCGGCGACCTGATCAAGCCGCTGTGATACGGAATCCGCGACACCCTGAAGATCGGCATCCGCCTTACCGGCTTCGAACGCGCCAGCCAATGCGGCCTGCTCCAGAATATGGCGCGGGTAATGCGTCGGGAAGGCATCGAGGATGCGCTTGAAATTTCGAGCACCCTGGATGACGCGATCCAGATCGTTGCCTGCAATTTCCTCACCAGATGGAAGCCGCAGCGTCGCACCTTCGGTGCCTTGCTGAACAAGATAATCTTCCAGTGCGGTCTGATCCTTCAGGTAAACTTCGGACCGGCCGCGCCCGACTTTGAATAGCGGCGGCTGGGCAATATACAGGTGCCCGTTCTCGATGATCTGCGGCATCTGCCGATAGAAGAACGTCAGCAGCAGCGTCCGAATATGCGCGCCGTCGACATCGGCGTCCGTCATGATGATGATCTTGTGATACCGCAGCTTGCCGACATTGAACTCGTCGCGCCCGATGCCGGTGCCCATCGCGGTAATCAACGTGCCGATTTCCTGCGACCCCAGCATCCGGTCGAAGCGCGCCCGCTCGACGTTCAGGATCTTGCCGCGCAGGGGCAATACAGCCTGGTTCTGACGGGACCGGCCCTGTTTGGCCGACCCTCCGGCGCTGTCGCCCTCTACCAGGAACAATTCGGCCTTGGAGGGATCCTTTTCCTGACAATCGGCCAGTTTGCCGGGCAGGGAGGCGACGTCCATCGCCGTCTTGCGGCGCGTCAATTCGCGCGCCTTGCGGGCAGCTTCGCGGGCAAAGGCGGCTTCGATGATTTTACCTACGACCTGCTTGGCGATCTGCGGATTTTCCTCGAACCATTCAGCCAACTTTTCGTTCACGAGGTTTTCCACGGCGGGCCGTACTTCGGACGACACCAGCTTGTCTTTCGTCTGGCTTGAAAACTTCGGGTCCGGCACCTTGACCGACAGCACGCAAGTCAGCCCTTCGCGGGCATCGTCACCCGTAAAGCTGACTTTTTCCTTCTTCGCGATCCCGCTGGACTGCGCATACAGGTTGATCGTCCGCGTCAGCGCGCCACGCAGACCCGCCAGATGAGTGCCACCGTCGCGTTGCGGAATATTATTGGTGAACGGCAGGACCATCTCGTTATAGCTGTCGTTCCACCACATCGCCACTTCGACCCCGATGCCGTCACGTTCCCCGATCATATAGATCGGGTCGGGCATGACGGCGGTCTTGCTGCGGTCGATATAGCGAACGAATTCCCGGACGCCGCCCTCATAGAACAGCTCGCTCCGAAGCGCTTCGGCCGGGCGTTCGTCTTGCAGTACAATCTTCACGCCCGAATTCAGGAACGCCAGTTCCCTTAACCGGTTTTCAAGTGTCTTGAACACATAATCGAGGTTCGAGAACGTTCCGGTCGAGGCCATGAACCGCACTTCGGTCCCTGTCTCGTCCGAGGGGCCGACGACGGACAGGTGTTCGGTTGTAAATCCGCCCTCAAATCGCGCAACGTGTTCCTTGCCGTCCCGCCAGATGCGCAACTCCAGCCAATCCGACAAGGCGTTCACGACCGACACGCCGACACCGTGCAGGCCGCCCGACACCTTATAGCTGTTCTGGTCGAACTTTCCGCCCGCGTGCAGCTGGGTCATGATAACCTCGGCCGCCGAGACGCCCTCTTCTTCGTGAATTCCAACCGGAATTCCGCGTCCGTTGTCGCGCACCGATACACTCGAATCCGCGTGAATTTTGACCGAAACTTCGGTGGCATGACCGGCCAGGGCCTCGTCGATGCCGTTGTCCACGACCTCATAGACCATGTGATGCAGACCCGACCCGTCGTCGGTATCGCCGATATACATGCCGGGACGCTTACGAACCGCCTCCAATCCCTTGAGAACCTTGATGGAATCCGCGCCATATTCCTGCGGCTTAGGGGCTTGGTCTGACATGTGGTTTTCTTCCCGTCTTTTCCCCCCACATATACGGTTTCAAGGGGGCATTGTCACGGCAATCGCACCATATTTTGTGGCGTCAGCGGCGACCGACAATCAAGGCGTGATATCCTCCGTTCGGCTGCAGCCCGCGTCGTCCGCGACACGCAGATGAAGGGCATCCCGTCCCATATCGACAAAGAGTTCGGGGCCGGAGCCGGTCAGAAATACCTGTCCGCCCAAGTTCAGAAGCTCGGCATAAAGCGCGGCCCGACGATCAGCGTCCAGATGCGCGGCCACTTCGTCCAGCAAAAGGATCGGGGCTTGCCCTGTCCCGGACTTGAGAGCCCGCGCGTTCGCAAGGATCAGCGAAATCAGCAGCGCCTTCTGTTCTCCCGTCGAACAAAGCCGCGCCGCCATGTCCTTTGCGGCGTATATAGCCGACAGATCGGCGCGATGCGGCCCGACCAGGGCGCGTCCTGCTGCCATGTCGCGGGGCCGAGACCGCCCGAGCGCGTCGCGCAGCGCATCCTGGGTCAGGGGGGCGTCGTCATCGGGGTGCGTCAACGCCAGATTGGCGGCTGGAAAGGGGTCATTCGACTGTTGCGCGCTGGCCAGCCGATCCAGTGCGTCCAGGCGCCGGGCGTGAATTGCGGCTCCGTGGCGCGCCATCTGCATCTCCAGCGCGTCGTACCACAGGTCATCGCGCACCCCGTCCTTCAGCAGACGGTTGCGGTCGCGCATGGCCTTTTCATAGGCCAGCACTGCCTCGCCATGATCGGGCAGGAAGCTCAGCGTCATGCGATCCAGAAACCGCCGTCGTCCCTCGGCCCCCTCCAGCCAGAGTCGATCCATCGACGGGACCAGCCACAACACACGCGCCAGTCGGGCCAGCGCAATCTGCGGGACGGTTTTGCCGTCGATCCGGGTGGTCCGTGGCTGCCCCGGCTCGGCACGCAGTTCGACCCCGTGCCCTGACAAGTCGGCAGTCACCTTCCAGCCAATGGCCTCGGGACGGCGAATAATCTCCTCGGCGGCGGCACGGCGCATGCCGCGACCGGGCGACAGCAGAGAGATGGCTTCCAGCAGGTTCGTTTTGCCTGCTCCGTTCGGCCCGTGGATCGCGACGGGACGGTCATCGAACACCAGCCGTGTGTATCTATGTGACCGGAAATGCGACAGGGCCAGCGTCGTGACGCAGCCCGCGCCTTCAGACACGCGCCATCACACGCGCATCGGCATGACGACGTAGATCGCCGACAGGTCGTCGCCTTCGCGCATCAGGGCCGGATCGCCCGCGTTGTTGAACAAGAACGTCGCCATCTCGAAATCGACCTGCGCGGCGATTTCCTGCATGTATTTGGCATTGAAGCCGATTTCCAGTTTTTCGTCATTATAGGCAACGGCCAGTTCTTCTTCCGCAGCACCAGAATCTGGCGCGTTGACCGAGAGGGTCAGGCGATCTTCATCCAAGATCAGCTTGACCGCGCGCGAGCGTTCCGAAGACACGGTGGCGACGCGGTCGACGGCCCTGGCAAAATCCTTGGCGTCAACCTTCAATTCACGTGTGTTGCCCACCGGAATGACGCGGGCGTAATCGGGGAAGGTGCCGTCGATGACCTTGGATGTCAGTGTGATGTCGGGCGTTGCGAAGCGGATCTTGGTTTCCGACACCGAGACAGCGATCTGCGCATCATCGTCCGAGAGCAGTTTGCGCACCTGATCGACCGTCTTGCGGGGTACGATGACGCCGGGCATGTCCGCAGCGCCGTCCGGCAGGGCGGCATCGACGCGGGCCAGACGGTGACCGTCCGTGGCGACTGCGCGCAGGGCCTTGCCATCATCGCCATTGGCCACATGCAAGTAGACGCCGTTTAGGTAATACCGTGTCTCCTCGGTCGAGATGGCGAAGCGGGTCTTGTCGAACAAGCGCCGCAGCACCTTGGCCTCGCAGGAGAAATTCGCGTCATAGTCCGATGTCGCCATAACCGGGAAGTCTTCCTTCGCCAGCGTCGCCAGTGAAAAATGCGACCGTCCTGCAGTGACTTCCAGCCGGCCTTGCGCTTGGTCTTCGACAATCTGGACCAGCGCGCCATCGGGCAGTTTCCGCACGATTTCATGGAAGAGTACCGCCGAAACGGTAGTGCCGCCGGGCCGTTCGACCTGCGCTATGGCCCTGTCGATCACTTCGATATCCAGATCGGTGGCCTTGAAACTGACGCCGTCGCCATCCGCTTCCATCAGCACGTTCGCGAGGATCGGAATGGTGTTGCGCCGTTCGACGACGGCTTGCGCCTGACTGACGGCGTCAAGAAGGGCGGCACGCTCGATGGAAAATTTCATGGCTCAAACCTCGGATGATCGGATCGGCAGAATAGCGGCGGAACACGTCGGCGCAACCGGCCATCAGACCTTTCCGAAACGGGCGGCTCAGCTTTCCAGTTTGCGTTGCAAAAGCTGCGCATCCTCGGCGATCTGATCGTCGGCGATCATCAACTCCTCGATCTTGCGAACGGCATATAGAACCGTCGTATGATCGCGGCCGCCAAACTTGCGGCCAATCTCGGGATAGGACCGTGGTGTCAGCTTCTTGGCCAGATACATCGCCATCTGCCGGGGCCGGGCGACAGTGCGCGACCGACGGGCAGAGGTCATGTCCGACATCCGCAGAGAGTAATGTTCGCACGTGACTTTCATGATCTCGTCGATCGTCAGTTTGCGTTCCGAGACGCGCAGCAGGTCGCCCAGAACATCCTGCGTCTGCTCCATCGTAACGCTCTGCTTGACGAGATCGGCATAGGCGAACAGGCGCATTACGGCCCCTTCCAGCACTCGGATCGAGGCGGTGATGCGGCTGGCGAGAAATTCCAACACGCCATCTTCCAGTTGAAAATCGGGGTTATGGGCGGCGAAACTGTCGACGCGGTGTTGCAATACGCCCAGTCGCAATTCGTAGTCGGCAGGGTGCAGGTCAACGACCAGACCCGATTGCAAGCGCGAGGTAATGCGTTCTTCCAGATCGGAAATATCGGCGGGGCTGCGGTCGGCGGAAATCACCACCTGCTTTCCCTGGTCGACCAGCGCGTTGAACGTGTGGAAGAATTCCTCTTGGGTGGATTCCTTGCCGGCAATGAATTGCACGTCATCGACCAGAAGGACGTCGACGGTACGAAACAGATGCTTGAAATCCATCGTGGCCTTTTCGCGCAGGGCCTGAACGAAGCGATACATGAACTGTTCGGCGGACAGGTACATCACCCGCTTGTCGGGGTTCTGCTCCTGCATTTCCCAGGCGATGGCCTGCATCAGGTGCGTCTTTCCCAGACCCACGCGGCCATGCAGAAACAGCGGATTGAAGCTGACCGGGCCACCTGTGGCGACACGGCGGGCGGCGGCATGGGCCAGTTCGTTCGATTTGCCGACGATGAAGCCATCGAAAGTGAACCGCTTGTCCAGCGTGTTTTCCTGACCGGCGCGGGACCGCTGGGTCGATTCGTCGGATGTGCGGGTCTGGGCCGGGGCGGCAGATCTGGAGGCCCCATGCGAAGATGCACTGCAAACAAGACGGGCCGCGGAATCACCGTTGGCCGAGACGTGACGCAGGATTACGTCGCGAAAGTTCTGCATCACCCATTTGCCGATGAACTCCGTCGGCGAGGCGAGCGACAATGTGCCCTCCTCCATCGACCGGAACGACAGTGGTTCGATCCACGTCGTGTAATTATGTGCGCCGATGTCCTTTCGAATCCCGCCCTTGGCAAGACTCCATGCGTCATTCGTCATTAATACGGCCCTACTCGCCCCTAGAATGTTGTCATCAGGACTGGCGCCAATCCAGTCCGTGGGCCTTCCATCCATTAAGGCCCCCCCGGTGTGCATGCTCGTTCAGATCACCTTCAAACCCTTCGGCCACGTTGATGCATTCAACCGGTGTCCCCTTGACAGAGAGGGCATCGGCGACGGCCCGGGCCGCCTGCATCGAGCGTGCGCCGGAGCGACAGATGAACAGGAAGCGGGATGGCAGTTCCCCGACCTCTTGCATCAGCGCCCCGACGAAAGCCGGGTTCGGGGACATGTCTGGCCAGGACTTCCATTCAAGACGAATGACGTCCTTGCCAAGCTGCGACAGGTCGGACGTGCCGACGAAGCTCCACTCGGCGGCGGTCCTGACATCCACGAGCACGGATGCGGCGTCTTTCGACAAGATTTCCCACGCCTCCCGAGGCCCCACCTCGGAGATTTGCGGACCTGCATCCGATTTCATCTATGTCCCCACTCAGCGATCTGACTCGCTGAGACATGAGATACCGTTCGCTGCCTTGGAGCGGCAATGACTCTTCTTTCTTGACTCGGCGGATGACCGCAAAGAATCTGTCTTTGAGCAATCAACGCGCGGAAAACAGGCAAGAAAAAAGCCCACCTGATGGCGGGCTTACAAATCTCTTGACCTGTGACAAACCGATTGGGTCGTCCAGATAGAATCGGGTGTCAGGCTCCGATAGACTTCACGCGCGACGCAAGGCGCGAGACCTTCCGGGATGCGGTGTTCTTATGGAAAACGCCCTTGGTCACGCCACGCATCAACTCGGGCTGGGCGGCCTTCAGCGCGGCTGCGGCGGCGGTCTGATCGCCGGATTCGATCGCTTCTTCGACTTTGCGCAGATAGGTGCGAATGCGCGAGCGGCGGGCCTTGTTCACGGCGAATCGACGCTCGTTCTGGCGGGCACGTTTTTTGGCTTGGGGTGAATTGGCCATGGTGTTCGGTCCTTGCAGTTCAGTTCATATATTGACTGCGCCCAAGGGCCACCCATCTGACGCCGTGATAAACGGGGTCGGGCAATTCCGGCCAAAGCGGGCCTCACACGCATGATCGGCGTCGTCTAGACGCGGGGGGCATCCGCGTCAAGCGACCGCGAACAGGCACCGCAAACCGAGGGGTGATCCACGGGTGATCCGCGTCGGATATACGTCCGACGTTCTTGCAACCCCACGCCGCCGATTCAGCGGTCGCGAAACTGCGGCTCGCGCTTTTCGAGGAACGCCTTCATGCCCTCGGTCTGGTCTTCAGTCGCGAACAGCGCGTTGAACAACCGGCGTTCGAACAGCAAGCCATCGGTCAGTCCGGCGTCCTGGCTGTAGTTCACGGCTTCCTTGACGGCGGTGGTGGTGACCATAGACTTCTCGGCAATCTTGCCTGCGGCGGCCATCGCTTCATCCATCAGTTTCTTGGCGGGCACGACACGGCTGACCAGACCGGAGCGCTCGGCCTCGGTGGCATCCATGAAACGACCCGTCAGGTGCATGTCCATCGATTTGGCCTTGCCGACCGCATGGGTCAGGCGCTGCGTGCCGCCAAGACCCGCGATAACGCCGAGATTGATTTCGGGCTGACCGAACTTGGCGGTATCTGCCGCGATGACGATGTCGCACATCATCGCCAATTCGCACCCGCCCCCCAGCGCATAGCCTGCGACCGCGGCGATGATCGGCTTGCGAACCCGCAGAATCGCGCCGACCTCCTTGCTGAACAGATCGCCCATGTAGACGTCGATGAAGGTCTTTTCGCTCATCTCGCTAATATCCGCGCCGGCGGCGAAGGCCTTTTCCGACCCGGTCAGAACGATGCAGCGGACCTTTTCATTGTCCTGCGCGGACCGGAGCGCCTTGGCCAGTTCCTCCAGCAGGGTGGAGTTGAGAGCGTTCATCGCATCCGGCCGGTCCAGCCGGATAACCGCCACGTGATTGCCGACATCGACGTTCAGTGTTTCGTAGCCCATTTGTCGCTCCGCAGGTTCCAAGACATCAGGCCTGCCCCGAAGACGGCGGCGATTCAAGTCAACAGTGGTCCCTCATCGTTGACAAACTCCGCAGAAGAAGCTCGATCGCCCCGATTGAACGATGCGGCGGATCGCGCCATCGCAGCCCGGTGTGGGGCAGGGGAGACCTTCGCGGTCATAGACCCGGAAGCTGTGCTGGAAATAGCCGAGGGTGCCGTCCGCCTGTCTGTGATCGCGCAGCGAAGAGCCTCCGGCCCGGATCGCCTCGTCCAGAACGTCGCGGATGATCGGGACCAGAGCGGCGACGCGGGGCGCGGCAATTCGTCCGGCCCTGCGCTTCGGTGCGATGCCCGCCCGGTGCAGCGCCTCGGACACGTAGATATTGCCCAGGCCCGCCACGATCCGCTGATCCAGCAGCGCAGATTTCACCGGCGTGTTGCGACCCCGGAAGGCGGCGATCAGGTGCGCATCGTTGAAGGTATTGCCCAGGGGTTCCGGCCCCAGTTTCGCGATCAGCCGGTGGTTTTCCAGGTCATCCGTCGGCCACAGGTCCATCGCACCAAAGCGACGGGCATCGTTGAAGGTGACCCGGTGGCGGTCGGTGTGGAAAACTACGTGGTCGTGCTGCGGGTGCCAGCCTGCATCGCGGCGGAACGTGCCCGGCTGAATCCCGGTCGGTGCCGAGAGGTCGTCGACCACCATCCGCCCCGACATGCCCAGATGCACGATCAGCGTCTCGCCCGTATCAAGATGCAGCAACAGGAATTTCGACCGCCGACCCAATGCGCGGATCGTCGCACCCCGCAGGCGATCCGCCATGCGATCGGGGAACGGCCAGCGCAGATCGGGACGGTTCACATCCACGCGGGCAAGGCGCGCGCCGTCCAGCGCGGGGGCCAGACCCCGGCGCACCGTTTCGACTTCGGGAAGTTCTGGCATGGGCGGCGTCCGTTGCAGGCGGGCGTATGCGCCCTATAAGTCAGACCAACACAGATGAGGAGCCATGCGTCATGACGCAAGAGACCGACAGCCGGAGTTCTGGGCGCACCACGCATTTCGGCTTCGAGACCGTACCCGAGGCGGAGAAAGCCGGTCGTGTTCACGGGGTCTTTACCAATGTGGCGTCGAAATACGATGTGATGAACGATGCGATGTCGCTTGGCGTCCACCGCATCTGGAAGGATGCGATGCTGGACTGGCTGGCCCCGCGGCCCGGTCAGCGCCTGTTGGACGTGGCGGGCGGCACCGGCGACATCGCCTTTCGGTTTCTGGAACGCGCACCCGGGGCCGAGGCGGTGGTCTGCGACATGACCGAAGGCATGCTGGTCGCAGGACGGCAACGGGCCGAGGCCGCGAACATGGCCGACCGTCTGGAATGGGTGGTGGGCGACGCGATGGCCCTGCCGTTCGAAAGCGGCACCTTCGACGCCTATACCATCAGCTTTGGCATCCGGAACGTGACGCGGATTTCGGATGCCCTGCGCGAGGCATACCGCGTGTTGCGGCCCGGCGGTCGGTTGATGGTGCTGGAATTCAGCCAACTGCCCAACCCGTTGATGCAGAAAGCCTATGATCTCTATTCATTCAATGTGATACCGCCGCTGGGACAGGCCATCGCGGGGGATCGGGACAGCTATCAGTATCTGGTCGAGTCGATCCGCCAGTTTCCGGATCAGGACCGGTTCGCCGGGATGATCGTAGATGCGGGGTTCGGAAACGTGAAGTATCGCAACCTGTCGTTCGGTATCGCGGCGCTGCATTCGGGCTGGAAGATCTGAGGTGAGGGGACCGCATAACATCTGGCGGCTGATCCGCACCGCCGGAACATTCGAGAAGACGGGCGCGATGGATGTCGTGCTGGACCAGATGCGCGCGCCGCGCGAATTGCGGATTGCCGCGCGCATTCTGGGATGGCCGTTCAAATGGCTGGGCTACTCCGGCGATCCGACGTTGCCCCCCGTGCTGCGGGCGATCACGGCATTGGGACCGAGTTACATCAAGCTGGGGCAGATCCTGTCGACGCGACCCGACTTCGTCGGCGGCGATCTGGCGCTGCAACTGCGGGTGTTGCAGGACAAGCTGCCGCCGTTCCCGACCGAGATTGCCCGCGACATGATCGAGCGGGATCTGGAGATGCCGGTCGACGCGATGTTCACCGAATTTACCGGGCCGGTTGCCGCCGCATCCATCGCGCAGGTGCATCAGGCGCGGTTGGTGGGGGATGGCCGCAAGGTTGCGGTCAAGGTCTTGCGGCCTGGCATCGCGCGCGCCTTCGCCCGAGATATCGACGCCTTCTACATGGCGGCGCGGATGATCGAATGGCTGTCGCCGTCCGCGCGCCGTCTGCGCCCGATGGATGTGATCGCGCATTTCGAGGCCACCGTCCGGCAGGAACTTGATCTGCGGACAGAGGCGGCGGCGGCCGGAGAATTCGCGGCCAATATCGCCCGCGACGAAGGATTCGAGGTGCCGGGCGTCGAATGGGCCTTGTCGGGGCGCGCGGTGCTGACGCTGGACTGGGCCGAAGGCATCCAGATGGCGGACATCGACGCCATTGACGCAGCGGGCCATGACCGTGCGGTGCTGGCCAATCGGGTGATGCAGATGTTCCTGCGCCATGCGTTGCGCGACGGATATTTTCACGCCGACATGCATCAGGGAAACCTGAAGGTTGCGCCGTCCGGGGATATCATCGCGCTGGATTTCGGCATCATGGGACGGCTGGATGAATACACCCGCCGCGTCTATGCCGAGATTCTGATGGGGTTTATCCGCAAGGATTACCGCCGCGTCGCCGAAGTGCATTTCGAGGCCGGATACGTGCCCGCCGACCAGGATATCGACATGTTCGCCCAGGCCCTGCGCGCAGTGGGGGAGCCGATCTTCGGTATGGACGCCTCGCGTATCTCGATGGGTCGGCTGCTTGCCTATCTGTTCGAAGTGACGGAGCGGTTCGGAATGGAAACCCGGACCGAGCTGATCTTGCTGCAACGCACCATGGTCGTGGTCGAAGGCGTGGCCCGCACGTTGAACCCGCATATGAACATTTGGCAGGCAGCAGGCCCCGAGGTCGAACGCTATATTCGCGAAAACCTCGGACCACGGGCGTTTGCACGCGATCTGGCCCGGACGGCCCGCGTTCTGGCCCGGTTCGGTCCGCATTTGCCGCGCGCGGTCGAGGATGCACTGCGCCGTCCCGAACGATCGAGGGAGGAAGCGGCGCGCCAATCGCGCTGGCCCGCGGCGATGCTGTTTGTCACCGGGGGAACGACGGTCGCACTGGTTTGGGCGTTGTCCCTGATGACCTGAAGGCTTGGCGCCTTTCGTGTGCCGCAGGGGGCGTCGGCATCGCTATTCGACCGGACGCCGGATCGATTGCAACTGATCGGCCGGCAGACGAATGCCGCCGTTCAGGACCAAGTCCGTCCCTGAAGCGCCCAGCACAACCTCGGTGATCTGCGCATAATGGTCCACCGCTGTGGTGTCGAGTTGACGCTCGCCCGCCCATGCCTCGACCTGCAATGTGTAAATTCCGTCGGGTATGGTGTTGTCAAGGCCCATGCCGGGCCAGCGCAACGTTTCGCCGTCGGGGTCGATGGCCTGCCGCGCCACCTCCGCACCCTGCGCGTCCAAAGCGACAAGATCGGCCCGGTCGGCGACCGGGTTGATCCGGGTGTGCAGTTCGGTTTCTCCGCCCTGATGCGCAATGGGTCCGGAAGACCGAACCTCCATCCCGATCCAGTCCGATGCGCCGCTGATCTGCTGAGTGTCCAGCCGCTGGATCATCTGCGCCAGCAGGTCGTTGGTCTTTACCGATTGTTCGACATTGGAGAAGGTTGCCAGTTGTGCGGTGTAGGCGGTGGAATCCGCCGGTTCCAGAGGGTCCTGATTTCGGATTTGCGCCGTGAGCAAGCGCAGGAACGTGTCGAAATCGGATGTGGGCGACGTGCTGGCAGCGCTTGCCGTTGTATTGCTGGTGGCCAGACTGGTCGTGGACGAGGATATATCCATCGAATTCTCCTAGAAGCTCAGGTCGAGGCGGCCGGGTTCGGTCCGCCGTCCTGGCGTGTCGTGACTGATCGAAACATCAGTGTCAGGAGAGGCATCCTGTCTGGCCCCGCTCCCGCGTCGCTCTGGCGCGCGCGGGGCATGTCGTTCGAAACCGCCGCTCCTATCGCCTGTGTCGATGTCGATACTGTCCAGCGTCACCCCATCCGTGATCAGGGATCGGTGAAAGGTATCCAGATGCTGCCGGACGGCGAGGAGCGCCTCGGGTCGCTCTACGGTGATGGCAAGGTGCAGGCCCCGTTCCGTTGTCTGAAGGCTGACGCGCAGACGTCCCAGATCGGCGGGCGCAAGCTCCATCTCGGTCGAGAGGGTGCCATCGGCCGCAAGTAGCGTACCGGGCGTCGGCGCGCCGTTCCCGAACGCCTTTACCTGCGCCGAGAGTGCCTCGGGCAACTGTGTCAGCGCCACGGGAGAGACGGCACGTAAGTCGACCGGGGTCACCAGCGCAGTTGCCGGAATGCTCATTGCGGCGGCTTCGGTCGCCGAGAGCGAAACTGTCGGCGCTGTCGGAGCCGTTGGGGCGTCGAAGGGCGGGGCCGAAAACCCCTGGGCAGGTGTTGGCGCGGCGGACTGGATCCGGCTTATATCGATTTTGACAGAGCTGGCCTCTGGAAACGCGGTGGTTCCGGGTCGGATCGGGTCGAAAGCGGGTTTCAGTGCCGATGTCACCGGCGCAGGGCTGACCTCGATGCGGCGGGGGACATCCTGAACGGGCCGCATATCGTCCGGGGTCGCGGATCTGCTGACTGATCCGGGCATGTCCAGATCCGGCGAAGGTCGCTTGGTATGTGCGCGATCGTTCAGGATTGGTGCCCCAGGCCGCTGATCGGATCGGACGGTCGCATCCGAGGGCGGTTCCATTGGCCCGATGACCTTGCCCTGCGGAGGGCCGGCGACGTTTGGCCGGATGCCCTGGGCATCGGAAATTACCGCTGTCCGATCGGACGAAACAGGGTGTGCGGTGGGCAGGCGGCGCATCGCATCAACCGGAGGGGTCGGTTCCGGCCAGTTCACGCCGCGCCCGTCCAGGCGACTGGCGGTTTGATTCGATGACGAAGGTATATGGTCCGGCGCGGTTGCCGGAAGACCGGCAGGATCGGGCGGCGGTTTCGCCGGGGCCGCCGCAGTGCCGATGTCGGCGGTGATTTCCGAAAACTCCGCCGCACTATCGGCATGATTTGACGAAAGCGCCACGCGAAGCCACTCGGGCAGATCGCGAAGGGCACCATCCTCGACCCCGGCAGTGATCCTTGAAAGATCCGGGGGGGATTCGCGCTCAGTCCGGCCGTCAGGCGTAGAAGGACGGTTTTCCCCGGTGCGGCTGGTCCGACCGGTATCTCGGGGCGCATGCTGCAGAATGGCTTGAAATTCACCGACGCCGCCTTCGGGCGAGGCAAGGCCTATCGGGGCGGAGCCACCGGGTGCCGACCCATTGTGAGGGCGCATCGAAAGTTCAGGTGTCATGGCCCCTCCGTCATCAGAGAATCATCTCGTCCGAGCTGTCTATGCGGCTGGCGTTACGAAATCCTTTACCCGGATATGATCTGACCGAAGGACAAGATTCGGAGGAGCCGCAAATGGATATGATATCGGGATCGATGTCTCCGCATTCGACCACGTCCCCGGATTCGGCCGGTCAGCGTGAGGCGGAATTGCGGGCACAGGCGCAACAGCTGGAGGCTTTCCTGTTTACGGAGCTTCTGCGGGCTTCGGGCACGGGGGCCCCGTCGCCGTCGGGCGGTGGCGACACGCAATTCGACAGCTTTCTGCGGCAGGCCCAGGCCGATGCCGTTGCACAAAGCGGTCAGACCGGGCTGGCGGAGGCCATCTATCGCTCTATGGCGAAAGGCGCGGGGGCCTGACCGCGCCGGGCGTCCGGACATCGCCCGTATCAATCAAACCCGACGAAATATCGTCGGATAAGACCTCATCAGGAACAGCGCGGAAGTTGGCGCTGATACATTGCAGCGCGTGATTCGATCTCGCTTGAAATGCGGACGAGCCATGGTTTGCTGAGGTACGTGCCGCGCCGATAGCCGGTTCGTCCGTCGTGATAGGCAAGATATTGATTGCGGGCATCGGCCAGGGAAATACCGAGTGTCCGGTTCGTCTCGGCCATGTACCATCCCATGAAATCAGTCGCATCCCGGATGCTGTCGCGGCGCGAGCGGCGGCCGCCTTCCTTCTGCTGGTATTCCTTCCAGGTGGCATCCAGCGCCTGGGAATATCCGAAAGCACTGCTCTGACGGCCCACGGGGATCACGCCCAGCGAAAAGCGAAGCGGCGTGCGCGCGTCGGAAATGAACTTGGATTCCTGATAGATCGTGGCCATTTGCACGTGCACCGGCACGCCCCACTTGCGTTCGGCCGCCTTGAAGGCACGCAGATAACCCGGCCTTTGGTCCAGAATTGAACAAGCGTTATCCAGATCGCGCGGCGCACGACCATCCCCACGGATTCCACCGCATGCGGTCAGAATCAGCAGAAGGCTCATCTGCATGTATTTCATCATGTCTTTACTGCCCGGTCATTTTGTTTTTACCGATTTTGAAAATCCATACCCGATTCTGCCCATCCTGCCAATCACATCAGACGAAGACCGCGAGGATCAGCGGCAGAGCGACCACAGCCATCAACGTCGAGACGACGGCCAGACCGGCGACCGGCTGCGCTTCGGTCCCGTATTTCGTCGCCAAAAGATACGATGTGACCGCCACTGGCAGCGCCATCTGCACGATAAGAACCCCAGTGTGGCGGTCCAACCGAACGCCATGCCCACGGCGAAGGCGAACCCGGTACAGACGAAGACCTTCAGAACGGAAAGACCGGCCACCGGGCGGTGTCATAGGCGTATTTCAGTGTAATCCAGGCGAAAATGATGCTGGCCAGGATGAATACGGGGCCACGATCTGCAGGACTGTATAGGCCAGAGTCACACTCTGTTTCCGCCGATTCGCACCTGCGCCGATTTACAAGTTGCGGGGCCAAGGCGTAGGATTGGAAAGGCGAAAGGGCAAGATCATGCTGCACAACGAAGCGAAATACGCACTGGGCGAGGTCGTCCGGCACAAGAAGCACCCGTTTCGCGGGGTAATCTTCGATGTCGACGCGGAATTTTCCAACAGCGAGGAATGGTACGATGCCATCCCGCAGGACTCGCGTCCAAGGCGGGATCAGCCGTTCTATCACCTGCTGGCCGAAAATGACGAAAGTTACTATGTCGCCTATGTGTCCGAGCAAAACTTGATGCTCGACCGCACGGGTGAGCCGGTGACCCACCCCGATATCGGCGATCTGTTCGGTGCTTTCGACGGGCGGCAATATCCGCTGCATTTCGACCTGAACTAGATCTCGTCACTCCTGGACAGGCCTTCCCGGCGCAACTGGGTCAGGGTCCAGACCCGCGCCCCGGCACACATCCGTCGGGCTATGAACGCGAGATTACAGGGCCACTGCCCAGGGTATATGGACCACTCGCCGCACAGGTCAGACCCTGGGGACCGGGGGTAAACAGGGGCCATCGCGGCACGGCTTAAGTCCATCTTCACCATTTGCTGGCAGGTCCGACACGAAGCCCCGTCCCGAGGGCGGAGATGTCGATCGGCATGAACGGATCTGTCCCCGACACCCTGTTTCTGGAGGAACGTCGCCGTCGTCTGGCGGCGGAGCGGACGCTCGACCACACCCGGAGAGAACTTGCGCGTACCCATTCTGCCCTGGTGGCAAATGCCGACAGACTGTCGCGGCGGTATCTTTCAGAACGCGATCAGAACCTGAAAATGACGGAACGGCAGCAGGCCGTCCTGCAACAGCGCAAGGAAGCGGCAGAGCGGGCAGACCGGGCGCGACGCCGGTTGTGGCACGCGCTGGAGACGATGCGCGACGGGTTCGCCCTGTTCGACATGCAGGGGCGGTTGATCGCGGCCAACCACGTCTATCTCGACCTGTTCGATGCGGCGTCCGAACTCGCCCCCGGATGCCATGTTTCCGAGGTTTTCACGTTGGCGGCGGATGAAGGAGCCTTCGACATCGGCGACCTGCGCCCCGCCGCATGGGCGCAGGCGCAGATCGCCCGCTGGGACGCAGAGGTGATCGCGCCCCTGACGCTGCAACACTATGATGGCCGCATTCTGCAATTTCAGGACCGGCGCGCACCGGACGGCGATGTCGTGTCGCTGGTCCTCGACATCACCGAACACCGGGCGCGCGAGGCTTCGCTGGCCGCCGCCCGCAATGCAGCCGAACAGACAGCGCGGGCCAAGGCTGACTTTCTTGCCCGGATGAGCCACGAGATCAGGACACCGATGAATGGCGTGATCGGCCTGTCGCAGATGCTTGCCGAGCAGGCGGACGACCCGGAAATGGAATTGTTCGCCCGCACGATCCACGATTCGGCCGAGGCGTTGCTGGTCATCGTCAACGACACGCTCGACGTCTCCAAGCTGGAGGCGGGCAAGGTCGATCTGCGGCATGACCCGCTGGATCTCGAGTCGTTGCTGATAGATTGCCTGCGGCTGGCGGCGGTGGCGAAACATGCGGGTGTTCGGGTCGATCTGACCTATCCGATCGGCGCGCGAACCCGGTTCCTTGGCGACGAGGGGCGTATCCGGCAGATCGTCATGAACCTGTTGGGCAATGCGCTGAAGTTCACGCAAGCCGGTCATGTCATCGTTCGCGTGACGCCGGGCGACGATCTGATCCGGATCGCCGTCGAGGATACGGGACCCGGCATTCCGGAAGACAAATCCGCGCAAGTGTTCGAGGCGTTTGGCCAGGTCGACGACCCCGATGGGTCATCGACCGAAGGCACGGGGCTGGGCCTGACCATTTCGCGTGGTCTGGCGGAACGAATGGGCGGAACGCTGACGCTGTCCAGTCAGCCCGGAACCGGATCGACGTTCACGCTGTCGCTGCCGCTGGTCGGCGACGGGGAAGCCGATGCGATGCCCCCCCTGCCGGACAAAATCGCAGTTCACGCAGGTCCGTCCGGTGACCTGATCGCTGCGCGGCTTGGACAGGCGGGATGCCTCGTTCTTCGCGACGCGCCGGAGGCCGATACGCCAATCCTGCTGCCACTGGCGCTGTCGCATGAAGATCAGCGCGCCGCCCTGTCGCAAGCCGCCGACGGGACGCAGGTCGTTCTGCTGGGCCGCGGGGAGGAGGCCGACCCGGCGGTTGCCGACCGCGCCGATGCGGTCCTGCCGCGCTTGGTCACGGGGGCCGCGCTGGCAGCGGCATTCGCGGTGTCGCCCACGACCCGCCCCGCCCGCCTGCTTCTGGCGGACGACAATGCCACGAACCGCCTGTTGCTGGACCGGATGCTGCGCGACCAGCCCTATAAGCTGGATCTGGTGGCCGACGGCGTTCAGGCCGTCGATGCCTATGCACGCGAGCGGCCCGATGCCGTCATCCTCGACATATCCATGCCGGGCCTCGACGGGTTCGGTGCCGCCGCAGCCATTCAGACGCTGGAAGCGGAGCGCGGTGGCAGCCCGTCTCCTCTGCTGGCCCTGACCGCGCATGTCGGCGACGATATGGCGGAGCGGCTGGAGGCCGCAGGGTTCATGGCGTATCTGACGAAACCATTGAAGAAAAACCTGCTGCTGGAGGCTTTGACCACGGCGTTGGACAGACCCTAGCGCAAGCGGACGTTATAGTGGCCCGTCACCTTGTCCCGGCAATTCGTGATCGGCCCATGGGTCAGCCGTTTCGCGACCGGCGCACCTGCGTCCAGCACGCCCAGACGAACCAGCATCGCGGCAATCACCGCTTCTGCCGCGCGCGTCGTGCCGTCGACTATCTTGAGCGCGATGCCGCGATTCAGCTCCGGTATGATGGCGATGAACACGGCCTCGGCGCCGGTCTTGACCGCCACGCGCCCCCCCATGGCGTGCATCAGATCGGTGCATGCCCGGCCTTCACCCGCAACCAGCATGGGTTCCGCCCCCATTGCACGGGTCAGCCGCACCATGGCGTCCTGACGCAGGCCACCGCCATCGCGCGCCCCGGCGAACAGCCCCATTGCACGTCCGAAGGCATCCAGACGCGTGGCGAAATTCGGTGCGGAGCAGCCGTCGATACCATAGCCGGGGCTGTCCATCCCGGTCACCTCCTCGAAGGTGCGGCGCACCGCCAGTTGAACCGGGTGATCCGGCTCGACGTATTCGGGACCTGCACCCAGATGTTTCGACAGCGCCAGAAACCCGGCATGCTTGCCCGAGCAATTGTTGTGCAACTGGCAGGGCCTGTCGCCCGCGCGGATCAGGTCGGCCCTGGCATCGTCGGAGTATGGCATATGCGTGCCGCACCGCAGGTTCTGTTCCGACATCGCGAGGTCGCGCAGCCAGGCGTTTACGCCCGCGACATGCACCGCCGCGCCTTCATGCGAGGCGCTGGCCAGCGCCAGTTGCGCCGATGTCAAATGTGCCCCCGCACCCGATTCCAGAAGCGGCAGCGCCTGAACCATCTTGCAGGCCGATCGGGGGTAGATCACCGCCGACGGGTCCCCCCAGGCTTCGACGATTTCGCCTGCGCCGTCGCACACGACAATGTGACCGCGATGCACCGATTCGACCCGGTCGCCCCGGATCACCTCGACCAGATCGACGGCTCCTTCGTTGACTTCGGTCATGCCGCTCTCTCCATGCGCGAAATTTTGCTTGCCGGGCTTTCCCCGGTGGTCCCCCCTGCGCTATCATCGGCATGCAGTATTGGGAACCGCGTGCACCGGGTTCGAAGGCCGGACAAAACCGGGCAGCCGGGGCCGCCGACGAGAGGCAAGGACGAACATGAAATTCAAGGCGATTGGGGCCACGATCTGGGCCGCACTTCTGACCACCGCATTGACGATGCCAGGCTTTGCACAAGACAGCTCCAACAGGGTGAATACGGAGACTGACTGGTCCGTCTTTGTCGAAGACAACCCGACCCAGTGCTGGATCGTGTCGGCCCCCAAGTCGATCCGAAACACCCGCGACGGTCGTGAGGTCGCGGCGCAGCGTGGCGATATCCGCCTCTTCGTCAGCTACTGGCCCGGTAGCGACAAGAAGGGCGAGGTCTCGGCGACCGGCGGCTATCCTTATGCCAGCGGCTCGACCGTGACGGTCGAGATCGGGACCGAAAGTTTCGAGATGTTCACCGATGGCGAACTGGCCTGGGCCGCATCGCCGACGGATGACGAGCGGCTTATCGCGGCCATGAAGCGCGGCGCGAACGCGGTCGTGAAGGGGCAGTCCGGACGCGGCACCCGAACCGAGGATTCGTTCAGCCTGATGGGCTTCACAGCGGCCGTCACCGACGCCGAGAAACGCTGCGGCGGCTGAGCCGGGCGCGACACTGACGCAACATTGTGTATTTGCGATTTTCGGCAGGCGTCCCTATATGGGGCGCCTGTTTCCATTGATCCCGCCCACCATTGATCCCGCCCAGTCGCGATCTGACCTTTCGGATATCTGTCATGCAAGTTCCCATCACGCAGGATGTACACACCATCCCGCGCAAATTGCCCGAAAGCGACCGCCTGAATCTGATCGGTCTGACCCGCGACGCGTTGCGCGCAGCGTTGATTGCCGTTGGCACGCCGGAAAAGCAGGCCCGGATGCGGACCAATCAGCTGTGGCAGTGGCTGTATCATTGGGGCGTGCGGGACTTCGCGCTGATGACGAATCTGGCCAAGGATTTCCGCGCCACTCTGGCCGAGAACTTTACCATCGAATTGCCCGAAGTGATGACCCGGCAGGTATCCGAGGACGGCACCCGCAAATATCTTGTGCGGATCGCCGGCGGGCACGAGGTCGAAGTTGTCTATATCCCTGAAGACGGGCGCGGCACACTGTGTGTTTCCAGTCAGGTGGGATGCACCCTGACCTGTTCATTCTGCCATACCGGCACGCAAAAGCTGGTTCGCAACCTGACACCGGGCGAAATCGTCGGGCAGGTCATGCTGGCGCGGGACGATCTGGGCGAATGGCCGGAAAAGGGCGCGCCGAACGACCCGACCGCGCGGCTGCTGTCGAACATCGTTCTGATGGGCATGGGCGAGCCGCTCTATAATTTCGAGAATGTCCGCGACGCCATGAAGATCGTGATGGACGGCGAGGGCATCGCGCTGGGCCGTCGCCGCATCACCCTGTCGACATCCGGTGTCGTTCCTGAAATCGCCCGGACCGCGCGGGAAATCGGCTGCCTTCTGGCCGTCAGCTTCCACGCTACGACGGACGAGGTGCGCGATACGCTGGTCCCGATCAACAAGCGGTGGAATATCGCGGTGCTGCTGGACGCGCTGCGCGAATACCCCAAAGTTTCCAATTCCGAGCGGATTACCTTCGAATATGTCATGCTGCACGGCGTCAATGACAGCGATGACGACGCCCATCGCCTGGTCGCGCTGCTTCAGGGAATTCCGGCCAAGGTGAACCTGATCCCGTTCAACGAATGGCCCGGTGCGCCCTATACCCGCTCCAGCAATAACCGCATTCATGCCTTCGCGAAGATTTTGATGGAAGCGGGCTATGCCTCGCCCATCCGTACACCGCGGGGCGAGGATATCATGGCCGCCTGCGGTCAGTTAAAATCAGCGACCGAACGGCAGCGGAAAAGCCGTGCCCAGATCGCCGCCGAAGCGGGTCTTTAGACGGGCGCAGGACGTTACCGTTTACGCGGGCGCGGCAGAAACACCGACAGGACGAAGCGGATCGGGTCGATTTCAACCATTGGACTGTCCTTGGGGTAAGGGGTCTGTCTGCCGCATAGTCCCAGTCAGTGACAGCCCGATGACAGCTGGAACCAGTCCCACATCATGCGGACCGCAATGGCGGAGGTGACGATCACCAGCAAGGGTTTGATGATCCGCGCGCGCCGACAGGCTGCAAGTCGCGCGCCGATGATCTGACCCGCATCCTTTGCCCGCCAAGCGGTCAGCGCGACATCACGTAACGAAGTCGTCCCGGTGATAGCCCTGTAGATAGAGCAGTGCCGTCAGGTCGCCGTGATTTACGCGCAAACCGGCCCCGGCCTGCACGGCGGGTTTCGCATGCAGCGCCACGCCCATTCCCGCCCGCCGCAACATGTCCAGATCGTTCGCCCCGTCCCCCACGGCGATGACATCGGTTTCGCCGATCGCCATTTCGGCGGTAAGTTCCTCCAGCGCATCGACCTTGGCCTGCCGTCCCAGAATCGGCAGGCCGGGCTGGCCGGTCAGTTTGCCGCCCTCCAGCAATAGAGTATTCGCCCGGTTCCAGTCGAACCCTAGCCGCGCCGCTATGGCCGACGTGAAGGCCGTGAACCCGCCTGACACCAATGCTGCTTTTGCCCCCTGTGACTTCATCGTTGCCAGCAAGGTCTCCCCGCCTGGCATCAGTGTGATGCGGTCGGCCAGCACCCGGTCGATGACCGACGCATCCAGTCCGGCCAGCAATCCGACGCGTTCGTGCAACGCCCCCTCGAAGTCGACTTCGCCATTCATCGCGCGCACCGTGATTTCCGCCACCCGTTCGCCCACGCCCGCCTCAGTGGCCAGTTCGTCGATGCACTCCTGCTGGATCATGGTCGAATCCATATCGGCCAGCAGCAGGCGCTTCCTGCGCCCTTCCATCGGCACGACGTTCAGGTCGACACCCATCGCGTCCATCTGGTCCCGCGTCGCGTCCAGCGTGTCGGGTAGGCGATCCAGGTCGAACTCCGCCGCGATGCCAGGGTTCAGCCAGCGTGCGACACCACCGCCCCATCCGTTGCGCAGCGCTTCCACCAAAGAAAGGTCCACGACGGGCGCATCGGGCGAAGAGATCAGGACAACGGTATGCATCGCGGCGGTTTCCTATCGTGAACGCAGAACGCTGCCGCCCCGCTATTTGTCGCGCCTTAGCCCGATAATCGGCCTTGCGCGACCCCTTCGCGGGGAATAGCGACATCGGCGGGACACCCCTCCCCAACGAGGGGCATTTATCTGCAAGGATAGTTATGACTGATACTCTGAACGCGGGCGCGCGGCCCGTGACAAAACCGTCCAATCCGCGTTTTTCGTCCGGCCCCTGCGCCAAGCATCCGGGCTTTTCCCTTTCCGATCTGAGCGATGCACCCCTGGGCCGCAGCCACCGCGCCGCGCCGGGCAAGGCGAAACTCGCCGCCGCCATCGACCGGACCCGCGCCATTCTTGGCGTGCCCGACGATTACCGCATCGGCATCGTGCCCGCCTCCGACACCGGGGCCTACGAAATGGCCATGTGGACGATGCTGGGCGCGCGCCCCGTCACCATGCTGGCGTGGGAGAGCTTCGGCGCAGGATGGGTCACCGACGTGGTCAAACAGTTGAAGCTGGACGCCGATGTGCGGACAGCCGACTATGGCGCGCTGCCTTCGCTGGACATCGATCCGGACCGCGACATCTGTTTCACCTGGAACGGCACTACCTCGGGTGTCCGTGTTGCGAACGCCGACTGGATCGACGATGACCGCACCGGCCTGACGCTCTGCGATGCCACCAGCGCCGCATTCGCGATGGACTTGCCGTGGGACAAGCTCGATGTGGCGACGTTCAGCTGGCAAAAGGTGCTGGGTGGCGAGGGTGCGCATGGTATCCTGATCCTGTCGCCCCGCGCGGTCGAGCGGCTGGAAAGCTATACGCCCGCTTGGCCCCTGCCCAAGATATTCCGCCTGACCAAGGGTGGAAAACTCATCGACGGGATATTCCGGGGCGAGACGATCAACACCCCATCCATGATGGCGGTCGAAGATTATCTCGTCGCACTGGACTGGGCCGAAACTCTGGGCCTGTCCGGCCTGATCTCCCGCGCCGACGCCAGTGCGCAGCATGTCTGGGACTTCTGCGAAAGCCGCGACTGGATTGCCAATCTGGCCGACGATCCGGCCACAAGGTCCACCACATCGGTCTGCCTGAAGTTCACCGATCCGAATTTGCCCGCCGACTTTGCCAAGCGCGTCGCCAAACGGCTGGATGTGGAAGGCGTGGCCTTCGACATCGCCAGCTATCGCGATGCACCCGCAGGTCTTCGGATCTGGTGCGGATCGACGGTCGAACCCGATGACGTTGCGGCATTGATGCCGTGGATCGAATGGGCCTATCGCGCCGAACTCGCCGCCTGACCCGGCCCTTCGGGCGCGCGGTTTCGCGCGGCCGACACCCCAGATTTTTTCAAAAAGGAGCCTCTGATGGCCCCCAAAGTTCTCATCTCCGACAGCTTGTCGGACGCCGCCGTCCAAATCTTCCGCGATCGCGGCATCGATGTCACCTTCGAGCCGGGCCTCGGCAAGGACAAGGACCGTCTGGCGGACGTCATCGGCCAATACGATGGCCTCGCCATCCGGTCCGCCACGAAAGTCACCGAAAAACTGCTGGACCGTGCGACCAATCTGAAGGTCGTCGGTCGCGCCGGTATCGGCACCGACAACATCGACAAGGACGCCGCCTCGCGTCGCGGTGTCATCGTCATGAACACACCCTTCGGCAATATGATCACCACCGCCGAACATGCCATCGCCATGATGTTCGCAGTCGCCCGCCAGATCCCCGAGGCGAATACGTCGACCCATGCAGGAAAGTGGGAAAAATCCCGATTCATGGGTGTCGAGCTGTCCGGCAAGACGCTCGGCGTGATCGGGGCTGGCAACATCGGCGGCATCGTCTGTGACCGGGCGCGGGCGCTGCGCATGAAGGTCGTCGCCTATGATCCGTTCCTGTCCGAAGATCGCGCCACCAAGCTGGGCGTCGAGAAGGTCGAGCTGGACGATCTGCTGGCGCGTGCCGATTTCATCACGCTGCACGTCCCGCTGACCGAGCAGACGAAGAACATCCTGTCTGCCGAAAGCATCGCCAAGACCAAGCCCGGCGTTCGCATCATCAACTGCGCGCGGGGCGGTCTGGTGGACGAAGCGGCGTTGGCGGAGGCCTTGAAATCCGGCCATGTCGCGGGGGCGGCTTTCGACGTCTTCGCCGAGGAACCGGCGACAAACAGCCCGCTGTTCAACCTGCCGAATGTCGTCGTCACCCCTCACCTCGGTGCCGCCACCACCGAGGCGCAGGAAAACGTCGCCCTGCAAGTGGCCGAGCAGATGTCGGACTACCTGCTGACCGGTGCCGTTACCAACGCACTCAACATGCCGTCGGTCACTGCGGAAGAAGCCAAGGTCATGGGCCCCTGGGTCAAGGTCGCCGAGCATCTGGGGGCCTTCGTCGGCCAGATGACGAACGAACCGCTGAAAGCGATCGAGATCATTTACAACGGATCGGTCGCGTCGATGAACCTCGAGGCGCTGAACTGTTCGGCCATTGCGGGTGTCATGAAGGCGACCAACCCGGACGTGAACATGGTGTCCGCCCCGGTTGTCGCCCGCGAACGCGGCGTCGAGATCAGCACAACGCATCAGGACAAATCCGGTGCTTTCGACGGCTATATCAAGCTGGTGGTCAAGACGGCGACACGCGAACGGTCGATCGCGGGCACGGTGTTCAGCGACGGCAAGCCGCGGTTCATTCAGATCAAGGGCATCAACATCGACGCCGAAGTCGGGGCGCACATGCTCTATACCACCAATCATGACGAACCGGGCATCATCGGAACCCTGGGCGTGACCATGGGTGAGAACGGCGTAAACATCGCAAACTTCACATTGGGCCGGTCGGACCGGGGCAAGGATGCCATCGCGCTGCTCTATCTGGACGATCAGCCGGATGCTGACGTTCTGGACAAGCTACGGGCGACTGGCCTCTTCCAGAATGTCTCGCCGCTGCGTTTCAACGTCTGATCGGGCCGACCTGACAGGCCGGGGCGTGGATACAACGCCCCGCTTTTCCAAACGCGTCTTCGCTTGATAAGTGTGACGCGTTTCACCTGATCTGGTGGGCCATTTCACTTGGTTTGAGCCGGGATAAAGCGGGAAGTGTCTGATCAATGCGGGACGGGCGGCCCGACCGATGTTCCTTAACATGATCAAAGGCCGTGAAAGGATCGCTTGAAACCTCTTTTGAAGCCCCTTCGAAAGCGCCGCTTGCCCGCAGGACGGCGGCGGTCCACGGCTTGGCGAGAGGGACAAGCCGTTGCAGAAAGTGATCATCGGCTGACAGGCGGCGAATGTTGCCCGCCCCGATAACGGCTTCCAGTTCGCAGAGCAGCCGAGGAACCGAAACATGACCATCTCCCGGCCGATGCGCTTCGACATGATCTGCGAGGCGAACGGGATTGAGCACCGGCTGACCAAGATGCGTCATCCCTGGACGCACGTGCAGATCGGGCGCATGAACTTAACGGTCAGTCACGGTTAAACGGTTCCACTACGACAGCGATGAGCAGTTGCGCGCAGATCTCAACGACTTCTTCGCGGCATACAATTTTGCGCGACGCCTGAAGATACTCGGCGGACTCACTCCATACCAATACATCTGCAAAATCTGGACAACCGAGCCGGAAAGATTCAAATTCGATCCAAACCATCAGATGCCGGGACTTAACAGCTAGTATCCCAGGGCACAGCCGTCTTTTCGAGGGTCGCTTGCCCCTTCGAGATACCCGCTATCGTCGATGCGAATGGATTGGGCACCTCCGATCGGTCCTTCGGGAATCCGAACATTGTGGCCCATCGCATAAAGCTCGGCCCTGACCGTATCGGAATAGCCGAGTTCGACACTCATCACACCGTTGTCTGAAAATGCACGGGGTGCGTCGATTGCGCTTTGCGCGTCCATCCCGAAATCCACCATGTTCGACAGAAACCGCAGATGTCCGGCGGGCTGATATGCGCCGCCCATGACACCGAAGGGCATCGTGACGCGGCCGTTCTGCCGCAACATGCCCGGAATGATCGTATGCATCGGTCGCTTGCCCGGCCCCAATTCGTTCGGATGCCACCGCTCCAAAGTAAAGCCAGCGCCCCGGTTCTGCATCAGGATGCCGAATTTGTCGGACGCGAGTCCGGTCCCGAAGGAATGGAAGATGGAGCAGATCAACGATACGGCCATGCGGTCCCGGTCGACCACGGTGATATAAACGGTATCCTTGTGGATCGCCTCGGTCAGAGGGGCTGCTGCGGCCATCGCGCGTTTCGGATTGATGAGAGCGGCCAGTTTTTCTGCCGTGCCTGCATCCAGCATATGCATCAGCCGCACCGTATGATCATGGTCGGCCAGCAGGCGGTTGCGGGCGTCATAGGCCAGTTTTGCGGCTTCGGCTTCGATATGCGCGCGTTTCGACCCCATTGGGTCCAACGCCGTGATATCGAAATGTTTCAGAATATTGGCCATCAGGATAGCGGTCGCGCCCTGTCCGTTCGGTGGATGCTCGACCAGATCGATGCCCTTGTAGGTGCCGCTGATCGGGTCGGTCCAATCGCAGGCGGTGGCCGCGAAATCGGACACGACGTGAGCGCCGCCAGCGGCTTTCAGCGTTGCCACCATATCTTCGGCCACCTCGCCGACATAGAACCCGTCGCGGCCCTTGTCGGCGATCCGGCGCAATACTTCGGCTTGACCGGGCAGGGCAAACTGATGGCCGGTTTTCAGAGGCTTGCCTTGCGCTAGATAGACGTCCCGTGCGCTGCCTTGCAGGCTCTCCTTGGCCAAAGCCCAGTCGAAGGCGACCCGCGGGGCGATGGGGACGCCGCTCTCGAAATAGGGGATCAACGGTCCGAGGATGTCGGCCATGCCCAGCTTGCCGAGTCGGTCGGACAGCGTGCAGAACGCGTCGACCGCCCCCGGCACCGTGACTGCATGGGCGGAATTGACCGGCACAGTCTTGAGCCCCTGTGCCCGGAGTTTTTGCGCGGACGATCCCTGTGCCGCCCGGCCCGAGCCGTTGAGAGCGAGGATATCTTCCCCGCCAGCGGGTTTGATTAGGGCGAAAGCGTCTCCACCCAGGCCGGTCATCTGCGGTTCGCACAGTCCCAGAATGACGGCACCCGCGATTGCTGCGTCCACTGCGTTTCCACCGCGCGCCAACGTGTCGATGGCAATTTTTGCGGCCAGCGGATGCGAGGTCGCGCACATGCCGTTCGTGGCAAGCACCGGGGATCGACCGGGAAGTTGAAAATAACGCATATTGGCCCCTTGGTGCGGCAAGTTTCGGCGGAGGCTATGATGGCGATGCAAGGGTGCCAAGGCCCATTCCGGGTGCCGTCGCGGGGCAGGGGCATGACCTCGACGGAGATGACTTGCTTCGGGGGCTGTCATCCTGCCGTCGAGGGAAGCTATGTGGAGCTACGGGTTGATTGTCGCTTCGCTTCAGGGCCGGGATGGGACCCAACTACGGCAGCAAAACGATCCATAATGGTGTATTTCGCGACAATTCTGCCAATCTGGCAAGGGGACCCTGGATTGGAAACACCGGCGGTTTGGGGTTAGTGCCATGCGGGACGTCGCGTTGCCTATCCCTCGTCTGCCTGTTCCAAAAACGAGAAACTCAGCCGGTTTATGCCGCCCTGGCGTTCGTAGACCATATCCTCGGTAAGGGTGTGGATGATGAACCAGCCGAAACCGCCTTCCGGCAGGTCGTCGATCGGGAGTTTCGCCTCAGGCAGGTCGACCGAGGCCAAGAGGGCGGGTGGCAAAGGGCGTCCCCTGTCTGTCGTTTCGACATGCAGACGGCCGTCTTCTCGGGTCACCTCCAGCATGACCCAGGCGGCCCCGATATCGGTCATGGCATGCTCCACGATGTTGTTGAGCACTTCGCCCAGAACAATCGTCACATCATGCTGCAACGAAAGTCGCAGACCTGTTGCGTCGAAGGCGCGGTGCAGCCGGGCAAGCTGTATGCTGACATCGTTCGCAGTCGCCGGAAACCTGCTGCGAAGCACGGCACACTGTGGCGACGGCATCGCTGCTGCGCGCGACGCAGTCATGCTGCCGACCGTCCGGCGGTAGGGGCCGCATCATGCAGGATGAACACGCTGTCCATTCGGGTCAGGGTCAGGACCTTGCGCACGATGGTGCCGCAGTTCGCCAGTTCCAATCGTCGCGCCCCGCCCAGCATCTTCATGATCGCCACGAGTGCGCCCAGTCCGCTGCTGTCCAGAAACTCGATCCGGGTCATGTCGATCATCACGCGATCGTCGAAGTCCTGAACCATCTGCCGGACCGCTTCCTTGAAAGGGACGGCGCCGGCGGCGTCGATCCGCGTGTCCTGCAACGTCAGAATCAGCAGGTCATCCGCGATCCGTCTTTCAATTTTCATTGCATACCTCGCATGACAGACGACCGGCCGTGCCGTGCGGCCACTGGAATCCCGCGCCTTTGACTGTCAGATTAGGACGCAGGTCTTACCAGAACGTGAATCGGAACAAGATGCAGCAAGTCGTGATTTCCGGGGCCAAGCGGACTCCGATGGGCGGGTTTCAGGGGGCGCTGTCGCAGGCTTCCGCATCGGAGCTTGGTGGCGCGTCAATTGCGGCGGCTCTGACCGATGCCGGAATCTCCCCGGAACAGGTCGGGGAACTGCTGATGGGATGCGTGCTTTCCGCAGGTCAGGGCCAGGCCCCGGCGCGCCAGGCGGGGTTCCATGGCGGACTGCCCAAGGACGTGCCCGCAACGACGCTCAACAAGATGTGCGGCAGCGGTATGAAAGCCGCGATGATGGCTCATGATCAGATACTTGCGGGTCAGGCGCATGTCATGATCGCGGGCGGAATGGAGAGCATGACGAACGCCCCCTATCTGTTGCCCGGCATGCGGGCCGGGGCGCGGTTGGGGCATGGCGTGACGGTCGATCACATGTTTCTGGACGGGTTGGAGGATGCCTACGACAAGGGCCGGTTGATGGGCACCTTCGCGGAGGATTGTGCCGAGGCCTATCAATTCACCCGCGAGGCACAGGATGAATATGCGCTGCGATCCCTGAGCCGGGCGCAGGCGGCGATTTCGTCGGGCGGCTTCGACCGCGAAGTCGCACCGTTTCAGATAGTTACGCGCAAGGGCCAGACGGTTGTCGCGCAAGACGAACAACCCGGCACGGCGCGGCCCGACAAGATCCCGACGTTGAAGCCCGCGTTCCGCAGGGACGGCACGGTGACGGCGGCGAATTCATCGTCGATCAGCGATGGGGCTGCCGCTATGGTATTGGTTTCAAGCGATTTTGCGGACCGGGAAGGTGTTCCGGTCCGGGCCAGGATCATGGGTCACGCGAGCCATGCGCAGGAGCCTGGTCTGTTCACGACAGCACCCGTGCCTGCGGCCCGCAAGCTGCTGGAAAAGCTGGACTGGTCGGTCAGTGATGTCGATCTGTGGGAGGTGAACGAAGCCTTTGCCGTCGTGCCGATGGCCTTCCTGCATGAAATGGGTTTAGACGCTGATATTGTTAACATAAATGGCGGTGCCTGTGCCCTGGGCCACCCGATCGGCGCATCGGGTGCGCGGATCATGGTGACGCTTTTGCACGCCCTCGAGTCGCGCGGACTGAAGCGTGGAATCGCCGCAATCTGCATCGGCGGCGGTGAGGGAACGGCTATCGCGCTGGAGCGGGATTGAGGGTGGGATTTCATGGGTGAAGAACGGGTGATCCGTGTCGGATATGCGTCGGACGTCATGAGGGGTGGAAAGCCGCGATGACCCATTATCCGACCCTGCACAAGACCATCGCCAGCCTGACCGAAGGCGAGGACGATACGGTCGCGCTGATGGCCACGGTCGCCTGCGAGGTGCATCACGCCGACGACCGCTTCGACTGGACCGGGTTCTATCGCGTGACCGCGCCGGGGATGCTCAAGATCGGGCCGTATCAGGGCGGCCACGGCTGCCTGACGATCCCGTTCGACCGGGGCGTCTGCGGAGCTTGCGCGACCACGGGCGAGGTGCAGCTTGTGCCCGACGTCGATGCCTTTCCGGGACATATCGCCTGCGCATCGTCGACCCGGTCGGAAATCGTGTTGCCGGTGTTCGACCGCACCGGCGCGCTGATCGCGGTGTTCGATATCGACAGCAACCGGGCGGGTGCCTTCACGTCCGAGGACGCAACGGAAATGTCGGCGATGCTGAATTCGGTTTTCGCGCAGTGAAGACGCTGCGCGATCTGATGGCGACCCATGCGCGGGCCGGGACCCTGGACTGGATCGGTCTGCGGCCGGAACGCCGGGCGGATCTGACGTCTGTCGACCGGGCCGTGGTGTCCGGGGCCGGACTGGATGGCGATCATGGGCGACCGGGCAAGCGGGCAGTGACGTTGATCCAGGCGGAGCATCTGCCGGTGATCGCGGCGCTGTGCGAGGGCGAGGCAACGCCCGGTAACCTGCGGCGCAATCTGGTGGTGTCGGGCGTGAACCTTGCCGCCTTGCGCGGACGGGAGGTGCGTCTGGGCGAGGTCGTGTTGCGGATCAACGGACCCTGCGCGCCGTGCAGCCGGATGGAGGAGACGCTGGGGCTGGGCGGTTATTCCGCCGTGCGGCACCATGGCGGCTGGTGCGCCTCGGTGGTGACTCCCGGTGAAATCGCCCTGGGCGATGCGGTGGCGCCGCTGGCGGCGCAATGATCCGTCCGGCCACATCAGCCGACCGGACGGCCATCCGCGATTTGCATCTGGCCTCGTGGCGCGACAGTTATGGTGCGGAATTATCGGCGGACTATCTGCGCGACACACTGCCCGCCGCCATGGATGAGAAGTGGTCCGCGCGGACATTCGGCGCACCGGAACTGACCCTGGTGGCCTATACCGATACGGAGATGACCGGGTTCGCCTGCGCGTTGACCGACCGCGATCCGCCGTTGATCGACAACCTGCACGTCCGGCCCGAATTGCGCGGTGGCGGAACGGGCGGGAAATTGTTGGCGGCGATGAAGGTCGCGCTGCGGGAGGCCGGGTTCGTCCGTGCCTATCTGACGGTGCTGGAGTCGAACCCGCGCGCGCTGGCCTTTTATCTGGCGCAGGGCGGCGTGGACGAGGGGCCGGTGGACGATATCATGGTGGGCCATGTGGTGAAGGCCCGGCGGATCGGGTTCGATCTTTGCAGTTGAACTGTCGTCCCCGGCCTTGAGGCGAAGACTATTCGTCGGGAATGCGCCGGGTCCGGCCAGAGGATGACCCTGCGCCGTTCGCCCCATCTTCAAACTCCCGGCGGGATGCGGTAGTCGGGCGGGAAATCTACGGGATGCACGACCATGAAATTCACCCTCTCCTGGCTGAAACGCCATCTCGACACGCAGGCTTCGGTCGACGAGATCGCCGAGACGTTGACCGATCTGGGTCTGGAGGTCGAAGGCATCGAGGACCGTGCGGCGCGGCTGCGCGATTTCACCATCGGCAAGGTGGTGTCGGCCGAGAAGCACCCGGATGCCGACCGGCTCAAGGTCTGTCAGGTCGAGACCGACGAAGGTGTCCAGCAGATCATCTGCGGTGCGCCCAACGCGCGCGAGGGGATCACCGTCGTCATCGCCAAGCCGGGCGTCTATGTCCCCGGCATCGACACGACCATCGGAGTCGGCAAGATCCGCGGGATCGAGAGTTTCGGAATGATGGCCTCCGAGCGCGAGCTGGAGCTGTCGGAGGAACACGACGGGATCATCGAACTGCCCTCGGGCGCGGTCGGGCAGCGGTTCACCGACTGGCTGGCCGAGAATGACCCGGCCAAGGTCGATCCGGTGATCGAGATCGCGATTACGCCGAACCGGCCGGACGCGCTGGGCGTGCGCGGCATTGCCCGCGATCTGGCGGCGCGGGGCCTGGGCGTGTTGAAGCCATTGGAGACGCCCAAGATCGACGCCGGGTTCGATTGCCCGGTCAATGTGACCATCGATGACGATACCCGCGACGGATGCCCGGTTTTTGCCTTGCGCCTGATCCGGGGCGTCCGGAACGGGCCGTCGCCCGAGTGGTTGCAGGATCAGTTGCGGGCCATCGGGTTGCGGCCGATCAGCTTCCTCGTGGATGTGACGAACTGGTTCACCTATGACCTGAACCGGCCTTTGCACGTATTCGATGCCGATATCGTCAAGGGCGACCTGCGTGTGCATCGTACCGCCGGGGGCGAGACGATCACGGCGCTGGACGACAAGGCGTATACGCTGCCTGCGGGCGCGATGGTGATTTCGGATGACGCGGGCGTCGAAAGCATCGCCGGGATCATGGGGGGCGCACATTCGGGCGTGACCGGGGCGACGGTGAACGTGCTGGTCGAAAGTGCCTATTGGGACCCGGTGCAGATCGCGCTGACGGGCCGGGCGCTTAAGATCAATTCGGACGCGCGGTATCGGTTCGAGCGGGGCGTCGACCCGGCGTTCACGCCCGAGGGGCTGGACTTCGCGACGCGGATGATTCTGGACAACGCGGGGGGCGAGGCGTCGGAAATGGTCGTCGCGGGCGCGGTGCCGGATGTGGACCGGGCCTATACGCTGGACACGGCGCGGATCGAGAGCCTTGTCGGCATGTCGATCCCCGGCGACGAGCAGCGTGCATCGCTGACCGCGCTCGGTTTCCGGCTGGACGGCGACATGGCGCATGTGCCGTCGTGGCGACCGGATGTTCAGGGCGAGGCCGATCTGGTCGAGGAGGTCGCGCGGATCGCGTCGCTGACCAGGCTGGAGGGACGCCCGATGATGCGCGCGCCCGGTATCCTGCGGCCCGTTCTGACGGTCGCGCAGCAACGCGAACGGATGGCGCGGCGGACGGCGGCATCGCTTGGGTATAATGAATGCGTGACCTATTCGTTCATCGATCAGGCGTCGGCTGCGCTGTTCGGGGGGGGCTCTGACGCGACGCGGCTGGACAATCCGATCAGCAGCGACATGAGCCACATGCGGCCCGCTTTGCTGCCCGGTCTGTTGCAGGCGGCGGCGCGCAATCAGGCGCGCGGCATCGCCGACATGGCGCTGTTCGAGCTGGGCACGGCGTTTCATGGCGGCGCACCGGGGGAGCAGCATCAGATGATTTCGGGTCTTCTGATCGGGCATACCGGGCCGAAGTCGGTGCATGGTGACCGCCGACCCGTCGATGTCTTCGATGCCAAGGCGGATGCCGAGGCGGTGCTGTCGGCCATCGGTGCGCCCGCACGCGCGCAGATCCTGCGCGGCGCGGCAGAGTGGTGGCATCCGGGGCGGTCGGGGCGCATCTGTCTGGGGCCGAAGAAGACGCTGTCGGTGTTCGGCGAAATCCACCCGAAGGTGCTCAGGGCGATGGACGTGAAAGGTCCGGCGGTGGGCTTCTCCATCTGGCCGGGCGAGGTGCCGATGCCCAAGGCCGGCGGCACGGCCCGCGCGCCGCTGGTGCTGTCGGATTTGCAGGCGGTGGAGCGGGACTTTGCCTTCGTCGTGGATGCACAGGTCGAGGTTCAGGCGCTGGTGAACGCGGCGCAGGGGGCCGACAAGGCGCTGATTTCGGACGTGCGCGTGTTCGACGAATTCGTCGGCGGCAGTCTGGGCGAGGGGCGCAAGTCGCTGGCCCTGACGGTGCGCCTGCAACCGACCGATGCCACGCTGACCGACAAGGAGATCGAAGCGGTGAGCGCGAAGATCGTGGAGAAGGTCGCGAAGGCGACCGGGGGCGAATTGCGGCGGTGAGCCGTTTGCGGGGGCCGGTATTCGGTCCCGCGACGCCTTTCGCAAGCGAAGAAGGAGGAGGCGGCTGCCTCGGGCAGTCCCTGTGATTTGGTCGCGTTGGTTCTCGGGCGGGCATTGTCCGTTCCGGGGTGGGAGAGGCGGCTTCCGCCGTACTGACGCCGGGCCCTGCGAAATAGTCGTGCGGTGTTGAAGTGGAGTTTTGCGGACAAAGTGAGCACTCGCTGCGTTTGCACGAATGCCCGCTTTGATGGCTTTGACCAGCACGTTTAGCCGATCTTTGGCGAAGTTTTAGGGGCGATACATGACGGCAGTCCTTGCATTGCGGATAATATCGGGCGCGGCGACGTGCGGGTTGCGACTTGCCTTCCGCCGCGCGTTCTCAGCGCAGCGGGACGCGGCTTTCCCGGTTACGCGGCAGGCGCGCGGGCGATGACCTTGATCTCGAAATCGAACCCGGCGAGCCATTTGACGCCAATAGCGGTCCAGTTCGGGTAGAGAGCCTGATCGAAGACGGAGGCTTTGACTTCCATGATGTCACCGAACTGGATTTCCGGATCGGTGTGGAAGGTGGTCACGTCGACGATGTCATCAGTGGTGCAGCCTGCAGCTTTCAGAACGGCCTTCAGATTATCAAAAGCAAGCGCGACCTGTTTCTTAAAATCAGGTTCGGGCGAGCCGTCTTCGCGGCTGCCGACCTGGCCGGAGACGAAGACCAGATCACCCGATTTGATCGCGGCCGAGTAGCCGTGCTGCTCATATAGCGCGTGCCGGTTGGGGCTGGCCGGAAAAATTGCTTCGTTGTTGAGTGCCATGGGGACCTCTCATGTCTGGTATGGATTCGTTCACCGCTTTCAAATACGATGCGTATGTGGAGCTACTCATATACATCTCGTATGTCAAGTGGCGTGCGCTACGTATGTAAAAGGAGGCAACCAGTGGCTAGCAAGACCCGAGCCGAAAAGATGGAAGAGACGCGCGAGAAACTCATTGCAGCGGGCCGGAAAGCGTTCGCCGAGAAGGGATTTTCTGCGGCCTCTATGGACGAACTGACTGCGGAGGCCGGTCTGACGCGTGGCGCACTCTATCACAACTTCGGTGACAAACAGGGTCTGATGGCGGCTGTGGTGGACCAGATTGACACAGCCATGGCAGCCAAGGCGCAAGCTGCCGGTGAGAAAGCCGGTGGCGGCTGGAAGGGTCTCATGGCCGAGGGTGCGGCCTACATCGAGATGGCGCTTGAGCCGGAAGTGCAGCGCATTGTGCTGCTGGATGGCCCGGCTGTCCTTGGTGACCCGTCACAATGGCCGAGCCAAAACCGCTGTCTGCAAGCTACTATTGCGACATTGCGCGACCTCGCCGCTGACGGTCGGATCAAAGCCATTGACATCGAAGCGCTTGCTCGGCTGTTGAACGGTGTCGCCCTCAACGCGGCGCTCTGGGTTGCCGCCAGCGATAATGCCCGCGCAACCTTGCCCAAGGCCATCGCGGCCTTTGAATGTCTGGCATCCGGTGTCCTGAACACGGAGGCGGACGCGGTAGGAGAGTTCTGCTGACCCGTTAGTTCTGCGAGTAACCCTCTGTCACTCCCTCTACATAAAACAAGACATTGGTGCGACCCGCAGCATCAGTCATTACGGGCTCTAACCGGCCCTTGCGCACACTTGGCGACGGAATCGCGCATCGCTGGTGGCAACCGGGGTTCGGACGCTTGAGAGCGTTCATTGGCCTCAAATGATCTCGTCTTCGTCGAACAGCGGGTCGTCGGCCATCTGGGCGGTCAGGCCGTCGACGGCGGTCTCGGCGTGGGCGACCGAGGCGACGCGGGCGAGGTGGAACACCGCGTCGCCCTCGTTGACGACCGGCATCACGGCGCGGCCGACGATGATGCCGTCGAAAGGGGCCTCGATCTCGCGTTCCTCGCGTCCGAACGGATCCGAGACGGCGGCGAGGACGGTGCCCGCGGCGACGACGTCGCCGTCGCGTTTGAAAACCCGCAGCAGGCCGCCGGAGGGCGCGCGCAGCCATTTCGACGCGGTGCACACCTGCGGCGGCGTGGTGGCCGCAGCGATGCCGCGCCCGCCGACCATGCCCTTGTAGCCCAGCACCCGCAGGATGCCCGCGACGCCCGCACGCACGGAATGTTCGTCGAAGCGCAGGCCCTCGCCCGCCTCGTAGAGCAGGATATCCTTGCCCATCGCCTTCGCCGCGCCGCGCAGGGACCCGTCGCGCAGGGGCGATTGCAGGATGACCGGCGCGCCGAAGACCTGCGCCAGATCCATGGTCACCGGATTGTCGGGTGAAATGCGGATCTGCGGCAGGTTGGTGCGATGGACAGCCGCCGAGTGCAGGTCGATGCCGAAGTCCGACCGCGCGACGATCTCGGTCAGGAACAGATGCGCCAGACGCGAGGCGAGCGAGCCTGCGGGACTGCCGGGAAAGCTGCGGTTCAGATCGCGGCGGTCGGGCAGATAGCGCGAGTGGTTCATGAAACCGAAAGCATTGACGATGGGAATGACGATCAGCGTGCCCTTGACGGCCTTGCGTGCCGTCGCACGCAACAGGCGGCGCACGATTTCCACCCCGATAACCTCGTCGCCGTGGATACCCGCGCTGACGAAGACGACCGGTCCTTCGGACTTGCCGTGAATGACATGGACCGACATCGAAACCGGCGTGTGGTCCGACAGGTGGCTGACGGGCAGGTCGATCGTGGCGCGCCCGCCCGGTGCGACGGAGTGTTCGCCGATGGCGAAAGGCGCGCGCGGCATGTCAGCCCTTGCCCCTGGTCTTGGTGGCACCGGGCTTGGCGACCTTTTCCAGATGTTCGATGATCTTGCCCGCGATATCGATGCCGGTGGCGTTTTCGACGCCTTCGAGGCCGGGAGAGGAATTGACCTCCATCACGACCGCGCCGTGGTTGGCGCGCAGCATGTCGACGCCGCAGACCTGCAGCCCCATGGACTTGGCCGAGCGGATCGCGGTTGAGCGTTCCTCGGGCGTCAGCTTGATGACGGCGGCCGACCCGCCACGGTGCAGGTTGGAGCGGAATTCGCCTTCGGCACCGGTCCGCTTCATCGCCGCGATGACCTTGCCGCCGACGACGAGGGCGCGGATGTCGGTGCCGCCCGCTTCCTTGATGAACTCCTGGATCAGGATGTTGGTATTGGTGGCGCGGAACGCCTCGATCACGGATTTGGCGGAGCGGTCGGTGTCGGCCAGAACGACGCCGAGGCCTTGGGTGCCTTCCAGCAGCTTGATGACCAGTGGCGCCCCGCCGGCAAGGGCCAGCACCTCCTCGGTCTGTTTCGGGTCGTGGGCGAAGGTCGTCACCGGAAGGCCGATGCCATCCCGCGCCAGTAGCTGCATCGAGCGGAGCTTGTCGCGCGAGCGCCCGATGGCGACGGATTCGTTGAGGGGATAGACGCCCATCATCTCGAACTGGCGCAGAACGGCGAGACCGTAGAACGTGATCGACGCGCCGATCCGCGGGATAACGGCGTCGAAGCCTTCGAGTTTCTCGCCGTTGTAATACATCTCGGGGCGGCGGCTGGCGATGTTCATGTAGCAGCGCAGCGTGTTGATGATGTGCAATTCGTGGCCGCGTTTCTCGGCGGCTTCCTTCAGGCGCTGGTGGGAATAGAGATTGGCGTTACGAGCCATCATGGCGATTTTCATTGGACTGCCTTTCCGCGCCGCCTGGGCGCAAGGTTTGGGTCTGTCTTCAATCGGGTCCGGCGGGTGTGCACGGCCACATTATGGGCATTCAGCGCGGTGCGTCCGACGATCATCGCGCTGCGCATGTTGGACCGGTCGGTCAGAGACAGGTCGATCCGCCAGGTGTGACCCGCGATCAGAAGGTCGGTGCGGATGACATAGCGGGTTTCGGGCACGCCGCTGGTATTCTTGATATCGCGCGTGTCGTGAATCGGGTGTTCCAGCGTTGCGCCGATTTTCGCACGGGCATGGCGCACGCGAAACCGGACCCAGGGCTGGCCGTCGCGCTCGAAAGGTTCGATCCGGTCGGCATGAAGCGCAGAAGTCCGTGCGCCGGTGTCGATCTTGGCCGCGATGTCGGGCAGACCGAGTTTCGGCAGACCGACCCTCTCCATCCAGCCGACGACAATCAGTTCTTTTGGCTTGGACACCGCCATCCCCTTGATCGGACTATGTGTCCATAGCGGCTACATCTATCCGAGTAACGGGCAAAGGAAAGCAGCATGTGCAGGGCGGCGTCGGCGCGTCAGCCATATTCCCGTTTGTCGTCAATGACTTTTCCGTCGTTCGGCAGCGTGTCGACGCGGCTGATACGGCCCTTCAGCTTCAGGGTCTGGGCCACGCTTTCGCCCCATGCGCGCGGGTCACCGTCATCGGCCTCGATGGCGATATCCATCGCATCCATCTCGCCCTCGCGGGTAACGGTGACGCGGGCGGCGCGGATCTCGGGATGGCGGGCGACCAGTTCGGCGACCTGTTCGGGGCGAACGAACATGCCCTTGATCTTGGCGGTCTGATCGGCGCGGCCCATCCAGCCCTTGATGCGGACATTCGTGCGCCCGCAGGGGGAGGTGCCGTCCATCATCGCGCTCAGATCGCCGGTGGCGAAGCGGATCAGCGGATAATCGGGGTTCAGCGTGGTGACGACGACTTCGCCGACCTCGCCGGGCGCGACGGGATCGCCGGTGCCGGGGCGGACAATTTCGAGGATAACGCCTTCATCGACGATCATGCCGTCCATGGCATGGCTTTCATAGGCGATATTGCCCAGATCGGCGGTGGCATAGCATTGCAGGCAGGCGATGCCCCGGTCGGCATATTCCTGTCGGAGCGACGGGAACAGCGCCCCTCCGCCGACCGCGGCGCGCGTGAAGGCGAGCGTCTCGCCCATCTCATCCGCCCGGTCGAGGATCACCTTCAGGTAGTCCGGCGTGCCCGCATAGGCGGTGCAGCCGATGTCCTTCGCGGCCCTGACCTGAAGGTCGGTCTGGCCGGTGCCGGCGGGCAGGACCCGCGCCCCGACGGCGCGCGCGCCGCTTTCGAAGATCATTCCGGCGGGGGTCAGATGATAGCCGAAGCAGTTCTGCACGGTGTCGGAGGGTCCGATGCCGCAGGCGTGCAGGAAGCGACCCATGCGCCACCAGTCATGGGTGATGCCGCCGGGTTCGTAGATCGGGCCGGGCGACTGGAACACATGCGCCACGTCGCCGACGTGCAGACCGCCGAACGGGGGCTGTCCGGTCTGCCATCCGGACAATTGCGCTTTGCGCAGGACGGGCAGTCTGGACAGGTCCGACAGGTCCCGGATATCCATATCCGACAGGTGGCTTCCGGGTATCCTTGCCACCCGGTCCAACTGTGTCCTCAAGGCGTTCAGCTGGGCGGCGTGTCGCGCGTCCGTCGAACGGGTTTCCAGATCGTCGTAATGGCTCATTCCACCCCCCAATACCGCAATGCTCCGTCGAAGCTGGGCGCGTGAAAGCACGGAACACCCGCCGCTTCGATCGCCGCGAAGGCGGCCATATCGTCGGCACCTACGCCCGGTGCCGGTTCGCGCAATGCCACGCCGCGGATGCGACCCGGATGGCGGGCGATCACATCGCGGTAGACGATGGCGTCCTGTTGTCCGGAATCGCCCATCAGATAGGCGGGAAGGTCCGGGTTCACAGCCAGCAAGGTGTCGATCGCCGCGCCCTTGTGCGTCAGGTGGCTTGCGCCGACACCCTCGTCCGTCAGGCCAAGGTCGCGCAGGAACATCGGACCCTTGGGCACGCCTTCGCGCGCGAACAGACTGTCGAGAAAATCATGCAGGTTCCAGGGGCTGGATGAGACGTAGAACACCGGGTTGCGCCCCCCATCGACCAGAGTGGTCATCAGCGCGAGGGCGTCATCATGCACCTGTCGCGTCAGGGCGGAACCGGTGAAGGTCGTCCAGAGGTTTCGGGCCAGTGAATGCGCGCCGGTCTGGATCATCGTGTCGTCGATATCCGAGAGGATCATGTAGTCGGCATCGGGCGCGGGGATGCGGGCGGGAAACGGGACCGGAGGCTGGCCCGCGATGGCCAGCGGCACATCGACCCAGCCTGGGGCGAAGTCGCCCTGCACGATCAGCCGGACATAACCTTCGGCATCCGATGTCGCGGTGACGCCGGCGCCGGTGACAGGGACGTCAGCCACTTCGTCGGTGACGAACAGATTCACCATCTGGCGCAGGTTGGTCCACCTAGATTGCTCCGCATCCGGCTCGCTCCGCCGCAGATGGCTCAGAACCCGACCGCGCAGCACGACGCCTTCGGGCGTGGCATAGCCGAGATAGGGTTCGAGGACAGGTTCGGAATCGTCGCGGTCGCCGATCCGCTCAAGTCCGGATTCGACAAGACGGGCCGCGCGTCGGGCAAGCGGTTTCAGCAAGTGGACCTCCGATATGTTCCGAAGGTCAACGGCTTGCGGCGGCAGAAGGGTCCAATGCAATCGTGCGTCATGCCGCCCTCAGCGGGTAGGCCGCGAGCGGTTCATAGATCGGGCCCCTTGGTGTCAAAACGGACGACCAGAGCATGGCACCCGTCACAGGGGCCTGCGGCATGGACGGCACGCCGAGGCGGGATATCGTCGCGGGCAGGTCGGACGTCTCGGACGGAGCCGAATTGGGAAAGCGCACCAGCGTCACGTGCGGGCGGAAGCGTTCGCACGGCAGGTCGATTCCGGCGCTGCGGGCGGCATTGCGGACGGTCTCGCGCAGGGCGGTCAGATCGGCACCGGGCATCAGGTCCAGCACGACCGCACGCGGTTTGCGCGCCCCCAGCGCGGCAAAGGCCAAGGGGCGCAGGGTCGCGGCAGCCAGCCGCTTGGCCGACAGAGTGTCGCTCAGCGCCTCCAGCCGTTGCTCGGGCTGGTCGTCCAGAAAGGCCAGTGTCACGTGCAGATCGTCGGGCGCGACCCTGTTGCCGCCGCGCATCCGGCCCTGTGCAGTGACCAGCGGCCCGATCCATTCGGTGGGCACCGAGAGGCCGACGAAAGCCCTCATGACAGCCACCGTTTGCGACGGCGATAGGAGCGCACATCGCGGAAGGACTTGCGCCCCTCGTCCGACATGCCGAGGTAGAATTCCTTGACGTCCGGGTTTTCGCGCAGGTCTGCCGCAGGGCCGTCCATGACAATGCGGCCCGATTCCAGAATATAGCCGTAGTGCGCGAACCGCAGCGCAACATTGGTGTTCTGTTCGGCCAGCAGAAAAGTCACGCCCTGTTCTTCGTTGAGGCGTTTCACGATGCCGAAGATCTGTTCCACCAGCTGCGGGGCAAGGCCCATCGACGGCTCGTCCAGCAGGATCATTTCGGGGCGTGCCATCATGGCGCGGCCAATGGCGCACATCTGCTGTTCGCCGCCCGAGGTATAGCCGGCCTGCGATTTGCGGCGTTCGCGCAGACGGGGGAAATAGTCGTAGACCATCTCCAGATCGTCGGCGGTCGCCTTGCCGCCGTCGCGCCGGGTGTAAGCCCCGGTCAGCAGGTTTTCCTCGATCGTCAGATGCTCGAAGCAGTGACGGCCCTCCATCACCTGAATGACGCCACGCTCGACCAGATCGGCGGGCGACAGACCCTGGATGCGATCGCCCTTGTAGAGGATCGAGCCCTTGGTGACGTCGCCGCGTTCCGACCGCAGAAGGTTGGATATCGCCTTGAGCGTCGTCGTCTTGCCCGCGCCATTGCCGCCCAGAAGCGCGGTGATGCCGCCCTTGGGAACAGAAAGTGACACACCCTTCAGCACGAGGATCACGTGGTTGTAGATCACCTCGATATTGTTGACCTCCAGCAGCGCGTCTTCGGTGGCCGGTTCGGTCGCGGGGTCGGGTTTCGCATCGAGTTGGGTATCGGGCATCAAAGGTCTCCCTCGCGTCATTGCCGGGGCCCGCACGGGGTCTGGGGAACAAGGCGATGGTTTCAGTCCAGGCCCCGGCCCGATGCGAACACCGGGCCGGGACAGGTCACATTACTGGCAGGCCAGGTCGACGTTGTTTTCCGCGGCATAGGCGGCGGAATCTTCGGCAATCAGCGGGTCGATCACCGATGCGTCGGATTCGATCCAGTCGGTAATGATCTTCCATTCCTTGGCCGATGCATCCCATTGCTGCACCTTGCCCTGACCCGATCCGCCGTGGTCCTGGCAGGACACCGTGAACGCAGGCCCGAAGTTCGGCATGCCCAGGCTTTCCATCAGCGCCTCGTCGATGACCAGCGCCTCCATCCCGTCGCGCATCATGGCGGGAGTAATGTTCGGTTCGCCATGGATTTCCTGCGCTTTCTTCACCGCCTCGGCGGCCAGCATCGCGGCGTAGAAGCCCCGGTTGTACAGGACCGTTCCGACCTGATCGCCGTTGCCCGCCGCCTTGCCCGCGCCGGTCACATATTGCTCCAGATCGGCGAAGATCGGAAAATCTGTGCCGACATTGTGCATCGCCAGCGCCTTGTAGCCATCGGCGGCGTCGCCCACCGGCAGCACGTCGTTTTCGGACCCGGCCCACCAGTTGCCGATGAACTGATCCATCGGATAACGGATGTTCGCGGCTTCCTGGATGGCGACCTGGTTCATGACGCCCCAGCCCCACATGATGACGTAATCGGGCTGTTCGCGACGGATTTGCAGCCACTGGGACTTCTGCTCCTGACCGGGGTGGTCGACGGGCAATTCGGTCAGTTCGAACCCATGTTTGACCGAGAGCTCCTGCAACGTCCGGATCGGCTCCTTGCCATAGGCGGAGTTGTGGTAGAGCAGCGCGATCTTCTTGCCTTCCAGGCTGCCGTCATTTTCGGACAACAGGTAGTTGATCGCGATCGACGCGCCGTCCCAGTAGTTGGCCGGATAGTTGAAGATGTTGTTGAACACTTCGCCGTTCGCGGCCGAGGTGCGGCCATATCCCATCGTGTGCATCGGGATGCCGTCGGCGGCGGTCTTGGGGATCAGCTGATAGGTGATGCCGGTCGACAGCGGCTGATAGACAAGCGCGCCTTCGCCCTTGGTCGACTCGTAGCATTCCACACCTTTTTCGGTGTTGTAGCCGGTTTCGCATTCGATGACCCGCGTCGGCACGCCGCCGATGCCACCATCGCGTTCGTTCAGCAAAGTGAAGTAGTCGGCATAGCCATCCGCGAACGGGATGCCGCCCGCCGCATAGGGGCCGGTGCGATAGCTGAGCGACGGAAACACGAGTTGCGCCATCACCGGGGTCGCGGCCATCATGGCCGCAACGGTCAAAGTCAAAAGTTTCATCGGTGTATCCTCCCTAAGGTTCCGATATTCACGGGCGGGATCTAGCCCGCCTTCTCAATGACCCGGCCCGTCAATGCGGGAAGGGCCACAATCTCAGTTTTTCCTTCGTCACGCGCCATATCTGCGCCAGCCCGTGCGGCTCCACGATCAGGAAGAACACGATCAGCGCGCCGACGATCACCAGATTCAGATGTGCCACGATGTCGGTGGGCCAGCCCAGCAGATCGACGCCGACCAGCTTGAGCACGACCGGCAACAGCACGAGAAACGCAGCGCCCGCGAAACTGCCGAAGATAGAGCCAAGCCCGCCGATGATGACCATGAACAGCACGAGGAACGATTTCTGGATGCCGAAAGCCTCACCCACCTCGACCGCACCCAGATAGATCGTGAAGAATAGCGCGCCCGACACGCCGATGAAGAACGACGACACCGCGAAGGCCGACAGTTTGGCGCGCAGCGGATTCACTCCGATGATTTCGGCGGCGATGTCCATGTCGCGGATCGCCATCCATTTGCGCCCCATCGTGCCGCGCGTCAGATTGCGCGCGACCCATGCAAGGACGATCACGAACACGAGGGAGAAGGCATATTGCGCCCAGGCCTCGGTGTTCGGTCCGGTGACGGTAATGCCGAAGACGCTGCGCTCCGGCGCGCTGATCTGTCCGGAGGCGGAGTAGTTGTAGAACCACGGCACCTTATTGAAGAGCCAGACGAGGAAGAACTGCGCGGCCAGCGTGGCGACGGCGAGGTAGAACCCCTTGATCCGCAGGGACGGCAGGCCGAACAGCGCGCCGACGGCGGCAGTGACGAGGCCCGACAGCAGCGTGACGGTGAACATATCCATCCACGGAAACGCGGTCATGAATTTGTAGGACGAATAAGCCCCGACGGCCATGAACCCGCCGGTCCCCAGCGACACCTGCCCGCAGTAACCGACCAAGATGTTCAGGCCGAGCGCGGCGATGGCATAGATCAGGAACGGCACCAGCAGCGAGCTGGCCCAGTAATCGTTGACCAGAAAGGGGACGACGAAGATGGCAAACGCCAGAATGACCCAGTAACCCCAACGGTCGAACTTGATCGGGAAGGTCTGATTGTCGGCAGGGTAGGAGGTTTTGAAGTCTCCGGCTTCACGGTAGAGCATGGCATCCCCCATCGATGGGCGTCACCCATTCTGCAATTGTCGTTTTGTCCGTCGTGTCGATAGGACCCACCGCCTCAAACCCTCTCAATGATCTTCTCCCCGAACAGGCCCTGCGGACGGAACACCAGGAAAACCAGCGCCAGCACATAGGCGAACCAGTTCTCGGTCGCGCCGCCAAGGAACGGCGCGCCGATCAGGAATTCGAACAGCTTCTCGCCGACACCAATGATCAACCCGCCGACGATGGCACCGGGGATCGACGTGAACCCGCCCAGCATCAGGACCGGAAGCGCCTTGAGCGCGATCAGCGACAGCGAGAACTGCACACCGGATTTCGCGCCCCACATGATGCCAGCGACCAGTGCCACGAAGCCCGCGATGGACCAGACCAGCACCCAGATGAAGTTGAGCGAAATGCCCACGCTGAGCGCGGCCTGGTGATCGTCGGCCACGGCCCGCAAGGCGCGGCCCTGCTTGGTGTATTGGCTGAACAGCACCAGACCCGCGACCAGCAGTGCCGCGATGATCGTCGCCACGATATCCAGATTGTCGATGAAGAAGCCGTAGCCGAAGGCCTCGAACGTGGTCTGGTCGATCCAGTCGTTGATGCCCTGCGGCAGGCCGACGTCCAGCTTCTTGATCTCGGACCCCCACATCAGGTCGGCGACGCCTTCGAGGAAATACGCGAGGCCGATGGTCGCCATGAACAGGATGATCGGTTCCTGGTTCACGAGGTGCGAAAAGATATAGCGATTCACCAGCCACGCGAAGCCCGCCATCACCACCACGGTCAGCAGAATCGCCAGCAGGGCCGGGGCCTGCCATCCGAAATACTGGATATCGGTGCCGAAGATCGCGTTGATGAGATAGCTGAACGGCACCTGTCCGTTCTGGATGCCCACCAGCGTCATCGCGGCAAACAGAGCCATGACGCCCTGAGCGTAGTTGAAAATACCGGACGCCTTGAAGATCAGCACGAATCCGAGGGCGACGAGCGCATACATCACGCCCGCCATCAGGCCGTTCAGGGCGACTTCCATTCCGAAGAGCAGTTGGTCGGGCATGGTTTTCCTCAGCTTTCCAGATCGGGATCAGATGCAAGAAACAGGGCGTGGAGTTTGCCGCCGCGCGCGGCACATCGCTCAGTCATGCGCGACCCCCAGATAGGCGTCGATCACGGCCTGATTGTTGCGCACTTCGTCAGGTGTGCCGTCACCGATCTTGCGGCCGTAATCCATCACGACGACCCGGTCCGACAGGTCCATGACGACGCCCATGTCGTGTTCGATCAGGGCGATCGTGGTGCCGAATTCATCGTTCACGTCGAGGATGAAACGGGACATGTCCTCCTTCTCCTCGACGTTCATGCCGGCCATCGGTTCGTCCAGCAGCAGCAGGCTGGGTTCGGCGGCCAGCGCGCGGGCCAGTTCGACGCGCTTCTTCAGGCCATAGGGCAGGCGGCCCACCGGGGTTTTTCTAATCGCTTGAATTTCAAGGAAATCAATGACCCTTTCAACCGCCGCCCGGTTCTCGGTTTCTTCCTTCGCCGCGCGACCCCACCAGATCGCCTGACTCAGCATATTGGTCTTCATGTGGCCCAGCCGTCCGGTCATGACGTTGTCCAGAACCGACATGCCCTCGAACAGGGCGATGTTCTGGAACGTCCGCGCGATGCCCTGCTGCGCGACCTCGTAAGGCTTCATTTTCGGACGCAGCTTGCCGCGATACCAGACCTCCCCTTCCTGCGGGACGTAGAAGCCGGAGATCACGTTGAGCATCGACGACTTGCCCGCCCCGTTCGGCCCGATGATGGCACGGATCTCGCCCTCGCGGATATCGAAGGAAATGTCCTTGATCGCCTCGACCCCGCCAAAGCGCAGCGTGATGTTGCGCAGGTCCATGACCGTGCCGCCGATGGTGCGGCCGTCGGGGGTGGTGATGGTGTCGGTGTCTAGCATGGTGTTCTCCGTAGGGCTGCAGTCAACCCTTCACCCACCCGCGCTGAAGTAATTCCCATTCCGTGGGCCGCTACGTGACCAGAGGTCAGATCGGAGGAAGAAGATCGCTTCCGTTCTCCAGAAGACCGCTCTTGCCAGCCATCCGAATTGACGACGCGAGGAGTAACCCGAAGACATGCGCAACGAATGGGATGCTCAATCGCATCATCCTGAAAACCTCTTGTTCCGTTGGGACGACAAAAGCAAAGAAGCCGTTTCGAACCGCACTTCCCGTTGCGTCTAGAACCGGGATCAATATCCAAACAACCCCCATCTTCATGCCGAACGGCATCGACAGAAACGGCAGGCCCAGCGCGATTGCGCCGAGCGGAATCGCAACCCTGAATAAGGATAGCACATCCCCGATCTTCTCGAACAGATCGAGTGATCGTGCCATGATCCAACTTGTGTGCCACATAGGGGGTAGTTTGGGCTACTAAATCGGTCGGAAGCAAGGTCACTCCGCCGCCTCCAACGCCTTGCCCGTCACCGGCACGACCGCCGCGTCGCACATCTTCACGGTTGCCTTGATCTTGCCCTTGCGGCCGTCCTCGTAGGTCACGTCCGTCTCGGTATAGACCTCGCCCACATCGCCATAGAGGCCTTCGATCAGGTCGGCGTATTTCTCCTCGATGATCCGGCGGCGGACCTTCTGGGTGCGCGTCATCTCGTCGTCGTCGGCGTCGAGTTGTTTGTGCAGGACAAGGAAGCGGTGGATCTGACAGCCCGCCAGCATGTCGTCTTCGGCGACGGATTTGTTCACCGCCTCGACGTGGGCCGTGATCGTGGCCAGCACGCGGGGGTGCTGCGCCAGTTCCTGATAGGAGGCATAGGCGATGTTATTGCGCTCGGCCCAGTTGCCGACGGCGGTCAGGTCGATGTTGATGAAGGCGACGCAGCGGTCGCGGGTGTTGCCGAAGACCACGGCCTCGTAGATGTCGGGATAGAACTTCAGCTTGTTTTCGACAAACTTGGGCGCGAACAGCGCGCCGTTCGCCATCTTGCCGACGTCCTTGGCGCGGTCGATGATCCGCAGGTGGCCGGTGTCCGGTTCGATGAAACCGGCGTCGCCGGTCGCGACCCAGCCTTCGGCGTCCTTGGTGGAGGCGGTGCTTTCGGGGTTGTTGTAGTATTCGACGAAGCTGCCGGGCGAGCGATAGAAGACTTCCCCGCTTTCCGCGATTTTCAACTCGACGCCGGGTGTCGGCGTGCCGACCGTGTCGGAGCGGACTTCGTGGTCCTTCTGCTGGGTGATGAAGACCGAGGCTTCGGTCTGACCGTAAAGCTGTTTCAGATTGATCCCGATCGAGCGATAGAAATCGAACAGTTCCGGCCCGATCGCTTCGCCCGCGGTATAGCCGACACGCACCCGGCTCAGGCCCAGCGTGTTCTTCAGCGGCCCGAACACCAGCAATTCACCCAGACGATATTTCATCCGGTCGAACAGGCCGACAGGCTCGTCGTCCAGAAGCCGGGGTCCGACCCCTTTGGCATGCGCCATGAAGTGGTCGAACATCGCCTTCTTGATCTTCGAGGCGTCCTCCATCCGGATCATCACGTTGGTCAGTTGCGTCTCGAACACGCGGGGCGGGGCGAAGTAATAGGTCGGACCGATTTCGCGCAGGTCCTGCATCGTGGTGTCGGCGCTCTCGGGGCAGTTGACGCAGAACCCGGTGACCATGGCCTGCCCGATGGAAAAGATGAAATCCCCGACCCAGGCCATCGGCAGATAGGCCAGCACGTCGTCGGTCTGGCGCAGGTGGTCAAACCCGCTGGAGGCAAGTGCGGTCGACACGATATTGTCATGGCTCAGCACGACGCCCTTGGGTTTGCCCGTCGTGCCGGAGGTGTAGAGCATCACGCAGGTTGTGGCGCCGGTCTGCTGCGCCCGGCGACGGTCCATTTCGGCGCGGTCGGCAGTGCGCCCTGCTTCGCGCAGGGTGGCGATGGACGACATGACGCTGTGGTCGTATTTGCGCAATCCGCGACCGTCCAGATACAGGATGTGGCGCAGCCCCTCGATCCGGTCGCGGACCTCCTCGACCTTGTCGACCTGCTCCTGATCGGCGGCGATGACGAACTTGGCGCTGCAGTGACCCAGCACATAGGCGATCTCCTCGCCCACTGCGTCCTGATAGAGCGGCACCGGGATCGCCCCGGCGCATTGCACGGCGACCATCGACATATAAAGCTGCGGACGGTTGCGTCCGATGACGGCGACATGCTCGCCGATCTCCAGACCGAGGGAGATCAGGCCAAGCGCCATCTCTTCGATCTCGGTGCGGGCCTGATCCCAGGTCCATTGCTGCCAGATGCCGAATTCTTTCTCGCGATAGGCGGGCGCATCGGCAAAGGCCGTCGCGTTCCGGTCCAGAAACTCCGGAATCGTGTGCAGGTCGGTCATGTCGGTCGTCCTCCCTCCGCGGTCCTGACGAAACGCGGCCTCCGATGCCACCATCCACGGTGATTCCTTCAATGGTGTTTCCCGATTCTAACGAATTGTAACGACATGCTGTCGTCGCGTGCGGCCTTGCCGTGTCCGGCCCCCGTGATACCGTCGTGGTCAGAGGGTGCCCATGACCGACCGCAAAGCCACCACCACGCGCCTGACGCAAGCGGGGCTGAACCTGATCGGGCAGGCCCTGTCGATCTATGATGCCGATCTGCGGCTTGCGGTCTGCAACCGCATGTTCGCAACGATGTTCGATCTGCCCGAAGAATTGACCCGGCCCGGCGCGGATTTTGCCGACACGATCCGGTTTCTTCTGGAGCGCGGCGAATACGGCCCGACGCCCGATCTGGAAGCGATGCTGGCCGAGCGGATTGCGCAGGCCCGCGCGTTCGAGCCGCATTACATGGAGCGCGCGCGTCCCAACGGGCAGGTGATCGCGGTCGAAGGCTCGCCCTTGCCGCAGGGCGGGTGGGTCACCGTCTATACCGATATTACCGCCGCCCGCGCGCAGGAGCGCCTGCTGCGTGCTCGGTCCGAGGTGCTGTCGGATCAGTTGATCACCCGGCACGAGGAACTGGCCCAGGCCAACCGCCAGCTTGCCGCCACCAACGCCGCCCTGACCGAAGCGCGGCGCGAGGCGACCGAGATGGCCGCCCGCATCCAGCTGACGACCGAAATGCTGCCCGCCCATATCGCGCGGCTGGACCGCGACCGGCGCTATACCTTTTCGAACCGGCGGCTGGGTGCGGTGATGCCCGGTTCGCGGTCCGACATCATCGGGTTGCGGATGGACGAGGCGCTGAGCCCGTCGACCTATGCCACGGTCGAGCCGCATCTGACCCGCGCCCTGTCCGGCGAAGCATCGGTGTTCGAAGTCACCCATGCGCCATCGTCCCGCCGTATCCGCATCAGTTTCACCCCCGATGTCGAGGACGATACCGTGACCGGAGTCTATGCCCTGTCGGTCGATATCACCGAGGAGGCGCAAGCCCGCGCCGCGCTGTCGCAGGCTGCGGGCCGTCAGGTCGCCGCGCAACTCACCAGCGGCATGGCGCATGATTTTGCCAACCTTCTGACGGTAATTCTGGGCCTGAAGGACAAGCTGAGCCATATGGACCTGCCCCCGGCCGCGCAGCAATCCGTTGCTGCCATCGGCGTGGCCGCCACCCGCGGCGGCGTGCTGACGCGTCAGATCGCGGGACTGTCCGGTCCCCGCGACCTGAGACCCCGCGCCACCGACCTGCATGCGTTTCTGGCCGAGGTTGCGGTGCTGGGCGGCGCATCCCTGCCGGATGGCGTGACGCTGGATTGGTCGGTCATCGGTCTGGACGCCCCGGTCCTTCTGGACCCTGAGGCGTTGCGCGATGCGGCGTTGAATCTGATTCTGAATGCCCGCGATGCTATCGCACCCGGCCCCGGTACGATCACCCTGACCGCCCGTGCTCTGCGCGATATCTGGATCGAGGTCACGGTGACCGATACCGGACCGGGGTTCAGCCCGCAGGCGCTGGACCAGGGATTGCAGCCGTTCTTTACCGAAAAGGGCGAGGATGGCACCGGCCTTGGCCTGTCGATGGTTTATGACGTGGTGAAACTGGCGGGTGGACATACGCGGCTTGGAGCCGCGCCCGGCGGTGGCGCGCAGGTCACCTTGCGCCTGCCCCTGCGGCATCCGCCTGCCGGACCTGCCCCGATGGTCGTTCTGCTGGTCGAGGACGCGCCGCACATCCGCGAAGCCGTGCGTGATCAACTGGTGGCGGCCGGTCATTCGGTGCTGGAAGCCGCGACGGTGGACGAGGCACTGGGGTTGCTGGACATCGACGGCATAGGTCTCGTGCTGTCGGACATCATGCTGAAATCACGCGATACGGGCCTCGACCTGGCGCGCGCCGCGCGGGCGAGAGGGCTTGCGACGGCCCTGATGACCTCGCTGCCGGTCGATGCGCCGCTCTATCGCGAAGCCGCCGCCGGTTGGCCTGTTCTGCGCAAACCCTTCTCGATCGATCAGCTTGCGGCGGCGCTTCCGTGACCGCGCGCATTGCCATTCTGGATGACGATCCTGCAATCCGCACCCTGTTGGCCGATGCGGTCGAAGCCGCGGGAATGCAACCCGCCACCTATGCCCGCGCCGAGGCCTTCGAAGCCGCCTTGCGCAACGCGCCACCGGGCCATGGCCCGGACGTCTGCCTTGTCGATCTGGGCCTGCCGGACCGCGACGGACTGGCGGTCGTGTCGCGGCTGGCGCTGGAAGGCGGCGCGGCGATCATCATCATCTCCGGTCGGGCGCAGGTGCAGGATCGGATCACCGGATTGGAGCTGGGGGCCGACGATTATGTCGTAAAACCCTTCGAGCCGGCCGAGATCATCGCCCGTATCCGCGCCCGTCTGCGGAAGCCGCCGTCGCCGCCCAGCCGCCGCATGGCGCGGTTTGGTGGTTTCACGGCAGATTTCGACCGGTTCACACTGACCGGGCCGACCGATCTGGTCGAGGGCGGCGAGGCGGCGTTCAGTCAGGCCGAGGCGGAAATTCTGCGGCTCTTCCTCGACCGCCCGCGCCGTCTTCTGTCACGTGCCGAGATGCAGGAAGCGCTGGGAGGGGCGGCGGGTGACAGTTTCGACCGTGCGATGGATGTCCGCATTTCGCGCCTGCGCGCCAAGTTGGGCGAAGACCCGAAAAACCCGGCGCTGATCAAGACAATCTATGGGGCCGGGTATATTTTCCTGGGTGACGTGGTCTGGGGCTGACGGGCGGGGTTGCCGACTTCCGTCCGGAGTTCAGTGACGAGCCTCGATGCGGGCATGCAGCGCCTTGATCTTGCGGCTGGCCGTCGTTTCGCACAGCGGCGGCACGAAGGCATGGATCAGTGCCGCCGCCCCGGCCAGAAACAGCGTTCCGGCGAACCAGAGCGCAAAGCGCATGTGCCCGAAATAGCTTTCGTTGACCGAGGCCGGATGATCCTGAAATCCGCGGATGAAAAGGGCGATTTGGGTCATGGTGGCCTCCGAAACTGAACCGATTCCGTGCAATATGAATGGTTCACGGCGTGAAATTATCCAAGATTGCCTTGCAGGATGCGGGAAATTTAGAAAATAATCCCACGTATGGATCATAATATAGACGAAACTGATCGCCGTATTCTTCGACAGTTGCAAACTGACACGACGCCAAGTCTCGACGCCCTTGCGGAACGGGTCAGCCTGTCCCGCAATGCATGCTGGCGACGCATACGGCGGCTGGAGGAGGCGGGTGTGATCCGGGAACGGGTCGCACATCTGGACGCGGCGCGGCTGGGACTGGGACTCTCGGTCCTGATCCTGATCCGGGTCGGCGCGCATGATCCAAGCTGGCTGGCGAAGTTTCAGACGGTTGTGGCCGCCATGCCCGAAATTCAGGGCGCGCACCGCATGACCGGCGATCTGGATTACGTGCTGCGCGTCCGGGTGCGCGACGTCGCCGACTACGACCGGTTCTACAAGGCGCTGATCTCGCGGGTGCAGATGGCCGATATCTCGGCCAGTTTCGTGATGGAGGACATCAAGGACACGACCGCCCTGCCGATCTGACGGGGCGGGAGGTCAGTGTGGCGGCGGCGGTTTTCAGGATGTGCAGGCAGGTGACGAGATCGTCGGCGGAGGTGTCTTCGGCGAAATCGTGGCTGATGCCGCCGATCGACGGGGCGAACAACATGCCGGCCGGCATCAGTCGGCTGACGTTCGTGGCGTCGTGCAGGGCACCCGACGGCATGTTACACCAACGTCCGGGCGCATGGGTATCGGCGGCGGCGGCAAGAGCGGAGCGCAGGCCCGCATCCATATCGGCGGGCGGCAACCTGGCAGTGGCGGAAATCGTCAGCGACAGTCCAGTTGCCGCCGCGATCTGCGCGAGGGCGGTGCGGATCGCCTTCTCCATCCGGTCCAGACGAGGGGTGTCGGCGTCGCGCCACTGCACCGTGAACCGGACCCGGCCCGGTACGGCGGAGGGCGCATTCGGATGCACCGCGACATGACCGATCGTCCAGACCGATCGCGGCGTGACGATGGCACGCAGCGCGTCGCGTATCGCGTAATCGGCGTCCGAAAGGCCCCGCAGCGCATCGGTGCGCATATCCATCGGCGTCGTGCCCGCATGGTTCTGCTGTCCGCCCAGCGTGACCTCCACCTGTCGCAGGCCGACGATGGCGGTCACGATACCCGCGACCTGACCTGTGGTATCCAGCACCGGACCCTGTTCGATATGCGGTTCGATATAGGCGTCGAACCGCGTCGGGTCAGGGAATCCGCCAGTGGCTGGCAGGGCCTGGCGGGCTGTGCCGAAAGCAACGCCATCCAGATCTTTCAGCGCGTCGGCCTGATCCGGCGTCATCGCGCCAGACCATATCTCAGATCCGGTCGTTGCGCCGAACCGTCCCTCCTCGTCCTGAAAACTCACGACCGAGACGTTGGGGTTTTCCCGCGCCACCTGCAACGCTGCAATCACGCCGAAGGCCCCGTCGAGCCATCCACCCTCGGGCTGCGTATCAGTGTGGCTGCCCATCAGAAGTCGACCGCGCAGGCCCCAGACGTTGCCTGCGGGGTCGATTCGAGGCGTCAGCCCGGCGTCCGCGAACCTATCCGTTAGCCACAGTCGGGCGCGCACGTCGTCCGTATCGAAAGCCCGCCGCACCACGCCCGTGCCCCGCGCCCCGATGGCGCGCAATTCGTTCAAATCCGACAAGAACCGGTCGGCAGACGGGTCAGACGAAGTCGACATAATCCTCGATCACGCTCAGCTGGGTCACCCCCTGCAACACGACCGAACTGGCATCGAAAGTCAATTCGACCGCGTTCGAATAGACCAGTGCGTCGCCCAATACGTCTTCGACTGTCGTCGACACTGTCAGTCCCAGGGCTGCCCGGTCGAGGATCAGCAGGTCCTGCGCCCAGTCTGTCACGACGTCGTAGCCGCCGCTGAAGACGAACCGGTCCTCCTCCGTGCCGCCGGTCAACGTGTCATTGCCATCACCGCCGATCAGCACATCACGGCCCGTCCCGCCGTCCAGCCGATCCGCGCCCGAACCACCCAGCAGGGTATCGTCGCCGGTGCCGCCATAAAGAATGTCGTTGCCGTGGTCGCCGCGCAGCCGGTCATTGCCTGCGTGGCCGAACAGGTTGTCTGCCTCGGAATGGCCGCGCAGGTCGTCATCGCCATTTCCGCCCTTGAGCGTGTCATTGCCCTGTCCGCCCTCCAGCTTGTCGTTTCCGGATCCGCCGTGCAGGCTGTCGTCGCCGTCCTGACCCTTCAGGAAATCGGCCCCCTCTGCTCCGGCCAGATTGTCCCGTCCCGAGCCGCCCAGCAGCGTGTCATTGCCGCTGTGGCCTTGCAGAAGGTCATCGCCGTCGCCCCCCAGCAGGGTGTCGCTTCCCTTCCAGCCATAGAGCGTATCGGCACCGTCACCGCCCAGAAGGCGGTCGTTGTGCCGCCCCCCGCCCAGAACGTCGTCGCCCAGACCGCCATAGATCGTGTCGCGCCCGTCGCTGCCCTTCAGCGTGTCGTTGCCGTATCCGCCCTCCAGCCGGTCGTCACCGGCCTGCCCGTCGATGTAATCGGCCCCCTGGCGCGACAGGATGCGGTCGTTTCCGCCTCCGGCCATCACGCGCACCGTGCCGCCGGGCGTCAGGATCGTGTCGTCGCCATCCGCCATCGTGAGGGTCAGCACTTCGGTCGTCGCATTCCAGGCGGTGGTCCAGCCGGAGGTGTCGACGGTGCCACCGTAAAGATGTTGCAGCGCCTGTTCGTCCAGGGTCCGCAAGGTTTCGGCACGCGGGGTGCGCTGATCGTAGCTCATCACTGTGGCCAGCGTGGAATCGACCTGACCGTCCAGAGTGGTACCACCCTCATGCGGGTGCTTCAGTCCCATGGCATGGCCCAATTCGTGCAGCACGACCTCGAAATTGAAGGTGCCGGGGCGCCAGCTTCCGAGGCCGTCTATGGCGAGGATGCCCGACCCTGTATAGAAATCCGCCGACGCGGCGTAATTTGCATATCCGGCAACGCCCGGAATACCGTTCGCATTATAGGTATTTATCATTGCGTCGCCGCCGGTAATTTCGACCATGACGATGCCCGCCGCGGCCTCGAACAGGGCGATGGCGACTTCGAATTGCTCGCGCTGATGCGCGCTGAACGTCGACGTCGAATCGACATCGTAGCCGGAGGCCCGAACCGTCTCGACCGATGGCACGTCGCTACCTTCCAGATAACTGTAGGTGACGATGACGGGCGTTCCCGTGCTGAACGACGTATTCCACCGGAAGAACGGAGTATCCAGATAGGCAAGCAGGGCAGTTTGGTCGGTTACGACGGGCATGGCGGTTCCAGTCAGCACAGTTCGGGGACCAGGGTCAGGCCCTCAGATGCGCCGGATGCAGGGGTCCGATCAACACAAACCGGGTTAATACGTTAAGAAAACCCTAACGGATCAATGGGATGAAGGAGAAGCCCCAGCGGGCATCCCTCAGACGTCCTCGACCAGAGCGACACCGGGCAGCGATCTCAGCGCGCCCTTAACCTGAGGATTGACCGGGTACAGGTCGGGCAGGCGCAACTCCACTTCGCCGGGCAGGTCGTCGCCCAGCAGGCACAGGTGCATCGGGCCGCGTCCACGTGCGCCGGACTCGCCCGTCAACCGCGCGAGCAGGCCCTGCAGGGGACCGACCGCGCCCGCATCGTCGAGGAAGATGCGCAAACCGACCTGCGGCGCGGCATCCACGGCGTCGTCCATCGGCACGACGGACCGGGCCAGCAGTTTGAGCTGATCCGCTTCCTGTGTCGCCTCGACGTGCAGGATGACGCGGGACCCGGCCTCCAGGTATTCGCGCGACGCATCCAGCGTGTCGGAGAACACCATCACCTCATAGGCGCCGGTCGGATCGCTGGCCTGCACGAAGGCGAAGCGGTTGCCGCGCGCCGATTTGCGTTCCTGCCGCGACGACACGATGCCCGCGATCTTGGCTGCCATCGGGCCATTGCGCGTCTGCGCCTGCACATCGGCCAGCGTCAGGACCTTCTGACGCTTCAGCGCGACCATGTAGTCGTCCAGCGGATGGCCGGACAGATAGAAACCGATGGCCTTGAACTCTTCGCCCAGCCGCTCGGCCGGCAGCCAGTCGTCGCGGAACGGCAGACGGGGTTCGGGCAGGTCATCGCCCGCCTCGCCGAACAGGCTGACCTGATTGCTGGCGCGCTGATCGTGGATCGCGGCGGAATAGCCGACCAGCGCGTCCAGCGCGTCAAGGACGCGGGCGCGGTTGCCGTCGATCTGGTCGAAGGCCCCAGCGCGGGCGAGCATTTCCAGGGGTCGCTTGCCGACACGCTTGAGGTCCACACGGCGCGCGAAGTCGTAGAGGGTGGCGAACGGCTTGCCGTCGCGCCCGGCGATCACCAAACCCATCGCTTCGACGCCCACGTTCTTGAGCGCGCCCAGACCGTAGACCAGTGCCCCATCGGCAACCGTGAACCGGGCGGCGGAGCGGTTGACGCAGGGCGGCACGATCTCTAGCCCCAGTCCGCCGCGATCATGCGACTTGCGAACCTCCTCGGCATAGACGGCCAGCTTGTCGGTCAGATGGATGTCGCTGTTCATGATCCCGGCCATGAACTCAACCGGGTGGTTCGCCTTGAGCCATGCCGTCTGATAGCTGACGACGGCATAGGCGGCGGCGTGCGACTTGTTGAAACCGTAGTTGGCGAACTTGTCGAGCAGGTTCCAGACTTCCATCGCCTTGGCCTTGTCGACACCGTTCTTCGCGGCCCCTTCCAGGAAAAGCGGTCGCTGGGCGTCCATCTCGGCCTGGATCTTCTTGCCCATCGCGCGGCGCAGAAGGTCAGCCCCGCCAAGCGAGTATCCCGCCATTTCCTGCGCGATCTGCATCACCTGTTCCTGATAGACGATGATGCCCTGCGTCTCGTCCAGAATGTGGTCGATCGACGGGTGCAGCGCGTCACGCTTGGACAGACCGTTCTTGACCTCGCAATATTTCGGAATGTTCTCCATCGGGCCGGGACGGTAGAGCGCCACCAGCGCTACGATATCCTCGATGCAGGTCGGTTTCATGCGCCGCAGCGCATCCATCATTCCGGTCGATTCCACCTGGAAGACGGCGACCGCGCGGGCGGCGGAGTACAATTCGTAGCTGGCCTTGTCGTCCAGCGGGATCGCATTGATGTCGTTCACTGTCCCAGGCGCCGGTTCATACAATTGACGGCCGTCGGCGGCAAAGTGAATGTCCCGTCCCTGTTCGCGGATCAGGCGCACCGCATCGGCGACCTGCGTCAGCGTTTTCAGGCCAAGGAAGTCGAACTTCACCAGACCGGCCTTTTCGACCCATTTCATGTTGAACTGCGTCGCCGGCATATCCGACCGCGGGTCTTTATAAAGTGGCACCAGCGCGTCCAGCGGACGGTCCCCGATCACCACACCGGCGGCATGGGTCGAGGCATTTCGCAGCAACCCCTCCAGTTTCTCGGCATAATCCAGCAGGCGCTTGACGGGGTTCGTGCGACCGTCGCGCCGATCCTGCTCGCTCTCGCGCGCGGCTTCGCGCAGGCGCGGCTCGTCGGCGAGCGCCTTGGTGATGCTGACCGGCTTTACCCCCTCGACCGGGATCATCTTCGACAGCTGGTCGCATTGAAAATACGACATGCCCAACACACGGCCTACATCGCGCACCGCGGCCTTGGACAGAAGCGCGCCGAATGTGATGATTTGGCCCACGCGGTCACGGCCGTACTTGCCCTGAACGTAGGTGATGACCTCTTCCCGGCGGTCCATGCAGAAGTCGATGTCGAAGTCCGGCATCGACACCCGTTCGGGGTTCAGAAACCGCTCGAACAGCAGACCGTAGCGCAGCGGATCAAGGTCAGTGATCGTCAGCGCATAGGCCACCAGCGACCCGGCACCCGACCCGCGTCCCGGCCCGACCGGGATGTCCTGATCCTTGGCCCATTTGATGAAATCGGCGACGATCAGGAAGTAGCCCGGAAAGCCCATCCCTTCGATTACGCCCAACTCGTAGTCGAGCCGTTTCTCATACTCCTCGACAGATGCCGCATGCGGGATGACGGCAAGCCGCGCCTTCAGCCCCTCCTGCGATTGGCGACGCAGTTCGGCCACTTCGTCATCCGCGAACTTCGGCAGGATCGGGTCGCGGCCATACGCCTTGAAGGCGCAGCGCCGCGCGATCTCCAAGGTGTTTTCCAGCGCCTCGGGCAGATCGGCGAACAATACTTCCATCTCGCCCTGCGTGGCGAAATGGTGGCGCGGGGTGACCTGTCGGCGTGGGGCCTGCTGATCGACATAGGCCCCCTCGGCGATGCACAGGAAGGCGTCGTGGGCTTCGTGCATTTTCGGATCGGGAAAATAGACATCGTTGGTCGCCACCAGCGGCAACCCACGGGCATAAGCCTGTTCGACGTGAAACCGCTCGGTCGGCTCAGGGCTTCGATGGCGCTGCAATTCGACATACAGCCGGTCGGCGAAGATGCCGTGCAACCGTCCCAGCACCGCTTCGGCCTTGGGCTCCTGGCCGTCCGCGACCAATCGCCCGACGGCCCCGTCCGGTCCGCCGGTCAGGCAAATCAGTCCCTCGGCATATTCCGCCAATTCCTCCATCGTTACCTGCGGCGCCATCTCCGGACGGTTCAGATACAGGCAGGAGTTCAGCTTCATGAGGTTTTCGTACCCGACCTCGGTCTGCGCCAGCAGGACAACGGGTGCGGGCTTGCGCGGTTTTTCCCCCGGCGCGGCAGGGTCGTGCATGACGTCGATCTGGCAACCCATGATCGGCTGGATGCCACGTGCCGCCAGACTGCTGGCCGCTTCCAGCGCGGCGAACATGTTGTTGGTATCGGTCATCGCAACGGCCGGCATCTGCGCGCGCGCCACCAGATCGGGCAGGCCCTTCAGCCGGATCGCGCCTTCCAGCAGCGAATATTCGGTGTGCAGGCGCAGGTGGATGAATCGGGGACTGCTCATGCACGGCATTTAGCAATGCCGCGCACGCGCCGAAAGGTCCGTCCGCCGCCCAGCGCCGGATAAACGGCATTGACCGCCATCAGCATTCCCGACAGAAGCCGTCCCCCCAGGTATTTGGTCACGTCGTGGAATCGTATCGGTCAGCGCCATGGTCTCGGTGACACCGGGTGAAGGGCTTCGGGGCATGGACCCCTTGCAAAACGTGGCCGGGGCGGGTTTTCTGTAACGGCACCCTCTACGCCGCATCGAGGGGCAGCGAGCTGAGCCAATTTGTATCGCGGCGAAAGATCCTGCATGGACATCCCTTTCCGCTTGAATGGCGAGGACGTCACCGCCGCGACCTCCGACCCGACCGCGACCCTGCTGGACTGGCTGCGCGAGACGCGGGGCCTGACCGGCACCAAGGAGGGCTGCAACGAGGGCGATTGCGGGGCATGTTCTGTGATCGTGACCGGGGCGGATGGCACGTCCAGGGCCCTGAACGCCTGCATCCTGTTTCTGCCGCAACTGGTCGGCAAGACCGTTCGCACCGTCGAAGGGCTGGCCGCCCCGGATGGCACGCTGCACCCGGTTCAGCAGGCGATGGTCGATCATCACGGGTCGCAATGCGGGTTTTGCACGCCGGGTTTTGTCACGACGATGGCGGCGGCCCATACGGTGGGGGCGACCGATCATACCGACCAGATTGCCGGAAACCTGTGCCGTTGCACCGGCTACGCCCCGATCCTGCGCGCGGCGCGCGCCGTCGTGACCGCACCTGTGCCGCAACACATGCGCGAAGCCCCCGCCCCCGGTTCCCGAATATCCAACTCGGGTCATCATCATCCGCGGGACGCCGACGATCTGGCGCAATGGTATCTCGATAACCCCGACGCCACTCTGGTTGCGGGCGCGACGGACGTCGGCCTGTGGGTCACCAAGCAGTTTCGCCCCCTCGGCAGGCTGGCCTTCCTTGCCGGGTGCGACGACCTGCGCGGCGTCACCGTGACCGACGGTGCAATCGAAATCGGCGCGATGACGGACATGGAAACCCTGAGACACGCCATCGCTCCGCACCATCCGTCCTTTGCCGAACTTCTGCGCCGGTATGGCAGTGTGCAGGTCCGCAATGCGGCGACGATCGGCGGGAACATCGCCAACGGCTCGCCCATCGGCGACAGCCCTCCGCCGCTGATCGCGCTGGGCGCGACCCTGCATCTGCGGCGCGGGGACGCCCGGCGGTCGATGCCGCTGGAGGAGTTCTTTATCGACTACGGCAAGCAGGACCGGCAGCCCGGCGAATTCGTCGAGCGTGTGACGATCCCGCGTCAGCCCGACACGCTGACCTGTCACAAGCTGTCCAAACGCTTCGATCAGGACATTTCCGCCGTCTGCGCGGCTTTCAATATGGCCGTCGAAAATGGCGTCATCACCAACCCCCGTGTGGCATTCGGCGGCATGGCCGGCATACCGAAACGCGCAGCCCGGACCGAAGCGGCGCTGGAAGGTCAGCCCCTGACCCAGGCAACGCTGGCGGAGGCGGCCAGAGACCTTGCGCAGGATTTCACACCGATGTCCGACATGCGCGCCAGCGCGACCTATCGTCTGGCAGCCGCGCAGGGGATGCTGCTGCGTCTGGTCCTGGACGCGCCCGACCTGCTGGCGGTGCAGCCATGAGCGTTGCCAAACCCCTGCCGCATGAAAGCGCGCGCCTGCATGTGACCGGCACCGCGCGCTACACCGACGATATTCCGGCCCCCTCCGGATGCCTGCATCTGGCCTTCGGCTTGTCCGAGGTCGCCTCCGCATCGCTCGATACCCTCGATCTGGACGCCGTCCGCGCCGCACCCGGCGTCGTCGCCGTAATGACGGCGGACGATCTGGATCCGATGCCCGACTGTTCCCCGTCGAACCGGGACGAGCCTCTGCTTTGCACCGGGACGATCCACTATGCCGGTCAACCACTGTATCTGGTGATTGCCGACAGTCATCTGAACGCCCGTCGCGCAGCCCGGCTGCACAGTGCGGGGGTCACCGAACATAAGCCGATCCTGACCATCGAAGAGGCGCTTTCAGCAGAATCGTGGTTCGATGGCGGCCCCCGCATCTGGACCGACGGCGACGTCGACGCGGCGTTGGAAAGCGCCCCTCATCACCTGTCCGGGCAGATCGAGATGGGCGGTCAGGAGCATTTCTACCTGGAAGGCCACGCAGCACTTGCCCAACCATCCGAGGCCGGGGAGATGCATGTCTTCACCTCGACCCAGCACCCTACCGAAATCCAGCACAAGGTGGCGGATGCTCTGGGCGTCCCGATGCATGCCATCCGGTCGGAAGTGCGACGCATGGGCGGCGGCTTCGGCGGTAAGGAAAGCCAGGGCAATGCTTTGGCAATCGCCTGTGCCGTTGCCGCGCGCCTGACCGGCAAGGCCTGCCGGATGCGCTATGACCGAGACGACGATTTCACTGTCACCGGAAAACGCCACGATTTCCGCGTGGCCTATGATGTGGGTCATGACGCCGAAGGTCGCGTGCTGGCCGTTCGGTTCCGACACTGGACACGCTGCGGTTGGTCGCAGGACCTGTCATTGCCGGTCGCCGACCGGGCGATGCTGCACGCCGACAACGCCTATGACATCCCGGTCATGGCAATCGAAAGCTGGCGGCTGCGGACCAATACGCAATCCGCCACCGCCTTTCGCGGTTTCGGAGGGCCGCAGGGCATGCTCGGGATCGAGCGGGTGATGGACCATGTTGCCCATGTCCTGGAACGCGATCCGTTGCAGGTGCGGCGATTGAATTTCTACGATGATACAGGATGCGAAGTTGCTGCCTCCGGCGGGAATATTTCCGGAGCAAAGACGGGGCGGACGCACTACGGGCAGGCGGTCACTGACTTCTGTCTGGGTGCGATGACCGACCGGTTGGCCGCAAGCTGCGACTACGACGCGCGGCGGGCGCGGGTGGCGGAATGGAATGCGGTGAATCCGGTGCTGAAACGGGGGATCGCCCTGACGCCGGTGAAATTCGGGATTTCGTTCACCCTGACTCATCTTAACCAGGCGGGCGCTCTGGTGCATGTCTATGCCGACGGGTCGATCCATCTGAACCACGGTGGCACCGAGATGGGGCAGGGGCTGCATTCGAAAGTCGCACAGGTCGCGGCGGACCGGTTCGGATGCGATCTGGCGCGCGTGAAGGTGACGGCAACGGATACCGCCAAGGTGCCGAATACGTCGGCGACGGCGGCGTCGTCGGGCGCGGATCTGAACGGCATGGCGGTCAAGGCGGCCTGCGATACGATCCGGGCACGCATCGCGGATTGGCTGGCCGCGGAACACCAGGCCGATGCCTCGTCGGTGGTCTTTGCCGATGATGCCGTGCAGGTCGGTGGTGCGACCTATTCCTTCGAGAAAGTCGCCGCGATGGCCTTTGCGGGTCGGGTTTCGCTGTCGTCCACGGGCTTCTACGCCACCCCGGAAATCAGTTGGGACCGGGAGGCGGGGCAGGGTCGCCCGTTCTTCTATTTCGCGTATGGCGCAGCCTGTTCGGAAGTCGTGATCGACACATTGACGGGCGAGAACCGCATCCTGCGTACCGATATCCTGCACGATGCAGGGGCGTCCCTGAATCCGGCGCTGGACATTGGTCAGATCGAAGGCGGTTTCGTGCAGGGTGCCGGGTGGCTGACCACGGAGGAGCTGGTCTGGGATGACGCAGGCCGTCTGCGGACGCACGCGCCGTCTACCTACAAAATCCCCTGCGCGTCTGACATTCCGGCCATCTTCAATGTCGCGCTTTGGGACGCTCCCAATCCGGAGGATACGATTTACAGATCCAAGGCCGTAGGCGAGCCGCCATTGATGCACGGAAACAGCGTATTGATGGCGCTGTCGGATGCCATTGCGGCTTGCGGTGCCGCGTATCCCGCGCTGAACGCCCCCGCCACGGCAGAACGGGTGCTGGCCGCGGTGAGGGCCCTGAAATGAGCATCAATGTCCGCCGGCTGCGCGCCATGTTGGCCGCGCGGGGGACGCTGGTCCGTGTCGTGGTGGCTGATGTGCGGGGATCGGCACCGCGCGAGGCCGGGGCCGAGATGCTGGTCTGGGCAGACGGGTTTCACGGCACGATCGGCGGCGGTGCGCTGGAATGGCGGGCACTCCGGATTGCGCGCGAGGTTCTGCGGACAGGTGCAACGCGGGTCGAGCGAATACCGCTTGGTCCCGGGCTGGGTCAGTGCTGTGGCGGGGCCGTCACGTTGGTTTTCGAACGGCTGGACGCTGTGCCGCCGATGCCCTGGCGCCGTGAAATCGCGGGGTTCGGGCTGCTCGAAGAAGACGGCACCGGGTCGTCGGCCCCACTCTGGATCTGGGGCGCCGGGCATGTGGGGCGTGCACTGGTCGCAACACTGGCACCGCTCCGCGATATTGTCTGGGTGGACGATGCGGCGGCGCGCTTCCCGGTAACCATGCCCGACGAGGTAGAGCGACTTGTGGCCGCCGACATGCCGCGCGCCATGGCCTTCGCGCCCGGTGACGTCGATCACCTTATCCTGACATATTCGCACGAAATCGACCTGGCGCTGTGTCACGAGGCGCTAAACCAGGGGTTTCGAACCTGCGGGCTGATCGGATCGGCCACCAAGTGGGCGCGGTTCCGGTCGCGTCTGCTGGCGCTGGGGCATGAAAAACAGGCGATCGACCGCATCACCTGTCCGATCGGGAACCCCGCGCTGGGCAAGCATCCACAAGCCATTGCCGTTGGTGTCGCCGCCGCGCTACTCTCGCCAGAGTTGTCCGCAGAGACGACGGAAGGGACGCCCGCTTGACCACACTTCTGGAGCTTTCCGGTCTGACAAAGGCCTACCCCGGCGTGGTCGCCAATTCGGACGTCTCGTTTTCCATCGCGCGAGGCGGCGTGCATGCCCTGCTGGGCGAGAACGGTGCTGGAAAGTCGACGCTGGTCAAGACGATCTATGGCCTGGTCAAGCCCGACAGCGGTTCGATGCGCCTGAACGGCAAGCCGTATACCCCGTCCGAGCCGCGCGATGCGCGGGCGGCGGGCGTGGCGATGGTATTTCAGCACTTCAGCCTGTTCGAGGCCTTGTCAGTTGCTGAAAACGTCGCCTTGGGCATGGAAACCCCGCCGCCGATGCGCGACCTCAGCCGTCGTATCCGTGAGGTGTCGGAGGCTTATGGCCTGCCGCTCGACCCGACGCGCCGCGTTGGCGACCTGTCGGCAGGAGAGCGGCAACGGGTCGAGATCGTGCGGTGCCTGTTGCAGGATCCCAGCCTGCTGATCATGGATGAGCCGACCAGTGTGCTGACTCCGCAGGAAGTGGGAATTCTGTTCGCGACGTTGCGCAAGCTGGCGCTGGAGGGGACGTCGATCCTGTATATATCGCACAAGCTTGAGGAAATCCGTGCACTGTGTGATGCGGCGACGATCCTGCGGGGCGGCAAGGTGGTGGGCGAAGCCAATCCGCGCAAGGCATCGGCGGCGGAACTGGCGGAACAGATGGTGGGCACGAAACTGACGCCGCCAAAGGCCCGTGCCGGGGCCGTCGGCGAGATCATCCTGCAGGTGTCGCGTCTGTCGATGCCACCGGCGTCACAGTTCGGCACGCCGTTGAAGAACGTCTCGCTGGCCGTGCGGGCTGGCGAGGTTCTGGGTATCGGCGGGGTCGCCGGCAACGGTCAGGACGAGCTGCTGTCGGCCCTGTCCGGGGAACGTCGGACGTCGCGGGAAACGGTGCTTCTGGAGGGCACCGACGTGTCGCGCATGCCCCCATCCGCCCGGCGCGCGGCAGGTCTTCTGACCGCCCCGGAGGAGCGTTTGGGCCATGCGGCCGCACCGGATATGTCATTGACGGAAAACGCGGTTCTGACAGGTACTGCGCGCATGGGGTTGTTGCGAAACGGTTTCCTCAGCTGGTCCCGCGCCCGCAGCTTCGCGAAGGATATCATCGCCCAATTCGACGTGCGCACACCCGGCCCGGGGGTGGCGGCGCGGAGCTTGTCGGGGGGGAACCTGCAGAAGTTCGTGATCGGGCGCGAGGTATTGCAGGGACCCCGTGTGCTGGTGGTCAATCAGCCGACCTGGGGGGTCGATGCAAGTGCCGCCGCGGCCATCCGGCAGGCACTTCTGGACCTTGCCGCCGAGGGGGCCGGAATCGTCGTCATCTCGCAGGATCTGGATGAATTGCTTGAGATTTCCGACAGGTTCGCGGCTCTTAACGGTGGGGCTCTGGGCGAGGCGGTGCCGACCTCCAGCCTGACGATGGAACAGATCGGACTGATGCTGGGCGGGGCGCACGACCTGGAGGAAGCGCATGTGTAACGGACGTGCATACCGCCGTGCATATACAGGTATTACGTCGGTATTACCCTTTTGCGGGGCGATGTCGTGATCCGGCTGGAACGTCGCCCGACCCCGTCCCGCGTCTGGGCCGCCGCCTCGCCCCTGGTGGCAGTGGCGCTGACGATGGTGGCGGGCGGATTGATGTTCGCGGCCCTGGGCAAGGACCCGTTCGAAGCGATCCGCACGATCTTCTGGGACCCGGTGTTCGGCGAGTTCGCCTGGTACTTCCGCGGCCAGCTTCTGGTCAAGGCCGCGCCGCTGATCCTGATCGCGGTCGGGTTGGCGATGGGATTCCGGGCGGGCATCTGGAACATCGGGGCCGAGGGGCAATACATCGTCGGCGCGATCTGCGGGGCTGCCGCCGGTCTGGCGTTCTATCCGTCCGAATCGTGGCTGATCTTTCCGCTGATGGTGATCGCGGGGGCCTTGGGCGGGTTCCTTTGGGCGATGATCCCGGCGCTGCTGAAACTGCGCTTCGGGACGAACGAGATTCTGGTGTCGCTGATGCTGGTCTATGTGGCCGAGAACCTGCTGGCCTCGGCTGCGGTGAACTGGCTCAGGAACCCGGACGCGGTGGGCTTTCCGGGCTCGCGCAATCTGGGCCGTTGGGAGGCGGCGTCGAACCCTGAACTGATCGCGGGCACCGGTGCGCATTGGGGGGTGGTCGCTGCCGTGATCGCGGTGATCTTCGCGCAGATCATGATGACGCGGCACCTGATGGGGTTCCAGATCCGGCTGGCCGGAGCGGCCCCGCGCGCGGCGCGCTTCGGTGGCGTCAACACCGCGCGGCTGGTGATATTCTGCCTTGGTCTGTCGGGGATGCTGGCGGGCCTGGCCGGGCTGTTTGAGGTGGCGGGGCCTGCGGGTCAGATCAGCATCGACTTTGCATCCGGCTATGGCTTCACGGCGATCATCGTGGCGTTTCTGGGCCGGTTGAACCCGCTGGGTATCGTCGCGGCGGGCCTGCTGATGGCGCTGACCTATGTGGGCGGCGAGGCGGCGGCAGCCAATCTGGGCCTGCCCGGCGCGGCGATCTCGGCGTTTCAGGGGATGCTGCTCTTCTTCCTGCTGGCCGTGGACGTGCTGTCGAATTTCCGGGTGCGGGTTGGCCGGGGGGTGGTGGCGTGACGACTGCCGCACAAAGGGTCCGCTCGATGGGCACCATCGGGCAGCCCCCGACGGCCCCCACCCGCGGCCGGGGGCTGCCCTGTATTATATACACCGCGGTCAGTAGCCGATTGCCGAGGATATTATGGACCTGAGCAGTATCTCCCCCACCCTTCTCATTGCGTCCCTGATGGTCGCGGCGACCCCGATTCTGCTGGCCGCCCTCGGCGAAATGGTCGTCGAAAAAGCAGGTGTCCTGAACCTCGGGGTCGAGGGGATGATGATCATGGGTGCGATCAGCGGCTTCATCGCGGGCGTCGAGACCGGGTCGCCGTGGCTGGGCTTTTTCGTCGCGGCCATCGGCGGGGCGGCCATGGCGTTGCTGTTCGGGGTGCTGACGCAGGTGTTATTGTCCAATCAGGTGGCGACCGGACTGGCGCTGACACTGTTCGGGTTGGGGCTGTCGAGCCTGTTCGGGCAGGGATACGTGGGCATCAAGGCGAACTCCCTGAAACGGCTCGACATGGGGTTTCTTTCCGATCTGCCGTTTTTCGGACGTGTCGTCTTCGGTCATGATCCCATCGTCTATCTGAGCCTTCTTCTGGTTTTCGCCGTCTGGGCGTTTCTGAAATTCACCCGCGCCGGGCTGGTCCTGCGGGCGGTGGGCGAGTCGCACGATGCGGCGCATGCGCTGGGCTATCACGTGCGCCGGGTGCGGATGATGGCGATTGCCTTTGGCGGGGCCTGCGCGGGCCTGGGCGGCGCGTATCTGTCGCTGGTCCGCGTGCCACAATGGACCGAGGGCATGACGGCGGGCGCGGGATGGATCGCACTGGCCATCGTCGTTTTCGCGTCATGGCGGGCGGGCCGGGTTCTGATTGGCGCCTATCTTTTCGGCGGTATCGTCGTGTTGCAGCTTAACTTGCAGACGGCCGGGGCGAAGGTTCCGGTGGAGTTGCTGTCGGCGGCCCCCTATCTTGTCACCATCATCGTCCTCGTGCTTATTTCCGGACGTGCCGGGCGGGGCGGAGACACACCTGCCGATCTGGGCAAACCGTTCCACGCGTCCACCTGAGCGACGCGGGTCACCAAAGGGGAGACTACAATGAAATTGACTACACTTCTGGCGGGCGCGATGGCGCTTGGCCTGTCCACGCCAGTCCTTGCCGACGCCCATGACCCGGTGAAGGTCGGCTTCATCTATGTCGGGCCGATCGGCGACGGCGGCTGGACCTATCAGCACGATCAGGGTCGTCTGGCCGTGGAAGCGGAATACGGCGACAAGGTCGAGACCGTGTTCCAGGAATCCGTGCCCGAAGGGGCCGACGCCGAACGCGCGATCACGCAAATGGCGCTGGGCGGGGCGGACATCATCTTCACCACATCCTTTGGATACGGAGAAGCGACGAATGCCGTCGCGGCCAAGTTCCCGGATGTGAAATTCGAACACGCGACAGGTTTCATGCGCGAGTATCCGAACGTGTCGACCTATGATGCGCGCTTCTACGAGGGCCGTGCCGTCACCGGCACACTGGCGGGTTATCTGACCGAGACGAACAAGATCGGCTATATCGGGTCGTTTCCGATCCCCGAGGTGATCCAGGGCATAAACGCCAGCTATCTGCACGCCAAGAAGATCAACCCGGACGTCGAGATGGTCGTGACCTGGGCCTATACCTGGTTCGACCCCGCGAAAGAGGCCGATGCCGCGCGCGCGATGATCGACCAGGGCGTCGACGTGATTCTGCAACACACCGATTCGACCGCGCCGCAGGCCGCCGCGCAGGAAGCCAACGAGAACGGGGGCCGGGTGTTCACCTTCGGTCAGGCGTCCGACATGGCACAGTTCAAGCCGAGCCCGCGGGTCGCATCCATCATCGACGACTGGGCCCCCTACTACATCGAACGTGTGGGCGCCGTCATTGACGGCACATGGGAGCAGCAGGCATCCTGGGGCGGCATGCCCGAAGGCGAGGTCGTCATCGGCGAGATCACCGATGCGGTGCCCGCCGAGGCGAAGGCCGCCGCAGAAGAGATGATCGCGGCGATCACGGCGGGCGAATACCATCCGTTCACCGGCCCGATCAACAAACAGGACGGCACGCCCTGGCTGGCTGACGGCGAAGTGGCCGATGATGGCACGCTGGCGGGCATGGATTTCTACGTCGAGGGTATTTCGGGCGATATCCCGAACTGATTTTCGGGTCAGATAAGATTGAAACGCCCGGCGGAGTGATCTGCCGGGCGTTTCTTGTCGACCACGGAAGCTTATCTATCTTTCCCGGCCTTCATGGTTTGTCGCCTCAGGCCGCGACATCCTTCCGTTTCAGCGTCGGATAGTCCACATATCCCCCGGCCCCGCCGCCGTAGAACGTATTCGGATCCGGGTCGTTGTATGGCCCGTCGGCGGCGATGCGGGCGGGCAGGTCGGGGTTGGCAAGGAACAGACGACCGTAGCAGATGGCGTCGGCCCGGTCCTCGGCCAGCCAACTTGCGCCTTCCGCGGGGTCGAAGCCGCCATTGACGATCAGCGGGCCGTCGAAGGCCGCACGCATCGATGCGACGATCTCGCCTGCCGCGGCTGCGTCACCGCCGCCGTGGCTGTTGGGGCGGACGACGTGCAGATAGGCCAGCCCGCGCCCGGCGCAGAGTTTCGCCACCGCCGTATAGGTGCCCTTGGGGTCGGCGTCGGAACTGCCGCCCGCACCGCCCGATGGCGACAGGCGGATGCCGATGCGGCCCGGATCCATCTCGTCGGCCAGGGCGTCGAGCACCTCGCCGACGATGCGGATGCGGTTTTCGACCGGACCGCCGTACTTGTCGTCGCGCGTATTGACCGACGAGCGGATGAACTGGTCCATCAGGTAGCCGTTGGCGGCATGCAGCTCGACTCCGTCAAACCCGGCGGCCAGCGCGCAGCGGGCCGCATGGCGATAGTCGGCGATCAGGCGGGGGATCTCGTCGGTGTCGAGCGCGCGGGCTTCGGGGTGCGGAAGGGTCGGGCCATCGGGGTGATAGTCACCGACAAAGGCCTCTCCCTCGGGCGTCCAGACCGATGACGACACCGGGGCCGCGTTGTTTTCCTGAAAGCAATTGTGCGAAATCGCGCCGACGTGCCAAAGCTGACAGAAGATGCGCCCGCCCGCGTTGTGCACGGCGTCGGTGACCAGCTTCCAGCCCTCGACCTGCTCGTCGGTATAGATACCTGGCGTCCAGGCGTAGCCCTGACCTTCGCGGCTGATCTGCGTCGCTTCGCCGACGATGAGGCCGGCACCGGCCCGTTGCGCATAATACAAAGCGTGCAGCGGCGTCTGGACGTGCCCCGGTACTTTGGAGCGCGAGCGGGTCAGCGGAGCCATCACGACCCGGTTGTCGAGGGTGATCGGCCCGATATCGAGCGGCGTGAACAGCGAGGCGTTGGCAGGCGTGTCGGTCATTGTCTGGCTCCAGAAGTAATCGGTTCACCTGCGACATAGGAGCGGATCGGCGCAGGCAAAGGTGCGCAGGCGCACGAGGTTCCCGCGATATCCGCCTATTCGCCGAACTCCGCCTGGTCGGGAATTCGACCGAAGGCGATCTTCGCGCCGGTATAAGGCACCTTGTGCGGCGGCAATTCACCGAAGCGGATGGTGTCCTGACCGAACCGGGCATTGAGCGCGTCGATCTGGGTGCAGAGCCGTTCGCGCGCCGTCTGCTGCCCCGCCGCGCGGTCTTCGAAAAGGTCGGCGACATGGGCCTGCCGGTCCTGCAGGCCGCCCAGCATGACCGATACCGACAGGGGGTAAGCACAGGTCAATCGCGCCCAGTAGCGACCGAAGGCCTGCGACAGGGCGAAGGTATCCTGCGTCGCCGTGATTTCCCCGTCGTGCGATTGCCGTCCGTGCTGCGCACATTCCAGACCGATATGCAGCGACCGGGCGAACAGCCCCTCGCGGCGCAGGCGGGAGGCTGATTTGATCAGCAGTCTGCGCGCCACCGCCCGCGCGCCCTCGGGCGTCCGGTTCAGGGGGGTCAGGCGCTGCCCGTGGCCCAGCGAATGACGCCGCGTGGCGGGATAAACCACGGTTTCGCCGTGGAGCTGGCGCAGGAAGCGCTCTCCTTCGACGCTGCCCCAAAGGTGCCGGGCCCGCGCGGGGGTCATCGCGAAAAGCTGAGCCACGGTGTCGATTTCCGCACGCGCCAGACGGGCCCCGATCCCGCGGGAGATGCCGGGCAGGTCCCGCAACTGAAGATGCGCGATCTTGCCCGGCAGCACGTCGACCGTCAGCCAGTCGAGGCCCGCGGGCTTGTGCAGTTCCGCCGCGATCTTGGCCAGAAGCTTGTTCGGCGCGACCCCAACCGAAGATGTCAGCGCCGGGTGCACCTGCGTCAGGATCGCGCGCTGCACCGCCGCCCCGATCTGCAAGGCGCGGGGCAGGATCTGCTGCGACCCGGTCAACCGGCAGGAGAATTCATCCACGGAATGCGTCCGGTCGATCGGCAGAACGGTGTCGACCGCCGCCCGGATACGGTGGTGATACTCGACGAAGACGTCGTGTTTCGCCGCCCGAAAGACGATGCCGGGGCAAAGTTTGCGCGCCTCGGCCACACGGGTGCCCATGCCGATGCCGCGCATCTTGGCCTCGCGGCTGGCGGCGATCAGGGCGGCGCCGGGCGCATCCGTCGTCACCACGCCAAGGGGTCGGCCCATCAGCACCGGCTCCTCTGCCTGACAGACCGAGGCAAAGTAGGAGTTCATATCGAAGAAAAGGGTGGAGACGCGGATTTCCATGGTTCTGCCTGCAGATTCGGGGGCTCAAGCAAGTCTGGAACAAAAAGAGAACATTTGAAAGGTGCACGCTTGGCGACGGGGCTGGCCTGGGCTAGGATCAATCCATGACTGAAATCACAAGCCTGAACGGCACCGCCCTTTCGCCCCTTTGTTTCGGCACGATGCAGTTCGGCGGCAAGGCCGACGCAGCAGACAGCCGGGCAATGTTCGACGCCTGTCGCGCGGCGGGGGTGACATTCTTCGACACCGCCCATGTCTATACCGACGGCGCATCCGAGACCCTGCTGGGGGAGTTTGCGGCGGCCGAGCGCGAGAGTCTGATCGTCGCGACCAAGGCGGCCTATGGTGAGGGCGCAGGACGCAGGAACATTCTCGACAGTCTGGAGACCAGCCGCAAACGGATGAAGATGGACGTGATCGACATCCTGTATCTGCACCGCTGGGACGGCGACACGCCGCTGGAGGAGAGCTTCGAGACGCTGGCCCGCCTGCAATCGGACGGCACGATCCGCCACATCGCCGTCAGCAACTTCGCCGCCTGGCAGGTGGTCAAGGCGCAGGGTGTGGCCGCGACCTTCGACACCCGCATCGACATGATCCAGCCGATGTATTCCCTGGTCAAGCGACAGGCGGAGGTCGAGATTCTGCCGATGGCAGCCGATCAGGGTATCGCGGTCGCGCCCTACTCGCCCCTGGGCGGGGGGCTGCTGTCCGGCAAATACGCGCAGGGCGGCACCGGGCGGCTGACGGAAGACGACCGCTATGCCGCGCGCTATGCCCCGGACTGGATGCATGCCGCGGCGCGCGGGCTATCTGAACTGGCGTCCGAGGTCGGTCTGCACCCTGCGACACTGGCCGTCGCATGGGTCGCGTCGCACCCGGCGGTCACCGCGCCGATCATCAGCGCGCGCAACGCCCAACAGCTGGCTCCGTCACTGGCCGCGTCGGACGTGACGCTGGACCCCGATCTGATGGCACGGCTGACCGCGTTGACACCGACGCCCGCCCCCGCGACCGATCGGCTGGAAGAGGTCTAGGCCGTGGCATCTGTCCACGTCGCTACCATCGAATGGGTTCGCGACGGGGCCGATTTCGCGGATAGCGCCTATGCCCGGCGGCACCACTGGACGTTCGACGGTGGCGCGGTAATCGCGGCCTCCTCCTCGCCACATGTCGTGCCGGTGCCGATGTCCGATGCCAGTGCCGTCGATCCCGAGGAGGCATTCGTCGCGGCCCTGTCGTCGTGCCACATGCTGTGGTTTCTGGACCTGGCGCGGCGCGGCGGGTTCACGGTCGACCGCTACGCAGATGCGGCGACCGGCACGATGGGACGAACCGGCGAGGGTGCGTTCTGGGTCGCGAAGGTCGATCTGCATCCGGTGACGGATTGGGTGGGCGATGGCCCGGACGCGGCGGCATTGCGCGCGTTGCACGACGCGGCGCATCAGGCCTGTTTCATCGCCAACTCCGTCCGGTCCGAGGTCGTCGTGCACCTGGACTGATGCAAGGACCTGACTGATCGGCGCGAAAAACAGGGCGTTCCTGTCGTGCCGCTTGAGGGAGTCTGCCGTGATGTGACAGTGTTCCGCCCGTGGAATGGGATTTTCTGATTATCGGCGGGGGCATCGCCGGGGCATCTGTCGGCGCGGCGCTGGCTGACCATGGCTCTGTCGCCTTGTGGGAGGCGGAGGACGCCTTTGGCTATCACGCGTCCGGCCGGTCCGCCGCCCTGTTCGAGGAGAGCTATGGCCTGCCGCCGGTCGTCGCGCTGAACCGGGCCTCGCGGGCGGATCACGCAGCGAATGGCTGGATGACGCCGCGCGGGCTGATGCTGCTGGCTGTGGCGGGACAGGAAGACACCTTCGATCACGACCTGACGCATATGGCGATGGAACCGCTGTCGCTGGACGAGGCTCGCGCGATGGTCCCGATCCTGTCGCCGGACGTCACGCGCGCCGCGCTCCACGTCGAGGCCTTCGATCTCGATACGGACGCGATGATCCAGACCGGCCTGAGGGCTGTCGGGCAAGCGCGGGCCGGGCGGCGGGTGACCACGATCACACGCATTGCGGGCGGCTGGCGCGTGCAGGCCGGACCGGATGAAGCGACCGCGCGGCAGATCGTGAACGCCGCCGGACCCTGGGCCGACAGGATTGCCGCCATGGCCGGGGTGCGCCCGCTGGGCCTGACGCCACTGCGCCGGTCGATGGCGCGGATCAGGGCACCCGGCGGTCACGACGTCGCCCGCTGGCCGATGCTTATGGGAGCAGGCGAGACATGGTACGCAAAGCCCGATGCGGGCGCGCTGATCGTATCCCCGGCAGAGGAAGCGCCGTCCGACCCGGTGGATGCCTTCGCCGACGACATGACCCTGGCGGAAGGCATGGCCCGCTATCAGGCGGCGGTGACGCCCGAGGTGACGCGCCCGATCTCGACCTGGGCCGGTCTGCGGACGTTCACACCGGATCGCTGTCTGGCGCTTGGCGGATCCGAGGTCGAGGGGTTCTGGTGGTGCGCCGGGCAGGGCGGCTATGGGTTCCAGACGGCCCCTGCCGCCGCGCGTCTGCTGGCCGACCTGATTGCGGGGCGCGCGCCCGAACTCGATACGGCGACGGTTGCGGCGCTTGATCCGGGGCGGCTTCGGTGATGCGCCGCCTTCGATTGCCGGATGCGCCGCTGCCCGACAAGGATGGACGGCTGACCGCCGCTGCCGCCGCCCGCAACCGCGAGGCCATTCTGGGCGTCCTGCTTCCCCGTCTGCCGCGTCAGGGCGATGTGCTGGAAATCGCGTCCGGCACCGGCCAGCATATCGCCGCGCTGGCGGCGCACCGGCCCGATCTGTCGTTCCATCCCAGCGATCCCGACCCGGTGCGCCGGGTGTCCATCGATGCCTATTGCACGGGTTTGCCAAATGTCGCGCAAGCGGGCGATCTGGATGCCTGCCAACCCGGATGGGCGATCGAAGCGGCAATGGATATGGTGTTGATCGTCAACCTGCTGCACCTGATTTCAGATGGCGAACTATCGATTCTGCTGGACGAGGTGCGGCGGATCCTTGCCCCGGATGGTCTGCTGTCGATCTATGGACCGTTTCTGCGGGGCGGCCAGACGACCAGCGACGGCGACCGTGCGTTCGATGCCAGCTTGCGGGCGCAGGACGCGGCCATCGGCTACAAGGAGATCGAGGCGATCCAATCCGTTCTGACCGCACTCGACCTGTCCGTCGAACTTGTCGAAATGCCCGCGAACAATCTGATGATTCTTGCACGAGCGCCGATGGTTTCGGGGCTTTAGACGCCCAACCGCAGGCGCAGATCGTCCAGGTCCGTCTTCTGCGATTTGGTCCACTTCGCCGTCCGCGACCGGAACAAGGTCGCCTGACTGGCATGGATCATGCCGTCGGACAGCACCTTCAGATGGTTCGCGCGCAGGGTCTCGCCGGTCGAGGTGATATCGGCGATCATCTCGGCGGTATGGTTCAGGACGGTGCCTTCGGTTGCGCCCTGACTGTCAACAAGTTGATAGTCAGCCACGCCGTTATCCTGAAGGAATTCGCGCACCTGCCGGTGATATTTCGTCGCGATCCGCAGGCGGTGCCCGTGCCGCGCCCGGAATTGCGCCGCGGCGGCGTCCAGATCGTCCAGCGTGTCCACGTCGATCCAGACCTTCGGCACGGCAAGGATCAGATCGGCGTGACCGAAGTCCATCCTGGCAAGGGTCTCGACCTTGCTGTTCCAGCGGGTCAGCTTTTCGCGCACCAGATCGCTGCCGGTGACGCCCAGATGAAGGCGTCCCTCGGCCAGTTCGCGCGGCACCTCGCCCGCCGAAAGCAGGACCAGCGCGATATCGGCACCGTCCACCCGGCCCGCGTATTCGCGGTCGGACCCGGTGCGCGACAGGGTCAGGCCGTGCTTCCCGAACCAGTCGAAGGTCTTTTCCATCAACCGCCCCTTGGACGGCACGCCAAGCCGGATCATGCAAGATCTCCCAGCAGGCCGGGGCGGATCACGCCACCGACCGCGGGTACACCGCGTCCGCGGCCCAGAACGGATGTCAGCGCATCGTAGCGTCCGCCGGTCGCCAGGGGCGCCAGATCGAGACGGCCCGGCGCGGTAAACGTGAAGGTGAACCCGTCATAATATTCCATCGCCGTGCGGCCCCGTGCGGGTGCGAACGGCAGGGTATCGGGCGTGTGCCCCCGACGGGCCAACGCTGCAGCCCGCGCTTCCAGCCGGTCGATGGCCGGGATCAGGCTGGGCAGGTCGACGGCCATATCCCGCAACGGCGAGATCGCCTGCGCCATCGGGCAATCCAGCGCAAGAAGCATGCCGATCACTTCGGCCTCGGTGTGCGAAACCGGCGGCAGGGCGGCGTCTTCCGTCAGTGCCCTGACACGTGCCGCGATCTCGTCCGCGCTGCGCAACCCGACAGCCGGGCCTGCCGCATCGATCAGCGCTTCGACAGAGGTTTCGGCGACCTGTGCCAGCAAAGCGGTGCGCGTGGCGGGCACCGCGGCCTTGCCGGTGAACCGGTCCATCAAGCGGCGGAAGCGGCTGGGCCGCCAGATGTGACGGCGCAGCGCGGCACGACGCGGCTCGGACGTGGTCAAACCATCGACGGCGGCGGTCAGGATGCCCAGATCGCCGGTCACCGGATGGGTCGACCACGGGGCGAGGGCCGTGGCGATCAGGTCGAAGACCTCCGCATCGGCGGCGGCGGGATCGGTGCCGTCGAAGACCTCGAACCCGACTTGCAGGTATTCGCGGGGGCGGCCCTCGTCGACCTCCTGACGCCGGAAGACTTCGCCCGCATAACAGTACCGTGCGACGTCCGCCCCGTTGTTCATGTGCGCCTGAACGACGGGCACCGTGAAGTCCGGGCGCAGCATCGCCTCGCCCGTCAGCGGGTCATGGGTGGTGAAGGCGCGGGCGCGGATATCTTCGCCATACAGATCCAGCAGGGTGCCCGCCGGTTGCAGGATTTCGGTCTCGACAAGGGTCGCGCCCGCGTCGAGGAAACCTTGCAGAAGGGCCGCGGCCCGTTGGCGGTCGGCGGTGCGGATCATGCCAGAAGCGACTGGATGAATGGCACGAGGTCGGCCAGTTTCACTTCGGTCTGGGAGGGGTTTTCCTTCCATTCCTCGACCGTCGCGTCCTGCGCCAGTTTCGCGCCGAGGATCAGGTCCTTGACCTGCACGACACCGCGCGCGGCCTCGTCCGTGCCCTGGATGATGGCCGCCGGGGAGCCGCGTTTGTCGGCGTATTTCAACTGGTTGCCGAAGTTCTTCGGGTTGCCCAGGTAGACCTCCGCCCGGATGCCCGCCTGCCGCAGCGTGGCGCAGATCGACTGGTAATCGGCCATCCGGTCGCGGTCCATCACGGTCACGATGACCGGGCCCTGCGGCGTTCTGTCGATGCGCCCCTTGGCGGTCAGGGCGGCCAGCAAACGGTCGACGCCGATGGAAACGCCGGTGGCGGGCACGGCCTGTCCGGTGAAGCGCGTGACCAGATCGTCGTAGCGCCCGCCGCCGGCAACGGAGCCGAATTGCCGTGGGCGGCCCTTCTCGTCCTTGATCTCGAAGGTCAGTTCGGCCTCGTAGACCGGGCCGGTGTAGTAGCCGAGCCCGCGCACGACGGAGGGGTCGATGACGATCCGGTCGGGGCCGTAGCCTTGGGCGCCGAGGAGTTGAGAAATCTGACGGAGTTCTTCGATACCATCTGCACCAACAGGGCTTTCGCCCACAGCGATCAGTAAGTTCGCAAGAGTTTCTTTTGAAGTCGAACCCTTTGAAGTTAAAAACGCAATGACAGGGTCCGCTTGAGAATCGGTGAGACCGACCCCATCGATGAACGCACCCGATTCATCTTTTCGGCCTACCGTCAGAAGCTGCTTTACGCCCGTAGCACCGACTCTATCAAATTTATCGATCGTTCTAAGAACGTCATCTCGCTTGGTTGCGGTGTCGTAGGCTGCGCCAAGCTGTGCGTCTTCTGTGCCTTCATCAAAACCGAAAACACTGTGGAGCACCCCAGTCAAAACCTTCCGGTTGTTCACCCGGATCACATAGTCCCCGCGCTCGATCCCCACCGCCTCCAGCGTATCGGCCAGCATCGCGCAGATCTCCGCATCCGCCGCCACGCTCGCCGTGCCCACCGTATCCGCATCGCACTGATAGAACTGCCGAAACCGCCCCGGTCCGGGTTTCTCGTTGCGCCAGACGGGGCCCATCGCATAGCGGCGATAGGGTGTGGGCAGATCGTTGCGGTGCTGGGCATAGACGCGGGCCAGCGGGGCGGTCAGGTCATAGCGCAGGGCCATCCAGTCGCCGTCATCCTCGCCCGCTTCCTGCCACGCGAAGACACCCGCGTTCGGGCGGTCGACGTCGGGCAGGAACTTGCCCAGGCTCTCGACGGTTTCGACGGCGGCGCTTTCCAGAGCCTCGAACCCATAGAGGTGGTAGACCTCGGCGATCTTGTCCAGCATGGCCTTGCGTTCGGTCACTTCAGCGCCGAAATAGTCGCGGAACCCCTTGGGCGTTTCGGCCCGGGGGCGGCGGATCTTGTCTTTTTTGGCCATGTCGCTTCCGATCCCGTCAATCGCCCGCGTGCATACGTCCAGCGCCCTGCGCGCGCAACCTGAGGACACCTTCATGCAAGACCTCGAAGAACGCATCGCTCATCTGACCCGGCAGGTCGAGGACCTGTCCGATGTCGTCGCGCGTCAGGCCGACGAGATCACGACCCTGCAACGCCGCGTGTTGCGCCTTATGGAACGCGCCGCCACTGCGGAGGCCTCAGGCGGGGCTTCCGTCCCGCTGGCCGATCAGCGCCCGCCGCATTGGTAGGGCCGCGCTGATCGACGAACCCACCGAGTTACGCTGGTACAGTCGAGGGACGGGTCGCAGGCTGGCAGGACCCGAGCCTCAGGCGGAGGCGTCTCTGGCCTGCTGCGGTCCCGGTCAGTCGGCGACCGGGATGCGCCCGTCCAGTTCGTCCTCGATATGCGCGCGGATGATGGCATCCATGTCCGGCTCGGCCTCGAACCCCAGGGCGCGGGCACGGGCCGGGTCGAAGGCCTGCGGCCAGCCCGCCACGATCTTTGCGATCGTCGCGTCCGGTTCGCGCCGGATCAGGGCGACGGCTTTCGGTCCCGCGATCCGCTCCAGCGCCGCGATCTCGTCGCCCACTGTGGCATCGACGCCGGGCAGCGACAGGGCGCGGTTCTGCCCAAGCGGCGTCAGATCCATCTCGGCGGCATGGATCAGAAACCCCACGGCGGCGCGGGGTGAGGCAAACCAGTGTCGCGTTGTATCGGGCACCGGCAGAACCGCCGGATCGCCCACCAGAGGCTCCCGCAGGATCGAGGAATAGAAGCCCGAGGCAGCCGCGTTCGGCTTGCCCGGCCGGATGCAGATCGTCGGCAGGCGCAGGGCGATCCCGTCCAGCGCGCCGCGCCGGGACAGGTCGGAGATCAGCATCTCTCCCATCGCCTTCTGCGTGCCGTAACTGGTCAGCGGCAAGGTCGGCTGATCGTCGGGAATGACATCGGGCAGAGGTGCCCCGAAAACCGCGATGGACGACGCGAAAACAAAGCGCGGGCGATAATCCTCCTGCCGGGTGATTGCGTCGCAAAGCGCCAGCGTGCCGTGCAGGTTGACGGCGTATCCCTTGTGCAGATCGGCTTCCGCCTCGCCCGAGACGATGGCGGCCAGGTGGAAGATCACGTCCGGTCGCGCGTCGATCAGGGCGGGGGCGGCGGCGGCGTCCGACAGGTCGGCGGCCAGGGCCGCGCCGGGGACCCCGTCGGGCAGCACCGGAGCCGTGATATCCACCAGGGTCAGTCCGGTGATCGGCTGGTCCTGCAAGCTGCCTTTCGCCACCAGGGCTGCCGTCAATTTGCGACCGATCATGCCGGACGCGCCTGTGATGAGAATGTGCATGGCCGTTCCTTCCGCCAGATATATCGTCACGCTAGGCGACGGGGCGGCCCTGTGCCAGCCCCGCCGGATCGCAGATCGTCAGGTCAGCCCATGTGCGGCGAATAACGCGGCCACATTTTCCTGCGGGCGGGGACCGAAGTGGCCGATGACTTCATGCGCGCAGACCACGCCCATGCGCGCCGCCGTTTCCAGGTCGCGGCCCGATGCCACGCCATACAGGAAACCGGCGGCGAACTGATCGCCCGCGCCGGTGGCGTCGACGACCTGCGTCGGCGTGACGGGCGCGGTCAAGCGGGTATCGCCCGACCGGACCCAGACGTCTTCTCCGCTGCGCGTGCAGACGACGACATCACAAACCTCGGCCGCCTTGCCGATGGCGCGGTCCAGATCGTCGGTTTCATACAGCGTCGTCCATTCGGCGGCGTTGCCGATGGCGATGTCCATACCGTCGGCGATCAGGCGCAGGAAATCGTCGCGGTGGCGGTCGGCACAGAATGGGTCGCTGAGGGTGATGGCGGATCGCCCGCCTGCGGCTTTCATTTTGGCGGCGGCCTCGGCGAAGGCGGTTTTTCCCTCGGGCTTGTCGAACAGGTAACCTTCAAGGAAGAGCAGCCCTCCGCCGTCGAACATGTCGGGCACTTCCGACGACGAGATATCGGCACCCGCCCCCAGATAGGTGTTCATCGACCTCTCCCCGTCGGGCGAGACGAAGATCATCGACCGCGACGTTGGCAGGTCCACGGCCTGCGGCGGATACGGAAAGGCCGTGCCGGACGCTTCCATCGTCTGCGCGTAAAACCGCCCCAGCGCGTCGTCTTTCACCTTGCCGATGAACGCCGTCGACAGGCCCAGCGCACCGATTCCGGCCAGCGTGTTGGCGACCGATCCGCCGGGCGCTTCGACCCGTTCGGACATGGAGGCATAGAGAAGTTCCGCACGCTCCCGCTCGATCAGCTGCATGATGCCCTTTTCGATGCCCATCTGGTCGAGGAATGTGTCCGGCGCGGGCGAGATCACGTCGACGATGGCGTTGCCGATGCCGATGACGTCGTAGGTCTGGTTCATGGAGGCGTCCTTGATGATAGCGTCCGAGCGGGCGTTCTGCCGCCGCACGGTTGAGATATTTGAATGAAGTGATGCGTCAGGCCGGTTCGGTCTTGTCCTCGAACTGGCACAGATCCCGGATCAGGCAAGCACCGCATTTCGGTTTTCGCGCCACGCAGATGTAACGCCCATGCAGGATCAGCCAATGGTGCGCGTGGTGCTGATATTCGGCAGGCACGTTATCCTCGATGGCACGTTCGACGGCATCGACGTCCTTGCCCGGTGCAATGCCGCTGCGGTTGCCGACGCGGAATATATGGGTGTCGACGGCCTGCGCCGGATGACCGAACCACATGTTCAGCACGACGTTTGCCGTCTTGCGACCGACGCCCGGCAGGCGGGTCAGGGCGGCGCGCGACGATGGGACTTCACCGCCATAATCGTCGACGATCATCTGGCTCAGCTTGATGATGTTTTTTGCCTTCTGTCTGAATAACCCGATGGTCTTGATATGTTCGGTCACGCCGTCAAGTCCCAGCGCCAGCATCTTCTGCGGCGTATCGGCCACTGCGAACAATCCACGTGTGGCCTTGTTGACGCCGGCGTCCGTCGCCTGCGCCGACAGGGCCACCGCGACGACAAGGGTAAAGGCATTCACATGCTCCAATTCGCCCTTCGGTTCCGCCTCGGCGGTCTGGAAGCGGGCGAAGATCTCGCGCATTGCGGGGTAGGGAAGCTGTTTGGCCATCGGGCGGGGTATGGCAAGCGCGGGCGCAGGGGGCAAGGTTTCCGCAGGTTCCGGGTCGCGGGACGGGCGCGCCGGGCGTAGGTTGCGGATCAGGAGACAGCCTCATGACCGATCTTGCGCCCCACACCCGACCTGACACCGACAGTCGCTATCACTACGCATTGATGCGGCGTGCCATCGACCTGATCGACGCGCAGGCCGATTCGCCGCAGTCGCTGGACGATCTGGCCCGCCAGATGAATCTCAGCCCCGCGCATTTCCAGCGGGTCTTCAGCGCCTGGGCCGGGGTCAGCCCGAAGCGGTTCCGGCAATATCTGACGCTGGGCCATGCCAAGGTGCTTTTGTCGGAGCGGTTCACCCTGCTGGATACGGCCCTGAGCACCGGCCTGTCGGGCACCGGACGCCTGCATGATCTGTTTCTGCGCTGGGAAGCGATGTCGCCCGGCGAATATGCGCGCGGTGGTGCGGGTCTGACAATTCGCCACGGCTGGTTCGACGGACCTTTCGGCGAGATGCTGGTGATGGCGACCGACCGGGGCATCTGCGGGCTGGCCTTCTCGTCCGAGACCGGGCGCGACGGAGCATACGCCGACATGTCCAGCCGCTGGCCCGCCGCGACCTTCGTGGAAGACGCCGCAGCGCTGGCCCCACAGGCGCAGGCCCTGACGGATTTGCGCGGCGAGGCGCATCTGCACCTGATCGGCGCGCCGTTCCAGATCAAGGTGTGGGAGGCGTTGATGCGCATCCCCTCGGGCCACGTCACCACGTATGGCGAGATCGCGAATGCGGTCGGCAACCCCAGGGCGGTGCGCGCCGTAGGGACGGCTGTCGGCAGAAATCCGGTCAGCTGGCTGATTCCCTGTCACCGGGCGCTGCGCAAATCCGGTGGACTTGGCGGGTATCACTGGGGTCTGCCGGTCAAGCGCGCCATGCTGGCATGGGAGGGTGCACGACTGGACGCGACCGGATGACCGACGACTGTTATTGCCTATCTGGCGATCCGCGCGCACCTGCTGCGGCGGACGCCCGCGCACCAGGTCAGAATCCGACCGTGACGATGGAACGGGTTATCGCAATCGTGCGTTGTGCCACGGCATAACCGAAAAACCGGAAAGACGGACATGACCCTATTCAAGACCCCCCTCGTAATTGCCCTTGGCGGCACGCTGACCCTCGCGGGATGTGTGGATGTCACGACGGGCGAACCGAACCGCACCCGCAACGGTGCCCTGATCGGTGCCGGTATCGGTGCCGCAGCCGGTGCCATCACCGGCGAAGGCAGCCGCCGTGACGAAATCCTGATCGGCGCCGCGGTCGGTGGACTCGCCGGTGGGGCAATCGGTGCCAACTTGGACCGTCAGGCCGCCGATTTGCGCCGCCAGTTGGGCGATGATCGCATCCTGATCACCAACACCGGCAACGAACTCATCGTGACTCTGCCTCAGGATATCCTGTTCGACACCGACAGCGCCGCGCTGCGGGCTGACCTTCAGGCTGACATTCGTGCCCTGGGTCGCAACCTGAACCAGTATCCGAACACCCGCGTACAGGTCATCGGCCATACCGACAGCCAGGGTTCTGCCGCCTACAACCAGGATCTTTCGGAACGTCGTGCCCGCGCCGTCACCAATATCCTGCTGCAGCAGGGTGTGCCGGGCAATCGTGTGATCCCGATCGGTCGGGGCGAATCGCAGCCCGTCGCGTCCAACAATACTGCCGAGGGACGTCGTCAGAACCGCCGGGTCGAGGTCATCATCACACCCACCCGCTGATCCGATCCGATCAATCAGTCGCAGGCCTCCGGTTCATCGCCGGGGGCCTGTTGCATTGGCGGAACCGTAGTTTCCGGAATGCTTCAATGCTGGAATGACTTTTGCCGCCCTCCGCTCCGCCACTCCCGGCAACCGGGCAGGGGGTCACAGTTTCTGGTTGCGTTCCTTCCGCGTGGTCATATCTTCTGACCAATTCCCGGAGAGTCCCCGTGCCATTCCAGAAGATCACGTCCGAAAAGCTGGCCTCTGCCGTGACCCGGCAGATCGAACAGCTGATCCTGCGGGGCATCCTGCGTCCGGGTGATCGTCTGCCGCCGGAGCGGGAGCTGTCGGACAGGATGGGCGTGTCGCGCCCCTCCCTGCGTGAGGCCGTGGCGGAGTTGCAGGACCGTGGACTGCTGGCAACCCGCGCCGGGGCCGGGATCTATGTCGCCGATGTTCTGGGCAACGCCTTCTCGCCCGCGCTGACCCGCCTGTTCGCCAGCCACGAAGACGCGCTCTTCGACTATATTGCCTTTCGTCGTGACATGGAGGGGTTGGCCGCCGCCCGCGCCGCCACACATGGCAGCGATACCGATCTGGCGCTGGTCGACACGATCTTTCGCAAGATGGAAGCCGCCCACGACAAGCGCGACCCGACCGACGAGGCGGCACTGGACGCCGATTTTCACATGGCCATTGTCGAGGCGTCGCACAACGTCATCATGCTGCACATGATGCGCTCCATGATGGACCTGCTGCGCGAAGGCGTGTTCTACAATCGCTCCGTCATGTTCCGGCAACGCACGACGCGCGACACCCTGCTGGATCAGCACCGGACGATCAACTTGGCCTTGCAGGCGCGCGATCCCGAGGCTGCGAAACAGGCGATCGAGGCACATTTGAACTATGTCCGCGGCAGCTTGGCCGACCAGAAGGAAGCCGACCGGCACGAGGGCGTGGCGAAGCTGCGGTTGCAGCAGGAGGTCGGGCGCTAGGCAACGGCAACCAGATCCCCATCACCGGCCACATCACCGCGCGCGCAGATAGTCCATCACTGCGGGCCGGACGGTCTGATCCCCCGCCTCGCGCGCTGTTTCTATGACCCGGCGCACTTCACCCAGATCGGCCTTCAGCAACATGTTCTTGACCGGGCCGATGGAGGCGGGCCGCATCGACAGGCACCGCAGACCCATCGCTGCAAAGCACAGCGCCTCGACCGGGCGACCGGCATCCTCGCCGCAGAACGACACCGGGGTCTTCGTTTCGGCGCAGCGGCTCACGATCTTGTCCAGCAGGGACAGATAGCTGACATTGAGCGTGTCATAGCGACGGCGCACCCGCTCGTTCTCGCGGTCGGCGGCGAAGAAGAATTGCTTCAGGTCATTGCCACCGATCGAGATGAAATCCGCCTCCTCGAAAAACTTGCGCGGAGCGAAGGCCATCGACGGCGTTTCCAGCATCGAGCCGACGCTCAGGCTTTCGGGTAAAGCGTGACCCAGCGATTTCTCGCGATGAACTTCGTTCAAAAGATGCGCCCGCGCCTCGAGAAACTCTTCCATTTGTGCGACGAATGGGAACATGACCCGTAAGGGACGACCGTTGGCGGCGCGCAACAGCGCCTGCAACTGCATCCGCATCACGCCCTTCTTGTCCAGTCCGACACGGATCGCGCGCCAGCCCAGTGCCGGATTCGGCTCCTCGGTGGCCTTCATGTAGGGCAGCACCTTGTCCGAGCCGATATCCAGCGTGCGGAACACCACCGGCTTGTCGCCCGCCGCATCCATCACACCCGAATACAGCGTCGCCAACTCGCCGCGTTTGGGCACCTTGTTGCGGGTCAGGAACTGAAGCTCGGTGCGGAACAGGCCCACGCCCTGCGCCCCCGATGTGGGCAGGGACGGAAGATCCGCCATAAGCCCGGCGTTCATCATCAACTCGATCCGGTGACCGTCTTCCGTTACGCAGTCGGTATCGCGGATCGAAGCATAGCGCTGCTGCGCCCGCTCGGCCATCGCCAGCTTCTCGCCGAAGGCTGACCGCACCATGTCGTCGGGGCGCAGGTGCACGACACCCTGATCGCCGTCGACAAGAATCCTGTCGCCCGACAGCGCCTCGGTGACGATGCCCCGCGCCTGGATGACCAGCGGTATGGCCCAGGCACGGGCCACGACAGCGGCATGACTGCCGACCGATCCGTCCTCCAGCACCACACCGCGCAGCGTGCGCCCGTATTCCAGCAACTCGCCCGGCCCGATGTTGCGCGCCACAAGCACAGCGTTGTCGGGCAGCGTGCCCCGGTCGCGCCCCTGTCCCGTCAGCATCCGCAACAGCCGGTTCGACAGGTCGTCCAGATCCGCCAGCCGGTCGCGCAGATACGGATCGGCCCGCGCCATGCGCGCGCGGGCGACGGTCTGTTCCTTTTCAACGGCGGCCTCGGCGGTCAGGCCGGCGTTGATGTCTTCTTCCATGCGGCGCAGCCAGGACCGGGAATAGGCGAACATGCGAAAGGCTTCGATCACCTCCTCCTGTTCGCGGTCGCCCGAGGCCTGCGTCAGCATCCGGTCGACCGACAGCCGCAGCTTGTCGACGGCTTCATTCAGGCGAACCTTTTCGCCCTCGGGGTCATCGCTGACCGGATTGGAAATCACGACACGCGGATCGTGCAGATGCACGACACCCTCGGTGGCGCCTTCCTGCCCGGTGACACCGCGAAACAGCACCTGCTGACGGTGCCGCGGCTTCAGGGCCTCGCCCTCGCCGGTAAACGCGCCCAGTTCGGTCATTTCGGCCAGAACCATCGCCACGACCTCGAGCGCATAGACTTCGTCGTCGGAAAACTCCCGCGCGTCCTTGGACTGCACCACCAGAACCCCCAGCCGTTCGCCCAGACGCTGTAACGGCACGCCGAGAAAGCTGGAATATACCTCCTCGCCCGTTTCCGGCATGTACCGGAAACCCTTGGTGGATGGAGCATCGGCGGTATTGATCGGTGCCCGTCTGCGGGCGACGCTTCCGACCAGACCTTCGCCCACGCGCATCCGGGTGACGTGGACAGCGTCGGGGTTCAACCCCCGCGTCGCGCATAATTCCAGCGTCTGGTCGTCGCGATGAAGATAAATGGAACAGACCTCGGTCGCCATCGACGAGGCGACAAGCGTCACGATCCGGTCGAGCCGTTCCTGCCCCGCAGCTGCTTCTGCCATGACGGCCTGAAGCCGCCGCAGAAGTTTGCGGCTGTCACTGTCTTTTGGCGCTGACATTTCTTGCCCCGGCTTGCCTGTTGCGACCGACCCTACGCGAGCGGATGCCGAAAGGGGAGGGGCGACGTCGCCCCAATGGCCCTACAGTGTAACGGGATCACGACATTGCCCAACAGACAGGCACGCGCCAGACCCCGGTTTTTCGCGGCCCTGACACCTCCTGTAGCGTCTGAACGTACGGTGTCATGCACTTGCGGTCGGTCTCAGAATGCCGCGTAAGCGCGATGTGCGGCTACGCTTTCTCCAGTCCGAACACGTCATGAAGCGCCTGGACGGCCAGCTCCATGTATTTGCGGTCGATAAGAACGCTGATCTTGATCTCGGAGGTGGTGATGACCTTGATGTTGATGCCCTCCGCCGAGAGTGCGCCGAACATCCTGGCCGCAACGCCCGCGTGGCTGCGCATACCGATGCCGACGACCGAGACCTTGCTGACATCAGTGTCCGCGATCAGATCATGGAAATTGATCTCCTCGCGCGCCATCGCCTCCCGCACCGCTTTTTCGGCCCGCGCGACCTGATCGACCGGCAGACTGAAGGTCATGTCGGTCCGCCCGTCTTCGGCGATGTTCTGCACGATCATGTCGACGTTCACGCCCGCCTCGGCCAGCGGTCCGAAGATCGCCGCCGACACGCCGGGCCTGTCCGCGACCGAGATCAGCGTCATCTTGGCCTCGTCGCGCACGAAGGCGACTCCGGCGACCACGTTGCTTTCCATGATGTCCTCCTCGGCGCAGACCAGCGTGCCCGCATCATCGCCCATATCTTCGAAACTCGACAGCACCCGCAGGCGCACCTTGTAGCGCATCGCCAGTTCGACCGACCGCGTCTGCAACACCTTGGCCCCCAGGGATGCCAGCTCCAGCATCTCCTCGAAGGCGATCCGGTCCAGCTTGCGGGCCTTCGACGTGATCCGCGGGTCGGTCGTATAGACGCCGTCGACGTCGGTATAGATATCGCAGCGCTCCGCCTGATGGGCCGCCGCGAAGGCCACCGCCGTCGTGTCGCTGCCGCCGCGCCCCAGAGTCGTGATCCGGCCTTCCGCCGATACGCCCTGGAACCCCGCGACCACGGCGACCTTCATGCCCTCGGCGAACTTGGCATCGAAGTTGGCAGTCGGAATATCCAAGATCCGCGCCGTGGAATGCGCCGAGGAGGTCTTCACCGGCACCTGCCACCCTTGCCACGACCGCGCATCGACGCCGTTTTCCTGCAGGATCAGCGCCAGCAACCCGGCCGTCACGTTCTCGCCCGACGACACCACCGCATCGTATTCGCGCGCATCAAAAAGCGGCGAGGTCTCGTTCACCCAGCCCACCAGTTCGTTCGTCTTGCCCGACATGGCCGACACCACCACGATCACCTCGTAGCCCTTGGCCACCTCGACGCCCACGCGCTTGGCCACGCGGCGGATGCGGTCGAGATTGGCGACGGAGGTCCCGCCGAATTTCATGACGAGTCGCGGCATGGCGGCCCCCGGTGATTGGTCCGGGGCCTGTTAGGCGAGGGGGGCGTCGGGGGCAAGTCGTCGCGGCGTCGGGATATATACGAACCCGATCCCTAATCGTCCGCAATAAGTTGCCGTCGAATCTGGGCGCGCCGGGGTGACGACTTGTGATAACTGCATTACTTTGCCCGTTATTCGGGCACGAATTGGCATCAGGACAACACCAGTGAATGTATCAGAAGATTTTTCCGAAGACATCGAATCCATAGGCATAAACAAGATTGTCCCGACCCTGCTGGAGACGGCCCTTCTGGCCACGGGCATGGGTTTTGCCGCCGTCGCCCGCGTAACAGAATCCCGCTGGGTCACCTGTCAGGCAGTGGACAACATTTCCTTCGGACTGACTCCGGGCGACGAATTGCCGGTCGAGACGACGCTCTGCCACGAAGTTCGCCAGTTCGATCAGGAAATCGTCATCGACGATGTGGAGGGCGATCCGGTCTATCGCGATCATCATTGCCCCGTCCGGTATCAGTTTCGCAGCTACATCTCGCTTCCGATCTACAGGGCCGACGGTTCGTTCTTCGGGACCATCTGTGCCATCGACCCCGAACCACGCAGCCTGAAACGGGATGCTGTCGTCTCGATGTTCCGGCTGTTTGCGCGTCTGATCGGCGAAAGCCTCGATACCGAGGCGGTCCTGGCGCAGAATCGCGACGATCTGAAGCGCGAACGCAACCTGACTGACGTGCAGGAGAAGTTCATCGCGATCCTGGCCCACGACCTGCGCAACCCGATCAGTGCCTTGTCTGCCGGTTTCCGACTGCTCGAAAGGGACAAACCCAGCCCCAGGTCAAGTCAGCTCATCGGTTTGATGAAGGGGTCCGTGCAACGCATGTCTCTGCTGATCGAGAACCTGCTGGACCAGGCCCGCAGTCGGGACGGCGGCGCGATCATCATCGAGCATAATCCGGAGACGACACTGGAGGCGGCACTCCGTCAGATCCTGTCGGAGTTTCAGGCCACCGCCCCGGAACGGATCATGGACATAGAGATCGACATCCCCGGCACCGTGTATTGCGACAGTGCGCGTATCGCGCAGCTTTTCTCGAACCTGGTATCCAATGCGGTCACCCACGGGACCTCGAACCAACCGATCGTTGTCAGAGCGGTCATCCAGGACGACGACTTCGTCCTGTCGGTCGCCAATTCAGGCACGCCCATCGCGGGCGAACAGATCGAAACGCTGTTCATGCCCTATGAGCGCGGTGCGGACCGGCCCAGCCGGGAAGGTCTGGGACTGGGCCTGTTCATCGCCTCCGAGATTGCCAAGGGGCATGATGGAACGCTGGACGCCTCATCCGACGACCGGATAACGGTTTTCACGTTCCGAATGCCGCGCGACGCGCGGGTGCGTCAGACCGGCTGACGGGAAGTCGGGGTTCAGGTCTGACCCGGTCGCGGCGCCCGCCGTCACGCGCCGGATGCGGTCGAGGTTGGCGACGGAGGTGCCGTCGAATCTCATGACGAGTCGCGGCATGGCGGCCCCCGGTGATTGGTCCGGGGCGTGTTCGGCGCGGGGGACGTCGGGGGCAAGGTGGGCGTGGGGGATGAACCACGTCGCACGAATATCTGATGAGCTCTTTGACCCAATTAGCAACTTTCTGAGGCGCAGCGAATGGCAGCTTTCCTCAGAGCAAATAGAGAGTTACGTCTGACTGGTCACTCTTGCCATAAAGGCTCATGCGATGTTTTCCATCCTTGCAGACCGCACCTATCGACACCTGTTCCTGGCGCAGATCGTCGCGCTGTTGGGCACCGGGATGGCAACCATAGCACTCGGGCTGCTGGCCTACGATCTGGCGGGCGACCGCGCGGCGCTTGTTCTGGGCACGGTGTTCACGATCAAGATGATCGCCTACGTCGGCATCGCGCCCATTGCTGGGGCCTTTGCAAACCGCTGGCCCCGACGCGCTATGCTGGTAAGTCTTGATCTGATACGTGCCGTCGTCGCGCTGAGCCTGCCGTTCGTGACCGAAATCTGGCAGGTCTACATCCTGATCTTCATGCTTCAATCCGCCTCGGCGGCTTTCACACCGACGTTTCAGGCCACGATCCCCGACGTTCTGCCGGAAGAGAACCGCTACACCCGGGCCCTTTCGCTCTCGCGGCTGGCCTACGATCTGGAGAACCTGATCAGTCCGGCACTGGCCGCGATCCTGCTGGCTTTCGTCAGCTACCAAGTGCTGTTCTATGGAACTGTCATCGGGTTTATCGCCTCCGCTCTGCTGGTCGTCTCGGTGGTGTTGCCAAGTCCGCAACCCATGGCCCCGCGCGGCATCTATGACCGAACCACGCGCGGCCTGCGTATCTATCTGGCAACGCCAAGGCTGCGTGGACTTCTATCACTGAACCTCGCGGCGGCTTCTGCCGGGGCGATGGTTCTCGTGAACACCGTCATTTTGGTGAAATCCGATCTGGGCCTTGGCGATACGCAGGTTGCCATGGCGCTTGGTGCCTTCGGTGGCGGCTCCATGTTGGCGGCACTGGGCCTTCCCCGTCTTCTTGACAGTCGGCCAGATCGACCTGTGATGATTGCGGGTGCGCTAAGTCTGGTCGTCGTGCTGCTGGCATCGGGCTTGTGGGTCGCCGTCGTTGGACCTGTTTGGAGTGTCCTGCTTATCGGCTGGCTCGCAATCGGCGTTGGCTATTCCGTTGTGCTGACGCCCTCGGGCCGGCTTCTGAAAAGGTCCGCCCACCCTGAGGATCGACCTGCGGTCTACGCCGCCCAATTTGCACTATCGCATGCCTGCTGGCTGCTGACCTATCCGTTGGCAGGGTGGCTGATCACGGCGTTCGGGGCCGTCGTCGGATTTATCGTCCTGGCACTGGTGGCAGGCGCTGGGCTATTGGGAGGGATGCTGTTTTGGCCACATCAGCAGGATGCGTCGCTTCCGCATAATCATGATGATCTACCACCGGATCATCCCCATCTCGCGGGTCGGCTTACGCATAGCCACCCGATCGTGATCGACGATTACCATCCGCATTGGCCACGGGCATGAGGGACGCCCTTTTGACATCGACCTTATAGCAGACCTGCAAGCGACCAAGGTCAGGGTCCATAAAGTCCTGCGAAGCGGTCGCTGCGCCCGAAGCGATCTAAGCCCTCCGGAACGCCGCGACCCGCGCCGGATCCCGCTTCGCCAGATCCCGCAGCCACCCTTCCACCGCCTGCCGGATCACGGGGCGGTCGTCCCCGGCCATTCCGGCCAGCCAGCCCAGCACCCGCTCCCGCGCGGCAAGGTCTGCCTCTGACGGATGATTCATCTTGGCCCAGGGCGCGGTCGCTGCAATTGCCGTGCGCCGGGTCCAGACGTTGGCCGCCTGCATCCAGTCCGCGACCACATCCAGCCGCGCCGGGTCCGCCATCAGACGGCGGGAAATCGCACCGGCCCCTGCGTCGGCAATGGCCCGGCAGTCGAATTGCACCACCCATTCCGTCAGCCGCGCCCAGACCCCGTCGTCGGGCCGGATGCGCGCCTGCGTCAGAAGTCGCAGCGCCAGAAGCCGGGCATCGAAAGTGCCGTCCTGCCACAGCGCGTCTGCAAGGATGACCCGGTGATCCACCGACAGCTTCTCGCGCAGCGTTCTGGCCAAGTCCCCGAGGGCAGAAGCAGGCACCCCCAACGTCTTGCGCGTCGTCCTGTTGGCCGCCTTGTCCCGCGCCGCGCGACCCGCGTCGCCAAGAGTGTGCAATTGCGCCAGCGCCTCAGCCACTTTCGCCGTCAAGCCGGTGTCATGTGCGGGGGACGTGGCAGATGTCTCATCCGTCATGTCGGCAACCGTCCGTCCGTGGACGCGGCGCACCGCACCGTTGCCGATGAAGAGCCAATGCTCGGTGCGAAAATCAGGTATGATCTGGATAATACCTTCGTATGCACTGTCGTATGTACGTCCCGCAGGCCCGTCATTCGACCGTCACCGACTTCGCCAGATTACGCGGCTGATCCACGTCGGTGCCTTTGTGGACCGCCGTGTGATAAGCCAGCAACTGCGCCGGAAGGGCATAGAGGATCGGGGCGAAAACCGGGTCGATCCTTGGCATCACCAACACCTCCCAGACCCCGTCGGAGGCCTGTTTTGCCCCATCGGCATCGGTCACCAGCAGAACCTGGCCTTCACGGGCCATGACCTCCTGCATGTTGCTGACGGTTTTCTCGAAAAGCGGGTCCATCGGCGCGAAAACAACCACGGGCAGCGTGCGATCGACCAGCGCGATGGGGCCGTGCTTCAATTCACCGCTGGCATAGGCTTCGGCATGTATATAGCTGATTTCCTTCAGTTTAAGAGCGCCTTCATGGGCCATTGGGTACATCGGGCCCCGGCCCAGGAACAGGATGTCCGACGCCTCCGACAGGCGTGAAGCCAAAGCCTCGCAGCGTTCCTCGATGGTAAGACCTTGCGACATCAACCCCGGCAGGAGCTTCAATCCCGCAACCAGTTCCGCCTCGCGCTGGGCGTCGATCTCGCCGCGCTGCACCCCTGCCGCGATGGCAAGACACAGAAGCACCGCGAGCTGATTGACGAAGGCTTTGGTCGAAGCCACGCCGACCTCGACCCCGGCATGGATCGGGTAAATGATGTCGCTGTCGCGCGCGATGCTGCTTTCGACAACGTTCACCACCGACAGAATCGCCCGCGCTTTTCCCCTGGCATAACGCAAGGCCGCCAAAGTGTCGGCAGTTTCGCCCGACTGGCTGACAAAAAGTGCTGTGGTATCAATGCCTACCGGCCCTTCACGGTAGCGATATTCCGATGCGATATCGACTTCGGCAGGCAGGCGGGCCAGGGCTTCGAACCAGTATTTGGCGACCGAACAGGCGATCTGCGCCGTGCCGCAGGCGACCATCTGTATGCGGTCGGTCGCGGAGAAATCGTAATCGGTGGGCAGAACGATCCGATCACCCTCGATGTAGCGGGAAAGCACACCCGACAGGGTTTGCGGCTGTTCGTGAATTTCCTTGCCCATGAAATGCCGGTGACCGGCCTTTTCGATCCGCGTGGCATCGACATGAATGCGCTTCATTTCCCGGTTGGTCTGGCGGCCATCGGCGTCGAAGATGCGAACACCGGCACGGGTCACCACGGCGCGGTCGCCCTCCTCCAGATAGGTCAGGCGGTCGGTCAGCGGGCCGAGCGCGATTGCGTCGGAGCCTACGAACATTTCGTTGTCGCCATGGCCGATGGCCAGGGGCGATCCGACGCGCGCGGCAATCAACAGGTCAGGTTCGCCGTCGAACAGGAAACACAGGGCATAAGCCCCTTCCAGCCTGTCGATGGTCGCAAACGCCGCATCCTGCGGCTCCATTCCGTCTTCGAGAAACAATTCGCAAAGGCGAACGATGACCTCGGTGTCGGTCTCGCTTTCGTAGGGGCCGGAGGCTTCGCGGCGCAACTCGCGGAAGTTTTCGATGATGCCATTATGGACGACGGCGACGCGGTCCGCGCGGTGCGGGTGAGCGTTGGCGACGGAGGGCGCGCCATGGGTCGCCCAGCGCGTATGTCCGATGCCGGCGAAACCCGACAGGGGGTCCGTCACCAGAAGATCGGCAAGGTTCACCAGCTTGCCGACCGCGCGGCGACGATCCAGCACGCCATCTTCGACGGTGGCGATCCCGGCGCTGTCATAGCCGCGATATTCCAGCCGTTTCAGTGCCTCGACCATGATCGGCGCGGCCTGGTGTTTGCCCAGTATTCCGATGATACCACACATCAGCTTGTCTCCTTTGCGGCGCGCAGCTTTGCCATCAACCGACGCGCGAAGCCGTCCTTGTTGACCTGTCTTGCCCGGCCCAGCGCCAGCGCACCGTCCGGGACGTCCATTGTCACGACCGAGCCGGAGGCCGTCATCGCATCGTCCCCCACGCGGACCGGGGCCACCAGCGCGGTGTTCGACCCGATGAAGGCATTCGCACCGATCACCGTGCGATGCTTGAATACGCCGTCGTAATTGCAGGTGATCGTGCCCGCGCCGACGTTGGCCCGCGCCCCCACGTCGGCGTCGCCGATATAGGACAGGTGGTTCAGCTTCGCGCCTTCGGCCACTTGCGCATTCTTGACCTCGACGAAGTTGCCGACGCGCACACCCCGGTCCAGCTCCGCGCCGGGACGCAGGCGGGCGTAGGGCCCAACGACGCATTCGTCCGCAACATGGCAGCCTTCCAGGTGGCTGAAGGCACGGATCGTGGCACCGGATTCGATGGTGACATCGGGACCGAAGACCACGTGCGGTTCGATCACGACGTCACGCCCGATTACCGTGTCATAGGCCAGAAAAACCGTATCGGGTGCCGTCAGCGTGGCACCGTTGTCCATCGCCTGGGCCCGCGCCCTGTCCTGAAAGGCGGCTTCCGCAGCGGCAAGATCGGCGCGCGTATTGACGCCCATCGTCTCGACCTCGGGGCAGGTCACGACCCGTGCCGACATGCGCGCCGCCCGCGCCAGACTAACGATGTCGGTCAGGTAATATTCACCCGCCGCGTTGTCGTTGCCCACATGGTCGATCAGATCGAAAAGGGTGTTGGCATCAGCCGCGATCACGCCGGAGTTGCACAGGGTAATCGCCAGTTCTTCGGGCGTGGCGTCCTTGGCCTCGACGATCTTTTCCAGCCGGTCGCCGTTCGCGACCAGACGCCCATACCGACCGGGTTCAGTGGCGCGGAATCCCAGAACCACGATATCCGCGCCATCGCGCCGGGCGGCCTGCATCGCCTCCAGCGTTTCCGGGCGGATGAATGGCGTATCGCCGTAAAGCACGATAACATCGCCATCGAACCCGTCCAGTGCAGCGCGGGCCTGCGCCACCGCATGCGCAGTGCCCAGTTGTTCGGTCTGACGCACGACGACGGCGTCTGCGTCATGAATTCGAACCATCGCCGCCACCCGGTCGCCGCCGTGGCCCGCGACGATGACAGTGCGGTCCGGTGACAGACTTTCGCCCGACCGCAATGCATGGACCAGAAGCGGCGCATGCGCCACGCGGTGCAGCACCTTCGGCAGGTCGGATTGCATGCGGCTGCCCTGTCCGGCGGCCAGAACGATCAACGCTGTCGGCATCAAATGTCTTTCCCTGAGTCACAGGCCGTTCTAACCGAGGGGCGATATGCTGCAACCCGCCATGGGATCAGGATAGCGAAAGGGTGCCGACAATGAAACGATGCGTGATCTTCGATCTGGACGGAACGTTGTGCGACACATCCGGCGATCTGCTGGCCGCCGCCAACGTGGCGTTCGCGCATCTGGGGCACGATATCCGGCTGGACCCGATGGCGGCGCAGGACCGGGCCGCGGCTTTGAAGGGCGGGCGGTCAATGCTGCGTCTCGGGTTCTCGCGGGCAGGGGACGTGGATGAAGGGCAGGTCGACGCCGGATATCAGCCCCTGCTGGATGCTTATGACGGGTCCATTGCGGTTCATACGACGTTCTACCCGGGTGCGCTGGATGCGGTGCGGCGTCTGCGCGCGCGCGGCGATGCCGTGGCGATCTGCACCAACAAGCCCGAAGCGCTGGCGATCAAGCTGGTGGCGCAACTCGGCGCAAGTGACCTGTTCGACGCGCTGGTCGGGGCCGACACGCTTCCGGTGCGCAAGCCGGACCCGGAACACCTATGGGAAACCATACGTCGGGCGGGCGGCGACCCGGCGCGCGCGGTGTTGATCGGTGACACCGATACCGATCGCAATACGGCGGCGGCGGCGGCGGTGCCTTGCGTGCTGGTGACCTTCGCGCCTGCAGGTCAATCGGTGGCGGAGCTTTTGCCCGAGGCATTGCTGGACGATTATGCCGATCTGGACGGTATTCTGGAGGGGTTGCTGACATGACCGAGGTTTTCACCAAGCCGTTCATCCGCCAAGAGCCGATCCCCGAGTCCGCGATCGCCGCCGCGGTCGAGGTCCTGCGTTCCGGCGCGCTGCACCGTTATGGCGCGCAGCCGTCGCAGGTCGCGGCACTGGAGATCGAATTCGCCGCCCAGACCGGCGCGGCGCATGCGCTGGCAGTGGCATCGGGCGGATACGCGATGGGCTGCGCCCTGCGCGCGCTGGGGGTGGGTCCGGGCGATCCGGTGCTGACCAATGGCTGGACGCTGGCCCCGGTGCCGGGTGCCATCGCCGCCGTCGGCGCGCGCCCCGTGCTGGTCGAGGTCGGGCGCGATCTGTGTATCGACCTGGATGATCTGGAAGCGAAAGCCCCGCAGGCAAACGTCCTGATGCTGTCGCATATGCGCGGGCATATCGCCGACATGCGCCGTCTGATGGCAATTTGCGATGCCCACGACATCGCCGTGATCGAGGATTGTGCGCATACCATGGGCGCCGACTGGGACGGCCATCCATCAGGACGCTGGGGCGCGATCGGCTGCTATTCCTGCCAGACCTACAAACATGTCAATTCGGGCGAGGGCGGGCTGATCGTCACCGACGACGCCGATCTGGCGGCGAAGATGATCCTGCTGTCGGGCAGTTACATGCTTTATGCGCGCAATGGCACGGCGCCGTCCGAGGAGGTATTCGCGCGGCACAAGGGCACGATGCCCAACGTATCGGGCCGTATGGACGAGTTGCGTGCAGCGATCCTGCGTCCGCAACTGGCCGACCTTCCGGCACAGGTCGCGCGCTGGAACGAACGCTACCGCGCGCTGGAGACGGGGTTTCGCAACCTGCCCGGCCTACACGTCATCGACCGCCCCGCGTCCGAGGGCTATGTCGGATCGTCGATCCAGCTGCTGGCGGACGACCCCGAAAAGATCCCCGGTTTCATTGCGGGCTGTGCGGCGCGCGGCGTCGACTGGAAATGGTTCGGCCATGCGACGGCGCAGGGCTTTACCTCGTCGCATCACCACTGGGCCTATGTCGAAGCGCAGAGCCTGCCGCAAACCGATGCCGTGCTTGCCCGGCTTCTGGATATGCGCGTGCCGCTGACGTTCGATCTGGCCGACTGCGCCGTTATCGCGCGGATCGTGGCAGAAGAGGCAGCCGAAAGCCTGCGCTAACTATGCGATAAACTCACGACATCATCGAATATTATGAATTTTTCTTAGGTGTGCTCAGCGCCTATCTGTCCCTCAAGCCGAAGGGCCTCCGCCGGTTTCGCCGTCGGACCTGACTTTCCTTGAAAGGGATTTCACGATGAAAACGATCGCTACACTCGCTGCCACGACTGTGCTCGCGCTGACCGTCTCCATCCCTGCCTTCGCGCAGGACAACCTGACCGGTGTTTCGCGTCTTGATGACCGCATCGACGACATCACCGAAGCCGCCCAGGACGATCTGGACCGTGGCGAAGATGACGAGCGCTTCAGCCCCAACGGCGTCGTTCAGGGCTTCCGCGGCTCGGCCGCACTGACCGCATCCGGCGCGTCGGGCAACACCGACACGGGCGAGCTGTCGTTCGCCGGTCGCTTGTCCTATGGCCTTGGCGAATGGAGCCACCTGATCGGTTTTGCCGGTGAATATGGCGAAGCCAACGGTATCAAGAACGAAGAAGAATTTTTTGCGATCTACGAAGGCAGCCGCTATTTCACGCCGCAGGTCTATGCCTTCGGCACCGGCCGTTTCGAATACGACGGCTTCGACACCAACGAGCGTGACGCGTTCATCGGCGGCGGTCTGGGCTATCGCATCGTAAATACCCGCCAGATGGCCTGGCGCGTTCAGGCCGGACCCGGCATTCGCTATATCGCCGATCAGGCGGGCAACGATGAAACCGAAGGCGCAGGCATCGCCTCGTCGCGCTTCTATTATGGCTTCAACGACGTCGTATCGCTGACCAATGACACCGACATCCTGTCGTCGTCGGCGGATACCGTGGTGACCAACGACTTCGGCGTGAACTTCAGGATGACCGACACCCTGTCGACCCGCGTCAGCTATCGTACCGACTATACGTCGAACCCGCTGCCCGGCCTGAAGTCCACCGACAACACAGTCGGCCTGTCGCTGGTCGTTGGCTTCTGAGGCGAATTCGGCCCGTCCAGACTGACGAATGTCAGGGTCGGATCAACAGGGGGCGGCGCAAGTCGCCCCTTTCGTCATCTCACCGACGGAGGCAGATGCAAATCGTGACTCAGAGCAAGACCGCTTCATTTTTCAAAGCCCCGAACCGCATTGCATCGAATTGCCGGATCGCCAGCCGACTTGGTGGTCTGCGCCCCGGTCCCGCGCTGCTGGTGGCCACGGGTCCGGGTCTATTCGATCCGCTTGGCCAACGTCTCTCAGCCCTGCCCAGCCTGCCCTGGATGCGCGGCAGTATGACACTGGTATCGCTGTGGGACGCCTGCGACACCCTGCCGGATCGTGATTTCGATGACGTTCTGACCCTGCTGCAGGTCGACATCCACCCGGATACGGTCAGTGCCGCCTATTGGACGATTCTGCGCAAAGCCACGGTTCTGGGCATGATCGAAGGGCGCGGTGTTCCGGTTTTCCCAAACGCCTGACACCACGGGCGGTCAGCCCAGCGCCCCGCCCATTTCGGCTTCGTCGTCCAGCACGATCAAACGGAGCAGCGCCTGCGCATTGTCCAAGGTCGTGACATGGTCCCGGATCGCCCGCAACAGATCGCCCGGCGATTTGGCGTGTGGCATCGACAGGCCCAGTGCATAGGCAATCAGTTCCGAGCAATACCAACGCCCCCGCGAATTGCGGCGAAAGTTGAACAACTGGCTCAGAACCATCGACCAGAGTTCATAGGGCGGACCCAATTTCTCGGCGACCTCGGCCGCGATAGAAGGCGACGTAATACCGCATCGTAATTCTCCTTCGGGCAATGGCGGCAGGCTGCGTGCAGATCAGCTGTACGTAAAATAAGGTAAACCTGAAGGTCCGCCTTGACCGGAGGCCCGGTCGCGCCGGTATGATCTGTCGAAAAGCGGCATCGCGGAAGGAAACGTCATGAGGATTCTGGTGGTCGGGGCCGCGGGCGACATCGGACAGGTCGTCTGCGATGAGCTGGGTCAGCGGCATGACCTGATCCGCGCCGGGCGGAGCAGCGGTGACGTGCAGGTCGACCTGGCCGATGCGGCATCGGTTGCGGCGATGTATGCCAAGATCGGGCCGCCCGATGCCGTTATTTCGACCACCGGCGACGTGCATTTCGCGCCCGTGTCACAGCAAACCGCGCAGACCTTTCTGGACAGCCTGCAACAGAAGGTGATCGGACAGGTCAATCTTGTCCTCGCCGGGCTGGACGTGGTGGCGGATGGCGGGTCGTTCACGCTGACCAGCGGCATCCTCGACCGCGTGCCGATTCCGATGGGGTCCGCCGCGGCGATGGCCAACGGCGCTCTGGGCGGTTTCGTGCGCGGTGCGGCGGGCGAAATGCCACGCGGCCTGCGCATCAATGTCGTCAGCCCCGGTCTTCTGGAGGTGTCGGTCCCGCGCTATGGCGCATGGTTCCCCGGCCATGTCCCGGTCGCATCGGACCGTGTCGCGCAGGCCTTCGCCTTCAGTGTGGAGGGCACCGCCACGGGGCAGGTCATCACTGTCGACTAACCGGGCCATTGGTCCGATCCTGAAAGCGATGGTAGACGCAAGACAACTGCCGCACTATGAACTGAACAAGTGTTCAATTCCTGGGGAGGAAGCCTGATGTTCACCGCCACGATGCAGTTTGATCTTGGGGAAGACGTGAACGCCCTGCGCGAATTGGTGCATCGCTGGGCGCAGGAGCGCATCAAGCCGCTCGCGGGTGAAATCGACGCGACCAATACTTTTCCCGCCGACCTCTGGACTGAAATGGGCGATCTGGGCTTGCTGGGCGTTACCGTGCCCGAGGCGGATGGCGGAGCCGACATGGGATACCTCGCCCATGTAATCGCGGTCGAGGAAATTGCCCGCGCCAGTGCCTCCGTCTCCCTGTCGTATGGCGCGCACAGCAACCTGTGCGTCAATCAGATCGCGCTGAACGGCACGGCGGAGCAGAAGGCGAAATACCTGCCGGGGCTGATATCGGGCGAACATGTCGGTGCGCTTGCCATGTCCGAGGCCGGGGCAGGGTCCGACGTCGTGTCGATGAAATTGCGCGCTGAAAAACGGAACGACCACTTCCGCTTGAACGGCACGAAATACTGGATCACCAACGGTCCCGACGCCACCACGCTGGTCGTCTACGCCAAGACCGACCCCGACGCCGGGTCCAGGGGCATGACGGCCTTCCTGATCGAAAAGTCGATGACGGGGTTCAGCACCAGCCCGCATTTCGACAAGCTGGGGATGCGCGGATCGAACACGGCGGAACTTGTGTTCGAAGACGTCGAAGTCCCCTTTGACAACATCCTGGGCGAGGAAGGCGGCGGCGTGCGCGTCTTGATGTCCGGCCTCGATTACGAACGCGTGGTTCTGTCGGGCATCGGCACCGGCATCATGGCCGCCTGTCTCGACGAGGTGATGCCCTATCTGGCCGAGCGCAAGCAATTCGGCAAACCCATCGGGTCGTTCCAGCTGATGCAAGGCAAGATTGCCGATATGTATACAGCGATGAACTCCGCACGGGCCTACGTCTACGAAGTCGCCAAGGCCTGCGACCGGGGTCAGGTCACGCGGCAGGACGCAGCGGCCTGCGTTCTCTATGCGTCGGAGGAAGCCATGAAGCAGGCCCATCAGGCGGTGCAGGCGATGGGCGGTGCGGGTTTCATGAACGACAGCCCCGTCAGTCGCATCTTTCGCGATGCCAAACTGATGGAGATCGGGGCTGGGACCAGTGAAATCCGTCGCATGCTGATCGGACGGGAACTGATGGAGGCGATGAGGTGAAAATAATGCCGACAGCCCCGGTTTGTTTCATGATACCGATAATCCTACGGTAAACACATGGAACAGAACTCCTCCTCTTTTTTCGACTACGTCCGCGAAGACGCCATTCTGCAAGACGAAATCTATTGGCTTGTCTACGTCCTGGAATGGGCCGCAACGGCCATCGACATTTTCGCCTCTCTGATCCTGCTGCTCGGCGCGATTCGGTTCATCTGGGGCTTCGTGAAAGCCGAATTCAGCCGCGATGCTGACACCCGCGTCAAAGGTGTCAACAGGGAGCGGGTGGAGCTTGGTCGGTATATCCTCGCCGGTCTGGAATTGCTGATCGTCTCCGATATCATTCTCACCGCGCTCAGCCTCGCGATGGCGGACCTTGTGTTCCTCGGCCTGCTCGTGGTGATCCGCTCGCTGGTCTCCTTCTTTCTCGACCGGGAGCTGGAGCAGGTAAAAAAGGAGCTCAAGACATGATCCGCACGTTCGTTTTCCTGTTTCTGCTGGCCACGCCTGCTGCTGCGCAGTTCGCCGAGCCGGATATGTTCCGCGCCCGGTTCGACGCATGCGTGTCGGGCGCTGATACCGCGTCCGGTCTCGCCAGTTGCAAAAACCTTGCAGCAAATCTCTGCCAGGCAGAGATCGAGGGTGGCCAGACGACGCTGGGCATCACCAGCTGCAACCAGGTGGAAGCGGCGCTCTGGGACGATCTGCTGAATGCCGACTGGCCGAAACATCGGAAGTTGGCCAAGGCCGGAGACGATGCGGAGCGACCGTATTTCGACGGCCGGTTCACCAACCGCGCCGAAACGCTTCTGACGGCGCAGCGCGCCTGGATCGCTTTCCGCGACGCGGAATGCGCGCTGGCCTATGCGTCCTGGGGTTCCGGTTCGATGCGCAACATCGCAGCTTCCGCCTGCATGGCGGATATGACGGCGGACCGAGTCATCGCCTTACGCCAACTAACCGAAGGATACTGACCATGACCCTGCATCCCAAGGCCGAGGCCACCTGCGGTCCCGACAACCGCGACGCCCCCGATTACAGCGGGCTCAAGGCTGTTTTCGTCAATACGTCGCTGAAGGCCGCGAACGGTGACAGTCACACCGCGATCCTGCTTGAACAGATCGCCACACTGATGACGCGGGCCGGGGTATCGGTCGACAACATCCACATGCGCGACCACCATGTCGCCTATGGGGTGCAACCCGATATGACCGAACACGGGGAAGACCGCGATGACTGGCCCGCCCTTTGGCAGCGGATCAAACCGGCCAATATCCTTGTCGTCGGCACACCGCTTTGGCTGGGTGAGGAATCGTCTGTCTGCCGGGTACTGATCGAGCGGTTGTATGGCATGTCAGGGGAACTCAACGACAAGGGCCAGTCCAGCTACTACGGTCGCGTCGGTGGCAGCGTCGTGACCGGCAACGAAGATGGCATCAAACACGCCGCCATGACCATCGGCTACGCCCTCTCGCATCTGGGCTACACCATCCCGCCGCAGGCCGATTGCGGCTGGATCGGCGAAGCGGGGCCGGGGCCGTCCTATGGCGACCCCAAGGAGGACGGCACCAAGGTGGGTTTCGACAACGACTTCACCGCCCGCAACGCGACGATCATGGCGTGGAACCTGATGCACATGGCGCACCTGTTGCGCGACGGTATCTCGAACCACGGCAACGATCGTCGCGTCTGGCAGGCCGAAGGCTGCGACCCCAGCTTGCCCAACCCGGAACATCGGGTGTGATGATCCGTCTCACCGTTGTTCCTGCGCTGCTCTCTACATCCGGTGCCGCGCTGCATCGCGCAGAGGATACCGAGAACGTCTTCCGGGGCCAGTTGAACCTGCGGGACGTGCAGCGGACATGGATCGCCTGTCGCGCCGCAACCTGCGACCGGGAACGCGCGCAATGGGGGAGCGGGACCGGGCAGGGGGCAGTCGGGGCGAAGTGCCTGAATAGCGACCGGACGCTATTTATGGAATCGCGATTTGAGGGGCGAACATGAAACTTGCCTCGACCCTCATCCCTGCCTCCGAACAGGCGAAAGCCAACCGCGCGGCCCATCTTGCCGCGCTGACCGAGGTTCGCGAGGCCGCCGAACGCGCGGCGGCAGGCGGTGGCGGGACATCCCGCGACCGGCATCTGTCGCGCGGCAAGATGCTGCCCCGCGACCGGGTGGCGGGCCTGCTGGACCCGGGCTCTCCGTTTCTCGAAATCGGCGTCTTCGCGGGTCACGGCATGTACGACGATGCCTCCCCCGGCGGCGGCGCGATTGCGGGCGTGGGCCGGGTGCACGGCCGCGATGTCATGGTCGTCTGCAACGATGCCACCGTGAAGGGCGGCACGTATTATCCGATCACCGTCAAGAAGCACCTGCGCGCACAGGAAATCGCCGAGGAATGCCGTCTGCCCTGCGTCTATCTGGTCGACTCGGGCGGGGCGAACCTGCCCAATCAGGACGAAGTATTCCCCGACCGCGACCACTTTGGGCGCATCTTCTACAATCAGGCGCGGATGTCGGCCAAGGGCATCGCCCAGATCGCCGTCGTCATGGGGTCCTGCACGGCGGGCGGGGCCTATGTGCCTGCAATGTCTGACGTTTCGATCATCGTGCGGGATCAGGGGACGATCTTTCTGGCCGGTCCACCGCTGGTGAAAGCCGCGACGGGCGAAGTCGTCACAGCCGAAGACCTTGGCGGCGGCGACGTGCACACCCGGCTGTCCGGCGTCGCGGATTACCTTGCCGAAAGCGACGCCCACGCGCTTGCCCTGGCGCGTCAGGCGGTGGGAAACCTGAACCGGGGACCGGGTCTGGCCGTTGCTGCGGGGTTCGAACCGCCGGCCTATGACCCGGAGGAATTGCTCGACGTCGTGCCTGCCGACCTGCGCACGCCCTATGACATCCGCGAGGTCATCATGCGCCTGGTCGATGGCAGCCGCTTCGACGAGTTCAAGGCGCGTTTCGGCGAAACGCTGGTGACCGGATTCGCCCATGTCGAAGGTATGCCGGTGGGGCTTGTCGCCAACAACGGCGTGCTGTTCTCCGAGGCCGCGTCGAAGGGTGCGCATTTCATCGAACTGTGCAGTCAGCGGAATATCCCGTTGGTCTTCCTGCAGAATATCACCGGCTTCATGGTCGGGCGAAAGTACGAAAACGAAGGTATCGCGCGGCACGGGGCCAAGATGGTCACCGCCGTCGCCACCACCAATGTGCCCAAGATTACCATGATCGTCGGCGGCAGTTTCGGCGCCGGCAATTACGGCATGGCGGGCCGCGCGTATCAGCCGAACTTCCTGTGGACCTGGCCGAATTCGCGCATCTCGGTGATGGGCGGGCCGCAGGCGGCGGGAGTTCTGGCGACCGTCAAACGCGACGCCATGGAGCGTGCCGGGCAGGACTGGTCGACCGAGGCGGAGGCCGCATTCAAACGTCCGACGGAGGAGATGTTCGCGCGGCAATCGCACCCGCTCTATGCCTCGGCACGGCTTTGGGACGACGGCATCATCGACCCGCGCAAGTCCCGCGATGTGCTCAGCCTGAGCCTGAGGGCCGCGCTCAACGCACCGATCGAGGATACACGCTTCGGCGTGTTCCGCATGTGATGGGTGCGCTGATGCCGATGCACCCCCCGTGCACCCCCGGTACACCCCCCGTGCAGACGCGGGATGCCGGGTGGAAGGCCGCGTCGTGGAAGGCCGCGTGGGAATATTTGCAGTGCAAAGACGGAGGGAGCGCGCGATGAGCCGGACCTTGCAGGAGATCATCGACGCCAACCCGGAGGCGGAGACGTTCCGTTTCGGAGACAGCAAGGCGCTTTGCGATGAAATTCTGGCGCTCGTGCGGGCGGGCACCAAGACCGCGACCTGCGAGGCCGCCCGGCACTATGGCCCGAAGGGTGACACCTGGCCCGAGGTCGGGCGGCAGGACGTGGCGCTGGAATGGGACGGCATGCCCGCCGTGATGATCGAGACGGTCGAGGTCTCGACGCGGCGCTGGTCGGAAATGGACGCGGAATTCGTCGCGGCCCAGGGTGAATTCCGCGATCTGGACCATTGGCGTGAGGTTTACCGTCCGTATTTCGAGCGAACGGGCGGTTGGTCGGAGGACATGAAGATCATGTGCGAGCGTTTCCGCGTGGTCGAGGATTATGCGGAAGGGAAATCCTGATGTTCACCAGGATCCTGATCGCCAACCGGGGCGAGATCGCCTGTCGGGTGATCGACACCTGCCGTCGTCTGGGCGTCCAGACGGTCGCGGTGCATTCCGACGTGGACGCGCGCGTCCGGCACGTGGCGATGGCGGATCAGGCGGTGTCTTTGGGCGGGGCGGCACCGGCGGAAAGCTATCTGCGGGGCGATGCGATCATCGACGCGGCACGGGCCACAGGGGCGCAGGCCATCCATCCCGGATATGGTTTCCTGTCCGAGAATCCGGAGTTCGTCGAGGCGGTGGAGGCGGCAGGACTTGTGTTTATCGGGCCGTCGGCCAGTGCGATCCGGGCGATGGGGCTGAAGGACGCGGCCAAGGATCTGATGGCGCAGGCGGGCGTACCCGTGGTGCCGGGGTATCAGGGCCAAGGGCAGGTCCCGGCGGATCTGGCGGCGGAGGCCGACAACATCGGGTATCCGGTGCTGATCAAGGCGGTCGCGGGCGGCGGCGGCAAGGGGATGCGCAAGGTCGATGTGCCGGGCGGATTCGCGGACGCGCTGGAATCGGCGCAGTCGGAGGCCAGGAAAGCCTTTGGCAACGCGCATGTCCTGATCGAAAAGTGGGTCACCACGCCGCGCCACATCGAGGTGCAAGTCTTCGGGGATGGCGAGAAGGCCGTGCATCTGTTCGAGCGCGATTGTTCGTTGCAGCGCCGCCATCAGAAAGTGATCGAGGAGGCCCCCGCGCCGGGGATGACGGTAGAAATGCGGGAGGCCATGGGGGACGCCGCCGTGCGTGCCGCCGAAGCCATCGGATATTCCGGGGCGGGGACCGTGGAATTCATCGTCGATGCCTCGGATGGCCTGCGCGCGGATGGATTCTGGTTCATGGAAATGAACACGCGGTTGCAGGTCGAACACCCCGTGACCGAGGCGATCACCGGCGTCGATCTGGTGGAATGGCAGTTGCGCGTGGCCAGTGGTGAGGGGTTGCCGATGTCGCAGCACCAGTTGTCGATCAACGGGCATGCTTTCGAGGCGCGGCTCTATGCCGAGGATACCGCGAACGGCTTCCTGCCACAGACCGGGACGCTGACTCATCTGCGGTTTCCCGACGGCGCGCGGGCCGAAACCGGGGTGCGTCCGGGCGATGCGATTTCGCCGTGGTACGATCCGATGATTGCCAAGATCGTGGTTCACGGGCCGACGCGGGCGACGGCGTTGCTGTCGCTGGAACGGGCGCTGGCGGGGACACAGGTGGCCGGGACGGTGACGAATTTGTCGTTCCTGCGAAAGCTGTCGCAACATGATGCATTTCGCGCGGGCGACGTCGATACCGGGCTGATCGACCGCGATGTCGAGGTGTTGTCGGCGCGGCCCGACCCATGTTCGCGGGCGCGCGCGATTGCGGCACTGGCGGCACTGGGGCTGCACCGGGCGCAGGGGGCCGAGGCGCTGCACCTGTGGGTCCCGATGGTCTGGACGGCGCATCTGGTCTGGGGCGACGAGGCGATTGCCGCGCGTGTCGAAGGGCTGGGCGGGGATCGGTATCGGGTGACACTGGACGGGGCGAGCCATGTCGTGACGCGCGTCGGCGGATGGCGGGTCGATGACGTGGCGGTGTCGGCCGAAGTGGGACATGGGCCGGGGATCGTCCATGTCTTCTGGGGCAACGTCTATTCTTTCGCCGTGCCCGACCCGCTGGCGGTGGATGCGGCGGGGGGCGCGGGCTCCGGTGTGATCGAAGCGCCGATGCCGGGGCTGGTGAAGTCGGTTCACGTCGCGCCGGGCGACAGTGTCGTCGCGGGCGCGCGGCTGGCGGTGCTGGAAGCGATGAAAATGGAACACGCGATGGTCGCGCCACGCGACGGCATCGTGGGCGAGGTGCTGGTGGCGGCAGGCGATCAGGTCGAGGCCGGGGCCGCGCTGGTGCGGATGGAAGAGGACGCATGAGCGAGATCATCCTGCACCACGTTCCCGGCAGCCGCTCGCAGCGGGTTTTGTGGTTGCTTCACGAGTTGGAACTGGATTTTGACGTTCGGGTCTGGCCCTTCGACAAGACGCTGCGGAGCGCGGAGTTTCTGGCGCTGAATCCGGCGGGACGGGTGCCTGCGCTGGAACTCGATGGACGGTCGATCTGGGAGACGGGCGCACTCATCGAGATACTTTGCGAACGGACGGGACGCCTGGGCCGTCCGCCCGGTGATGCGGAGCGTGTGGACTGGCTGATCTGGGTGCATTTCGCCGAGACGATTTCCCAGCATGCGGCGACCTGCACGCAACAGCATCTGATGCTGCGCGAGGCATCGATGCGCTCCCCTGTCGTGATGAAGCTGGAGTCGGCGCGGATCGGCAAATGCTTCGATGCCATCGAGGCGCGGCTGGCGGGCGATTGGCTGCTGTCGTCGTTTTCGGCGGCGGACGTGGCGGTCGGCCAGGCGGCGATGATGGCGCGGCGGTTCCACCGGGTGGGGGATCGCCCGCGGATGGCCGGTTGGATCGATCGGATCGAGGCGCGGGACGGTTGGCGCAGGGCCAGCGACGCCAAGGGATTCTACGACAGGGACTTCTATGAGGTGCCGGATGTCTGAGCAGATCGAAATCTTCGAGGTCGGCCCGCGCGACGGTTTGCAGAACGAAAAGCGGATGATTCCCGCGTCCGAGAAAATTGCCCTGATCGACCTTTTGTCGCGCGCCGGTTTCCGCCGTATCGAAGTGGCGAGTTTCGTGTCTCCCAAGTGGGTTCCGCAGATGGCCGATGGCGCCGAGGTGCTGGCCGGTCTCGCGCGTGCGCCGGGCGTGTCCTATGCCGCACTGACACCCAACATCAAAGGATACGAGAGAGCGCGCGCGGCCCGCGCGGACGAGGTGGCGATTTTCGTCAGCGCATCGGAAGGGTTCTCCAAGGCAAATCTGAACGCGACTATCATTGAAAGCCTGGAACGGTTCAGCCCCGTCGTCGCTGCGGCCAGGGCCGACGATGTGCCGGTGCGGGGCTATGTGTCCTGCGTCACGGACTGCCCGTTCGACGGGCCGACCGCGCCCGGCGATGTCGCGGCGGTGGTTGCGGCGATGCAGGCGTTCGGCTGTTACGAGGTCAGTCTGGGCGATACCATCGGACGCGGCACACCCGAGGCGGTGGACGCGATGCTGGACGCCGTGCTGGACGAGATCGGGGCGGATCAGCTGGCCGGACATTTCCACGACACGGCGGGGCGCGCGCTGGCCAACGTGGATGTCGCGCTGGCGCGCGGGTTGCGGGTGTTCGATGCCGCCGTGGGCGGGCTGGGGGGATGTCCCTATGCGCCCGGCTCGGCCGGCAACGTGGCGACCGAGGCGGTGATGACCCATGCCGCGGCGGCGGGGTTCGAGACCGGGCTGAACCCGGAAATCGTCGCGCAGGCCGCGGCGATGGCGAAGGAGATGCGGGGATGACGTATGACACGCTGGACGTGAGCCGCGATGGGCGGGGCGTCGTGACGGTGCGCCTGACCCTGCCGGAGACGCACAACGCGCTTTCGGCGCGGATGATGGACGAACTGACAGCGGTGGCGGGTGTTCTGGGCGGGGACGAGAGCCGGGTCGTCGTGCTGACCGGGACCGGAAAGTCGTTTTGCGCCGGTGGTGATCTGCGCTGGATGCGGGCGCAATTCGATGCCGATGCCGCCGGTCGTGCCCGCGAGGGCAAGCGGCTGGCAGGCATGTTGCAGGCGTTGAACACGATGCCCAAGCCGTTGGTGGTCAGGGCGCAGGGCAACGCCTTCGGCGGTGGTGTGGGCCTGTGTTGTGTGGCCGATGTGGCGATCGGGGCAGACACGGCGCTGTTCGGCCTGACCGAGACGCGGCTGGGCCTGATCCCTGCGACAATCGGGCCTTATGTCATCGCTCGGATGGGCGAGGGGCGGGCGCGCCGGGTGTTCATGAATGCGCGGCGGTTCGATGCGTCCGAAGCGGTCGATCTGGGCATTCTGGCCCGCGCCGTCGCCGCCGACGATCTGGATGCGGCCGTGGAAGCGGAAGTCATTCCCTATCTGGCCTGCGCGCCCGGTGCGGTGGCGGATGCCAAACGCCTGGCGCGCAGCCTGGGCCCGGTCATTGACGAGACGGTGATTGCCGCGACCATCGACGCATTGGCCGCACGGTGGAAGGGCGACGAGGCGGTCGAGGGGGTCGGTGCGTTCTTCGATAAGCGCAAACCGAAATGGGCGAAGTAAGCGGCGGGATTCCACCGGATTCTGCAATGGCCCCTTGGTCCGACTGCGGGCGCACGATAGGCTGCCGAAAACCCCTCGTCAGAAGGATCAACAGGCATGTTTACCCGTCGCACATTCACCCTGCTGCTTGCCGCAGTCCCCTTGTCGGCCTGCGCCGCCGACCCCGTGATTTCAGCGGGGTCCAGCGCCCGGACCACCGATCCGGCCCTGCTCCCGCAGCCGAATCCGGGCTGGAGCGACTGGGTCGCAGGTTTCAAGGGACGGGCCGCTGCCAAGGGCATCCGGGCGGACGTGACCGACAGGGCGTTTCGGGGGGCAGGATACCTGCCTGGCGTGGTCGCGCGCGATCGCAACCAGACCGAATTCAAGCGCAGTTTCGAGGACTACATCGCCATCGTCGCCCCCGAGTCGAAGGTTCAGGCCGGGCGCGCGGCCTTTGCCCGCAATCGCAACACCTTGAATGCCATCGAGAGCCGATACGGAGTGCCCGCGCAGATCGTCTGCGCGATCTGGGGCGTCGAGAGCAATTACGGCGTGCGGCGCGGCGATATCCCGACCATATCGGCCCTGTCGACGCTTGCCTATGACGGACGTCGCGGCGCGTTTTTCGAGGGGCAGTTGATCGCTGCGCTGCAAATCCTCCAGGCCGGAGACGTGACGCCTGCGCGCATGGTCGGAAGCTGGGCGGGGGCGATGGGGCACACACAGTTCATTCCGACGTCTTATCTGCAATCCGCCGTCGATTTCACCGGCGACGGGCGACGCGATATCTGGGGTGACGACCCGGCCGATGCGCTGGCCTCGACGGCATCCTATCTTTCGGGCGCGGGCTGGAAGCGCGGGGCAAGCTGGGCGGTCGAGGACGCGGATGGCAATCTGACGCCCGACGCGGGCGGCCCGTCGTTCCGCACCGGGCCGAATTTCCGTGTCATCAAGCGCTACAACAATTCTGACAGCTATGCGCTGGGTGTCGGACATCTGGCGGATCGGATCGCTGGCGGTGGTCCGCTGCGACAGGCATTCGGGCCCGACCGCTTTGGCATGACCATCGACCAGCGGAAGGCATTGCAGCGCAAACTGACCGCCGCCGGGTTCGATACCGACGGCAGTGATGGTGTGATCGGACCGAAAAGCCGGGCCGCCATCTCTGCTTATCAGCAGTCACGCGGGATGGCGGTGACGGGCGATCCGTCCCTGACTTTGCTGAACGCGATCTAGGCGTTCGGGTTCCGGCATCCTGTCTCTGACCGTGTTGGAGACAGGCTGCTCTGGAGCGCGGGGTCGGGATTGTATGCGGAAAGGCGCGCTGTTTCTTGGCTATGTCGCAGCTTCCATATCTTTCGGCGCGATTCGCGGCGGGGGCAGCCAGACTGTCGGCAGCGGGGCGGGTAGCCACGACACTGCGCGACTTATAAAACCGTCAGGGCCGGAGTCGGAATACGGCGAGCGAGTTGCGGGCGGCGATGGGCGTGGTTATTCAATAACTTCCGCATGGGCCGGTCGGGTTCTTGCACAAACCGCAGCCTGTCTGCCATTGCGGGCAAAGCATTGCATACAGGGTCAGGTCGGATATCAGCCCGATGTCGTCGACCGGATCTGACAACGGGAGCTTGCCATGAAATCAGCCGTTCTTGCCCTTCTCATGCTGGTGAGTCCGTCGTTCGCGGTCGCGGAACCGATGCGCAATGCGAACACCTATCCGGTCAACATGCGGGGCGGGCCGGGGGTCGGATTCGCCGTGCTGGACCAGCTTGATCCGGGTGAAGTGGCCGAGCGGGGACGCTGTGACCTGCGTGGATTGTGGTGCCTGATGTCGACGGACCAAAAGGTCGGATGGATCAATACGTCCATCCTGCGGACGACACAGGCGGAGGTCGTGCCTGGGACTGACCAGGCAGCGCCCGCCGATCCGCTGACGGTCGGCCCTGTTCCGATCAATCCGGTCTTCGTCGAACCGTTGCCAGAGGCCCCGACGGCAGAACCCCGTGCCTCCGTCGGAAGTGGCATCACGCGATCTCAGCCGGAGCCGGATAACGAGACGCCCGGACAGATTGCGCCGGTCCGCCCCCTGCCGGACGACACGGATACAGTCCGGACCCTTCCGGACGACACGGATACTGTCCGGACCCTTCCGGACGCTGCAAACCCGGTTCTGTCCGAGCCGGACCCCGTCGAGCCGGTCTGGCCCCGGCGGGACGTGGCCGGCCTGATCGTACCGGGCGCCGACATACCGCTGATCTTCGCGACCGATGCGCCGTTCTATAACGTCACGGATGGGTATGTGAATCTTCGCGCCGGACCGGGGACTGACAACGAGATCATCGGACAGTTGCAGCCGGGCGAGGGGGGATATCTGGATATCTGCGCGCCGGGGCAGAGCTGGTGCAGGGTTGAGACACCCGGCGTCGGGCTGGCCTGGGTCAAGATGACGCTGATGGGCACGCGGGGGTTCTGATGCCCTGCGTTGACGCCATGCCGCGCCAGGCTTAACAGCAAAGTGACAGATACCTCCGGAGGTCCCGATGGACGAGATGCTGCGTGAATACCTGCCTATCATGATCTTCCTTGGCGTGGCCATCGCGCTGGGCCTCATGCTGATCATGGCGGCCGCCATCATCGCCGTGCGCGCGCCGGACCCGGAAAAGGTCTCGGCCTACGAATGCGGGTTCAATGCCTTCGATGATGCGCGGATGAAATTCGACGTGCGGTTCTATCTGGTTGCGATCCTGTTCATCATCTTCGATCTGGAAATGGCCTTCCTGTTCCCCTGGGCGGTGTCGTTCGCCGGGCTGACAGACGCGGCCTTCTGGTCGATGATCGTGTTCCTGGTCGTCCTGACGGTAGGGTTTGCCTACGAGTGGAAAAAGGGCGCGATGGAGTGGGATTGAGCGCGGGCGTTCACTGACGTCGCTGGCGAATGCCGGGAGTGTGACGCCGCGCCTCTGGCAATTGCTCCAAGCGGGGGATTACCCGTTCTGGACCGATGTATGATTGTAAATCAGGTCGCCCTGTCCGGCGATGCCCCCCCTCGCTGGAATTACCCGCAGACCCGTCCTCAGGGTTTCGTGGCGGGCAGGCGGTCAGTCCGTATCGTGAAGACGGCAATCAGACGGCGAAAGTATTGTTGCAGATCGCTTCGGGCCAGCCTTGACCGAAAGGGATGAATCGTCTTGGGCGCGGCTCGCGGCAGCGAATGGCCCAGGCCGACGATGCGGCGACCTGGCGATGGCTGGAAAGTCGCGCGATCGGACCGATATCATAAAGGTGTCCGCGTTGACCCTTCATGGGGCGCGGGATACACCGCAACGCGACCGGGGGCTTCGTGCCCCCGCGAGATTCCCGAAGGAGCGGCATCATGGGCGTGCAGACCGGATTGAACACCGCAGGTGGCGACAAGGAACACGGCACGCAACTTCTGAACCGGGAGTTGCAGGACAAGGGGTTCCTGCTGACCTCGACCGAGGACATGATCAACTGGGCGCGCACCGGGTCGCTGCACTGGATGACCTTCGGGCTGGCCTGCTGCGCGGTCGAGATGATGCACACCGCCATGCCGCGGTATGACATGGAGCGTTTCGGCACCGCGCCCCGCGCGTCCCCCCGCCAGTCGGACCTGATGATCGTGGCGGGCACGCTGACCAACAAGATGGCACCCGCTCTGCGCAAGGTCTATGACCAGATGCCCGAGCCTCGATATGTGCTGTCGATGGGGTCCTGTGCGAACGGCGGCGGTTATTATCACTACAGCTACAGTGTCGTGCGCGGGTGTGACCGGATCGTGCCGGTCGATCTGTATGTGCCGGGCTGCCCGCCGACCGCGGAAGCGTTGCTCTACGGTTTGTTGCAACTGCAGCGGAAGATCCGCCGCACGGGGACTTTGGTGCGCTGATGGAAACTCAGGTTCAGATTGACCAACTGGAAGAACTGGCCACGCATATCGAGTTGCGGCAGGCCGATCTGGTATCGTCGCATTCGATCACGCTGGGCGAGCTGACGCTGGAAGCGACCGCATCGGACATTCCCGCGCTGGTGGAGTTCCTCAAGTCCGACGAACAGTGCCGTTTCGCGTCTTTGGTCGACATCACGGCGATCGACTATCCGGGTAACGAACGACGATTCTGCGTCGTTTATCACTTCCTGTCGATGTATCTGAACCACCGCATCCGCGTGAAGGTTCGCGTCCGCGAAGAAGAGATCGTGCCATCCATCACCGGCATCCATCCCTCGGCCAACTGGTTCGAGCGGGAGGTCTTCGACATGTTCGGCATCCTTTTCTCGGATCATCCGGACCTGCGGCGCATTCTGACGGATTACGGATTTCGCGGCTATCCGCTGCGCAAGGACTTCCCGACCACGGGCTATACCGAGGTGCGGTATGACGAAGTGCAGAAGCGTGTCGTCTATGAGCCGGTGTCGCTGACGCAGGAATATCGGCAGTTCGACTTCATGTCGCCCTGGGAGGGTGCGGAATACGTGCTGCCCGGTGACGAAAAGAAGACAGGGGAGGCGAAGTGATGGACGCTTCCGTCCCGTCTCTGGACGTTGTGCGCGAGCTTGCCGTCGCCTATTGTAACGGCATTCACCATTCGCGGACCGAAATTTTCGAGACCATGTGTCACGACCGCTTTATCATGACCGCAGTCACTGGGTCAGGCGGCGCACAGTTCTGGGACAAGGCGGCTTACCTGGAGCGTGTCAGCGGACGGGAGCCGTTTCCGGGTGAGCCTTCCTATGAGATCCTCGGCGTGGATGTGGCAGGGGACGAAACGGCGCGCGTCCATCTGTGGGTCGATGTGCCGCCACGGCGGTTCGAGGATCATCTGGGCTTCATCCGCGCAGATGGGCAATGGAAACTTATCACCAAGGTGTTCCGGACCATGCGCGGTCCGGCACTCGAAGGTTGAGGAGACGACGCGATGACGTATGGAATGGGGTTTTCGGGTCTTCTGGTGATGCTCGTCATGGCTGTGCTGCTGGTCGTGCCATTCTGGAAGCTCCTGCCCAAATTCGGATATTCGTCATGGATTTCGCTTGTCGCAATTATCCCGCTCGGAGCCTTGGTTCTGATCTGGATTCTTGCGTTCAGTGAACCGAAACCGAGGAATGCAGCATGATGGACGGCGATCTGACCAATCCGCGCGGGTATCAAGACGCTCTGACCGGCGAGCAGAAGATCCGCAATTTCAACATCAACTTCGGGCCACAGCATCCGGCGGCGCACGGCGTGCTGCGGCTGGTGCTGGAGTTGGACGGAGAAATTGTGGACCGCTGCGATCCGCATATCGGCCTGCTGCACCGTGGCACCGAAAAGCTGATGGAAAGCCGGACGTATCTGCAGAACCTGCCCTATATGGACCGGCTGGATTACGTGGCACCGATGAACCAGGAACATGCCTGGTGTATGGCGATCGAGCGACTGACCGGCACGCCGGTGCCGCGCCGCGCGTCCCTGATCCGGGTGTTGTTCAGCGAGATCGGACGTATCCTGTCGCACCTGTTGAACGTGACGACACAGGCGCTTGATGTTGGCGCGCTGACGCCACCGCTCTGGGGGTTCGAGGAGCGCGAGAAGCTGATGGTGTTCTATGAACGCGCATCCGGTGCACGTCTGCACGCCGCGTATTTCCGGCCCGGTGGCGTGCATCAGGATCTGACGCCCGACCTGATCGACGATATCGAGGCGTGGTGCGAAACCTTCCCGAACGCGCTGGCCGATATTGACGAGTTGCTGACAGAGAACCGCATCTTCAAGCAGCGCAACGTCGATATCGCCATCGTCTCCGAGCAGGAGGTCATGGACTGGGGCTTTTCGGGCGTCATGGCGCGCGGGTCGGGTCTGGCGTGGGATTTGCGGCGGGCGCAGCCTTATGAATGTTATGATGAATTCGATTTCCTGATTCCGACGGGCAACAACGGTGACTGCTATGACCGTTTTCTCGTTCGGATCGAGGAGATGCGGCAGTCGATCCGCATCATGAAGCAGGCCATCGCCAAGCTGCGGGAGCCTGAGGGTCAGGGCGACGTGCTGGCGCGCGGCAAGATGACGCCGCCGTTGCGCGCCGATATGAAAACGTCGATGGAAAGCCTGATCCATCACTTCAAGCTGTATACCGAAGGGTTCCACGTGCCTGCCGGAGAGGTCTATGCCGCCGTCGAGGCCCCCAAGGGCGAGTTCGGCGTCTATATGGTGTCGGACGGATCGAACAAGCCGTACCGCGCCAAGCTGCGTGCGCCGGGGTTCCTGCATCTGCAGGCGATGGACCACATCGCACGCGGGCATCAACTGGCCGATGTGGCCGCGATTATCGGGACGCTGGATGTGGTGTTCGGGGAGATCGATCGGTGAGGAAGTTCGCATTCACAAGCCTTGCAATCCTGTCTATCGGGACGATTGCCACTGCCCAGACCGCTGCGGAATACGAGGCCGGAGTTCTCGACGCGCTGAGTCTGCGGAACTGTTCGTTCGATGCGTCCACGCCTGAAGATCGCCTGGCGTTTGCCCGTCAGATGTCGATTCATATCGGCGTCCCTGCCGCGGAACTGGTTGCAAGAAACGGGCTACATTATGCCCGGCTTACCCGTGCCATCGGTGAACTGGCCGACCGCGGTGTCGTGACGGTCGATGGGGCCATGCTGACCCGTACAAACTGCAAGCGTTAGGGTCCGACCGCTTGTGGGTCGATCCGCTTTGTTCCAGATAGCCTGCGCCATACCGAAGGAACCGAAATGCTCCGCCGCCTCCACAAAGACCAGCCCGAGACCTTCGCCTTCACGCCCGCCAATCAGGCCTGGGCCGAGGCGCAGATGACGAAATACCCCGAAGGGCGGCAAGCTTCCGCGATCATCCCGCTTTTGTGGCGTGCGCAGGAGCAGGAGGGGTGGCTGACGCGGCCTGCCATCGAGCACATCTCCGAGATGCTGGGCCTTGCCTATATCCGAGGGCTGGAGGTGGCGACGTTCTATTTCATGTTCCAGCTTCAACCCGTCGGCAAGACAGCGCATATCCAGATTTGTGGCACCACGTCCTGCATGATCTGCGGGGCCGAGGACCTGATCGCTGTCTGCCGCGAGAAGATCGCCATGCGACCGCATGACATCAGCGAAGACGGTCAGTTGTCGTGGGAAGAGGTCGAGTGTCTGGGGGCCTGTTCCAACGCGCCGATGGCCCAGATCGGCAAGGATTATTATGAAGATCTGACGGTCGAGCGGTTCAGCGAAATGCTGGACGAGTTCCGTGCGGGCCAAGTGCCGGTGCCAGGTCCGCAGAACGGGCGCTTTGCGTCCGAACCTATGGGCGGCGCGACAACGCTGACCGATGCAGCAGGCAACAAAGACCACGATCAGAACGCCAGCGTCGCCCTGGCGACCGAACTGGGCGACACGATCAAGCGGATCGACGGCACGGAAGTGCCTCTGCGCGCGCCGTGGCGGAAAGCCGAACAGGCCGATCCCAATGCTGAGGTTGCCGCGCGCGACCCGATGTTGCCGCCCAGCGGGCCGGATGGAAAACAGGCCGGACGTGTTCGCGGACAGTCCGATGCGAACCGCAGGCGGGGCGATGCAAGCGACGGCGTGGCCGAAGTGCGCGGATCGGATGCCCAGACCAAGGGCAGGCCCGATAGCGGCGAAGTTGCACCAGCGACAAAATCGGGTGCAGGGGCCGATTTCCGCGCAGAACCCGAAGTAGTGCTGGAACCGGATGCATCCGAATCGCCTGAAACGCCTTCCGATGTGGCCAGGCCAGCGGGTCTGAGCGCCCCGCGCGACGGTAAGGCCGACGACCTGCAGTCCATCAGGGGAATCGGGCCGAAGTTGGAAAAAATATGTAATTCCATGGGGTTCTGGCATTTTGACCAGATTGCATCCTGGTCTGCGGACGAAATCGCCTGGGTCGATTCGCACCTTGAAGGGTTCAAGGGGCGCGTGACGCGTGACGAATGGGTCAAACAGGCTAAGGTGTTGACGGAAGGCGGGCAGAAGACGGAGTTTCCGACCCGCACGAACTAGGGGGCCGATCCAGGATCTGATCCCCCGCCAGTCTGGGGAGATATATCATGGACGACACCGGAACTACTGTTCACCGCAATCGGATGCCTATCGCTGCCGGCAGCGGCGTGATTTTTTTTCTGCTGTTCTGGCTTGCCATGGGCTGGGGGTTCTTCTGGGCTCTGATCGGCGGGGTCGTCATATTCGCGATCCTGCTGGTCGTTCTGGGAATGATCGGTGACGACAGCGCAAGCGCGACGGGAACCTCCGGAACTGCGATGCAGGGTGATCCGCCCGCATCCGCCTCCGAGACCGCGCGGCCCGCCGGTCATGTCGGCGCGGATGCTGGCGGCAGCACGGTTCCCCCCTCGGTTGCCGGGGGAGGCGCCGCCGCCGGGGGCGGCGCCGCTGGCGGCACATCGCCCGCCGCAACCGGAACGTCGATCGGCGAAGGTGCCGACGCAGCTTCGGCCAGAACCGACGCGGACGCCGCAGCCGCATCAGCCACACACGACAGCGCGCCCGTGAAAACGTCGGCCGCCGCTCCGACCAGCGCGGTGCCATCCGGCGGTGTCATCGGCACCAAGCCCGAAACCCTGGATGCCCCGCGCGGGACCGGTGCGGACGATCTGAAGAAAATCAAGGGTGTGGGGCCGAAGCTGGAGGCGATGTGCAACCGTATGGGCTTTTGGCACTATGACCAGATCGCAGGGTGGTCCGAACGCGAGGTGGCTTGGGTCGATGATAATCTGGAAGGTTTCAAGGGCCGGGTGCAGCGCGACGATTGGGTCAGTCAGGCCAAGACCCTGGCATCGGGAGGCGAGACGGCGTTTTCCCGCAAGGCCAGCAAGGAGCGCTGATCCAGTCATCGGGCCGGGCCGCGACCCTCTGGCCGCTTGACGACACCTGTCGCGACCTGTTCAACAGGGCCCGAAATGACCGGACCTTCTGACCTAGACACGGCGATCGCCAAACGCTCCGGCAGGGTGGCCATCCTGATCCTTGCCGTGTTCGCGGGTTGGGGTCTGCTGCAATTCCTGGGCGTGCAGTTGGAGCTGTCGCGCCGTGTCATGGGTCTGGGGGATGCGGTTGCGCTGGTCGGGATGGGCTGGGCGATCTATGAGACGGCTATGATCTGGCGGATGCGCCGCGAGAAGGAGTGACGACATGCTGCAAGACCGGGACCGGATCTTCACCAATATCTATGGCATGGCCGACCGCAGCCTGAAGGGCGCGCAGTCGCGGGGGCAGTGGGACGGCACCAGGGACCTGATCGGACTTGGCCGCGACAAGATCGTCGAAATCATGAAATCTTCCGGTCTGCGCGGTCGTGGCGGCGCTGGCTTCCCGACCGGTCTGAAATGGTCGTTCATGCCCAAGGAAAGCGACGGGCGTCCTTCCTATCTGGTGATCAATGCCGACGAATCCGAGCCGGGCACCTGCAAGGACCGGGAGATCATGCGCCATGATCCCCACACCCTGATCGAAGGCGCGCTGATCGCGTCTTTCGCGATGAACGCGCACGCCTGCTACATCTATATCCGCGGCGAGTATATCCGCGAGAAAGAGGCGCTGCAAAACGCCATCGACGAGGCCTATGAAGCCGGTCTGCTGGGAAAGGATGCCGCGAAATCCGGCTGGGACTTCGATCTGTATCTGCACCACGGCGCGGGGGCCTATATCTGCGGCGAGGAAACCGCGCTTCTGGAAAGCCTCGAGGGCAAGAAGGGGATGCCGCGCATGAAGCCGCCGTTCCCGGCGGGTGCGGGTCTGTATGGCTGTCCGACGACGGTGAACAACGTCGAGTCGATTGCCGTTGTGCCGACGATCCTGCGACGTGGCGCGGAATGGTTCGCGGGCTTCGGGCGGGCGAACAATGCTGGCACCAAGCTGTTCGCGATATCGGGTCATGTAAATCGGCCCTGCGTTGTCGAAGAGGCCATGTCGATTTCCTTCGAAGAGCTTATCGAGACCCATTGCGGCGGTATCCGCGGCGGCTGGGACAATCTGAAGGCCGTGATACCCGGCGGGTCGTCGGTGCCGATGATCCCCGGTCGCGACATGCGCGAAGCGATCATGGATTTCGACTATCTGAAAGAACAGAAATCCGGCCTGGGCACGGCGGCGGTAATCGTGATGGATAACTCCACCGACGTTATCAAGGCGATCTGGCGGCTGTCTGCATTCTACAAGCACGAAAGCTGCGGCCAGTGCACGCCCTGTCGCGAAGGCACGGGCTGGATGATGCGGGTCATGGACCGGCTGGTGAAGGGTGACGCGGACGTCGAAGAGATCGACATGCTGCTGGATGTCACCAAGCAGGTCGAAGGGCATACGATCTGTGCTCTGGGCGATGCGGCGGCCTGGCCGATCCAGGGTCTGATCCGCCATTTCCGCGACGAAATCGAGGATCGCATCAAACACAAGCGGACGGGTCGCGTGTCGGCGGTGGCTGCCGAATGACTGATGCGATTGCTCATAGCCCATACGCGCTGGCTGTTTCAGATGGCTGGGCAATGCTGGCTGTCGGACCCTGCGCGCTGTGATGCGTCTGGTGATCCTCGTCCTGGCAGCGACGCCCGCAATGGCACAGGACACCGTTCCTGCACCGGAATATTTCGTCACCTCCGCCATGGCGACGTCCACGGCGCAGATCGTGGCGGTGAATTGCGGCACGCTTTCGGTGAACCCGGCCGCGATGACGCAAAGCACCGATGCCACGCTCGCCGCATTGGCCGAGGACGGGTTCACGCCCGAGAATCTGACCACGCGGATGCAGGACCCCGGCGACCGGATTGCCGTGTTGCAACAGGCGTTCATGGAAAAGCACGGTCTGACCGATGGCGCGACCGAAACGACGGTCTGCGCGGCGGGACGCCGGGAAATCACTGAGGGGACCGAGATCGGCGCCCTGCTTCTGGAGGTCGAAAGATGAAGTTCACGGTTCTGTTGGTCGGCGCAGCATTCGCGCTGTCGGGCTGCGGCGCGATCGGAAGCTTGGCGTCGGGGGCTTCGGGTCCATTCAGCGGCGGCGGGTTGCGCGGCAGCGGCACTGAGATCGACGGCGTGCGGTTCCGAACCCGTGTCCAGTCCAGCAAGGAAAACCGCCGCGACTTCACGACCGTGACACGGAATGCAGGCCGCGATCTGAGCGGTGCGGTCGAGGCCGGTCGGGTTCAGGCGGTGGAATACTGTCTGCGCCAGGTCGGAGGGTCGGAAATTCTGTGGTCGCAGGGACCCGACCGGCCAATCGAGCAGATCGCCATCGGCGAAGGCGGCGACCTGGTGCTGACCGGAACCTGCATTTCGCGCTGATCCTTCGGGCCCCTGATCCGGCATGCCATCGCCTGACAGACCCGCAGATATTGAATAGCCGACGATAGATGCCAAGGTTCACCACCAGCGAACCTTATCGAAAGTCGAGCCATATGACCCTGCGCCCCCTTTGCCTGACGCTTGCCGCCCTGCTGACGTCCGCCCCCGCCTTTGCCGATCTGAAGGACGAACGGCGGATCAGCGAGGGGCTGATTACGGTGGGTATCGCCTATGAAATTTCGGAAGTGTGCCCCGATATCAGCGCGCGCAAGATACGCGGCCTGCGATATCTGCTGGCGTTGAAATCGGCGGCCAGCGGCCTTGGATATTCTTCCGACGAAATTGACGCCTACATCGATGATGACGTCGAAAAGGACCGGCTGGAAGTTATCGCGCGCCAGCGTCTGGCCGCATTGGGAGCGCGCAAGGGCGACGTGGCGGCGCATTGTGCCGTCGGACGTGCGCAGGTCGCGCAGGATACGCAGGTCGGGCGGCTTCTGAACCCGCGCTGAACGGTCGCGCGTTTTGGCGGGGCAATGACTGGCTTCCGCCGTTCGGGCGGGCTAGAACCCCATCGATACGCGCTGTTTTAGCTGACCGGAGCGATGGGCATGGCCGACCTCAAGAAAATCCTGATCGACGGAACCGAAGTCGAGGCACCGGGGGAGATGACCCTGATCCAGGCCTGCGAACTGGCCGGCATCGAAATTCCCCGCTTCTGTTATCACGAGCGCCTGACGATCGCGGGCAACTGCCGGATGTGTCTTGTCGAAGTGGTCGGTGGTCCGCCCAAGCCCGCCGCAAGCTGTGCCATGCAGGTCAAGGATCTGCGTCCCGGCAAGGACGGCGAGCCGCCGCAGGTCAGGACCAACAGCCCGATGGTCAAGAAGGCCCGCGAAGGCGTGATGGAGTTCCTGCTGATCAACCACCCGCTGGATTGCCCGATCTGCGATCAGGGCGGCGAGTGTGACCTGCAGGATCAGGCAATGGCCTACGGCGTCGATTTCAGCCGCTTCCGCGAACCCAAGCGGGCCGCCGTCGATCTGGATCTGGGGCCGCTGGTCGAAACCCACATGACGCGCTGCATTTCCTGCACCCGCTGCGTGCGGTTCACCACTGAAGTCGCGGGCATCACCCAGATGGGTCAGACCGGCCGTGGCGAGGACAGCGAGATCACGTCCTATCTGGGCGAGACGCTGAAATCGAACCTGCAGGGCAATATCATCGACCTTTGCCCCGTCGGCGCGCTGGTGTCCAAGCCCTATGCCTTCACCGCCCGTCCGTGGGAACTGACCAAGACCGAGACGATCGACGTGATGGACGCCCTCGGGAGCAGCATCCGTGTCGATACAAAGGGCCGCGAAGTAATGCGCATTTTGCCGCGCAACCACGACGGCACCAACGAGGAATGGATCAGCGACAAGACCCGCTTCGTCTGGGACGGGTTGCGGCGTCAGCGGTTGGACCAACCCTATGTCCGGGTGGACGGCAAGCTCAGGCCCGCGACTTGGCCCGAGGCGCTATCGGCGGCGGCAACGGCCATGAAGGGCAAAAAAGTGGCCGGGATCGTCGGTGATCTGGTCCCTACAGAAGCTGCCTTTGCCCTGACCCGGCTGATGGCCTCGATGGACGGCGTGACCGAATGCCGGACCGACGGGGCGAAACTGCCTGCGAATCGGGCCGGTTATGCCGGAACGGCCACCATCGAAGACATCGACACCGCAGATCATATCATGCTGATCGGGACCGACCCGGCGCGCGAAGCCCCGGTGCTGAACGCGCGTATCCGCAAGGCCTGGCTGCGCGGCGCGAACGTCGGGCTGGTCGGGGAAGGTGTCGATCTGACCTATGATTACGCGCATGTCGGCACCGACCGGGCCGCGCTGGCACAAGTGTCCGGACAGGAGGTCAGTCAGGAAACGCAGGACGGGCCGTCCATCGTCATCGTCGGCAACGGTGCCCTGACCGGTGTGGATGGGGCCGAAGTGCTGGCCCATGCCCGGCAGGTGGCGGAAAATTCGAACTCCGGCTTGCTGATCCTGCACACGGCTGCGGGTCGGGTCGGCGCGATGGATGTCGGCGCATATGCCGACGGCGGCATCGAAGCCGTGTTGTCGGCCGAGGTCATCTACAACCTGGGCGCGGACGAGATCGACGTGCCGGACGGCCCCTTCGTCATCTATCAGGGCAGTCATGGCGACCGGGGCGCGCACCGCGCCGATGTGATCCTTCCGGGGGCTGCCTGGACCGAGGAGCAGGGGTTGTTCGTCAATACCGAAGGCCGCCCGCAACTGGCCTTGCGGTCCGGGTTCGCACCGGGCGAGGCCAAGGAGAACTGGGCCATCCTGCGCGCGCTGAGCGCCGAAGCCGGCTTCCAGCTGCCCTTCGACAGTCTGGCGCAACTGCGTTCCGCCATGGTCGAGATCGCCCCGCATCTGGCGGAACTGGATGAAGTCGCAGTCAACAAACCGGAGCCACTGGGCAAGCTGCCGAAGCTGGGCGATGGCGATTTCGGGCTGCCGATCGACGATTTCTACCTGACCAACCCGGTGGCGCGCGCCAGCGAACTGATGGCGGAGTTGTCGCAACTGGCCCGTGCCCGCGAAGCGCAGCCTATCGCGGCGGAGTGACCGTGCGCGCCCGCATCGGGTCGCTTCTGGGTCTGTTTCTGGGTCTGGCGGCCTGCCAAACTGAAGAGCAGCCGGTCGCCGACGTGTTCCGCCCCGACTACAAAGGGGTCGAAACACGGCTTCTGGAGGGTGATCTGGTCAACTTCCTCGTGTCTATGACCGGGGCGCGGGACCGGCGGGACGTGCTGGATTACGCGCAGTGCGCTGCGGCACAATATGCGTTGATCCGGGGGTTCGGGTTCGCGCGACAGGTGCGGACAAACGTGATGGAAGAGGGTGGTCTTTGGCGCGGAGATGCGGTTTACACCGTCTCGGCTGGGGTCCCCCGTGGACTGAGGACGATCGATGCCGAGGTGGCGGTGGACGACTGCCGCGCGAAGGGCATCCCGACCGTATGAGGATGTGACATGGCGGACTTTCTGGCATCGGGCTTGGGTATTGCCCTGACGATTCTGGCACAGGCCCTTGCGGTCGTGGCCTTCGTGATGATTTCGCTGCTGTTCCTGGTTTATGGCGATCGCAAGATCTGGGCCGCCGTTCAGATGCGGCGCGGTCCCAATGTCGTCGGTCCGTGGGGCGTGTTTCAGTCAGTCGCCGATGCATTGAAATACGTGGTCAAGGAAATTGTCATTCCGGCCGGAGCAGACCGCACCGTCTTCATGATGGCGCCGCTCATTTCCTTTGTTCTGGCCATAGTTGCATGGGCGGTCATCCCGTTCAGCGATACCTGGGTCCTGTCGGACATCAATGTGGCGATCCTGTATGTCTTCGCGATTTCCTCGCTCGAGGTCTATGGCGTCATCATGGGCGGCTGGGCGTCGAACTCGAAATATCCGTTCCTCGGTTCGCTCAGGTCCGCCGCGCAGATGATCTCCTACGAAGTCAGCATCGGCCTGATCATCATCGGTGTGATCCTGTCGACCGGATCGCTCAACTTCGGCGATATCGTGCGCGCGCAGGACACCGGCTGGGGCTTCTTCGGCTGGTACTGGCTGCCGCACCTGCCGATGGTCTTCCTGTTCTTCATCTCGGCGCTGGCCGAAACCAACCGCCCGCCATTCGATTTGCCGGAAGCGGAATCGGAGTTGGTCGCGGGTTATCAGGTCGAATATTCGTCCACGCCGTTCCTTCTTTTCATGGCGGGCGAGTACATCGCCATCTTCCTGATGTGCGCCCTGATCACGCTTCTGTTCTTCGGCGGCTGGTTGTCGCCGATCCCGTTCATCCCCGACTCGCCCCTGTGGATGGTCGCCAAGATGGCGTTCTTCTTCTTCCTGTTCGCGATGGTGAAGGCTATCGTGCCGCGCTACCGCTACGATCAGTTGATGCGTCTGGGGTGGAAGGTTTTCCTTCCGTTCTCGCTGGCCTGGGTTGTTCTGGTGGCCTTTCTGGCACGGTACGAAGTGCTCGGCGGGTTCTGGGCCCGTTGGGTGACGGGGGTCTGATCGCATGGGGGTGGACTACGTCCTCTTCGACAAGCTGGTCGAGCTTTCGACGCGCTGGCAGCCCTCCAAGGGAGGCCGGACGTTAATGCTCGGTCGGCATGCGTTCAAAATCCAGACGCAGTTCGCGAAGGATTACGAGGCTTCCCTGAAGCGCAACGGCATCGAGGGGCGCCGTTTTGACTACCTGCAAGACGACGCATATTGCGAGACCCTGATGGAGAAACTGGGCTTCGGCCCGATGGAAGCAATGGATTTTTCCGGCTTCGAAGGGGCCACGATTCTGCACGATCTGAACAAGCCGCCTGCGCCCGAATTGGAGAACCAGTTCGACTTCATCTTCGACGGAGGCACGATCGAGCATGTTTTCAACGTGCCGCAGGCGCTGGAGACGGTGTATAGTATGCTTAAGCCCGGCGGACGTTTCGTGTCGGCGAACGGCATGAACGGCTGGCCGGGGCACGGAATGTATCAGTTCAACCCCGAATTGGTCTGGACGTTCTGGAGCCGGGCCTGCAACTGCGTGGTGCACGATTGCCGGGCGATGCCCAAGATACCGGGCGGCAAAGTCGGGGAGCAGCCCTTCCGCGACCCCGCAGCGACCGGCAGGCGGCTGCGTATGAAAGGCAAGATCGGCACCGGCCGGACTTATCTGTATTACGAAATCGAGAAGACCGAGGATTCGCATCCCCCGACCTATGCCCTGCAAAGCGACTACGAAGTGAAGTGGCAAGGATCGGATATGGCGGGCACGACCCGTTTCGAGAAGGAAGACGCCTGATGACACAGCAGATCGACTGGAACCGTTCCGTCAAATATTTCCTGCTGGCCGACATGTGGACTGGCATGAAGTTGGGTCTGAAGTATTTCTTCGCGCCCAAGGCCACGCTGAACTATCCACACGAAAAGGGTCCGCAAAGCCCGCGTTTTCGCGGGGAACATGCGCTGCGTCGGTATCCCAATGGTGAAGAACGATGCATCGCCTGCAAGCTGTGCGAAGCGGTGTGCCCGGCGCAGGCCATCACCATCGACGCCGAACCGCGTGAAGATGGCAGCCGCCGGACCACGCGTTATGACATCGACATGACCAAGTGCATCTATTGCGGTTTCTGTCAGGAAGCCTGCCCGGTGGATGCCATCGTCGAAGGTCCGAACTTCGAATATGCCACCGAAACGCGGGAGGAGCTTTTCTATGATAAGGAAAAGCTGCTGGACAATGGCGAACGCTGGGAAGCGGTGATCGCCAAGAACCTCGAGATGGATGCACCCTACCGATGACCGACTCAAACCCCTTCACCGCCTGGATGTCGCACATGCAGGGCATGGCCAAGACGATGAACCCGGCGCTTGAGAATTTCACGCCGCAGGGGTTTGAAAAGCTGTGGCCCACAATGCCCAAAGAGGTGATGGAACAGTTCATGGGCAAGGGGATGAACCCCGAAGGTCTGGATGCGAAGACCAAGATGTTGCTGACTCTGGCCGGTCTGACCGTGCTGGGCGCGCAGGCCGAGGCGCAGGTGCGGATCACGGTCCGTCAGGCCGCCGAGCAGGGTGCCACCAAGCAGGAGATCGCCGAAACCATCGGCCTGATGGGACTGTTCGGCGGACTGCCCGCGATGAACAAGGCGATGGAACTGGCCAACGCGGTTCTGGAGGACGATGAATGACGGTTCTTGATTTCGTCTTCTATCTGTTCGCGATCATCACGGTGACGGCCGGCTTGTTCGTCGTCGTGTCGCGCAACCCGGTGCATTCGGTGCTCTGGCTGATCCTGTGTTTCCTGTCGACGGCGGGACTGTTCGTCCTGTTGGGGGCCGAATTCGTCGCGATGCTGCTGATCATCGTCTATGTCGGTGCGGTCGCGGTGCTTTTCCTGTTCGTGGTCATGATGCTGGACGTCGACTTTGCCGAGCTGAAGGCCGAGATGGCGAAATATGTGCCACTGGCCGGACTGATCGGTATCGTCCTGTTGATGCAGCTGGCCATCGCCTACGGCGTCTGGGAAGTAGCCGACGGGGTTGAGGTCGCGGCCGGTCTGTCATCCATCGACACGCCGCCGGTTCTGAATACGACGGCGCTTGGCCTGATTCTATACGATGAATATTTCATCATGTTCCAGCTTTCGGGTCTGATCCTGCTGGTCGCGATGATCGGAGCCATTGCCCTGACGTTGCGCCACAGGCGCGACGTCAAGCGCCAGAACGTGCTGCACCAGATGTGGCGCGATCCGGCCAAGGCGATGAACGTGACGGATGTGAAACCAGGACAGGGACTTTAGGCTATGTCGAGAACAACCATCATCATCATCATCATTCTGCTGATCATTCTGCTGGGTGGCTATTCGTTCCTTTAAACGGACGACTGAAAAGACGACGAACGGGGCCGCAAGTGCGCCGGAGAGGGACGAGATGATCGGACTTGAACACTACTTGACCGTGGCTGCCGCGCTGTTCGTGATCGGCATTTTCGGCATTTTCCTGAACCGGAAAAACGTGATCGTCATACTGATGTCGATCGAACTGATGCTGCTTGCGGTCAACATCAACTTCGTCGCCTTCTCGGGCTTCCTCGGCGATCTGACGGGGCAGGTGTTCACGCTCTTTGTGCTGACCGTCGCCGCCGCCGAGGCCGCCATCGGGCTGGCCATCCTGGTCTGCTTCTTCCGCAACCGGGGTACGATCGACGTCGAAGACGTCAATGTGATGAAGGGCTGACGCACATGGCAACGATCATCCTGTTTGCTCCGCTTCTGGGTGCGCTGATCTGCGGATTTGGCTGGAAATTCATTGGCGAGAAGGCCGCGCTCATCACGTCGACCGGTCTGCTGTTCCTCGCCGCGTTGCTGTCTTGGATCGTGTTCCTGGCGTATGACGGCCAGACCGATATCATCCAGTTGTTCCGCTGGATCGAGAGCGGCAGCCTTCTGACCGACTGGTCGATCCGCCTGGACCGTCTGACGACGATCATGCTGATCGTGGTGACGACCGTTTCATCGCTCGTCCATCTGTATTCCTTCGGTTACATGGACAACGATCCGCAGTGGCGCGAGGGCGAGGTCTATAAACCCCGCTTCTTTGCCTATCTGTCATTCTTCACCTTCGCGATGCTGGCGCTGGTGACATCGGACAACCTCTTGCAGATGTTCTTCGGCTGGGAAGGCGTGGGCGTCGCGTCCTATCTTCTGATCGGGTTCTACTGGCGCAAACCGTCGGCCAGCGCTGCCGCCATGAAGGCGTTCATCGTCAATCGCGTCGGCGATTTCGGCTTCGCGCTCGGCATTTTCGGCCTGTTCTTCATGACCGACAGCATTAACTTCTCGGACGTGTTTGCTGCCACGCCGGACCTGGCGGAAACGACGATCCGCTTCCTCTGGACCGACTGGAATGCGGCGAACCTGCTGGCGTTCCTGCTGTTCGTCGGCGCAATGGGAAAATCGGCGCAGCTTGGCCTGCACACATGGCTGCCTGACGCGATGGAAGGCCCGACCCCGGTCTCGGCGCTGATCCATGCCGCGACGATGGTGACGGCGGGTGTATTCCTTGTCGCCCGCATGTCGCCGCTGATGGAATATGCACCGGAAACCATGGCCTTTGTAGTCGTCATCGGCGCGGCAACCGCCTTTGTGGGGGCCACCATCGGTCTGGTGCAGAACGATATCAAGCGCGTCATTGCCTATTCCACCATGTCGCAGCTGGGTTACATGTTCGTCGCCGCCGGTCTGGGGGCCTATTCGGTGGCCATGTTCCATCTGCTGACGCATGCCTTTTTCAAGGCACTTCTGTTCCTTGGCGCGGGGTCGGTTATCAACGCGATGCACCATGAACAGGACATGCGAAATTATGGCGGCCTGCGAAAGAAGATCCCCTATACCTTCTGGTCGATGATGATCGGTACACTGGCCATCACCGGCGTCGGCATTCCGCTTCTGTATGTCGGTTTTCCGGTCGGGTTCGCCGGGTTCGTCTCCAAGGATGCAATCATCGAGGTGGCATACGTGGGCAACGCCGGGGCCTTCTGGGCACTGGTCATCGCGGCGGCATTCACCAGCTTCTACAGCTGGCGCCTGATGTTCATGACGTTCTACGGCGCGCCGCGCGGTGACAGGCATACCCACGAACATGCGCACGAAAGCCCGGCCACCATGACCATACCGCTGGGCGTGCTCGCCGTTGGCTCGGTCCTGGCCGGAATGGCGTTCTACGGTCCGTTTTTCGGCGGCCAGGAAAAGATCGACAAGTTCTTCGGCATCCCCAAAGGCGAGGTGCGTGCCGAGGCCCCGGTTCAGGACGAACAGACTTCCGTGATCACTGCGGACGAAGAGGGCGAGACACCGGAAGAGGGCGAGGCGCTGATCGAACGCGCGCCACAGACACCCGGCGAAGGCGCGATCTTCATCGGTCCGGAAAACGATGTCATCGAACAGGCGCACGAAGTGCCTGTCTGGGTCAGGTTGTCGCCCTTTATCGCGATGCTGCTGGGTTTCGCTGTGGCGTGGCTGGCCTATATTCGACAGCCCTCGCTGCCCCGAAAATGGGCAGACACGCTGGACCCGTTGTACCGGTTGCTGCTCAACAAGTGGTATTTCGATGAAATCTACGACGCGATCTTCGTCCGTCCCGCCAAGCGCCTCGGTACATTCCTGTGGAAGCGTGGCGACGGCACTGTCATCGACGGCTCTATCAACGGCATCGCCATGGGCATCGTCCCCTTTGCGACCAAGTGGCTGAACCGGGCGCAGTCGGGATACATCTTCACCTACGCGTTCGCGATGGTCATCGGGATCGTGATCCTGATTACCTGGACAACCATCGCGTTCGGAAATTGAGAGCAGGGAACTGAGACATGGACAACCTGCTTTCGATCGTCACCTTCACACCCATGGTCGCCGCCGCGATTCTGGCGCTGTTTTTGCGGGGCGACGATGCCGCGGCCCAACGCAATGCCAAGTGGCTGGCGCTGGGGGCGACGGGGTTCACATTCCTCGTGTCGATTTTCGTGCTGGTCGGGTTCGATGCCTCGAATACCGACTTCCAGTTCGTCGAAGAACGGACCTGGATCTTCGGCCTGCAATACAAGATGGGCGTCGATGGCATTTCCGTGCTGTTCATCATGCTGACGACTTTTCTGATGCCCTTGGTGATCGCGTCCTGCTGGAACGTCGAGACCCGCGTGAAAGACTATATGGTCGCGCTTCTGGTGCTGGAGGCGCTGATGCTGGGCGTGTTCAGTGCTCTGGACCTGATCCTGTTCTATCTGTTCTTCGAGGCCGGTCTGATCCCGATGTTCCTGATTATCGGCATCTGGGGCGGGGCAAGCCGCATCTATGCGTCGTTCAAGTTCTTCCTCTATACGCTGCTGGGATCCGTGCTAATGCTGGTGGCGATGATCGTGATGTATCGCGATGCGGGCACGACCGATATCCCGACGCTTCTGAACCATCAGTTCAGCTATTCTGCGATCAAGGTGCTGGGTTTCAATGTCGTCGGCGGCCTCCAGACCATGCTCTGGCTGGCGTTTTTCGCGTCCTTCGCCGTCAAGATTCCGATGTGGCCGGTCCACACATGGCTACCGGATGCGCACGTTCAGGCCCCCACGGCCGGATCGGTCGTGCTTGCGGCAATCCTGCTCAAGATGGGGGGCTACGGCTTCCTTAGGTTCAGTTTGCCGATGTTCCCGGTGGGGTCCGACGTGATGGGGCCATTGGTGCTCTGGTTGTCGGCCATCGCCATTGTCTACACCTCGCTGGTCGCGATGATGCAGCAGGACATGAAAAAGCTGATCGCCTATTCGTCCGTCGCGCACATGGGGTTCGTCACCATGGGCATCTTTGCCGCGAATCAACAAGGCATCGACGGCGCGATCTTCCAGATGATCAGCCATGGTTTCATCTCGAGCGCGCTGTTCCTGTCAGTCGGCGTCATCTATGACCGGATGCACACCCGCGACATCGATGCCTATGGCGGTCTGGTGAACCGGATGCCCGTTTACGCGCTGATCTTCATGTTGTTCACGATGGCGAATGTCGGCCTTCCCGGAACGTCAGGGTTCGTGGGAGAGTTCCTGACACTGGTTGGCGTGTTCCAGGTCAACATCGGGGTTGCCGTGGTCGCCACGACCGGCGTGATCCTGTCAGCCGGCTATGCGCTCTGGCTTTATCGTCGGGTTGTGTTCGGCGACCTGATCAAGGAAAGCCTGAGGACCATCGGCGACATGACCGGACGAGAGAAGGCGATCTTCGCACCCTTGGTCTTCGCCACGATCCTTCTGGGGGTTTATCCGAGCCTCATCACCGACATTATCGGGCCGTCCGTGGCCAATCTTGTCGAGAATTATGACGTCGCCACTACCGATCTCGTGCTGACGCGCGATGTCGCAGTGTCCGACAACTGAGAGGTCGCCATGAGCGCTGATCTGAACACCATCCTGCCCGAGATCATCCTGGCCATCTATGCCATGGGCGCATTGATCGTGGCGGTCTATACCGGCAAGGATGCGCTGGCCCGTCCGCTGATCTGGCTGACCGCTGCGGTTCTGGCCGTTGTGGCTCTTTGGGTCGCCCTGTCGTCGGGCAGCACCCATGCCTTCAACGGCATGATCGTCAAGGACGCTTTCGCCCGGTTCGCGCAGGTCACGATCCTTTTGTCGGCTGCGGTCGTTCTGGTGATCGGTCAGGATTACATGGCCCGAACCAAGATGCTCAAATTCGAATATCCGCTGCTGATCGTCCTGGCGGTGATCGGCATGATGGTCATGGTCTCGTCGGGCAACCTTCTGACAATCTACATGGGGCTGGAGCTTCAGTCCTTGGCGCTCTACGTCGTGGCCTCGATGCGGCGCGACAACCTGAAGTCGACCGAAGCGGGCCTCAAATATTTCGTCCTTGGCGCTCTGTCGTCTGGTCTGCTGCTCTACGGCATTTCGCTGACCTACGGCTATGCCGGAACGCTGGACTTCGCAGGCGTGATCGAAGTCGCGCGGGGCGAAGCACCGTTGGGCCTGCTGTTCGGCCTCGTATTCATGATCTCTGGCATGGCGTTCAAGGTCTCGGCCGCCCCGTTCCACATGTGGACGCCTGACGTCTACGAAGGTTCTCCCACGCCGGTCACCGCGTTCTTCGCCACCGCTCCCAAGATGGCCGCGATGGGCATGTTTGCCCGCGTCGTCTTCGACGCTTTCGGTGGTGTGCTGAACGACTGGCAACAGATCGTCGCGCTTCTGTCTGTGTTATCCATGTTCTGGGGGGCCATCGCCGCGATCGGGCAGCGCGATATCAAACGACTGATGGCGTATTCGTCGATCGCCCATATGGGCTATGCGCTCATGGGTCTGGCTGCCGGGACCGCCGCAGGTGTCAGCGGCATGCTGCTCTACATGGCGATCTATGTGGTGATGAATATCGGCACCTTCGCCTTCATCCTGTCGATGCAGCGGGATGGGCGCGACGTGACCGATATCGCCTCGCTCCAGTTGTTGTCCAAGACGCGCCCCGGCGCGTCGCTGGCCCTGCTGATCCTGATGTTCAGCCTTGCCGGCATTCCGCCGACGCTGGGGTTTTTCGCCAAATACGGTGTGTTGCTGGCGGCAGTCGAAGCGGACCTGGTCTGGCTGGCGGTGCTGGGCGTCGTCGCATCGGTGATCGGCGCATTCTACTATCTGCGGATCGTGTTCTACATCTACTTCGGCGAGGCGGACGAGCCCTTCGCCCCCGATGTGCCGATGGTCCAGATGGTCGCGCTGGTGGCCGCTGCCGTTCTGATGCTGGCGCTTCTGCCCGAACTTCTGGGGCTTGAACCCCTGGCCGCCATCGCCGCCGAATCGCTGGTCAGGTAAGTGACGTCAGGCCCCTGGCCCCCGGGGGTTGACCGCGTCGTTCTGGCGGATGTCGACAGCACATCTGCCGAAGCCACGCGCCGCGCGCCGACCGTACCGACCTGGGTCATGGCGCATCGTCAGACCGCCGCGCGCGGTCGCCGGGGCCGGGCCTGGTCCATGCCCGAGGGCAATTTCGCCGCCTCTTTTGCTTGGTGCCCCGGCGTTGGCCCGGCGTCCATGGGGCTGCGCAGCTTTACCGCCTCGCTGGCCCTGCACGACGTCTTGCGCGGTTTCGGGGTCGAGGGGCTGTCGCTCAAGTGGCCAAACGACGTTCTGCTGAACGATGGCAAGCTGGCGGGCATCTTGCTGGAAAACCCCACCCCCGGCCTTCTGGTGCTGGGCATCGGTATCAACCTGATCGCAACCCCGGACCCGGCCACACTGGAAGCCGGCGCCGTGCCGCCGGTCTGCTTGCTGGCAGCAACCGGCCTTCGGGTCGAGCCGCAAACGATGCTGGACGCACTGGCCCCGGCCTTCGCCGCGCGCGAGGCGCAGCTCAGCACATGGGGCTTTGCGCCGATCCGCACCGAATGGATGAAATACGCCGCCCGCCAGGGCCAGCAGATCACCGTCAAACTGCCGGGTGACACGATCACCGGCACCTTCACCGACGTGGACGACGACGGCCATCTGGTGTTGAAGACGCCGAATGGCCAGCGCCGGATCACGGCGGGCGACATTTTCTTCGGAGGGGGCTGAGATGCTTCTGACAATCGACTGCGGCAACACCAACACGGCCTTCGCCATCTGGGACGGCAGCATCTTCGTAGCAAACTGGCGTTGTGCGACGCAGCATCAGCGGACGGCGGATGAATATTATACGTGGCTTCGCACGTTGATGAACCTGAACAACATCGACGTGGCGATCACCGATGTCATCATTTCGTCGACCGTGCCGCGTGTCGTCTTTAACCTGCGCGTCCTGTGTGACCGCTACTTCAGCACCCGCCCCTACGTCGTCGGCAAACCTGAAACCAAACTTCCCGTTGGCGTCCGCGTCGATGCGGGAACGCAGGTCGGGCCGGACCGTCTGGTCAATACCGTGGCGGGGTTCGGTCGCCACGGCGGCGACCTGATCATCGTCGATTTCGGCACCGCCACCACCTTCGACGTGGCCGATACCGACGGCGCCTATATCGGTGGCGTCATCGCGCCCGGCGTTAACCTGTCGCTGGAGGCGCTGCACATGGCCGCTGCCGCGCTGCCGCATGTGGACATTACCCAGCCACAGCGCGTAGTGGGCACCAACACCGTCGCCTGCATGCAATCGGGCGTCTTCTGGGGCTATGTCGGCCTCATCAAGGAAATTACCGCAAGAATCAGGGCTGAGCGCGATCGCCCGATGAAAGTCATCGCGACCGGGGGGCTTGCGCCCTTATTTCAGCAAGCGGAAGACCTCTTCGACACTTACGAAGACGATTTGACGATGCACGGCCTGACCGTCATCCACAGCTACAACAAGGAAAATCCATGAGCGGCAGAGACCGTCTTATCTACCTGCCCCTCGGCGGGGCAGGCGAAATCGGCATGAACGCCTATGTCTATGGCTACGGGAAACCGGGCAAAGAACGTCTGATCCTCGTCGATATCGGAATCGCTTTCCCGGATATGGCCAGCACCCCCGGCGTGGACATCATTCTGGCCGACATAAGCTGGCTGTCCGAGCGTCTGGACCAACTGGAAGCGGTGTTTATCACCCACGGTCACGAAGATCACGTCGGCGGGATCGGCCACCTGTATCCACAGCTTCAGAAACCGGTTCATGCCCGCAAGTTCACGGCGAACCTTGCGCGCCGCAAATTGCAGGAAAAAGGACAGGACCCCTCTGTCGTCGAAACCGCCGCGCCTTACCCCGCGATGATCGAGGCCGGGCCGTTCAAGGTCGGCTTCCTGCCGGTGTCGCACTCGATTCCGGAATCGAACGCGCTGGTCATCGACACACCCGGCGGGCGCATCATCCACACCGGCGATTTCAAGATCGACCGAACCCCCGTCGTCGGGGAGCCGTTCGACGATGCGCTCTGGGCCGAGGCTGCGAAGCCCGGCATCCGCGCGCTGGTCTGCGATTCCACCAACGTGTTTTCCAAGCATCCCGGCCGGTCCGAGGCCGAGGTGGCCCCGAACCTGAAACCCCTCGTGGCCGCCGCCAAGGGCATGTTCGTCGCGACGACGTTTGCGTCCAACGTCGCCCGTCTGCAATCGCTGGCCATCGCGGGTGAAGCTGCCGGTCGGTCGATCTGCCTGATGGGCCGGGCCATGCGCCGCATGACCGAAGCCGCGCGCGAAGAGGGCATCCTGACGGATTTCCCCAAGACGATTTCGCCCGAGGATGCGGCAAACGTGCCGCGCGAAAGCCTGATGCTGATCGTAACCGGGTCGCAGGGCGAGCGCCGGGCCGCGTCCGCGCAACTGTCGCGTGGCAAGTACTTCGGGATGGAATTGAAGGAAGGCGACACCTTCCTGTTCAGTTCCAAGACCATTCCGGGGAACGAAAAAGAAGTTGCCCACATCATGAACAATCTGTCCGAAATGGGCGTTGACGTGGTGACGGACGACGACGGATTGTATCACGTCTCGGGTCACGCCAACCGCCCGGATCTGGAAACGGTCCACGCGATCACAGATCCGCAGATCGTCATCCCGATGCACGGGGAACACCGTCACCTGCGCGAGCATGCCAAGGTTGCCGATGCCCTGGGACGGGTTGGAGTCGTCGTCCCCAATGGCACCATGCTGGAGCTTTCTGGCAACGCACCCAAAGTCGTCGATCACGTCGAAATCGGGCGTGTCTATCTGGATGGCTCGGCTCTTGTGGGCCAGTTCGATGGCGTGGTCCGGGACCGGATCCGCATGGCGCTGAACGGCCATGTGGTGGTCGCCGTAATGGTCGATGACGACAACCAGATTCTCGAAGACACCTGGGTCGACATTCGTGGCCTGCCCGAAGTGGTCCGCGGCTCTGCTCCTCTGGCTGAAATGATGGAGGAACATCTTGCCGGCAAACTGGCCCGTGTCGACACCCGGACGGCGGGCGACGACGAGAAGCTGGAAGACCTGATCGTCAAAGGCATCCGCAAGGTCGCACAGGACGAGATCGGCAAACGGCCAGAAGTCACGGTGCTGATCACCCGGCTCGCGGCGGAGTAATGTCCCCGCGCGTCGTCAGTTGACACGAAAGGTTCAGCCATGATCCGCAATGCCCTGCCGACCGGTCTTGCCTTGTTCTGTTTCCTTGCCGGACCCGTGCTGGCGGAGGAGGATCGCTACATCGGCGTCTTCGTCGGGTCGCAGCACATCGGCAGCGACGAATACAATGACTTCAATCCGGGCCTGACCTACGGGCGACGCTGGAGCTATGGGACCGGCGGCACCGAAGTCCACGTCGAAGGCGGCGTCTTCTACAACAGCTACCGCGAAGTCTCGCCCATCGTCGTCGCTGGCGTATCGACCCGCGTGGCCCGGATCGGACCGGGCGACCTGCGGCTCGGGGCGAGCGTCGGAATGGCCTATTACAAGGAGCTGTCGGAAGTTCTCGAAGCCAAATACGACTTCCCGAGTGTCGGTGGGTTCCTTCCGGTCGCTGCGGTCACCGGGGCCTACCGCATCCGCAACCTCGAATACCGCCTGAGCGTTCTGCCTTATGGCGATGACGTGGATGGCGTGGTGAACTTTTCTTTCGCGGTCTCGTTCTGACGCACTGACGGGGTCATTCGGCGGCTATCACATCAACCGCTTCGACCTTCACCGCCGAGAACTTGAACTCCGGGATCTTGCCGAACGGATCAAGCGCCGGGTTGGTCAGAAGGTTGGCAGCGGCTTCGACGAAGGCGAAGGGCAGGAAGACCATGTCGGGGGCGATGGCCCGGTCGGCGCGGGCCAGAAGGGTAACCGTGCCGCGACGGGTCGTCAGACGGATCTGGCCACCGGGCGCGATGCCCAGTCTGCGCAGGGTGGACGGATGCAGCGAGCAATTCGCCTCCGGCTCCACCGCGTCCAGAACCTTCGACCGGCGCGTCATCGAGCCGGTGTGCCAATGCTCCAGTTGCCGTCCTGTCGTCAGGATCATCGGGTAATCCGCATCCGGCACCTCGTCGGGCGGAATGACAGACGCGGGTGTGAATTTCGCCCGACCCTCGGGGCGCGGGAAGCCGTCGCCAAACACGATCGCCTGTCCGGGATCGGTGGGCGAGAGCGACGGATATGTCACGGCCCCTTCGGTCTCCAGCCGGTCCCATGTGATGTTCGAAAGCGAATCCATGACCTGACCCATCTCGGCGAAAACCTCGGACGGATGGCTATAGTGCCAATCCAGCCCGCAGCGCCGCGCCAGCTCGGTCGTGATCCACCAATCTTCCTTTGCCGAACCCGGTGGAGAGACTGCGGGACGCCCCATCTGGACCTGCCGGTTGGTGTTGGTGACGGTGCCGGTCTTTTCGGCAAAGGCCGCAGCGGGCAGGATGACGTCGGCATAATTTGCCGTCTCGGTCATGAAGATGTCCTGCACCACAAGACAATCCAGCGCCGCCAGCGCGTCGCGCGCATGGGCCACGTCGGGGTCGGACATTGCCGGGTTTTCGCCCAGAATATACATCGCCCTGATATCGCCCGCGTGGACCGCATCGAGGATCTCGGTGACGGTCAGACCCTTTTCGGCAAGGATCTCGCCGCCAAAGCCGCCGTCATCGCCCCAGAGCGCCGCATATTTTGCCCGCACATCGTCGGACAACACGCTGGCGTAGTCCGGCAGGAACATCGGAATCAGGCCCGCGTCCGACGCGCCCTGCACGTTGTTCTGCCCGCGCAGCGGATGCAGCCCCGCGCCCGGTCGCCCGATCTGGCCGCACATCAGGGCCAGCGAAATCAGGCAACGCGAATTATCGGTCCCGTGGATGTGCTGGCTGATGCCCATGCCCCAGAAGATCATCGCCGACTTGGCGCCCGCGAATATGCGCGCCACCTCGCGGATCGTGTCTGCATCGATGCCGGTCAGGTCGGCCATCTTCTCGGGCGCGAAGCCTTTCAGATGCTCCCGCTCCGCGTTCCAGCCCTCGGTCATCGCCTCGATATACTGGCGATCCACCAATCCTTCTTCGGCGATGACGTGCATGATCGAATTGAGCAGCGCCACATCCGCACCCGGACGGAATTGCAGCATGTGCGATGCGTGACGTCGCAGGCCCACACCCCGCGGGTCCATCACGATCAGCTTGCCACCGCGCTTGGCGAACTGCTTGAAATAGGTCGCAGCAACCGGGTGGTTCTCGACCGGGTTGGCGCCGATGACGATGGCGACGTCGGCGTTCTCAATCTCGTTGAAGGTGGCGGTGACGGCGCCCGACCCGACATTCTCTATCAGGGCGGCGACGGAGGACGCGTGGCACAGCCGGGTGCAGTGATCGACGTTGTTATGGCCGAAGCCCTGGCGGATGAACTTCTGGAACAGATAGGCTTCCTCGTTCGAACACTTGGCTGAGCCGAAGCCCGCGACTTCGCGCCCGCGCCCCTTAAGACCGTTCGCTGCGACGTCCAGCGCCTCCTCCCAGGTCGCCTCGCGGAATACCGCGCCGAAATCGCCCGGATCGACGTTCAGACCCTTGGCCGGCGCGTCGTCGCGGCGGATCAGCGGTTTGGTCAGCCGATGTTCGTGATGGATATAGTCGAAGCCGAACCGTCCCTTGACGCAGAGCCGCCCTTCATTGGCGGGGCCATTGATGCCGTCGACCTTGACGATGCGGCCCGCCCTGGCCTTCAGCGAGACCTGGCAGCCGACACCGCAGAACGGACAGATCGACTTGGTTTCCGTGTCGAAATCGCGACTGTCGCCGACCTGATCCGTCGCCACCATCGTCGCGGGCATCAGCGCGCCGGTCGGACAGGCCTGGACGCATTCGCCGCAGGCCACGCAGGTGCTGTCCCCCATCGGATCGTCGAAATCGAACACCGGCCAGGTGTCGTGCCCGCGCCCGGCCATGCCGATCACGTCGTTCACCTGCACTTCGCGGCAGGCCCGCACACACAAACCACACTGGATACAGGCGTCCAGATTGACGCGCATCGCGACGTGGCTGTCGTCGAGCAGGGGAATGCGCTCGACTTCCATCGTCGGCAGACGGCTCTCCTGCAGGCCCTGCGCATCGGCCACGTCCCACAGATGCGAGGACCTGTCGTGCGCCACTTCCCGTTCCGGCTGATCGGCCAGCAGCATCTCGACGACCATCCTGCGTGCTCCCCTGGCCCGCGCACTGTCGGTCACCACCACCATGCCCTCGGACGGTTCGCGTATACAGGACGCCGCCAGGACCCGCTCGCCCTCGATCTCGACCATGCAGGCGCGGCAGTTGCCATCAGGTCGATAGCCGGGTGCAGGCCTGTGGCACAGATGCGGGATCACAAGTCCCCGCCCATGCGCCACCTCCCAGATGGTATCACCGGGAACGGCCTCGACCGGCTGACCGTCAAGCGTAAAGCGAATGGTGTCGGACATGGGCGCGGCCCTCCCTCGGGGCCAACCCTAGAAGCGCCGCGCCAAAGCTGAAAGCCCATGCACGACACCGTGTCCCCCTGAAACGACGATGCCGGTTTCCGATCGTGAACCTGTGTCTTCCTCTTGGAAAAAATATTCCGGGGAGCGCGAGGGGCTGGCCCCTCGCCCCCGCCTCAGCGGTTGCGCGCAAACAATCCGTACCAGAGCCAGTCGGGCAAAAACTGCCCGCCGCGAAACAACCACGAAAAGACCGTCGGGAAGCTCTTCTTGAAATCGTCGGTGCACATCAGCTCGAACATCTGGCGGGCGGCGTCTTCCGGCTCCATCAGGAAAGGCATGTCGAAATCGTTCTTCTCGGTCAGGCGCGTCTTGATGAAGCCCGGATTGGCGACCTGCACCGTCACGCCGGTCTTTCGCAGATCGGCATGCATCCCCTCGGCCAGCCACATCACCCCCGCCTTGGACGCGCCGTATCCGGTGGCGCCGGGCAGTCCGCGAAACCCCGATAAAGACCCGGTCAGCACGATATGTCCGGCGTCGCGTGCGACCATGTCGCCGATCACCGCGCCGACCGCACGGGCCGCACCGGTGAAGTTTACGTCGCACATCGCCTCAACCTGCTCGGGGTTCCATTCCTGCGCTTTCTGCGGCCAATAGACCCCGGCCAGAAAGACCAGCCCGTCGATATGTCCGGCCTCCGCCGCCGCCGCTTCGACCGATGTACGGTCGGACACGTCGCAGACAATCACCCGCGATTTGCCGGGCAGCCGATCGGCAAGCGTCTTCAGTTTGTCTTCCGAACGGGCCGACAGGATCACTTCGGCTCCGGCCCGTGACAGCGTCTCGGCCAGTGCCGCGCCCAGACCTTCGGATGCGCCGATCAGCCAGTACCGTTTGCCGCTCCACTCACGCATGCTGTGCACCCATCGGGCGGATCGTGCAGAACAGCTCCGCCACCTTGATCCCGAACTTGCGGAACTGACTGCGGTTCAGGATGACGCCATCGGGCTGAACATACATCCAGTCGACGGCATCCAGCACATGCCCGCCATTCGATTCAGGCAGTCGGATGCGATATCGCAGACCCAATGTATTGCCCGCCAGAGTGCCGCGACCTGTACCGATCACGTCGTCGGCTTCGGCGCGGATAGCGCCATTGTCCTCCAGCGTAAGGCGCCATTCCCGATCCTGCGTGCTGCCGTCATCGTAGATGAAGTGTTCATCCATCGTGCCGCGTGGCCCTTCCCACTGCATTTTCATCGTGGCGCGAAACCGCGAGGTGACGCGTCCGGTCGGACCGAAGATCATCCCTTCGCACAGAAGCTCTCCGGACAGATGCCGATGCATATCAAAAGTCGGCAGGTTTCCAACGTATTCATCGGGCTTCTGCGACGTGAACCCGGTAAAATGGCGCATCGCCCAGATCAGCAGTAGACTGATCACGATGCCCAAGATGAATGCGGTCATACGTCAATACCTTTCCCGGTTCGGGCCAGCAGGGTCAGCGCCAGTGTCTTCAATCCAAGCGGTATGCCTGCATAAAGCAGTGTCAGAGACCAAAGCGCGAGATCCCCGTTCTGTTCCCCCGAAACGAAGCCCGAAGCTTTAAGAATAGGAAACAATGCGATCGCGGCAAGGGCCAGGGTCGCCTTGTTCACAAAGGACCACAATCCGAATCCGTCCGCCGCGGATGGCGCGATCACGGCCATTCGCCGCGCGAACAGCGCCGGAAGAAGGCTCAGGTCCGCACCCACGGCTGCGCCCGATGCGATGCAGACAGCGGCGAAGGCCCAAAGGTCGCCCGTTCCCAGCGGCAGGGCGAAGGCAAACGCCACGATGGCAAGCGTCATTGCGGCCATCAGGGTATGTCGCGCGCCGAACCGCGCCGCCGCCTTGCCCCACGCCGGGACGGCGGCCGCCGCTGACAGAAAGAACAGCAGCAAAAGCCAGCCTTCCTGTCCGGGCGCTCCAAGGCGGTCGGCAACGAAGAACAGGAACAGGGTGGATGTGACCGCCACCGGAGCCGCGTTCACCAGCGCGATCAGCAACAGGCGTCGCGCAACAGCATCGGACAGGACGGTTCGCAGGCCCGTGGACCTGGGCGCTGTGCCGCGCGATGACCATTCGGGGGCCATCAGCAGCAGGGCCAGCGCGGTCGCGGCAGCAAATGCGAGTGCATACCACAGGAACGGCGCACCCGTGCCCGTCAGCACCGTGGGCAATACGGCAGCTATGCAGACACCGATCAACGCGCCGGTCTCACGCCAGGCGGCCAGACGCACATGGTTGCCGTCGGTTTGTGCGGCGCGGGCGACACCCTGGGCATAGAAACAGATCGTCAGGAACGAGAACGCCGAGAACAGCAAGGCCAGCGACAGGGCGAACCACCAGATCGGTGGCAGCATCGGTGGAATTGCAAACAGCATCGCCATCGCTGTGGCCATGATTGCGCCTGCCCCCGCGACCATCGACCCGCGAAACTCCCGCGTCCGCTCGGACAAACAGCCCAATAGCGGGTCCTGCACCACGTCGAACAGCCGCAGAGCGAACAGAGCGATGGACAGTTGCGCCAGGGTGACGCCTTGTGTGTCGACGTAGAACTTGGGCGCGTGAATATAAATCGGCAGCCCCGCCGCGGACAGCACTGCGGCAAAACCGGCATAGCGGACAAGCCCGCGACCAGGCGTCATGAATGCGTTTCGGATCGGGATGCGGGCCGCGAAACCTCAGGCGAAGGCGGCGTCGGGCGGCCCCGGAACGTTCCGCCTTTCCACCACAGCTTCAGCGCCTGCCAGTGGATCAGTCCCAGAACCCGCCGCGTGCCGAACGGCCGGCGCAGCGCCGCGCGGATCAACGCGCGATTGGTCAGCGGCTGGCGCGGGCCGGTCAGCGTTGCCAGAAGACGCCCGTTACCCTGCCGGTAATCGATGCGGATCGAAATCCGCTCCGGCTGGATGTCGAAGTTGAACGTGTATCCACCCGCGACAGGCTGAAACGGCGAGACGTGCAGCACCTTGACCGACGACAGCTTCATGTCCGGCGTGATCGGGGCCAGATCGTCAGCGTGCGACAGATACGAATGACGGTCGCCATAGGTATTCGTCACTTCGGAGATAACGGCCCGCAATTCGCCCTCCGCCCCCTCGATCAGCCAGAAACTGACCGGGTTGAAGACATGTCCCAGAACGCGGGGTTGCGCCAGAAGCAGGATACGCCCGACCGTCAGTTCGGGCAGGGCATCGGCCAGCACGTCGCGCACCCACCCGACACCGCGTCCCTGACCCGGCGGACCGCCGTGATCGCGGTCGCGGATCTGCGCGAAAGCGCTGCCCTTGCGCGAAAACAGACCGGGCAGGGGGCCATCGTCGGTCGGGTCCAGCAGAATGTAATCGACACCGTAGCTGAAGTGATTCTCGACCCCCTCGGCATTGCGACCGTGAAAGGTCGTGCCTGGAATATGGTCGAGAACCCGTCTCACGCGGCCGCGATGGCCGGACGTTGCCGCCGTCCCATGGCTTCCACGACGTCAAGCGCGCTTGCGAAACCGTCCTCGTGGAAGCCGTTCTTCATCCATGCACCGCAAAACCACGTGTGGTCGGTGCCATTGCGGGCGCGGATACCTTCGACCGCTTTCATCATCGCCAGATCATAGATCGGATGGCGGAAAGTGGTGCGGTCGTAGATCAGTTCCTCGCGAATTTCCTGCTGGGAATTCAGGGTGGAAAACATCGGATCGTCCTGTGGAATGGGCTGCAGGCGGTTCATCCAGTAGGTTAGGCCGATGCGGTCGGGGCGCGTGGCCTGCTCGGCATAATTCCACGAGGCCCAGACCTTCCGGCGTTTCGGCATGACGGACGCATCGGCATGCAGGACCGCGTCGTTATCGTGATACCGGATGCGCGACAACATGGCGATCTCACCGGGTGTGGCATCGGACAGAAGGGCAAGGCTGTCATCGGAATGCGTCGCAAGGATCACATCGTCGAACACCTCCCATTCGCCGCCATTTGTCCGCACCTCGGCTCCGCCCGGTATGCGGCGGATGCCCTGCACCGGCGCACCCATCCGCAAAGTCACGTGTTGCCGTTGAAGATGCGCCTGCAACCGGCGGACGTATTCAATCGACCCGCCCTGAACCGTATACCATTTGTGCTGGCCCGTGTGGCTCAGAAGGTTGTGGTTCTGAAAGAACTGGATCATCGCCTGCGCCGGAAAGTCCATCACGTTCCGGCTGGGCGTCGACCAGATCGCGCCGGAAATCGGCCCCAGATACCAGTCCCGGAAGGTCTGCCCCATACCGAGCCGGTCCAGAAAATCACGCAACGGCAAAGTCGGGTCGATGGCGGCCTCGGCGGCGCGGGCGTTGAACCGGAAGATGTCGCGTACCATCCGCACGAAGCGCGGCGACAGCAGGTTGCGGCGCTGGGCGAAGACCGTATCGGGCGACTGAAGCGAATATTCGATGCGTCCGCCCTCCAGCGAAGCGGCAAAAGACATATCGCTGTCGGCAATCGGCACATCCAGATCCTCGAACAGCCGGACAAGGTTGGGATAGTTCACCTTGTTGTAGACGATGAAACCGGTATCCACCGGCTGGTCCCCGCGCCTGCCCGCCAGAACGGTGCGGGCATGACCGCCCAGACGGGGCGCGGCTTCGATCAGGGTGACGGCGTGGTTCGGGGCCAGCGCATGCGCGGCAGCCAGTCCGCTGATGCCGCCGCCGATGACGGCAATGCGCCGGGGCGGGGTCGTCGAATTGGGAAAAGGCAAACCGTATCCTGCTCGTCGTTTCTTGGGTCCGCATGTCTGCGACCGGGGCGGCGATGCGGTCAGTTGCGCATCCCGTTTTCTGGTCATGGACATGGCACGAAAAACGATCAGGGCAACAGGGCGCTACGTAAATTTGAAGACCCTTGGCCGCAACGGATCATGGCCCGATACGCGCCGTGATCTGGGCGGCTTCAGGGGGGGGGGCGACGATCTGTGGCGATCCTGGCTTTCGGTCCGAAATGCGCAGGCGTTTATTCGTCAGCCGTCAGCGTCGCACCATAAAGCGGCACGGTCGAGATCGACATCTTCGCCGATCCTTCCGTCAGTTCCTGCGCGTGCGCCAGATAGATCAGGGTCTGGTTCGCCTCGTCGAAGATGCGCTTGATGCGCAGCGATTTCAGGATGATCGACCGGCTTTCGCGAAACACGTCCTCGCCGTCTTCCGACAGGTCGATGTCGCCGACGCTGATCGGCCCGGTCTGGCGACAGGCGATCGAGGCATTCGACGGGTCCTCGAACCAGTTGCCATTCGACAGGCGGTCGATCAGCGAGCGGTCGAAATAGGCGATGTGGCAGGTCACGCCTTGGACCTTCGGGTCCGGAATGGCTTCGATTATAATGTCGTTCCCGACCCAATCGACGCCAACCTCGCCGACTTGCTGGGCGGTTGTGGCGGCGGGGGTCAGGATCAGGGCGAAGGCCAGTGCGGCAAAGGTTGTTCGTATCATCTGTGCGAACGTTCCGGACCGCGATTTCGTTCCGTTACACGATCGCCGGGACACGCTATCATGCCGCCACGTGATATAACGCAGATGCCAATACGGAGAGACGATCATGACACGCATGACGGCCAAGGACTTCGATCAGGACTTGCTGGACCTCTATGACTTCTACGCCCATGGCAAGATCACCAAGCGCGAGTTTCTGGACCGCGCCGGAAAATGGGCCGTCGGCGGACTGACCGCCGCGGCCATCCTGACGACACTGTCGCCGAACTATGCACTGGCGCAGCAAGTGGCCGAGGATGACCCGGACATCTCGGGCAAAGACATCACTTACGACAGTCCGAACGGTCACGGCGGCGTCAACGGCTACCTCGTGCGACCCGCGACAACCGAAACCCCGCCTGCCGCCGTATTGGTCGTCCACGAAAACAGGGGCCTGAATCCCTATATCCGCGATGTTGCGCGCCGGGTCGCCAAGGCCGGATTCATCGCCCTGGCCCCCGACGGGCTGAGCAGCGTCGGCGGCTACCCCGGCAACGACGACGAAGGGCGCGAATTGCAGCGTGGCGTCGACGGCGAAAAACTGATGAACGACTTTTTCGCGGGCTACGAATACCTGGCCGCGCTGGACGGCATCAACGGCAAGGTCGGGGCGACCGGCTTCTGTTACGGTGGCGGCGTGGTGAACGCACTTGCGGTCGCCTATCCCGAGTTGTCGGCGGGCGTGCCGTTCTACGGCAGGCAGGCCGCGGTGGAAGATGTGCCCAGGATCGAAACGCCGCTGCTGTTCCACTACGCTGCGCTCGATAACCGTATCAATGCAGGCTGGCCCGCGATGCAGAAGGCGCTGGAGGAGAACGACAAGGTCTATCAGGCGGAAATCTGGCCCGATGTGAACCACGGTTTCCACAACGACACCACGCCCCGCTACGATGCGGAGGCTGCCGAAGCCGCGTGGGAAAAGACGATCGCCTGGTTCCGCGTCTATCTTGCCTGACTTTTATCTTGTCTGACTTGCGAAACCGGGGCGGCTTGCCGATGATCCGCCCATGATTGAACCTGCCCTTTTGATATTCTTCGGTCTGCAAAGCGTGATCTTTGCAGCTTGGGTCGTTCTGTCTCTCGCCATCCTGATCGGCATGGCCCTGCGGGCCATTTCGCGGCGCGAAACCGGTTCTGCGGCGGACGTCGGGACCAACGCCATGGAAAGCTATCTCCGCGATCCGTTGACCCGCTTCCGGCGTCTGCTCTGGCTGGGGCTGACAGCCGCGCTTGTGGTCTGCGGTGTCGTGACTGTGGTGATCCTGATGACGATATGATGCGGCTGGCCTTGGGCGGGCGGTCACGTTAATCGCGGGGCATGTCCGGTCCCTCGACTCCTTACGATCCGCCTTCCGGCCCGATCCCTGTAATCCACCAGGACGAACATCTTCTGGTGGTCGACAAGCCCGAGGGCCTGCTGTCGGTGCCAGGTCGCGGACCTCATCTGGCCGATTGCCTGCTGTCGCGGCTGGCCGAGACGCATCCCGAGGTTCTGCTCTGCCACCGGCTGGACCGCGATACCTCCGGCATCATGGTCTTTGCGCTGACCAAGGAGGGTCAGCGCAAGATGGGCCGCATGTTCGAAGTCAAACGGGTCAAGAAACGCTACATCGCACAGGTTCACGGAGAGGTGTCAGAGCCGGCGGGCGTGATCGACCTGCCGCTGATCGTCGACTGGCCGAACCGCCCGTTGCAGCATGTGAACCACGAGACCGGCAAGAAAGCCGTGACTGACTGGCAACGGATCGGGGTCGCGGACGGCGCCACCCGAATGCGCCTGATGCCGCGCACCGGGCGTAGCCATCAGTTGCGCGTTCATATGCTGTCGCTGGGCCACCCGATCCTTGGCGACCCTTTCTATTCCGACGATGCCGAAGCGTTTCCCCGGATGATGCTGCACGCCGAAGGGCTGAAATTCGAACACCCGGTTTCGGGGCAGATGATGCGACTGGAAGCGTCCTGCCCCTTCTGAGGAACGTCATACCGGGGTAATACCTTGGTATGCACCGTCGCAATACGTCAGATTCATACCCTGATCCCGGTCTCTGGTATCGTTTGCCGGGCGCACCTATGTTTCGTTTATATTCTCGAAAAGGAGAGCCATCATGAGCCTGCGCATCAACCAGACCGTCCCTGATTTCAAGGCCGACACCAGCGAAGGCCCGATCAGCTTCCATGATTGGATCGGTGATAGCTGGACAATTTTATTCAGCCATCCCAAAGACTTCACGCCCGTCTGCACAACCGAGTTCGGGGCCGTTGCCCAGTTGGACGCCGAGTGGAAGAAACGCGGCGTCAAGGTCATCGGCATCTCGGTCGACGGGGTCGAGGATCACCGGAAATGGAAGGGCGACATCGGCACTTTCGCGGGGACCGAGGCGAATTTCCCGATTATCGCCGACGAAAGCCTTGATGTATCAAAGGCCTACGACATGCTTCCCGCAGATGCCTACCTCCCCGACGGGCGCACGCCAAACGACACGGCAACGGTGCGGTCGGTCTATATTATCGGGCCGGACAAGCAGTTGAAGCTGTCAATGACCTACCCGATGAACGTCGGCCGCAACTTCGCCGAGATCCTGCGCGCCGTCGATGCGCTGCAAACCGCAGCGAAACATGGCGTTGCCTTGCCAGCGAACTGGGAACAGGGGCGCGACGTCGTCATTCCCGCTACGGTTTCCGATGCGGATGCCAAGGCAAAGTTCGGCGACTTCAAGACGCACTTCCCCTATCTGCGTATGACCAAGGACCCTTCGGCCTAACCCAGCCGGTCGAGCATTGTCTCGACCACGCGCCCAAATGGCACATCTTCGAACAAGAAAGACAAGCCGCCCGTGCGCGCCGCACGGGCGGCTTTCACGTTGTCAGCCTTACGGAAGGTCAACACGTTGACGATCCAGCCACTTTTTCAGGTATCTGGGTGGGTGAGGGATGTGTGACGTATCGCCAAAGGAAAAGGCCGCGCCAAGCGGCACGGCCTTGTCATATCGTGACGGCGCGGCAGTCTTCAGCCCTGGCGGGCCTTGAACCGGCGCTGCGTCTTGTTGATCACGTAGACCCGGCCTTTGCGGCGCACCACACGGCAGTCGCGGTGACGGTTCTTCAGCGACCGGAGGGAATTGCGAACCTTCATGGGTAAGCTCTCCTGATGCCTGCGGGGCGACACCCCGGGGTTGCGTGCGTGTTCCCGGATATGGGGAACGGTGAATGGTGGGCGATACTGGGATCGAACCAGTGACCCCTTCGATGTCAACGAAGTGCTCTACCGCTGAGCTAATCACCCGTCTCTTTGAAGAAGCGGAACAAAACCGTTCCTCCGTCGATTGGTGGGCGGTGGATAGTGTCTTTCATGATGGCGTGCAAGGGGGCTTTCTAGAGTTTCTCCGAACCCCTATCCTACTGGCGAAGGAGCGTCCGTTTCCATGTCCCGACCCCCGTTCAAGCTGATGCTGCCTGCGGCGATTGAAAGCCCGGTGGTGGTGGCCAGCCCCCACTCTGGCCGTATCTACGACGCGGATTTCATGGCGTCCACGGTTCTTGATTCCGCCAGGATTCGGTCGTCCGAGGACGCCTACGTCGACGTGCTTCTGGACCGTGTCCCGAACCTGGGCGTGCCGGTTCTTTCAGCGCAGATGCCGCGCGCCTTCCTTGATCTGAACCGCGCGCCCGAGGAGTTGGACCCGGCGGTCATCGACGATGTGCCGCGTGGGGCGATGAACCCGCGTGTCTCCTCGGGATTGGGTGTGATTCCCCGTGTCGTGGCGCAGGGCCGCGCGATCTACAGCGGCAAGATTTCCCATGCCGAGGCGCAACATCGCATCGACACCTTTTGGCGCCCCTATCACCGGCAGCTGGATGTCCTGATGTCGAATGCGCGGGACCAGTTCGGACAGGCGATCCTGCTGGATTTCCATTCCATGCCGCATGAGGCGATCGAGGGCACCGTCGTGAGCGGTGCGCCTGCGCAGATTGTGCTGGGCGACCGGTTCGGGTCGTCCGCCAATCCCGTTCTGGTCGACATTCTGGAGGAAACCCTGACCGATCTCGGCTTTCGGGTTGCGCGCAACGCGCCATTTGCCGGTGCTTATGTCACGCAGGCCTATGGCCACCCCGAACGCGGCTGGCACGCGATCCAGATCGAGATCGATCGATCGCTCTATCTGGACGAGGGTTCGATCCGCCCGAATACGCAGTTCGATGTACTTCAGAACACGATCACCGAGGCGGTTTCCCGGTTCTGCGACTGCGCACGCCCGACCCGGAACCTCGCCGCAGAATAACCTCAGCGCAGGGCACGCCCCTTGCGGATGGCGTCCTGTCCGTACCGCGCGCGGATCGCGTCGGTCGCCCGTTCCGCGTTCATTCGTCGGGTCGCGCCGGGGTCCAGCAGATCGCCACCCCGGTCAGCCCCGTCGCTTGACACCAGATCCGAGATGCCGACGCCGATCAACCGGACCGACCCCAAGCGGTCGGTCGCGTCGAGCAATGCCCGCGCCTCGCGGTAAATGCGGTCGGCCATCTGTGTCGGATCGGACAGGGCGTGGCGGCGCGTCAGCGTTTTGAAATCGGCGCGCTTGACCTTCATCGTCACGACCCGTCCGGCCAGATCGCGGGCCTTGGCGCGGGCGGACACCTGTTCCGACAGCCGCCAGAGATGGCCGTCAAGAATGTCGGTATCATCGGTATTGTCGTGGAACGTGGTTTCCTTGGAGATCGACTTGACGGTGCGTTCAGGTTTGACCCTTCGCGTGTCCTCGCCCCGTGCCAGGTGCCACAGGCGGTCGCCCATCGTCCCGAACCGCCGCACCAGATCGCCCCTGTCCCAGCGTTTCAGGTCAGCGATAGTGTTGATGCCGGCTTTCTTCAGCGTCTCTTGCCCGACAAGGCCGATACCGGAGATTATGCCAACGGGTTTGGGCGCGAGGAACGCCTCGGTTTCGGCCCGGCCGATCACCGAGAATCCGCGCGGCTTGTCGAGGTCCGAGGCGATCTTGGCGAGGAACTTGTTGTGCGACAGACCGATGGAGCCCGTGATGCCGATTTCGGACTGCATTCGCTGCGTCAGCCGCGCCAGCATCACAGCGGGCGGCGCGCCGTGCAGTCGCGTTGTGCCGGTCAGGTCCAGAAATGCCTCGTCCAATGACAGGGGTTCGATAGCGGGTGTCAGGTCCATCATCATTGCGCGGATCTGTCGGCTGACGTCCACATACAGGTCCATCCGGCCTTTCAGGACGACGGCATCGGGGCAAAGTTGCAACGCCCTGAACATCGGCATCGCGGACCGGACGCCGCGAATACGCGCAACATAGCACGCAGTCGATACGACACCGCGCCGTCCGCCGCCGATGATGACCGGCTTTTCCGCCAATTCCGGGCGATCCCGCTTTTCTACGCTGGCGTAGAAGGCGTCGCAATCCATGTGTGCGATGGACAGGTCGAACAGTTCCGGGTGGGACGTGATGCGCGGAGACCGACACGCAGGGCAACGGACCCCGTCGTCGAAAGTGGTCAGGCATTGGCGGCACATCGATGGCATGAGCGGAATTCTACCTATTCTGGTGTGACTATGGAACCGGGTGCAGTGATGCGGTGTTTAGCCGGACCACACGCAACCACCTCTCGGAGGACCATATGGCAGATCCTAATCACACGACCACGACGGAAACTCCCAAAAGCACCGTTACGCACGTCGAAACCACACGCTCGGGCGGGGGCAATTCCGCGCTTTGGCTGATCTTGGGTGGGGTACTGGTGGCGCTCGTGTTGTTCTTCATTTTTGCCGGAGGTGCAGATGTGTCCAATGACAACGGCGCAGCTGAAGGTGCGGCAGCCGTCGGAACCGCGGTCGAAGGTGCCGCTGGCGCAATCGGCGATGCCGCTGAAGGCGCAGCCGACGCGACAAACGACGCCGCGACAGGCAACTGATCAGAAGACCATCGCAAAGAGTTGAAAGGGGTGCCCAGCCGGGTGCCCCTTTTCACGTTCTGCAATGCGGCATGTGAGCCACATATTCATTCAATTTGTCGATGAGACATCGGTGGTCCGACAGACTTCTCTATAGCTGGGTCTGGAACTGCCGGAGACCTGGTCCATGGATATTCAACAAGAACTGCTGACTTTCGCGGGCGAGAACGCCGTCATCATCGCGATCGCCCTGTTTGTAATCGTATGCATCCTGCTGGGTGTCCGGATCGTGCCACAGTCGGAGAAATTCGTCGTCGAACGGTTTGGTCGTTTGCGCAGCGTGTTGGGGCCGGGGATCAACCTCATTGTCCCGTTTCTGGACAAGGTGGCTCATAAAATCAGCATTCTGGAGCGCCAGCTTCCCAATGCCAATCAGGATGCCATCACCCGCGACAACGTGCTGGTGCAGATCGAAACAAGCGTTTTTTATCGCATTCTTCAGCCTGAAAAGACCGTTTACCGCATCCGCGATGTCGATGCCGCAATCTCGACCACCGTGGCGGGCATCGTCCGCGCCGAGATTGGCATGATGGAACTGGATGAAGTGCAGTCCAACCGATCCGAAGTGATCGCCAAGATCAAGTCACAAGTGGCGGATGCCGTGAACGATTGGGGCATCGAGGTGACGCGCGCCGAAATTCTGGATGTCGATCTGGATGCGCAGACACGCGAAGCGATGATGCAGCAACTGAATGCCGAACGCGCCCGTCGTGCGCAGGTCACCGAGGCCGAGGGCAAGCGCCGCGCTGTCGAACTGGCCGCCGATGCGGAACTGTATGCCGCCGAGCAGACCGCCAAGGCCCGCCGTATCGCAGCCGACGCCGAAGCGTATGCCACAGGCGTTGTGGCGCAGGCCATTGCGGAAAACGGGCTGGAGGCCGCGCAATACCAGGTCGCCCTGAAGCAGGTGGAGGCATTGTCGAGCCTTGGTAAAGGCGGTGGCACGCAGACGATCGTCGTTCCCGCTTCGGCGATGGATGCGTTTGGCGAAGCCTTCAAGATGCTGAAAGGACGCGGCTGATGTTCACAGCATGGTGGGTCTGGGCGCTGGCGGGACTGGTGCTTGCCATTCTTGAGGTGGTCGCCCCGACCTATATTCTGCTGGGTTTTGCAATCGGTGCGGGCATTGTGTCCCTGGGCCTGTTAACCGGCCTGCTGGGCGGAATGGCCGCGACTGCCTATGGGGTTGCATGGCTTATCGTGACCTTTGCCATCCTGTCGCTGATCGCATGGTTGGTGTTGAGGGCAGTTTTCGGCAAGCCCGGAGGCACCGTCCAGACCTTCGAGAAAGATATCAACGACTGAGGGTGGAACCGGAGAGCATTTCGGACGGGGTTCATTCGGCACCGAAAATATCAAGGTTTAGAGCGGAGGGAAGGTCATATTCGACGAACCTGACTCCGCCGCCACCTCGACCTGAATCAAACCAATTGTGACAATATCGCCTGCGCCATAGCGCGGGGGTCGTCAGCTGTGTGGATCGGACGGCCGACGACGATATGATCCGCCCCGGCGGCGATTGCCTGGCCCGGTGTCGCAACCCGCTTCTGATCGCCAAGCGCCGCGCCCGCGGGCCGGACGCCAGGTGTCACGATCAGCTTTCCGTGCGCTTCGGGCAGCGCGCGGATCAACGCGGCTTCCTGTGGCGAGGCGATGACGCCATCGGCCCCCGCCTCAAAGGCGCGGGCGGCCCGCGTCAGAACCAGATCGGCGATATTGCCGGGAACGATCAGCCCCGCGTCCAGATCGGCACGGTCGAGCGAGGTCAGGATCGTGACGGCGAGGATTTTCATATCACCCTTGGCCTGCGCCGCAGCGCGGACGACATGCGGATCGCCATGGACCGTCAGGAAGTCCAGATCGAACTGCGCCAAGCCGCGAACCGCCGCTTCGACTGTTGCGCCGATATCGAACAGCTTCATGTCGAGGAAGATGCGTTTGCCATGTTCGCATTTCAGCTCATTGGCCAAGGCCAGACCACCGCCGGTCAACATGCCCAGACCGATCTTGTAAAACGCCACCGCATCGCCCAGCCGTTCGGCCATCTGCAACCCGCTCAGCGCGTCGGGCAGGTCAAGGGCGACGATAAGGCGGTCATCGGACATGGGGCAGGCCTGTCATTTATTCGGTCGGTTCGGGGCCTAGGCGACGACACGCGCTCTGTCCAGATCGGAGCTTTGGGTCGGCCTGTGCTGCAAGGGCTCGGGTGGTGGCGCGCTGATGTTACGGGTCAATCCCACCCATACGACAGACAATCGACCATTCCGTCGGCGTCACCGGTTGAACCGAAAGGCGGGAACTGCGCACCAGTGCCATGTCGGCCAAGTCCGACCGGGCCTTGATATCAGCCAGAGACACAGGTGTCTTGAGCGGTATCAGGGCGCGGATATCCACACATTCCCACCGGTCGTCATCGGTCGTGGAATCGGGGTGTGCGGCGGCGCAGATTTCGACAGTTCCGACAACCGCCTTTTCCGATTGGCTGTGATAGAAGAAGGCGCGGTCGCCGATAGCCATGTCCCGCATGAAGTTGCGCGCCTGGTAGTTGCGCACCCCGTCCCATTCCTCGCCCGCATCGCCCCTGGCGACCTGATCGTCCCACGACCATGTGGAAGGTTCGGATTTGAACAGCCAGTATTTCATGGCGCTGCCTCCTGTCAGGCGTCGATGACGCGGTTCCAGCCTTCGATGCGCACATCCTCGAACAGACCGGCCCTGGCATAGGGGTCGGCGGCGGCGAAAGCTTCGACGTGTTCCCGGCTGTCTGTGTCGAAAACGATGAGCGAGCCGCTCATTTCACCAGCGGCATTCACGAAAGGCCCGGCCTGCACGACGGTCGCATCTGACCTCAGGTGGGCAAGATGCGCTTCGCGGTTTGCCTTGCGGACCTCGAGGTGGCCGGGCTTGTCGGTGCAGATAAGGGCGTGGAGCATGGTCATTCCTTGGTCAGATCGCGGTCCAGAAGGTCGCGCATTGCATCCTTGACGGTCAGATCGCCCTTAACAAGGGCCGCCGTCACACGGGTAATCGGTAAATCGACACCCCTGTCGTTGGCCAGTGCAAGTGCTGCCTGCGCCGTTGCCGCGCCTTCGCTGAGGGCAGTCGGGGCATCTTTTCCAGCCCCGATGGCGTGGCCCAGGGCAAAGTTGCGCGACTGCGGTGAGGCGCATGTCAACGCCAGGTCACCCAGCCCGGACAGGCCCATCAATGTCTCGGGCCGCGCACCCATGGCGGTGGCAAGGCGCAACATTTCGGCCATGCCGCGTGTCATCAGCGCCGCACGGGCCGAATCGCCAAGGCCCGCACCGATGGCCGCGCCGCAGGCAATGGCGATGACGTTCTTCAACGCCCCGCCCAACTCGACGCCGACGACATCGGTCGTCCGGTAAATCCGCAGGGTCGCGGTCGACAGTTGATCCTGCAGAGTTACGCCAACCGCATCGTCGGCGCACCCCAGCGAGAGGGCCGTCGGCAGGCCCCGCGCGATGTCGGCGGCAAAGCTGGGGCCCGACAGGATGGAGGCCTGCGCCATCGGCAAAGCGCATTCGATGATCGCGGTCGGGCCGTGCAGGGTGATCAGATCCACGCCTTTGCAGGCGGCGACAGCATGGCGCGGGGACAGCGCCAAATCGGCCAGCGCCGCCGCAAGCTGTTGCATCGGCACAGCCAGGATCAGGGTTTCACAATCTGCAAGCATGGCCGCATCGCCGGTCGGCGCGATGCTGTCCGGAAGGGTGACACCGGGCAGACGGGGCGATGTCCGGAAGGCAGCAATCCGTTCCATCATGTCCTTGTCGCGGCCCCAGAGGCAGACAAGGCGACCGGTCTGGGCCAGCGTGATGGCAAGCGCTGTGCCGAAGGCTCCGGCACCCAGAACGCCAATCATGCCTTGGCCCCGCGTTTGCCGGACCCGAGCATCGGCGCCGCGCCTTCATCCAGAGGCCAGCGTGGTCGGGCGGCCAGCGACAAACCGTCGGTCAGGCCCAGGGCAAGACGCTCGGCCCCGGCCCAGGCGATCATCGCGGCATTGTCGGTGCACAAAGCCTGCGGAGGCGCGACGAAGGGCACATCCGCCTGCGCCGCGACATCCTGCAACGCAACCCGCAGCGCAGTGTTCGCAGCGACGCCACCGGCAACGGCAAAGGCGCTGACTGGCCCAAGCGCCAGCGCGCGACGCGACTTTTCGGCAAGAACGGCGCGTACGGCGGCCTGAAAACTGGCGCAGATGTCGGCGCGTATTCCTTCCGGCAGCCCACCATGGTCGGCCACCGCTGCATCCCGCGCGCGCAGGACGGCGGTCTTGAGACCCGAAAACGACACGTCGCAGTCCGGGCGGTCGAGCAGGGGGCGGGGCAGGGCAATCGTCGGCGTGACCCCTTGAGCGCAGATTTCCACCGCCGGGCCACCGGGTTGAGGCAGGCCCAGCAAACGGGCAACCTTGTCGAAGGCCTCGCCCGGCGCATCGTCGATCGTGCCACCCAGACGGGTAAAGGTGTCGGCCCCGTCGACCCGCAGAAACAGGCAATGACCGCCCGATACCAGCAACATAAGGTATGGAAAGGCCAGACCGTCGGTCAGGCGCGGTGTCAGGGCATGGCCGGCGAGATGGTTCACCCCGATCAGCGGCAAACCCGTCGCAGCCGACAGCCCCTTGGCGCACATCACGCCCGCCAGCACGCCGCCGATCAGGCCCGGACCTGCGGTCACGGCAATGCCGTCGATCTCGCGAAGCGTCAGGCCCGCGCGGTCCAGCGCCGCTTCGACGGCCAGGTCGATCTTTTCGGCATGGGCGCGGGCGGCGATTTCGGGAACGACGCCGCCGAAAGCCGCGTGCAGATCATCCTGTCGCATGACAACGTTCGACAGGATCGTGCCCCGGTCGGAGGAGCGGCGGACCACGGCAGCGGCAGTGTCGTCGCAGGAGCTTTCCAAGCCCAGTATCGTCTGCTCTTGTGCCATGGTGCGTCCGGGTCCAGTCTCAGGCCCCATCTATCGCCTGCGCCGAGGGGGAACAATGCGCACGCTGCCCGTCCTGCTGACCCGCCCGCGCGCCGATGCCCTGCGCCTTGCCGATGAGCTGCGTGCAGCAGGCGTACAACGTATCGAAGTGTCGCCACTCATGCGGATTGTCGCGACCGGGCCGCTGCCCGAATTGTCGGGCGGCATAATTTTGACGTCGGGCAATGCCGTCGATACCTACGTTGAACTGAAGGGGCCAAAAGGTCTGCCGACATGGACTGTTGGGCCGCGCACGGCGGATCGCGCCCGTGCCGCAGGGCTGGACGTTCAAGGCACCGCCCCGGATGCCGAGGCTTTGGGGCAGGCGATCCCCGAAACCGCACCGCCTTTAATGCATCTGCGCGGTGCCGTGGCGCGCGGTGATCTGGCCGTGGCATTGCGGGCAAGGGGCCTTACGGCAGACGAGGCCGTCATCTACCGGCAGGATGGTATCGCCCTGACCGCTGCCGCAGCCGACCTGTTGCGGATTGGTCCCGTGGTGGTGCCGTTGTATTCCCCCCGCAGTGCTGAATTGTTCTTTCAGGCCTGCCCCCATACCGCATATGGAAACCTGCGGATCATTGCGCTTAGCCCCGCAGTGGCCTCCGCCAGCCCGGTTCCACCCGTTGAACAGGCGGAAACACCCGATGGTTCGGCCATGTTGCGGGCAGTGCTTCGATATTTCACGACGATGGACGGTTGAGAGGTCCAGTCGGACGGACTAGGTATGCACGTTAGCAGGTAGAAGTGACTCAATGACTTGCTAAGCCAGCCGGAGGGGACGTCTTGGCGCGCAGCACGAGAAAATCAAAGGACGCCTCACCGTCCGAGACGCAGGTGACCGATGTCACAGCCGAAGATACCCCGGCTGCCGCAGACGTGACGGATACGACCGAAGGGGCCTCCGCCAAGGGGGCCGAGACGGCCAAACGCGCGACAGCCAAAGCAGCGAAGGTCGAAGATGCAATCATCCTCGGCAATGATTCTGCGACGGGCAATGACGCCTCGGCTGATGGAGAGAAGCCCCAAGATGTATCCGCGAAAGACACTGAGACCCCGCACGACATTGAGCCCGAGGGCACAATTCCGCCGGTGACCGATACGGAAACCAATGGCGATGACGGAACATCCGACGCCAGCGCTACATCGCGGATCGAGACGCCGCAGGACACGGAGGCCGAAACCGCTATCGCCGTCGTTCCGGCGCCCGAAACCGTACGGGGGTCGGGATTTGTCCCGCTGTTGCTGGGAGGTATCTTGGCCGGGGCCATCGGATTCGCAGCCGCTTTTTTTCTGGTGCCCGCATCCGGCCCGCCAATCCTGGAGACCGAACGCATTGATGCGCTGGCTGCCGAAGTGGAAGCCCTCAAGGCTGCTGATGCCCCGCCGATCACCGACCTTGCACCCATCGAGAGGGCGCAGGCCGATTTGACTGCGCGACTCGACACGATGACGGCACGTCTCGACAGTCTTGAAACGCGCGATCCTTCCACGGTTGCTGTTGCCCCGGACGAGGCAGTCGATGCGTCGACAGCCGAAGTTGAAGCCCTGCGTGCAGAGATCGGCCAGTTGACCGGCACAAATCAGGCCCTTGGCGAGGATATCCAAACGCTGCGCGGCGACGTCGAGGCGCTTCGCACCGGTCTGGAGCCGCGCATCGCCGCCGTCGAAACAGGATTGGCCGAAGCCAATAGCCTTGCCGCATCTGTTGAGGACCAGGCCAGCGCGCTGGCCCGCGAAACGGCGCGCACCCAGATCAGGCTGGCCCTGCAGTCAGGCGCACCCTTTGCCGAGCCGCTGGCCGTGCTGGGCGATCCGCCCGCCGCATTGGCCGAGAATGCCGAAACCGGCGTGCCGTCGCAATCTGATCTGATCGCCGAGTTCCCCGATCTGTCGCGCGCCGCCTTGCGCACCGCGCGTACGACCGAGGCGGCGGGTGTGGGTTCGTTGTTCCGCAACGCTTTCAACCCGCGCAGTCTTGAACCGCAGCAGGGTAGCGACCCCGATGCCGTTCTCAGCCGCGCCGAGGCCGCCGTTCGCGAGGGCGACCTGGAAACAGCGCTGACCGAGATCGAGGCGCTGCCAGCCGAGGTTCAGGCTGTCCTGCAAGACTGGACGACACGCGCCCGTGCCCGTGCTGCGGCATTGGCCGCAGCCGACGATTACCTTCAGGACGGATGAGGATTTAGATGCTCTGGTCGCTTTTCAAGATCCTCCTCTTCGTCGCGCTGGTCGCGGCTCTGGCGTTTGGTGTTCAGTGGCTCCTGGCCGTCTCGGGCGAGGTGCTGATAACGTTCAACGGGTCGGAATACCTGTTGCCGCCGCTGGTGGTTGTGCTGGGTATCCTTGTTCTGATGTTGGTGCTCTGGGTCGTTTTCAAGCTGGCCGGCCTGTTGATTGCCACGTTGCGGTTCATCAATGGCGACGATACCGCGCTGGGCGCATATTTCGATCGTAACCGGGAACGTAAGGGTTATGCCGCCCTGTCCGACAGCCTGATCGCACTTGCCTCGGGCGAGCCGCGGGAAGCGGCTGCCAAAGCGCAGAAGGCCGAAAAGTATCTTCAGCGTCCCGAAGTCACGACGTTGGTCGTGGCGCAGGCTGCCGAAGCAGCGGGCGAGACGCAGCGGGCGACCGAGGCTTGGAAAACCCTTGTGGCGCACGACAAGACCCGGTTCGTCGGTGTGCGTGGTCTGATGCGTCAGAAACTGGAAGAAGGCGATACGGAAACGGCGATGAAGCTGGCCGAAAAGGCCTTTGCGCTGAAGCCGCGGCATGTCGAGACGCAAGATACCCTGTTGCGCTTGCAGGCGCGGGACGAAAACTGGGACGGGGCGCGTCGTGTCTTGTCTGCCAAGTTGAAATCCGGGTCGTTGCCCAAGGATGTGTACAAGCGCCGCGAGGCGGTTCTGTCGTTGGCCGACGCGCGCGATCAGTTGCGGCGTGGCAATGTCGACAAGGCCCGTGCTGAAATGCTCGAAGCGAACCGGTTGTCGCCTGAACTGGTACCCGCAGCCGTCCTTGCGGCGCGTGCTCATATCGAAGCGGGAGAAAAGCGGCGCGCCGCCAAGGTTCTGAAGATCGCGCGCGCCAAGACAGCGCATCCCGATCTGGCCGCCGCTTTCGCCGAGATCGAGCCTGACGAGACGCCTGAAGCGCGCATCAAACGCTTCCAGCCCTTCCTCAAAGTTGCGCCCGATGCGCCCGAGACCAAGATGCTGGAGGCCGAACTGTATCTGGCCGCCGAGGATTTTCCCGGCGCACGTCGTGTTCTTGGCAAGCTGTACGAAACGCATCCCACGTCGCGATCCCTGTCCCTCATGGCGGCCATAGAACGTGGCGAAGGCGGATCCGAGGCTGTGGTCCGCGGCTGGCTGGCAAAGGCGTTGAGTGCACCGCGCGGCGCGCAATGGGTTTGTGACACCTGTGGCACGATCCATGCCGACTGGCTTCCGGTCTGCACGAATTGCGAAGCTTTCGACAGCCTGTCATGGAAAGAGCCACCGACCGGCGGTACACCGGCGGCGGTGTCTTCGGATATGCTGCCTCTGCTGATGGGCCCCGCTGTGCCAGATGCGGAATCGAGCGATCCTGTGCCCTCCGTCCCTGCCGACGAAGACGTGCCAGAGGCGGAAGAGGTTCCACCGTCTTCTTCTGAGGTCGAACCGACGCCCCCACATGTCGTGAATCCCGCCGTTGTCGGGACCACGCGCGATCAGGACGAGACGGTTTCGCCGCCCCGGATCTAGCATCATTTCGGGGCTGGAAACGGCCCCGGACCCCTGCTAGGACCGCGCTACGGTGCCGCTGTTGCTCAGCTGGTAGAGCAATCGGTTGCTTTCAGGCGACTGCCATTGCGCCGGTGTTTTCAAGACTGTTTCAAGATACAACGATATGTGTCAGCAATGGTGACGCAATTTCTTTGATCCAACGCGTCGCCATTACCAACCCAGCTTATCGCCCGAATGGCTCAATCTGCGGCGACGCTAGGCATCGTCTCGACTCTGGCCGCGTTTTTGCCCCTGGCGGGCCTTTCAGCAGCACGTTGTCTCAGGCCGGTGTTGATCACTGGGCCGTAACGATGACTGCCGGGTCTTCGATCAACATCAATGGCAAGGCAGTCAACTGCTCCAAGAACGTGCTTCTGGAGAATTTGGCACCGGGCCTTGAGACAGGCGACCTGACCATCGCGTCAGACCTACCCGACCGGGCCTTGCTAGATCGAGAAATCGGGTCTTTTGAGCTGACCTCGACGTCTGCTGGTAATCTGACCCTCGAGGGCAGGGGCAAGGGCCATTATGCTGATCGCGCGATTGCACTCGCACTTGGCTACCAGAAAACTACCCATCTCGAAAACCGAACTATGTTTTTCGGCTACAAAGCTACCGCACGAGGTCGATCATATCGTGCAGCTCGTTGGCAAGAACAAAGCGGGCGAGCAGGTTATCTGCGGATTGTATGTGCCTTGGAATCTTGCGCCATCCCACGGAAGATGAACCGTGACCGTGGTGATTGGTTCTTCATCGCAGACTGCGGAGAGTGACGCTCCGACTGACGCTGACATTCCGTTCTGAATCTGGCTTGAACGGGCCGCTCGTTGCGTTTAAACGGGCCGTCGCTTGTCTCAATAGCTCAGCTGGTAGAGCAGGTCCTTCGTAATGCGCGTGTCCACCCGCAATTGACGTTTGAGGCCAGCGGGTTAGACGGTGGGTTGAGGTTCTGGTAGGGCCATAGTAGGGCCGAACAAGAGAAGGATGCCGGTGTAGCTCAGCTGGTAGAGCACGTCATTCGTAATGATGGGGTCGTAGGTTCGAGTCCTATCACCGGCACCATTCTTCTCAAATTAATCATTTAATTCCAGTAGTTTCGACGGCTCGACGCCCAGCGCGTTCGCGAGCTTAGCGACGATGAGGACTGTTGGGTTTCGTATACCGCGCTCAACGCCGCTGACATATGTGCGGTGCAGGTCGGCCTCAAACGCAAGCTGCTCCTGCGAGAGGCCCTTGGCCTCCCGGTGCTGCTTCACGTTTCTGCCTACAACCGCCTTGATGTCCATGCGGGCATAGCGCGGATATGCAGCCTATTGATCTACAGACTATGAGTCTTATTTTTGTTGTCACCGGAGTCTGGATGTGCTGACTTCGAAGCACCTAGAGGATGTGACAGGTGCTATTTTGACTTCGCAGATATTACGATTTTTGATTGCTTTAGCCGAGCTTGGCTTGATGTTCGTCGTTTTGACGCTGTTCCTGATTGCGTCGCCTTTTGCCGCTTTTGTCGCCGCGCTGGGCGTCAGTTTCGCAGGGCTTGTAGCCGCCATCACAGGACGAGGGCTGCCAAGGCTACGAGGGCGGATCAAGGGTATGTCCGCATTCGCGGTCGCCGGGATTTTCGCGCTTATCGCCTGGCAAGCTCATGAAGCAGACCAGCGCGAAATCCGCTGGGCTGAACTCAGGCAATCCGACCCCGAGGCATATCTAGCAGAGCTAGCACCCATCGACCAAGAGCGATGGCTTGAAGAACTCAGCGAACTCCGCCCAGAGCGCTATGCCGAAGAGGTCGCGCGACGCGAGGCCCAGCGCGAGGCGGAAGCCGCAGAAGCCGCCCGCCGCGCAGAGGCGGAGGCAGTTGAGCGGCGAGAAGCCGATGCTCGCGCTGCGGCGGCAGCACAGCGATTGATAGCGGGTTCAGATGACCTTGATGAGCATCGCGCGGTGTTCGCCCGTGTTGCGGCGGAACTTGTGGAAAACCGAACATGCACCGAAGCTGAATTTGTCGAGAACGGCGGTTGGGTGCGATCAACAACGTTTGAAACAAGGCAGGTCTACTTTATGTACTGCGGTGGCTCGACCGTGGCGAACCGCCTGTATTTGGATGCAGCTACAGGTGACGTGTTCCGGGGAACTGACGGACGCGAGAGCCCGGCTTCCGATGCAGAGCTATCTGGACAGGAAGCGGAACGCCTAGCCCAGTGCACCGACCAGAAGGCGTCCCAAGCCTACGTCATGATCCAAGCGGACGTGCGGCGGACGCTAGTTGCACCGTCAACCGCCGAGTTTCCATCGCGATACGGTGCGGGCACTGGTCATGCCGGAGATTGCCTATACCAAGTGAATGGGCACTTTGACGCACAAAATGGATTCGGGGCGATGCTGAGGGGCACGTTCACCGGCACGATCCGGTATTTTCCTGAACGCGGTAGTTGGCAGACCCAATCGCTGACCGTCAATTAGCCGTAGGAGCTGAACCCGGCGTGAGGGGCAACCTATCCGCCAGCATTATGCAACGGGGCGGTGAGGCCCGGAGAGGGCCGTACAGGCCCCACCTAGGGGTGCGCCACCCCCTTCCAACTACCCAACTGCCCAATGCGTCCTACGCGCCCCTCTGCCGCCCTCAGACGCCCGTAGCAAATTTGTCTGTCGCTGGCCTTTTTGTAACTTGTAACCGTAACTTAGCTCTGAAGGTTTCAGAAATAAAATAAGGCGGGGCACCATAGCGCCCCGCCGGGTAGTGCAGGCCAGTTTGGGCCTTATGTTACGTTACATGGTACGCCCCGCCAGTCAAAACGGCGGTTCCTCATGGCGTTGCGCGTCTAGGCGGTCGATGACCACGATACCCCCGTCGATCCGGCGGGCGATGTACTCAACCTTGCGCTCCTCTGTACTGCCACGCGCGAACCCCTTGCGATGGGCTTTTTCCCGCCCCCCGAGGTCGTGCAGGCGATGGGTGCCATAGTCCCACCCCAGCCCGGCCATGACCGCCTTGATCCGGCGCGTGTCCATCGGTGACATACGGGCCGTGTCGAGGCCGAGGAGGAGCTTCACGCTGTCCATGGATACCCGGCCCTTGGTCTCACCAAAGTTGTCTTCGAGGACGTCCTCGTAGGCATCCTCGACCATACGCCGACCCTGCACTTTTGAGGCGGCAGCCCACAGACGCGGCGACAAGGTGATCGACTCACCTGCTGCCTCACGCACGACCGCCTCGGCCCAAATCTGATCAACGTCAGCGGAAAAGCGCTCCAGATCAATCGTCCCGACAGTCACCGGCCAAATGCGGCGATTGCCCGTCAGATCGCGAAGATACGCCAGTTCATTGGTCGTGCCCAAGATGATGCAGTGACGGCGAAACTCCGTGGCGTTGCGAGCATATGCCGGGCGGAACATGTCGACTGCGGTGCTCAGGAACTTCTTCAAGCTCTGGCTGGTGGTCTTGTTCATGCCGTCCAGTTCCTGGCACTCGACAATCCATGCACGGGTCAACATTTCGGCCTTGGTCTTGTCGTCGCTCTTGAGGTCGAGGCTGCCACAGAACCATTCATCGCGGATTGCTAGGCGCTGGGCGATTTGGGATTTGCCCGCACCTTGTACACCTTCGAGCACCAGCATTGTGTCGAATTTCACGCCCGGCTGCTTGATACGGCGCACGCCCGCGATCAAGAGCTTGCTGCCGAATTCGGCGTTCAGCTCGTTGTCGTCTGCACCACAGTAGACCGCCAGCCACCTATCGATGCGCGGCGTACCGTCCCACACCAGCCCGTCAAGGTAATCCTCTACAGGATGGTATTGCTGTTCATGCGCGACCGTCAGCAATTCGCGCTTGATGTACGCCGGTGCCGCGATGAAATCCAAATCGCGGATGAACGCGCTGGACAGAATTTCCGCGATATCGTTCAGGTCGCGCCCATCTAGGCCGTAGCCGCGAAACTCGTCGGTTTGCGTGAACGTGTTGCGCTGGGCATCGACACCCACCACAGCCAGCGCGTAGCGGATGTTCTGCGGGAAATTCTTGATAGGACGACCGTCATCATCACGGATCGGCCATCAGGTCGAGGAAGTCGCCGGAATGACCGGCGTCGAGGACATAGCGGGTGTAGGCAAGGTTCTGCGAAGCCTCGCGCGCCGCAAACAGCTCCGCCTCGGAAATGCCCTCATGATCGGGGTTCACGAACCAGTCGAGCACGACGGTCATCGCGTCCTGTGCTGCGGCGGGCGTAGCTGCGAGAAGGGCGAAGGCGGTCAGTCTTGCGATCATCAGGTTTCTCCTTTTGGGTTGCCGAGAGCGACGAGGTAAATATCTCCGTCCCAGATGGTGGCGAGCCGTTCGGCGGCTTGCCACGAGCGCAGGCCCGAGCGGCAGCAGAGCACAGCGCGCTGGCCGGGGGCGGGGACGGGTTCGCCGGGGCCGATGGCCGCAACGGGGAGGCGGCGGGCGGTGGGACGCACTAACGGTGCCTCCTGCTCGGTCCGAAGGTCCACGATGAAATCTGTGTCTGCGATGTCCGACGGTGCAAGAAATCGGTGCTGTCGAGGAGGCTCTGGCGCATCGATGAATCGGAAGCCTCCGAAGCGGAAACCTCGCCCATCGAAAGTGACGAGCTGGCCCAGCGGCGACGGGTCCATTACCGCCAGCAGTGCCACCGCCATCTGCGCCTGTAGCGCCCCGACCACGCCCACGACCGGCCCCAGGACCCCGTCATCGGCGCAGGACCCCGCACGTTGTGGCAGGTCCGGAAAGACGGCCCGCAGACTTGGCATACCGCCGCAGAAGGCACCGGCATATCCCTCCATTCCAATTACTGAGGCGCTGACCAGCGGCCTGCGGACTGAGTGACAGGTATCGGACAGGATGTAACTCGCCGCGAAACTGTCGGCGCAGTCGAGCACCAGATCCACACCCTCGCAGAGCGCCTTGACATTGGCTGGATCGAGGGCCGCGATGACAGGTGCGACGTGGCAGTCCGGGTTGAGAGCGGTGACGGCGGCGGCGGCCGCCTCGGCCTTGTGGACGCCGATGTCGGTCTCGCGAAAGAGCGTCTGGCGGTGCAGGTTCGTCACCTCCACCCGGTCGGGATCGACCAGCCGGATGCGGCCGACGCCCGCGCCGCCAAGATATTGCAACACCGGAGCGGCAAGCCCACCCGCGCCCACGAGCAGCACATGTGCGTCCCGTAGGCGCGCCTGACGATCCAGCCCGAGTTCGGGGACGGCGATCTGACGGGCGTAACGGCTCATCGCGTCACCTCGATCCACTGGCGCACGCGACCCTCGGGGTCGTCGTTCAGGGTAATGTCGGTCACGGCAGAGACGATATCAGCCCCGGCTTCGAGCGCGCCCTCCGCCCGTTCGACACTCATCCCGCCGATGGCGACAAGGGGCATGTCGCCCACCAGCCGCTTCCACTCGGTCACGCGATCGAGGCCCTGCCGCTTCCACTTCATCTTCTTGAGGATCGTTGGATAGACCGGGCCAAGCGCCACGTAATCCGGGGAAATCGACAGCGCCCGGTCAAGCTCGGCGTGGTCGTGGGTGCTGATGCCGAGTTTCAGACCGGCGCGGCGGATCGCGGGCAGGTCGGCGGTGTCCAGATCCTCCTGCCCTAGGTGCACCCAGTCACATTCCGCGTCAATTGCGAGGCGCCAGTGGTCGTTCACCACCAGCACCGCGCCATATGCCCGGCACAGCGCCTGTGCCTGCGCGATGAACTGCCACAGGCCGTCCTCGGGCAGATCCTTCATGCGCAGCTGCACCAGCTTCACCCCCAGCGGCAGCATCCGCTTCAGCCAATCCGGCCCGTCGAAGATCGGATAGAAACGGTCGAGGCTCATGTCAGGAACGCCTTGCCAATGACGGGGGTCGATGGCGCGGCCATATCGCGCGGCTCCATCGGGTCGGCCTCGAACGCCAGTCGCCCCGCTTCGACCGCTCGAGCGAACCCCTCGGCCATCGCCGCCGGATCGCCTGCCCTGGCGACGGCGGTGTTGAGCAGGACGGCATCATACCCCATTTCCATCGCCATCGCCGCCTGGCTGGGCAGGCCAAGCCCGGCATCCACGACCATCGGCACATCGGGAAACTGGGCGCGTAGCGTGCGCATTCCGTAGATGTTGGTCAGCCCGAGCCCGGTGCCGATCGGTGCCCCCCAGGGCATCAGCACTTCGCAGCCCGCATCCAGAAGGCGGCCCGCAAGCACCACATCTTCGGTCGTGTAGGGAAAGACCTTGAAGCCGTCCTCAGTCAGGTAGCGCGCGGCCTCCACCAGCCCGAAGGGGTCCGGCTGGAGCGTATCGGCATGGCCTATGACCTCGAGCTTGATCCAATTCGTGTCAAAAAGCTCTCGCGCCATCTGCGCTGTGGTTACGGCCTCGCGGACGGAGTGGCAGCCTGCGGTGTTGGGCAGAACTGCCACGCCGAGGTCGCTGACGATATCCCAGAAGGCCGAACCGGCCCGCTCGCCCCCCGCCTCGCGGCGGACGGAGACTGTCGCAATGCCCGCGCCGGAGCGGCGAAAGGCATCTGCCAGCACGCGCGGCGACGGATACTGCGCCGTGCCAAGCATCAGGCGCGAGTCGATCTCGGTTCCGTAAAACCGCATCTCAGCCTCCTTGCCGGGGGGTGACGATCTCGATCCGGTCGCCGGGGGCGAGCGCCGTCTGGCCGCGCAGGGCCATCGGCACGAAACTTTCGTTGACGGCGGTGGCGACCTTCGCCGCGCCATAGCCAAGTTCTTCGAGAACCATCGCGAGCGTGTCGGCCTGCACATCTGTCGAAGTACCGTTAATCGTGATCTTCATGCCAAAACTCCGGTTTGGTGCCGTCGCAGGCCGCCTCCACCGCCATCCGCGCCAGCGACGGCGCGAGCAGGAAGCCGTGGCGGAACAGGCCGTTGACGTGGATCGTGTTGCCCTGCCGTCGCAGGCGGGGCAGGTTGTCGGGGAAGGCGGGTCGCGCGTCGACACCGATTTCCACCAGCTCCGCTTCGCCGAAGGCAGGATTCAACGCGTAGGCCGCGGAGAGCAGTTCGAGGACGGAACGGACGCTGGGCCTGCGGTCATCGCTTTCGATCTGCGTCGCGCCCAGCATGAACAAACCGCCCGCGCGCGGGACGACGTAAAGCGGAAACCGCGGATGAAGGAGGCGCACGGGTCGGCTCAGGCGGATGTCGGGACAGTGCAGCACCGCCATCTCTCCTTTCACGCCGCGCAGATCCGGCAGTTTGTCGCGTGCCACAAGCCCCCGGCAGTCGAAGGTCAGGCCATCGGGACGGCCGGGCTCCGCGACGAAAGCGACACCGGCCCGGCCCAGCCTTTCGCGCAGGTGGATCAGCGCCGCGCGTGGGTCGAGATGGCCTTCTGCAGAAACGTGCAGGGCGCGGTCGAAGCGGCCGCCAAGATCCGGCTCCAGCCGGGCAAGCGCCGCGGCGTCAAGCATTTCATGTCCATCGGTGCGCCGTGCGAAGCGATCCAGTTCCCGCCGGTCGCGGCCGAGCGTCACCACGATCGTTCCCCGACGCGCGACTGCAACGCCTTGCTGCGCCCACCAGTCGGCCGCCTCCTTGCCCAGCCGGACGACCGGTTCCTCTGCCGTCTCGCCCTCGCAGAACGGCGCCAGCATCCCACCGGCCCACCACGAGCAGCTGTGCGGGCCTGGCCGGGCTGCGGGGTCGAAGACCGTTACCTCGCAGCCCCGCGCGACCAGTTCGGTCGCCACGCAAAGCCCGGCGACGCCGCCCCCCATGACGGTCGCCCGCCTCATCGCCACACCTCGTGAAAATGATGAACCGGACCATGACCGCTGCCGATGCCCAGCCCGTCCGCCGCACGGATCGCGCCGTGCAGCCAAGCCTGCGCCCGGCGAACCGCAGCCTCAAACCCGGCTCCCTTGGCCAGTTCAGCCGCGATCGCCGAGGAAAGACTGCATCCCGTCCCGTGGGTGTTGCGGGTTGTCAGCCGCGGCTGCTCCATCGCCGTGACGGCGGAGGGCGTCACCAGCCGGTCGATACAGATCGCCCCTTCCGCGTGGCCGCCCTTCATCACCACCGCCCGGGCACCAAGCGCCAGCAGCGCCTGGCCCTGCGCCACGGTCTCCTCAGCGTTGCAGGCCTCGCTGCGGCCCAGCAGGCGCGCGGCCTCGGGCAGGTTCGGAGTTAGGACGTCGGCAAAGGGCAGCATCCTCTGGATCAGCGCCACCTCGGCCGCTTCGGTCAGCAACCTGTCCCCCGACTTCGCAACCATCACCGGATCGAGAACGACGGGACCACGATAGCCTTTGATCGCCTCGGCGACCGCGGCGACGATCTCTGGCGAGGCCAGCATCCCGATCTTGATCGCCTGCGGCATGATGTCGTCGAGCACGGCAGCGATCTGCGCAGAGACCACGCCGGGCGAAACCGTCTCTACGGCCAGGACGCCGCGCGTGTTCTGTGCGGTGATCGCTGTGATCGCGCTGGTGCCGTAGACCCCGAGCGCCGAGAACGTCTTCAGATCGGCCTGGATGCCCGCACCTCCGCCACTGTCGGAGCCAGCTATCGTTAGTGCGGATGGGTGCGGCGTCATCGCTTCCTCTCCCCGGCCAAGGAAGGAGGAAGACAAGGCGGCAAACTTTAACCCCGCCAGATCGCACTCCGTTTCCTACGCCGGTATTGCCCGGATCAGGTTCGATGGGTTGGCTTTCGCCTCTCAGCCCCGGAAAGGGCACCCCAACGGATTCGATCAAATCGTAACAGCCAATTTGCAGACCCACAACTTGTGCGTGGTCGGGAAACCCCGTTTCCTGCCGGAGCGATGCGGTAAACGTTCAGACAAAGTGTCGCCGGCGCACGCGGGTTCAAATTGACAGCCGAAAACGTCGCCATGCATCTCTGCGCATCAGGGACCCCTTCACAAAACGGTCACCAAGACGTCGATATATGCACGTTCGGGCCGGTTGGGCCTTCAAAGGAGGTCAGGCTTGGGTAAAATTGACTGGCCCTTACCGGATCAGTAACATCGACGGGCCGCCCTATCCCGACATTGCTGGCATGGCGCACGCATTGATGGGTGCAAACCGTTCCGCTTGATTTAGGGATCGGACTGGCCCCATGTCCGTCATCCCGCCTTTATGCCAAACGAAGGTGCATGGCTCGATCTGATGGGCGATTGGGGGTGCGGCGCGCCACTGTGCAAGCAGATCCTGGTGGATAATCCTGCAGTTCTATACGGGATTCCCGACATTCCGGAATAACCCCGCCTTGCAAGTTGCCAGGAAGAGCCAATCAATGGATGTTAGACCTTCAGATGACCTGACGGCTATCCCCCTTCGGCGACAAAGCCGGCCTTCTCGATTGCTGCGATTGCACAAGCCTCGTCATTGTCGGAACTGTCACCCGTGATACCGACAGCGCCTATGATCGCACCTTTTTGCTTGATCAGAACCCCGCCCGCAACCGGAACAAGCGAGCCTTCCGCCAAGGCGTTCATCGCCTGAATGAAGAATGGTTCAACCTTTGCTCTCTCGAACAGGGCCCTTGAACCCAAACCCATGCCAATGGCACCGCGCGCCTTCCCTTGTGCAATCTCTGGTCGCAGGTTGCTGGCACCATCCTCGCGCGCCAATGCCAAAAGGCACCCCGCGCTGTCCAGCACTGCGACGGTGAGAGGCTTCAGGCCGTTCGCCGTGCGCCATTCCAGACAATCGTTGATGATACTTTGAGCCTGTTTCAGCGTCAGTGGCACGGTGGTTTCCTTTCGCAGGTCCGGTTTCTACAAATGACACTTTGATATTAAAGTGGAAATTAAGAAAATTTATGGTTTATGCGGCGATCACGGCATTCGACCTGATCAATGCGTCAATCTTCTCGGTCTCATATCCGATCTCGGCCAGAACTTCTCGACTGTGCTGGCCCAATACAGGGGCTGCATGATCAACTTTCGCAGGTGTGCGGCTGAATTTGACCGGATGCCCGATGGTTCTGACCATGCCGACCGAGGCATGATCCACGTCAATAATCATATCGCGCGCAATCGCCTGGGGGTCATTGTGCATTTGCAGAATATCGTTGACGGGCCCGGCGGGAAGCTGTGCCTTTTCCATGCGCGCCAGCCAGTTTTCAGTAGTGTCCCGCGCCAGATAGCCGTTCAAAAACTCGATCAGGGCTGGAAGGTTCTGGATGCGGGCGGCGTTTGAATTAAACCGTGGGTCCTCGTCCAGTTCTGGCGCCGATATGACATCAAGAAACCGCAACCAGTTGCTTTGGTTCGCAGCACCAACATTGATCCAGCCATCGCTTGTCCGGAAAGCTTGATAGGGCGCGTTGAGCGGATGCGCTGAGCCGAGCGGTTCCGGTTTCATCCCCGTCGCAAAGGCAATCGCCGACTGCCAGTAGGTTTGCACGATGGCAGCTTCAAACAGGGATGTATCTACCTTTTGGCCCTTCCCCGTTTGCAACATGTTCGCATAGGCCGCCGATACGCCCATCGCCCCCAGGATACCCGCATTGATGTCCGAGATTGGGGCGGCCACTTTCACCGGCGGTCGGCCCGGCCCCTCGCCGGTAATCGACATCAGGCCTGAAATGCCTTGTGCGATCAGGTCGAACCCACCGCGTTCGGCGTAAGGACCCGTGCGGCCAAAGCCGGATATCTCGCAATAGATCAAGCGGGGGTTTGCCGCCGCAAGATCTTCATAGGACAGACCCAGTTTCTCCATCGTGCCCAAGCGATAGTTCTCAACCACCACGTCCGCTTCGGCCAGCAGCTTGCGCAAGACTTCGACCGCCCCCTGATCCTTGAGATTTAACGATATACCGCGCTTGTTGCGGTTCATCATCATATAGGCCGCCGCCTCGCCACCAATGTCGGGTGGCACGAAACGACGGCTGTCATCGCCGGTTGGCTTTTCAACCTTGATGACGTCAGCCCCCATGTCCGCCAGCATCAATCCACAGACAGGCCCGGCCATGATATGCGCCAGCTCAATTACGCGCATACCGCTCAACGGGCCGGTCCTAGCGCTCATCTGCCTTTCCATTCGGGTTTCTTCTTGGCGAGGAAAGCTTCCATTCCAGTGCGGAAATCATCGCTCATGTAGCATGAGACGATGAGATCGGAATCGTCTACCTGCAAGGCGGCGCGGTTGCGGCGCAGCGCCTCCTTGGTGGCGCGCAGCGTGAGCGGTGCCATGCCGCCAACCTTGTCCGCAAGCTCTGATGCACGGGACAATAATGCGGTCTCGTCGGGCAGAAGTTCACTGACCAGCCCCGTTTGCAAGGCTTCCTGCGCTTCGATCAGTCGGGCGGTAAAGATGATCTCCCGCACCCGCCCTGCGCCGATCAGCTCAGACAGGCGCGCAAGGTTACCTGCTGCCAGACAATTGCCCAGGGTACGGGCAATGGGGAAGCCGAACTTCAGGCTTTCCGACGCAATTCGTATATCGCACGCCGCTGCGATGGATCCACCACCGCCGGTGCAGGCACCATGAATTGCGGCGATGGTGGGTACGGGGCAGCGTTCCACGGCCTCCAGCACGTCATCAATCTGCTGTTCATAGTTCAGCGCATCATGGGGGGTTTCAAAGGCGCGAAACTGGGTCATATCGGTCCCGGCGGCAAAGGCCTTGCCGCCCGCCCCTGAAAGGACCATGGCCCGAACGGAGCCATCGGTGGGCATCTGCCTGCACAACTCTGCCAGCCGTTTGTACATCTCAAAGGTCAGCGCATTGCGCGCCTGTGGCCGGTTGAATGTCACCCAGAGGATCCCATCGCACAGCTCATCGGTGATTTCCGCGCTCATCTGTAAAAATACTCCACAAGAAACATTGGAACCGAGGGGACATAGGTGCTGAGCATCAGAACAAACAGCAGAACGCCAATGAACCAGATGTTGACCTTGGAAACTTCCCAGATGTTGGCCCGCGCCACCGAACAGGCGGTGACCAGTACCGAGGCAACCGGCGGGGTTTGCTGCCCGATGGCAAGGTTCAGTGTGACCACCAGCCCGAAATGGACCGGATCAATGCCCGCAGCGGTGATCAGCGGAATGACAATCGGGATCACCAGAATGATCGCGGCGGCAGAGTGCAGGAAGAACCCCACAATCAGGAAAAAGAAGTTCAGGATCAGCAGAATCGCCCATTGCTGTTCGGTGATGGACAGGATGCCCTCGGCAAGTTGTTGCGGGATTTGTGCGCGTGTGAGGAACCCGCCCATAAGTACGGAAGCCGCGACCAGCAGCATCACCACGGCGGTCTGAATGCCCCCATCCAGCATCGCGCGGCGCAGGTGCGAGAGGTCAAGGCTGCCATACCAGGCAGAGACCACAAGTGCGGCCAGAACCGCCAGCCCGGCGGCCTCGGTTGCGGTGACATAGCCGCCAAAGATGCCGCCCAGAATGATCACCGGCAGGGTGAAGGCAGGCAGCGCGTCGATGAAAGTCGCCCGCAGGCGCGAGAGCCGAAAGGCATCCTCGGTCGGAAAGTTGTAGCGTTTGGCGAAAATGTAGGCGACGGTCATCAGGCCTCCGGCCCCCAAAAGGCCCGGCACGATGCCCGCGACAAACAATTGCTCAACCGATGTGTTGGCTGACGCGGCATAAAGGATCATCGGGATCGACGGCGGGATGATGATGGCAAGGGATGCCGAAGATGAGGTGACAGCCGCGGAAAATTCCTTGCTGTAGCCGCGCTTTTTCATCTGCGGGATCAGGATGGAGCCCATTGCTGCCACGTCTGCCACCGCCGAGCCTGAAATTTCGGCAAAAAACAACGACACGCCAATGTTGACCATGGCAAGGCCGCCACGAATAAAGCCGATGATGGCACCGACGAAATTAATCAACCGATCCGTGATCCCGCCTGCATTCATAATGGCGCCCGCGAGTACGAACATCGGGATGGCGATCAGCGAAAACTTGGTGGACCCATCGTACATATCCAGCGCGATGGTCACCAGGCTGTCCGTGCCTTCAGTCAGCAATAGTCCAAGTACTCCGCTCATGGCCAATGCCACGGCGATGGGAATATTGATGCAAATCATGATCAGCATCGCTATGAAAATACCGGCCATCAACATCAGAAGCGATCCTTGTTCTTTTCGAGTTCGGTTTCGACCTCTTCCTCGATTTCCGCATGTTCGAGCGAGATGCCGGCAGCCGTGAGCCGCATGTAACCCGGCAGGCTCAACAGCTGGCAGAGCATGAAGAGGATCGCCCCAATTGGAATGACCGATTGCGTGAACTGGATGGGTACCCATGTCAGCGAAATCAAAGTGTCGCCTGCGAGCACCTCAAGCACTTGCAGCCCGGCGCGCGCCATCAGGAAAAAGAAAATCAGAACAATAGCTTCGCCAATCAGAACAGTTGCAATTCGCAGGTTCTGCGGCAGACTCAAAAGCACCGTATCAAAGCCGATGTGGCGACGGTGCAAGGCAGCAAGGGCCGACCCGTAGTAAGTAATCCATGCCAACATGATTGCGGCAACTTCGTCATACCAGGAAAAGCTCTGCCCCATCAGGCGCGCCAGAACCGCGGCGGAGACGACGAGGGTCAGCAGGATCATCAGGCCGATCGTCGCCCACTCCAAAACCTTGCTGAGCGCCCGATTTAACCGCGACAAGGTTGGGTAAGCTTCATTTTCCATGCCGGCAAACCTGTTGGAAGTCCTTCAAATCTCTTTCGCCCGCTTGCTGCAGGCGAAAGAGCTGCGTGCATATGGCCGTAAGTCGTGCGGCAGATGTATACTGCCGCACGCAGGTGGATCAGCCCGGAGTGCCGAGGCCGAGAACCTTGTCGATCATGGCCTGACCGCCTTCGACTTCATCCGCGAACTGTTGATAGATCGGCGCAGAGGCCTCGATGAACGCTGCCTTGTCGGCGGTGTTCACCTCAACACCCGCATCTTCAATCACCTTCAACAGGCTGGTTTCCAGCTCAGCCGCTCTTTCATAGGTGAAATCCTGCGTCTTGTTCGCACAATCGGTCAGGCCTGCCTGAATATCCGCATCCAGGCTGTCGAATTTCTTTTTGGACATTAGAATATATGCGGGCGTGTAAACGTGCTCTGTTATCGACAGGTATTTCTGCACTTCCTGGAATTTGGCCGATGCAATCTGCGCATAGGGGTTTTCCTGACCGTCGATGACGCCGGTTTGCAATGCGGTGAACACGTCAGAGAATGCCATCGGCGTCGGGTTGGCACCATATTCCTGGAACATCTTGAGACGCCAGACACCGTTCGGTGTGCGCAGTTTGATCCCTTCAAGGTCAGCAGGCACATTGATGGGACGCGTGTTGTTGGTGATGTTGCGGAACCCGTTTTCGGCCAGACCCACGATCTGATAGCCATTGTCGTTGGCCGCACTTTGGAACACATCCATCAATTCGGCCTGCACGCGACGCATGTGATCGCGATCAGAGATGATGTAGGGCATTTCAAAGATACCAAATGTGTCGTCCACAGAGGACATCACAGAAGAAGGCAGAGCGAAATCGACCTGGCCCAGTTTGAGCTTTTGCAGCAGTTCCTTGTCTTTGCCCAACTGCGATGACCCGAAAGTCTGGACTTCGACCTTGTCGCCCATGGAATCATTCACACATGCGGCAAAGTTGTCGACCGTGGCCTCGAACAATGAGCCGGGATTGCCGACATGTCCGAATTTCATCGTTACGTTCTGAGCAAAGGCGCCCGTGGCCATGCCAATCGCTGTGGTTGCAGCGAGAACTCTAAAGATTGCTTTCATGATATTCTCCTCCCAGAGAGCTTCAGTTTATGTTTTTGGTCTTGGCCCAATTTTTTCGGGCGATTGAATTAGCTGAGGTGGGCCATGGCTTCCTGCACACCGCCTGTCGCATGCGGGACATTGGCTTGTTTCAGCCCCATTTCGACCCCGGCAAGGGTCGCAATCAGCATCAGATCGTTAAAGTCCCCAAGGTGTCCGATGCGGAATACTTTGTCGGCGACCTTGGACAGACCATTGCCCAGGGAAATGTCGTAGTGCTCAAGCGTGGTGGCACGGAAGGCATCCGCGCTATGGCCTTCCGGCAATTTCACGGCTGTAAGGACGCTGCTTTCCTGACCTTGCGTGGCACAGAGCACCTCAAGCCCCCATTTGCGCACAGCCGCACGTGTCGCAGCACCGTGGCGTGCGTGGCGGGCAAAGACATTGTCCAATCCCTCTTCGTGCAGCATGTCGATGGCTTCATTCAGGCCGTAAAGCAAGTTTGTTCCCGGCGTGTAGGGGAAATACCCTGCCTTGTTCGGCCCAACCATATCCTCCCAGTCCCAGTAGGAACGCTGCAGTTTGGCGGTATTGTTGGCTGCCATCGCCCTGGCACTCGCCGCATTGAACGATAGACCCGGCGGCAACATCAGCCCTTTCTGCGAACCCGATACCGTAACATCCACACCCCATTCGTCATGGCGGTAGTCGATCGAGGCCAGGCCGGAAATAGTATCAACCATGAACAACGCCGGATGCCCCGCACGGTCAATTGCCTTGCGCACCTCGGCAATCGGAGAGACTGATCCGGTTGAGGTCTCGTTATGCACAACACAGACCGCCTTGATCTCATGGGTCTTGTCTTCGGCGAGATAGGCTTCGATCTGTTCAGGATCAGCCCCGCCGCGCCAGTCGCCTTCGATGAACTCGGCTTTTAACCCCAATTTCTCGGCCAGTTTCTTCCATAAGGTCGCAAAGTGGCCGGTTTCGAACATCAGGACCCGTTCACCGGGCGACAAGGTATTAACCAGTGCAGCCTCCCAGGCCCCAGTGCCTGACGCGGGGTAGATGAATACATGCTCTTCGGTCTTGAAAATCGATTTCATGCCGTCGAGTGCGCGCAAACCTACCTTGGCAAAATCGGGACCGCGATGGTCGATGGTCTGTTGGCCGATGGCACTTAGGATCCGATCCGGCACGGCGCTTGGCCCAGGGATCTGCAGAAAATGGCGGCCGGCTTTTCTCATGATGGGAGGTCTCACAATCGGGTGTTTATGTGGGTTCGGCGCAGCACCTTCGCCCGGAAGATTTGAATTTTGTTGTATCAGCGTAATTTTGAATTCATAATTATGTCAAACAAAAAGAAACTTCCAACCACAGTGGACACATCATGCCGCAGCTCGCCGACGCCCTGAGAAACCGTGTGGAGGGTGATGTGATGTTCGACAGATTTTCGCGCGGGCGGTATGCGACGGATGCGTCGTTCTATCAGATGATGCCACTTGGGGTCATGTCTCCGAAATCCGAAGATGACATATGTGCAGCCATCGACATTGCACGTGAACAAGGCGTTCCCGTCCTTGCCCGTGGCGGCGGAACCTCACAATGTGGGCAGACTGTAAGCAACGCGTTGGTTCTGGATAACACACAGTATTTCAACGATATTATTGAGCTGGACGTGGAGGGCATGCGCTGTGTTGTGCGCCCCGGCATCGTACTTGACGAATTGAACCGCGCGCTAAAACCCCATGGCCTGTGGTTCCCGGTCGATGTCTCTACTGCGTCCCGCGCGACCATTGGCGGGATGTCCGGCAACAATTCCTGCGGAGGCAAGTCGTTGCGCTATGGCATGATGCGCGACAATGTCTTGTCGATAGAAGGGCTTTTGGCGGATGGCAGCAAGCACCGCTTTGGTCCTGTCGGCAATATCGGCGCAGCTGATTTCGTCGCGTTGCGCGACGATCTGTTGAGGCTGGGCGCACGCGAAGCCGCTGAGATTGACGCCCGATTCCCCAATGTGATGCGCCGGGTGGGCGGCTATAACATCGACGCGCTGGTGCCTAAGGATACGCCCAACAATCTTGCCCATCTGCTGGTCGGCTCGGAAGGAACACTCGCTTATTCAATGGCGATTGAACTGAAACTCTGGCCGATCCTGTCGGAAAAGGTGCTGGGTGTCTGTCATTTCCCCACCTTCCATCAGGCTATGGACGCCGCACAGCATCTGGTCAAACTGAACCCGCAGGGGGTCGAACTTGTCGACGCCACAATGATCGCACTGGCCCGCGACATTCCAATGTTCCGCGATACCATCGAAGAGTTCGTGACCGGCAAACCAGATGCCTTGCTGCTGGTGGAGTTTGCGGAGGAAGACACCAGCAAGCATCCCAAAAAGCTGAAAGAGCTTGAAGAGGTCATGGGCGATCTTGGTTTTTCCTGGGACAAGAGCGGCAAGAACCGGGGCGGAGTCACCGCAGTTGCAGACCCCAGGATGCAAGCCCGCATAGCAGACCTGCGAAGCTCTGGTCTGAACATCATGATGTCGATGAAAACGGACGGTAAACCGGTATCCTTTGTCGAGGATTGCGCGGTGGAGTTGCCGGACCTTGCTGATTATACGGCGGGCCTGACCGAGATTTTCGAAAAACACGGCACGCGGGGCACCTGGTACGCCCATGCCTCGGTTGGGTGTCTGCATGTACGCCCCGTTTTGAACCTGAAACTGGATCAGGACGTCAAAAAGATGCGCGCGATCGCGGAGGAATGTTTCGATCTGGTTGCGCGCTACAAGGGCTCGCATTCGGGTGAGCATGGTGATGGGCTGGTCCGGTCGGAGTTTCACGAGAAGATGTTCGGCCCCCGGATGGTTGCAAATTTCGCCGAAGTTAAGCGTCGGTTTGACCCCAATGGCCTCTTCAACCCCGGCAAGATTGTAGATGCACCCAAGATGGATGACCGATCCCTCTTTCGCTATGGGCCAGACTACAAGGTGCCAGAATTTCAGACCGAGTTTGACTGGTCCGAATGGACCGGCAGTGGCGGCGGATTTCAGGGCGCTGTTGAGATGTGTAACAACAACGGGGCGTGCCGAAAGCTGAAGGGCGGCGTGATGTGCCCCTCCTTCCGGGTGACGCGCAAGGAACAGGATCTGACGAGGGGCCGCGCAAACACGCTGCGCCTGGCGATCTCGGGGCAGCTTGGACCAGAGGCGCTCACAGCGGATCAGATGGCCGAGACTATGAAGCTCTGTGTGTCCTGCAAGGGCTGCAAGCGGGAATGTCCCACAGGGGTTGATATGGCCCGGATGAAGATCGAAGTGCAATCCGCACGCATCAGGAAGGACGGGCTCAGCCGACATGACCGTCTGGTCGCTTATCTGCCGCGCTATGCTTTCTGGGCTGCGCGGGTACGGTTCCTGATGAACCTGCGCAACAGCTTGCCGGGTCTTGCCAAGCTGACGGAAAGATTGACCGGCTTCACGGCGACCCGCGATCTACCCAAGTGGCATGCGCGGCCCTTTAAGGATACCGAGGTTGCGGCGACACGGACGCCCGAAGCGGTTCTGTTTGCGGACACGTTCAGCCGCCATTTTGAGCCGGAGAATCTACGCGCTGCAGCAAATGTGTTGGCTGCCGCTGATGTTGCCGTGCAAGTGGCATCGGCCCCCAAGGGCGAACGACCCCTGTGCTGCGGCCGCACATTTCTGTCCGCCGGTCTGGTGGATGAGGCAAAGCAAGAGGCTCAACGCCTTGTCGATGCACTGTTGCCTTTTGCCGAACAAGGCATCCCTGTCATCGGTCTGGAGCCCAGCTGCCTGCTGACCCTGCGCGATGAAATTCCGGCCCTCTTGCCCGGCGAGGATACGAAACTCTTGGCCAAACATGCCCGGATGCTGGAAGAATTCATTGCTGACCAGGGCGACAATCCTGATTTTGCGCTCCCCCTGACCTCACCGGCGCCCAAAGTGCTGCTGCATGGCCATTGCCACCAAAAGGCGATGGGCGTGATGTCCTCAATCGAAAAGACCCTTGCGCGCCTGCCCGACACTGAAGTCGAGGTGGTGGAGACGAGTTGTTGCGGCATGGCGGGTGCCTTTGGCTATGGCGTGGAAACGCACGACGTATCACGCAAGATGGCTGAGCTTGATCTTGTCCCGGCGGTGCGTGATGCGGCACAGGACACAATCATTGTTGCGGATGGCACGTCTTGCCGTCATCAAATTGCCGACCTGACCGATCGGAAACCTATCCATATTGCGCGTCTGCTTGAACGTGCTTTGAAGCAATAAGGCAACGCGATGACCCTTCACACTTCACAAACGATCATTCGGAAATCTCTGCATCACGAGCTGGTGGACAGGTTGCAGACCTTGATCATCAATTCAGAACTGAAACCCGGTGGCAGAGTGCCGGAAAAGGAACTGTGTGATCAGTTTGGTGTGTCACGTACGCCGCTGCGCGAAGCATTGAAAGTGCTTGCATCGGATGGATTGGTTCGGCTGGAACCGAACCGCGGGGCGTGGGTCACGCAGGTCACCGAGGAGGAAGTGGAAGAGGTTTTTCCCGTGCTTGGCGCGCTTGAAGCCTTGTCTGGTGAATTGGCGTGCAAACACATTACGGACGCCGAAATTGAAGAGGTTCGCGCATTGCACGCGGATATGATCGAAAGCTATGAACGCCGGGACCTGGATGCCTATTTCAGCATCAACCAAAAGATCCACCGGGCCATCCTGACCGCGGCGCGCAACGGGACATTGGCCACCTCCTGTCAGGCGCTGTCCTTGCGCATGCAACGCGCACGTTACCTGGCAAATATGACGGATGGCCGTTGGTTCGATGCCGTACAGGAACACGAGAAAATTCTGCAGTACCTTGTCGCACGGGATGGTAAGCAACTTGCTATCACTCTGCTCAAGCATATGGAAGCAAAGCGCGCTTCTGTAATTAAGTGGCTACAATCGCAATAGCGATGGGACAGTTCGGAAGGGCGTTGCCAGCGACACAGCAGCAGGCCAAATCCCGTGCTTCCGACACAGATCGGACGCGCTCATGCCTGCCTGCCATCCATCCCAAACCGTCTAACGGCGTCAGTGATTTGATCCAGAAAGGTACTCCGCTTGAGCCGCCTTGAACTGTGTTTGCGTTCTTCCGCAGGCCTGCTAGGATTTTGTGCAGTGTCGTGCCTCTTCACAAGGCTCGGCAGGTCGGCAGAGCGGGAGGCTCAAGTGTCGGCGCATGAAACGCTCTGAACTGAGCGCACTGGGAGGCCAAGATTAATGACTGTCAAACAAACTATCGACCGTAGATCCTTTCTGCGCAAATCGGCCCTTGCAGGAGGTGCGCTTGCGGGTGGAGCCCTTGCGGCGCCGGCCGTACTGGCGCAGGCGCCCATCGTCATCAAGATGCAGACGTCGTGGGGAGCGGCCAATATCTGGGACGAATTCGCCAAGGATTACGCCACTCGCGTAGGCGAGATGTCCGGGGGCCGCCTTCAGGTCGACGTGCTGCCGGCGGGCGCCGTCGTCGCGGCGTTTCAGGTGCTTGATGCCGTCAATGACGGTGTGCTCGATGCGGCCCACTCGGTGCCAGTCTACTGGTATGGTAAGAACAAGGCCGCCTCGCTCTTCGGAACCGGCCCGGTCTTTGGCGGTTCCGCCACAACCATGCTCAGCTGGTTCTATGCCGGCGGAGGGCAGGCGCTGTATGACGAGTTGACTCAGAATATCATGGGCCTGGATATTCAGGGCTATTTGGGTTTCCCGATGTTCGCGCAGCCTTTCGGCTGGTTCAAGGAAGAGGTTAACACTGTCGCCGACCTTCAGGGCTTCAAATACCGGACGGTGGGACTTGCGGCCGACCTTATGGCCAAGCTCGGCATGTCCGTCGCACAGCTTCCGGGCGGCGAGATCGTGCCGGCGATGGAGCGCGGTGTGATCGATGCGTTCGAATTCAATAACCCCTCGTCGGATCGCGACTTTGGCGCACAGGACGTGGCCAAGAACTACTACCTGTCGTCCTACCACCAGGCATCAGAAAGCTTCGAGTTCCTGTTCTCCAAGTCGTTCCTCGAGGACCTCGATCCTGATCTTCAGGCGATCCTGAAATACGGTGTCGAAGCCGTGTCGACGGCCAACACCGCCAAGGCGATGGACCGTTACTCGGCTGACCTGCAAACGCTGGCCAACGAAGACGGCGTGACGGTGCGCCGCACCTCGTCCGAGATCCTGCAAGCACAGCTGGGCGCCTGGGACGAGCTTATCCCGGAACTGGAAGCGGACGATTTCATGAAAAAAACCCTCGACAGCCAGCGTGAATGGGTGGAGCGGGTCAGCTATTACGAACTGATGAACTCGCCGGACTACGCACTCGCGTTCGAGCATTATTTCCCCGGCAAGCTGTCTCTCTGACGACCGGCCGTATTGCGGCCTGAATGGCGCCCCCCGGCACGATACGTGCCGGGGGGCTCTTATAGGGAGGTGGGAAACGATGCTTGGATTTATCCATTTCGCCGACAACCTGTCGGCTTGGTTCGGCAAGGCTTTTGCCTGGCTGATCGTACTCATGGCGATTGGCACAGGCTACGAAGTATTTGTCCGATACGTGCTCAACAGCCCGACCGCATGGGCGCTCGACGTATCCTTCATCATGTACGGCACGCTCTTCATGATGGGCGGTGCCTATACCCTGTCGCGCGGAGGGCATGTGCGCGGGGACTTCCTCTACCGGCTCTGGCAACCGCGCACGCAGGCCAAGGTCGACTTCGTACTCTACCTCATCTTCTACTTTCCCGGCGTTACCGCCCTGATCCTGTCGGGGTGGAAATACGCCTCGCGCTCCTGGGGGTACGGCGAGGTGTCGGTAAATTCGCCCGCGGGCGTGCCGATCTATCAATTCAAGATGGTCATCGTCGCCGCGGGCATCCTGCTGTTCATTCAGGGCATCGCCCAGGTCTGTCGCTGCATCATCGCGATGCGCACCAACAGGTGGGTGCCCGCGCGCGAGGATGTCTTTGAAACCGAAGACCTGATGATGCAACAGGCCAACAAGGCCGAAAAGGACGCCCATCCATGACGGACCCTCAAGTCGCCCTGATGATGCTGGGGCTTTTTATCATCTTCGTCTTCCTCGGCTTTCCCATTGCTTTCACCCTGATGGCCATGGGTATCGGCTTCGGCTACTATGCTTATTTCGACCCGAACCGACAATGGCGCGGCTTTAATCGGCTGGACGAGACCGTCGGCAATTGGGAGAGTTGGTCTCTCTGGTTCGAGGGGTTCTACAACAACCGCATCTTCGATCTCTTCATCAACCAGACCTTCACAGTGATGTCGAACGAAGTGCTGACGGCCGTGCCGCTGTTTCTGTTCATGGGATACATCGTGGAGCGGTCGAATATCGTCGACCGGCTGTTTGTCACGCTCAATATTGCGTCGAAGAACATTCCCGGCTCGATGGGTGTCGCCGCGCTCATTACCTGCGCACTCTTTGCAACCGCGACCGGAATCGTCGGCGCGGTCGTGACACTTATGGGTCTGCTGGCCCTGCCCGCGATGCTCAAGGCACGCTACAACCCGTCCTTCGCCTCCGGCATCATCTGTGCGGGCGGTACGCTGGGTATCCTGATCCCGCCGTCGATCATGCTGATCGTCTATGCGGCGGCCACGAACGTCTCCATCGTGCGGTTGTACGCGGCGGCGCTCTTTCCAGGGCTGACGCTGGTGGGGCTGTATCTCGTCTACATCATCGGGCGCTCGATCCTGCAGCCGTCCTCGGCCCCACGGCCCGGCCCGGACGAGGTGCCGGATGTATCGAAGTCCAAGCTGTTCATGATGATCCTGACATCCTTCCTGCCGCTGGCTTTCCTGATCCTCGCGGTCCTGGGGTCGATTCTTTTTGGGCTGGCAACCCCGACCGAGGCCGCCTCGATCGGCGCATTGGGCGGCATACTTCTGGCCTTCGTCTACCGCGCGATGACCTGGCAGCGGATGCGCGAAAGCGTCTACCTGACCGTGCGCACCACAGCGATGGTCAGCTGGCTCTTCGTCGGCTCCTATACTTTCTCTGCGGTCTTCTCCTACCTCGGCGGTGAACAAGTGATCTCGGAGTTCGTGCAATCGCTTGATCTGTCGCCAATCATGTTCCTGATCCTTGCACAGCTCATCATCTTCCTGCTGGGCTGGCCGCTGGAATGGTCCGAGATCATCATCATCTTCGTGCCAATCTTCCTGCCACTGCTGGCGATCTTCGAGATCGACCCGCTGTTCTTCGGCATACTGGTGGCGCTGAACCTGCAGACCAGTTTCCTGACCCCGCCGATGGCGATGTCGGCCTATTATCTCAAGGGGATCGCGCCGCCGGAAATTCGCCTGACGCAGATCTTTTCGGGTGTCATGCCGTTCCTGTTCTGCGTGATCGTGTCAATGGTGCTGATGTACACCTTCCCGCAAATCGTCTTCTATCTGCCGGAATTGTTCTATGGGCGCTGACATGAAACGGGCAGAGGCCATTCTGGCGCTTCCGGTTCTTGAGTTGCGGGACAGACTGGCTTCGGGCGCCTTGTCGGCGGTCGAACTGGTGCAGGCCTGCATCGCCCGCATCGCGGCGCGCGAACCGGAGGTGCAGGCTTGGGCCTGGTTCGAAAGTGATTACGCGCTGGAGCAGGCGCGCGCGCTGGACGCGCTGCGCGTCACCGGGCGTCCCATCGGTCCGCTGCACGGCTTGCCGGTTGGCCTCAAGGATATCATCGACACGGCGAAGATACCCACTGAATATGGCTGCGAGCTTGACCGGGGCCGGGTGCCGAAAAAGGACGCTTATGTCGTCGAGCGCCTGAAAGCGGCGGGTGCCATCATCATGGGCAAGACGGTCAGCACCGAGCTGGCCTACATGCGCCCATCGAAGACGCGCAACCCGCATGACCCCGCGCACACTGCGGGCGGGTCCTCCGCCGGATCCGCCGCCGCCGTGGCCGCCGGAATGATCCCGCTCGCAGTGGGCACGCAGACGGGCGGCTCGGTGATCCGGCCCGCCGCCTTCTGTGGCGTGACGGGGTTCAAGCCGACATTCGGCGCGATTCCCCGGCGCGGCGTTCTGATGCAGTCGCCTAGCCTCGATACCATCGGCGTCTTCGCCGCCGACCCGACCGGTACGGCACTTCTGGCCGAGGTGCTTTTCGGCCATGACGCCTCTGATCCGGCAACCACCCCCACGCCCTTTCCGCGCCTGTCGCAGACCGCGCTGTCGAAACCGCCAGTGAAGCCCGATTTCGTTTTCCTCCGTCTGCCGGGCTGGGAGGAGGCAGAGCCCGACACCAGGGATGCGCTGCACGAATTGGTCGCGGCACTGGGAGACAAGGTGGTGGAGCTCGACCTGCCCGCCCCCTTCGAGGCCGCCGGACGTGAACGCAAGCGCATCAATTTCGCCGAGATGGCGCGGTATTACTTCCGATACGGGCGCGATGCCGCCGATACGCTGGGCCCCGAAGTGCGCGAGGCGATGGCAGAGGGCGAGGCCGTTCTCGCCCGCGATTACCTTGCCGCACTGGACTGGAAACCCGTGCTGAACGCTGCATTGGAAGAAATCTTCGAGCGTTGCGATGCGATCCTCTGTCCTGCGGCACCCGGACCCGCGCCTCGCGACGTCGAGACCACCGGCGATCCGGTCTTCAACGGCCTCTGGACGTTCTGCGGCCTGCCGGCCATCACGCTGCCCTTGCTGACCGCCTCCAACGGGATGCCCATGGGCGTGCAGCTGGTGGGCGCAGATGGCAACGACGCGCGGCTGCTGCGCACGGCGCGCTGGCTTTATGAATGGGCCGACCAATGATGTCTCGAAAGGACACCGCATGAACCGCTTCCTCGCCCTCTTTGCCTTCGTCGTCTTCGCGATCTTCGTCGGCATCCTCGCCTTCGAGGTGCCGAGCCCGGACCTGGTGATCGTGATCCTGATCACCATGGCGCTTTTGGCATATGATTTCATCACCTCCAGCCAGAACGAGCCCAAGGACTGATAGCCCGGCCAGTCATTGGGAGCTCGCGGCAATTGCAGGGCGCCTTGGCCTACGCCTGAAGATTGTCGCCAATCATTCCGTCGGCACCGGGGGCGGCACAAAAACGCGACATATCGAAATCCGGTTGCCCGGAAATTCTGGACAGGGCAGCCAGTTGCCCGCAACGCAGCTTGGAGGATGGCCATGCGACACCGCATCGGCTTGGTGATGATCGCATGATGCTGCGCAGATAGGATGTGGCGTTACAGGAAATCATCGCGACGGGGAGTAAAGCTGTCGATCAGGCTGCCGGATTCCAGCGCGGTGCAGCCGTGCATCACCATCTTCGGGATGACCATGCTGTCGCCCGGTCCGATTTCAAACGTCTCGTCATCCATGGTGAACGCGAAGCGGCCCGATGCGACATAAGTGCCCTGAATGTGCGGATGATTATGCATTGCACCGACAGCCCCCTTGTCGAACGCGAACTCCACGATCATCAGATCGGGCGCATCAGACAGAACCTTGCGACGCGCCCCTTCTCCGATGACGACCCATTGTCCGATTTTCGATTCAGTCATATGTAGACGGTCCGTTATATTTCGTCCTTTGCCTGAACCGTCTTGACCAAACATATGACGGGTCCAGACGCATCATCCGGCTCTGGTTGGCAACTATTGGTATTCTAGTATACCATGATCCAGAACAGAGGGAAGCCGACATGGTCTTCGTACACGAAATCAACGAACGCCGTACAAGCGCCGATGTGGTCTTCGAAAGTCTGTTCGAGGAAATCGTCGCGCTGGACCTGTTGCCAGGTGCCAAGATGTCCGAGGTCGAAGTCGCCAAGCGTTTCGGCGTATCGCGACAGCCGGTGCGCGACGCATTCAGCCGCTTGGGCAACCTTGGCCTGCTTGTGATCCGCCCGCAGAAGGCGACGGTCGTTCGCCATTTTTCCCTGCAAGGCATCCAGAATGCGCGCTTTATTCGCACAGCCGTCGAAGTCGAGGTTTTGCGCCGTGCCTGCCTGAACTGGACCGGCGACTTCGACGACGCGCTGGACGACAACCTGGCCGAACAGCGGATTGCGATAGATGCAAACGATCCGGAAACCTTCCACAGGATCGATTATGACTTCCACCGTCTGCTGTGCGAATCCGCCGGGGCTGACTTTGCATTCGAGACCATCGCTGCCAACAAGGCGCAGGTCGACCGGCTGTGCATCCTGAGCCTGACCGGCAAGGACGGGATGGAGGCGCTCTACGGCGACCATACCGATATCCTTGCCGCTTTGCGCGCGGGTGACGGTACCAAGCTGGACCGGTCGATCCGGCGGCATCTGGATCGGTTGAGCCCGACGATCGAAGCGATCCACCGATCCCACAGCGAGTACTTTCAGGACTGATCCGAGCCTCCTGTTCGGGGCGCAGGACCGCGCGCCGTTACTCCAGCAAGGCGGGCAACGTCAGCGATACCGCCGGCACGAAAGTTACCAGCAGCAGGGCCGCCAGAATGGCCAGATAGAACGGCCAGATCGTACGAATGGCCTGTTCGATCGGCACCTTGCCCACGGCACAGCCCACGAAGAGGCAGGACCCGACCGGCGGCGTGCAAAGGCCCAGCCCAAGGTTCATCAGAAGCATGATGCCGAATTGCGTCGGATCCATCCCGATGTCGCGTGCGATGGGCAGGAAGATCGGTGTGCAGATCAGGATCAGGGCTGCCATGTCCATGATCATGCCCAGAAGCAGCAGCATCACGTTGATCATGAGCAGGATCATGATCGGATTATCCGAGATCGCCAGAAGGAACGTGCTGAGCAGGCCCGGCACCTGGTAGAAGGCCAGCAGATACCCGAAGGCCCCTGCGCAGCCGATCAGGATCATCACCATTGATGTCGTGCGAACCGAATTGGTGACCGAGAGCTTGAACCCCTCCCAGCTGAGCGAACGATAGACAAAAGCGGTCAGCAGCACCGCATAGATTGCACCGAACGCACCGGATTCCGTCACCGTGAATACGCCGGACAATACGCCGCCGACGATGATCACGGCCGTGACGAACCCCGGCAGAGCCTGCGCCGCAGTCAGCAGGACGACGCGAATGCCCGGGAATGGCTCGGATGGGTAGTTCTTCTTGATGGCAATGACATAGGCGGCGATGGCCAGACAGATGCACATCAGGATGCCTGGCACGACGCCCGCAAGAAATAGCTTGGAGATCGAAATGCCGCCCCCCGCCGCGATGGCGAAGATGATCATGTTATGGCTGGGCGGAATGACGACGCCCGCGATGGACGACGTGACCGTGACATTGACAGCATAATCGCCGTCATAGCCCTTTTCCTTCATCACTGGGATCAGGATGGAGCCAAGTGCCGAGATGTCGGCGATGGCCGACCCGGAGATGCCGCCGAACAGCATCGACGAGAAGATGTTGACCGATGCCAACCCGCCCCGGACATGACCCACCACAGACGAAGCGAAGCGGACGAGGCGGATGGCGATACCCCCGTGCAACATGATCTCGCCCGCGAAGATGAAGAACGGGATCGCCATCAGCGAAAAGATCGACATGCCGGAGATGATCCGCTGGAACGGGATCAGAAGGGGGAAACCTTCGTAGAAGAAAACGATGACCGATGCGACACCCATGGCGAAGGCCACGGGCATGCCGATGGCGACGGCGATGGCGAAGACGCCCAGAAGAAGTGCGAGACCCATATCAGAGTGCCCCCTGCCGGCCCGACCCGTTGAAGTAGTATTCATGCGTTCGCGACAGGAACCGCAGTCCCGCGAACAGGAAGATCAGTCCGCCACTGACGGCAGCAGCCAGAGTGCGGACACCTTCGGGAATGTTGAGCATCGCTAGGTTCGTATCCCAGCCGAATTGCACCAGCTTGGCCCCGTAGAAGGCCATCGCCAGACCGAATGCCGACAGACCCAGATCGGACAGAAGGCGCAGGGGACGGCGAATTTTTCTGGGCATCGACTCCCGTATGAAGGTCACGCCCAGATGCGTGTCTTCATAGACACCGGCGGCAGCACCGAGAAACGAGATATATACCACCAGAAGAAGCGCCAGCTGCTCGACCCAGGTCGGCGTCACGTTCAGGACATATCGCCCAAAGACAAGCCATCCGAAGATAACGATCAGCGTCACCATCATCAGGCTGCATACGAGAATGAGGAGCGTCCTGACCCAGCCGGACAGGCGGTCAAGACGGGCGAAGAGTTCGGTCATGGCTGTCCCCGGACAAACGCTCTGACGGCGCTGGATGGAATGGGACCCGACCGGATGATCCGGTCGAGCCCCAGGGTCGTGTCACACCACGGGACGCGTCAGTCGGCGTCGCGAATCATCTTCACCAGACCTTCAAGGTCCGGGTTGTCCTCAAGGAAACTGGCATAGACACCCGCCATCGCTTCCTGGAACGGGACCTTGTTCTCGACCCTGTTGACGATGGTACCGGCCGCTTCGACCTTGGCCATCGACGCGGCTTCGCGTTCCTGCCACAGACCACGTTGCAGATCGGCACTGGCGCGACCTGCGGCCATGACGATCTCCTGATCTTCGGGGGAGAAACGGTCCCACGTGGCTTTGGACATGCACAGGCACTCCGGGATTATCAGGTGCTCGGACAGGGAGTAGTATTTGGCGACCTCATAGTGATTGGTCGATTCATACGACGGCGGGTTGTTCTCGGCCCCGTCCACGACGCCCGTGCGCAGCGACTGATAGACTTCGCCAAATGCCATCGGAGTGGCGTTGCCGCCCATGCTCTCGACCATGCCGACAAACAGGTCGTTGTTCATCACGCGGACCTTCATGCCGACAACATCTTCCGGCGTGTTGATCGGTTTGATCGAGTTATAAAAGGATCGGGCGCCCGCGTCATACCAGCCAAGTGCGACCAGCCCCTTGGCTTCAAGACCCTTGCCGATTTCATCGCCGACGTCACCGTCCATCAGGCGGTACATCTGATCAGTGGATTTGAAGATAAACGGCAGCGAGACGACGTTCGTTTCCGGCACCACCTGGCCCATCGGCCCAAGGCTGAAGACACCGAAATCGATCGCGCCAAGTCGGGCCTGTTCGATGGCATCGGGCTGATCGCCCAGCACGCCGTTATGGAAAACCTTGCCGGTCACGCGACCGTCGGTTTTTTCCGAAACCTCGGCTACGAAGCTCTCCATCCCGATGGAGACGGGGTAATCCTCGACGTGAATGTTCCAGCCACGCAATTCCTGCGCGCTGACCGTGGTGGCCAGAAGGCTGGCACCCAGCGCAGCACCAATGGCTGTCGTCCGAGCGGTTTTCAAGATCATGTTCATTTTCGTCCTCCCATAAAGTGTCGTTCGACACACTCTTCTCCCGGAACGTGTCGGTAAGTATACTAGCATACCAGTTTCCGGCGTGAAGTCTAATTCGTGCGGAATCGCATATTTGCCATTCCGTGTGCCCCTCATCGGGCAAGCCATCCTCCGTCGACCGGCAATGTGATACCGTGCACGTAGTCCGACGCTTTGGAGGCCAGAAACATCACCGCACCCGAAATATCGGATGGCTGCCCCCAGTGTCCCGCCGGTATCCGGTCGAGAATGGCCTTGTTCCGCGCGGGATCATCGCGCAGCGCCTGGGTGTTGTTGGTCTCGATATATCCGGGGGCGACCGCGTTGACATTGACGCCCCTCGGACCCCATTCGCAGGCCAGCAGCTTGGTCAGACCGGCCACGCCGCTTTTGCTGGCGGTATAGGACGGAATGCGGATGCCGCCTTGAAACGACAGCAACGAAGCGATGTTGATGATCTTGCCCGATCCGCGCGGCACCATCTGGCGCGCAACGGCCTGGCTCAGGAAAAACAGAGATTTCAGGTTCACGTCCATCACCGCATCCCAGTCGTCCTCGGTGAAATCCAGCGCGTCGGCCCGACGGATGATACCGGCGTTGTTCACCAGAATATCGATGTCCCCGGCCCACTCCGTCACCTCCGAAACGATCCGCCCGATCGGTTCAAGCGATCCGATGTCGGCTTGAACCGCCAGCGCACGATCCGGGTCGCCGATCTTCGCCAGCGTATCGTTCATCGACGACCGTCCGACGCAGGCGACCCGCACCCCGGCACGCGCCAGATCGATGGCGAACGCTTGACCAAGGCCGGTATTCGCGCCGGTCACGATGGCCGTTTTGCCGGTAAGGTCGAACAAGGTCATCGCAGGTCGCCCATGTCGACGAAGTCCATATCGGTGAAATCCTGATTGTCCCCCGCCATCGACCAGACGAACCCGTACCGCCCGGTGCCGCAGCCCGAATGGATCGACCAGCCCGGCGACAGGATGGCCTGTTCATTGCCGACGACCAGATGCCGCGTTTCCTGCGGCTCGCCCATCAGGTGGATGACTCGCGTCTTGGGCTGCATGTCGAAATACAGATAGGCTTCGGATCGGCGGTCATGGGTGTGGCAGGGCATGGTATTCCAGACGCTGCCGTCCTCGATCAGGGTGACGCCCATGACCAGTTGGCAAGACGCACAGACCTCGGGATGGATGTACTGGCGCAGTTTGCGGACGTTGGCGTCGGACTGGGTGCCCAAGTCTAACAGAATGGCATCGTCGGCGGTGATCTTCTGCGCCTTGTGCGTGGCGTGGGCGGGGGTCGAGACGAAATAGAACCGCGCCGGGTTGGCCGCATCGGTGCTGCTAAACGCTACATCCGCCGTGCCCATGGGCAGGTAGAGCGCGTCCGTCCACGCCAGATCGTAATCGGTGCCGTCCGCCGTTACCCGCCCTTCGCCGCCGATATTGACGACGCCAATCTCGCGGCGGTCCAGAAAGCCGGGCGAGCCGATCTGCTTTTCCGACTTCAGCAAAAGCGGCTTCGCCTGCGGCACCACCCCTCCCACGACGGTGCGGTCCAGATGGCTGTAGGTCATCGAAACTTCGCCCGCGCGGAACAGATCCTCGATCAGGTAATTCGTGCGCAGTTGTGTGGTGTCGAAGCCGCGTGTTTCGCCGGGGCTGCAGGATTGTCGGATATCCATCAGTTCGCTTTCGCTGGGTGGGTCAGGTCGCGTCGCCTTGGCGCAGCAGACGTCGGTTCAGGTCGAGGCCGCGGGCAAGGTGCCCCCGCATCAGATCGGCGGCGGACAACGCATCTCGGTCAGTGATCGCGGTCAGGATGTCGCGATGCTCGTGTTCCAGTACGCGCTGATAGGTGGCGCGCTCCTCGCCGGTGAATTGCGTCATTGCGGGACGCGGAATGATGAATGGGCCGAGGTAACGCAGGAATCCGGCGATGTAGGCATTCTTGGTCGCCTCGGCGATGGCCAGATGCAGGCCGAAGTCTTCCTTGTGCCCGGTCTGGCCCGCCGTCATTGCATCGGAATGGGTCTGCCAGGCCACATTGATCGCCCGCAAATCGGATTGATCGCGGCGTACGGCGGCAAGGCTCGCGCTCTCGACTTCAAGGCTCAGGCGCAATTCCATCATCTGCACGATGTGATCGGCTTCACTCAATCCGTTTCGGCCCAAACGGAAGGGTTGCTGGCTCGGGTCATCGGCCACGAACACGCCGCGGCCCTGCTGTGCGTTGACCAAGCCATCGACGCTGAGGGCGGATACGGCTTCGCGGATGACCGTGCGGCTGACCCCGAACTGTTCGACCATGGCACTTTCGGTCGGCAACTGGGCACCGGGCTCCAGATCGCCTTGCTGGATTAACTCACGAAGCTGCGCCGCGACATTCTCGCTCAGCTTCGGACGCACACCGAGGGCGCGAATGCCATTGCTCCCTCCCATCTTTCACACTCCGCTTCCAACATTATGCCTTGCTTGCTAGCAACTCATTATTCATCATACAACATATAAATTGTGGTGAGTGCGTGCTGCGAAGCCGACCTCGGAAAGGATCCTAATGACCCATTCTAAACCAGCCGTCGGCATGCCTCTGCCCCTCATGTCCCTCCCGAAACTGGGTGGTGGCGCCATCGACATTGGCGGCGCACGGGGACGTCATATGCTGCTGGTTGTCTACCGCGGAAAGCACTGCGGGCGTTGCAAGAAATACCTGACATCGCTTGATGGCATGGCGGGCGATTGGGAAGCCGCAGGCTTCGATATCGTGACCGTGTCTGCGGACCCGCTGGAAAAGGCGCAGGCCGATCTGGACGAATATGGCTGGCGGTTCCCGATAGGCTACGACCTGTCGGAGGCGCAGATGCGCGATTTGGGCGTCTATATCTCGGACCCGCTGTCCCCGCAGGAAACCGACCGCCGTTTTGCCGAACCCGCCGTATTCTGCGTCCGTCCCGATGGCATCATTCAGATTGCGTGTCTGTCCAACGGCCCTGCGGCGCGGCCCGATCTGGTCGAACTGCTGGATGGCATGAAGTTCAACATCGCCCACGACCGGCCTGCGCGCGGGATGGCCTGACAGGCCAACTGACCGGAAGGCACCGCCTTTCCGGCCAGCAGCATAGGGTCAGAAGGGGTGTCACCGCGGCAGAACCATGGTGAGTTGTCGGGCCGGATGGGGCCCGACCGTCTACCCCCCTCAGAGATAGCGGTTGACGATATTCTCCAGCTTCTCCTGCGCGCCCGACACCGGCTGCGGGTTCACATCGCGCGCCTCGGCGTCCGCCGCAATTCCGTCCAGCGTAGCACCTTTGGCCAGCATCGCCTGAGCGGCCTCGCCCTCCCAACCGGCGTAACGGACACGGCGCGGCCCTTCCAGCGCGTCATCCTCGATCATCGCGTGGGCCGAGATCAGGCCGCGCGCGCAGATATCCATACCTCCGACGTGCGCGGCGATCAGGTCCTCCGCATCCAGCGATTGCCGCCGCAGCTTGGCGTCGAAATTGGTGCCGCCGGTGGTGAACCCGCCCGCGCGCAGCACTTCGTAATAGGCCAGCGCCGCCTCACCGGGCGAGTTCGGAAACTGGTCGGTATCCCACCCTGACTGGTAATCGTTCCGGTTCATGTCGATGGACCCGAAGATGCCCAGCGTGCGCGCCATCGCCAGCTCATGCTCGAAGGAATGACCGGCAAGAATGGCGTGCCCCTGTTCGACATTGACCTTGACCTCATCCTCCAGCCCAAACCGCTTGAGGAAGCCATAAACGGTCGCCACATCGTAATCGTATTGATGCTTGGTCGGTTCCTGCGGCTTCGGTTCGATCAGGATGGCACCCTTGAAACCGATCTTGTGCTTGTACTCGACCACCATCGACAGAAATCGGCCCATCTGCTCCAACTCGCGGTCCAGATCGGTGTTCAGAAGGGACTCGTAGCCTTCGCGCCCGCCCCAGAGAACATAGTTTTCCCCGTGCAATCGGTGCGTCACATCCATGCAGGCTTTCACGGTAGACGCACAATATGCGAACACATCCGGGTCGGGGTTCGTCGCTGCACCCGACATATACCGCCGGTTCGAGAACATGTTAGCCGTGCCCCAGAGCAGCTTTTGTCCTCCGTCTTCCATCTTCTGCTCGAAGTAATCGGCGATCTCGTTCAGACGTTCGTGGCTTTCGGCGAGCGTGTCGCCCTCGGGCCTGACGTCATGATCGTGGAAGCAGAAATACGGCACGCCCAGAATGCGGAACATCTCGAACGCGGCGTCGGCCTTCTGACGCGCCTGATCCATTGTATCCGCCGGAAACCATGGGCGGTCAAAGGTCTGCCCGCCGAACGGGTCGCTGCCGTCCCAGACGAAATTATGCCAGTAACAGACTGCAAAGCGCAGATGTTCGGCCATCGTCCTGTCGCCCAGCATCGCGGTGGCGTCATAATGACGGAAGGCCAGCGGGTTCGTGCTGTCCCTGCCTTCGAAAGTGATAGGCTGGAGGTCGGCAAAATATTGAGACACCTAGATGTTCTCCCGGATGAAAATGTTGAGGGGGATCGCACCCCGAGCGGTGGTCACATCGCGATTATCGCTCAGGTCACGCATGATGGATATCGCCGCCCGCACCTCTGCGACGGGGTTCTGGTCGATCACCAGGTCGATCTCGCCGGACAGCAGTGCCGCGCGCGAAATATCGGTTAATTCATGTACGATCGTCACCGGGCGCGGGGAGGTGTCGCGCAGACCTTCCAGCAGTCCGCGATTGCCAGCACCTACGGCATAAATTCCGGCCAATGGCGTGGTCTTCAGCGTGTCTGAGATCAGCTTGCGGACGGTCTCCGCGCTATCGAACCCCTGCGCGGCAGGCAGCAACGTCAGATTGGGAAACCGTTCGGCCATAACCATGCGAAACCCCATGACCCGCTCCATGTGATCGCGCGACGCAAGGCTTCCGGTAACCATCAGGATCGTGCCAGACCGGCCCGCGCTGAATCGCCCCATGAAGGCCGCGGCCGTCCGCCCGGCGGCGACATTGTCAGGGCCGACATAGGCGTCCCGCTGCGACCGGGGTAAATCAGAAACCAGGGTCAGGACGTGAACGCCCTGATGGGCCAGACGCGCAATTTCGTCATGTATTTCAGGCGCCTCAGCGGCAAAAACGGCAACCCCGTTCGTTGTGTCGCCAGACAAGCTGCGCAATGCGGCCAGCTGCGACGGGGTATCGAAAGGGGCGGTTTCGATGATCTCCAGCTCGATCTTGTCCGGGCGCAGGCGAATCTGCTCTTTTGCCAGTTCGGCGCGCAGCAAAGCGACAAATCCGGTCGCGATGCCAGGCAGGATGAAAGCAAAGCGATACCGCCTTTTGCGGGACAGGTTGGCCGCCGCGATATCCCGGACATAGCCAGTTTCGGCCACGGCCTTGGTCACCTTGCGAACCGATTTTTCGGCAACGCCGCCCCGGTTGTTCAGGACGCGATCCACAGTCGCAAGGCTGAGCCGTGCTGCATCGGCCACATCATGAATCGTCGGTCGTTGCATATCTCTCTCCTGCGCCTAAATCGTCGCTAGAATGATGAACGTCAATCTTTTTCAGTAATTCAGAGTTTCTGCCGCTCAAGTAATTGAAAAAGTTAATATTATAGCGCTTGGGCGATGTTTAAAATCTTGGCCGCTGCGGCGGCTGCACCGAATCCGTTGTCGATATTCACACAGACCACGCCCGGCGCACAGCCGCCCAACGCCGATCCTAAGGCCACCGACCCGTCCTTCGCCACGCCATATCCCACCGATGTCGGAACAGCGATGATCGGCGCGGTGACAAGCCCGGCCAGCACCGAGAACAACGCGCCTTCCATTCCGGCGACGGCGATGATCAGGCGGTGCGCGGTCAGCGCCGGCAAATGCGCTTCCAGCCGCCAGAGACCTGCGACGCCGACGTCAGCGATCAATTCGGTTCGCAATCCCATGAAATTTGCCGCGACTTCGGCCTCGCGCGCGACGGACAGGTCGGAGGTGCCCGCCGTGACGATGGCCACTACGGGCGCGTCATGATCCGGTTCCGGGGCTTCCAGGGTGGCCGTGCGCCCCAGATCGTCAACCGACAATGGCAGGTCACGCAGCCCATCGATCTGCGTCGGGGTCAATCGCGTAATCAACAGCGATGCGTTTCGGTCGATGTGGTCACGGATTACATCATGCAGATGCGACAGGGACTTGCCTTCAGCGAAGACCGCCTCGGGGATGCCCGTCCGCGCCTTGCGGGACCAGTCGAAGATCGTGTGCCGCTCCATCGCTCACTCCCCGGGAATGACGAAGGCACTGCCGCGCACATAGGTGCGGCTGCCTGCGAAGGGCCGGTTCGCCCGGCGGCACAGGTCGGCGACGGATGCCACGGTGGCATCGGGCATCGGGGTGCCGGTCTCCAGCACGACGCCGTCCCCGGTGATGCGGCAACGGATATCCATGCCCGGAGTGTCCGCCCGCACGAGCGTCTCGACCATGTCGATGAAATCCAGATCGTCGCGACGGATGGCAATGCCGGTGGTGACGCGGCTGGCCAGGCAGGGCTGCGCGGGCAGGTCGGCGATTTCATCCAGGCCGCAGGCCCGCGCGATGGCCCGGATGTCATCCTTGGCAATATCGGCCGCGACGTAGGGATGCAGGACATCATAGTCATCGGCGGCGATCAGGCCAGGGCGATATTCGCCAAGATCGTCCGTATTGGTTCCTGCGGCAATCGGCCCGTCGAACACCCGCCGCATCGTGCCATAGAGATTGGACTTGCAGAAATAGCATCGGTTGTGCGGGTTCGCGCGATAGTGCGGGTCCGCGAATTCGCCGCTGTCCACAAGGCGCAACCTCCAGCCGTGCACTTTGGCCTGTTGCCGCACCCGATCGGTCGCGGCGGGCGGCACGGCAGGAGACATGGCGTGAATGGCGTGGAAATCCGGCACGATACCCGATGCGACATGGGCAAGCGTCAGGCTGTCGACGCCACCGCTGACGGCAACGGCCAGTTTCGGCAGACGCTGCAACTCCGCCTGCAATCGGGCGAGGGGGTCAGTCATGCTCGGCCTCGGCGGCACGGGCAAGATTTCGACGGGCCTGAAGGGTCGGGACGCCTGTCAGGTCGTCGCTTTCGGCTTTGCGCGTCACTCCCTCGGGGCGTTCGACCGTTTTGGTGCGGGTGAACCCGATGTCCGCCCGACGCGGCAGAACGTGTCGCGCGACAGTCTGAACCCGCAACCCGATTGTGCTGGTTTCCGCGAAACAGGCTTCGATCAGAGCGGCCGTTGCATCGGTTCGCACTGTGATCGTCACGGCAAACTGCGCCCGACCCTTTTTGCCGAATGAGGTCGCGTATCCGGCGTCAAGGAGACCATCGGTCAAGCGCAGCCGGTCGAGTGAGACGGCGATTTCCTCGGGCGTCATATCGTCCACCTCGAACCGGATCAGGCTGACGGTTTCCGGTGCGCGCGTGCCATCCTCAAAGACCAGAACCCTCAGTATATTCGCGATTCCCTCCATCTGTCGTTGCCCCGCCCCGGTGCCGGTCGCGCTCAGGCGACCGCGAGGCCCGACAAGTTGTTGGACGGGGGCGAGGTGCCGCAGGATTGCCGCTCCGGTCGGGGTGATCCGCTCTCCCTGGCCCGCGTCGGTGAACATTTCGAACCCGATCAACAACTCGGCGGTCGCGGGGGCCGGTACCGGAACGATGCCATGCCTTGTCTTCACGCGACCACTGCCTACGGGCAGGGCGCTGACCGACCACCCTTCGACCCCGGCCCGATCAATGACCGAAGCCGCGCCGATGATGTCGGCCAGCGAGTCCCAGTCCGCGATCTCGTGGAAATGCACTTCGTCTGGTGCGACCCCGTGGCAGGTTGCCTCGGCCTCTGCCAGCAAGGCGAAAATTGCCAAGGCACGGGCCTTCACTGGTGCGTCCAGCCCGCTGCCGTCGATGAACGCGCGAATATCGCGCCACTGCGATGTCGGTGGCGCGTCCGACGCCGTGGTGACCTTGACCCGCACTGCCGCGAAACCCTTTTCGCGCACCGTATCAATGGACAGCGTGACATGCTCCAGAACTCCGGCGGCGCGCAGATCGTCAAGCATCGCCCCGCGCAATTCGGGACAGGCCGACAGCATTGCCGACAGGAACATGTCGCCCGCAATCCCGCCCGTCACGTCCAGATGCAGATGTTTTGCCATGGATCAGCCTGGCCCGGCGGCGGCTTTGGGCACGACATACGGCCCTTCGGGAATGACCGCGACCGCAGCATCGCCGTGATGTGCGATGCTGGCGGCAATGGCGTCGTGCAGGTCGGTAATGCGGTCCACCCCCGTCACCGCATGATCGGAGTCTGACAGAGTGCCGGAATAGAGCTGAATGCGCCCGACGCGCATCGGTTTCAGCTGCATCTCAGTCTGCCATTCATCGACGTCGGCAAAGTCCTTGGCCAGCAGCGTCTTCAGGAACGCCTCCGGCCCCAGCCGCACCAGCCGTTCCTGTGCGGCGCGGAAGTGGTCAGACCCGATGCCCTCGGCGCATTGCGATGCGACGATCAGGGTGCCGCCGTCTTCCAGAATGTCCAGAGGCGTCACCATGCCCTTGACCGTCTGATAATACGTCTGGTCCAGCGGATAGCCCGCCGATGATGTGACGACGGTACGGAATTTCCGCCCCACCGGAATTTCGGTATAGCCGCGGACGAAATCGACGGCGGCCAGATGGCTTTCGATGATTTCGCCGAAGCTGCAGAACACCAGATTTCGCTTGTCGTCGATCACCGTATTCAGGGCGTAGACGTCACCCAGCCGCCGCACGATTTCCAACTGTTCCTCGTGCAGGGGGTTGCCGGTCAGGTTGCATTCGCGCGCGGCGGGGTCTTCCATGAAGCGGGCGGAATGGAAGGTGCGGATCGTTTCGTGATGGGCCACGCCGGGGGCCACGACTTTGCGTCCGCCGGAAAATCCGGCCATGAAATGCGGCTCGACCAGGCCGGTCGCGATCTTTAACTCTGCCTCGACAAAGCGACGGTCCAGTTTGATCGGAACGCCGCGTCCCTCGGTCACGCCCAGATCGACATGATCCGCGTCATTCAGGGCAAAATGGTTCTCGACCCGCACGTTCTCCAGCACCCAGGGGTCGCCGACCAGCTCATCCATCTCCGTGCCTTCATTCGGGCGGTGCAGACCCGTCGCGATGAGGACCGTGATGCGGTCGAGGGGGATGCCGCCCGCGGTCATGATCTCAATCATCGGGCGCAGGAACAGGTAGTTGGGCACGGGTCGGGTGATGTCACAAATCAGGATGCAGGCCGAGGATTTGCCATGACACAATTCGGCCAAGGGGGCGGCGCCGTGCGGGTCACGCAGGGCGCGGGCGATCTGTTCGGCGGGCGGATCGCAGGCCGGAAAGGCGGGCTTTTCGATCAGATGCGTTTCGGCCCCGTCGGGCATATCCAGCGTCAGGCCATCGCGTCCGTAAAGAAGGTCAATCTGCATGGCGGGTCTTTCGCTGCGGCTGTTTCCGCACCCACTGTCGCCGTTCAGGCAGGGCTTGACCAGACCGACCGGCATTCCGCCTCTTCAGGACGTGGTGATCAATCGGGCAAGGGCGCGCAAATCCGTACGTCCCAGTCGCAGCCCCCGCGCCAGCGTCCGCAAAAACACGCGATCCGATCGCCCCATTGGCCCATCCGCCAGCAGTACGGATAACGTGGCGTTGAAAATCAGCAGCTTTTCTTCGCGGTTCAGGTCTTCGCGCATCCAATTGAAGTTTATCGGAATGATAATGCGATCGGCGCGCTGAGCCATTTCCTGCATATGCATCGAGGTGAAATCCATCCCGGTGGTATCGCGCGCGATCTGCAATGCGCGTTTTACACGAACCGTGTTGATCGTGCGACCGTCCCAGACGGCGTGGCACATCGCGTCGACGACTCGGAACCGCGCGCCGTTCCGCAAGCCGGAAATCGCCAGCCGGGCATGACGACGTCGCATCCGCAAATTCCCGGCGACCAAAACGCACAGCCCGACGACGGCCACGGCAATCGCGATCGCAGGCAGCATCGCCGGACTGTCCAGCCAGCGCCAAACGGGTTCGGAAAGCGGACCCAGAAAAGAGGTATGCCAACCCTCGCCCGCCATGGCGGTTTGAGGGAAGACGAATCCGGTTAGAAGCCGCGGAAAGCGGGCAAGAGAGCGAGGCATTAGCAGACACCAAGGGCAGAATAGTTAATACCCTTAAATCATTGGAACGCGGCAGAACTTTGATACCCTTCGGCTCAATTGTGTCCGCTGTTTCTGATTGTGCCTTTCTTGTCCTCTCTGTCGAAACGCGGGTCAGGAATGGATCGCGCCGTCGCCGCAGGCAAGGGCGGCCTCGCGCATGGCTTCGCTGTAGGTGGGGTGCGCATGGCAGGTTCGCGCCAGATCTTCGGCAGCCGCTCCGAATTCCATCGCGACGCAGACTTCGTGTATCAGATCGCCGGCCATCGGGCCGATGACGTGGCAACCCAGAATTCGGTCGGTCTTGGCGTCCGCCAGCATTTTTACGAAGCCGTCACCCGAGAAGTTGGCCTTGGCCCGTGCGTTGCCCATGAAGCTGAATTTGCCGACCTTGTAAGCGCGGCCCTCCTCCTTCAGCTGCTCCTCGGTCATGCCGACGCTGGCCACTTCGGGATGGGTGTAGATCACGCCGGGAATGACGTCGTAATTCACGTGACCCGCCTGACCGGCCAGGATCTCGGCAATCGCCATGCCCTCGTCCTCGGCCTTATGGGCCAGCATCGGACCTTCGATCACGTCGCCGATGGCGTATATCCCTTTGACGCTGGTCGCATATCCGTCGTCGACTGCGATCTGCCCGCGCTTCGTCATCTTCATGTTCAGCGCGTCAAGGCCAAGCCCCTCGACATAGGGTTTGCGGCCCGTGGCGACCAGGACGACATCGGCTTTCAACTCATGCGCGCTGTCGTCCTTGCGCAGCGCATAGGATACATGCGCCTTGCCGCCCTTGACCTCGACCTTCGACACACCTGCGCCGGTGATGAATTTCAGACCCTGCTTTTGCAGAAGCCGTTGGAATGCCTTGGCAACTTCGGCGTCCTGTCCGGGGGTGATGGCGTCGAGGTATTCCACAACCGTCACTTCGGCGCCGAGGCGGGCATAGACCGACCCCAGCTCCAGTCCGATGACACCGCCGCCGACCACGACCATGGTTTTCGGGATGGACGACAATTCCAGCGCGCCGGTGGAGGTGACGATGACCTTCTCGTCGATCTCGACGTCCGCGCCCGGCACGTTGGCCGATTCAGAGCCGGACGCGATGATGATATGTTTGGCGTCGTGGGTGTCGTCGCCGACCTTGACCTTACCCGCCTCGGGGATGGACCCCCACCCCTTGAGCCAATCTATCTTGTTCTTCTTGAATAGAAATTCTATGCCCTTGGTGTTCTGGTCGACAGTGCTCTGCTTGTAGTCCAGCATTCCTTTCCAATCGACCGAGGGCGACTTGCCCTTCAGGCCCATCTTGCCGAAATTATGCTCGGCTTCGTGCAGCATGTGCGACGCGTGCAACATGGCTTTGGACGGGATGCAGCCGATGTTCAGGCAGGTGCCGCCCAGCGTGTCGCGGCCCTCGACCACAGCGGTTTTCAGACCGAGCTGTGCGCAGCGGATGGCGCAGACATAGCCGCCGGGGCCGCTGCCGATGATGATGACGTCGTATTGGGCCATGGTGCCTCCGGGGCGTGGGTGATGAACGGGTGATCCACGGGTGATCTGCGTCGGACGGGGATCGGAAATCAGATAAGGGTTGAGATAACCATCAGAACGGTCGCCGTGAACCCCACGGCCCAGATGATCGACCGACCCGGCCGCCAGCCGAAGGCATAGGCCGGGACATACAGAACGCGCGCGCCCAGATAGACCCAGGCGCAGAGCGCGGTGAAGGACGAGGCCTGCCCCGACAGGGTGACGACGACAACGGCGATGGTGAAGAACAGCAACCATTCGACATGGTTGTTCAATGCGCGCTGCAGGCGAAGCGTGCGCTGCGACATGGCGCGGCTGGGCGGACGGTCGCGGGCCGACATGGTGTAGCCCGGCCCGATCTCCCGGTTGGCGGGAATCGCGAAGGCGATGAATTGCGCGGCCTGCAGCAGAGCGGCAAGGGCGAGGGCGGTCAGCTCGGGGGTCATGCAGTGCGCATGAAGCGGGCGGTGACGGGGCCGTCGGTCTGGTTTTCGGCGTCGACCCAGCCTTGGGCCTTCTTGCGGTCGTTGACTTCGAAGAGGGCGGTGACGCCGGTGCCGTCGGCATCACGCCAGAGTTGCATGAGGGTGAGGCCCGCTTGCATCCGCGTCTCGGAATGGGCGTCGAAGTCGGCCTTCCACGCGGTGTAGTCGGCGGGGATGTGGTGGGTGAGGAGGTTCATGGGGTGGCTCCGTTGAGATTAGCGAAAGGTTCCACTATCAGATCTTTTCAAGATATTCCCGATGAGGATGAAGAGCCGACGTGGCTATACAATTTCACCCGAAACGAGGAACAGTTCTTTGCGCAAACTTCGACCAAGGCTTCAGGGCTCCGGAGATGGTGAAACGTCGATTGTGTATCGTAGTTTCTCCACCGATACACGCCCGGGCCGGACTGTGCACCGTAGTTCCTTTGAGCACGACGGATCCTGATCCGTTGATGTCATATCATTATAAGTTGGATGTTCCGTTTGTCATTCCTGCTCCATGGGGAAACCGGTCCCGATGGGTGAAGGCCGACATGGTTTGCGCGGTGGGCTTCCACAGGCTTGATCTTTTGCGTTTGGACAAGGGGCGAGACGGCAAGCGTAGGTATCAGACATCGGTTCTGTCGAGCGTACATTTGAATCAAATCGTGTCTTGCATTTTGTGCAGTCTAGGTGGTCCGCCGTTGACATGAAGCGAGCGCCACTCCATCTTAATGTCTGTCAGGGCAATGCTTCGGTATCCCACTAAGACCCTACCAAGGGCGGCTGGCCGTCGCGACGACTTCAAGTTGCAGGCCAGCGTCGTGAAGGCCCCGCTATGCGGGGCCTTTTTTTATTCACAAATCCATCACCAACCGACGCGGGTCCTCCAGCGCTTCCTTCACCCGCACGAGGAACGTCACCGCGCCCTTGCCGTCCACGATCCGGTGGTCGTAGCTGAGCGCGAGATACATCATCGGGCGGATGACGATTTCGCCGCCGACGACCATGGGCCGGTCCTGGATCTTGTGCATGCCGAGGATGCCCGATTGCGGCGGGTTCAGAATGGGCGAGGACATGAGCGAGCCGTAGACGCCGCCGTTCGAGATGGTGAAGGTGCCGCCCTGCATGTCGGCCATCGACAGCTTGCCGTCGCGCGCGGCGGCGCCCTTTTCGGCGATGGCCTTCTCGATCTCGGCAAACGACATCTGGTCGGCGTCGTGGATCACCGGGACGACGAGGCCCTGCGGCGTGCCTGCCGCGATGCCCATGTGGACGAAGTGCTTGTAGACGACGTCGGTGCCGTCGATCTCGGCATTCACTTCGGGCACTTCGCGCAGGGCGTGGACGCAGGCCTTGGTGAAGAAGGACATGAAGCCCAGCTTCACGCCGTGCTTTTTCAGGAACAGGTCCTTGTATTCGCTTCGTAAGTCCATGACTGCACCCATGTCCACCTCGTTATAGGTGGTCAGCATGGCGGCGGTGTTCTGGCTGTCTTTCAGACGCTTGGCGATGGTCTGGCGCAGGCGGGTCATCTTCACCCGCTCCTCCCGCGCATCGTCCCCGGCGGGGGTGGGCGCGCGCGGGGCCTGTTTCGCGTCAGGCGCGGTCGATTTCGCGGCGGAGCCGGCCTTGAGCACGTCTTCCTTCATCACCCGACCGTCGCGGCCGGTGCCTTTGACCTGCGCGTCGGACAGGCCCATTTCAGCCATCATCTTCTTGGCCGAGGGTGCGTTCTCGACGTCGCCCCTGGCCGCGTCACCGGCCTTGGCTTCGGGCTTGCCCGCATCGGAACCGGGTTCAGGACTGGCAGGCTTTGGCGTGGCGATCGCCCCGGCCCCGGTGGTCAGAAGGGCCAGCTTGCTGCCGGCGGCGACGGTCTCGCCCTCCTGTGCCAGGATTTCGGTCAGGGTGCCTGCGGCAGGGCTGGGCACCTCGACCGAAACCTTGTCGGTCTCCAGCTCGCAGAGCATTTCGTCGACGGAGACGGTCTCGCCCGGTTGCTTGAACCAGGTGGCGACGGTGGCCTCGGTCACGCTCTCGCCCAGGGCAGGCACCATGATGTCGATCGCCTCGCCGCCGGTATCGGCGGGGGCATTGCCGGGGTCGGTATTGACGTCGGGTTTGACCTCGACCGGTTCGGCCTTTTCGACTGGCTCGGCCTTGGGGGCGGACTTTTCGGCCTTGGGTGCCGGGGCTTCGCCTTCACCTTCCGATATGGTCGCCAGCAGGGCGTCGACGCCGACGGTCTCGCCCTCGGCGGCGACGATCTCGCCCAGCGTTCCGGCGGCGGGCGATGGCACTTCGACGGTGACCTTGTCGGTCTCCAGCTCGCAGAGCATTTCGTCGACGGCGACGGTATCGCCGGGCTGCTTGAACCAGGTGGCCACGGTGGCCTCGGTCACGGATTCGCCCAGGGTGGGGACTTTAACTTCGATGGTCATGGCGGGTTACTCCGTGCTCAGCGCTTCGTCGACGAGCGCTGCCTGTTGGGATTTATGCTGACTGGCGAGGCCCGTCGCGGGCGACGCGCTGGCGGCGCGACCGACATAACGGGGGCGGGTATGGCTGGCGCCGATACGGGTCAGCACCCATTCGATGTTCGGCTCGACGAATGTCCAGCCGCCCTGGTTCTTGGGCTCTTCCTGACACCAGACGATTTCGGCCTTCAGGAAGCGTTGCAGCTCGTTGACCATCGACAGGGCCGGGAACGGATAGAACTGCTCCAGCCGCAGGATATAGACATCGGTGATGCCACGCGCATCGCGCTCTTCCAGCAGGTCGAAGTAGACCTTGCCCGAACAGACGATGACGCGCTTGATCTTGTCGTCGGCGACCAGTTCCGTGTCCGAATTGCCGTGCTGCGCATCGTCCCAGAGGACGCGGTGGAAGGAGGAGCCGAGGGTGAATTCCTCCTTCTTCGAGACCGCCATCTTGTGACGCAACAGCGATTTCGGGGTCATCAGGATCAGCGGCTTGCGGAAGTCGCGGTGCAGCTGACGACGCAGGATGTGGAAGTAGTTGGCGGGCGTGGTGCAGTTTGCCACGATCCAGTTGTCGGAGCCGCATTGCTGCAGGAAGCGTTCCAGACGAGCCGACGAATGCTCCGGCCCCTGACCTTCGTAGCCGTGCGGCAGAAGGCAGACGAGGCCCGACATGCGGAGCCATTTGGACTCGCCGGAACTGATGAACTGATCGAACATGATCTGCGCACCGTTGGCGAAGTCGCCGAACTGCGCTTCCCACATGGTCAGGGCGTTGGGTTCGGCCAGCGAGTAGCCATACTCAAACCCCAGCACCGCGTATTCCGACAGGGCGGAATCGATGACTTCGAAGTGCGCCTGCCCTTCGCGGATGTGGTTGAGGGGGTAATAGCGTTCCTCGGTCTGCTGGTTGACGAAGGACGAATGACGCTGGCTGAAGGTGCCGCGCGTGCTGTCCTGCCCCGACAGGCGGACCCTGTAGCCCTCGGTCAGCAGCGACCCGAACGCCAGCGCTTCGGCGGTGGCCCAGTCGAAGTTCGCACCGGTCTTGAACATCTCGGCCTTGGCATCCAGCAGGCGACCGATGGTCCTGTGCAGCGGAAAGCCATCGGGTGCCGCCGACACGGCCGCACCGACCTCCGTGTAGGTCGCTTCGGGGATCGCGGTTTCACCGCGGATGTAATCGTCCTCTTTCCGGCGATCCAGATGCGACCAGCGCCCGTCCAGCCAGTCGGCCTTGTTGGGCTTGTAGTCGCGCCCGGCCTCGAATTCCTCGGCCAGCTTGTCCTGGAAGGCGGATTTCATGTCCTCGATTTCGCCCTCGGGGATCAGTCCGTCCTTGACCAGCCGCTCGGTATAGAGCGTCAGCGTCGTTTTCTGCTGTTTGATCTGCTTGTACATCAGGGGGTTGGTGAACATCGGCTCGTCCCCCTCGTTATGGCCGAAGCGGCGATAGCAGAAGATGTCGAGCACGACGTCCTTGCCGAACTTCTGCCGGAACTCGATGGCGACGCGGGCGGCGTGGACGACCGCCTCCGGGTCGTCGCCGTTGACGTGGAAGATCGGCGCCTCGACCACCAGCGCGTTGTCGGTGGGATAGGGACTGGAGCGCGAGAAGTGCGGCGCGGTCGTGAACCCGATCTGGTTGTTCACGACGATATGGATGGTGCCGCCGGTGCGGTGACCGCGCACGCCCGAGAGGGCGAAACATTCCGCCACCACGCCCTGACCGGCAAAGGCCGCATCGCCGTGCAGCAAAAGGCCCGCGACCTTCTTGCGGCTGGTGTCGCCGATCTGATCCTGTTTGGCGCGGACCTTGCCCAGAACGACGGGGTTGACCGCTTCGAGGTGGGAGGGGTTCGCGGTCAGCGACAGATGCACGGTGTTACCGTCGAATTCGCGGTCCGACGACGCGCCGAGGTGATATTTCACGTCGCCCGATCCGTCGACGTCCTCGGGTTTGAAGCTGCCGCCCTGAAACTCGTTGAAGATCGCCTTGTAGGGCTTGTTCATCACGTTCGCGAGGACAGACAGGCGACCCCGGTGCGGCATTCCAATCACGATATCCGACAGGCCCAGTTGCCCACCGCGCTTGATGATCTGTTCCATCGCGGGGATCAGCGCCTCGCCCCCGTCCAGGCCGAACCGCTTGGTTCCCATGTATTTGACGTGCAGGTATTTCTCGAAGCCCTCGGCCTCGACCAGCTTGTTGAGGATGGCGCGCCTGCCGTTCTGGGTGAACTCGATCTCCTTGCCCAGACCCTCGATGCGTTCCTTCAGCCAGCCGGACTGTTCGGGGTCGGAAATGTGCATGTATTGCAGCGCGAAGGTGCCACAATACGTCCGCTTCAGGATCGCGATGATCTGGTTGAGGGTCGCGACCTCCAGCCCCAACACGTTGTCGATGAAGATCGGGCGGTCCATGTCGGCATCGGTGAAGCCGTAGGACCGGGGGTCCAGTTCGGGGTGGGGCACGTCGTTGCGCATGCCCAGCGGGTCCAGGTCGGCGGCCAGATGGCCGCGAATGCGATAGGCCCGGATCAGCATGATGGCGCGGATGGAGTCCAGCACGGCGCGCTTGATCTGATCGTCGGAGGGGGCCGCGCCGGCCTGCGCCGCCTTGGCCTTGATCTTGTCGCCAGCCGCCTTGCCCTCTGGTTCCTCCGGCCATTCGCCGGTCAGCGCCGCGGTCAGATCGTCGCCCGGCACCGGCGGCCAGTCGGTGCGCGCCCAGCTTGGCCCGGCGGCCTCGGCCTGTGCGACCTCGCCCTCGTCGCCCATGGCGGCGAAGAACTGCTTCCACGTCTCGTCCACGGCGGTCGGATCATTGGCGTAGCGGGCATACATCTGTTCGAGGTATTCCGCGTTATGCCCCTGCATGAAACTGGTGGAGCGGAAGACGTCGTTGTCGGATTGGTCGGTCATGGCTTCGTTTCCTCGGTGAGGACGGTTGCGATTTCGGCAAGGGTTTCGGGCGCGCCGTCGACCTCGGTGGTGTTGATTATCGTCAGACCAACGGGCGCATCCGCAGCCGCGTTCCCTGTCGTGGCAAATCGGCAGATCCGCTCGACCCGTCCGGGGAGGGTGCGGGTCTGGACGATGGTCAGGACGCCATCGTCGTCGGTCAGAACGCGGGATTTCGTCGTATCGGTATCCCGCCGGGCCAGCAGGCCGGGCGCGGACCGGCGTTGCAGATCGAGCAGGGTGGCAATGTCCTCGCCGCCGTCATCCCCGGCCAGATAGCCGGTCATCAGGGTCCAGGCGAGGGCATCGACCTGCGCCTCTGTCAGGTCGGAATCGCGGGTCAGGACGGTCCAGCCCTCGGATTCAAGCTGGGTGACGGCGTCGGGGAATGTGCTCGTCCCGGCGCAGGCCGTCGCGATGTCGGCGGCAGCGGGCGTGATGAAAAGCATCGAAGCGAAGACGCCGAACGCGATCGCACGATGCCCGCCATTGCGCCGGGTCCGAACGATCCCGCCGGGGCGGGCGCAGCCTTTTTCGCTTTGTTCGGCGGTTCTCATGCCGTCACTCCAGTCGGGGTCGATGGATCACGTCACCCGATCGCGTCCTTCACCGCTTCGCCCAGCGTCGCCGGGCTGTCGGCGACGACGATGCCAGCCGATTTCATGGCCTCGATCTTCGATTCCGCGTCACCCTTGCCGCCCGCGACGATGGCGCCGGCGTGGCCCATGCGGCGACCCGGAGGGGCGGTGCGCCCGGCGATGAAACCGGCGGTCGGCTTCCAGCGGCCGGCCCTGCGTTCGTCGGCCAGAAACTGCGCGGCTTCCTCTTCCGCCGTACCGCCGATCTCGCCGATCATGATGATCGAGTGCGTTTCTGGATCAGCGAGGAACATTTCCAGCACATCGATGTGCTCGGTCCCCTTGATCGGGTCGCCACCGATGCCCACGGCGGTCGACTGGCCCAGCCCCATGTCGGTCGTCTGTTTGACTGCCTCATAGGTCAGTGTGCCGGAGCGGGATACGACCCCGACCGACCCGCGTTTGTGGATGTGACCCGGCATGATGCCTATCTTGCATTCGCCGGGCGTGATGACACCGGGGCAGTTCGGACCGATCAGCCGGGTTTTCGAACCGTCCAGCGCGCGTTTGACGCGCGTCATGTCGAGCACCGGGATGCCTTCGGTGATGCAGACGACCAGCGGAATTTCGGCGTCGATGGCCTCGAGGATGGAATCGGCGGCGAAGGGGGGCGGGACGTAGATCACGCTGGCCGTCGCGCCGGTGTGGGCGACCGCTTCGTGGGAGCTGTCGAAGACCGGCAGGCCCAGACGCGTCTGCCCCCCTTTGCCGGGTGTCACGCCGCCGACCATTTTCGTGCCATAGGCAATTGCCTGTTCGGTGTGGAATGTCCCCTGCGAGCCGGTCAGGCCCTGGCAGATCACCTTGGTGTCTTTGTCGATGAGAATGGCCATGGGGCCTCCGGCTGGTCAGTTATGAACGATAAGGATGACGGGGTGGTCGAAGGCGACTCCTTCGCCCGTTTCGGGGTCGACAAACGTGGTGCGCGCAAGCGGCAGGGTCACCGACAGGTTATCGAAGAAGAATCCGACGCCGCCGTCCGGATTGCGGCCCGCCCCGCGCGGGGCCAGCAAGGTATCGCTGCCGTCGACCAGGCGCGGCGCCAGTATTTCCCCGGTCAGACGATTGGCTGTCGCGGTGCCGACCGCGGGCGATCCGACGGAACAGCCGGTGCCGCTCACGATCTGGCGCTGGCCCTGATCGTCGGTAAAGCTCTGATCCGGTGCCGGGCCGATGCGGATGAACGTCAGCGTGCCGGGGTTGGCATAGACGATGGAGTCGCCGTCGCGTTCGCGGACCGGAAAATTCAGCGCCCGCGCCGCAGCGTCCTGCGTGCGGAGGGTCCGGTTGTTCAGGCAGACGGCTTCGGCGGCGAAGCGCACGCGCTGTGCCGCGATGTCCGACACGCCGGGACCGAAGCCGTTCGGCCCCGTGGAAGCGCATCCGGCCAATGTCAGCAGGAGAAGCAGCGCGCGTTTCATTTCATCGCCTCGCGGCTGGCGTCCGGGGTCAGGCGTTCGACCGACAGGAACGTCTCGGGACCGGTGGGGCCGGGGCGCGTGCCGGTGTGGACGACCGCGACGCGCGCCGGGTTCAGGGCGCGGGCCGCCAGCAGGGTCGTACCGGGCAGCGCGGCGGCCGCATGGGTTTCGGGCAGGGGGGCCAGCGTCCGGATGCCCTCGGACGCCAGTGTTCGGATCGCCGCCTCTGCCGCCGCCATGCCATGGTCGCCATCGAATGCGACGTCGCAGCGGCGGTCGGTGCCGGGGGTGACGGGGCGTTGATCGGTGCCGCGCGCGACTTGCGACGGGGCGACGTCCGAAGCGGGCGCGCGGTCGTAGTAATCGAGGCGCGCACCGGTCCTGCCAATCCTGTCGACGGCCTGATCCGCTGTCAGATAAGGCGACAGACAGTTCGCTGCGAAGGCGGCGAATATCGTATCGTCACCAGCCTGCGCAGAAGCTGTAACGGGCGCAGCCATCATAGTGGCAACCACGAGGGAGCGGAGGAGCGGCACCCGGTCTTTCCTAACCCTTGACCGCCTTCACGATCTTCTGGGCCCCGTCCTTCAGGTCGTCGGCGGCCACGACGTCCAGACCGGACTCGTTGATGATCGCCTTGCCTTCCTTGACGTTGGTGCCTTCCAGCCGGACGACCAGCGGCACCTTGAGGCCGACTTCCTTGACGGCGGCGACCACGCCTTCGGCGATGACGTCGCAGCGCATGATGCCGCCGAAGATATTGACCAGAATGCCCTTCACCTGCGGATCGGAGGTGATGATCTTGAACGCCTCGGTCACCTTTTCCTTGGTCGCGCCGCCGCCCACGTCGAGAAAGTTGGCGGGCTCCGCGCCATACAGCTTGATGATGTCCATCGTCGCCATGGCAAGGCCTGCACCATTGACCATGCAACCGATTTCACCGTCCAGCGCGATATAGTTCAGGTCGTATTTGGAGGCGGCGAGTTCCTTGGGGTCCTCCTCGGTTTCATCGCGCAACTCGGCGATGTCCTTGTGACGGTACATCGCGTTGCCGTCGAAGCTGACCTTGGCGTCCAGCACCTTGAGCGTGCCGGTGTCGGTCACGATCAACGGGTTGATCTCCAGCATCTCCATGTCCTTCTCGGTGAAGGCTTTGTAGAGGTTGCCCATCAACTGCACGCACTGCTTGACCTGCGCGCCCTCCAGCCCCAGCGAAAAGGCGATACGACGGCCGTGAAAGGGCTGATAGCCGGTGGCCGGATCGACGCTGAAGCTGACGATCTTGTCAGGCGTGTTGGCGGCGACTTCCTCGATGTCCATGCCACCCTCGGTGGAGCAGACGAAACCGATTCGGCTGGTTTGACGATCGACCAGCAGCGCCAGGTACAGTTCGCGCGCGATGTCGGAGCCGTCTTCGATATAGATGCGGTTGACCTGCTTGCCCGCCGGGCCGGTCTGGTGCGTGATCAGGGTGCGGCCCAGCATTTTCTTGGCTTCCTCGGCGGCTTCCTGAACGGATTTGGTCAGGCGAACGCCGCCTTTCTCGCCGGCATCGGCCTCCTTGAACTTACCCTTGCCGCGTCCACCGGCATGGATCTGCGCCTTCACAACCCAAAGCGGTCCATCGAGCTGACTTGCCGCGTCCTTGGCATCCGCCGCCTTGGTGACCGGCACACCTTCGCTGACGGGAGCCCCGTATTCGCGCAGCAGCGCCTTGGCCTGATATTCGTGGATATTCATGGGATGCGCCCCCGCTGGGTCAATGAAGCTTGGGCATCGCCTTGCCATGCCCCGGTTGGCAATAAAACGGGTATATCGGCAATTGTGCGGATTTCAGCCGCATAATGCACATTTGTGATCACATGTATGCGGGGTGTGATCACAATGTGGCTATGGTGTTTGTCTGCGTATCATACCTTAGACAAAAGAGATGGCCGTTCTCATACAGCCGCTCCGAAACTTTCAGCGCTGGAATCGTCCTCGCACAAGGCCAAGAGGACGCGACAGGATTTCCATTATCCCGCGCCGGATGAGCGGTCGGACCCGCGCGCCGTCGCCGCCGAGCGTGGGGTCGGACGCCACGAGGCGCGCCACTTGCTCGGCAGCCGTCCGACCCAACAGGTCGGAAAGCGTGTCGATCGGAGCTTTGCGCTTGCGAAAAGTCGCATGCAGGCGCGGCGAATGGATCAGGCGCGGTGCGGCGCAGTCAGACGACAAGGTGTTTAGTGCGCGCAGGCCCATGAGGTTATATTCCTCGGGTAGAGTGGCAATGCGCAGGTTCCCGGTCCAAAGCACTTCGCGCAGCACACCCTGATCACGGGGCACGGCATCCGCGAGAATGCCATCGATTACGGCTTGCCAAGTGGCTTGGGTCGCGGGCGTTTGCCGCGCGCCGATCACGCCGGAGTTGTACTGCGGAAACGCGGTGGGCAAGTTCTGTCGCCACGTCGTGGTCGCATGTTCGGTGGCGCGGTAGGGGTCATGCGCCATGGCCACATCGAACCGGTCGAGCAGGTCGAAGATGTCCGAAGGATCGGCAACAGGCCAGATGTCGGCGTCAAGATAGATCGTCCGCGCAAACCTTGATCGGATCAGCGCGTCGAACTTGGGACGGAAAAATCCGTCCCCCAGGGAATGTACGGCATCGAATGGCCCTTCGAGCGAAGGTTGGTCCGTAAAGAGGTCAATGGGCGTGTCACCGACGATGCCGCGCAACATGGTCGCCGAACGCGTGGCAAGGGCCGTGTAATCGGGCCCCGTGGTCGCGAAGACGTAACCGCGGCTGTCGGGATCGGAAGAGGGAGTGAAATCCATCGACGTATCTTGCGCGCCCTGCCGAGGGCGCGCAAGGCGTGTGACTCAGGTCAGGCTGGGGTCTATTGCCTTGCAGGCCTCGACCAGACCCTTCACGGCATCTACCGATTTGTCGAACATCGCCTGCTCGTCGCGGGTCATCCTGATATCGACGATGCGCTCGATTCCGCCCGCCCCAATCACTGTCGGAACGCCGACATACATGCCGTTCAACCCAAGCGCGCCATCGACATAGGCTGCACAGGGCAACAGGCGCTTCTGATCCTTGAGATAGGCTTCTGCCATCTCGATTGCGGAGGACGCCGGGGCATAGAACGCCGAGCCGGTCTTGAGCAGGCCGACGATTTCCGCACCGCCGTCACGGGTGCGCTGAATGATCGCGTCGAGTTTCTCCTGGCTCGTCCAACCCATCTCGACCAGATCGGGCAGGGGAATGCCGCCGACCGTGGAATAACGCGCCAGCGGCACCATCGTGTCGCCGTGTCCACCCAGAACGAACGCGGTGACATCACGCATCGAGACGTCGAATTCCTCCGCCAGGAAGTGACGGAAACGGGCCGAATCGAGGACCCCGGCCATGCCGACCACCTTTTCATGCGGCAGGCCCGAGAATTCGCGCAACGCCCAGACCATAGCGTCGAGCGGGTTGGTGATGCAGATGACGAAGGCGTCGGGGGCATTGTCGCGGATGCCTTCACCCACGGCCTTCATGACCTTGAGGTTGATGCCCAGCAGGTCGTCGCGCGACATGCCCGGCTTGCGCGGCACGCCAGCGGTGACGATGCAGACGTCTGCACCCGCGATATCTGCATAATCGTTGGTGCCGCGCAGTTTGACGTCGAACTTCTCGACCGGGCCGGATTCGGCAAGGTCGAGGGCCTTGCCCTGCGGCGTGCCTTCGCTGATGTCGAAGAGGACGACGTCCCCCAGTTCCTTGAGGGCGACCAGATGGGCGAGCGTGCCGCCGATCTGTCCGGCACCGATGAGAGCGATCTTGGGTCGGGCCATGTCTGTCTCCGATATGTCCGCATGAATCCGGCGGAGGCGTAGCGGATGCGCGCCCCCAAGCGCAAGGGTGCGCGGTTGCTGTGATCAACGCTGCTGTGTTGGCGCGGGGGCGAACGACCCGACCCTTGCCGGTCGGGCCAGGGGGCCATGCGCCCGCGATCAGGTTTCGGCGTCGGCCAGATAGGCCAGATCGTCCATCCGATCTTCCCAGGCCTGACCGGACGCGACAAGGCACATGCGCCCGTCGGTCAGTGTCACGGTGATCGTCCACGTGCCCGTCGCCTCGGACGCGAAAACCTCGAGGACGCGGTTTTTCTTCCCGATGCCGATGCCGCGACGGGTTTCACCGAACTGACTGGAAAGTTTCGCGACCATATCACCGCGCGGCCCGCAGGCGGCCTGTTGCGCGCCCTGTTGGGCATGCGCGGGCAGGGCGAACAGGGCCAGGGCCGCGCCGATCAGTGTGGCGTAAAGGGACATCATCAACTGGGTCTTGGTCATATCGCATTCCTTTCGTGGCGATGACCGGCCGTGACAGGAACGAGAAAGCTGCCGGGCCATCTCATCCATTGGCGGCCAGGTCGTTTGGCCCGAAGTGATGTCAGGGAAGCTGCCTGAAACCTGCGAATAAACGGTTAACGGTCGGACGCCCCGCCACGCCGCGAAGCAGCAGGCACAGGCGAACGATTCGTGCGACGGATGGCAAAAACTCTTGTCATTCGTTGCGCATGGTGCTTCGAAGCGACGCCAAGGAGACCTTGTCATGCGCCAATCAGACCGTCCTGTCCGCTCCGTCCTTTATATTCCCGGCTCCAAGCTGCGGGCGCTGGAAAAGGCCCGTACGCTGCCGGTCGATGCAATCATTTTCGATCTGGAAGATGCCGTCGCACCAGACGAAAAGGTAAGCGCCCGCAATACTTTGGCGGATGCCCTGAAATCAGGTGGTTTCGCGCCGCGTCAGTGCATCGTGCGCATTAACGGAACCGATACCAAATGGGGTGCCGACGACCTGGCGATGTTCGCGCCACTGGCACCCGACGCGATCCTGCTGCCCAAGGTGAACACGTCCGAGGACGTTGCTGCGGCTGCGAAAGAGTTGACCGGCGAGACGCTGATCTGGGCGATGATGGAGACACCGGAGGGTATTCTGAACGCCGCCGCCATTGCCCGTGCACCCCGCATGGGGGGATTCGTGATGGGCACGAACGATCTTGCCAAGGACCTGAATTGCCGGGATCGGGCGGATCGTCTGCCCCTGATGACGGCGCTTCAGACCTGTCTGCTGGCGGCGCGGGCGGCAGGAATCCCCTGCGTCGACGGCGTCTTCAATGCGTTCAGGGACGACAACGGTCTGCGCGCCGAATGCGAACAGGGCTGCGACCTGGGGATGGACGGCAAGACGCTGATTCATCCTGCACAGATCGCCATCGCCAATGCCGCCTTCGGTCCGACCGATGCCGAGGCCGAACTGGCCCGGCGCCAGATTGCGGCCTTTGACGCCGCGATCGCCGAAGGGAAGGGCGTTGCCGTGCTGGATGGGCGCATTATCGAGAACCTTCATGTGGACACGGCCCGCCGGACACTGGCAAAGCTGGCCGCGATTGCCGCATTGGAGAGCTGAACCATGTATCTTCTGATTCTCGGTCTCGCCCTTTGGGCCGGGGCCCATTTCTTCAAACGCCTGGCCCCTGCCGTCCGCGCAAAGATGGGCGCTTCGGGCAAGGCGCTGGTGGCGGCGCTGTCCGTCCTGGCCATCGTGCTGATGGTGATGGGATACCGGGCGACCGATTTCGTTGTGATCTGGGAACCGCCAGCGGGCATGCGGCATCTCAACTACCTTTTGATGGTGGTGGCATTCTACCTGTTCGGTGTCGGCGCGGCCAAGGGCACGACCGCAGGCTGGCTGCGCCATCCGCAACTGTCTGCCGTGATTGTCTGGGCCGTCGCGCACCTACTGGTGAACGGCGATCTGTCGGCCATCGTCCTGTTTGGCGGGCTGCTCGTCTGGGCAATTGCCGAAGTGATCGTGCTGAACCGAACCACCACATGGGTCCGTCCTGCCGACGTGTCGATCAAGGGCGATGCGAAAGCTCTCGTGATCGGTCTGATTGTCATGTCCATCGCCATCGCCATCCATATCTGGCTTGGCGTCAACCCGTTCGGAGGCTGATATGTCCACGCTCTACCGTCTGCTGACTGCCGAGGATTCATCGGCATTCTGTCACAAGATCACGGATGCACTGGCCAAGGGATGGGTTCTGCATGGATCCCCCTGCTATGCTTTCGACCCGGCGACGAACGTCATGCGGTGCGCGCAGGCGGTGACCAAGAACATCGATGCGGAGTACACACCCGACATGAAGCTGGGAGCGCAATGACCAAGACCAATCCGGGCCGCTTCTTCGAAGACTACACGATCGGCCAGACCATTCGTCACGCCGTCCCCCGGACCGTCGCGGAAGGGGAACGGGCGCTATACACCGCGCTCTATCCTCAGCGATTCGCCGTCGCGTCGTCGGACGCCTTCGCGCTGGAGTGCGGGCTGGACGGCAGTCCGATTGACGATCTGATTACGTTCCACACGGTTTTCGGCAAGACCGTCCCCGACATTTCGCTGAACGCCGTGGCCAATCTTGGATACGCCGAAGGCCGGTTCCTGCAATCCGTGTTTCCGGGCGATACGCTGCGGTCGGAATCCGAGGTGATCGGGCTCAAGCAGAATTCGAACGGCAAATCCGGAGTGGTCTGGGTTCGAACCACCGGTCTGAACCAGTCGGATGAGCCGGTGCTGAGCTATGTGCGCTGGGTCATGGTCCGCAAGCGCGACGTGGATGCCCCCGCGCCGGAGACGGTGATCCCGGATCTGGCCGACGTCGTTCCGCCCGAGGCCCTGATCGTGCCCGAGGGACTGACCTTCGACAGCTACGATTTCGCCTTGGCCGGAGAGCCGCATCGCGCTGCCGATTACGAGATCGGCGAGCGCATCGACCACGTCGACGGCGTTACCATCGAGGAGGCGGAGCATATGCTCGCCACGCGCCTGTGGCAGAACACGGCCAAGGTGCATTTCGATGCCACGCATCGCGAGGATGGCAGGCGTCTGATCTATGGCGGCCATATCATCAGTCTTGCGCGTGCCCTGTCGTTCAACGGGTTGGCCAACGCGCAGATGATCGCGGCGATCAACGGCGGCGCTCATGCGAACCCGTGCTTTGCGGGCGACACCGTGCGGGCCTGGTCCGAGGTGCTGGACCGGGCTCAGGTCGCGCCCGGCATTGCAGCGCTGCGCCTGCGGCTGGTGGCGACGCGGGGGGCGGCGTTCGCATTGCGGGGCGAGGACGGCAAATATCTGCCCGACGTCCTGCTGGACCTCGACTATTGGGCACTGATACCGGCCTGAGGCTTGTTCGACGGGGCGAAATGCGGTCTGATCGTCGTATGATCCGAGCGGCTGCCCTGCTTCTGGGCCTGATGGCCGCCACGCCCGCCGCGGCGGATTTCGTGCTGAGCAACCTGCGGTTCACACTGTATCACGAGGTCGGGCATGCCGTGATAGACCAGATGCGTGTGCCGCTGTTCGGGTCCGGGGAGACGGCGGCGGATGGCTTTGGCCTGATGGTCGCCGACCGCCTGCACTCCGAAACCGAGATGCGCGAGATCATCACCGATATGACGCGTCTTGGCCGGACCGAGGCGGCGCGGGAAATATTCGACCCCTGGTCCGAATACATGCCCGGCGCACAGCGGATGTCGCGCGCGATCTGTCTGTGGTTCGGCCTGAAACCGACGGAGCGCGGCGATCATGCCCGCGCATTGGGAATGCCCCCCCAGGAAGAGTGGGCCTGCATCGAGAATGCCCGCGCCCTGCGCTCCGCGTGGACACCGATCCTTGATGATCTTCGACCCGACGGGACAGGCGGCGTCAGCCTGCGGGTTGCCGCCACCGGCAAGGCGCTGCGCCTGCTGGCCCCGGACATCGCGCGTCTGAACAAGGAGATCGCACTGCCGCGTCCAACGCCGGTAACCATCGAAAACTGCGGAGAGGACAATGCCTATTATTATCAGTACGATGATCGAATCGTTATCTGTGCCGAACTGGTCACCGGGCTGCGTCGGGATGCCCTGCGCTGACCGTGGTAACAGGCGCCGGACAAAAGTCGGAAACGTGACTGACGGAACCGATGCGCCGGACCCCAGCGTCAGGATTTCAGCGGGTCATGTCCCCAGTTCATCAGCGAATAACGCCATGCTGACGTCCGGACACCGCTATCGGGGCCGCCCTGTGCCAGATGCCGTTTGATAAAGCCCACGACCTTGGCCATGTGATCCCAGTCGGCGTCGGTCAGGTCGTCCTTGGTGGCGCGTCGGATCTCGACGATGCGACGACCCGAGCGGTGACCTTTGGACTCGCCTTCGCCGGCACCGACCGATTTGCTTTCTTCCGTTTCCAGCCAGTCTTCCAGCTCCTTCGGGGCCATGTTGACCAGATCTCTCCATTCGTCCCAGACGGTTTCGCGTGACTTCGACATGACTTACCCCGTTTTTGCACGTTCAGGCTTCAAACCTGCGCATCCGGACCACGGTTCCGGCAATTCTTGTGATCACGGCAACCAAGCTGTGATCACGGATTGCAGGTATTCGGGATATTTCCGGCGTCTGCGACCGTGCGCCCCCGTGACTCCGCCGTTAAATCCGCTAGGATTACGGGCGAACGAGAACAATCCGACGACTTGGGCGACTCCATCGGTCCCGGTCGCAGCAGCCAAGGAGGTCCGCGATGGCCGACGTGAACCGGGGCAATCGCCCGCTCAGTCCGCACCTGCAAATCTATCGCCCGCAGATGACGTCGATATCCTCGATCCTCATGCGGATATCGGGCAATGCGCTGATCGTGGCGGCCCTGATGATCACATGGTGGTTCGTGGCCGCCGCCGCAGGGCCGGATGCCTTTGCGACCGCCGACGCTTTCCTGACCTCGTGGTTCGGTAAACTGGTGTTCATCGGCTCTATCTGGGCGATCTGGTATCATCTGCTGGGCGGGATCCGCCATCTGATCTGGGACACCGGCCGCGCGCTGGACGTTGCTACCGCTGAAATGATGGGATGGGGCATGGTCGTCGGGTCGATCCTGCTGACACTCATCACCATCGCTATCCTGTAAGGGGCCTGCACACATGGCATATCTCACCGATCGCAAGCGCGTCGAAGGTCTTGGCGCCGCAGGCTCCGGCACGACGCATCACTGGCAGCAGACGATCCTTTCCATCGCGCTGGTCGTTCTGATCCCCTTGTTCATTTTCACGTTCGGCACGGTTCTTGGCGGCACCTACGAAGAGATTGTCGCTTATTACTCCCGCCCCGTTCCGGCATTGATTGCGCTGTTGACGCTGGTTGTGGGTTGGGTTCACTTCGCCAAGGGTGTTCAGGTTCTGATCGAGGACTATGTGTCCGGTTCGACCCGCAAGTTCATGATCGTCGCGACCAACTGTGTCAGCTATGCTGCTGCGCTGGCGGGCGTTTACGCCATCGCCCGCCTGGCGCTGTAAGGAGAACGACAGATGGCTGCTTACGAATACGAGACGCATGAATATGATGTGGTCGTGGTGGGGGCCGGCGGTGCCGGCCTGCGCGCGACGCTCGGCATGGCCGAACAGGGCCTGCGCACCGCCTGCGTGACCAAGGTATTCCCGACCCGGTCGCACACCGTTGCCGCGCAGGGCGGCATCGCGGCCAGCCTTGGCAACATGGGCCCCGACAGTTGGCAATGGCACATGTATGACACCGTCAAGGGGTCGGACTGGCTTGGCGATACCGATGCGATGGAATACCTCGCCCGCGAAGCGCCCAAGGCGGTTTATGAGCTGGAACATTACGGCGTGCCGTTCTCCCGCACCGAAGAAGGCAAGATCTACCAGCGTCCCTTCGGCGGCCACACCACCGAATTCGGCGAAGGCCCCCCGGTGCAGCGCACCTGCGCCGCCGCCGACCGTACCGGCCACGCGATCCTGCACACGCTCTACGGTCAGAGCCTGAAGCAGAAGGCCGAGTTTTTCATCGAATATTTCGCGATCGACCTGATCATGTCGGAGGACGGCACCTGTCAGGGCGTGCTTTGCTGGAAGCTGGACGACGGCACCCTGCACCTGTTCAGCGCCAAGATGACGGTGCTGGCAACCGGCGGTTATGGCCGTGCCTATTTCTCGGCGACCTCGGCCCATACCTGCACCGGCGACGGCGGAGGTATGGTCGCGCGTGCGGGCCTGCCGTTGCAGGACATGGAGTTCGTGCAGTTCCACCCGACCGGCATTTACGGCGCCGGTTGCCTGATTACCGAGGGCGCGCGCGGCGAGGGGGGATACCTGACCAATTCCGAGGGCGAGCGGTTCATGGAACGCTATGCCCCGACCTACAAGGATCTGGCGTCGCGCGACGTGGTATCGCGCTGCATGACGCTGGAAATCCGCGAGGGGCGCGGTGTCGGCAAGGACAGCGACCATATTCACCTGAACCTCAGCCACCTGCCGCCGGAAACGCTGGCCTTGCGGCTGCCGGGCATTTCGGAGAGCGCGCGCATCTTCGCCGGCGTCGATGTCACCAAGGAACCTGTGCCGGTTCTGCCCACGGTCCACTACAATATGGGTGGCATCCCGACGAATTACTGGGGCGAAGTGCTGGCCCCGTCTGACGGCAAGGACGATAACGTCGCGCCCGGTCTGATGGCCGTGGGCGAGGCGGGCTGTGCCTCCGTTCACGGTGCGAACCGTCTGGGCTCGAACTCCCTGATTGACCTCGTGGTCTTCGGCCGCGCCGCCGCGATCCGGGCTGGCGAAATCGTCGACCCATCGACCCGCGTTCCCGAGCCGAACATGCGCTCGGTCGAGATGGCACTGGCCCGCTTCGACGGTCTGCGCCACGCGCGCGGTCAGGTCGCCACCGCCGAGCTGCGTCTGGAAATGCAGAAGACGATGCAGGACGACGCCGCCGTCTTCCGCACCTCCGAAACCCTGGCCCAGGGCAAGGACAAGATGGAGGATATCGCAGGCAAACTGTCGGATGTCGCCGTCACGGACAACACGCTGATCTGGAACTCCGACCTGATGGAGACATTGGAACTGGCCAACCTGATGCCCAATGCCGTGGCCACCGTGGTCGCCGCCGAAGCCCGCAAGGAAAGCCGGGGTGCCCACGCGCACGAGGATTTCCCCGATCGCGACGATGAAAATTGGCGGAAGCACTCGCTGACCTGGTTCAGGGGCGACGCGATGAAGGCCGATCTGGGATATCGCGGTGTCCACGTAAACCCACTCACCAGTCACAACGACGGCGGCATCGACCTCAAGAAGATCGCGCCGAAAGCCCGTGTTTATTGATCGAAGCCCATTGGCAACCGTAGGGCACATCGCGGCGGCCTTCGCTTTGACCAGCGTTGCAGCCTGCGTCCCCAACACGCCCGAGGCGAGGCGCGCGGCTTATCTCGACTGCGCCCGCGATCAGGGGTTGGTCGTGGAGAACGATACGATCCGCACGTCCAGCGCGGATCTGTCGCGGTTGGATGCCTGCGAGGCGTTGCCCCGATGATCCGGCACATGCTCTTTCTTCTGCCTCTGGTCGCGACAGCCTGTGCACCGGTTCCGATGACGCCGGAACGGGCTGCCCGCCAGTGCCGCGCCGAGGCTTCGCAGGCCGACGGCATCTCGGGCAGCGTGGGCGCGGGGGTCAGCAACCGGGGGTCCTTCGGGACTGGTTCGATCACGATCACAAACCGTGTCTTCAACCCGCAGACCGAAGCCGAGTTCGTCGCCGACTGCATCGCCCGCCGTATGGAAGGCCGCCCGGAGCCGACGACTTTCGGCGTTTCCATCGGAGGCCGGACATGAGGCCGGACATGACGCGCGCCGCGATCCTTCTGGTCGGCATCGTTTTGACCGGCTGTAACGCCGCGACGGGCGGAGCTCCGGTCACCGTGGCCGACGGGTCGGTCCAGCCCGGGCTGGCATCCTGCCTGACGGCCATCGGGCGTTCCGATGTTGCCGCCGACCCCGACGCTGCGATGAGCGATGCCGAGATCGAGGCGCTGCTGACCTGCACCGCCGACAGGGCAGGTCGCTGATGGACCTTATCGCCCCCCGCGTCCTGTGCATCGGCACGCACCACAAGACCGGGACGCTGTGGATGCGGACCGTGTTCCGCAAACTGGCGCAGGCGCTGGGTATCGAGTCGCATCAGGTCTTTGCGGGCAGTGGTGACGGCATGGTCCCTGCCGCCGACCGGGTGTTTCTGTTCCAGTGGTCGTCGGCATTTCCGCCGGTCATCCTCGACCGCCCCGACGCGCGCATCCTGCATGTGATCCGCGACCCGCGCGACGTGCTGTTGTCCGGCATGCGATATCATCGCACCGCGCCTGCGGGCGGCGAGGAATTCCTGCATACCCCCCGCGCCGATCTGGACGGATTGACCTATCAGCAGCATCTGAACGCACTGCCCCACGACAGCGCCCGCCTGATGTTCGAGATGGGCGAAAAACATGCGGAGACCCTGACCGCGATGACCGCGTGGGACTACGCCCGTGACAATACGATCGAAGCCCGGTTCGAGGATCTGATGCAGGACCATGACACCCGTGGCTTCAGCGATCATCTGCGCAATCTGGGTCTTCCCGAGGTCGAGGTGGCCCAAGGCGCGCGTATTTTCTGGGACAGCGCCCTGTTCGGCGGGCTGGCCGCACCCGAGGCGCGGGCCGACCGGGTCAAGGCGCATGTCACCGGGGGCACCGATTCCGGCTGGCGCGACGCGCTGCCGGGCGATGTGGCACAGGCCTATGCCGCGCGGCATGGTGACGCACTGATGACCCTCGGTTATGAAACCCATCCGACCAACTGGTTAACGGAGGTTCGCAATGCGGCCTGACCTGCTTCTGGCGCTTCCCTTGCTCTTGGCGGCCTGCACGTCGCCCATCGCCGATACGTTGGCGCGGGATGCGGCCAAATCTGCGGTGAACCCCGTGATCGCGGCGCGCTTTCCCGGCATTCCGCTGGAACCGGCGACGAACTGCATTATCGACAACGCCTCGGCCGGGGAAATCGTGCAACTGGCGACCCTGGCCGGTTCAGGCGCGAATGACGCCGCCACGCGCATTGTGCTGGATATCGCCCAGCGTCCCGACACGATCCGGTGCATCGCGACCGAAGGTCTGCCGGTGTTGCTGAACACCCTCTAGGAGGTCCGAGACATGGTCCAATTCACCCTTCCCAAGAACTCGAAGATCACCGTCGGCAAGACCTGGCCCAAGCCCGAAGGCGCGGACAACCTGCGCAAGTTCCAGATCTATCGCTGGAACCCGGAGGATGGGAAAAACCCGCGGCTCGACACCTATTGGGTGGACCTTGATACCTGCGGACCGATGGTTCTGGACGCGCTGATCAAGATCAAGAACGAGGTCGATCCGACGCTGACCTTCCGCCGCTCCTGCCGCGAAGGCATCTGCGGGTCCTGCGCGATGAATATCGACGGTGTGAACACGCTGGCCTGCACCTGGGGCATCGACGAGGTGAAGGGCGACGTGAAAATCTATCCGCTGCCGCACCTGCCGGTCATCAAGGACCTTATTCCCGACCTGACGCATTTCTATGCCCAGCACGCCAGCGTCATGCCGTGGCTGGAAACCAAGTCGAATGCACCTGCCAAGGAATGGCGCCAATCCATCGAAGATCGTGAAAAGCTGGACGGTCTGTATGAATGCATCATGTGCGCATCCTGTTCGACCGCCTGTCCGTCTTATTGGTGGAACGGCGATCGCTATCTGGGACCAGCAGCGCTTCTGCATGCCTATCGCTGGATCATCGACAGTCGCGACGAGGCCACCGGGGAGCGGCTGGACGATCTGGAAGATCCGTTCAAACTGTATCGCTGCCATACGATCATGAACTGCGCCAAGACCTGCCCCAAGGGTCTGAACCCGGCGCGCGCGATCCAGAATATCAAGAAGATGATGGTCGAGCGACAGCTCTGAACCTGAACCGCACTGAAACGGCTCCCGGCGCAAGCCGGGCCATTCCGGTGTCTGACTGTTCCGTGATCTGAGTGCATCTGCGAAGCCTCCCCTTGGCCGGTATGCGGGAGTGAAGAATGGGCGGCGGCGCTCTATTGCCTGAACAAACGAGATCAGGAACACAATTGAAAGGTCCCCCTATGCTCAGGATCAACGCCCCGGCACCCGCCCTTGGATTTCCGCTGCTGTCTGGCGACAGGTTCAACCTCACCGGGGAAACGCCCGAAAACTTCACCTTGGTGATTTTCTATCGCGGTCTGCACTGCCCGATTTGCCGCAAGCAGATCGAAACAGATGTAGTCCCGAACCTGAAAGCACTGGCTGAAAAGGGCGTAGATGTCGTCGCAGTTTCGATGGACGAGGAGGAGCGTGCCCGCAAGCAGGAGGCGGAGTGGAATTTCGGTGACCTGCGCGTAGGATACGCCCTGACGGAAGCCACGGCGCGCGAATGGGGGCTATATATTTCCAGCGCCCGCAATGGCAGCACCGAACCCGAGATTTTCTGCGAACCCGGCATGACGCTGGTGCGTGCCGACGGCAGCGTCTTTGCCCATTGGCAGCAATCCGTGCCCTTTGCCCGACCGGGCATGGGCGACCTGATCTCCGGGGTCGGCTTCATCGTCGACAATGACTATCCGGCGCGCGGCACGGCCTGACCCGCCCCGAACGGGGCCTCGGATGACCGGGCCCTTTCGACAAGCTCAGGGAATTTACGGTTGAACCTGTGCCCCGGTCGAGCTTGTGACCGTATCGCCCGAAATGGCGGTATCGGTCGTCGCTTCGATTTCGGCGGTGGTGTCGACGCGGTTGTTGGCAGCGGTCTGGCAACCTGCGACCAGCGCGATCAAGGGAAGGGCAAGGCTCAGCTTCAGGGTCCTGGACATAAGGTTTTTCTCCGTTTCAGTCTTCAGGTGAACCCCGCGGTGGCTTCGAATGTTCCGCGTTTGCGCGGGCCGCTGAAGCACAGGGCGAATTTTCTGAATTTTCCGTATTGACCCGAATCAGGTTTGGCCCCAAATGGCCCGAATAGACGCCAACGCACGCGCCTCTGGCACGGCTTAACGCACGGTTACGTAGCGACGGTAACGTCTCCTTGGAAGTGAGCGGTCTTAGTTGGGGGAACCCCCAAAATGGCCGGGTCTATTGGAGATGACCATGAACGCAGTAACCGGCTTTGGCCGTCCGTCCTTCGTCGCGACACCCGCCGTCGAATTCGCCACCTCGCGCGTCGCGTCCTACATTGCCGCCCATGATTTCGCGCATCCGACGCTGGTCATGGACGTCGATGCGGTCGAGCGTCAATTCAACGCTCTCTCTGACGGCCTGATGACCCGCACCGGTCGTGCCCACATCCATTACGCCGTCAAGGCTAACCCCCATCCCGCCATCATCGAGCGTCTGGTCGGGCTTGGCTCGGGCTTCGATGCCGCCTCCCGTGGCGAGATCGAGCTGGTTCTGGGTCAGGGTGCCGACGTCGATCACGTCTCCTTCGGCAATACCATCAAGAAGGCATCAGACATCCGTTTCGCCCATCACGCCGGCGTCACCCTGTTCGCCGCCGATGCCGAGGAAGAGCTGGACAAGATCGCCGAAAATGCGCCCGGCACCCGCGTCTACATCCGCGTCATCGTCGACAACGAAGAGGCGGACTGGCCCCTGTCGCGCAAGTTCGGTTGCGCCGCCGACAAGGTCATGACGCTGCTGGGCCGCGCCCGTGACCTGGGCCTGATCCCCTTCGGCCTGTCGTTCCACGTCGGATCGCAGACCCGTCAGGCCCGCATGTGGACCGGCACGCTCGATCAGGTTGCCGCCATCTGGCACCGCGCCAATGAGGCCGGTTTTGGCCTGCAACTGCTGAACATCGGCGGCGGTTTTCCTGCTTTCTATGGCGAAGATATCCAGCACCCCACTTCCTATGCCGCCGAGGTGATGGGTCTGATTGCCGACCGCTTCGGCGACGTCCCCCAGATCATGGCCGAGCCGGGCCGCAGCATGGTCGCCGATTGCGGTGCCATTGCCGCCGAAGTCATCCTTGTGTCGAAGAAGTCCGAGGACGACCTGCACCGCTGGGTCTATCTGGACATCGGCAAGTTCTCGGGTCTGGCCGAAACCATGGACGAAGCGATCCGCTATCAGTTCGTCACATCCCGTGATGGCGACGAGACCGGCGCCTGCGTTCTGGCTGGCCCGTCCTGCGACAGCGCCGACGTGCTCTATGAAAAGCGCCCGATCCAATTGCCCGTGACCCTTAGGGCCGGGGACAAGATCATCATCCGCAACTGCGGCGCCTACACGACGACCTATTCGTCTGTCGGCTTCAACGGCTTCCCGCCGCTGGATCAGATCGTCATCTGAGGCAGGCCATCGTATCGGACCGTCATCTGCCCCTGCCTGTCCCGGCGGGGGCATTTTCACGTCTGCACTGTCCTGCACGTCTGTGCGCATCGCCTGCACACCGCCGCCATCGTCCCCCGTGACCCGCGACCGGCCCGAGGCCATCTTTAACCCGCGCCGCAGATCCGTTCAGGCAAATGCCGCTTCCAGGGCGATCTCCACCATGTCTCCGAAGGATGACTGGCGGTCCGACGCGGGCAGGGCCTCCTGCGTGAGCAGATGATCGCTGACCGTTAGAACGGCCAGGGCGCGGCATCCATGCCGGGCCGCAAGACTGTACAGTTCCGCCGCTTCCATCTCGACGGCCAGAATACCGTGTCGCGTCATCTGTTCGTTCAGATCCGGCCGCTCGTCATAAAAGACGTCCGACGAATAGATGCCACCCACGTGAACATCGTTCGCCTTGGTCTGCGCTGCCGCATACGCTGCCATCAGCAGGCCGAAGTCGGCACAGGGGGCAAAGTTGATATCGCGCAGGATGCCGCGCGACGGGGTCGAGAGGCTGCTGGCGGTCTGCGCCAGCACGACATCGCGGATCTTGACATAGGGCTGCATCGCGCCGGCCGACCCGATCCGGATCAGCGTTCTGGCCCCGTATTTCGTGATCAGCTCATTGGCATAAATCGACAGGCTGGGCATTCCCATCCCGGACCCGTGGATCGTGACCCTGTTGCCGCGCCACATCCCCGTGAACCCCAACATCCCACGCACGTCGTTAACCAGTTCGGGGCTATCCAGAAACGTCTCCGCTGCCCATTTGGCGCGCAGCGGGTCTCCCGGCATCAGTACGGTTTCGGCAATCTGTCCGCGTCCGGCGCGAATGTGGGGGGTCATGACGGGGCCTCGGATATGAAAAAGGGACGCGGATCGGCGTCCCTTTTCCCAGAATTCCGAAGTGAAAGTCTAGATCGCCATATCTTCGGCGGACTTGCCGCTAGAAAGCGCATCCTTGAACCACTGCGGCTGACGCCCGCGGCCCGACCAGGTCTTTCCCGGATTTTCCGGATGGACGTATTTCGGAGCGGCTCCCCCGGACTTGCCCTTTTTCCCGCCAGCGAAGTCGTTCAGCGAATAGCCCATTTCCTTGGCCATCGCCTCCAGCTTGGACTGGGCTTCCCGCTTCTTGCGTTCGTCATAATTCTTGAGCGCCACAGTAACCTGCTTCTGAAGACTCTGCAGTTCTTCGCGGCTCATGTTGTCGAGCTTCATGATTTCCCCCTTTTTATCACAGACACCAATCCGCAATAGCCGCTGTCAATTTCATTTGCAATGACTGCTATTCGGCCGCCATTCCCGACGGGTCTGCCAGTGCGACGATATCGGCCATGATCCGGTTCAACTCGAAATCCTTGGGGGTATAGACGGCGGATACGCCAAGGCTGCGCAATCGATCTGCATCTTCCTCGGGAATGATGCCTCCCACTATGACGGGAACGTGGGTCAGACCGGCATCCCGCATTCGTGTCATTAATTCCTCGACCAGGGGCAGATGGCTTCCCGACAGGATCGACAATCCGACGACATGCGCGCCATTATCAATTGCTGCGCTGACAATTGCTTCGGGCGTCAGGCGAATGCCTTCATAGCGGATCGTCATTCCACAATCGCGGGCCCGCACGGCAATCTGTTCGGCCCCGTTGGAATGACCATCCAGTCCCGGTTTTCCCATCAGGAAGGTCAAACGCCGACCCAGCCGGTCCGAGACCGCATCGACCGCGGCGCGCAACTCGTCCAGTCCTTCGACCGCATTCGATGGCGACGCCGACACGCCCGTCGGACCCCTGTATTCACCATGAACGGCGCGCATCACGCCCGCCCATTCGCCGGTCGTCACGCCCGCTTTCGCCGCCGCAACCGACGGCGGCATGATGTTCGTGCCGTCCCGCGCAGCCTGTCTCAGGGCGGCCAGTGCCGCCTCGACTGCATGGGCATCGCGGGCCTCGCGCCAGGCGTTCAGTCGCCCGATCTGATCGGCCTCGACCGCCGGGTCCACTGTCATGATGCCGCCGTCCTCTCCCACCAGCGGCGATGGCTCGCCTTCGGTCCAGGCGTTGACGCCGACCACGGTGGTTTCGCCGCGTTCGATGCCGCCCAGACGCGCGGCATTTGATTCCACCAGCCGCGATTTCATATATTCGATGGCCGCGACCGCACCGCCCATTCCATCCAGAATAGCCAATTCCGCCCGCGCCTCGGTTTTCAGGGCTTCGACCTTCGCCGCCACGACCGGTGATCCGTCGAACAGGTCTCCGTATTCCAGAAGATCCGTTTCATAGGCCAGAACCTGCTGCATTCGCAGCGACCACTGCTGATCCCAGGGGCGCGGCAATCCCAGCGCTTCGTTCCATGCGGGCAATTGAACGGCGCGGGCCCGTGCCGATTTCGATAGCGTGACGGCAAGCATTTCCAGCAGGATGCGATAGACGTTGTTTTCCGGTTGCTGTTCCGTCAGGCCCAGCGAATTGACCTGAACGCCATAGCGGAACCGCCGGTATGTCGCGTCCTCGACTCCGTAACGCTCGCGACAAATCTCGTCCCACAATTCGACGAAGGCGCGCATCTTGCACATCTCGGTCACAAACCGGATACCGGCATTCACGAAGAATGAAATGCGCCCGACCAGTCTCGGGAAATCCCCGGCCGGAACCTTATCCTGCAATTCATCCAGAACCGCCGTTGCCGTCGCCAATGCGAAGGCCAGTTCCTGCTGCGGAGTCGCGCCTGCCTCTTGCAGGTGATAGGAACAGACATTCATCGGGTTCCATTTCGGAATTTCCGAATAACAATATTCCGCAACGTCCGAGATCAGCTTCATCGAGGGCTTCGGCGGCAAGACGTAAGTGCCCCGCGACAGGTATTCCTTGACGATGTCGTTCTGAACCGTCCCCTGCAACGTGGCGATATCCGCGCCCTGTTCCTCGGCCACCGCGACATACAGCGCCAGCAACCACGGTGCCGTCGCGTTGATCGTCATCGAGGTATTCATCTGCTCCAGCGGGATGTCCGCGAACAAAGCGCGCATATCGCCCAGGTGCCCGACCGGCACGCCGACCTTGCCGACTTCGCCCCGCGCCAGAATATGGTCGCTGTCATATCCGGTCTGCGTGGGCAGATCGAAAGCCACCGACAATCCGGTCTGCCCGCGTGCGAGGTTCGATCGGTACAGCGCGTTCGATTTCTCCGCCGTCGAATGACCTGCATAGGTACGGAACAGCCAGGGGCGATCTTTCTGCGTCACGGCAACCTCATGGGTAACAATATTTCTTGGTGGGTCGATTATCGGGAATATCAGGCAAGTGTCAATTCGCCGCGCTGCGGCAATATTGTGTGCGCAAATCTGTATGACCCGGGTAATACCATGGTATGCACCGTGATATGATCGCCATTATTCTCTGTTTCGGCTGACCGCTCGCACATGTTCCGCACCGTCGAACTGCCACTGTGGGCTGTCATCCTTCTGGTCATCTTCGCGACCGTGACGTTCGCATCTCACTTCCTGTTTCCATCTGTCCGATGGTACTTCCGCAAGCGGGCGGAACGCCTGATCGCGCAGTTGAACACAAGGCTCAAGGTTCCGATTCAGCCGTTCAAGCTGGCCCGTCGCATGGACACGATCAACCGGCTCAACCATGACCCCGAGGTCGCGCAAGCGATCGTCGATCATGCCCGCGAACAGGACATGCCCGAAGACGTCGCCTACGAAACCGCGCGCCGCTATGCGCGCGAGATTGTGCCGGGGTTTTCGGCGTTGCTGTATTTCGGCGTGGCAACCCGATTGGCCCGATGGTTGTCCCGGTCACTCTACCGTGTGCGTGTCACGGGCGAGGCCGAGGCCTTGGCTGGAATCGATCCGAAAGCGACGGTCATCTATGTCCTGAACCACCGGTCGAACATGGATTATGTGCTGGTCACATGGCTTGCCGCGCACCAGACCGCACTGGCCTACGCCGTCGGCGAATGGGCCCGACGCTGGCCCCTGGGTCCGCTGATCCGTGCAATGGGGGGGTATTTCGTGCGGCGGCGCAATTTGAATCCGCTCTATCGTCGCGTTCTGGCGCGGTATGTCCAACTTGCCACGGCCAACGGCGTGACCCAGGCGGTTTTCCCGGAAGGCCGATTGTCGCGGGACGGGGCATTGCAGGCGCCCAAGCTGGGCATTCTCAGCTACATCCTTGCGGACCATGACCCGGAAGACACGCGGGATGTCGTCTTCGTGCCGGTTGCGGTGAACTACGAACGTGTCCTGGAAGACCGCGTCCTGATTGTGGCCGGAGGCGAGACGGCGCACAGTTTCCGCCTGCGCTGGTGGATGGTGGCGCGGTACCTGTGGCGGCATTTGCAACTGCGCCTGACGGGACGTTTCACGCGGTTCGGCTATGCCGCCGTCGTCTTTGGGCGGCCGCTCTCGTTGCATCGCTTTCTCTGGCAGGGCCACGCCGATCCGGCTGCGGCCCTGGGCAATGCGCTGATTGACCGGATCGGGGAAGTTTTGCCGGTGCTTCCGATGGCGTTGGTCTGCGAGGCATTGACCAAAGGCGCCCGCGATGTTGCCGTGGTGGCCGCGCATCTGGAGACGCGGGCTGAAGACTGGCGCGAAGAAGGCCGCGCCGTCTACTATGCCCAACGCGAGGCTCGCGATACGGCAATGGTGGCGCTGCGAATGCTCGGGGTTAGAAAGGCGTTGCGACTCGACGGTGATCGGATTGTCCTCGCCGAGGACTGGCTGCCGGTGATTGCTTACTACGCGAATACTTTGCCGATGCAGAAAGTTAATGAGACATAAAATTACGTGAAGGAACTTTTCGGGGTTGGAAAGTTACGTGCACCTTGTTATTTTCACTGCAATGCAGCGCGAAGAATTCCGCGCTGCGGCATGATGGAGATGACCGAAATGGCTCTGGATACGCACGCTACACCGCCGACCTATGACGCGGTGGCCAAGGATCTTTACGAAATGGGCGAGATGCCCCCGATGGGCCATGTGCCAAAGCAGATGTATGCCTGGACCATTCGCAAGGAACGTCACGGCGAACCCGACACGGCGATGCAACAGGAAATCGTGGACGTTCCCGCCTTGGACAGCCACGATGTGCTGGTCCTCGTGATGGCCGCGGGCGTGAATTACAACGGTGTCTGGGCCGCGCTCGGTGTCCCGATCAGTCCGTTCGACGGCCACAAGGCCCCGTATCATATCGCCGGATCCGACGCATCGGGCATCGTCTGGGCGGTCGGTGACAAGGTGAAACGCTGGAAGGTCGGGGACGAGGTCGTCGTTCACTGCAATCAGGACGACGGCGACGACGAGGAATGCAACGGCGGTGACCCGATGTTCTCGACCTCGCAGCGGATCTGGGGATACGAGACGCCGGACGGCAGCTTCAGCCAGTTCACCCGCGTCCAATCGCAGCAGTTGATGCCGCGCCCCAAGCACCTGACGTGGGAGGAATCGGCCTGTTACACCCTGACACTGGCCACTGCCTACCGGATGCTGTTCGGGCACGAACCGCATGACCTGAAGCCCGGCCAGAACGTTCTGGTCTGGGGCGCGTCGGGCGGGCTTGGCAGCTATGCCATTCAGCTGATCAATACCGCCGGGGCCAATGCCATCGGTGTCATCAGCGACGAGGGCAAGCGCGATTTCGTCATGGGACTGGGTGCCAAGGGCGTGCTGAACCGCAACGATTTCAATTGCTGGGGCCAGATGCCCACTGTCAATACGCCCGAATACAACACTTGGTTCACCGAGGCGCGAAAGTTCGGCAAGGCGATCTGGGACATCACCGGCAAGGGCAACAACGTCGATATGGTGTTCGAACATCCCGGTGAGGCGACGTTCCCGGTATCGACGTTCGTCTGCAAGAAAGGCGGAATGGTCGTGATCTGCGCCGGGACGACCGGATATAACCTGACTTTCGATGTCCGTTACATGTGGATGCACCAGAAGCGGTTACAGGGCAGCCATTTCGCACACCTGAAGCAGGCGGCGGCGGCCAACAAGCTGATGGTGGAGCGTCGGCTGGACCCTTGCATGTCCGAATGTTTCGAATGGTCGGATTTGCCCGAGGCTCACATGAAAATGCGGCGCAACGAACATAAGCCCGGCAACATGGCGGTGCTGGTTCAGGCTCCGGTGACAGGTTTGCGAACCCTGGAAGACGTGATCGAGGCAGGCCCGTCCACCTGACCGAACCGATTCTGTCGAATACCACCAGGACAGGGTTCAAAATGTTCGTATTTCGTTCCAGCGGGCTTGCAGGGTCAGAGTGTTGCACTCCGGCACCCCACCAGATCGGGGGAGGAGGAATCCGCGAATATCCCCACGTCATCTGCCCCGACTAAGCTGTGGTTAATCATTCATTAACCTCCGTGAAAGGAATGTCGGATGTCGAAGGAATGGATCATCGACGTATTGGGCGATCTTCGCGGTTTCGCTCGGGCCAATGCCATGCCTGTTCTGGCAGATCAGCTGGAGGAGGCGCTCGTCGTGGCCGCCCTCGAAATCGCTCCGTCGCCCGGAACGCAGGCGGGGCCGGATGGCGCGGAAACTGGACGACATGCTGGAGCGGTTGGGTAAAACCACCAGTCTTTGCGATCTTCAAAAAACCGTTTTCGACCTGCGCGACGCCTATGAGGTCGAACATCTCGTCTACCATTCGGTAAAATCCAGCGGTGCGCAGTGGGCCGCACTGACCTATGCGCCCGAATGGGTCGATACCTATGTCGCCGAGAATTTTCAGACCATAGACCCCGTTGTCCTGTCCTGCTTTCGCGGGTTCAGGCCGATCGACTGGAAGACTCTCGACTGGTCGGGTCGCCCGGCCCGGACGCTTCTGGGCGAAGGGTTGGCGAACGGCCTTGGAAATCAGGGGGTCAGTCTGCCCATACGTGGGCCGTCGGGGCAGTTCGCGCTGTTTACCGTCAATCACAAGACCGGGGATGACAGTTGGGGGCGGTTCATCCGCCAGAACATGCACGACCTGTTGCTGGCCGCACATTACATCAACGAACGCGCGCTGGCGCTGGAGGGCGAGGGTCATGTCCCCCATCAGTCGCTGTCGCCACGCGAAACCGATGCGTTGACCCTTCTGGCCGCCGGGCGATCGCGCGCACAGGCGGCGGAGCGTCTGAAGATCAGCGAGCATACCTTGCGGGTCTATATCGAAAGCGCCCGGTTCAAACTGGGCGCGCTCAATACCACGCATGCCGTCGCCAGTGCCCTGTCGCGCGGCCTGATCGGCCTGTGACCCGTGATACCGTACGCGGGGCCGTTCCGTATTTTCCGAGCTGCCGACCGCTTACCGTCTTTTAACCTGCTCGGGCTGAATCCCTTCCGTCATCAACGACCGGAAGGACCGCACGATGATCCGTTATCTCTTTGGCTCGCAACTGGACGAGCACTGCGATCTGTCATCCGCGATGTTCCGCGACAGGACAGCCCAGTTCCGCGATCGAATGGGTTGGGACGTCATTGTCGACCCGCTGGGCTGGGAAACGGATGAATTCGACGCCCTCGATCCGCTGTATGTCATCGCCGAAGACGCCACGGGCGGCCATGCCGGGTCGCTGCGGTTTCTGCCGACAACAGGTCCGACGATGCTGCGCGACGTATTCCCGCACCTGACCGGCGGGCGGCCGATCCGCGACCGGCTGATCTGGGAATGCACCCGCTTTTGCTTGTCGCCCAGCTCTGATGGCACCGTGACGCGACGGCTCTTGCTGGCGGCGAGCGAACTGGGGCTGGGCATGGGGTTGTCCCATGCCGTCGGCGTTTTCGACTTTCCGATGGTGCGCATCTATCGACGTCTTGGCTGGCCGCCCGAAGTCTTGAGAAGTGCCGATGGCATCTCCGCCGGGATATGGACGTTCTCGGATCAGACGCACGACCTGCTTTGCGGGGCGACCGGCATTTCCGCGCGGGCCTCGCGCGACTGGTACGAGGCGCAACTGGGCGACGTCCTGCCCCTTCCCGTCCGCGCCTGAGGCTATAGAAGGGGGCGATGAGCGATCCCGCCCCCCAACTCTCCAGCGATCAGGCCGAAGCCTGGGACCGCATTGCCGACATTCTGTCCGACAGCGGCATTTCCCTGGCCGACGGCTGGGCATCGGAGCGGCCCGATGAAGACAGCCGCGTTTTGGCGGTGACGGGTCGGGCCGGGTCGGGCAAGACGCTGCTGCTTGCCGAATTGGTCAAGTCGATGCGCGAAGCGGGTCTTGATCTGGTGTCGGGTGACTATGAACGCAAGCGCAAGGACAAGCGCACGCTGGCGGTGTTGGCCCCCACCAACAAGGCGGCGTCAGTCCTGCGCACGCGGGGTGTGCCCGCCACGACGATCCATCGCATCCTCTATACCCCGGTCTATGACCCGCAGTACGAGCGGATCGCCGAGTGGCTGGCGGGCGACGCCGACCGGCCCGAGGTCGAGGGAATCAGCGACGAAATGCTCGACCGCGCCAAACGGGTCTATGACGAGACGTCATCGGTGCCCGGTGCTCTGGCCTCCGCCGGGTTGCGCGGGTCGGATTTCATAACCGGCTGGAAACGCCGCGAAGCCCCGCTGGACATCGGATTTGTCGACGAATCCTCGATGCTGGACGACAAGCAGTACGAAGATCTGAAAGAGATATTCCCGACCCTCGTGCTGTTCGGCGACCCGGCGCAGCTGGCCCCGGTGAACCAGTCCGGGCGGATGGTCTTCGACCGCTTTTCAGGCACCGATCATCTGCATCTGGAGCGGGTGCATCGACAAGAGGCCGACAACCCGATCCTCGACCTGGCACACGCGCTGGGCGACCCGGCTCTCGATTTCCACAGCTTCGAACAGATGATAGAAGCGGCGGCGGCCAGGGACGATCGCGTCGTCGTCGCAGGCCGGGTCGACAGTGATCTGATGGCGCGGTCGCCTGTTCTGGTCTGGCGCAATGCAACCCGCATCCGCCTGATCCGCGCTTTCCGGCAGGCGCACGGGGCCGACGATACCCACTTGCTGCCGGGTGAGCCGTTGATCTGCGACGGTTTGGAACTGCCCCTGAAACATCGCAAGCGCCGGATCGACCTTGAAGCGCGGGGCCTGATCAAGGGGGCGCAGGTCGTCTATCTGGGGCCGGGTCGCAAGCCGGGGTTTTCCAAACTGCACGTTGTCGGCGCGCCCGACCCGGAAATTTCGGTCAGCAGTATCGTCAAGATCGAACACCCCGACGAAGAAGAGCCTTTCCTGCCCTTTGCCGCTCGCATGGGAGCGGCGTTTCTGCACGGGGCGGCCGTCACGACCCACAAGGCGCAGGGGTCCCAGTGGGACAGCGTGCAGGTTTTCGCGCCCGATCTTTATGCCGCGAGCCGGGCCGGTCGGATGGAGGCGGGGCAGCAGCTCTGGAAACGTCTGGCCTATGTCGCCATCACCCGCGCAGTCACCCGGTTGATCTGGGTGAAACGTTACGCGCTGGCGATGCCCAGGGTGCCGCTGGATACATCGGACCTGCGGGTGGAGCCTGTGGCCCTGACCCTGGAACGGCAAAGCGACGACGCCTGAAAAGCATCCTCATCACCGGTGCATCATCGGGCATCGGGGCGGCCACGACGAAACTCTTTCTGGCCGTCCTGCACATGGCGTCGGTGCCCGAAGAAACGAACGTGCTGACCATGACGATCGTGGCGAGCGCGACGCCCTATGGGGCCGGGCGCGGCTGACGTGTGCTAGTTCTTGAACAGGCGGAAGACCGCGCTGGCCCCCCAGCCGGCGACGATGGCGATGAACAGCGACAGAAGCCCATAGAGGATCGGTTCGTCATTGGCGAGCGCATAGATCCAGCGTTCCAGCCCGACCTTCTGAACGTAGATCGACGTCGCATAGCTGTCCACGACCTCGCCGTTGCGGGTCAGAAAGATGCGGGTGTTGTAATTGCCTTCGGTCAGGTCCGCAGGCAGTGCGATATCCGCGGAAAAGAGCGTCGAGTCCCGGACCTGCACCGATTCTTCGGCGGTTCCATAGGTGCCCGCCGCCGTGTTGACACGGATCAGCGCCTCGAGGAATTCCGGGTCGTTATCCGTCATCGTGGTCATGTCCGGCGCGGTCAGGGCGCTGGCCGTGGTGATGCGCCAGCGGTCATCTTCCGCGGGGGTCAGCGCACGGGACAGCGGAATCGACGACGACACGGAATAGAAGCTCGGTGCACCATTCACTTCGCGCGAGTCTGTGTTGACCCAGATGCCGAACCGCCGCGCCTTGCGTCGGACCGTGATGTTCTCGCGCGGGCCGGTTACGGTAATGATGACGGCCATGTCGGTCCCGACCGGCTGTGGCGCATTGCGCTTGATGGCGCCGAACACGAGAATTTCGGAGCCATCGAAGTTGGTCGATATCGAAATGCGATCCTGACTCAGGTCAGCCACGATTTCTTCGGCGCGAAGCGGCAGGCCCGCGACCAGCAGGATCAGCAGAAGGCGGATCATTCCTGACCTCCGAAACCGACCGAATACAGTTCGGCCGGCTCGATCAGAAGGTCCAGCGCCAGCTTGCCGGAGACCACCAGAACCAGGATAGCCAGCAGGATGCGAAGCTGCTCGGCTTTCATTTTGACGCCGATTCGCGTTCCGATCTGTGCACCCACGACGCCGCCCAGCAGCAGCAGGACGGCCAGCACCATATCGACGGTATAGTTGGTCGTGGCATGCAGCATTGTCGCGAAAGCGGTGACGAAAATGATCTGGAACAACGATGTGCCGACGACGACCTTGGTGGGCATTCCCAGCAGATAGATCATCGCGGGCACCATGATGAACCCTCCGCCGACGCCCATGATCGCGGCCAGAACACCGACCAGCAAGCCGACGATAACCGGGGGGATCACGCTGATATAAAGGCCGGATGTTCGAAACTTCATCTTGAACGGAAGTGCGTGAATCCAGCTTCGCTGACGGCGCACCGTTCTGGGCGCAGGGCCTGCGCTGCGGGCCCTGCGGATGGAGTTCAGGGACTCGAGGAACATTAGTCCGCCGATCACACCCAGAAAGAGCACGTAGGACAGCTTGACCAGCAGATCCACCTGCCCGAGTTCGCGCAGTATGGCGAAGACCTGAACGCCGACCGCGGCCCCGATCAGACCCCCGACGAGCAGGACCAGCCCCATTCGGAAATCCACCGTCTTTCGCTTGAAATGCGCCAGAACGCCGGAAAAGGACGAGGCGACAATCTGGTTCGCCTCGGTCGCGACGGCGACGGCTGGGGGGATGCCGATCATGAAAAGGAGTGGCGTCATCAGAAAACCGCCACCCACGCCGAACATGCCGGACAAGATGCCTACCAGTCCACCCAATCCTAAAAGAAGGAAGGCATTGACCGAAACTTCGGCAATCGGAAGATATATCTGCAAGGGGCACCTCATGCGGTGGATATCACCCCTAAACAAGATTGGGGGCAGGCGGTCAAACCCCCTGCCGGATTGAAAACCCCGAGACGACGTAAACTTCCCCTTCTGGACCTAAGCCAAAGGTGTGACTGGCCACATTGTCCGGCTAGTCCGGTTCACTCAGAAACCGATGAAGCACCCGCTCCAGCTTGGCCGCTCCGATAGGGGCCATGGCCTTGGTGTGGTCGTGGCTGATCGCTTCGTCGCTCAGTCCCGCCGCCATGTTGGTGATGGTCGAGATCGCAGCTGCCTTCATCCCCAGGAACCGGGCCAGTATGATTTCCGGCACCGTGGACATGCCCACGGCATCGGCACCCAGTACGCGGATCGCACGAATTTCGGCGGGCGTCTCGAAAGATGGGCCGGAATACCAGGCATAGACTCCTTCGTGCATCTCGACCGCTTCGGCCTGTGCCGCATTGCGCAGCGCGGCACGCAAGGCAGGATCGTGGGCATCGCCCATCGGGACAAATCTGCGATCGGTCGGCTCTCCGATCAGGGGGTTCAGTCCCGAAAAATTGATGTGGTCCGACAGAAGCATCAGAGATCCGGTCGGCATGTCCGGGCGCAGACTGCCTGCGGCGTTGGTGGCGATCATACCCTCGGCGCCCAATTTTGCCAGGACCTCCAGCGGCAGGCGCATCGCATCGGCACGTCCCTGTTCGTAATAATGCGTCCGCCCGCCGAAGACGGCAACGCGCGTCCCGCCCAGATCGCCGATCACCAGCCTGGGATTGTGCCCGGACACGCCCGCATGGGGGAAACCGGGCAGGTCGGCATAGTCGATGGCGACGCCCTCGACCTGCTCCGCCAGATGACCCAGGCCGGACCCGAGGATCAGACCCAGACGCGGTGCCTCGACCCCGGCCCGGTCGCGGATCAGGGTGGTCAGGGTTTCAGCGTTCCTTGACATAGGGCTCCCCCCCGGCGCGCGGCGGGATGGCCCGACCGACGAACCCGGCCAGGATCACGACAGTAAGAATATAGGGCAGGGCCTGCATGAACTGCGTCGGGATCGGGATGCCGAACAGGTCCAGCGACTGGAACCGGTTGCCCAGGGCCTCCAGCAAGCCGAACAGCAGCGTCGCCCCCAAAGCATACCAGGGCCGCCACTTGGCAAAGATCAGCGCGGCCAGCGCGATGAACCCGCGTCCGGCCGACATCTCCTTGACGAAGCCTGCCGACAGGGCGGTCGCCAGATAGGCCCCGGCGATGCCGGTGAGCACACCGCAGATCATCACCGCGGCATATCGCAAGCCCACGACGCTGACGCCCGCAGTATCCACCGCTGCAGGATTTTCGCCAACCGCGCGCAGGCGCAGGCCGAACCGGGTGCGGAACAATACCCACCAAGTGATCGGGACAAGGGCCAGCGCGACATAGACGAGGATCGAATGGCCCGACAGAAAGTCCGCGTAGATCGGCCCCAGATAGGGGACATCGCGAACCGCATTGGCAAAGGGCAGGGTGATTTCCTGGAACCGTGCCGCGCCTTCCAGTTGCGGGGTCCGTCCGCCCAGCGAAAACCATGCTTCGCCGATCACGACGGTCAGGCCGGACGCCAGAAAGTTGATCGCCACGCCCGAAATCAGTTGGTTGCCGCGGAAAGTTATGGACGCAACACCGTGGATCGCCGCCAGCACCAATGACGCGCCGATACCCGCCATCAGACCGATCCAGACGCTGCCGGTATAACTGGCGACCGCCGCCGAAAAGAACGCCGAGGCCAGCATCTTGCCTTCCAACCCGATGTCGAAAATTCCTGCCCGCTCACTGAACAGGCCTGCCAGACAGGCCAGAAGAAGCGGTGTCGCAAGACGCAGCGAGGAGTCGAGCAGTTGAATGACGCCGAGGAAGTCCATGTCAGCTCCTGTCGGTGGCGAGGCGGAAGGCCGCAGATGGTTGGTGCATGCCTGGATGCGGCAGCGGACCGGAAAGGACGTGCAAAGGGCCGCTCATGGCTCGATCTTCGCATCGTCTGGATGGCCGCCCGGTTGCAACGGTGTGGTCGGCAGCGGCGCCTCGGGCTGACGTCTCCGCGACAGGAACATTCGTTCAACCGGCGATCGCACCATGTTATCCAGCGCGCCGGTAAACAGGATCACGAGCGCCTGAATCACCAGGATCATTTCGCGCGTCATGCCGTTCATCTCGAACGTCAGTTCGGCTCCTCCCTGATACAACGCCCCGAACAGCAGCGCCGCGATGAACACGCCCAGTGGATGCGACCGACCCATCAGCGCGACCGCAATGCCGACGAATCCCGCGCCCTGTACCGGGTCCAGCACCAGACGTTCCGCCTCGCCCATGACGGCATTGATCGCCATCAACCCGCTCAGACCGCCCGAAATAAGCATCGCGAGCATGGTGATCCTGACAGGAGAGATACCGGCATAGAGCGCAGCGGGTTCCGAATGGCCGAAAGCGCGGATTTCATAGCCCAGGCGGGTCCGCCAGATCAGGAAATAGACCCCGATACAGGCCAGAACCGCGACCAGAAAGCTGACGTTCAGCGGCGTGGATCTGGAAAAGCCGACCCACGGCAGAATATCAGCCGCATTGGGAAGGCGCGCGCCTTCGATGAAACGCGCGGTTTCGGGCGAGGCGCTGCCCGGCACTTTCAGCACATTGGCCAGCAGATAGACCATCAGCGCGGCGGCAATGTAGTTGAACATGATCGTCGTAATGACGATGTGACTGCCCCGCCGGACCTGAAGGTAGGCTGGTACGGCAGCCCAGAGCGCGCCGAAGATCATTCCCCCGATCACGGCGGCGGGCAGGGCCAGTGCCCAGTGCGGCCAGTCGATGGAGAGCGCGACCAGGGCCACGCCCAGCCCGCCCAATGCCGCCTGACCTTCGCCGCCGATATTGAACAGACGCGCGTGGAACGCGACCGCGACGCTCAGGCCGGTAAAAATGAAATTGGTGGCATAGAACAGCGTGTAGCCCCAGCCATAGGCCGATCCGACCGATCCGTTCACGAGGATATACAATGCCTCGAACGGGTTCTTGCCGATCAGCGCCACGACAAGCCCCGAAACGAACAGTGCCAGAGCCAGATTGATAAGTGGGATCAGGACGATGTCGGCCCATTTCGGCATGGCGTCGTTCATGCCGCATCCTCCGTGATGCCCGCCATCAACAGTCCAAGCTCGCCCTGATTGGTCTCGGACGGCAAACGTTCTCCCATGATCCGGCCATCGAACATGACGGCAATGCGGTCGGACAGAGCCATGATCTCGTCCAGCTCAACGCTGACCAGAAGGATCGCCTTGCCCTGATCGCGCAGGGCGACGATCTGCTGGTGGATGAACTCGATGGCGCCGATATCGACGCCGCGGGTGGGCTGGCCGATCAGCAGAAGGTCGGGGTTTCGCTCGATTTCGCGGGCCAGCACGATCTTCTGTTGATTGCCGCCCGAGAAGTTCTTGGCGGCAAGATTCGGGTCTGGCGGGCGGACGTCGAACCGCTCCATCTTGTCGACACAGTCGGTTTTGAGCGCCGAATTATGCATCAGCAGGCCCGAGTTGAATTTCGGGTCATCATGATACCCGAAGCCGATATTTTCCCACGCCCGGTAATCCATGATCAGACCTTCGCGCTGCCGATCTTCGGGCACATGGGCGATGCCGCGCGCGCGGCGGGTGCGCGCGTCGGACGCGGACCCGGTGATGTCGATCTGCTGGCCGTTCACACGGATCACGCCGGTGCCCTTGGCATAGCCGCCCAGAATCTCCAGCAATTCCGACTGTCCGTTGCCGGATACGCCCGCGATGCCCAGCACTTCGCCCGCCCGGATGGTCAGGTCGATGCCGCGCAGACGCTCGACGTTTCGGTCGTCGACCACCCGCAGGTTCTCGACCTCCAGCACGACAGCGCCGGGTGTGGCAGGCGTCTTGTCCACCCGCAGCAAGACCTTGCGGCCGACCATCAGCTCGGCCAGCTGTTCGGGCGAGGTCTCGGCGGTCTTGACGGTCGCGGTCATCTCGCCGCGCCGCATCACGGACACGGTGTCGGTGATCTCCATGATCTCGCGTAGTTTGTGGGTGATCAGGATGATCGTTTTCCCCTCGTCGCGCAGACCTTTCAGAATACGGAACAGGTGGTCGGCTTCAGCGGGAGTCAGCACACCCGTCGGTTCATCCAGGATCAGAATATCGGCTTCGCGATACAGCGCCTTCAGGATCTCGACGCGCTGCTGCTGACCGACGCCCAGGTCCTCGATGATGGCGTCGGGGTCGACGTCCATCTCGTAATCGTCTGCCAGCTTCTTCAGCAGCTTGCGGGCCTTCGCCAGCGACGGCTTCAGCAGCCTGCCGTCTTCGGCGCCCAGAATGACATTCTCCAGAACGGTGAAGTTCTCGACCAATTTGAAATGCTGGAACACCATGCCGATGCCAGCGTCGATGGCGGCCTGACTATCGGGAATTTCGGTTTTCTTGCCGCCGATGAATACCTCACCCGAGTCGGCCCTGTAAAATCCGTAAAGGATCGACATGAGCGTCGACTTGCCCGCGCCATTCTCGCCGATGATGCCATGAATGGTTCCGCGTTTGACCTGGATTGAGATGTCCTTGTTCGCCTGCACCGGCCCGAACGCCTTGGAAATGCCGCGCAGTTCGATCGCAAGTGTCTCGTCCATGCCCATCCCCCGGCCGGTCGTGATACGGGAACGAGGCCCCGAAGGGCCCCGTCCGGTCTTGTCGGTGTCGCTGCCTCAGTAGGCGGGGCAGCTGCCGTCCGTTGTGAAGTCGTGGACTTCGATTTCGCCTGCGATGATCTTGGCCTTGGCCTCTTCGACGGCGGCGACCATTTCCGGGGTGACCAGATCCGCGTTGTTGTCGTCCATCGCGAAGCCAACGCCGTTGTTATCGAGTCCCATGACCGAAATGCCGGTCTCCAGCTCACCCGCGGCGCCCTTGGTGAAGGCGTCATAGACGGCGTTGTCCACGCGCTTGACCATCGATGTCAGAACCTGGCCCGGGTGCAGGTAGTTCTGGTTGCTGTCGACACCGATCGAAAGGATACCGGCATCTGCAGCGGCCTGAAGCACACCGATCCCGGTGCCACCGGCGGCGGCGAACACCACGTCGGAACCCTGGCTGATCTGGCTGCGGGTCAGTTCGGCACCCTTGACCGGGTCATTCCATGCGGTGGGTGTCGTGCCGGTCATATTGACGATGACATTGGCATCCGGGTCTGCGGCCTTGGCACCCTGGGCATAGCCACAGGCAAACTTGGAAATCAGGGGGACGTCCATGCCGCCGATGAAGGACACGGTGCCCGTCTCGGACGCCATGGCGGCCATCATGCCGACCAGATAGCTGCCCTGATGTTCGGCAAAGACGACCGATTTCACGTTGGGCTGATCGACGACCATATCAACGATCACGAACTCGGTGTCCGGATAGTCGGGCGCGACGACTTCGAGGGTCGAGGCATTGGCGAAGCCCAGAACGACGACGGGGTTCGCACCGCGTTCGGCCATGCGGCGCATGGTCTGTTCGCGCTGGGCTTCGTTGGCCAGTTCGGTCTCGGAGTAGTCGCCCCCGGTCTCCTCGACCCAGCGTTGTGCGCCGTTGTAAGCGGATTCATTGAAAGATTTATCGAACTTGCCGCCAAGGTCGATGATCAGGCCGGGCTCGGCGAAGGCCGTTCCGGCCGTCAGGGCTATGGTTGCCACGGCACCCATGAGGGTCTTGTTGATGGTCATTGGTCTCTCCCGTCGAACGGACGTTATTGTTTGCACCCCGAAGGGGCCACGTCACCATTGATGCATGGGATAAGGCCGCAGGGACGGCGGAAGGTCAACCTGAGTCTGTCGGCTATGACCTGTGGTCAAAGGGTCTTGCGCAGCAGACGGGCGTCTGTGCCGTCATAATAACCGGGCCGCAAGCCGACCTGTATCCAGCCGGTCGCGGCATAAAGCGCGCGGGCGGGGGCATTGTCGGCAGCGACTTCCAGAAACGCCTGCGTCGCGCCCAGTTTGCGCGCCTCGCGATCGAAATCGCTCAACAGGGTGCGGGCGGTGCCCTGACCCCGTTGTGCCAATGCGACCACGATCGTCAGAAGCTCCGCCTCATCGGCCATGACGCGGCCCAGCGCGAAGCCATCGTTCCCGCTCACGATGATCGTGTCGGACCTGTCGAGCATCGCGGTGAAGCTTTCGGCGGACCAGCGCGCCGACCCGTCGAAGGCCTGCGCGTGCAGGGCGGCCATCTTCTTTGGCGTCACGGCAGGATGACCGGCGGCAGGTCGGACGCGGGCGCGGCATCGGCGGGTCGCAGATAGACCGGTGCGGCGCGCGGACGGTCCCGCCCGGCGCGGCAAGCGGCAAGGCGTGCGATCTGCGGGGCAAGGTCGGGTGTAGGGAGGACAGCGCGTCCGGTCGCCGTCGCCACCCTTTCCGCAGCCGGTCCGGTCAGCGGAGCCAACCAATCGGCCGGAAGGCCCGTGGGCGGCATGACGATGACCTCTCCGCGATATGCCAGATGGACCAGATCGCGCGGCGCAGGCAGGCAGACGACCACGTCGCGCCCGTCGGCATAGGCATCCGGCAGGCTCACTCCCTCGCAGGGAATATCCAGCCCCAGCGAAAGGCCACGCCCGGCGGCTACCGAAATCCGGGTTCCGGTGAAATTGCCCGGCCCGGTACCGACACCCAGCGCTGCGAGTTCGGCCCAGTCGACACCTGCCTCGGCCAGAACCTCTTGCAGAAGGATCATAAGGCGTTCCGCCTGACCCTTGCGCATTTCCTCGATCCGATGCGCCAGAACCCTGTCGCCCGACACCAAAGCGGCCGCGCAATGCGCGGCCGAAGTATCGAACCCCAGGGTCAGCCGGTCAACGCTCGCCATGGTCACAGACCAACGGGGCGAACCTCCAGCACTTCGGGAATATAGTGCCGCAGCAGGTTCTCGATCCCCATCTTCAGGGTCATGGTCGACGAAGGGCAACCCGCGCAGGCCCCCTTCATCTGCAGATAGACCACCCCCCGCTCGAACCCGTGGAAGGTGATGTCACCCCCATCCTGGGCCACGGCGGGACGGACGCGGGTGTCCAGCAGCTCGGTGATCTGGCCGACGATGGCGCTGTCTTCTTCGGCGTGATTGGCACCGTGCGCAGCCTCGGCCTCGCCCTCCATGATCGGATCACCCGACTGGAAATGCTCCATGATGGCGCCCAGAATGGAAGGCTTCACATGGTCCCATTCGGTTCCGTCGTCCTTGGTCACGGTGACGAAATCATTGCCGAAGAACACGCCGGTCACACCGCCGATGGCGAAAATGCGACGTGCAAGCGGCGACTTTTCCCCGGCTTCGGCGGTCGGGAAATCGGCAGTGCCCGAGTCCAGCACGGATTGACCCGGCAGGAATTTCAGGGTTGCGGGGTTCGGTGTGGTTTCGGTCTGGATGAACATGAGGGTGCCTCCGGGTTGGACTCTAATGTGAGCCTCCGATCCCCCGATGTCAACGATCTGGAACCGTTCTAAACTGGATCAGCGAAGCATCAGGGTCTCGGGCGGGCTGTCACGCGATATCTTCCAGCTGCTCCTTGGACAATGTGCCTGGCACGATGGTGATCGGTACCGGAAGACTGCCCGCCGATCGTGCAAGTTGCGTCACAAGTGGGCCCGGACCCTTGCCTTCCGCTGACGCGCCCAGAACCAGCACGCCAATCTCCGGATCTTCCGTGACCTGTGCCAGAATTTCGGTCACCGGTTCCCCCTCGCGGATCACCAGATGAGGTTCCAGCCCGTGCTTGTCGCGCATCCACTTTGCGAAAACCTCGAAGTGGGCGACGATGCGTTCGCGGGCTTCCTCGCGCATGATGTCGCCGACGCCGATCCAGTGGTTGAATTCGTCCGGCGGGATCACCGAAAGGACCTCGATGCCGCCGCTAGTATGTTCTGCCCGCAGCGATGCGAAACGCATCGCGTTCAGACATTCTCGACTGTCATCCAGGATGACGAGAAACTTGCGCATGGGTGCCCCGGTCGTCGTTTCAATGGCTTTCAGCATTGCCTTGCGCGGGCGGTTCTGTCCACCGGGTTGGTGCGACAATCACAGGGCGCAACAGGCCCCGAAGGACAATACCGCTGAGCCGCGTGCCGATGATGACCGCGATCTGCGCGGCCGTCAGCCAGATCAGAAGCAACGTTCCCGCCGCCATCCGGCCAAGCCTGACGGTCGCGCGAAATACGCGGGTCTTGCCCAATACCGCAAAACTGCGCGTGGTGCGGGGGCCGGCGGCCTCGGCCACGCGGGCCAGTTTCGCCGCATCTTCCGGCGTGTCCACGAAGCGCGCCAGACGCAACGCTTCGGCGGGCGATGTGGCGGTGGCCACCCGGCCCAGATCGCCCGCCAGCGACTGGATACGCGCCAGTGCAGGCGCGTCAATCGCGTCCTCCAGGCGGGCGACGCCCGTCATCACCTCGTCCACCCGCGACCAGCGAACGGGCAGCCGCAGCATCCGGGCAAGATCCGGTGTGACCGATCCCATTCGGCGCGCCAGTCGCAAAAGGCCTGTGCCCGCCTTGATCGTGACCGACGATCCGCCGGAAACCACAATGGCCCCCGTCGCCGCCAGGCCGACCAGCGCCAGACCCGCATCCAACTCGTCCACCGGCCTGTCGCCAACCCATGCGACGCCGGCGCGACGCAGCGCATTCAGATCGCCCAGCGGCGACATCTCGAACGGGACGGCGCATGCGGCGACCTGGGTCAGTGTGGGACAGGTCGATACGTCCGCCATACAGGCCGCGCAATCGGCGGCCATGGTGATCCAACCCGAACGTGCGTCGATCATGGCTTCGGCCGAACGGGTATCGACGGGCCGTTTCAGATCGGCACTCAGATCCATCAGCATCCGTGCCCGGTCGACGTCTCGGGTCGTAACGGCATCGGCCAGCGCGCCCTCGATCCAATCCGACGTTGCCGCGCGACTGACCTTTCGCTCCAACGCGATGCGCAGGTCGTTTGCGGTCCGATCCACGAAAGGCCGTGCCAACGGATTTGTCGAAAGCGCCCAGACAGTTGCCGTCACCGTAACGATCAACGGCAACACACGGAGCAATCGCAGGATCATGCCGCCGAGAGCGCCCAGTCCCAATACATGTCCCGCACCCGACGCGTGACGGGGCCGACCTGATACTGGCGGTCATCGAAGGCCGTGACCGGCGTGACCTTGGTCAGGTTCCCAGACAGGAACACTTCATCCGCGTTCCGGATGTCGTCGAAGGTCAGCACGTCTTCATGCACGGTGACCCCGTCGCGGGCCAGATTGGCGATGTGACGTGCGCGGGTGATCCCGGCAAGGAACGTGCCGTTGGCGATGGGGGTGAAAACTTCGCCGTCGCGCACCATGAAGACGTTCGACGTGGCCGATTCCGCCACGTTGCCCAGCGCATCCGCGACCAGCGCGTTGCCGAACCCGGCGCGCTGCGCTTCAGCCAGCATGCGGGCGTTGTTGGGATACAGACACCCCGCTTTGGCATCGCAGACCGCATCCTCCAGCACCGGACGGCGAAAACGCGTCGTGGTCAGGGTCGTGGTCCTGTCGGGCGCGTGCATCGGCACTTCCTCCAGACAGATGGCGAAACCGGTTTCCTCGCCCGACGGCACCAGCCCCAGCTCGCTTCCGTGGATGCCCCAGTACATCGGACGAATGTAAATCGCGGCATCGGGGGCGAAACCCTCCAGCCCTTCGCGGATCGCCTCGACCATCGCGTCCTGCGTCTGCGTCGGGGTCAGCATCAGCGCCTCGGCGGAGCGGTTCACGCGGGCGCAGTGACGGTCCAGATCGGGGGTCACGCCTTCGAACCTGCGGGCGCCGTCGAAAACCGACGATCCCTGCCACATGCCATGATCGGCGGCACGCATCACCGGGACATCGCCGTCATGCCATGTGCCATCGAAATACGTGCGGATCACCTTGCCGAAAGCCATGTCATTCCCAGTCTGTATCGTACCCTTGGTCGCATCGACGATAGGGGTGCGGCATCACCGCGTCCAGCGACCCTTGCGCAGATGCAAAGCTTGCCGACATGAAGGACCAATGACACCATTCCGACCTGCCCCCGATGGCCCGCCGCATCCTGTGGCGCCCAAGACCGTCGCCCTGATCCTCGGGGCGGCCGTGTCGTCCGACGGCACCCCGTCGCCGACCTTCGATCTGCGCATTCGACGCGCTGTAGACCTGTGGCGGACGGGGCGCGTATCCGCAATCTGCACCACCGGCGGACGCGGCCGTTTCGGTCCGCCCGAAGGCCAAGTGGCCCGCAATGTCGCGCTGGCGCTCGGCCTGCCGCAAAGGGCGATCCTGGTCGAAGACCGGTCCACCAATACGTTCGAGAATATCGCGTTCGCCAAGGCTCTGCTTCCGGACGACGTCACGGTTCTGATCGTGTCCAACCGCTGGCATCTGCCGCGCGCGCTGATGATTGCAGGGCTTCTGGGCCTGCAAGCCGAACCTTCGGGTATTCGCGGAACCGCCACGCTGAAACGCAGCGTGACGGCAACCCTGAGAGAGGTCGCCGCCACGCCGGTCTCCGTCTTTCGTGCCGTCAGGTGGGCGCGTCGCACCGGGCGGTGACGAAGACCTTTCCCTTCACCGCTTCGGACCAGACGACCCGCGCCGACTGACCGTTTGCGCCGATGCTGCCGCTGGCATAGGGCATCGTCCAGACCGCAGCGTTACTGCCGGTGCGGATCGCCCCGTCGGGCAGGACCGCCGTTACCACCTTGGCCCGACCCTTGAAGGGCATATAATCCGCCAGATCGGTTTCCCATGACGCCGCCGCCGTGTTCACGACCACAGGCACCGTGACCGGATTCTGGAACTGCTTGGCGACTGCCTGAAAGGTGTTGGAATGGACGTTCACATCGGTGAACCGGCCATAGTCCAGTTCGGCATAGGTGGTATCGACCATATCCACCCGCTCCAGAGACTGCCCCCGGATCGTCTTGAAATTATTGCCGGTGACCGTCATCCCGTTGATGTAGTGACCCTGACCGAACGGCTTGATGTGGATCGGACGATAACTGCTGGGCACGTTTGACGAGAAAATGATGTTGCCCAGAATTTGCAGCCCCCCGAACGAGAATTCGGACTGGAAATCGGGCGCGCCGTCATGTTCGTTCGTCCACTCCAGATAGGCGTTGTCGACATAATTTCCGACGAAGACCGTCTTGGCCTGTGCGTCGGCAAAGACGATCCCGGCGGTGCGTTCGCCCAGGGTATCGTTGTCGCCCTGGAAGAAGTGGTTGCCGGTCACGATGTGCCCCGATCCCCCCAGCACCGCGAAGTGGCGGAATTTGACGGCCCTGTTGTTGCGGATCTTGGTATCGTTGGCATTGACGTTGAAACCGATGGTCTGCCGGGCCGACACGTCCTTCTGTTGTTCGGTCGACAGGAACTGGCAGCGGTCGATCAGCATACCCTGACATCCCAGCCCATGACTGGTCACGCCACGGTCGCGCGGCCCGTTGATGAAACAATCCTTGATGTGGAAAATCAGACCTGCGGGCGGCAGCAGGATACCGGACGACCGTCCCGCCATCAGCAACTCTACATCCTCCAGAACAAAGCGTTGCAACTGGTCGAAGCCACTGAAGTCCAGCGCATATTTGAAGCGCCTGAAGGTGTAGGCCTGCTGCGACGGCGCGCCCCAGAGCGCGGCGCTCAGCGTGATGACCCCGGTAGAGACGTTCGTCGATTTGACATAGACCTCGCGCCCGACCCCGACGGGGCCCTGCACCAGCGATCCGACCGCGATGGAAGAAATGTTCGGCACATTGGTCAATTCGCGCGGGCTGGACGGGTCGAAGTCACCGCTCGCTGTTACTGTCGTCGTGTCGAAACTGGCGGTGTTCTGCACGTCGATCTGACCGTTCTTGATCGACCGCTGATTGGCGTAGGTTGTCTTGTCATAGACCGCCGCCTGCACGTCCAGCGGTTCGGTCAGCTCGATACGGCGACCCATCAGATCCAGCGTGTCGTGGTCGGTGAAGTTGAAGAGCGCCTGGATGGCCCGGCGAAAACCCTCCTCCTCATCGTCGAAGGCGTCGATATAGCTGTTGATCTCGAAGTTCCGCACAAGGCTCAGCCGCTTCGACCGCGGCATCTCGCACCGGCCCTCGAACCGCACCGGGCTGTTGAACGTCACGTGATTGTTCAGCAGATAGGTGCCCGACGACACCAGAACCGCCCGTCCGTTCGCATCGGCGTCCGCCCGCTCGAAGGCCGAGGAATCGTCGGTCACGCCATCGCCCTTCGCGCCATAATCGCGCACGTCGACCCAGTCCATCATCGTCCGCAGGAAGGCGCTGGTGATGTCCTCGACCTCGATGTCGTCGATACGCACCGTGCCGCCGTTGGGCCCGACCAGGTCAAGGCCGACATGGGTAAAGGCCACGTCCTGGCCAAACGTCAGGTTCACGCCGCCCCGGTTACCCGTGCCCAGGATGACGCTGACGGTTTCGACCCGGCCATAGGCGCTCAGCGCCACCTCGGGGCCTGCGGTCGTCGCGCCAAACACCAGGTCGCCATTCGCCTTGACCGGCGTGGCGGCGGCACGGACGCGGGCCAGATTGCCCGAGATGGCCTTCACCCGGATCGTGACCCGGTAATAACATCCCGGAAAGATCGGCGTATTGCCCATCCAGCGCAGCTTCTGCACGCTGTCGGTCTTGACCATTTCCAGGCAGCCGCCGAAATCCTGATCGACCGCCACAAGCACAGCGTTGCCTGAATTGTCATAGGTATCCGATCCGGACAGCCCGTCCTGCCGGGACCAGACATTCAGCCCTGCCGCAAAGGCCGGGGGCGCGAGGACGAGCCCCTCGGTGATCGACTTGTTCATTCCTGTCCCCTTCCGCAGGTCGCGCAAAATGAAAAAGGACCGCCCCAGCGGCGTTCAGCCGGGACAGTCCTCATCTGTGAGTAATGTGATGAAAGTCGCCCTTCACCCTGGAAAGCGGCCTTCGAAAAAGAAGGGTTTTCCGTGCCAAACGCGATTTCAGCCGGTTCAACAACGGCCAAACTGACGACGCACGGTTAAAGAAGAGTTAACGCACGTGCCTCTGTTCTGATTTGTGTCAGGCGCCGACTTCCGGGGCCGTCAGAATCTGGACGCCGGCGATTTTCCAGCCGTCAGGCGTCTCGACCATCGTGTATTCCAGTCTGTGCAGTCGCCCGAACCCGTCGGTGATCAGGATTTCCTGCGTCCAGACGCCGCCATTGTCCTCGCTGCCCAGAAACTCGACCGTTCCGGGTTGCCAGACCATCGGATAGCCCTGCCGGACCATCAGGCCGAAATTGTCCGCATTTCCGAACATGCTCCGGATGTTGGGCGCGGCGAAGGTAAAGGCCGTGTCGAAGTCGTCGGCCTTGAACGCCTCGATCTGGCCGCCGATCGCGCCCCGGATCGCACCCTCGTCGGCTTGCGCCATACCGGCTGCCAGCAACAGCCCTGCAATCAATCCCTTCACACCGTATCCTCCCGAATTGCACGTCTGAAACTAGACCACCGAAGGCACGGATCAATCGCGGATTAGTTTCCGACAAGTTCTCCGGCCAGCGCGCGGTCAATCAGATCGGCCGTTTCCGCCACGCCATACAGCGCGATGAACCCGCCAAAGCGCGGTCCCTGGTCGGCCCCCAGAAGCACCTGATACAGCGCCTTGAACCAGTCGCGCATCGGATCGAACCGCTCGCGCCCGACGTCATAAACCGCCCCCTGCAACGCTTCGTCGTCCACCGCCCCGTCCCACGCAAGCAACTTGTCGCGCAGTTCTTCCAATGCCGCGCGTTCGGCATCGGTCGGCAGGCGGTATACCTTCGCAGGTGCCACGAAATCGTTGTAATACCGCACCGCTCCTTCGGCGGCACGATCCATCTGCGGATGTGTCCGGGGGTCGGCATCGGGCGCATACCGCCGGATGAACCCCCATAGTGCGTCCTTGTCTTCCGCCCCGGCAACCGATGCCAGGTTCAGCAACATCGAAAACGGCACGATCATATCCGACGCGGGCACCTGCCCGCCGTGGAGGTGAAACACCGGATTGTTCAGCTGCTGCACCTGGTCCTGTCCCGGATAGGCGCGCAATTGCTGATGGTATTCATCGACCGCCTTGGGGATCACGTCGAAATGCATCCGCTTGGCGGTCTTCGGCTTCTGGTACATGAAATACGACAGCGACTCCGTCGCCGCATAGGTCAGCCATTCATCGATGCTAAGCCCGTTGCCGGACGACTTCGAAATCTTGTGCCCCTCCGCGTCGAGGAACAGCTCATAGGTGAAGTTCTCGGGCGCGCGGCCCCCCAGCGCCCGGCAGATGCCGCCATAGATCGGCGTATTCGCGGCGTGATCCTTGCCGTACATCTCGAAATCGACGCCCAGGGCCGCCCAGCGCGCCCCGAAATCCGGCTTCCATTGAAACTTCACCTTCCCGCCGGTGACCGGCAGCGTCCATTCCCGCCCGTCCTCGTCATCGAACGTCACCGTGCCGTTTGCAGCGTCCACATGCTTCATCGGCACATACAATACCCGTCCGGTCTCGGGATGGATCGGCAGAAAGATCGAATAGGTCTGCCGCCGCTCCTCCCGCAGCGACTTCAGCATGATCGCCATCACGTCGTCATACCGCTCCGCCGCGCGCAACAGCACGGCGTCGAACTGCCCGCTGCCATAGAATTCCGTCGCGCTGATGAAGTCATACTGAAAGCCGAAGGTGTCCAGAAACCGCCGCAGCATCGCGTTGTTGTGCCCGCCGAAACTGTCGTGCGTTCCGAACGGATCGGGCACTTTCGTCAGCGGCATCTGCAGATACCCGGCCAGCGCCTTGGGGTCCGGCACGTTCTCGGGCACCTTGCGCATTCCGTCCAGATCGTCCGAAAAACAGATCAGTCTCGTCGGAATGTCCGAAATCATTTCGAATGCACGCCGCACCATCGTCGTGCGTGCGACCTCGCCGAAGGTTCCGATATGCGGCAGGCCCGACGGACCATAGCCGGTCTCGAACAAGACATATCCCTTGTCCGGCGGGGCTTTTTCATACCGTTTGACCAGCTTGCGGGCCTCTTCGAATGGCCAGGCCTTCGATGTCATTGCGGCGTCGCGCAGGCGTGTCATGGGGTCATCCTATGGGTTTAAGCCGATCCGACCTATTGCGGCAGTGCGGCGTCGTCAATAAATCCTTGGAGGAAGGAGACGCCAATGCCCGCTCAAGACACATCTTCACCCTCCATGTCCGGTCAGGATGCCTTGGTGGCGCTGATGATCACGGTCTCCGCGTCCGATGCGACGATCCGCACGTCCGAGCTTCTGACGATTCAATCCATCGTCAACCATCTGCCGATTTTCGCGGGCTTCGATGAGGACCGGATGGAAGCCATCGCGCAAACCGTTTTCGATCTGCTGGAAGAGGAAGACGGCCTCGACGCGATCTTCGGCCTGATCCGCGACGCCCTGCCCGACACCCACTTCGAGACGGCATATGCACTGGCCTGCGACGTCGCGGCCGCCGACGGCACGGTATTCCAGACCGAGTTGGAGCTTTTGCGCGAAATTCGCTATGAGTTCGAGATCGACCCGCTTCATGCCGCCGCCATAGAACGCGGTGCAAGGGCGCGTCATCTGAAACTCTGAGGCGGGCGCAGGCCTGTCGATCAGGAACGCCCCGCCGCCCGCGCAAGGCCGTCTGTCACGGCGGTAAACACATCGCTGAACGAATGCGATGCGTTCGGGAACAGCGCTTTCATCGTGTCCGACACGATCGACATCAGGCTGGACCCGCCGACATAGATCACCCGGTCGACTCTCGACGGGTCCAGACCGGCCAGATGCAGCGTCTCCTGCGCGCCGGTCCAAAGCTCACTGGCACAGGGTGTCAGAATTTTGCTCAATGTATCCGCCGACAATGGTGCCCCAAGCCCCCGTTCGATCTGATCCAGCGCAATACCCGCTTGCTGCATCCCGCCATTCGCGTCGATCTTGCCGCGTTCGACCGCGAAGGCCAGATCGTGCCCCAGCTCATCCCTGAGAACGGCAATCAGACGGTCCAGCTTCTCCGGCTCCTCTGACAGGCGCGTCATCTCATCGACGGCGCGACGGGTCTGCGCGTTATAGAGGAAGGGTATTTTCTCCCATGTTGCCAGATCATTGAAGATCGCGTTGGGCGCGGTCAGCAGGCCCGGACCGATCACCTTGCGCAGCTGCGTTCCCTTGCCCAGAAGTGGCATCACCCGCTCGATGCTGATGGCACGATCGAAATCGGTGCCGCCGATGCGAACGCCATGGCTCGCCAGAATCTCGACATCCGCCCCAGCCGACCGGAACAGCGAGAAATCCGACGTGCCGCCACCGATATCGACGATCAGCCCGACCTCGCCCGATTGCTCGGTCGCGCCGCTGGCGATGGCCGCGGCAACAGGTTCGAACATGAAGTCCACCGATGTGAACCCCGCCGCCAGATAACAGGCCCGCAGGTCCGCCTCGGCCTGTGCCTCGCGCGCATCGCCCGTTCCGTGAAAAACCACCGGACGGCCCGATAGAACGCGGTCGAAGGTCAACCCGGTGTCAGTCTCGGCACGGGTTTTGATCTGGTTCAGGAACCGCGCGATGATCTCGACGAAGGTGACGCGCTCGTTCAGGATCTGGCGTTTTTCGTGCATCAGCGTCGTGCCCAGCACACGCTTGAGCGCCCGCATGAACCGCCCCTCGGCCCCCTCCAGCAGCGCGCGGTTCGCCGCCTCCCCGGTCAGGGTCTGCCGGGTCTCGAAGTCGAAGAAGAAGGTGGTCGGCAGACTGGCTTGGCCCAACCCCATCTCGATCAGTCGGGGCTTACCGTCGTGAAGATACCCGGCGGCCGAATTGGACGTGCCGAAATCGACACCCAGGGCGGGGCTGTGTCGTGCCATGCTCGATCCCTTCTGAACCGCACCGAAGGGCGCGGCTCTAGTCGGGTCGGGGAATGGCCGTCAAGCGAATCCCTCTGTGCGTAAACCGGAACGCAGCGTGTTGCGCATGTCGACCCGACCGTTCGCAAGCGACTGCAAGATGATATGAACGGGGGGTGCACAGGGGGTGCACGGGGGGTGACACCCGTTATATGCCGGAAAAAAGGGCAGGATGCCGTCGCCCCCCGACCCGCAATACGGCAGGAAAACCCGAAATCCGGCCCTCAGCGCACCATCCCGACAATGTCATAGGTCCGCTCCAGGATCGGCACCGTGATTTCCCGCGCCCGCTCCGCTCCTCGCGCCAGGATACGGTCGATCTCTGCCGGGTCCTGCATCAGCCGGGCCATTTCTGACGACACCGGCGCCAACTTTGTCACCGCCAGATCCGCCAGGTCCTGTTTGAAGTATCCGAACATCTTGCCGTCATTCGCGGCAAGCACGTCAGCCACGGAACTCTCTGACAAGGCAGCATAAATATTCACCAGGTTCCGCGCATCCGGCCGTCCTTCCAGCCCTTCGACGGTGCCGGGCAGGGGGTCGGGATCGGTCTTGGCCTTCTTTATCTTCTTCGCAATCGCATCGGCATCGTCCGTCAGATTGATCCGGCTCGCCTCCACCGGATCGGACTTCGACATCTTTTTCGTGCCGTCCTTCAACGACATGATCCGCGTTGCCGCCCCCTCGATCACCGGCTCGGTCATCGGGAAGAAATCCACGCCATAATCATGGTTGAACTTGGCCGCGATATCCCGCGTCAATTCAATGTGTTGCTTCTGATCCTCACCCACCGGCACATGCGTCGCATGATAGATCAGGATGTCTGCTGCCATCAGTGCCGGATAGGCAAAAAGCCCCAGCGACGCGGCTTCGGCGTTCTTGCCGGATTTGTCCTTCCACTGCGTCATCCGACCCATCCACCCCATGCGGGCGACACAGTTGAAGATCCACGCCAGTTGCGCATGTTCAGGCACCTGGCTCTGATTGATCAGGATGCTCCGCTCCGGGTCGATCCCCGATGCCAGAAAACCCGCACATAATTCGCGCGTATTGTGGCGCAACGTCTCGGGCGCTTGCGGGACGGTGATGGCATGCAGGTCGACCATGCAGAACACCGTCTGATGCGTGCCCCGGTTCTGCCAGTCTGTGAATTTTGTGATGGCACCCAGATAGTTGCCCAGCGTCAGCCCACCCGACGGCTGAATTCCTGAAAACACGCGGGGGGTGAACTGGTTCTTGGTCTCAGGCATCGAAACGCTCCGGCAGGGGTGGCCTTGGATGGGGTCATCGCTTAGCCACCGGGACACACCCCGTCAACGAGGCCGCCATGCTTGACCCCCGCAACCAAAGTCCTTTTCACAGCTTGCCACCCATCGTCGTGGCACTGGCCGTCGTAATCATCGGCATCGAATTGATGTTTCAGGCCGGAACCGCAGGTTTGATCGGTGGACGAGAGGCAGTGGGCTGGCGGCTTGGTGCGCTGCGCGACTGGGCTGTGGCGGAGTCCGTCTGGGCCTGGATGATCGACCGCGGTGAATGGCCCCTGCGCCAGGTCGCACGCATCATCGCCTATCCGTTTCTTCATGGCAGTTTCACCCACGCGGCCTTCGTCGCGGTCTTCACGCTGGCGCTGGGGAATGCCGTGGCACCCGTGTATCCGAACCTGCGCATTCTGGTGCTGTTCTTCGGCGCGGCCATTGGCGGCGCATTTGTCTATCTGATTGTTTTCGATACTCAGGCGCCGCTCCTGGGCGGCTATCCTGCGGTCTATGGTCTGATCGGCGCGTTCACCTATCTGACGCAGCGAGGCCTGACGCGCGGCGATCCCAAAAACGCCTTTCTTCTGATCGGGTTTCTGCTGGCGATCCAGCCGGTCTTCGGCCTGATCACGATGCGCAACCTTGCATGGCTGCCGGACTGGTCCGCCGATCTGGGGGGTGCCGCATCCGGCTACGGTCTGGCCGCACTGATGTTTCCCGGTGCTCTCGCGCGGTTACGCGACCGAATGCGTCAACGCTGACGGCGAAGTGCGCCCCGCAGTTCCGACATCTTCACTGCGCCCAGCATCTGCGCGAACCCGAAGTAGCTGAGCATTCCCGTTCCGACCAGAAGCGCCAGTGCCAGGCCGCGCCAGCTGCCGCCGAACATCGGGTTCAGGATCTGCGCGGTGATCCACAGCACGGCACCCATCAATACGGCGGCCAGGATGATCCGCCATCCCCGGCTGCGCGCACGCGGATCCAGCTTTGCCACGTCGCCCAGGGTTCTGGCACCGCGCCACAGCAGGACAACCATTGCCCAGGCCGCAAAGGTCGTGCCCAGCGCTGCCGCCGGCCAGCCGATAACCGGTGCCAGACCCACGGCGGCCACGGCGTTCACCACAAGAGACACCATCGCATAGTTCAGCGGGCGACGCGTGTCTTCACGCGCGAAATACAGCGGTTGCAACACTTTCTGCAGCACGAAGGCGGGCAGGCCCAACGCATAGATCATCAGGGCGATGGCTGTGCGAGCGGTGTCATCGGCGTCGAAGGCGCCCCGCTCGAACAGGACGTATACGAGCAGGCTTGGCACCACGAGCAAAGCGACTGCCGACGGAATCGTCAGCAGCCAGCTGAACTCGAACGCGCGGGAATAGGCGTCCCGTTGCCCGGCGCGGTCGTCGGCGCGAACCCGGCGCGCCAGATCGGGCAGCAGGACGACGCCAATGGCAATGCCGACCACGCCCAGCGGCAATTGATACAGCCGATCCGCATAGTTCAGCCATGCCACGGCTCCGTCGAAATAGGAGGCCACCTGCCTTCCCACCAGCAGGTTGACCTGCACCACGCCCCCGGCGAGTGCCGCGGGCGCGGCGATTACCAGAAGGCGTTTCAGGTCCGGTGTCATGCGCGGACGATGGCGGGGCCACAGGCGATGCCCGGCCCGCGCGGCGGCCCCCCAGACCAGGCCCAGTTGCACCAGCCCGCCGAGGGGCACCGACCATGTGAGCGTCTGTCCGACCAAACGGGCCTGCGTCGGTGCCTCCAGCCAGTCCCAGAGGTCGGGGCGCACCCAGACCACAGTCATCGCCGCGATGAATACGACATTCAGAAGCACGGGCGCTGCGGCGGCGGCAAGGAATCTGCCGTTGGAATTGAGGACGCCCGACACCAGCGCGGCCAGCGAGATCAACAGGATATAGGGGAAAGCGATCCGCCCGTATATTACGGCCAGCGTGAACCGTTCGTCTTCGGCAAAGCCGCTCGCCATCGCCAGCACAAGGCCCGGCATGAACAGGATTCCCAGAACCGAAAACAGCGTCAGTATAATCACCATCCCCGCCACGGCATCGCGCGCGAAGGCATCGGCCTCGTCGGGTCCCCCGGACTCGAGCTTTTTGGCATAGAGCGGGACAAACGCCATATTGAACGCGCCTTCGGCAAAGAACCGTCGGAACATGTTGGGCAGGCTGAAGGCTACAAAAAACGCTTCGGCGGCCGCCCCGGTGCCAAGGAACCGTGCAATCAGAATGTCGCGGACGAAGCCCAGGATGCGGGACAGGAGGGTCCAACCGCCGACGGTTAGAAATCCCTTGATCAGACGGGGGGGCATGTCAGGCTCCGGCCCGTGCCGCCGCGCGGCTGACAGCTTCGCGCAGCTTGGCCGCCAGTGCATCCTGCTTGGGTTTCGACCACAGCTTCAGGCCGAACAGATCCTTGACGTAGAAGACGTCCACGACCTGCGCGCCATAGGTCGCGATGACGGCATGCGAGATATATATGTTCGACTGCGACATCACCTGCGTCAGGTCATACAGCAGGCCGGGGCGGTCGCGGGTATCGACCTCGATAATGGTATAGATGTCCGATCCGTCGTTATCGAAACTGATATTCGTCGGCACCTGAAACCGGCGCTCGCGCTTCTTGATTTCGTGGCCTTCCAGCGCGCGCCGGGTGGCGACTTCTCCGCGCAGGATCTTCTCGATCATGGTCTGCAGCCGGGGCAGGCGGGACGGTTCGTAGGGGTGGCCCTCGCCGTCCTGAAGCCAGAACACGCTGGTCGCGAATCCGTCTTTCGATGTGTAGGTCCGCGCATCGACGATATTCGCCCCAACAAGGCTGAGCGCACCGGCCAGACGCGAGAAGATACCGGGGTGATCCTGACAGGCCATCATGGCGCGGGTTGCGTCGCGGTCTTCATCCGCCTGCAATTCGACGCGCACATCGCCTTCCGGCAGGTCGCGCACCATATGCGCAAACCGCACGTGCGCCGCCGTCGGAATGCCTTGCCAATAGGGGCCGTAATGCCGCGCCATTTCGGCCCGCAACTTGCCCTCGGGCCAGTCGGCCATCGCATCGCGGAACAGTTGCTTGGCCCGTTTTTCACGCGTCTCCCGGTTTACGTCCTCCAGCCCGTTTTCCAGCGCGGCGGCGGTTGCGCGGTGCAGGGCTCGAAACATCTGCGCCTTCCAGTTGTTCCAGACGTTCGGTCCCACGCCTCGAATATCGCAGACCGTCACCAGGGTCAGCATGTCCAGCCGTTCGCGCGTTTTTACTGCCTTGGCGAAATCGCGGACCGTGCGCGGATCGGAAATATCGCGCTTCTGCGCCATGTCCGACATCAGAAGATGATGCCGCACCAGCCATTCTACGGTCTCGGCGTCCTTGGGTTTCAGGCCCAGGCGCGGGGCGACGACGCGGGCGATGCGCGCGCCCAGAACCGAATGATCCTCGGGACGCCCCTTGCCGATATCGTGGAGCAGCAACGCGACATAGAGGACACGCCGGTTGATGCCTTTCCGCAGGATGGCGGAGGCCAGAGGCAACTCCTCGACAAGCTCCCCCCGTTCGATCTGGGCGAGATGGGAGATGACCTGAATCGTATGCTCATCGACAGTGTAGGAATGATACATGTTGAACTGCATCATCGCGACGATGGGTGCGAATTCGGGAATGAAGGCGGACAGGACTTCCAGCTCGTTCATGCGCCGCAGCGCCCGTTCGGGGTTGCCGTGTTTCAGCAGCAGACCCATGAACAGCTTCGCCGCCTCGGGGTTTTCGCGCAGATTGCGGTCGATCAGGTGCCGGTTCGCCGCCAGAAGGCGCATCGCATGCGGATGCAGCAGCAGACCCGTCCGCAGGGCTTCCTCGAAGATGCCCAGCAGATTCAGCGGCGTCCCGAGAAACGCGTCCTCGTTGGCAACGTCCAGACGACCCTGACGCTCGGTATAAGGCGCGCGGACCCGACGGCGGCGTTTGAAAAGTCCCAGAAGAGCCGGTTCCTGCTTGGTATTGTCGGCCTCCAGCGCGACCAGAAGAATCCGGGTCAGTTCACCGACGCGTGTGGCGTGACGAAAGTAATCCTGCATGAAGTGCTCGACCGCCCGACGCCCGGCATGATCGCGATATCCCATCGCATTGGCCACATCGACCTGCATGTCGAAGGTCAGATGGTCGGCGGCACGTCCCGCAATAAGGTGCAGGTGACAGCGCACACACCAGAGGAACCGTTCGGCCGATTCGAAGGCGTCGAACTCGGCTTCGGTAAAGACACCCAGTGGCACCAGCTCGGCGGTGTCATGAACCCGGTAGCGATACTTGGCGATCCAATACAGGGCCTGAAGGTCGCGCAGACCGCCCTTTGCTTCCTTGACGTTCGGCTCCAGTATATATCGCTGTCCGCCCTGCTTGCGGTGACGCTCGGACCGTTCTGCCAGTTTCGCCTCGATGAAATCGGCGACGGTCTTGCGGAACAGATCCTCCCAGAGTCGCTTTTGCAGCGTATCGGCCAGGGTCTGTTCGCCGCAGATCAGGCGACGCTCCAGCAAGGCGGTGCGGATGGTGAAATCTTCGGCGCCCAGTCGGATGCAGTCCTTCACGGTGCGTGTGGAATGCCCCACCTTCAGCTTCAGATCCCAAAGGATATAGAGCATCGATTCCACGACGCTTTCGACCCATGGCGTGACCTTCCACGGGGTCAGAAACAACAGGTCCACATCGGAATGCGGCGCCATCTCGCCCCGGCCATAACCGCCGACTCCCAGGACGGCGAAATGCTCGCCTTCGGTCGGGTTGGGGCAAGGATGCAGGATGCGGGTGGCAACCAGCCACGCGCATTGGACCAGCCGGTCCGTCAGATGGGCATAGGACTTCGTGACCCGTCGGGCGCGCGTCGGATCGGCTTCGAACCCCAACCGGATCGCGGCGCGACCCCGGTCCTGCGCCGTCGACAGGACGTCCACCGTTGCGCGCCGGATCGCCATCGCGTCGGACGTGCCATCGATTTCCGCCAGCAGCGCGCCGACCGTCGCCACCTCGTCGAAGATTTCGACCGGCGTGGCGATAAGCGGCGCGCCGGTAGCGGCGGGCAGGTCGTTTGCGGTGAAGACCGGGGCCGGAGTCTTACGACCCGGCGCCGCCGAAGCTGTTGGGGGCAGGGCTGACCACCTGTATCTGACGGTTCACGATTTGCGCGACGGCCAGCGCCCTGTCGTTGGTGCCGTCGCCACGCAGGCGGAATACCCCGCCCGTGCCGGCAAATCCAGCCCGTGTCGTCAATGTAGCGCGTCCGACGGTCTTGCCGTTGCGGGCGATCGCGCCGATTGCAGCCATCCCGTCATAACCAAGGCTGGCCAGGGGGTGAGGCTGAGCTCCATAGGCGGCGGCATATCGGCTGCGGAACTGTGATAGCGGGCCGGGGTCCGGCAAGGTAAAATAGCCGCCCTGAAGTCCGGGAAGCTGCAACGCTTCGGACGGGATATCCCATCGGGTCAGCCCCAGAAAACGAAAGTCCTCTCCGCCGATACCGGCCTCGGTCAGAAACTGCGAAATCACCGGCAGATCGCCCGATGTATTGCCGGTCAGAAAGATTGCGTTCGAATTCGTCGAGCGGGCTTTCGCCGCGATTCCCGGCACCGCGTTCATGATGCCCTGTTGGTTCAACTCGTAAGGGACCGACCCGGTGATCTGAGCGCGGGTTTCAGAAGCAGCACGGGTGATGGCGGCATTAGCGATCTGGCCGCTGGCATCGTTGGAATGCGTTACCAGAACACGGTTGCGGCCCTGTGCGGCTGCAAAGCCCAGCACCCGGCGGGCGGTGTTTTCGAAGGTATTGCCCAGAACCCAGACGTTCCCACCTGCGACCGAAGTGTTGTTCGAGAAGCTCAGCACCGGAATGCCCGACCCGGAAGCGGCGACACCTGCCGCGGCGGCATTGTCTGCGTAGAGCGGCCCGAGAATAACCTGGGCACCCGCCGCAATGGCCTGCGTCGCGGCGGCGGAGGCCCCCCCGGTGGTGCCTTGCGTCGGGTAGACATTTATCTTCACGGCGCCTTCGCCAAGATCGCTGGCGGCAAGACGGGCCGCATTTTCAAGGCCTTTGGCAACGGCTGCATCGGTTCCGCGCGACGATCCATATGGGACCAGAAGGGCCACGACCATCGGTCCGCTGCCGCTCACGCCGCCCCCGCCCGATCCGGTTTCCAAATTCGGTCCGGCGCCTGTGACGTTACAGGCTGCAAGTCCGACAGTGACGGCCGCAAGCGCAGCGAGCTTGCGCGTCGCGCGCGCGAATGAAACGAAAGGCCCTGTTGGCCATTGCATGAACATGATCTCGATCTCCCAGCGTCGGCCTTCACGGCCACGTGATTTCCCACAACGGTTAATATGCCATGTCGGGCGAGTAAACGACTGAACCACAGGAGGCGCGAAATGGCAGAGATCGGCAGGATCGAGGGGGGGTTGCATCTGATCGCCGTTCCGATCGGCGCGGCGCGCGACATTACGCTGCGGGCACTGGATGTATTGACGGCCGCGGATGTTCTGGCTGCCGAAGATACCCGGGCTCTGCGTCGATTGATGGATATTCACGGCATCGCCCTGGGCGATCGCCCGCTCATCCCCTATCACGACCACAATGGACCGACGGCGCGCCCCCGTCTGATGGCGGCACTGCGCCAGGGCAAGTCGGTTGCCTATGCCTCCGAGGCGGGCACGCCGCTGATTGCCGATCCGGGGTTCCAACTGGGCGTCGAGGTGCGCGCGGCCGGCCTGCCCGTGCGCGCCGCGCCGGGGGCCAGCGCCGTCCTTGCCGCGCTCTGCGTCGCCGGACTGCCAACGGACCGCTTCTTCTTCAACGGCTTCCTTCCGCCCAAATCTGCGGCGCGCAAGGCTGCGCTGCGCGACCTGTCGACAGTGCCTGGCACATTGATCTTCTACGAATCGCCTAAACGGCTGCAGGCGATGCTGCGCGATGCGGCCGAGGTTCTGGGTCCACGGGATGCCGCCGTCTGTCGCGAATTGACCAAAAAATTCGAGGAGGTCCGCAAGGCACCGCTGGATGCACTTGCCGAAAGCTATGCTGCGAATGACCCCAAAGGAGAAATCGTCGTCCTGATTGATCGCGCCGCGACCCAAGCGATCGACGAAGACACGATTCGCGCAGCCCTGCGGATCGCACTTCGCGAAGGATCGTTAAAATCCGCTGCAAAGGATGTTTCCGATTCCTACGGGATTGCCCGTAACATGGCGTATCAGATGGCATTGGCCATAAAGGACGAGACATGAGTGGATCGGTTTCCTACCACGCGGGCCTTGCCGCCGAAGACAGTGTCGCGCGCCATTACAGCCGCAGCGGGCACCGCGTCGTCGAACGCCGCTGGCGTGGCAAGGGTGGCGAAATTGATGTCATCGCGCAGTTCGGCGGCGATACGATCTTCATCGAGGTCAAGAAAAGCGACAGCCACGCCGCTGCCGCGTTGCGGGTAAGCGACCGTCAGGTCCGCCGCCTGTTCGATTGCGCGGGCGAATATATGGGCGGATTGCCGGACGGCATGCTCAGTTCGGTTCGCTTCGATGTGGCACTTGTCGATGCCGCCGGGCGTATCGAAATCATCGAAAATGCTCTGGCCGCCTGATGCAGCCCAAAAGGCAGGCGCAATCTGCGCCGCGGCGCATTGTCAGGGGCGGATAGCTGCGCCATCTAAGGGCAACTTCAGATGTTCGGGGATGTCGTCATGCCAACTGCAAAATCGCTCAGGGTCGGCTTCCAGATGGATCCGATGGAAGGCGTCAACATCGACGCCGACAGCACATTTCGCATTGCCCTCGAGGCGCAGGCGCGGGGCCATTCCCTGATCTATTGGACGCCGCAGCGTCTGGCGTACATCGAAGGCCGGGTCATCGCGCGCGGTCAATCGATGGAAGTCCGGCGCGAAAAAGGCAATCACGTTACATTGGGCGAGCTGCGGGACTACGATCTTGCCGATCTGGATGTCGTCTGGCTGCGGCAGGATCCGCCCTTCGACATGGGATATATCACGACGACGCATCTTCTGGACCGCGTCCACCCGGATACTCTGGTGGTCAACGATCCGACCTGGGTGCGCGGCTGGCCTGAAAAACTGATGGTGCTGGACTTTCCGGACCTGACTCCGCCCACTGTGGTCGCCCGCGACCTGGAGACACTGAAGGCGTTCAAAGCCCGGCACGGCGATGTCGTTCTCAAGCCGCTCTACGGCAATGGCGGCGCGGGCGTGTTCCGCCTGACCGCCGAGGACCGGAATCTCGCTTCGCTGCACGAGCTTTTCAGCTCGATCAACAGTGAGCCGCTGATCATGCAGAAGTTCCTGCCTGCCGTCTCAAAGGGAGACAAGCGGGTCATCCTGATCGATGGCGAACCCGTTGGCGCGATCAACCGCGTGCCGGCGAAGGGTGAAGTCCGGTCGAACATGCATGTCGGGGGTCGCCCGGAAAAAGTCGATCTGACCGAACGCGATCTCGAGATCTGCGCGGCGATCGGGCCGCGTCTGCGCAATGCTGGCCAGATTTTCGTCGGGATAGACGTGATCGGCGATTGGCTGACCGAAATCAACGTTACGTCTCCGACTGGTCTGCAGGAATTGCAGAAATTTGATGACATCAATGCCAGCGCACTGATCTGGGAAGCGATCGAAAAACGGCGCTGATTGACCCGACCATGTCCTTTAAGGCCAAGTAAGACAGCAAGCAGGATGACGACTGACGGGGCGAAGGTGGGGCATCTGATCCCCATACAGCTTATATGACGCTCCATGTTGTCGGCACTGGTTCCAGGCAATTGATTGCTGATCGGTGAGTCCCGATCCTAGGCACCCGACACCAGTCTATAAGACAATGCTTCTGCGATATGCACGCGCCGCACGAGTTCCGATCCATCGAGATCGGCAATCGTTCGTGCGACTTTCAGCACGCGGTGGTATCCGCGCGCCGACAGGCGGAAACGATCGGTGGCTTTCAGCAGGATGTCCTGTCCTTCGGGATCGGTTGCGGCCACTTCCATCAAAAGGTCGCCCGACACGTCCGCGTTGACCGTGATTTCATCGCGACCGGCGTAACGCGCAGCCTGAACATTGCGCGCGGCAGCGACGCGCAGGGCGACCTCTTTCGATGTATCGCCCGCGGGCGGCAGGGCCAGGTCCGAAACTTCAACCGCCGGTATTTCCAGTCTCAGATCGAAGCGGTCCATCAGGGGGCCACTGATCTTGCCCATGTAATCCTCGCCGCAATTGGGCGCACGGGAGCAGGCCAGTCCGGGGTCGAACAGCATTCCGCAGCGACAGGGATTGGCGGCGGCGACCAGAAGGAATCGGCAGGGATAGCGGACGTGGGCATTGGCGCGCGCGATGGTGACTTCGCCCGTTTCGATCGGTTGACGCAGGGTTTCGAGGACGGCACGCGGAAACTCGGGAAACTCGTCCATGAATAGAACGCCGTTGTGCGCAAGGCTGATCTGACCCGGCCCGGCCCGTTTGCCGCCCCCTGCGATAGCCGCGACCGAGGCGGTATGATGCGGTTCCTGAAAGGGGCGTCTGTACAGGATGCCGCCTTCGTCCAGAGTTCCGGCCAGTGAATGGATCATCGAGGTTTCCAGCGACTCCATCGCCGAAAGCGGCGGCAAGAGGCCGGGGAGGCGCGCCGCCAGCATCGATTTCCCAGCACCCGGAGGGCCGACCATGAACAGGTGGTGCCGTCCGGCAGCAGCAATTTCCAGCGCCCGCTTGGCGCGTTCCTGTCCCCGAACGTCGCGTAGGCAGGGGCCGCCGGAGGGAGTCGGGACGTGTCCTGCCGTCGCCTCCGGCAAGGGGGACGCACCGGTCAGATGGTCCATCAGGGCCTTGATCGAAGGCGCCGCATAGACCGCCGCCGCGCCAACCCAGGCTGCCTCGGGGCCGCATACTTCGGGACAGAACAGCACGGCATCCAGCGCGGCCGCCGTCATCGCCGCGGGCAAGGCGCCCGCTACGGCGATCAATCCGCCGTCCAGAGACATCTCACCGATACTGAGGGATCGGGCGACCTTGTCCAGCGGCACCAGTTCCAGCGCTGCCAGCACGGCCAGTGCAATCGGCAGGTCGAAATGCGCGCCCTCCTTTGGCACGTCGGCTGGGGACAGGTTGATGGTGACTTTCTTGGATGGCAGCGCGATGCCAAGTTCCGACAGGGCGGTGCGGATGCGGTCCCTGGCCTCGGACACGGCCTTGTCGGGCAGACCGACGATCGAAAAGCCCGGCAAGCCCGGAGAGACGGCGCACTGGACGTCAACGGGACGCGCCTCCAGCCCCTCGAAGGCGACCGTGGTGGTGCGTGCCAGCATGTCCGTTCCTCATCTTTGAGAAAAGGTTAACGGGCGAGTGGTTTAAGAATGGTTAATGCGGTTTGGCCATCGGAAAAGGCGATGTCGGCAGGCCCATGTCATAATTTGTCAGCGTTCGATTCCGCGCCTCACCCTCGGCCCGCCAGATCTGCAAGAGGTCATGGTTCAGATGCGCATCGACATAGGTCTGCACCAGGTCGGAGACCGGCAGGCCGTAACCTGCGATCCGCATGGCGACCGGCGCGAAGAACGCGTCCGCGGCGGAATATACGCCGAACAGCCATGGACCATCTCCGGCTATACCCCGCGCGGCGGACCAGACCCTGTCCAGTCGCGAGAGGTCAGCCCGAACGCCGTCCGATGGAACAAAGTTTTCCCATTTCACACGCAGGTTCATCGGGCATGCCTCACGCAATGCGCTGAAGCCGCAATGCATTTCCGCTACCAGTGACCGCGCCAGCGCACGGGCCTTCGGGTCGTCAGGCCAGAGGCCAGCCTCGGGGTGCCGCTCCGCCAGCCCTTCGGCTATGGCTATGGTGTCGGACCATTGCGCCCCATCCTGGGCGCGCGCCACGGGCACGGTGCGCGCAGGTGCCCAGTCTTCGAGAGTCGATATGAAGCTGCTGCAATACATCTCGTTCATATGGACACGCACCGGCAGATCGAAAGCCGCAAACAGGAGCCAGCCGCGTAAGCTCCACGAAGAATAGGATCGGTCGCCGATCAAAAGGTCATAGGTCATATCGCTTGCCTAGCATCACCTTTTCAGTTCGGCATAACAGCAATCCCTGATGGCAGCATCACGGTTTGTGATTGGCGGATATGGCCACCGGACCTGCCGGGGTCAGATTGATGCGTGTCAGGCTGAGATTATCGATCTTCTGCCTCAGGGCGTCGAACGGTCTCAGATCCGCCGCGCGCGCCCAGAGAGTCAGAATGACACCCATATGCGCGACGACAATAAGGTCACTTGGGTTCGTATCGGCGACCAGCCGGTTTATGGCCGTTTCGACACGGTGTGACAGGTCGTTCCAGGACTCGCCGCCCGGCGCGCTCGGGGTGCCGGGGGTATCGAAGAAACATCGCAGTTCGGGACTGTCTATCGCGTCGAAAGGCTGGTTGTCCCACGCGCCGTAATCGAACTCCCGCAAGGCCGGATCGTGCGGCAGGCGCGGCCTCTCGCCCAGAATTGCGGTCGCCGTATCAACGGCGCGGATCAAATCGCTGCTGACAACAGGGGCCTGTGGCAAAGCTGCCGACAAGCGCGCCAATGCCGCAGTATCCGAAAGGTCGGCGGGCAGATCCGTCCAGCCGACCATTCTGCGGCTGTGGGTCGGCCCATGACGGATCAGCCAGAGCCGCGTCATTTCAAACGCTGCGGCATGCCCGCCGTTACCAGCACCACCCGATCCAGGGCTGCGGCCAACCGCTGGTTCAGCGCGCCCTGATCCCTTTGGAATTGCCGCGCCATGGCATTGTCGGGCGTGATGCCTCCACCCACATCGTTCGATACGACTATGAAATGCGCTGGCGACGACTTCATGGCCGAGATCCATGCCTCGGTCGGCTCTTCCCAGCCCATACCGTCCAGCATCAGATTTGTGAGCCACATTGTTGCACAGTCAATGAGGACGACCTCACCTCTCCGCCGGTCCGCGCAGACCCCGGGCAGATCCAGCGCTTCCTCGATCAACGACCATTCAGCCCCTCGTCGCGTAGCATGCAGTTCGACTTTGGCGCGCATCTCTCCGTCCAGAACGCGTGCCGTAGCAACATAGACCGCGCGTCCCTCCAACTGCATGATTTCGGTTTCAGCCCAGTTTGATTTGCCGGATGCCGCGTGACCCAGAGCGAGCGTGGTGTTCATGATTCCCGACACGTGATGGAACTTTCTGCCATGCAAAAGAGTATTTCACCCGGAGTTATTTTTCAGAAACCGGGTGTCCGGTTTGCGGCTATGTTATCCTCGGGGGATATTCAAATGGCACTCGATTTCAACAGCGACACGTCCCTGTCCCGGCGCGCCATGAAGGCCGAGCTTCTGGATGCCGAGACGGAACTGCGCCTGGCTTACGCGTGGCGCGACGATCGTTGTGAGGCGAGCCTGCATCGCCTGATCACCGCCTATATGCGTCTTGCCATATCGATGGCATCTAAATTCCGCCGCTATGGCGCGCCTATGAACGATCTTATCCAAGAGGCTGGATTGGGCCTGATGAAAGCGGCCGAAAAGTTCGATCCCGATCGCGGTGTTCGATTTTCGACCTATGCCGTATGGTGGATCAAGGCGTCGATACAAGACTATGTCATGCGCAACTGGTCGATGGTTCGCACCGGATCGACCAGCAGTCAGAAATCGCTTTTCTTCAATCTGCGCCGCGTTCAGGCCCGGCTGGAGCGGGAGGCTGCCGCAGAGGGTATCGTTCTGGACCGTCAGACGATGCGCGAAAGGATCGCGACCGATGTCGGTGTGCCCTTGCGCGATGTCGAGATGATGGAGGGTCGTCTCGGCGGTTCCGATTTCAGCCTGAACGCGACCCAATCTTCGGACGAGGAAGGTCGCGAATGGATTGACGCACTGGAAGACGACAGCGCCCAGGCCGATGAGACCGTGGCCCTCAGGCATGACAATGATATGCTTCGCGAATGGCTCTTGCTGGCCCTTTCGTCGCTGAACGATCGCGAACGGTTCATTGTCCGCGAACGCAAACTGCGGGAAGATCCCAGGACGCTGGAATCGCTCGGCAATGAATTGTCGTTGTCCAAGGAACGTGTCCGCCAACTGGAAGCGGCGGCTTTCGCGAAGATGCGTAAATCCCTTGAAGCGGAAAATCAGGAGGTTCTCGGCTTCCTCGGGTAAGACGCGATTTGTGTCCGACGCTTGCTACGGCGGCCGGGGCGCAGACATTGCCGCCGGTCGGTATCTGGATTTTGGGCACAGATTTCTACAATCCGGTGCCTCTCATCATGCAGACGCGTTTCAGTGCGCACCCCCAATCGTTTCGAACACCTGACCGGCAATGCCCGAACCGACCGGGCCGGAGCTGCATGTCATTTCGATGATGCGGTATAAGGCAGCAATACCCGGCGCAGCAGCATCACCCTACAGACAATGGCGTCCCAGCTACGATCCCAGCGTGGCCTTCCGCTGGCGACGGGCCTGTCCTAGACAGGGTGGAATTCAGGGAAGGCGCGATATGCTGACGGACAAGAAAATCCTGCTCATCATCGGCGGCGGCATCGCGGCCTTTCGGTCGCTCGACCTGATGCGCAGACTGCGCGAGCGGGGGGCATCCGTCACACCGGTTCTGACACCGGCAGCGGAACATTTCGTCACGCCGCTTTCGGTCTCGGCTCTCGCGGCTTCGAAAGTCTACCGCGATCTGTTCGATCTGACCGACGAGGCCGAGATGGGCCACATCGAACTCAGCCGCGCCGCCGATCTTATTGTTGTCTGCCCCGCCACGGCCAACCTGATGGCCCGGATGGCGCAGGGCCTTGCCAACGATTTGGCGACGACCCTTCTGCTGGCAACCGACACGCCGGTGATGATCGTTCCCGCGATGAATGTCCGCATGTGGCAGCATCCGGCAACGCAGCGCAATCTGGCGACCCTGACAGGAGACGGCATCGCGGTCGTCGGTCCGGTCAACGGCGCGATGGCCTGCGGTGAGTTCGGCCCCGGCCGTCTGACGGAAGTGCCGGATATCATCGGTGCGATTGATGCGCATTTCAGCGACGGGCCGCTGAAGGGCAGGCATGCCCTTGTTACATCCGGCCCGACGCATGAACCCATCGACCCGGTGCGCTACATCGCCAACCGGTCATCAGGCACCCAGGGAACGGCCATCGCCGCAGCCCTGCGCGATTTGGGGGCGCGGGTTACATTTGTCACCGGTCCCGCCGACACATCGCCGCCCGCCGGAATCGATGTCGTGCAGGTCGAAACGGCGCAGCAGATGCTGAATGCCGTCACTGCTGCCCTGCCGGCCGACGTCGCGGTCATGGCCGCCGCGGTTGCCGATTGGCGGGTTGAGAATGCCGGAGACCGCAAGATGAAAAAGGACGGCAGCGCGACTGCCCCGGCGCTGACCTTCGCCGAAAATCCCGACATTCTGGCGACGGTATCCAAGGCTGCGACCCGCCCGAAGCTGGTCGTCGGATTTGCCGCAGAAACCGACGACGTAATTGCCAATGCGACCGCCAAGCGCCTGCGCAAAGGCTGCGACTGGATCGTCGCCAACGACGTCTCTCCCGGCACCGGCATCATGGGCGGCACCGAAAATGCCGTGACCCTGATTACTGACACTGGTGCCGAAGACTGGCCCCGACTGACCAAAACCGAAACCGCGCGCCGGTTGGCGGACCGCATCGCTCGGCACCTGACATGAGCGTTCAGATCCACGTCACCCGCACGGACGGCTCGGACCCCGATCTGCCCCTGCCCAGCTATGAGACGCCGGGGGCTGCCGGTGCGGACCTGCGCGCCGATACGGGAGGACAGACGATCACGCTTTCGCCCGGTGGTCGGTCGCTGATCGGCACCGGCCTGCAGGTCGCAATCCCCAAGGGATTCGAGATGCAGATCCGTCCCCGATCCGGCCTTGCCCTCAAACACGGAGTTACGCTGGCTAACGCTCCGGGCACGGTCGACAGCGATTACAGAGGGCCGTTGGGCGTGATCCTGATCAATCTGGGCGATGCCCCGTTCGATGTGACGCACGGTATGCGGATCGCACAGGCGGTGGTCGCTCCGGTGGTGCAGGCGCGCTATGATCTTGCGCCCGAACTGGATCGCACGAACCGCGGGAGCAATGGCTTCGGGTCAACCGGGACATGACGCTGGTCCTGATCCTCGGGGCCGTGATCTGGGGGCTTGGCATGGTGATGAAGACGCCCGTCAAGGCGCGTTTTCTGATGCTTGGGCTGCTTTATGTGGCGGTCCTGTTTGCTCACTTGATCCTGCCTGACGGTCATCCCTTGCGTCAGATGCTGGGGGGCGGGTTGGGGTCCTGGCTGGTTCTGGGTGGTCTCGTCGCGCTGATCGCAGTGTATCGCGCCGGATTGACCCGCATGCGCGCCCGCGCACGGGTGCTCGAGGCAGATCGGGCCGACGACACCGCCAGTCGGACAGGCCCCTTCAGCGATGACGAACTGGAACGCTATGCGCGCCACATCGTCCTGCGCGAGGTCGGTGGTCCCGGCCAGAAGCGCCTGAAGGACGCAAAGGTTCTGGTGGTCGGGGCCGGGGGCCTTGGCGCGCCGGTTCTTCTGTATCTTGGGGCGGCGGGCGTCGGGACGATTGGGGTGATCGACGATGACACCGTCTCCACCTCGAACCTGCAACGGCAGATCATCCATGCCGATGCCGATTTCGGCAGTCCCAAGGTCCACAGTGCAGCCAAGCGCATCCGGGCGATCAATCCGCATGTCTCGGTGCGCGCCTACAATCAGCGCCTGACGCCCGAAATCGCGCCCGAAATTTTCGCTGACTACGACCTGGTCGTTGATGGCACGGACACGTTTGCCACCCGCCAGATGGTGAATGACGCTGCTGTAGCTGCCAGCAAGCCTTTGATAGCAGGGGCGATCACCCAGTGGGAAGGACAGGTTACAATCTATGATCCCGCCGCCGGTGCGCCCTGCCTGACTTGTCTTTTTCCCAAGGCCCCTGCCGCCGGACTCGCGCCGTCCTGTGCCGAAGCGGGGGTAATCGGCGCGCTTCCCGGCATCATCGGATCGATCATGGCGCTGGAAACGATCAAGGAAATCACCGGTGCCGGCACTACGCTGCGTGGAATTCTGCTGCTTTGGGACGGGCTGGACGCGGACGCTCGGCGTATTTCGGTCGCCAAACGACCGGATTGCCCCACCTGCGGCAGTATCTGAGCTCTTGGTTCCGCGGCGCCCGTACTGCATCATCGCAGCGCACCTTGTCCTAATCCCAGGAGGATTCCCCATGAAAACCCTCGCTGTTCTTGCCGCCCTGGCCGTTGCCTCCCCTGCGCTGGCTGACGGGCATCTGCCCGATCTGGGCGGACGCACCGTCGCGATCGCGACCGAAGATGCCTATCCTCCGTTGCAGTTCAAGGACCCCGCGTCCGGGGATGCCATCGGCTGGGAATACGATGCGATGGCGGAAATCGCAGAACGCCTCAATTTTACGCCCGACTACGAAAAAATCAGTTGGGACGCGATGATCCCCGCCGTATCCGAAGGTCAGATGGACATGGGTATGACGGGCATCACGATCCGCGACGATCGCAAGGAGACCGTCGATTTTTCCGATCCCTACATGCGATCCGAGATGGTGATGATGGTCCGCGGCGACGAGGACCGGTTCGCCGATGCCGCCGGATTCGCCGCCGATGAAGATCTTTTGATGGCCGCACAGCCGGGCACGACTCCGTTCTACGTCGGTGTCTATGACGTGCTCGACGGCGACGAGGCGAATACCCGCATCAAACTGTTCGAGACTTTCGGCGCAACGGTTCAGGCCCTGCGTGCGGGCGATGTTGATCTGGTGCTGACGGATGGCACTGCCGGGAACGGTTATGTCGCTGCGTCGGACGGCGGGTTGAAGATCGTCGGCGAGACTCTGGGGACCGAGGATTTCGGCTTCATCTTCCCCAAGGGTTCGGATCTCGTCGAACCGATGAACGCAGCCATTGCGGACATGAAGGCGGATGGAACCATCGAGGCGCTGAACAGGAAATGGTTCCTCGATTTCAAGCTGGGCGAATGACGGGTTTGTCTCGAAACCCACCGCAAACTCCGTTGTAGCAGGCTTTTGCGCGCGCGCCCTGACCCTGACCGCGATTTTCCGTGGTGGCTTCTGGCCGTGGTTGTCCTGCTCGGGGCAGCCTATGTCATGGTATTGACGGACGATGCGACGCGGCAGGTTCTGCTGACCTTGCGCAAAGGCATCTGGATCACGATCCTCGTAACCGTTACCGGGTTTTCCGCAGCATCGCTGGTTGGTCTGGGGCTTGCCCTGATGTTGCTATCCGGGTCGTTGGTCGCGCGGCAGGCCGCGCGCTTTTATGTTGAGATCATTCGCGGAATCCCGATCCTGGTGATGTTGCTCTATGTCGCGTTCGTGCTGGCACCCGGATTGGTCGCATTGTGGAACTGGATGGGCCTGCCAGATGCGCGAACGCGGGATTTTCCGCTACTCTGGCGCGCGGTTCTGGCGCTTGTGATTGCCTATTCCGCATTCATTGCCGAGGTTTTTCGCGCCGGGCTGCAATCGGTCGACAAAGGTCAGATCGAGGCCGCCAGAGCATTGGGCCTGAAAAGGTTTCGCGTCTTTCGCCATATCGTGCTGCCGCAGGCGATCCGTACGATCCTGCCGCCTCTGGGCAACGACTTCGTGGCAATGGTCAAGGATTCGTCGCTGGTGTCGGTGGTCGGCGTTCTTGACATCGCGCAGCTGGGAAAGCTGACGGCCGCAGGAAACTTTCGATATTTCGAGACCTACAATGTCGTTGCGCTGATCTATCTGACGATGACGATCCTGTTGTCGCTCGGATTGCGCAAACTGGAGCGGAAGCTAGGCAAAGTCCATAAATAGAGGTCGGTCCTTGTGACACTGACTATCAGGCGACGCGGCGGGCCGGGTCTGCGGCTTCTACGGGAACCAACGCGCGGACCAGGTCCCGCATATGCAGCAGGCCCACCTGCTGGCCATCCTGCATGACGCGATAGTGCAGATTTGTATCGCCGCCTGAAACGGCGATAACCGATTCCAGATTTTGCGCCACATCGACTTCGCCCGACAGTCCATCGCCAGGCCGGTCGGTTTTCTCCATGACCGATCCTACGCGCAGGACGCGGGCGCGGTTGATATCGGAAATGAAGTCGATGATGTAGTCGTCGTTCGGATGCAGCAGGATGTCCTGCGGCTCACCCTGCTGGATGACGGCACCGTCCTTCAGGATGACCAGGTGGTCCGCCAGCTTGAGCGCCTCGTCCAGATCGTGAGTGATGAAGACGATGGTCTTGTGCAACTCGCGCTGCAACTCCAGAAGCAGATCCTGCATGTCGGTCCGGATCAGCGGGTCAAGCGCGCTGAAAGCTTCGTCCATCAGCATGATTTCCGAATCCGACGACAGGGCGCGTGCGATGCCGACGCGCTGCTGCATGCCACCCGAAAGCTGACCGGGATAATGTTCTTCATAACCGGCCAGACCGACCCGTTCGAGCCACTTCTGACCCTCGCGGTCGGCGATCTGGGCCGACTCGCCCCGAACGCGCCGGGACATGCCCGCATTGTTCAGGACAGTGTGATGCGGGAACAAAGCAAACTTCTGGAACACCATCGACATTGTATTCTGCCGCAGTTCAGCCAGACGCGCCTCGCCATAGGCTAGCACATCCTCGCCGTTCACGATGACCTCGCCTGCCGTAGGGTCGATCAGGCGGTTAACATGGCGGATGAGAGTGGATTTACCTGACCCGGACAACCCCATGATGACCGTAATCTGACCGGCCCGGATATCGATATTAATATCCTGCAGACCCAGCACGTGGCCGTACTCCTCCAACAGATCGGGTTTGCCTATGCCGTTCCGGACATGTTCCATCATTGCCTGCGGATCAGTCCCGAAGATCTTGTAGAGATTTCGGATCGAAATCTTGATGTCTGTATCGTCGGTCATTGGCGCACACTCGAGTCGATGCGGCCAAGCGCGGCCTTGGTGGAGCGGTCCAGAATAACCGCGAGAAGAACGATGGAGAAACCCGCGACGAGGCCGACGCCCAGTTCAAGGTTCCGGATACCGGCCAGGACTTTCACACCCAGACCCGGTGCCGATACCAGCGAGGCGATCACGACCATGGCCAGCGACATCATGATGGTCTGGTTGATGCCGGCCATGATGTTAGGCAGCGCCAGTGGCACCTGAACGCCCCAGAGTTTCTGCCGATTTGACATGCCGAAGGCGTCTGCCGCCTCGATCACATCCTTGTCGACAAGTCGTATGCCCAGATCGGTCAGGCGGATCACCGGCACGATGGCATAAAGGATAATCGCGATGCCGTAGAGCTTGGATTCGGTGACCGAGAACAGGAAGATCAGCGGGATCAGATAGACGAAGGTCGGCAGGGTCTGAAGCATGTCCAGAACCGGAATCGTCATGCGCTGCATGGTGTCTGACCGTGACATGGCGATGCCGATGGGCACGCCCAGAAGCACCGATATGATCGTGCACACGAATATGATCGACAGTGTGCTGATCGCGTCGTCGTAGAAATCGATGAAGGCCATGAACAGGAATGACAAAGCCACCAGGACGGTGACGCCGATTTTTCTTGTCGAGAACCATGCGATGACCACCAGCAGCGGGATCATGATGAACCAGGGCGTTGCCTGAAAACCGTCCAGCGACAAGTCCAGCATCCAGCTGAGTGGCTGCGTCAAGGGATCCAGAATCACCTTGAGCGGGTCCTTGATGGCTAGGAAACCTTCCTCGACCGCCTGGGTCATATCGCGGGAACGGGGGATCGAACTGCAGGACTTGTTGAGCGTGTCGAGCGAGGGAAACGGCGTTTCCATCAAAGGTACCGACGGGGCGGGTGCGCCTTCGACCTGTGTACCATTGGCGCGTGCTATCAACTCGGCCATGGTCAGCGGGCCTTCGTTCGGGCCGCCTGAACTGCACCAGCCTTCAAGGCCGGTGACCCTGAACAATCCATCGTATACAGCCATGAGGTTCCCCGTCGTCTTGTTGTTTCGGCTATGGTCTGTCGCCGTTCGCCGGAAATGGATCGAGCCCCGAAGGGCTCGATCCGGATGTCATCTTACTGGATAAAGCCTGCAAGCTTCTCGCGGGCTGCATCGCTGACCCAGTCGCTCCAGACGTCGGAGTAGTTCGTCAGGAAATAGACCGTGGTTTCCTCGCCGGAGGCGTTGTTGCTCTCCTGCCAGGCCAGAACCTCGTTCATCTGATCGTTGGTGAAGGTCAGGTCGGTCAGCATTTCCGCAATGGCGGGATACTTCCCTTCGAAGTCGGTCGTGACGACCGTCTTTACCGGCCCAACCGGATAGGAGGACATGCCTACGTCGAGGCAGTCCGGGTCGGCATTACACATATGGTTCTTCTCGTTGTATGGTCCGAGATCGACCTGCGTCATGTCATACTTGCCAAGGATGCTCGTCGGACCCCAGTAGTAACCGAGCCAAGGCTCCTTGTTCTCGTAGGCAGAGGCGATGGAGGTTGCCATCGTCTCGCCGGAACCGTGCTGGAACACCTCGAAGCCGTTACCTTCCAGATCAAGAGCGCGGATGATGCCCGCGTTGGTGTTCTTGCAGCCCCAGCCTTCCGGGCACTGATTGAAACGACCGCCGACCAGTTCGGGGTTGGCCAGCAGGCCTTCAATGGTGGTCAGTTCCGGATATTCTTCGGCCAGATAGGTGGGGATCCACCAGCCCTCCACACCGCCGGGCAACAACACGTCGGTCAACGTGGTGATCGTACCGGCTTCGGACAGCTTGCCGTAGGCGGGCGTGCCGTTGATCCAGAGTTCGGTCACGATGTCGGGCTTGCCGGTCTCGGCGACCGAGGCCAGCGCCGGCGTGGTCGAGGACGGGATGACCTTGACGTCGCAGCCGTAGCCCTGTTCCATCAGGAACGTGGCGACGCCGGTGACGACAGCAGCCGAGGCCCAGTTCATCTCGGTGATGACGATCTCGCCTTCGCAGGCTTCCTGAGCGGCAGCGGCACCGCCGAAAGCGCCGCCGAAAGCGCCGACGGACGCAGCGGCAAAGGCCGTCGTGATAAGAAACTTCTTCATATATCCACATCTCCCAGTGGTAAGATTATTCCATCGACTACCCAGTCGACGGGGCTGACCCAGAGTATGGGTCGCGCAATGCAAACCCGGATTTACGCTGAACGGGTCTGGCAGAGAAGGTTGCAAGCGCAGCGGTGGAGGTCAACCAGCTTTTACGACGCACCTGGTCAGATTGCGACATCCACGTCCGGCAGGTTCAGTGCCCGGATCAGATCGCGAACCTCTTGACGGGCAGCAATATTCGACAAATTCAGGTTGGCGATTCCGATGTCCTTGAGGTCCAGAAGCGTCATTCCGCGAGGGAACAGTTCGCGGAAGATCACCCGTTCGGTAAAACCGGGGGCAACGCGGAAGCCGATGCGTTTCGACAGGTCTTCCAGTGCCTGACCCATCTTGCGCTTGTTGTGCATTTCCTGCGCGCCAAGACGGTTCCGCAGGACGATCCAGTCAATCGGCTTCAAGCCCGCCTTGGCCCGCAGCTGCCGCGCATGCCAGACCATTTCGGAATAGACCGATGGCCCGATGATCTTGCCGGTATCGGCGTCGACGCGGGCCAGCAGGTCAAAGTCCACGAAGCTGTCGTTCAGGGGTGTGACCAGCGTATCGGCCAGGCTGTGCGCGACCTGGCTCAGCCGGGTGTGGCTGCCGGGGCAGTCGATGACGATGAAATCACAGGTCTCCTCCAGTTCAGCGACGGCGAGGCCGAGGGATTTATCGAACGGGTTCTCGCCTTCGGCCAGATCGGTGCGATCGACCTTGGGCAAACCCATGACAACAGGTGTCGGCAGCGTCGTGTCATGGCGCGCGCCGTATTCGATCCGGTTTTCCAGATAGCGGGTGAACGTCCGCTGCCGCAGGTCCAGATCCAGCGCACCGACCCGCAGGCCGGACCGGACCAGCGCGGTCGCGGTGTGCATGCAGGTGGTCGATTTTCCCGATCCACCCTTTTCGTTGCCGAAGACGATGATGTGCGCCATTGGCCGCTGCCCCACTCTGTGTCCCGACCTTCCTTAAGGGCAGAAACCGTGGATGCCCAGAATCAGCGAATCGGTGGGCCAATGAAAATCCACAGGGATGGCAAAAACAGCGCGAATTTGCGCATCGCGTCGCCGGAAACGTGAAACGCCGCCCCGAAGGACGGCGTTTCCGATTGTCGCTGCAGAAGGCTTAGAAGCCGAGACCAGCGTATTTGTTCTTGAACTTGGACACGCGACCACCGGTATCCAGCAGGCGCGAGTTGCCGCCGGTCCAGGCCGGGTGCACGCTGGGGTCGATATCCAGCGACATCTGGTCGCCTTCCTTGCCCCAGGTCGATTTCATCTGGACGACCGAACCGTCGACCATCTTCACGTCGATGACGTGGTAATCGGGATGCAGATCCTTTTTCATCACGTCTCTCCTTAGCTGGCTTTGGGGGCGCGGTAGTTCGTCTGCTCGACGATACGGGCCGATTTGCCGCGACGGGTGCGCAGGTAATACAGCTTGGACCGACGCACGCGACCACGGCGAACCACGGTGATGCTGTCGATATTGGTCGAATGCAGCGGGAAGACCCGCTCGACGCCTTCGCCAAAGCTGATCTTGCGAACCGTGAACGACCCGGCGATGCCCTTGCCATTCTTGCGGCTGATGCAGACGCCTTCGTAATTCTGCACACGCGTACGCGTGCCTTCGGTCACCTTGAAGCCGACGCGAACGGTGTCGCCGGCCTTGAAGTCGGGAAGCTCGTGTCCGAGCGCGGCGACTTGTTCCGCTTCGATCTGTGCGATCAGGTCCATCGGACCCTCCTATGGTTACGACGCGGTTTGCCCGCGGATGATGTCCTGCGTCTTTGCGACGCGGCTGTTTTTTGTTCTCCGGCCGCTTGGCGGTCCGGCGCACGCAGAGCGTCCCGGCAGACCGGGGCGATACGTCCGCGCGTCCTACATCGGAGCCGGAGGTGGTGCAAGAGGTCTCGGGGCCTGCCGCAGACGGCGAGCGGGGGGGCTTCCCTCGCGTTCGCTGGAACAGTTTCTGAGCAGAAAGCGTGGGTCAGTCCTTCTCCAGATACTTCGCCCAGAGATCGGGACGGCGGTCCTGCGTCAGACGCTCGGATTGTTCGCGCCGCCAGTCTGCCACATTGCCGTGGTGGCCTGAGGTCAGGACTTCGGGTATTTTACGGCCCATCCATTCATTCGGCTTGGTATATTGCGGATGTTCAAGAAGGCCGTGGGAGAAGCTCTCCTCCTCGGTCGATGCTGAATTTCCCAGCACGCCAGGCAGCAGACGCACGGTCGCATCCAGCAGGGCCTGCGCCGCAATCTCGCCGCCGGTCAGGACGAAATCACCGATACTGACTTCGATCATGTCGAAATGTTCGATGACCCGTTCATCGACACCTTCGAAGCGCCCACACAGCAGCGTCACACCCGGACCAGCCGCCAGATCGCGCGCCATGGCCTGTGTAAACGGACGACCGCGCGGGCTGAGGTAGATCATTGGGCCGCCCTTGCCATCGGAGCCCCTGGTCTCGGCCAGTGCGGCGCCCACGACGTCAGGCCGCAACACAAGCCCTGCACCACCCCCAGCAGGCGCGTCATCGACGTTGCGATGTCTGGTCAGGCCGAAGCGGCGCAGATCGACGGTGCGCAGCGACCAGAGACCGCTTTTCAATGCGGTGCCGGTCAGGCTCTGGCCCAGCACACCGGGAAAGGCTTCGGGGAACAATGTCACGACACTGGCACGCCAACTGTTCGGGCGAACCGGAGTTTCGGCCATCAGGTCACGCGGCTCACGAGAGGCGCGAATCGATTTCTGGCCGTGGGATCGGGTTGGAAAGGTCATGCCCCGTCCCTTAGCGAAGGGATGGGGCATGAGGAAGCATCAGACGATCGCGAAAATACCGAGCGCGGCCAGCAGGAAGATAATCAGCGCAACGACGATCAGGATTTTCGCTCCGGTCAGAGCGGCCCCCGAAACGCGGCCCATGCCGAGCAATGCCGCGATTGCGGCGATGGCGAGAAGTGCGAGAATCCAACCGAGCATAACGGTCTCCTGACGTTAATAAATGTCATTGCTAACGTGCAGCGGGGCTTGGTGGTTCCCAAGCCATGCGCATCAAAGACATCGGAAGTGGGTGCGCGCCCCAAACAACTCGCGGTTTATCGGCACTGGCCAGGGGCGCGACCCGTCCACCGGGCAGGAGAGCATCGTGCGGGGACCGGCCACCGTCAATCGGTGGTGTCGCTGTCTGCATCTTCGTCATCGCCGGGCATAAGACCCTTCGGCGGATCAAGAACAATTCGGCCCGACGCCAGATCGACGGTCGGCGCGACGGCCCGTGTAAAGGGAAGCAGCACCGTCGCGCCGCCTTTGGGGCGTAATTCCAGAAGGTCGCCCGCGCCGTGGTCGTGGACCGCGTGAATCTTTCCCATCTCGACTCCGCCGGTATCGAAGGCGGTCAGTCCGATCAGGTCGGAGTAGTAATATTCGTCGTCGGGTAATTCGGGCAGGGCGTCGCGATGAGCCCATAAACGCTGCCCCTTGAGAGCATCGGCGGCTTCTTTCTGGGATATCCCGGACAGGCGAACGGCATAGCCGCCCTTGATCGGTCGGATCACGGTCAGTTTGGATGTCGTCCCGTTGTCGAGAGTCAGGGGGCCATAGTCGCCGATGGCGCTGGGATCGGAGCAAAAGCTTTTGACACGGCATTCGCCGCGCACACCGTAGCTGCCCATGACGGCCCCGAGGCAGACGTGATCTTTCATGGATAGTGTATCCTTAGAGCCTGGGCGACAGTCCCGCGAAGCCGGTTGTCAATGCATCAACGGTCAAGAGTGCGGCCCGGATGCGCCGGATGACGCCGCGACCCGCAGGAAATGAAGCGGGACGATGCCAGCGGTCGCTTCGGGCATCAGGATCGAGATACTGAAATGCCAATGTGCCATGCGATTGGACCGGACTTTCGGGGTGAGCGCCGGGCGAGTCAATTCCGTTCGCCCGAGGATGGGGCGCAGGCACGTGGCCCACGCCCCGTTTGCCCGGTTACTCGGACTTTTCTTCAGCGGCGGCTTCGGGAGCCTCATCAGCCGGGGCTTCCTCCGTAACTTCTTCTGCGGGCGCGTTTTTTGCCTCTTCAGCGGCGGCCTCGGCAGCGGTGGCTTTCGCGGCCTTTTCCTCGGCGCGGGCGACGGCCTGCTTGCCGGGCTCGCCCTTCTTGAGGTTCGCACGCTCTTTCTTCGGCAGCACGTCGGCGGCCTCGAGGAAGCGGGACACGCGGTCGGTGGGCTGGGCGCCTTCGCCGAGCCAGTACTGCACCCGCTCCATGTTCATCTTAATGCGGTCTTCCGAGTCCTTGGAGAGCAGCGGATTATAAGTGCCCAGCTTCTCGATGAAGCGGCCGTCACGGGCCATGCGGCTGTCGGCTGCGACGATGGAGTAATGCGGGCGCTTCTTGGAGCCGCCGCGGGCGAGCCGGATCTTCATTGCCATGATATTGTTCCTTGTTTTCCGTAATTTACGATTGATGTTTCTGATGGTGGTGGATGACTTCCTCGATAATGAAAGCAAGGAATTTCTTGGCGAAGTCGGGGTCCAACCCCGCCTCTGACGCCAGCTTTTCAAGCCGGGCGATCTGTGTGGCCTCCCGTTCCGGATCGGACGGCGGAAGGGCGTGTTCGGCCTTGAGGACACCGACCGCCTGCGTGTGGGCGAAGCGCTCGGCGAGAGTGTAGACCAGCACCGCATCCAGACGGTCGATGCTGGCGCGGTGATCCGCCAGAATGGCAGCGGCGCGGGTTGTAGCATCGGTCATATTGGCCTTCCGATCTGTTGTGTGGGACGTGCATACGGCAGTGCATACGCGGGTATTATACGTGTCATACCTTGCTGGCGCACGGTCGCGACGCGCGATTGGTGGAGCGGTGCGCCAATGATCATAGCCCGAGATCCACATCGGACGCGCCGTCGAGGACGGGGCGGGTGAAGGTGCAGTCGTAGATGACGGTACAGGTGATCATGCGGTGCCCCGCTGGTGTCGCCAGACGGTGACCTGGCCATTGAGCAACAGGCCGTCGGGATATGCTCCCAATCGGCGGGCGAGATTTTCCGACCGCGTGTTTCCAGGGGCGATGTAGCTGACCAGCGATGGCAGCCCGAGCGCGGTCCACGCGAACTCATGGACGATGCGCGCAGCTTCGTATGCCAGGCCGCGACCTTCGTGTTCGGCAGTCAGAAGCCAGCCCAGTTCGTGTTCCTCATCGCCCGGCTCGGTTCCGATGAGGATGAACCCTGCAATGGCCCGGTCAGCCAGTTCAATCGTCCACATGCCATGGCCACGCAGAAGCCATGTGGCCGTCATCGCACAGAAATCGGCCCAGCTTTCCGACGGCGACGATGGCCCGCCTTCGAAGATGGCACGGTCGCTTCCGGTGATGGAATGCAGCACATCGTAGTCCGCCAGACGCGGTGCGCGCAGCGTGCAGCGCGAGGTGTGCAGGACCGGCACGATGGCCTCGAGCGCAGAGGCGCGGGCAGCGGCGGGCGGTGTGACGGGAATGGTGAGCGGAGTTATCATGCGGCGATTTTCGCGGCAGGATGGCGCCAGTTCCAGATGAGCGACCCGAAGCTGCGCCATGCGGCGGTCGGATTGCCGTGGCCCGCAAAGAAGCCTGCCGCATCGGTCTGCATGAAATCAGCGCAGGCCGACCAGTCCACCACCTGTGGCGGGTGGAGGGTCAGGCGCTCGGCCGCGAGCACCGGGGTATCGACGAGGCGTGGGGTCACTTCTTCTTGCCGAAGCCCGACAGTCCGGGGGGCAACATACCGCCGCCGGGCAGTCCGCCACCGCCAAAAGGGTTTTGTCCGGGCATGTTACCCAACTGCTTGGCGGCAGCCTGCATCGCGGCCGGGTCCATCTGCGACGGGTCGGGCGCGCCGCCGCCTTTGCCCATCATGCCCATTGCCTTCTTCAGCATGCCGCCCTTGCCCATTTTCTTCATCATGTCCGCCATCTGACGGTGCATCTTGAGAAGCTGGTTCAGCTCGGGCACTTCCAGCCCCGCGCCCTTGGCGATGCGCTTCTTGCGGCTGGCCTGCAACAATGCGGGGTTGGCGCGTTCCTTCTTCGTCATGGAATCGATCAGCGCGATCTGACGCTTGAGCACGTTGTCGTCCAGGCCCGCCTTGTCCATCTGTTTGGCCATCTTGCCCATGCCGGGCATCATGCCCATCACGCCTTCCATACCGCCCATTTTCTGCATCTGGGTCAGCTGGCCCTTGAGATCGTTCATGTTGAACAGACCCTTCTGGAAGCGCTTCATCATGCGTTCCTGGGCCTCGACCTCCATGACTTCCTGGGCCTTTTCGACCAGGGCCACGATGTCGCCCATGCCGAGGATGCGACCGGCGATGCGCGACGGCTCGAAGGTTTCCAGCGCGTCCATCTTCTCGCCCATGCCGACGAAGCGGATCGGCTTGCCGGTGACGGCGCGCATCGAGAGCGCCGCGCCACCGCGACCGTCGCCATCCATCCGGGTCAGGACGACGCCGGTGACGCCAACCTTTGCGTCGAATTCCTGCGCCACCTCGACGGCGACCTGACCGGTCAGGCCATCGACGACCAGAAGGGTTTCGCGCGGCTGGACAGCGGCGTGGACGGCGGCCACCTCGTCCATCAGCACCTGGTCGATCTGAAGGCGACCGGCGGTGTCGAGCATGTAGACGTCGTAGCCGCCAAGCGCGGCCTGCTGCTTGGCGCGTCTGGCGATGTCGACGGGGGTCTGGCCTGGCACGATCGGCAGGGTATCGACGCCGATCTGGCCGCCGAGGATGGCAAGTTGCTCCATGGCCGCCGGTCGGTTCACGTCGAGGGACGCCATCAGCACACGTTTGCCATCGCGATCCTTGAGCCGCTTGGCCAGCTTGCCGGTGGTGGTGGTCTTGCCCGAGCCCTGCAGGCCGACCATCAGGATCGGCGCGGGCGGGTTGTCGATTTTCAGGGGCGGGATGCCGTCTTCGCCCGCAAGCACCTGTTGCAATTCGTCATGGACGATCTTCACGACCTGCTGGCCGGGTGTGATCGACTTGGTGACGGCGGCGCCGGTGGCCTTGGCGGTGACGCGCTTGACGAAATCGCGGGCCACGGGCAGCGAGACGTCGGCTTCCAGCAGGGCCACGCGGACTTCGCGCATCGCGGTGCGGACGTCATCCTCGGACAGTGCGCCCTGTTTCGTCAGGCGGTCGAAGACGCCGCCAAGGCGGTCTGACAGGCTCTCGAACATCGCTCTCTCCTATTTGGGTCCTCCCACATGTGGGAAGCCCCGGCGAAATGCACAAACGCCCCCGCGGGCGTACAACGCTGGCGGAGGTCGATCCCCATGATCACGGGGACCGGAAGTCTGAACGCTTCCGGATTGGCGGGCGGATACGCGGGGTGCCCCCGCCTGTCAAGGCAGGCAGGGGCAACGGTGTTAGGTCAACGCCAAAGGATCAGCCGGGCAGAGTGCCGACAGGACCGGCGATCTGGTTCACCTCAGGCGCAGTGTCGTACGGAACGGACAGGGCGACGCGTTCGACATCATCCATGGCGGTTCCATCAAGGATTGCAGAGATGTTATGCGCCCAGAGCGAGGCAGCATGCGCCGAAACCTCGGCCAGCATTGCAACGGGCAGAAAGTATAAAGCGGACAGTTTCTGAAAGTTGGGGGTCATGGGGCTATCCTCATGTTGGAGGGCAAATGCACAGTCCAACGCCGCTGATAGTTGAGACGGTTCCGTATAATAAGGGCGCCGTGCAGAAACCCGCCGACGCCCTTTATTTTTTTTACAAACGCTCAGAGACCTGCGGATCAGGCGGCCAGCGCGTCGATTTCCTGCTGCGCCTCGTTCACGGCGGCCTCACCTTTCGACCCTTGCTGATCGGCGGAAACGAAAGACACGTCCGTGATGCCGATGAAACCGAGGATATGGCGCATGTATCCGGTGGCGAAGTCGATCTCGGACCCGACTGGCGTGCCGCCGGAGGCGACGGCCACGATGGCGCGCTTGCCTTCCAGCAGGCCAACCGGACCGGTCTCGGTGTATTTGAACGTCACGCCCGCGCGACAGACGAGGTCGATCCATGCCTTGAGCGCGCCGGGTACGGTGAAGTTATAGATCGGCAGCGCGATCAGGATGAGATCAGAGTCCTGAAGTTCCGAGACGAGTTCATCCGACAGGGAAAGCGCGGATTTCTGTGCATCGTCGCGGGCCTGCGCTTCCGTGAAGTTCGCAGAAACCCAGGTTCCGTCGATCTGCGGCACGGCCTTGGCCCCCAGGTCGCGGCGCGTAGTGGCACGACCGACTTTTTCCTCGATCCGGTCGAGCAGGGCTTGGGTGGTCGAACCGGAGGCCTTGGCGGAGCTGTCGATACGGAGAATATTCATGAAAATGTTCCTTGCGAAGTGGATGGAGGAGGTTGGCGATGCTTTGGTCTTGAGGCACAGATATCTGTGCGAACGGGCAATTAAACAGGCATCGCCGCAGATTGACTGTGCGTTATTGCGCTTATCGCATAGGATGATGGATAAGGACGGCATGGATCTGCCTTGTTCCTTACCGACAGGGCCAAACGCGCCTGTTACTGTGACCGCACCGGGATCGCGTCGAATGGTGGAGAACCGCACGGATGGCATTCAATGACTGGGACGAGGTCCGCACGGCTTTTCAGGTGGCGCGGCTGGGCACGGTATCGGGCGCGGCACAGGTCCTGGGGGTCCATCATGCGACGGTGATCCGTCATATCGACAGTCTTGAGGGCAAACTGGGGGCCAAGCTGTTTCAACGGCACGCCCGTGGTTACACCCCAACCGAGGCGGGGCTGGACCTGCTGACTGTGGCGCAGTCGACCGACGATCAGTTGGCGCAGCTGGCCAACCGCATCCGGGGGCGCGGCAACGAAATGACGGGCGAATTGATCATCACGTCGCTGGCCATCCTGGCACCGCTGCTGTCGCCTGCGCTGGCTGCCTTCCGCGAGGAACATCCTGAACTGACGATCAAGTTCCTGACGGACGAACGTGTGTTCCGACTGGAATATGGCGAGGCGCATGTCGCGATCCGCGCGGGAAACCCGCCCGATCAGCCCGATAACGTAGTCCAGAAGTTCTATCATCAGGGTTTCGCGCTTTATGCGTCGAAGGACTACATTGCCAAGCACGGTCGCCCGGATACGTTGGAAGAGGTTGGCGATCACATGTTCATCGGGTCGGCCGAGGATGTGCCGCGCGCGCCTTTCTTTGCATGGCTCAAAAAGCATATCCCCGAGCGGAACATCGGCTATCGCGTCAATCAGATCACGGCGGCGCGGCCTGCCGTTCTGGCCGGTCTGGGCATCGGCTTCTCGACGACCTGGGCCGAGGGCGACTGTGGCGAGACAGAGATGATCTTCCCTCCGCGCCCGGAATGGAACAGCCAGTTGTGGCTGGTCACCCACGTCGACCTGCACCGCACGGCCAAGGTCCAGACATTTCTGGCCTTCCTGAAGGACTGGTCGACCCGCTGGCCCGTTCTGGAAGATTAAGGCCGCGCTGGAAAAGCAGAGTTATCCATATAATAGTATTACATTCAGTCGGTTACATGCGCGTCTAATAATTTGTCGCCCTGTCGATGGCATGGGGTATAACAATAATGTGAATGACGTCGCGGCATGGGGTCGGATTTGGACTTTTTCAAACAACGCGACGCGCTGTTCTGAACGAGGAGACACTGATGACGGGAAAAATCGTGGTTGGCTACGACGCGAGCCCGAGCGCCAAACGCGCGCTCGACTTCGCGCTGGATGCCGCCCTCGCGAACGGCAGCGGGCTGATCGTGGCCCATGTACTCGAGTGGTCGCCCTATACATTCCTGACCAAGGAAGAGATTGAGGAACGGCATGCCCGGCGCAATATGGAACTCGCCCGCGCGGAGGAGGCGATTCTGAAGCCTGCCGTAACGGGCCTGGGCGCCAAGGGGGTTACCGTCGAGACCGTTTCGCGGTTCGGAAACATCGCAGAAGTCCTCGCCAAGATCGCAAGGGACCAGAAAGCAGAACAGATCATCGTCGGTCGAACCGGTCATTCCGGGCTGACGTCGCGACTGTTCGGATCGGTTGCCGGTTCGCTGGCACAGGCGGCGCCGGTCGCCGTCACGATCGTTCCGTAATCCCCGAAGGAGTGACATCATGAATACCCAAGTCAAGATACTGGGACTGGCGACACTTGGCTCGGCGGTCTCGGCAGTGCCGGTCATGGCGCAGAGCATCGACGAACAGGTCAATGCGGTCTTCGCATCCTCGACCGGATGGTTCGTGAACCTGATCTTTTCGTCGTTTCCCGGAACCAGTTTCCCTTGGATCGTCGGCTGGCTGGTCGTCGCGGCGACCATCTTTACCATTTATTTCGGGTTCATTCAGTTCCGCGCTTTCGGTCATGCCATCGCACTGGTGAAAGGCGATTATTCCGACCCCGACGACGCGGGCGAGGTCAGCCACTTCCAGGCGCTGGCGACAGCGCTGTCGGGCACGGTGGGCCTTGGCAATATCGCCGGTGTTGCGGTTGCCATCGGCATCGGCGGTCCGGGGGCGACCTTCTGGTTGATCCTTGCTGGGCTTCTGGGGATGGCATCGAAATTCACCGAATGCACTCTGGGTGTGAAATACCGGAACGAATATCCGGACGGGACCGTCTCGGGCGGGCCGATGTATTATCTCACCAAGGGATTCGAGGAGCGTGGCCTGCCCATGGGCAAGATCCTTGCGGTCCTGTTCTCGATCTTCTGTATCCTCGGAGCCTTCGGCGGCGGCAACATGTTTCAGGCCAACCAGGCACATGCGCAGATCACGAACGTGGTCGGTGATTATCCGGGCTGGATCACTGGGATCGTCTTCGCGGTGATCGTGTTTTCGGTGATCGTCGGCGGACTGAAGTCCATCGCCTCGGTCACGGAGAAGATCGTGCCGTTCATGGGCATCCTTTATGTCGTGACCGCGCTGATCATACTGTTGATGAACTATGATCGTATCGGCTGGGCCTTCGGCGAAATATTCGACGGGGCGTTCACCAATACGGGCATCGCGGGCGGTGCGGTTGGCGCGCTGATCCAGGGCTTCAAGCGGGCGGCGTTTTCCAACGAAGCAGGGGTCGGTTCGGCGGCCATCGCCCACTCGGCGGTGCGCACCAAAGAGCCGATCACCGAAGGCTTCGTCTCGCTGTTGGAGCCGCTGATCGATACGGTGATCATCTGCACCATGACGGCGCTGGTCATTATCATCACCGGGCAATTGGTGGTCGATGCCGAAACGGGGCGTTACCTGCTGGATGAGGGTGCGAGCACCATTCAGACGGTCGACGGCAACAAGGGCGTGGCGCTGACGTCGGCGGCCTTCTCGGCATCCTTCGGAGGGTTCCAATACGTCCTGGCGGTTGCCGTGATCCTGTTCGCCTTCTCGACGATGATCAGCTGGTCCTACTATGGTCTCAAGGCCTGGACCTTCCTGTTCGGCGAAGGACAGACGACGGAGCTGGTGTTCAAGCTGCTGTTCTGCGTCTTCATCGTGATCGGCGCGGCGGCCAGTCTTGGGCCGGTGATCGACTTCTCGGATGCGGCGATCTTCTCGATGGCGATCGTGAACATCATCGGTCTCTATCTGCTGATGCCGATCGTCAAACGCGAGCTGAACAGCTACATGGCGCGCCTCGACTCGGGAGAAATCCGCAAGTTCGCCTGACGCACGGTCAGGCGGCACAGTGATGAAAGGCCGTCTTGCGGTGCGTCCCAGACCTTTGGAGGATACGAGAATGGCGAGGCGCCGGAATTTCACAGATCAGTCTGCCAAGATGGCGTTGAAAGCGCTACGTGGTGACAAGACCGTGCCGGAGATCGCGGCGAAGCAAACCTTGGGATCGAACACCTAGGGTCAGGAACCTGTAGGCACAAAATTCGACTTAAAACGTATGCTCCGGAATTACCCTGATTTACCCGCAGGTCGAGGAGACAGCGATTGGGTATAAAGTCCAGAACGTCGCAATTAGAGCTGTCCAGGAGTTGGTAATACTCAACCTGCGAATGAAGCTTGAAGTTGTGTCGAAGCGTTGTGTGCGCAGTGCGAGCAACAAGAGCAGTTGGAAAAAGATGGTAGCGGACCAAGCCAGAAACAGCACCCAGCGAAAAAGGGACATGACGGGCAAGGCCACTTCGGTCCAGCCTGAGGCGCAGCCGAGGCCATGCAGCCCATAGATCGCGCTGAAACTGGCCAGCCAGACCAACAGGGGCAACAGGACGCGCAGCAACTCTTTCACATGATCATCCCCGGCAGATGGACCGCGAGCAGGATCAGCACCGTGATCGCCGCCAGATAGTCAGTCCAGAGCGCCACCACTGCGAATGCCGCTCGACGCCGGGGTGAGGTGTAGCCACGCCGGACTTGCAGGATCAAAAAGCCTTGCATCAGCATGACGAGCAGCGCATGGGCCAGCCCGTAAGCGCCGAGGATCAGCAGGGTCGCGGCATAGGCATGGCCGTCCGGGGGCGGCAGGCGGAACAGCATCAGGCCGAAAACCACAACCGTGGCCGCTGTTGCCAGCAGCGCCGGAACGAGGGCGGTCATAAGGGCGGCACCCGCGCGGTTGCGGCGGGCGCTCAGGTGCTGGGCTATGGCGCCTGTGAGCGCTGCACCGGTGCCGAGGCCAAGTTCGGCCCAGGAGGGAACAAACCATTGGGCAGGCGGCCAGCCCGGCGCGACCGTCCAGAGGAAAGCATAGCCAAAGAGCAGGGAGCCGAAGAAGGTGGCATTGGCCACCAGTAGGAAGATCGAGCCCCACCAGCCCGGCGATCTGTCGCCTTCGCTCGCCAGCGGCAGTGGCGCGCCGCGCCCCGCCTCTTGTAGCCCCTGATCGGCCCGCGCGCCCAATTGCCAGACCCAGACCAACGCCAGCGCTGCAACACCCGCAAGTGCCAGCGGTGTGAGCCAGAAGAGCTTGAGCAGGATCGACAGGAAGAATCCGCCCGTCATCGCCGCCATCAGGATCGGCAGCCGGGTATTGCCGGGGTAGATGACAAGCGCCTCGGGGCGGCCGCTGGCAGCATCGACCATCAAGGTCTCGCGCCGGGCGGCCTTGGGCGCGCCCAGATAGCCGTCGCCCATGGCCAGCCGGTTGGCCAGATCCGGGGTCTCATAGAGCGGGGTGCGGTCGCTCACCTCGGGCAGGCTGGCGAAATTATAGGATGCTGGCGGCGACATGCCGGCCCATTCCAGCGTGCCGGCCTGCCACGGGTTGCGCCTGCTGCGCTCGGCTACGAAGGCATGGATAATGATATCGACCAGCACCAACGCGAGGCCGATCGCCATGACGAAACTGCTGACGGAGGAGATGAAGTTGATCGTCCCCCAGCCGGACTCGGCATCATAGGTCTCAATCCTCCGGCGCTGGCCCAGCAGGCCGACCCAATGCATCGCCAGAAAGGTGCTGTGAAAGCCGAGGAAAATCAGCGCGAAGGCCAATTCGCCCAGCCGGAAAAGGCGTTTGCGCCCACTCACCAGCGGTAACCAGTAATAGATACCGGCCAGCATGGGGAAAACAAAACCACCGAACAGAACGTAGTGAAGATGGGCGGTGATGAAAGCGGTGTCATGGGCCTGCCAGTCGAAAGGCACCACGGCAACCATCACGCCGGTCAGTCCGCCGATCACAAAGGTTACGAAGAAGCCGAGGATGTGCAGCATCGGCATGTGCAACTCGGGCCGACCCTTCCACATTGTGCCGATCCAGGCAAAGATCTGCACGCCGGTCGGCACCGCCACCAGTGTCGAGGCAGCAGAGAAGAACGCCAACCCCATAAGCGGGATGCCGGTGGTGAACATGTGGTGCACCCAAAGCCCGAAGCTGAGGAACGCCAGTGCCATAATCGAGGCGACGATCCAGCCGTAGCCCAGCAGCGTGGTACGGGCCATCACCGGGATCACGGTCGAAATTACTCCGGCGGCGGGCAGGAAGATGATATAGACCTCAGGATGTCCGAAAAGCCAGAACAGGTGCTGCCAGAGAAGGCTGTCACCCCCCAAATCGGCCTGAAAAAACGGCAGGCCGAAGGCGCGTTCAACCTCCAGCAACACCGAGCCAAGGATGAGCGGCGGGAAACCTGTGAGGATCATCAGCGAGGTGACCAGCGCGTACCATGCAAAGATCGGCATCTTGTCCAGCGACATGCCCGGCGCGCGGTATTTCAGGATCGAGACGGTGAATTCCACCGCCGCGCAGATCGCCGAGATTTCGACAAAGGTGATGCCGATCAGCCAGACATCAGTGTTAATCCCTGGCGAATACAACGGCCCGGTAAGCGGCGGATACATGAACCAGCCGCCATTTGGTGCGATGCCGAACAACATCGCCACCAGCAGCAATGCACCGCCGAAAGCATAACACCAGTAGCCATAGGCGGTGAGCCGCGGAAAGGCGAGATCGCGGGTGCCCAGCATTTTCGGCAGCAAGTAGATTGCCAGCCCCTCGAAGGCGGGAATGGCAAAGAGGAACATCATGATCGTGCCATGCATCGTAAAGAACTGTGCAAAGGCACCGGCATCGACAAAGGCGGAGTCGGGCGTGGCCAGTTGGGCGCGGATCAGCATGGCCAACACGCCGCCGACAAGGAAGAAGAAGAAGGCGGTAAAGAGGAACATCCGACCAAGGTCGGAATGGTTCACGCTGCTGGTCCAGCCTTTCCAGCCCGGATCGGAAGCCCAGATCGCCTGCAGTTTACGGTGACGGCGCAGCGCGTTCATGGTGTCCCCTCCGCGACAAAGGCGGCCCAGCCGGCCGGGTCATGGGCCTTGACCGAGAAGACGTGCCGGCGATAGCCTTCGCCGTTGTACTCGGCGGTAAGGCCACGGTAGGTCCCGGGAGCATCGGCCTCGATCCGTAGCACATTCACATGGCCGGGAATGGCGTCCAGCTTTCCAGCCAGCCGCGGCACCCAGAAACTGTGCACCACATCCCGGCTGGTGATCGCAACATCGATAGGCCGCCCGGCGGGGATGTGCAGCAGGTTCTCGGTGATATAGCCGGGGCGGTCGTCATAGGAAAAACGCCAGGCCCATTGCCGGGCCTCGGCCTGGACCCGCACGACATCCGCCGCGACGCGGGGCATCAGCCGCTCGCCGGCGACCAGACCATAGGCCAACAGGGCTGTGAGGACCGCAATGGAAAAACACAGGCCCAGACCGATGATCCAGACCTTTTCATCCCGCGCTGCGTCCCCTTCTGTCCGGCGTACCCTGAAGGCGCCGATCACCAGTGCAACCACCAGTGCAAGGATCAGCCCGGCGCCGATGAACATCACCCACCAGAGCGTTGCGATGACGCGCGCCGCCGGGCCCGCCGGATCGACCACCGACAGATCGCCGCTGCAACCAATCAATAGGCCCAACGTTGTCCCTGCAATCATCCCGCGAAGGAGCCTGCCCCGATGAGCGAGCAGAATAGCGAAACGGCCGAGGAGCGGCTGACCGACCCGATCGCTTCCCAACCCGGCTACCAAGAGACCGAGACCCGCGTCGCGCTCGAGGGGCACCCGATCCACGCCATGAGCGTGGCCTTTCCCATCGCGCTGTCCTTCTGTCTCCTGGGTGCGGATCTGTTCTATTGGTGGACCGGCGATGCCTTCTGGGCACGCGCAGCACTCTGGGCGGCGGGTACCGCCTTCTTCCTTGGCGTGCTGGCAGGGGTTTCCGGCGCCGCCGAGCTTTTGCTGGTGACCGGCATCCGCTCTCGTGCCGCGGCATGGACACATGCGATCATCGCCGTCACCCTGCTGGCAGTGTTGGGGGCGAACTGGGGCCACAGGCTTTATGGCTACGAGGCGGGGGTGCTGCCCTATGGCATCCTCCTGTCGGGGCTCGGTGCGATGATGGTGGGGTTTACGGGTTGGCATGGGGGCAAACTGGTCTTTGACTATCGTTTGGGCACGTCGAAGGGCAACTGACCGCCGCGCGGCTCCCGCAGCCAGTCGGGTAGAGGGATCTCTCCAAATTCGGGCTTGCCGAGGACCAGCATGAGGATGGCGATGACGGGAATGCCCACGGCGGTGACCGGAAGGTAGGACCGGGGCGGGCGGTATTTTTCAGGCTTCTCGGCCACCTGCAACACCAGATGCCCGATCCAGGCATGAGCGGCGGCAAGGGCCGCGACAAAAAGCAGCTTGGCATAGAGCCAGGGGACAAAGACTTCGCGAAAGAAAATAAGCCAAGTGCCCGCCACCACCGCGACAATGGCCGCGGGGGTGGTGAGGATGGCATAGGTCATATGGGTGGCCCGGCGGATGCGGCCGTAGTCTTCCGACGTGGCGTCAGGATCATGGCGCGACAGCATCAGCGGCAGGGCCAGCAGACCGGCGCACCACAGGATGAGCGCGGCAATATGCACCCCCTTGAAGAGTGTGATCAGTACCGGCAACCAGCCGTTCACTTGGTGCCGACCCGCAGCGTCGACCATCCGCGCCGGGCCACGGCCCCTGCGACGACCGCATAGGGCAGGCCCGCGGGCACCCACATCAGGATGCCGCCAAGCTGCTGGTCCGTCAGCGGCGTAAATCCCCAGTCGAAGGGGGCTATGGCATGTGCGGCGTAAAGCGCCTCTGGCGCGAAAGTCAGTATCGCGCCCAGCATCCCCATCTGCGCAAAACCGGCGACAAGCAGCATGATGCCTTCCACCGGCGTGCGCCAGGGCGCAAGGACGGCACGCCAGAACCACAAGAAGGACCCCAAGAGCGTGACCTGCATGAGCCAGTAAACGCCAACGTGCGAAAGCGCGAGATCATAGGCCGCTGGAAGATGCCAACCCCAGAGCACAGCCGTAGAGACCACGAAGGCCCCCATCGCCCCACCGGCCCGCCGCGCGGGCCATGCGCAGGCCAGCAGCGGCGCGGCGACGGCGACCAGTAGCACATGATGCACCACCCGCGCCGAGAACAGGGCCGAGGAGAGCGCGCAGAGCGGTGAAACGAAAGCCAGAACCAGAACGCCCACGGCTAACATCCCCTGGTGGCTGCGGGCGCGAATGACGATCATGGAGAGCAGGAGCAATGCGGTCAGAAGGAGCGGATCGAAGTTCCAGCGAACCCAAAAATCCTCCGGCCCCGGTGCCGGTCCACAATAGGTTCGGATCCAAGAATCGCTGAGCAAGGCCTTCTTTTCCCATCCGTCGTTCCCTTACTGGAACGCCGCGCGCGCGTGGTTCGTTCCACACGAAATGAGACACGGTTGGTTTTCATACCGTCGATCAATTCCGCGATCAATTTTTCTTGACCCGCAACTAAACCGATCCAGCTTTTTACCAGACGGCGCATTGCGCGCCCGGTCACAAGCAACATTTGGAGGGGTCACTTGTCTTTTCCGACGCGTCGCAAAATTCTGAAATCCCTGCTGTTGGGCGGCTCCGCCATGGCCGCCCCTTCAGCCGTGTTCGGCGCGCTTTATGGCCGGGGCGAAGGGATGCCGTGGGAGCCAATGAAAGGCCAGCCGCCCTATTACGGCACACAAGAGGACAACTTTTTCACAGCCGAAGAACGGGCGACCACTGCGGTGATCTGCGCGCGGTTGATTCCGTCGGATGAGGACGGACCGGGCGCGACCGAGGCGGATGTCATCTCCTTTCTTGATCGGCAGATGGCCGGATTCTATGGCCGCGGGCAGCATTGGTATATGGAGGGCCCCTTTGCTGAAGGCACGGCAACCCAAGGCTACCAGAGCGAACACCCTCCCGCGCAGCTTTACCGCTATGCGCTTGCCGAATTGGACAACTACTGCCGCGACCGGCATGACGCCGCTTTTGCCGGTTTGTCAGAGGCGCAGCAGGACGAGATCCTGAAAGGAATGGACGAAGAAGAGATCACTTTCGAAGGGGTCTCGGCCAAGGCGTTTTTCGATCTGATCCTGAAGAACACAATCGAGGGCTATTTCGCCGATCCGATCTATGGCGGCAACCGCGACATGGTGGCTTGGCAATATGTGAGATTTCCAGGCACCCGCTATGATTACCGCGATTTCGTGAAGCACAATGGGGCGCGTATTGATCTGCCGCCGGTCAGCCTGATGGGCCGCCCCGGATGGAACAGCCTTGAGTGAAACACGAGGTGAACGCATGACGAATCATCTTCCAAAGGTTGACGTGGTTCTGGTCGGTTTTGGCTGGACCGGGGCGATCTACGCCGAGAAGCTGACCGCCGCCGGGATGGAGGTGCTGGCGCTGGAACGCGGGCCGTGGCGCGATACGCCCAAAGATTTCGCGACTACATTCGCGCAGGACGAGTTGCGCTATTACTGGCGCCACGGAATGTTCCAGGAGACATCGCAGTCCACCGTCACGTTTCGCAACAACGGCGCGCAGACGGCTTTGCCGATGCGGCACTGGGGGTCCTTCCTGCCCGGCAATGGCGTAGGCGGATCGGGCGTGCATTGGAACGGCCAGACCTACCGCTTTCTACCTTCGGATTTCGTGGCCAAGAGCCATAACGCGGAACGCTATGGCCCGCTGCCTGAGGACATGACGATCCAAGACTACGGCGTCACCTACGAGGAGTTGGAGCCGCATTTTGACTATTTCGAGAAAATCTGCGGCATCTGCGGCACGGCGGGCAACCTGCGCGGCGATATCCAAAAGGGCGGCAATCCTTTTGAGGGTCCGCGCAGCGACGAATACCCCAATCCGCCGATGGAGATGACTTTCTCGCAGGACCGTTTCGAGGCCGCAGCGCGAGAAATGGGTTTGAACCCCTTCCCGGTGCCCTCGGCAAATATGTCGCGCGCCTATGTCAATCCGCTTGGGCTGCAGTTGGCCCCCTGCACCTATTGCGGCTTTTGCGAGAAATATGGCTGCGGCAATTATGCCAAATCCTCGCCGCAGACCACGATCATTCCGGTCTTGATGCAACGCCCGAATTTCACTCTGCGCACGGATTCCGAAGTGCTTTCGGTCGAGAAATCCGCCGACGGCACGCGGGCCACGGGCGTCACTTACGTGGATACCAGTGGCGAACGCTTCTTCCAGCCCGCCGAAGTGGTGGTGCTCTGTGCTTACCCTCTGGAGAACACGCGGCTGATGCTCTTGTCCGAGATCGGCACGCCCTATGATCCGCAGACCGGCGAGGGGGTAGTGGGCAAGAACTACTGCTATCAGGTAATGTCCGGCGCGACGGTTTTCTTCGACGAAGAATATACCAACGGCTTTGTCGGCGCGGGCGCGCTCGGCATGGCGGTGGATGAATATAACGGTGATAACTTCGACCATTCCGGGCTGGGCTTTATCGGGGGCGGGTATATCGCCTGCTACACTACCAACGCCCGCCCGATCGAAAGCCATCCGGTGCCAGACGGCGTGCCGGGGTGGGGGAGCGAATGGAAACAGTCGGTCCGGGCAAATTTCCTCAAGACCACCACGGTTGGCGTGCACGGCGCTTCGATGGCGCATCGCAGCAATTACCTTGACCTGGATCCGACGTATACAGACCGACACGGTCGGCCGCTCTTGCGCATGACCTATGATTTCACTCTCAACGACCGTCGCCTGACTGCTCATATCACCCCCGTTGCCGAAGAGATTGCCCGGGGCATGGGGGGACGCGAGGTCAATGTGGCCGAGCGCAAGGGGTCCTATGACTCGATGCCGTACCAGACAACCCATAACACCGGCGGCACGATCATGGGGAACGACCCGCAGACAAGTGTCTGCAACCGCTATTGCCAAAGCTGGGATCTGCATAATCTCTTCGTAGCCGGGGCAGGGCTTTTTCCTCAAAACGCGGGCTACAACCCGACCGGAACCGTTGCGGCGCTGGCCTATTGGACGGTCGCGGCGATTATTGATCAATATATGGCCGATCCCGGCTCGCTGGTGCAGGCGTGAGACGGCTGGCCCTGATAACCGCCTTCTGCGGCGCGAGCTTTGCCCTTGGTGAAGGACAGGCGCAGGAGCTCTCCTCTTCCGAAGTTGAGCGCGGCCGCTATCTGACGCAGGCCGGCGATTGCAAAGCCTGCCACACTGATATTGAGAACGACGGCATTCCCTTCGCCGGGGGGCGGGCGCTGATGACGCCCTTTGGCACGATTTATTCGTCCAACCTCACCCCCGATGACGAGACTGGACTGGGCCGCTGGACGCGCGAAGATTTCTACAATGCGCTGAACGAGGGTATCGATGACGAGGGCCGCCACCTCTACCCGGCGATGCCCTATCCCTATTTCACCCTGATGACGCGGCAGCAGACCGATGCGATCTTTGCCTATCTACAGTCGCTCGAGCCGGTGCAAGTGGAGGAACAGGAGAACGATCTGCCGTTCCCCCTCAACATCCGCATGTCAGTGAGCGGCTGGAAGCTGTTGTTCTTCGATGACGAGGAATTCGTGATCAATCCGGATCGCTCTGAGGAATGGAACCGTGGCCGTTTTCTCGTGGACGGGCCTTTGCACTGCGGCGCCTGCCACTCGGGCAAGAACCTGCTCGGCGCCAGCAAGGATGACGAGTACCTGCGCGGGGGAACGTTACAGAACTGGTTCGCGCCTAATATCCGCGGCGGTGAGAATGGCGGTATTGCTCATTGGGACGAGGACGATATTTTCGAATTTCTGAAATACGGCCGGGCTGAGCATACCGCGCCAATGCAGCGCATGGGCGAGGTCGTTGCGATTTCCACCCAGTTCCTGCAAGAGGAGGACCTGCGGGCCGTCGCCACCTATCTCAAGAGCCTCGACGATACGTCGCGCGAGCCGGAAGAAGCGCCCGAAACAGCTCGGCTCGAGGCGGGCGAGGGGATTTACTTCGACAACTGCGCCGCCTGCCATGCGACCGATGCTTCGGGCGTGCCCTATTTCTTCGCACCACTCGGCACGTCGAACAAGCTGCACGCCAAGGATCCGTCGACCGTGATCCGCATCATCCTCGGCGGCGCCCGCGCCCAGCCGACCGAGACGGTCCCCAGCATGCTGGCAATGCCACCCTTCGCTTGGAAACTCACCGATACGCAGATCGCTGACCTGCTGACCTTCCTGCGCAATACCGGAGACCGCCGGAGCGGCGCGGTTTCGGCGGAAGCGGTGGCCGAGATGCGCGAATATCTTGCCGAAGAATATTGAAGGTAATCCGATGAGCCAAACCCACTCTTTCAATGCCGCGACGATAGGTCTGATACTGGGTTTGTGCCTCACGAAGACGGCGGGGGCGGAACCGCTTTATCTTGGCGAGGAAGAATACAGCACTGACGACCGCAGCGTCATGGCTGCTATCATAGAGCATTGCGTTGGGTTACAGGCGGACGCCGAGAAAGCAGAAGCTACGCGTGTTTTTGGGGTGGAAAGAGACGAGGAAGACAGGCGCGAAACGGACATTGGGCCTGCGTCATCTTCAGTTGAGAAACTTGGGATTTCAGTCGACCAACTTGCTTCCGGAGATGAGGACGGGGAGGCGCCGGACTTCTCACAGGTGACTGCGGAACAATGCAGCGCAGCAGGCATCATCTATTAGAGGAAGTCGCCCACTGTGCGGATTCCATAAGGCTTTCCCTGCCCGTTTGATCATGGTTTCTCCTCAGGACGTGAAACGTCTTGCTCATGATAGGCTTCCTTTTGGCGATGCGGGTCGTCTCCCCGATGCGTCGCGGCGATCCGCCGCAGCATTGCCAACGCGCACGGGCTTTGGGCGTTTTAATGGCCCCCGGGACGATGGCGTTGACGCGTATTTTCTCACAGGCCAGCTCCTGCGCCATCGATTGCATCAATTGCTTAACGTCCCCCCTTGGCTGTCGCCTATGCCCTGATGCCTGGAAACATCGTCGGCATCTCGATGGCGCTACTCTTGCTGGCGGATGTCGCCCCGGCGGCTGCTTGCGGACACGGCCTGCGACGCGGACAACCTGCGTAACTGGTTGTGCAACCGACAGATCAAGGCAGTTACCCCTTCCACCGCCAGCCGTCGAACCCCCTATCCGCTGGATCGTGAAGCCCACCGTCGGCGCAACGTCATCGAAGGCATGTTCTGCAAACTCAGGAACTGGCGACGGATCGCCAGCAGATACGACCGGTTGGCGGCCAGATACCTCGCCGCTCTCGCCCTCGTATTCATTGTAATCGCGTGGACTTAACACCTGACTACGCCCGTCCTGACTCAGGGCGGCTTTTTTCTATGCGATCAACTGCATTTCGAAAATCCGCAGTTGGCGCAGGTCGCGCATCCTTCAGCCATGTGAACGGCGAAGCTGCCGCAATTCGGGCAAGCGGGTCCGGGGGGCGCGGGCGCGGTATCGCGATGGGCAGGGTCGACCTTGAGGCCCAAGCCTTCTCCGGCCAGAAATCCGGTGGCGATCATATGCCGTTCGATCACGCCGCCGATGGCCGCAAGGATCGAGGGCACGTATTTGCCCTGCACCCAGGCCCCGCCGCGCGGATCGAAGACGGCCTTCAGCTCCTCGACCACGAAAGACACATCGCCGCCGCGCCGGAACACCGCCGAAATCATCCGGGTCAGCGCGACGGTCCAGGCGAAATGCTCCATGTTCTTGGAGTTCACGAAGATCTCGAAAGGGCGTTTCTGACCGTCAATGTCGATATCGTTGATCGTGATATAGAGCGCATGTTCCGACGCGGGCCATTTGATCTTGTAGGTCTCGCCGGTCAGCCGTTGAGGCCGGTCCAGCGGCGCGAACAGGTGGACGATCTTGGGGGTTTCCGCGATGGGCGCTGCGGGCATCTCTGTCGAAAGGACCGATCCGGTGATCGCGTTCGGTCTATAGGTCGTGCAACCCTTGCAGCCAGTCGCCCATGCTTGAAGATAGACGTCCTTGAAAGCATCGAACGTTATGTCGGCGGGCACGTTGATCGTCTTGGAAATGCTACTGTCGGTCCATAGCTGCGCGGCGGCCTGCATGGCGATGTGATCGCCGGGCGTCAGGTCCGCGACGCTGACCATATGGTCGGGCAGGGGTGTATCCCCATGCAGTTCGCGCCACTTGGCGACGGCGAAATCCGCGACCGTCTCTTCGGTGCGGGTGCCGTCGGGTTGCAGCACCTTGCGGGTGTATTCCTGCGCGAAGATCGGCTCGATTCCCGAGGACACGTTCCCCGCCAGCAGGCTGATCGTGCCGGTCGGTGCGATGGAGGTCAGCAGCGCGTTCCGCAGGCCATGTTCGGCGATCGCGTCGCGCGTATCCGTATCGAGCCGTTGGACCATGGGGGCCGCAAGGATCGCTTCGCGGTCATAAAGCGGGAAGGTGCCCTTTTCCGCCGCCAGTTCGGCCGAGGTCAGATAGGCCCTGTTCGCAATCGTGCTCAGCCAATTGGCCGTGGCGTCAACCGCTTCGGGCGCGCCATAGCGCAGCCCGCACATCGCCAGGGCATCGGCCAGCCCGGTCACGCCCAGCCCTATGCGGCGCTTGGCGCGGGCTTCGTCCGCCTGCGCGGGCAGGGGAAAGCGGCTGGCGTCGACGACATTGTCCATCATGCGAATGGCCGTGGCCGTCAGGTCGGCCAGTGCATCGAGGTTCACACTGGCCCGGTCGGTGAACGGATTGTCCACAAGTTGCGCCAGATTGACCGACCCCAGAAGGCAGGCACCATAGGGCGGCAAGGGCTGCTCGCCGCAGGGGTTGGTCGCGGCAATGGTTTCTACGTAGGACAGGTTATTGGCGGCGTTGATGCGGTCGATGAAGATCACGCCCGGTTCGGCATAGTCATACGTCGCCTGCATGATCGCGTTCCATAAATCGCGGGCACGCAGGGTGCGATAGGTCACGCCGCCGAACACCAGCGGCCAGTCGCCGTCGGCATCCACCGCTTCCATGAACGGGTCGGTCACCAGCACCGACAGGTTGAACATCCGCAACCGGGTCGGGTCGGATTTCGCCGCCACGAAATCCAGCACGTCGGGATGATCGCAGCGCAGGGTCGCCATCATCGCGCCGCGCCGCGACCCGGCGGACATGATCGTGCGGCACATGGCGTCCCACACGTCCATGAACGACAGCGGGCCGGAGGCATCGGCGGCCACGCCGGTCACGCTCGCGCCCCGGGGCCGGATGGTCGAGAAGTCATAGCCGATGCCGCCCCCCTGTTGCAGGGTCAGGGCCGCTTCGCGCAGGGCGGAGAAGATACCCGACATACTGTCTTCGATGGTGCCCATGACGAAGCAGTTGAACAGCGTGACGCTGCGGTCGGTGCCGGCACCCGCGATGATGCGACCGGCGGGCAGGAAGCGAAAATCCTGCAGGGCGGACCGAAACCTGGGCGTCCAGTGCGCCGGATCTGCCTCGGGTGCGGCCAGCGCGGCTGCGATGCGGTCCCATGTCGCGTCGATATCGGCGTCCAATGGCGTGCCGTCGGCGGCCTTGAGCCGGTATTTCATGTCCCAGATCTGCCGCGCGATGGGGGCGGCGAAGGACGAGGACGAATCGGTCGCGGTATCGGGCATGGCGGTCACGTTTCGCTAGGGATGGTTGCGCGCGCGCGCGGGAGGTCTAGATATACCCTACTTTCCGGGGGCGAGTCACGTCATGTCCATCAACCTTATCAAGCTCAGCGTCGGGTCCGAGTCGATCGAGTCGATGGCCAGATGGCAGACAAGCGCGCGCGCCAGGGGGCCGGATGGCCAGCCCCGTCATGTCACCCGGATGTGGCCCCGGCGCGAAGCGGAATTGTTGAACGGTGGATCGATTTACTGGGTCGTGAAGGGCGTTTTGCTATGTCGTCAGCCGATCCTGCGACTTGACGAGGTGGTGCGCGCCGATGGCATCCGGCGGTGCGGAATCGTGCTGAAGCCCGGATTGATTCCGGTCATTCCGACGCCGCGCCGTCCGTTTCAGGGATGGCGGTATCTGCCGTCCGAGGATGCGCCGATGGATATGGACCCCGCACGGGCGTCTGAGGCGCGGCTGCCGACCGAACTGTCGGTTGCTTTGGCGGAAATCGGCGTCCTTTAGACCACTCGCCCTGCGACCAGATCGCCTGCACGTCCCGCGATTGTCGCCCTGTCTGAGTCGCCCAATCGTGCCGTGCCGCAGACCGGTCGGCATACGCTCCAAAGGTCGAAAGCGATTGATGCAGGTCAAGCCAGTGTCCGCGCCGGTCCCTTAGGCAGATGCCAGCGATATTCCCGAGCCGGAGATTCCGATGCCCGCCCACATCTCCTGTCATGCACTGCTGGTTGTGGCGCTGCCCGCGTTGCTGACCGCCTGCAATCCGATGCCCGAACTGCGCACCGAAGCGGCCTATGGTGCCAGCCTGTTCCAGCAGAGCTGCGCCGACTGTCATGGGGCCAACGCGATGGGCACGCCCGGACTCGCCCCCGATCTGACGACGCTGTCGAAGCGGAACGGAGGGTCCTTTCCGCGCGACAGGATACTGGCGCAGATCGACGGATTAGGTCGTCACGGCGACCCGGACGCGGTCATGCCCGAATTCGGGGCAGGCGATCTGGGTCCGGCGGTCGTGGTCGAGGAGGAGGAGGGCATCGGCACGCCGATTCCATCCGACCTGATCGCGCTTGCGGCATATCTGATCTCGATCCAGCAGTGATGTCCCGCCACGCCGATAGGACACGAAGTCGCAATCGGCGTGGGGATCGTCGCGCCTGATTTACCCCGTCCCCCGAAGTCAGGCAGAAAGGCCCATGCGTAGCGAGGGGACGTCCGATGAAAACCCATGTCAAAGCATTGATCGTCGGCGGCGGAGCCGTGGGAACGGGAATTGCCTATGCGCTGTCAAAGGCCGGTTGGCAGGACATCGTTCTGCTGGAACGAGACGAGCTGACGGCGGGGTCGACGTGGCATGCGGCGGGACTTCTGCCATTGTTCAACATGGGATACGCCACCAGTCATATTCACGACCACTCCGTCAAAATGTACAAACAGCTGGAGGAGGAAACCGGTCTGAACCCCGGCTTCTCGGTCGTGGGCAATCTGCGTATGGCGCAGACGCAGGCGCGGATGGATGAGTACGAACTGTATGCTTCCATCGCAGAGACAGTCGGCATTCCGTACGAGTGGATGACGCCCAAACAGATCAGGGAACGTTGGCCGCTGGTGCGGACAGAAGACCTTGAGGGCGCGATTTTCCATCCGACTGACGGCTATATCAACCCCGCCGACGTCACCATGGCCATGGCCAAGGGCGCCCGCGACCGGGGTGTCAGGATCGAACGGCGCTGGCAGGTGGATGGTTACAAATGGACCGGCGAGCATTGGGATGTCACCGCGACCAGGATGGTCGAAAAGGGCGGCAATCTGATCGCGTCGGACGAACAGGTCGTGATCCACGCCGAACACGTTGTCACAGCCACCGGCAACCATGCGCAACGCACAGCGCAATTGCTGGGCATCAAAATTCCGGCCGTGGTAGTCGAACACCAGTATATCGTGACCGAGCCTGACCCGGCGCTGGTCGAATATCGCAAGACCAGCCCGCAGCACCCCGTCCTGCGCGACGCCGATGCCAAATGGTATGTGCGCGAGGAGCGGGGCGGCTGGATCCTCGGGCCATATGAAAAGAACGCGCCTGCGCGATTTGAATATGGCGTGCCCGACAGTTTCCGCGCCGATCTGTTCCCCCTCGATCTGGAGCGGATCGAGGAGGAATACATGTCGTTCATCCACCGGATCCCGTCGTCGGAAACCGCGGGTCTCAAGGACGATTACAACGGTCCGATCTGTTATACGCCCGACGGCAACCCGCTGGTCGGGCCTGTGCCGGGCCTGCGCAACATGTGGCTGGCCGAAGGGTTCAGCTTTGGTATCACGGCGGCGGGTGGTGTCGGGCATTACCTTGCCCAGATGATGGTCGAGGGCGAAGCCGAGATCGACATGGCCTCGCTCGATCCGCGACGTTTCGGGCGCTGGATGACGACGGAATACGCGGCCCGCAAGAACGAGGAAGCCTACGATCACGTCTTCATCCTGCACCACCCGGACGAGGAGCGGCCCGCCTGCCGCCCGCTGAAAACCGCGCCGTGCTACGAGCGGATGAAGGCGCGGGGCGCGCAGTTCGGCTGCGTCAACGGGTGGGAACGGCCCAATTACTTCGGCCCGCTGGATGCGCCCGACAACTTCGACCATGACAGCCGCAGTTTTCGCCGGGGTGCGTGGTGGGGCCATGCGGTCGAGGAAGCCAGGGCCATTCGCGAGACGGCGGGCCTGATTGATGCGACCGCCTTTACCAAGCACAAGTTGCGCGGACCGGGCGCGGCGGGATTCCTCGATTGGTTCACGACCAATAAATTGCCGAAGGTCGGGCGGATCAACCTGACCTATGCGCTGACCGAGGCAGGGACCACGCGCACGGAATACACTATCGTCCGGCTGGCCGAAGATACGTTCTACCTCGTGTCGGCGGGCGCATGGCAAAGCTACGACAGCGACTTTCTGGTGCAGGCGGTCAAAGACAACATGGACCGTTTTGGCCCGATGTGTCTGGATGATTGCACCGGCCAGCACGGTGTCTTCGCATTGGCCGGGCCGAATTCGCGCGCCATCCTGTCCGAGATCGTGCGGGATGCCGATCCTGCGACAGTGCTGTCAAACAAGCGCTTTCCTTGGCTGTCAGCCCGGCGGCTTGAGTTGCTGATGTGCCCGACGAATGCGATCCGCGTGGCTTATACCGGCGAATTGGGGTGGGAGTTGCATCATCCGATGGAAATGCAGAACTATCTGTTCGACAGGCTGATGGATGCGGGCGAAGGTCAAGGGCTGAAACTGGTCGGCGCGCGGGCGCAGAACTGGCTCCGGCAGGAAAAGTCATATCGCGCTTTCGGGACTGAATTGGGTCGCGATGCCACGCCGCTGGAGGCCGGGCTGGACCGCTTCGTCGATCTGTCGAAGGACTTCCACGGTAAGGACGCGATGCAGGCGCAGGGTATCCGTTCGAAATGCGTGACTGTGCTGATTGACGGGCCGCCAGATGCCGATCCCTGGGGGCGCGAGGCGCTGTATGTAGGAGACGAGAAGGTCGGACGACTGACATCTGGTGGCTATTCGGTGGCATTCCAGAAGTCGATCGGCATGGGCTATGTCCGGCCCGATCTGGCGCAGCCGGGAACCAAGCTGCGTGTGCGGATGCAGCGTCAGCTTTGGGATGCGGAGGTAACCGAGGACAGCCCCTACGATCCCACCAACGCACGGATTCGCCTCGACGGCTAAACCAGACTGGTGCTGTCCTGGCGTTCATAAAGGGTTGGCCCGCCATCCGGGGCATGGTTCGCCTGGATGCAGGTTATTGCACTGCGCCAAGGGTGATAATTCCGCTCCCGCCTTCGCACGCCTCTGTCGGAGCGAAGGCACTGACGTCAGAGCCGGGGTGCCGGGCCGACGGGCAAGCCCATGACGATGATTTGACCGCCCGACAGCGATACCGGAATTTCCGCGAACCCCTCTGCGTCCTCCAACCCGGACAGGCCGCTGCCGATCAGCGATGCCTGCGCGGCGGTAAGCCATTCCTGCGCCACGACGAAAGCCAACAGGTCATCCCACCCGCGCGCGCGTAGCGACAGGTCGCCGTCTGGTGTGCCATCCGCAGCCACGGTTAGGTCGCCCGACAGGATTACCCGCGCGTCCCCCCAGTTCAACGTCGCGCGCCGGATCGTCAGCTCTGACAAGACCGGATCACGGGTTATGCCGATGGGGTCGGACAGGACCATCATCGTGTCGATATCCAGCGTGTCGATCACCTCCGGCAATGTGCCGGTCGGGTCCAGCTTGGCACGCAGTCCATCGCTGGCCGATACGCCGGTCAGGGCGATTGCGACATCGTAGATCGCGTCCGACCCGTTCTGTCGCGCGGCCAGAACTGCAGTGGCGAAGGTCGCCCCCAGATCGGTGGCGCGGATCGTCAGGTCGCTGGCCGTGACGGTCGCGCGCCGAAGGTCGGGCTGCCGTGACGGGGTCACCACCGCCGAAGCCCGCAAGTCGGTCGATGTGATGTCGATCGTTTCGCCCGGCACTTCGATCGTCATCTCGCGCGGTGCGACGGCGATGACGTGGTTCAGACGATAGGACAGCGCCAGGACCTGCACGAAGGGGGCCGACCACCGCATCACACCATCCGGGGACATCACCCGCGGCGCGTCCAGCGTCACGTCGAACCGGTTCGGAAATCCTGCTACTGTCAGGTCGCCGTACTCGATGCCCCAGCCCTGCGCCCGCGCGCTGTCGATAGCCGTTCGAGCGCCCCTGTCCGCCGCGGACGCGCCGACAAACCACCATCCGCCCCACAGGGTGGCGGCCACCAGAACCAGAATCGTCAGCCATTTCACCATGTCGCGCCTCTTTCCGATCCGTTCCACTCCCTCTATCCGGGAGAAAGGGAACGCGAAAGGACAAGGACGCATGGCGAACGTGATCGGCGGTGACGACGAGCTTTGGATCTTTGCCTATGGCTCCCTCGTCTGGAATCCCGGCATCGACGTAGCCGAGACGCGTCGCGCCACTCTGGTCGATTTCCGCCGCCGTTTCTGCATGTGGTCGATCCATCATCGCGGTTCGGAAGAGAACCCCGGTCTGGTTCTGGCCCTGGAACCGGCGGCGGGTGCGACCTGTTCCGGCCTTGCCATCCGGGCCTCCGACCCGGCTGCAGCACTCGAGACCCTGCGCGAACGGGAACTGGTATCGGCGGCTTACGTCGAGGAAAATGTTACCTTGTTGGGTGAAGATGACCTGGCGATCCGGGCAACGACCTATGTTATTCGCACCGACCATGCGCAGTACACGGGTGAGCTACCGTTGGAACGCCAGGCCGAGGTTATAGCGCGGGCCATCGGCGGGCGCGGACCGAACCATGAATATCTGACCCGGACGGCCGCCGGACTTCACGATCTGGAGATCGGCGATGCAGATCTGGACTGGTTGGTCACGCGGGTGCAACAGATCAGGGAAGGCGCCTGCGCGGCGCTTGTGGACGGGTCGGGCGAAAGCTAGGCTCCGCGGATACACAGGGGCCCGAAAAGGGCCGGGGGCAGATGGCACGCGAACCGCTAGAGCACGGCACGCAATTTTCGCAGCCGATCCGGCAGATCGTGCAGATGCTGGCGGTCCTCGGGGCTGTCGGTGTGGGCGTGTTTCTTGCCTATCCGCAGGTCGCGCCGATCTTCGTCACGAACCCCTGGCTGAACGGCACGATCATCCTCGTGTTCTTCCTTGGCGTGCTGGCCTGTTTCGCGCAGGTGTTCCAACTGTTCTCCTCGGTGTCGTGGATCGAGGGTTTTGCCGAAACCCGACTTGGTCACGACATCTCGCGTCCGCCCGGCCTGCTGGCCCCTTTGGCGTCGTTACTGCGGTCGCGGTCCCCGCGAAGCCAGATTTCTGCCTCTTCCTCGCGCTCGATCCTCGATTCGGTCGGCGCCCGGATGGAGGAGGCGCGGGACATTACGCGTTATATCGTCAATACGCTGATATTTCTTGGTCTTCTGGGCACTTTCTGGGGCCTGGCCACGACCGTTCCGGCGGTGGTCGATACGATCCGTAACCTGAATCCTGAAAACGGCGAGGGCGGTGTCGCAGTCTTCGGGCGCCTGATCGGCGGTCTGGAATCGCAGCTTGCCGGTATGGGCACGGCCTTCGCCTCGTCGCTGCTTGGCTTGGCCGGATCGCTGGTCGTCGGCTTGCTGGAGTTGTTCGCGGGCCACGGCCAGAACCGGTTTTACCGGGAGATGGAGAACTGGCTGTCGTCGATTACCCGCGTCGGCCTGGTCGGCGACTCGGGCGAGGAAACCATCGACCAATATTCACTGGCCGCCGTTCTGGACCACATGAATTACCAGATGGAGAGCCTTCAGGACATGTTCCAGAAGGCCGAGGCGGGACGTCTGGCCGCCGACGCCAAGATGGGCGGTCTGGCCGATGCAGTCGCCGTCATGGCACATAGAATGGACAGCGGCGGCGGTACTACCGATGCGCTGAACCGCGTGGCCGAGGGTCAGGAAAACATCGTCGAGGTTCTGCGCGGATCGTCGGGGGGAAATGACGGTCTGGATGCCGAAAGCCGGATGCGGATCAGGTCGATCGACGTGCAGCTTCTGAAGGTGTTCGAAGAGTTGCAGCAGGGGCGTCAGGCCGCCATCGACGACCTGCGCGGCGATATCGGGTCCCTGACCCGCACCCTGCGGCAGTTGAACCGTCAGGTGCAGGCTTCGCAGGGACAGGATCAGGCGTCCGAAGGGGACGGCTGACATGGCATTCCAGCGGCGCAGCGGTCAACGGTTCACGGCCAACGTCTGGCCCGGTTTCGTCGACGCGATGACGGCGCTTCTGCTGGTTCTGATGTTCGTGTTGTCGATCTTCATGATCGTCCAGTTCGTCCTGTCCGAAACGATCGAGGGGCAGGGTCAGGAACTGGATGCTCTGGGCGAGCAACTGGCATCGCTGGCGCAGGCGCTGGGGCTTGAAAATCAGCGCGCCGCCAACCTTGAAAATCAGGTCGCAAGCCTTGGAGCGGAGCGCGACACGCAGGCCGCGCTGATCGCTACATTGTCGGCGCAGCGTGACGATCTGACCGCCCGTGTCAGCAGCTTCGAGGAGCAGGTCGCCTCCCTGATCGCGACGCGCAATCGTCTGACGACCGCACTTGAGACAACCGAAGGCGAACGCAGCGCGCTGGCCGGTCAGCTGGAGACGACGCAGGGTGAATTGACACGCATCATCGACGAACGCGAGGCGTTGCAACTTGCACTGGCCTCTGCCCGGGAGGAAATCGACGAAGGCGTCGAGGCTGCGCGATTGGCCGCCGCCCAGCGTGAGGCGGTGGAGGAGCTTCTGGCCGATCTGCGCGCACAATCGGAAACGCAGGCGGCGACGCTGGCCCAGACGCTCGCGGCGCTGGAGGGACAGCAGGCCACGGTGGAAACCTTTCAAACCCAGATCACGGATTTGCAGGCCGATCTGGATGCGGAGGAGGCCGCGCGACTGGCCGAACTGGCCGCTGCCGAAGCACTGCGCGCGCGACTTGCGGATGCAGAAACGACGCTGACGGATGCCGAAGCCGCGCGTCTGGCGGAACAGGCCGCGGCCGAAGCCCTGCGCGAACGCCTTGCCAATTCCGATGCCGAACTGACCGCAATGACGCTTGCGTTGGAAGAACAGCGGCAGAAGGCCGAGGATACGCTGACGCTGCTGGCCGCCACCGAGGCGACGCGCGACGACCTGACCGCCCGTCTGGCGCAGGCCGTCGCCGATCTGAGCGCAAGTCAGGATGCGACGACGACGATGGAGGACCGGCTTGCGGCGGCGCTGGCCGCGCTTGAACTTCGCGACACGTCTGAAGCAGATTTGCAGGCCCAGTTGGCCCGGCTGCAGGCGGAGCTGCAAGCACGGGGCGACACGGTGGCCGAAGCTGAAGTCCGTCGTGCCGAGCTGGAGCGCCGCCTGACCGAGGCCCTTGCAGCGCAGGATGCGGCCCGCGCGTCCGAGGCCGAGGTGCAGGACAAGCTGGCCATAGCGCTTGCCAACCGTCTGGCCGCCGAAGACGCCGCGCAAGACGCGATGACCGACGCGGACCGGATGGCCGTCCTGCTGGATCAGGCGCGAACAGAACTGGCCGCCGTGGAAGACGACAGGATTGCCGCCCAGCGTGAAGCAGCAGCGCTGAACCAGCAGGTCGCGGAGCTTCGGACTCAACTGAGCGGCTTGCAGGGCCTTCTCAGCGCGTCGGAGGCAAGCGAAGCCGAAGCCCGCGTCCAGCTCGACAGTCTGGGCAATCGTCTGAATGCCGCGCTGGCCAAGGTCGCGGCAGAAGAACGGGCCCGCGCCGAACGTCTGGCGGCCGAGGCCGAGAACCTCGAGAAATTCCGGTCTGAATTCTTCGGTCAGTTGCGCGAGGTGCTGGCTGGACGCGAGGGCGTCGAGATCGTCGGTGACCGCTTTGTCTTTTCGTCCGAAGTCCTGTTCGCGCAAGGTCAGGCGGACCTTGGGGCAGAGGGTCGCCGCCAGATCGAGCAAGTCGCGGAAGTGATCCTCGACGTCGCTGACCAGATTCCCGAAGGCATTGACTGGGTGCTGCGCGTCGATGGTCATACCGACAACGTGCCGCTGTCTGGTTTTGGAAAATACGCCAACAACTGGGAGTTGAGTCAGGCGCGCGCTTTGTCGGTCGCGTTGTTCATGATCGAAGAACTGGGCGTGCCGCCCAAGCGGCTGGCCCCCACCGGATTCGGTGAGTTCCGGCCCGTCGATCCCGCGAATACAGAGGCGGCCCGCGCCCGCAACCGGCGTATCGAAATGAAGCTGACCGAGCGTTAGCGACAGTAACTGCCCGAACGATAGTCGGCGGTATCCAGGTGGAAATGATCGAGGTGATATCGGTCCGAATCCGGCCCCAGTACCGTGCCGAACGGACCGCAGGCCGCCCGCCAAAGAGTCCGTAGCATCCGACCATTGGCGCCCCGGTTCCAATCGGTCAGCACGGTGATCCGCGACCCGTTCGCAAGCTGGATCGCCGAGATGTCGATGGCGCGGCCCTTGGCGTGTTCGCTGACCCTGGCCCCTGCCTGGCTGTTCCGTGACCGACAGGCATACCCCGCCGCGACCTGCAGCCCGACCGCCCCACCGCCGGTGCGCCCGATGGTCGGCAGCAGGCCCGTTCGCACCCAATCGTCCAGTGCAGTCGCGGTGTCGCAATCCATCCGGGCAGGCCGGGTCAACTGGACACCCGAAACGCGGCTAACGCGCACAGCGTCGGGGATGCCGCAGGCACCGGGGCCGGTAACCGGCGCTATTGCCGTTCCCTGAATCGAACTGCGCCCGCATAGTCCGCCACCGCCGTCGCGTGACCGGCGCGGCGTGCGGCTGGCGGCAGGGATCAACGTATCGGGCCGGAAACGCGGCCGATCCGACATCTGTACGGTGCCGCCGCTGTCGTTGCGCGGCACTTGCGTGCGGCTGGCCTCGGTGCTTGTCACGACCTGCCGGTCCTGCGGCATCATCCGTTCGACCGGGCGTGTCGAAGTCTGGATCGCGGTCGCCCCCCGCGACGATACGACGTCATCCTGTGGCGCAGGTCGCGGCGTCGGATGAATGTCGGCCTGCGCTCCGGAAGCGAGAATGGCAGCGGCGAATACGATCCATTTCATGGTTTTGTCCCCCGTCCGAAATCCGGCTTGTCGGTGTCCTGACCCGCTTCGATGACGCCGCGCCGGATGGCACGGGTGCGGGTAAAATACTCGTGCAGCATCTCGCCGTCGCCCTTGCGAATGGCACGCTGAAGCGAAAACAGCTCTTCGGTGAAGCGCCCGAGAATTTCCAGCGTAGCGTCCTTGTTGTTCAGAAAAACATCGCGCCACATCACCGGGTCGCTGGCCGCGATGCGGGTGAAATCGCGAAAACCGGCGGCGGAATATTTGATGACTTCGCTGTCGGTCACTCGGCGCAGATCGTCGGCCACGCCAACCATCGTATAGGCGATCAGATGCGGCGCGTGGCTGGTGACGGCCAACACGAGGTCATGGTGATCGGCGTCCATCGTCTCGACGTTCGAGCCCATGGCGCGCCAGAATCGGGTCAGACGTTCCACCGCGTCGGGCGAGTCGGTCACCGGCGTCAGCAGGCACCAACGGTTGTCGAACAGCTCCGGGAAGCCCGATTCCGGGCCGGAATGTTCAGTGCCGGCCAGCGGGTGTGCCGGAATGAAATCGACACCGTCCGGCAGGTGTGGACCAATCGCCTCGGCCACGGCGCGCTTGACTGAGCCGACATCGCTGACGGTTGCGCCCGGTTTCAGGTGCGGGCCGATCTCGCGGGCGACATCCTCCATTGCGCCGACAGGCACGCAAAGCACGACCAGGTCGGCGTCTTGCACGGCCTCCGCCGCCGTGTCGGTGACGCGGTCACACAGTCCGAGGCCTACGGCCATATCGCGTGTCTTGGCCGACCGTGCAGTCCCGACGACTTCGCCCGCTAATCCGTCGCGTTTCATCCGCAGGCCCATCGATCCGGCGATCAGGCCCAGACCGATCAGGGCGACACGTTCGTAGATCACTGTTCGCGCCATGCCGCGATCCCTTCGAGCAAACGGTCCACGCCTGCCGCGTCCCCTACGGTGATCCGAAGGCAATCCGGAAAACCATAGCTCTTCGGGTGCCGCACGATCACGCCACGCGATTTCAGGAAGGCATCGCAGGAGGTGGCCTCCGCCTCGTCTGCGAACCTTGCTAGGACGAAATTTGCCGCAGACGGGTCGGAGGGCAGGTTCAGACCGGCAAGCCCCTTGCGCAACCGCGCCCGCTGCACCGTGTTGTCGGCAACGCATCGGGCGGCGAAATCGCGGTCGCGCACCGCGGCCTCGGCCGCTGCCAGCGCCACGTTCGACAGGTTGAACGGTCCTCGAATGCGGTTCAGCACGTCGACGACGGCGCGTGAACCATAGCCCCAGCCGACCCGCAGTCCGCCCAGACCGTAAAGTTTGGAGAATGTCCGTGTCGCAAAGACATTCTCGCGGTGCTGCGCCAGCCCCAGCCCGCCGTCGAAGTCGTCAGCAAATTCGGCATAGGCACCGTCGAGAACCAGCAGGCACCCGTCCGGCAGCCCATCGGCCAGCCGCACCACGTCCTGTCCGTTCAGCAGCGTGCCTGTGGGGTTCGCAGGGTTGGCGATAAAAACAAGGCGTGTGGCTTCGGTCACCCCGGCCAGCAGCGCGTCGACATCGACCGTGCGGTCCCGCTCCGGCACCTTGACGGGTGTGGCACCGGCCGCCCGCGCGCTGATCGCATACATCAGGAAACCATGCTCGGTGTGCAGCACCTCGTCGCCGGGGCCAACATAGGCCTGACACAGCAAATGGATGATTTCGTCGCTGCCGACACCGCAGACGATACGGTCGGGGTCGAGGTCGTGCACTTCGGCGATGGCTGCCCGCAGGGATGCGTGGTCGGTGTTCGGATAGAGGTGCATGACCTGCGTGGCCTCGGCGGCGGCAATCCGCGCGCTTTCCGGGGCACCGTAGGGGTTTTCGTTCGACGACAGCTTCAGGATGTCGGTCACGCCGTCGACCTTCGACGCGCCGCCTTGATACAGCTCGATCTCCATGATCCCCGGTTGAGGTGTCGGCGCGGCGTTCATCTGGGTCACTCCCCCCGTGGTCCGGTACGTTCTACGCGCACGTCATGGCGGGGGCAATTCCGGTCCGTTACAGAAAGCTCTGCGGGTCGATGTCGATGCTCAGCCGGGTCGAGCGGGGCAGGTCGATCTGTGCGACCCAGGCGGCCAGCGCGGGCTGGATCGGGGCTTGGCGCGGGGCCTTGACCAGAAGACGGACGCGGTGCCGACCCCGGATGCGCGCAATCGGAGCGGGCGCAGGGCCATAGATTTCCGCGCCGACGCTTTCCAACGGTTGCGAACGACGGGCCAGCGCATTGCCGACGTCGAAGGCGGTGGCGGCGTCCGGGTCGGAGATCACGATCCCGGCCATCCGGCCATAGGGCGGAACACCGGCGGCGCGACGCTGGTCGGCCTCTTCGCGCAGGAAACTCTCCTCGTCGCCCGACAGGATCGCGCGAATTACCGGATGTTCGGGTTGATAGGTCTGCAGCAGGGCCTCGCCCGGCTTGTCAGCGCGACCCGCCCGTCCTGAAACCTGTCGCATCAGTTGAAATGTGCGTTCGGCGGCGCGCAGATCGCTGCCTTGCAGGCCGAGGTCCGCGTCGATCACGCCGACCAGGGTGAGATGCGGAAAGTTGTGACCCTTTGCCACCAGTTGCGTGCCGACGATGATATCCGCGCCGCCCCGCGCGATCTCCTCGACCTTGGCCTTCAGCGCGCGGGCGGAGCCGAACAGGTCCGACGACAGAATGGCGATACGGGCTTCGGGGAACAGCGCCGTTACCTCCTCGGCCATGCGCTCGACACCGGGACCGACGGCAGCCAGCTTGCCTTCCACGCCGCAGCTTGGGCAGGCTGGCGGCATCGGCGCGGTTTCGCCGCATTGGTGGCACATCAGGCGTTTCAGGAAGCGGTGTTCGACCATCCGCGCATCGCATTGATGGCAGGCAACCTGTTGGCCGCAGGCACGGCAGAGCGTGACCGGAGCATAGCCGCGCCGGTTCAGAAAGATCAGGCTTTGCTCGCCCGCGATGATCCGGGTCTCGATTTCGCGCTTCAGGGTGGGCGAAACCCAGCGTCCGCCCGGCAGATCCTCGTCGCGCATGTCGACGGTCCTCAGTTTGGGCAGGACTGCATCGCCGAAACGTGAGGTCAGATCCAGGCGCTTGTATTTGCCCAGTTCCGCATTTGCCCAGCTTTCCAAGGACGGGGTCGCCGTGGCCAGCACGACCTGTGCCCCTTCGCAGGACGCGCGCAAGACGGCCATGTCGCGGGCCGAATAAAGCACGCCGTCTTCCTGTTTGTAGGAGGTGTCGTGTTCTTCATCGACGACGATCAGGCCAAGGTCCTGGAACGGCAGGAAAAGCGACGACCGTGCGCCCACGACCAGCCGGGCCTGGCCGCTGGCGACCTTGGCCCAGCAGCGCCGTCGTTCGGACTGCGTGACGCCGGAGTGCCATTCAGCCGGGTGCGCACCGAAACGCGCTTTGACACGGGTCAGAAATTCGGCGGTCAGTGCAATTTCAGGCAGCAGCACAAGGACTTGCCGCCCGTGCGACAGACATTCTGCGACAGCCTCCAGATAGACCTCGGTCTTGCCCGAGCCGGTTACGCCCTTGAGCAGCGTGGTCCCATATCCGCCGGACGCAATGGCGGCCTGCAGCGTATCCGCCGCCTGCTGCTGATCGGGAGCCAGCGGTTTGCCGGGGCGTTTCGGGTCCAGTGGCGGGAAGTCCGCATCGCGCGGCATGTCCTGTTCCAGCACCGCCCCGGATGCGACGAGGCCCTTGACGACACTGGTCGAAACCTCGGCCATCCCGGCGAGTTCCGACAGCGCGAAGAGGTCGCCGGGCCGGTCGCGCAGGACGTCGATCACTTTGAGTCGAGCGGGCGTCACGCGATCCGGCGCGCCGGTACCAATCGCATAGACACGGCGTTTGCCCGGCGTTTCGCCCAAGCCCGGCGCGCGCAGGCCAAGGCGCAACATCGCGGGCAGGGGGGTCAGGGTATAAGCGGCGGACTTTTCCAGGAAATCGCGGAACGCTTCACCCATTGGCGGCACATTCAGAATTCGGGCAATGGGGCGCAGTTTTTCGACCGGCCAATCCCCGGCGGCGTCCCCCCAGACCACACCCAGAACCTTGCGCGGGCCTAGCGGAACCTCGACGAAGGCTCCGTCCTGCACGCCACCCGGCGGCGCACGATAATCCAGCGCGCGGTCCAGCGGTTGCGTGGTCAGCACCGCAACGGGCGCGCCGGGGGGATGGAGGCGGGACATGGGGGTCATATCGCGCCTCGCGCGCGCCGATGCCAGAGGCAGCGTCGGGTTCCGGGAACGCGATCAGGCCGTGCGCCTGGTCAACGCCGTCACCACGCCCATCGCCATCAAGGCTATGCCGCCGCCCTGCGTGATGCGCCGTAGCACCGCAGGCCGCTTCAAGCCCGTCCGCAACCGGTCCGCCAGTAGCGCATAGGCCAGCGCGTTCAGCAACGCGAGGGCCACGAATGTCGCGGTCAGGATGGCAAATTGCGGGATCAGCGGGGCTTCCGGGCGCAGGAACTGCGGGACGAAGGCAATAAAGAACACGATGGATTTCGGGTTCAGCGCGGTGACCAGTGCGGCGTGGCCGAACACTTCCCGCGCGGGAATGCTGCGGGTTTCGCCGATGCGGCCGAGCATGGCGCCACCGACGGATCGGAACAGTCGCCAGCCCATCCAGATCAGATAGGCCGCGCCGACCCATTTCAGCACTGTAAAAAACGCGGCCGATGCCAGAATCAATGCGCCCAGACCCGCCAGCGAGGCGGTCATCGCACTTATGTCGCCCAAGGCAACCCCTGTGGCCGAGGCAACGGCAACGCGGCGTCCCTGGCTGAGCGCATAGCTCATCACCAGAAGGACGGTGGGGCCGGGGATCAGCAGAAGGGCGGTCGAGGCGGCGGCGAATGTCAGCCAGAGTGTGAGGTCCATGGGCTGGTCCTTGGAAGCAGTTAGCGGTACAGGAAAGCGAACCATTCATACGCCGAGGACGCCATGAAATTCTTCGTAGATACCGCTGATATCGACGCCATCCGGGAGTTGAACGACCTGGGTATGGTCGATGGCGTGACCACCAACCCGTCGCTGATCGCCAAGTCGGGCCGCGACATCTTGGAGGTCACCAAGGAAATCTGTGATCTGGTCGATGGCCCGGTCAGCGCCGAAGTCGTCGCCACCGAGGCCGATCAGATGCTGGCCGAAGGTCGCCATCTGGCCAAGATCGCCGACAACATCTGTGTCAAGGTGCCCCTGACATGGGCCGGACTGAAGACCTGCAAGACGCTGTCCGACGAAGGCACCAAGGTGAACGTGACCCTGTGCTTCAGCGCCAACCAGGCGTTGCTGGCCGCCAAGGCGGGGGCCACCTTCATCAGTCCGTTCATTGGCCGTCTGGACGATATCAATATCGACGGCATGGACCTGATCGGGGACATCCGCACGATCTATGACAACTATGGCTTCGAAACGGAAATTCTTGCCGCATCGATCCGCAGCGCGAACCACATGAAGGACGCTGCGCTGATGGGCGCCGACGTCGCGACTGCCCCTCCGGGCGTCATCAGGAAGATGATCGAGCACCCATTGACCGACAACGGATTGGCACAATTCCTGAAGGATGCCGAAAAGGCGGGCATCAAGATCGTCTGATCGGAAGGGTTGCGGGCCTTCGGGCCACACCGACTGCAAAACACCGGGCCGGGTGCGATTTTGTCGCCCCCGGCCCGAATTCTCTGTGCTATCTGAAATGCAATCGGCAAAGACCGGAGAGAGAGCAGATGGCAGACCAGACCGCGCGCGCCGTGGGTCACGATTGGCGTGACCGCGTCCTGACAGACCCCGACATGATATTGGAAGATCGCGATTTGATGCGGGCACTGATCGCCGCGAACGAGCGGCAGATGGGCAAGAACATCGTCGATCTGCGCGGTATTGCGATGGAACGGCTGGAGGCGCGGCTGGATCGTCTGGAAGATACGCATCGCAGCGTGATCGCCGCCGCCTATGAAAACCTTGCCGGGACGAACCAGATTCACCGCTGCGTCCTGAAACTGCTGGAAGCGGAAAACCTGCCGGGGTTGCTGGATCTGCTGCCGGGCGAGTTGGCCGATATCGTGCGTGTCGACCGTGTGCGGCTGGTGCTGGAATCCGCTGAACCGGGCGAAGTGCCGCATCTGGTCATCTCGCCGGTGCGTGAAGGATTCGTGGAAACCTATATCACTCAGGGCCGCGATGTTCCGGTGCGGCAGGTAACGCTTCGCCAATGCGCGCCCGCATCCGAAAAGGTTTTTGGCGGCGATTCCGATTGGGTCCGCTCCGAAGCCTTGCTGAAGCTGGATTTGGGCGACGGGCGCCTGCCCGGAATGTTGGCTTTCGGGTCGGAAGATCCGCACCAGTTTCGCGCCAATCAGGGCACCGAGCTGCTGACCTTTTTCACCGCCGCGTTCGAGCGTGTCGTGCGGCGATGCTTGGGCTGAGGCCCGGATGACGCTGGAAATCAGTCCCGGCGCGCGCGACGCGTTGCAGGCGTGGGGCGACCACATGCGGGCGCTGGACGGGGCGGCGGAGAACACGCTGACGGCCTATGCGCGCGATGTCACGGCGTTTCTGGCATTTCAGGCGGGACATCGCGGCGGACCTATGGGCTTGGCCGAGATCGGGCGTTTGCGGACGGCGGATATGCGCGCCTGGATGGCCGATCAGCGGTTGCACGGCACAGGCGGACGGTCGGTCGCACGGCATTTGTCGGCGGTAAAATCCTTTGCACGCTGGTTGTCCGAACGGGAAGGGTTTGATCCGACCGCGATCCTGTCGACACGCGCGCCGAAATTCCGCAAACCGCTGCCCCGCCCCTTGGCGAAAGATGCGGCAAAAGATCTGATCGAGACAGTCGGGATGCAGCATGACACGCCTTGGATCGCGGCGCGGGATGTGGCGGTCGTGACGGTGCTGTACGGCTGCGGCCTGCGCATTTCCGAAGGGCTGGGTCTGACGGGAGGCGATGCGCCGCTGGCCGATGTTTTGCGGATCAAGGGCAAAGGCGGCAAGGAACGATTGGTGCCCGTTCTTCCTGCTGCGCGCGACGCTGTTGAACGATATATTGCGGCCTGTCCTTTCGATCTGACCGATGATGGCCCGCTGTTCCGGGGTGCGCGGGGCGGGGCCCTGAACGGGCGGATCGTTGCGGGCGTGATGGCGCGGGCCAGAATGCAACTGGGTTTGCCCGCGTCGGCCACGCCGCATGCGCTGCGTCATTCCTTCGCCACGCATCTGTTGGAGGCAGGTGGCGATCTTCGCTCAATTCAGGAGCTTCTGGGCCACGCCAGCCTGTCCACGACGCAGGCCTATACGGCTGTCGATACGGTACACCTGATGGAAACCTATGCCCGTGCCCATCCGCACGGCAGATAGCGTCAGGTGCCGATAGCAAACGATATTTCAGGTTGTTCCTTTAGGATAATGCCTGCGGAACGCAGCCCTGGCCTGACGAAGTGGCCTATGACACGGCGAAATCCACCATCCTTAGCTTTTCTTGGCTATAAGCCGGGACTATTTGCGGGAAGGTGTGTTGTTTGACGGCAATGCGGCTGCATTCCTCAAGATCGAATTGACCGATGGCATTATGATAAGACGAACCGGGGAAGAGGCATTCATGATCGCTGGTATGATGTCGAAGCGCGCGTATTGTGTGACCGGATCGAACGGGCATGTGGACGGGCGCGCGGTTCAGACGGGGGGCATCTGATGGAACCCTCTGGCCCTGCTTCCCGCGAGGACATTCTGGCCCGGATCAAAGCTTTTCCGCTGGGTCAGAGCCCGGACGAGATGCGCGAGAACTTTCGCCATCGCGTATTGGGAACATCGGCCGGACTGGACGATGCCACCCGGAGCTTCCGTCCCGAAACGGGGGGTGGCAACCTGCCTCGGATTATCTGGTTTCATGGTGGCGGCTATGTATTCGGCGGGCCTGACACGCATGCCGGGATCGCCCGATATATCAGTGATACACATGGTTTCGTCGTGCATCTTCCGCATTATCCACTGGCCCCCGACCACCAGTGGCCCGCGCAACTGGACGCGGCGCTGGCGGCCGTTCCGTCCGGGTCGGCACCGATTTTGGCGGGCGATAACGCAGGTGGGCACCTGGCCCTGGTCACGGCACTGGATCTGGCCCGAAAAGGCAGGCCGATCGCGGGTCTTCTTCTGTTTTCACCGAATACCGATCGCAGTGGATTGAGCAAGACGCGTGCCCAGGCGGACAAGGATGCCCCTGACTTTGACGACAGGTGTGACAAGTATCTGGCAAAACTGTGTTTTGGGGATCGCTCCACAACCGACCCGCAGGTTTCGCCACTTCTGGATGATCTGTCCTTGCTACCGCCGACATGGATCGAAGTCGGCGCGCACGAGGTTCTGCTGGACGATTCGAGGTTGCTGTTTGCGCGGGCAGAAGAAGCTGGCGCGGACATTCACCTTACGGTGACAGAAAACTTGATGCACATGGCACAAATCTGGGCGCCTGATTGGGCTGCGGCGACGGAATCTTTGGACCGTGCCGCCGAATTTGCCAAGTCGCTGACGCCCCAAGACTGATCTGGCGCGCCATCCGCGCTAAGGTCTGACCTGCGACAAGCGGGCAAGGAAAGAGTCGGTCCACCAGCGAATATCTTTTTCAAACACGCCTTCGCGCAGGGTCTGGTGACGTTCACGACGTTCTTCCAGAGGCATATGGATAGCTCGGTCTATGGCATCGGAAAAGCTGCGTTTGTCGAAAGGATTGATCAGCAGGGCCGCGTCCATTTGTTCGGCGGCACCGGCGAAATGCGACAGGATCAGAACGCCTGGATCCTCCGCATCCTGCGCCGCCACGAATTCCTTGGCGACGATATTCATGCCATCGGCAAGCGGCGTCACCAGAGCGGCGTCCGCGCGGCGATATAGACCGGCGATAAGATCGCGGTCGACGTGGCGGCGAACATAACGCAAAGGCGTCCAGTCCAGGTCGGCATGAGCACCGTTGATGGATCCGGCAGTGCGCTCTAGCTCCTCTCGGATTTCCTGATATGCGGCGACATCTTCGCGCGACGGTGGGGCAATTTGCAGAAATGTCGGGCGCGGGTCGCCCTTGGCGCGGCGTGAAAGATAATCGTCGAAGGCCTCGAAGCGCTGAACAAGGCCCTTGGAATAATCCAGACGGTCGACACCGATCAGAAGCGGAGCATCGTCAGCAAGTTGCAGGTCTGGCTTGCGCGCGGCCTCAGCCGTTTTTGCGAACTTCTCGGCGTCGATGCCGATCGGAAAGCTGAGCACGGAGAATGTCCGGTTCTCGCGCAGCCATTTGCCGCCGCGAAGGACCTGAGCCTTGGGGTCGTGACGCAGGACCTCATTTGCCGAAGTCACGTCGCGCATGGTCTGAAGGCCGACGATATCATGCGCGGCCAACCATGAGGACAGTGCCGCGACCTGCGGCAGGGCCATCACATCCGTCGGGTTGGGAAAGGGGATATGAAGGAACAGGCCGATGCGGTTGGCGATGCCGAGGGCCCGCAATTCCTGCGCTACCATCAGGAAATGATAGTCCTGAATCCAGATCAGATCGTCCGGTTTCACGGTAGAGGCGATGGCTCGCGCCACACGGCGGTTGACGGCGGCATAAGCCTCGAATTCGCTTTCGGAAATATCCAGTAGATCGGGGCGATGGTGGAAAAGGGGCCAGAGAACCGAATTCGAATAGCCAAGGTAGTAGCCGATATGCTCTGCCTCGGTAATCGCAAAGGTTGCCCGGTCATAGTCGCCGCTGCCGATCCTTGTCAGACCGTCCAGCGCCTGTTCGCTCGGATCGGCTGCCCCGATCCATAACCCACCGGCCCCTGTCAGGGCTTCGTGCATGGCATTGACCAGTCCGCCTGCGGGGACTTCGTTGCTTTTGGGTATGCGGTTTGAGACGACGATGAGCCGTCCTGTCCCGACCGGACTGTCCGAAAATGGCGCGTCGTCGATCACGAGTTCAGACAAGCCAATCCTCCAGTTTTAGCAACAGCGATTTGGGGTCGGGCAAGCGATGAGATGCAACGGTTTCGGCTTCGCCGATCTTGATGGCATAGCCTTTCCGATGTTCGACCAGTTGCAAAGCCGGCTCGTCCGTCAGATCATCACCGGCATAGATCGGCGTTTTCCCCCGGAATGGCAGACGATCCATCAACCGGGTAAGCGCGATGTCCTTGCCGACGCATTCGGGCTTCAACTCATAGGCCATCAGTGCGGGTTGCAGCCGGAACCCGTCGGCGGCCATCGCCAGGCTTTCCATGAACCGCAATGCAAGTGCACCGCATTCTTCAGCCTGTCGATAATGCAGCACAACGCCGGAGGGCTTGTGTTCGACCAGAAACGACGGGCAAAGTTTGGCGAAGTCGTCGACCAACCGGCAAAGTCGGCGAACCGTATCCTCATCGAACTCGACCAGTTTGGAATGGACACCGTCGATATGCATTTCGGCCCCATGAGTGCCGATCAGTGCGCCCTTGAAGTCGGGAAGGAATTTCTGAAGGTCCGCAATGGACCGGCCCGAGACCAGGGCGACGCGACCGTCCAGCCGATCCATCGCGCGGTCCAGAATGCCGGTAATGCTAGCGGTCACATCGATGTCGTCGGGACGTTCGGCAATTTCTACGAGTGTGCCGTCGAAATCCAGATACAGGGCGGACTGGTCAGCATCAGGCAATTTGAAATCGCCCACCGCTTCGGCGGGTTGGTCGGTCATACCCATGAAACCTGTCATCTGATAATACTGCATTTGGCCACATTCCCTGATCTGACCCGCTTGCATGCGGAACACCTATCCAGCCGACCTGAGGTCGACAGGTATCTGCGCGAAGCAACGACAACTGAAATAGAGGTCACGCGACGCATCCTTGAGCATTTGAATATTGTATTAGTCTAACCTGTTTTTGCAGCCAAAGTTCCGGCTATCATTTAGCAAGCCTACCTAGGGACGCCCAGCGCAGTGACGACGCTGACGCCTAGATGTGCAAATAAGAGTTTTCTGCCCGATATTTACGCAGCAAAAAGAGATAGCGGAAGCAAGATTCAGCCGATGCGCGAAGTCAGATCATCCCGCCCGCACACGCAGCATTTCCACTGCATGCACCAAATCGTTGCGGAAATCCTCCGTGGCGCGGTCCCGGGCCTGTGAGTCGGGCAGACGCAGCAGACAGCTGGGGTGGAGCGTGACCAGAAGCGGGCGGCCGTCTCTTGTCCGCTCCATCCCGCCGCGACGTTTCAAAACCCTGCTGCCGTCACCCGTCAGAGCGTGCAGCGCGATCGCTCCGGGGATAGTCTTGAGGTGAATGTATCCCCGGAAGCCCTGTGCCCGGAGCTTTTCAGCGATACGAACCATTTCCTCCATCGTATAATCCGAGGACCGCAAAACGCCGGAGGACAGAAACAACCCTTCGATGTAATTGCGCCGACAGAATTCGGTCGTCAGCCAGACCACCTCGTCCACGGTAAACCGGGCGCGAGGGACATTCGATGAGACGCGATTTACGCAATAGGCGCAGTCGTAGACACAATAATTCGTCATTAAAATCTTGAGCAGAGAGATACATCGGCCGTCCCGCGCATAGGCATGACAAATGCCCGACCCCTTAGTCGAGCCCAGCCCCTTGCCATCGCGCGACCCCGCGTCTGGATGTTCCCGATGACGCGCAACTGGCGTCGTATTTGGCTGCATCCGACAGCAGAGCCAGTTTGTCCTGAATCGTCATTTTTGCCATATGTTCTGTGTATGTTCTTATTCGCCGCCCCGGCAAGAGCGGCAGAAACAGCGAATCCGAGGTGGCGGGAACAGGTTCGCCGCTCGCGGCGTTGTGAAGCCAGATAGCAAGAGCGATCTGCGAATTTCCGCCCTTAGAGCTTGGCGGGCCATGAAACCGGAGAGACCACAATGAACAGCATTTTCTACATCATCGGTGTCGTCGTTGTTGCGCTGGCTGTCATCAGCTTCATCGCCTGAACACAACCAGATCAATTCTGAACATTCACAAACGACAGGAGACTATCATGTCCGTTAACAAGACTACGCCCCCCCCGTCGTCTACAGGGCAACAGCATAGCGATGCTACTGCTTCCGAAATGGCCTCTGATGCCAAGTCTGCCGCCACGAGCAAAGCGTCCGATTTGAAGTCGAAAGCCAAGTCCGAGGCCTCCAAACTGGCCGATCAGGCCCGTTCCGCCGCCGACGAAAGGGTGGAGGATGCCAAGGACTATGCGACCGACAACATCGAGCGTACAGTGGAACAGATTCGCGATGCAGGCCGCCAGTTCGGCGATGACAGTTATCAGGCTCAGGCCGCCGATTATCTGGCTTCGAACCTGAGTCAGGCTGCCGACATGATCCGCCGACAGGATCTGGGTTCGCTTGCCGATGATCTGACATCGTTTGCACGCCGCAATCCTGCTGTCGTCTTGGGTGGTGCCGCACTTCTGGGTTTCGCCGCCGCGCGGATGCTCAAGGCGTCGGAACGGTCGACAGCCGATGTCCGGTTCGAGTCGCCGACCGCAGGTGTGAGCAATACGCCCTATGACCGTCAGATCGACCGTGGTTACCGCTCATGAACCAGCACAGCCAATCCCCAAAGGGACCGGCAAGTCTGATTTCGGATGTGCTGGCCCATGTCTCGTCGCTGATCCGCAAGGAATTCGACCTTGCCCGCGCCGAAGTATCCACAAACATCAACCGCGCTGGCGTTGCCATCGGCCTTCTGGTCGGTGCGATGGTCATCGCACTGGTTGCGCTGAACGTATTGGCAGCCGCGTTGGTCGCCGCCATCACCGAACTGGGTCTCGATGCCGGATGGTCGGCTTTGATCGTGGGCGGAACACTTGCTCTGATTGCGCTCGGAATGGTCATGAAGGGGGTCAATGACCTCAAATTGACCAGTCTGGCCCCGTCGCGAACGGTCAAGAACCTGAAGCGCGACGCTGATGCGGTTAAGGAGACGATGTGATGACCGATGATCGTTCTACAGACCAGATCGAACGTGAGATCGAGCTGGAACGTGTTGAACTGGCGCGTTCCCTTGAAAGCCTGCAACGGCAATTTTCGCCTGAAGTCATCGTGGACCGTGTATCCGGTATGTTACGGGATAACGGTGGTGAGTTCGCGGGAACCGCATTGAAGCAAGCGCGCGACAACCCGCTTGCCCTGGCCGTCACCGGCGTGGGTCTTGCGTGGCTGATTGCCGGTCCGGCCAGGAAACACACGAGGATACGCGAACGCCCTATGCCGGTGCGTCCGCAATCCACATTCGATGACGAACCGCATGATATGCATCTTGAACGTCACGAACCAGAAGTTGGCTATGACCACCGTGACTATCAGCAGGTTCGGGGATTTCGCCATGCGGAGTCTTCGACGGAAGGCTTCGACACACGCGTCGCTACAGCCGAAGGCGATGTATATGACCCCGTCATCCGGGCCAGAGGAGAGACGGAGTCCAGCTATCTGGAACGCATCAGAGGAATGGCTAGCGATGTCCGCGATTCCATTTCATCCTGGATGCATAGCTCTGAAACCACAGCGGCGGACGGCGGCAAAAGCCTGCGCGAACGCCTTATGGAGGGAACCGAAAATATGACCGATACAGCACGTGACCGTGTAATCGCCGCCCGCGAGGCCGCATGGGATGCCGAGCGTCGCCTGGAAGCCCGTGCCCGTGATTATGCCGCATCCGGTAAGGATGCCTTTAATCAGCAGCCATTGATCGGTGCCCTTGTCGCGTTCGGTATCGGCGCAATGATAGGAGCGGCACTGCCGCGGACCCGCAAGGAAGACGAATATCTTGGCGTCTATCGTGATCGCGCCCTGTCCGAAGCAGAGCGCGTGTATCGCGCTGAAGCCGCCAAACTGCGCGCCGTGGCCGAAGCCGCCGCCCGTGAAGCCAAGGCTGTCGCGACGGAAACGCTGGAAGATATCAAGTCCGGCACACCGTCCGGTAACGAGGCCGTATCTGCGGCGGAAGACAAGGCAAAGTCCGCGGCCGACCGTATCAAGGATGCTGCCGCGGACGAAGCCGACAAACGCGACCTTGGAAGCTCGGTCAGCTAGGGTTCACATATATGTAAAGCAGGGCGCGACCTTCCGGGGTCGCGCCTTTCCTATAACGGATGGAAGAAATCGGACTTTGACGGGATCAGTCCACCGACTTCAGCCAGACGGCTGCCGTCCGACCGGGTAGGGTGCCGTCATCCATGTCAGACGATGTGAAATCAGCCCCGTTCGGCGCATCGACTGATGTCGTGCCGAAGTTGAGCTTCACCGTCGCACCCGGATATTCAAGCGTGATGACCTCGCCCTCCTTTGACCAACCCTGCAATGTCAGATCACCCAGATCGTCGCGCCTGAATGCAAAGACACGGCGATAGAAGCGCAGGTTGCTTGCCTCGTCGATATGCTGGACCGCGACCGATGTGCCATCGGGCCACTTCATCGGAAGCCATGGCGTTCCGGTGGTGAATCCGCGATGGTGGCCTTCAGTCCAAGGGAGTGGAACGCGAGCGCCTTCGCGGCCCGGACCATCGGGCCAGTACAGCAGGTCGAGAGGATCGGTAACGGCATCCTTGGGCAAGTCGGGCTGGGTCAGTCCCAACTCCTCACCCTGAAAAATCAGGACCGGGCCGGGCGCGGTGGCAAGAACCGTTGCAAGAAACCGAACATCACGCGCCGATCCGTCGCCGGACTTGCCCGCGTGGCGAGCCTGGTCATGCGATGTCAGCCACCATCCAATATTGCAGGGGCTGGTGGCACGGGTCAGGATATCGGCATAGGCCGCAGCCGAGGCATTGTTCTCGGGCAGATCGGTGGTGTAAGCCGCATTCATACGTTCCGGTTTTGTCAATCCGCAGGCAAGTTCGACGGATTGATTGCCCGACGTGACCTCGCCAATCAGAAAGGCGTCGTCCCCCGCCCAGTCGCGCAGATTCTCGACAAAGACCAACCCGTCGCCGGGAAGCAGATCATGGGCGTGGTTCTGATAGGTATAGGGCACGAAACTCTCACCAGCCATCTTCTCCTGCTCTTCAGGCGTTGCGGGCGGATTGTCCTTCAGTGAAGATTCGAACAGCAGCGATGTCACGGCATCAATGCGGAAGCCGTCGACGCCCCGGTCGCGCCAAAATTGCATGATGGCTCGTAGTTCGCATTGCACGTCCCTGTTCCGCAGGTTCAGACTGGGTTGGGCAGACGTGAAATTGTGAAAGTAGTACTGACGGCGAATGTGGTTCCATGTCCACGCGGGTGGGCCAAATTGCGACAGCCAGTTGTTCGGCTGTGTGCCGTCCGGCTTGGGGTCGGCCCAGACATAGTAGTCTCTATACTTCGGATCTCCTGCGACCGACCGTATGAACCACGGCGCGTCCGTCGACGTATGATTGAACACTTGATCAATTATAAGCCGCAGTCCCAGGTCGTGCGCGCGCGATACAAGATGGTCGAAATCGTCAAGTGTGCCCAAATGGGGATCGACATTCAAATGATCTGCTATGTCATAGCCGCCGTCGTGCAAAGGGGATGGATAAAAGGGCGAGAGCCAGACCGCATCTACACCCAACGTTGCTGCATGATCCAACCGCTGAACGACGCCGTTCAGATCGCCGGTGCCGCTGCCGGTCGTGTCCATGTAGGAACGAGGATAAATCTGATAGATGACTGGTGCGGCGGGCCAGGCGGGAAGGGACAAGTCAGGCTCCTAGTGCAAAAAAGAGAGACGCCCCTGTCGGAACGCCTCGGGTCTTGTCGAAACTAGGGCCGGATCAGGCACCGACCACCTTGCCGCCGTTCGGGTGCAGCGTCTGGCCGGTATAATAGCTGCCGTCCGATGACGCGAGGAACAGATAGGCCGTCGCCACCTCCCACGGTTGGCCCGCGCGCCCCAACGGTGTGTCGGTGCCGAAATTCTCGACCTTGTCAGCAGGCAAGGTGCCGGGGATGAACGGCGTCCAGATCGGACCGGGTGCAACGGAATTCACGCGGATACCCTTGTCGGCCAGATTGCCCGCTAGCGACCGGCTGAAGGCTAATGACGCGCCACGCGTCATCGAGTAGGTGATGAGACTTCCCTTACCCGCGAAAGCGTTGATCGAAGACGTGTTGATGATCGCCGCACCTTTCTTCAGATACGGCAGCGCGGCCTGGGTTGTGAACATATAGGCCTTTATATTGGACGCGATCATCCGGTCGATCTTGTCCTCGGCCAGATCGGCGAAATCCTCGTCCAGCCACTGCTGCGCACCGTTGTTGATGAGCACGTCCAACTGGCCGTATTCGTCAATCACCGCTTTGACAGTGGCCTCGCAATGATCCTTTGTGCCCAGATCGCCAGAGATCAGAAGGCAGGTTCCGCCCTCTTCCTCGACCAGACGCTGGGTTTCCTTCGCATCGCGATCCTCTTCCAGATAGGCGATGGCGATTTTCGCACCTTCGCGCGCGAACAGGACCGAGATGGCGCGCCCGATACCGCTGTCACCGCCGGTGATCAAGGCCACCTTGTCGCGAAGCTTGCCAACGCCGGGGTGGCGCGGGGCATAGTCAGGAGCCGGGTCCATCTTATACTCGTCCGCAGGCATCGAATCTTGGGATTGTGCCGGAATTTCTGGGGTGTTCATCGTCGTCTCCTTGGTATTTGCAGACTCGCGGGGACAACGGTGGCGCAGCACGGGAGTTCCGTGCCGCTGTCATTTGTGAATGTGCGGAGCGAGATTGTGCCGAACCTGCGGATTACGATTTGGCGGCGGCAATCACGATGATTTCCACCTTGAACTGGAGCGTTGCCAGTCGAGCTTCGCCGGTCGCACGGGCGGGGGCCTGACCTGCGGGCACCCAATCATCCCAGACTGCATTCATTTCGTGGAAATCGGCCATGTCGGCCATCCAGATAATTACCTGCAATAGATGATCTCGGTCGGACCCTGCCTCGGCCAGCAGGGCATCGACCTTGTTAAGGCAAGATCGCGTCTGATCGGCCACGGATACACCGTCACCCACTTGTCCGGCCAGATAGATCGTGTCGCCGTGCCGGACGATCTGGCTCATCCGCTGGGTCGTATGGCTGCGTGCGATAGTCATGATTACACCGTGTAGTTGAGGGGAAGGCGGCCGCCGTCGACATAGATAGTCTCGCCGGTAATATAGCTTGCCTTCGCGCTGGCCAGAAAGGCGACCACATCGCCGATTTCACGCGCCGTGCCGGGCCGCTTGAGAGGGGTGCGCGACATCGCCCGGTCGAAGGCTGCGGGGTCAGCGTTCACGGCCGCCATCATGTCGGTGTCGATGCTGCCCGGTCCCACTGCGTTGACCCGAATGTTGTGCGGGGCCAGCGCCAGCGCCGCCACCTTGGTCAACTGCATCACGCCGCCCTTCGATGCGCAATATCCGGCGATCGCGGGGATCGCGACCTGCGCATTGATTGACGACATATTAACGATCGCGCCTTCTATCTTGCGCTCGACCATGGTGCGCGCGGCCCGTTGGGTGGCAAGGAACACGCCGGTCAGATTAATGTCGATAACACGTTGGAAATCGCTCAACGGCATCGTCAGGAAGTCGCCTGCAATCGCGATGCCCGCATTGTTGACCAGCGTGTGGACGGGCCCCACCTCGGCCTCGACCTTGTCGAAGAGCGCGGCGATCTGCTCCGGATCGCCCATATCGCAAATGAACCCAGTGCCGCCCAGGCTGGCCGCCGCGTCGTGAACGCTGTCCTTCACGTCGGCCAGTACGATGCGGTATCCGTCTTCGGCAAGGGCTTCGGCGCAGGCAAGGCCGATGCCCTGCGCCCCGCCGGTGACAAGCGCGATGCATTCCATATGATGTCCTTTCGTTTCACGCCAAGGCTTGCCCCCGGCGCGGCGGGGCGTCAACGTGGCAGCCATGAAAACCGTCGAACAACTGGTCTCCGAGGCCCGTGCCCGGATCGAGGAATGGGACGTCGCGCGCCTGATAGCCACGCCGGACGCGGTGGTGGTCGACATCCGTGACGTGCGCGAACGGGCCAAGGGGTTCATCCCCGGATCGATCCACGCGCCGCGCGGCATGCTGGAATTCTGGTGGGACCCGACCTCGCCTTATCATCGCGAAGTCTTTGCCGGGCCGGGACCGTTTGTCCTTCACTGCGCGATGGGCTGGCGGTCCGCCCTAGCGGCGGCGACATTGCAGGATATGGGATTCAAGGTCGCACATCTGGTCGGTGGGTTTGAAGCATGGCAAGCGGCAGACGGTGACATCGAAATGCCAGTGCCCAAGGGCGCAATCAAATCCGGTGCGCCAGGGTGACCCTTAGTCCAGCATGACCTGCGTTTCGATACGGTCCAGTTCGGCCTCACCGCGGAACAGAACGACCAGTCCGATATAGCGTCCGCCCTGCCAACTTGTTGCGTTCAGGCGACGCCCGACGGCGCGGAACGCCTGCGCTTGTGTGCGATCCAGCGCGACGTCTTGCGACAGGATCTCTTTGCCGCGCGGACCGCGAATGGTCAGGCGCAGAACATCGCCTGCCTGACTGCCGTAGATCGACCCCCATAATACCAATGCAGGCGCATCGACGGGCAGGTTAGCTGCGTCGGCAGTTCCGGCCTTGACGGCATCGTATTCCGGGATTGCATCGGAGAATCCCGCCGCCAGAAGGCCTCCGGCTTCGTAGATCGGCGCCTCTAGCCAGAGGGCCTCAACGAACGGATCGACGACCGCGCCGTCCCGGCGAACGGCGATATGGACATGGGGAAATTCTGTCTGTCCGGTCCGGCCCATAAGGGCGAGCGGCTGGCCCTCTGTCACGGTATTGCCCCTTGCCGTTGTGACCGAACCGTTGGCCAGATGGCACAATTGCGTCTGCCATCCGCCGCCATGGTCGATCACGACACCGTTGCCACAGTCCTGTCCTGCGACGCGGGTGCCGTCCGGCGTGCCGTCGCGGACGCCGATGACCCGACCCGCCGCCGGGGCCAGGATTGGAATGCCTGCCTTCATGGTTTCGTCATCGGCAACACGGATATCGGTACCCTTGTGGCCATCATACGTCAGCGGCCCGCCGGTAAAATCCCGGGCGCCGGGTCCGGGGTCGGCGTCGACATATTGCTGGACAAAGCAGTCGTCGCCCAACGTGCAGTCAAGCGGCAGCCGCAGTTGCAGGTCTTGTGCCAGTGTCGGGGTCGCAAAACAGAAAAGGACGAGCATTCGTGTCGTGTTGACCGGTCCCGCGAATCGCCTTCCCGTCAGCGCCGGATAACCGCGCACAGGACATGATCTTGATCGCGTCATCGCAAGGATGGCGGATATGAAGACCAGAATGCAGGCGAGACGGGGCATGAATATCCTATGGGATTTCCGGACAGGCCGGTGACCGCAGCCCTTGGAGCAATCAAATGTTGTCAGGTGCAGACCCGAAACGCAAAAGGCCCCCGCGCCATGCAGGGGCCTTTGATCATTTATCCGTATCAGTCTGCGGTCAGAAGAGGAGGCTTCTTCTTGCTGATCCGGGGGGCACCCGGCTCCTCGATCCGCAGATCGAGAGCACCGTTCTTGACGCCGACCTTTACCAGCCCGCCTTTCGCCAGCTTGCCGAACAGAAGTTCCTCGGCCAGCGGTTTCTTGACGTATTCCTGGATCACGCGACCCAGGGGACGCGCGCCCATCTTGTCGTCGTAGCCCTTGTCGGCGATCCATTCGGCCGCCGCTTTGGTCAGCTCGATCGAAACGTTGCGATCCAGAAGCTGGGCCTCCAGTTGCAGCACGAACTTTTCGACCACCTGCAGGATCGTATCCTTGGGCAGCGCGCCGAAGCTGATGACTGCATCCAGACGGTTGCGGAATTCCGGTGTGAACGTGCGTTCGATCGCGGCGGTATCCTCGCCCTCGCGTCTGTGTCGGCCAAAGCCCAGCGGCTCGCGGGCAGCGTCGGAGGCACCGGCGTTCGACGTCATGATCAGAACCACGTTCCGGAAATCCACCGCCCGACCGTTGTGATCGGTCAGCTTGCCATGGTCCATGACCTGCAGCAGGATATTGAACACATCCGGGTGCGCCTTTTCGATCTCGTCGAGCAGCAGAACGCAATGCGGATGCTGGTCGATTCCGTCGGTCAGCAGACCACCCTGATCGAACCCGACATAGCCCGGAGGCGCACCGATCAGACGCGAGACGGCGTGCTTTTCCATGTATTCCGACATGTCGAAGCGCAGCATTTCCACGCCGAGGGTATCGGCAAGCTGCTTGGCGACCTCGGTCTTGCCGACGCCGGTCGGACCCGCGAACAAATAGTTGCCGATCGGCTTCTCCGGCTCGCGCAGGCCTGCACGGGCCAGCTTGATCGCCGACGACAACGCCTCGATCGCGGCGTCCTGACCGAACACCACGCGTTTGAGCGAGCCTTCCAGATCGCGCAACACTTCGGCGTCGTTCTTGGACACGTTTTTCGGCGGGATGCGGGCGATCTTGGCCACGACATCCTCGATCTCTTTCGTGCCGATGGTCTTGCGACGCTTGCTTTCGGGCACCAGCGCCTGCGCGGCCCCGGCCTCGTCGATGACGTCGATGGCCTTGTCGGGCAACTTGCGATCATTGATGTAACGCGCCGACAATTCGACCGCGGTCTTGATCGCATCGGCGGTGTATTTGATCGAGTGGTGATCCTCGAAATAAGTTTTGACGCCCTTCAGGATCTTCACGGTGTCTTCGACAGACGGCTCGTTGACGTCGATCTTCTGGAACCGACGCGCAAGCGCGCGGTCCTTTTCAAAGTGCTGACGGAATTCCTTGTAGGTCGTCGATCCCATCGTCCGCAGCTTGCCACCCGCCAGCGCAGGCTTCAGCAGATTGGAGGCATCCATCGCGCCGCCGGAGGTGGCACCGGCACCGATAACGGTGTGAATCTCGTCGATGAACAGCACCGCGTCGGGATGTTCCTCAAGCTCCGTCACGACGGCCTTAAGGCGCTCCTCGAAATCGCCGCGATAGCGGGTTCCGGCCAGGAGTGCGCCCATGTCGAGCGAATAGATCGTCGCACCCGACAGAACGGCAGGTACTTCACCCAGCACGATCTTGCGGGCCAGGCCCTCGGCGATGGCGGTCTTGCCCACGCCGGGGTCGCCCACCAGCAGCGGATTGTTCTTGCGGCGACGGCACAAAACCTGAATCGCGCGCTCGACTTCCAATTCGCGTCCGATAAGGGGGTCGATATCGCCCTTTACGGATTTCTTGTTCAGATCGACGGTATATTTCGCCAGCGCACTTTCGCGGTTCTCGGACGGGTTCGGACCCGCTTGCTCGGTGTCGCCGAAGCTGTCGTCGTCATCGGACCCCTGCACCGGGCGGTGATCCCCGAACTCTGGATCCTTGGCAACGCCGTGGGCGATGAAATTCACCGCATCATAGCGGGTCATATCCTGCTCTTGCAGAAAATAGGCGGCGTTGGATTCCCGCTCCGCAAAGATGGCGACAAGCACGTTCGCGCCCGTCACCTCGGTCCGGCCGGACGACTGAACATGGATCGCGGCGCGCTGGATGACGCGCTGGAAGGCGGCGGTGGGGACCGCTTCGGAGCCTTCGACGTCGGTGACCAGCGTAGACAGATCGTCTTCGATGAAATCCTCGACCGTCTGACGGAGCTCGTCCAGATTGACGCCGCAGGCCTGCATGACGCGGGCGGCATCAGGTTCGTCAATCAGAACCAACAGAAGATGTTCGAGCGTCGCTAGTTCATGGCGACGGGCATTGGCCTGCGCCAATGCGGCGTGAATGGCTTGTTCAAGGGTATTCGAGAACGATGGCATGATGTTCTCCTGCCTGTATGCGGTCCACGGGACTGTAGGCCGCGTTTCTTTAAGTTTTGGTTGTCATCTTCACGGCTTCAAGTCTTTTTATTGTTTTGTCGCCGATCCGTGACCTGTGGTGATAGCAGAGCGACAACTTTGTCGCCTTGTTGACCGTCAAAAGGCATCTTTGGCACAGCGGGCCGCGGCAAAGGTGTTTTCGTCCGATTGTCCGGTGGTTCCGGTCGCGGCCTTCAGCGAAGCCTCATGCGCGCGCAGGAACGGGTTTGTGTTGCGCTCGGTGTCGAGGGTGGACGGCACGCTGGGCCGGTTTGCCGCGCGAAGCCGCTCCACCTCGGCTTTTCGAGAGATAATGGCAGGATTATCCGGTTCAAGGGACAGGGCGAAGCGCAGGTTGGTGTCAGTGTACTCGTGACCCGAGGCGATCAGCGTGTCGCCCGGCAGAGCCGCGAACTGCGACAGGCTGGCATGCATTTGATCGGGCGTGCCTTCGAACAGGCGTCCACAGCCACCCGCCATCAGGCTGTCGCCGGTGAAGGCGAGACCGTCGAACAGATAGGCGATATGGCCAATGGTATGGCCCGAGACGTCGATGATCCGGGCCTGCGCATCGCCGAGGGTCATCGTGTCGCCAGGCGAAAGTGCGTGATCCAGCGGCGGCAAGCGGTGCGCGTCCGATGCGGCCCCCCAGACTTGCGCGCCGGTTGCGGCGACCAGATCGGGCACGCCGTCGATGTGGTCCCAGTGGTGGTGCGTCAACAGGATGTCGGTCAGACTCAGGCCATTCCGGGTCAGTGCGGCAAGGATCGGCGCGGCATCGGGTACGTCGACCACGGCCACGCGGTCGCCGGAGCGGACCAGATATGCATAATTGTCCGACAGACAGGGAACGGTGATCAGGGTGTCGATAAGAGTCATGCAATTCTCCGCTGGCACGGCTAGCATGACATCTGCGGCTTGAAGGGCAACGGTCTTATGCATCTCGACGTTCTCGATCTGCGGCAGTTCTACTACCGCACCCGGCTGGGACGCGCCGCGCAGAAGGCAGTGCGCGACCGGCTGTTGGCGATGTGGCCCGAAGCCAAGGGCCAGACCGTCGTAGGGTTCGGGTTCGCGGTGCCGCTGCTGCGGCCCTATCTGGCGGACGCGCGGCGCGTTGTCGGGCTGATGCCCGCGCCGCAGGGTGTGATGCACTGGCCTGCGGGCATGGTGAATGTCTCGGTTCTGGTCGAGGAGACGCTCTGGCCGCTGGAAACCGGTGCCGTGGACAAGCTGGTCCTGTTACATGGGTTGGAGACGTCGGAAAACCCGACTGCCGTTCTGGACGAATGTTGCCGCGTGCTGGGTCCGGGCGGGCGGGCGGTATTCATCGTGCCAAATCGGTCCGGCCTCTGGGCGCGGCGGGACAAGACGCCATTCGGCTTCGGGCGACCCTATTCGCTTGGTCAGCTGGAGGCACAGGTGAAACGCGCGGGGCTGGTGCCCGAACGCCATGCCGCCGCCCTGTTCGGGCCGCCGAGCGAAGGCAAGTTCTGGCTGCGCATTACGGGTTTCATCGAACGTCTGGGTCAGCGGTTATCGCGGTCGGGTGGCGGCGGAGTTATTCTGCTGGAAGTCTCCAAGCAGGTGCCTGCGCGGCCCCGGCCCGGCCTTGCGGCCCGTGTGCGGCGTCCCCTGCGCGTGCTGGAAGGCGTGCCGGAGCCTGTCGCGTCGGGACGAAGCGGCTGACGCGACCCGATGCGGGCGGAGTTTGCCGGTTTGTTGTCGCGACGTCGCCCGTTCATCGGGTGACGCCCTTCTGGCCGCATTGGAAACCGTCGTGGGCGACAGATTGAATCAGTGCCTCAGGTCGGCCAGGACAAGGAGGCCCCCCAGGTTCAGCGCAAGATATCGGGCGGAATCACCAAAAAGACCTGGTTTGGGCAGCCGACGATCCGGAACAGCAGCATCGCGATCAGGGCTTCGCTCGGCATTTGGGATCTTCGGCAGCGTGACGTTCTTGAGGGACGACAGCCTTCTTTTGTCCTGATCCGTGATCTGTCAGGCCGCGATTATGGGAAACCTTACCCTAGGGAAGCTTTGCAGACTGGCTGGAGGTCAGGCGACTCCCCGGTGATGGCATTCAAAAGAAGGGGTCTATGGCCCTTCGGCGCTGTTGCAGGGTGCGAACCCCTCTGTTAGAGGAAGCGCGATTTCGTGATCTGCTCCTCTCGGGGACAGGTCTGACGTGGGTTGCCTCGGGGTTTGCCGATGACGCCCGAGAGACTGTCGAAAGGGTGGACGTGTCCGAACCAGCTTCGATTTCCATGGGGATCGCCGTGCGTTACGCGCAGGCCGTCTTCGACCTAAGCCGTGACAGCGGCGATCTGAAGAAACTTGAAGCCGACGTGACGGCGCTGGACGAGGCGATACGCGCTTCGCAGGATCTGCGCGATGTCCTGACCTCGCCGGTGATCACCCGCGAGGACCAGGGTAAAGCCCTTGGGGCGCTGGCGTCGCAGATGGGTCTCGGCACCGTTCTGTCCAACACTCTCAGGCTGATGGCCGGCAAGCGTCGCCTGTTCGTCGTGCCGCAGATGGTCGCCGTCCTGAAAGGCATGCTGTCGGACAATCGCGGCGAAGTCACCGCCGAAGTCCGGTCGCCCAAGGCCCTGACGAAAACCCAGTCCGACAAGCTGTCGATGGCCCTGAAAGAGTCGACCGGCAAGGACGTGAAACTAGATGTCACCATCGATGACGGCCTGATCGGCGGTCTCGTGGTCAAGATCGGCTCGCGAATGATCGATACGTCGATCCGCGCGAAGCTCAACGCACTCCAGAATACGATGAAAGAGGTTCGGTAATGGCGATCCAGGCAGCGGAAATTTCCGCGATCCTCAAAGATCAGATCAAGAATTTCGGACAGGACGCCGAAGTCGCCGAAGTCGGTCGCGTGCTGTCCGTCGGGGACGGCATTGCCCGCGTCTACGGTCTGGACAACGTCCAGGCCGGCGAGATGGTCGAATTTCCCGGCGGCATTCAGGGCATGGCCCTGAACCTGGAATCCGACAACGTCGGCGTGGTGATCTTCGGCTCGGACCGGGACATCAAGGAAGGCGACACTGTCAAGCGCACGAACTCGATCGTGGACGTGCCGGCCGGGAACGAACTGCTGGGACGCGTCGTCGACGGTCTGGGTAACCCGCTGGACGGCAAGGGTCCGATCAACGCGTCCGAGCGTCGCGTCGCCGACGTCAAGGCACCGGGCATCATTCCACGGAAATCGGTTCATGAGCCGATGGCGACCGGCCTGAAGTCCGTCGATGCCATGATCCCGATCGGTCGCGGTCAGCGAGAGCTGATCATCGGCGACCGCCAGACCGGCAAGACTGCCGTGGCGCTGGATGCGATCCTGAACCAGGCGTCCTACAACAAGGCCGCGGGTGACGACGAATCGAAGAAGCTGTATTGCGTCTATGTCGCCATCGGCCAGAAACGGTCGACCGTGGCCCAGTTGGTCAAGCGTCTCGAAGAGACCGGCGCCATCGACTATTCCATCGTCGTCGCGGCCACCGCCTCCGATCCCGCGCCCATGCAGTTCCTCGCACCCTACGCGGCGACCGCAATGGCCGAGTTTTTCCGCGACAATGGTCGTCATGCCCTGATCGTCTACGATGACCTGTCCAAACAGGCCGTGTCCTATCGTCAGATGTCGCTGCTCCTGCGCCGTCCGCCCGGACGTGAAGCCTATCCGGGCGACGTGTTCTACCTCCACTCGCGCCTGCTGGAGCGGTCGTGCAAGTTGGGCGACGAGGCGGGCAATGGCTCCCTTACGGCCCTGCCGATCATCGAAACCCAGGGCGGCGACGTGTCGGCGTTCATTCCGACCAACGTGATCTCGATCACTGACGGCCAGATCTTCCTGGAAACGGAACTTTTCTACCAAGGCATCCGTCCCGCTGTGAACACCGGTCTGTCGGTGTCGCGCGTCGGGTCGTCGGCGCAGACGAACGCGATGAAGTCGGTTGCCGGTCCGGTGAAGCTCTCGCTGGCCCAATACCGCGAAATGGCTGCCTTCGCGCAGTTCGGCTCCGATCTCGACGCCTCGACGCAGCAGTTGCTGAACCGGGGCGCGCGCCTGACCGAACTGATGAAGCAGCCGCAGTATTCGCCGCTGTCGAATGCTGAAATTGTCTGCGTTATCTATGCAGGTACCAAGGGCTATCTCGATAAGGTCGGGGTCAAGGATGTCGGACGCTGGGAAGCCGGCCTGCTGGCACATTTGCGCGGTCCGGCAAAGGATGTGCTGGACTTCATCTCCAAGGAAGATCCGAAAATCAAAGGCGATGCCGAAGACCGTATCAAGGCGGCTATCGACGATTACGCAAAGACCTTCGGGTAAGCGCCAGATATGCCCAACCTCAAGGACCTTAAAAACCGGATCGCGAGCGTGAAATCCACGCGCAAGATCACCAAGGCCATGCAGATGGTGGCCGCCGCTAAACTGCGGCGGGCACAGGATGCCGCCGAGGCGTCGCGCCCATATACCGAACGGTTCAATGCCGTTCTGAGTGGATTGGCCGCGTCTGTCGGCGGGTCTGATACCGCGCCCCGGCTTCTGTCCGGGACGGGGTCCGACAAGACGCACCTGTTGATCGTCATGACATCCGAACGCGGTCTGTGCGGCGGCTTCAACGCCAATATAGCCAAGCTGGCGAAGACTCATGCCCAGAAACTTCTGGGTGAGGGCAAGACCGTCAAGATCCTGACGGTCGGCAAGAAGGGTCGTGAGTCGCTCAAGCGAGAGTATGGCCAATATTCGGTGGGTCATGTCGACCTGTCCGACGTCAAGCGGATTGGTTACTCCGATGCCGTTGGCATCGCGTCCGATGTGCTCAAGCGGTTCGAAGCGGAAGAATTCGACGTGGCGACGATTTTTTATGCGTCGTTCCAGTCGGTCATCGCACAGACGCCGACGGCACAGCAGATCATCCCCGCCAAGTTCGAAGACAGTGGCGACGAAGTTTCGACCCTTTACGACTACGAGCCCAGCGAAGAGGCGATCCTCGCCGATCTGCTGCCGCGCGGCGTCGCCACGCAGATCTTCGCGGCTCTGCTGGAAAACGGGGCGTCCGAACAGGGCGCGCGGACGTCCGCCATGGACAACGCGACGCGGAACGCGGGCGAGATGATCGACAAGCTGACCATCGAATACAACCGCTCGCGCCAGGCCGTTATCACCAGCGAGCTGATTGAAATCATTTCAGGCGCCGAGGCGCTTTGAGTACGGGGGTGCCGCGGCACCTCGACAGAAACCGGAGACAGACGACATGGCAAACGCAGTCGGAAAAATCACCCAGGTCATCGGCGCCGTCGTGGACGTCCAGTTCGACGACGAGCTTCCGCAGATTTTGAACGCGCTCACGACTGAGAACCACGGCAGCCGCCTTGTCCTCGAGGTCGCGCAGCATCTGGGCGAAAATACGGTCCGCACCATCGCGATGGATGCGACCGAAGGCCTTGTCCGCGGTCAGGAAGTGACCGACACGGGCGATCAGATCCGCGTTCCCGTGGGCACTGCCACATTGGGCCGGATCATGAACGTGACCGGCGATCCCGTGGATGAAAAGGGTGAGGTCAAGACCAAGGAAACCCGTGCGATCCACGGTGATGCCCCGACTTTCGCCCAGCAGTCCACGGCGACCGAAATCCTGGTGACGGGCATCAAGGTCATCGACCTCATGGCCCCCTATACCAAGGGCGGCAAGATCGGCCTCTTCGGCGGTGCCGGCGTGGGCAAGACGGTTCTGATCATGGAACTGATCAACAACATCGCCAAGGTGCACTCGGGTCTGTCGGTGTTCGCTGGCGTGGGTGAGCGGACGCGTGAAGGCAACGATCTTTACCACGAGATGATCGAATCCGGCGTCATCGTTCCCGACGATCTGGAGAAGTCCAAGATCGCACTGGTCTATGGCCAGATGAACGAACCTCCGGGTGCGCGGATGCGCGTTGCCCTGTCCGGCCTGACCCTGGCCGAGCAATTCCGCGACGAATCCGGCTCCGACGTGCTGTTCTTCGTCGACAACATCTTCCGCTTCACGCAGGCGGGCTCCGAGGTGTCGGCGCTTCTGGGCCGTATTCCCTCCGCCGTGGGCTATCAGCCGACGCTGGCCACCGACATGGGTGCCATGCAGGAACGTATCGCCTCGACAAACGCGGGTTCGATCACCTCGGTGCAGGCCGTTTACGTGCCCGCGGACGACCTGACCGACCCCGCGCCCGCCACCTCGTTCGCGCACCTGGATGCGACCACCGTTCTGGACCGTGCGATCTCGGAAAAGGGCATCTATCCGGCAGTTGACCCGCTTGGTTCCACCTCGCGTCTGATGGACCCGTCCATCGTGGGCGAGGAACACTACAACGTGGCCCGTGACGTGCAGGGCGTTCTTCAGCGTTACAAGTCGCTGCAGGATATCATCGCGATTCTGGGCATGGACGAACTCAGCGAAGAAGATAAGCTGGCTGTTGCCCGTGCCCGCAAGATCGAACGTTTCCTGTCGCAACCGTTCGACGTCGCCAAGGTGTTCACCGGGGCCGACGGCAAGCAGGTTCCGCTGGAGGAGACGATCGCAAGCTTCAAGGCCGTGGTCGCGGGCGAATACGATCACTTGCCCGAAGGCGCCTTCTACATGGTTGGCGGCATCGAGGAAGTGAAGGCCAAGGCCGAGAAGATGGCAGCGGAGGCCGCGTAAACCATGCAGTTCGAACTCGTCTCACCCGAGCGGCGGCTGGCGTCGAAAGACGTCAATGCCGTTCGCATCCCCGGCGCCGACGGGGACATGACCGCAATGGCTGACCACGCGCCGACCATTACGTCGCTTCGCCCCGGTATCCTGACGATCGAGACATCGAGTGGCGAAGACTCCTATGCCGTGACCGGTGGCTTTGCCGAAATCGGTGCGGGCGTCACCGTGCTGGCCGAACGCGCGCTTCACGTGTCCGATGTGACGCAGAAGGTCTACGACGACTGGGTTGCCGAAGCACATGTCGCCCACAAGGAAGCTGCCCCCGACTTCGTCGACTCTGCGGCCAAGCTGCTGGCGGACATGGTGGCGATGGGTGGCCATATCGGGCTGGACTCGAAACAAGCTAATCTTTGATCGCCCTGTCGGTGATAGGAAATACAGCAGACCCCGGAATATTTCCGGGGTCTTTGCTTTTTTGGGCGTGATTTCTGCATCTTTGCCGGTAAGTCTGGACTCGGCCCGAACGGGCCGGACGGGTACGAAAGCATGCGAAGACTGGCCAACCATCTGATCGGCGTCCAGCAGGGCAGCCGTGTCATGTTCTCGGATTTCGAGGACGGCGGTGCCATGTGGACGGGGACCGGTCCGCGCGAGGCGCGTGTTCGGATCGACTTCGACGAGTCGTTCAAATCAGTGCCCGCCATTCTGACCGGCCTTGCGATGTTCGACATGGACGAAGGTTCGAACCAACGCGCAGATCTGACCCATGGCAATGTCAGCCCGACCGGCTTTGACCTGATTTTTCGAACCTGGGGGGATACCCGCGTCGCGCGCGTCCGCGCTGACTGGACCGCAATCGGCGAGGTTCGGGCGGAAGACGAATGGGACGTATATTGAAACCGATAGTGCGTTCAATGTGAAACGGCGCCACAAGGGCGCCGCTTCGCAGAAGGTTCATCCCGAAGGATTTTCAGTCGAGGTTTTCAGCCCAAGCGGCTGCAAGGCCCGGCATGTAGGTCGTGGTCAGGTTCGTGCGCCGACCCTTTTCCCCAAATGCAACGCGGACACCGAGGCTAACGAACTGATCGGTGCCAAAGTCCTCGTCGTTTGCATCAAAGTCCATGTCCGTATACGCGACATAGGCAGAAACGCGGTCGGTAACCTGATAATCCAGTTCGACGCCGAACGTGCGGTACTCGCCCCAGTCGCCGCTATCTTCGAATATGTCGTCAGACCGGCCCGACTCATAATCCATGACAAAGTCGAACCGATCGATGTTGGCATTGAAGCCGACCCGCATGAAATCGCCATCAAACGCGGTATCTCCGACGTCCCCTACCATGTCCGCACGTCCGTACTGCGCGAAAACCGAGTAGTTCGAGAAGCGATATTCTGCTTCGATACCGTAGAGATCGCCATCGACATAACCGTTCGGCGATGCTGCGTCGTCACCCTGGAATTCGTTCTTGCCGTAGAACGCCCCGGCATAGAGATTTCCCTGTGGAAGGGCGAAGTCGTAACCTGCGTGCAAACCGTACGACCGCGCACCGAAAGGGGCTTCCTGATCGAAGTCATCGGTTTCATCGGCAAGATCGCGGTCGAACTTGTTGGCGTCGATATACGCGATGAATCCGTTGTAGTTCAGGCCGATGACGCCACCGAGGCTATAGCCGTCGCCGTCGAGCGTTTCGTCGTCGTCGTCGCTGCTGTAATATTTGGACTGATCCCAGGCAAGGTAACCTTCGCCGAACAGGCCGAGCGATCCGATCGACTGCGCGTTCGCCTGAACGCCAGTCAAAAGACCGACTGCGACCGCTACTCCTGTAAAAGTAGAAAACTGAAAATACATGCCGTTACTTTTTGTGAATGTGAGTGAAAATTCTTACGCCCCGGTTTGCCATAATCTGCGAAGATCGGCACAGAACCGATGCGTCACAGTTTGCAACAGGCAGGGAAAGGTGCAGGACGGAAGTCGAAGGGTTTTGAACTTCGACAGTAGCACCGGTCGACAGTGACACCGGTCGACGGCCATGGGGATCGGGAGACCACATATGCGCGATAATAACTTCCTGACCGAGATGAACGCCCGCCACCTGTGGCATCCGATGGCCCATCCCGGCGAAATGCAGGCCAACCCGCCCAAAATCATCATCGGGGCCGACGGTGTGTCGATTACCGATCTGGAGGGGCATACGACAATCGACGCGGTTGGCGGGCTATGGAACGTGAACCTTGGCTATTCGTGCCAGCCGATCAAGGACGCCATCGCCGCCCAATTGACGCGATTGCCGTATTATTCGGCCTTCAAGGGCACAACGAACGACGCGGCGATCGAGCTTTCGGTCAGGCTGGCCGGGATGTTCGGCCCCGACGGCATGACGCGCGCCTTCTTCACTTCGGGCGGGTCCGACAGCGTCGATACGGCGCTAAAACTGGCGCGGCAATACCATCGTCTGCGGGGCGAGGCGTCGCGGACCAAGTTCATCGCGCTGCGCAAAGGGTATCACGGCACGCATTGGGGTGGCGCATCGGTAAACGGCAACCCTGCATTCCGCGAACCCTACGAGCCGCTGCTGCCCGGCTGTTTCCATGTCCCCGCGCCCTATGCCTATCGCAATCCCTTCGACGAGAGCGACCCGGAACGGCTGGCGGCCCTGTGCCTCAGTGCGCTGGAGGCCGAGATCGAGATGCAGGTGCCATCGACTGTGGCGGCCTTCATCATGGAACCGGTGCTGGGCGCGGGTGGCGTGATTGCACCGCATCCGTCGTTCATGCCGGGCGTGCGCGACATATGCGACCGCCACGGCGTGTTGCTGATCGCGGACGAGGTCATCACCGGTTTCGGGCGCACGGGCGACGTCTCCGGCGCGCGGCATTGGGGCGTGAAACCCGATCTGATGTGTTTGGCCAAGGCGATGACATCGGGGTATTTTCCGATGGGGGCGGTCATGGCCAACGACCGGCTGGCCGAAGTCTTCGAAGGCGACGGCGGTGCGATGATCGGCACCGGATATACCTACTCCGGCCACCCCGTCGGCTGCGCCGCTGCCCTTGCCTGTCTCGACGAGACCGAGCGTCTGACGCTCTGGGACAAGGCGGCCTATCAGGGCGCGCGGTTGAAAGCCGGGTTGCAGGATCTCGCGACCCGGCATGACGCTATCGGCGATGTAAGGGGCGAAGGTCTGATGTGCGCTTTGGAGATCGTGTCCGACCGGCAGGCCAAAACGATGGATCCGGCCCGGGCCGGGCGCATTTTCGAGACGACCTACAAGGCGGGTGCCATGGTCCGCTGGTCGGGCACGAACCTCGTCATGTCGCCGCCCCTGATCCTGACGGATGCGGATTGCGACCGCATCGTCAGCGCGCTGGATGAAGGGCTGGGCGCGGTCGGCGCGGCGTGAAGGTCTTCATCAACGGCTTCGGACGGATCGGACGGTCGATTCTGCGCGCGCATCTGAAGGGTGCCGGCACGGGCATTGAAGTGGTCGGCATCAACGACATCGCGCCGCTGGATACCTGTGCGTATCTGTTCAGATACGACAGCGTTTTCGGTCCATGGCACGGCACGGTCGAAACGCAGGACGGTGCCCTGGTCATCGACGGTCACGCGATCCCGTTTCACCGCACACCGGACCTGCGAACGCTGTCGCTTGGCGGCGTCGATCTGGTGATGGAATGCACCGGCCACGCCGACACCCGCCCCGAAGTCGAGCGTGGATTACTGGCCGGGGCGGGCAAGGTGCTGATGTCCGGGCCCTCGGCTGTCGCCGACGCGACGATCGTGCTGGGGGCGAACGATGCGATGCTGGACCCCGCCCACCGCATCGTCTCGAACGCCAGCTGCACCACCAACGCGGTCGCCCCGCTGCTTGCCGTTCTGGACGCGACGTTCGGTGTGGTGGCCGGGTCGATGACGACAATCCACTGCTACACCGGCAGCCAGCCGACGGTGGACATGGCGCTGGGTGGCCCGCTGGCCCGATCCCGCGCCGCAGCGCTGTCGATGGTGCCGACAACGACAAGTGCCGGGCGTCTGGTCGATCAGGTTCTGCCGCATCTGGCCGGGCGCGTGCCCTGTCAGTCGGTGCGTGTGCCGGTGGCCAGCGTGTCCGCCGTGGATCTTTCGTTTCTGCCGGGACATCCTGCGACGGTGGATCAGGTGAACGGCGCGCTGCGGGCTGCGGGCGGCGTTATCGGCGTCGAGGATGAACCGCTCGTGTCCTCGGATCTGCGCGGCCGGTCCGAGAGCTTCATTCACGCTAGCGGCGAGACGCGCGTGGCCGAAGGCGGTCTGGTCCGGGTCTTCGGCTGGTATGACAACGAATGGGGCTTCGCGAACCGGATGCTGGAACTTGGCCTCAGGATGGACGGGTAAGACGCAGCACCCCAGCGGGCGCAAGATCGTGGTCATCGAAACTGCGCGGTTCGGCGGCGTAGTTGAAGACGAAGCGTTCGTTTCCGGTATCCCGTATCCGCAACCCGTCCGGCAGGTCGCGCACATCCAGCCCGGCCTCATGCGCCAGATCCCGCAGGATACGCCGGGCCGCAGACAGGTCGGGCCAACCCGCCAGATGCAGGCGTTTTCCGCTGCGGATCAGAACCGGGACCCCATCGGTCGTCGCCTCCACGACCTGCGCCGAGGTTTCCAAATGTTCAAGCCAGAGCGTCACCTTGCCGCCGTTCCACAGGTGGCGTTCCGCGAAGGGCGGAAACGTCTCCTCCATGGTCGACATCGCCGCCAAGCCCGGAAGATCGGGCCCCATCGGCACCGGTATTGCCAGCTCCGGCGTCTTGAGATCGGTGCGCGGCCCGGTCACCACCAGGCCCTCGGCGGCGTCGATTGCGGCGCGCAGGGGATCGCCGATCGCCAATAACCCCGGCACCAAAGTCAGGGCATAGCCGTCCAGACTGGCCGTATCAGGCGGCAATATATCGACGGACAGACCCAGCGACCGCAGCGCGCGATACATCTCGAAACACAAGGTGAAGTGATCGAAGCCCACACCCTGCGGCTGCACCTCCCACGCCCATTGCGAAACATAGTCGAAGATCAGCGCGACCGGGGCCTGCGCTGGCACCACGTCGGGCGCATCGGCCAGTTCGCGAGCGACCTGAGCGGCCTCGGCAAAGCCGGGCGCTTCGCTGCTATCGGGACGCAGAAGACCGGCGTGTTGCTGCTCCTGTGCCTGGGGAAACTGTCGCCAGCGGAACCAGCAGACTGCCTCTGCGCCATGGGCGAATGCCTCCCACGACCACAGGCGCACCATGCCGGGCAGGGGTGCCGGGTTCCACGGCGCCCAGTTCACCGGACCGGGCTGCTGTTCCATGATCCACCAGCGGCCAGTTCCAACGCTGCGATAGAGATCGTGGTGAAACGCCTGAAAATCCGGGTCGCCCTGGCGCAGAAAGGCGGCCGTGTCACCGCCTGGCACGCGGTCCAGCAGGAAGCCGAGAGGATAGCTGTCCCAGGTCGCGATTTCCATCTGACGACCCGTTTCGAAATGATCGAAGTCAGTCACGCGCCCCATGTAGTTGTGCGAAACCGGCGCGTCGGAATGGGCGCGGATGGCGTCGGCCTGAGCGGCGTTCCAGCGAATGACCTGATCGCTGCTGAAGCGGCGGAAGGCCAGTGCGTGCGCCGGATTCGGTTCGGTCACGGTCAGGTTGGGAAGGCCGATCTGATCGAAGCTGTCGTAGTGCATGGACCAGAATATATTGCCCCATGCGTCATTCAGGTTCCGGACGGTCCCGTACCTGTCTTTCAGCCATATGCGAAAAGCGTCGCGCGCGGCAGGCGAATAACTGACTGTCGTATCATGGCACCCGTATTCATTGTCGATCTGCCAGGCCGCGATCCGGTCGCCATAGCGTTCGGCCATCTGCCCGGCCATCCGCGCCGCATCGTCCCGGTAGCCGTCATGGCTGAAGCAATAATGCCGCCGCGATCCGAAGCCGCGCGGTCGCCCTTCGATATCATGGGCCAGCATGTCGGGGTGCCGGTCCAGCATCCAGCGGGGCGGCGTGGCAGAAGGCGTGCCCAGCACAACGGACAGCCCGGCATCGGTCAGCACGTCCACGGCGCGGTCCAGCCAATCCCAGCGGTAATCGCCGAACGAAGGCTCCAGCAGGCTCCAGGCGAACTCTCCGATCCGCACCCACGTCAGGCCCAGATCGGCCATCCGACGGGCGTCATCGGGCCATTGCGTCCGGGGCCAGTGTTCCGGGTAGTAGCAAGTGCCGAGCGTGCGTTTCACAAGATCACCCTATGCTCGGGCAAGCCCTTGACGGGCACGTCGGCGACCCATGTGCAGCCACCACCGGGTTGATGTTCCAGTGCGCCGTCCTCCAACCCCGTTGTAGCCGAGGTGACGAACATCTGGCGCAGATTGTCGCCACCGAACGCGGGGCATGTTGTATGGGCCGCGCCACACGACAGCGCCATGCGGAACCGCCCGTCGGGTCCGTGGCAGGCTACCCGCCAGCCGCCCCATTGTGCGATCCAGACGTTGCCCTGCGCATCGCAGACCGCGCCGTCGGGGACGATGCCCACGCCCGAGAAATCAATAAATATCTCCGGCTTGCCCGACGGCCATCCGGCGCGGTCGATGTGCTGTTTCCAGACCGCGCCCTTGGCCGTGTCGGCGAAATAAGCGGTGTCGCCATCGGGCGAGAAGCAGATCGAATTGGGGATTGTCACGTCCTGGTAGATCTTGCGAACCTCGCCCCGGAAATAGCGATAGATCGCGCCCGCGTCCGGTTCGGCATTCCGGCCCATCGTGCCGATCCAGAAGCCCCCCAGAGGATCGGCGCGGCCATCGTTGGATCGCGTGTCGGGGCGGTCGGCTTCCAGCGGTACGATCTTTTTGCGGTCGCCCGACGCGATGTCGAACTGCCATAGCGCGGATTCCCCTGCCACCATCAATGTGTCGCGGTCGATCCAACCGGCGGCGGAGACGGTTTCGTCCCATGTCCAGTCGAGCGGTGTGCCGTCGTCGCGCGACAGCAGTCTATTTTCCAGAATATCGAACCAGAACAATTGATTGCGCTCCGGGTGCCAGAGCGGCCCTTCGCCCAGGGTACAGACGCGATCATCGTGGATGCGAACAGGGGTCATACCAGGACGCCAGCCCCGGCGGCTTTGTCATAGGCGGCCACGATGCGATGCGCGCGGGCGGAGATATCCTCGATGGGCAGGCCCGGAACATAGCAAGCGGTGCCAAGACCGAATCCGTCTGCCCCGGCGCCCAGCCATTCTGCGAAATTTTCAGGCCCTGCGCCCCCGACGGCATAAACCTTTGTTCCGGCCGGCAAAACGGCGCGCATCGCCATAAGGCCCGACGGTCCGGCCATGGCGCCGGGAAACAGCTTCAGCCCGGTCGCACCGGCCTTTAGGGCTGCGAAGGCCTCGGTCGGGGTGAAAACGCCGGGCCAGCTTTGCAGATCGGCAGCGCGGGTTGCGGCGATGACTTCGGGGTCGGCGTTGGGCGACACGATCAGCTTGCCCCCGGCTTCCGCGACGGATTGCACCTCGGCCGGGGTCAGCACGGTCCCCGCACCGATCAGGGCGCGATCGCCATGGGCATCGGCCATGGCCGCGATGGACGACAGCGGTTCGGGGGAATTCAGCGGCACCTCGATCATGGTGATCCCGGCGTCGATCAGGGCAGCGCAGGCGGCAATTGCGTCATCGGGCGTGATGCCGCGCAGGATGGCAATCAGGGGACGTGTCATGGATGCTCCTTGGCGGCGGTCAGACCGGCGAGCGTCATCTCGTCGGCGGGCAGGATACGAGGGGTAAGCCCTTGGGATTTCAGGGCGCATTCATAAGCTCGAGTGGTCTTGGGCGATCCGGTCAGCACAACGTCGCGCCCCAGCCACCATGGTTTGGTGGCTGCCAGTTCCGATCCGATCAAGAGGCCTGACAGGATGGAGCGCCCGATGGCGGCGTCCTGCCCATGCAACAGGTCGGCTGCACGCAATTCGAACAGACGGGCGGTCAGATGTTCGGGGCGGGACAGGGTATCGGAGACGGCGGAGAGAAAGGTGTCTTCGTCCCAGCCGTGGCCCGTCAGAGAATGACGTAAAACAGAATGATTGGAAATGGTTGCGAAGATTTCGCCGGTCATCACGGTACGGAAGCTGACGATTTCACCGGCGCTGATGTGGGCCCATTTCGTATGCGTGCCAGGCAGGCAGGCGACGCCGTCCAGGTCACTGATATTGCGTAAAATTCCTGCAATCTGAGTCTCTTCCCCGCGCATGACGTCGGGGTGCGGCGACACCTGCCGGACACCCGGCACGATGCGAACGTCGAGACGGGGGTCGGTGGTCTCGACCCGCAGCAATCCGCCATCCAGTGGCGAGCAGGGAACGGTGCGGTAGGCAGCTTCGGCCCAGCCCTGTCGCGCACCGGCCATGCCGCAGATGAAAACCTGAATATTTCCGTCGATCCAATCGTCCGCGAGAGAGATAAACGTCGGCTCGAACGCGTCGCGGGTCAAGGCATTCATGCCATCGCCGCTGGCGCGCGTGTCCAGCGGGCGGTCGCCCGACATGAGAGTGATACGAAGGGCGGTCGTGCCCCAGTCAACGGCGATCCAACGGGTCATATCAGCCTGTTACCACGACGCCGCCGTCCACGACCATGGCCTGCCCCGTCATCATGCGGGACGCGTCGGAGGACAGAAAAAGCGTAGGGTTAACAATGTCCTTCGGTTTCAGGTAGTCCTTGAGGCACTGTCGCTCCAGATGCGCGGCGAGGCTGTCGGGATCGGCCCAGAGGTCCAGCTGCTTCTGCGTCAGGACCCAGCCGGGGGCGAGGGCGTTGACGCGGATGCGGTCAGGGCCGAATTCCCGCGCGAGGGATCGCGTCATGCCTGTGATGCCGGCGTTTGCGGCGGTGTAGATCGGATAGCCGGCGTTGCCCATCATGTAGGAGACCGAGGAAAAGTTGACGATGTGTCCGTAGCCAACTGATTTCATGTATGAAATCGCATGCTGGCAGGCAAAGAAATAGGCTTTTAGGTTGATCGCCACGGACCAGTCCCAGAAGTCCTCGTCGACCTGCTCAGTAGTGTGACGCTTGTCGTTGGCGGCGTTGTTGACAAGCCGCGTAATCGGGCCGTGGGCGGCGGCGGCGGTGTCGATTGCGGCGCGCAGGGCGGCGACGTCGGTAATGTCGCCCTGAATGAAAAGCGGTTTCTTGCCCGTAGCTTGCGCAACCTTCTCGACAAACCCGGACGCATCGGACCGTCCGATAAAGGCGACCTTTGCGCCCTGTCGCAGGAAGCCTTCGGTCAGGTCCGCGCCGATGCCGGATCCGCCCCCGGTTATGAAGACGGAGGCGCCGTTCAGGTCGGGATATGTGGCTGTCTGGGTCATGAATTCATCCCTGTCATTTGGTATATTACGACGGTGCATACGAAGGTATTACATGGGTCATACCCATGTGCGCCTCTGCCCGTCACAACCGATGCCCTTCGATGACCCATATCGTGTCCGGGAAATTCCAGGGCAGGACAATGCCGTGATGCATCAGCCATGCGCCCGACATCTCGATCGCGTCGTTCTTGAGGATCGGGGTGCCGCGCGACAGGGCCGGGGCGTTCGCGCGGTTGATGAGTTCGACGCGGTAGCGGGCGTCCGGGTCCAGCGCGGTCAGGCGCAGGGGACGTGGCGCGATCTGGGCGGAGGTTCCTGCCTTGCCCGCGAAGACGACGAAGCGGTGGCCGTCGCGGGGCATCTGCTGTTCGGCCAGAACGGTCGGGTCCGGGCTGTCGAGGCGCAGGATGTCGGCGTCCAGCATCCAGTCGCGATTGCGCTTCCACCATGCGGTGACCTCGGTCAGGACGGCGGTTTCCCGGTCGTCCAGTTCGCGGGGATCCATCTCGAACCCCATGTGACGCTGGGCGGCGACCCAGGCGCGGACCGAAATGTCGAGGGTCCTGCCGCTCGTGTGGCAGCGGCGCGGGCCGACGTGGCTGCCACTGACGGCCATCGGCAGGAACAGGGCGGCGTCGTGCTGGATGCGCATCCGCTCCAGAGCATCGTTGCTGTCAGACAGCCAGACCCGCTGCGTGCGTTTCAGGATGCCGAAGTCGATGCGGCCGCCACCGGAGGCGCAGCTTTCGATCTCGACCTGCGGAAAGTCGGCGCGCAGACGATCGATCAGGGCATAGCTGCCGCGCGTCTGATCTGCGTCGGGCATCGGCAGGACGCGGTTGTGGTCCCATTTGATGTAGTCGATGTCGTGTTGCGACAGGATCGCGGCCATGCGGTCGTAGATGAAGTCGCGGACCTCGGGCAGGGCCATGTTCAGGGCCTTCTGCTGGCGGCCCAGGGTCTGATCCTCTGACCCGAGCGCCCAGTCGGGGTGGGCGCGGTGGATGTCGCTGTCCGGGTTGATCATCTCCGGCTCGAACCAGATGCCGAAGGTCATGCCCTCGGATTGCACATGGTCGATCAGCGGACCGAGGCCATCGGGGTATTTGCGCGGGTCGACCGTCCAGTCCGACAGGCTGCGGGTGTCGTCGTCGCGGTTGCCGAACCAGCCGTCGTCGAGGACAAAGCGTTCCGCGCCCAGTTTGGCGGCGCGGGTGGCAATGTCCTTCAGGATCGGCAGCTTGTGGTCGAAATAGATCGCTTCCCAGCAGTTGTAGTGCACCGGGCGTGGTGTGGCAGGCCGGGGCCATGTGACGATGCGATCGCGCAGGTGGCGCTGGAACGACACCGCGCAGCCGTTCAGGCCGGTCTGGGAATAGGTGACGTAGAGGCTGGCGGATTCGAAGCGCTTCCCGGCGTGGGTCTCCATCCGGGCGGCGTGGCCCCATTGGATCTGGCGGCGTCCGTCGGGCAACTCCTCGGCAATCATCCTGTGACCGCCGGACCAGCCGTAGTGGAAGCCGTAGGCCTCGCCCTGCGTGTTGGTCGCACCGAAACACGGGATCAGCAGGCCGGGAAAATGTTCGTGGCCGGTACGGCCGGTGCGGTTTTCGCGGTAGCGCATGCCGGGGGACCATGCGGTGCGGTTGAGTTGGAACTCGCCGCACCAGCGGCCCGAGACGTCTATCATCTCCGATGATTGCTGCGGTGCGGGCAGGACCGGGCCTGCCAGCCAGTGCAGATGGATGGACTTCCTGGCCTCGAGGATCGTCTTGCAGGTGATGATCCGGGTCGAGGAGTCGGGCACGAAGCGGAAGGTCAGCGTCAGGCCGTTGGCGTCGTCGGAGTAGATGAGCGTGAGGCCATCGGAGGTATCGTCGGACGCAAAGGTAAAGCGCGGCAGCAGGGGCGATCCATCGTGGCCGCGCAGGATCATGCCGGGCTGGCCGGGGAAGCTCCGCGACGCTTCGGGGCAGAGCGACAGGTCGGGGTTCGCATCCAGCATACCGCCGGTGATGTCGATCTGGTCGGCCCGCGCGAGGGTTTCAAGCGGCGCGTCGGATGGCAGGGGCGGTCCCCAGTAGATGACTTGCGGCAGCCGGTCGCCTTCGGCGGCGAAGGCCATCGTCTGACGCGCACCGGTTTCCGGGTCGTGGTCGTCGATGCGCCACGTGCGGACCGGTTCGGCGGGTTCGGGCGCGGACGCACCAAGGGGAAGTGCCGACGCAGGCAATGCGTCAGAAAAAGTATCAGGGGACATGGGCAGTCTCGGGTCGGTCGGTGTTACTTGACGGCGCCCAGCGTGAGGCCCGCGACGAAGTGTTTCTGCATCAGGAAGAACATCGCCACCGGCGGCAGGGCCGCGACGATGCTGCCCGCGCTCATCAGATGATAGGCGGCGCGGAACTGGCTGTTGAAGGCGGTGATGCCCGCCGTGACCGGCTGGCTGTCGGGGCCCTGGGTCAGGACGATGGCCCAGAAGTAGTCGTTCCAGATGAAGGTGAAGATCAGGACGGCGAGGGCGGCGACGGCGGGCTTCATCAGCGGCATGACGACATACCAGAAGATGCGCCACTCCGACACGCCTTCGACGCGTGCTGCCTCGATCAGGGGAAACGGCAGGGCGCGGATGAAGTTGCGCATGAAGAGCGTGCAGAACCCGGTCTGGAAGGCGATGTGAAACAGGATCAGCCCGGTCTTGGTGTCATAGAGGCCGAGGTCGATGGTGAAGTCGCGGACCGGCACCATCAGGATCTGGAAGGGCACGAAGTTGCCCGCGATGAACAGGAAGAACAGGAACAGGTTGCCCTTGAAGCGGTAGATGCCCAGCGCGAAACCGGTCATGCTCGACAGGGCGATGGTGCCGATGACGGTGGGCACGGTGATCAGCAGCGAATTCCACAGATAACGCGGCATGTCGCTGTCGAAGAAAACCTTGCCGTAGTTTTCGAACAGGTCGAACGAGCCGGGGACGCCCCAGTAGTTGCCATTGGTGAAATCGCTGTCGGGCTTGATCGAGAACAGCATCACTGCGATCAGCGGCAACAGCCACAGAATGAGCGCGAAGGGCAGCAGGGCCTGATAGGTCAGTTGCCACTGGCGCGAGGATTTCTGGATCGGAGTCGGGAACATTTATTGGGCCTCCAGATCGCGGCGGGCGGCTGCGGGCAGGGTGGCCTGCATCTTCTTGGTCAGGCCCGCGCGGATCGTGTCATAGCTGACGGCGATGCGGTGGGCGGCCTCGCTTTCGTCCAGCGACGCGAGGTCGAGGCGGACCCACGCGCCGCGGAAGTAGGCCGGTTTGCCTGCGGCCCCCGTCTCGATCAGCATCCGGGCCATTTCGGTGTCGGCGCAGCGCACGACGGCGTGGTCATCGTTGGTCGCACGCTGATCGGTGTGCCCGAAGCAGGCGAACATCTTGCCGCCGATCTTCCACGCGTCGAGTTCGCCGGGACCGGACAGGACGGCACCGGGGTGGGCGGCGCAGAGGGTGTCGAACTGGGCGCGGGTCATCGCGCGGCCCTTTCGTCTTTCCACATGCTCCAGAGGAAGTAGCTGATGAACACCAGCATGATCAGGAACAGGATAACTGCGATGGCGGCGCCATAACCCATGCGGAAGCCGAATTCGGCGAGGGCTTTCTCGAACATGTAGAACGACAGCACGCGGGTCGATCCGAAGGGGCCGCCGTTGGTCATGATCGAGATCAGGTCGAAGGATCGCAGCGCGCCGATGATGGTGACGACGAAGGCGATGAAGGTGGCGGGCTTGAGTTGCGGAATGATGATGTACCACAGCATCTTCCAGCGTTTCGCGCCGTCCAGCCGTGCCGCCTCGATCTGTTCGGGGTCCATGGCGTTGAGGCCGGTGAGGTAGAGGATCATGCAATATGCCGTCTGCGGCCAGAGACCCGCAGCAATGATGCCGTAGGTCGCCGTCTCCGGGCTGCCGAGGATGTTGACGCCTTCAATGCCGATCCAGCCGAGCATGACCGCCAGAAGGCCGTCGTTGGGCAGATAGAACCACGAGAACACGAGGCCGACGACGACCTGGCTGATCACGAAAGGGAAGAAGAACAGCGACTTGTACAGGCGGATGCCGGTCACGGTCTGGTTCAGGAACAGCGCGATGGCGAGGCCCATCGGGATCGCCAGAAGATAGAGGAACAGCCAGCGCACGTTGTTCCACAGGCTGATCTCGAAGTTCCGGTCGGTCGCCAGTTCTCGGTAGTTGCCGAGGCCGATGAACTGCCCCTGTTCGGACAGGTCGCCCAGGCCGTCCCAGCGATAGAGACTGACCTGAAAGGACTGGAAGATCGGAATGATGACATAGGCCGAGAAGAACAGGATGCCCGGCAGCAGGAACAGCCACGGGGTGATCGCGATCTCGTTGCGCTTGTACCAGCCACGCTTTGCCGCCGGGGGGTGGAGGTCGGGGACGACGGGAGCGTTGGTCATATGGATGCCTCCGGGTCAGGGGCGTGGTGTCTGCGGCACATTCGGAAGCCTGTCAGCTTGCGGATACGTCGGCTGGTGGGATGCACCCACCCTGCGAGAGGTGGGTGCAAGAGGCGGGGCAGAACCCCGCCCTGCGTCGATTATTGCGCGTAAATGCGCTGACGGGCCTGCTCAAGGCGTTGCAGGATGTCGTCGAGGTTGTCGGGGAACACCATGAACTCCTGCAGGCCTTCCATGCCGACCGACGCCATTTCCGCCGGGAAATCCCGGTCGAAGAACTGGGCGATGCCGCCCTTGGCATTGTTGGTCAGCATCTCGAAGCCCTGATTCAGGAATTCGTCGTCATCGACCGAGGAGGCCGCGTTGACCGGAAGCTGGCCCAGCGCATCGCCCGCATTGATCTTGGTCTGGACGTCGGCGGTGGTCACGAACTTGAGGAATTCGCGCGCGGCTTCCTTGTTCGAGGCCCCCGAAGGGATATGGAACGTGTCGATCGGCGCATCCTCGCCCTGCGGAATGCCTTCCGTGATGATCGGGAACTGGTAGAAGTCGATCTGATCATCCGTCAGGCCCGCTTCGCGCATCGGCGCCACGGCAAAGTTGCCGATCAGATAGGCAGTGGCTTCGCCGTTGACCATGAAGGGCAGCGCCTCCTGCCAGGAGTAGTTCTGGTGGTCGGGCAGGAAGGCCCCCATGTCGATCAGCTTGCGCCAGTTGGCAAAGGTATCGCGGACGCGCTGATCGGTCCATTCGACCTCACCCTGCGCCAGTTGCATGTGAAAGTCGAAGCCGTTGGTCCGCATGTTCATATAGTCGAACCAGCCGCCTGCGGTCCAAAGGAACTTGGTGCCGATGGCATAGCAGGAGCGGCCCGAATCGATGATGACCTGGCAGTTCGCGATCTCCTGCTCGAAGGTCTCCGGCTCTTCCAGACCCAGTTCTGCGAAGATATCCTCGCGGTAATAGAGGCCCCAGTTATAGTAGGTATAGGGCACGCCCCATTGCTTGTCGTCGATGGTCAGCGCGCCCTTGACGGCGTCCAGACCCTCGATATCGCCCCAGAGGTCCGACACGTCTTCGAACAGACCGGCATTGACATAGGGGCCCATGCGGTTGGCGGCATACCAGTTGATGACGTCGGGCGGGTTGGCGGTCAGCGCATTGCGGATCTGACCTTTCCAGCCGTCGCGGTCGACGACTTCCAGTTCGATGTTCAGGTCGGGGTGCATTTCGCCGAAGTCGGCGACAAGACCCTCCATCACCGCGCGGGGCGCAGGGTTCGACATGTCGGATACGATCCGCATATCGCCGGACAGGGGGTTGGCGAAAGCAACGCCGGTCATGATGGTGGAAGCGGCAAGAGCCGTCAGAATGGATCGCATGAATTCCTCCCGAATTGCGTCCCGATGGTTCCATTTAATGAAACCAAGTTTCTTATGTTGAAAACTGTGCGGCGTTCTGCCTAGGCTGTCAACAGCTTTGCGGAGGGAGGTCCGGCGGCGTGAACATCCAGACAGACACCAGCACCGTCACAGGCCGCGACGGCAGCGACGGGACCGTGGGCAAGGCCCTTGGCGTTCTCGATCGCGTGGCGGCCTTCGGTCGTCCGGTCCGGTTCACGGAGCTGTTGGAGGTGTCGCCGTTTCCCAAGGCGACGCTGTACCGTCTGCTGCAGACCCTGACCAAACAGGGGATGCTGGGGTTCGACCCCGAACGGGGCACCTATGTGCCGGGGTTGCGGCTGGTGCGGATGGCGCATGCGGCCTGGGCGCAGTCGAGTCTGGCCCCGATCGCGCGGTCGCATCTGGATCGCCTGAGCCGCGCGGTCGGCGAGACGGTGCATCTGGCGCAACTGGACGGCGGCCACGTTCTGTATGTCGACAAGCGCAACGCGGTGCGCCCGGTGCCGATGTATTCCGAAGCCGGCAAGATCGGCCCGGCCTATTGCACGGGGGTCGGCAAGGCGATGCTGGCATTCCTGCCCGAGGCCGAGCGCGAGGCGGCGCTGGTCCAGCAAAGCTGGCATCGGTTCACGCCCAATACGCTGACGGATGCCGACGCGATGCGGGCCGAACTGGACGTGATTCGCACCGAGGGAAACGCCTTCGACCGCGAGGAGCACGAGCCGGGCATTCATTGCATCGCCATGCCGGTCCTGTCGCAGGGCGGTCGCGTTCTGGGCGCCGTGTCGGTCACATCGTCGACGGACCGGGGCACATTGGAGAATCTGAAGCGCCATCTGCCGCACTTGCGGCAGGCGGTGGACAGAATTGCCGGGGAAGTCCGCGACTGGCGCTTCCCCGATCAGACAGAGGGATAGATCGGATGGCAGGCGTCGAATTAACGGATGTGGTCAAGCGCTATGGCGACGTGCAGGTGATCCACGGGGTCGACCTGACAGTGAACGAGGGCGAGTTCTGCGTCTTCGTCGGGCCGTCCGGTTGCGGCAAGTCCACCCTGCTGCGGATGATCGCGGGGCTGGAGGAGACGACCGAAGGCCAGATCATGATCGGTCCCCGGGACGTGACCCGCGAAGACCCGTCGCAGCGCGGCGTGGCGATGGTGTTCCAGACCTACGCGCTCTACCCGCACATGACGGTGGGCGAGAACATGGGTTTCGGCCTGAAGATGAACGGCCATCCCAAGGCGGAAATCCAGTCCAAGGTGTCTGAAGCCTCGCGCATCCTGAAGCTGGATGACTATCTCAAGCGCAAGCCCGCCGCCCTGTCAGGCGGTCAGCGCCAGCGCGTCGCCATCGGGCGCGCCATCGTGCGCGGGCCCGAGGTGTTCCTGTTCGACGAGCCGCTGTCCAACCTGGATGCGGAATTGCGTGTCGAGATGCGGGTCGAGATCGCGCGCCTGCACAAGGAAATCGGCGCCACGATGATCTATGTCACCCACGATCAGGTCGAGGCGATGACGATGGCCGACAAGATCGTCGTGCTGCGCGCGGGCGTGATCGAACAGGTCGGCGCGCCGCTGGAATTGTACCGCGACCCCGACAACCGCTTCGTCGCGGGGTTCATCGGCTCGCCGTCGATGAACTTTCTGAAGGGCACGGTGAAGGGCGGCGCCGTGGATGTGCCGGGATTGAAGACTTCGTTGACGCCGCAGGTCAAATTGCCGCCGGAGGGTCATGACGTGATCGTCGGAATGCGTCCCGAACATCTGAACGTGGTTGCGGGCGACACCCTTGGCATCGACCTGACCGAAGCGCTGGGCGGTGTCAGTTTCGCCTATATGACGACGGACACGGACGAGAAGATCATCGTCGAGGAACGGGGCGACATCCGGTCGAATGAAGGCGACCGGGTCGGGCTGACGATCGATCCATCGCGGATCATGGTCTTCGACGCGGACAGTGAAATGCGCATACGCTGAGCAGACGCGGCCATGTGCGGACACACAAAACCGAGACTGAGCGATTGACGCAGGCCTCGCCAGCGCGTTCACATGGGCGTCACGCTGGCCCGTCATGGCAGGGACACGTCGCATGGGAGGGCACGTGGGAGGACTTCTGACGATCATCCGCACACTGGGAGCGGTCAACGCCGGTGCGCTGGCCGTGGGCCGCTGGGTCGGCATCGCCTGCATGGCGTTGATGGTCGTGTTCATACTGGTGCAGGTCTTCTGGCGCTATGTGCTGAACAATCCGCTGCCCTGGCCGGAAGAAGCCGCGCGCTTTCTGATGCTGTGGTTGATGGTCGTGGCCCCGACGGCGCTGCGCCGGGGCGGGTTCGTCGCCATCGACATGATACAACTGGCCCTGCCGCGCTTTGTCGGCGGGGTGCTGAACCTGATCCTGTTGCTGCTGGCGCTTCTGGTGCTGGTCTTCGCCGTCAGGATCGGGTGGTCCGAGGTCACGGGCTTTTCGGGCCGTTTCGCAACTTCGTCGCTGTATTATCCGACCGTCGATGGCTGGGAAAAGGTGCCGCGCAGCTGGATGATGGCGTCGCTGCTCGTCGGGTTCATAATGCTGACCTCGGTCACGGTGGAGCTGATCCTGCGGCAGATCGCCACATTGGCCGGAAGGGACGACGATCTGCCGGTCATCCCCGAGACCGAAATGGTAGGGGCCGAATAGATGCTGGTCTGGTTCCTGCCTGCGTTTCTTGTGCTGCTGATGATTGGCCTGCCGGTGTTTTTTGCCCTGCTGGCCGCGCCGGGCATCCTTTTGTGGCTGAGCGGACAGGAGAAGGATTTCGTCCTTCTGTATCGGAACGTCTATAACGGCATGGACAGCTTCCCCCTGATGGCGATCCCGTTCTTCCTGCTGGCGGGCGAGATGATGAACCGCGGCGGCATCACCATGCGGCTGGTCGAATTCAGTCAGGCCCTGGTCGGGCATTTCCGCGCCGGTCTGGCACAGGTGAATATCTTGTCGTCGATGCTGTTCGCGGGCCTGTCCGGGTCGGCGGTGGCGGATACATCCGCGCTGGGGTCGATGTTGATTCCCGCGATGGAGAGGGAAGGTTATACCCGCAAATTTGCCGCCGCCGTGACCGCCGCATCCTCGGTCATCGGGCCGATCATTCCGCCATCGGGCATCATGATCATCTATGCCTATGTGATGGAGCAATCGGTCGCCGCGCTGTTCCTTGCCGGTATCGTTCCCGGCGTTCTGGTCGGCGTCGGACTGATGGTTGTCACCAATGTCATGGCGCGCCGCAACCCCGGTGGTTTCCCGGACCTGAAGCGCCGCGCGACATGGGGCGAAAAGGGACAGGCGTCCCTGAAGGCCTTCTTCCCGCTGCTGACGCCGGTGATCATTCTGGGCGGTATACTGGGCGGAGCCTTCACGCCGACCGAGGCCAGCGCCGTGGCCGTGGCCTATGCCGTCATCGTCTCGTTGTTCCTGTTGCGTGAAATGACATGGCGCGACCTGCCGAACGTGTTGTCGCGGGCAGCGATCATGTCGTCGGTGGTCTTGTTGCTGGTCGGCGCGGCGATGGCGTTCAAAACGGTCGTGTCCCTGTCCCACGCGCCCGAGGCGCTGGCCGCGCTCATCCTGTCGCTGTCGGAAAACCCGCTGGTCCTGTTGTTGCTGATCAACCTGTTGCTGTTCATCGTCGGCATGTTTCTGGATGCGGGTCCGGCAATCATCATCCTTGGCCCGATCCTGGGGCCGATCTTCACGTCGCTGGGTGTCGATCCGGTGCATTTCGCCATCATCATGTCGGTCAACCTGACCGTCGGGCTGGCGACGCCCCCGATGGGGCTGGTGTTGTTCGTGGCCAGTTCCGTGTCGGGCGAACGGGTGGAAACCATCGCCCGCGCGATTCTGCCGTTCCTGGCCGTCGAAGTCTTCGTGATCTTCCTGATCACCTATGTGCCTGCCATATCTCTGGCAGTGCCGCGCTTCTTCGGGTTCTTATAAATAACCGGTCCAAAAGGGAGAGAGACCTCATGAAACTGATCAACATATTCAAGGCGGGCGCGCTGGCCGCGATTACCGCGCTGCCGTCGGTGGCCTTTGCCGATGCCCACGCCATCAACATCCGCGCGACCGCCAACTCCAACGAGAACGACGAGGACTATGACGGACTGGTCGTCTTCAAGAACTATGTCGAGGCGGCGTCGAACGGTGCCATCACGGTCGAATTGTTCATCGGCACGCAGCTTTGCTCGAACGGCGCGGAATGCCTGCAGGGCGTGGCCGACGGGTCCATCGACGTCTTCGTGACGACGTCCGGCGGCGCGGCCGGCATCTTCCCCTATGTGCAGATCTTTGACCTGCCGTACCTGATGTCCGACGACCGCATCGCCGAGGAAGTGCTGACCAACACCGCGCTGACCAGTCAGCTGCGGGCCAAGGCGCTGGAAGATTCGGGCGATGCGATCCGCATCATGACCGTGGGCAACACCGGCGGCTGGCGCAACTTCGCCAATACCCAGCGCCGGGTCGAGATGCCCACCGATCTGGAAGGCATGAAGATCCGCACTGTGGTCGCCGACCTGCCGCAGGAGTTGGTGCGCGCGCTGGGTGCTTCGCCCACGCCGATCCCGTGGCCCGAGCTGTTCACTTCGCTGCAGACCGGCGTGGTCGAAGGGTCGAAGAACGGCATCACCGACATCATGGGTATGAAGTTCCCGGATGCGGGGCTGCAATACATGACGCTGGACGGGCACGCCTACATGGCTGCGATCTGGGTGATGAACAACGAGAAGTTCCAGGCGATGGACGACGACATGAAGCGCGTTGTCGTCGATGGATTTGCGGCGTTGCAGCAGGCGACCTTCGCCTCGCCCAAGCGCAAGTCGATCCAGGCCTATGAGGATTTCGTGGCCGGTGGCGGCGATCTCTATGTGCCCAGCCCCGAGCAGAAGCAGGCCTTCCAGGATGCGGCGGCCCCGGTTTATGACTGGTTCGCGGGCAACGTGGACGGCGGCGAGGAAATGCTGGCCAACTTCCGCACGGCAATCGCCGAGGCGGAGGAGAACGTCGGCGCCCGTCGCGCGCGCGATCTGGAATGATTTGAAGGCACCGAATCAGGACTGCGAGGGGGGCGATCAGTGGATCGCCCTTTTCATTTCCCGGTGCAGGAGAGCGAGCAAGCGGCATGGATCGGCGATGGCTGCGTCGAGTTCAGCGCGCAGGATGCCGTGATTGCAGCAATGTCGGCTTCTTCGACCCCGGCCAAATCGGGTCAAAATCAGATGGACGCTTTTCCCTAAAACCGCTGTCCAACCGCTCCGGACCATCATCCAATGGATGCCAGGCCGATTATGAATTATCATTTGAGCCGGATCACACCTGTGGGGCCAATCACTGGCGTGCGCCGACTTGTAGTTTTTTTGTAGGAGTATACTCGATGAAAGTTTTGATCTTAGCACTAATCGGCGCATCCACTATTGCGACGGCGGTGGCAGCCGAGAAGGTTTCAGGCAATAACTACATGCTGGCAGACGTAAAAGCTTGGCCTACAGGTGAAACGACCGGCTATTGGATGAGTTCGACAAAAGGTGTTCGCGTGTCAGATGATCCTGACGCATTGCCAGAGCCGACCGAATGCAACGGGGCTGGATACTGGGATGCCAATGGCGACTGGGGTGAGGGCATATGTCGTTACGGTGATGCTACAGACTTCGTCCTCTCGTCCTACAAGGTCGAAAAAGGTGCAAAAACTGGCGTTTGGGAGATTCTCCAGGCTGGCGGCAAATATGAAGGTTTGACCGGTAGCGGTACATTTGAATCGACGCGTGGCCAGCGCGGTGCGTCAGTTTCGGCCTGGGAGGGCGAAGTCTCCATGCCATGATGAAGCAATAGTGCTGTTTGTCCTATAGGTTAGGCCATGGCCCGACGCGGCTTTGCGGGCACACCGAGAGGGGGGTGGAACGCGGCCAAGCTGTCCGTTCGTTTTTGTGGTAGACTCAGGCGATAACCGATGGAGGTCGATATGCGCTATATCACAATCACCACATGGGAAATCGCAGACGGGACCGATTACAACGTATCCCTGCGCGCGATCGAGGAAAAACGCCTGCCCGCGTTGAAGGGCCTGGGCGCAAGTCGCGTCACGGTGATCCGGACCAGCGAACGGACCAGTGCCGCGATCACCGAATGGCCGGACAAGATCACGAGGGACGCGGCGGAACTGAAGATCGACGAGGTTCGCAGGAAGGTCCACAAGGAGGACATGACGCGGATGACGGGAGAGATGAGGGGCGAGGTCGTGGCGGACGTCTGATGGCCGCCAGTCTTGCGCGGCTGTCGGGAAGATCCGTCATGTGATTGTCCCCAGGCCGGTTTCTAAGGCAGGCCGAAGGTAACACGGGCGGGTCATTCCGTTCACCGAAACGGATACATCCAGACCTTGTAGTCCCCCACCAGTTCCAGCGCCTTTGCGATCTGTTCAGGGGTCATTTTCTTCACCACCTCCTCCTGCGAAATCGCGGCGTCCGGGTCGCCTCCGATGGCCGAGAGCGCGTACCACATATAGGCGCGCACAAGGTCGGGCGCGGGCATGCCCAGGCCGACTTCGTAATACCAGCCGACGCCGGATTGCGCGCCGGGATGCCCCTTCATCGCCGCGCGCAGATACCAGTCGAAGGCGCGCACCGGGTCGCGCGTCACCCCCAGGCCCATCGCATACATCACGCCGATCAACTCCTCTGCATCGGCATTGCCGGAGCGGGCCGCCGGTTCGAGCGCGGCGCGCGCCTCGGCGAAGGCCCCGGCCTCCATCAGATCGCGGGCCGCTTCGATATCTGCGGTCGCGGGGCTGGACACTGACAACAGGGTGGCCAAGATCGCGGCATGAAATTTCATACGATCCTCCTCGGCCTCAGCTTGGCCGTGTCGCCCGCGCCAGCGCAAGAGGTGGTGTTCAACGACTATTCCGAAGACCGCGCCGCCATCGGACAGTTGCTGTTCTATGATCCGATCCTGTCGGGCAACCGCAACATCAGTTGCGCCACCTGTCACCACGCCGACACGTTCTCGGCCGATGCGCTGAGCCTTGGCATCGGCGAGGGCGGGAAAGGGATCGGCACGCGCCGCACCGTCGCCGACGGGGCCATCGTCAAGCGGGTGCCGCGCAACGCGCCGGGGCTGTGGAACATCGGCGCGACGGAATTCACCAGTTTTTTCCACGACGGGCGCGTATCGGTTTCGGATGCCTATGACACGGGCTACGACAGCCCGGCGGAGGAATGGCTGCCGGTCGGTCTGCCCAACCTGCTGGCGGTTCAGGCCCTGTTCCCGCTGACCGCACAGTTCGAGATGGCGGGCAATGTCGGAGAAAACGAGGTGATCGGCGCCGTCTCCGACCGCATCGACGGGGGCTGGCCGATTCTGGCGAAACGGGTGCGAACGATCCCCGCCTATGGCGATGCGCTTGTCGAGGCTTTCGCTCTGAACCGCCCCGAAGATATCGACATTCGGCATATTGCCATCGCCCTGGCTGATTTCATGAATGCCGAATGGCGTTCGCTGGATGCGCCTTATGATCTGTGGCTGGCGGGACAGGGCAATCTGACCCCGGCGCAGGATCGGGGCCGCATGCTGTTCTTCGGCAAGGGTGGTTGCGCGTCCTGCCACTCCGGCCCGCTGTTTACGGACCAGAACTTCTACGCGCTGGCCCTTCCGCCCTTCGGCCCCGGTCGGACGCGACGTTTCGACCCGATGCCGCGCGACGTCGGGCGGATGGCCGAAACCGACGATCTGGACGATGCTTACCGCTTTCGCACCCCGTCTTTGCGCAATGTCACCCTGACGGGGCCGTATGGGCACAACGGAGCATATCCGACGCTGGCCGGGATCATCCGCCACCATGCCGATCCGGTTGCGGCGACGGCCCGCTGGACACCCGAACTGGCCAATCTGCCCGACGCGCCGTGGCTGGCGTCGGGCGACTTCGTGATCCGCAGTGATGCGCGCGAAATGGCACGCGTATCGGCCAAACTGGACATCCGGCCCGTCGTTCTGTCGGACGCTGAAGTGGCCGATCTGGTCGCATTCATGGGCGCGCTGGAAGGGGGCGAGAGCCGGTATGGCCGCCTGGGCGTGCCCGATGCCGTGCCGTCGGGACTGGCGGTGGAGCGATGATACGCCTTCTGGTCTGCGGCATCTCCGTGATGGATTACGTCCACCGGGTTGCGGCCTTGCCCGTGTCCGAGGGCAAGCACCGCAGCACCTCGTTCGAGCGGATCGGCGGGGGCTGCGCCGCGAATGCCGCCGTCGCCGCCGCGCGACTGGGTGCCGAAGTGACGCTGATGACGCGGATGGGCGCGGATGCAACGGGCGACGAACTGGCGGGACTTCTGGCCGGTCAGAACATCGTCCCGGCCTTCGCGCGCGGCGGGCGCACGCCCTTGTCATCGGTCATGGTGGACCCGGCGGGCGAGCGGATGATCGTGAACTTTCCGGGCGCCGACCTGCCTGATACCCCGCCCGACGTCCCGACATTCGACGCCACGCTCTGCGATTGCCGTTGGCCCCAGGCGACCGAGGCCGTCTTGCGCGCCGCCCGCGCCGCCGGGATGCCCGCGGTGCTGGACGGCGAGAAATACACGCCCGAGTCCCTGGCCGCGTTGGCCAGCCACGTCGTGTTCAGCGCCCCGGGCCTGCGCGATTTCACCGGCATCGACGCCATGCCCCAGGCCCTGGCCGACGCCGCCGCGCGCCTTCCGGGCCGTGTTGCCTATACTGATGGACCGAACGGCGTGACTTGGGCCGATGGCCCGCATATTCCCGCCCAGCGGATCGCTTCCGTCGATACGCTGGGCGCGGGTGATGTCTGGCACGGGGCCTTCACGCTGGCGCTGGCCCGGGGCCGCGATCTGACTGCCGCATCGACTTTCGCCAACCATGTCGCCGCCACGAAATGCACGCGTGCGGGTGGCTGGGACCAATATCCGACGCATATCGAACTGGAGACCGAATGACCCTGCACCTTACCCCCGGCAAGCAGTTGGGATTCCGCCGCATGGCCGATGCCGCCGGACGCTTCAAGATGACCGCCGTCGATCAGCGCCCGCCGATCAAGACCCCGGTCGAGGCGCATCACGGCAAGCCCGACTGGGACGATATGGCCCGCGTCAAGACGATGCTGCTCGAGGCGTTGCAGCCCTCGTCCACGGCGATGCTGCTGGACCCGCATTACGCGATCCCGCATGGCTGGCAGGTATTCGACCCGCGGAAGGGATTGATCGTGACGTTGGAGGACAGCCTGTTCCGCGACACCGGGCAGGGCCGTTTCTCGGCCGAGATCGACGATTGGTCCGTGGGCAAGATCAAGCGGATGGGCGGCGATGCCGTGAAGGTGCTGGCATGGTACAGGCCTGATATTTCGGACGACGTGCGCAAGGCGCAGCACGATTTCGTCAAACGCACGGGCGAAGCCTGCGCGAAATACGACATCCCGTTCCTGTTCGAACTGCTGGTCCATCCAGTCGAGACTGACGCGGAACAGACCTCCGAATACACCGAGATGGCGACCAAGCATTCCGACCATGTGCTGGCCTCGGTCGAGGCCTTCGCGGGTGCGGATTACGGCGTCGACGTCTTCAAGCTGGAAAGCCCGGTTCCGGCCAAGGGCATCGCCGGGGGCGAGGCCGCTGTTCAGACGCTGTTCGACGAGATGGGCAAACTGGCCGCGCGGCCTTGGGTCATGCTGTCTGCGGGCGCGGGCAAGCCTGACTTCAAGACGGTGCTGGACTATGCCTATGCCGCCGGGGCCTCTGGCTTCCTTGCGGGGCGCGCGATCTGGCTGGATGCGTTCAATGCCTATCCGGATTGGGACGCCATGCAGGCGGGGCTGACACGCGACTCGGTCCCATACATGGCCGAACTGAACGCGCTGACCGATGCGCAGGCGACACCGTGGCACAGGCATGCTTGCTATGGCGGCGACGGATCGGCCTTTATCGATCCGACGGCCGGGTTCCGGCACGGATACGGGGACATCTGATGCGCATTGGACTCCTGCCTCTGGGGCGGCCCACGTTCGACGTGCCCTATGCCGAGGAAAAGCTGGCGGCAGTGCTGGCGCAGCTGGATGCGTCGGGGCATGAGATTGTCGGCCCGCGCAGGTTGCTGATGGGCCCTGACGAGGCTGCGCTGAAGTCAACCGCCGACGCCGATGTCCTGCTGATCCTTCAGATCACCTTCACCGACGCCGCCTTCGCAACCCGCGCCGCAGTGGCCCACAAGGGACGCGTCGCGATCTGGGCCGTGCCGGAGCCGCGGACCGGCGGACGGTTGCGGCTGAATGCGTTTTGCGGGCTGAACCTGCTTTCGCATGCACTGGGCCTGAACGACCGGCGTTTCACCTGGGCCTATGGCGATACCGTCGACCTGGACGCCCTGTTGTCGGGGCCGGAGGTCGCGCCAAAGCGTGGTCATGCCAGCGATGCCGCTCCGGTCGCGATCAACCGCGATCTTCGGATCGGGCGGATCGGGGAGCGGCCCGATGGCTTTGACACCTGCGCCTATGACGCGCCCGCGCTGAAGGCGCTGACCGGCGCGCAGGTCACCGAACTGGACCTGCCGGACCTGTTCGACCGTGCCCGCGCTTTGCCCGATGCGGCCGTCGCGCCCTATGCCGCCAAAGCCGAAGGTCTGGGAGGGATCGCGCAATTGGACAAGGGCGAGCTGGACCGGTCCCTGCGCCTGGCCGGGGCGTTGACCGGGCTGAAAGCGGAGCATGGCTTCGACGCGATGGCCATCCGCTGCTGGCCGGAAACCTTTACCGAATATGGCGGAGCGGTTTGCGGCCCGGTCTCCATGCTGGGCGAGGCGCGAACCCCCTGCGCCTGCGAGGCCGACGTCTATGGCGCGGTCACCCAGGCCATCCTTCAGGACGTGGCCGATGCCCCGGTGTTCCTTGCCGATCTGGTGGATATGGACGGCGAGACCGGGGTCGTCTGGCACTGCGGTCAGGCGCCCGTGTCGATGGCGGCCAGGGCTCCGGATGCGACGGTCCACACCAACCGCAAACAGGCGCTGTTGCTTGAGTTTCCTTTGAAAGCGGGCCGCGTGACGCTGTTTCGGTTGAGCCAGGCCTATGGCCAGCCGCAGGTCGTCATCGCGACGGGCGATGTGGTCGACGCGCCGATGGCGTTTACCGGCACCAGCGGCACAGTGCGCTTTGACCGGGGGGCGGATGCCGTGTGCCGGGACGTCATGGCCAGCGGGCTGGAGCATCACATGGCGCTGGCTTACGGCGACCATGCGGAGGCTCTGCGCGGGGTCGCGGCGGAGTTGGGGATCGACGTGCTGGAACTGGGCTCATGATCAGATATGGCCTGATCGGCGCGGGTATGATGGGGCAGGAGCATATCCGTAATATTGCCCTGCTGGATGGCGCGACGGTCACTGCCGTTGCCGACCCCGATGCGGGTATGCGCGCTGCCGCCATGGCGTCCGCCGGGGCGCAGGGGTTTGCCGATGCCGGGGATCTGATTGCCGCAAACTGTTGCGATGTCTACCTTATTGCCGCACCGAACGATCTTCATGCCGGGCTGGTTCAGCAGCTGCTGGCGACTGACAAGCCGATACTGGTCGAGAAGCCTTTGGCCACGACGACAGCCGACTGCCGAGATCTTCTGAATATGGCGCAAGGCCGCGTCGCACCGATCTGGGTGGCGATGGAGTATCGATTCATGCCGCCGGTCCAACGGCTGATCCAGGCTCTGGACCAGGGGACCGTGGGGGTGCCGCGCATGGTTGCCATCCGTGAACATCGCTTTCCGTTCTTGCAGAAGGTCGACGACTGGAACCGGTTCAATGCGCGCTCCGGTGGCACTCTGGTCGAGAAGTGTTGCCACTTCTGGGACCTTATGCGCCTGATGCTGCGCGCCGATCCGGTGCGGGTTTATGCCAGCGCCGGAGTCGACGTGAATCACCGCGACGAACGCTATATCGGGGGGGTGCCGGATATCGTCGATAACGCTTATGTCGTCGTCGATTTTGCCAATGGCACCCGCGGAATGCTGGATCTTTGCATGTTCGCGGAAGGGTCGCACTGGCAGGAGATCATCGCCGTCACCGGACCCACCGCGCGGGTCGAGGCATTGATCCCCGGTCCGGCGCGATTTACGTCCGATGGCAAGCCGAGGGAGGCACAGTTGATCACATCCTTGCGCGCCTTGAAGCAGGAGGTTCGCGAGACGATCCATACGCCGCCGGAGTTGCTGATCGCAGGCGATCATCACGGCTCGACCTTTTATCAGCACGAGCGGTTTCTGAACCTTGTCCGCAGTGGCAAGGGACGCCCCGAGGTCAGCCTTGAAGATGGCTACTGGTCGGTTCTGGTCGGCGAGGCGGCGGAGGAATCCGCACGTTCCGGTCAGGCGATCGACCTGCGGGGACGCGGGGTGTGAGGGGCATGCGACAGAGGGGTGACCGACGGGTGATCCACGTCGGATATGGGTCCGACGCGACAGGCGCATGGAAAACGAACAATGCTCAGGAGAGCGTGTGATGATACTCATTACCGAATTCATGGACGAAACTTGGGTCGACTGGCTGCGGGACCGGGCCGAGGTCCTGTACGAGCCGGACCTGCCGGATCGTCCCGAGGATCTGGCGGAACACGCCAGACTGGCGCAGGCCCTGATCGTGAGGAACCGGACGCAGGTGCGCGGTGACCTGCTGTATTCGGGGTTTTCCTGTGTCGGGCGGCTGGGTGTCGGACTCGACAATATCGACATGGACGGCTGTGCGGAACACGATATCGCGGTGTTTCCTGCGACCGGGGCCAATACGCTGTCCGTGGCGGAATATGTCGTGACGACTTCGGCCATGCTGCTGCGCGGGGCTTACGACCTGCGGACGTCGATGGAGGCGGGCGACTGGCCGCGTGGCGTGGCAGGTCAGGGCCGGGAGGTCGCGGGCAAGACGCTGGGGCTGGTGGGGTTCGGCGAAATCGCACGGGTGACGGCGCGGCTGGCGGGGGCGATGGGAATGACCTGCCTTGCCTCCGACCCTTACGCCGAGGAATTTCCGGGCGCGATGGAGGGGACCGAGGAAGAAGTCCTGACGCAGAGCGATGTCATCTCGCTGCATGTTCCGCTGACCGACGAGACACGGGGCATGATCGATGCCCGCGTCATCGCGTCGATGAAGCCCGGCGCGGTGCTGATCAATGCGGCGCGGGGCGGTGTGGTGGATGAGGCGGCGGTGGCGGCGGCATTGAAATCCGGCCATCTTGGCGGCGCGGCGCTGGATACGTTCACGACTGAACCGCTGGGCCAGGACCACCCCTTTGCCGGGGTTCCGAACCTGATCCTGACGCCGCATATCGGTGGCGTCACGGTTGAGGCGAATGCCCGCGTGTCCGAGATGACGGCGCGCAAGGTGGCCGCGCATCTGGGTTTGGACTAAGGCTCGATCATGGACCTGAACCGCTACATCATTACGGGCCACGGCCTGACCGCGACCTTTACCGAGTGGGGGGCCGCGCTGGTCGATCTGCGACTGGACGGGCATGACGCGCCGCTGGTTCTGGGGCTGGCCGATCTGAACGATTACGCCGCAGGGCAAAGCAATTACATGGGGGCGACCGCAGGACGGTTTGCCAACCGGATCGGCGATGCAAGGTTCACGCTGGGCGGCACGACGTATCATCTGGACCCGAACTTCCAGGACCGGCACAGTCTTCATGGCGGCTCCAGGGGCACCGGCAAGCGGGTCTGGACAGTGGCGGATCATCGCGACGACAGCGTCACCTTCAACATCGCGCTGGCGGACGGAGAAATGGGATACCCCGGTGCGATGCAGATTTCGGCAACCTTTACCTGCGCCCCGGACGCCACGCTGCGGATCCAGTATCGCGCCACGACCGACGCGCCGACGATCTGCAACCTGGCGCATCATACCTATTGGAACCTTGACGGATCGAACGATATTTCCGGACATTACCTGACGGTGAAGGCCGACCGCTATACGCCCGTCGATGACGGCATGATCCCCATCGGGGTCGCGTCGGTGGCGGGTACGGAGTTTGATTTCCGCGCCGGGCGGATGTTGCCGGGCGCGGGGCTGCTGGACCATAATCTGTGCCTGTCGGACGCGCGCGTCGCCCTGCGCGATGTGGCGGTGTTGCACGCGCGGGGACTGTCGATGACAGTGGCCACGACCGAGCCGGGATTGCAGGTCTATGACGGGGCCAAGCTGAATACACAGGTGCCCGGTCTGGACGGGCGCACCTATCGCGCCCATGCAGGCGTCGCGCTGGAGGCGCAGAACTGGCCGGATGCGCCGAATCACGACGACTTTCCCGGTGCCGTGCTGCGTCCGGGCGAGACTTATGAACAGACGACCACTTTCAGCTTCGAAAAGGACTAGACATGGCATTTCAGGACTGGATGAAGCAGGCGAACCTGATCGGTGGCGATTGGGTCGCGGCGGACAGTGGCGAGACGATCGACGTGACCAACCCCGCGACGGGCGACGTCATCGGGACTGTGCCCAAAGGCGGAAAGGCCGAGGCCGAACGTGCGATCAAGGCGGCGGTTGCCGCGTTTCCGGGGTATCGGGATACCTCGCTGATGGATCGCTGCGCGCTGCTGTGGAAATTGCATGATGCGCTGATGGACAACCAGAAAGATCTGGCCGAACTGCTGACCGTCGAGATGGGCAAGCCGCTGGCCGAATCGATGGGCGAGATCGCCATCGGTGCGCAATACGTCCGCTGGTTCGCCGAGGAAGCGCGTCGCGCCAAGGGCGAGATCGTGCCGGCGGGCGTGAACGGACGGCGTATCCTGGTGACGAAACACGCCATCGGCGTGGTGGGCATGATCACGCCGTGGAATTTCCCGTCGTCGATGCTGGCCCGCAAGATCGCACCGGCACTGGCCGTGGGCTGCACCGTGGTCGCCAAACCCGCGACGGCGACGCCCTATTCCGGGCTGGCCTGGGGTGCGCTGGCCGAGGAGGTCGGGTTCCCGAAGGGCGTGGTGAACGTCGTCACCGGATCGGCGAAGGATATTTCCAAGGCGATGATGGACAGTTTCGACCTTCGCAAGATCACCTTCACGGGATCGACCGAAGTCGGCAAGGAGTTGATCCGCGGATCGGCGGATACGGTCAAGAAGGTCTCGATGGAGCTGGGCGGCAACGCGCCTTTCGTGGTGTTCGACGACGCCGATCTGGAAAAGGCGGTCGAGGGCGCGATGGTGTCGAAGTTCCGCAATGCGGGCCAGACCTGCGTCTGTGCCAACCGGATGATCGTGCAGTCGGGCATCCACGACGCCTTCGTCAAGCGGCTGGTCGAGCGGACGGAGGCGCTCAAGGTCGGGGACGGGTTGGAGAAGGGCGTCGAGCAGGGGCCGATGATCGACATGGATGCGGTCGAGAAGGTCGAGGACTTCGTCGCCGACGCCAGGGACAAGGGCGGCGCGGTCGTCACGGGCGGTGCGCGGCACGACAAGGGCGGCACGTTCTTCCAGCCGACGGTTGTCACCGGGGCCACGCAGGCGATGAAATTCGCCACCGAGGAGATTTTCGGTCCGTTGGCCCCGGTGTTCAAGTTCGAGACCGAGGAAGAGGCCATCGAGATGGCGAACGCCACGGTCTATGGGTTGGCGTGTTACGCCTATACCTCCGATCTGGGGCGGGCGTTCCGCCTGAACGAAGGGCTGCAATACGGGATGATCGGCATCAACTCGGGCCTTATCACCACGGTCGAGGCGCCGTTCGGCGGCGTCAAGGAAAGCGGTCTGGGCAAAGAGGGCGGAAGCCAGGGATTGGACGACTACCTGGAGGTCAAATACGTCTGCATCGACGGCATCTGACGACTTTGGCGTGCGGGCGCGGGCGGTATCGCCCGGCCCAGCCCGTCATTGCGGACCAGCCCGAGCGCAGGAAAGTCGGGTGGACCGTCGCCTAGACCGGGTTCGGCGGATCGCGGCCTTCGGCGATGGCCACGGCGTTGTCCATCGCCATGCGGCCCATGTCTTCGCGCACTTCCAGCGCGGCTGTGCCCAGATGCGGCAACAGAACGACGTTTTCGAGGGCCATGAGGGCGGCGGGAACGTGAGGCTCCCGCTCGTAGACATCAAGGCCCGCGCCCGCAATCCCGCCGTTTTGAAGCGCCGCAATCATCGCCGCCTCGTCCACCACGTCGCCGCGGGCGATATTCACGAGGATGGCCTGCGGCTGCATCGCCGACAGGGCTGCGGCATCGATGATGTGGAACGTCTCGGGCGAGGCGGGGACGGCGGTGACGACGATATCGGCCGTTTGACAAACCTCCACGACAGACGCCAGTTGCCGCGCACCCGGCACGGATTTGACAGAGCGGTTGTGGAATACAACGTCCATGCCGAAGCCGTGGTGACAGCGCCGCGCGATCGCTTGCCCGATGCGGCCCATGCCGATCACGCCGAGCGTCTTCCCCGATATGTGCATCCCCAGCATCTGCGTCGGGTGCCAGCCCTGCCAGTTGCCCGCGCGCACCATGCGTTCGCCCTCGCCCGCGCGGCGAGCCGTCATCAGGATCAGTGTCAGGGCGATATCGGCGGTCGCATCGGTCACCGCGCCGGGGGTGTTGGTCACGACCAGGCCCGCCTTGCGCGCGGCTTCGACGTCGATGTGGTTATAGCCCACGCCAAAGTTCGCCAACCCCTTCGCCCGGATCGTTCCGGTAAAGGCGTCGTCCCCGAAGGCATCGCCCAGCGTCGGCAGGATCACGTCGTAATCGGCCAGCGCGTCGCGACTCTCCGACAGGTCCATCGGCTGCGTCGTATCGCGGCAGGTGACGTCGAAATGGTCGCGCAGGGCATCCATCACGCTGTCGGGCAGGGCGCGGGAAACGAGGAGTTTCGGCAGATCCGTCAATGCATCCGCCCCCCGTCCGGCACGGACTGATCGGGGGCCAGCAGGACGACTTCGCCGTCCGGATCGGGAACACCCAGCACCAGAACCTCGGACATGAATTTGCCGATCTGGCGGGGCGGAAAGTTCACCACGGCGACGACCTGTCTGCCGACAAGGCCATCCGGAGTATAGTGCGCCGTAACCTGGGCCGAGGTCTTGCGTTCGCCAAGATCGCCGCCGAAATCGACCCACATCTTGATGGCGGGTTTACGCGCCTCGGGAAAAGGTTCGGCGCGGGTGATCGTGCCGACGCGGATGTCGACCTTGAGGAAATCGTCGTATGTGATGTTCATTCCCGAAGCTCCTTCGATCGGTCTGAGGCGGCTTTGACGGTGCGGGCCATCAGGTCGGGCAACTCGGCCATCAGCACTTCCAGCCCGGCTTGGGTGGTGCCGTTCGGGCTGGTGACGTTGATCCGCAGTTGTGCCGGATCTTCGCCGGTCATGGCCAGCGCGCCTGCCCCGGCCACGGTCGCGCGCGCCAGGCGGGCCGCCAGCTCGGGGTCCAGCCCCTGCGCCACGCCGGCCGCGGCCAGCGTCTCGATCATGTGAAAGACATAGGCCGGGCCGGAGCCGGACAGCCCGGTGACCGCATCCATCCGGTCTTCGTCGTCCAACCGGACCACTTCGCCGACGGCGGACAGGAATTGCCCGGCCAAATCAAGATCGGCGGGGGTGGCGGCGGAATTCCCGACAAGGGCGGTGATGCCCTTGCCGACCGCCGCCGGGGTGTTCGGCATGGCGCGCACGATGCGGGCGTCCGACCCGAACGCGGCTTCGAAGGCGGCGATGGGCGTGCCCGCGGCGATCGAGACGAACAGGGTGTCGGTCAGCGACTGCAAGGCGGGCAGGGCGTCGCCCATCATCTGCGGCTTGACGGCGATCAGGGCAATGGCGGGGGCGGCGGGCAAATCGGTATTGATGCGAACGCCCGTGCCGCGCAGCCAGTCCGATGGCTTGGGGTCCAATACGGTAACGGCGGCTGGCGACAGGCCGCGATCGAGCCAGCCGGCCAGCATCGCGGAACCCATCTTGCCGCAGCCCAGAAGCACGACTCCGCGTGTGTCGATATCGGTGAAATCCATGCGCAACCCTCCGGGGTCTGACCCTAGGGCCTGTCCGGTGCGAGGAAAAGATCAGGCGTGGCCGTAAGCCTCGGCCATGGCGATCTGCATTGCGACATGCGGCGCGCGACCGCCCCAGCACACCAGTTGGAAGGCCGGATAGTAGCGCTCGCCGGCCATGATCGCTTCGGCCACCATATGGTTGACCTGATCGACCTGTGCGCAGACACCGCCCGCGAGGACGAGGCCATACCGCCAGATCATCATCTTCCGATCCTTCAGATAGCTGAAGGATCCGGCCCAGCATTCGTCGTTGGCAAGATTCAAGGTCTCGTAGAGACGCGGCAGACTGGTCTCCGGCGGCTGCATCTCGAAGCAACAGATCAGCCGCAGGGTTTCGTCCGTCTGGGACCATGCAAGAGTGACGGAGTAGTTGCGCCACTGTCCTTCGACCTGCATGGAAATCTGGTCGTCTCCAACCCGATCGAAGGCCCAGTCGTGGCTTTCGGCCACGGTCTCGACCAAATCGATCGGGTGGAGGTCGCCTGTTTCTGAAAACTGCTGCCGTTCGTGAAGCATGTCCCGCCTTCTTCTACGCCCATAGGACTGGTGGAGAACGCGACCCATATGATCGTCTCTATGTCCCCTCTACAATATATGGTGCAGGCAAGTGACGTTTCTGTAAAGGGAGGATTTGCGCTTCTCCACAGCTTTTCCAACGATCCGGCCTGCTGGCGCATGATTTTCGCAGGTCACGCGCATGTCAGGGGACTTCGCCGATCGCAGCCTTAAATCAGGGGCATGAAACATATCGCATCGGCCATCGCCGCCGTCCTCCTCGCTTCGACCAGCCTTGCCGGTTCCGCAACGGCGCAGCCCCTTCTATTCGATAAAAATTGGACGGAACAGGGTTTCTTTCGCCTGTTTTCAAATGATTATCGCATGCAGGGGGCATCTTTGCAGGTTGTGTCCGACGGCACCGTATCGTTGCTGTGGCGGGCAACGCCAGTGTCGATGCAGGGCGCGACGCGCGCCAGTTGGGGCTGGGCCGTGGCCGAGGGGGTGCCTGCGACCGACCTGAGCCGCAAGGGCGGGGACGACCGCAACCTGGCGATTTATTTTGCCTGGACCACGCCCGCGAAGGCCGCGGGCCTTAATCCGAAGCGTGCGACGGCTTTGCTGCGGGATACGGATACGCGGGTGCTGGTCTATGTCTGGGGCGGTGACGACGTCCGCGGCACCCTGCAGGACAGTCCCTATCTTGCAGGCATGAAAACCATCGTCCTGCGTCCGGCGGGGACCGGACAGCAAAGTGAAAGCGTCGATCTGGCGGCGGATTATGCCCGCGCATTCGGCGGGACACCGGGTCTGCTGGTCGGCGTCGGCATTTCGGCGGACAGCGACGATACCGGCAGCACGATCCGCGCCAGCGTCACCGCACCGGACTTGCGCTGACCGCCCGCGACTTTACCGTCGCACCGATCAGCGCGGGAGGGTGCGATGGACTTGAGCGGATGCGGAGCGGCGATCACGGGCGGGGCCGGAGGTTTGGGCGAGGCGGTCGCACGGCATATTGCCGGGGCGGGCGGGACTGTCGCGATCCTTGATCTTGACGACAAGGGGGCGGACATTGCCGAAGATCTGGGCGGGACATTTCACAAGCTGGATGTGACGGACGCCCCAGCCTGCGCCAGGATTCTGGCAACCGTGGCGGAGGGGCACCGGCTGGACCTGATGGTCAATTGCGCGGGCGTCGCGCCTGCCGCCAGGACCGTGGGTCGCGACGGGGCGCATGATCCGGCGCTGTTCGCCAGAACCGTCGGCATCAATCTGATCGGCACGTTCAACTGTGCCTCGGCCGCCGCCGCGATCATGGCGGAGCAGGATGGCCGGGGGCCGGACGGCGAGCGCGGCGTAATCGTGAACACGGCTTCGATCGCGGCCTACGACGGCCAGATGGGTCAGATCGCCTATGCCGCGTCCAAGGGCGGCGTGGCGGCGATGACCCTGCCGATGGCGCGCGATCTGGCGCGGTCGGGCATTCGCGTCGTCGCCGTGGCCCCCGGCCTGTTCCTGACGCCGATGATGACGGCGTTCCCGCAGGACATTCAGGACAGGCTTGGCGCACAGGTGCCCTATCCTCCGCGTCTGGGACATCCGGCGGAATTTGCCGCGCTGGTCGGCCATATCGCGACCAACCCGATGCTGAACGGAGAGGTCATCCGGCTGGACGGGGCGATCCGCCTGGCGCCGAAATGACCGATCTGTCGGGGTGGGCGTCGCTGGAATGGACCGCATCCGACATGCTGGAGTGGCGATATGCGCGGCTGGAACGCTGGCCGCGCATTGCGGTTCGGTTTCGCCCATAAGGGGATGTTCCGGCAGCACATGGTGGTCAAGGGCGCGAACCGCGATACGGCGTGGTTCGCCATTATCGACGGGGACTGGCCCCAGGTGCGGGCGGCGCATATGGCATGGCTGGCACCGTCGAACTTCGACGCGGGTGGCCAGCAGCTTCGGTCCCTGTCGGAGTTCGCAGCCGCCTGAAAGACCCGCCTACACCACCCGTCGTTCGCCAAGCCGTTCGGCAATCAGGCGGCGCAGGCGCGGGCGCAGGTCGTCCATCGTCTGTGCGGCCAGGCCTTCCGCCTCGGCCAGAAGTACGGGATCGTGGCCGGTGCGCGCCAATCCAGCGAGAAAATTGGCCACGAAGCGGGGCGCGATACTCTCGTCCCCCAACAGACGATCCGCATAGGCAAAATCTTCCGACAGGGCGAGGCGATCCGGCTGGACGGTTTCGGTGCCGACAACGCTCAGGCCATTGGGCCAGTCTTCCGCCGGAAGATGGCGCAGGATGATCTGTTGAAACGTGGCGAGGCTTTCTATGGGTTTTGGCAGAAAGCCGTCGGCCCCGGCGGCGCAGGCCTCCGCCTCCACCTCGTCACGGGGCTGACCGGAGGTGGCGAGCAGGACCGTGGGACGCTGCGTGGCACTGGCGAGACGTGAAATCAGCTCCAGCCCCGAACCGTCGGGCAGGCCCAGGTCGACGATGGCGATCCCGGCGCGATAGGTCAGCAGGTGCCGTTCCGCCGACGCGATGCAGTCGGCCCGGCGGATGCGCGCACCGGACCGCAGGGCCAGCATGCGCACCGCCTCGGACGCGAACCGGCTGTCTTCGACCAACAGGACGGTCTGGCCCAGAAGCGGACGTTGCGGGGTGGGTGCAGGGCGCACCAGCATGTCGGGATCCATCATCGTGCCTCTCCTCATCTTTCGTCTGACAGTTGCGCATTACATCCCTAACGAATGATGAACGGCGCGCGACAAATCGCGCAGGCCGCTTGCGGGGGCCGGGGCCGCATCGCATAACGCCGCACAAAGGCATAAGGGGCGCGACATGATCGGCAAGCTGAACCACGTGGCCATCGCGGTCCCCGATCTGGACGCCGCCGCCGCGCAATACCGCGATACGCTGGGGGCACGGGTGAACCCGCCGCAGGACGAGCCGGACCATGGCGTCACGGTCGTGTTCATCGACCTGCCGAACACCAAGATCGAACTGCTGCACCCGTTGGGCGACGACAGCCCGATCAGTGGGTTTCTGGCCAAGAACCCGTCGGGCGGCATCCATCACATCTGTTATGAAGTGGATGACATCCTGGCGGCCCGCGACCGTTTGATCGCCTCGGGCGCACGGGTGCTGGGATCGGGCGAGCCGAAGATCGGAGCACATGGCAAGCCGGTCCTGTTCCTGCATCCGAAGGATTTCACCGGAACGCTTGTCGAACTGGAGCAGGTCTGATGGGTATATTCTCCGCTTTCGTCCTTTTCGCCATGGTTTGGGCCATGGTCTTCCTGATCGGGCTTCAGGTCGGGCAGGACACGCAGGGCGACCGGGGTGAACGGGTGCCCGGCACCCATGTTTCGTCACCGGTCGAATTCAACCTGTGGCGTCGCGTGGGCATCGCCACGGCGATCACGCTGGTTCTCTGGGTGCCGCTGGTCTGGTTCATCATGTCCGGGACACTGAGTATCGACGACCTGCGCCGTTGGACCGGACGGCCCGAATTCGGCGGCTAGACCCGGTTCAGACGGTGAAACTGGTGCGCGAAACTGGCCGCACCGATGACCGGGACCAGCAGGTTCAGCACCGGCACCGACAACGGGATCGCCATCAGCACACCCATCGCCCAGATGGCACCCCGGTTGCGGCGGCGGAACGCCTGCGCCTCGGCCACGGGCATCCGGCGGAGGGCGACCATCTGCGCATATTCCCGCCCCAGTAAAAACCCGTTCACTGCCCAGAAGATGAACAGCGCGAAGGGCGCGAGAAAGATATAGGCGATCAGGGCCAGAAGGTTCGCGGCAATGACGAGGCCGAGAAACCCGGCACTTTCGCGCAACATCTCGCCCCAGCCCTGATGCCGGGCGGGGGGCAGGTGGGGATAGTGGCGATCCTCGACCGCGTCGACGATCCGGTCGAGGAACAGTCCGGTGAAGGCGGACGCGACCGGCACCATCAGGAAGATCGACGCGATCAGCGTGAAGGGGACAGCGGCCCACCCTGCCGCATTGTCGAGCCAGGTGACTTCGCCCAGCCACGGCAGGGTGACAGAGGGGCCGACAAGGGCCGCTGCGCCCCAGACCAGCAGGGCGGAGAACCCGATCAGAAGTGCCAGCGACAGCCCGACACCGGCAAGCAGGACGCGGCGAAAACGCGGGTCGCCGAGTTGCAAAACTGCGCGGAGTGCGTCGTCGATCATGCCTCCACCCATGTTGTCAGGGCATCGACGTCCGGTCGCGGGCGGTCGGGTGGCGCGGAGGTCTCGGTGCCCAGAACAATGAAGCCCGCGACGTATTCGGATGCGGCAAGATCCAGCCCCCGTGTCAGCCAGTCACGGTCCGTCGCCATCCAGCCCGACAGCCAGTTTGCCCCCCATCCCGCCGCCAGCGCAGCGTTCACCAGGCCGAGGCAGACCGCCCCGGCGGACAACGTCTGTTCGATGGCGGGAACCTTGTCGGACGGTTGCGGCGATCCGATCACGGCGACCATCGCGGGTGCGTCGGTGAACATTGCACGGGCCTTGGCCAGCTTGTCGGCATCGCGATCCTGCGCCGCGCCCAGCCGCGTCGTCAGATCGGCCAGCCGGATCAGCGCCGCATCCCGCAAGACGATCAGGCGCCAGGGCTCCAGCTTGCCATGATCGGGAACGCGCAGGGCGGCGGTCAGCATCGGTTCCAGCGCCGCGCGATCCGGGGCGGGGGCCACCAGCGTCTTGGCCGGGCGGGACCGGCGGGTCAGCAGGAACGCCGTCACGTCGGGGCGCGGGGTCAGGGGCGGCAGTGCAGTCATGGGGGCATCCTTCGGTTGGCAGGTCATGTCGCCCGCCAAGGGGACGGTTTCAAGGCCGGAGCGCCAGGGCAACGGCGGCAAGTTCCGCCGGAGCCTCGTTTCCGCCGGGGGTGAAACAGGCGACGACGGGTGATCCGGGGCAATCCGGGACGGCATAGACGGCGTTGGCCGAGAATGGACCGCCGCCGGAATGGCCGATGGCGCGGCCCGCCGATCCCACGTCGCCGATCATCAGCCCCAGACCATAACCGGCCCGCGTCCACGGTCGGCCGGGGTCGGAGAATGACAGTGGTCGGTCGTCCTGCATCTGTGCCAGCGACGGGTCCGACAGAATAGCCCGCAGCATTCGCACGGCATCTGTCGGGGTGCCCATGACGCAACCATGCGCGACCCAGCCGGGATGATATCCGTTTGCCGCAAAAGGCAGATCGGCAAAATCCTCGACGGACTGTGCAAGGCGCACGGAGGACAGGCCGAGCGGAATGGCCAACCGATCGCGCAGCAAGGTGGCAAGGGGCGTAGCTGCGGCATCTTCCAGCGCCTGCCGGGCCAGCAGATAGCCGATGTTGGAATAGGCGAACCGGGTGCGCGGTGGCGTGCCGGGCCGGTCCGGCGGGACGGCGCGCAGAAAGTCGTCGGCGGACCAGACCGGGTCGGCTGCCATGACGGCGGCCTGATAGGCCCTCAGGAGACCATAATCGCCCAAACCGGCGCGATGCCGGAGGAGATCGCGGATCGTCCACGCCCGGCCGGGACACGGCGCATCCAGCGACAGCTCTCCCCGTGCCGCTGCGTTGACGCAGAGGGCGGCGATAATCGTCTTGCTGAAACTCCACCAAGGAAGGGCGGGGGCGGGGTCTGCGACAAGTGTTCCGTCGGCGTCTAGACGGGCTGTGATGGTAGTCATGCACCGAGGGTTTCAGACGTCCCGATCTGCTGCAAGGGGACCGTCTGGGCGGGTTTCCGCTGGAAGGTGACGCAGGGGAAGCATCGCGCGCGCCGGCGGCCCGCCGTGACCTACCATCGCCTGTGGCACATGCCGGTATCTGGGAGGATCATCATGACGAAGCACATCAGTCATCTGTCGCGCAGGCAGGCCCTTGGAGCGCTTGGCGGAGGGGCGGTCGCGCTGACCGGCGTAGCCGCGAACGCGCAATCCACGGCGGTCGAGCCGCTCTCGACCATTACCACGCCGCGCCGCGAGTTCGGCCCCGATGCTGACCCGAACGTGTATTTCTGGGACCCCGATCTGGTTGCGGCCGAGGATGGCTTCTGGGGCGTGATGCAGCCCAATGCGTCGATCGAACGGCTCTGGACCGGGGCGCGCTGGGCCGAGGGACCGGCCTGGAACAGCGTCGGAAAATACCTGATCTGGTCCGATATTCCCGAAAACCGGCAGATGCGCTGGCTGGACGAGGACGGACACGTCTCGGAGTTCCGCAAACCGTCGAACAATTCCAACGGCAACAGCTTCGATTATCAGGGACGGCAATTGTCGGCCGAACATCTGACGCGCCGGGTCGTGCGCTATGAACTGGACGGGTCGGTCACGATCCTGGCCGATATGTTCGAGGGCAAGCGGTTCAATTCGCCCAACGATATCGTGGCGCACCCCGACGGCAGCTATTGGTTCACGGATCCGCCTTATGGCGGGCAATTGTATGAAGGCGCGCCGGATGCCGCCGGTGGCCCGTCGAATGCTGCCGGATTGCTGAACCCGCGTCTGGGTCAGCCGCCCGAAATCGGCGACTGGAACCGGGAGATGGAGACCGCGACCTACCGCGTCGATGGCTCCGGCACCGTGACGCGCGTGGCGACCGAGGCGGATGCTGCGGACCCGAATGGTCTGTGTTTCTCGCCCGATCAATCGGTTCTGTATATCGCCTCGACCGGCAAGGGTCCGGGCGACACCGGGCCGGGCGGCAATGGCGAGATCATAGCGATGGATGTCGCCGCCGATGGCACGCTGTCGAACCGGCGCGTGTTTTCGGACTGCGTGGTGGACGGCGTAAAATGCGGGCCGGACGGATTGCGGACGGACGTGGCGGGCAACGTCTGGGCGTCATCGAATGCAGGCCGCAACGTCGGCTATTCCGGGGTAACGATCTGGACGCCGGAAGGCACGTTGCTGGGCCGTATCCGCCTGCCGGAAGTTTGCGGCAACATCTGTTTTGGCGGGCCAAAGCGGAACCGCCTGTTCATGGCCGCATCGCAGTCGATCTATTCGGTCTTTACCGGGACGCAGGGGGCTGGGCCTGCTTGACCCAGCGGGCGCGCGGCCGGGGTCAGGCCCCAGCCGCGCCGTCCACCGGTTTCTTTGATGCCGCCTTTTTTGGCGCCGGTTTTTTGGCTGCGGTCTTCTTTGCCGCCGTTTTCTTCTTGGCGGCAGTTTTTTTCGTCGCCGCCTTCTTGGGCGACTTCGCGGCCTTCGCTGCGATCAGTTCCACCGCCTGCGCCATTGTGACGTCTTCGGGCGTCATCTCCTTGGGCAGGGTCGCGTTCACCTTCTCCCATTTGACGTAGGGGCCATAGCGACCTTCCATTACGTTGATGGGGCCACCGTTTTCGGGGTGTTCACCCAGTTCGCGCAGAGGGGCCGCCGCGGCACCGCGCCCGCCGCGTTTGGCCAGCTTTTCGGCCAGCACTTCAACGGCGCGGTTCATGCCGATGGTGAAGATCTCCTCCTCGTCCGGCAGGTTGGCGTAGACCTTGTTCCATTTGACGTAGGGCCCATAGCGCCCGAGGTTTGACTCGATTGGCTCACCGTCTTCAGGGTGGACGCCGATGTGACGGGGCAGGGACAAAAGCTGCAGAGCCTTGTCATAGTCGATGGTGTCAGGGGCCCAGCTTTTGGGCAGACTGGAGCGTTTGGGTTTCTTGTTTTCGTCCGTCGCTTCGCCCAGCTGAACATACGGCCCGAAGCGCCCGGATTTCAGCCAGACCTCCAGCCCGGATTCCGGCTCCACGCCCAGCATGCGTTCGTCGCCCTGCTGCTCCCCCTCCAGGCCCGGAGGGCCGAAGGGGCGGGTATAGCGGCATTCGGGATAGTTCGAGCAGCCGATGAAGGCCCCCCCGGATCGCGCCGTGCGCATCGACAGGCGGCCCGCCTCGCATTTCGGACACAGGCGCGGATCGGTGCCGTCGCCCTTGTCGGGGAAGATATGCGGCTCCAGCACTTCGTTTATCTTCTCGAGGACTTCGGTGATCCGAAGCTCCGATGTCTCGCCGATGGCCGCCGAAAAGTCGCGCCAGAAACGGGCCAGAACGTCCTTGTAGTCCTTGTCGCCGGCGGAAACCTCGTCCAGTTCCTCCTCCAGCCCGGCAGTGAAGTCATAGCTGACGTAGCGCCGGAAGTAATTCGACAGGAAGACCGTCACCAGCCGCCCCTGATCTTCGGGGAACAGGCGGTTGCCTTCCTTGCGGGCATATCCGCGGTCGACGATGGTCGACAGGATGCTGGCATAGGTCGACGGGCGCCCGATGCCCAGTTCTTCCATCTTCTTGACCAGCGTCGCCTCGGTGTAGCGCGGCGGCGGCTGGGTGAAGCTCTGCTGACCCAGAACCGCGTTCGAGGGGGCCTTGATCAACTGGTTCTCGGACGTCTCATCGGCATAGGCGGCGACTTTCTTGGCCGCATCGCCTTCGTGGATCGCGGGCAGGCGCTTGTCGTCCTCGGAGGTCGCGGCATCGTCGTCGCGGCCTTCGGTATAGACCTTCATGAAGCCATCGAAAATCACGACCTGACCGGTGGCACGCAGTTCGACCTGCTCGTCCTTGTCGCGGATCGTGACGGTCGTGCGTTCCATCCGTGCACCCGACATCTGGCTGGCCAGTGTGCGCTTCCAGATCAGGTCGTAGAGTTGCTTCTGGTCTTTTTCCAGGCGCAGTTCGTCCGCTGCCTTGGTCATATCGGTCGGGCGGATACATTCGTGCGCTTCCTGCGCGTTCTTGGCCTTGTTCTTGTAGATGCGTGGCTCGGGCGGGATGTAGTCCCTGCCGTACCGGTCGGCGATGGCATCGCGCGCCTCGGTCACGGCTTCGGGCGCCATGTCGATACCGTCGGTCCGCATGTAGGTGATGTGCCCGGCTTCATACAGGCGCTGCGCCGTCGACATGCAGGCCTTGGCGCCCATGCCGAATTTGCGGCTGGCTTCCTGTTGCAGGGTCGAGGTCATGAAGGGCGGGCTGGGGTTGCGGCTGGCGGGTTTGGCCTCAACGCCGGTGACGGTCAGCGTGCGGCTTTCGACGGCCTGCACGGCGAGTTCGGCCTGCGTCGCGTCGGCCAGGTCGAAGCGGTCCAGTTTCTTGCCGGCCAGCGAGACCAGACGCGCTTCGAAGGTCTGACCACGCGGGGTTTCCAGCATGGCGCGAACCGACCAGTATTCGCGGGCATCGAAGGCCTCGATCTCCATCTCGCGGTCGACGACCAGGCGCAGGCAGACGGACTGCACCCGGCCCGCCGATTTCGATCCGGGCAGCTTGCGCCACAGCACCGGCGACAGGTTGAAGCCGACCAGATAGTCCAGCGCGCGGCGCGCCAGATAGGCGTGGACCAGCGGCGTGTCGATTTCGCGCGGGTTGGCGATGGCCTCCTGCACGGCCTTTCTGGTGATGGCGTTGAAGGCCACGCGGCTGACCGGCATGTCCTTCTTGATGCCCCGGCGGTTGAGCAGCGCCTCTTGCAGGTGCCAGGAAATCGCCTCGCCCTCGCGATCGGGGTCGGTGGCCAGGATCAGGTTCGGGTCGTCGGCCAGCGCATCGGCGATGTCCTTGATGCGTTTCTTGCTGTCGGCAGGGATTTCCCAGATCATGTCGAAACCGTTTTCGGTATCGACGCTGCCGTCCTTGCCGACCAGGTCGCGAACGTGGCCATAGCTGGCCAGGACGGTGTAACCCTTGCCAAGATATCCGTTGATTGTCTTGGCTTTGGCCGGGGATTCGACGACGACGACGGGCATGGGCGGAAACCTCGGACTGTTCGATCTGGGGGATCTGTCGGCGTGTATTCGGGCCTGTCCCCTTGGGCCGCGGACCATGTGGGGGGCACCGGGGGATTGTCAATGGCGGCGGTTTTGCGCGTATTCGGAAGGCCGGGGGCGCGTCCCCCATCGGTCAGGGGACGATTTCCGGGGCCATGTCCGGTGCAAGGATCGGGGCGCAGGGGTCAGAGGCGGACAAACCCGCCCCCGGCGCGGCGGGCGATAACGCCGGTCAGTTCCATCTCCGAGAGGTGCGTGGCGAGATGGCGCGCGGCGACGGTGCCGGTCTGCGACAGGTCGCGCAGCAACTGATCCTCCGGCACGGGGACAGGAGACAGAAGCGACAGGATGCGGTCGCGTAGGGCCGGGTCTTCGGGAATGGCGGAAACAGGCTCGGGCGGTTGCGCAACGGGTTCTGACGGAAATTCAGGAGCAGGCGCAAGGCTGGCCAGAACCTCCAGCACGTCATCGGCCCCGCGCACCAGCGTCGCGCCATCGCGCAGCAGGATGTTGCAGCCCGAGGCCCGTCCGTCGAACGGGTGGCCCGGCACCGCCAACACGTCGCGGCCCTGATCCAGCGCATCGCGGGCGGTGATCATGGAGCCGGATTTGGCCGCCGCCTCGACCACGATGACCAGTTGCGCCACGCCCGACACGATCCGGTTGCGCCGGGGAAAGTCGCGGGCCTGTGGCGACAGGCCGAAGGGTCGTTCCGAAAGGGCGCAGCCCTGTTCGGCGATCTTTGCCGCCAGTTCGGTATTTTCCGCCGGATAGACACAATCAAGCCCGCCCGCATGGACTGCGACCGTGCCGCCCGACAGCGCCGCATCGTGGGCGACGGCATCGACGCCGCGGGCAAGACCGGAGGCGATGACGACGCCCGCCGCAGACAGGTCGCGGGACAGTGCGCGGGCCATGCGCAGGGCCAGCGAGGAGGCGTTGCGCGTGCCGACGATGGCGACGGTCGGGCGGGTCAGGATGGATGGATTGCCCTGCGCCCAGAGGATCGGGGGAGCCGAAGTTATTTCGGCCAGACGGGCAGGGTATCCGGGCGCACCGAGCGTCAGCAGGCGCGCGCCGTGTTTGCGCGCAGCACGGATTTCGCGGCGGATCGTTGCCTCGTCGGCGGCCGTGTAATCGGCGTCGCCTGCGGCGCGCGCGATTTCTGGAAGGGCGGTCAGCGCGGCCTGCGCGGAGCCATGTTCGACGATCAGTCGGCGGAAGGTGGCAGGGCCGACACGCCGGGAACGCGACAGGCGCAGGCGCGAGAAAAGTTCGTCCTGCGATGGCGGGGCGTCGAATAGGGGAATCGGTGTTTCGGCCATGGAATCGGGAAGGTCGAAGGTATCGGGAATCGCGTAATTCATGGACTGCAGGTTGGCAGGTGGATCGTTGAGAATTGGTTAACGCGGCGCGAAGGCGGATGGCAGGGCGAGACTGCCTGGCGCACCGGGGGTCAGGCCGCTGTCAGGTTCAGCAAGGAGCGAGAACGACGTCTCCGACGACCGGCGCAGGCAAGGCAGGACGATCGCGACCGCTCGGGCCGCAAAGCAGACAGGCATAGTGTCGCGCCTCGTCAGGCGACCCGCGTGGACAACAACCGTGAGAAAACGCACTCAAGCGGCCGACCCACCCACTGTCAGACCGCCAATCAGCAATGTTGGCTGGCCGACGCCCACCGGCACCCATTGTCCGGCCTTGCCGCAGTTGCCCATGCCGGGGTCCAGCGCCATGTCGTTGCCGATGGCGCGGATGTTGGTCAGCGCTGTCGCGCCGTCGCCGATCAGGGTCGCGCCCTTGACCGGGTCGCCGACGATGCCGTTCTTCACGCGGTAGGCTTCGGTGCAGGAGAACACGAACTTGCCGTTGGTGATGTCGACCTGTCCGCCGCCGAAGCCGACGGCGTAGATGCCGTCTTTCACGTCCGCTACGATATCGCCGGGCGCCACGTCGCCGCCCAGCATATACGTGTTGGTCATGCGCGGCATCGGCGCGTGGGCATAGGACTCGCGGCGCCCGTTGCCGGTGGGCGCGACGCCCATCAGGCGGGCGTTCTGCCGGTCCTGCATGTAGCCGACCAGAATGCCGTCCTCGATCAGCGTGTTCTTCGCCGATGGCGTACCCTCGTCATCGACGGTGATCGACCCGCGCCGGTCAGGGATGGTGCCGTCGTCCAGCACGGTCACGCCGGGGGCAGCGATGCGCTGACCCATCAGGCCTGCGAAAGCGGACTGGTTCTTGCGGTTGAAATCGCCCTCCAACCCGTGACCGATGGCCTCATGCAGCAGGATGCCGGGCCAGCCCGCGCCCAACGCGACGTCCATGACACCGGCAGGGGCGGGCACGGCGGACAGGTTCACGACGGCGATGCGCAACGCTTCGCGGGCCAGCCCCTTCCAGTGGTCCCGCGCCATCAGTCCGGTCAGTGCCACGCGACCGCCGCCGCCTGCGGTGCCGGACTCGCGGCGGCCGTTTTCCTCGACGATGATCGACACGTTCAGGCGGACCATGGGCCGGGCGTCCGAGACGGATGTGCCCTCGGCGCGCAAAATCTCGACCTCCTGCAGGGACGCGGCCATCGAGGCGCTGACCTGCACCACGCGGGGGTCAAGGGCGCGGGCGTAGGCGTCGATTTCGCGCAGGGTCTCCAGCTTGACGGTGAAAGCCTGCCCGGTGATCGGATTGTCGTCAGTATAAAGCCTGCGGTTGGTGCCCATGGGTGCATCGGCCAGTGTCCCGCCGCCGTCGCCGACCGCCAGACGCGCCGTTTCGGACGCACGTTTCAGGGCGCTTTCCGAAATTTCGGTTGAATGGGCATAGCCCGCCGTCTCGCCCCGCACGGCGCGCAGGCCGAAACCTTCGGACGCGTCATAGCTGGCCGTCTTGACCCGGCCATCATCGAACACGACCATTTCCGAGCGGCGGCGTTCGAGGAACAGCTCGCCGTCGTCGGCCCCGGCGAGCGTGTCGCGCAGGATGCCGAGCGCGGCATCGCGGTCCAGCAGGGTGTCGAAGGGGCGGAAGGGGGCGTCGGTCATGGTGGAGTCCTCGGGCAGGTGCAAAGGTCACATAGGGGCAAATGGGCCTGGACCCCAGAGGCAGGCGGGAGAATCGGCGACCCCGAAACATTAGGAAAGCCGAAGACTTCGTTCGCAAGAACACGAATTTCGGGAGGTGGGCGCATTTTACGGCGCCGACGACGCGGGTCGGACCCGGGGGTGATCCACGGGTGATCTGCGTCGGACGTCGATTTCCTCTGGCCCGGTTAACAGGATGTGAAGGGCGACATCCTCAGGGCAGTTTCAGAGAGATGGGGTCGGTGTGTTCCGCTGAACGACACGGCGGCATGTCGATTGCGGACCCGGTCGCCGAGGCAGGTCGTCCGTAGCAGGTGCGGCGGCCTGACAGCCTTGGACCAAAGAATGCCCGGTTCGGGTCCAGAGTTATCAATGCTGCGATTTTCACTAACTCCTGCTTCGAGAGGCCATAGATTTCTTGTGATGTGCCAAATACCACTATAAAAAACCTTAGCCCCGCGAAGGACTTGCTGCATGGCGATATATTTCATCAGACACGGACAGTCAGAGTTCAATGCTGCTTATCAAGGTGCGGCGGATCCCTTTATCTTCGACGCACCGCTCACCGAGCTTGGGTTTCGACAAGCCGCAGACACAAGAACGAATATTTGGATTTGGAAGTTACACGCGTCGTCACGTCACCACTTACACGCGCCATTCAAACTGCTCAGACGATTTTTGATGGAATTGCAGCTATTGAAGTCAGGCATGAGAAATCAACTTTCCTGAGGATATTTCATCCTGTAGCTCGTCGGAATACCGCATGGCCAGTGTTTCCCCTCCCTTGCTGAGAGAACCACAGATCGCGAGAAATAACTCGGGAAGCACCTCCAGCGCGCGGTCTTGCTGCTCCTTTGACGCGAAGGTGCTTCGCTTCCCGTCCAGGTAGTCCTGCCACGTCAAGCCGGTCATGAAGCCGTTTTTCCTGTCGCGCTTATCAGTTCCCACGGGAACAGAGGCCCAGACCGGCGCGCCGATGGCAGTCACCGTCAGGACGTTCTTGCCCTTGCTCGCATCCCAGAACACTTTGTTATCCGGCCCAGGCGCCTCCGTCCTCGGAGACCGGTGCCGAAGAATTCCGGTTCGCAACCCTTCGAAGATCAATAGATACATACTCCCAACGGAACCTTCCCGGTCACGCCCACGAAATTTGTGCATGGAGATGTCCGGACTCACGGTCAGAATCGAACAGCCAAGGTTCCCACGGCCTCCGCCCCACTCCCTTACCCAGAACGAAAGACCGTCCTTCGTTTGGCCGCGTTTTTCCACCTCGTGCGGAACCAGAGGACCGAGATCAATGCCGTCCAGATCCATCGTTTGTCCTTCCAGGATTTCCATCAATAAACTGCCTTTTCTTATGAGAACTTTTTTAACCCACCGATGCCATCAGAGATCATCAAACCGGCCAACACATCGCCAACAGATGCATCAAAACTCGCATTCGTTTGCTTCATCGCTCAAGTTCTCTCATCGTGAATTTGCAGAGAAAATTGCATCGGACAAGCCTTGATTTTCAAAAGGATATCGCGCAGCGATGGTTGTGAACCCAAGATCGGTCAGCTGCCCCAGCCCATCGACCGACAGCCCTCATGAAGCCACGCAGAGAAAATGGCTCAAGAGTGCTTCTTGCCGCCGCCTCCCGAGATCCAGCTATATATCGCGGCTCATCCCTTCGTCGCGAGATCGCCACTGAACAGACCATGTCTTGCTGGTCGGATCGTCATCTGGGGTTGCCCACGGCGTCGGCCTATCTCGCCGATGCGCGTGCCGCACAGTCTTGCCGCCGCGTGGTAAAAAGAGTGCATTCTTGGCCAACATGCACTTAACCCGTCTTGGCGGGCGTGGGTCTATTCCGGGACAATCCCGGTCAGAATTTCGTGGTTTCAGACTCGTCCGGAAAATGAGCGAGGGGAAAGACCACGAGTAGTTCTGGAGATCGCGGCGATGGCGTGCGCACGCACGCGCGGCTCCCGATCGCTGGTGCGGATCCGGAACCGACATATCTTCCAATGCTGGCGGTTCAGGGCCCGTAACGGTTCGCGCGGTAGAGCTATTCGGAACAAAGCGGACTTTCGATAAGCGTCAGGGAACGGCAGCTTCGTCCCGCAGAGCGGACAGTCCCCTTCCGTGAACCTTCGTGAACCTTGTCGTCAAAAGCGCGTCGAGGTGTCCCGCAAAAGGGTGCGACACATGACCTCCGGGGCCTTGCGGAGTCGGGTCTGGATATGGTCTTACCCATCGTGAACACGAACGGGGCCGTTGCCTGCCCTGCCACGACAGACAGGATAGACATCATGAAGATGCGCAATCTGAAGGCCCTTGGCTTTGCCGCCGCCGCAACCCTGACCGCGCTGCCCGCCACGGCCCAGTCCATTCTGGGAGATCTGCCGATCATCGGCCAGCCGCAGCCCGGTGGCATCGGCTTCCAGCCCGCGGCGACCTCGCTGGCCGAGGAAGTCCACTGGCTCGATGGGTTTCTTCTTGTGATCATCACCGTGATCGTGCTGTTTGTGACCGGCCTGATCCTCTGGGTGGTGTTCCGCTATAACCGGAAGTCCAATCCCGAAGCAGCGGAGTTCACTCATAACTCGCCCCTGGAGGTCGCCTGGACGGTCGTGCCGATCCTGATCCTTGTGGTCATCGGAGCGTTCTCGCTGCCGGTCCTGTTCGACCAGCAGCGCATACCCGAAGGCGACGTGGTCGTGAAGGTCACCGGCTATCAGTGGTACTGGGGATATGAATACCCCGACGAGGAAGGTGTCGAATTCTCCAGCTACATGATCGGCGCGGACGCCGGAAACATGATGACACCCGAGGTCTCGGCCCAGCTGACGCAGGCCGGGTACACCGACGACCAGTTTCGTCTGGCAACTGACACGGCAGTCGTCGTGCCGGTGGGCAAGACGATCGTGATGCAGGTCACCGGCGGCGACGTGATCCATTCATGGACCATCCCCGCGTTCGGCGTGAAGCAGGATGGTGTCCCCGGACGTCTGGCCCAGCTTTGGTTCAGGGCAGACCGGGAGGGCATCTACTTTGGTCAATGCTCGGAGTTGTGCGGTATCGCCCATGCCTACATGCCGATCACGGTCAAGGTCGTGTCGGAAGAGAAATACGCCGAATGGCTGATCGCCATGAAGGCCGGCGAAATCGAAACCTGGTAAGCCGCGAAAGGACGCCCGTGTGACCGACCTTTCGCTCCATGCCGCGACCGAAGACAGGCCCGCCCCGGACGAGGCGAGCCTGCGCGACTTCTGGCAGCTTCTCAAGCCGCGCCTGATGTCCCTGTCGGTGTTCACGGCGCTGGTCGGCATGCTGGTCGCGCCGGGTGGCGTGCATCCGTTCATCGGCGCGACCTCGATCCTGTGGATAGCTGTCGGAGCCGGGGCGTCGGGCGCTCTGAACATGTGGTTCGATGCGGATATCGACCGGGTGATGAAGCGGACCCGCAACCGCCCCATTCCGTCGGGGCGCGTGGCACCGTCGAGCGCTCTGGCGCTGGGGCTGTTTCTGGCAATTGTCTCGGTGGTGATGCTGGACCTGACCGCGAACTGGGTGGCAGCTGCCTGGCTGACCTTCACGATCTTCTTCTATGTTGTCATCTATTCCATGTGGCTCAAGCGGACGACCTCCTGGAACACGGTCATCGGCGGTCTGGCGGGGGCGTTCCCCCCGATGATCGGCTGGGCCGCCGTGACCGGCAACACGCCCATCGAGGCGTGGCTGATGGTGGGTCTGATCTTCATGTGGACGCCGCCGCATTTCTGGGCCCTCGCCCTGTTCGTCAAGACGGACTACCATGCCGCGCGCATTCCGATGCTGACCGTCACGCACGGGCGGGCCGAAACGCGCCGTCAGGCCTGGTTCTGGTCGCTGGGTCTGGCTGTGGTCTCGCTGCTGGCTTCACTGTCGTCCATCGGCGGTCCGATGACATTGGCTGTTGCATTGGTGCTGAACGGGGTTTTCCTGAAGCGCGCCTGGGACATGCGGCATCGCACCGACGCTGACTGTGAAGCCGACGGCCATGCCGTCGAGCGCGGTCTGTTCAAGTGGTCGCTGGTCTATCTTTTCGCACATTTCGCAGTCTTCGTGGCCGAGGCCGCGCTGGGCCCATACGGAGGCTGGTGATGCACCAGGACCACGAACTACACACCCGCCGCAAGGGCCGGAACTTCGGCATTCTAGGCGTACTTCTGTCCTTCGTCGTGCTGATTTTCGGACTGACCGTCGTGAAAATCCAGACCGGCACCTATGCCGAGGCATTCGACCACGTGGTCCGCCCGGAGCTGGTGCCGAGCGAGGCATCCGAATGAGGCGCTGGTGGCGCAATCTGACGGCCAACGGTCGTGTCGTCGCGCTGACGGTTTCCACCGTGATCGGCATGGGCGCGATGGGCTGGGCGGCGGTGCCACTTTATGATCTGTTCTGCAGGGTTACCGGCTTTGGCGGCACGACGGCCCGCGGGGTCGCTTCGTCCGGCGAGGTTCTGGACAAGACGGTTCTGGTGCGTTTCGACGCCAGCCGGGCGCGTGATATGCCGTGGGAATTCAAGCCGGTCCAGAGATCCATGGAGGTGCAGATCGGGGAAACCTACCTGGCCTTCTACGAGGCGACGAACCCGACCGATGAGCCGGTCGCCGGAACCGCCAGCTTTAACGTGGCACCCTATACGGCGGGGCCACATTTCGTGAAGATCGCCTGTTTCTGTTTCGAGGAACAGGTCATCGACCCCGGCGAAACCGTCACGATGCCTGTCACCTTCTATGTCGACCCCGCCATCGTCGACGATCCGGAAGCGAAGGGCATCCCCGAGATCACCCTGTCCTACACCTTTCATGTGACGGACTTGCCTGAAGACTACGCCGCGCTTAACAGCGATCCAACGGCTGCGCAGACCAACTGAGAGGCTTGACCCATGGCCCACGCCAAAAACCACGACTATCATATCCTTCCGCCCTCGATCTGGCCGTTCATCGGTGCTGTTTCGGGCTTCTTCATGCTGATCGGGGCCGTCCTGTGGATGAAGGGCTCCGGCCCATGGCTGTTTGCCGCGGGCTTCGTCGGCATCCTGGGCGTCATGTTCGCGTGGTGGTCGGACGTCATCAAGGAATCGCTGGTCGGCGACCACACACCCGTCGTCCGCATCGGACTGCGGTATGGGTTCATCTTCTTCATCATGTCCGAAGTCATGTTCTTCGCCGCATGGTTCTGGAGCTTCTTCAAACATGCCATCTATCCGATGGGTCCGGACTCGCCCGCAGTTGACGGTGTCTGGCCGCCTGTGGGGATTGAAACCTTCGACCCCTGGCACCTGCCGCTGATCAATACGCTGATCCTGCTGCTCTCGGGCGCGGCGGCGACCTGGGCGCATCACGCGCTGGTTCATGAAAACAACCGGCAGGACATGAAATGGGGCCTGATCCTGGCCATCGCGTTGGGTGCGCTGTTCACGACGTTCCAGATCTATGAATACAGCAACGCGGCCTTCGGTTTCGCCGGGAATATCTATGGCGCGAACTTCTTCATGGCGACGGGCTTCCACGGATTGCACGTTTTCATCGGGACGATCTTCCTCGGGGTCTGCCTGCTGCGCCTTCAGGCCGGGCACTTCACGCCCGCCAAGCATATCGGCTTCGAAGCTGCGGTCTGGTACTGGCACTTCGTCGACGTGGTCTGGCTGTTCCTGTTTGCTGCCGTCTACGTCTGGGGCGGCTGACCGTCTGACACGTCGATATGGTTCAACGACGGCGCGGGGGTTCCCGCGCCGTCCGCCGTTTGAAAGGTCGATATGCGCCTGATCCTTCCCCTTCTGTTCGGTCTCGCCGGTTTTGTCGTGCTGGCAGCGCTCGGCCTGTGGCAATTGCAGCGGATGGAGTGGAAACAAGGCGCCATCGCCGAAATCGAAGCCAGGATCGGGGCAGATCCCGTCCCGGTTGCCGCCGTTCTCGACCCCGAGACCGATAACTTCCGGCCGGTCATCGTAGAGGGTCGTATTTCCGGTCCGCCGATCCGTGTTCTGGGTGCATGGCGGTCCGCAGGCAGCGGTTTCAAGGTGATCGTGCCGCTGCAAACGGCACAACGGACCTTGATGGTCGATCTTGGTATCGTCCCGCTGGAAACATCGACCGAAGCCCTGCGCGCCCGTCTGCCCGAAGGTCCGATCCGGGTGACCGGCAATCTGAACTGGCCTGACGACCTGAATGCGGGCACGCCGTCCCCCGAAGGCGATATCTGGTATGCCCGCGATGTGCCGACCCTGGCCCCGGTGATGGGAACCGATCCGGTCATGGTGGTCGCGCGCGACGTGACACCGCCCGCCGGACCCACGCCTGTTCCGGTGGGGGTCGAGGGCATTCCCAACAACCACCTGGGATACGCGGTCCAATGGTTCGGATTGGCGCTGGTCTGGCTGGGGATGACACTGTTCCTGCTGTGGCGTATCAGACGCCGCACTCTCTGAAGGTCCGATCGACATGCGCTACATTTCCACCCGTGGTCAGGCCCCCGTCCTGGGGTTCGAGGACACCATGCTGACGGGCCTTGCCCGCGACGGCGGTCTGTATGTCCCCGAGGCATTGCCGACCCTGTCCAAAGGCGACATCGCGGCCCTGGCAGGCCTGCCGTATGAAGAGGTCGCGGTCCGCGTGATGGCGCCCTTCGTGGCCGAAGCCTATGACGAGACGACCTTCGGCGATCTGGTTGAAAAGGCTTATGCCGGGTTCGGTCACGACGCCCGCGCGCCTTTGGTCCAACTGGGTGCGAACCATTACCTGCTTGAACTGTTTCACGGTCCGACGCTGGCGTTCAAGGACTTCGCCATGCAGCTTATCGGCCAGATGTTCCAGCACACGCTGGCGCGGCGCGGCGAGCGGGTGACCATCGTGGGCGCCACGTCCGGCGATACCGGATCGGCGGCGATCGAGGCGTTCCGGGGGTTGGAAGCGGTCGACGTCTTCATCCTGTATCCGCATGGCCGGGTCAGCGAGGTGCAGCGCCGTCAGATGACGACGCCTGACGAAGCGAACGTCCATGCGCTGGCCATCAGCGGCCATTTCGACGACGCGCAGGCCCGCGTGAAGGATATGTTCAACGATTTCGACTTCCGGGATCGGGTGGCGCTGGCGGGGGTCAATTCGATCAACTTTGCCCGCGTTCTGGCGCAGGTCGTCTATTATTTCACCGCCGCGACCGCCCTTGGCGCGCCACACCGCGAGGTCAGCTTCACCGTGCCGACCGGCAATTTCGGCGATATTTTCGCGGGCCATATCGCCAAGCGCATGGGCCTGCCGATCAACAAGCTGGTCGTGGCGACCAACCAGAATGACATTCTGCATCGCTGCCTGACGACCGGCGAATACCGGACAGGCAGGGTCGCACCGTCGATTTCGCCCAGCATGGATATTCAGGTCAGCAGCAATTTCGAACGCGCGCTGCACCTGGCCTATGGCGGCGACGGCGCGGCCATCGCACAACTGATGGAGGAGCTGAAATCCGGTGGCTTCACCGTATCGCAAGGCGCGCTGCAGGCCTTGCAGGAGGTCTATGCCTCCGGTGCCGCCTCCGAGGCCGAGACCAGCGCCGCCATCACCGACATGCTGTCCCGCACCGGCGAATTGCTCTGCCCCCATACCGCCGTCGGCACCCATGTCGCCGAAGCGTATCTCGGGGATACGCCGATGGTGATCCTGGCCACGGCGCACCCCGCCAAGTTTCCCGACGCGGTGGAAGCCGCCACCGGCATCCGGCCGCCGCTGCCGCCCCGGATGGCCGACCTGTTCGACCGTCCCGAGCGGATCACCCCTGTCGATAATGACCTCCACGCCATCGAGGCGATCATTGAAGAGCGTCGCGCATGAGCACTCAACTTCACCGCCTGTCCAATGGCTTTCGCGTCGTCACCGAGCACATGCCGGGCCTGCAATCGGCCAGCGTCGGCATCTGGGTCAGTGCGGGTGGCCGTCACGAGGCCATCGAACAGAATGGCATCGCGCATTTCCTTGAACACATGGCGTTCAAGGGCACGGCGCAGCGCAGCGCGCTGGATATCGCCGAACAGATCGAGGATGTCGGCGGCTATATCAATGCCTATACCTCGCGCGAGGTGACGGCCTTTTATGCCCGCGTTCTGAAGGATGATGTCGCTCTGGCTGCGGAACTGATCGCCGACATCGTACTGAACCCGACTTTCGATCCCCGAGAGATCGAGATCGAGCGCGGCGTCATCCTGCAGGAAATCGGGCAGGCGCTGGACACGCCCGATGACATCATCTTCGACTGGCTGCAGGAAGCGGCCTATCCCGCGCAGCCCATGGGTCGCACGATATTGGGACCGAGCGAGCGAGTGTCGGCCTTCGACCGTACCGATCTTCAGACCTTCACGGCACAGAATTACGGCCCCGGCCAGATGATTCTCGCCGCTGCCGGGGCGGTCGATCACGATGCGCTGTGCCGCATGGCCGAAGACCTGTTCGGCCATCTGCCCGCACGCCCGCAGGCCGTGCCGCAGGCCAGCTTGTTCAAGGGCGGCGAATTCCGCCAGATCCGCGATCTGGAACAGGCGCATCTGGCATTGGGCTTCGATCAGCCGGGGTATCGCGACGACGCCATCTATGCGGCGCAGATCTTCGCCGGTGCGATGGGCGGCGGCATGTCGTCCCGCCTGTTTCAGGAAGCGCGGGAAAAGCGCGGTCTGTGCTATACGATCTTTGCCAGCATCGGTGCCTATTCCGACGCCGGGATGCTGACGGTTTACGCCGGCACCGGGGCCGAGGATGTAGGGGATCTGGCGCGCCTGACCATCGACGAGTTGAAGCGCTCGGCTGAAGACATGACCGAAGTCGAGGTCGCCCGTGCCCGCGCGCAGATGAAATCCGGTATGCTGATGGGACTGGAGTCGCCGTCCAGCCGGGCCGAACGTCTGGCCCGCGTCGTGGCCGTCTGGGACCGGGTGCCGCCGCTGTCGGAAGCCATCGAGAAAATCGATGCGGTGGATGTCGCCATGGTCCGCGCCCATGCCGAGGCGCTGACCGCGACCGTTCCCGCGCTGGCGCTCTATGGTCCGGTCGAGGCCGCCCCGGACGCCGATGTATTGCGCCAAAGGCTGGCCGCGTGATTTTCGGCCCGCTGCGCAAGCCACGTATCCAGACCGAACGCATGGTGCTGCGCTTGCCGCAACATTCCGACTATCGCGACTGGGTCGGCCTGCGCGAAGGTAGCGCCGGGTTCCTGCAACCCTGGGAGCCGGAGTGGGCCTCGGATCACTTGTCCCGCAAAAGCTTCACCAACCGGGTTTACTGGGCCAGCCGCAGCTATGGTCAGGGGTCGGCACTGGCGCTTTTCCTGACGCGCCTGTCCGACGATGCGGTGCTGGGCGCGATCACGCTGGACAATGTGCGGCGCGGGCCCGCGCAATCCGGCACACTGGGCTATTGGATCGGACAGAAACACGCCCGACAGGGCTATATGCGCGAAGCGATCCTGGCCGTCAGCCACCATGCCTTCGCGCGCCTCGACCTCAGCCGTCTGGAAGCCGCCTGTCTGGAAGAAAACATGGCGTCGCGCGGTCTGCTGGAGCGGTCGGGATTCAAATACGAAGGCGTTGCTCAAAGCTATCTTCAGATCGCCGGACGGTGGCGCAATCATGTGCTCTACGCGATGCTGCGATCCGATCGGCGCGGCCGGGCCTGAGCCGACGTCAGGTCCCGACGACGGGCGAAAGCGTCGCACCGGGTTGGCGACGCACAGCCTGAGACCGGATTCGCATATCGTCCGCAATGCGTTCATTGTCAGCACCATCAGGGCGGCGGTGCATTCGGTTGCTTTCATCGGGCGTCCTTGCTTGACTGACTTGCGGCGGGGCAGGTCAGCCGTCCGACAATGGTCAGGCAATCGTCGAAACATGCGTTGCATCTACGGATGGCCCGTCCCTGCTCTGACCGCCAGTCCGAAGGAGAATGCCGATGATTCGCCTGCTTTTCTGTTTCATGCTGCTGCCGGTTGCGGCCATCGCGCAAGATCGACGGCCCAGTCATTGCATCGCCATCGCCGAGGCGCCGGGCGTCGAATACCTGCAATATGCCGCATTTGCCGATCCGCTGGATGACTACGCTGTTCGCCTGAATTACGTCGATCACTCCATGTTCCTGATCGAGACGCAGGGCGGCCTGCGCGCGGTGACGGATTACAACGGATTCATCGGATCGACCCGTTTGCCGGACATCGTGACGATGAACCGCGCGCATATTTCGCATTGGACGCCAACCCCGGACGCCGCCATTCCGTATGTCCTGCCGGGCTGGTCCGAAACCGTGGGCGCGCCGGTCGGCCATTACCTCGATCTGGGCGAGATGCTGGTGCGCTCGGTGTCGACCGACATTCGCAGCAGCGCCGCGGGGGTGGAGCGGAACGGCAATTCCATTTTCGTCTTCGAGGTCGCGGGCCTGTGCATCGGTCATCTGGGGCACCTGCATTTCGAGCCAAGCGCCGAACAATATGCTGCCCTGGGTCGTCTGGATGTGGTCATGGCCCCTGTCGATGGCGGACTGACGGTCGATCTGCCGACCATGATCCGGGTGTTGCAGCGGCTGCGATCGTCTGTTGTGATCCCGATGCACTGGTTCGGACCGGCAAGTCTGGAAGTGTTCATTGCCGGGATGGAAGCCGACTTTGACATCGACCGTCGCGATGAAAGCTTCCTTGAAGTTTCGCTGAACAGTCTGCCAGGCCGCCCGACCGTCGTCGTGCTGCGCCCCTCCTACCTGACGGAGCCGTGATGAAGGATACCCCGACTGAAACGCTGACCACGGCGAAAGGCACCTTTGCCGACGGATTGCGGGACCACCTGCCTGCCGCGGCCTTTCGCGATCTTGAACCACGTTACCTGGAGGAGCCGCGCGGTCGATGGGCCGGGACGGACGGCTTGTTGCTGGCCCCTGCAACCACCGAGGAAGTCGCGATCATTATCAAGGCGGCGCAACAGGCGCGGGTCGCCGTTATCCCTTACGGTGGCGGGACCGGGCTGGTCGGCGGACAGGTCAGCTCCGACCTTCCCGCTCCGGTCATCCTGTCGCTGGAGCGTCTCAACAAGGTCCGCAACGTCGATCCGGTGGAAAATGCGATGACGGTCGAAGCGGGCGTCATCCTGCAACAGGCGCAGGAGGTCGCCGAGGAGGCAGGCCGCCTGTTCCCTCTGACCATCGCATCGCAGGGCAGTGCGCGGATCGGTGGCATCCTGTCGACCAATGCGGGCGGCGTGAACGTCCTGCGCTATGGCAATGCGCGTGATCTGTGTCTGGGTGTCGAGGCCGTCCTGCCCGACGGCAGTATCCTGCAAGGGCTCTCGCCGCTGCGGAAGAACAACACCGGCTATGACCTGCGCCATCTGCTGATCGGAGCAGAGGGAACGCTGGGCGTTATCACGGCAGCGACGCTCAAGCTTATGCCACGGCCGGTTCGGACCGGGGCGGCGATGATGGCGATCCGCGATCCTGCCGCGGCGCTGGATCTTCTGAACATGGCTCGTGACCGGATCGGCGAAGGTGTGTCTGCTTTTGAATTGATCGGACGTATGGGTCTCGATTTTCTGGCGGAGACAATGCCCGAGGTCCGTCTGCCGTTGGGTTGGCCCGAATGGTCGGTCTTGATTGATCTGGGGCTGGGGGCGTCGGGCGACCCGGCGGCGGCATTGGAAGGGTTGTTCGAGGCGGCGTTCGATGCGGGTCTGGTGACCGACGGTGTGATTGCGCAATCCGAAGGCCAGCGGCACGACTTCTGGACGGTGCGCGAATCGATCCCCGAGGCCAACCGCCGGATCGGATCGATCAGCAGCCATGACATTTCGGTTCCGATTGCATCAATTCCCGATTTCATCCGCGACGGCACCGGCGTGATTGCAAAGATCGGCGATTTCCGCATCAACTGCTTCGGCCATGTCGGCGACGGCAACCTGCACTACAATGTCTTTCCGATGCCAGGTCGGTCGCGGTCCGACCACGACGACCAGCGCGATGCGATCAAGACCGCGGTTCATGACCTGACTCATTCCTATGGCGGGTCGGTCAGTGCGGAACACGGCGTCGGACGTTTGAAGGTGGGAGACCTGGAAACCTACGTCGATCCTGCCAAGCTGGCCGCCATGCGCGCGATCAAGGCGGCGCTGGATCCGGCCGGGATCATGAATCCGGGGGCTGTCTTGCGGCGGGCGGGTTGATAGACGGTCCAGCCTGACACGAAATTCTATCGTCCAATCGAAGGCAGAGGCTGCTTCTGGAGCAGTCTGTGACCGAAAGCGATTCCTGAACAGAACCTGCCTGCGAATCGTTTTAACCTGTGTGAATAAGAGCATTGAAGCAGTCTGCAGCAGGGTCGCACGGTCCAAAGGTCGTGTTAACCTATTGCTGACAGGGTGAATTTACGAAAGTTCAAGCCTGAATGAGAGTGCGCCCTGTCGGGGGGGACAGGGCGCATTTTGGGGGAATGGGTGGTGTCTGCTAAACTCCACACTTCGAGATTGCGCCCAAATCGTTAACAAAGTGTTTACGCCGGTCGAAATCTGCCTCTGCGTCCTATTTTCCGTCGAAATCGCACAACGTATGGATCGGCATTCCCATGTCTTCCAGCACGGCGCGCCCGCCCAGGTCCGGCAAGTCCACGACGAAAGCGCAGCCGATGATCTCGGCACCCAAACGCTCCAGCAGCGCGATCCCCGCCTTGGCGGTGCCCCCGGTCGCAAGCAGGTCATCGACCATCAACACCCGCGCACCCGGTTGCAGCGCGTCGCGGTGCACTTCGACTGTCGCGGTGCCGTATTCCAGCGCATACTCCTGCTCATGGGTCGCGGCCGGCAGCTTACCTTTCTTGCGGATCGGAACGAAACCGGAGCCCAGCTGATGCGCCACTGCCCCGCCCAGAATGAAGCCCCGCGCCTCCAACCCTGCCACGACGTCGATCTTCTCCCCGGTGAACGGTGCCACCAGCTGATCGACACACAGCCGCATGCCGCGTGCGTCGGCGAACAGGGTCGTCACATCACGAAACAGGATTCCCTTGTGCGGGAAATCCGGGATGGTGCGGATATAATCTCGGACGGTCTTATTCTGCATGAACTCAACTTTCTTCGGAGTCGGCGGCGGCGGCGATGCCGGTCGGGGCATCCTGATGGGTTGCGCCTGTCGTCTTGGTCGACGGCACAACGGTTGCGGGTGAATAGTGGCGACGCAGGGCCATGGCATCCTGGCCTTCCAGCCGGACGACGGAGTTGCTGTCCTCGGAGAACAGCGACCGGCGATAGGCAGGACTGCGGATATCGGTCATCAGGCCGAGGCCCTGGACGACCTCCTCCAGCAGGACCGAGGCGATTTCCCGTCGACGGGCCTTGACGCTGACAGCGATCAAGGCCTCGCGGATCATACCGTTGCGGACCCGCAGCGCGACACGGCCCAAAGGCAGAACGGCACCGTCCAGGTCGGGGACGCCCGTGTCTTTCATCACCTCGCCCGGCGGGGTGGCCACGACATGAACCTCGATATCCGCAGGACCGTCCGACCGCGTTATCGTGACCCCGATATCGAGTGCGTTGATCTGCGCCACGGCCTCGTCCAGCCCGCGTTCGTAAAGCGCGCGCTGCCAATCCTGCAGCGCGTCGGTCACCGACGCCAGCGTTACGGTCAGGTGGTCTCGTTTGGCATCGGGCCAGCGCAGGAACGGCTTGCGGCATTGCCCTCCCGGTCGCGCCGCACAGGCGACCGCCCGATAGAAGTCGTCGTCATCCAGCGGGCCCGCGATCTCCACGAACTCCTGCGCCGACAACACGCCGGGCAGCGCCAGGAAAAGTGCCACAAGTTTCACAGAACCCGCCCCGCTATGGTCTTCATGCGGTAAACCATGGCCGGATCGCGCATGTCAGGCGCGGTCATGATCGCGTGGTCCAGCGCATGATCGCAGCCTTCGGAACAGGCGGCATCGGTCAGCAGGCCGGGCAGGGCCGCAACCATTTCGGCGGCCCGCCCGACGTTTCCTTGCAGCGTTCTCAGGATGTCGGTGATCTGGACGCTGCCATGATCGGGGTGCCAACTGTCGAAATCGGTGATCATTGCTACGCTGGCATAATGCAGTTCCGCTTCGCGGGCCAACCGGGCTTCAGGCATGTTGGTCATGCCGATGACGTCGCAGCCCCATTCGCGATACAGACGGCTTTCCGCCACGGTCGAGAATTGCGGCCCCTCCATCGCCAGATAGGTTCCGCCTTCGTGGACCGTGGCCCCCGCACCGCGCGCGGCATCGGCGCAGGCAGCGGACAACAGGGGGCACACCGGATGCGCGATGGACACATGCGCGACAAGGCCGGGACCGAAAAACGATGCCGCGCGCTGCACGGTCCGGTCGATGAACTGATCGACGATGACAAAATCACCCGGTGCCATGTCGTCACGGAACGATCCGGTGGCCGAGACAGACACAAGATGCGTGACCCCGGCCGCCTTCATCGCAGCGATATTGGCGCGATAGGGCACCGAGGAGGGCGTATGGACATGCCCCCGCCCGTGGCGCGGCAGAAATACCATCGCTGTGCCGTCCAGCATACCGTGCAGGAGCGCATCGGACGGCGCCCCCCACGGTGTATCCAGCGCCCGCCATTCGGCATTCTGCAAGCCATCGACCTGATAAAGGCCCGATCCTCCGATGATCCCGATGACCGCCATGCGTCACTCCTTGTTGGTTCGGGGCAACTTAGCAGCGCGGGGGCCGGGGGGAAGGGATCAATCGCTGCCGCGCAGGCCGGGGGCTGTCCCCAGCGGTAAAACCCTGCTAGGCGGCGACCAAACCTTACCTTCACGAAAGACCTTACCCTTGAGCAGCTCCCTGCTGGCAAGATTTGCCGACCGTTTCGATGGGCCCGATCTGCGAGTCGCGCCGACCTCTGTCCTGTCCGCCTCCGTCCTGCGGGTCGAGGTGCTGGCCGGCCTGACCGTGGCGCTGGCCCTGGTGCCCGAAGCCGTGGCCTTTGCCTTCGTCGCCGGAGTCGCGCCGCTGGTGGGCCTTTACGCGGCCTTCATCGTTGGTCTGATCACCGCGCTGATCGGAGGGCGTCCCGGCATGATTTCGGGGGCCACGGGTGCCCTGGCCGTTGTCATGGTCAGCCTCGTCGCGGCCTACCCGCCGGGCGTCGGGGTGCAATACCTGTTCCTGACCGTGATCCTGATGGGTCTGATCCAGATTTTCGTGGGCATCATGCGCTGGGGCAAGTTCATCCGCCTTGTGCCGCACCCCGTCATGCTGGGCTTTGTGAACGGACTGGCCATCGTGATCGGCAAGTCGCAGATCGACTTTTTCAAGACCGCCGATGGCACGTGGATGCCGACCGGGCAACTTGTGATGGTGCTGGCGTTGGTGTCACTGACCATGGTGGTGATCTGGGGCCTGCCCAAGTTGACCCACGCCATACCGGCGCCACTGGCCGGTATTGGTATCACCGCCACTGTCGTCATCGCATTCGGTCTGCCGGTGCCCAACGTGGGTGATCTGGCGTCGATTGCGGGCGGCCTGCCGACATTCGGTCTGCCCGATGTGCCGCTGAACTACGATACGCTGACGGTGATCCTGCCCTATGCAGTGATTCTTGCCGCCATCGGATTGATCGAGTCGCTGCTGACCCTGAACCTCGTGGGGGAAATCACCGGCCAGCGTGGCGGCGCGTCGCAGGAATGTATCGCCCAGGGTGCGGCCAATACCGTGACCGGCTTCTTCGGCGGCATGGGCGGCTGCGCGATGATCGGACAGTCGATGATCAACGTGAAGTCCGGCGGGCGCACGCGCATCTCGGGTGTGGCGGCGGCGCTGTTCCTTTTGACCTTCATCCTGGTGGCCAGCCCGCTGATCGAGGTGATCCCGCTGGCGGCACTGGTCGGCGTCATGTTCATGGTGGTGATCGGGACGTTTGCGTGGAACTCGATCAAGATCCTGGCGATCGTGCCGCGCATCGACGCTGCCGTCATCATCCTGGTGACGATCGTGACGGTGATGACCGACCTCGCCATCGCGGTTGTCGTGGGCGTTATCGTCTCGGCACTGGCCTACGCCTGGCAGAACGCGACCCGTATTCATGCCAAGGCGCACGTCACGCCCGAAGGTGCGAAGGTCTATGCGGTGCAAGGACCTCTGTTCTTCGGATCGGCCACCGGCTTCATCGAGATGTTCGACCCCGCCAATGACCCGTCGGTCGTGATTGTCGATTTCGCGGACAGCCGGGTCGCCGACCAGTCCGCGTTGCAGGCCATCGAAGCCGTCGCCGCCAAATACGAAGCTGCGGGCAAGTCGATCCAACTGCGTCACCTGACCCGCGATTGCCACAAACTTCTGACCCGCGCGGGCCACCTGATGGTCGATAGCGACGACGATCCGGATTACGCTGTCGCCGCCAACTATAGCGTGCGGACGGGCATTCTGGGCGGCCACTAGCCACCAGCGCGAACGGCGGTCAGCCCGCCGCGAGCGCCTTTCGCAGTCCGGGCAGGTCGATGAACGGAAAGTTGGTCGCAAGACGTGCTTCCAGCGCGTCCCACGAAATCGCTGCGTGTTTGCCGCCGGCATCGGCGGTGATCTGCGCGCTGTCGTGATCGGTCATCTTCACGGCAAAGAAACCGGGCGGGCCGTAATCCGCGACCGCGTGCCATCGCTTGCCGATGCCGAAATGACCGAAACTGAAAATGGTGGAATCGCCCGCGCGGCGGGGCGGCAGCAAGGCAGCCGTTCCGACCGAGTGAAAGGGCAATTCGAGCTCATAGGCCTGCGGCGGCTGATCGTCATAGAAGGTCGCCACCAGCCCTTTGGGCATGGTGAAGGAGAACGCCTTGAATTCGGAAAACGCGGCAGTCACGGCCTGCAACCGCTCGACATACACGTTGGACAGGCAATCGTCGTCGTCGATGCGGAACTGAACCGTCCGGCCATCCGTGTTCCCGATGGTTTTCTCGACTTCTGCGACGGTTGGGAGCATTGCGGTGTTCACGTCGTTCAGGGACGAAATCTCGACCGTGATACGCGGATCACTGGCGCAGATGTCGCGCAGCCGGTCCAGCCAGCGTTGCGGCATCACGTCCGAGGTCAGCACGATCAAATGCCAGTCCGGACAGGTCTGCGCCTTCAGCGATGCCAGCAACAGGTTCTCAAAGGTCCAGAACCGCCGGGTCAGCCGCGCCTCATCATACAGCATCGACGCCGTTTCCGCCCGCAATGCGTCATCGCCGTCGTGGCCGCGCCAGGCGACCCAGTCGCCGCGCCCGACGAAGGAAAAGCGGCACAGGCCGATGACCGGTCGCATCAGACCTCCGGCCGAATGAGGGGGAACACTTCGCGGATAACGGAATAATCCTGATATCCCAATCGGGTCAGCGGGTTGTAGCGTGTCACGTCGAACAGGCCGTCTGTCAGACAATCGTCGCGAATATGCACGCCCGACACCTGGCCGAAAACGACGAGATTGGCCTCTCCGGGCAGTGTCGTGATCTGCGTGACTTTGCATTCCAGCGATGCCGGGGCAGTCGCCACACGCGGGCAGTCGATCGTATCACACTCCGCTTTCACGATGTCGGCCAGGGTAAACTCATCCGTCCCCGCCGGATGTGCGCCGGAAGTGACGTTCATGGCGTTGCGCATCGCATATTCCACGATGTTCACGCAAAACACGCCCGTCTCGCGCAGTTGCGCCATGCTGTCCTTGGTGCCGTCGCGGTCGGGTTTCGCGCTGGTCGAGGCGAACATGACCTGCGGCGGGACGTAAGCCACCGCATTGAAGAACGAATACGGGGCCAGGTTATCGCCAGTGTCCCCCCGCGTGCTGATCCAGCCGATCGGGCGGGGTGACACGATGGCGTTGAACGGGTTGTGCGGCAGGCCGTGGCCGTCTTCAGGGCGATAGAACATTAGGTCTCCGGGGCTTGTGCCTTCTAAGGACTAGCGGCCCGGCATTCGAAACGCCACAAAGACCCGAATGGAATTGCACCGCGAAACCGACGCCGACACCTGGGAGGTGGAGGCCCTGCTCGACACCTGTTTCGCGCCGGGTCGGACGGCGTTGTCATCGTATCGTCTGCGCGACGACGTGCCGCCCGCCCGCGATCTGTGTCTGGTGGCGCGGGGCCGCGCGGGCGAGGTCGCCGGGTCGATCCGCTTCTGGCCGGTGCGCGTCGGCACGCATGACGCCATGCTGCTGGGCCCCATCGCCATCCACCCGACCAGGCAGGGCGAGGGGCTGGGGGCCTATCTGATCCAGTCCGGACTGGACCGGGCGTCGGGCGCGGGCGTGAAGCGCATTCTGCTGGTCGGCGACGCGCCCTATTACGGGCGGTTCGGGTTCCGGCGATTGACCGGCGTCACGATGCCACCGCCGACCAACCCCGACCGCGTACTGGGCATCTGGGATTGGGACGGCGTGACTGGCGATGTGACGAAGGCCGCATGGCCGGGGACTTGCCCTTATGACACTTCGACCCCAGATCATCTGCCATGACCGACAGTATCGCACCGCCGAAAAAGCCCCAGATCTTTCCGCCCCTCGACCGCGAGGCCGAGCTTGATCGACTTGCGGCAAGAATGCGGGCGGCGTCGGGAGTTGGTCTGCAAGTCCTGGGCCTGATCGGGACGCAGGCCGAAAATTTGATCGAGATGTTGCCTGCCCAGGTCCGGTCTGGCCTTGAACGGGCCACCGCCGCCGCCTTGGAGCAGTCGTTCAACGCCGCCGCCGCGACCCGCAGGGGACGTATCGCCGACGCGCCCGACTGGCTGACCCGTGCCATCGCCATAGGCACGGGCGCTGCGGGCGGCTTCGGGGGGCTGCCATCGGCGCTGGCGGAATTGCCGGTAACGACGACCATTATCCTGCGCGCGATCCAGACAATCGCCGACGAACATGGCATGGACCCGGCCTTGCCGGACGTGCGCGCCGCCTGTCTGCGCGTCTTCGCCGCTGCCGGACCGCTGGACAACGACGATGGTGTCGACCTCAGCTTCCTGACGATGCGCCTGACCGTCACCGGCAGTGCGGTCCATGGGCTGATTGCCAAGGTCGCCCCGCGTCTGGCTGTGCCGCTGGGGCAGAAACTGGCAGCGCAGGCCGTCCCGGTCATCGGGGCCGCCGCAGGGGCCGCGACGAACTATGTCTTCACCAGCTATTACCAGGACGTTGCCCGTGTGCAGTTCGGCCTGATGCGGCTGGGCGCGCAGACGGGCGAGGATATGGATGTGCTGACGGCGGACCTGCGCAAACGCCTGACTTGACGGTGTGACGAAACCAGACGGCTCTTTGCCGTGTTGAGGACACAAGCGTATTGCCGGAGATATCCAATGCCCGAGTCCAAAACATTGTTCATTACCGGTGCATCCTCCGGCATCGGCGCGCAAACCGCGCGGCAGGCCGTCGCCGCCGGGTGGAATGTCGGGCTGTTCGCGCGCTCTGAAGACAAGATCGCCAAGCTGGCAGAGGAGTTGGGCGACCGCACACTGGCATTGCCAGGGGATGTCGCCGACAGAAACGCGCAGGCCGCCGCGCTGGACCGGCTGACAGGCAAATTCGGCGGCATAGACGCGGCCTTCGCGAATGCGGGCACAGGTGTAACCGCATCGGGCACGGAAGGCGGAGACCCTGCCGAATGGCATGATATGATCCATGCGAATGTCATGGGTGTTTTGTATACTGCGCACGCCGCGCTGCCGTATCTGCGCAAGCGCAAGGGGCATTTTGTCGTGACCGGATCTGCGGCGGGCCGGAGGCACATCAAAGGGTCGATTTACGGCGCGGCTAAGTGGTTTGTCCACGGGTTCGCGGGTAACCTTGCCGAGGAAATGTCGGAGTGGGGCGGGCGTTGCACCGTTGTGGCCCCCGGCATGGTCGATACGGAATTCTTCGATGAACCGGACGACAGTCGCCTGCACCCCTCGGACGTGGCGGATGCCGTGATGCATGCGCTGGATGCCCCCGCACGGGCCGATGTGCGCGAGATTTTCCTGATGCCGAACCGCAACGCAGGCTAATCCTGCGGCGGGGGCGTCATTTCCAGAAACGCCTCCAGCGCCTCCAGATCCACACTATCGAATTGTCCGAAGCCCTGCATCCAGACGCTTGCACTCCGCAGCGCATCGGGGTCCAGTTTACACCAGACGACGCGACCGCGGCGTTCCTGCTGGATCAGTCCCGCGCGCGCAAGCACGGTCAGATGCTTGCTGACCCCCGCCAGCGAGATCGCGAGCGGGGCCGCCACATCCGTGACCGCCATGTCGTCTTCCAGAAGCATGGCAAGGATCGTGCGTCGCGTCGGGTCGGCCAGCGCCGCGAAGACCGGGGACAGGGTGTCTGACATAAGCGCAGGGGTGCATCCGGCAGCATGGGCCGTCAAGAACGTTTAACCGACAGGTTGAATGTCTGGTCAGGCGCAAACAGGCGGATTTCGGCAAAAAATGAACAGATTAAATTATTGATTTAACTATAGAATTCATTCCGTTGACTCGGTGGCCGCAGCCCCGTAGACCGCCTCCGACTTCCATGGGGTTTCCCGATGTCCGACGATACCGACGCCGACCGTCTGCGCGCCCTTGAGGCGAAGCTGGCGGCAAAGCGCCCGGTTCAGGCCAAAGACCACATGGAGGAGCATTATTCCCAGGCTCAACTGGCCTGGCGGATGGTGATCGAGCTGGTGGCGGGCCTGGGGATCGGGTTCGGGATCGGTTACGGACTGGATTATCTTCTGGGCACAACGCCCTGGCTGATGATCGTGTTCGTGCTTCTGGGCTTTGCGGCCGGTGTGAAGACGATGATCAGCTCCGCGCGCGAAATACAGGGCCGGTTCGATGCCGAAGCCGCCCTTAAACAACCGGGCGCAGGTGCGCCGAACGATGGGGACGACTGAGGTGAGCATTCTTGTATTCTTCGCGGTGGTCATCGTCGCATTGATTGTCATTTCAGTGCTTTTCAGTGTGGAGGGTGAAAGCGAATTGGCCTTCCACCCGATGGATCAGTTCATGATCAAGCCGCTGTTCGGGGAATACGGCGATCCGGTTTACTGGTACACGGTTACCAACCTGACGTTCTGGATGGCCCTGGCGGTGCTCTGCGTCGTGCTGATGTTCGTTCTGGGCACCCGTGGCCGTGCCATCGTGCCGGGCCGGTCGCAATCGGTGGCCGAGCTGACATATGGCTTCGTCTTCAAGATGGTCGAGGATGTAACCGGTAAAGAGGCCGTCAAGTTCTTCCCCTACATCTTCACGCTGTTTCTGTTCATCCTGTTCGCCAACTTCGTTGCGCTGATCCCCACGTCGGCGTCGCCGACCAGCCAGATTACCGTGACCGCCTTTCTGGCGCTTGCCGTCTTCCTGACGGTGACCGTGGTAGGCTTCGTCAAGAACGGCATGAAGTTTCTGGGACTGTTCTGGGTCAGCTCCGCGCCGCTCGCACTGCGTCCGATATTGGCGATCATCGAGCTGATTTCGTACTTCGTGCGTCCGGTCAGCCATTCCATTCGATTGGCAGGCAACATCATGGCCGGTCACGCGGTTATCAAGGTTTTCGCGGGCTTTGCCGCGATCACGGCCATCGCGCCGGTCTCGGTCCTGGCGATCACCGCCATCTTCGGGCTCGAGGTGCTGGTCGCCTTCATTCAGGCCTACGTCTTTACCATCCTCACATGCGTTTACCTCAAGGACGCATTGCACCCGTCGCACTGACGGGCCGCACACCTCATCTTCCAGAAATTCCATCGTAAGGAGAAATCATATGGAACTCGAAGCCGCTTCCGCCCTGGGTCAATTTGCCGGTGCCGGTCTGGCCGCCATCGGCTCGGGCCTGGCCGCCATCGGTGTGGGCAATGTCGCCGGGAACTTCCTGGCCGGTGCCCTGCGCAACCCTTCGGCTGCCAACGCGCAGACCGCGACGCTTTTCATCGGCATCGCCTTTGCCGAGGCTCTGGGCATCTTCGCCTTCCTCGTCTCGCTGCTTCTGATGTTCGCCGTCTAAGACCGGCAATGCTAAGATCCTTACGATCGGCGGGGGGCACAGGTGCCGCCCGCCGGGACCCCGCGAAGCCCTGGCTTCGCTCCACCGACCTGACGGGACCGGACCATGGCCATCGATACGATTGACCTCGAACTTGCAGGCAGCTGCGTTGATGACGGCGGCAGTGCCATCGGCATGCCGCAGCTGTGCGATGCGTGGTTCGCCAACCAGATCTTCTGGCTGATTGTCGCACTGGTTGCCATCTTCCTGATCCTGACCCGTATCGCCCTGCCGCGCGTCAGCGCCGTTCTGGCAGAACGATCAGGTACGATTTCCAACGACCTTGCCGCCGCCGAAGACCTCAAGCGTCAGGCAACCGAGGCGGAAGCGGCCTATGAAAAGGCCCTCACCGATGCCCGTGCGGAAGCGCAGCGCATTTCGGGCGAAGCACGGGCCGCCATCAAGGCCGACCTGGATGCCGCAATCGCCGTGGCCGACGAGAAAATCGGCGCCAAAGCTGCCGAGAGCGAAAAGCAGATCACCGAGATTCGCGCGGGTGCCGCTGCCAGCGTCGCCCAGGTGGCGCGTGATGTTGCCTCCGAAATCGTCACCGCGCTGGGTGGCAAAGCCGATGCCGCGACCGTCAATGCCGCCGTCGACGCCCGTGTGAAGGGGAACTGAATAATGCGCTTTATCCTGCCTCTCGCCCTTTTGTCCGCGACGCCTGCCTTCGCTGCGCCCGGCTCATTTTTCAGTCTTGAGAACACCGATTTCATCGTTGTTCTGGGCTTCCTGGTTTTCATCGCGATCCTGTTGTATTTCAAGATCCCCTCGATGTTGACGGGCATGTTGGACGACCGCTCCAAGGGTATTCGCAACGATCTTGACGAAGCCCGTGCCCTGCGTGACGAAGCCCAGGCGCTGCTGGCATCCTACGAACGCAAGACCCGCGATGCCCGTGATCAGGCCGACCAGATCCTGGCCACCGCCAAGGCCGAGGCGACCGCCGCAGGCGATCAGGCCAAGATCGACCTGCAGACCTCGGTGGCGCGCCGGATGGCCGCCGCCGAAGATCAGATTGAAAGCGCACAGAACGCCGCCGTGCGCGAAGTTCGTGATACCGCCATTACGGTTGCCATCGCAGCCGCCGGTGAAGTCGTCGCCAAACAGATGTCTGCCGCTGAAGCCAACACGCTGATCGACCAGTCCATCGATACGGTCGCCGCCAAGCTGCATTGATCTCCGATCATCAGTCCACCGAACATCGGGCGTCCCAAGGCGGGCGCCCTTTTTCGTTCTCAAGCCGCGCATGAACGGCTGGCAACACATGGATCGCGCCGCACTCGACGATGCCTATGCCAACGCCGCCTATATCGACGGCGCTGCTGACTATCCGCTCCGCTGGCAAGCCGAAGCCGCCGCCTTCCGCGTCCGCGTCCGTGCCGATCTGGACATCGCCTATGCCGACCTGCCGGGCGCGGCCTTCGACCTGTTCCATCCTGAACGCCCGGCCAAGGGCCTCGTGGTCTTCGTGCACGGTGGCTATTGGCGGGCCTTCGGAAAGTCAGACTGGTCGCACTTCGCGGAAGGCGCGCTGATCCGCGATCACGCCGTCGCCGTCATCGGCTATCCGCTGGCCCCAACCGTTCGCCTCGCCGACATCACCCGTCTGGTCGCGAAAGCCATCTACTGCGCTGCCGCTCGCATCGACGGCCCGATCCGGCTGACTGGGCACAGCGCCGGGGGCCACCTTGTCGCCCGCGCTGTCATGGCCGACGCCACGCCGACCTGTGCCGGGCGTATCGCCACCTGCGTGCCCATCAGCCCGGTCGCCGACCTGCGCCCCCTGGTGGCGCTGACCCTGAACGACGACCTGCGCCTCGATATGGCCGAAGCTGCCGCCGAAAGCCCCATCTTCGGCCAGCCGATCCAGGGTCCGAAGGTCACGATCCATGTTGGCGTGTCCGAACGTCCCGCTTTCCTCTGGCAGGCCGGGGCCCTGGCCGCCGCATGGACAGTTCCGCTGCGACAAATGCCAGCGCGCCACCATTTCGATGTCATCGACGACCTGCGCAATCCGGACTCCGCCCTGATGGCCGATCTCCTTGCCTGATCTGTCCTTGCTCGGAACATATTCCCTCCGGAGGCTCTGCCGTCAGGTTCCGCGCGGTTTCGCCCGCGTTGTGGGCACCGCGATGGTCGGGTCCTCCGGCCAGGGATGTCGCGGATACTGCCCACGCATGTCCTTGCGCACATCGGCGTAAGCCCCGGCCCAGAAGCCCGGCAGGTCCTGCGTGACCGCTAGGGTGCGTTGCGCGGGCGACAGCAGTTCCATTCGCAGGGCGGTCTGTCCGACGTGCGGGTGCCGCGTTTCGCCGAAGACTTCCTGCAGGCGCAGCGATATCGTTGGTATGTCGGGGCCATAGTCGATCGGCACCCTGCGTCCCAGCGGCGACCGGTAATGTGCCGGGGCAATGTCCTCCAGCCGCCGCGCATCCTCCCATCCAAGCCAGCCCTGCAACGCGTCGAACGGATCCAGCCGCCCAAGATCTTCCGCATCGCGGACCCCGTCCAGCATTGGCAACAGCCAGTCTTCCAATTCGTTCAACAGGGCCGCGTCGGACACGTCGCGCAGCCCCGCCGCCGCGATCCGTGAACGGTAAAGTCGGGCGCGCCGCGTCCAGTTCAGGCAAGCCAGTCCCAAGGCCCGCACCCCGTCCAGCACGGCTGCGGCGACCTTGTCGGGCGGCGCATCCGTCCAGGGTCGATCGTCCAGAGCGATGGCACCCAGACGCTCCTGCCGCCGGGCCTCGACCCGCCGATGCCGGGTCGACCAGTGACACAGATTGATCCAGCCGATGCGATCCCCCAGAACCGCGCGCAACTCCGCTTCGGTGATCGACAGCGCGCGCCGCACACGGGCTTCTGTCGGATCGCCATCCAGATCGCAGGCTACGATCAGCCGCGCCCCGGACAATACGTCGCCGATCTGCATCCTGGCGCCCTTGCCGCCCGACAAAAGCCAGCGCGGCGCATCTCCGGCGCGCCGCAAGCCGACCCGGTCTGGATAGGCCAGTGCCAGCCGCTGCGCATCGGACAGCGACGGTCCCGCCTCGAACCGGCGCAATCGTCTGGCCTCCGCCCGCGCTTCGCGGGACGGTGCGCGCAAGACATCGGTCAGATCAACCGATCCGGGGGGCATCCGCACCGACAGCACCCCGGCGACATTCGCGGCCCCCCCACCGCCGTTCAGCACCATATGCCCCAGCCGCGGATGCAGCGGCAGACGGGACAGCGCACGGCCATGGCCGGTGATGCGCCCCTCGTTCAGCGCCCCCAGGTCCGTCAGCAGGACCCGCGCCTCGGCCAGTGCGCCCTCGGGAGGGGGCGTCAGAAACGCAAGATCGTGTTCGATCGCACCGCCTCCGCCCCAGACGGCCAGTTCCAGCGCCAGTCCGGCCAGATCGGCATTGGCGATTTCCGGGCCGGGAAAGGCGTGCATCCCGCCCTCTTCGCCGCGCGTCCAGTTGGCAAAGGCCAGACCCGCTGCGACCCGCCCGGCACGGCCCGCCCGCTGCGTGGCCTCGGCGCGCGTGACACGTTCCGTCACCAGCCGGGACATGCCCGATGCCGCGTCGAACCGGGCGCGCCGGGCAAGCCCGCCGTCGACCACCACGCGCACGCCTTCGATGGTCAGCGAGGTTTCGGCGATGGATGTGGCCAGCACGACACGACGGCGCGGACCGGGCAGGATCGCGGCCTGCTGTTCGGCGAAGGGCAGCGCGCCGTACAGGGGACGCACATCGGCGGCGATACCGGACAGCAGCGCGGCACAGCGGCGGATTTCGCCCTCGCCGGGCAGGAAGGCCAGCACGTCGCCGTCGCTCGCAGTCATGGCCTCTGCTATCAACGCAGCGACCTGCGCCTCGAAGGGCTGCCCCGCGACAGGAGGGCGATCCCGCCAGCGCCGTTCGACCGGGAAGCTGCGTCCGTCGGACGTCACGACCGGCGCGCCCAGCATTTCGGCTACGGGGTCCGCATCCAGCGTGGCCGACATCACCAGAAGCATCAGATCGGGCCGCAACACCTGCCGTGCTTCCCACGCCAGGGCCAGCCCCAGGTCGCCGTTCAGCGAGCGTTCGTGGAATTCGTCAAAGATCAGCGCGCCAACGCCAGGCAACTCCGGATCGGACTGGATCATCCGGGTCAGGATGCCTTCGGTCACGACCTCGATCCGGGTGGCCCTCGACACCTGCGACGCGCCGCGCATCCGGTAGCCGACGGTCTGCCCTGCGGCCTCGCCCAGCGTCTCGGCCATGCGGGCGGCGGCGGCACGGGTCGCCAGCCGTCGCGGCTCCAACAGGATGATCCGACCTTCGACTAGGGGCAGCATCGCCAAGGGCACGCGGGTCGTCTTGCCTGCCCCCGGAGGAGCCTGAAGAACCGCAACGCCTCGTGCCGACAGCGCCGCCAGAAGCTCTGGCAGCACCTCTTCGATGGGCAGATCGCTGAACAAGTCGGGCCTCCCGTGGCGCGGATGACGCTTCCCTACGGCATTGCGCGCGGCGCTTGCAAACCCACGACGCGCCGGGCATCCCGAACCCCATGACCACGCATGACCCGTTGCACGACCCGATCCTGTCCGGCGACCGCCGGGCACTGGCCCGCGCGATTACGCTGGTCGAAAGCACACGCCCCGATCATCGGGAACGGGCCGCCGCCCTGCTGGACGGATTGCGCGACACAGGACGCGAAGCGTTGCGCATCGGCCTGTCCGGCACACCCGGTGTCGGCAAATCGACCTTCGTCGAAGCATTCGGTCTGATGCTGACGGGGCAGGGCAAGCGGGTCGCTGTCCTGGCGGTCGATCCCAGCAGCGCGCGCACCGGCGGGTCCATTCTGGGCGACAAGACGCGGATGGAACATCTGAGCCGTGACGCGAACGCCTTCATCCGCCCATCCCCTGCCGCCAGCCACCTGGGCGGTGTCGCACGCCGTTCCCGCGAGGCGGTGGCCCTGTGCGAGGCGGCGGGGTTTGACATCGTGTTGATCGAAACCGTCGGCGTCGGTCAGTCCGAAACCATGGTGGCGCAAATCTCGGACCTGTTCGTTCTGTTGCTGGCACCCGCGGGCGGGGACGAGTTGCAGGGGGTCAAGCGCGGCATCATGGAAATCGCCGACTTGATTCTGGTCAACAAGGCCGATGGCGACCTGAAATCTACGGCCACCCGGACTGTCGCCGATTACGCGGGTGCCTTGCGGCTGCTTCGCAAGCGCCCGAACGACCCCGAAGGGTTTCCCAGGGCGATGGCCGTCTCTGCCCTCGAATCATCGGGATTGGCGGATGCATGGGAGCAGATGCAGACGCTGGCCACTTGGCGGCGTGACAACGGCCACTGGGCGACCTGTCGCGCCGAGCAGGCCGCGCACTGGTTCCGCGAAGAAGTTCGCGCCGGTCTGTTGGCCCGTCTGGACACGCCCGAGGTGCGCGCAGACATGACGCGCCTGGCCCGCGACGTCGCCGAAGGCCGCCGTGCCGCCCGCGCCGCCGCACGCGATCTGCTGGACGATCTGGGAATCTGATACCGCGCAGGGACACCGAACCCGATGTTCCGCCTTGACGCCCCTGTCCCTTAAGCCTATCACGCCGCGACTGCGGGGCCGTCTGATCGGCCCTGCACCTGTTTTTATGAACCCTTAAACCCGAGGTGGCCCATGTCGCGCGTTTGCGAACTCACCGGAAAAGGCCCGATGTCGGGCAACAATGTCAGCCACGCGAATAACAGAACGCGTCGCCGGTTCCTGCCCAACCTGAACGACGTGTCGCTTCAGTCCGAAACGCTGGGTCGCAGCTTCAAGCTGCGCATCTCGGCGGCCGCGCTGCGCACCGTCGATCACCGTGGCGGTCTGGACGCTTTCCTTGCCAAGGAAAAGGACGTCAACCTGTCCGACCGGGCGCTTAAGATCAAGAAGGACATCGCCAAGTCTTCCGACACGGCGGCTGCACTGGAAGCCTGATCTTTGTCAGATATGTGAATCGGGGGCCTTTGGGCCCCCTTTTTTTGTTCAGCGGTTGCCGACCTGTCCGTGCAGCCATCGCCGCAGTGTCCGCAAGCGGGGCGAGACGCGACCGGGCAGGGTGACGAGGTAATATCCCAACGATCCGCCGTTCAGCTCGCAGACCTTGACCAATGTGCCCGCTGCGACGTCGCGGTCCACCAGCGACTTGGGCTGGACGGTCACGCCATGCCCCGCCTGCGCCGCCGCCAGCACCATCCAGTTCGTTTCCATCAATTGCATCCGAACATCATCCAGGTCGATGCCTTCCCGTTCGATCATGGCGCGCCGCTCCAACATGTAATGCTCCAGCAGCCAGGGCAGGTGCAGAAGGTCGCCAAGGCAGGACGGTTGGCATTCGCCCAGCAGGTCCGGATGCACGACGACCCAGTGGTCACCATCGGTCAGCAACTCGGCATCCAATCCGGGCCATATGCCGTCGCCGTGCCGGATCGCCATGTCTACTCCGTCACGGCGCAGATCAGACACTTCGACGTTTGGTTGAATGTTAAGCGGAATATCCGGGTGGCGCGTCCAGAAGTCACCGATCCGCGGCATAAGCCAGCCTGCGGCGAAAGCGGGCGTGACCGAAAGCGACAGGGGCCGCGTCTCGGCGTCGGCCTGAAGCCGGTCAACCGCCGCGCCGATTGTGCCGAACCCCAGGGTAAGCGCCTCGGCCAGATGCACCCCGGCGGGTGTGACCGCGATGCCGCGCCCGTCGCGCACGACGAGGCTGTGCGCAAGGGCAGTTTCCAGCTTGCGAACATGTTGGGCGATGGCCGCATGGGTAACGTTCAGCTCCTGCGCGGCGCGCGTAAAGCTGCGACAGCGGGCGGCCGCTTCAAAGGCGCGCAGCGCGGCCAGCGGTGGCAGTCGCGACCATTCCATACGATACCTCAGCTAACATATCGTGTTTCGTATTACTTTGCCGGATCGCATCAAGTGGCGCAATGATAGATCTATCAGCAAGTATCAGGAGGTCGACATGAAACTCTCGCTAAAGACACTCTTCTCGCGCAGTGAGCGGAGGCATCATATATCGAAACCGCCCGCCAAACCGATGCCGACGCATGAAAGCATGTATATCGAGCATATGCGCCGTAAGGCGGACGATCATCCGCTCCACCAGACGTGGGAGCGTCGCGTTGATTGGTGACGAAACCGGCGGAGGTCAGGCATCGTCCAGAACCTCCGCCACCCATTCCACCACTACATTCGTCGCGGCTCCCTCGCGCACCGCGTCAAAGCGCCCGCCCGAGGCCGCGAGGTTCAACTCAAGTGTCCCGGCACCAGCCATCCGCGCCAAATCCACGAAGCCCGACGCTGGGTAGACCGTGCCGGAGGTGCCGATCGACACGAACAGATCGGCCCGTGCCAGTGCCGCCTCGATGCGGTCCATGTGATAGGGCATTTCGCCGAACCAGACGACGTCGGGCCGGGTGGCGGCCGCGTTGCAGACAGGACAGGGGGCATCCGCCGACATGACCGGCGGCGCAACCCACCGTGCACCGCAGGCATGGCACAGCGCCCGCGCAAGCTCTCCGTGCATGTGGATCACGTCGGTGGCGCCGGCACGCTCCAGCAGGTCGTCGATGTTCTGTGTGACCAGCATGACGTCCCCGTGCTTCGACAGCCGCGTTAGTGCCTCATGCGCCGCGTTCGGCCGGGCCGCCGCCATGTTGGCCCGGCGCGCATTATAGAAGTCGTGGACCAGGGCGGGGTCGCGGGCGAAGCCGCCCGGTGTGGCCACGTCCTCCAGATCGTAGCGCGTCCATAATCCGTCCACGTCGCGGAACGTGCCCAGGCCGGATTCCGCGCTCAGCCCCGCGCCGGATAAGATCACGATGCGTTTCATGCGTCGCACGTCAGGCGCAGTGAACTGGCCGGTCCCGTGACTGCGGCGATCCGTTCAGGCGCAGCCGTCATCGTCGCAGACCTGCAACGCCCTAATCCAGTCCGACCATTCCAGCAACTCTTCATTCGGCGGGCTGATGACCCAGCTGCGCTGGATCACGAACAACTTGTCGTCCGCACCCTCGATCACCCGGACAAGGTCGATCTCCGGGCGACCGCTGATGTCCATGTTGGGACAGGCGTGGATCGAGATGGTGGATGTGCGCCCCCCCGCTTCGAACGTGTCGGGGGACATCTCGAATGCCTGCGAACAACTCGCCGCCAGATCAGCCTGCAACTGACTGACGTATTCCGACGCGGTCCAACCGGTCCCGCGAAGTTCCGCAACCGTTATCGCATGCGTCCAGCCGTCCAGCGCTTCGCCGTCGCGCACATATTCCGACAGGCGGACCGTGTCGCTTTCGCTGACATGGACGCCGGTAAACCCGTCGGGTGGGAAAAACCGCAGCGTTTCAGCCGCCATCGCGGGCATGGCAATCAGGGAAGGCGCGCCAAGGGAGATGGCCAGCAGGGCGGCCAATCCGCCGTTACGCACAGGCGCGTTCCGATACTTCGACGAACTGCCTGTAGCGTTTCCAGAAGCGTTCATCGCGCGCGCGCTCGGACTGGCGCACGTCCTGCGCCTTTTGCGGATCGCGGAAGAACTGCACCGCACGCGATTGTTCACCCTTGCTCAAAATCGTATTGGCCGATGCCTGAATACAACCGCAGAGGCTTCTGGAGGCCGCATTGCGGTCCGAAGCATTACAGGCGGAATAGATCGGGCCGGTCGCGAAACTTCGGATCGGCGCATCGCGCGGGCCACCGCCTACGGCACCGCTTCCGCCACAGGCAGACAGCACCAGAAGCAGTGCCAGGGGGGCTTTCTTGATCGGATTCATAAGCTGCTCAGGCCTCCGGTCATATGTTTTGACCGAACAATGCCAGAGCTGTCGCCGACAGGCAATCGACTATCGGACCGCGCCCGTTCTAGCCACCTGCGCAGGCGGCCTCCGTGCTTCCTTCGTCACACGCCACGACACGCCGCAGCCAGACGGACCATGTCGTCACATCGTCCGGCGTGGGGCGCGGCCCGGCCCATGCCATCTGCACGACATACAGACGATCGTGTCCGGCAATGGCCTTCATCAGAAAATACTCGGGCTTGCCCGTCGCGGGCGACAGCGGGCAGCCGACAAGGATCAGCGAGGTGGCATGTCCGGCTTCGGTCGGTTGCGAGATCTGCGCGACTTCCGCACTGGCGCAGGCCTGCATGACGGACTGCGAGACGGCGTCGGTGAAAGCGACCGGCTCCTGGATCGACGGCAGGAATTGAAGCGATACCTTCTGTGTCCAGTCTTCGGTCGTCTGTCCGTCAGGTACGAACTCTATCAATGCCGTCCCGTTCACGCCGCTGCTGCGGTATTCGACAAAGCCTTCGGGGGCCACGATCTGCAACCGCTCACCCGTTTCCTGCGCCGCAAGCGAACCTGGAAACAGCATCGCAAACGTCAGAATCAGGGCGATTCGAGCAGAAAAACGCGTCATTTCAGGCCTCCGGGCTGGTGGCATCAGATTGCCCCGCGCGTCGGCGCAGGGCAAGTCGGAGATGCCACGCCGTGCCTCAGGCGCTCTGCCGGGGACGCCGACGGCGATTGCCGCCACCGCCGCCGGGGCGTGCGCCCTTGGGGGCGCCCTGACGCTGACCGCCGCCGCCCTGACGACGACCGCCGCCACCGCCCCGGTTCTGCTTGGGCTTGGCCTCCTCCTGCGCCGGCGTCCAGCGGCTGCCGGATGCCACAGGGATCGACCCCCTGATGACCTTCTCGATGTCCTTCAGCTCGCCCATTTCGTCGGGCGCGCACAATGTGATCGCGGCACCCTCGCGCCCGGCCCGCGCTGTCCGCCCGATGCGGTGAACGTAAGTTTCGGGCACGTTCGGCAGTTCGTAGTTATAGACGTGCTTGACAACCGGGATATCCAGACCCCGCGCGGCCACATCCGTTGCCACCAGAACCGGCGCATCGCCATTGGTGAACGCCTCCAGCGCGCGGGTCCGCTGACCCTGGCTGCGGTTGCCGTGGATCGCGACGGCATTGACGCCCGCGCCGGTCAACTGCTTGGCCAGACGGTCCGACCCGTGCTTTGTGCGCGCGAAAACCAGCGCCGCCTCGTTCGGGTGGTCGCGCAGCAGGTCCAGCAAAAGTCCGGGCTTTTCAGACTTGGCGATATAGTGGATCGACTGCTCGATCTTGTCTGCGGTCTGACCGGAAGTCGCGACCTGCACCCGAACCGGCTTGTCCAGATATGTCGCGGCCAGACTTTCCATGTCCTTCGGCATCGTCGCCGAGAACAGCAGGGTCTGACGCTCTTTCGGCAGCTTCAGGGCGATCTTCTTCAGCGCGTGGATAAAGCCCATGTCCAGCATCTGGTCAGCCTCGTCCAGAACCAGAAAATGGCTCTCGGACAGGTTGACCGCACCGCGATCCATCAGGTCGATCAGGCGTCCGGGTGTCGCGACCAGCAGGTCCACGCCACGTTCCAGCCGCTTGATCTGCGGGTTGATGCCGACGCCGCCGACAACCTTGGCGACCTTCATGTGGCTGCCCTTGATGAACCCGTCCAGGCTCTCGCCGATCTGGTTCACCAACTCGCGCGTGGGGGCCAGGATCAACGCGCGGGCGCAGCGCGGGTTCGGGCGCACATCGCCCTCCATGAGATGCTGAATCAGCGGCAGGCCGAATGCGGCGGTCTTGCCGGTTCCGGTCTGGGCAAGGCCCATGACGTCACGCCCGTCCAGCGCCGGCGGAATGGCCTGCTTCTGGATCGGGGTCGGGTCCTTGATGCCCATGTCGTTCAGGGCGGTAATCAGGCGAGGCTTCAGCCCCAGCATGTCGAAATCCATGTACTTTTCCTTCGCGCCGATGCGCGTAACGGCGTTCCCGGTGGAACGCGGGGGAGGGGTCACGACGCGCCCCGTCATGGGGTCAGGTCGCGCTGCCCTGGCGTGATCCTTGGGGAAGCAAACCCGCCCGTCGCTGAGGATGTCCGTCATCGGACACCCGGCTCACGCGGCCCAAGGGGCGGGGTTGAGAGGCATTTGGGGCACGGCGGGCGGCATGTCAATGGCACGTTCCGCGCCGCTCCGCCCCGGGCCTGCGGCTGAATGGCACGGCGCGGCGACAGGAGCGATCTCTGTTGCGGCGAAACCTCGTCGTCCTGCACGAGCAGGTGACCGATGAAGGCATGGATCCGATTTATCTGCTGCCGCCCTTGCAAAAAATGCCGCTCCAGTCAAATCCGGCGGCACCGCCACGTAACGCCGGATCGCAGCCGTTCGCTGAAGGCCACCGACGTGCCGCCGGTCCCCGTTCACGACTTTTACCCCGATATGGGAACGTTCCGCCCCCGCTGGCGGTTTGTCTAGACGTATCCAAACATCGGAGAGAGCCATGACCGACCGCAAGAATGGTCCCCCTACCACTACGGATGCGGGCATCCGCGTCCAAAGCGATGAACATTCGCTGACCGTCGGCCCGGACGGGCCGATTCTCCTGCATGATGCCTACCTTCTGGAACAGATGGCGAACTTCAATCGGGAACGTATTCCCGAGCGTCAGCCCCACGCCAAGGGCTCCGGCGCATTCGGCACCTTCGAGATCACGCAGGACGTCACCCGCTATACCAAGGCCGCGATCTTTCAGCCCGGCGCATCCTGCGATGTCGCGGTCCGTTTCTCGACCGTCGCCGGTGAACGGGGCAGCCCCGACACATGGCGCGATCCGCGCGGCTTCTCTGTCAAGATGTATACCGAGGACGGCAATTTCGACATGGTCGGAAACAACACGCCCATCTTCTTCATCCGCGACCCGCTGAAGTTTCAGCACTTCATCCGCAGCCAGAAGCGCCGTGCCGACAACAACATGCGCGACCACGACATGCAGTGGGATTTCTGGACCCTGTCGCCCGAAAGCGCCCATCAGGTGACATATCTCATGGGGGACCGCGGCATCCCGAAGTCCTGGCGCGAGATGAATGGCTACTCGAGCCACACCTATTCGCTGACCAATGCCGACGGCGAGCGGTTCTGGGTGAAGTTCCACTTCCACACCGATCAGGGTGACGGCAACGCCTACCTGAGCCAGGACGAGGCCGACAAGCTCGCCGGAATGGACGGCGACTACCACCGCCGCGATCTCTTCACCGCGATCCAGGATGGAAACCCGCCAAGCTGGACCCTCAAATGGCAGGTCATGCCCTACGAGGACGCCAGGACCTATCACCTCAACCCCTTCGATCTGACCAAGGTCTGGCCCCATGCGGACTACCCCCTGATGGAAGTCGGCAAACTGGTTCTGAACCGCAACCCGACCGATTTCCACACCGAGATCGAGCAACTGGCCTTCGAGCCGAACAACATGGTGCCCGGTATCGGACTGTCGCCGGACAAGATGCTGCTGGCGCGGGGTTTTTCCTATGCCGACGCCCACCGCGCCCGGCTGGGTGTGAACTACAAGCAGATTCCGGTGAACAAGCCACAGGTGCCGGTCCACAGCTATTCGAAGGACGGCGCGGGACGCACGGAAAAGGTCTCGGACCCGGTCTATGCGCCCAATTCCTACGGCGGCCCCTCGGCACAGCCCGATCCCGGTGCCGAAGCCGGGCTCTGGCATGCCGACGGTGACATGGTCCGTCAGGCCTACACCCTGCGCGAGGACGACGACGACTGGAGTCAGGCCGGCATCCTGGTGCGCGACGTGATGGACGACGCCGCCCGCGACCGGCTGGTGACGAATGCCGCCGGACACCTGAGCAACGGCGTCAGCGAAAAGGTGCTGCAACGCGCCTTCGAATACTGGCGCAACATCGACGGCGCCACGGGCGACAAGATCGAAGCCAAGGTGCGCGAGAAGCTTGGCGGCAAATCCAATGCCCCCGGCCTTGCCTCGGCCCAGAGCATCAGAGGCAAACAGGCCGCCGAATAACCGTTCCCGTCCGGGGCAGGGGGACCGCCCTCACCTCGGACACGTCCCCACCCGGCTCGGTCGCAGGGTCGGCCATACCGCGGGACACGACGTCAACGTGGCCTCGCTCCACTGATCGTCCGCATGCGCGCCGAAGGTGTAATCGTCCTGTCCGATCCGGCCCTGCGCCGGGTCGGTTCGGGCCGCCACGGCAGGGTCGCGATACCCGACCCCCTTTCCGCCGCCCGAACCCCGTTGTATCTGCCTTCGGAACCCTTACCGACAGGCCGCCCAAATGACGACCGACCTCGCCCGTATCCGCAATTTCTCGATCGTCGCGCATATCGACCATGGCAAGTCGACGCTCGCCGACCGTCTGATCCAGGAGACGAACACTGTCGCCCTGCGCGACATGAAGGAACAGATGCTCGACTCCATGGATATCGAGCGTGAACGCGGCATCACCATCAAGGCCAATACTGTCCGCATCGACTTTATCGCAGCGGACGGGCTGACCTACGTCCTCAACCTGATCGACACCCCCGGCCACGTCGACTTCGCCTACGAAGTGTCGCGGTCGATGCGCGCCGTCGAAGGCTCCCTGCTGGTCGTCGACTCGACCCAGGGCGTCGAGGCGCAGACGCTGGCCAACGTCTATCAGGCCATCGACGCCGACCACGAGATCGTCCCCGTCCTCAACAAGATCGACCTGCCCGCGTCAGAGCCTGACCGCGTCCGCGAACAGATCGAGGATGTCATCGGCATCGACGCCTCCGACGCGCTGCTGGTCTCCGCCAAAACCGGGCAGGGCATCCGCGAAACGCTGCAGGCCGTCGTCGACCGCCTTCCCGCGCCCAGGGGCGACATCGACGCACCGCTCAAGGCCATGCTCGTCGATTCCTGGTACGACAGCTATCTGGGCGTCATCGTGCTTGTCCGCATCATCGACGGGCGGCTGAAAAAGGGCGACCGCGTCCGCTTCATGTCCAACAACACCACCCACCACGTCGACCGCATCGGCGTGTTCCGCCCGCCGATGACCGAAATCGACGAACTGGGTCCGGGCGAGATCGGCTTCCTCACCGCCTCCATCAAACAGGTCCGCGACACGCGCGTGGGTGATACCATCACCCACGAAAAGCGCGGCACCGACAAGGCGCTGCCCGGTTTCAAACCCTCGCAGCCCGTCGTGTTCTGCGGCCTGTTCCCCGTCGACTCCGCCCTTTTTGAAGACCTGCGCGACGCCATCGACAAACTCGCCCTCAACGACGCGTCCTTCAGCTTCGAGGTCGAATCGTCGGCCGCCCTCGGCTTCGGCTTCCGCTGCGGATTCCTCGGCCTGCTGCATCTGGAGGTCATCCGGGACCGCATCGAACGCGAATACGACATCGACCTGATCACCACCGCGCCCTCGGTCGTCTATCACATCCATATGCGCGACGGCACCATGACCGAGCTGCACAACCCCGCCGACATGCCCGACCTGACCCACGTCGATCATCTGGAGGAGCCGCGCATCAAGGCCACCATCCTCGTGCCCGATGACTACCTCGGCGACGTGCTGAAACTCTGCCAGGACCGGCGCGGCATCCAGATGGACCTGACCTATGCCGGGCCCCGCGCCATGGTCGTCTATGATCTCCCCCTCAATGAAGTGGTGTTCGATTTCTACGATAGGCTGAAAAGTGTTACCAAAGGGTATGCAAGCTTCGACTACCAGATGATCGGCTACCGCGAGGATGCGCTGGTCAAGATGTCCGTCCTCGTCAACGACGAGCCGGTCGACGCCCTCTCGATGATGGTCCACCGCGACCGCGCCGAGGCCCGGGGCCGCGCCATGGTCGAGAAACTCAAGGAACTGATCCCGCGCCACATGTTCAAGATCCCGATCCAGGCGGCCATCGGCGGCAAGGTCATCGCCCGCGAAACCCTCTCGGCGATGCGCAAGGACGTGACGGCGAAATGCTATGGCGGCGACGCGACCCGGAAGAAGAAGCTGCTGGAGAAGCAGAAGGCGGGCAAGAAGAAGATGCGCCAGTTCGGGAAAGTTGAGATCCCGCAGTCGGCGTTTATAAATGCGTTGAAGATGGACAGCTAAGGCTGTCCGGCTTGCGGGCGTCTGAGGCGGATCTGAGGCGGACTTGGGATGGTGGGCGTCAGCGTCTTTCGCAGAAAGGCGCGTGCCCACGCGGTGAAGTGGCGTGGGACGGTGATTTTTGAAAGTTCGGTGGATGAGTGGCAGATCTTAAATTTTCTGGCGAAAATCAATCTATCCTGACCTTGGGCGCGCACCACTGGCACGCGCCATCGGACTGACGCCCAACCTCACCTCACCCGCCGTTGACGATCGCCTGTCCGACGTTCTCCGAGTCCTTGATGAACCCCTTGGTGGTTTCGCAGGCGGCCAGCCCCGTGAGCAGTGTCATGGCCAGTACGATACGCAGCATTGTCGTCTCCTGAATTGAACGTGGCCGGGCCGCCCCAGCGGAGCGGTCACCGGCTGACGTTCGTATCGTTTCAGACGAAGGCCGCGCCGCCAAGTCCCGATATCAGAACAGGTTGCCGCCCTGGTCCTCAGCCACCGTATCGGCGGCGATGGCACCGCCTGCGCCAAGGGCTGCGGCGGCGCAGCCGGACACGGTGGGCAGAAGCATCGTGAGTGCGAGAATACGGATCAGGCGGGATTTCATGGCGGTCTCCTGGGATTATTATCAGATTATGATGTGGGCAACGCGCGGAAGTGTCCATCGGTTCCCGCGGCAGGTCTCGCGCGGATCACGTCCGACGCGCATCACCCGCAGATCACCCATACATCACCCGTCGAATTGCAGTCCCGGAAATCGTGTCCGACCATGGAACGCCAGCCACCCAGACCACGTTGACAGAGGAGACTGCAAACATCGAGGAGACCCGGATGAGCAACGATCTCGAACGAAAATTCTGGAAGGCCCTGAAATCCGACATGACCGTCTTTCTCGGCTGCGATGGGGTCAAACCCCGTCCGATGACCGCCAGCATCGACGGGGAGGAAGGGCCAATCTGGTTCTTCACCAGCACCGGCACAGATCTGGGCAAGACGTTGGATGCAAAGGCGAAAGTCGGAATCATGACCTTCGCTTCCAAGGGCCACGACCTCTGGGCCAGCGCTACCGGCACCCTCGTCATCGATAACGATCGCGCCGTTATCGATCGACTCTGGAACCCCTTCGTCGCCGCCTGGTATGATGGCAAGGACGATCCCGAACTGACCCTCGTGCGCTACGATGCAACAGACGCGCATATCTGGGAAGACGGGTCCTCCCTTGTGGCGGGCATCAAGATGCTGATGGGGAACGATCCCAAGGAAGATTACCGCGACAAGGCCGCTCAGGTTCGCCTGGACGACTGACATGGTGCGGTAAACCGTGTCCGGCGACATTGTCGTGTTGCCGGACGCCGCCTCTGGCAACTCCGCCACGCCGCGCCTAGCTTGTGGCAAAAGGAGATCCTCTCATGACAAACCCGCTGTTGACCGACTGGTCCGGCCCGTTCGCCCTGCCGCCCTTCGCCGCCATCGAAGACGAACATTTCGCCCCCGCGTTTGATCAAGGCATAGCTGAAGGTCGCGAAGCCGTCGCCGCAGTTGCGGAAAACCCCGATACCCCGACCTTCGAGAACACAATCGAAGCGCTGGAACGTGCCGACCGCACCCTCGACCGGGTCGCGGGCGTCTTCTACAACCTTGCCGGGGCCGACAGTACCCCGGCACGCGAAGACCTTCAGCGTGACATGGCCCCCAAACTATCCGCCTATTCTTCGGAAATAACCAACAACGCCAAACTTTTCGCCCGGATCGAGGACCTGTGGAGCCGACGCGATACGCTGGGTCTGAGCGAGGAGCAGGCACGTGTGCTGATGTTGACGCGGCGGGGGTTCGTTCGCTCCGGCGCGGCGCTGACCGGAGACAGGGCCGCTCGCCTGACTGCCATCAAATCGCGCCTTGCAACTCTGGGCACCGCCTTCGGCCAGAACCTTCTGGCGGATGAACGGGAATGGTTCATGGACCTGTCGGAAGACGACCTGGCGGGCCTGCCCGAGTTCGTGAAATCCGCCGCCCGCGCCGCCGGTAAGGAACGCGACCGCCCCGGTCCCGCCATCACTCTCAACCGCTCGCTGATCGTGCCGTTTCTGCAATTCTCGCCCCGCCGGGACCTGCGACAGAAAGCCTATGAAGCCTGGGTCGCCCGCGGTGCCAACGGGGGCCAGACCGACAATCGGACCCATGCAGCCGAAATCCTGGCCTTGCGTCACGAACGCGCGCAATTGCTGGGCTATGACAGCTTCGCCGATTACAAGCTGGAAACCGAAATGGCCAAGACGCCCGAAGCAGTGCGGGACCTGCTGATGCAGGTCTGGCATCCGGCGCGGACGGCGGCGCTGGCCGATGCGGAACACCTTGCGCGCATGGCGCAGGTGGATGGTATCACGGGCCCGCTGGAGCCGTGGGACTGGCGCTTCTATTCCGAAAAGCGGCGTCTGGAGTTGCATGACCTGGACGAGGCCGAACTCAAGCCCTTCTTTCAGCTCGACCGGATGATTGACGCCGCCTTTGCCTGCGCCACACGGCTGTTCGGGCTGGAGTTCAGACCGCTGGACGGCCCGTTCTATCACCCTGACGTGCGGGGCTGGGAAGTGACGCGCGACGGCGAACACGTCGCTGTCTTCCTCGGCGATTACTTCGCGCGGCCCAGCAAGCGGTCGGGTGCATGGTGCAGTGCGATGCGTTCGCAATCCAGACTCGACAGCAACATTCGTCCCATCGTGGTGAATGTCTGCAATTTCACCCATGCCGATCCGGCATTGCTGTCCTATGACGACGCGCGCACTTTGTTTCATGAATTCGGTCACGCCCTGCACCAGATGCTGTCGGACGTGACCTATCAGTCGATCAGCGGCACCTCTGTCGCACGCGATTTCGTCGAACTGCCCAGCCAGCTTTACGAACACTGGCTGGACATTCCCGTAGTCCTTGCCGAATTCGCCACCCACGCCGAAACCGGCGCGGCGATGCCCGACGCCCTGCGCGATAGACTTCTGGCCGCCTCGACCTACGATATGGGGTTCGCGACGGTGGAATACGTCGCTTCCGCGCTGGTCGATCTGGAGTTTCACAACGGCCCGCCCCCCGCCGATCCGATGCAGAAACAGGCCGAAATCCTCGAAACGATCGGGATGCCGCGTCCGATCCGGATGCGCCACGCGACGCCGCATTTCGCGCATGTCTTCTCTGGCGACGGTTATTCTGCCGGCTACTACAGCTATATGTGGTCAGAGGTGATGGACGCCGATGCCTTCGCCGCCTTCGAGGAGGCGAATGATCCGTTCGACCCGACCCTCGCCACCAGGCTGGAGGAACATATCCTGTCGACTGGCGGATCCAGGGACGCCGCCGATCTCTACATCGCCTTCCGGGGGAGACTGCCCGGCGCAGAGGCTTTGCTGAAGGGGCGGGGGCTGGACGCCGCCGCCTGACCTCGCAACCCCGCCTTGACCCCATCTGGACTGGACAACATCAATGCCCCTGACCGCCGCCCAATCGAACGATATCGTCCAAGCCGTCCGCGACGTCGCTGCGGCGGAAATTCTGCCCCGGTTCCGCAATCTGGGTGACGGCGACATAGACGCCAAGGCCGCGTTCGACGATCTGGTGACGGTCGCCGACAAGGCCGCCGAAGATGCATTGACTGCCCGCATCCACACCATTCTGCCGGGCGATACCGTTATCGGCGAGGAGGCCGTGGCCGAAGACCGCAGCCTTCTGGACCGCGTGGGACAGGGGCGCGTCACCATCATCGACCCGATCGACGGGACCTGGAATTACGCCCACGGGATCGCCAACTACGGCGTCATCACCGCAGTGATCGAAGACGGGGTGACGGTCTGGGGCATGCTCTACGACCCCAGTTTCGATGACTGGATCGTGGCCGCGCGCGGGGCGGGGTCGTGGTTTCATCGCGGGGGCAAATCGCGCCGCCTGAGCACGTTGCAGGACGACACGCCCTATGACCGCCTGCGCGGCAACACCGGCGGATACCTCTATCCCTTGGCGGTCCAGCCCGCTCTAGCCGCGACGACGCCTCTGTTCCGTCGGGCCAATTCCATGGGCGCATCGCTGCACGAATACAGGATGCTGGTCCTGGGTGGCTCGGACTTCTGCCTGAACGGGATGCTCAACGTCTGGGACCACGCGGCGGGCGTTCTGATCCTGCAGGAGGCAGGCGGCGTGTCGCGTCTGCTGGACGGCAGCGAATACCATCCGACCATGACAGAAGGCCGGCTTTTGAATGCCCGGTCCGAAGGCATGTGGCAGCAGCTTGCGACCACTTTCAACACTGCCCTGGGTGACGCCTGAAGCTGGCGTCAGTGCCCCACATCTTCCGGTGCCACGCCCCAGAGCGCGGTTGTCGGGGCCCAGCCCTCGACGCCTTGCGCCTCGATCATGCACCACTCGTCCTGGCACTCGCCCAGCCAGGCCACGACACCGCTCTGCAATCGCGCCGAGACCGGCGCCTGAGCAGAGGGGCGGCGATACAGATCGACTATATCCGGCTCCACGATGACGCTGCGATTTCCCGATAGCAGCGAATAATGCATCCAGCCGCCCGCGCCTTCGCGGTCCTGTACGCGCCGCCATTGGCCGTATTCGTCCACCAGAAGCAGCGGCATGTTGCGGCGCTGGAATACCCAGTCGATCCTGTGTGTCGAGGAGGGGCCGCGCCGGGCGTATCCCTCGTCCACCTTCATCGACACGAAACGGGGCATGGGCAGCCCGGTGACCGGCCCGCGCCCGTCCTCCTGTGCATGGGCAGGAACGGCGAACAGCAGGGATTGAACGGCCAGAAGCATGGCCAGGGCCAGAATAGATAGAATGTTCCGCATGTGCCTGCCGTCCTGCTTGTCTGCCCGCTCGCGCGACTGCGGGGTCTGATGCCCCTTGCTTGTCCGGACCATGATGCCATCATGGACGCCGCCGACAAAGGGGGACGTGCCGCATATGTCAACGAAACGCCTGAGTGTTGTCGTCACGCGACGCCTTCCCGCCGATGTGGAGGCGCGGATGGCCGAATTGTTCGATGTCCGGGTCGTAGGCAGCGACAAACCACTGGACAGGGCCGCACTTCTTGCCGCTTTGCAGGACGCGGACATTCTGGTCCCGACTCTGACCGACACCATTGATGCGCCGCTGTTGGCGGGCGCGGGCGAACGGCTCAAGCTGATCGCGAATTATGGGGCCGGGGTCGATCACATCGACGTGGCGACCGCGCGGCAACGGGGTATCCTGGTGTCGAACACGCCCGGTGTGCTGACCGAAGATACTGCAGACATGGGCCTTGCCCTGATGCTGGCGGTGCTGCGGCGCATGACGGAAGGCATGGCCAAGATGCAGGACGGTGTCTGGGAAGGCTGGGCACCCGAAGCCCTTCTGGGCACGCGCCTGGGCGGCAAGTCGCTGGGCATTCTGGGAATGGGCCGCATCGGTCAGGCGATGGCCCGCCGCGCCCGCGCCTTCGGCATGAACATCCACTACCACAACCGCCGTCGCCTGCATGCCGGGCTGGAGGAACCGTTGGAGGCGACCTTCCACGAACGGCTCGACGCACTGGTCGGCCTGTCGGACGTGATCTCGGTCAATTGCCCGCATACACCTTCGACGTTCCACCTCTTGAACGCCCGGCGGCTGAAGCTGATGAAGCCGACCGCCGTGATCGTGAATACGTCGCGGGGCGAAGTCATCGACGAAAACGCCCTGACCCGCATGCTGCGCGCGGGCGAATTGGCGGGCGCGGGCCTCGACGTCTATGAACGCGGCCACGGCGTGAACCCGCGACTGCGCGAATTGCCGAACGTCGTGCTGCTGCCGCACATGGGGTCCGCCACACGCGAGGCGCGGCAGGAAATGGGTGAAAAGGTCCTCGTGAACATGCAGACCTTCGCCGACGGCCACCGTCCGCCCGATCAGGTCGTGCCGTCGATGTTGTGAGCGATGCGGGCGAAAGGGCATCAACTCCCCTGACGTCCCGGAATACGCCCTGCAAACTTAGGCGATGCCGTTGCCATCGACGTCAGGATGGCACGGCGCGGCGCACCGGAAACATGGGTTTGCAATTTCGACGGGCGGCGGCTGGCTGAAGGCTATGGATTCAGCAGTATCCTGAACCAGCCAAGCAGCGATGGGCGATAGCGTCCTAGTCCCCCAGCTTCGCGTGCACCTCGTCCAGATCGACTTCGCCCTTGGGCATCTTGTTGCCCGGATTCTCGAAGTCATACTGGAACAGCTTGAAATCCCGGTGGTAGATTTCCCAGACCAGATGCATCGACAGATCGTCGAAATAATCCTCGACCGGGTGCAGGCGTTTGGGGCCGTGCCCTTCGGATTCGTTGAACCGGGGCACTTCGGCCAGATCGACCTTCACCGGCGTCTCGATGTGGTCGAGGACGACCTGCATCCCCTCATTGAACTTCTCGGTAAAGACAACGTGGTCATAGCGCCCGCCGTTGGCGATGAACGTGCCCACATGGCCCGACATGGCCGACCAGTGGATGTCAGGGTCCATAGGGCGACGAAACCGGATGGTGTCGCGCGCGAACAGCAGGAACCGGCGGAACGATGCGATCTGGTCGAACTGGAAATCGTCCTCGGGCGATCCGACCTCGACTCCGTATTTCTGCGCCAGCTTGGGCACCATGTTGCCGCGATAGCGTTTGCCGTTGCGCTGAATGCCCGCGATCTTGTCGAAGAACGACGACAGGATGCGGGTATAGGGATTTCGCACACAGGTGAAGGCATAGGATTTGTGGCCCTTGGCGTTCGCCTCGATCAGCGGCTGGCTCTCCTCCTGCGCCCATTTGTGCAGGCCCGACGTGCTGTCATGGATATCGCCATCGAAGAACCGGCCATGATCCGAATAGAACAGGATCTGCCCGATGGAGGAGCAGGCGCACTTCGGCACCACGCGATAGACCGTGCTTTCGCTTTCCGTCATCCATGTGCCCGGAAATCCCATTTCAACCCTTTCGAAACCGTTGCGCGCGCATCAAACCCGCATTCCCCGGTTTCTTCAACGCGTCCGGGGGGCTATTGCAAGGCAAAGTCGCCTAATTCGGGTTAACAAACAGGTCCATGTCGAAGATCGCCTTCATCCTGCTGTGTCACAAGGACCCGGTTGCCATCATCTCGCAGGCAACGGGGCTGACGGCGACGGGCGATTGCGTCTCGATCCATTTCGACGCATCCGCCCCGGCCAGCGCCTTCGACGCAGTGCAGGCCGGCCTGCGCGACAATCCGAACGTGGTGATGACCCGGCGGCGGGTGAAATGCGGCTGGGGGGAATGGTCGCTGGTCCGCGCCACCCTGAACGCCGTCGAAGCGGCGGTCGAGGCCTTTCCCCGCGCCACCCATTTCTACATGATTTCCGGCGATTGCCGCCCGATCAAATCCGCCGAACACGCGCATGAATTCCTCGACGCGCGCGACATGGATCATATCGAAAGTTTCGATTTCTTCACCTCCGACTGGATCAAGACGGGGATGAAGGAAGACCGGCTGATCTACCGCCATTACTTCAACGAACGGGTGAACAAACGGCTGTTCTACGCCGCGCTGACCCTGCAGCGGAAACTGGGGCTGGAACGCGCCACGCCCGCGGGGGTGGACATCATGATCGGCTCGCAATGGTGGTGTCTGCGCCGGTCGACCATCGAAAAGATCCTCGCGTTCTGCGCCGCCCGCCGCGACGTGATGCGCTTTTTCGCCACCACCTGGATTCCGGACGAGACGTTCTTCCAGACCCTTGTGCGCCACCTTGTTCCACGGGTGGAGATCGACCCGCGCACGCTGACCTTCCTGATGTTCACGGACTACGGAATGCCCGCGACCTTCTACGACGATCACCATGACCTGCTGCTGTCGCAGGACTTTCTGTTCGCCCGCAAGATATCGCCCGAAGCGGTGGAGCTGAAGCACCGTCTCGATGCGCTCTGGACATCCGGGCGCACCGAATTTCCGATTGCGGGCGACGGGCGGCAGTTGTTCACCTTCCTGACGCAACGCGGTCGCATGGGCCGCCGCTTCGCCCCCCGTTTCTGGGAACGCGAAAGCACGCTGGGCCGCGACCGCGAGTTGATCGTGCTGGTGTGCAAGAAATACCACGTCGCCAAGCGGCTGGCCCAGTCTTTGCGCGATCATCAGATCATGCCCGCCATCGATTACCTGTTCGACGAGGAAGACACCCCGATGCCCGATCTGGGCGGCATCGAATCCACGCTGGGCAAACGCCATCGCCACCGCCGCGCCCTGCTGCGGATGCTGTTCCGTCAGGCCGGGACCGACCGGCTGACGATCTGCCTCGACCCGGTGAATTACGAGCTGTTGCAGGACTTCTACGCCGACCGCGCCACCATCCGCACCCTGCTGATCGACTGCGAATTCGATGCGGCCTATATGGAAGGCCATGCCGCTCGTATCGGCCTGATCGGCGACCAGACGCCGCGCACCACGATCGACCGCCTGATGCCCACCGTCGCGCAGGATTTCGTGACCGAGACGCTGCGCATCCGCGAGGCGGATCTGCCGGACATTCACCGCATCGCCGAAGGCACCGATGCCATCGTCAACGCTCACGTTCTGGCCGAAGTGTTCGATGTCGACGACGAAACTGCGCTGGCGCTGGCCGAAACGCCGTATCTGTTCGACGAGTGATGGCAGGACATCCGGGGTGCCGCGCGCACTACCGGCGTTGACCGCCAGTCTGCGCCCGAATCCTCCGAATCCGATTTATCTGCATTGTTCCACCGGCGGCATCTTGTTGGCGGACCATGGCAACCACAACTTCGTTTGACGACGGATCTGCCGTCTGCGGAGGCCACGTCGTTGGATTACATATATGTCGTGGCCGGACTTCTGGGTCTCTTCCTGGGCGGCGAGGCTCTTGTGCGCGGCAGTGTCGGCATCGCCAGGCGCATGGCGATCCCCCCGCTGCTGATCGGTCTGACGGTCGTCGGCTTCGGGACATCCACGCCCGAGCTTCTGGTCTCGGTCGATGCGGCGTGGCGCGGCGTGCCGGACATCGCCGTCGGCAATATCGTCGGCTCGAACATCGCCAACATTCTGCTGATCGTCGGGGTCACAAGCCTCGTCTGGCCGATCCGCGTTTCGGGTGCCACCCTGCGCCGGGATACCGGCGTCATGGCCGTCGCCGCGCTGGCGCTGCTGCCGATCTTCGCGCTGGGTGCAATCGGGCGATCGTCGGGGGCGTTGCTGGTTCTGGCCCTCGCCGGTTATCTGACCTGGGCCTGTCGTCACCCCGGCGAAGCTGGCGTGGAAGATGTCGACATGCCCGCCGCTTCGTCGACCCTCGCCTCCGCCATCTGGATCATCACCGGATTGGTCGCGCTGATGTTCGGCGCGCGGTTTCTGGTCAACGGGTCCGTCTCCATCGCGCGCGACTACGGCATCTCCGAGGCCTTCATCGGCCTGACGATCGTCGCGGTCGGCACATCGCTTCCCGAACTGGCCACATCGGTGATCGCGGCTGTCCGCCGACAGTCCGAAATCGCGATCGGCAATATCGTCGGCTCGAACATCTTCAACGTTCTGGGCATCTTCGGCATGACGGCCATGGTCGCCCCGATCCCCGTCGCCGCCCGGTTTCTGACCTTCGATCTGCCGGTCATGATCGCGGTTTCCCTGATCCTGACGGGTTTGCTGACGACTCGCCCGCACCTTGGACGCGGGGTCGGTGTGGCTGCGTTGGCGGGCTATGCGGCCTATATCTGGGCGGCGCAGGGCTGACGGGTTATTGCCCCTTCTGCACGACCGTGCCCTAAACGTCCCGACCCCATCACACCGGAGCCCGTCCCATGCCCGCCTACGACCCCGAAAATATCTTCGCCAAAATCCTGCGCGGCGAGATTCCCAACGCTACCGTCGCTGATACGGACCACACGCTGGCCTTCGACGACATCACGCCGCAGGCACCGACACATGTGCTGGTGATTCCCAAAGGCGCCTACGTCGACTACGCCGACTTCCACGCCAACGCGTCGGACGCCGAGATCGCCGATTTCCACCGGACCGCCGCGCAGATCTGCGCTGACCGGGGGGTGACCGAAACCGGCTTCCGCGCCATCACCAACGCGGGCAAGGATGGCGTGCAGGAGGTGCCGCATTTCCACCTGCACCTGATCGGCGGGCGCCTCCTCGGTCGGATGCTGGCCAAGGCCACGGACTAGGTCCGCCTTGCCGGTACTCGCGCTGGAGGCGGTGGCGGGATATGGCGGCGCGTCCGGGGCGTCGGTTCTGAACGTGCTGGTAGCCTCGGCAATGGTCGTGGCCCTGGTGCTGCTGCTCCTGCGCCGCGTGCGCCGGTGGACAAATCCCGTGCTCTGGCTCGTCATCGTCGTCCTGCTCGGAGGGACCGCCCATTTCGCACGCAGCCCGCTGGCAGCCATTGCCAACGCCCGCTTCTTTGCCGCCGATCCGGGATATGCCGCCGCCGCATCGCCGTTCGACGGGCGCAGCCTCTATATCCCCGACCCATGCTGGCTGGCACGCGGCGCACTGGGCGCGATGGACTGGACGTCCGATGGTCAATGCGGTCTGCCGGTGGCGGAGCGTCTGCGCAGCGGCGATCTCGATTTCATCGAAACCGGCACCGACCCGATCCTGCGGTTCGACCTGCGTATCGGCGACCCTGCCTGCCACGCCGGTGCCGATCAGCGTCCGCCATCCCTGACCACGATGATCTCCGCGCCCTTTGCGGTCTGCGTCATCGGTCGGCCCGTGCCCGCGTCCACTGCCGACCACCGCATCGACCAGACGCCCGGCACCGTTCCCGCGCCCGGTGACGCGTCCTATACCGCCGTGACGCTGCGCCGCGTCGCGTCGGATACCCTTATCGACCGCTTCGACAGCTGGCCCGGCGCGACTCCCTATGGCGGCGATACGCCCCCGCCCGAGGCGCGCCGCCCCTCCGGTCCGCTTGCCGCCTTTCTGGCCCCGCCACCGCCGCGCCCGGATGACTTTCAGCGCATCGTTTCCGACCGGTTGTTCGCCGCCTGGGGCGTGGACGAACAAAGCCTGCGCGCCGGTGCCCGCAATCCACTGCAATCACAGCGGGCCGAGACGATCTGGTTCGCCTGCCGCGACGACGTTCTGCCGATGCTCACGCCTGAAACGGTCGCGGCACTGCGCGATGGTGCGGCGAACCTGTTCCCCGATCAACCGAACTGGCGCTATCCCGATGATTGCCCGGCCTTTTCCCGGCGCGGGGTCGACGCCGCCGCCGCAGTGGCCGATATTGCACTGCCTGACCCTGTCTTGAGACCGTGATGATGTTTGCCAGCCTCTACACCATCATGCGCCGCCTGATGCTCGCCTTCGGGCTCTGTTTCCTGCTGCCCGTCGCGGCCAGCGCGCTCTGGTGGACGACACTGGACAGGCCGGGGGGCTGGAGGGCGGCCGATTGGGGTGCTTCGGGCATTCTGCCCGCCGCCGCCGCCCTTCCCGATGCGGCGATTCACGTCATGGCGGCGCGCACCGGCGGGTTCAAGGGTGCCGTCTCGGTCCACAGCTGGATGGTCTGGAAATCCGCCGATGCCACGACATGGAGCCGTGCCGAAGTCGTCGGCTGGGGCCATCCCGTCCGCCGCGATGCCTATGCCGCTGACGCGCGCTGGTATTCGAACCAGCCGCAGATCATAGGCTCCGTCACCGGTCCGAAGGCCGCCGCCCTGATCCCGGCGGTCGAGGCGACGGTAGACGCCTATCCCTTCAATCACCTGGGGAGCTATGTCATCTGGCCCGGCCCGAACTCCAACACCTTCGTCGCCCATATCCTGCGAGAAAACCCCGGAATCGGCATCGCCTTGCCCCCGAACGCGGTGGGCAAGGATTACATCGGCCCCGGTCTGCAGGCCCGCCGCGATGCGGGCGGCAGCGACCTGCACCTGTCGGCCTGGGGTTATCTCGGCCTGTCCATCGGTCCGCGCAGAGGGATCGAAGTCAACGTTCTCGGCCAGACCTTTGGCCTCGACCTCGCACACCCCGCCATCAAACTCCCCGCCATCGGTCGCATCGGCACCTGAAACCGCAGGTTCCGGGTCGTGGCCCCGCGCGCCCCGCGCGACAATCGGGCCATGACCCAAACGACCATCGCCCTCGTCCTATTCCTCGCGCCGCTGGCCTACAGCCCCGGTCCCCCGCCTGAACCGCGTGTTCGGCGCGCTTCTGGCGGGGGTTGCGGCCTGGATGCTGCTCCCTTGATCCGCGACACCCTGTCGCCCATGCCCCTCGTGACGTCGGGAATCGCATTGCGCCTGTGCCGCCCTGCCGATAGGCCTGACGCCGACGACGCCCCCGAGGGGGCCGGACAGGTGGCCGCCACATGCCGACCCAACACGGGGGCAACACGCGGTATCGTCTCCGGGACCCGGATATCGGGGGCATTTCCGCTGCGAAAGGCCCGCCCATGCGCTTCCTTGCCCTGTTTTCCCTGACGCCCCTTCTTCTGGCACAGCCCGCACAGGCCCACGTCGGCCACATCTCTGATCTGGGCGGGCACGATCACTGGGCACTGGGCATCGGTCTGGGTGTGATCGTCGGGGCCGCCGTGCTGGGCTGGATCAAGGGCGCACCGGACGCCAAGGCCGACGAAGAAGAGACCTCCGAATCCCCCGAGGAAGAGGAGCAGACCGCGTGAAGACAGGCGTCATGATCTGTGGCCATGGCTCCCGCTCGCAATCCGCTGTCGACGAATTCGCCGTGCTGGCCGAAAAACTGCCTGCCCTGCTGCCCTCCGACTGGAGGGTCGACTATGGCTACCTTGAATTCGCCAACCCGGTCATCCGCGACGGCCTCGACCGCCTGCGCGACGCGGGCTGCGACCGCATTCTCGCCGTCCCCGGAATGCTTTTCGCCGCGATGCACGCGAAGAACGACATTCCCACCGTTCTCAACACCTATGCCGCCAGACACGATATCGACATCCGTTACGGCCGCGAACTGGGCATCGACCCCAGGATGATCGCCGCCGCCGGGCAGCGTATCGAAGACGCGCTGGCGCAGGCCGATGCCGGGCACGGCCCGGTCGCCCGCCACGACACCTGCCTCGTCGTCATCGGGCGCGGCGCATCCGATCCCGACGCCAATGGCAATGTCGCGAAAATCGCCCGGATGCTGCACGAAGGTCTTGGCTTCGGCTGGCTTGAGGTCGGCTTTTCCGGCGTTACCTTCCCTCTGGTCGAACCCTGCCTGACCCACGCGGCCAGACTGGGCTACAAACGTATCGTCGTGTTCCCGTATTTCCTGTTCTCGGGTATCCTGATCGACCGCATCTATGGCTTCACCGATCGCGTCGCCGCGGCCCACCCGGACCTGCAATTCGTCAAGGCGGGTTATCTGGGCGACCACCCGCAGGTTCTGGCCACCTTTGCCGAACGCATCACCGAACAGGCCGGTCTCAATCCACCGCCCAACTGCGGCACATGTGCCTATCGCGCCCAGATCCTTGCGGGTGAGGGGACGGCGGTCACGATCCCCGCTGCCGCCCGTGCGGGCCACCCGGCCTTTTCCGACACGCCGCCGCCGACCTGTGTCATGTGCAAATACCGCACGGCCGTTCTGGGGTTCGAGGGCGAAGTCGGCGCGGTGCAGGAAAGCCACCACCACCATGTCGAAGGGCAGGGGGCCAGCGCGCCCGGCTCCAATGTCGCCAACTGCAAGTTGTGCGATAGCTTCTGTACCGGTTTGTGCCGGCTGGAGGCGCAGGCGGGGCATTCACATCACCACGACCACCACCATCACCACGATCATCATCACGGGCATGATCACAGCCACGATCACGATCATTCCCACGATCACGTCCACGCCGTCTATCCGCATGCCGACCATCCGCATGGCCCGGAATCGGCCCGAAAGACGCGGGCGTGATTGCCATGGGGAAGCTGCGTCCGGCCGACAGTCCGGACGGCACTCGAACCGTCCTGCCGTGGCGAGGGTTATCATTCGATTCCAGCTATCTGGCGTTGCAGGCACTTGCACCGACCCACACCACCCGGACAACCGCCGTGCGCGACTGCAGGGGTTTGTTTCGCAAGCCCCTCTTGATCGCGCCGTCTCATATGGACGCATTATATGCGCCCATATGAGCGGGACCCCCAGGCGATCTACGCCGCTTCCTTCGCCACCGTCCGCAAGGAGGCCGCGCTCGACCGCTTTCCGGCGGATATTGCCGAGCTTGCCGTGCGGGTGATCCACGCCTGCGGTATGGTCGAGATCGCCGATCGCCTGTCCTACGCCCCGGACGTCGCGACCTCCGGCATCGCCGCCCTGCGCGCCGGAGCGCCGGTCTATGCCGATTGCGAAATGGTTGCCTCCGGCATCACCCGCCGCCTGCTCCCCGAAGGCACCGACATCCGTTGCACGCTCAACGACCCACGCACCGCCGACATGGCGCGCGAGGCACGGACCACCCGCTCCGCCGCCGCTGTCGATCTCTGGGATACCGACGGCGCGATTATCGCCATCGGCAATGCTCCCACGGCCCTGTTCCGGCTGCTTGAACGCCTGGACGAAGGCGCACCGAAACCCGCCGCCATCCTTGCCTTCCCCGTGGGGTTCGTCGGAGCGGCGGAATCCAAGGCCGAACTGGCCGAACGTCCCCGCGCCGTGCCGTTCCTTTGCCTGCGCGGGCGGCGGGGCGGCAGTGCCATGGCCTCGGCGGCGGTCAACGCATTGGCCATTCTCGCGGCCGGGGGGATGCAATGATGTCTGCCGCGCAGCAATGCACCGATGCACCTGATCAGGCGGCATTGCGTGCGCAAATCGTGTCGGACGTGTATCCGACACAGATCACCCGCAGATCACCCCATGTCTGACACGCCTTGGCTCCATATCGTCGGCATCGGGGAGGACGGTCTCTACGGCCTGTCCCCCGCCACGCGCGCCGTTGTCGAAGCTGCCGAAGTCATCATCGGCGGCGATCGCCACCACGCCCTGTCCGACCGGGTGACGGCCCGTCGACTGGCCTGGCCCAGCCCTTTCGACGCTTTGATAGATCAGCTGATTTCCTTGCGTGGTCAACGGGTTGTCGTGCTCGCCACAGGCGACCCGCTGTGGTTCAGCGTCGGTGCCCGCATCGGGCGCGCGATACCGCCCGGCCAGATCGTCTACCATCCGCAGCTCTCTGCCTTCCAGCTTGCCGCCGCCCGGATGGGCTGGTCGATGGCCGATGTCGAGACTCTCACCGTCCACGGTCGCCCCGTGCATCAGATGATTGCCTTCATCCAGCCCGACGCAAGGCTCCTGATCCTGACCACCGGCGCGCAAACCCCTGCCCAGATTGCGAAATTCCTGACTGATCGGGGCTTCGGCAAGTCCAGTCTCACGGTCCTCGCGAACATGGGCGGCCCGGCGGAAACCCGGTTCGATGCAACCGCGGAAGACTGGTCGCACGAGGTTCCCGCCTTCAACACCCTCGCCGTAAACTGTATCGCCGACCCCAATGCAGCTCTTCTGCCACGCGTTCCCGGTCTGGCGGACGATCTGTTCCGCAGCGATGGCACGATGACCAAACGCGAAGTCCGCGCCGCCACCCTCGCCAAGCTGATGCCGATGCGCGGCGCGCTTTTGTGGGACATCGGCACCGGTTCCGGCTCGGTCGCGATCGAGTGGATACGCGCCGCCAGATCCGCCCGCGCCATCGGCATCGAACCGCGTGCGGACCGCCGCGCGATGGCCGCCGAGAACGCGCTGGCGTTGGGCGCCCCCCGCCTCGACCTGCGCGACGGCGAAGTGCCGCAGGCCCTTGAAAACCTGCCTTCTCCCGATGCCGTCTTCATTGGCGGCGGCCTGTCGGAGGAGGTGTATGATGCGGCCTTTGCGGCTCTCAAACCCCTGGGCCGGCTGGTGGCGAATGCCGTCACGCTGGAATCGGAGTCGCTTCTGATGACGCTCCACGTCAAACATGGGGGCGATCTCGTGCGAATCGCCGTCGAACGCGCCGAATCGGTCGGCCGATATCGCGGCTGGCGCCCGTCGATGGGCGTGACACAATGGTCACTGGTCAAAAGATGAGCGGCACGCTCTATGGCGTCGGCCTCGGACCCGGCGACCCCGAACTGATAACGCGCCGCGCTGCGCGGCTGATCGAATCTGCAGAAATCATTTGTTATCCGTCGCTTGCAGGTGGGGAAAGCCTGGCCCGCGCGATTGCCGCCGACCTTATCCCGGCCACGGCCCGTGAAATCCGCATAGACGTGCCGATGACCCGCGACCGTGCCCCGGCGCAGGCGGCCTATGACACGGGCGCGGCGGGCATCGCGCAAGCTCTTGAAAACGGACAGGATGTCGTCTGCCTGTGTGAAGGTGATCCGTTCTTTTATGGCAGTTTCATGTATCTCTTCGCGCGCCTCAGGGGTCGCTTCGATGTGCAGGTCGTGCCCGGTGTCACATCCCTGACCGCCTGCGCTGCCGTCGCCGCCATGCCGCTGACCGCGCGCAACGAGGTCATGACCGTCCTGCCCGGCCCCTTGCCGGACGATATCTTGCGCACCCATCTGCGTGCCGCCGATACACTGGTTGTGATGAAAGTCGGGCGCCATCTGCCTCGTCTGCGGACACTGCTGGATTCCGAGGGTTTGCTGGCCGCCGCCACCTATGTCGAGCGGGCGACGCTGGGGGCGGAGCGTGTGCTGCCGCTGGCCGACGCCCCCGACGATGCCCCGTATTTCTCCATGATCCTGATCGCGAAAGGGGCCGACCCGTGGCTCTGACACCTGTCGTCCTGGCGCTGAACGCCGCCGGTGAACCCGTCGCCCGACGGATCGCCGATGCACTCGACTGCCCCCTGCATGGCCGCGAGGGGCGCACCGATGCCGCGATTACATTTCCCAACGCGCTGGACCATGCGCGCGACCTGTTCGCCGCCGGTCACCCCGTCGTCGGCGTTTGCGCGGCAGGCATCCTGATTCGCGCCGTGGCCCCTTTGCTGTCCGACAAGACGCGCGAGCCGCCGGTGATTTCCGTATCCGACGACGGTGCGGTGGTCGTGCCTTTGCTGGGCGGACACCGCGGCGCGAACCGTCTGGCGCGGACCATAGCCGAGGTGCTTGGCGCGGCCGCCGCCGTCACCACGGCAGGCGACGTCGCCTTGAACGTCGCGCTGGACGAGCCGCCCGCAGGCTACCGTCTGGCCAACCCAGAAGACGCCAAACCCGTCATGGCGGCGCTGTTGTCAGGGGGGGGCGCAACAGTCACGGGCGAACCGCTGTTCGACCTGCCACCGGGTAACGCCGTCGAGATCGTCGTGACAGAGGCCCCGGCAACCGGCGGCCCGACCCGGCTGGTCTATCACCCGCAACGGCACACCCTGGGCGTCGGATGCGCCCGCGACGCCGATCCGGCGGAACTGTGGGACAACGTTTCGCAGGTGCTGGCGGATGCGGGCGTGGCCCCCGGTGCCATCGCTTCTGTCAACACGCTGGACCTTAAGCTGGACGAGCCTGCGATGAACGCCCTCGCCGCGCGACTGGGCTGCCCGTTGCGCACCTTTACCGCCGCCGAACTGGCCGCGATCGAGGTGCCGAACCCGTCGGACGTCGTGCTGTCCGAAGTCGGCACGCCTTCGGTGGCCGAGGCCGCCGCCCTCGCCGCCAGCGTTGGCACGGTGGTCGCGCCGAAACGCAAGACCGCCAATACCACCGCTGCGCTGGCCCGCGCCGACGCCCCCGTCACCGACCCCAAGGGCCGGGCACGCGGTCGTGTCAGCATCGTGTCCATCGGGCCGGGGCAGGCGACATGGCGCACCCCCGAAGCCAGCCGCCTGATCGCCGAGGCGGACGAGTTGGTCGGCTATTCCCTCTATATCGATCTGCTGGGCCCGATTGCTGCCGGCAAGCCCCGTGCAGATTTCCCGCTGGGTGGAGAGGAGGCGCGTTGCCGTCACGCGCTGGAACGGGCCGGGCAGGGGCATAATGTCGCGCTGGTCTGTTCCGGCGATGCGGGCATCTATGCGATGGGTGCGCTGGTATTCGAACTGATGGCCCGTGATCCCGCCGACCCCTCGGCCCTGACCGATCCGGCGCGGCGGGTCGAAATCGTTTGCACCCCCGGCGTCAGCGCGCTTCAGGCCGCCGCCGCGCGGGCCGGTGCGCCGTTGGGCCACGATTTCTGCGCGATCTCGCTGTCGGACCTGCTGACCCCGCGCGAGGACATCGTGAAACGGCTGAAGGCAGCGGCGCAGGGTGATTTCGTGATTGCCTTCTACAACCCTGTATCGAGGCGCCGCCGGACCCTTCTGGCCGAAGCGCGCGACATCCTGCTGGGCCACCGCCCCGCCGACACGCCGGTTCTTCTGGCGTCTTCGCTGGGGCGGCCGGAAGAACACATCCGCTATCGCCGCTTGGCCGATCTGGAGGTGGACGAAGTTGACATGCTGACCGTCGTTCTGGTCGGATCGTCGCATTCCAGACTGGTGAAAACCGGCGACGGGATGCGGATGTTCACGCCGCGCGGCTATGCCCGCAAGATGGCGGGTGGCGATTTGACGCCCTCCGAGGAGACCACGCCATGACCGTCCATTTCATCGGCGCAGGCCCCGGTGACCCGGAACTGCTGACGCTCAAGGCACAGCGCCAGATCCGCGAATGCCCCGTCTGCCTTTACGCAGGCTCGCTGGTCCCCGCCGCCGTCGTGGCCGAAGCGCCCAAGAGCGCGCGCGTTTTGGACACCGCACCGATGACGCTGGCCGAGACCCATGCGGAGATCGTCGCGGCCCACGCTGCCGGGCAGGACGTCGCCCGCGTCCATTCCGGAGATCCTTCGCTCTACGGGGCGATTGCCGAGCAGATCCGCCTGCTGAAACGCGATGGCATCCCCTATGACATCACGCCCGGCGTGCCCGCCTATGCCGCCGCTGCCGCCGCCCTTGGGCAGGAACTGACGGTGCCCGAAATCGCGCAGTCCATTGTCCTGACGCGGGTGTCGATGAAATCGACGTCGATGCCGCCGCGCGAAACGCTGGAGAATTTCGCACGCACCGGGGCCACGCTTGCGATCCATCTGGGCATCCGCAACCTGCGCGAGATCAAGCGTGTGCTGACGCCGCATTACGGTGCCGATTGCCCGGTGGTGGTCGCCTATCGCGTCGGCTGGCCGGATCAGGCGTTCCTGCGCGGTACGGTTGCCGACATTCATGCCAGGGTGCGCGCCGAGAAGATCACGCGGACGGCGCTGATCCTGGTCGGACCCGCCCTGGGCGAGGTTGGGGACTTCAGGGATTCTGCACTTTACGACCCCGCCGTGCCGCATGTCCTGCGTCCGAAAGTGAAGGGCTGAACGCGGGGGCGTCGTCGCTGACATGGACGTCGTTGTCAGGCTTTCATTGACTATTCACGTTTCTGTTGCAGACTTACCCTAGAATCGGATGGGCAAGCGACTCACGTGTACGTCCGGATTTCCGGGGGGTGTCATGTCCGAAACAGATCCATTCTTCCTGCCCGCCGACGTTCGCGAAGGTCTGGCGCGCGCCCGTGCGCGGGACCGGCGGACCACGGGGGGGCGGCTGCGGGTGCAGGTTGGCGACGACTGGTATCCGATCACCGCCTATGACGATTCCGGGTTCGAGGTTCCTTTGGATGTTGCGCCCAAACTGCGCGGTCTGGTCGAGATTTACGACGGGCCACGCCTTTTGCGTTCGGTTCTGATCGTGGCGGGCGGGCCATCGGGCGACGCGATGCGCTATGGCTTCAAGCGGGCGACCGCGGCGCGCACCTCGGCTGCATTGGACTATGAACGGGCGGGCGATGCACCGGCGGGTTATATTGCGGCACCCTGACGGGTCGGCGGAAATGACGAACCCTTACGATCTTGGCCCCTCACACTCTCGGCCCTCACACTCCCGGCGCGGTCGAGTAATATGCCGCCGCGGCCCCTTTCAGCCGCGCCCACATCTGATCGCCCAATGAAAAATGCCACCATTCCGTAGGGTTATTGGCAAATCCCGCATCGTCCATCAGCCAATAGAGCAAGCGCCGGTTGGACCGCGCTTCGCGGATGGAAAACGCCAGGCCGTCCGGGTCACTCTCGAAGGCACCGGTGTTCGATGCATCTGACACATCGTCGAAGATCGTCCCCATGAACAACTCGGCCCCGTTGCGATAGCGGATTGTCAGATCCACCGCCGCGCCGGTCGCATGTGGCGGCGGCGACAGCGGATCGACCGCCCCGTTGCCCCCCCGCGCCCAGTATCGTTCCGTTTCGGACGCGATGCGCGCGGCGTCCCAATCGGGGTGCAATGCGCGCAGACGATCAGGCATCCACTGGTCGTGGAAATGGTTCTGGATAGAAAGCGGACGCCAGGCATCGAACACCCATAATTCCAATCCGTAAGGTTTCAATCGTGCGTTTACCCCGACGAGCCTGTCGACCAGCGGACGGCGTAGCAACAGGTCCGGAACCGCACCCGCGATCCGGTGATGATAAGGTGCGACCCCAGTGAAATAGGCGTTTGCGCCGGCGATATCGTAGTCGCGAACCTCCACGATCGGGTCTGCGCCGCGTGGATCGCCCAGATCAATGGCATGGTCGCGATAGCCGGGTCGCAGGGCGGCGGCGCGCGCCACAGGGTCGGCCAGCGGGCGGTCGCGCAGCGCAAAAAGGGGGCCTTGGGTCAGCATCAACATGGGCAGAAGGCTTGACCGCCCGCGCCGCGCTTCGCAAGAGGAAGCATCGACAGGAGGACGCGATGCGAACAGTCTATGTGAACGGTGAATACCTGCCCGAAGATCAGGCGAAGGTCTCGGTCTTCGATCGCGGCTTTCTGTTCGCGGATGCGGTCTATGAGGTCACCAGTGTGCTGGACGGAAAGCTGATTTCATTCCCCGGTCATGCCGCCCGCCTGCAACGGTCGCTGACAGAGCTGGAGATGGCCAGCCCGGTGTCTGACGCCGAACTGCTGGAGATTCATCGCGAACTGATCACGCGCAATGATCTGACCGAAGGGCTGATCTATCTGCAGGTGACGCGCGGCGCGGCGGATCGCGATTTCCTGTATCCCGCGCCTGAAACGGTGCCGACGCTCGTGCTGTTCACGCAGGCAAAGCCGGCGCTGGAACATTCGCCGATGGTGCAGACGGGCATGAAGATCGTGACGATCCCTGACCGGCGTTGGGGGCGGCGGGATATCAAGACGACGCAGCTTCTCTATCCCAGCATGGGCAAGATGGAGGCCCGGGCGCGCGGGGCCGACGACGCCTGGATGGTCGAGGACGGCGCAGTGACCGAAGGCACATCCAACAACGCCTATATCATCAAGGACGGTGTGATCGTGACGCGGCATCTGGGCGAGGAAATCCTGCATGGCATCACGCGCAAGGCGGTGTTGGCATTCGCGCGCGAGGCACAGATGAAGGTCGAGGAACGCCCCTTCACCGTCGAGGAAGCGCTATCGGCGGACGAGGCATTCATCACTTCGGCCAGCAGTTTCGTGACGCCCGTGGTATCCATCGACGGAGCCGATATCGGGACGGGCAGGCCGGGTAAGGTGGTCGCGCGCCTGCGTGAAATCTATCTGGACGAGATGCGAAAGGCCGGAATATAGACCCTGGCCTCGCAGGTCAGTCCCAGTCCAGAATGACCTTGACGCGACTGCGCGTGTTCATGCGCCGGAAGCCACCAAAATCCATTGCACGCCCCTGAAGCTGCATGTGCAGCGCGGCAATCTGGCGGGTTGTAAGGGTGCCCGCATCGACATCGCGGAACCCCAGAATATCAAGCCGCTGCTGCACCGACGCGACCAGTTGCGCGTTCGGTGCAGCCATCACCGGTGTCGCCACGGCCAGCGCCGCAACCAGGATCAGAACGGCGCGCATCTCAGCCACCCCGGCCAAGCCGGTCGATGCCGCGCTGGAGGATACCTCCGCCCCGCAGGATCGACCGGATACGGGCCCCCTTGTCGCCGTTCGACCGGCCGGAATGCATGGTATTGTCCAGAAGCACGATCTGTCGATTGGACAGCGCGGCGACATTGGCGTCCCCGAAGCCGTAGACCCGCAATTCGCGCGCGACCGACAGGCGCTTGCCGGTCAGCGGCTGAGGGTTCACGACAGTGCCGGGGGGCGAGACATAGACGCCTTGGGCGGCGGCAGGCAGTCCAAGTCCCGGACCAAGCGTCAGGGCAGCGGTCAGGGCGATGAGAAACGGTCGGGCCATGGTGAAACTCCTTCTGCAGGGAAGATAGTGTCACCGGTGCGGTTATCCAAAATCATCCCTGCGTGAGACGGCATATGATCAGTCCTTGCCGACATTCTCTGCGAAACTTGTCTCGAATGCGGCCTGCTGATCAGGCGAGGCTGCGGTCTGGTGCTGTGCTTTCCATTCCGCCAGAGGCATTCCATAAAAAGCCTCCCGCGCCACTTCCTTCGACATTTCCACTCCCCGCTCGGCGGCGGCTTCGCCATACCAGCGCGACAGGCAGTTGCGGCAAAATCCGGCAAGGTTCATCAGGTCGATGTTCTGCGCGTCGGGACGATCCTCCAGCAGGTGCCGACGCAGGCGGCGAAAAGCGGCAGCCTCGACCTCGATGCGGGTCGCATCATCCATCACGGGTAAATCTGGCATTATCGCATCCTCCGGCAAGGGAACGAGGCGCGGGGCTTTCAGCCGCTGACCTCATCCGTAAGAGATGAGGACGTTTTGCCTTATGATCAAGGCGTTCATCCTGACCTTCTGACATGCAGTGACGCAGAGATTGCACGACACTTGGTTAACCAGGTTTCAGAGGATAGCGTGGTGCCGAGATGCGCACGCCTGTTGCGAAACCCCGTTGGGCAGGGCAGAGGTGCGAGCGCTAACACGACACATCCGAAGGAAAGCGCCCCATGAGACGCCACCGCAACGTCAAGATCGTCGCCACCCTCGGCCCGGCCTCCAGCGACTACGACACCATTCGCGCGCTGTTCGAAGCGGGGGCCGATGTGTTCCGACTGAACATGAGCCACGGTGTCCACGACGACATCCGCTCGCGCCATAACATCATCCGCGATATCGAACGCGATAGCGGGCGCCCGATTTGCATTCTGGCCGACCTGCAGGGCCCGAAACTGCGCTGCGGCGTGTTCAAGGACGATTCCGCCGAGATCGAGGAAGGTCAGAAGTTCCGCTTCGATCTGGACGACAAACCCGGCGACGCGACGCGTGTGCAATTGCCTCACAAGGAAATTTTCGACGCGCTGGAGCCGGGTGGCACCCTTCTGGTCAATGACGGCAAGCTGCGGCTGCGGGTCGACAAATGCGGCAAGGATTACGCCGATTGCACCGTCATCACCGGCGGCACGATTTCCAACCGCAAGGGCGTAAACGTGCCCGACGTGGTGCTGCCGCTGGCCGCGCTTTCGGACAAGGACCGCAAGGATCTGGAGTTCGTCTGCGAATTGGGCGTCGACTGGCTGGCCCTGTCGTTCGTCCAACGCGCCGCCGATGTGCACGAGGCGCGCGAACTGGCCAGGGGCCGCGCCGCGATCCTGTCCAAGATCGAAAAGCCCGCCGCCGTGGAAGCCTTCGACAGCATCCTTGAAGTGTCCGACGGCATCATGGTCGCGCGGGGCGATCTTGGCGTCGAATGCCCGGTCCATGCCGTGCCGCCGATCCAGAAGCATCTGATCCGCAAATGCCGCGCCGCCGCCAAGCCGGTGATCGTCGCGACCCAGATGCTTGAATCGATGATCGACAGCCCGATGCCGACCCGTGCCGAAGTTTCCGACGTGGCCACGGCGATCTATGAAGGCACCGATGCGATCATGCTGTCGGCGGAATCGGCGGCGGGAAGCTATCCGATCGAAGCGGTGCAGACGATGAACAACGTGGCGATCGAGGTCGAATCGGACCCCAATTACCGCGAGATCATCGAGGCCAGCCGGTCGGCCAAGCTCTCCTCGACCGCCGATGCCATCGTCGCCGCCGCGCGCGAGATTGCGGACACGACGGACATCAAGGCGATCTGCTGTTTTTCGCACTCCGGCTCGACCGCGCTGAAGGTCAGCCGCGAACGTCCGCGTGTGCCGATCATCGCGCTGACCCCGATCCAGGACACGGCGCGCCGCATGGTCCTGTCCTGGGGGACCCATTGCGTGCAGACCCAGAAGGTTGAACGGTTCAAATTCGCCGTCGTCTCGGCCATTCGTGCGGCAAAGGCATCCGGCTTCGTCGATCTGGACGATCAGGTCGTGGTCATGGCGGGCATTCCGTTCAACGTGCCGGGGTCTACCAACATTCTGCGGATCGCACCCTGCGACGAGCGTCAGATATTCGGCACCGAAGGCGACTGAATGGATCAGATCGGCGGCGCGTTTCAGACCCTGCGCGACTGGTGGGCCGGCTTGCCCCCGTTCCCCGATCTTGGCCTTCCTGCCCCCGGTGACCCGGCTGTCCTGACGGTCGTGGCGACAATGGTGACCGGCCTGGCCCTTATGGGTCTGGTGACGGCTTGGGTCGAGCGGCGATTATCCCTGACCTCGCTGGCTGCGTTCATCCTGGGCTGGGCGCTGTTCTTCTGGCTGTGGGAGACGGATCGCGAAGGCTTCCGCTTTCTGTCCGTTCCCGAGGCGTTTGTCGAAATGGTCGCACGGGTGATCCGATAGCTTTGTCCCTGACGGGTATGAAGTCACAAGGCCTTGTCACTCTAACCCATCCCCGTTACAGCAGCCGCTCGAATACCCGCACGCCCGGCGATTGGGATGCCGAGGCGCGCGTTGTAGAAGGAGACCGAAATGCCCAAGATGAAGACCAAGTCGAGCGCCAAGAAGCGCTTCAAGATCACGGCGACGGGCAAGGTCCTCGCCGGTCAGGCCGGCAAGCGCCACGGCATGATCAAGCGTTCCACCAAGTTCATCCGCGACGCCCGCGGCACCACTACCCTGTCGGCACCCGACGCCAAGATCATCAAGGGCTTCATGCCCTACGATCGCTAAGGAGGATATGATATGAGCCGCGTAACCTCCGGTAAGGTCACACACGCCCGCCACAAGAAAGTCCTGAAAGCCGCCAAAGGCTATTACGGACGTCGCTCCACGACCTTCAAGACTGCCACGCAGGCCGTCGACAAGGCCAATCAATACGCCACCCGCGACCGCAAGAACCGCAAGCGCAGTTTCCGCGCCCTGTGGATCCAGCGGATCAATGCCGCCGTGCGCGCCCACGATTCGGACATGACGTATTCGCGTTTCATCAACGCGCTGTCGCTTGCCGGGATCGAGGTCGACCGCAAGGTGCTGGCCGATCTGGCCGTGCACGAGCCCGAGGCATTCGCCGCCATCGTGGATCAGGCCAAAGCCGCCGCCTGAGCGACCGACCATAGATGATTTCAGGGGCTGCCTTCCGGGGCGGCCCCTTTTCGTATCTGACGCATCCCATGTTGATCCGCCCCGAAACCCCAGATGACATTGACGCCATTCGCGACCTGACCGCCGCAGCCTTTGCGTCGATGCCGTATTCCGACGGCACCGAACCCGAGATGATCGACCGGCTCCGGGCCGCCGCCCACGGGAGCAATTCGGTTTGCGCCGGGCCTGACCTGATACGGCACGGAAACTTCTCCCTGCTCCGGTCCGTTTCTTATCATATGCCGCCACAACCAACGGATCTGCCATGCGCCTTTTTGCCTTTCTGCCCCTGATCCTGTCGGCCTGCGTCGCGACCTCCGCCCCGCCGTCGGACAACGCTGTACTGGCCATCGGCGACAGCGTGATGGCCTGGAACGGCGGGCAGGGCATCCCCGAAGCGGTGCAGGCAACGCTGGGCCGTCCCGTCGTGGACAAGGCGCAATCCCTGGCTCAACTGACCAATCCTAATGGCATTGCGGGCGCGCTTGGCTTCGACATCAGTCGACAGTACAAGGGCGGCGATTGGGACTGGGTTATCCTGACCGGCGGCGGTAACGACCTGCGCGGTGCCTGCCGGACTCCGGACGAAGCGGGCATTCTGAACGATCTGATCGGCCCCGGCCTGACCGGTGACATTCCCACTCTGATCGCGCGCATCCGGGCGAATGGGTCCATGGTTGCTTTCATCGGCTATTACGACGGTGCCCGTGGGGCTGCGACAGGGTTCACACCCTGTCAGGGCGCATTCGACATCATCAACGCCCGCATGACGCAACTGGCGGCGCAGGACGCGGGTATGTTGTTTTTTGACGCGGGCAGCGTGATCGACGCGGGAGATCGTGGACTTTATGCGCCCGACCTGATCCACCCCAGTCCGCGCGGCTCTGCGATCATCGGGCAGGCCCTGGCGCAACGGATGGCGGCATTCGAATAGGTCGGGGCCGTGGGCCAACGGTTGCATGGTCCGCGCCGTCAAGCTACCTAGCCTCTCGCTGACAGGGGGCCGCAGGCACATGGACGATCTTCGCGACAAATATATGGGCCGCATCACCGGCGCCACGGACGAGGCAACACTGGAAGCAGTACGCCTGGAAGCGGTCGGCAAAAAGGGCGAGATCGCGCTGAAGATGCGAGAGTTGGGCCGTATGACGCCCGAAGAACGCCAGCAGGTCGGCCCCGCGCTGAACGCCCTGAAGGACGAGATCAACACGGCTATTTCCGCCCGGAAGGCGGGCCTGGAAGACGTCGCGCTGGACGAACGACTGCGATCGGAATGGCTGGACGTGTCGATGCCGTCCCGGAGCCGCCGCCCCGGCAGCATCCACCCCGTCAGTCAGGTCATGGAAGAGGTCACGGCCATCTTTGCCGACCTTGGGTTCTCGGTCGCCGAGGGACCGCAGATCGAGACCGACTGGTATAACTTCGACGCCCTGAACATTCCCGGTCACCACCCCGCACGGGCCGAGATGGATACGTTCTACATGGCGCGCGCCAAGGGCGATGACCGCCCGCCGCACGTCCTGCGCACACATACGTCGCCGGTGCAGATCCGCTCGCTGGAGGCCAACGGCGCGCCGATCCGCATCATCTGTCCGGGCCGTGTCTATCGTGCCGACTATGATCAGACACACACACCGATGTTCCACCAGATCGAAGGTCTGGCGATCGACACAGACATCTCCATGGCGAACCTGAAATGGGTTCTGGAGGAGTTCTGCCGCGCGTTCTTCGAGGTCGATACGATTGAACTGCGGTTCCGCGCCTCGCACTTCCCGTTCACCGAACCTTCGGCGGAAGTCGATATCCGGTGCAGCTGGGAAGGCGGCACGCTGAAGCTCGGCCAGGGCGACGACTGGATGGAAATCCTCGGCTCCGGCATGGTACACCCCAAGGTTTTGTCCGCTGGCGGGGTCGATCCGCAGATGTATCAGGGCTTCGCCTTCGGCATCGGCATCGACCGCCTTGCGATGCTGAAATACGGAATACCGGACCTGCGCGCGTTCTTCGACAGCGATCTGCGCTGGTTGCGGCATTATGGATTTTCGGCATTGCAGGCACCGACGCGGCACGCAGGTTAAGCCTTTGGTATGCCACGGGGTGCTAGGTCCGATTGCAGAACCGATCAGATTCGCACCGTGAATGAAATGATACAAACTCCGGCCTTGCGGGCTGCGACCATCATCCGGTTTTCGGAAGAAGTACGCAGTCTGGCCAGGCAGTCGTCCGACGTTCTGGGGCGGATGGAACACCGCATTTCGGAAGACGACGGCGATGTGGTGAAAGCCGGTCGGCACACCACGTTCTGAAGGTCAGCGCCGGGTCTGCGCCCGCAGACGCTGGATCAGTGAGAAATTGGCATATCCATCCGGCACCAGATCGTTTGCTTTCTGCCAGCGCTGGATCGCGTCCAGCGTATCCGGTCCGACTTTCGCGTCGATCTTGAGCGGGTCGAACCCCGCCGCACGCAGGCGTTCCTGCAGTTCAACCCGCTCGTCATAGGTGAGTGCCCGGTCGCTGCGCGGCCAATCCCCGGCAATCGGTGGTCCGCCTGCCAGCCGATCCGCCAGATGGCCGACGCCGATCACATAGGCATCGGCGGTGTTATAGGTCTCGATCGCGCGGAAATTGGCAAAGGTTGCGAAGGCGGCGCCGGTGTAGCCCGCAGGCACCCGGATCGACGCCAGTCCACCCAGCGGCAGGGGGTTGCCCGCAACGGTCCGCACGCCCAGTGCCGTCCAGTCGTCGGGTGATTTTTCGATCCGCTCGCCCGTCAGAAGATAGTCGAACCCCTCGGGCAGAACGACCTGCACCCCCCAGGGCTGCCCCGTGGTCCAGCCGTTCGCCTTCAGATAGGCTGCGGTGGACGCCAGCGCATCGGTCGGGTCGTCGCCCCACAGGTCGCGCCGCCCGTCGTTGTTGAAATCGACCGCGTGGTCGCGGAATGACACCGGCATGAACTGCGTGTGCCCCATCGCGCCCGCCCAGCTGCCGCGCAGTGCCGCCGCGCGCGTGTCTCCCGATTGCAGAATGCGGAGGGCTTCTATCAGTTGTTCCTCGAAGAAGGCACTGCGCCGGGAATCGGCTGCCAGCGTCGTCAGCGCCGACAGGGTCGAGACGTTGCCGCGAAACGCCCCGAAACTGCTTTCCAGACCCCAGATCGCTGCCACGATTTCCTTGTCTACGCCATAAACCGCTTCGATCCGGTTGAGCACGTCAGCATATTTCGCCATTGCGCGGCGGCCGTTCGCTACCCTCAGATCGCTGACGGCGGTGTCGAGATATTCCCAGATCGTCTTGGTGAATTCCGATTGGTTGCGGTCGCGGAGGATGACATCGGGCAGGCGTTCGACCCCTGACATGGCGGTGTCGAACGTCATGGCGTCAATGCCTGCAGCCAGGGCGCGGTCGCGAAAGGCAGGGACCCAGACGTCGAAATCGGCGGTTTGCTGCACCGCAGGCCGCTGCTTCGGGCGCAACATAGCGTCCTGCGCGGCAAGCGGCGTGGCCAGGGCGAGGCAGGCGAAGAAAGTGGCGATTTGCATGGGCAATCCCGAGCTATGTTTTGCCGCGATCCTATGGCGTGGGGCCGCGCCGGGCTAGCGTTTGCGCGGTGCTTTGCGAAACTTGCGTTTTTTTGGCGCGCCGCGTCCGCCAGGCGCCGGACGACGGTTGACCTTGCGAGGCTCGCCCTCCAGCGACAGCAGTTCCAGAATCAACCCGCCGGTGACGGGAACGGCCTCGGCCAGGCGGACAGTGACCCGCTGGCCCAGACCGATCTGGGTGCCGGTGTCGCTGCCGGTCAGCACCTGTTCATCGCGGTCATAGCGGAAGTATTCCGCGCCCAGCGACCGCACCGGGATCAACCCGTCGGCGCCGGTTTCGTCCAGCCGCACAAAGACACCGAACGCCTGAACGCCCGAAATGCGCCCCGCGAATTCCGCCCCGATCCTGTCGGATAAAAACGCCGCCAGGTAACGATCATTGGTGTCGCGTTCTGCGACCATCGACCGCCGTTCGGCCTCGGATATCTGCTTGGCGGTGGCCTCCAGATGTTCAATGTCCTGTGGTGACAGGCCATCGTCGCCCCAGCCATGCGCCGTGATCAGCGCACGGTGAACGATCAGGTCAGCATAGCGTCGGATCGGCGAAGTGAAGTGGGCATAGGATCGCAGCGCCAGCCCGAAATGGCCCAGATTGACCGGCGAATAATAGGCCTGCGTCATGGAGCGAAGGGTCGACATGGAGATCAGCTCCGACAGTTCGGTCCCGGCCGCTTCGTGCAGCAGATGATTCAGGGTCGCCGTGCGCAGGACCTGCCCCTTGGGCAGGCTGAATCCGCTGGCCTTGGCGGTTTCGCGCAGGGATTCGATCTTGTCGGGGTCGGGTTCTTCGTGCGTGCGATAAAGCAGCGGCGTCCGCAGACGCTCCAGCTCCTCGGCGGCGGCGACATTGGCGAGGATCATGAACTCCTCGATCAGGCGATGGGCATCCAGCCGGTCGCGGAAGGCGACGGACGTGACCTCGCCCTTGTCCGACAGGATGATCTTGCGTTCGGGCAGATCCAGATCCAGCGGTTGCCGTTTGGCCCGCGCGATCTTCAACGCATCATAGGCCGCGTAGAGGGGCCGTAAAACGCCTTCCAGGTGCGGCGCGGTCCGGTCGCTGATGTCGCCGTCGATGGCGGACTGCACTTCTTCGTAATGCAGCGACGCGGGCGATTTCATCAACCCGCGCAGGAACGTCTGGCCGATCTTGGTTCCTTCCGCGTTGACCGCAATCCGGACGGCGATGCAGGCACGCTCAACGCCTTCGTGCAGGGAACAGAGATCACCGGACAGGGCATCCGGCAACATCGGAACCACGCGATCGGGAAAATATGTCGAATTGCCTCGTTCCCGCGCTTCGCGATCCAGAGCGGATCCGGGTGTGACATAGGCGGCGACGTCGGCAATCGCGACCCAGATGACATGGCCGCCGGGGTTGGCCGGATCGTCGTCGGCCTGGGCGTAACAGGCGTCGTCGTGGTCACGCGCATCGCTGGGGTCGATGGTAATCAGCGGCAGATCGCGCAGATCGGTGCGGTCGCCCAGAGTCGGAGGCGTGGCATTTTCGGCCTGTTCAATCGTCTCGGGCGGGAAATCGTCCCGCAGCCCGTGCTGGTGGATCGCAATAAGCGACACGGCCTTGGCTGCGCCGGGGTCGCCCAATCGCGTGACGATGCGCGCCCTGGGCAGGCCCATGCGCCCCTTGGAGCCGCTCTGTTCGGCCTCGACCAATTCTCCGTCGCGCGCGCCTTTGGTGGCCTCGGCAGGCACGACCCATTCATCCATCACGCCCTTGTCGACGGGCAGGATGCGCCCGCCTTCGGACCCTGCGCGGAACACGCCGACGATGCGCTGTGGCCCGGTCGACAGGCGGCGGATCAGGCGGCCTTCGTGGCTGTAATCCTCGCCCTTTACCTGGGTCACGCGGACGAGTGCGCGGTCACCCTTGGCCAGCGCAGGATCGTCCTTGGCCGGAATATGGAGAATGCGCGGCTCGGGCGCGTCGCCCTGCCAGTCATGCGGCGCGAAAAACAGATCGCCGTCGGAATCCGGGCCGATCACCTTGCAGACGGCCACGGGTGGCAGGCGGTTCGGGTCTTCGTGACTGCGCTTGCGCTTTGTCAGATGCCCCTCGGCTTCCAACTCACGCAGGATACGTTTCAGGTCGATCCGCGCCGCGCCCTTGATACCGAAGGCCTTGGCGATATCGCGTTTCGACGTCAGTGCGGGGTTGTCGGTGATCCATTGCAGGATCTGCGGCTTGGTGGGGATCTGGCTCATGTCGGCGCAGCTAGCACGGGGCCGGGGGGTTATCCACGGCGGATGACCGGGGCCAGTTTCGGGCGCTCGGGATCTTCGGAAAAGTCGAACGTGTCAAGACGTTCGGCGCGTTTCCCTGCGCGCTCCGCCGCGGTGGCAATGCCTTCGACGTCGCGGCGCGCCTGATCGAAATGGATCTCCAGCTTGGCGGCGCGTTCAACGATCAGTTCGACATCGCGGCCCAGGGCGGCCAACGCGCGGCGGATGTCGCCCGCCTGTTCGCGCATCCGGTGATCCTTCAGGATCGCCCGCAGCGTGTTGAGCGTCGCCATGCAGGTCGTCGGCGAGACGATCCAGACGCGGGCGGCAAAGCCTTCGCGCACGACCTCGGCGTGATTCGCGTGCAATTCCGCATAGATCGCCTCGGATGGCAGGAACAGACACGCGCCCTCCGCCGTCTCACCCGGTATGATATAGCGGTCCGCTATGGCCCGGATATGCGTTCGGACCGACGCGCGGAAGGCCGTTACAGCGCGCGCATCGCCCGGAGCGGCGATCATCGCTTCATAAGCCTCCAGCGGGAATTTCGCGTCGATCACCAGCGGCCCTGGCGGGTCGGGCATGTGGATCAGGCAATCGGCCCGCCGCCCGTTCGTCAGTTGTGCCTGCCAGGCGAATGCGTCGGGGGCCAGCGCCTTGCCGACCAGGTCGCGCAACTGGATTTCGCCGAATGCGCCGCGCGTCTGCTTGTTGGACAGGATGTCCTGCAACCCAAGCACGTCGCCGGATAGGCGTTCGATATTGGCCTGCGCCACGTCGATGGCTGCCAGCCGTGCCTGAAGGTTGCCCAGGGTTTCCGCCGTTCTGGCCGCATTGTCGCCCAAGGCTGTGCCGACTTGCGCTTCGGACCTGTGCTGCGCATCCGTCAGGGCAGCCAGACCGCCGGTCAGGCGCGCCTGCGCCTGCGTCATATCCCGCAGACGTGATGACAACGACAGGATCAATCCGATCAGGATCAGTGCGACGACCCCGCCGCCAAATGCCGCCAGAATGGTCGGGTCCGACAGGTCCAGCGTCATGTGCGGCCGAACAGGCGTTCGATGTCCGACAGCGGCAACTCGACGTATGTAGGTCGCCCGTGGTTGCATTGGCCGGAATGGGGCGTTGCCTCCATTTCGCGCAGCAGCGCGTTCATTTCCGGGCCGGTCATCCGCCGACCCGACCGGATCGAGCCATGGCAGGCCATGCGTGACAGAATGGCGTCCACCCTGGATTGCAACGACAGGGGGTCGGCGTCCTCGTCGTCTTCGAGTTCTTCCAGTATGTCGGTGATCAGCGCCTTGGCCGAGCATTGCCCAAGGATCGCGGGCGTTTCGCGCACGGCGATGGTGCCGGGGCCGAAGGCTTCGATGGCAAGACCGAATTGCGCCAGGTCCAGCGACAGCAGGCGATCGGCCTGCGCACCGACGTCGACCACTTCGGGGATCAGCAGCGCCTGCGCGCGGATGCCATGGTCGCGCATTTCTCGCTTGAGGCGTTCATAGACAAGGCGTTCATGCGCGGCATGCTGGTCCACGATCACCATTCCGGTCGCCGTTTGTGCAACGATCCAGTTCTCGTGCAGCTGCGCGCGGGCCGCGCCCAGCGGGCCGTCTTCGGTCGGATCTTCCTCCGGTTCGTAGCGCGCCGACGGGGTCTCTGCGAAACCGGGCATCTGCGCGGTGTAGCTGGTGGCGCGCGCCGCGCTGGACGGTCGATCCATCTGGTAAACGGGGGCCATGGGCCGCTCCGCGCGCATCGCGCCCAGCGTCGCATCGGCCACAGTCGTCGATGCGCGGTGTCCGGCCCCGGCAAGCGCATGGCGCAGGCCCGAGACGATCAACCCGCGCACGATCCCGGCATCGCGGAACCGCACCTCGGTCTTGGCGGGGTGGACATTGCAGTCGACCAGCACAGGGTCGCAGGTCACGAACAGGGCGGCGACAGCGTGCCGGTCGCGCGCCAGAACGTCCATATAGGCCCCACGCAACGCGCCGGTCAGCATCCGGTCGCGCACCGGACGACCGTTCACGAACAGGTATTGGTGGACCGCGTTGCCGCGCGAATAGGTCGGCAGCGCGGCATGGCCGGTCAGGCGGAAGCCCTCGCGTTCGGCGTCGATGGATAACGCATTTTCGGCAAAGTCACGACCCAGAACAGTTGCCAGCCGGTCGGCCAGCGAGGCACAGGCATCGGCGCGGAACAACACGCGGTCTCCGCCCTCGGATACGTCGCGCAGGGTGAAGGCAACGGACGGTTCCGCCATCGCCAGCCGGCGGATCGCATCGCCGACGGCCATCGTCTCGGATCGTTCGGATTTCAGGAATTTCAGGCGCGCGGGGGTGGCGTGGAACAGATCGCGCAATTCGACCACCGTGCCGCCGCGCAGGGCTGCCGGACGCGCCGGGGCGATGCGACCGCCGTTGACATGGATCGTCGCGGCTTCGCTGGCCCCGGTGGCGCGGGACGTGATCGTGAGCCGCCCGACTGCGCCAAGGCTGGGCAGGGCTTCGCCGCGAAACCCGAAGCTGTGAATGTTCAGAAGGTCGCTGCCGTCGATCTTGCTGGTCGCATGCCGTGACAGGGCCAGCGGCAGGTCGTTTGCGTCGATGCCATGGCCATCGTCCGTGACGCGGATCAGGGTGCGCCCGCCATCGGCGATGTCGATGGTCACCCGCGTCGCCTGCGCGTCCAGCGCATTTTCCACAAGTTCTTTAACGGCGGAGGCGGGCCGCTCCACAACCTCTCCGGCGGCGATGCGGTTCACCGCGCCTTCATCCAGCTGTCGGATGCGCGGAAGGATCATATGGTGGTCAGGGACGCCCATACTACGAGGGGTAGCATGGGCGTACGCGATTCTGAAAGGTCAGAAGCTGCCGGTCGTCAGCCCCTCGGGCTGCCCGACAACGACAAAATGCAGCGCTTCGGGTTTGAGGATGCGGGCGGCGACGCGGCGCACGTCTTCCAGAGTCACGGCGTCGATCTTATCGTTGCGATCGATGATATAATCGATGGGCAACCCGGTCGCCTGCATTCCAACAAGGATGCTGGCGATCCGGGAATTGCCGTCGAAGCGCAGCGGATATGCCCCGGTAAGATAGGTCTTCGCGGCATCAAGCTGCTCCTGCGTGACACCTCCTTCAGAGACCTCCTTCCAGACCGTGCGCACGATTTCGATCGCTTCGGCGGCCTTGTCGTTTGACGATGAAAACTGCCCGAGGATCTGGTTGGTCAGATCGCGCGGGGCAAGATACGTGCCGATACCATAGGTCAGTCCGCGCTTTTCACGCACTTCGGTCATCAGCCGCGAAGCAAACCCCGATCCCCCTAGAATATGGTTCAGGACGAAGGCCGCAAAGTAATCCGGGTCTTCGAAGGCAATGCCGTCCTGGCCGAACAGGACCACCGATTGAGGAGATGGAAAATCCATCACCGTCACCCCCCCGTCCAGCATGGTTTTCACCATCGGGGCAGGTTCGTCGCCGGTCGCGGGCAACCCCCCCAGCAGCGTGTCCAGAAGCGGGCCAAGTTCCTCGGCGGTGATATCGCCGGTAACGCCGACCTGAACCTGGTCGCGGGTCAGGGCACGGGCATGCGCCGCGCGAAGGTCCGCTATGGTCAACCCCGACACAGTTTCGGGCGTGCCTTCCAGTGGCATGCCGTAGGGGTGGCCGGGAAAGCTGAGACCCGCGAAAGTCTTGGACGCGATTTCCTGCGGGTCGCGGGCGGCGGCGGCCAGGCCAGCCAGCACTTGGTCGCGGACCCGCTCCACAGCCGCCTGATCGAAGGTCGGGTCGGTCAGCGCATCCCGCAGAAGGGCAATGCTGGCGTCGCGGTTTTCGGTCAGGAAGCTGATGCCGACGGATACGCTATCGTTGTTGGCATCGAAGGACATCCGCGCAGCCAGCGTTTCGGCGGCTTCGGCAAAGCCCTGACTGTCCAGGTCTGCGGACCCTTCCTCCAGCAGCCCCATCATGAGATAGGTCACGCCGCGCTGGTTCAACGGTTCTTCGTTCGCGCCGCCGCTGAAGCGGATATCGAGGGCGGTGAACGGAATCGAGTCTTCCTCGACCAGCCATGCGGTGATGCCGCCCGGCGACGTCACTTCCTGAATTTCGATCGCCAGCGCCTTGAGCGGCATCAGGACGGCAACAAGAGTGCAAATCAGGCGAATCATTGCGTGGCCTCCGCAGGGTCGGGCTTGGTCAGATATCCGGTCACCGAATAATTCAGGTCGAAGACGCGTTTCGCAGCGGCCAGAATATCGTCTTCGGTCACTCCGTCGATGATGTCGGGCCAGTCCAGAACGTCCTGCACGGTCAGCCCGCTGGTAACGGCGGCTCCGAATTGGCGGGCACGGCCTTGCAGACTGTCGAGGTCGTAGATTGACGCGGCGCGGGCCTGTGACTTGATGCGCGCCAATTGCGCTGGATCGACGCCGTCTTCCAGAATTCTGGCAATCATCCGGTCCATGTCGGCCTCGGCCTCGGGCAGCGTGCGGTCGGGTGTCGGCACGACGATCAGGCCGAAGGTCGTGTCGTCGTATTTCAGCCCGGAATAGAACGCGGAGGTATAAAGCGCCGTGCCCTCGTCCTGTTCCAGAGTGCGGCCCATGATCGACGTGGCCGACGACCCGCCCAGCACGGCGGCCAGAAGGGTCAGCGCGGCGGCCTCGGTCTGGTCGCCCGCATCGCGTTCGGGGGCCAGATAGGTGCGCAGGACATAGGGATTCGACACACGTCCGTCGGTGAAAGTGATGCGCCGGGGAGCCAGTTGCGGCGGCTCGGACGGACGTTCGCGCGGCCCCAGTCCGGGGGTGGGTTCCAGCGGGCCATAATATTTCTCGGCCAGCGCCTGCACTTCGACGGGGTCGACGTCACCGGCGACGACCAGCGTCGCATTGTTGGGGGCGTAATAGGTGCGATAGAAATCCAGCGCATCGTCCAGCGTCAGTTTTTCGACCTCATGTTTCCAGCCGATGATCGGAATGCGGTAGGGATGGTTCAGATACTGCGCCGCACCGCGCATTTCGCTGAACAGTGCGCCGGGGTCGCTGTCGGTGCGCTGTGCGCGCTCCTCCAGAACGACATTCCGTTCGGTCAGCATGTCTTCGGAGTCGAGGACCAGATCGCGCATCCGATCCGCTTCCATCGTCATCATCAACTCCAGCCTGTCCGAGGCGACGCGCTGGAAATATCCGGTGTAATCGTCCGAGGTGAAGGCATTGTCGGACCCGCCCTGTGCCGCGACCACCTCGCTGAATTCGCCGGGGGCAAGGTCGTCGGTGCCCTTGAACATCAGATGTTCCAGAAAATGCGCGATGCCCGACTTGCCCGGCGGCTCGTCCGCAGCTCCGACATTGTACCAGACCATGTGCACCACGACTTCGGCGCGGTTATCCTCGATTACGATGGCCTTCATGCCATTGGCGAGCGTGAAGGTGGTGACGCTGTCGTCCACTGCCTGCGCCGACACGGGCGAAGCAAGGACAAGCGGCACGGCGACAAGGGCGGCGACAAGGCTGGGAACGCGCAAGGGCGGAACCTCCGGAAGGCGTTACAGTCAATGGCAGATAGTCAGGCAGACGCGGGAAAGCAAAGGGGCCGGGTTTGACGGTTCTGTGATCTGCGGGGTCAGGCCGCGCGCGCTGCGCGTCACGATCTCCGGTCGGGGACGCGTGCGGAGATCGAGCCTTTGGCGATTGCCCTGTTTTATTGGACGGTCGCGGGGTCGGGTGGTGCGGCGACGGTGCGTACACCGGCGCGGCGGAGGCGATACAGCTCGGCATATTGATCCAGCGACTGGGACTCGTAAGCCTTGAAATAGACATTCACGTTGAACACCCGTTCCAGAAGGCGACCGTCGTTGGCCCGCCGGAAGTCCAGATCTTCAGCGGCCAGCTGACCCCGGATTGCCGGGTCGACGCCGTACCGGCCCGCAGTGCCGATCAGGGCACGGTCGGCCGCGGAGCCACCGTTCGGATTGCCACCAAGCGCTGCGATGGCTTCGGCCTCGGGCAGGCGGTCGCTGCGATTGCCGCCGCCCGGCGTAGGGGTCGGCAGCACGGCCAGATCCGGCGGGGTTTCAAGCGGACGGGTGGGCAGGATCGAGAACTCGTCCGGCGTCCGGTCCGCCTTGCGGATGTTGAACAGTTTCGGATTGTCCCGCTCGCACGCCGATACGGTCAGTGCCAGAAGTCCCGCCAATGCCAGCCGTCCGATCATCGCAGCCGTTCTCCGTCTCATCATTCCGCCCCGTTCCTAACCCAAGCCCCGCCCCGCGTCACGGGGTCTTTGCCGTCTTATCGTCCGCCCAGAAGATCAGGCCCACCGCGCCTGCGAAAATGAACACATCCGCCAGGTTGAACGCATAGGGGTTTTCGATCCCACAGCATGACATATTCAGCAAATCCGCGACCGCTCCATAGATCAGTCGATCCAGTACGTTCGCCATGGCGCCGCCGACGACCAGCCCCGCGGAGACGAAGGCCATCGGACGCTGGAAGTTCCGTGCCCAGCGGATCAACAGCCCCGACACGATCACGGCCACCGCAATCAGCAGCCAACGGGCCCCGGCGCCCGACAGCAGCCCGAAGTTGATACCCTCGTTCCAGCCCATGCGGAAAACCAGGTATGGCGGGGCGACGGGGATGCTCAACACTGTTTTGAGGTCCATCAGATGGACGACGATCACCTTTGACATCTGGTCGATGCCAAGGGCGGCGAGGGCGGAGAGATACAGCGCGCGCATCAGTGACGAAAGTGCCGCATGCCGGTGAACACCATTGCCAGCCCGGCTTCGTCGGCGGCGGCGATCACCTCGTCGTCTCGCATCGAGCCGCCCGGCTGGATCACGGAGGTCGCGCCCGCCTCGGCTGCGGCCAGCAAACCGTCGGCAAAGGGGAAGAAGGCGTCCGACGCGACGACCGACCCGACCGCCGCCGATTGCGGCAGGCCCAGCACCTCGGCCACGTCGAGCGCCTTGCGCGCCGCGATGCGGCTGCTGTCGACGCGGCTCATCTGGCCCGCTCCGATGCCGACTGTCGCCCCCGCCCTGGCATAGATGATCGCGTTCGATTTGACATGTTTGGCGACATTCCAGGCAAATAACAGATCGGCCAACTGGTCGTCTGTGGGGGCCAGTCTGGTCACGATTTTCAGATCGGCAAGCTCGATATGGCCCGCGTCCTTGTCCTGCACCAGCCAGCCCCCGGCGACCTGTTTCATCGCCCGGCTCGCGGTGCGCGGGTCGGGCAGCGTGCCGGTGGTCAGCAGGCGCAGGTTCTTCTTGCGCCTGAACACCTCGATCGCGGCGTCGGTCGCGGCGGGAGCGATGACGACTTCAGTGAAAATCTCGGCAATCGCGGCCGCCGTCGCTTCGTCCAGCGTGCCGTTGAGCGCGACGATGCCTCCGAACGCCGACGTGCGGTCACAATCGAAGGCACGGGTGTAAGCCTCTGCCAGCGTCGAACCCGTCGCCACACCGCAGGGATTGGCATGTTTGACGATTGCCACAGTGGGCCCGTCGAATTCGGAGACCAGTTCAACAGCGGCATCGGTGTCGTTGATATTGTTGTACGACAGCTCCTTGCCCTGATGCTGCGTCGCGGTGGCGACACCGGGGCGACCGGATCCATCGACATAGAATGACGCGCTCTGGTGCGGATTCTCGCCGTAGCGCAACGTCTGGGCCAGACGGGCACTTGCGGCGATGCGGCGGGGCGTCTGCTCGAAGCGGGCCATCCAGGTCGAGACGGCGGCATCATAGGCGGCGGTCCGGCCATAGGCGATGGACGACTGTCGCTGGCGGAACGGCAGGGTGGTCGCGCCGTCGTTGGCATCGAGTTCGGCCAGAAGGGGGGCGTAATCCTCGGGGTCGGTGATGACGCAGGTAAAGGCCTGGTTCTTGGCCCCGGCCCGGATCATGGCTGGCCCGCCGATATCGATGTTCTCGATGCAGGCGGCGTCATCCGCACCCGAGGCCACCGTTGCCTCGAACGGATAGAGGTTCACCACCAGCAGGTCGATCGCATCTATGCCATGTGCCTCCATCGCAGCCACATGTTCCGGGTTGTCGCGCAGCGCCAGCAATCCGCCGTGGACCGCCGGATGCAGGGTCTTGACCCGCCCGTCCATCATTTCGGGGAAGCCCGTCATTTCAGCTACATCCCGTACTGTAAGCCCGGCATCGCGCAGCGCCTTGGCGGACCCTCCTGTCGACACAAGCTCCACTCCGCGGGCGGACAAAGCCTGCCCGAGGTCGAGAAGTCCGGATTTGTCGGACACGGAGATCAGGGCGCGCTTCAGTGGCACGGCAGACAGGGCGGTTGCGGTCATGGCATTTCAATCCTTGGGTCATCAGACCTCCTCGGCGGGAGACGGCGGCAGGTCCGTCGCCTCTTGCGCGCGAGTCAGGGTCCAGTCGATGGTCGCGGCATAGGCCACCAGCCGGTCGGATAAAACCACCTGTTGCGCCGGGCGCGGTTTCAGACGTCCCTGATCCAGATGCACCGATGCCTCCAGCATCATCGAGATCTCGCGCCCCGGCCGGAATACCCAGACTTCGCCCGACGGCAGGGTCAGCGACACGGCCCGCCCGCCCATGTCGATCTCGGCCTCGGTATCCGGGTGCAGATGGAAGCGCAGGCTGAACGGGATACCGCGAGGGTCGACCTCGGCCAGCTTGTCCTCGAAGACCTCCTTGTCGGCCCCGGTCATGGCGCGCAGGCTGTCTTCGCCATCCAGAACGCGCCCGTCCGTCGACAGGACGAGACGGCGCAGATGCGTCAGCCCGTGACTTTCGGCATAGCCGTTGTGCGACAGGATCACGGTCGAGGCCCGCCGCGAAGCGCTGCGTTGCCATTGGACGCGCGTCGGCGTCTGGATCAGCGGCGCGATCTGGCGCCCGCCCTGCGGCATCAGCGGGCCGACGCGCGACGACGACCAGCCGGTGATTTCCAGCGTCGAATGCGATGCCGTGGCGCGACCGGCGCGGTGCCAGTCCGGCCCGAACGACCCGCCGGGACCGCAGTTGACGATCACCGGGCAATTGCCGCTGGTCAGTTCGAACGCGAGGGTCGAGGCATGGGCCGATCCGCTGGCTTCCCCGGTGGGCGGGGCTGCGGCATCGGCGATCAGCGACGTACGCCCATGGCCCACCGGCACGAAGCCCATCGCCAGACCGCTGTCGTTGCGTGACCTGATGCCCGAGGTGACCAGAACACGGTCCAGTCGTCCGGGCCGCCCGCGCCCGCCGCCGTGGAACCGCGCAAGGCCACCGTCGGCATGGCGCAGGGCGCGCAGGGTCGGAACGATCCGGGCCTGCGCCGCCATAAGCGGGGCGGGCACATCCCCCAGAACCCGCAAGGCGTCGATCGACCAGCCCAGCAGCATCGCGACTTCCAGAAGCGCTTCGGGGTTGCGGGACGCGATGCCGCCCTGTTCGTCCACATCGTCCCGGACCGCCTGCGCAAGCGCCTGTGCCGTCGCCGCCGACAATCCGACCATCCCTTCCAGGGTCAATCCGGCATAGAGAAGCCCGGTCAACGCTTCCATCCGCGGCAGACCCGCGGGGGCGATCTGCCAGTGCGCGCGCAGATATGCCGCCTGCCGATAGAGCATGTCGAAAAATACCGTCTGGTCCCGCGCTTCCATACCGCGCAGCAAGGCGGGTGCATGGCTGATCTGGCGCAGCAGCCGCCGTCCCGTCAGGGTCGGGTCCCAGCCGGGCCCCCTGCCACCGCCGAAGCGCCGCGCCCAGCCAACGACCCAGGCCTGCGCCGCCAGACGTGCCGTGCGCCCGCCTGCGGCCATGACGTCGTCCAGCCAGCCCTGGCCATGCAGCTGCATTTCGAACGGTGTGGATGGCGCGGTCAGATCCCAGGGGCTGGTGCCCGGTGCCTCGACCAGCTGTCCAGCCAGGTGCCACAGCCCCGACAGGATTTGCTGGCCGCGCCGCGCCGATCCGGTGCCGCGCGGTTCGGGTTGCCACACAAGGGAACGCGCGCCCTTGGGCGGGCGCGCCATGGCCACGCGCCAGCCGGTGCGCCATCGGTCGATCAGCGTGTGCCCCGTCATCGGTCCTGCCCGTTGCGGGCCTGTCCCGGCCCCTTGGCGCGCAAGATACGCGCGTTGGGCCGTCCTGTCACGCGGCAGGTAACGGCGTATCTCCGGACGGGCGGCGCAGCACCGCCATATAAAACCCGTCCATCCCGCCGAACTGCGGCCAGAGGTCGGGCAGAAGGCGTAGCCCGTGGGCCGAGGCGGCTTCGGGCGGCAGGCCGAATGCTTCGGGGTCAAGGGCGTCGACGGTCAGACCATCGTGCCGTTTCAAAGCTGCGGAAATCTGATGTTCGCCTTCGACCGGCAACAGCGAACAGGTGCAGAAGACCAGCCGTCCACCCGGTTTCACGAAGGTCAGCGCCCGGTCCAGCAGTCTATATTGCAACTGGGTCAAGGTCTCCACATCGCGGGATTCGCGCAAATGCGGCAGGTCAGGATGGCGGCGGATCGTGCCGGTGGCCGTGCAAGGGGCGTCCAGCAGGACCGCATCGAAAGGCGCGTCGGGTTGCCATGCGAAGGCGTCGGCCTCGACCACTTCGGCGCTCAGGCCGGTGCGCGTCAGATTGGCATGAACCCGCCGGAGCCGCTTGCCCGAGATGTCCAGCGCAGTCACCTGCGCGCCCGCCGCGGCCAGCTGCATCGTCTTGCCGCCCGGTGCGGCACACAGGTCCAGCACCCGCAGTCCCGCGACATCGCCCAACAGGCGGGCGGGCATGGCGGCGGCGGCGTCCTGCACCCACCAGTCGCCCTCGGCAAAGCCTGGCAGAGTGGACACCTGCCCGCCTGACAGCCGTAGCGATCCGGTCGAAAGGGTCACGGCGCCTTCGATCTGACGGTCTTCCGGGATGTCGCCCTTGGGCGTCAGGTCCAGCGGCGCGCCAGTCAGATGCGCCGCCTCGATCGCCTCCAGCCGGGGGCGGGACCACGCCTTGGCCAGCGGTTTGCGCAGCCAGGCGGGCAGAGCCGGGGCGGGCAGGGCGTCCCACGCGCTGCGGTCTTCGGACAGGCCGCGCAACACGGCATTGACCAGACCTGCCTGCTTGTAGGTGCGCGGCGACATCCGCGCCATGGCAACGGCGTCATTGACCACGCCATGCGGTGCGGCTCCGTCCTCGAAAATCTCGACCAGAGCCAGCCGCAGAATATCGCGGATCTTGGCGGCGGGTTGCCGCGCCATCTTGTCTTTCAGAAGCGCGTCGGCCCGGCCCATGTGGCGCAGCACCAGCCCGGCCAGCCGCAGCGCGCGGGCCGCCGCTGGACCGTCCAGCCCCGAGGCCCCGTCGCCCAGCATCCGGCCTTCGCGCAGGACATGTGCCAGCAGGAGGATCGCGCCGGTGCGCGCGGCGAGGCTTTCGGGCATGTCCTTCATGGGGCGGGGGTCCTTGCACGGGAAGACCCGCGACGTATATCCAATTGGTACCCCCGGCAAGGAGCGTCCGATGACCGCGAACAGCACCAGTCCCGAATCGCAGCGTTCAGAACAGCGCGCTGAACCACCGCGGATGTCCGTCGATCCCGATGACCTGCCACAGGCCGCGCCCGATGCACCCGCCTGCCCGACGACGCCGCGTGACCGGGGTATCGACCTGACACCCCTGTCGGCAGAGGCCGAAGCCGCGCGCCGTGCCGCGCTGCCCGATGTGGCCCGCAGAGCGCTGGAGGAGGCCGAGGCCCGTCGTGACGGCGATCTGAAGCTGCCGCCGGAACTGGGGGGGCGCAATGGACCGGAGCCGGTGCGTTACGGCGACTGGGAGCTGAAAGGTCTCGCCATCGATTTTTAACGCAACCGCAGATCGGCCGTGTCTCCGGTTCCCCGGTCGGCCCGAAACCGGATGACGTCGCCCTGCACCGCGACCGTCTGACAGTTCAGGGGAAAATCGCGGATCGCGGACGTCAGTGTTCGGCAGAACAGTCCGTCTCGCCATTGCCATGTCCCCGTGACCTTGAACCCGAATCCGCGCCCGGTGATCGCGCCGTCGGGGGTAACCCGCAGGCCGACGCCATCTCCGGTCAGACGTTTGCCGACCACCAGCGCGACGAAATCTTCGCGGCTTGTCACCGCTTCGAACGCGGCAGCAGGCAGCGGCAGGACGAGGAGGAGGATCAGAAGGACGCGCATGGAAACCTCGGGCATGGATGTGCCGAAGGACATAGCGCGATTTCGTCAACGCATACCCAGAACGTCCAGCATGTCATACGACCCCGGTGGTTTGCCCTGACCCCAGAGCGCTGCCTTCAGCGCCCCGCGCGCGAATACCGACCGATCCGAGGCGACGTGGCGCAGGACGATCCGTTCCCCGTCGGCGGCGAAGACGACATCGTGTTCGCCCACGATATCGCCGCCCCGGATCGCGTGGAAGCCGATGGCCCCGCGTTCGCGAGCCCCGGTGATGCCATCGCGGCCCCGGTCGGACACGTCGTCCAACGACACACCTCGACCTTCTGCCGCCGCTTCGCCCAGCATCAGGGCCGTGCCGGATGGCGCATCGACCTTGTGGCGATGGTGCGCTTCGATCACTTCGATGTCGTAGTAGTCATCCAGCGAGGCCGCGACCTGCCGCACCAGTTGCGTCAGCAGGTTCACGCCCAGTGACATATTCCCCGCGCGAATAATGGTCGCGGTCTGTGCGGCGCGATCCAGCGCGGCAATGTCATCCGCCGACAGCCCGGTCGTGCCGATGACATGGACAGTCCCGACCTGCGCGCACAGGTCCGCCATGGCGACAGTGGCCGCGGGTGTCGTGAAATCGATCACAGCCTGCGCTCGTGCTACGACCGAAATCGGGTCATCCGTGACCGGCACCCCGTTCGGTGCCCCGCCTGTCGCGGTCCCCAGATCCTGTCCGGCCCAGGCGTGGCCCGGTGCCTCGGTCACGCCCGCCAGGTGCATGTCGTCCGACGTCAGGATCAGATCGCACAGCATCCGACCCATGCGGCCAGAACCGCCCATTACCACTATGCCCGGCGCGTCCATCGCGACCTCCTGCCTGTTCGCGGACCTGTCTGCGGGAACCGGGCGCGCCATGCAACGCTTGCACATGGCTCCCTCCGCAAATATCTGCCACCAATTCAGGAGGTATCCGCCATGGCAAGATCCCGCACCGACCAGCCCCGTGGACCGTCGCAGCGCCAGTTGCGGGTCGGCGAACTGATCCGCCGGAAAATGTCCGAAATTCTTTTGCGCGGCGAGATCCATGACGAGGAACTCAACAGCCTGATGATCAGCGTGAACGAGGTGACGGTCAGCGGCGACCTGAAGATCGCGACGGCCTGGGTGCTGCCGCTGGGTGGCGAAAAGAAGGACGAGGCGATTGCCGCGCTCAAACGCTGCAAGGGCGCGCTGCGCCATGCGGTCGGCAAGGACATGACCCTGCGCCATTCGCCCGATCTGCGATTTCGCATCGATGAGACCTACGACCGGATGGACGCCACCCGCGCCCTGTTCGCCGATGAAAAGGTCCAGCGGGATGTGGCCGCGCCGCGTGACGATACGGACGACGAGGAATGAGATACGGAATGGTCCGTGCCGCAGGTTTGCTGGCAGGGATGCTGTTTGCCGCGACGGCGGCGCAGGCCTGCGAACAGGTTACGCACCGGGACCGCAGCTTCACCGTCTGCACCGCTGACCTGACCACGCAGAACATTGCGCTGCGTCTGAACCGGTCAGACGGCATGCCATTGGGCAGCTTCGTGGCGCTGGAACTGGCCACTGACGCGCCGGTCGTATTTGCAATGAACGCGGGCATGTATCACGCCGATCGCCGCCCGGTGGGCCTGTATATCGAAGAGGGCACGACGATCAGGCCTATCGTGACGCGCGCCGGACCCGGCAATTTCGGACTGCTGCCCAACGGTGTGCTCTGTGTCCGCGACGGGCGGGCCGATGTGATCGAATCCCGTGCTTTCGCCGCCGATCCCCCGGCCTGCCGTCAAGCCACGCAATCCGGTCCGATGCTGGTGATCGACGGTGCGCTGCACCCCCGGTTTCTGCCCGACAGTCCGTCATCGAAAATCCGCAACGGCGTCGGCGCGACCTCTGACGGCAAGATCGCCTATTTCGTCATCTCGGATCAGCCGGTGACATTTTACCAGATGGCGACCTTGTATCGGGATGTGCTGGGTGTGCGGAATGCCCTGTTTTTGGATGGGTCAGTCTCGCGCCTGTATGCCCCAGCGCTAAAGCGGGCCGATCCGGGCCGACAGATGGGCCCCATCGTCGTTGTGACGGAGCGCTGAGGTGGGACGTCGCAAAAAGGGCAACCCGGTCCACGGCTGGCTGATCGTCGACAAACCTGCGGGTGTCACGTCGACGCAGGTGGTGGGCAAGGTCCGCTGGGCCCTGGACGCGCAGAAGGCGGGCCATGCCGGAACGCTCGACCCCGACGCCACAGGTGTGCTGGCGGTGGCGCTGGGGGAGGCGACCAAGACGGTGCCCTTCGTGACCGATGCGTTGAAATGCTACCGCTTCCGTGTCACATGGGGGGCCGAGACGACGACGGACGATGCGTCTGGCAGTGTCATGCAGACGTCAGACTGCCGCCATGATGCCGCCGCTCTTGAAGCCGCGCTGGACGCCTTTCGCGGCCCGATCATGCAGGTGCCGCCGCAGGTCTCTGCCGTGAAGGTCGACGGCGAACGCGCCTATGACCTTGCCCGTGAAGGCATCGAAATGGATCTTGCCGCGCGGGAGCTTTTCGTCGACCGGCTCGACGTGATCGCGCAGGATGCGGATGGTGCGGAACTGGAAATGGTATGCGGCAAGGGTGGCTATGTGCGCGCCATCGCCCGTGATCTGGGTCGCGCCCTTGGGTGTCTGGGTCATGTCGCATGGTTGCGCCGCACATGGTCCGGGCCGTTCACGGCCGAGGATGCCGTGTCGCTTTCAGACGTCGAAACGCTGGCCCGCACACCGGAGTTGCACGCGCGCCTGCGCCCCTTGGAACTTGCCCTGCAGGGGATGACCGAATTGCCGGTGTCCGAGACTGCCGCCACCCGACTGCGCCATGGCAATCCGGGTGATGTCTTGCAGGGCGCGGAATATGGCGAGACTTGCTGGGCATCGCATCTGGGGCAGGCGGTCGCTGTGGGCACCTATCGTGCCGGGACGATCCATCCGTCCAGGGTATTTCAGACCTGAATCATCGCGTCGGGCATGGCCCTGCGTCAAGGGCCGCATGATGCCCCCTTGCCAGGGCCGGTCCGGGGCTGGCATCCACCGGACATGATTACCCGAACGCACATCAAGGGCGATGCGCTCTCCACCGCGACCTATTCCGATGACGAGCGCTATCGCTACGATCTGATCCGCACCTGGGACGCATCCGGCGGGCGGATCTCATTCGTCATGCTGAACCCCTCGACCGCGACCGAACTGTCGAACGATCCGACCGTAGAACGTTGTGAGCGCCGGGCGCGCGCGCTGGGTTACGGCGCGTTCAGGGTGACGAACATCTTCGCCTATCGCGCCACTGACCCCCGCGACATGCGCGCACAGGCAGACCCGGTGGGGGGGCCTGCCAACGACGACGCCATCCGCGACGCCGCGCTCTGGGCCGACGTGACGGTCTGCGCCTGGGGCACGCACGGCGCACATCTGGACCGGGGCGCCGCGGTCGAAACCCAGCTGCGCGCGACAGCTCGACCCCTGACAACGCTGGGCCTGTCGAAGGCAGGGCATCCGAAGCATCCCCTCTATATCGGCTACGCCGTTCAGCCCGCCCCCTGGATGCCGACCGGAGAGATGAATTGCAGATGACGCATCACGATATTCTGGCCGACGACGGCACCCGGATCGCCGTGCGCGAAATCGGGTCCGGTCCGCCGCTCGTCCTGCTGCATGGTTTTCCGCAGAACCATCGGTGCTGGTTGCCGGTGGTGCCAGTGCTGGCTGCGACGCGGCGGTGCATTCTGCCCGATCTTCGGGGCTACGGCGACAGCGACGCCCCCGCCGACGATGCAGACCACACCGTTTACTCCAAGCGACGGATGGCCCGCGATCTGGTCGCCGTGCTGGATGCCCTGGGTCTTGATCGTGCCGACGTGGCGGGCCACGACCGGGGCGCACGCGTTGCCTATCGCTTCGCCCTCGATCATCCTGACCGCCTGAACCGGCTTGCCATCCTCGAAGTCATTCCGACCGTCGCCTTCTGGGACGCTTGGTCCGCCGATCTTGCCCAGAAGGCGTATCACTGGAACATGCTGGCGCAGCCCGCACCGTTTCCCGAACGCCTGATTGGCGCCGATCCGACGTTCTGGCTCGATTGGACCCTGTCCGCCTGGACGCTGACCCGATCGCTCGCCCCGTTCGAGGCCGAAGCCATGACAAGTTACCGTGCGCAGGCTGCCGATCCTGAGCGTTTGACAGCCATGTGCGCGGACTACCGCGCGGGGTTTCACACCGATCGTGGCATAGATGCCGCTGATCGTGCGGCGGGCCGCAAGTTCGCGGCACCGATGCTGTTTCTCTGGGCGCAACACGGCTTTCCGGCGTCGACGGGCGACCCGGCGGCGATCTGGCGCGACTGGGCAGATCGGGTCATCGACAGCCCCGTCCCATCAGGCCATTTCGCGATGGAAGAGGCGCCGCAGCAGGTCGCGGCCGCCCTGGACGCCTTTTTCGATTAGGTCATCCGGCCCGGAATGGCCGCGCGCCCGAAGGCGCGGGGCGTCGGATCGGAGGCCTGCATCGCTCAGGCGGCGACGTTGGATGTCATCGGTGCGGCAGATGCCTGTGCCGCCAAGACGACCGGATCTACGTTCAGATCGGCTTCGGACAGAATGATGACGTCGGGGTTCAGTCCCTGTGCCCCGGTCACCCGCGCTACTTCGATACCGTCGAGCAGGATCAATGCGCCGGTGCCATCGGCAAAATCAGTGACGGTCACGACCGGCGCGGGACCCGCGTCGACATCGTAGAAAACCTCGATGCCGTCGCTGGTCGCATCGAAATCGGTGATGACAGCGGGAGTGCCTGCCCCGATATACGTCCCGATGCCGAAGGTATCCGCACCCGGCCCGCCACTCGCGGTGTCACCCGCGCCCACCACAATCAGATCGTCCCCCGATCCACCGTCAAGGCTGTCGGGGTCGTCCTGATCCAGTGGACCGAACCGATCACCGTCCGAGAACGTCCCGTCAAGGATGTCGTCCCCGATGCCGCCCAGCAAAGTGTCTTCGCCGGATCCCCCGATCAACAGGTCGTTGCCGCGTCCGCCGTTCAGAATGTCGTCGTCATCGCCACCCAGAAGGATGTCGTTACCGCCTTCACCGTCGAGACGGTCCGCGCCGCTCTCACCCGCCAGCAGATCGCTTCCGAAGCCGCCTGCAAGGCTGTCATTGCCTGCATCGCCCAGAAGGATGTCATTGCCGCCTTTGCCGTGCAGGTCGTCGTCGCCCGTGCCGCCGTTGAGGGAATCGTTGTCGGCACCTCCATCCAGAAAGTCATCGCCTTCGCCGCCGATCAGCGTGTCGAGACCATCGTTCCCGCGAAGCGCGTCGGAGCCCGCACCGCCTTCAAGCGAGTCGTCGCCGTCGCCGCCATACATGAGATCGCTGCCGTCCAGGCCGAATACCGCATCCGCGCCAGTGCCGCCGCGGATCGTGTCGTCGCCATTGTCGCCCGTAATCAGGTCGTCGCCGCCGAATCCCGAAAGGTCGTCATTGCCGTCGCCTCCAGTGATCGAATCATTTCCCGCCGCGCCGACAAGGATATCATTGCCGTTCGTTCCGATCAGAACATCGCCATCGTCGGCGTTATTGTTACCGTCACCGCTGCTGTCTGAGGACGGATCGGACTCGTCATCGTCGGATAGTGTAAAAATGCTTCCGATCAACAGAAGCCCGGCAAGTGCTAGCAGACCCGTCATGGCAAACCCCCAGAAAAAACCAGGCATGCCCTGCATGCCCCGGCAGATACCATAAGTGGCGAAAGAGGGGAGGCACAGGCAAAATGTGGCGCTCAAGGTGAAGAAATATGTTTTAAAATAGGCTCTTATTCAAATATCGCAACAATTGACGCGACGAGCATCCATTGTTTCAATCGTTTAGGACGACGAACGTATGGGTGGTATATTGCCAACCTGCCTCACCCGATTTGAACTAACTGAATGTGGTCCAGACTCAGGTCAGGTGTTCCGGCCAAACGTGCGACGATCACATCGTCCACCTCGATGTGCGTTTCAGTCCCATTCGGGACAATCCTGAAAACCGGGATGCCGTCGCCCTCGAACATTATTTCAATGGCATCTTCCACCGGATCGAAATCCTCGATCACAGGGGCATCGTCCAGCGCCCCGCCTGTTCCGAATTGCGCCACCGACGCGGCGCGGAACAGATAGAGATCCTCGCCAGAGCCGCCCATCAGAGTATCGCCGTTGCTGCCGGCAAGGGTATCGTTCCCTTCACCGCCCAGCAGCCTGTCGCCGGTGTCGCGGTCCAGGCCAGTGTCACTGTCGAGGACCGACCCGTCCAGCAGGTCATCGCCCGCACCACCTACAAGCGTATCGCGGCCCTCGCCGCCGAACAGGCGGTCGTTGCCGTCGCCACCGTCAATCAGGTCGTCTCCGTCACCGCCCGACAGAAGATCGTCGCCCGTATCGCCGTGCAGGGTATCGTCTCCGCCATCGCCGTGCAGCTGATCCGAACCGCTGCCGCCGGACAGGACATCATTGCCGTCACCGCCGGTCATGTCGTCGGCTGACCCGTTGCCAAGCATTGCATCGCCGTCCAAGTGGATTGGCCCGGCTGACGACCCGGCCATCCCGTCGGTCAGGTGATCGCCGGCGATCTGATCGCGGGGCGGCGCATCCGGCACGATTTCATCGAGGTCCCCGATGGGTATGACAGGTAGGCCGGAAATGGCGTCCGCGTCGGCCCCGACATTTTGTAGCGTGGCAGCGGGCGAAGTGGTTTCCCCGTCCCCGAGCATATCCAGAAGGCTGCCGCCCGAGGCTTCCTCCGAGGTTTCCTCGGCGTCAGCATCGGTGGCGTCGTCCGCTTCCGACGATTCGTCAGGAAACGGCATCGCGACCATCATGCCGGACACGAACAGTCCGACCAGACCTGCAAGAAGAAACATCGTATCACCTCGTGAACGGCGCATGGCCGTGGAAACTGCACCCCGGTTCCCGGTTCATTCCGTCATGGCGCCCCCCGTTCTACCCTCCGGACCGTAATCAAAACATTAATGCCCGCCAACTTGTGCCCTGGGCTTTTCATATTGGGCGACAACGTGTATGCGCGCCCTTCTCCAAGGGCCTTGCTGGACGACATCCCGGCCTGCGCCATTCCTCAAACCTCAAGGAGCCCCCGATGTCGATTACCGTTGAAGAGAAGAACCGCCTGATCAAGGAATTCGCGACCAAGGAAGGCGACACCGGTTCGCCCGAGGTCCAGATCGCGATCCTGACCAGCCGCATCACCACCCTGACCGAGCACTTCAAGACCCACAAGAAGGACAACCACTCGCGTCGTGGTCTTCTGATGATGGTCGCGCAGCGCCGCAAGTTGCTGGATTACGCACGCGGCAAAAGCGAAGAACGCTATCAGGACCTGATCAAGCGTCTTGGCATCCGCCGCTGACCTGCGCATGATCGAATTCCAAAGGGCCGCGCTGTCAGGGTGCGGCCCTTTTTGCGTCTTGCAAACGGCCGCCGGATATATCGTTTCTCTGCGCGACAAGATGCAGTCTTCTACCGCCTTCCCAACCGCGCGCAACTCCGCTACACGCCCTCCATCTGAGACGTGACGCTTCGATCCCGGCGCATGAAACGATGACAGGGGTCGGCGGCAATGGGGCCGCCATTCAACGACGCACTGGCAGGGGCCAGCGGGCGTCAGACAGGATACGAAATGTTCAACATCGTTAAAAAAGAGATCGAGTGGGGTCATGACACCCTGACGCTCGAAACCGGCAAGGTCGCGCGTCAGGCTGACGGCAGCGTCATCGCCACCTACGGCGAGACGTCCGTGATGGCCGCCGTCACCTATGCCAAGGCGCAGAAGCCCGGACAGGACTTCTTCCCGCTGACCGTTCACTACAATGAAAAATACTATGCCGCGGGCAAGGTCCCCGGTGGCTTCTTCAAGCGTGAAGCGCGCCCGACCGAGAAAGAGACGCTGACATCGCGCCTCATCGACCGTCCGCTGCGCCCGCTGTTCGTACCGGGCTTCAAGAACGAAGTCCTCGTGATCTGCACCGTGCTGTCGCACGATCTGGAAAACGACCCGGACATCGTCGCCATGATCGCCGCCTCCGCCGCACTGACGATTTCCGGCGCGCCCTTCATGGGCCCGATCGCCGGTGCCCGCGTCGGTTTCGTCGATGGCGACTACATCCTGAACCCGTCGGTCGACGACATGCAGGATCTCAAGAACAACCCCGAGCAGCGTCTCGACCTTGTGGTGGCCGGCACCAAAGATGCCGTGATGATGGTCGAATCCGAAGCCTACGAGATGTCGGAAGCCGAGATGCTGGGCGCCGTGAAGTTCGGTCACGAACAGATGCAGCCGGTTCTGGACCTGATCATCGATCTGGCGGAATCCGCCGCGAAGGAGCCGTTCAATTTCCAGGCTCCCGATTATTCGGACCTGTTCGCTGCGGTCAAAGCCGCCGGTGAAGACCAGATGCGTGCCGCCTATGCGATCACCGACAAGCAGGAGCGGACGTCTGCCGTTTCCGCCGCCAAGGATGCCATCAAGGCGACCCTGACGGACGAGCAACTGGACGATCCGAACCTCGGTACCGCGCTGAAGAAGCTGGAATCGGCGGTTCTGCGCGGCGATGTCGTCAAGAACGGCAAGCGGATCGACGGGCGCGCCCTCGACACCGTGCGCGCCATCGAATCCGAAGTTGGCCTGCTGCCCCGGACGCATGGGTCCGCCCTGTTTACCCGTGGCGAGACGCAAGGCTTGGTCGTGACCACGCTGGGCACCGGCGATGATGAGCAGTTCATCGACGCGTTGCACGGCAATTTCAAATCCAACTTCCTGCTGCATTACAACTTCCCTCCCTATTCGGTTGGCGAAGTCGGTCGCTTCGGCCCTCCGGGGCGTCGCGAAATCGGCCACGGCAAGTTGGCTTGGCGTGCGCTTCAGGCGGTTCTGCCGTCGGCGACGGACTTCCCCTATACCATTCGTCTGGTGTCCGAGATCACGGAATCCAACGGCTCCTCCTCGATGGCGTCAGTCTGCGGCGGTTCGCTGTCGATGATGGACGCGGGCGTTCCGCTGAAAGCACCTGTCGCCGGTGTGGCCATGGGTCTGGTGATGGAAGAGGATGGTGAGTTCGCCGTCCTGACCGACATTCTTGGCGACGAGGATCACCTCGGCGACATGGACTTCAAGGTCGCGGGCACCGAAGCGGGCATCACCTCTCTCCAGATGGACATCAAGATTGCCGGAATTACGCCCGCGATCATGGAAAAGGCTTTGGAGCAGGCCAAGGCAGGCCGGATCCACATCCTTGGCGAAATGGCCAAGGCGCTGACCGCAGGCCGGACCGAGTTTTCGGCCCATGCCCCGCGCATCGAAACGATGCAGATCCCGACGGACAAGATCCGGGAAGTCATCGGATCGGGGGGCAAGGTCATCCGCGAGATCGTCGAGATGTCGGGCGCCAAGGTCGATATCCAGGATGACGGAACGATCAAGATCGCGTCCGCCAACGGCGAGGCCATCCAGAAGGCCTACGATATGATCCACTCGATCGTAGCCGAGCCGGAAGAGGGCAAGGTCTACAAGGGCAAGGTCGTGAAGATTGTCGACTTCGGTGCCTTCGTGAACTTCTTCGGCAAGCGGGACGGCCTTGTCCACGTCAGCCAGATCGAGAACCGCCGCCTGAACCATCCGTCCGATGTTCTGAAAGAAGGACAGGACGTCTGGGTCAAGCTGCTGGGCTTCGACGATCGTGGCAAGGTCCGTTTGGCCATGAAGATGGTCAATCAGGAAACCGGTGAAGAGCAGGCGAGCGAAGACGCCGAATAAGGCGGAACGTTCCGGCAATGCGATAGGCCCCGGCGGCATGCCGGGGCCTATTTCGTTGGAGGTTCGGCAAGCGGGCTCCTCACCTCGGTTGTCTCGTGGAGTCGTGGATATCGTGCCTGCGGAGCCGGACATCACGCTGAAGGAGTTGGCCACAGCGCTGTCCGAAACCGAAAGGGTTCAGGTGAAACTGTCATCGCTGCACCGTGCTCTGGGTCGCGCCCTGGGTCATCGCCGGGGTTATGAACGGTCCGGCATTCGACACTGACATCGAAACACAACCGGTCCCCGAACTCGAACCCGGCACCGTTGTCATCCTCGATAACCTGTCCACCCATAAAGGCCCGCCGGCAGCAGAGGCCATGAAAAGACACGTTTGTTGGCACTTGTTCCTGCCGCCATACAGTCCCGATCCTAGGTGTTTAGTCCCGGAAATTGGCGTTCCCGAAGCTCAAATCCCACTTGCGACGGATCGGGGCCAGAACTTCCAACGCTCTGTTTGAAGCTCCTGGCGACATCTGCGACCTCTTCGATCCACAGGAATGCTGGAACTCCGTCAAGGCTGCTGGATATGCCTCAGGTTTAGGATGCGGCGTCACCGCGCCCATATCGCGCGATCAGACCGCGCGCCGAATTCGATTTCGGACGCCAGAGTCCTCGGTCTATGGCCTCGCACAGGCGATCCGCGATGTCAGCCAGGGCCGGGGCGTTGACGGCTTCGATGAAATCGCGGGTCGCATCGTCTTCCAGGATGGCGGCGGCGACCAGATCGAAGTGGTGGTCGCGGACGGCTCCGGTCGTGGCGGCGAAGGCAAAGAGGTAATCGACGGTCGCGGCAATCTCGAACGCGCCCTTGTAACCGTGGCGTTTGACGCCCTCGATCCATTTCGGGTTCACCACCCTTGAACGGACCACGCGGCCGATCTCGTCCTCCAGCGTGCGGATGACGGGGCGTTCGGGGCGGGAATGGTCGTTATGGTAGACGGGGCGCTTGGTGCCTTGCAGCATCTCGACCGCCGCCGCCGCCCCGCCTTCGAACTGGTAGTAGTCGTCTGAATCGAGCAGGTCGTGTTCGCGGTTGTCCTGGTTCTGGACCACGGCCTCGACCTGTCCGAGACGCTGACGCAGGCCATCGTGATCCGGCGCGCCCTCGCCGGTGCCATAGGCATAGCCGCCCCATTCGACATAGGCGCGGCCCAGATCGGCGGGGTCAGCCCAGAGTTTTTCATCGATCATTGCCTGAAGACCTGCGCCATAAGCTCCGGGTTTGGAGCCGTAGACGCGGGCGGCGCTCTGGCCTGCGCGAAAACGCTCTGCTGCCGGATTGTCCGCTGCCGGTTCATCAAGCGCCTGAACAGCACGGGCGGCACTGTCGACCAGGGCCATCTGCTGCGGGAAGGCGTCGCGGAAAAACCCCGATACGCGCAAAGTCACATCGACGCGGGGGCGGCCCAATGCGGTGGCGGGAATGATTTCGAAACCGACGACGCGGCGGTTGGCGCTGTCCCATTGCGGTTTTACGCCCATCAGGGCCAGCGCCTGCGCGATGTCGTCGCCGCCGGTCCGCATGTTTGCGGTGCCCCAGGCGGTTACCAGCATGGCGCGGGGCCAGTCACCATGATCCTGAAGGTGGCGTTCGACCAATAGCGATGCGGATTTCCAGCCGAGTTTCCAGGCTGTCGGCGTCGGAACCGCGCGGCTGTCCACGGAATAGAAGTTGCGGCCCGTTGGCAGGACATCGGGCCGTCCGCGTGTGGGTGCGCCGGAGGGTGCGGGGGCGACAAAACGCCCCGAAAGGGCAGTGAGCAGGCCCGTTCCTTCGGCCGGACCGCAGGCACGGAGGCGGGGCAGGATGTCAGTGTGGATCGCTTCGAGAACGGGGCGGGTATTGGTGAAATGCGCGGGATGCTCATCCCATTGGACCGCCATCTGCGCCAACCCCTCCAACCGTTCGACGGTGTCGCCGTTGCTGCGCCAGGTGCCGCCGCCGACCGCCTGCAAAAACTTGTGGCGCGGCCCGGTGTAGGGCGTGGCCATGTCGCAATCGAGCGGATCGATATCGACGCCGCAATCCCTGGCAAGCGCGCGGATCAACGATGCGTCCTCCGGAGCTTGGCCGCGCGGCAGACGGACGAGCGCGATGAGCAGATCCCGCTCCAGCGTGCCTTCGGGGGATTGGCCGAAGATGTGAAGGCCATCCCGGATTTGCGCTTCCTTCAAATCGCACAGGTAGGCATCGAGTATGGCAAGGTCGCCGTCGTCGCCCGTCATGCCCGCGTCAGTGTCGAGGCCGGTGACAGACGCGAGGCTGAGGATTTCCTGCCGCAGCAGGTCGATACGGCGCGGGTCGACGCCCGCGGCTTCGTAATATTCGTCCACCAGCGCTTCGAGGTCGCGCATCGGCCCATAGCTTTCGGCGCGCGTCAAAGGTGGCGTCAGGTGGTCGATGATAACGGCCTGGGCGCGGCGCTTGGCCTGCGTTCCCTCGCCGGGATCGTTGACGATGAACGGATAGACATGGGGCAGGGGGCCGAGCGCGATTTCCGGCCAGTCGGTGTCGCCCAGAGCAATGGCTCGGCCCGGCAGCCATTCGAGATTGCCGTGCTTGCCCATGTGAACGATGGCGTCGGAATTGGCGCGCAGCCAGGCGTAGAACGCAAGGTAGTTGTGCGGCGGCACAAGGTCGGGGGAATGGTAGCTGTCAGTCGGATCGACGTTGTAACCACGCGCCGGTTGCAGGGCCACTACGACTTTACCGAAACGGTGGATGGACAGGGCAAATGTACCGTCCGGGCCGTCGGTCGGAGCCTCGCGCGGGAATAGGTCGGGAGCAAAGAAAGGATCGGCTTCTGGCTGTCCCCAGCGATCTTCTATCTGTTGGCGGGCTGTCAGGGGGAGGGTGTCGTAGAAGCTGCGGTAGTCGGTGAGGGACAGGCGCTCGCCGCCTGTTCTGTCGGCGCGGTCGGTCAGCCAGTTGGTCGGGCCCGCCATGATCTGCGCCATCAGCGCAGCGCTGTCTGCAGGGGCATATGTGTCGTAGTCTGCCTGCGCCAGTAGGTTCAGGACGTGGACAGTTGCGGCAGGCGTGTCGAGGCCGACGCCGTTGGCCAATCGCCCGTCGCGGTTCGGGTAGTTCGCCAGCACCAAAGCGACACGGCGGTCGGGCGCGGGCGTGCGGCGCAGGCGGCACCAATTCGCCATGAGGTCCGCCACGAAAGTGATGCGGTCGCCCTGCGCCTTCCACGTGGCGATGGGGCATTGGGTGGCTTCGTCGAAGAATGCCTCGCCCTTGAAGCCGATGGCGCGGGTCAGAATGCGCCCATCCAGTTCGGGCAGGGCGACATTCATCGCGATATCGCGCGCCGACAGGCCGGTCAGGCCGTCCTGCCATGCGCTTTCGGTTCCGCCGGACAGCACGGCCTGAAACACCGGAGCATTGTTGGCGAAGGGCGCGGCCAGTGGATTCGCAGCGGGATCGCCCACGGCGAAGCTTGTCAGGTTGACGATGGCATCGGGGGCCATCGCGGTGAAAAGCGACTCCAGCGTGGCCTGACTGACCGGGTCCTTCAGCGAGGCGACGAACACCGGCATCGGGTTCAGACCGGCACGCAGCAGGGCTTTGACGAGGCGATTGACCGGGTTCAGACCCGCCCCTTGCAGCAGAGCGCGATAGAACACGATCGGCACGACAGGAGCGTCTTCTGTCCAATGGTCGCGCAGGGTGATGGCGGTCGCATCGGATATGCCGGGCCAGTAGAGACCGGCGCGCAGAAGGGGCCGGGCCGGGGCCGGACGCCCTGTTCCGTCAATCATCGCACGGGCGTGAGTCAGGAAAGTGGTGGCGTTCTGCGATCCGCCCTCGACCAGACAGGACCACAGGGCGTCGTAGTCGTCGGGCGCGACGGTAGACAGGTCGCGCAGTTCGGGATCGGGTTTGTCGTCGCCGGGCAGAGCCGCGAACGGCACGCCCGCTTCGTGCAGGCGGGCGGCGTACTGCTCCAGGCCATAGGTCCAGTAGCCGCGCCCGCCCAGAATGCGCGCAACCACCAGTTTCGATTTCGTCGCGCAGGCGTCCAGATGCAGGTCCACCGACATTGGGTGGCGCAGGTGCATCAGACTGGCCAATCGCAGGCTGGGGGCCTTTGTCATCGTCGCCCGTGCTTCGGACAGGGCGGCGAGTTCGGTGTCCGCCGCCGTGATCACCACGAGGTCCGCCGGAGTCTGGCCCAGATCCACCGGTTCGCCGTCGTCGATGGCTCCGGGTGTGGCGGCGAGCAGATGCATGGCGGTCTCCTTCACGCGGGGGTTTGCGGGAGCCGCCGGTTGGGTGCAAGAGGGGCCAAAGCAGGAGCATCCCATGACGCAGACACACAGCACGATCCCCGTTCACATGACTGACGAAGTTGCGACTGCCCTGACGCAGGGCCGTGCCGTGGTGGCGCTGGAATCCACGATCATCAGTCACGGTATGCCCTGGCCGCGCAATGCCGAGGTCGCCTTGCAGGTTGAACAGGCCGTACGCGATCAAGGAGCGGTTCCGGCCACCATAGCCGTGATCGACGGACACCTGTGTGCGGGTTTGACCGCCGATCAGGTCGAGCGGCTGGGCCGCGACACCGGCGTCGTCAAGGCAGCTTCTCGTGATCTGGCGGCCTGTATCGTCAAGGGCCGCACGGCGGGCACGACGGTCAGCGCGACGATGCGGATCGCGTCGCTGGCCGGGATCGGGGTGTTTGCGACAGGCGGGATCGGGGGGGTGCACCGGGGCGATGGGATGGACATCAGTGCCGACCTGACCGAGCTGGCCGCGACGGATGTGCTGGTTGTTTGCGCCGGTGTGAAGTCGATCCTGGACATTCCGCGCACAATCGAGGTGTTGGAGACACTGCGCGTGCCGGTCATGACCTTCGGATCGGACGAGTTTCCGGCGTTCTATACGCCCCATTCCGGCGTCATCGCGGGGGAGCGGTTCGACGATCCGGCACAAATCGCGGCGGCACGGGCTGCGAATGCGGCTTTGGGGATGGGAACGGGAATGCTGGTGGCCAATCCGATTCCGGTGGAACACGCGCTAGATGCGGCGGAGATTGGTGCGACGATCGAAGAGGCCTTGGTGGCAGCAGAGGACGAGGGGATCAGCGGCAAGGATGTAACGCCGTTCCTGTTGGGACGGCTCAACCTCGTGACCGAGGGGAAGGCATTGGGGGCAAATATCGAACTGGTGCTGAACAATGCGCGACTGGCCGCGCGGATCGCCGTGGCGGCGTTGGCCTGACACGCTCAAGGAACATGCTGAGGTCGGCTTGATATCGCCAAAGGGACCAGATTCAGTAAAGCCATGGCGGGCGTATCAGACCCGCCGTTCCCGATGCGCGGGGATCGGCGGGCCCGAAGATCACTGAAGGGCTTGCGTGATCGCGGCCTGATCCAGCCCGGCCTGACCGATGACGACAAGCCGCGCGCCGCGCGGGTCGCCGCCCAGCGGACGGTCGAAATAATGATCGACGCGGGGTCCGACGGCCTGAACCGTCAGGCGCATCGGCTTGTCTGTGACCGAAGCGAAACCCTTGAGGCGCAGGATGCCGTGGTCGCGGATGACATCCGCGACCTTGACAGCGAAAGCGGCGGGGTCGGTGACTTCGGGGGCGTCGACGATGAACGACTCGAAAGCATCATGGCCGTGTTCGTGATGGTGATCGCCGTGATCATCAGGGTGGTCATCGTCGTGATGATGGTGGTGATGATGCACTTCGTGGCGGGCGGAAATGTCGTCCTCCGCGCCTTGGCCCCGGCCCAGCAGCACATCGGCGGGCAGCGCTCCCATGGTGGCGGGGACGACCTGCACGCCCTCGCGCGCTTCTGACTTCAGGCGGGCGACCAGCGGCGCGGTGCCGTCGCCCAGCAGGTCGGATTTGTTGACAACGATCATGTCGGCACAGGCGACCTGATCGGCGTAGAGCTCGGACAGCGGCGTTTCGTGGTCCAGGCCGTCGTCGGCGGCGCGCTGGGCATCGACACGGGCGATGTCGGCGGCAAAGGTTCCGGCGGCCACAGCGGGTCCATCAAGTACCGTCACCACGCCGTCAACGGTCACGCGGGTCTTCAGGCCGGGCCAGTGGAAGGCGCGCACGAGCGGCTGCGGCAGGGCGAGGCCGGAGGTTTCGATGACAATGTGGTCGGGCGGCGTCTCGCGGTTCAGCAGCGCCTCCATCGTCGGGATGAAGTCGTCGGCGACGGTGCAGCAGATGCAGCCGTTCGAGAGTTCCACCACGTCGTCATCGGTGCAGTTTTCGATGCCGCAGCCCTTGAGGATGTCGCCATCGACGCCGAGATCGCCGAATTCGTTGATGATGAGCGCGATGCGCCGTCCGCCGGCGTTTTCCAGCAGATGACGGATGAGGGTTGTCTTGCCCGCGCCCAGGAAGCCTGTGACGATGGTGGCTGGGATTTTGGTTTGCATGGCAGGGCCTCGTGGCAGCGGAAGTGAAGAATGTGACAGAAATGGAAAAGATCGTCGTCTGTGGCGGATGCCGTCCGGATCGGACGGCAGGAATGGTGGCGACACTGCGCGAAGCGGTGCCGGATGCTGTGGTCGAGGTGGCCGCGTGTCTGAACGCCTGTGGCCACCCCGTGTCGTTGGCGTTTCGCGCACCGGGACGCGCCGCCTATCTTTTTGCCCAGGCCGATCCGCAGGATCAGGCCGCCGAGATCGCCGCCTTTGTCAGGCTGTGGCGGGCCGCACCCGGTGGTGTCGTGACGGATGCACGGGCTTGCGGTCGACTTCGCACAATGCTGCGCGGTTGTATCCCGGCCTAGACTTTTGGCTTCATACCGCTGGTGACCGTATCCACAGCCACCCCGCAGCCGCCCCCAACACAGCCCAGATCGCCGCCGAGACTGCCAGCACGCGGGCCGCGAACTGCGCTGACAATTCGGGCGGGCTGACGCCCAGATAGGTATCCAGCGTCGGTGCGCCGACGATATGGGGCAGTGCGATGGCGACTGCCCCTGCGAAAATGGCAAGCGGGCTGCGTCCGAAAGCCAAGGCCGCCAGACCACCGGCGGTCAGCACGACAGTGGCGGCCCACCAGATTTGTCGCGCCTGCAAATCGGCGGCGATCGTGCCGGGCAGTTCCGGCGCAAGTCCCATGGCGGGGGCCAGTGTGACCGCCACAAAGCCCGCCATGCCCCAGATCGTCCCCTTGCGGGCGTCGATCCGGTGACCGGAACGGGACGCAAGCGCGAACCCCACCATGAGCAGGATCGCAAAGCCGATCCATGACACGAGGTTTATCGCCAGGGTGCCCGCATGGCGCGCGACGTCCTCAGCGATGATGCCGGGCGATCCGGCGATGGATTTCGGGTCGCCGGTCCCGAAATGCACACGGGCGCCGGTCTCGTAAAGCTCCCCTTCCAGCAGAAGGGGAACGACGAATGTCAGCTGAAGCAGAACGGCAAACAGCCCTGCGATCAGCCCGGCGATCAATCCGCCGGTCAGCACATGTCTGGTCATATTCGGATCAGATCAGTGGCAGGGAAAGGCCAGCGCGTGGCGCTGATCGTGGGCCATGTCGTGCATGACCGCAGCCTGGCTGAAGCTTGCCACGAACAAAAGGCCCAGGCCCAGCAGTGCGGCGAAGGTCAGGCCTGCGGCATCGCGGACCTGCGGAAGGGCCGATGTGGTCAGGGTCTGGGGCGTCATAATATATCTCCTTCTTCCCGTCACACCCGACGGGATCACGGTTTCATGGTGCAGGGCTGGTCTCCTGGCTTACGGGTCGATGGTACGGGCCGCCTTCCCAGGTTTCCCCAGTGGCATATGGCCCGTTCCTCTCCGCATACAGTCGCGGGGGGCGGCTGCGGCTTTGGGTTCCTGATTGGATCCCCCTTACCGCATTCCCATTTCAATCCCCTTGGCACTTGGGTGCATCGGGGAACCTTGCCATAGGGTGATGCGCCGCACGACCTGCGCCCGTCAAGCGCGATTGCGCCCTTTGTGGGTCATGATGCGACCCCAGATGTGGGATGCCCAGTGCATATGTTGTGGAGAACTTGCCTAAAGGGCCCCAAATCCTGCGGTCAGACCTTGACGTGCCCGCCGGGCCGGGCGGAAAATCCGGTATGCGGTTCTCTCGCCTTCGCCTGAACGGGTTCAAATCTTTCGTGGACCCTACCGACCTCGTCATTGCCGACGGGCTGACCGGCGTCGTCGGTCCGAACGGCTGCGGCAAATCCAACCTTCTGGAGGCGCTGCGCTGGGTCATGGGCGAAAACCGCCCGACCGCCATGCGCGGTGGCGGAATGGAAGATGTGATCTTTGCGGGCGCGTCCTCCCGTCCCGCGCGCAATTTCGCCGAAGTGACACTGGCACTGGACAACGCGGACCGGACCGCGCCCGCCGCCTTCAACGACGCCGATGCTCTGGACGTGGTGCGTCGGATCACGCGGGATGCCGGGTCGGCCTATAAGCTGAACGGCAGAGATGTGCGGGCGCGCGACGTGCAGATGCTGTTCGCCGATGCCTCGACCGGGGCGCATTCCCCGGCGCTGGTGCGACAGGGACAGATTTCCGAGCTCATCAACGCCAAGCCGCAGAAACGGCGGCGTATTCTGGAAGAGGCCGCCGGGATTTCCGGTCTCTATCAGCGACGGCATGAGGCGGAGTTGAAGCTGAACGCGACCGAGGGAAACCTGACGCGCGTCGACGATGTGGTCGAACAACTGGCCACGCAGCTGGCGTCGTTGGCCCGGCAGGCGCGGCAGGCGGCGCGGTATCGCGAAATCGGCACGCAGTTACGGCATGCCGAAGGGCTGCTGCTCTATCGCCGCTGGCGCGAGGCCGAAGAAGCGCGGGCAGCGGCGGATGCGACGCTGCGCACCCGCCTGACCGAGGCGGCGGCGGCGGAACGGGTCGCGGTCGGGTCCGACACGGCGCGTCAGGCGGCCGAGGAAGCGATGCCGCCGCTGCGCGAGGAGGAGGCCGTGGCGGGTGCCGTTCTGCAGCGGCTGACCGTGCAGCGCGACACCCTGGCCGAGCGGGAACGGCAGGCGCGGGCGATGATCGAAGGGCTGGAGGCACGAATCGCGCAACTGATCGCGGATGCGGCCCGCGAAAGCACGCTGAACCGGGACGCGGGCGAGACGATTGCCCGGCTGGTGGCGGAACAGGCGGAATTGATTGCCGCCGCGGACGGCGAGGGGGCGGCGCAGACCGGGGCACAGTCCGAAGCCGAGGAGGCCGCGCGGGTTCTGTCAGCGCGCGAGGGGGAGTTGTCGACGCTGACCGAAGATCTGGCGCGGCTGTCGGCGCGGCACCAATCGGTCACCCGGATGGCCGACGATGCCGACAAACGCGTGTCGCGGGTGGAGTCGGAGGCCGAAGCGGCGCGCGCGCAGGCCGATGCGGCGCGTGCAACCGTGGAGGAGGCGACGGCGCAGGCACAACAGGCCGCCGCCGACCAGAGCCGTGCGCAGGATGCCGCGAGTGCTGCCGAAGTTGCCACGACCGAGGCGGAAACCGCACGCGAAGCGGCGCAGGACGCCGAAGGCCATGCCCGCACCGAGCGGGCGGAGGCCGAGGGCGTGGCCAGCACACTGGGTGCGGAGGCAACGGCACTTGCCAAGATGCTGACCCGTGACACCGGAGAGGGCGAGCCGTTGCTGGATCGGCTGACGGTGACTCCGGGGTTCGAGGCAGCCTTGGGCGCGGCCTATGGCGACGATCTGCGGGCGTCGGAAATCGGCGCGGGCGACGAGGAGGAGGCCGGCTGGGCCATGCTGCCGCCCTATGACCGGGTGGCCGGGTTGCCGGACGGGATCGAACCGCTGGCCCGCTTTGTCGAATCGCCCGACGTGATGGCACGGAAGATGGGGCAGATCGGACTGGTCTCGCCCGATGAGGCGGCGCAGATGCAGCCCCGTCTGCAACCGGGGCAGACGCTGGTCTCGACTGATGGCGACCTGTGGCGCTGGGACGGGTATCGTGCCTCGGCCGATGCCGCGCCGTCGTCGGCGGCCCTGCGTCTGCAACAGGTGAACCGGCTGGCGTCCCTGCGGCAGGATCTGGAGGAGGCCGAGGCGCGCGCCGATGGAACGCGCGCCGCGCATGATGCGCTGGTCCTGACGCTGACCCGTCGCAAGGAGGCCGAGGCGCTGGCCCGCGATACACGCCGCGATGCCGATCGTGCGCTGACCGATGCGGGCCGTCGTCTGGCGCAGGCGGAAGGCGCGCGGGGGATGGCTGCGTCTCGGTTGGAGACGGCGCAGATGGCCGTTGCGCGCTTCGAATCCGAGATGCTGGAAGCCCGTGAAGCGCAGCGTGAGGCGGCAAGTGCACGGCGCGATCTGGCCCCGCTGGACGAGGCCCGCGCAGCCCTGGAGACGATCCGTACCACGGTCGAGGCCGCGCGCATCGCAATGATGGCACGCCGCGCGCAGGCCGATGAATTGATGCGCGAGAGCGAGGTGCGGGCACGGCGGTTGGCGCAGGTCGAGAAGGATCTGGCATCCTGGCGGCTGCGTCTGGACAGCGCTGACAAACGGCTGGCCGAGCTGACCGAGCGGCGCAGGGCCTCGGAGGCGGAGCTGGCTACGGCGCTGGTGATGCCCGACGATCTGGCGCGGCAGCGCGACGATCTGGCCGCTGAAATCGCGAAGGCCAAAGCGCGGCGCGCGCAGGCGTCGGATGCATTGGCGACGGGCGAGACGACGCTGCGCAACGCGCTGCAATCACTGCGGGATGCCGAGCGGCTGGCAGGCGAAGCGCGGGAGGCGCGGGCCCGGGCCGAGGCGCGAATGGATGCGGCACAGGAAACCCTCGCCTACGCCGAGGAGCGTATCGCGGAGGCGTTGGACTGCACACCGGCGGAGTTGTTGACCGCATTGGATGTGGACCCGGACGCCCTGCCGCCGGTCGAGGGGATCGAGACGCAGGTGAACGCGTTGAAACGGCAGCGCGATGCACTGGGGGCGGTGAACCTGCGGGCCGAAGAGGACGCGGCGGAGGTTCAGGGCGAACATGACCTGCTGGTTGCGGAGAAAGCCGACCTGGAACAGGCCGTGAGCGAATTGCGGGCGGGCATCGCGTCCCTGAACAAGGAGGGACGCCAGCGTTTACTGGATGCCTTCGAGACGGTGAATGCGAATTTCTCGACCCTGTTCCGGCACCTGTTTCAGGGCGGCGAGGCCAAGCTGGAACTGGTCGAATCTGACGATCCGCTGGAAGCCGGGCTGGAGATCATGTGCCAGCCGCCGGGCAAGAAGCTCTCGACGCTGAGCCTGTTGTCAGGGGGCGAGCAGACACTGACGGCACTGGCGCTGATTTTTGCGGTGTTTCTGGCGAACCCCGCGCCGATCTGCGTTCTGGACGAGGTGGATGCGCCGCTGGACGACGCCAACGTCACCCGGTTCTGCGATATGCTGGACGAGATGACGCGCCGGACCAATACGCGTTTCCTGATCATCACGCACCACGCCGTCACCATGGCGCGGATGGACCGCCTGTTCGGCGTGACGATGGTCGAACAGGGCGTCAGCCAACTGGTGTCGGTCGACCTGAAGAAGGCCGAGGCTCTGGTCGCCTGAACGCGCGCCTGATCCGGGGCGAATGCTGTTGCGGAAGCACCGCTGATCCGCGATGGCATGGAACGAATGTCGGTCCTGCGGATTGGCCTGCGTCGGACCGCGTTAGGAACCCCCCCATGATCATCAATATCGAAGCTGCCCTGTCGTATGACTTCCCGGAGGCGACGGATCTGTTGTTGCAGGTCGAGGTCGCCCGCATGGCCGGGCAACTGGTCGAGGAGGATGCGCTGTTGACCACGCCGGTCGATGACTTCGTGCGCATCGGCGGCGAGGCGGCCCTGGGCACCCGCGCATGGATGCGGGCCGAAGGGCGGTTGGATGTGACCTACAGGGCGCGGGTCTCGGTCAATCGGCCCGATCCGATGCTCGACGATCTGGTCGCCAGCGCGCCACGAACCATGACGTCCGAGGCGACATCCTTCCTGATGCCGTCGCGGTATTGCCCGTCCGACGAATTCAACGCTTTCGTCATGGCCGAGTTCGGGGAGATTTCGGGCGGGCCGCTGATCATCGCGATGCGCGACTGGATCATGGAATCGTTCACCTATGTGCCGGGGTCCAGCACGGCAGCCACAACGGCACGCGAAAGTTTCGTCAAACGTCAGGGGGTCTGCCGCGATTATGCCCACGTGCTGATCGCGCTGTCGCGGGCGGCAGGAATACCGGCCCGCATCGCGTCGGTCTATGCGCCCGATGTCGACCCGCCCGATTTCCACGCCGTGGCCGAAATCTGGCTTGAAGGCGCATGGCATCTGGTCGATGCGACGGGCATGGCGCGGGCCAGCGAGATGGTGGTGATCGGAGTCGGTCGGGATGCGGCGGATGTATCCTTCCTGACGAGCTTCGGTCAGGCCGACATGCTGACGCAGACGGTGAATGTGCGGCTCGGCTGAAGGTTCAGACCAGCGCGTCCCATCCGAAATCGGCGCGCACGGCCTGCGCGTCCGCAGGCTTCAGTCGTGCACGGTTCAGTTGCACCAGCTTGCGGTCGAGTTTGCCGATTTTCTGTCGATGGTTCTCGCCTGTGTTCATCACGTAGAATGCCGCCGGGAACGGCACCCGCGTTAGCGGCAGGCCCAGTGCCGCGGCACTTTTGCGGAAGTCGCGGTGCCCAGGCCGGTAGAAGTGGCATGCGACGTGCTCGAACCCGCGGTCGGTACGGAAATCGACGTAGATGGCTGCACTGGAGCCGCATTGTGCGATAAACGGGCGGCGCAGCGGCGCCCACGGGCGGCGGGATGTAAGGACGCCGACGTCGCCGGTCTGCGCGTTGATCATGTAACCGTCGCGCAGCCAGTAGCCGCGTCCATTGTGATCGCGCCGCATCCACCCGACGAGATCGGGGTGGATCACATCGTCCGCGTCAAACGCAAAGAGATAGCCGTCCCCTTGCATATGGTCGGGCAGGGCATGGCAGAGGTATTCGACCTTGGGTTTCTTGTCGAAGCCTTCCACTGCCTGTTCGAAGGGCAGAAACCGGACACGGTCGTCGAAGTCGATGCCCTCGGGGCGGTCCTGCGAACAAATGAGCAGTCGCCAGTTCGGGTCTGTCTGCGCGCGCAGCGAAGCCACGGCGCGGGCGACGGTTCGGCTGACCGTGCCCCAGTCGTCGGCGAAGGCGCGTGACATGAGCGGGGCCGCGAAGACGACGAGGGGGTCGGACGAGACGGGCATGGGCCGGTAGGACTTTTTCCAGGCGGCAGCCCCGATATGGCTGTCGGCGGGGGCGATGTCGGTCATGGCAGTCCTGTCCCGGTCAATGTCATCGTCGCAAACCTGAGCGCGACCTTGAAAAGCTCGATCATTACGACCAGCAGCAGGGCACCGAACCATGTCCGCCATAGAACGGCAATGGCGGCGTCGATATCGTCTTCGTCAGCCTGTTTGCGTCCCGTCGGGTTGACCCAGGGAAAGTCCTGCATCCGGCTGCCGTAGCTGCGCGGCCCGGCCAGGGCGAGGTCCAGCAGGGGGGCAATCGCCGCTTCGGGCCAGCCCGCATTCGGGGAGCGGTGCTGCCGCGCGTCGTTGGGCACACGGTGCCAGTGGCGGAGGGCGAAATTGGATGCGAGAATGAGCAGGGCCGTCAGGCGCGCGGGGACCCAATTCATTACATCGTCGAGCCGGGCGGCGGCCCAGCCGAAGTCTTCATGCCGAGGGGTTCGGTAGCCGATCATACTGTCGGCGGTGTTGACGACTTTGTAGATCAGGATGCCGGGTAAGCCGCCGACAACGAACCAGAACGCGGGGGCCACGATGCCGTCGGACAGGTTCTCGGCTGCACTTTCGATAGCGGCGCGGGCAATCTGATCTTTGTCCATGTCCGATGTGTCGCGGCCGACGATTCTGGCAACGGCGATGCGCCCGGCCTCGGGGCTTTCGCGCAGGGCGGTGGCGACGGCACGGACATGCTCGACCAGGCTCTTTTGTGCCAGCAGAACGGCGACGACGATTATTTCCAGCAGTCCGAAGTCGGGCAACGCCGCAATGATCCAACCCAGAACGAAAGCGATGACCACCAGCAGGGCAATGGCGAGAATTCCCTTTGAGCGGCGCATCCCACCCCTGTTCAGCCGGTCGTCCAGTGTATCGACGGCAACGCCCATCACGATTGTAGGATGTTTGACACGCGTCCAGAGCCATTCCGGTTCCCCGAAGATAGCATCGAGGATCATGGCGACGGGCAGGATCATGCAAGTGCCTTTTCCAGTTGATTCCACGCGTTCGGATGCGGCAGACCAAGGCGTAACCACTTATCAGAGTAGGGAAAAACCCGGCTCCAGATGTTGTTCTGCGCAAGATGGTCCTGCATCTTCCTGCAGTCGCCTACGTCATATAGCCGGAACAGGTCGGTGCCTCCGACAAGTGTTCCGTGTCGCGCCATCAAGGCGTCCAGTCGTATGGCATCGGCATGCAGAAGGGTTCGGGTCGTTGCAGCCCATTCGGTATCGCTGAGGGCTGCGGCCCCAATGGCCAGCGCGGGGCCGGAGACGGGCCATGGACCAAGGGCATCGCGCAGCGGAGTCAGCGTGTCAGGATGACCGATGGCGAAGCCCAGACGCAGGCCGGCCAGTCCCCAGAACTTGCCGAAACTTTTCAGGATAACGCGGTTCGGGTCGGTGGCTGTCTGGACATGCGATGCCTCGGGGCAGACGTCGCAAAAGCTTTCGTCGATAATGGTCAGTCCGTCGCTGAATTCGTCGGACGACCAGAGCCGTCCGTCCGGGTTGTTCGGATGCACCAACACGCGCGTCGTTCCATCCGGGTCGATCTTCCGGCCGGAGATCCGAAAGGCGGCGGCATGCTCGTTATAGGTCGGGGCGGGAATATCGACGGGCCCTGCAGGCGCAATCAGCGGTAGTCGCGCGATCAGGGCGGACGCGCCGGACGCGGCAAGGATGTCGGCTGTGTCCGGCACGGCCCAGAAGTCGCGGGCAGCAGCGGTCAGCGCCTCCTGTGCATCGCGATCCGGCAAGGTGGTCCATGCGTGGGCTGGCAAGTCGGGAATTGGATAGGCCACCGGGTTAATCCCGGTCGACAGGTCGAGCCATGTTTCCCGCGCCCCGCCCCAGCGGGTACACGCGGCGTCAAGGCCACCACCATGATCCCGCAGGGGCTGCCCGCCTGGCATGTCAGATTACTCTGTCAGGGGCGGATGGCGCGTCACGAAATGCCCCTTGATCGCTACTGGCCATTCGCGGAACGGCACTACGCCCGTATCCGTCGCTGCATGCATCGCTGCATAGTCCACGATGCCCTGCGCCGCCTCGTTTGTAGGGTCGAACCGGCCGAGGGTATAGGCCATCTTGCCGGTCGATTGCAGCGTGATGTTGCAGGCCCCGGAACATCCCATCAGGCAGGAATGGCGCCGCGTGGACACATTGTCCACGTTTGCCGCGGCGGCTTCGATCAGGCTGGCCAGTACCTCGCCGTCGGTCGCACCTGATGTGGCATTCCAGTCGTCGCGCTTGCAGGTGTCGCAGATGGTGATCGTAGTGGTCATGAAAGCTCCGGTTGGTGTGGCTTCTTGCGGCTTGCCACCGATAGCCCGGTCATGGCTTTGGGGCAATCGGAGAGGGGTCGGCGTAGGTTCGCCGAGGGTCAGACCGGGTCACACGAATTAACCTCCCGTTAAGAAATCGGGCGCAAGATTACGCAAGGGAAGGGGTTCCTGTGCGGCCAGACCGCGAAAGGTGACGTCATGTTCAGACCCGGAAGGATGATTTTGGCCGTTGGCCCATGTTTTCGCAGTCATCGCGCGTTTCTGCGGGCAAGACAGGCATTGCGCGAAGAAGGAATGCGTCTGTTTGCGGCCCACAGCCAGGATGAAGCCGCGCTCTGGCTTTGCGAGGCGGCCCCGGCGGTCGTCCTGATTCACCTGGGTCTTGCAGATGGCAGCCCCCTGGCGGTCGCCGACTTCTGCGACTATCGCCGCCCCGATGCGCGGGTAATCCTGCTGGGCGGCGGGGGATTGGCTGCGGACGGATCGCTGTTCTGTCACGTCGGCAACGCGGCGGCCATTCTGCCCGCGCAGATCGAGGCGTCGGATCTGACCGCCCTTATTGCATTCCATGCGGGTGCCCGGCGCGAAGTCGCCTGACACTCTGACCAGATTTTCAGGTCATGAACGACCGGTCGCATCCCGCCCGTGCGGGGCCTGCCAGTCCAGAATCGGATTGATCGGGATGATCCTGTGCGGATTGATGCTACTATGGCTGCAATGATAATGCCGCACGATGTGGGCCATATTCACGGTGTCCGCGATGCCCTGATACTGGAACATTTCGCGCGCATAACCCCAAAGGTTCGGATAATCGATCAGCCGCCTGCGATTGCATTTGAAGTGCAGGTGATAGACCGAATCGAACCGTACCAGCGTTACAAACAGCCGCCAGTCGGCCTCGGTCAGCCGATCCCCTGTAAGATAGCGGAGCCGACCCAACAGGTCCTCCAGCCAGTCGAGCGCCCCGAACAGCGTCGTGACCGCCTCGTCATAGGCGGTCTGGGTCGTGGCGAACCCCGCCTTGTAGACCCCGTTGTTGATGTCGGAATAGACGCGCGCGTTGATGCGGTCGATCTCGGGGCGCAGCTTTTCAGGATAGAAATCCCGATCGTTGCCGGTCAGCCCGTCGAACGCCGAATTGAACATGCGGATGATATCCGCGGATTCGTTGGACACGATGGTGTCCGTCGCGGTGTCCCACAGGACCGGCACCGTCACGCGGCCCGTTACGTCGGGTTTCGCGCGGACATAGATGTCGCGCAGGAACGGCAGGCCGAACAGGCGGTCGCCGGTTGTTCCATGGTCGTCGGCCTGGAACGTCCAGCCGTCGGACAACATGACGGGATGCACCACGGACACTTGGATCAGGTCCTCAAGGCCTTTCAGCTTGCGAAAGATCAGCGTGCGGTGCGCCCAGGGGCAGGCAAGCGAGACATACAGATGATAACGCCCGGCCTCGGCTTTGAAACCGCCTTCGCCCGACGGGCCGGGGCTGCCGTCCGGTGTGATCCAGTTGCGGAACCCCGCGGTCGCACGGACGAACTTGCCGTCGGCCGGTTTCGGATCGTACTCGATATCATGCCATATGCCGTCGACAAGCTGTCCCATTGAACCTCTGCGATATGCGGAATTGTTGGGATATTATTCAATCGGCACGACAAATATACCCCGTGTCTCGCGCAGGGACTGCGCATGGATGAACCATTCGGTATGGAACCTGGCCGCCGCGAGCTTAATCAAATGTGCCTGCGACCCGCGCGCACAGCATGAACGCCCGCGCCGTGCGGGTATCTGCGAATCGGACAATTTCGCCGTCTGTGGCGATCTTTGTAAAATCGGCAAAAACCCGGTCGAAGGTTCGCAGGAAATGATGGACGGCATCGCGAAAGACGGCATCGTCCTTCATCCGCCCTGCCGTCAGGGCCAACGACGAGCGGTCCCGGATGCCGCCCAGGGCCGCGACATCCGACCCGTGGGTGCCCTCGGCAAAGGCACGCCACAGCACCGCGTCTGCGCGATGAACCGTCAGATCGTCCATGTAGATGCCGTCCTGCGCCAGTAATGTCAGCAGGTCCTGCGCGGCGGTGACCAGCTGCGCGGTGCGATGATGTTTCAGAGCCGACCGCAGAACGCGGAAACCTTCGGCATCGCGTTCGTTCTCGGGAAAGTTCATCGCGCGGATGAAGTCGTCGGGCGGCAGAGCTTCGTCTTCGGGTTCGGTGTCCAGTGCCAGCGCCGGTTGAAGCAGCAATTGCGGAAGGGGCCGGATGGGCGCGCTCAGAATAGCGTCGGGCGCTTTCGGGCGGTGCAGCGACGCGACTTCGGCCCCAAGAACGGCTTGCGCGCGCGCAACCTGTTCGATCTGCGTGCCAAGATCGCGCTTCAGCGTTGCGGCGTCGGCCGCCTGCTGGTCGAGATGGCTGAGGCGAATGGTATCGATCGCGGCCTGCAGGCGCGCGCTTTCCTCGCGCATTGTCTGGGCAGTACGCGCGACGGAAGCGGCGACCCAGATCAATGCGACGGGCAGGAAAATGCCCAGAACAGCTATCATAAAGCCGGACGGATTGCCGCGTATCAGGCGGCCTTGGTCGTCGTCCAGCGTCAGAAAATACCAGCCGACCAATCCCAGCCAACCAAGGCTGAGGACAAGCGCCGTGATCTCGATCATCGAAATACCAGCGTTCTGTCGACCCCCGCGCGTCCGGCGACGGTTGGGGCCGCGCGATGTTGTGGCTGACATCGCCTTACTGGCCGTCAGGGGCGCTGCGCCAGTCTGCGAGCCAGTCTGCGGGCCAGTCTGCGGGCCGATCTGGGGGGCGTCCGACATCCGGCTATTTGAAGACGACAGAGGTGATTTCGTAGCCGCGCGTGCCGCCGGGCGTCCGGACCTCGACCGAGTCGCCCTCTTCCTTGCCGATCAAGGCGCGGGCTAGCGGCGACTTGATATTCAGAAGGCCGTTTTCGATATCCGCCTCCTGCTCCCCGACAATCTGATAGGTTTTTTCGGCGTCGGTATCCTCGTCGACAAGCATCACTGTCGCGCCAAACTTGACGGTGCCCGATAATTTCGCGGGGTCGATGACGTCGGCCAGTGAAATCAGGCCCTCCAGTTCCTTGACACGACCTTCGATGAAGGAATGCTTTTCGCGCGCGGAATGGTATTCCGCATTTTCCGACAGGTCCCCATGTTCGCGGGCTTCGGCGATGGCGGCGATGATCGCGGGACGCTCGACGGATTTCAGATGCTTCAATTCAGTCTGAAGGGCAGTCATGCCCCTTGGCGTCATGGGAAATTTTTCCATGGATATTCTCCTGCCGGGGAGACTGTTCCGCCCCGTTGTTCCGTGTTGGAGGCAAGACTAGCAGGGGCGTGGACAGGTGCAACAGGTGTGGAATGAGCGGGCGGCGTATCTGCCGCGCTATGTCGCCACTTGGCGTCAGTCGGTGCGGGCGATCCCGACCTCAACACTGCCGGACAGGGTCACGGCGGATTGTGGTTTGTCTTCGACATCAGACGGGCGGACGGGGGCGCCATCGACGCCGCAGGCCGTCAAAAGGAAAAGAACGGGAAGCAATCGCAATGTCATTTCAATCTCTCTTGCCAGAGCGCGACCTGCGCGCGGACATTGGCGGGGGCGGTGCCGCCATATGACGTGCGCGACGCGACCGAATTATGCACACCCAGCACGCCGAATACACCTTCGGTGATCCTATCGTTGACAGACTGCATCTGCGCCAGCGTCAGATCCGGCAGGTCGATGCCCGCATCTTCGGCCATCTTGACCAGCGCGCCGGTGGCATGATGCGCATCGCGGAACGGCAAACCGGCTTCGCGCACCAGCCAGTCGGCCAGATCGGTCGCGGTCGAGAACCCGCCCGAAGCCGCCGCCTCCAGGTTGTCCTTCTGCGCCGTCATGTCGCCCACCATGCCGGTCATCGCGGCCAGCGCCAGCATCAGGCTGTCTGCGGCGTCGAAGACCTGTTCCTTGTCTTCCTGCATATCCTTGGAATAGGCCAGCGGCAGCCCCTTCATCACCATCAGAAGCGCTGTCTGCGCTCCGAAGATACGCCCGATCTTGGCGCGCAAAAGCTCGGCGGCATCCGGGTTCTTTTTTTGCGGCATGATACTGGACCCGGTCGTCCAGCGGTCCGACAGGCGAACAAAGCGGAACTGGGCCGAGGACCAGATCACCAGTTCCTCGGCCAGACGCGACAGGTGCATCGCGCAGATCGTGGCCGCGCCCAGAAACTCCAGTGCGAAGTCCCGGTCCGATACGGCATCCAGCGAATTGGCCGACGGTCGATCAAAACCAAGGGCCTTTGCCGTCATGTCGCGGTCGATGTCGAAGCCGGTTCCCGCCAGCGCGGCAGCCCCCAGCGGGCTTTCGTTCATCCGCTTGCGAGCATCCTCAAAACGCGACAGGTCGCGGGCGAACATTTCGGTATAGGCCAGCATGTGGTGGCCCCAGGTCACCGGTTGCGCGGTTTGCAGATGGGTAAAGCCCGGCATCACCCAACCGGCCCCGGCCTCGGCCTGCGACACCAGCGCCGTCATCAGTCGGGGCAGGGCGTCGATGGCGGCGTCACACTGGTCACGCACCCACATGCGAAAATCCAGTGCCACCTGATCGTTGCGCGACCGCGCCGTATGCAGGCGACCTGCGGCGGGGCCCACGATCTCGGTCAAGCGCGCCTCGACGTTCATGTGGATGTCTTCGAGCGCAGTCGAGAACCGGAACGTGCCGCCCTCGATTTCTGACAACACCGTAAGAAGGCCTTCCCGGATCGCGTCGGCATCCATCTCGGTGACGATACCCTGCGCGGCCAGCATCGCGGCATGGGCCCGGCTGCCTTCGATGTCCTGTTTCGCCATGCGGCGGTCGAAACCGATCGAGGCATTGATCGCCTCCATGATCGCGTCCGGGCCTTCCGCGAACCGGCCGCCCCACATCTTGTTCGAGCTGTTATCGGACGACTTCGACATGGAACGCCTCATGCTGTGGAAATTATGCCTGACGCTATACGGACTTGCCTTGACGCTCGCTACCCCCGGTGCCGTATCGCGGCGGCGGGGGTCATCACATGGCGGTGCGGTCGCGCCGCAGTGCAGCGGTTGCGCACGCAGCAGACACATTGTAGCGCTCATATGAAATATCACGCAACATTATGTCTCGGAGCCGTTCCATGAGCTTTCGCACACAACCCGCCCCCGTCGCCCGCCCGAACCGCTGCCAGCTCTTCGGTCCGGGGTCGAACACTAAGCTCTTCGCCAAGATGGCGGCGTCCGATGCGGATGTCATCAACCTCGACCTCGAAGATTCGGTCGCGCCCTCCGACAAGGATACGGCTAGGTTGAATGTGATCGAGGCTATCGGTGCGGTGGACTGGGGTAAGAAGGTTTTATCTGTTCGGATCAACGGCTTGGATACTCCGTACTGGTATCGCGATGTCGTCGATTTGCTGGAGCAGGCGGGTGCGCGGCTGGACCAGATCATGATCCCCAAAGTCGGCTGCGCTGCGGACGTCTATGCGGTCGACGCCCTCGTCACCGCCATCGAGACGGCGAAGGGCCGCACCAGACCCGTCACCTTCGAAGTCATCATCGAAAGCGCGGCCGGCCTCGCCCATGTAGAGGAGATTGCCGCAAGTTCCCGCCGTTTGGTCGCCATGTCGCTGGGAGCCGCGGATTTTGCGGCCTCGATGGGCATGCAGACGACCGGCATCGGCGGCACACAGGACGACTATTACATGCTGACCGAAGACGGGGCGCGGCATTGGTCCGACCCCTGGCACTGGGCGCAGGCGGCCATCGTTGCGGCCTGTCGGACGCACGGCGTTCTGCCGGTCGACGGACCCTTCGGCGACTTCTCGGATGACGAGGGATACCGCGCACAGTCGCGCCGGTCGGCGGTTTTGGGCATGGTCGGTAAATGGGCCATTCACCCTAAGCAGATCGCCCTGGCCAACGAGGTGTTCACCCCCTCCGACGCCAAGGTCGCCGAGGCGCGCGAAATCCTTGCTGCGATGGAAGAAGCCAAGGCTGCAGGGGCAGGCGCGACCGTCTACAAGGGTCGTCTGGTGGACATCGCTTCCATCAAACAGGCGGAGGTCATCGTGCGCCAATCCGAAATGATTGAGGATAATTGACCCTATTGCGCTTTGGACCTGGTAAGGTTCGATTCATGAATCGGTGAAAGGTTGGCCCTTGCAACACCTGCAAGGAACCCTGCCATGATCGAAATCGGCACATTGATGGACTTCTTCGGATCGCTTTCGATTCTGGGAATGCTGGCAATCTTCTATGGGTCAATCCGGCGGGCATTGCCGGGAACCTGGATCGCAGAATCGTTGCTGGGCATCTTGTTCGGTGTGGTTGCCGTGATGCAGATGAATGCCCCGTTCGAACCGATACCTGGTCTGATTATCGATATGCGAAATGTACCTATGGTGCTGGCGGGGGCCTTTCTGGGTGCGCGCGGGATGTTGCTTTGCATGGTTCTGGCAATTGCGGCACGCCTTCAGATCGGGGGAATCGGCGCTTTGGCCGGGGTTGCATCAATCCTGATCGCCGGGGCCGCTGGCGCATTCTGGAACGCGGCCACGGCCCGCAGGACGCGGGGGCCGCTGGCGATGCTGGGTCTGGTGATGCTGCTCAGCACGCATCTTGTTTCCGTGGTGTTTCTGCCGCTTGATGTTGCGATCTGGTTCATGGTGAATGCCGCGCCCATTCTTATCGTGTTATATCTGCTGTCGGTTCCCGTCGTTGCCGGACTGCTGGACAGGGAACGGCGTCAAATGTTGAAGGAGGCGGAACTTCGGCGCGCCGCCAATATCGGCGCATCAGACGGGCTGATGCCAAAAGAGGCGTTTGCATGGACCCTGGTGCAGGCATCGGTCACCGGAAGTCTGCGGGACGGAGCGAGCATCATTGCTATCGAATTGCGTCATCGCGGTGCCCTGGCGCGCATATGGGGGACTGAAGCCGACAAGATAGCCACAGCGGCTCTCAGTGCCCGATTGGACGCACTTGTGCCGGATGGCGGCATCGTTGGCTGGATTGGCCCCGATCAGGCAATGATGGCCATTCCCGCCATGTCCGACCGCGCAAAGACGGACTTCCTGATGCACATCCGTCGCGAGGTTTCATCCGATCCGATCCCGGTGCCAGGCATGGCGGCGATCCGACTTTCGCTGGAGCTTGACGCTCGCACCTATGATGCTGTTCCGCCTCTGGATCGCATTTTGACAGATATGAAGATCAAGAAAGTTGGCAAGGCTCAGATCATACCTGTCAAACGGAAGCGGGCAGGATTGGCCAAGCCAAAACGTTTTGCCGAAATGCAGACGCAGACAAAAACGGCGCGCCGAAGACGGGACGATCTTTTCGGAACCTTTGACCGCCTGCGCGAGGCAAGGTTTGGCCAGATCTAGGCGCTTCCACCCCACGATTTCTGGTTTTGAAGGGCCAGATTATCGGGCACTTCCAACGTGGCCAGCGCCCCATTCGGCACCGCGTTCGCCCGGACTGACCAGGCCCTAACTGACCAGGCCCGGACTGACCAGGCCCGGACTGACCAGGCCCATCACCCGCATCTGCAATAGCGGCCACAACGCTCCGCCTTTCCGTTTCCAGGCTTGCGACGTGCGGTGAATTGCGGCCTGCGCCATCTTGATATCAGCTTCCGCCGGCCAACGACCCACTGACCGACGACAGAACCTGTAGCGTGCCTTCCTTGGTCATGTGCCCGAAGTGCCGGATCGCAACATGAAACCGCCGCCGATCCCCGTGCGCCCGCACAGCGTTGAATTTTCGCAAGGCGCGCGATCGTCACGACCGTCTGATCCATACCGTCGATCCCCTTGTCCGGATTTTACTGGAACAGATTACGCCAGGAGAACTTGCGAGGTGCACTGGGTATAACTGTCATGGCATTGACTGCCATGTCCTGCGCATCAGGCGGGTTGCTGCGCTGTCAACGGAACGGCGTACGGCCCATGTGACAGACTTTCGGAATATCAACCATGATCGGAATTCGATGGTTCTCGGATGAGGACGGCCGCCTGGGGAAGATGCGGGCCAGACGGAACCTGCACATATCAGCACCTGCACAGTGCGAACGACAGGTTGCCGGCCTGTCCGGTCGTTGTTGCATCGCAGGCTCATGAACGCCATATCGGTGACGAAAGATCCAGGGGCCGGACATGACGCAGTATCTCGATTTCGAAAAGCCGCTCTCGGAAATCGAAGGCAAGGCCGAGGAATTGCGGGCCATGGCCCGCGCCGACGACAAGATCGATGTCTCGAAAGAAGCGGGACAGCTGGACGTCAAGGCGCGGGATATGCTGACGACGCTCTACAAGGGGCTGACCCCGTGGCAGAAAGCGCAGGTCGCCCGGCATGCTGACCGACCGCATTGCAAGGATTATATCGAGGCGCTGTTTACCGACTGGACCCCGCTTGCCGGAGATCGGAACTTTGCCGACGATCACGCCATCATGGGTGGCCTGGCCAGGATGGACGGCAGGTCGGTCATGGTGATCGGGCATGAGAAGGGTCACGATACACGCACCCGAATCGAGCGGAATTTCGGAATGGCCCGGCCCGAAGGGTATCGCAAGGCGATCCGGCTGATGGAAATGGCAGATCGCTTCGGGCTTCCGGTCGTGACGCTGATCGACACGCCCGGTGCCTACCCCGGCAAAGGCGCGGAAGAACGAGGTCAATCCGAAGCCATTGCCCGGTCGACACAGACCTGCCTGCGGCTTGGTGTGCCGCTGATCTCGGTCATCGTGGGCGAAGGCGGATCGGGTGGCGCGGTGGCCTTCGCGACGGCCAACCGGGTCGCGATGCTGGAACATTCGATCTATTCGGTGATTTCGCCCGAGGGCTGTGCCTCGATCCTGTGGAAGGATGCGGACAAGATGCGCGAAGCCGCCGAAGCCCTGCGCCTGACCGCGCAGGATCTTTTGAAGCTGGGGGTCATCGACCGGATCGTGCCCGAGCCGTTGGGCGGCGCGCACCGCGACCGCACCGCCACGTTGAATTCCGTGGGTCAGGCCATATCGGCTCTGCTCGGCGAATTCGACGGTCAGGATGCCGATGTCATCAGGACCGCTCGGCGGAAGAAGTTTCTCGGAATGGGGGCGAAGGGGCTGGCGGCCTGAAATCCAGGCCACAGACTTGTTTCCCGTCGGCCAGAGATGGGTCGCGTCCCTCCAGGCCTAGCGACGATAGACGCCTTCCGGCAGGTTCAGCGCCGTCGCCAGATCGCGCAACTGCCCCATCGTCAGTGTGATGCGGACAGGCAGATCGGTTCGCGGGTCGGCCTGGGTCAGCGTGATGCACTCCTCGAAGGCCGCGACGATCACATCCTCGGCGGGTTTGCGCCCCGGCTCGCCTTCGTCCACCAGGGTTATGATCGTTGCATCGAATTCGTGTTCGATCGAAAACATTCGCCGGACCTCCGCCGTTTCCGCACTGCAATGGCGTCCGTTATTGCATGTCCACCACTGACAAAGCGACTTGGTGAGCTATAACTTTCGTCAGACTATCGAACCATTCGGGAATATCCATGCGATCATCCATTCCAACGCTTCTTTTCACAGCGCTTCTGTCCGCCTGCGTGGCCGTCGAACCGACATCCACGAGGCCATCACCCGTTGCCACGTCTGCCAGCCCGGACCGGATATCCGAATCCACCGCCGCTGCGAATTTTCGGGCTGCCGTCGCGCGCGTTGAGCCGGTGGCCGAGAATTTCTGTCGCCAACGGACGTCCAATGTGAACTGCGATTTCCTGATCCGGATCGACCCGAACCGGAACGCGCCGCCGAATGCCTTCCAATCGCTGGACCGGTCGGGCCGCCCGGTGCTGACCTTCACACAATCGCTGATTGCGGATACCCGGAACCGGGATGAAATCGCTTTCGTCATCGGTCACGAATCGGCGCATCACATCGAGCAGCACATCGCCCGTCAGCAGCAGTCGGCGGCGACCGGCGCGCTTGTCGGGGGTCTCATCGCGACCGTGGCGGGGGCCAATTCGGCGACGGTGAACGAGATCAGCCGCGTCAGCGCCGGCGTCGGCGCGCGCCGCTACTCCAAGGAGCACGAGTTGGAGGCGGACGCCCTGGGCACCGTCATCACGGCCCGCGCTGGATTTGATCCGGTGCGCGGTGCGGCGTTCTTCATGCGGATTCCCGACCCGGGCGATCGTTTCCTGGGGACACATCCGCCCAACAGCGAGCGCATCGAGGTCGTTCGACGCACAGCGCCGGGTCTCTGACCACATCCGTATCGGAACCCCGTGTCTGACGTCGAAGTGACTGGTCGGCGGGGCGGCGGTTTGACAGGCAGGCGGGTATGAAATCGATTGTCCTCCTGTCTGCGATGCTGATGGCCATGGTCGTCGCGGCCGCGCCGGTCGCCGCCTGCACCGGCACGGAGACCTGCCAGCTTGGCGACCGGTCCTATTTCGTCCGGGAGCCGGACGGATGGGACGGGAAAAGCCCGCTGGCGGTTCAACTGCATTTTCACGGATGGGGACGCCAGGGACAGGTTTCCGCCCAGAGTCCACGCACCGGCGGAGCCGCCGCCGCCGCCGGTGTCCTGTTCGTGGCACCCGACGGACTGGGGCGCACCTGGGATTTTCGCAGGCCGGGGTCGCGCGACACGGCATTCGCGCAGGCCGTTCTGGCCGATATCGCGAAACGGTATCCCACGGCGGGGCAGCCGCTGATCGTATCGGGTTATAGCTGGGGCGCTTTGATGGCTGCGCGGTTCGCCTGCGACGGTGGCGCGCGGATTGATGCGCTGCTGTTGATTTCAGGGGCCTTTCCACCAGGAACCGAGTGTCAGGGCGCACCGCCTGCCCGCGTCAGCCATGTGCATGGCACGACAGACACCGTGCTGGACTTTCCTTATGGGCCCGATGGCGACGAAACTCAGGCCGTCGCCATGTGGAAAACATGGATGGGCTGTGGAGCCGTAGCTCGCCGCTATGACTGGAGGGCGGTGGAGTGGCTGACGCATGAACGTCACGAATGGGACTGCGCCCGCGGACTGGTGACGATGGACGTCCACTCGGCCGGTCATCTGATCCCGCGCGGCTGGGTTGCCCGCATTCTGCAGGAGGTCCTTGGGTGAAAATTATTCGCCGTTTTGAAACTCGGTCGACCCACCCGACGTGGCTCTGACATTGCAACAGATTGGAAACATCATGATCAGCAGGCGTTCATTGCTCACGACAGGTTCCGCGCTTGCTGCGCTGGCCGCCACTTCGACCCTTGGAGGCCGCGCGATGGCCGCGACCTTCCCGGTGACCTACACCGATGACGAATGGCGCGCGCGACTGACGGAAAATCAGTATCTTGTGCTGCGCCAGAACGCGACCGAGAGGCCGTTTTCCAGTCCCCTGCACGAAGAGATGCGCGAAGGTATCTATACCTGCGTCGGCTGCGATCAGTATGTCTATGATTCCAAGACCAAGTATTACAGCGACAGCGGCTGGCCCGCCTTCTACGAGGAAGTCGCCGAAGGCATCGAACGCGGCCCGGATCCCGTTTACGGAGAGATCCTGCCCGAAGTGCATTGTGCCAACTGCGGCAGCCACATGGGCCATGTCTTCAACGACGGACCCGAACCGACGGGCGAACGGCACTGCATCAACGGCCTGGGTCTGAACTTCATTCCGGCCTAGATGAACGCTCCTGAGCCAGCCGTCCCCACAAATCGTATTCGCTGGCCTCGTCAACCTCGACCGTGACGATGTCGCCGGGGGCCAGCGTCTCGAAACCTTCGTCAATGAACAGGTTGCCGTCGATTTCGGGCGCATCCGCCTTGGTGCGGCAGGTCGCGCCCTGATCGTCGATGCTGTCGACGATGACATCGAGCCGTGTGCCGACCTTCGCGGCCAGCCTGGCTGCCGAAATTGCCTGCGCCTTCTCCATGAAGCGCGCGAAACGGTCTTCCTTCACATCATCCGGCACATGGTCGGGCAGGGCATTGGATCGCGCCCCGGCGACATTTTCGTAGCGAAACGCTCCGACCCGGTCCAGTTGTGCATCATCCAGCCAGTCCAGAAGGGTCTGGAACTCCGCCTCGGTCTCGCCGGGATAGCCGACAATGAAGGTCGAGCGCAGCGTGATGTCCGGGCAGATACCGCGCCATTCCGCAATCCGGTCCAGCGTCTTTTCTGCGTGGGCAGGCCGCGCCATCCGACGCAACGTATCGGGGTGCGCATGCTGGAAGGGCACATCCAGATAAGGCAGGATCGACCCATCCGCCATCAACGGCACGAGGTCGCGCACGAACGGATAGGGATAGACGTAGTGCAGGCGCACCCAGGCCCCCAGCGACCCCAGATCGCGGGCCAGATCGACGATATGCGTCCCGGCCCCGGCGCGATCCTTCCAATCGGTGCCATAGGCCGAAGTGTCCTGACTGATGACCAGCAATTCGCGAACCCCGGCATCGACCAGCTTTTCCGCCTCGCGCAGGACCGCCTTCGCCGGGCGCGACTGCAGACGCCCCCGCATGTCGGGGATGATGCAGAACTTGCACTTGTGATTGCAGCCTTCGGAAATCTTCAGATAGCTGAAATGGCGCGGCGTAAGCGTCACGCCCGATGCGGGCAACAGGTCGACGAACGGGTCCGGCGATGGCGGCGCGACGCTGTGCACGGCATCCAGCACCTGTTCGTATTGTTGCGGACCGGTGACGGCCAGCACCTTGGGGTGCGCGCCGGTGATGTACTCCGGCTCCGCGCCCAGACAGCCGGTGACGATGACGCGCCCGTTTTCGCGCAGGGCCTCTCCTATGGCGTCCAGGCTCTCGGCCTTGGCGCTGTCGAGGAAGCCGCAGGTGTTCACGATCACCGCCTCCGCCCCGGCATAATCGGGAGAGATGGCGTATCCCTCTGCCCGCAAACGAGTCAGGATCCGCTCCGAATCCACCAGCGCCTTGGGGCAGCCGAGCGACACCATCCCGATTTTCGGCTGACCGGGGCGCGCATCGCCGGGCAGGACGGCGCGGGGGGCGAGGTCGGGGCGAAGTTCAGGCGGATTCTGGGACATACAGGCCACATAAGCTGCCCTCGCGGTCCGTGGAACCCCTTGCGGTATGGGTGCAAGCGATTCATCGTCGGGCACGGGGGGATTGCGGATGAAATGGCTGATCCGAAGCGCGCTGACGCTGGTCACATTGATACTGATTGCGGTCGTCGTCCTGATCATGGTGCCGACGGAACGGGTGGCGCAACTGGCCGCGGATCGGTTCGAGGCAACGACCGGGCGCGCGCTGACGCTGGGCGGTCCGGTGAAGGCGACGCTCTGGCCGCGACCGGGTATCCGCGCCGAAGGGATCGAAATCGCGAATGCCGGGTGGTCCGATCAAGGCCCCATGCTGACGGCGGAAACACTGGAAGTGGGCATCGCCCTCGGATCCATCTTCGGCAGCGACATCCGGATCGAGACCCTGCAGATCGACGGCGCGCGCCTGATCCTTGAACGCAACGCCGATGGGCGTGGAAACTGGGAGATAGCGGGGACACCGGTCGCGCAACCGGGATCGATCGGGTCTGATGGCGGCGGTGCCTCCGCCCGTGCGCTTTCCATTGACCGGGCAATCCTGACCGGAGCCGACGTGACATGGCTGGATCACGAGGACGGAACGCAGATCCGTCTGCGTGCAGTCGATCTGGAGACCCGGCTGGCCGATCTGAACAGCCCCGTCCGCATCACCGGTTCTGCCCTTGTCAGCGGGCAGGCCGTCACGCTGGAAGCTTCGCTCGACGCAGCCCGTTCGCTGATGCAAGGCGCGCTGACGCCTGTCGCGTTCAGCCTGCGGGCGGGCGAGACGGCGCTGCGGCTGGACGGTCGAGCCGATCTGGACCCGCTGTCATTCGAGGGTCGGATCGAGGCCACGTCATCGGATCGGTTCAAGGTGGCCAACGTGCTGGGCATCGTCGTTCCCGATCTGCCTGACGGTCTGGGCGCGCGGTCCATCGCGCTGAACGCCGCGATCACACTGGCCCCGGCGGGCACGCTGCACTTTCGGGACATGATCATGGATCTGGACACCAACCGCCTGACCGGTGCGTTGGACGTGGACCCGAACGGCGCAAGGACCCGGCTGGTTGCCAATCTGTCGGCCGATACGCTGGACCTGACCGCGCTCAGCCGGAAGGGACAGGGCGGCGAAACGGCTCTGGTCTCCGAGACCGGCTGGGCCCGCGAAACACTCGATGTTTCGGGCCTGTTCGCAGCGGACGGGGAACTGACCTTCAGCAGCGGCGCTGTGACCATGGGCGATGCAACATTCGACGAGGTGCGGGCCCGCGCCGTGGTCGACGATGGCCGCGCCGTCGTCACCCTGCAGCCGCTGATCGCATATGGCGGCACCGTCACCGGCGATGTCGTCGTGAACGGACGCGGCGGCCTGTCCTCGCGCGCGACGCTGGAACTGTCGGGGTTGCAGATGCAGCCCTTCCTGATTGAATTCGCCGATTTCGACCGGCTGATCGGACAGGCGGATATCTCGCTGGACCTGCTGGGCATCGGCGACACCACGCAACAACTGATCGACAGCCTGTCCGGAAATGTGGCGTTTCGGATGGGAGCGGGCGAAATTCTCGGGTTCGACATCGGTGGCATGGTCCGAACGCTGGACCTGGGCTACCGTGGCGAAGGGCAAAAGACCGTATTCGACGGGGTTTCGTCCAGTTTCGTCGTGACGGACGGCATTGCGCGCGGTGACGATCTGTCGCTGACGGCCCCCTATTTGTTGGCGACCGGCGCGGGGGACATCGCGCTTGGGGCTCAGACCATCAGTTATCGTTTGATCCCGACCTTGCGGCGAGGGGGTGGCAGCGATGGCATTACCGTGCCGCTTTTGATCGAAGGCCCGTGGTCGGACCCCCGCATTCGTCCCGATCTGGAATATATCGCCCGGCAAAAACTGGACGTGGAGCGTGCGCAGACCGAGGCGCGCGACCGCGCCGGCGAACTGGCCCGGACCCGGATTGCCGATGAACTGGAGATCGCACCCGAAGTTCTGACCGATCGTGATGCGCTTGAGGACGCCCTCAAGGACCGGGTCGAGGAAAAATTGCTGGACCTCTTGCTGGGCCGTTGATGACGCCGGCAAAATCGCATGGCCCCACCGTGCTGGACCCGGACACACCCCCGCGCTATCTGGCACCCTAGCAACAGGAGTGCCCCATGAGCGTCAGCCTTGTCGGAACGGTCGTCAAACCCATCCATCCGGAAGGCCGGAAATTCATCGCGATCTTCATTGCCGTGACTCTGATCCTCTGGTTCGTGTGGGAACCGCTGGGCGTGATCGCCACGGCGCTGACGATCTGGTGCTACTACTTCTTTCGCGATCCCGACCGCACCGTGCCGATGGATGACGGATTGATCGTCTCACCCGCCGATGGCGTCGTGTCGCTGATCGGACCCGCCGTTCCCCCGGTCGAATTGGGGCTTGGCGCGGAGCCTCTGACCCGCGTGTCGGTCTTCATGTCCGTGTTCGACTGCCACGTGAACCGTGCGCCCGTCGCGGGCGAGGTCACGGCGGTCGCCTATCGTCCCGGCAAATTCTTTTCGGCCGAACTGGATAAGGCCTCCGAGGAGAACGAGCGCAACGGCATCGTCCTGACGATGGACGATGGCACCCGTCTGGGTGTCGTGCAGATCGCCGGACTCGTGGCACGTCGTATCCTGTGCGAAGTCGATCAGGGCGCGCGCCTGGCGCGGGGTGACCGCTTCGGACTGATCCGCTTTGGATCACGACTGGATGTCTATCTTCCCGAAGGCACTGCGCCGCGCGTGTCCGTCGGGCAGGTCATGACATCGGGCGAAAGCATCCTTGCCATTCTGGGCGATGCGCGCCCCGCTACATCAAGGGTCGAGTAAATGCCGCCGGTGCAGGAAACGCGCGAAGGGCGCCTGCCGCTGATCTCGCTGGTGCCGAACATCGTGACTTTGCTGGGCCTCAGCGTCGGTCTGACGTCGATCCGCTTCACGTTCGACAACCGTTTCGATATCGCGGCCGGGCTGCTGATCCTTGCCGCACTGATCGACGGTCTGGACGGTTTGCTGGCACGGCGACTGAATGCGGCATCGCCTTTCGGGGCAGAGTTGGATTCCCTGTCGGATTTCGTCTGTTTCGGTGTCGCACCGGCGCTGCTGGTCTATCATTTCGGGTTAGAAAATCTGGCCGGCATGGGCTGGCTCGCCGCGTTGTTCTTCGCAATCTGCTGTTGTCTGCGACTGGCCCGCTTCAACGTCGCCGCCAAGGACGAGACATCCGATGACAAGCAATCCTTCACCGGCGTTCCGGCACCGGCGGGTGCGATGCTGGGCATCTTTCCGGTCACGCTCTATCTCGCCGATTTCATGGACCTGCGCGACCTGCAATTGCTGGTGGCGATCTGGATGCTGGCCGTCGGTGCGATGATGATCGCGCGCTTCAAGACCCTGTCGCTCAAGGCGATGCGGATCAGCCGGGACAACGCGGTCTATGTTCTGCTGGCGGCGGCCATCATCATTGGCCTGATGCTGACGCGCCTCTGGCTGTTCCATGTTGCCGCGACGGTTCTGTATCTCTCCCTGCTTGCTTGGGGCGTTGCAAAACGGCGGCTCTGACGGAAAAAAGGCCCCTCATTCCTAAGGGGCCTTCGCGAAACTACGGATACGCCCGATGCTACCGCTTGCGATCGCGGCGCGACGACATCGGCTGAAACGCGACAGAGACATGCGCCTCGCAATAGGGCTTTCCAGCCTGGGTCTGCAGTCCGCAGAACCAGAACTTTTCCGTCGCCGGATCGCCGATCGGCCATTTGCAGGTCCGTTCGGTCAACTCCATCAGCGAAATCTTCTTGGCCGTCTTCTCGACCGCATTCACCTTGGCCAGGGCTTCGGGCGAAATCTCGTTGGCCGAAGGTTGCGGCGGCAACGGCTGTCCGGCCATCAACGGTTTGCGCAGGGGCGTGACATTGGTGCCCTGCGGCACGGCTGCCATGGTCCGCGGCTCGTCGTCATCATCTTCTTCGACGGCGGCCACAGGCTCGGGCTTGGGGGCAGGCGTCGGGTCCGGTTTCGCGGTCTTCGGCGCGGGTGCCGGTTTGGCGGGCGTCTGGGACGCGGGCTTCGCCTCGTCGGCGTTGCGGTTGCTCAGACCCAGCCTGTGGACCTTGCCGATCACCGCATTGCGGGTGACGCCCCCAAGTTCCTTGGCGATCTGCGAGGCAGAGGCCCCTTCGCCCCACATACGCTTGAGGGTCTCGACGCGGTCATCGGTCCAGGCCATGCCACTCTCCTTGAAAACTGCTCATATCCCCCGTTTGTTGTGTTCGGATACGCACACCGCTAGGGGTGGCGATCCCGGAGGAAGTGCTATTGTAAGCATCCCATGCGTCCGTCACAAGCCGGACGCCCGGTCAGAGGGTCGCAAATGTCAGACACGACAGAGCTGCAACAGGGTGTGCGTCGTTTCGGCCACGTCAACTGGCTGGGGATGTGGACGCTGACGATTCGCGAAGTGCGCCGGTTCGTCGCCGTCTGGACCCAGACATTGCTGGCACCCCTGGCGACCGCCACACTGTTTCTGCTGGTTTTTTCTCTGGCGATCGGCACCCGGCGCGGTGACGTCATGGGTGTGCCTTTCGTTCAGTTTCTGGCACCCGGCATCCTGATGATGACCGTGATCCAGAATTCCTTTGCAAATGTATCGTCCTCCATCGTCATCTCCAAGGTGCAGGGCAATATCGTCGACACGTTGATGCCGCCCCTCTCGGCCTTCGAACTGGTCGTCGGCTATCTGGTCGGCGGTATCCTGCGCGGGCTGATGGTGGCGGTGGCGATCACGGTTCTGCTATTCCCGTTTATCGGCCTCGGTATTCAGAACCCGGTCATGGCGCTGGTCTGGGTCAGCCTTGGTGGTGCTTTCCTTGGGTCCATCGGCATCATCGCGGGGGTCTTCGCCAACAAATTCGACCAGATGGCGGCGATCACCAACTTCATTGTGACACCGCTCAGCTTCCTGTCAGGCACATTCTATTCCATCGAGGGACTGCCGCCTGTGATGCGTGCTCTCAGCTATGGTAACCCGATCTTCTACCTGATTGACGGATTGCGGTTTTCGGTGCTGGGCGTATCCGACAGCTCGCCCTGGCTGGGTTTCGCGGTCGTCTCCGGCACGACGCTGGCGCTCTGTGGCGTCGCGTGGTGGATGTTCCGGACGGGGTATCGTCTGAAGTCCTGATATCTGTTCAGACGACAAGATCGACGTCAGGCCGGGCGGCGGGGAACAGACGGCGGGAACGCTTCGGGTACTGTCGAAATGACCGCAGGCGGCCCTCTCTCCAGACCAGAAAGCCCGTGTGCATCAGAACGGTGGCGGCGACCATCAAGGCCCCGGCAATCGGGTTCGCGCGATCCTTCGTCGAAGGATCTCATCGGCGTCAGACACCCAGACACCAGCGCATGATCGCCTTCTGCGCGTGCAGCCGGTTTTCCGCCTCGTCGAAGACGACCGACCGGGGGCCATCCAGCACGGCATCAGTGATCTCTTCGCCGCGGTGGGCGGGCAGGCAGTGCATGACCAGCGCATGGTCCGGTGCCGCGGCGATCAGGGCCTCGTTCACCTGATAGGGGCGCAACAGGTTGTGCCGCCGCTGCCGAGACGATTCCGCGTCACCCATGCTGACCCAGGTGTCGGTCACGATCAGGTCGGCATCGGCCACCGCGCGCGCTGGGTCGCGTTCGATCCGCACGTCGCAGCCGGCCTTGCGGGCGGCCCCCACGACGGCATCGGGCGGGTCCAGTTGCTGCGGCCCGGAGAACGTGAAGTTGAACCCGAAGCTGGCGGCGGCATGCAGGAAACTTTGGGCCACGTTATTGCCGTCACCCATCCACGCCACACGCTTGCCCACGATGGGGCCGCGATGTTCCTCGAATGTCATGACGTCGGCCATGATCTGGCAGGGATGCGAATTGTCGGTCAGGCCGTTGATGACCGGCACGCTGGCATGTTCTGCCATTTCGGTCAGAATATCCTCGCCGAAAGTCCGGATCATGATCAGGTCGACATAACGCGACAGAACGCGGGCGGTGTCGGCGATGGTTTCGCCATGTCCCAGTTGCATGTCCGCGCCAGACAGAACCATTGTCGTGCCGCCCATCTGGCGGGTTCCGACATCGAAACTGATCCGCGTCCGGGTCGAGGGCTTCTCGAAGATCAGCGCGACGACACGGCCTGCCAGCGGCAGGTCATCGTCGGGCGTGCCCTTGGGGCGGTCGCCGCGCCCCGTCTTCATGGCCATCGCCGTATCGAGGATCGCGCGTAGCTGCGCCGGATCGGTTCTGTGAATATCAAGAAAATTGTTCATATATCGCTCCTTGCGGAGAGGGTGGGAGCCGTCTGGCCTCAACCTCCGAGGATATTTCGGGAAAGCTTGAATTCAGGCTGGGACGAGGGCCGCGGCGGTGCGGTCCAGTCGGATCAACGCCTCGCGGATATCGTCGTCGGTGATATTCAGCGCGGGCAGAAGACGCAGGACGTTGTCGGCGGCGGGTATGACGCAAAGCTCCTGCCCGTAGGCCGCGGCCAGCACGTCGGTGTTCGGCATTTTGCACTTCAGGCCCAGCATGAGGCCCGATCCGCGCACGAAGTCGAACACATCCGGGTGCGACGCCACGAGGCCCTCCAGTCCCTGCCGGAACAACGCGGCCTTGCGGTTCACCTCGGCCAGAAAGTCATCCGTCGCGACAATATCCATGACGGCATTGCCCACGGCGCAGGCCAGCGGGTTGCCGCCATAGGTGCTGCCATGCGTGCCTGCCGTCATGCCGATGGCCGCATCCTCGGTTGCCAGAAGCGCGCCCAACGGGAAGCCCCCGCCGATGCCCTTGGCGACCATCATGATGTCGGGCGACACACCGGCCCATTCATGCGCGAACAGCTTGCCGGTCCGGCCCATGCCGCATTGCACCTCGTCGAAGATCAACAGCGCGCCGGTCTGGTCACACAGGTCGCGCAATCCCTTCAGACATTGGTCAGGCACGGGCACGATGCCGCCTTCGCCCTGCACCGGCTCCAGGATCACGGCGGCGACGTCGGGGGATTTCATCGCCTCGGTCAACGCATCGTGATCGCCGAACGGCAGGTGACGAAAACCCGGCAGCAGGGGGCCGAAACCCCTGGTCATCTTCTCGGACCCGGCGGCGGCGATACCTGCGGCGGACCGGCCATGAAAGCTGCCGGTGAAGGCCAGGATCACATGCCGTTCGGGCTGGCCCTTTTCGGTCCAGTACTTGCGTGCCATCTTGACCGCCAGTTCGCAGGCTTCGGTGCCGGAGTTGGTAAAGAAACAGGTGTCCGCGAAGGTATGCTCGACCAGTTTTTCAGCCAGCGCCTGCTGTTGCGGGATCTGATACAGGTTGCTGGTGTGCCATAACGCCCCGGCCTGCGTCGTCAGCGCCGAGACAAGCGCCGGATTGGCGTGGCCCAGCACGTTCACCGCGATGCCCGCGCCCAGGTCCAGAAAACGTCGCCCGTCCGCTTCCACAAGCCAGGAGCCTTCGCCCGAGACGAAGCTCATCGGCGCACGGTTGTAGGTGGGCAGGACGGCGGGGATCATACCATTTCCTTGGATATGGGTTTCGAAGGTTTCGGCGTGGCGCAAATCCGGAGGCCTGTCAACGCGACCCCCTCACGCCATCGTTGGATGAACGTGATCGGGCGGAGTGCTTCAAGCGAAGGGCGATCAATCGGGAGAGAATCATGAAATACATTACGCTGGCCACCGCAGCCGCATTTGCCGGTGGTCTGACACTCGCCGCGCCCCTCGCCGCGCAGGAGGTCTGCGCCGTCGAAGGCGATTATTACGATCTGGATGCCGCCGGGGTCGACGCCTTCTACGACTGCATGTCCGACCGCATGATCGAAGGCTATACCACCGAGGGCAACGAGATCGCAGCCGTCTATCGCGGATGGAACGCGACCGCCGAGCGCGCCGCCGTCCCCGGCCCGCATGGCGACCGGTTTCTTCTGACCTTCGCCAACGATGTCGCGGCCGAGCAGTATCTGAAATTCGAGGAGGGCGACTTCGAAATGCCCGTCGGGTCGGTTCTGGTCAAGGAATCAATCGCCGTGCGCGAGGGGACGGGCCGTGTCGGGCCGCTGTTCATCATGACCAAGGTCGACGATGCGCCGGACAATGACAACTGGCTCTACTCGGCCGTTCAGCCCAACGGCAAGGACATGAAGATCAGCCAGAGCTTCTGCAGCGACTGCCATGTCGGCTTCGATTCGCAGGACAGCATGGGGTATCCGCTGGAAGAGGTTCGCCTGACGGCAAACTGATCCGGCCACAGGCCCGCGTCAGAAACCGGGCATCCCGCGACCGGGGTGTCCCGCGTGCTCTCTCTCGACATCGGCCGGTCTGACGGGCAGATGTGGCCGATGTGGCCCCGCACCCGAGCCCTTTCCGTCCATCTGCTGACCGCCACCGGCGCGGTCTTCGCGATGCTGTCCCTGCTGGCGGCGGTCGAGGGCGCGTGGTCGGCGATGTTCCTTTGGCTTCTGATGGCGCTGATCGTGGATGGCGTCGACGGCCCGCTGGCCCGGCGCTGGGACGTGACCCTTCACGCGGCGCGCTTCGATGGTGTCCTGCTGGATCTGATCATCGACTACCTGACCTATGTGTTTATCCCGGTCTACGCGCTCTATGCGTCCGGTCTGGTGCCCGGCTGGGCGGGTTGGGGCATCCTGATCGTGGTGCCCTTCGCTTCAGCGCTGTATTTCTGCGACACGCGGATGAAAACCGCCGATGCCAGTTTCGAGGGGTTCCCCGGCTGCTGGAACATGGTCGCCCTGACGGTTTTCATCCTGCAACCCAACCCCTGGCTGACACTGATCGCGGCGATCCTGCTGTCGGTCGCGATGTTCCTGCCGATCCGCTTCGTGCATCCTACCCGGACGCGGCAATGGCGCCCTGTCACGCTGTCGGTCACGACGGTCTGGATGATCCTGGCGCTGACGGCCGCCTGGGGGGAATTCGGGCTGGGTCAGGTCTTGGGCTGGAGTTTCGCGGCCTGCACACTCTATCTGCTCTGCGCGGGCGCGGTGCAGCAGGCACTCGGCGGCATCGCAGGGCGCGAGGGGCGGCGCTAAAGGTCGATCGACCCGTCGGCATTCGGCTCGATCTCCGGCATGTCAGGGTCGCGGAGGTCGGGGCCAGGCAGGTCGGGGGTCAGCGGGGTTTTCCGGCGGATGAGTATATCGCCGTTCGGCAGCACCTCGGGCACATCGTAGACGTCGAAATCGTCTACGATGTCACTCAGGCTGCGCTGCATTTCCTCCATGAAGGGCGTGGCATCCTGTGCCAGCCCCTCCAGATCGCGCAAGGCCGGCTCCATGTCCTCGATCAATCCGTCGAGGAACAGCCGAAGGCCCCGCTCGGTCACCGAACGGTCATCTTCCTGCGCGGCAAGCGGCAAGGCCGGGGCGGTCATCAAAAGAGCGATCAACAACGGTTTCATATATTCAAAGGTGGGTCGAAGACGCGGTGACGTCAAGGATCACCGGGAAATGGTCCGATGCGTCCAGAAGGGCCTGCCGCAGATCCGGGTCCCTGGAGGCATCGACATCGTCGAACGGATGCAGGATGCGCCAGCGACACCGATTTCGTAACCCGCGACTGACCATTGCAAAGTCCAGAAGCGCATTCAGATATCTGCGGTTGTCATTGTCCCAGAACCGCGCCGTCGCGGGCAGGGCGGCCCCGATGCGCACCGGTTTGGCATTCGGGTCGTGCAGCGCATCCGGCCCTTCGCCCAGCACAACTTCCACCCCCGACCGCCCGAACAGCGTCTCGAAGGCATCCAGTCCCGGTCCATCGTTGAAATCGCCCGCGACGATCATGTCGCGTCCTTCGGCCAGGCGTTCATCGACACGGCGGCGCAGCCAGATGCACTGCGCCAGTTGCTTGCGCCGGTTCAGGATATTCAGCCGCAGCTCGTCCTGCGCATCGACCGCCCCATGCGCGGCTTTCGACTTGGCATGAACCCCGATCAGGTGCAGCGGCCCGACCGGCGTCTCCAGATCGAGTTCCAGCGGAGGTTTCGACCAGATCAGCCGCTCGGCCTTCAGGTCGATGTCCAGATCCATCCCGAAAACGCGATCGAAGCGCGGCGCATTTTCGCTATCGCCGGGCGCATGGCGGGGTGTAACGCGCGTCGGATCATACAGCAGCGCGATTTCCTGCCGCGTGTCGTTCGCGAACCCCAGCATCGCTTTCGTCGTCCGCAGACCGACGGCGTCGGCGAAGCCCTGTAACGCCACCACCGATGACCGGCGGCGATTGTCGTCCGGCGCCTCGATGATCAGCAGGGCATCGGCGTCTACGGCACGCATGACCGCCGCGATAGCCTGCAACTGCCGCGCCTTCGTCACCTCATAGCGTGCCGACAGCTCCTCGGTCGCGTCCATCGCGCCATCGTCCAAAAACAGCCGGTTGAACCATTCCACGTTCCATGTGGCGAAGCGAAAGCTCACGCCTCGTCGGCCTGTATCTTTTCCCACGCCCGGTTGATCGCGATCAGACGCTTTTCCGCCAGTTTTACCGCCTCTTCCGGCAGGCCGCGCGCCATCAGGCGGTCCGGGTGCGTCTCGCGGACGGCAGCGCGCCAGGCGGCGCGGATCTCTTCCATCGGTGCATCCGGCGCCACACCCAGCACCTCGTGGCAATCCGGCTCGACCCCCGGCACGAAGCGGGTGCGCAGCGACCGGAACTCGCGTTCCGAAAGGCGGAAGATCTGCGCCACGCGGGTCAGGAAATCGTCCTCGGCGGGGTGATAGGTGCCGTCGGCCATCGCGATGTGGAACAGGCCTTCCATCAGGTCGCGCAGGGTGTCCGTGTCGTCCGCGAACATCTTCTGGATGCGGCGGGCGTATTCCTCGAAACCCGCGACGTCGGTGCGCGCCATGTCGAAGACGCGCGCGGCGTTGTCGATCTCGGACGGTGCGATGGTGAAAACTTCGCGGAAGGCGGAAACCTCGTCGCGGGTCACCAGACCGTCCGCCTTGGCCATCTTGGCGCTCAGCGCGATGACGGCGATGGTAAAGGCGACCGAACGGTCGGGCGGCGTTCGCAGCCGGTCGAACAGCCCGGACAACGCCTCGCCCGGTGCCAGGCTGGCCAGAACGTCCAGAATACGGGACCAAAGGCTCATTGCGCGATCCTACACTGATGTAAGGACGGCAAGAACGACAATTTCCGAAAGCTGCTGAATTGCCCCCAGCACATCCCCCGTCTGTCCCCCGATCCTGCTGCGCGCCAATGTCCCGATACCGGCCAGGACGCCCAGCACCAGAAGCCCCGCCACCAGCCCATGCCCCTCCACCGGGATCAGCGCCAGAACCGCCAGCCCCAGACAGACCTGCGCCACGATCGCAGGCGGCCGTCCCATGCCATGCGACAATCCGTCGGTCCGCGCGGGCGGCAGCCAGCGCATCGCGACGGCCATCGGTGCACGGCTGACAACGGCGGCGATCAGGACCGGCAGCACCTGCATCTGCACCATTGCCGTTGCGATCAGCGACCATCGGATCGTCAGCGTCAGCACCAGTGCGACCATCCCATAGGTGCCGATCCGGCTGTCGCGCATGATCTCAAGCCGTCGTTCGGGGGTGGAACCGCCCCAGATGCCGTCGGCCATGTCGGCCAGTCCGTCCTCGTGCAACGCGCCCGTCAGCACGATCTGAAGCGTCAGCGTCACGGCTGCCGCGACAGCGGGCGTCGCCCCCAGAAACCAGACCCCCCATCCGGCCCCGACCGCGATCATCGCGACCAGCAATCCGGCCAGCGGCCAGGCCCAGGCGGCATCGGCGGCCCGTGGCGTCGGAGGCGCGCGCAGGGCGGTGGTGACCGGCAGGCGGGTCATCAGCATCAGCGCGGAAGTGACGTCGGATCGAAGGGGCATGTCTTTCCTGCACTGGCGAAGGGCGTAACGCTCGCATATCGCTCGTGGTCAACACCGTAAAGATCAACCCGAGGCTCAAATGACCGACCTGACCAGCCTGACCGCCATTCGTGCCGCCCTGGCCGCCGCTCCCGCCGCCGACACCGCCGCCCGCGCCGGGGCCACGGATCGCAACGGCCAGTTGACCAAGCCACCGGGCGCATTGGGCCGGTTGGAGGATCTGGCAATCTGGTATGCCGGATGGGCCGGCGACGCGCGCCCCCGGATCGCCGCGCCGCAGGTTCTGGTTTTCGCGGGCAACCATGGCGTCGCGGCGCGGGGTGTCAGCGCCTTTCCACCCGAAGTCACTATGCAGATGGTCGCCAACTTCCGCGCGGGCGGGGCCGCCATCAATCAGTTGTCGGATTTCGCGGGTGCGCAGATGCAGGTTCACGCACTCGACCTGGATACGCCCACTGCCGATTTCACCCAAGGCCCCGCCATGACCGGGGCCGAGGTCTGCGCCGCATTCACCACCGGCTGGAACGCCGTCGATCGGAACGCCGACCTTCTGGTGACAGGCGAAATGGGCATCGGCAATACCACCTCCGCCGCAGCCATCGTGACCGCGCTTCTGGGCGGCGACGACTGGACCGGACGCGGCACCGGCGTCGACGATGCCGGGCTGGCCCGCAAGCAGGCGGTCATTGCCGCAGGCCTGGCCGCCAACCCGAAGCGTTCGGGGCTGGAGGTTCTGGCTGCTCTGGGCGGTCGGGAAGTCGCAGCCATGGCAGGTGCCATCGCGGGCGCACGGGCGCTGCGCATTCCGGTCATTCTCGACGGGTTCATCTGCTGCGCCGCGGCCCTGTGCCTGCAGGCCGAAGAGGCGGGCGCATTGGATCATTGCGTCGCGGGCCACCTGTCCGCCGAAGGTGCGCACGCCCGCATGCTGGAGGCCCTGGGCAAGCAGCCGCTGCTTTCGCTGGGCCTGCGGTTGGGCGAAGGCTCGGGCGCGGCGCTCGCCATTCAGGTTCTGAAAGGCGCGCTGGCCTGCCATTCCGGGATGGCCACATTCGCCGAGGCGGGCGTCGCGGCGGGCTAGCCGTTCCGCGCGTCGCGGTCCGCCACCAGAAACGACAGGGCGTCGGCCACGATCTTGGTATTCGCGCCCCCCGTGACCCCGCCGATGCCCACACGACGCCCGACACGCCACCACATGCCCGGCACCCAGGCCCGGCCCAGCGGCGATTTCAGGCGGATCAGGAACCCGTTCGACGGCTTCAGGCTGAACAGCGTGCGATCGACCGACGCGATCTGATCCAGCGGTGCGATCGGGGTGCCGTCCTCGGACCACAGGCCATCCTCGCGCAGCACGATGCCCTGCGCCGATCCGCGCCAGCCCTTCTGCGCCAGCACCAGTGCACCGATCCCTATCAGCACGAGGAATATCTTCCACAGCGGGTTCGACGGCGGGTTCACCACGGCCAGCCACAATAACAAGCCGCCCAGCAGCAACTGGATCACCAGGCCCATCATGCGGCGCGGGGCTGAGGGACGGAGGATGTGCATCGGATCGGACATGGCCCCGGCCTATCGCTCCGCGCGGCGCTGCACAATCACGGTTCGCACCCGCGCGTTGCGGCACGGCCCGCCGCCGCCTATCTTTACGTCAACTCCAAACAGGAAAGGACAGGCCATGTCTCTGCGTCCCGTTCTCGAAACCCGCACCGCCCGCCCGACGCTGGAAGGCGCCGGCGTCCACCTTCACCGTGCCTTCGGCTTCGGCGACCCGTCCGAGCAGGATCCGTTCCTGTTGTTCGACGACTTCCGTGGCGATCACCCCGATATGTATTCCGCCGGTTTCCCGTGGCATCCGCACCGGGGAATCGAGACGATCACCTATGTTCTGGAAGGCGAGGTCGATCACGGCGACTCGCTGGGCAATTCGGGCACTTTGGGCGCTGGTTCGGTCCAGTGGATGACAGCAGGGTCCGGTATCCTGCATCAGGAAATGCCGCGCGGGAACGCCAAGGGGCAGATGCACGGCTTCCAGCTTTGGGCAAACCTGCCCGGCGCGCTCAAGATGACGGCCCCGCGCTATCAGGACATCGCCGGATCGGACATTCCCGAGGTGACAGACGATGACGGCACCCGCATCAAGGTCGTCATGGGCGAAATCTGGGGCACAAAGGGACCGGTCGACGGTATCGCCGCCGATCCGCAATACCTCGATATTTCGGTCCCGCCGGGCGTGAAGAAGACCTTCAAGGTCGACACCTATCGTCAGACCTTCGCCTATGTCTTCGCAGGCTCGGGCGCGTTTTCGGATGCCAGCGCGCCGCAGGGGATTCTGGTGGAGAAGGACTGGCAGGGTCAGGAGGTTAATATCCGCGACCTGTCGGGCAATCGCACGCTGGTCCGCTTCGGCTCCGGCGATGAGATCACGGTGCAGGCGGGCGAAGACGGCGTGCGTTTCCTGCTGGTCTCGGGCGCGCCGATCAGAGAGCCGGTGGCCTGGCACGGTCCCATCGTGATGAACACTCAGGATGAATTGCAGCAGGCGATGAAGGACCTGCGCAACGGGACGTTCATTCAACCGGCGCATTAGACGGGAAGGGGGGCGAGGGATCTTCCCTCGCGCTCCCTGGGATATTTCATGCCAAGAGGAAGGGGCGGATCAGCCGCCCTTGCCCAGACGGGCGCGCCGGTCGCGAATGCCCTCGGCACGTTCCTTTTCGTCCCAGCGACGGCCCGACAGGCTTTCGGTGTTGAACGTGTCTTCCGCCACCAGAACCTTCCATCGCTCGACCCGGTTCGCGTCGATATCGCCTGCGTCCAGTGCGGCCATGATGGCGCAGCCCGGCTCTCTTTCGTGGGCGCAGTCGCGGAATTTGCACTGCCCGGCCAGCATTTCCAGATCGGCGAACAGCGTGGCCAGACCATCGGCCGTATCGGTCAGCTGCAACTCGCGCATGCCCGGCGTGTCCAGGACGACGCAACCGTTGCCCAGCAGGTGCATCTGCCGGTGCGTCGTCGTGTGACGCCCCCGGTCGTCCGCTTCGCGCGCGGGTTGAGTGGCGATCTCCGGCCCGTCGGACAGCGCATTCACCAGCGTCGATTTCCCCACGCCCGACGACCCCAGAAACGCCACCGTCTGCCCCGGCCTGCACCAACGCGCCAGATCGCGGCGGGGTGCGTCGCCCCGCGCGTCCAGAACCACGACCTCTACCCGGTCCGAAATCGTCCGCGCCCGGTCGGCCATGGCCTGCGCGTCGTCGCACAGATCGGGCTTGGTCATCACGATCACCGGCACGGCCCCGGCCTCAAGGGTCAGGGCGGCATAGCGTTCCAGCCGGGCCACGTTGAATTCGCGCGTGCAGGAGGTGACGATGAACACCGTGTCGATGTTCGCCGCGATCAACTGTACCTCGTGCCCCTTGCCGGGCGCGCGGCGCTTGATCAGGCTGTGCCGGTCCAGCACGCGGCTGTCGACAGGGCGATCCCGGTCCAGCAGCATCCAGTCGCCCACGGTCGCCGCCACGCCCGGCGGAATACGCCGGTCCAACCCGGCCCCAAGCGCACGCAACCCGCTGCGATGGACTTCGGTGACGCGGACCGGGGGCGCGGCCTCCAGATCGGCATCCGACACCTGTTCGGCAAAGAACTCCTGCCAGCCCAGGGCCGCCAGCGTCAGATCGTCGGTCGGGGGCATGTCGTCGGACATGGAAGTGCTTTCAGATGGGGGGTCTCATTGCGTCGTCGCATGGCGGGGTGGTGCTGGGCAAGCGTCGCCCTGCGTCGTCTCTTCCGATCAGGGCTTCACCCGCCGCATCTGGCAATCGGAGCGGCGGACGGATACTGCGGTTTCCATGTTGAACACGATCCGCCACGGCTTGCCCACCGACCGCCCCCCGCTTTTGATCGCGCATGGCCTGTTCGGGTCGGCGCGCAACTGGGGCGTTATCGCCAAGCGCCTGTCCACGGATCGTCAGGTCGTCGCCGTCGACATGAGAAATCACGGCGACAGCGCGTGGCACGACAGCCATTCCTATGCCGATCTCGCCGCCGATCTGGCGCAGGTCATCGGCGATACGCCGCACGACGTTCTGGGCCATTCGATGGGCGGTAAGGCGGCGATGGTTCTGGCACTGACCGACCCGACGCGCCTTCGCCGCCTGATCGTGGCCGACATCGCTCCCGTTGCGTACGACCACACACAGGCGCATCTGATCGCGGCCATGCGCGCCGTCGATCTGTCTGGCGTCACCCGTCGGTCGGATGCCGCCGCACAACTCATGCAGGTGCCCGACGACGGCACGCGGTCGTTCCTGCTGCAATCGCTGGACACCGCCGACAAGCGCTGGACCCTGAACCTCGACACACTGGAGGCCGAGATGCCGAAGATCCTCGGCTTTCCCGATCTCTCGGGCACGTTCGACGGGCCCGCGTTCTTCCTGTCAGGCGCGGAAAGCGACTACGTCCGCCCCGAACACCGGGCCACGATCAAGGCATTGTTTCCGCAGGCACGATTCGCCAGAATTCCCGACGCCCACCATTGGTTGCACGCCGAGAAACCGCGCGAATTCGAGGCGGCGGTGCGCGCCTTTCTCGACGTCTAGGCGGTCAGGCCCTCCGGCTCGTCCAGACCATGTGCGCGGCAGCAGGCGGTCAGCGTATTGGCCAGCAGGCAGGCAATGGTCATGGGGCCGACACCGCCGGGGACCGGGGTGATCGCCCCCGCCACGGCAGCGCAACTGTCGAAGTCGACGTCGCCCACCAGCCGTGTCCTCGGTGTCCCGTCATCCTTGATCCCGGCATCGATGCGGTTGATGCCGACATCGATGACCGTGGCGCCCGGTTTGATCCAGTCGCCGGGCACCATCTGCGGGCGGCCCACGGCGGCGACCACGATATCGGCGCGGCGCACGACATCGGCCAGATCTCTGGTGCGCGAATGCGCGATGGTCACGGTGCAGCTGTCGCCCAGCAGAAGCTGCGCCATCGGCTTGCCGACGATGTTCGACCGGCCCAGCACGACCGCATCCATGCCTGACAGCGAGCCATGATGATCCCGCAGCATCATCAGGCACCCCAGCGGCGTACAGGGCACCATCGCCTTCTGCCCCGTCGCCAAAAGGCCGACGTTCGAGATGTGGAAGCCATCGACGTCCTTGGCCGGGTCGATCGCGGCCAGCACCTTGTCGGCATCGATATGATCGGGCAGCGGCAACTGGCACAGGATGCCGTGGACCGCCGGGTCGGCGTTCAGCTGCGCGATCAGGGCCAGCAGGTCGGCTTCGGAGGTGTCGGCAGGCAGCCTGTGCTCGAAGCTCTCCATTCCAACCTCGACCGTCTGCTTGCCCTTGTTGCGGACATAGACGGCACTGGCGGGGTCCTCGCCGACCAGAACGACGGCCAGACCGGGTGTCACGCCTGCGGCCTTTATCCGCGCGACCTCGGTGGCGACCTGTTCGCGGATGCGGGCCGCGAAGGCCTTTCCGTCGATGATCGTTGCGGTCATCCGTTTCTCCTCATCTGCTTTCTTGTCCGACCCGGATCACCCGCAGGTCACCCGTGGATCACCCGTGGCGATTCTTCGCCGGTCGCGGAGCATTGCTGCGACCGCTGGTCCCGAATGTGAACGATTGATTCACAAAGGTGAACGGCGGCGTTTCGGGTTTCGCACCTTCAAAACAGCCCCTCGACCTCGCCCGCGTCGTTCAAGCGGATGTTCTCGGCCGAGGGCACGCGCGGCAGGCCGGGCATCGTCATGATATCGCCGCAGACCGCGACCACGAAGCCTGCCCCCGCCGACAGCCTGACTTCGCGGACCGGCACCGAATGCCCCGTCGGCGCGCCACGCAAATTCGGATCGGTCGAGAAGGAATACTGCGTCTTGGCCATGCAGACCGGCAGATGGCCATAGCCCTGTTCTTCCCAGGCCTTTAGCTGATCGCGGATCTTCTTGTCGGCCAGCACCTCGTCGGCGTGATAGATTCGTTTGGCGATGGTCTCCATCTTCTGGAACAGCGGCATCTCGTCGGGGTAGAGCGGCGCGAAGTTCGCCACCCCCGCATCGGCGATTTCCGCCACGCGCCTGGCCAACGCCTCGGACCCCTTGGAGCCGTCGGCCCAATGCTTCGAGACGATGGCCTCGGATCCCTGGCTGGCGACGTAGTCACTGACCGCCTGCACCTCGGCATCCGAGTCGCCGGTGAAGTGGTTGATCGCGACCACGACCGGCACGCCGAAGGATTTCACATTGCCGATGTGGCGGCCCAGATTGGCGCAGCCCGCCTTCACCGCGTCTACATTTTCAGCGGCCAGATCGGCTTTGGCGATGCCGCCGTTCATCTTCATCGCCCGCACCGTCGCCACCAGCACCACGCAATCTGGCGCGATCCCGGCCTTGCGGCACTTGATGTTCATGAACTTCTCGGCCCCCAGATCAGCCCCGAAGCCCGCTTCGGTCACCACGTAATCCGCCAGTTTCAGCGCCGTCGTCGTAGCGATGACCGAGTTGCAACCATGCGCGATGTTGGCGAACGGCCCGCCATGCACGAAGGCGGGGTTGTTCTCCAGCGTCTGCACCAAATTGGGTTGCATCGCGTCCTTCAACAGCACCGTCATCGCACCATCGGCCTTGATGTCGCGGGCATAGATCGGTTTGCGATCGCGGGTATAAGCCACGATCATATCACCCAAACGTTTCTCCAGATCCTTCAGGTCACTGGCCAGACACAGGCAGGCCATGACTTCGGATGCAACGGTGATATCGAACCCGGCCTCACTGGGAAAACCGTTGCTGACCCCGCCCAGGCTGGCGGTGATCTGGCGCAGGGCCCGGTCGTTCATATCGACGACGCGCCGCCAGACGACGCGTCGGATGTCGATCTCCAGCGTGTTGCCCCAGTAGATGTGATTGTCGATCATCGCCGACAGCAGGGAATGCGCACTGGTGATGGCATGGAAATCGCCGGTGAAGTGGAGGTTCATCTCCTCCATAGGAACGATCTGCGCGTAACCGCCGCCCGCAGCGCCGCCCTTCATCCCGAAATTGGGCCCGAGCGAGGCTTCGCGGATGCAGATCATCGCCTTTTTGCCGATCGCGTTCAGACCGTCGCCCAGACCCACCGTCGTCGTCGTCTTGCCTTCACCCGCGGGTGTCGGGTTGATCGCGGTCACAAGGATAAGTTTGCCACTCTTGCGCGCCTCGATGCCGTTGATGAACGCCTGACTGACCTTGGCCTTGTCATGCCCATACGGCAGCAGATCATCCGCCCCGATGCCCAGCTTCTTTCCGATCTCCAGGATAGGACGCTTATTCGCCGCACGGGCAATCTCGATATCTGTCTTCACGGTCATGGCGGCATCCTTTTCGTCGCGCGGGCTTCAGACTTGGCACAAGCCCTATGCGGAGCGACAGGGGAAGGGTGTTGCGAAAACCGACATTCCGACACGTTCCCACGTCGCCGCAAGGGCCTGACGGATCGGATTGGAAACTATGGCAACGGCTGGGAAACGGAAGCATCGGCCAGAGCTGGAAAAATGATCGTGCCGAATCAAGGAACCGAAACGAGTTGTTAATTGTTCTACCTGCAAGAACGATGAACATCATCGGCAGAGTATCGCCGAACTACCCAACTCAGGAGCTTACCATGACCGCCACAAGCCTCTTCATTCACGCCGGTTTCGTCGCCGGTCTGGCCCTTGCTCTCGCGACAAGCCTGGCTCTGGCCTGATAAATACGAACAGATTGATTTCAAAGGCCTGATGCGCTGCGTCAGGCCTTTTCCTTTGCGCATTGCCAGCCTCTGATCAGGCACAGGCAACCGATGTTTTCAGCAAGCCAGCACGGCATACGCATCCTACCCGTCACGGAATGGAAACCCCGGCACGCGCCATGACACGATGCCGGGGCCGTTGAGAAAACCTCAGGCGCTTGGTTCGGGTTCGGGCGCGATATCCGGACCCTTGGATTTCGGCTTGGTTTTCGGAACCGCCGTCAGGCTGCTGCCGCCCGAAATATCCGTGTGATCGTCGTCATCCCCGCGCGTGAGCACCTCACCGTTGATCACCTTCATGATCTCGGGTCCGGTCAGCGTCTCATATTCCAGAAGACCCTGCGCCAGGTTTTCCAGCGCATCGGCCTTTTCGGTCAGGATACGCTTGGCGGTCTCATACCCGTCGTTGATGATTTCCTTGACCTTGTCGTCGATCAGCTTTTGCGTTTCGGACGAATGGTTCGTACCGCCGCCATAGGGTCCCAGGAAACTTTGCTGTTCGTTTGCATAATCGACGAACCCCAATTCCTCGTGGGCATAGCCATATTGCGTGACCATGGCGCGCGCCATTTGCGTGGCCTGTTTGATGTCCTGACTGGCCCCGCTGGTGACATGCTCCTTGCCGAAGATCAGCTCCTCGGCGACGCGGCCACCCATCGCCATTGCAATGCGCGAGGTGAACCACTGATAGCTGGCCGAGATCCGGTCGCGTTCGGGCAGCGACAACACCAGACCCAATGCACGACCGCGCGGGATGATCGTTGCCTTGTGGATAGGATCATGCTGCGGCACGTTCAGGCCGACGATAGCGTGACCGGCTTCGTGATAGGCGGTCAGTTTCTTTTCGTCTTCGGTCATGACCATCGACCGACGCTCGGCCCCCATCATCACCTTGTCCTTGGCTTGCTCGAAGTCCTCCATCGTCACGACACGGCGGCCAATGCGAGCAGCGCTCAGCGCGGATTCGTTCACGAGGTTGGCAAGGTCGGCCCCCGAGAAACCAGGCGTGCCGCGCGCAATGATCCGCAGGTCGACGTCAGCACCCAGCGGCACCTTGCGGGCATGAACGTTGAGGATCTTTTCACGACCCTTGATGTCGGGATTCGGCACCTGCACCTGACGGTCGAAGCGACCGGGGCGCAGCAATGCCGGGTCCAGAACGTCGGGCCGGTTGGTGGCGGCGACGATGATAATGCCCTCGTTCGCCTCGAACCCGTCCATTTCGACCAGAAGCTGGTTCAGCGTCTGCTCACGCTCGTCGTTGCCACCGCCATAGCCGACGCCGCGCGAACGGCCGACGGCGTCGATTTCGTCGATGAAGACGATACAGGGCGCGTTTTTCTTGGCCTGTTCGAACATATCGCGGACACGGCTGGCCCCGACACCCACGAACATCTCGACGAAGTCAGAGCCGGAAATGGTAAAGAACGGCACCCCGGCTTCGCCCGCCACGGCGCGCGCCAGAAGCGTTTTGCCCGTACCCGGAGGGCCAACCAAAAGAGCGCCCTTGGGAATTTTACCGCCCAGTCGACTGAACTTTTGCGGATTACGCAGGAATTCGACGATTTCTTCCAGGTCTTCCTTGGCCTCATCGATGCCAGCCACGTCGTCAAACGTCACCCGGCCCGATTTCTCGGTCAGCAGTTTTGCCTTCGACTTGCCGAAGCCCATGGCGCCGCCTTTGCCGCCGCCCTGCATGCGATTCATGAAGAAGATCCAGATCCCGATCAGCACGAGGAACGGCAACCACAGTCCCAGCGCCGACAGGAACCCAGACTGTTGCTGACTTTCGGCGACGATCCGCACGTTATTCTTCAGAAGCGTATCGGTTACGTCCACGTCGGCAGGCTTGATCGTCATCTGGTCAGCACCCGATGCGCCGCGGAAGACGATCCGCTCGCCGTCCAGAGTCACAGTGGAAACCGACCCGTTCTCGACCTGGTTGATGAAGTCGGAGTACGGGACGTCGCGGCCGGCGACCGTCGAATTACCACCTGAAAACAGTTGGAAGAGGGCCATCACAAGGACGAAAAGAACGACCCAGAAGGCGATATTGCGCGCATTACCCAAGAAAAATCTCCGAATCTCGCGGCCCTAGACCACGCGTTTGGTTTGCACTGAAAGATAGTCGTTCGGGCCGCAGGTTCAACGTCTTATCAGCGCCTGTGCGAATGCGACGCGGGGAAATGCGTCCCAACCTTCCGACCACCCGGCGATCGGCGCGGCGATCAGGCTGTCTCCGCGCCGCACCGCAGGCGAGGCCATGACGGTTTTTCGGGGCAGGCCGGTCGCTCTCCAGTCGATGGAATTGATGTCGTCGCCGAGCGCGCCGACGGTAAGCTCGGGCGCATGCGGGCCGTCCAGTATCCAGCGCCCGTCCCATACCGCGTCGGTCTGGGACGGACCGGCGACGGCGGAAAGTTCACGTCCGATCCGCATATCGGGCAGGTTCGGCTCTATCCGGCATCCGGCCAGTGTGCAGGCCTGACGGTTCAGAATATTTTCACGCAAACGACGCTGTTCGGCCCGGCGGGGTGCATCCGACTTGCCGCCCACCCATGCCAGTGCGGCGACCAGCAAGCGTCTGGCGTGTTCAGGTTCCGATGCGAACAGGTCGGAGAAAGGCGCAAGGGCGAAGATCAGGTCGCCACGATCCTCGCGGATAAGTTCGCGGGCCAGCATGCGCATCCGATGGTCCAGGGTATCCCGCGCTTCGCCCAGCGCCGTCGCCGACTGACACAAAGTTGCGACATCAAGGCCGAGGCTCGCCATCGCATGGCGGACCGCGATGCGATCGAAAGACGGGTCTTCGTTGCTTGGATCTTCGATAGGTGTGATCCCCTTTGCACCGAGATAGTCGCGCAATTCGGCGCGGCGGATATCCAGAAACGGGCGACCCCAGTGCAGCGACGTGTGCGCCGCCAGCCGCCACGCCGCCATCCGGGCCAAACCGTCGATGCCCGCCCCGCGCCGCAACCGCAACACCAGCGTTTCGGCAACGTCATCGGCGGTGTGACCCAGCAGAACGGCGTTGCAGCCCACGGTCCCGGCCCAGTCCTTCATTGCGTCGTACCTGGCATTGCGAGCGCGGGCCTGAAGGTTCGGACCGGGGACCAGATCGGTCAGGGTCAGCGTATCATGCGGGCAGTCCAGACCGGCGCAGAGGGTGGCGACATGGTTCGCTTCGGCGGCGGAGCCGTCGCGCAACCCGTGGTCCACTGTCACGGCTCGAACGTCGATTCCGTCTTCTTTCGCCCAGTCGAGCGTTGCCAGCAAAAGCGCCGTCGAATCGCCGCCACCCGAAATGGCAACGCCAAGCGGGCCAGGCTCGAAACGAGGGCGACGGGGGCCGAGTAGGGTCTCGAGGGACGCCCAAAGGCGTCCCTCGATGGTGTTATCCGGCGCAGCCAAGACCTGCCCGCGCCGCATTAGCCTGCGAGATGGCGGGCGAGTTCGGGAAGCGGATCGCCACTTCCGACAGCGTCAGACATGCCTCGTCGTTTTGCCCCAGAGAGCCGAGCGCCGTGCCCAGCCCTACCAGCGCTTCGGGCGCGCGGGGGCCTTCGGGCGTGCCGGAAAACGACTCGAGATATGCGCGGGCCGCAGCGGCGTGTTGGCCGTCGCGGGCCAGCGCCTGGCCGCGGAAGAACTGTGCTTCGGCGGTCAGCGGCCCGGTCGGATAGCTTGTGACGAACTGACTGAACGCCTGCGCCGCAGCGGCATTGTCACCCGCATCCAGCGCGGATTTGGCGCGGTCAAAATCAGCCTGTTCGCTGAACGCCAACTCAGCGCCGCCGGACGTGCCACCGGTTTCGGCCGGAGGCGCGATGATGCCCGCTGCCGCTGTTCCGCCCTCGGGCGCGCCGCCCAGCGGGCCGGGGTTCGGCAGGGACGCCAGGTCGCAATCGGTCGTCAGTTCGCAAAGCTGGAACCGCAGATCCTCGATTCTTGCGGCCCCGTCACGTGATACGCTTTCGATGCGAAACTGCATCCGCTCGGTCTTTTGGGTCATGCGTTGCAGCTCGCTCTCGATCGCATTCAGGCGATCGAGAACCGTGGACCCGCCGGTGCCGGTCGCGGGCGCACCGGTGGTGTTCAATTCACCCTTCAGTTTCTGCATCTCGACCTGCAGAACGCTCAACTGCTGGCGAATGTCGGCCAGGGTCTGGTCCTGCTGCGCGACTGCAGGCAGCCCCGACATCACTGTTAACAGAGCGACGCAGAGGACGCGCAGCATCAGACGCCCGCCCCGGCGGCCAGCACGGTGACGGCCCGGCGGTTCTGGCTATAGCACGCTTCTGTCGAACAGACCTGAACCGGACGCTCCTTGCCATAGCTGATGGTGCGCAGGCGCGTGGCGGAAACGCCCTGGCTGATCAGGTAATCGCGGGCCGAATTCGCACGTCGGCCGCCAAGCGCAAGGTTGTATTCCCGGGTGCCCTGTTCGTCCGCATGACCTTCGATCAGCGCGGTGTAGCCGGGGTTGCTGTTCATCCAACGGGCCTGGGCGGCAAGGACGGTCTGCGCCTCGGGAGACAGGCTGGATTGATTGAGAGCGAACAGTACGCGGTCGCCGATGGTTTGCTGGAAATAAGCCACCGAGGATGGATCGTTGGCGCTGCCGGGGACAAAACTGCCGTTTGCGCCGGCATTCAGATCGACGGCGCCGTTCGCCCCGTCTTGACCCAGGCGGCTGCCACAGGCGGACAGGGTCAGCGCGGCCAACAGAAGAAGTGCAGTCAGTTTCATGGTATCTACCTCTATCGAAGGAGCGGACCCCAGGACGGGTCCGAAGCCGCCGCGGGAGTCGCGGCACGTTGAAGATTCCGGCCAGTAATGTCGACCGTATACAAAGCAGGCGCACCATTCGCGCCCGACGTCTCGCGGGTAAACATGATCACACGACCGTTCGGCGCCCAGGTCGGCCCCTCGTCCAGAAAAGCTCCGGTCAGCAGCCGTTCTTCGGACCCGTCGGTGCGCATCACGCCAATGTGGAAGCGGCCCTCATTCTGCTTGGTGAAGGCGATATAATCGTTCTTGGGCGACCAGACAGGCGTGCCATACCGGCCCGCGCCAAAGCTGATCCGGTTACCTTCGCCGCCACTCGCAGGCATAATATAAAGCTGCTGTCCGCCCGAGCGATCAGACTCGAAGGTGATCCGGGTGCCATCGGGGCTGAAACTGGGGGCCGTCTCGATCGAGGGGGCCGTCGTCAGCCGCGTCGTCGCACCCGAGTTGAGATCCAGCAGATACAGGTCGGTATTGCCTGCCACCTCGGCGGAATACACGACGCGTCCGCCATCCGGGCTGAATCGTGGGGCGAAGCTCATGTTCTGGTCGATGCCGCCCACGGTCTGCTTTTGCAGGGTGCCGACATTGATCAACGTGACCTTGGGAAAGCCCGATTCATACCCGGTATAGATGATTCGGCTGCCGTCCGGGCTGAACCGAGGGGCCAACACGATGGAATCCGACGACGTCAGATATTGTACATTCGCCCCGTCGTAATCCATCACCGCCAGACGCTTGAGCCGTGCATCCTTGGGCCCCTGTTCCGAGACGAATACCGTGCGGCTGTCGAAATAGGGGCCTTCGCCGGTGATGCGGGAATAGGCGGCGTCGGCAACCTTGTGGGCCATGCGGCGCCAGCCATCGGCGGTCCCGACGAATTGCAGTCCCTCGCCCAGAGGTGCCTCGCTGGTCACGTCGAACAGTCGGAACTGAACGACGATGCGCCCGTCCCCCTCGGCCAGAACGGAGCCGGTGATAAGCGCCTGTGCATTGATCGCCTTCCAGTCGGAAAACTGGATCGGGGCATCGAAAGTGCCGATACGTGAAATATGAGCGTCCCTGGGGATTTCACGGAACAGGCCGGTGTTCGTCAAATCCGCCGCGATGACCTGCGAGATGTTCTCAGCAAGTTCGGCCGCCTCCGCGTTCCGCGCCACGAAAGTCGGCACCGCAAAGGGCAGAGGCGATATGTTCGGATCGGTGATGATGATTTCCAACTGCGCCCGTGCGGCACCTGTCAGGAATGCAAGCGACAGCAGAGCGGCGCAGAGACCTTGATACAATCGTTTCACGTCAACCTCATCGTTTCCAGAACGGTCGTGCGTCCGGTATCGCCGCCATGGCGAAATTTCTCAACCGGCCGTGTGGGCTTTGCTGCAGGGTGGCAACGTTCAGCGCGATATTGTGACATCACCGAACCCGCGATTGCGTCGGATCGAAGGTGATCGTGATGTTTTTCCACTGTGCATAGCTTTCTTCGGGCAAGTCATAGCCCTGATTCTTCACCGAACACTGGATAATCGCGGTCTTGGCCCGTTCTAATGCGATTTGCTGGGACGCCGCGGTGCCGCCCGACGCATTTTTCACCCGGATCGTACTGGAGATGGGAAAACCGTCGGGCCGCATTTCGAACGACACCGTCATTACGGTCCGCATGACATCGGTCGAGACGGCACCCAGATCCCAGCAGCTTTGCACGGCGAGACGGAAGCCTTCCTCCTGTCCCGGAGAAAGTTGCGGGCCTGGATCGCCGGGCGAGGCGGGTGTGCCGCCACCCAGAGCTTCGGCCAAAGCCGCGGATGTATCGAATGTGCGGGGTTCTTCGGCGGCGGTCGCCGTTTCAGTCGGTCGGGGTTCCGCCGGAGCGGCGGGTCGTGCCGGAGCGGCGGGCGTTTCGGCCACAGCAACTTGCGGACGCGCGGGCCGTGACGGAGGCCGTGACGATGTCTCGGGGGCATTCGACGGTTGTTCGGCGGCCGCCGGGATATCCGCTTCGGTGATGATACGCGGTGCGCTCTCCTCGGGCGCGGTCGGCGTTTCGGCAGGTTCGACCGGCTCCTCCGGTTTGACGTCCGACGGGGCAGGCGGGGCCTCGACCGTTGGCGCGGTTTCCGTCAGAGGCGGCGGGGCCGGGGCAGGCGTGGGCGACACGCGTTCCGCGGCGCGCGGGGTGGGCCGTGGGCCGGGTGCCGCATCCGGCGCATCGGCGGGCGGGGTCGGCGCGTTCGGTGCATCCTGCGTCACTTCGGTCTGTGGCAGGACCAGTTCTGCCACGTCCGGCGTATCGTCAGGCTGGGTAGGAGTCGGGGTCACGGGCGTCGGTGCAGGCTCAGGGGGCGGTGCTTCTTCGGTGGGAGTAGGCGCCTGAGATGTTTCGGGTTGTTCGGGTGCCGCAGGTGCTGCCGGAGCGGGCGCGGCAGGGGCCGGAGCCGCCGACACCAGTGCGTCGAATTCGGCACTGGAAATGACGCTGACGGCCGCAATCTGCAACTGGTCGTCTTCAACGGGGTTGAAAAGCCCGGCAACCATGGCCCAGACGATCAGGCCTGCATGGGCCGTGCCCGAGAGCGCGACTGCCGTGCGCCGTTCCATCTACTGATCCGCCGTGCCGGTGCCATCCAGCGTCGGCCCGCCCGCATCCGTGACCAGCCCGATATTTCGGAACCCGCCCGCGTTCAAAGCACCCATCACCACCATAATGTCGGAATATGGCACGCTTCCGTCAGCGCGCAGGAACACCCTGTCGCTCTGACGTTCGCCGGCGATCGCCTGCAATCGCGTGACCAATTCGTCGCGTGGCACTTCCTGAGACCCGATCTGCACGAGACCATCCGCTGCGACCGTTATGGCCAGCGGCTCCTCGTCTTCCTGAGGCAGGGGCGTGGCGGCAGTCTGGGGCAGCTCGACGGGAACGCCCGCCGTGAGCAGGGGGGCCGCGACCATGAAGATGATCAGCAGCACCAGCATCACGTCCACGAAGGGCGTGACGTTGATTTCGGACATCGGTGCGCCGCTGCTGCTGCGCCTGCGGCGTCGCCCGCCACTGCCGCCGCCGGACTGGATCGTTCCCGCCCCCATGTCAGGCCGCGTCCAGCTGGCGCGACAGGATCGTGGCGAATTCGTCCGCAAAGGCTTCGTAGTTACCGGTGATGCGATCCGCATCGCGGGTCAGCTTGTTATAGAAGACGACCGCCGGAATGGCGGCCAGAAGGCCCAGCCCCGTGGCCAGCAAGGCTTCGGCAATGCCGGGAGCCACGACTGCGAGATTGGTGTTCTGACTGATGGCGATCTGTTCGAACGCGTTCTTGATGCCCCAGACCGTGCCGAACAGGCCGACGAACGGCCCGGTTGAGCCGACTGTGGCCAGAAAAACGAGCCCGGATGTCAGGCGGTCGCGTTCCTTGGCGATGGCCACATCCATGGTGCGATCGATGCGCGACTGGGTGCCCGCGATCAGGCCGCCGTCATCGCGGTGGCTGCGCGACCATTCCTGCATTGCCGAGGCGAAGATGCGCTCCGACGCGGATTTGGGCCGGTCGCCGATCTGGTCATAGAGTTCGTCCAATGGCTCGCCCGACCAGAAAGCCCGGTCGAAGGAGGCGGCATGGTTGCGCGCGCGCCGGAACTGCACGACTTTCTGGATCAGCACGGCCCAGACCCAGATCGAGGCTGCAAACAGCATGACCATAACGATCTTCACGATGAAGGTCGCACGCAGGAACAGCGCCCAGAGCGAGAAGTCGATCTCGCTGGCGGCTGCCAGTACTTCGGTTTCCATGTGGACTGCCCGTCCTTGGTTGTTCGGATCGTTTATCGACCGCTGAGAATTGCCGAATCCCTATCAGATGAAAAAGCGTTTGTGTAGCTGGATCACTTCTTGGGCGGAATGCCGCGCGTATAATCGTTGAGCCATCTTTCGCCGAGCAACAGTCTTGGCGCGCTTTCGACGTCGGCGGGTCTTTCCCTCGACCTGTTCGATGCGTTGACTGTCACGACGACGGGTGTCGAAGCCTGCGGGTCCGTCCCGCCATCGCCTTCATGACGGCCTGCCGCCCCGTCCGACGGCTGACCATCCAGGTGTACGATGTCGATGGATGCGCCAGCCCCAGAGCGTGCCGCAAGCAGGCTGGATGGCGGCCTGTCTGGTCCGGGCTGATCGCCGCCGTCGTTCGCCGCCTGCCGCGCTGCACCCGGCCCTATACCTCGCGACGCGGCCCCTTCGGCTGCGGTCGACGGATGGTCGCCGGATATTGCGTTGATCCCGTTCAAAGCCGACCCATCATCGCCGTGATCATCGCGCGATTTGCCTGCGCTTGTTGTCACACCGCTCTCGCCGGTGTGGGGATCGTGTTCAGACCCCACAGTTATCGCTGCGGGATCTGGTGCCTCCCATGGGGCGACATCCGACCAGTTGCAGGCTGCGCTGAGTGTCGGCAATGCCTCGGTCAGACCGGTCAGCGGAAATCGCATCTCGCTGGTCAGCCCATCGGCGTCCGTGAAACGAAGATGGAGCTTGTCGGCGCGGATCAGGTTTTCGATGAGGGTGCGGGCGGGGCGATACTGCCAGTACCCGAATGCCTCGCCGTAACTGTCGACCTTCATATAGGCGGTGGTGGTGGTGGCAGTATCCAGACGCTGCTCCACCTGCCATCCATTGGGGTCGCCGGGTGGTGTGGCACAATCGTGGGCGATATAGACCGCTGTCCTGTCCTGAAGGCAACGCAGCATCAATGTCGCCCTGCGCCGTGGTCCGCAGGGTAATGGCCGATCGCTGGAAACGGACAGGAACACATTGGTCAGATTATCGAAATCCGACACTTCGGATCGCAAAGTCCACCCACTGGTGTCGACTGTGTCCCCGACTGGGGCTGCCGTCGTTTGCACCGTGGTTGGCGGAGGACCGTCCGACATTGTCTCCGGGGTCGCGACCGGGGTAACGGGCGGGGTGCCGACGGGCAGGGTCGAGGGCATGGTATTCCGCGGCACCGCGCCCTCGCCGACCCCGCCCGAGATCGAATATCCCAGCGATGCCCCTGACAGCGTGGCAACGAGATAGGCGGCGGCGCGGAAGGGAAGGGGCATGGCAGTCGACTCGCTGTTTTGCGGGACCCTGCCAGATTGCCCTTAAAAAACCCTTAGGACCGAGCGCGACCGTCGAGCGATCCTTCCTCTGCACATCCGTGAATTCTGCGTCGGACGTCCGCCGGGCAAGCGTTGCACGGGTGGCGTCAGTTGATGACGGTCGCAGATCATCGATTGTCCCGTTTCGGCCTCGACGGGGAGGCATTCGCCACCAGTACAGATCAGCATCATGCGCGTGCAACTTCGTCAGTCCGGCCCGTTCGAACGGCCCGTTTGATCAGCCGGCAGGAAACTCCGCCATCGGAACGGCGATCAGCTCGTGGCCGCACCAGCATCATCGCAGCGATGCGCCGCCCTCGGGCTGTCGTGGGGTGTCGCGGCGGACGTCATGGGACAAGATCCGTGATTTCGGCAGGCAAGCGGCGCGGTCGACCGGACAGGTCCATGCAGACAATGGTCACAGTCGCGAGGAACAGGGGCCTGCCATCGCGCATCACCGTCTGTTTCATCACGAAGCGCGCCGCAGTAACGTCGACCATCGTGGTTTCGACCTGAAGCGTATCGTCATAGCGCGCGGGCCTCAGGTAATCCGCTTCGACCCGCGAAACGGCAAAAACCAGCCCTGCGGACCGCATCGCGTCCTGATCCACCCCTGCGGCCCGGACCATTTCGGAGCGGGCGCGTTCTATGAACTTCAGATAATTGGCATAATAGACGATGCCGGCCAGATCGACATCCTCGTAATAGACGCGGATCGGCCAGACATGCCTCGGATCAGTGGCCGTCATTGCACCCGTCCTGTGCGGGCGAAGAGGCGCAGCGCATGGCTTGGGTCCTGCGCCATCGCAGGCAGAACGGGGTCATAGGCAGCTCGCATAAGGTCGGCGACATCGGGGCGCAGCACGGCGCGACCCTCCAGCAGGGCGAGGGGGGAGGCGTCGGTAAACGCTTTATCAGACCACAGCAAAAGCGCCTGCACCATCTGGTTCAATGCCAAGGTGTCGGCGGGTACCTGCGCCAGCTCGTCGTCCATGCGCAGGAAGGCGAAGCAGGCCTTGATCGCGCCGCTCTCGTCGAAGCGAAAGATGCGATACTGGTTGGCCTCTGCGGCCTGAAGGCGGTCGGTCAGTGCGCCCAGATCCGGGATCAGGCGGTCCAGGTTGGGCGTCACGGGCAATTCGGCCCAGTCGCGCACGAAGAAGACCATCAGGTTGACGCCAAGCTCCGGGTCGGTCTCGGCCATCTTGTGGCCGGTCAGCACGCACAATGCCTCGATCGCGCCTTTCAGAATGGCGACGGTTTCGTCGGTGACACCGAAGACGACCGGCACGATGGGTCGGCCCCAGCGGGCGAACAGGAACTGGCCGTCGCCACGGGTGAATAGCGTTTCAATGGCGTCGGGCGACAGGGGTTCGATCTGTGGCATATTCTGTGTCATGGGCACGGAAATGCCATGACGGATGCGCGGTGGCCAGAGGGCGGGGCGCGCAATGCCTTGACGGCTGCCCCAGCCACCCCGCAAGGACACCTGAACCCGACGAGGAGCCGCAAAAATGTCTGACATCACCCCCGCCAGCTGGACCGCGCTGACCACCCTCAGGACCAAGGCGCAGGCCGAAGGGCTGGGCGACGCACTGGAAGAAACGCTGGAGCCCGACGGCGTCGGCGTCTTCGAGATGGAGGACGGCTCCGGGTTGTGGGAGGTCGGAGCCTATTTCGCGGATGCTCCCGATGACACCGGGCTGGCCTTGCTGGCGGCGGCCTTCGGGGCGAAGCCCTTTGTCATCTCAGAAGTGCCGCCGACGGACTGGGTCGCTCACGTCAGGCGCGATCTGCACCCGGTCGAAGCGGGGCGCTTCTTCGTCTATGGCAGTCACGATGCCGACCGCATTCCAGATGGCCGCGTTGCCCTGCTGATCGAGGCGGCAATGGCCTTCGGCACCGGCCACCATGGCACGACGCAGGGCTGTCTTCTGGCGTTCGAGACGCTGCTGGCCGACGGCCTGGCACCGGGATCGACAGCGGATATCGGGGCGGGTACGGCGGTTCTGGCGATGGCGGCGGCGAAGATCTGGCCGGACACAGCCGTTATTGCGTCGGATATCGATATGGTCGCTGTCGAAGTCGCGCAGGCCAATGTCGACGTGAACGACCTGACGGCGCGGGTCGAATGCGTTGAGGCCGCCGGGTTCGATCATCCACGACTGGCGGCACTGGCCCCTTATGGTCTGATTTTCGCCAATATCCTGAAAGGCCCACTGATCGACATGGCCCCCGATCTGGCCGCCCACGCGGCGAGGGGCGGCTACGCGATACTTTCAGGCCTGTTGAATCCACAGGGTGACGAGGTCGTGGCGGCCTATGATGCTGTCGGGTTCGATATGGTCCGCCGCGTCGAAGTCGGCGACTGGACAACACTGAGCCTGCGGCGGCGTTGATCCCGATGGAACGGGAGCCATGCCTGATGAAGCTGTCTCTATAAATCCACCAAGGCAAAACGGGCCGTCCCGATGGACGGCCCATTGGCAAATCGTAACGGTAATGCGGTCACAGATTAGCGACGGCGGGACCAGGACGCGATGTTGGCACGTTCCAGGCCGATATCGTTAAGTTCGCGGTCGGTCAGACCGTTCAGCATCTTTACAGTCACGCGGCGATCGTTCCACGAAATGAAACGTCCCAACATGGCAGTGAACATGCCTGTGGCGGGGGCTGGACGGGCGGGGGTAAAGACGTCGAAGGTGGCCATGATTTATCCTAGTTCGGAATGAGGCTGCAAAGAGGGGGTGCAGCCCTTTTGGCTGCTTCGGATCAGGCGCAGATAGGGTGGGTTCTCAAACTGCACAAATATCAAGCGGGAATGTCCGCTATGTGCTTTTTGCATAGCAGTATGAGAACCTCGGAAATAGTTGCTGCGCCGCGGCAAGTTTACACGGGGTGACCACGGCAATCCTAGTGATGCCGTTCCGCGAATGTCCGTGCTGGCCCTGTGGGCTGGCCTATGCTAGCCAAGGATCAAAGCAAGAACATCAGACGAGGCACGGGGTTGGGCAGATGCGCGTGATGGGAATCGATCCGGGTCTGCGGGCCTGCGGCTGGGGCGTCATCGATGTCGATGGGCCGCGCATTTGCCATGTTGCGAACGGGACCTGTCGCCCGACTGGCACGGCAATGGATGTCCGCCTGCTGTCATTGCATGCTTTGCTGACCGAGGTTCTGTTGAGATACGCGCCCGATGCGGCTGCGGTCGAACAGACGTTCGTGAACGCGGGCGGGCAAAGCACGCTCAAGCTTGGGCAGGCGCGGGGGATCGCCGTTCTGGTCCCGGCACAGGCCGGAATCGATGTCGGTGAATATGCCCCCAATACGGTCAAGAAAACCGTTGTGGGCGTTGGTCACGCCGACAAATCGCAGATCCTGCACATGGTTTTGATGCAATTGCCGGGGTGCGCCCCGGATTCGGCGGATGCAGCGGATGCGCTGGCAATTGCACTGTGCCATTCCGTGCATTTGCAGACCCGCGGACGGCTGGCGGCGGCAGTGGCCCGCGGCGCGGAGACATCCGCGTGATCGGGCGGCTGACCGGGCGGCTTGACCACAAGGCAAGCGATCACGTTCTGTTGGACGTAAACGGCGTTGGGTATATCGTTCAATGCTCGGACCGTACAATCGCCGCACTGCCACCTGTGCGGACGCCGGTTTCGCTCTGGACCGAGTTACTGGTGCGCGAAGACCTGATGCAGCTTTTCGGATTCCTGACGGTGCAGGAGCGGGAGTGGCACCGCCTTCTCACAAGCGTTCAGGGGATCGGAGCCAAGGGATCACTGGCTATTCTTGGCACGTTGGGTGCCGACGGTGTGGCCCGTGCGATTGCCCTGGGCGATGCGAATGCGGTCAGGGCCGCGCCGGGCGTCGGCCCGAAAATCGCGCAGCGCGTCGTGCTGGAGCTGAAGGGCAAGGCCCCGGCCATGATGCTGATGGAGGGTGGTTCGGCCCCTGACTTGGAAGGGGTGGCGGACGGACCTTTGGTCGACTCGACCGCAGTCGCGCCAAAGGTCGACGCCAGCGCCCAGTCCGAAGCGCTGTCGGCCCTGTCAAACCTGGGCTATGCCCCGGTCGATGCCGCCCGCGCCGTGGCCGAAGCGGCGAGCGCGGGCGGCGACACACCCGACCTGATCCGCGCAGCGCTCAAGCTGCTGGCCCCGAGGGATTGATGCTGGCGTTTCGCGAGATTCTGGAGCGCGTAAAAATCGCGCCGCAGGATGCGAATCTCATGCTGCTGTATCGGAGGCTGGGATGCAGGTTCGTTGCGTGCTTTATAAAAGCTGCGCAGGAAAACCTCTCGATCCTTGAACGCGTCTCGCCCGCCATGTCCATTGAAGACATCACGACACCGCAACAAGGCTGGATGAGACATTTGCACGCCAGAACGGATGGGTTGAACCGATGATGGACCGTGACCCGCTGCTGGATGCTTCGATCCCCGATGACGTGCCGGACGACCGGGCGTTGCGTCCACAGGTGCTGGATGAATTCATCGGGCAGGCTGAGGCGCGGGCAAACCTGCGGATCTTCATCGAAAGCGCACGCAGACGGGTGCAGGCCATGGATCACGTGCTGTTTCATGGCCCTCCGGGGTTGGGCAAGACGACGCTGGCGCAGATCATGGCACGCGAGTTGGGCGTGGGGTTTCGGATGACCTCGGGGCCGGTGCTGGCCAAGGCCGGTGATCTGGCCGCGATCCTGACCAACCTGGAGCCACGCGACGTTCTGTTCATCGACGAAATCCACCGCCTGAACCCCGCAGTCGAGGAAGTCCTTTACCCCGCGCTGGAGGATTTCGCGCTGGACCTGGTGATCGGCGAAGGTCCGGCGGCGCGCACCGTGCGCATCGACCTGCAACCGTTCACATTGGTGGGCGCGACGACGCGGCTGGGGCTTCTGACAACGCCGTTGCGCGACCGGTTTGGCATTCCGACGCGACTGGAATTTTATACCATCCCCGAGTTGCACCAGATCGTCACCCGTGGTGCGCGACTGATGGGGGCACCCGCGACCGATGACGGCGCGCAGGAAATCGCCCGACGGGCCCGTGGCACACCGCGGATCGCCGGTCGCTTGTTGCGACGGGTGGTGGATTTCGCGGTGGTCGAGGGCGACGGGACAGTTACCTCCGCCATCGCTGACTGGGCTTTGACACGTTTGGGTGTGGACCACCTGGGCCTCGACTCCGCTGACAGAAGGTATCTGAGACTGCTGGCGGAAAATTACGGCGGCGGCCCGGTGGGGGTTGAAACGATGGCTGCCGGGCTTTCGGAAAGCCGCGATGCCCTGGAAGAGGTAATCGAGCCATACCTGCTGCAACAAGGGCTGCTTGCGCGAACGCCGCGCGGACGGGTCCTGGCGCAGAAGGGCTGGACGCACTTGGGACTGGACGTTCCTGAACGGGACGATCTTTTCGGATGAAGCGAAGGTCCGTTGCAGACCTTAATGCTTCGGGAAAAGAAAAATGCGCACAGGCGGATGTGTATCCGACGATCTTTCAACCCGTCGATACCGCCATTAGGTTCGTCATGATCCCGCGATAAGGCTGTATTCATGATCAAGCTCGATATTCTTTCAGACCCGATCTGCCCCTGGTGTCATATCGGCAAGGCGAACCTGTTCCGGGCGCTGCAGAAGCATCCAGACCATCCTTTCGTTCTGGAATGGCATCCGTTTCAGTTGAATCCGGACATGCCTGAAGGGGGCAGGGACCGGCGCGCCTACCTCGAGGAGAAGTTCGGTGGCAAGGAAGGCGCGGTGCGCGCCTATGCCCCCGTCGTCGAAGCGGCGGAGGCGGCGGGTCTCACAATTGATTTCGAGGCCATCAAGGTCACGCCGAACACGCTGGATGCTCATCGGCTGATCCATTGGGCAGGGCTTGAGGAAAAACAGACGCACGTGGTGCAGGCCTTGTTCGAAGCGTATTTCGAGCAGGGCCGCGACATTGGCGATATAGCTACTCTGATTGATATCGGTGTGGGCTGCGGCATGGAGCGCGAGATGCTGGACCGTCTGTTCGCATCGGACGCGGACCGCGAGGATATTCGCGCCCGCGATGCCCACGCCCGTGAACGGGGTGTCAGCGGCGTGCCGACGTTCGTGATCGCCAATCAGCATGTGCTGCGCGGGGCGCAGCCGCCCGAATTATGGGGGCAGGTCATCGAGGAAATTCTGGAGGAGGTGAATAAACAGGCCGGATCGGACGCGACTGCTACGTGAGAATTCCGTGACCGCCCGCCCGGAAGCCCCGCCGCCGCAACCGTCCCGTCTGAAACCACGCACAGAGCGCGCACTGTCAATGCCGGAGTTCGTGGCGCTGATGGCTATGCTGTCCGCTACGATCGCGTTTTCCATCGATGCCATGCTGCCCGCCTTGCCGGAAATCGGCCGTGAGCTTTCGCCCGGTGCGCCCAATGCCGCTCAGTTGGTGATCGTCGCCTTCGTGTTCGGCATGGGGCTTGGCACATTGTTCGCCGGGCCGCTGTCGGATGCGCTGGGGCGCAAATGGGTGATGATCGGCGGTGCGGTCGTCTACTCCATCGCCGCCGCACTCGCCACCATCGCGCCCAGTCTGGAAATGCTGCTGGCCGTGCGCGTGTTGCAGGGGCTGGGGGCATCCGGTCCAAGGGTCGCGGCACAGGCGATGGTGCGCGACCTTTATGCCGGCCGGGGGATGGCGCGTGTCGCCAGTTTCATAATGATGACCTTCACTCTTGTGCCCGCCATTGCGCCGCTGATCGGCGCGTTCATCATCGCGGGCTTCGGCTGGCGCGGGGTATTCTGGGCCTTCGTCGTGTTCGCGACCATCTCGGGTCTCTGGCTGCTGATCCGTCAGCCCGAAACCCTGCCTGTCGGTTTGCGCCGTCCCCTGCGGATCGCGCAGCTGCGCGCGGCAGTGGTCGAGGTCTTTGTCCATCGTAACGTTCGCCGGGCGATCATCATGCAGACGCTGGTGTTCGGCATCCTGTTTGCCACCATCATCAGCATACAGCCGATCTATGAATTCACTTTCGGTCGGGCTGATACGTTCCCGATCTGGTTCGGTCTGGTCGCCCTTCTGTCCGGAGGGGCGTCCTTTCTGAACGCATCGCTCGTCGGACGGTTGGGCATGCCGTATCTGGTAAGGCTTGCGCTGGCGTCGCATCTGGTGCTGTCGCTCGTGCTGGCCGCCGGGTGGGCCACGGGACTGACGCCCGAGGGCTGGCGCTTCGGCTTGTTCGTGGTCTGGCAGGTTGGCGTTTTCGCCATGGCGGGGCTGACCATCGGCAATCTGAACGCCATCGCGATGCAGCCGATGGGACATATCGCGGGGATGGCGTCGTCGGTGATTTCAGCCGTTTCCACCATTGTCGCCGTTTTCGTGGCCGCACCCATCGGGCTGGCGTTCAATGGCACGCCGGTGCCTCTGATGCTGGGGGTCGCTGTCTGCGCCGCGCTTGGTCTGTTGCTGGCGCGCAGGTTGCGGGAGCTATAGGGGGGGCCCCGGCGGTGCGCTCCGCCACAGTCCGCCACAGTCCGCCAGTGTCCGAAAGCCAAGAAAACTGAAGGCCCGACCAGAACCACGCTCGCGTTTTGACCAGAAGCATGTCCTCCGACTCACGGTCAGCAATAAAGGTCAATCCGTTCGCTGCTTGGCCGCCCCCGCGTGCACCGCCAGATCGCGGGCGATGGAGAATGCGCCTTTGATGCGGTCCGCCTCGGACGGAAACTCCGAAATGACGACCAGCTTGTCGCCCTTGATTCTGGCGGCGCCGTTTCTTGCCTTGATGAAATCAACCAGACCTTCGGGCCGTGCAAAGCGGTTGCCGTGAAATTCCACCGTTGCACCCCTGGCCCCGACGTTCAGCTTCTCGACACCCGCAGCCTTGCACATAGATTTGATGCGCACGATCCGCAGCAGGACATTCACTTCGCGGGGCAGAGGACCGAAACGGTCGATGAGTTCGGCGGCAAAGCCTTCCAGTTCGACTTTCCGATCCAGACCCGACAGGCGACGATAGAGACCCAGACGGGTATCCAGGTCGGTGACGTAGTCTTCGGGGATCAGGACCGGAACACCCAGATTGATCTGGGGTGACCAATCGTCGGACAGCGCATCGGGCAGGTCGGCCTTGCCGGATTTCAGCTTCTCGATCGTCTCCTCCAGCATGGATTGGTACAGCTCGAAGCCGACTTCGCGCATGTGGCCGGACTGTTCTTCGCCAATGATGTTGCCACCGCCACGCAGGTCCAGATCCTGGCTTGCAATGTTGAACCCGGCACCGAGCGCGTCGATAGACCCAAGCACCTTCAGGCGTCGCTCGGCCTGCGGCGTCAGCTTGGCGCGCGGTTTGGTGGTCAGGAACGCATAGGCGCGCGTCTTGGAGCGACCCACGCGCCCCCTGATCTGATAAAGCTGCGACAGGCCAAACATGTCGGCGCGCCAGATGATCATGGTATTGGCGGTCGGGATGTCGATGCCGCTCTCGATGATCGTCGTCGACAGCAGGACATCGTATTTGCCGTCGTAGAAGGCGTTCATCCGCTCGTCCAGATCTCCTGCCGCAAGCTGTCCGTGGGCAATCACATAGGTCAGTTCCGGCAGTTGTTCGCGCAGGAACGCTTCCATGTCAGGCAGGTCGGTGATGCGGGGGACGACCATGAAGGATTGCCCGCCGCGATAATGTTCGCGCAGCAATGCTTCGCGGGTCTGGACGGTGTCGAATTCGGACACATAGGTACGGATGGCAAGACGGTCTATCGGCGGTGTGCCGATGATCGACAGATCGCGCACGCCGGTCAGCGACATCTGCAACGTGCGCGGAATCGGCGTGGCGGACAGGGTCAGAACGTGAATATCGGACCGCATTTCCTTGAGGCGTTCCTTGTGGGTGACGCCGAAATGCTGTTCCTCGTCGATAATCAACAGGCCAAGCTCGGCGAATTTTACCTGCTTTGCCAGCAGGGCGTGGGTGCCAATGGCGATGTCGACGGTTCCATCCGTCAGACCGGCGCGGGTCGCGTTGGCATCCTTGGTGGTCACGAACCGCGACAGCTGCCGCACCTTGATCGGCAGTCCGCGAAACCGGTCCTGAAACGACTTGGCGTGTTGCCGTGCCAGCAGGGTCGTCGGTGCGATGACGGCCACCTGTTTGCCGGCGGTGACCGCGATGAAGGCAGCGCGCATCGCTACCTCGGTCTTGCCAAAGCCCACATCGCCGACAACAAGCCGGTCCATCGGACGGCCCGAGGCGAGGTCTTCGGCCACGTCCTCGATGGCCTGTAACTGATCGTCGGTTTCCTCGTAGGGGAAGCGGGCGGCGAAGGTTTCCCACATGTCGCGGGGTGCCTCCAGAATGGGTGCCTTGCGCAGGGCACGTTCCGCCGCGATCCGCATCAGGCGTTCGGCGATCTGGCGGATGCGTTCCTTCAGGCGGGCCTTGCGGGCCTGCCATGCGCCGCCGCCCAACTTGTCGAGAAGACCTTCTTCCTGCCCGTATCGGGACAGCAGTTCAATATTCTCGACCGGCAGGAACAGGCGGTCGCCGCCCGCGTATTCCAGCGCCAGACATTCATGCGGCGCGCCCGCCGCCGTGACCGTCTCCAGCCCGATGAACCGTCCGACACCATGATCGACGTGAACGACCAGATCGCCCATTGACAGGGCCTGCGCCTCGGTCAGGAAGTTCTCGGCACGGCGTTTCTTTTTTTTGCCGCGGATCAGGCGTTCGCCCAGCACGTCCTGTTCTGAAATCACCGTCAGCCTGTCCTTGCCGACAGGCCCCTCCCAGCCCCGATCCAGCGCCCAGATCGCCAGCCCGACTTCGCCCTTGGCAACGTCTTCCAGTCGCTTGACGGCACGGGTACCGGTGACGCCCTGATCTTCAAGCAATCCTTGCAGACGTTCGCGCGCGCCGCCGGAATAGGATGCGATCACAACGCCGCCATCGGCCCGTTTGGCGGCGATGTGGTCGGCAAGCGCGCCGAACAGGCTCACATCCTCCAGCTGCCGTTCGGGCGCGAAGCTGCGACCGATCCGCCCACCCGCGTCGATGACACCCGGGCCGGGGGCAGCGGGTAGAGGGTTCAGATGCAGCGTGCGGTGGGAGGCCAGTGCGACATCGAGGTCTTCGGGGCGCAAATACAAGGTCTCGGGCCGGGCGGGTTTATATACGCTGTCGACGCGCCCCTTGGCCTGCATCGCCTCGCGCCGATTATCATACATATCGGCGATCTGAATCCATCGGTCGGCGTGATGCGCGGGCGTGGCGTCGTCCAGCACAAAGGTCGCGTCGGGCAGATAATCGGGCAAAGTCTCCAGCGTTTCGTGGAAGAACGGCAGCCAGTGTTCCGCGCCCTGTGGTTTCTTGCCAGCGCTGACCGCTTCGTAGAGCGGGTCGTCAGTGCCCGCCGCCCCGAACTCGATGCGATAGGTCTGACGGAATCGGGTGATCGCCGGACCGTCCAGGATGACTTCGGAAACCGGCGCAAGTTCGATCATCTTCAATTGATCGGTCGTGCGCTGCGTCACCGGATCGAAGCGGCGCAGCCCGTCCAGCGTGTCGCCGAACAGGTCCAGACGCACTGGCGCAGGCTGACCCGGGGGCCAGATGTCGATGATACCGCCGCGCGGCGACCAGTCGCCCGGCTCAACCACGGTGGGGGTCTGGGTAAAACCCATGCGGACAAGGAACAGGCGCAAGGCATCCTCGTCGATGCGCTGATTCAGACGGGCGGCAAAGCCCGCACCTTTCAGTGTCGCGCGCGCAGGCATACGCTGCGTCAGCGCAGACAGCGTCGTCAGCAAGATGAATTCACCGGTGAACCCATGCGCCAGCGCCGTCAGCGTCGCCATACGCGTGGCGCTGATTTCGGCAGCGGGACTAAGCCGGTCATAGGGCAGGCAGTCCCATGCAGGAAAGCGCAACACGGTGACGCCCGATTGGTGCGCACGGATTGCAGCGGCCATTGCCTCGGCCCGTTTGTCGTCGCGGGCGACATGAACGACAGGTTTGCCGCTTTCCAGTTCGCGCAACAAAACACGGGCGTCGAAACCCTCGGGCGCGCCGCCGACGCGGATATGGCCTTGCGGCAAAGGAGAGAAGGCGGTGTCGGGCATCCGCGTCAGGTAACGGCGCCGGCGCGGGTGTCAACCATGCGCCATACCCGTATTCATATTCCCAGGACGTTGGCGCTCAGATTGACCCACATGCCCCACATCGATGTGACGAAGATCGACACGATGCCAAGGAACTGGATCAGACGTCGGGTGCGGAACAGAAGGTTGCCCAGATCTGACGCGTCCAACCCGTCGACCTTGCGGGCAGCGCGCAGGGTGACCCACGCAACAAGCATCAGCGGCAGGAACAGCAGCAGGATCGCCTGCGCGAATTCCACCCGATACAGAAAACCCAGCAGGGCCAGCATCGTGACCAGAAAGAAACTAAAGGCGGTTGTGATCAGGCCGGTTTCTTCGGCGATGAACAGAATGCGACGAGCATGGATGTTGGCCAGCACATGCATGTCCTCCAGCGACTGCTCGTTCCCTCTGGCCGCTCGGCGCACCATGTCGAAAGGCACGCCCACGACCCAATGCGATGCCGTTGACCACAGCACGGCGAGCGCGATCCAGAACCAAAGGTTCGAGAAGGACCTAAAGTCGATGGCTTCGAGAGCCAGTTCCAGGAAAAGAAAATCCAAGGTTCAGCTTGATCCATAGCAACCGTCGCACCCATGTCGCCCACGCAAGGGTGGATGGCAAGTCGGGCGGCGGTTGAACCCAGCCTCCGGTCGTGCGACCGAAGGGCAACTGTCACAAAGGTACATCATGACGGCCAAGTCTGCGCCCGGATTCCCTGCCTCCCGCCCCCGTCGTCTGCGCCGGACCCCGGCGCTGCGGGCGCTGGTCCGAGAGGACCGGCTGTCGGTCGACGACCTGATCTGGCCCGTTTTCGTCTGCGACGGTGACAACGCGACACAGGAAATCGCGTCGATGCCGGGCGTGATCCGCCGGTCCGTTGACCTGACCGTGGAAGCGGCGGCCGAAGCGCAGGCGGCTGGCATTCGCGCGATCTGTCTGTTTCCCTATACAGACGGCACCCTCAAGACCGACGATTGCGCCGAGGCATGGAACCCCGAGAACCTGTCCAACCGTGCCACCCGTGCGATCAAGGCCGCCGTGCCCGACATCGCGATCATGACGGACGTGGCGCTGGACCCATATAACGCGCAGGGTCACGACGGCATTCTGCGCGACGGCGTCATCGTAAACGACGACTCGGTAGCGGCTCTGGTCAAAATGGCCATGGCACAGGCCGAAGCAGGGGCCGATATTCTGGGACCATCGGACATGATGGACGGTCGCATCGGCGCGATCCGTAGTGCCTTGGAAGACGCGGGCCTGTGCGATGTGACGATCATGTCCTATGCTGCCAAATACGCCTCGGCCTTCTATGGTCCGTTCCGGGATGCGGTGGGGGCGTCGGGTGCATTGAAGGGTGACAAGAAGACCTATCAACTGGATCCGCTGAATGCCGATGAAGGTCTGCGTTGCGTCGCCCGCGATATTGCCGAGGGCGCGGATATGGTCATGGTCAAGCCGGGTATGCCCTATCTGGACCTTTGCGCGAAGGTGAAGGATCGTTTTGGCGTGCCGACCTTTGCCTATCAGGTGTCGGGAGAATACGCGATGATCCGGGCGGCGGCGGGAAACGGATGGATCGATGGGGAAAAGGCCATGATGGAGAGCCTGATGGCGTTCCGCCGGGCCGGTTGCGACGGTGTGCTGACCTATTTCGCGCCCGAGGCGGCGCGGCTGATCCGGGCCGGATGGGAATAGAACAATGGCGGCGAACCTTTGCCTATATCGTCGCGACTGCGCGTAAGGCTTGCAAACCTGCTTGCAAGCGGCCATGTGGGAGTTGCGACGTTATCCATATCGACGACACCTTCTTAAGGCTCAGTCTTTCGATCTTGCACTGACGCTAGCCGACCTGCCGCATCCTGTGGGCAGTTTAAGAAGGAGATCGACGATGGCTACTGGCACCGTCAAATGGTTCAATACTACTAAAGGCTTCGGCTTCATCGCCCCCGACGGCGGCAGCAAGGACGTGTTCGTGCACATCTCTGCTGTTGAGCGCGCGGGCCTGACCGGTCTGGCCGACAACCAAAAAGTCACATTCGATATCGAGCCCGGCCGTGACGGCCGCGAGAGCGCGACCAACATCGAACTGGCCTGATTTTCGAACCCTTTCGAGGGTTCCGACAGTCTGAAAGGCGTCCCGGAAACGGGGCGCCTTTTTCGATTCAGACCGATGCGGATCGACCTTACCGGACTGCCTGCTCACTTTTCCGACTTTGATCGTTTCGTCTGAATCGGCAAGCCGGAATGCAGATCTCCTTATGCGATTCGCTTCGCAGTCTGATGTTGATCGGCCTGTGCCGCTGCGGCGGGAACAAGCCGGAAATCACGGGCTCGATGAAGGCTTTTCCGCCGAGGTTTCCGGGCGCGATTTTTCGGGCAGGAAAGTGCGCAGGAACGGGGCAGTAAGGAGCGAGGTTGTGCACGAAAAGGGACGGATGATCACTTGGGGAAGCATCGATGACGGCGTTGCGTCCAAATGGGAGCGGGTAGAGAGATCAACCCCTTTGTAATCCAAACTGGAGAAGAACGATGAAAAGCATTCTTGCGACAGCTGCTGCCGTCCTTGCCCTTGCCGCCCCGTCCTGGGCGCAGAGCGCAATGGATACCGATGGCGATGGATACGTCTCGATGGAAGAGCTTCAGACCGCCTATCCGGATATGACTGCGGACAACTTCGCCGCGATGGACACCGATGCAGATGGGTTGCTGAGCGAAGAAGAAGTTCAGGCCGCACAGGACTCTGGTGCGCTGCCGTCCTGACGCGACACTGACCGGGTTGGATGGCCCGATCTGACAATATGACGCCCGGATCAAGCGGTCCGGGCGTTTTTGCCGGGCAATAGCCTGACGCCGCGCAATCAGGTCCAGGAGCAGGAGCCTCGTGCCCCTGCCATTGCGGGTATGCACCGCCGTGCCTTGTTACAGATCAAAGGACATGGCAGTTTTCGAACAAGCGGCGACTGCACCACATTTTTTCGGACATTTCCTGGCCATGGCCCACATGGATTTTTTACTTGCGACCTCGGACTGTTCGTCCTGTCCGATCCGGCACCGGGCCGTCTGTGCCTCTTGCAACGGGGCGGAACTGAACCGCTTGTCCGACATGAAGTCCTATCGATCGTGCAAGGCGGGCGAGGTCATCGCTCTGGAAGGCGGAGTGCTGCCGTTCGTCGCCTCGATCGTCACCGGCTGTGCGACGTTGACGCAATCGCTGGAAGACGGGCGGATGCAAATGGTCGGGCTTTTGCTGCCATCGGACTTTCTGGGCCGTCCGGGCCGTGCCACCGCACCGTTCGAAGTCGTCGCGGTCACGGATACGACGCTGTGCGTGTTCGAACGCCTGGCCTTCGAGCGGATGATGGCGGAAACGCCGCATGTGGCGGATCGCCTTCTGAAAATGGCGTTGGATGAATTGGACGCGGCGCGTGATTGGATGCTGCTGCTGGGCCGCAAGACCGCACGCGAAAAGGTCGCGACGCTGCTGGCGATTATTCTGCGCCGCGCCCCCTCGGCAGCCTTTCCGTTGCGCGCGGAACTTCCCCTCTCGCGGGAAGCGATGGCGACTTATCTGGGTTTGACCATCGAAACCGTGAGCCGCCAGATGACCGCCCTTCGCAAGGACGGGTTCATCCGCCTTGAAGGCACACGCGGCATTGTCTGTGGCGATCTGCCCTCGTTGATATCCGTGACGGGCGATGACACAGTAATATTGTCTGACTATGGCCGGGACGACCGATCCGCTTGATCTGAATCAGGGCTGACGACGGTCGAGCATGCGACCCCTCCTGTGAAGGCGGGAAGGGACCGGTATGTTCGACTGTCTGAAGTTCATTGAGCTTGTAGCGTTTTCGTGCTGATCCTATTTCCGGTTCAGCAGGTTCGGCGCGATGTTAGAGCGGTGATTGCTGTCGGTCGTTGCTTTTTTGCTCGCACGGCACCCCGCTCGCCAACGCCACGCGAACTGCTTCGATACTGAATTCGGGGGAAGATTTCGATGCCAAGATACTTCTCCTTTGCGGCAAAATACCAAGCCAAAGGAACGGAAAAAATTCCGCGACAGGTCCAATATGGCCTTGTAACAGTTCGATACCGACCGCGGTGCACAGGAAGCGCTGGGCTGGGCGGTTTTACTTGATCACGACGGCGATCGCCTGCACCTTGCCATCACCGATACGGACGGCGAACCTGTTCATCACGGAATCGTCGCCGCTACGCTGGGTCGCGCCACGACGGTCGCGCAGGATTGCACTCCGGACTTCGATTGGAATGACACAGGTCGCTAACTGTTCTGGGTCGGTCAAGGTGACGGACAGGATAAACCCGTAATATGCCCTTACGCCCCAACGCCAATCGGGCAGGTAACACCGGTTCCGCCGATCCCGCAGTATCCGCGTGGATTTTTCGACAGGTACTGCTGATGGTATTCCTCGGCCACGTAGAAAGCCGGGGCATCCACGATCTCGGTCGTGATTTCGCCGTAGCCTGCATCGCGTAGTCGGGGGGCGAATGCCTCGGATGCGGCCTTGGCCGCCTGCATCTGCGCGTTGGAATAGGCATAGATACCGGAGCGGTATTGCGTGCCGCGATCGTTGCCCTGCCGCATGCCCTGGGTCGGGTCGTGGCCTTCCCAGAAAACGCGCAACAGATCATCATACGTCACAACGGAGGGGTCATAGATCACGCGGACGACTTCATTATGGCCGGTGCGGCCCGAACAGACCTCGTCGTAAGTGGGGTTCGGGGTGTGCCCCCCGGCATAGCCGACCAGCGTCATGTGGACGCCGGGGGTCTGCCAGAACATGCGTTCAACGCCCCAGAAACAGCCCATGCCAAACATGGCTTCTTCCATATCTTCGGGTACGTCGTTGGACAGGGGTGTGCCGAAGACATGGTGCGTCTCGGCGGTGGAGATCGGCGTGTCTCGTCCGGGCAGGGCGGCATCTTTGGCGATCAATTCGGACTTCTGGCGTTGAAATAGCATCTTTAGCACTCCTTTGTCCTCCAATATGGGGTCGTTATTCGGCAATGACGAGGGGGCGGCGGCTGAGCGTGGTTTCGTGTCCTTCGACCGGGCATGAGAATTGCGAACAGCATCAAAAGCGCCTCGGGGCGTTGCCAGCGGGAAGCGTCGGGGCTGCGGCGAGGGAAAGAGGCGCATGCCGGTTGGCCTACGCCCCCGACCGAGAGGCGTCTAGCGAGTCCTGTTTCAAAAAGTGCCGCTGTGGGATGCATTTAGGGCGAAGATGAATCCCGCCCGCAAAGTGCAGCGCGGACGGAGCAAGGGTCGTGTGTGAGCGCGAAACGATCAGACGTGATCGTCCAAACGGTCTCCTATCAGCGAATTAGGTTTGCCGGCGAAGGCACCGCCAGCGGCCGCGGCCAGACCCAGGATCGAGGCCAGCGACAACAGCAGCGCGGCGGCCGACAGGGCATCGCTTGCGGCTTGTGCCGCCTCAACGGTTTGTGTCTGCACGGCTTCGACAGCGGCTTCGGCTTCGTCCAGTGCAGTCAGCGCCCCGTCCTCGACCGATTGGACGATCTGTTGTGCGTCCTCTGGTGTCACTCCCAGGCGACGCTCCATGACAGCCATCGCCTCCTGACGGTCCTCATCCGAGATGATCGCGTTCGGGCCTTCAACCAGACGGTCGAAGAAGGCCGCGATGTCGGCACCCGCATCGCCCGGCGAGCGCAGGATATCGTTCAGGGTGTCGCGCGCCTCGGACATGGCGGCCTGCTGTTCCTGCTGGCTGAACACGTTGCGAAAGGCAATGGTTGCTTCCTCACGGATGTTGGCTTCGGTGATACCGGCCTCGGCCAGACGGTCCTGCACATCCTGCGGCAAGGCATCAAGCGAGATGGAGCCGGCGATTTCACCGATGTTCGGCATCGACAGATCGTCGGGTACGACCGCTTCGCCGACATTCGCGGCGGCGTTGACAGTGCCACTCATGATCGACGACGTAGCGCCAAATATCATGCCGCCGCCGGTGACAGCGGCCCAGGCCAGGAAAATAGTGGCGACCGACCATACAGCGGCACCATGAAGAACGGATGCGATCGGACGGGGAATGCCCGCCAGACGCGCGGCGACATATCCACCGACACCCAATGCGATCAATTGCGTAATGACCATGTAGATACCCGATCCGATACCGACCCCTTCCACGGGGTTCCGGTCTAGAGCGGGTCAACGATGGCGGCACCGATGCCGATACCGAAAGTCGTAAACAGGATCATCAGGGCAACGGACACCACAGATCCCGCAATGATGGCGCCCCAGGATACGCGGCGCACGGTTCCGGTTGCAGGGGCGGCAACGGGGGGTGCGGTGACATATGTTTCGCTCATGGGATCGTCCTTTTGCTTCGGGGGCGACGCCGTTACGTCTTGGCTTTCCAACACGGCCGATCACAAATCGGTTCCCCTTGTGCGCATGCCCCGGATCGGTGCGACTGACATTCGGGGCGACGGCCTGCTAACGGATCGACGCCGGAGAGGGTTCATGTCTTGTCCGGGGGGGGGAAGATTGCAGGTGCGTTCTAGTGGCGCGCCCCAGTTCGATCAGCTGGCGAGGACGTTTCGGAACTGCCACGGGTCGCTTTCGTCGATGTCTTCGGGAAAGTGCTGCCAACGGTCCTGAAGCGGGGTCCAATCGGTATAATGTGCTTCGACCGGGCCAAGGTAGGGCATCTGGATTTCCAGGCAGCGGGCGTGGTCGATCTCGTCGGTCTCGACAATGCCAGCATCGGGATTCTCCAGTGCCCAGACCATTCCAGCCAGCACGGCGGAGGTGACCTGCAAACCCGTGGCATTCTGGTCAGGGGCAAGGTCGCGGGTTTCCGCATTCGACAGACGGGAGCCATACCAGAGCGCGTTTTTCGCATGACCAAAAATGAGGACACCCAGTTCGTCCACGCCTTCGACAATTTCGTGTTCTGACAGGATGTGGTGGTCTGGTTGCTGGCGGCCGGCACCGAACATTTCGTGCAAAGACAGAACTGCGTCGTCGCAGGGATGATATGCGTAGTGGCAGGTCGGGCGATACTCCGGCGCGGGGCCGGACCCGACGGTATAGTAATCGGCGATACTGATCGCTTCATTATGGGTTACCAGATAGCCGAACTGCGGGCCGGGGGTCGGGCACCAGCTATGGACGCGGGTGATCGCGCCGGGGCGGTTCAGCCAGATTGCGGACTGAGACCCGGTGCTGTGACGACGGGCGTTCTCGGGAAACCATGTCTCATGTGTGCCCCAGCCCAATTCGGCAGGCTGGAACCCTTCGGCGATGAAACCTTCGACTGACCATGTATTGACGAATGTGTTGCGGGGACGCGGAGTGCGGCGGGCTTGAGTGTCCCGCTCGGCGATGTGAACGCCTTTGACGCCGAGGGATTGCATCAGGCGGGCCCATCCGGTGCGGTCCGACGGTATGTTCCCGGCAACTCCGATGTCCTGCGCCAACTTCAACAGAGCTGCCTTGACGAACCAGCTGACCATGCCAGGGTTCGCACCACAGCAGGATACTGCGGTGGTGCCACCGGGGTTCGCGGATTTCTCATCGCGGACCTTCTGACGCAGAGCGTAATTCGTACGTTGTGCGTTGTCTTCGGTGTCGAAATAAAAACCCGCCCAAGGTTCGACGACGGTGTCGATGTAGGGAACGCCGCGCGCCCGGCAGTGCTTCATCAGGTCAAGGCTGGACGTGTCGACCGAGAGATTGACGACGAAACCCGTGCCTGGGGTCATCACTTCGTCCAGAATGGCGCGATAGTTTTCGGGTGTCAGTGCGACCTGTCGGTACGGGATGCCACGGGCAGCAAGGTCGGCACAGGCTGCGTCCGATGGTTCGATCACAAGAAAACGGTCGGGGTCATAGTCGAAATGACGCTGGATCAGGGGGAGCGTGCCGCGCCCGATGGACCCGAAACCGATCATCACGACGGCACCGTCAATACGGGCGTGGACAGGGTAATCGGTCATAGTCAGGTCTCCGAACAGGCGAAAGGGCAGCCGCGCGCGGGAATGCATTGCCGGAGGGCGAAGGTCAATGTCTGGACGCGCATGCGAGGTTTGGGGGCAGCCTCAACAGAAAAGGACCGCCCCGAAGGAGCGGCCCTTTATAGAATAAAACGGGAAACCCCGGATCGGTGTCAGGGATGACGCGCCGGACGCGCGTCAGTTCTGAGCGTAGTATTCGATGACGAGGTTCGGTTCCATGACCACTGCGTAGGGCACATCGGACAGGCCGGGCGCGCGCACGAAAGTGGCGGTCATCTTTGAGTGGTCAGCCTCGATATAGTCGGGGACGTCACGCTCGGCCAACTGCGTGGCTTCCAGCAGCACGGCCAGCTGACGCGACTTTTCGCGGACGGCAATGACGTCGCCTTCCTTGACGCGATAGGACGCGATGTTGACGCGCTGACCGTTCACGGTGACGTGGCCGTGGTTCACGAACTGACGGGCGGCGAAGATAGTTGCCACGAACTTGGCGCGGTAGACGACGGCATCCAGACGACGCTCCAACAGACCGATGAGGTTTTCACCGGTATCGCCTTTGACGCGGGCGGCTTCGGCGAAGATACGCTTGAACTGCTTCTCGGTCAGGTCGCCGTAATAGCCCTTGAGCTTCTGCTTGGCGCGGAGCTGCAGGCCGAAATCCGACAGCTTGCCCTTGCGGCGCTGGCCGTGCTGGCCGGGGCCGTATTCGCGGCGGTTAACCGGCGACTTGGCGCGGCCCCAGATGTTTTCGCCCATGCGGCGGTCGATCTTGTACTTGGCAGACGTGCGTTTGGTCACGGCTGTTCTCCTTCTGAGTGCCCCCGACGGGGCGTGAAGGGCGTTGTCCTCTGGGCGATCTGCACCCTGACAGGGATCCCCTCGCGGGGGCCACCAACACCAATGGAAGTCGCCTGTTAGTCGCACCCCCGAAGGGTGTCAACGCTTGTTCAGCGCCTGCCGGTCAGCCGCTACATCAGATAACGTGGCGGCCCGTCATGGCGCAGGATCGCCAGTTCCGCCGCCGACAGGCAACGCCGCGCCGACGGACCATAAGCGGTGTTGTCGGTGTCGATGCCGGGCACGCGGTCCAGCAACTCCTCCATCTCGGCGGTATTAACGTGGGACAGGTCGGCCTCGCCGGGATGGAAACTTTCGGACCAGACACCGTTGGCGCGCAGCACCTGATGGTGTTGCGTCAGGACATGCAGATACGTGGCCTCGGTCGCGCTGTGATCGACCGCAACGCGGACGCCGTCGATCATGTCCTGCGCGCGGACCAGAACTTCGGCAGTATTCCAGAGCGCCTGCACCTTGCGCCCGGATATCAGCATCTGGTGGCCGGGCGACACCACGAGGTCGGTATCGTTGCCCATTGCACCGGCACGGATACGAACCGGGCGCAAACGGGGCATCGCGAACATTCGCGCGCCCGACACTCGGCGCAGTCCCATCCAAAGCACTTCCTGCGGGCCGTTGTCGCGGGTGTCGACACGGTCGCCTGGATACAGATCCTCGATTGCGCGGGGGCCGTCGGGCGTGTCGAGCAGGGTGCCTGCGGTAAAACAGATGGTTTTCTTTTCGGTCGGCGCATCCTGCACCGTGGGCGACTGCACGATGCGGAGATCGGCGTTGGCGGGCGGCAGACCATCCGAGAACAGAAGAAGCGTTTCACCGTTCGCGACCGGCACAACCTGAGCGGGCCATCGGGTCCGCCCGTCGGTCACGATCAGGGCGGCGGGATCCTCGTCGGGGTCCAGCAGACTGAGCGGAACGGCACTGCTGCCGCGTCCTCGGCTAAGTTTCGCTACCGTTCGCGGCACGCGCGCGCGCAGGTCCGCCTGACCTTCCGCACCATTGAGAAGCAGCGCCGCGCGAGCCCCGTCAAGGCGCAGGGGAGCACCGAACCACCGGAAATCGGAGCCGACCGGAAAAGGTGTGCGGGCGGACGGAAAATGCCCGTCCACCCGCGCCTGAACTGCGGAAATGACTTGTGCCCCTGCACATGCCCCCAACATGCCCGCCCCTTCGTTACCGTTTGTTTTTTATTGTTTTTTTCGGCCGCTGCCCGACCTGTGGCACAGTCATAGCGCATCTGCGAATCGCCCGTCAAACATTGATTGGAATATGATTCGTTTTTCTTGCAAAACTGTTCTGACTGACCGGCTTACGAGGGGCGGACAAACATCAGCGCACTGCGATCGAAGCCGTTGAAGTCCAGAACCTCCAGCGCCGCGCGCAAACGGTCCAACGGCAGGCCGGGGCTACGGTTCAGGATGCGCCCCCCGGTGCCGTCGGGCCGCACGATAATGGCCGTGCGATAGCCGGTGTCAGTCCAAAGTATCCAGTGTTGCGACGTCTGTCCCTGCATCTTGACGGACAGTCGCCCAAGGCCGGTAGTATCTGCCTGGCCGGTCGCAGGATCGCCGCCGTCGCAGGTTTCGGTAATCGCCGCGGACGTCGGGCTTCGCTGGTCATAACGGACACGAGCGTTGGCACAGGCGCGCCCATCCGGGAAGCGCGCGACCTCGTACCAATCTCCCTGAAACCGGGCGAGATCGAAATCGGCTTTCGATGCAATGAGGGCGTTTGGGTCACGAAAATTGCGTTCACCGGTTGGAGACAGTGTGGCCTCGCACCCGGCGAGCAGTAGCAGGAGGAATATCGCGCGCATGGCCAACCCTAGCGTGGCATCGGAATTTCGACCATCGGCAGCCCGGCCAATATGGCGCGCGCATTGGCGGCCATAAGTTGCCCCAACGCCCGGTCAGAGGTTCGCATCCCGCCGGTATAGGTGCCGTAGGCAGGCAGGATAAGGCGCATGTCGTCGCGCAGGAAACAAGGTCGAGATACCGCATGCCCCCGAACCCGCAATCTGGCCTTTGGATGATAATGCCCCGAGATTTCGGGGGACGTGCCATCAATCGCGATGTGCCGAAACGTCACCGGCCCGCAGGTCACGACATCCGCCGCGTGCCCGCCCAGCCCCGTCGGTGCCGGGTCGTGATTGCCGGTCACCCATGTCCAATCACGGCCCGCCGTCAGATTTGCGATCCAGTTCGCATGGTCGGGGTCGAGTGCGGTTACGGCGACCATATCATCGAAACTGTCGCCCAGGCAGATGACGGCGCGGGGCAGGGTCGCCGCGATATCGGCCTCCAGCCGGGTCAGCGTGTCCTGTACTTCGTAGGGCGGCAACAGGGCTCCGCCGCGCCGCGAAATGCGCTCGGATTTCCCGAGGTGCAGGTCACTGACGACCAGCAACTCCTCCGCAGGCCAGAACAGCGCACCCGAAGGGCGTGCGATCATCGCCTGACCGGCAAAGGTGAAGATGTGCCCGTTCTGCATGCGTTCCGGTGAATCACGCGCGGCGGCCCAATGCAAGCGCGTCAGTCGGGCGACAGCCCTGCATCGGACATCAAGCGCGCGGCTTCTTCCTGAATCAATCGGCTTTCGGCGCGGCCCTTGATCGGAACCTTGCCCATTTCCAGAAACAGCGGCGCGGCCAGCGGCGACACGCGGTCCAGAGCAATCTGGTCGATCCTGTCGCCGACGGTTTCCAGAAGCAACTCCACCCGTCCGAAGTCGATATGGCCGCGCATCGCCTCCTCCTCGGTGATCCGCAGCATCAGGTGGTCCGGGTCATAGCGGTGCAGCGTATCATACAGAATGTCGCTGCTGAATGTCGCCTGTCGCCCGCTGGACCGCTTGCCCGGAAAATTTCGGTCGATCAATCCAGCGATGATCGCAGCATTCCGAAATGCCCGTTTCATGACAGCATTGCCTTTCAGCCAGGATTCCAGCGCGGCGTGAACCCCGTCATTGTGCAGAAATGGCGCGACGTCGGGCACAGGTTTCAGGCCCCAGATCAACACGGCATAATCGGTTGCAACGAAGCCCAGCGGCTCCAGTCCCGCTTCTTCCATACCCTTGGTGACCAGAAGGGCCAGCGTCTGGTTCGCATTGCGCCCGCAAAACCCATAAAGGCAGATGTGGTGGCGGCCGTCGCGGGGAAATGTCTCGACCAACAGGCGACCGGGCTGCGGCATTTGCGACCTAGCGATCTGAAGATCAAGCCATTCGCGAGTGTGGTCCGGAAAGGCACTGAAATCTCCGGAGTGAAGGATGCGCTGGATACGGTCGGCCAGATGCACCGACGTCGACCATTTATACCCCATGAAGGTGGCGATGCGGGGTTCCCGATTGGGGTTCGGGCTGACCTCCACGATCAATTCACGCAGGCCCTCGAAGCGGACGACCTGACCGCCCATCAGGAAAGTATCGTTTTTGGACAGGGTGGCGGCAAAGCCTTCTTCGATTTCACCCAATGGTGCGCCGCCACGCCCGCGATAGCGCACCTTGAGCGTGTCCGTATCGATGATCGTACCGAGGTTCATTCGTATCTGTCGCGCCGCACGCGGATCGCGAAGACCCCAGACACCGGGTTCGCGTTCCTTGAGCCTTTGGTAGCGGTCATAGGCACGCAGGGCATATCCGCCCGTGGCCACGAAATTCACACAATCGTCAAACGTGGCGCGGGTCAGGGTGGAATAGGGGCCGACACTGCGAACTTCTGTATAAAGTGCGTCTTCGGAGAAATCGCCGGCACAGGCCACGCAGGCAATATGCTGACTCAACACGTCGAGCGGCCCGTCCAGTCGCAAATCGCCGTCCAATGTTCTGTCGCGGACCGCATCCAGCGCGGCGATGCATTCGACGACCTCGAAGCGATTTGCCGGGACAAGTCGAGCTTTGGAAGGAGAATTGTAGCGATGATTGGCGCGTCCGATACGCTGAACAAGGTTCTTCACCTTTTTCGGTGCCCCGATCTGGATCACCAGATCGACGTCGCCCCAATCAATCCCCAGGTCGAGACTGCCGGTCGCCACTATGGCTTTCAGCGTCCCTTCGACCATTGCCTGTTCAACCCGAATACGGGCTTCTTTCGATAGCGCGCCATGGTGAATGCCGATGGGCAGGTCATCATCGTTGGCAAGCCAGAGGTTGTGAAAGAAGATCTCGGCCTGAGCGCGGGTGTTGTGGAAAATCAGCGTCGTGTTGTGCTTTCGGACTTCGGCCAGCACGTCAGGAATGGCATATCGACCGCCCGCACCGGCCCAGGGAGGTGCATCTGTCGTTGGCAGGATCGCGATGTCGGGCGGCGGGCCGGGGTCGGCATGCAAAATGGGGCATGGGTCGGGGTGGCGTGCCAGATAATGTGCAATGACAGCGGGATCGTCGACTGTGGCAGAAAGCCCGATCCGGCGCAGGCCGGGGGCCAGCGTTTGCAGGCGCGACAGGCACAGCATCAACTGATCGCCACGCTTGCTGTCGGCCAAAGCGTGAATTTCGTCGACGATGATGCGCTTGAGGCCTTTAAATGTGCGACCGGCGTCAGGGTAGCTGATCATCAGTGCCAGACTTTCCGGTGTGGTCAGCAGGATATGTGGCGGGTCGGCACGCTGACGTTTGCGCTGGGTCTGGGGGGTGTCGCCGGTCCGGTCCTCTACCCGGATCGGAAACCCGGCTTCCTCGATAGGGGTGCGTAGATTGCGTTTGATGTCATTCGCCAGGGCTTTGAGCGGACTGACATAAAGCGTGTGCAGCCCTTCATGAGTACCATCTGCCAGTTCGATCAATGTTGGCAGGAAACCGGCCAGTGTCTTGCCGCCTCCGGTGGGCGCGATCAGCAAAAGCGACGGCGCGTCCGCGCGGGCCAGCATCTCAACCTGATGAGGATGCAGCGACCAGTTGCGGCTGGCGAAAAACCTGACGAGGGGGAGTGGCAGGGACATGCCCCTGCAGTCTAGCGCAGGCAAGGCGAAGGAAAAGGGCGGACCGGTACGGCCCGCCCTTGTTAACCCGCCGGTCGCGGAACAGCCTTGGGGGTTGCAATGGACCCGGCGAGTATGAGGAGCGCTTCAGGGCGCGGAGTTTTACTTGTGTTTACGGGACTTGTTCGGATCAGCGACTGCGGAGTTCTGCCCGATACAGATCGGCAATGCGCGTCGTGGCGGCGATTTCAAGATCAGCCATCCGAGCCGCTTCGGACCCTGACGGTGCGATGTCGCGGGTAACCTGGCTTTCGATCAGGATACGGGCTTGAGCTTCGAGCGCGGCTTCAAGTTCCGATTTGGTCATGTTGACGGCCGACGCTGTGATCATGGGATGTACCAGGTCCGCGTTGCATCCGGATGCCGCGCAGGCATCATACAAGGCAACGGCCAGCGAAGTATCAGTCTGCGCGACAAACTGGATGTCCTGTATATCAGCTGGCGTAAGGTCGGCATAGGCCGCCACGTTCGCACGCAGATCGCCCAAGACCACCGTGGCTGTCGCAAGAACTCCACCGATCACAGCGACAGGCAGGACAATTGCAGTCAGTCGCAGAATGCGTTTGAGTTCTGTCGTATTGCCCATGACGTTGTGCCCTTCGGTCGCCGCGGTTTTCACGCTTATTCGAAACAATTGTACTGGGAAAATCTGGCGAAAATCGGGCAAGCGCCAGATGGAGGACGCTCGCCTGTGTCAGGCGAGCGGTCTTGGATGTTCGGAAAACCTACCGGAGATAATGCAGTTTCGCAGTATACAGACGTGCGATGCGTGCGGCTGCCGTCAATTCCAGCTGTGCTGAAACCTTGCTTTCCGACCCGTCGGGTGACTTGTCGATCACGGCAAGATTTTCGACGATCGTACGCATCTGCGCCCACCGCCCGGAGTCGAGTTGATCCCGGTCCATAGTATCGGCGTAAGCCAGGATGAGAGGATGCAGATTATCAATGTCGCATCCGACAACCTCGCAAGCCTTGTTGATCGTCTCGACCATCGCATTTTGGGAAAATGCCGTCACTGCGATATTGGTCGTGGGAGCCGGTGCTTTACGGGATTGCGGCGCGATCAATGTCACGGCATTGGCCCCTGCGGTGATGAGGATAGCGGCCATCGTGAAGACGGCAATCGTTGCATGACTGTGCTTGCGCACCAAACTGAGTCCAGATTTTTTTGCTGTTTCTAACGACATCCTAGGCACCTCATCATTTCGAGTTATCATATCCGGGGCGAAACGCACCGTTTCCATAATTCGATCCTAGGTGATGATGCTGGCATGATTCTGTCAATTTGACTCAACCTTTGCGGAACCGCTCCTGCACAAGTGCAATCAATAAAAAGGGTATTGTTAACCAATTATTAACCATTAGTGTGCAATGTCGCCTTCCTCTACGAACAGGTTTGCCCAGGCGCGGTCGACCAGTTCCGGCGTCATGCGATAGGGAAGACCTTCGAAGTCGCAGGCCGCGATCATCTGGTCGATCAGGAAAATGCCGTGGAAGTTGGCGTAAACATTGTCAATTTCCGGGTATTTTTGTTTGAGAAGATGCACGAGTGCGGCTTCATCCAGCTCAAATTTCTTCTTCTTTGCTACCAGGGCGAAGATCTTGAGAAACTCCGCCTGAGTTGGCCCGTCGATCAGAACCTTGAAGAAAATACGACGTAGGGCAGCCATGTCGAAAATCTTGTTTGGGTGGAAATTTGTCGAAAATACGACAAGCGTATCGAAGGGCACCTCGAACTTTTCGCCAGACTGCAATGCGAGAATATCGTATCCCATTTCCATCGGAACGATCCAGCGGTTGACGATTTTCTGCGGCGGTTCGGCCTGGCGGCCTAGGTCGTCCACGATGAAAACGCCACCTGAGGATTTCAACTGCAAGCTGGCCTGATAGGTGCGCGCAACGGGATTATAGTTCAGATCCAGCATGTCCAGGGACAACTCACCCCCCGTCATCACGGTCGGGCGCTGGCACAGGATATATCTGCCGTCGACGCGGTTATTGACCTTGCGAAGCTCGCTCACATCGGCATCGACCACGATGGGGGTATGCACGATAGGGTCGTACAGGGTAATAACCTGACCTGCATATTCGATGGCATGCGGGATCCAGATATGATCGCCCATTGCGGCGCGGATGCCTTCGGCGATCGACGATTTGCCGTTGCCCGGCGGACCGTAAAGCAGAACAGATCGACCCGATCCCACGGCGGGGCCAAGCTGATCCAACAATCCTTCCGGCAGGATCAGATGACCCATCGACTTGGTCAGAAGGTCACGGGTCATGCGGATGTTCTTGATCGATTGCGCCTTGACCTGCATCTTGTAGGTTTCAAGTGGCACCGGCATCGGGCCGTAATATTCCGATTGGCTGAGAGCATCCATCGCGCGGGCCTTGCCCTGATCAGTGAGCTGGAATCCCATTTCGCCCGACGACCCGGCATGCATTGTGCCGGTCGCCTGCATCAGCCCCGCATCGCGGGCCTGATCGACCAACTGTTGCGTCAGGCCGGATGTCAGACACAGGGCGCTTGCAATTTCGCGGGTGGTTTCAAGCGATTTGCGGAACACCGTTTTCAAAAGAATGTCACGCAGCATCGTGTTCGTCAGGCCGGTATCGACCAGCGTGCGCGGCTGGACTGGGGCAGGAACACCTAATTCTATGGGGTCGGGGCGAATATTCATCTATCTGTCCTCTGCCTCTGGCCCGGTTTGACACGCAGGGCTTTAGAAATTCTGAAGGGCGATTGTCATTGCGTCGCGGCCAGTCCCAAATACGTCAGTTGCGTTGCTGCAAGCGTGATGCCCATCGGAAAATCCTTGGGTTCGGACCAGCTTTTCCAGCCGGGTGTCGCGGAGCGAACGGCGGGGATCATACGGATCAAGCGGTGCGCGACCCAGGTCACGACAAGCAGACCGGCAAACAGGATCATGACTTCGGCGATGTCACCAGCCGCCACGAAAGGTGCCATGGCAGCAGCAAATTTTGCATCGCCCGCGCCCAGTGCCCGGATCGTGCTGAGACCAAATCCGACTGCCAGGATGACGGCCAGATGCAGGTAGCGCCACAAGTATTCGGTGAACGGCATCAGGAAGATGCCCGACACGACGAATGTCACGAACAGGGCAAGCACCGCCTCGTTGCGGATCTTCATCTGAGTCAGGTCGGTATAGGCGACCCAGAGGCAAATCGGCAGGGAAAGAAGGCCGAACACAAGGCCCTGCAAGGGCGTCGCGGACAAAATGGTACTTGTTATATTTTCCATGACCTAGCTGTTTAATGCTTCCAGTGCACGCACCGCCGGTTCGAAATAGCGGGGGTGTGTATCGATGGCGTCTTCAAGCATGCTGCGCCCGATGTCTGTGTCACCCCGCTTGATCGCGGCAAGGGCACCGGTATGTAAAAGTTGCGCCCGTTCTTCCTGCGTCATCGGAACGATCGGCAGGGCGTAAACCCGGCGGGTGGCCCGCGCGAGAACGAGATTGTTCTTTGCCGTGAAAAGCTTGGGGTCATAAGTGATGGCTTCGGTGAACAGCCGTTCCGCCGCCTCACCATCACCGCGGGTCAACTTGGAATAACCCCAGTTGTTCAGCACACCCGCCGGCGTCGTCGTCAGACCTACGGCGGTCTCATAGAAACTGTCGGCCTTTGTCCATTGCTGATTGCTGTCGGCGACGACGGCTTCCAGCTTGTAGCGGTCAAAAGTCTCATGCGTCGGGGGTATGGTGTCGAGCACGATTTTGGCTGCGGCCCAGTCGGACGTCCGGATCAGCGCGTCGGCCAGGCTGACCATATCATCGTTATTGCTGTCATCGTGGTCGACGACCTTGCGCCAGGCCAGCACCGCTTCTGATTGCCGACCGCCGCGCACCAGCGAACGGGCGAGGCCGCGTTGATGCTCAATCTCATCTGGTTCGGCATCCACCTGACGTTGGAAATATGTGACCGCCTCGCCGGGGTCGGCGACCGTAAGCATGATCTGGCGAATGCTGTCGGCTTCGGCGGCGGCGGCATTGTTGACGGCACGGGTGACATCGCCTTGCCCCGTCTGGCCACAGGCCGACAGGATCGCGGCGCTCCCGAGGAGGAGAGCGAAAAAGACAGGGTGGCGCATTTTGCGTCCTTTGCTGCTCGATGCCTTCTTTTTCTTATGGAAACTGCTCGGGCGAATTCAGGCCGTAAATGCCATCATCCCCCCGCGTCAGCGTGAAGGCGTTATCTTGCGGTTGAGTGTAGCCGCTGTTTTCGATTTTTGCACCTGAGACACGCAGATTCTCCAGAATCTCCGGTGATGGTTGCAACGCGAACGCAGTTCGGAAGACGCGGTGTGCCTCACCCGTCTGTCCCAACTCCATCAGGACGACACCGAGATTATTCATCGCAGGCGCGTTCCGGGGTTCTTCGGCGACCGCTTCTCGCAGAAGACGTTCAGCCTGATTCAACCGGCCCAATCCTATATTGGCTTGTGCCATGGCAATTTTTATCTCGGTTGTCGGGCCCGCGCGTTGGCCTGCCGCCCGAATGTAGCTATTCAAGGCGAGTTCAGGTTCCCCCGCCGCCAACAGTCGGTCCCCGACGATCAGAGGATCGACGCCCCCCGGGCCGCGCATGAAACCTGGCGCTGTCAACGGATCATCTGCGACCGCCCCGCGTTCGGTGACACCGGCCTGGCAGGCGGACAGGGCCGCGACGGTCAGGAAAAGGAGCCAGCTGCGGCGCATCAGAATGCCTTAGTACCGCTCAACGCCTCGGCAATGCCGAACAGCGAAGGGCCGATAAGGATGATCAGAAGGGGAGGGACGCAGAACATCATCGTGCCAACGGTCAGCTTGGTCGGCAGGACGTTGGCTTTTTCTTCGGCCCGCATCACACGTTTGTCCCGCATCTCGCCCGCATAGACGCGCAGGGCATCGGCGATCGAGGTGCCGAAGCTCGCGGACTGGATCAGCACTGTGACGAAGCTGGTGATATCGTTGATATCACAGCGATCGGCCATTGCGCGCAGAACATCGGGCTTGTCCTTGCCGGCTTTCATTTCCTGGGCGACCATAAGGAACTCACCGGCAAGTGCTGGATACGAAGGTTCGATCTCGGTGGCCATGCGGATAATCGACTGGTCCAGCGACTGACCGGCTTCAACGCAGACCAACAGAAGGTCGAGCGCGTCGGGAAACCCGTCCTGGATTTCGCCCTGACGTTTGGCGACGCGCTTGTTCACCCAGTATTTCGGCGCATAGTACCCGACCACGCCGGGAATCATCGTATAGGCCATTTTGTTGACCATCGACATATCTGCGGCCAGAACCAGCGAATAGATCGCCCCAAGAACCAGCAACCCCAGACCCAGAAGCATCTGGGCGGCAGTCAACGTACGGACGGCGTCCTTGTGCGGGTAGCCCGCCCGGATCAGCATCGTTCGGGTCTTCGACATCTCTTCCTCGTCCTGCGGATCGAGGTATTGTGCGTATTTTGCCAGGTGTTCGTTGCGCGTGCCGTGACGCGACAGACGATTATCGCTGTCATCCTCCAGGATGATCCCCTTCCGCTCGCGGGCGATGCGGTCCATCGGCTCCTTCTTGCGGGTCAGGATCAGGGGCAGCATCATCAGTACAAGGACCAGCCCGGCTGCGCCCGCGACATATATCCAGGCGTCCGCGCCCAGAGCATCGGTCAGCATCGTGTTGATTGTTTCGAACATCGGTGTGCCTCAGACCTTGATATTGACCATCATGCGCATGAAGATCACGTTCACGATAAGGAACACGATCACCACGGCTGCGGCCGGGATGAAATAGGGGGTTCCGGAGACCTCGGAATAATAGTCGGGCTTCATGACATTGATGCCGACGGCGGCCAGAACCGGGAACGCCGACAGGAAGACGCCGGACCAACGCGCCTCGGCGGTGATTGCCTTGACCTTGCGGAACAGCTTGAACCGCGCGCGGACCACTTTCGACAGACCTTCGAGGATTTCCGCCAGGTTGCCGCCCGATTTCTGCTGAATGGCGACGGCCACGGCGAGGAAACGCAGGTCCTGCAACTCGACCCGTTCCGCCAGCGCGCGCAAAGCGTCGGGCACATCGCGTCCATATGCGGCTTCGTCCGCGATGAAGCCCATTTCAGAGCCCAACGGGTCGGCGACTTCCTTGGCGACGATCCCGATGGCGGAGTTCAGCGGATGACCGACACGCAACGACCGGACGATCAGTTCGATCGCATCGGGCAGTTGCTCTTCCATCAGGGCGAGACGTTTCTTGGCCTTGCCGTTAACCCAGAAATATACGCCGCCGATACCAATGAAAAGCGACAGCGGGATACGGATCGCGAGTGCCGCGCCTGTCAGGAAGGTCATCAGAAAGAAGGACATGAATACCATCAGAACCATGACGCCGATCAGCATGCCCGGCGTGAAGGCGAGGTTCGCTTTCTGCGCCTTTTCGGCCAGCAGAGAATACAGCGGAATGGATTTTGCCCCATCATGCTGCGACATTTCCTTGCGGAGCTGGGCCATCACCTCGTCGCGGGTCTGACCCTGCTCCAACAGGGCCAGGCGGCGATTGACGCGATTGTTCAGCTTGATCGACTTGCCGAAGATCAGCATGTAGATGCCGCCGATAGACAGGAAGACGGCACCGAAAATAGCCAGATAAATCAGTGGCTCAATGGACAGTTCCATATCAGCGGCTCCCTGCCGGTTCATAGATGGATGTGGGCAGGTCATAGCCCCAGGCCTTGAAGCGATCCGAATAATGGCTGCGGATGCCGGTGGCTGTGAAGCGACCGATGATCTTGCCATCCTGCTCCAGACCAAGACGCTCGTAACGGAACACTTCCTGAAGGGTGATGACCTCACCTTCCATGCCGGTCACCTCGGTGATCGAGACCATGCGGCGCGAACCGTCCTGCAGGCGTGAGGCCTGCACGATCAGGTTCACGGCCGATGAAATCTGGGCACGCACGGCTTTCAGCGGCATTTCGATACCGGCCATCGCGACCATATTTTCAAGACGCGAAATACCGTCGCGCGCGTTATTGGCGTGGATTGTCGTCATCGAACCGTCGTGGCCGGTGTTCATCGCCTGTAGCATGTCGATGACCTCCTCGCCCCGCGTCTCACCCACGATGATACGGTCGGGACGCATCCGCAGCGCATTGCGGAGACAGTCACGCTGGGTGACGGCCCCTTTGCCTTCGACGTTGGGCGGTCGGCTTTCCATCCGGCCGACGTGATCCTGCTGCAACTGAAGTTCGGCCGTATCCTCGATCGTCAGAACACGCTCGGCGTTTCCGATGAAGGACGACAGCGCGTTCAGCGTTGTCGTCTTGCCCGAACCGGTACCGCCCGACACGATCACGTTCAGGCGGCAAGCGACCGCAGCCTGTAGGTAGGTGGCCATTTCCTCGGTGAAGGCTCCGAACTTGACCAGGTCGTCAATCGCCAGCTTTTCCTTCTTGAACTTGCGGATCGAGACCAGCGATCCGTCGACAGCGACCGGCGGGACCATCGCGTTGAAACGCGACCCGTCCTTGAGGCGGGCGTCGACATAAGGATTGGATTCGTCGACACGACGGCCCACGGCGGACACGATCTTGTCGATGATCCGCATCAGGTGCTTTTCATCCTTGAAACGAATTTCGGATTTCTGCAGCTTTCCGTCGCGTTCGATGAAGATGCTGTGCGGACCATTGACCAGGATATCGTTGACAGTTTCGTCCTTGAGCAGCGGCTCGAGCGGGCCGAGACCCATGACTTCGTCGAACAATTCCGAGTTCAGGATATCGCGGTCTTCACGGCCCAGTACGATACCCAACTCGTTGAGCTCTTCATTGGTGATCGAGACGATCTCGCCGCGCAGAGCGGTCGGATCGGCCTTTTCGATCGCACCAAGGTTCAGGTTGTCGAGCAACCTGTGGTGCATTTCGGTCTTCAACTCCTCGATACGTTCGCGGCGTTTCATATCCCTGTCGGCGGGCGCGGGTGCGGCGGCCTTCGGCTTCGGGGCCGGTGCTGCCTTCGGCGCAGCGGTCGGCCTGGCCTCAGAAACAGAAATGGCGCCCGTGGGAGCGGCTTTGGGGCCGTCGGCAGGGCCTCCAATGGGCTTGGCCCCTTCGATCTGCGGTTTCTTGTAACGTGAGAACATCTGTCGCTTCCTTGCGTATTCAGCCGAACTTCAAGCCGAAAATCGCTTTTTTGGCAGGTTTCTGAGCACCTTGCGGGACCCCGGACTGGATGGCCTTCCGCGCTTCCAAGAGGCTCCCGGCCAGCTTGCCGAGTTCCTTGGCAAGCGGATTGCGGGCGGCAAGGGTGGAGATCGGCGCGGCCTGATCGTTGACTTCGGTCACCTGCTTGCCGCCATCGGGCAGCACGGCGTGAAATTTGACGCCAAGGCTGTCGGCCATCTTGTCGACGCGTCCGCGACCGGACATGTCCATTTTTCCCGGAGCCCGATTCAGTAGATAGGTCAGTTTTTCGATCGGCAGCCCTTCGGCTTGCAGAAGTTTGTGAAACCGCATGGCATTCTGGGCCGATCGCACTTCCAGGCTACAGACCAGGAAATAGATATCCGACAGGCTGAAAACTGTGTCCGTCCAACCGGTTACAGTAATTGGCATGTCGATGATGACGATGTCGAAACAGGTCCGTGCAAGGGTAAGCAGGCCGGTCACATCTTCCGGGCCGATCAGATCCAAAGGCAGGATCTCGGCAGGGGCCGTGAACACACTGACCTTGTCCTTGTAGTGACCAAGGGCCTGCCTGAAGGCCTGTTCGTCCATTGCCGAGATATCGGACAGGACTTCGTAGATCATCGCCTTGCGCGGAAGGTCGAGATATGTGGCGACCGACCCGAACTGCAGTCCCAGGTCGATCACGCAGATCGTCGGGCCGCCGTCCTTGACGACATTCGCCAGTTCCCAGGCGAGATTCACGGCAACGGTCGTCGCGCCGTCGCCGCCAGATGCGGACTGGACTGCGAAGATCGCGCCCTCCGGCTTCACGCCACCGCCAGTGGTGGCGGGCAGGTTCATACTGGGGGTCGGCAGTTGCGGTTGCGCGTCGACCATGTCGGCGCCTGCGCGTTTGAGCATTTCGGTGTTGTCCGCGCCGCCCTGGGTGCGAATGCGCGAAACCGCATCAGACAAGGCAGCTTCTGGCAGAGGGTAGGGCGCGAAATCGTCGGCTCCGGCGCGCAGCAGTTCGTGCAGGGCCATCGGCCCCAGACCGTCTGCCACCAGAATAACCTTCAGTCCGCTGCGCTTGCCCTGGCGGATCACATCCGCAATCTGGGGCAGGCGCGCCTCGTCATCCTTGTCGACCGCAAGTACGATGAATTCCAGTTTGCGGGCATCGTCCTGTCGCAGGAACGCTGCCGCTTCGGCAAAATCGAGGTCGCCCCAGGCTTCGCCCAGTTCGGTTTCCATGTCCTCGATAAGAAGATCAAATTCCTGCACGTCACGGGACACGGTGACCGCGCGAAGCGGCTCGGGTTCGGGTAGCAGGGCAAGATTGCTCGCCATCGGACATCACCACACTGTTATCGGCGCCCCTTTGGGGCAGATCTTGAGCGGGGACAGCCGAAAATCTGTCGGCCCGCACGCGGAGGTTACCTCCGTGAGCCCTGAATGACGGGCAATTCAGGCAACAATTGGACCGAAAATATGAAATTATCGGAAACACGGGCACCAAACTGTGATCTATCCGACGCCATTTCGAACGAAACTTGACGGAAAAAGGCCCCACGTTTCCGCAGGGCCCTGTTGGTACGTTCATGATCTGGAATTCGAAGTCAGCCGCCTCCGCCGGAATTGCCGGCGCTCTGACCAGCTCCGGCCGGTGCTGCCGCACTCGTGGCGACCGAAGATGCGGATGCCTGTCCTGCGGCCCCTCCGACATAGCGACGATAGACGATCTGACCGTATTTTCCGTCAAGCACCAACGGATGGTCACCCACGAAGCCGGCAACTTCGGTAACGGCCCGGCGGTTCGCACGTTCCCGCGATTGGGTCGGCACAAGCGGACGGGTCTCGCCGAAGCTTACCAAAGCTTCCAGCCTGTTGAGAGAGACACCGCGCGACGCCAGGTAGGCCACGGCGGCCTTCGCGCGAGCGAGGCCCAGTCGCTTGTTATAGCCGTTCGAACCGACCTTGTCGGTATGGCCGTAGACACTGAACCGCACCTCGGGGAAAGTGCTAATGAACGCTGCCTGCTGGTCTAGGACGGCTCGTGCCGTTGCGTCCAGCGCCGAGGAGTTGAAGGCAAAATTTATCGTCGTCGGGACTTCGGCTGCGAACCGCGTGCCCAGATGGCTGAGCGCGGGCGCTTCGCCATTCATGACAAGCATGTTCTGCATCGTGGAATCGCCGAAGGCACCTTCGTCGATTTCGGATCCTGCGGGACGGTTGTACTGTGTGCCGGTGCAGGCCGAAAGCGCCGTAAGGCCGAGGCCTCCGATCACGAAGCGGCGGGAGAGGGACAGTCTGTTCATCATCTCACTCCAACACATAACCGTAATTGCCCGAAAAGTCCTGCGCTGCGGCCCCGTTTCCACGGCTGGACGCATTCGTGTTCGTCTGGCTGCCGGTCACCCGGCCATAGAGGAACAGCTCGTTCTCGGTCGGGGGACGGATGCGGTCGGTCGGGACGGCCAGGGTTGCACCCGAAGTCGGCTGCACCAGATGGGCGGTAACGATGATGACCAGTTCCGTCTGATTGCGCTGATACCTGGCGGACCTGAACAGCGCACCCAGTATTGGAATATCTCCAAGGAAGGGTACTTGGGTTTTGCTGTCGGAGAAATCGTCCTGCAGAATCCCAGCAATTGCAAAGCTCTGTCCGTCTCGAAGCTCGACCGTAGTTGACGCCCGCCTGTTGCTGAGTGCGGGCACCTCCGCGCCGTTCCCGAGCGCGACCGTCTCGGAGAAATCAACCGAAGACACCTCGGTGTTGAGAACGAGGTTAATGATGTCACTATCGACGACAGTTGGCGTGAAATCGAGAGTGACGCCGAACGGCTTGAACTCAACACCGACATTGCCGTCATCGTCGATCGTCGGGATTGGGAACTCGCCTCCGGCCAGAAAACTAGCAGTCTGTCCCGACAGAGCGGTAAGATTCGGCTCCGAGAGTGTGCGTACGGCCCCTTGGGTTTCCAGCGCTTCGAGGAGAACGTTGAAACCGAGGCTATTTGTTCCGAAGCTCAACTGCATAGTCCCGGCATTTGAATCAAGACTGGTATTGCCCGTGAAACCACCTGCTGGCTGGCCGCCAGCGTTGAGATCGGTACCAGAGATGCCGACCGACGCGCTCAGCTGCTTGCCTAAATTCCGCGACATCTCGGCGAAGCGGACCTTCAACTGCACCTGCTGAGTGCCCCCCACATTCATAAGGTTCAATGTCCGTCCCGGGGCATAGCGTTCGGCAATCTCCATCGCCTGGTCTACCTTCTGCACCGAGGAAACAGTCCCGGACAGGACGATCCCATCATTTGCGGTGCGGACTTCGATACGTTCGCGCGGCAGCAGCTCTCGCAGCCGTTCCTTGAATTCGGCGATATCGGGGGTGACCTGCACCTCGACGTTGGTGATCAGACGTCCGTCCGCCCCCAGAAGGGTCAGCGTCGTCCGGCCGGGCAGTTTGCCCAGCACATAAACCGTGCGTTCAGACAGCGTTGCAATATCTGCGATCAGCGGGTTGGCGACGGAGAGTTCCGCAAAGGGGACGTCCGACTCCAGCACGATGGCGCGGTTCAGTGGAACCCGGAGCGCGGTCTGCGTCCGGCCCTGACTGATCTGTAAAGTCTGTGCATAGGCATCTGCGACGGGGGAACCGGAAATCAGCACCCCGAGCATCGCTGCCCGAAGAATCGTACGAAAATTCATTGTGACCTGCCTCTCTGATCACTCTGCTCAAACGGATCTTGCGTCCGCATCCCGACAACGATGTCAGATGGGCGGAATTTTGCAACGTATCTGGGGGAATGCGGTGCCAAGACGGACCTTTTGGACACAGTTGGCCTCTTTTTCGACACATTTCAGCATGTTATGCAGGCGCTTTCGTGTAGGGAACCCCGCGCGGAGGGCGATTTCCACGCGGGGCTCTGTTGCGTCGTCATGGCGGAGCCGGTGCGATTTCCGGTCAGCCCTCTCTGGGACAGGGGATCGGGATCAGCACCATTTCGGCACCTTTACGGGTTCGGACGGTGCAGGTGCGCTGCCGCTCGACCACGGCCTCTTCTTCCTTTGGACCCAGGATTTCCGCAAGCGTCGCCTCGACAGTCTGCGACTCCGTCTCGTCGCGCACGCCGACCAGGGCCAGTGTCAACCGCCCGGTGGCCTGCGCCTGCGCCAGCTTGGCGACGACGGCGGGGGTGACCTCGACCGTGATGTTACGCGCGATGCTGGGGCTGTTGCGTTCCTCGTCCGTCTGCTGATCGATGGCGATAAGCGGCAGGTTGGCGTGGATAAGGCGGGTCACGCCGCCCTGATTGCCGCCGCCCGTCCAATAGACGTCGACCCGGTCGCCGGGGCGCAAAAAGCCCGAAACGCCGCTGTTCACGTCGACCTGAAGAGTAAAGGCCCGCATGCCCGGTGTCAGCGCGGCGGCAAGTCCCGCATCTTCGCCCGGCTGCGTGACCTTGACCAGAAGAACCGGTTCATCACGCTCCATGACGCGGAGAATCGTGCGGGAACCGCTTTCGCCTGGCGGGAATATGGCTTCCATCGTCTCGAACGTGCCGGCGGGGATGGCATCCGCAGGCCAGGACACGGCGCGAACATCGTCGGGCCTCAGGGTATCGCCATAGCGCAGCTGGCGCTTGACGACATAGACATCCTTGACCGGAATGATGGCCTGCTGAGTCTGGGCCAGGGCATTCTTGTATTGGCTGAACCGCCCCTTGGCGGTGTTGACTGCAAACCCGGCCAGGCCGAGGCCCACCAGAAGCAGAAGTCCGAAGATGACGCGCATCGATCTTTTCCTTGTATAATATCCGCCACTTGCGTCGGCCGGGCGATCGTTTCCGTTCTGGCGTTGGAATACGGCAATACAATGGACGCGATTGGGTCATCGCATGGCTGGCCTAAGGAATAGTGAACAACGAAAAACGCCCCGGACGTGGTGCCCGGGGCGTTTGATGTCAGAACCGCCCTTTCGGTCGGTCTATTCAGGAATTATGCCGGGTCTTCAGCAGGCTCTTCAGGAAGGCCAAAGGGATTGGTGAGCGGATCGGTTTCGGTCAACGTATCGCTGATGTTAGTCGACAGATCCTGGATACCGCCGGAGACGACGCCCATGACGGCGAGGCCCAGGCCGACCAGAGCGGCGGTCAGCACAACCCAGTCAACCGTCACGGCACCGGATTCGTCGTTCTTGAAGGTGTTGATGGCATTCAGCATTGGTTCGTTCCTTGTAAGGTTCTTCAGGTTTCACATCGTCGGGCCGTCTCGCCCTTTCGATGAGTCGGTTCTGCAGGTAAAACGGGGCGGGAATGAGACACCTTCGGGACAAGTCAGGGGAAATGTGCGGGTCAAACAATGGTGGTATTTTTGTAACCAATTGATTTATATATACATGACGGATTGTGCAAAGTTGATCTTGCATTTTGCACATTGCCGGAAAACCAATGACTTGGGATTGGACTCAAGGATTTATACGAATTTGACGTGAATCTTCCTTACGGCAGATTCTGCCTTGGAGTGCCCGCCTTCACGGACGTGGCCAGGCACATTGGTCCTATCGCGGTGAAGGGACCGCATGCTCCAGTCACGTCCTGCAAACCGATCCGCGGATCTCATGAGATCGGAAAAGAGTAGGGGCCGCGCCTGCCAGCACGACCCCCTGTCCCTCGGCTCTTGGTACCGATGGAATGTCGTGGCGTTTCCCTCATTGTCCGGTCCGCCTGCCAACGGATCGGTGGGGACTTGCTCGATTGCCACGGTCCTTGCCCGGATGTTCCGGTGCTTGTTATTGATCCATGCCGGGGCGGTCTGCCGTCGCCCGCGTCATAAGATGTGATCGGTATGTCGGGCAATTGAGGCGAGATCGTGTCGCATTTCGTTCAAAGTGGGGACAATGGCGTATTTACGCTCTTTTTAGCGATGCCAGACGACAACAGCAGGGCCGGGGCGTGTTATTCCGGTGTTGCTGGACGTCCAACGATGACCTGCGCGCGGCAATTGTCACAGCGCGGGCACGATTTCATGCAGGTGCAATGACAGGCGGGGCACAAAGATGGCAGGATGCCCGCAATAACAACGACACAACGGTCGGGCAGTCCAGACATGAAACCGATGATCTCCCTCGCTCTCGTGGGTGCGCTCTTTCTTGCGCTGCCGGCGACGCAGGCGAACGCCCAGTTCACGTTCAAACGCGTGCGCCCGCCCGAGGCTGGGGCTACGAATCGCATCAATATCCAGATCGAGCAGGAGACGTTCGACGCCCAGTCTGCCCCGCGCCCCGACAGGCCGCAGGACCCGGACGTAGCGGTTGCGCGTACGACCCCGTCAAATCCGCAAGTCGGGCGCGGCGACCCGCAGACCTGGTTCTGGTCTGCCATATCGCCCACCATCGCGCCGACGCCGGGCCGTTTTCTCAAGGCAGCAGAGGTAGCTGCCCGCCCCCCGGACGGCAGTGGCATCCTTGCCCCGTCGCTTGCGCAGCTTCAGGCTATCGCCAAGCTGCATGGTCCCGAAATCCTGGCACGCTCGGTCGGAACACGGGTGTCGCCCGCGCTGGTGCTGGCGCTGATCTCGGTTGAATCGGGTGGTCGGGTCACCGCGGTATCCAACAAGGGCGCGACCGGGCTGATGCAATTGATACCCGCTACCGCTGAACGGTTCGGCATTACCGATGCCAGGGATCCGGCTCAGAACATCCGCGCGGGTGTCGCCTATCTGGATTGGCTGATGGAGGAGTTCGGGAACGATCCGGTCCTCGCGCTGGCCGGTTACAATGCCGGCGAGGGGGCCGTGCGCCGCCACGAAGGCGTGCCGCCCTTTAACGAAACCCGCGCCTATGTACCCAGGGTGCTGGCTGCCTGGAACGTCGCGCGCATGATGTGCAGCACGCCGCCGGAATTGCCCGGTGACGGGTGCGTTTTCAATCCGACACTCACCGGATCCTGATCCGTATCGCACCGTTGGGGTCCCATCCTATTCGATGACGTCGGCCCAGTCCGGATGCCGCTGTGCCTGCGCCTTGACGAAGGGGCAGAGCGCGATCACCCGCATCCCCTCGCTGCGCATGTCGGCAACCATCCGTTCAGCCAGCGCCAGCCCGACACCCTGTCCGCGAAACGCATCCGGCACCCCGGTGTGGTCGACGATTATCTTCGCCGTTCGCAGCCGCGAATAGGTCATCTCGGCCTCGGCATCGTCCGCGCGATAGACCCAGCGCCCGCCGCTTTCGCCGTCTTCGCGGGTGATCCTGTCGTCGCTCGTCGTTTGATTCATCGTCCCGGCACCGTTATGTCATGGGCTTCGCGCCCCGTTCTAAAACTCTGCGGTAGCAGCGCCTCGCCGACGCCATGCCGACGATCGCCCTGCCAGATCTCGGCTGCCCAAAAATTCCGTCTCATGCCGGTCCCCCTGTGCCAAATATCTGCTCCAGATCGCTCATGCTCCGCAAACGGCGAGAGCCGGGGTAAAACGGCGAGACTGCGGCCCGACCCAGAAGCCGCCGGTAGTATGCGGAGCCGTCGGCATGCTGCCCTCGCCCGGTCACATATTCCAGCCCCTCAAGGCCGCGCGTGATCGGAAAGTGCAGCAACACCCCACGCTCCGACCCAAGCGGAAGGACGCGATTCATGGCATGGGCACCCCCATAGAACCGAAGCCCGGTCTGCCACCGCACAAGAGGAACCTTGGTCAGGTTGAGAGGCGGCATCGCGCCGCGTGATCGCGTAAGCCCCCGCCAGAGGCCCGCCGACACATGTGCTGTCGAACCGGGGCGATGGTTCCAGCGACGGTGCAGACGGCGGGCGATCCGAGCCATTGCAGTTGGTGCCTCGTCAGAAAAGAGCCGCTGCCGCATTCCGCCGAGAACATGCATCGCGGGGATGGGCCAGTTTCTGCGGAACCGGGAGGGCGCCTGCTCCATCCATGTGGAGGCAGGATCGAGCGTCGGGCAGTCGAAGAAGGGAAAGGCATCTGTCAGGGAGCCGCCGTGATATCTGTCAGGGAGCCGCCGTGATAGACGTGATCGGTCAATGGGGCGTCGGCGTACATGTCGAGCATGACGGTATAGAGCGCTGCAGCGCTTTCCGCTTCCAATGTGCCGATCAGCTCGGCGAGCGACCTTGACGGCCAGCCGTGCCAGACCAGCAACTCATCCACGTCAGGGGCCAAAATCCAGCGGCCCGCCGCGACGCGGTCGAGCGCCTGAGATCTCCATTCGCGCTTGTGCTCTTTGTATGTCGAGTTGTCACGCGGACGCAGGACGGTCACATCGGGTGCAGCAGCCAGAATGTCGGCGGTACCGTCGTCGGACCGATCATCGACGATCAGGAAAGCGATACCATCGGACGACGCGCCTGCCGCGCGGTAATGATCGAGGAAGGCAGGCAGAAGGTTGGCCTCGTTATGCACCAGGACGATAGCCACGACCGTGCCGTCCGCCGTCCGGTCGGGGCCGATCAAGTCGAGATGGTCGGTGAACGCGGTCATTCCGGTTTATGGAAGAGGACCGAAGAACCCGTCGCGGAAGCATCCCGAACACGCCACCATGATTTACGGTCGCGCACCGCGAGCAGGGGAGTGGAATAGAATTCGTGGCGCACTTCTTCCAGCTTGTCGAAAAGGAAGCGCAAGCCCGAGGGCCTGGCGCGCCAGTGATCGCCGAAATCCGGCCCCTCGTGAGTGGGATAGAGCCACGGCATCGCCACGTAGAGATGTCCGCCGGGTGCGACCAGGTCCGTAATATTCGGCGCAGCGATCCAGGGGCGTTCGATATGCTCGATGACGGACATGCAGAGCACCAGGTCGAACTGTCCCAGCTCCGGCATTGGCAGCATCAGGTCCCCCTGGATATAGTCGGGGTGGTCGTGGGGCCGCTGGTCAAGTGCGCGAAAGCTCGCGCCGGGAAAATAGTCGCGATATCGACCGCCTTCCTTGTCCGTGGCGTCGGGCTCCGCGCCGAGGTTCAGGACGCTGCGCGCGCCCAGCCCCCCGCACATTTTGCGCAGCCAGTGGTTCTGCCCGGACCGGCATATGGAGACGCGCCGTCGGAAAGGTGTCAGAGGAAAGGTCTGCTTCATGGCCATCCGCTCAGACCAGCGTTGCGTCTGTCAGGGAACGCAGTTCAGCCTCGCTTACGCCATCGGCCAGTTCCACGATGCGCAAGCCACCGTCGACGACATCCAGAACGCCCAGGTTGGTGATGATGCGGTCGACCACCGCCTTGCCGGTCAGCGGCAGTGTGCATTCGCGCAGCACCTTCGACTGTCCGTGCTTGTTGGCATGGTCCATCACCACCACCACGCGACCGACGCCTGCCACCAGATCCATCGCGCCACCCATCCCCTTGACCAGCTTGCCGGGGATCATCCAGTTCGCCAGATCGCCGTTCTCGGCCACCTCCATCGCGCCCAGGATCGCCATCGCGATCTTGCCGCCCCGGATCATCCCGAAGCTTTGCGCGCTGTCGAAATATGCGGTCTGCGGCAGTTCGGTAATGGTCTGCTTGCCCGCGTTGATCAGATCGGCGTCCTCTTCGCCATCGATCGGGAACGGACCCATGCCCAGCATGCCGTTTTCCGATTGCAGCGTCACTTCGATCCCGTCGGGGATGTAATTCGATACCAGTGTCGGAATCCCGATACCGAGATTGACGTACCAACCGTCCTGCAGTTCCTGCGCCGCCCGTGCGGCCATCTGGTTGCGGTCCCAACCCTTGATCGCGTCGGCCATCAGACAGGCTCCTTCTTGGCGCGCACGGTGCGCTGTTCGATCCGTTTCTCGTGCTCGCCCTGCACGATCCGATGCACATAGATGCCCGGCAGGTGGATGCCGTCGGGGTCCAGCGATCCGGTCGGCACGATCTCCTCGACTTCCGCTACGCAGACCTTGCCGCACATCGCGGCGGGCGGGTTGAAGTTGCGCGCGGTCTTGCGGAACACCAGATTGCCCGTCGCATCCGCCTTCCAGGCCTTGACAATGGACAGGTCGGCAACGATCCCGCGCTCCAGGATATATGTCTCGCCGTCGAAATCCTTGTGGTCCTTGCCGTCCGCGATGACCGTGCCAACGCCGGTCTTGGTATAAAAGCCGGGTATGCCGCAGCCGCCCGACCGCATCCGTTCGGCCAGGGTGCCTTGCGGGTTGAACTCCAGCTCCAGCTCGCCGGACAGGTATTGGCGCATGAACTCGGCGTTCTCTCCGACATAGGAGGAGATCATCTTCTTCACCTGCCGCGTCTGCAACAGGATGCCGATGCCGAAGTCGTCGACGCCCGCGTTGTTGGATGCGAACGTCAGGTCCCTGGTCCCGGCCTCCTTGATCGCCTGCAACAACAATTCCGGGATGCCGCACAACCCGAAGCCGCCGGCAGCAATGAACATCCCGTCCTGCAAAAGCCCGTCGAGTGCCTCGGCCGCCGATCCGAATACTTTCTTCATTGTCCCACCCTGCATGAAGCTGTCCTTGCAGAAGGGTTATCCGGTCGTCCCGAGGCTTTCAATCGCCGCGCGGCGCTTGTGTCGGGCAGGACAATACCGCGCTGCCCGATTGCGCAGCACGGTATTCCGAGATCAAGTGTAAGTCGCGTCTTACAGGCCCGGATAGATCGGGAACCGGTCGCACAGCGCCTGCACCTTGGTGCGAACCGCTTCTTCGACCTCCGCATTCCCATCCGGTCCATTCGCGGCCAATCCATCGACCACCTCGACGATCAGGTCGCCGATTTCGCGGAACTCATCAACGCCGAACCCGCGCGTGGTCCCCGCAGGTGACCCCAGACGAATGCCACTGGTAACGGTCGGCTTTTCATCGTCGAACGGAATGCCGTTCTTGTTACAGGTGATATGCGCGCGTCCCAGCGCGGCCTCGGTCGCATTGCCCTTGACGCCTTTGGGGCGCAGATCGACCAGCATCAGATGCGTGTCGGTGCCGCCGGTAACGATGTCGAGGCCACCTTTCATCAGCTGATCGGCCAAGGCCTGCGCGTTCTCGATCACCTGGAGCTGATAGTCCTTAAAGCCCGGACGCAGCGCTTCACCGAAGGCCACGGCCTTGCCCGCGATGACATGCATCAGCGGGCCGCCCTGAATTCCGGGGAAGATCGCGGAATTGACCTTTTTCGCGATGGTCTCGTCGTCGGTCAGGATCATGCCGCCGCGCGGGCCGCGCAGGGTCTTGTGTGTCGTGGTGGTCGCGACATGGGCGTGCGGGAAGGGGCTGGGGTAGTGACCCGAGGCCACCAGACCCGCGAAATGCGCCATGTCCACCAGTAGGATGGCACCGACGCTGTCTGCAATCTCGCGCATCCGGGCAAAGTCGATGATGCGCGGAATGGCCGAGCCGCCTGCGATGATCATCTTCGGCTGATGCTCGGTCGCCAACTCCTGCACCTGATCGTAGTCCAGGGTCAGGTCCTGCTTGCGGACACCATATTGCACCGCGTTGAACCACTTGCCAGACTGGTTCGGCTTGGCGCCGTGGGTCAGGTGACCACCCGCATCAAGCGACATGCCCAGAATGGTGTCGCCGGGTTTCAACAAGGCGGTGAACACGCCCTGATTGGCCTGCGATCCTGAATTCGGCTGGACGTTGACGAAGTTGCAACCGAACAATTCCTTGGCTCGGTCGATGGCGAGATTTTCCGCGATATCCACATATTGGCAGCCGCCGTAGTAGCGGCGACCCGGATAGCCCTCGGCGTATTTGTTCGTCATGACGCTGCCCTGTGCTTCCATCACGGCGCGGCTGACGATGTTCTCGGATGCGATCAGTTCGATCTCGTCGCGTTGACGTCCGAGCTCCTGGCGAATGGCCTCGGCGATCTCCGGGTCGGTGTCGGCCAGAGTGGCGGTAAAGAAGGTCGGGTCGCGGTGGGGGGCGTTCATGGCACGGCTCCTTTGGGCAGCTTGCAGGCGTCATACGCCGCCTCGCGTCTGGTTTGAAGCCGCCAATGCGGCGCTTCGGGGGTTCCCCGCGACGCCGATGCGCGCCTTGCCTTTCCGATCCGCGCACGACAACCCTGTGCCGGAACCATCGGGGGCCTTAATGCCGCGCGCCAAGAATATCGCCTTTGTCGCTTCGGACACGTCCGAGGCGCAGTTCGCTTTGAAGCGGCTGACGGACCGCTATGGCCAGACGGATATAGCGGATGCTCAGGTCATCGTGGCGTTGGGGGGCGACGGGTTCATGCTGGAGACGTTGCATGCAACGATGGCAGTCGAAGCGCCCGTATATGGCATGAACCGGGGGACAGTCGGGTTCCTGATGAACGACTATCGCGAGACCGGCCTGACGGGTCGCCTGGCGCGGGCCGAGGAGGCGGTCATCAACCCGCTTCGGATGCAAGCCACTCGTTCCGATGGGGAAATTGTCGAGGCTTTGGCAATAAACGAGGTTTCGTTGCTACGCGCAGGGCCGCAGGCAGCACGGCTCAGGATCACGGTCGACGACCGGGTGCGGATGGAAGAACTGGTCTGCGATGGCGCACTGGTCTCCACGCCGGCGGGATCGACGGCCTACAACTACTCCGCGCACGGTCCGATCCTGCCGATCGGGTCCGGCGTTCTGGCGCTGACGGCAATGTCGGCGTTCCGGCCAAGGCGTTGGCGCGGCGCGCTTTTACCACAGGAAGCCAGGGTCCGGTTCGACGTACTGACCCCCGATAAACGGCCGATGATGGCCGAGGCGGACGGGCATTCGGTGCGCGATGTCGTATCCGTCGAAGTCGCCAGCGAACCGGCGATCTGTCATCGCCTACTGTTCGATCCGGGACACGGGCTGGAGGAACGGCTGCTGCGGGAACAGTTCACCTGACGCCGTTTGCCGGTCTGAATCCGACATATTACGACGGTGCATACGAAGGTATTACCACGGTATGACGGGCCTGGCGCCACGCTCCCGGCTTGCGAGGCCCATGTCGCGCGCCTAGAAGCCTTTCGACCTATCGAGAGAACCACATGCAGCGCACGCTCATCACTTCGGCCATTCCGTACATCAATGGCATCAAGCACCTCGGCAACCTGATCGGCTCGCAATTGCCCGCCGATCTGTATGCCCGCTATGCCCGTGCGCGGGGGCACGAGGTGATGTTCATCTGCGCCACCGACGAACATGGCACCCCGGCGGAGCTGGCGGCCAAGAAAGCAGGCAAGCCGGTTGCGGAATACTGCGCGGAGATGTGGCAGGTGCAGAAGGATCTGGCCGACGGTTTCCGCCTGTCGTTCGATCACTTCGGACGATCCAGCAGCCCGCAGAACCATAAGCTGACGCAGCATTTCGCGGGCAAGCTGGACGAGGCCGGTCTGATCGAGGAGCGCTCGTCGAAGCAGGTCTATTCCAATGCGGACGGACGGTTTCTGCCGGACCGTTATGTCGAAGGGACCTGCCCGAATTGCGGATACGAGCGGGCGCGGGGCGACCAGTGCGAGAATTGCACCAAGCAGCTGGAACCGACCGACCTGATCGACCCGCGTTCGGCGATTTCGGGCAGCACCGATCTGGAGGTGCGGTCGACCAAGCACCTGTTCCTGAAGCAGTCGCAGTTGAAGGACCGGCTGGATGCATGGATCGACAGCCAGGATGGCTGGCCAGTGCTGACGACGTCGATCGCCAAGAAATGGCTGCACGACGGCGACGGGTTGCAGGATCGCGGCATCACCCGCGATCTGGACTGGGGCATTCCGGTGATGCGCGGCGATGAGCCCTGGCCCGGTATGGAGGGCAAGGTCTTCTATGTCTGGTTCGACGCGCCCATCGAATACATCGCCGGAACCGCCGAATGGGCGGATGCGAATGGCGGCGATTGGGAGCGCTGGTGGCGCAAGGATAAAGGTGCCGAAGACGTCCGCTATGTTCAGTTCATGGGCAAGGACAATGTGCCGTTCCACACGCTGGGCTTTCCGGCGACGTTGCTGGGGTCGGGCGAGCCCTGGAAGACGGTCGATTATCTGAAAGCGTTCAACTATCTGAATTACGACGGCGGACAGTTCAGCACGTCGCAGGGGCGCGGCGTGTTCATGGATCAGGCCCTGGAGATCCTGCCGTCGGATTACTGGCGCTGGTGGCTGCTGAGCCATGCGCCGGAAAATCAGGATACCGAATTCACCTGGGAGGCATTCCAGACCGACGTGAACAAGGACCTGGCCGACGTGCTGGGCAATTTCGTCAGCCGGGTCACCAAGTTCTGCCGCTCGAAGTTCGGCGAGGCGGTGCCGGAGGGTGGCGACTGGGGCGCGGCGGAGACGGCGTTGATCGACACGCTGACGACGCGCATCCGCGCCTATGAGAGGCATATGGACGCCATCGAAATCCGCAAGGCGGCCGCGGAGTTGCGGGCGATCTGGGTCGCGGGGAACGAATACCTGCAGGAGGCCGCACCCTGGGCCACGTTCAAGACCGATCCTGAACAGGCGGCGGCCCAGATCCGATTGGCGCTGAACCTGATCCGGCTCTACGCCGTTTTGTCGCGCCCGTTCATTCCGGATGCCGCTGCGGCAATGCTGGCGGGTATGCAGACAGAGGACGATGCCTGGCCCGACGACGTGGATGCAGCGGTGCGCGTGCTGGCCCCCGGTCATGCGTTCACGGTGCCGGACGTCCTGTTTGCCAAGATCGACGATGCGACCCGCCAAGGCTGGGCCGAACGGTTTGCGGGGGGACGACGCGAATGAAGCTGGGCTCCTTCGCTTATCTCGTGCCCGACTATGACAAGGGCCTGGCCTTCTTTGTCGACGGGCTTGGATTCAAACTGGTCGAGGATATCGATCAGGGACGTAAGCGCTGGGTTACGGTGCGCTGCGGTCCGATAAGCCTGGTCTTTGCACGCGCCGACACGGATGCGCAGGTCGCAGCCATCGGGCAGCAGTTCGGGGGCCGGGTCGGCCTGTTCCTGAAGACCACGAACTTTGCCCGCGATGCCAGGAAGATCGAGAAGGCAGGTGGCGTGTTCGAGGAAGCGGTGCGCAGCGAAAGCTATGGCAAGGTGGCCGTCTGGCGCGACCCGTTCGGCACGCGCTGGGACCTGATCGAGCCGACCTGAGATCGGGAAGGGAACCGGGGCCGCAACAAGAACGTTAAGGGAACTTCAACCAGATGAGGTTCCCATGACCAGGACGACCGATACCCCGAAAACCGACGCCCCAGGCAACGCCGAGAAAGACCCGGACGACTGGACCACGGGTGACGAGGAGATGACCGGCGCACAGGCCAGCTATCTCAAGACGCTGTGCGAAGAGGCGGGCGAGACGTTTGACCCGGATCTGACCAAGGCCGAGGCGTCGAAGCGGATCGATACCTTGCAGCAGAAAACGGGCAGGGGCACCTGATCGGCTTTGGGGTCAGGATTTTCAGCGGCCCCCCTTGAAGCGATTACGTCCGATCCCCAGATTTTTCTGTGTCGGATGCCTGAACAGGGTCCGGCATCAGCAGACCCGGTCCCTGTCCATCTCGGAGGGGACCGTCCCGTATCGCTTGAAGCAAGGATGCATGACATGCGAACCCTAGATTTGACCCCCCTTTATCGCGCCACCGTCGGTTTCGACCGCATGGCCAATCAGCTGGACCGCGCGATGACCGCCGACACGGCGACGACCTATCCGCCCTACAACATCGAAAAGCTGGGCGAGAACGATTACCGGATTTCGATTGCCGTGGCCGGATTCGCCGAAGACGAGCTGTCGATCGAAGCGCGTGAAAACCAGCTTATCGTGACTGCCCGCAAGGCCGAGAGCGAGACCAAGCCGACCTATCTGCACCGGGGCATCGCCACCCGTGCCTTCGAGAAGTCGTTCCAGCTTGCCGATCACGTGTCCGTCACGGGTGCCAGCCATGCCGATGGCATGCTGCATATAGATCTGGAGCGTCAGGTCCCCGAGGCCCTGAAGCCCCGCCGGATCGAGATCGCGTCGGGCGCGCCGAAGCGGCCCGCACTGGAAGGAACCTCCGAGACTGTCGAGGTCTGAACGTCCCCAAGACTGACCCTCGCAGATGAGGAGTGGCGCGCGTCCCCGGCAATGGGGGCGCGCGTTTTTGTCTGGCGGCCGTTTGCCCGGCCGGACTGGGCGAACCGGGCAAGGGACGGGCAGGGTGGCCTGCGAGGTCTGGTCAAGGTCGGGACGCCATGGGTGCCGGAGCGTGCCGTCAGAACCACTGCCCCGGTTCCATCAGGCCCAGGTCGATCAACTGTTGTGCCTGCCAGTCGAAGCGTATCGAGCCATCCCAGCGGAATGCCTTGATTGCCGCGCGCGAACCGGGATTGGTGGCAAGCGCCTTGGCGGCGCGGAAGGACGCGACGCAGCCGGTCAGCGAATGATGCCAAGGACAGGCGTAGGTATTCATTTCCTCGTCCGACAGGCGGTGGTCGGGCAGCAAGCGCAGGCCCTTCCTGGCGCGGAACAGCGACACACGGTCGATGCGGCGACGTTCCCACGGGATATGTTCCTCGAACCGCCAGCGCAGGCCGCCGAAGAAGTCGAGCTGCCGGTCGACGGGGCCGTCCTCGCTCCAGCGGGCCAGTGCGAAATAGCCTGCCTCGTCCATCCAGGCATCGTTCGGATCGACACCGTTCTGACCCCGCTGCAGCGTGCCGGAATAGAGATCGACCACGAAGGTCAGCACGGCATCGCGGCGTTCTTCGGCGCAGAAGGCGAGGGCTTCGCCGATGCGGCGCGTTTCGGCAAACGGATGGTAGATGTATTCCGCGTTATGGACGTATCCGGTCCAGGCCCCGGCGGGTCGACCGGCGATCAGGGCGTTCACGCAGGTCGTCGCCATGTCGTCGGGGCGTCGGTCCAGGGTCAGGCGATGCACACCTTCGGGCAGGGCCGGGGGTACGGTGATGCCGGGGGGCACGGCCAGCACGATCTGCCGGAACCCGGCATCGGAATGATGCCGGACTGTGCTGGCAATTTCGCAGTCGTCCTCGCAGATCAGCATCAGGGCAAGACCCGTGCCGAGAGCACCGGCGCGGGCCGTCAGATCCTCGGTCGAGGTAAAGTCCATCCAGTGCGCCCGCCTGCCCGTTCGTCGCGCACCTTCCCGCAAAGTTACCGAGGCCGCAACGGGGCCGCGTTGCGGTAGCTGCGGGCCTGCGGTATTGGCGCAACTCGTATCCCCGCGGAGACCCCTGCCATGAGCGCGCCGAAGAAGCTGCACATCAAGACCTATGGCTGTCAGATGAACGTCTATGACAGCGAGCGCATGGCCGAAGCGATGGGGCCGGAAGGATATGAGGTGACGGACCGGCCCGAGGAGGCCGATCTGATCCTGTTGAATACCTGTCACATCCGCGAGAAGGCCGCCGAGAAGGTCTATTCCGACCTTGGCCGCTTGCGACCGCTGCGGGAGGCCAATCCGAACCTCAAGATCGGGGTCGCGGGTTGCGTTGCGCAGGCCGAGGGCGCGGAGATCATGGCCCGTCAGCCACTTGTCGATCTGATCGTCGGTCCGCAGACCTATCACCGGCTGCCGGCGATGATGCGCAAGGTCGATGCGGGTGAGAAGGCGCTGGATACGGAGATGCCGGAGGAGGACAAGTTCGACCTTCTGCCGAAACTGCGCAGTGCCGCGCGGCCGACCGCGTTTCTGACTGTGCAGGAAGGCTGCGACAAGTTCTGCGCGTTTTGCGTCGTGCCCTATACACGCGGCGCCGAGGTCAGCCGCCCGGTCGAACGTCTGTTGGGCGAGGCGCGCGATCTGGTGGCGCGCGGTGTGCGGGAAATCACCCTGCTGGGACAGAACGTGAATGGCTATCACGGGGCCGGTCCGGATGGCCGAACATGGTCGCTGGCCGATCTGATCTGGGCGCTGGACGGGATCGAAGGGTTGGCGCGTATTCGGTTCACGACGTCGCATCCCAACGACATGAGCGATGATCTGATCGCGGCGCATGGGCGTTGCGCCAAGCTGATGCCTTATCTGCACCTGCCGGTGCAGTCGGGGAGCGACCGGATTCTGAAGGCGATGAACCGCAAGCATACGGCGGCGGAATACCTGGCGATCCTTGAGCGGCTGCGGGCGGTACGGCCCGATCTGGCGATGTCGGGCGATTTCATCGTCGGCTTTCCGGGCGAGACCGAAGCGGATTTCGAGGCGACGATGGATCTGGTGCGGCAGGTGCATTATGCAGCGGCCTATTCCTTCCGGTATTCGGCGCGCCCCGGCACGCCCGCCGCAGAGAAAGAAGACGTTCCGCAGGACATTGCGGTCGAACGTCTGCATCGTCTGCAGACGCTGATCACGCAGCAGCAACACGAGACGCAGAACGCGATGGTCGGGCGCGAAACGGAGGTCCTGTTCGAGAAGGCAGGGCGCAATCCCGGTCAGTTGATCGGCAAATCCGAGTATTTACAGGCGGTTCACGCCGATGCACCCGATACCTTGCTGGGGCAGGTCGCGCGGGTCCGCATCGTCGAGGCCAAGACCAATTCGCTGGCCGGTGTCCTGATCTGACGGGTGCGGGCCGTTGACGGACCCGCACCCGGATGCAGAGACCCGGTTCAGCGACGGGGCGGATTGGAGGCGAGGATTTCGCGCATCTTGTCGCCCAGTCCTTCGGGGTTATCGACCAGACGTTCATCGCGGCACACCGACGTGGCGATCGACTGAGAGTCGGACGGGTTGTAGCCCGCAGCCCGCAGATCATCGACGAAGACACCATTGGGCCGGTCCCAGATGACTTCATCGCTGAAGAAGCGCTGGCAGCTGACGCGCACCTTAAGGGGTTGCACCTGCTGGGTCGCGTGGCGGACTTTGTAGCCGTGGCCCTGATGCGCGAAGGCAGCCGATGCCGGAAGCAACGCGGCAACGGTAAGCGCGGCAGTTAGAGTTTTCATGACGTTATCCTGTGAAGGTTATGGCAGACACATGCGTCGGCCCGATCCCCCCGGATCACGAGTTACCCCGCGCGAAAGACCGTCGCATATCGGTCAGAGTAGCGCTCTCGAAGGGGTTTGACATCTATTATGGCGCATTTTGCTCGCTCCGGAGACGAAAGGCCGGGATAGCCGGAATTGTCCCGAGAAAAGCGGAGGTGGGGACGAAAAAATTGGGGTTCGGCCCTAATAAGCCGCAATATGTAGTAATGGGGTTTTGCAGGCGCGCCGCATTTGATAGTCTGCGAGCCAGCGGCTGCAACCGTCCGTTCTGTCTTTCGCAATCGTGACGTCGGATTCGTGGGGGTGAGTCGCGCGATATTCTGACGGAACGATATGGGAGGCTCAGTGTGGCTCGGGACGGATCGAAGGCATTCAGGATGGCGATGGCCTTTCTGAGTATGGCTGCGCTGCAGGTCGTAGCAGCCCCCGCGATGGCGCAGAATATCGGTGATGTCGGCGCGGATTCGCGTGGCAACATCTATACTTTCGTACGCGACCGGACCGGGCGCGGCGTCTGGATGAAGGGGCGCACGATTCCCGAGCCGACGACCGAGCGGCGCATTCAGGCCGAACGCTACAAGCCCACGATCTGGACTGACCCCGACGGATGCGAACATTGGGTCATGGACGACGGTGTCGAAGGCTTCATGACGCCGCATGTGACAGAGCTTGGTGTTCCCGTATGCAATCAACCGCCAAAGACGCACCGGGGGAAACACTGACATGAGCATTCTTCGTATCGCCGCCGCCGGTGCGGTGTTCGTCACGCTGTCCGCATGCGAATCGGACAACACCGGCGACAAGACCATCGACCGCGGGTTGATCGGTCGGTCGTCTCTGCAGGACCTTTCGCCTGGTATCTGGGTCGACCCGCGCGGTTGTGAACATTGGCTGATAGACGACGGCGTGGAAGGATATCTTTCGGCCCGTTACGACCCGCGCACCGGACGTCAGGTCTGCGGACGCAACACGGCTCCGCCGGAATATGTGACCGGTCCGTTCCGTGGCGGACAGGACGTCAGCGACGGAATTTGACTGTTGCTTTCGGGTGCCAATGAAGGGGTCGCTGCGGAAACGTCGCGGCCCTGTTACATTCGGGGTTGAAATCGCGCTCATGCCACCGACGTTCCCTTGCGGCTCCATCGTGTTCGGGGCACCCTTTTGCGATCGCCGCTGTTGATACTCCCTAGAAGGATGCGTGCTTGGCCACTCTGCTTGCCCCCGAAGACAAAATCGCCGTCCAGCTGGACTTCCCCGACAATCGCCTGATGATCGACCTGGTCGGTCCCGGCGGTGCCCATCTCTCTCAGATCGAACAATTAATGGGCGTGCAAATCGTCCATCGCGGCAATGCGCTTGCCGTGCACGGTGAAGCTGCCCCCGAGGCGGAACGGGTGCTCAATGCGCTCTATTCCCGGCTCGAATCGGGCAAACAGGTCGATATGGGCGCGATCGACGGTCTGATCCGTCTGCGCGCCGAGGAAGAGAACGATGGCGCGCGTCAGGGCGATCAGACCGAGATGTTCGCCGGTCCCAAACTGGAAATCCGCACCCGCAAGAAGACGATGGAGCCGCGGACCGAGGCGCAGAAAGCCTATACCCGCAACCTTCTGGAGAACGAACTGACCTTCGGGATCGGCCCCGCGGGAACGGGCAAGACCTATATCGCGGTCGCGGTCGCGGTGTCGAAATTCATCACCGGCGAAGTCGACCGGATCATCCTGACACGGCCCGCCGTCGAGGCGGGCGAAAAGCTGGGCTTCCTGCCCGGCACACAGGACGAGAAGGTCGATCCCTACATGCAGCCGCTGTATGATGCGCTGAACGATTTTCTGCCCGGCAAGCAGTTGCAGAAACTGCGCGAGGACAAGCGGGTCGAAATCGCGCCGCTGGCCTTCATGCGGGGGCGCACGCTGTCGAATGCCTTCGTCATTCTGGACGAGGCGCAGAACGCGACGACCATGCAGATGAAGATGTTCCTGACGCGTCTGGGGCAGGGGTCGCGGATGGCGATCACCGGCGACCGGTCGCAGGTCGATCTGCCACGCGGTGTCCAGTCGGGTCTGCGCGATGCGGAGGCTATTCTGGAAGGGGTGGAGGGGATCAGTTTCAATTACTTCACCGCCACCGATGTCGTGCGTCACCAGTTGGTCGCCAAGATCATCACCGCCTACGAGGCTGATGATGCGCGCCGCGAAGCCGAGCGCGCCGCGCCGCGTGATTACGCGCGATGAGCTTTGATTATGCCGCGCAGAAAGCCGCGACGGAGGCGCTCTGGGCGGAGATGTCGGCGCAGCACGACCTGCCGCATCAGGGCCAGTTGGACCTGCATTTCCGGGCTGGTGACGGTGCGGATGCGACAGAATTCATGGGCTGGCTGGAAGACGCGGGATACGATGTCGAACATTACGAGGCCGACCCCGAGGATGAAGATGACCCGGAAGAGGCAATCGAAGTGCAGACCGGTGTCATGCCACTGACGCCCGAGACGATCCATGCCGAGGAGCGTCGCTGCACCGAGGCGGCGCTGCGTTTCGGGTTCACACCCGATGGCTGGGGATTTATCGGGGCATGATCGCCGACGTGATCGTCGAAGACGCGCGCTGGATCGATCTGGAGCGTCTGGCGCAGATTGCCATTCCCGCAGCACTGCGCGGATCGGACCTGACCGGCGATTTCGAGGTCGCGGTCATGGGCTGCGACGATACGCGCATCGCCGCGTTGAACGCGGACTTTCGCGGCAAGCCCGTGCCGACCAACGTGCTGAGCTGGCCGTCCGGGGACCGCATGCCCGGCAAGGTGCCGGATGATACGGAGTTGGGCGATATCGCAATCGCCTTCGATACTTGCAGGCAAGAAGCTGCCGAGCAGGACAAGCCATTCGAAGCCCATGTCATTCATCTGCTGATCCATGCCACGCTGCATCTTCTGGGGCACGATCACCAGACCGATGCGGAGGCGGCGCGCATGGAAGCGCTCGAAGTTAAAATCCTTGCCGGATTGGGTTTCCCCGATCCCTATGCGTCTGGTAGGGAATGATACGACATGCGCGAAGCGATGTTTCGCATCAACAGGAAGGGGCCACCGGGTCCGATGGACAACGACGGATCGTCTAGCGCCGCGCCGGGCGCGCAGGACGAAAATACAGCAAGCGACGGGCATATCGGTGCACGTCCGGGATTCATGGCGCGTGTTTTCGGCGGTTTGATGCCCGATCCACAGTTGCGAACCGATAACGTGGCGACAGCGCGTCCGATGCCTGGCCTTTTGAACCTTCGGCTGAAGCGGCTGGACGATGTGCTGATCCCGCGCGCCGAGGTGGTGGCCGTGCAGGTCGATATCTCGCTGCCGGATCTGGTTGCCAAATTCCGCCAGTCCGGGATGACGCGCCTGCCGGTGTTCGAGAATACGCTCGACGAGCCGCTGGGCATGATCCATTTGAAAGATCTGGCGCTGAACCATGGATTCAACGGTGATCGCGACAAGACGTTCGACATGCGCCCCCTGCTGCGCAAGCTGATCTATGCGCCGCCGTCGATGCCCATTGGCGTGCTGCTGACCAAGATGCAGACGCAGCGCATCCATATGGCGCTGGTGATCGACGAATATGGTGGCGTCGACGGTCTGGTGACGCTGGAGGACCTGATCGAACAGGTCATTGGCGAGATCGAGGACGAGCACGATCAGGAGGAAGGCAAGTTCTGGCGGCAGGAGAAGACCGGCTGCTATCTGGCGCTGGCCCGCACGCCCATCGACGATTTTCAGGACGAGATCGGTTTTCGGCTGGTTGACTCCGAGGATGAAGAAGAGGTCGATACGCTGGGCGGGCTGGTGTTCATGCTGGCCGGGCGTGTGCCCGAACGCGGCGAGGTCATTCCCCATCCGTCGGGCGCCGAGATCGAGGTAGTCGACGCCGACCCCCGCCGGATCAAGCGTCTGCGCCTTCGTATGCCGCAAGCCGCCTGAGAATGCGCCACCTTCACCACCTTCTTCCCGTTCTCGCGGGACTTGCCGCCGCGTTGGGTCAGGCCCCGTGGGAGTTGTGGTGGCTGGCGCTGCCGGCCTATGTCGTCGGGATCTATTCCATCACGGTGGCGCGCTGGCCCTTCCTGGCCGGTCTGCTGTTCGGCATGGCCCATTTCGCGCTTGCCCTGAACTGGATCATAGAACCTTTCCTGGTGGACGCGGCCCTGACCGGATGGCTCGCACCTTTCGCCCTGCTTGGCTTCTCATTGGGTTTCGGGCTGTTCTGGGCGGTTGCAGGCTGGCTGGGGATGCGCCTGTCGGGCGGGCCTATCGGGGTCGGCGTGGCGCTGGCGGGGGCCGAGCTTTTGCGGTCCTACGTGCTGACCGGGTTTCCCTGGGGCCTGCCGGGGCATATCCTGATCGGATCGCCTGCCCTTACGGCATCGGCCTATGTCGGTGCGCATGGGTTGGGTTTGATGGTGCTTCTGGGAGCTGCCCTGATCGCGGCGCGGACCCCGGTGCGGATGGCATCGGGGGTCGCGATATGGCTGTTGCCATTCGGTCTGGCACTGACCCTGCCGGATGCACCCGCCGTGCCCGACGATGCGCCGGTCATCCGGCTGGTGCAGCCGAATGCGCCGCAAAGTCAGAAATGGGACCCGGATTTCATTTACGTATTCTTCCAGCGCGGGCTTGCCGAAACCGCGGCCGCTCCGCTTGGCCGAGCGCCGGATGCCGTCGTCTGGCCCGAAACATCTCTGCCACAGCTTTTGCGATACTCCGACGATCTGCGGCCTGTCATCGCCACGGCGGCGGGTGGCAAACCGGTCGTCATCGGAGCGCAGCGATACGGCGAGGACGGCAGGCCGCGGAATTCGGTCGTGATGCTGACGGGTGAGGGGGGCGACGTCGCCCAGGTACAGGACAAGTTCCGACTGGTTCCGTTCGGAGAATACCTGCCCCTGAAGGGCTTTTTTGAAATGTTCGGATTAGGCCCCCTCGCGGCGCAGCTGGCGGGTGGCTTCGTGCCGGGCGACGGACCTGTTCTGATGGACCTGCCGGAAATCGGAACGGTGTTGCCCCTGATTTGTTACGAAACCATCTTTCCCCAGATATTGCGGCAGGTAGATCGCCCGAAGGCGATTCTGAACCTGACCAACGACGCCTGGTTCGGAGCCAATGCGGGGCCGCAGCAGCATCTGGCTCTGGCGCGGTTGCGATCAGCCGAATCCGGTCTGCCGCTGCTGCGCGCCGCGAATACCGGGGTATCGGCGGTCATCGACGCGCGGGGCAACATTCTCGGGTCGCTGCCACTGGGAGAGGCCGGGCACCTCGACGCAGCCTTGCCGCCCGCACTGCCCCCGACGCTTTATATCATGACTGGAGACTGGGCGGCTCTCATGGTGTTGCTGCTCCTGACTGCATTTCTGCTGTGGCACAGGGTTCGAAATCCGGTTGCCCTCGTTCGCAATCCCACCTAGCGAAGACACCAACCGTCCCAACGGCTTCCTGACGGGGCGCGGTTCATAATCGGAGCACTTCATGAGCAGTCGCAAGAATTATTCCTTCACCTCGGAATCCGTGTCCGAAGGTCACCCTGACAAGGTCTGTGACCGGATTTCGGACGCCGTCCTCGACGCTTTTCTGGCCGAGGAACCGGAGGCCCGCGTCGCCTGCGAAACCTTCGCGACGACAAACCGCGTGGTGATCGGTGGCGAGGTGGGGCTGTCCGACAAGGCGGCGCTGGACGACTACTTGGGTCGTATTGAGCAGATCGCCCGCGATTGCATCCGCGATATAGGTTACGAACAGGACAAGTTTCATCACGCCACGGTCGAGGTGACGAATCTTCTGCACGGCCAGTCGGCGCATATTGCCAAGGGTGTGGACGCGACCAACCAGAAGGAAGAGGGCGCGGGCGATCAGGGGATCATGTTCGGCTATGCCTGTTCCGAGACACCCGATTTGATGCCCGCGCCCATCCACTACGCCCATGCGATGCTGCGCCGTCTTGCCGAAGTGCGAAAGGACGGGACCGAACCAACGCTGCTGCCGGACGCCAAGTCGCAGCTGACGTTGCGTTATGAAGACGGCGTGCCGGTGGCGGTCGAGTCCATCGTCCTGTCGACGCAGCACGCGCATGAGACGCAGACGCAGGCCGACATCCGCGCCATCGTTGAGCCGTATATCCGCGACGTTCTGCCCGACGGCTGGATTCATGACGATACGGTCTGGCACGTGAACCCGACCGGCATCTTCGTGATCGGCGGGCCGGACGGCGATGCGGGCCTCACCGGGCGCAAGATCATCGTCGATACCTATGGGGGCGCGGCCCCGCATGGCGGCGGAGCTTTCTCGGGCAAGGACCCGACCAAGGTGGATCGTTCCGCCGCCTATGCTGCGCGGTATCTGGCGAAGAACGTAGTCGCCGCCGGACTGGCGACACGCTGCACACTGCAACTGTCGTACGCGATCGGTGTGGCGAAGCCGCTGTCGATCTATGTCGATACGCATGGCACCGGGCAGGTCGAAGAGCCTGCGATCGAACGCGCGCTGGATCGGGTGATGGATCTGACGCCGCGCGGCATCCGCATACATCTGGGCCTGAACAAGCCGATTTATCAGCGCACGGCTGCCTATGGTCACTTCGGTCGTGCGCCCGAGGCGGACGGTGGTTTTTCGTGGGAGCGGACGGATCTGGCCGAAAAGATCGCCACCGAAGTCTGACCGGATGGTCTAACCGGCGGTCCAGCGGTGCAGGATGTCGGGCCCCAGCGTTCGAACCTCCGACAGGCGCAGACGCGGCGCATCGGACAGGGCGCTGAGCCCCATTGCCCCGAGTGCGGGCGTGCCCTCGGCCCCCAGGGCCAGTCCGGCGGTATAGCAATCCAGCCGGTCCACCAGGTTTCCGGACAGCAATGCCGCGGCCAACGTGCCACCGCCCTCGCAATATAGCCGCGTCAATCCGCGCCGGGCCAGTTCAGACAGCGCGGCCGTCAGGTCGACATGCCCACCCGGCCCGGCGGGGCAGGCAATCAGGCTGACACCCCTGGCTGAGAAGGCGGCGCGGCGATCTTCTGGCGCTTTGCTGCCGTGCACCATCCAGACCGGGGCCGTGCCACGGGTCATTGCACTGTCGACAGGCAGGTCCAGACGCCGGGACAGGACAATGCGGACGGGCTGCGGCACCTCGCCCATTCCGCGCACCGTCAGTTGCGGATCGTCATTGCGTGCGGTTCCGGCACCGACCATCACGGCATCGTGGCAAGCCCGCTGCGCATGGACATGAGCCCGTGCTTCCGGTCCGGTGATCCACTGACTGTCGCCGCTTGCCGTCGCGATACGACCATCGATACTGGTGGCGAGTTTCAACGTAACAAACGGGCGACCCTGCGCGAGGCGTGTCAGAAACCCTTGCTGCAGCGACCTTGCCTCGCTGTCCAGAACGCCTTCAATCACTTCTATCCCGGCGGCCCTCAGCATCGCGATCCCGCCCCCATCGACGCGGGGGTCCGGATCGCGAGCGGCGATAACGACCCGCGCGATACCCGCATCGATCAGGGCCTGCGCGCATGGCGGGGTCGCGCCATGGTGCGCGCAAGGCTCCAGCGTGACATAGGCCGTTGCCCCGCGCGCCGCACCACCGGCCTGAGCCAAGGCGCGTGTTTCGGCATGAGGCCTGCCCCCGTCGGCGGTCCGCGCGCGGCCCAGGATCACGCCATGCCGTTCGATCACACAGCCGACGGCCGGGTTTGGCCAGACCCGGCCCAGACCGCGCCGTGCCAGACCCAGGGCGTGGGCCATGAAGCGGGGATCGATCACGGGTCGGCGGGGGGGCGCAGTTCGTGAACGAAGTCTTCGAAGTCGTCTGCGGCCTGGAAGTTCTTGTAGACGCTGGCAAAACGAACGTAGGCGACGGTGTCTATCCGGGCGAGGCTTTCCATCACGATCTCGCCGATCGTGGTTGACTTGATGTCGGTATCGCCCATCGATTCCAACCGCCGCACGATGCCGGAAATCATCTGATCGATCCGTTCAGGATCGACGGGCCGCTTCTGCATCGAGATGCGGATCGAGCGCTCCAGCTTGGCACGGTCGAATTCCTCGCGTTTGCCGCTGGATTTAATAACCACCAAATCGCGTAGTTGCACCCGTTCATAGGTCGTGAACCGGCCCCCGCAGGACGGACAGAACCGACGTCTGCGGATGGCGACGTGATCTTCGGCCGGTCGGGAATCCTTCACCTGGGTGTCGACATTTCCGCAGAAGGGGCAACGCATGATAGATCTCCGGGTCTTCGGTCCAGCGACATCTGGCGCAAGGGACCAATCCTAGGTGCGCGGGTAGTGTGCCGTTCTAATGGTGGTGTGGCAAGTGCGATGCGGCATCTTCCAATGTGCCTCCGCGTCTAGCCGGACCCCGTGCGGGCAGCGGACGTCCGCGCAAACTCGGGTTGCGGCATGTTTCCTTGACCTGACGACAGCCGAGCCCGCAACCTGTTCCGACACAGTTGAAAGGGATCAGAACATGAGTATCGCCCGCGTAACAGAAATTTCCGCTACCTCGAAGAAGAGCTTCGATGACGCCGTGGCCCTCGGTGTCGAACGCGCCAACGACACATTGCGCAATGTCCAGAGCGCCTGGGTCAAGGAGCAGTATGTCCGCGTCGAGGACGGAAAGGTGGACCACTATCAGGTCAACATGATGGTGACGTTCATCCTCGAAGACGGGAAGAAGTAGTCCGGAAGGTACTAGATACCGCGTTGCCATGCGGCAGCGGGAGCGCTCCTCCCGCTGTTGTGTGAGCCGTGAAAGACCCAGGGAATTCTATCGGGCCTCGGAAAGGTCTGTCGAATACCGGAGACGCGCAAAATCACTGGCGTATACCCGTGCCACGATTGCAGCGCTTTCAGCCGTGTAATACTCGGCCATCCGATCCGAGACATTGGTCGTGACGGGCCCACCGGTCAACGTCCGCGATACGACTATGGCACCAGAGACCTGGCCGCTCAGGTAATAGGATGACCTGAGCGGCACGCGGCTCATATTTCACTTACTGATCGAGGAACGAACGCAGTTTGCGCGACCGCGACGGATGCTTCAGTTTGCGCAGCGCCTTCGCCTCGATCTGACGGATGCGTTCGCGGGTCACCGAGAACTGCTGGCCGACCTCTTCCAGGGTGTGATCGGTATTCATACCAATGCCGAACCGCATCCGCAGGACGCGTTCCTCGCGCGGGGTCAGCGATGCCAAGACACGCGTCGTCGTCTCTTTCAGGTTTTCCTGAATGGCACTGTCCAGCGGCAGAACGGCGTTCTTGTCCTCGATGAAATCTCCAAGCTGGCTGTCCTCCTCGTCGCCGATCGGCGTTTCGAGCGAGATCGGCTCCTTGGCGATCTTCATCACCTTGCGAACCTTTTCCAGCGGCATCTGCAGCTTGGCGGCCAGTTCTTCGGGTGTCGGTTCGCGACCGATCTCGTGCAGCATCTGGCGGCCGGTGCGGACCAGCTTGTTGATCGTCTCGATCATGTGGACCGGGATACGGATCGTGCGGGCCTGATCGGCGATGCTGCGCGTGATCGCCTGACGAATCCACCACGTCGCATAAGTCGAGAACTTGTACCCGCGACGATACTCGAACTTGTCGACGGCCTTCATCAGACCGATGTTGCCTTCCTGAATGAGATCGAGGAATTGCAGGCCGCGATTGGTGTATTTCTTGGCAATGGAAATCACGAGACGCAGGTTGGCTTCGACCATTTCCTTCTTGGCCTGACGGGCTTCCTTCTCGCCCTTCTGGACCTGGTTCACGATGCGGCGGAACTCGTTGATGTCGACGCCGACGTATTGACCAACCTGTGCCATGTCGCCGCGCAATTCATCGACCTTGTCGCGCGACCGCTCGAACAGGGCCTGCCAGCCGCGCCCGGTCTTCTCGGTCATGCGATCGACCCAGCCCGGGTCCAGTTCATGGCCGCGATATTCCTCGATGAATTCGCGACGGTTGATGCGCGCCTGATCCGCCAGCTTCACCATGCCCGAGTCGATGGACATGATCCGACGATTGATCCCGTAGAGCTGGTCGATCAGGGCTTCGATCCGGTTGTTGTGCAAATGCAGCGCATTGACCAGTTCGACGATCTCGGAGCGCAGCTTTTGATACTCGTCCTCGGCCTTGTTCGAGAACGTATCGTCCTCGTTCAGCGTGGCGCTGATCCGGAGGTCCTGCATCTCGGCCAGCTTGATGTAGTCGTTTGCGATCACGTCGAGCGTTTCCAGGACACGCGGCTTCAAAGCCGCCTCCATCGCGGCCAGCGACATATTCGCGCCTTCGTCTTCGTCGTCTTCGTCATCCGCGTCCGTAATCGGATTGCCGTCGGCATCGAGTTCAGGCTTGGTGCCTGCGTCCGGAGCTGCCCCAGATACGGGAGCGGTGCCAACCACAGCAGTCTCGCTCTCCTCCTCCATCTGGTCGCCAAATGTGGTTTCCAGATCGATCACGTCGCGCAGCAGAATATCCTCGGACAGCAATTCGTCCCGCCAGATCGTGATCGCCTGAAAGGTCAGCGGGCTTTCACACAAACCCAGGATCATAGTATTGCGACCGGCCTCGATCCGCTTGGCGATGGCGATTTCGCCTTCGCGCGACAGCAATTCGACGGACCCCATTTCGCGCAGGTACATCCGCACGGGATCATCGGTCCGGTCCAGCTTTTCGGCACCGCCCTCGGTCGTGGCAACGTCGCCACCCTTTTTCGACGCATCGACTACGGCAGTGGACCCGCCAGACTGATCGTCGTCCTCGTCCTCGTCCTCGGTTTCCTCGGCCTCGACGATGTTGATGCCCATCTCGGACAGCATCGACATCACATCCTCGATCTGCTCGGACGATACCTGTTCGGGCGGCAGAACCTGGTTGAGTTGATCGTAGGTGATGTAGCCCCGCGTTCGTGCCTCGGCGATCATCTTTTTGACAGCCGCCTGGCTCATATCGAGCGAGTGATCGCCATCCGGATCCTGTTGCTTTTCGTCGTCCGTATCTTTGGCCATCGCCGCGCTCCGATCAGAGGAGTGATTCTTCATGGTTCGTCTGGCGAATCACTAGCGCGAATCGAACGGAGCCGCACCCCGAATCACTTTTTCTTAGCTTTTTCCCAAACCTTCGTGTCCAGAAGGTCCTGCAAGTAGGTGGACAGGCCGACTTCATCCGCCCCGTCCAAGTCATCACTCCGTGCCATCCGCTGGCTGTTGTCACGAAGGCGCCCAGCCTGCGCCAGCCGCCAGGTCATTGCCTCATCGGCTCCGTCCTCGAAATCCTCGATCGCCTCCCGGCGTTCCCGGTCGGCCCCCCGCCGCGCATCAAGTCGCGCCAGCGCATCCCGAATGCACATCCGCGCCCCGTCCACATCGGTACGGGTCAGAGGCGAGATGCGGACATGGCGCTGCGCCAGAAGTATTTCAAGGGCTTCGTGGCCAAGACGCTCGTCAATGGTGATCCGTGCCGCCTCCGCGCCGATTTGCGGCTCCAGTGCAATCAATACCTGAGCCAGCCAAAGATGCTCGTCCCGCGTCCAGTGGCCCGCCTCGAGCAGATCGGAAAACTCCCCGATCAGCGACGGATGCAGGGCCAATCCGGCAAGGATGACCTGTTCCAGCAATGTGTCGGGGCTGGTCTTGCCCACCGCCAGATCCGAGGTGCGCGCCGTTGTCGTGGCCTGCGCAGGTGGCTGCCAGCGTTTGCCGGGCGTGAAGGGGCGGTTTTGCGCATGGGATTTAGTCGAGACGAATTCGCGGTTGCCCCGCAGCCCGCCACCGTCGCCGCGGGGCACGACGGGTCCGAACAATTCGGCGCGCAGGCGGGCGATTTCCTCGCCGTAATGTCGTCGCAGGCTGGGGTCCTTGATCCGGCGCACGACGGCCCGAAGGTCGCGGTCCAGCATCGCACGACGCTCGGGACTGTCGAAGGACTTACCGACCACTTCGCGGTGCCACAGCAGCGACAGCATGGGCCGGGCCTCGTCCAGCACGGCCTGCATCGCCTTCGGCCCGCCGTCGCGGATCAGATCGTCCGGGTCCTTGCCCTCGGGCAGGATGGCAAAGCGCAGGGATTGACCCGCTTCGATCAGAGGCAGCGAAAGATCCACCACACGCAGCCCCGCACGCTGTCCCGCCACGTCGCCGTCCAGCGCGATCAGCGGTTCGGGCGTGACGCGCCACAGCATCTGCAGCTGACGTTCGGTGACGGCGGTGCCCAACGGTGCGACGGATGCCTCGAACCCGGCTTGCGACAGGGCGATGACGTCCATGTAACCCTCTGCCACGACAAGGGATTGACCCTTGCCCGCCGCAGTGCGCGCGGGTCCGAGATTATAGAGGTTGGCCCCCTTGTCGAACAGCACGGTTTCGGGCGAGTTCAGGTATTTCGCCTTGGCATTCGGGTTCATCGCCCGACCGCCGAACCCGATGCAGCGTCCTCTTGGGTCGCGGATCGGAAAGATGATCCGGTGAATGAAACGGTCGCGGGCCGCGTTGCCATCTTCGGCAGGAACGGCCAGGCCGGCCCCTTCTATAAGGTCGAATGGAATGCCCTTGTCGGTCAGCGCATTCATCAGCAGGTCGGAGGCATCGGGCGCGAACCCGATCTCGAAGCGGTCGAGGGTGGTGCGGTTCAGGCCCCGGCGTTCCAGATAGGCGCGTGCATCCGTGGCGGCCTGCGTCTCAAGCTGCAGGCGAAACCATTTCACGGCCTCTTCGGTAACCTCGGCCAGACGGGTGCGAAGATCGGCCTTCTGGGCGGCCTTCGGGTCTTTCGCGGGCATCGGCATCCCGGCCTCGCCTGCAAGAATTTCGACAGCTTCCATGAAGCCGACGTTCTCGGTCTCCTGCACGAAGCCGAAGACGTTGCCTTTCGCCTGACAGCCGAAGCAGTAGTAGAATCCCTTCTGGTCGTCGACGTGGAAGCTGGCGGATTTTTCCTGATGAAACGGGCAGGGGGCCCACCAGTCGCCCTTGGCCTGGTTCGTCTTCTTCATGTCCCACGTCACCTTGCGCCCGACGACATGAGACAGGCTCAGCCGGTTGCGAAGATCGTCGAGGAAGCTGTCGGGCAGGCGCATTGCCGCAATATCGGCCTGCGACCTGCCAGAGTCGAGAGGGCGCAGCACGATCATGGACCTGTGGGCGACCGTCGGCGGCGATTGTCGCCCGAGCGTGTGCGAACACGAAACCTACCGGTACGCCAGACGCCGCCCGATCCCGAATGGATGGCGGCGTTTCGCCATTCGAGACACTGCACGCGTGGCGCAGACCTCAGCCTGCGGTACAGTTTCCAAGACCGATGAGCGGGACACCGTCGATCAGCACTACTTCCGTGCCGCAGTCGAGGTTGTTGTTGTTGACGCTGGTGTTGCCTTCCTGGTTCTCGCCGGGCGCAAAGGCCAGACGGGCCGAGTACCTCTGGCTGATTGGTACGAAGTTCGGGATGATCCGATCTTCTAGACCGACGGAAAAGAACGGAGAATCATAAGTATAGGCTTCGACGAGAGTGAGGCGCTCGTTCTTGTCGAGGCGCGGAATCTTGTCGAGGAAGCTTTGCAGGCGGGTTGTCGTCAAGGCGGGCTGCCCATCGGTCGCATAGGACCAGACGACTTCCAGCCCATCGTCGGTGCGCCGCACCTCCGTGAAGCGCATATAGCTGGCATCTTCCGAGAAGGTCAGCGTTTCGTAGACGCTTTCCAGACCATCCAGATCCTGCGGGCTCAGCAGGCTAAGCCGACGCGACAGCATATCCGCAACAGCATAGCTGGCCTTGAACATCTGCGATTCACGGCGGTAACCGTCGAAATACTGGTAGCCGGCAACATAGAGTGCGGCGATGACCGGAAGGATGATCGCGGCTTCGATCGAAAGCGAGGCGCGGTCTTCGAATGCAAAGTGGCGCGTGGCGGTCCGGAGGCGCGAAAGAATGGTCTTCATCTGCGTCATCCTCAATTCGATTCGACGACAAAAGCGTTCGACGTCACCATGCGGAACGATCCGTCTTCGTCATTCACCAGATGCGATCCCAAGGTGCGGTTCCCTGCCATCACAGAAAGCGGCAATGTCGGAAGCACAGAATAACAGGCCCGCAGCAGGATCATCCGACCGGTCCGGTTGGCGGCAAAGCGCGACGGCGGCACGATCGAAGTCAGTTGGTTCACGCAAGGAGCATCTGTATCGGGCGTCGAATAGGTAATCTGGTCGATTTCGGTCATTTCGATCACCAGGTTCTCGCTGCAGTCGGGCAGAATTTTCGCCCGGTTGCAGACTTTGGCGCGAACCTGTCCCTGGGTGACCGTACTGCCGGTGTCCAGTCGGATGTCGCGCACGACGATATCCACCGCGCGCTCCAGCATGACCTGACGTGTCAGCATGATCGACGCCTCGAAGGATGAGATGAAGACCATCAGGAATGCGGGCAGAAGAAGGACGAATTCGACCGAGGCGGCACCCCGTTCCGCATCGCATTGGCCGGGGCAGGCCGCATTGTCGAAGCGTCCGACGACTGCACGGGACAGGGTACCCCAGGCGCGGGCCAATTGCCCGACAAGGGGGAGGGCGCGCCGTGTCATTGATCCAACCGCAGGCGCGAGACAGAGGCCAGCACGTCATCGAAGGCGGATTCGATATCGAGGTTCTCGACCTCGAAATAGCGGGCCCGGAAGTTATCGCCCATCGAGACGTCACCGTCGCCGGCGCAATCGCGCATCGCGGCCTTGCCGTCGGAGGGCGCCTGGAAGGCGATGGTATAGATGACCACACCCTGATCCCTGATCTGCTTGCAGATATTCGACAGGTTGGTGTCGGCCTCTCTCTGCCCATGGGTCGTTTCCCATGAATAGAAGTAATCGACGCGGGTGTTGAAGGTCATGCCGCTCATGATGTCGTTTGCAATATAGCTCATGGTCAGCGATCCGAAGACTTCGGCCCAGTCCAGACGCCGCGCGGCGGTGCCACCATAAACCGATGTTCTGTAGCGGTTCTGATGGTCGATCCAGTATTCGTTTTCCGCGGGGTCGTAGACCGAGAAGCGCACGGCGTAGGTGTTGTCCTGATCGTCATCGTAATAGGCTTGGCAAAGGGCTTCGTTCAGATCTCCGACCGTGCCGCAGCCGCTGCCGTTCAAACCGAACAGGTTCAGGCTGATTGTCTGACCCAGCACGCTGAGATTGAATGGAGTGTTGTCCGCCGGGTCGGGGCGACCGGCATCGACCCAGCCTTCGCACAGGGCCACATCCTCGGGCCAGATGCCGTCGGATCGGCTGCCGTTACTGTAGACCGTCGCATTGGCACGGTAATTCTCGCAGACAACGGACAGCGGCTCGCGATAGACATAGATGCCCGAAGCGCCGGTTTTGCGGGAGGGTTTCAGATCCCACTGCTGAGTGTTGACGCCATCGGTCATCACCACCAGCACCTTATGCGTGCCATCGGTATTATAGTCGACCGGACGTCCGACGAAGTTGGCGTTCACCCGCTCTGCGTCGGAGACGTCCGGGTCAATGCTCAGGGTAGCAAGTTCATCGCGCGACGAAGGGTCGAGAAGCAGGCTGCCCCATTTCACACCCAGATCCATTGCGGTCCAGCTGCCGGCTTGCAGGGCCGAAATACGGTTCTGAAGCTCGGTCACGTTGTTGGACCAAGGCAGGATCGCACCATATTCATCCGTGCGGCAGTTCGGGTTTTCGACCAGACCGGGCGAGTTCCCCGAGCGGTAGCTCGTCCGGAAGTCGAAATGGCCCATCCGCTGCAACGGAAAGCCATTGGGCTGATCCAGGCGACGATATTCCGCATCCGAAAAAACGACGCAGTTCGAGAACGGATGCTCTTCGGTCAGGTCGAAGACACCACCGACCAGCGACCCGGCATTCACCCGGTCATTGTAGGGCACGAGGGAAATTGACGTCAGATCGGTGCGACCGCGCAGAAGTTCGGCCACGAAGTCCGACGCGGCAGTGCGCAGGGTTTCGATCTTGGCGCCCCCCATCGAACCGGAGATATCCACGACCAGTGACAGTTCCAGTTCGGTCCGCCGCTCGAGGGCAACCGATCGCACCGGCTGACGAAGGGTTTCCACGCCCAGAAGGTCCATGAAGAGGCTATTCACGTCCGCCGAGCCGGTGACCTCCACCGTGCGGGCATCGGATTGGACTGTGGACGTCACCTCGACGCTTTCTTCGTCAATGCCTGCCGCCCGGATGTAGTCTTTCACGATGGCTTCCGCATCACGGTTCTGGTCAAGGCCAGCCGAGGCGAGCGCTGCGCGGTCGACCGCATATTGCAGCTCGGTCCGTTTCAACTCCGAGCGCATGATGTCGAGGGCGATCCCGCCGCCGACCATCATCAACATGAAAACCATCAATCCGAAGATCGTCAAACTGCCGTCCTCGCGCTGTCCGAAGGCGAGGGCAGCCTTGGCAGCGGCTGGTCGGGGCGGGTTTTCATAATCGCGGATCACGGCAGATACCACTCAAATTAATAAGGTTAACGAGATGCGACAAAACTGAGTCGCGCCGCTTTTTATTGACCCCGATCAGGGTGTCTGCCGGGCGTGAATGAGGAAAAAGCAAGGCATTGTTCATAGGATTTATATGATCTTGCCCTAATGGAGGTGTCGTTTCCCGATCCAGCCTCTATCGTGGGTCATGGAACTTTGCGCACACGCACCGCAGCTTCGGAGGATACGACACAATGGTTACCCAACAAGGGGGCTTCAGCGCCTCTGTTAACGCGATGTACGACCGGGCTGTCGGTATGATGGACCTTGGTCCCGGGCTGGTCGAGAAGATCAGGGTCTGCAACGCGACCTATACCGTTCGCTTTGGGGTGCGCCTGCGGGGCGCGATCCACACCTTTACCGGATATCGCTCCGTCCACTCCGAACATATGGAACCCGTGAAGGGCGGCATCCGCTATTCGCTGGCCGTCCACCAGGATGAGGTCGAGGCCCTTGCCGCGCTGATGACCTACAAGTGCGCGCTGGTCGAAACGCCATTCGGCGGGTCCAAAGGGGGGTTGTGCATCGACCCGACCCAATGGGAACCGCATGAGCTGGAGCAGATCACCCGACGGTTCGCCTATGAGCTGATCAAGCGCGACCTCATCAACCCCAGTCAGAACGTCCCCGCCCCCGACATGGGAACCGGCGAGCGCGAGATGGCCTGGATCGCCGATCAGTACAAACGCATGAAGACCACGGACATCAACGGAAATGCCTGCGTTACCGGCAAACCGCTGAATGCGGGCGGCATCGCCGGTCGGACCGAAGCGACGGGCCGGGGTGTGCAATATGCGCTGCGGGAATTTTTCCGTCACCCCGATGACATGAAGATCGCGGGCCTGACCGGCACGCTCGACGGCAAGCGAGTCGTGGTTCAGGGTCTGGGCAACGTGGGCTTCCATGCCGCCAGCTTCCTGTCGCGGGAGGATGGGGCCAAGATCATCGCCATCATCGAGCGCGACGGCGCGATTCATGATGAAGCCGGCCTCGATGTCGACATGGTGCATCTGCACATTCGTGAAAACGGCGGCGTGAAAGGCTTCCCCGGCGCTACATATGAGCCCGATGGTGCCAAGTTGCTGGAAATCGACTGCGACATCCTGATCCCGGCGGCGCTGGAAGGAGTGATCGACGAAGGGAACGCCGACCGCATCAAGGCGCCGCTGATCATCGAGGCGGCGAACGGTCCGGTCACAGCCGGGGCGAACGACATATTGCAGAAACGCGGCTGCGTCATCATCCCCGATCTTTACGCCAATGCTGGCGGTGTCACGGTCAGCTATTTCGAGTGGGTCAAGAACCTGAGCCATATCCGCTTCGGTCGAATGCAGCGCCGCGCGGAGGAAGCCCGACATCATGTGCTGGTGAATGAGCTGGAGCGGCTGTCGAAAAACAAGGAGGTGGCCTGGACGCTCTCGGACGACTTCAAGAAGAACTACCTGCGGGGCGCGGGTGAACTGGAACTCGTTCGATCCGGTCTCGACGATACGATGCGCGCGGCCTACGGCGCGATGCGCGAAGTCTGGCATTCCCGCGATGCGGTTCCCGACCTCCGGACAGCGGGCTTTATCGTCTCGATCGGCCGGATTGCGGCAAGCTATCAGGCCAAGGGCCTCTGATCTGAGCGCGCGTCCGGAACCCCGGCGAAGGACGCGCGTTCAGGACCATGCAGATTTTTCGTATAGTGTCCCGATTTCTGTCCCGAATGGGGCTGGACTACGATAATGCAACGCTTCGCGATGCGGCCCGCCTGTCAATCCAGAGCGCGATTGCCGCCATGGTTTCTTATATCGTTATCCGGGCAATCGGTTCGGACGAGGCCTTTGTGGCAATACTTTCGGCCGTTCTGATCCTGCAACCCAGTGTCGGGGGTACGATAGATGCCGCACGCACGCGGATCGCGGCATCGGTCATCGGGTCGCTGATCGGATTGGTCAGCCTGATCGTCTTGCCCACGGGCTTCGGCACGGCATTCGCGCTTCTTTTCACGATGCTGATCATAAACGCCTTTGCCCAGCTCAAACCGGAGTGGTCATATGGAGTCGTCGCCGCGGTCGCCCTGTCTATCGCCGATACAGAAGACCTGACCACGGCGTCCATCACGCGCCTTGTTGCTATCGCGCTGGGCGTGGCTACAGGTCTGATCGTGTCGGCGACGATCTGGCCGGATACCGCAACCGCCCGGTTCGAACGTCATCTGTCGGCGGCCCTGCGCCATATGGCAGACGCCATGCGCAACGTTTCGGAAAAGGCCCCGCAGGAGAAACCGGATACAGACATCAAGGGGCACCAAGCCGCCCGCGACAGTCTGCGCTCCGCCCGCGAAGTAAACGAGGCCGCCAAGATGGCTGATCACGGTACCATGACGCAACGCCTGCAGGCTGCTGATGCGGCGTCCGATGCGATCTGGCTGCTCAATTCGATCATGCAGCGTACGGAGGACCTGAGGCAAACGCCTTTAGAGGAACCGCTCGCTCCTATTTCGAAACTCGGCGGAGACGTTCTGGATGCCTTGGCCGACGGCGAATTGATACATGACCAGATCAGCAACCTGTCAAAAGCCATCGACCGTGTCGTAACAACGTGCCGGGACGCCACCATGACGGACGCGAGGGGTGGCGATCAGGCTGAAGTCATTGCGTTCGCGTTCGGAACGCTACTTGATCAGATGCGGGGGGTGGCCGATTCACAACCCGATCCAACTCATCAAACGCCGACCTGGGCCGAAAGGGTCAGGTTGCGTCGCCGTTCCCTGTAAGAGCATCGGCTGTAGCCGGGTCTTCGCCGAAACGAGTCAACAGGGCGCTTTCCAGATCCTTGTTATAGGCGCGGGCCTGTTCGGTATACTCGGGGTTATCCTTGATCGACACACCTGGTTTCCAGACCTTTGCAAGGTTCAGCATCGCCTCTCGGTCATGACGGAAAAAAGTTTCGCGCGCTTCATGGGCCTCGGTTTCCGACCAGCCCATCTGTTCGAGAACATATCGCCCGACCCGCAGGGAGCTGTCGAACATCTCGCGAACGATCTGATCGGCACCAGCCCGATACAACTCGTAGACATGCACCCTGTCATACGCGCGTGCGACGATATGTATTTCGGGGTTAGCCTTTTTCGCCAGTTTGACCAGCTTGACCGCGTCTGCCCGGCTGTCGACTGCTACAACCAGAATCTTCGCGGTTTTCAGTCCAGCAGCTTCCAGCAATTCGGGTCTGGTCGGGTCGCCCATATAAGTCTTGATTCCGAACTGGCGAAGCAACTGGATCGTTTCGATATCCCGGTCCAGAACCACCGTGCGGAGCCCCGCGCCCTGAAGCATGCGATGAACGACCTGACCGAACCGCCCGACTCCGGCGATGATAACTTCGGCCCGTTCGTCGATTTTATCGTCAGGAACGTCCTCGCCTGCGGGTTGTCGTGCGGCAAGTTTTTCATAGACGATGAACAGAAACGGAGTCAGCAGCATCGACAGGGCTACTGCCAGCAGCAGGATGGATGACACTCTGTCCGTGAAGACGCCATCCTGGACCCCGACCGACACCAGAACGAACCCGAATTCCCCCGCCTGCGCAAGGCTGAGTGTAAAGAGGATGCGGTCTCGCCCCTTCACGCGGAAAACGAGAGCCAGAACATACAGGATCGCGCCTTTGACCAACATTACGCCCAGAACGATCCCCAGGACGATCAGAGGGGCCGAAGCGAAGGTTTCAAAGCTGATGCCTGCCCCTACGGTTATAAAGAACAATCCAAGCAGAAGCCCTTTGAACGGCTCGATATCCGCCTCCAGCTCGTGGCGAAATTCGGAATTGGCCAGCACAACACCAGCGAGAAATGTACCGAGCGCGGGAGAAAGCCCGATCAGCGACATCATGACTGCGACACCGATCACGAACAGAAGCGTCACTACGGTGTGCATTTCGCGCAGGCGCGCGCGACCGGCGAAGTTGAAAACCGGCCGCGTCAGGAATGTGCCGCCCAGAATAATGACCGCGACCGCGCCTATCGTCAGCAGGCCGACCCCCCAACCGGGCAGGGCGTCGACCCAGGATGTGACATCGGCGACCATCGTGGCACTTTCGCCGTCACCAACCGCCGCCGGCTCACCTTCAGTTTCCGCTTTGCCTGTGGCCGCCGATCCATAATCGATCGCCAACAGGGGCATGATGGCCAACATCGGGATGACAACGATGTCTTGCGTCAACAGGACGGAAAAGGTCGAGCGTCCGCCTCGGGTTGAGGTCAGGGCCTTTTCATCGAGCGTCTGCATGACGATTGCCGTGGACGACAGTGCAAACACCATGCCGATCGCGATTGCGACGGGAAGCTGCAGGCCGAACCATGCCGCTGTCACCGTCACGAGGCCGGTCGTCAGCAAGACCTGACCCAGACCCAGCCCGAGCAATCGGACCCGCATCTCCCAGAGGGCGCGGGGCTCAAGTTCCAGCCCGATTACGAAAAGCATCATGACGACGCCGAATTCCGCGAAATGCTGCAATGTCACGGTCTCGGACCCGACGAGGCCGGTGACCGGGCCGATCAGGATGCCTGCGACCAGATAGCCAAGAACGGAGCCCAGCCCGAATCGTACGGCAAGCGGCACGCAGAGCGTTGCCGCACCCAGATATATCGCCGCCTGAAAGAGAAAGGATTCCATGTCACGGGTCTAGGCCACACTGCCCTGTCGGGCAACGCAGTGTTGGCGTCAGACGGGCAGGGGGCCATCCCGCTTGGGTTGGTCCATGACGATCTGGCTTTGAACGCGGGCCACGGCATCATGCGGCAGCAGGACACAGTGGATGAGATCGTTCAGCGCCGTCAGGTCGTGGCACCAGACGCGCAGCAGATAATCCGCCTCGCCCGTCATCGTCCAGACCGACACGACGCGCGGTTCTGTCTCCAGCAAACGCAGAAACGCACGGGCGCGGTCCGGGGCGTGGCTCGCCATCTGGACCTGAACGAAGGCCTGCACATTCAGATCCAGTTTGAATGGGTCGAGCCGGGCGACCGTGGCCCGGATCAGACCGTCCGTTTCCAGTCGGGCGCGCCGCCGTCCCGCCTGACTGGGCGACAGGTTCAGGGCGCGACCAAGCGCGTCTGCCGTAAGTGTTGCATCGCGCTGAACAAGACGAAGAAGATGGCGGTCGGTTTCATCAAGCACGGCTAGCCTCAAGGGTGCGCGTTTATCGCGTCCCCAAAAGTTAAGATGCGCGAAGAATGCGCGCAACTGCAATGATAGCCCTGATAATGCGCACAAGGATCAGAGCCGAGCCAGTATCGTACAGGCAAATTCGAAGGAGATCACTTATGGGTCCGTTCCCGCATCACGCCCCCTATGCCGAAATCAGTGCCGATAATCCGGCCGGAACCGACGGTTTCGCCTTTGTCGCTTTCGCGCATGAAGATCCACAGATGCTGCGCGACGTTTTCACCCGGCAGGGCTATTCTCATGTCGCAACGCACAAGACCGACGCCGTCGAGATCTGGCAGCAAGGCGATATTACCTATCTGATCGACGCCCAGCCCGGCAGCCACGCAATGCGCTTCGTCGACGAACATGGGCCTTGCGCCCCGGCGATGGGTTGGCGCGTCGCAGATGCCCGGCATGCCTTCGATCATGCCGTGGGCCGGGGTGCCATACCGTTCGACGGTCCGGGAAAGTTGATGGATGTGCCCGCAATCATCGGGATCGGCGGCAGCCTGATCTATTTCATAGATCAGTACCGTGACGCCTCGCCCTTCAATGCCGAGTTCGATTGGGTCGGCAAGGCGCACCCGGAGGGCGTGGGCTTCCACTACCTCGATCACCTGACCCATAACGTCCACAAGGGGAACATGGACAAGTGGTTCCGCTTCTACGGCGATCTGTTCAATTTCCGCGAAATCCGCTTTTTCGACATTCAGGGTAAACACTCCGGCCTGCTTAGCCGGGCACTGACGTCACCCTGTGGTCGTATCCGCATCCCGATCAACGAAGACCGCGGCGAGACCGGGCAGATCGTCGAATATCTCAAGCGTTACAACGGCGAAGGCATTCAGCACATCGCGGTAGGGGCCAGGGACATCTATTCGGCCGTCGACCGCATTGCCGACAATGGTGTCACCTTCATGCCGAAGCCGCCGCAATCTTATTACGATATGAGCCGGGAACGGGTGACCGACCACACGGAGCCGCTGGACCGGATGGAGAAGCACGGTATTCTGATCGACGGTGAAGGCGTCGTCGGTGGGGGCGAGACCCGGATTCTGCTGCAGATTTTCTCAAAGACCTGCATCGGGCCGATCTTTTTCGAGTTCATCCAGCGCAAGGGAGATGACGGCTTTGGTGAAGGCAACTTCAAGGCCCTGTTCGAGAGCATCGAGGCTGATCAGATTGCGAGGGGTGTCCTGGCGGTGGACTGACCTTACAATAGGGGCATTTCGTGCGCGCGTTTGTGGAAGATGACATCTGTATCGGCGTGGGACGCAGCGACAAAGGGGCGTCCAAGGTCGCGAAATCAGATACCGTGCAGGTTCCGCCGGAACCTGGCGACATGTTTCTGTAACACGAGCGATTGGGCGGAACTATACGCCGCGGCTGCCGTTGATTTATCGAACCGCACAAAATGTCTACGCCACAACCGTTGGCATATCTCCCCTTTATGGGCTCCGGTCGTCTTCCGGTGGTTGTGCGGTGCGGGAGGCGATCGTCAGAGCGGCGCCCCGGTTCTTTCATTAGGACTGGGGCGTTCGTATTTTTCACGGTCGGCACGCGATTGTCGTGCGACCTGAATACGGCGAGCCGTGAAGGCAGCCAAAAACAAGCCCGTCAAAACCAGCACGATGGTTGGCGCCGGTGCACTGTCCAGCCAGAAACTCGCATATATGCCCGTCAGCATCGAACCGGCGCAGACGACGACAGAAACGACCAGCATACGTCCGAAACTTCGTGTGACCAGAAACGCTATGGCCCCCGGCGTCACAAGCAGAGCGACAGCCAAAATCAGGCCGACGGAGGCAAGCACTGCCACGACCACTAATGACAGGATCGTCAGCAGGCCATAATGCAGCAACCGCGTATTCAGTCCCGCCGCCTGTGCCTGCGCAGGATCGAAGGCATGCAGCAGAAAGTCCCGCCATTTCAGGCTCAGGACTGCGACCACCGGCCCCGAGATGGCCAGCCCGGTCCACAGGTCCGCAGGGCCGACGCCCAGCATATTCCCGAACAGGATCTGATCCAGATGGGCATCCGAAGGAAATGCAACGAACAGGATCAATCCGACTGCGAACATGCCGGAAAATACCACACCCATGACGGTGTCGCGTTTGACGCGCGAATTTTCGGCCAGATACCCGGTCAGCAGCGAACATCCCATGCCAGCGGTAAATGCCCCAACGATCAACGGAATGCCCAGCAGATATGCCAACACGACGCCGGGCAGGATTGCATGGCTGACGGCATCGCCCATCAACGCCCAACCCTTGAGGACGAGGAAACACGACAGAAGCGCAGCCGCTGGCGAGACGATCAGCGAAATCAGAAAGCCATTCTGCATGAACGGAAACTGAAATGGCAGGAGCAGTGTTTCGATCATGCTACCTTCCGGGCTTTCCGTGCCTTGCGACGGGTCGCCAGAACGCCGTGCACGGGTGCGAAAACAAAGGCGATTCCGAAGATCAGAGTTTGCAGCGTCACGATGATGCCGCCGGTCGCCCCATCAAGAAAGAAGCTAAGGTAAGCGCCAACGAACGATGTGCCGGCCCCGATGCTGATCGACCAAGCCAGCAGATGTGGAAACCGGTCGGCCAGCAGATAGGCGGTCGCGCCGGGGGTCACCACCAGGGCGATCACCAGAAACGCGCCGACCGTTTGCATTGCGGCGACGACGGAAGCGGACAGCAGGGTGAAAAACAGGACTTTCAGCAACTCGGGCCGCAATCCAATGGATCGGGCGTGGCTTTCGTCGAAGAAGGTGACCAGCAGGTCTTTCCACTTCAGCGCCAGTACCACCGCCGACACTGTTCCGATGATGACAAGCTGCAGCGTATCCTCGGGCGTGATGGCCAGGATATTGCCCATCGTGATGGTCTGAACCGACACAGATATCGGATTCACCGACACCATGAACAGGCCCAGCCCGAAGAACGATGTGAAGATGATGCCGATGATGACATCGGCTTTCAGCCCTGACCGATCGGTCAGAAAAAGCATCGCCGCCGCCGCCAATCCGCCCGACAGGAATGCGCCGAAGGCGAAAGGCAGGCCCAGCATATAGGCACCCGCCACTCCGGGCACGACCGAATGGGACAGGGCATCCCCGATCAGCGACCAGCCCTTGAGCATCAGGTAACACGACAAGAAGGCACATACGCCGCCGACCAGCGCGCTGACCCACATCGCGTTGATCATGTAGGAATAGGCGAAGGGCTCAAGCATTGCCGTCATCTGTGTCGGCCTTGACCGTCGCGCGCGCAATCGATTTCTTCCGCTTCTCGCCATACATCACAAACGGTCGTTCATCGTCAGTGATGATACGCACTTCGCGGGTATCGTCGTCGTCGTGGTGCAACTCGGTCCCGCCCAGCGTGAAATGCCGCAGGACACCTCCGAAGGCAGCCTCCAGATTATCGCGGGTGTAGACTTCGTCGGTCTTGCCGTAGGCGGTGACGGTCCCTTTAACGAGGACGACACGATCGCAGAATTCCGGCACGGACCCGAGGTTGTGCGTCGACACCAGCATCACCCGGCCTTCCTCGCGCATTTCGCGCAGCAGGGCGACAATCTGCTCCTCGGTCTTGACGTCGACGCCGGTAAATGGCTCGTCCAGCAGGATGACCTGACCGTCCTGCGCCAGGGCGCGAGCCAGAAAGACGCGCTTGCGCTGACCTCCTGAAAGCTCACCGATCTGACGCTGCCGATAATCGGACATGCCGACGCGGGCCAGTGCCTGATCGACGGCGGCATGATCCGCCGGACGGGCGCGGCGCAGGAACCCCATGTGGCCGTAACGACCCATCATCACGACGTCTTCGACCAGTACGGGGAAGGCCCAGTCGACCTCCTCCGCCTGCGGGACATAGGCGACGATATTGGATTTCAGGGCCTCGCGTACGGTTCGCCCCAACAGTCTGATTTCACCCTGGGACGCAGGCACAAAGCCCATTATGGCCTTGAACAGCGTGGATTTGCCCGCCCCGTTCACCCCGACCAGCGCGGTCACGCTGCCCTTGGGAATGTGAAAGGTCGCGTCGCGCAGCGCCGTGAGACCGTTACGATAGGTCACGGTTACACCGGTCGCGTCGATGCCGCCGCCATCTGCCACACTGTTTATCATCGGTTTGCCAAAAGGCCGTCGGCCACCGTTTCCGACGTTACCCGCAGCAGATCCAGATATGTCGGGACCGGCCCGTCGGCTTCCGACAGACTGTCGACATACAACTCGCCTCCGTAGGCCGCGCCGGTTTCGCGGGCGACCTGTCTGGCGGGGTCCGTATTGACGGTGCTTTCGCAGAACACGACGGGAATGTTATGGTCGCGCACCCCGTCGATTACCTTGCGCACCTGCTGCGGGGTGCCAACGGCATCGGCGTTGATGGGCCACAGATACAATTCCTTCAACCCGAAATCGCGTGCCAGATAGCTGAAGGCCCCTTCGCAGGTGACCAGCCAGCGGCCATCTTCGGGGATGGTCGCCAGACGTTCGCGCGCCGGGGCGAGGGTGGCAGTGATTTGCGTCTTGTAGGCATCGGCGTTGGCAACGTACGTCGACGCATTCGCAGGGTCGGCTTCCGACAACGCATCGCGGATATTGTCGACATAGATCAGTGCGGCATCCGGGCCTATCCAGGCGTGGGGGTTTGCCAGCCCTTCATAGCCGCCTTCGGTGATGGAAATCGGTTCGATCCCATCGCTGACGGTGACGGATGGGATATCGCCCAGATTAGACAGGAATTGCTCGTACCATAGCTCCAGATTCAGGCCGTTCCACAGCAGCAGATCCGCATCTGACGCACGCACCAGGTCTCGCGGTGTGGGGGAATAGCCGTGGATTTCCGCCCCCGGTTTGGTGACCGACACGACATCGGCGGCATCGCCTGCGACATTGCGGGCCATATCGGCAATGACGGTGAAGGTAGTCACGACCTTCAATCTGCCCTCCTGCGCCGTGGCGGGTGTGGCGAGGAGAAGGATGGCGAGGACGATGCGAAACATGAACACCTGAGATTGAGAACTATTCGCAAAAGTGGCTCTTACGCTCGGAATGTCAAGGGCCGCCCCGAAAGGCAGCCCATGCAATTCACTGTTCTTTTCGATGGTCTATCAAATGCCGGAGCTTTGTATCCGCTGACTGTATGACCTGCCTTGCCAAGGTGTTCGGAATATATGGCCAAACTATCTGTTTCGATGCGGCTTAACTGTGCGGTCTATATTTTCTTTCATAAAGAGGAAGGCGGCAGTGCGGAATTTGGAGTAACCATCTTGCGCAAGCTCAAGGCATTTCATGAATCAGTCGATCTTCGGCAACAACAGGTCCAGCGAAGCCTTCGCATCGCCGTAGAACATGCGCGTATTCTCTTTGTAGAACAGCGGGTTCTCGATGCCGGAATATCCGGTGCCTTGACCGCGCTTGGACACGAACACCTGCTTTGCCTTCCAGACCTCCAGCACCGGCATCCCGGCGATGGGGCTGTTGGGGTCGTCCTGCGCGGCGGGATTCACGATGTCGTTTGACCCAATGACGATGACGACATCGGTGTCGGGCAGGTCGTCGTTGATCTCGTCCATTTCCAGCACGATGTCATAGGGCACCTTCGCCTCGGCCAGCAGCACGTTCATGTGGCCGGGCAAACGGCCCGCGACGGGGTGAATGGCGAAGCGGACGTTCTTGCCCTTGGCACGCAACTTGCGGGTCAGTTCGGCCACATTCTGCTGTGCCTGCGCGACCGCCATGCCATAGCCCGGCACGATGACGACACTGTCCGCCTCGTTGAGCGCATTCGCTACGCCGTCGGCATCAATGGCGACCTGTTCGCCCTCGACCGCCATCTGCTCGCCCGCCGGGCCACCGAAGCCGCCCAGAATAACCGACACGAAGCTGCGATTCATCGCCTTGCACATGATATACGACAGGATTGCGCCCGACGATCCGACCAACGCGCCGACCACGATCAGCAGGTCATTGCCAAGGCTGAAACCGATCGCCGCCGCTGCCCAGCCCGAGTAACTGTTGAGCATCGAGACGACGACGGGCATGTCTGCGCCGCCGATGCCCGTGATCAGGTGATACCCGATGAAAAGCGCGGCCAGCGTCATGATGAACAGTGGAAAGAACCCGCCAGTGTTGAAGTACCAGATCAGCGCCAGCAGAGAGATACCCGCCGCCGCCGCATTCAACAGATGACCGCCCGGTAGCTTTTTAGCAGCCGAGTCGACCTTTCCCGCAAGCTTGCCATAGGCGATGACCGAACCGGTGAATGTCACGGCTCCGATGAAGACGCCCAGGAACAACTCGACCCGCAGGATATTCAGCTCGACAGTGGTCTTCTTGGCGATCAGCGTGGCGAAGGTGCCCAGTGTCGTCAGATCGGCGCCCTCTGCTTTGAGCCCCGCGACGCGCGCCATTTCGAAATGCGCGATGAAGCCGACGAACACGGCAGCCAGACCGACCAGAGAATGCATGGCCGCAACCAGTTCCGGCATCTGCGTCATCTGCACTTTGGTTGCCAGTTGGTAACCGATGACGCCACCCAGTGCGATCAGGATCAGCGACAGCAACCAAAGGCCCGCACCAGGGCCGATCAGGGTTGCGAAAATCGCCAGAGCCATGCCCGCGATACCGTACCAGACGGCGCGCTTGGCCGATTCCTGACCTGACAATCCGCCCAGCGACAGGATGAAGAGAACGGCTGCGACAACATAGGCCGCAGTGGTGAATCCGAATTCCATGACCGGTCCCCCTTATGATTTCTGGAACATGGCGAGCATGCGCCGTGTCACGAGGAAGCCGCCGAAAATGTTTATCCCGGCCATGAAGACGGACAACGCCGCCAGAAGGATCACCAGCCATGAGCCCGAGCCGATCTGCACCAGGGCGCCCAGAATGATGATCGAAGAGATCGCGTTCGTCACTGCCATCAGTGGTGTGTGCAGGCTGTGCGATACGTTCCAGATGACCTGAAACCCGACGAAAACCGACAGGACGAATACGATGAAGTGCTGCATGAAACTGGCAGGCGCGAAAAAGCCTACGAAAAGCAGAAGCGCGGCACCGATGACCAGCAGCCCGACCTGATTGCGGGTCTGTGCCTTAAAGGCGGCGACTTCGGTCGCGCGTTTTTCCTCGGCTGTCGGGACGATGACTTTCTGCTTCGGCTTCGTTGCGATGGCCGCGATTTTGGGCGGCGGGGGCGGCCATGTGATCGACCCTTCGTGCGTGACGGTCGCGCCCCGGATCACATCGTCTTCCATGTCGTGGACCACGACACCGTCCTTCTCGGGCGTCAGGTCGGCCACCATATGACGGATGTTGTTGCCATAAAGCGTCGACGACTGCGCCGCCATTCGACTGGGGAAATCGGTATAGCCGATGATCGTGACGCCGTTATCGGTTACGATCTTTTCGTCCGGCACGGTCAGTTCGCAGTTACCGCCGCGTTCGGCCGCCAGATCCACGATTACCGATCCGGGCTTCATGGACTTGACCATATCGGCCGTCCACAGCACCGGCGCGGGTCGGTTCGGGATCAGCGCGGTCGAGATGACGATGTCGATATCCGGAGCGATCTCACGGAACTTGGCCAGTTGCTTTGCCTGGAATTCGGGGCTGGAAGGCGGGGCATAGCCGCCCGTTTCCGCGCCGTCGGGCAATTCGCTGTCGTCGAACTCCAGATAGACGAATTCCGCTCCCATCGACTCGATCTGCTCGGCCACTTCGGGGCGCACGTCAAAGGCATAGGTGATGGCGCCCAGTGATGTAGACGTGCCGATCGCGGCCAGACCGGCGACACCCGCACCGATCACCAGAACCTTGGCCGGGGGCACCTTGCCTGCGGCCGTTACCTGTCCGGTGAAGAAACGCCCGAAGTTATTGCCCGCCTCGATCACCGCGCGATACCCGGCGATATTCGCCATCGACGACAGCGCATCCATCTTCTGGGCGCGGGAAATCCGGGGAACCATGTCCATCGCAATGGCAGTCGCGCCCTTGGATTTCAGCGTTTCCATCAGCGCCTCGTTCGACGACGGATAGAAGAACGAGATCAGCGTCTGGCCCTTGGTCAGTCGCTTGGCTTCAGTTTCCGTCGGCGGGCGCACCTTGGCCACGACGTCGATCATCTTGAACAGGGACGGCGCTGTCTTGACGACTTCCACCCCTGCATCACGATACGCATCATCCGTGAACCCGGCGAGGGTACCGGCACCGGCCTCGATAAAAACTTCATGCCCGAGCTTTTGCAGATGACCTGCGCTCTCTGGGGTGATGGCGACGCGGGCTTCGCCCTCGTGTACCTCTTTCGGTGCGCCGATCTTCATTGCAAAGTCTCCGGGGGCAGTTAGCGGTAATCCCTCTTATCTGTCGGCAACGGAAGCCTCAATGCAACATGCGCCGATGCGACACTTAATTGCGTGAAGGATGATGACCTTGGGGAAATTGAACGAACGGCACGCACTTGTAACAGGCGGTGGCAGCGGCATCGGTCGCGCCATTGCGGAAAGCCTGATGTCGGCGGGCGCGCGCGTCACGGTCACCGGACGGCGACTGGAAGCATTGCAATCGGTGTCCGGCGCAAATGCAGTCGCGATGGATGTAACCGACGAAACTTCGGTCATCGAGGGCATCGACGCTGCCCGCGAAGCGTTTGGCCCTGTTCAGATATGTATTGCAAACGCGGGCATCGCAGAAGGTGCATCACTGGCCAGGACTGATGCGCAGATGTGGCGGCGCATCATGGCGACAAACCTCGACGGGGCGTTTCACACGATCCGCGCCTGCCTGCCCGACATGGACGACTGGGGAAGGGTCATCGCCGTGTCATCCATCGCGGGGCTTAAGGGATTGAAAGGAGCATCGGCCTATACCGCGTCGAAACATGGAATGATCGGACTGATCCGGGCGCTTGCAGCGGATCATCTGGGACGCGGCGTCACGTTTAACGCGCTCTGCCCCGGATATGTGGATACCGCGATCGTAACTGACAACACCTCACGGATCATGGCAAGGACGGGCATGTCCGAGGCGGATGCGCGCGATGTGATGATCGGCCAAAACGCCCATCGCCGCCTGATCGAAGTCGATGAAGTAGCCGATGCCGCGATATGGCTGTGCAGCGATGGCGCACGTAGCGTGAATGGTCAGGCGATACAGATCGCCGGGGGGCAATACTGATGAACTGGACGGAGATGCGAAAACGGTTCCATCTACCGGATGGGGTGATCTATCTGGATGGCAATTCGCTGGGTCCACTGCCGGTCGCAGCGGCGGAGCGCGTGCGCCGAACGATCGAAGACGAGTGGGGGCAGCTTCTGATCCGGGGTTGGAACACAGGCGCGGACGGTGAAGGCTGGATGGGATGGCCCACACGTCTGGGCGACCGCATAGGTCGCTTGATCGGCGCGCCCGAGGGGTCAGTCGTCGTGGGCGACACCCTGTCGATCAAGGTGTTTCAGGTGCTGGATGCCGCCTTGAAGTTGCGGCCCGACCGTCGCGTGATTCTGTCTGACAGCGGCAATTTTCCGACCGATCTCTATATGGCTGAAGGATTGATCGCCACGCTGGGGCAAGGGCACGAGTTGCGGGTCGTCGCGCCAGAAGACGTGGCAACGGCGATCGACGACGCCGTGGCCGTCACCCTGTTGACACAGGTTGATTATCGCACCGGTCGGATGCATGACATGGCGTCCCTGACCGCACTGGCCCACGATCACGGCGCACTTGCAATCTGGGATCTGGCCCATTCCGCCGGCGCGCACGAAGTTGATGTGACGGCCGCAAATGCCGATTTCGCAATCGGCTGCACCTATAAGTATCTGAACGCCGGCCCCGGTGCGCCCGCCTTTGTCCACGTCCGCCCCGACTTGCAGGACCGGATCGCCCCGGCGCTGTCAGGGTGGCTGGGACATGCCGCGCCCTTCGCCTTCGATCCATCCTATCGTCCCGGTCCGGGGATCGAGCGGATGCGCGTCGGCACACCTCCGGTCCTGCAACTCGCCGCGCTCGACGCCGCACTCGATATCTGGGACGACGTCGACATGCCTGCCTTGCGGGCGCGCTCTCTCGAATTGTCTGGCCGTTTTTTCGACGGTGTCTCCGAACTATGTCCTTCGCTGATGCCTGCATCGCCCGCCGATCAGACGTGCGGCTCGCAAGTCAGCTTCCGCCACGATCAGGGCTATGCGGTCATGCAGGCCCTGATCGCGCGCGGTGTCATCGGCGACTTCCGCGCACCCGACATCCTGCGCTTTGGTTTTACCCCGTTATTCATCGGCGAGTCCGAGGTGGATGCGGCAGTCTCCCATCTGGCGCAGGTTCTGACCACGCGGGAATGGGATCAGCCGCAATTTCTTGCGCGTAAGGCCGTGACCTGAAAGCCGCCATGCCATTGCATACCGCGCGGTGGCGATTGCACCCTTCCGCTTGACGCACACCTATCGCGCCATACGTCGGAGATACCTAATATGTTGCGCGATTATCCCTGCCGCTACGATTTGGCCAACGAGCTTCATGCCCGTCCGTTCCCGTCACTGCCGACCGGGTCCGAAGCCGCGTTCCTCGCCATCAAGCGGGAACACGATGCTGCCAATCGTGACCGCGCAGCGGACAGGGCGCATCTTCTGGCGTTGCTGGACCGGTTTGGCGCGGACCATCCTAAACCCGATGCAACCCATTTCTTCGGCCAGATGGGCCGCTATCGCCTCAAATGGGAGAGTCATACCGAATTCGTGACCTACACGCTGTTTTCCGACAGTCTTTCGCCGCTTCCATTTGACGGCAATTTGTTTGCGGCCTTCCCCGCTGACTGGTTGGCCGCAGCGCCGGGCCTGCGTCTGACGTCCGCCCTGATCCGGGTAGAGCCGGAGTGCGACGACATGGACGCTAAAATGTCAAAATGGTTCGTACCCGAAAGCCTTGCCGCCGCGACCGTGCTGGATGGATGCGCGACGATTGCGGGCGACTTTCGCATCGACGCCAGCGGTCATATGCGATTTGCCCTGTTTACCGCTCCGGGAACTGGTGAACGACGGATCGGACGCATTGCCCAAAGGCTTTGCGAGATTGAAACCTACAAGACGATGTCGATGCTGGCCCTTCCACGCGCCCATGATCTGAGCGCCCGTCTGGGTAAAATGGATACGCAGCTTTCCGCACTCGTCGGGGCTCTGCGTCAGACCGACAGCGATGCCGATGCGACACTGGAAGACCTGCTGGCCATCGGGTCGGAGCTTGAGACGATGCTCGCCCTCTCGGCCTTTCGCTTCGGCGCGCGCGAGGCTTATGCGGCACTGGTCGCGCAGCGCATTGCCATCCTGCGCGAAGATCGGACCGGAGGGCGGCAAACCTTCGCGGAGTTCATGATGCGCCGGTTCGACCCTGCGATGCGCACCTGTCAATCGGTCGAAAGGCGAATGGAAGCCCTGGCCGAACGGGCGCGCCGTGCCGGTGATTTGCTGTCTACCCGTGTGAACGTAGAGCGGGCGACCCAGAATGGCAGACTGCTGCGCTCGATGGATGACCGCGCCGCGATGCAGTTGCGTCTGCAAAAGACGGTCGAGGGGCTGTCGGTCGTCGCCATCGGGTACTATGCCGTCAACCTCGTAACCTATATTGCCTATCCGTTCGGATCGGCCATCGGTCTGACGAAAGAAATGATCTCGGCCATGGCCGTGGTGCCTGTCGTCCTTCTGGTCTGGTGGGTCATCCGACGCATCCGTGCCCACGCCGAGGACTGATTATCGGGGTTAGACACCCGTGTCAGTCGGCTATCAGTTGGCCGGATCCATTCGGATCAGGCTACCTGCGCCGTGACTGGTGAACAGTTCCAGCAAGGCCGCGTTCGGCACCCGCCCGTCCAGAATGACGACGGCGCGCACACCCGCCGCCAGCGCATCCAGCGCGGTTTCGGTCTTGGGGATCATGCCGCCCGCAATTGTGCCGTCTGCCGTCATTTCGCGCACCTGCGAGGCCGACAATTGCGTCACGACTTCGCCGGTGCCGTCCTTTACGCCAGCCACATCCGTTAGCAACAGCAGGCGATCGGCCCGCAATGCCCCGGCAATGGCCCCTGCGGCAGTGTCGCCGTTGATGTTGAAGGTCTCGTCGTTCTCGCCCGTGCCGATGGGGGCGATCACAGGGATCATCTCATCGCGAAACAGGCTGTGCAACAGACGGGGGTCCACTTCGGACGGGGTGCCGACAAAGCCCAAATCCGGGTCCGTCTGCGTGCAGACGATCATGTCGGCGTCCTTGCCCGACAGGCCAACGGCGCGCCCACCGGCCGAGTTGATGGCCTGAACGATCCGCTTGTTGACCTCTCCGGCCAGCACCATTTCAACGACACGGACGGTTTCGGCATCGGTCACGCGCTTGCCGCGCACGAACTCCGACTCGACGCCAAGCCTGGCCAGCAGTTCATTGATCATCGGTCCGCCGCCGTGAACGATCACCGGGTTGATCCCGACCGTTCGCATCAGCACGACGTCGCGGGCGAAACTGGCCATGCCCTCATCGCTGCCCATCGCATGTCCGCCCAGCTTGATGACGACGATCGCGTCGTTATAGCGCGTCAGATAAGGCAATGCTTCGTTAAGCGTGCGGGCGATGGCGGCATTGTCGCGGGCGGTCATGGAATCCTGTTTCTGCATTGGGTCACTCCATCGTCGCGATGGTGGCACGAAGGTCGGGGATGCCCCAGCCCTTTTCGCTGCTGGTGACGATCAGCTCCGGATAGGCGGCTGGATGCTTGGCCAAGGCTGCGCGGGTCTGGTTCAGCGCCTGCTCCCGCTCCGCGTCCTTCACCTTGTCAGCCTTGGTCAGCACGGTCTGGAACGGCACGGCGGACCGGTCGAGCAGGGTCATGATCTCTTCGTCCACGGACTTCACGCCGTGGCGCGCGTCTATCAGAACGAAGGCACGGCGCAGCGATGGTCGGCCCGCCAGATATGCCTTGAGCAAGGCCTGCCACTTGGCGACCACGGCGACGGGCGCATTGGCGAAACCGTAACCCGGTAGGTCCACAAGGTAGTGGCTGTCGGCCAGCGTGAAATAGTTGATTTCCTGTGTCCGTCCGGGCGTGTTGGAAGCACGGGCCAACGCCTTGCGGCCCGTCAGCGCATTGATCAGTGTCGATTTTCCGACGTTCGACCGGCCCGCGAAACAGACCTCCAAGCGATCTGCGGGCGGCATGCCCGACATGGCGACCACGCCCTTGAGGAACTCTCCGCCCGTGGCGAACAGCTTGCGACCAATCTCCTCGGCTTCGGGGGTCGGGGCATCGGCGACTGGGAAGGGCAGGCTCATGCGGTGGCCTCCATTGAATTGGAAATTCTGCGGACGTGGAAAGCCGCTGCGCGGGCCGTCACGAAAGCACCAGCACATCGCCGACGGCCACATGGCCCGGCGCGATACAACTCAGGTAGACGCCGAAATCGCGATGGCCCCAGCCATCCTCCAATGCGCCAAGCGTGTCGGTATCGATCTTGCCGGTCTCCGGGTTGGCCATCGTAGCGCGACACCGCGTGATCCGTTCTTCGACAGCGAACCGTGCAGTGCCCAAAGTCAACTCCCGCCCGATCATGTCGAACTCTTCCCACGGAGCAAGCCCGTCGATCCAAAGGTTGCCACGCCATCGCAGATGCGAAAGAGGCCGCCCGACCTTTTGCTCTACGGCGCGGTGAGACGCCATGCCAAGCAATGAGATCGACGGAAACTCGGTATCAGTGAAGCCCCGGCCTGCGGCCCGCACGATACCGGTCGGGGCCGCACGCGATGGATCGACCAGGGGCGCGATCCATTCAAGGAAGATGCGATTGTCGCAATCAGGATCGAAGGTCAGATCGGCCAGGTCGGGGTGTGACAGCGTGATGACACCGTCCCCAGTCCGAGCCTTGATCGCCATCAAGGCCGGTGTCTTGGCACCACGGCTGAAGTTCGCGCAGGGCACCCATGACTCGCCGTTCAGCTTTGCAGCCTCATGCGCTACGGCCCATTCCCGGTCGAGAGGGATGGTGCCGCCTGCCGCAATGTCGAACGCAGACATGTCCTCCCGGCCATGGGCCTTGATCGGATGGCGCCAGATCTCGACCAGACGCATCTATTTTCCCTTGGAGGACGGCGGCCTGACATCGTTGGCAGCCGCCTTCTTGCGAAAACCGGACTTGATGTTTCCGAACAGGTCGGGCTTCGACCCGTGCGACCGCATGATGATATACTGCTGTGTGAAGGTGATCGTGTTGTTGGCGATCCAGTAGACCACAAGCCCGGATGCGAAGCTGCCCAGCATGAACATGAAAACCCAGGGCAGCCAGGCGAAGATCATCGCCTGTGTCGGATCGGCAGGCGCCGGATTCAGCTTCTGCTGGAACCACATCGACACGCCCAGCATGATCGGAAGTATCCCGATGAAGACAAGTGCCAAGATGGTTCCTGCCTCGGGCGCAGCGATGGGCAGCAGGCCGAACAGGTTCAGCAGGCTAGTCGGATCGGGTGCCGACAGATCCTGGAACGGCCCGAAAAACGGTGCATGCCGCAATTCGATCGTGACGAAGATCACCTTGTAGAGGCTGAAGAAAATTGGGATCTGCAACAGGATCGGCAGACAGCCCGCCGCCGGGTTCACCTTGTTCTTCTTGTAGAGTTCCATCATCCCGGTCTGAAGTTTCTGGCGGTCGTCGCCCGCCTTTTCCTTCAGCTTCTCCATCTCGGGCTGCAACTCTTTCATGCGCGCCATTGAGACGTAGGATTTATAAGCCAACGGAAACAGGATCGCCTTGATCCCCAGTGTCAGCACGATGATCGCCAGCCCCATGTTCCCGATCAATGCATTCAAGAAGTGCAAAGCCTGAAAGATCGGTTTGGTCAGGAAAAAGAACCAGCCCCAGTCGATTGCATCCACGAAGCCCGGAACGCCCTGTTCGTTCTGATAGTAGCGCAGCTCTTCCCATTCCTTCGCACCGGCGAACAGGCGGCTTTCGCTGGTTACCGTCGCACCGGCGGCCACTTCGACCACGGGCATGCGTGTTTCGGTCTGATAGATGGCTCCGCCGTCGACGTATTTCACGACACTTGTGGCCGGTGTTCCCGTGGACGGGATCAACATCGTCATCCAGTATTTGTCCGCGAATCCGATCCAGCCTTCATCGGTGATCTGGTATTTGACGACACGTCCGCCTTCGGTCGGATCTACGTCCAGATCGACCATGTCGCCATATTCGAGCCGCTCCACGATGCCATCGGAATGAGCGACGACGCCCTCATGGCTGATGAAAAAGTTTTCGACATCGGGTTCGCCGTGACGTGCCACCAGACCATAGGGGAACATCCGCACGGCCACATCGCCGGTATTTTCAACCGACTGCGCGACCGTGAACATGAAATCATCGTCGACGGAAATTACCCGCGTGAAAATAAGTCCCGCGCCATTGTCCCACGTCAGTGTCAGCGGCGTATCAGGCGTCAGTCTTGCGCCCTCCGGTGCGGTCCATTCGGTTGAGGCCGATGGCACGGCATCGCTCGGCAGGTCGCCCGCGGGAACCCAGCCGTGAAGTGCGTAATATGCGTCTGGCGCGCCTGCGGGCGACAGCAGCGTCACGATAGGTGAATCCGGGGCCAGCGTTTCTTTGTAGTCCTTCAAGGCGATATCGTCGATTCGCCCTCCTGTCAGCGAGATCGATCCGGTCAGGCGCGGCGTGTCGACGGGAATACGGGTCGATGCATTCACGGCGTTCGCGCGACTTTCCGCGGGTGTCACCCCGACGCCGGGCACTGCGCCGGGCGTCACGGCCAGAGTTCCGTCGCCTGCGGGTGGGGCACCCGCCTCGCGTGCCGGGGCCGGAACGCCATCGGAGGTTGCCGTTTCGGCCACCGAAGGTGCCTGTTGTTCGGGCGGAAACAGAACGAACCAGACAAGGAGGACCAAGGCACTGAGCACCGTGGCAAGGATGAGGTTCTTGTTCTGATCGTCCATTGAAGACCTGTCGCGCACGGAAAGGGGGATTGCGCGCCGTTCAACAGACCGGGCCGGGGAAGGTCAAGGCGAATCCGGAGCTGGGCGCGCGGGCAACGACCCTATCGTTCATACATTTGTCTTGGGCTCGACAAGATCACGATCCATTCCGGTATGTTGGGCGTCGCGGTCCGAAAGGTGTGCTGCGATGCCATTGCATGCTGCTAGCGACGAAGTGATTTACCCGAAAGTCCGATTTGCCCCGAAAAACCGATGTGGCCGACAAGTTCTCGGATTGCCGCCGTGACGAGATATCGCTGCCATAACGAGACATTGTGTCGCGGAAGAGGGATATGTCTCAGAAAGGCAATGGGCGGCTGTCGCAGTGATACGTTGCTCCGCGTAGGGCGGGTGCAACCACGCGTAAGCCAATCGGTCGGGCGATCTGCGTTGCTGCGTTGTCAGCAGAGACAGGTTTTGTACGGAGGACTATAGATGTAGCGGTCGTGTCTTGATCCATGGAATGGGGAAAGGTGCGGGCATGTCTGAACTCCACAAAGGTGGAGCCGTTATGACTGAACCGGGCTGTTCCTGGTAATTATGATCCTGGAAAGGGTCACTTGTCGGTCTGCGGTCGTCACCATCGAAGCTGGGTCGTGAGTGGTACATATTTTGTCAGGCCGATCCCTGCGTCTGCATCATTCGTAGCTTAGCCGAGGGACCGGCGCGAAGCGATAGAGCCCAGGGAATCGTCTCATGGAACGGCATCGGGCGGGCGATGCCGTATCCCTGCACATGAGGGCAGCCCATTTCGGCCAATGTCTCCTGCTCTTCAGGGGTTTCGACGCCCTCGGCAAGTGTGGCGATTGACAGCCGTTCGGCCAGACCCAGTATCGCCGCGACCACTTCGCACTGCATCGGACTGGCGTCGATACCGTGGATGAAGCTGCGGTCGATCTTGATGCGGTGAACTCCGAACTGGGCGATATGCGCGATGGACGCCGCGCCTGTGCCGAAATCGTCAAGGTCAAGGCGGAATCCCGCATCCCGCATGGCCTTGATGTTACGGGTAATCGTTTCGTCACCGTCGCGCAGCGTCACCGTTTCGAGGATTTCGATGGCGATGCGATCGGGCGCAATATCATAACGGTCCAACTGCCAGATGATCCGTTCCGCCAGACGCGGATCGGTCAATTGTTCAAGCGAAACGTTGACGCCTACACAAGGCACGTCCAACCCGGCCCTGTCCCATTCGATCAACGCCTCCAGGCTTGCTTTCAGAATGATTTCACCGAGTTCGGCGGATCGACCGGCCGATGCGATGGTGGTCAGAAACTGGGCAGGCGTCAGGATACCGAGTTCGGGGTGATGCCAGCGGGCCAGCGCCTCGAATCCGGCAAGCCGACCCGATCGGGTTTCGACCTGGGGCTGGAACCAGGGCCTGATTTCGCCGGCATCCAGCGCATCCTCGACCTGGGTGGACAGACGGTGGTCGGTTTCGATCTGCATCTGGATGTCTGCATTGAATGCACGGACGGCATCGTTCCCGTGTTGGCGCGCTATCCGAAGGGCGCACTCCGCAGCGGCCAGAATGGCGGCACCGCTGCGAATGGGAGCCATCGCCTCGGAGCAGATACCGATGCAGCAATGCACCCGAACCGTGCGGCCATCGACCGAGATCGGTGCGGACACGGCAGATTGAATGCGATCAACGATAGCCATGATTATGTCGAGGTCAGCGCGCCGGGTGGGTGCCAGCATGGCGATCACCCCGTCGTCGCCCGTCCGCATGACCGCATCCTGTCCCCGCATCGTAGCCGCGACGCGCTGCACCACGCGATCCATGATCTTGTCCCCGGCATCAGCCCCCCAGCCGCCATCGGCAATGTGGAGATCGTCGACCTGGATGTGCAGAACCGCAGTCGTGCGGTCGCGACGGGCGCAATCGTCCAGCACGTCGTCCACGATTCGCTTCAGGACCGGCCGCGCGAGGGGCTGATCGCTGGACAGCATGGAAAGGGCTGATATCCGGTCGGTGCGGTGGCGTAAAATATCGCCATTCAGGGCGAGGAATACCGGCAGCACGATTGCCAGCACCATCGCCACCGCGTCCTGTCCCGAGGCCCATGCGATGGCAGTCACGACAGGGAACAGCATCATCCAGTCCACGCGGGCGATCCAGCCTGTCAGGCGGGTCCGCGATTGCGGGGCACTTGGCCGGTCGGTCATGCGAATCTCCGATCATCAACTGATTCAGGAGGTAGGCCGCAGGCTCTAACGGTGCCTTAACGCAGGTCAGGAACTTCCATCGAATTGTCTCAATCCGATACCGCGTCTCCCCTGGATGTTACCGTTAAACCGGCGAAATCAAATAATGTCGGGTCCAGCATATGCGAGGGGCGAACCTGCATAAGAGCCGAGAACATCTTGGCGCGACGTCCGGGCACCCTGGCCTCCCACCCGTCCAGCATCGCTTTGATGACCTGCCGTTGCAGCCCATCCTGCGACCCGCACAGATCGCAGGGTATGATCGGATAGGCCATGGTCTCCGCGAAACGCGCGCAGTCGGCTTCTGCCACATGGGCAAGCGGACGCAGCAAGGTCAGATCGCCTTCGTCATTCAGGAGTTTGGGTGGCATCGTCGCGATCTTGCCGCCATGGAACAGGTTCAGAAAGAACGTCTCCAGTATGTCGTCACGGTGATGACCCAGCACCACGGCGGAGCAGCCTTCCTCGCGCGCAATGCGGTACAGATTGGCCCGACGCAACCGTGAACAGAGTGCGCAATACGTGCGCCCGGCAGGCACCTTGTCGACGACGATGGAATAGGTGTCGCGGTATTCGATGCGGTGCGGCACACCCATCCGCTCCAGAAACGCGGGCAGCACGGTGGCGGGGAAATTCGGCTGCCCCTGATCCAGATTACAGGCCAGGATGTCGACCGGCAGAAGCCCGCGCCACTGCAATTCGGTCAGCACAGCCAACAATGTATAGCTGTCCTTGCCGCCCGACAGACAGACCAGCCATTTCGGGCGCGCTCCGCCCGCCCGCGCGGTATCGGGCGGAAGCATGCCATAGCGTTCAATCGCCTCGCGGGTTTCGCGCACCAGACGTTTTCGCAGTTTGCGAAATTCGGTGGTCTTGGGCGCGCCATGAAACAGAGCGTGAATGTCGTCGGTGCCTTGGTCGGATCTCAGGATGTCGGGCATGGGCGGCGTCCTTGGGTCGGGTAACCTTGTCCTAGCGGATCGGACGAGGGGCTTCCACAGGGCAACCGAGTTCAGGCAGCAAGTGTCGGACCAGATATTGCGGGAATATCAGCCCGCGGGCGACCGGCGAGAATACGGTATCATCTTATGTCCCCTCACTGAACGCGGGCAGCAGTGCTTTCGCCCTGTATTATGACGCAAGTGCAGTCATCAGGGACGAGCCGCAATGGCGGATGTGGCTCGGGTCGCAGTCCGTCGACGTTGCCCGTAAACCGGATATTGTCAGTCCGGAACGTTGTCGATGCCAGCACCGCCCCACGGATGGCAACGCACGATACGCCGCACCGCCAGCCATCCTCCGCGTATACCGCCGTGGCGTGCCAATGCCTCCAGGGCATAGGCCGAGCAGGTAGGCTGATAGCGACAGTTGTGTCCGACGTGAGCGGAGAACACCGCGCGGTAACCATGAACCGGCCACGAAAGGACGCGGGCGAGGGGGGTCACGTCTTGCGTCCCTTGGTCCTCACCGATCCATGAACCTTCGTCAGAGCCTTCCGAAGATCGTCCAGTAGCGCCTCGAACTCCCGCGCCGCTGTCGCTTCGGCGCGCCCGATGAGTGCGTAATCCCACCCGGCTTGGCCCAGATCGGGCAGGACCAATCGTGCCGCTTCACGCAAACGCCGCTTGGCGCGATTGCGGGCCACGGCATTGCCGACTTTTCTGGAACAGGTGAAGCCCACACCGATTACCGGATCATCGTCGCACCGGTCGCGGGCCTGCAACAGAAATGCCCCTGCAGGCACGCGCAAGCCCCTGTTGAGCGCAAGAAATTGCCGTCGCTTCTGCAGAACACGCAAAGACGCCGGAGAGGATACCCCCTCCGGCGTCGAAATCGCGTCATCCATCGGGCGTCTTACGCCGAAAGAACCTTGCGGCCACGGGCGCGGCGCGCGTTCAGGATGCGACGTCCGGCCTTGGTGGCCATGCGCGCGCGGAAACCGTGGCGCCGCTTGCGGACAAGGTTCGAGGGCTGGAAGGTACGTTTCATTGCCTTCTCTCCGACATCTTGGGCCAGATTCTGACGTGAACCTGTAACCGGGTAAACTGGAAGTCGCCGTCTAGGTCAGGTGGCAGGGGCTGTCAACGGTCCCGACCGGGCGAACTCACGATCTCCGCGAAGTGTCATCCATTGTTTCAGCCGGATCATCCCGACTTGTAACATCGCGACCCGCGCAGCGTCACAGTCTGAAACAATCGACCTCTTTCAGGGCTCGGGCTTACACGCCCTCTCAAGTCGGCGTGAGGGCGGGTATCTCCGTGCCTCCACACCCGTCAGATACCATTCAAAGTCCGCCGAGCGACCCACGGTCGTCTTGCGGGAAAATCCGAATGATGCACTGGATGTGACATGATCGATCAAACAACGCCCCCCCGGCCCAAGGCAAGGTCAGGTCCAGCTCGATACGTTCCACTGGCTGTTATTGGGCTCGCCGCCGTGATGGGCGCGGTCTTGCTCCGCGATCATCTCAGCTTCGACGCGCTGGCCGCCAACCGCGAGGCGCTGCTGACATTTCGCGATGCGAATTACGTCCTGACCGTCGCGGTCTTCATTGCCGCCTATATCGTCATCGTCGGTTTTTCTCTGCCGGGTGCGACCGTCGCCACGCTGACTGGCGGGTTCCTGTTCGGCGTCTTTCAAGGCACAATATTCAACATGGTCGGGGCGACCAGCGGGGCCACGATCATCTTCCTGGCGGCAAAATACGGATTTGGTGACCGTCTTGCCGCCAGAATGGACGCCTCGGGCGGGGCGGTGAAAAAAATCAAGGAGGGCATTCGCGAAGACGAGACATCGTATCTGTTCATCATGCGCCTGGTCCCTGCAGTGCCGTTCTTCGTGGCAAATCTGTGCCCCGCATTCGTCGGTGTTTCACTCGGGAAATTCGTTTTCACCACCTTCTTCGGCATTCTACCTGCATGCGTGATCTATACTTGGGTCGGTGCCGGACTGGGAGAGGTTTTCGCCCGTGGCGAAACCCCGAACCTTGGCATCATATTCGAACCGCAGATCCTTGGCCCGATCCTCGGCCTCGTGGCACTGGCGGTACTGCCCATTGTCTTCAAGAAATTGCGAAAGCAAGACCGGGGAACACCATGAACATGCAAGCCGCGCCACAGGAAACGACGCAGGTGAAAGGTCCGGCCATGCAAGAGATCAAGACAGACGTCCTGGTGATCGGCGCCGGGTCCGCCGGACTCAGCGTTGCAGCGGGGGCCAGCCAGATGGGCGCCGACGTCACATTGCTGGAAGGCCACCTGATGGGCGGCGATTGCCTGAACTACGGCTGTGTCCCCTCCAAGGCGCTGATTGCGGCAGGCAAACACGCTCAGGCGATGCGCAGCGGGGCAAAATTCGGCGTGTCTCCGGTCAAGCCAAAAGTCGACTATGCCGCCGCCAAGGGCCACGCCCGCAAGGTTATTGAGACCATCGCCCCCGTCGACAGCGTCGAGAGATTCGAGGGTCTGGGTGTCCGCGTCATCAAGGAATACGGCACCTTCACCGACCGCGACACGGTCGTCGCGGGGAACCATCGCATCACAGCGCGCCGCATTGTTATCGCCACCGGATCGTCGCCCTTCGTGCCGCCGATCGATGGTCTCGACGATGTGCCGTTTCACACCAACGAGACGCTGTTCGACCTGATGGAGCAGCCCGACCATCTGTTGATCATCGGCGGTGGTCCCATCGGAATGGAAATGGCGCAGGCGCACATCCGGCTGGGCAGCAAGGTCACCGTGATCGAAGGGGCCAAAGCCATGGGCAAGGACGATCCCGAACTGGCCGAAATGGTGCTGCGCAACCTGCGCGCCGAGGGCGTCGAGATCGTCGAGGGGGCCAAGGCCGGGAAAATTTCGGGCAAGGCGGGTGCGATCACGGTCCAGACGGACAACGGCACATTCAAGGGCTCGCACCTGCTGATGGCAGTCGGGCGCAAGGCCAATATCGAAAAACTGAACCTGGATGCGGCGGGTATAGAACATGACCGCGCCATCAGGGTCGGTGCCGACCTGCGGACCACGAACCGCCGCGTCTATGCCATCGGCGACGTCGCGGGCGGGTTACAGTTCACCCATGTCGCGGGCTATCACGGCGCGACCGTGATCCGTCCGATCCTGTTCGGCCTGCCCGCGAAGGCACGCGAGGATCACGTTCCATGGGTCACCTACACCGACCCCGAACTGGCCCAGATCGGTCTGACCGAGGCACAGGCGCGCGAGGCGCATGGCGACAGGCTTGAGGTCCTGCGCTCCGGCTTCGAGGAAAACGACCGTGCCATCGCGGAAGGCAGGGCCGAGGGGCTGATCAAGGTCATGGTCGTGAACAAGCGTCCGGTCGGCGTCTCGATTGTCGGACCCCACGCGGGCGAGCTGATCGGCCTGTGGGCGCTGGTCATCGCCAACAAGCTCAAGATCGGGGCCGTTACCAACATGGTCGCGCCCTACCCGACGCTGGGCGAGGTCTCCAAACGCGCGGCGGGTCAGTATTACGCCCCGCGCCTGTTCGACAGTCAGTTGGTCAAGGCCGTCGTCGGATTCGTTCAGCGATGGATGCCCTGACCGGAACCTCTGTTCCTCCTGTCGCAATCACCCGCTAGGGGCCATAAGATGCCCCGACGCAACCAGACCGGTTTCCACCATGTTCACGACCCTCTCCGGCCGCTTCCTGATCCTGACCGTGGTGTTCGTGATGCTGGCGGAAGTGCTGATTTTCGTGCCGTCCATCGCGCGCTTCCGCCTGGACTACCTGACCGAACGCATGGAGCGGGCACAGATCGCTTCGCTGGCGCTGCTGGGCGCGGACGAGATGATTCCCGAAAATGTTGAAGCGGAACTGCTTGAAAACGCAGGCGTCCTCAACGTCGTGCTGCGCCGGGACGCGATGCGGCAACTGGTCCTGTCGTCGGACCTGCCTGGCCCTGTCGCAAAGACGGTGGACCTGCGCGATCCTATGGCCCTCGTCCTGATCCGCGATGCCGTCGTACGTTTTGTGACGCCCACGCCCGAAGTTATCCGCGTCATCGCCGAACCCGCCCGCGGTGGCGGCGTCCAGATCGAGGCCGCCATCGACACCGGGGATCTTTACGCCGCGATGATCGAATATGGCCTGAACATCCTGTGGCTTAGCCTGATTATCTCGATCATCACTTCGGTCTTCCTGTTCCTTGCTGTGCGACGCCTTCTGGTCATGCCGATCAAGGCCCTGGTCGGTCACATGAAGGCCTATGCCGCCGCTCCCGAAGACGCGCGCCGCATTATCGAACCCGCATCCCGCATCCGCGAGTTGAACGAGGCCGAGACGACCCTGCGCGACCTTGAAACCCAACTGTCGCAATCGCTGCGTCAGAAGGAGCGTCTGGCCCAGTTGGGCACCGCCGTCGCCAAGATCAGCCATGACCTGCGAAACATCCTGACGACAGCCACCCTGCTGGCCGACCGGATGGAAATGGTCGACGACCCCACCGTCCGCCGCGTCGCCCCGAAGATCGTCAAATCCCTGACCCGCGCCGTGAACCTGACCGAAGGGACGCTGGCCTTCGGGCGCGCCGAAGAGGCTGCGCCTGCCCTCCAGCTGATCGACGCGCGGCCATTCTTCGAGGAGATTTGCGAAGGTGAACAACTTGCCGTCGCGCAGAAGCATGTCACCATCCGTCACGACGCGCCACCTGGCCTGACCCTGCGGATCGATCCCGACCAGATGCACCGCGTGATCGGCAATCTGATCCGAAATGCCCGGCAGGCGATCCAGGTGTCCGGCGGCGCGGGCGAAGTGATCGTAGCGGCGTCCGATATTGGTGATGCCTGGCAGATACGCGTCACCGACACCGGCCCCGGCTTGCCCCCCAAGGCACAGGAGAAACTGTTTCAGGCGTTTCAGGGCAATGTTCGCAAGGGCGGGACCGGCCTCGGCCTCGTAATAGCGTCCGAACTGATCCGCGGCCATGGCGGAACCCTGACGCTGGAACACACGGGCGAGGCGGGAACGACCTTTCTGATCCATCTGCCGCGATCGGTGGACGCAGGTTAAGACGACAGTGGCAAGATAGGCGTGCATCCCCTGATCGCGACTTTGGGGCCTTTTGCAACCGGATCAGGGCACCACGACGATCTTGCCGGTGGATTTGCGCTCGCGGAGCAGGGCCAGTGCTTCTCCTACCTGGTCCAGAGGCAACACGTGGCTGACATGTGGCCGTATTTCGCCCGCAGCATACATCGCGAACAGGGCGGCGATGCTGTCGGTGACGGGTGATGGATCGAAATCCAGATATCCGCCCCAGTAAAAGCCGATCAGGTCTATGTTCTTGACCAGGATGTGATTGGCGGGAAACTCGGGGATCTCGCCGCTGGCGAAGCCGATCACCAGATATCGCCCACCGGGCCGGATGGCACGGAATGCTGCCTTCGCCACGCCCCCGCCGACAGCATCATAGACCACGTCCACACCACCCAGATTGCGCAACTGATCACGCAGATCGGGTGCGTCGGCGTCAATCAGGTGGTGTGCGCCGTGGTCGCGCGCCACAGTAAGTTTATCCGCGCCACGCGCGACGGCAACGACCTCTGCCCCCATCTTCGCGCCCAGTTCCACCGCCGTCAGACCCACACCGCCCGCCGCTCCCAGCACAAGAAGACGTTCGCCGGGTCGCAACCGGGCACGGTGGGTCAGGGCGAGATGGCTGGTCGACCATGCCACGATGAAACCTGCCGCGATCTCTGACGGCATCGCGTCTGGTACGACAACAAGGCGGTTCGCGGGAAAAACCCCGTATTCGGCCAGTCCGCCTTGTCCGCCAAAAACCGCGACCCGCGTTCCGGGGGACGGACCGTCGGTGTCCGGACCAAGGGCGGTCACGGTACCGCAGACCTCCAGCCCTGGAATGAAGGGGGGAGGCGGGGTCGCCTGATAAGTGCCCTTCACCATCAGCAGGTCCGCAAAGTTCAGCCCCGTTGCCCCGATTCTCAGGGCGACCTCGCCGAGACCCGGTTCGGGAACCGCAACATCCTGCTGCAAAGCGGCGGACTCGGGCCCCGTTACGACATATCCACGCATCTCAAAGTCTCCGCTTGCCTGAAAGTGGTCGGAGCAGGGTGTCATTTGACACGCCAGGCTTCCAGCCCCCGGTTTCGCGCAAGCTGTTGCAAACAGAGTTAAAACAACCCATCGGCGATCGATGAAATCGACGGAAAGTCGAATGGAACCTTGCACTTATGCAAGCACGTCTCGCGTTTCATAGATCTATTATACCAAGTCAGCATAAGCGTATGATCTTAGAATTCATTATTCTTCATAAAATTTTCAGTCTTCAGAACATATGTCATTCGAACGGAGCTCAAGATGAAACATCCCGTGGACGTCCATGTCGGCAGGCGGATTCGCCACCGTCGCTGGATGGTGGGAATGACACAGCAACAGTTGGCCGAACAGGTGGGGATCAAATTCCAGCAGATTCAGAAGTACGAAACCGGCATGAACCGGGTTTCCGCGTCGCGACTTTGGGAGATTTCGGACGCGCTCGGTGTCGCGATCGAGCATTTTTTCGAAGGTCTGGAGGGAGAGATTCCTGCGATAGGGGCGCAAGATATGCTGTCCGACAAGGAAACGGTGGAGTTGGTTCGCGCCTATTATGCAATGCCCGAAAACCAGCGCCGTCGCCTGTTCGATCTGGCGCGCGCCTTGTCCGAGAGTGCCGCGTGAACCCGCCTGCCGCTTGACCGTCCTGCGCCGGGATGCCACCCGGTCGGGATGACGAACCGCACCGACATCGACGATATCCGAAAGGCTGCGCATGCGCTGGCCGATGCCGCGCGTGTCGTGACCCTTCGGTATTTTCGCCACCCCCTCGAAATCGAGACCAAGCGGGCCGATTTCGATCCTGTCACCGTCGCCGACCGCGAGGCCGAGGCGGCAATGCGGGCTGTCCTGTCGCGCATGCGGCCCGATGACGGGATATTGGGCGAGGAGGGCGAGGCCGTTCTCGGCACCAGCGGCCTGACCTGGGTGCTGGACCCGATTGACGGCACGCGGGGGTTCATTTCCGGCACACCGACCTGGGGCGTGCTGATCGCGGTGCAAGACGAGGATGGCCCGTTTTACGGCATTATCGACCAGCCGTTCACGGGCGAGCGGTTCGAGGGTGATCCGTCCGGCGCGAGATGGATACGGGCGGGCGAAACGCGGCCCTTGCAGGTCAGCATGACCGCCACGCTGGCGCGGGCGACCATCCTCAGTACCTTTCCCGAAGTCGGGACAAGGGCCGAAGGGGCCGCCTTTGCCCGCGTCGCGCGGGACTGTCGTCTGACGCGCTATGGCATGGACTGCTATGCCTATGCCCTGCTGGCGGCGGGCCACGTCGATCTGGTCATCGAGGCCCAGTTGCAGCCCTATGACATTGCCGCACCGATCGCCGTCATTCAGGCGGCCGGCGGCATCGTCACCGATTGGCGGGACGGCCCGGCCCATCATGGCGGTCAGGTTATTGCCGCCGCCACACCCGCACTGCATGCCGCCGCGCTGGAGCGTTTGAATGGCTGAGGTGCTGATCCGGGGGGCTGGTCACATCCTGACCATGGATGCAACCGTGACCGGAGCCGACATCCTGATCCACGATGGCGTAATCGCCGGGGTTGGAGCGGGCCTGACCACGGTGGGTGAGGTCGTTGACGCGACAGCCTGCCTCGTCACGCCCGGCCTCGTGAACACGCACCATCACCTCTACCAGACATTGACCCGTGCGGTGCCCGCCGGGCAGGACGCATTGCTGTTCGGCTGGCTGCGGGCACTCTATCCGATCTGGGCACGGTTTACGCCGGACCATGTTCACGTCGCCACTCAGCTGGGGTTGGCAGAGCTGGCGCTGTCGGGCTGCACCACGTCGTCCGACCACCTGTATCTGTTCCCGAACGGCGTCCGGTTGGAGGATACGATCCATGCCGCCGCAGACGTCGGTTTGCGATTTCATCCGACTCGCGGGGCCATGTCCATCGGCGCATCCGACGGCGGCCTGCCGCCGGATGTTCTGGTCGAGTCGGAAGCGTCGATCCTTGCCGACAGCATCCGCGTGGTCGACGCGTTCCATGACCCCGCGCCGGGGTCGATGTGCCGGGTCGGCATCGCGCCCTGTTCGCCGTTTTCGGTCAGCCGGGAACTGATGCGCGATGCGGCTCTGCTGGCGCGCGACAAGGGCGTCATGCTGCACACCCATCTGGCCGAGAATGACGAAGACGTCGCGTTTTCGCTCGACCGCTTCGGGTGCCGTCCCGGTCAATATGCCGAAGACCTTGGTTGGACCGGACCAGACGTCTGGCATGCCCATTGCGTCAAACTGGATGCGACGGAAATCGACCTGTTCGCGCGAACGCGCACGGGTGTGGCGCATTGCCCCTGTTCCAACTGTCGGCTTGGGTCGGGCATCGCGCCTTTGAGAGATATGCTGGAGGCGGGGGTTCCGGTGGGCCTGGGTGTTGACGGCTCCGCGTCGAATGATCGCGCGAACCTGTTGGACGAAGCGCGGCAGGCCATGCTGTTGCAGCGGGTATCGCGGGGCGCCGATGCCATGTCGAACATCGAGGCGCTGCAATTGGCCACCGCCGGGGGTGCTGCGGTTCTGGGCCGCGATGACATCGGCCGACTGGCTGTGGGGATGCGTGCCGACATTGCCATATGGGATATGTCCGGTGTCGAGGCGACCGGAAGCTGGGATCGCAGCGCGCTGTTGCTGGCCGGTCCGCGCCGGGTCCGCGACCTCTTCGTCGAGGGGCGGCAGGTGGTGCGTGACGGGCGTATCACGACCATAGATTTGCCCCGCGTGATCGAGCGGGCCGAGACCCTGCTGACGCAGTTGATGGCCTAGATCGGCGGTTCCGGCGGAACGCGATCGCCCGTAGCCTCGCGGAAATGCCGACGGCAGAGCGAGATATAGCGGTCGTTGCCCCCCACTTCGACCTGCCTGCCCTCGGACAGGGCAGTGCCGTCTTCGTCCACGCGAATGACCATCGTCGCCTTGCGCCCGCAGTGGCAGATCGTCCGCACCTCGCGCAGTTCGTCCGCCAGCGCCAGCAGCGCGGCGGAGCCGGGAAACAGCTCGCCCCGGAAATCGACCCGCAACCCATAGGCCATGACCGGCACGTTCAGGTCGTCGACGGCGCGCGCCAATTGCCAGACCTGCTCGCGCGATAGCCATTGCGCTTCGTCCAGCAGGACGCAGGCGACCGGACCTTCGGTCAGCCGGGTTTCGATCATGGCATAGAGATCAGACCGGCCCGACCATGTGTCGGCTTCAGCGTCGATGCCAATGCGACTGGCGATGCGCCCCTTGCCCGCACGGTTGTCGAAATTTGCGGTCAGCAGATAGGTCTGCATTCCCCGTTCTATGTAATTGTAGGACGCCTGAAGCAGGAGCGTGCTTTTGCCTGCATTCATTGTCGAGAAATGAAAATAGAGCTTGGCCATGCCCCCTCCTGCCAAGCGGCCCACGTGGCTGCAAGCCCCCTTCAGGCGCGCGTAAGCAGAACAGACCCGACGGAATACCCGGCCCCGAATGAACAGATCAGCCCCTTGTCACCCAATTCCATGTCAGCCGAATATTGTGAAAAAGCGATGATCGATCCGGCCGACGACGTGTTCGCATAATCCTGCAGAATGTTCGGCTGTTCTTCGGGCGCAGGCACGCGGCCCAGAACCTTCTTGCCGATGAAATCGTTCATCGACTTGTTCGCCTGATGCAACCACAGCCGTTTCAGGTCGTCCGCCACCCAACCTGCATCGGCCATGTGATCGGCGATGTGACCTGCCACCAGCGGCAGCACTTCTTTGAATACCTTGCGACCGTTTTGCATGAACTGCATGTCGCGACGGTCTTCCATTGCGTCACGCGTACGGCGTAGGAACCCGTCGTTGTTGCGGATATTGTTGGAAAACTGCGTCGCACAGCGCGTGCTTTCAACGATGAACCGATCGCCCGTGGCCAGATCATCCCGCTCCAGCACGACGGCGGTGCAGACGTCGCCAAAGATGAAGTGGCAATCGCGGTCGCGCCACTCCAGGTGGGCCGAACATATCTCGGGGTTGACCACGATGGCGCGGCGGATCGACCCGGCGCGGATCATGTCTGCCGCGGCCTGGATACCGAAAGTCGCCGATGAACATGCGACATTCATGTCGAAGGCGAACCCGCCCGTGCCCATCAGGTCCTGAATTTCGATGGCAATGGCGGGATAGGCGCGTTCATGGTTCGAGGCGGCGCAGATCACGACATCAATCTCGCCCGCCAGGATACCCGCCTGCGCCAGCGCATCGGTACAGGCCGCAACTGCCATTTCGGCCATCTGGCTCGGGGCTTCGTCGTCGCGCGCGGCCAGCTTGGGATACATCCGGTCGGGGTCCAGCACGCCCGCCTTGTCGAGAACGAAGCGCTGTTCGATTCCGCTGGCGGACTTGATGAACTCGGCGCTGGACCGAGGGATGGCTTCACGGTTGCCCGACGCGATGTCATCGGCACGTCTGTCATTTTCGCGGTCTGCATAAACGTTGAATGCGACCACCAGTTCGTCGTTAGTGATTACCTGCGAAGGGGTAAAGACGCCCGATCCGGTGATTGCGACGCTAGGTGTGTTGGCCATCCGATGCCTCCCCCAGAGGTCGGTCAGATGTGCCGGGCAGGTCCGGTGTCGTCAAGCCTATGAGGCGCGGAGCGTTACGTCAGATCCGCCCCGCCCCAAGGCTCAGTTCAAAGCGGCTTCTGCGGGACAGTCATCGTCGGCCGCATCCAGATCGACGCCAAGGACGTCCATCAGTTCAGCATGACAGGCTTGCCATCCACTGTCGTCATAGAGCGTCAGCAGTGGCAGTTCGGCCGCCGCGAAGGCCCGGCGGCGGACGGCATCGCGGTGGGCGGGACCACGACCGGCCGGGAGTTCGACGCCGCACAGGGGCATGCCCTCCATGTCGGAAATGACCACGTCGATCCGGCGTTGACGCAGAGCACTGGCAACAGGGGACAGATCGTCGTCGCCGGTTTCGAAAAGACCCGCGAGGGATACCTGCATGTCGATCCGCAACCCCTGGCTGGCGGCGAACCGGGCGAGGGCGTGCAGCATGTCGGACTGACGCGGAGCGAAGAGCTTGCGCTTGCGAAGGCCCGCGGCGAGCGCCGACAAGACAGAAGCGCGGGGCTGCGCGTCGATGCGGTGGGCGGGAAACTCCAGGGTGATTTCGGGCGTTGCCGTGGCGCGGCGGATCGCCATGCTAGAAGCGCTAAGTGCCATGAGGGAGAGGCTCATCGGTTCCATCGGTCTTCCTTTCGAGTGTCTGCTATCTCTGGGAAAACCATTGCCGCCGGTCATGTCTTTCGTTCGCCGGGATCGTGAAACTACGGTGTCCCTCCAGACGGTTTCGGAGACAATCCCATACAAGCCTGTCTTCTGTTTCCGTCGCCGCGAACACCGCCTGACCTATGCCATGTTCCCGTCGGACGCGCGGCCTGTTTCCGGAAAATCCCACGTATGGTGCCAGTGCATATGAAGGTATTACCCCGGTCATACCCCGCGGCATTAGGAATCGATTAAACGTTCCGGCTCAGGTTCACCTGAAATCTGGTGAATTGGGGCGTAACCATGGCGGATCGAAAACCGAACAGAACGCAACACGACGCGACGAATGCGATGATCGCGGCGATGCAGCGATTTGAATGGGACCTGCACCATGTCGCCACGCGCGAGGGGCGGGTGCCGCGCGAATGGCGCGAGGTCTGGCAGAACCGCACGAAGCGCAAGACGCGGGTGTCGCTGTGGCTGGACGAGGACGTGCTGAAGCTGTTCCGGTCTATGGGGCCGGGCTATGGCCCGCGCATGAATATCGTGCTGCGATCGTTCATGTACGCGCGCATGGCAGCGATGCTGGAAGGCGAGGACCTGCTGGACAGCTACCGCGAGGACTGGATGGGCAAGAAGAAGCCGCAGGTCCAGGAGATCGTGGCGGAGATGGAGCGGCTGGGCCGGATCGCCCGGAACGAGACGGGCACGGAGGATTGGGAGATGTGAGGGGGGAGGGTTCGGTGCGAGCAGCTGACCGGGGATGTTGAAGGTTAGGCGGGTTGCACGTGCTTGTAGAAATCAGTCGCCCGAGCGTCGCGCGGCGTTAAACTGCAATATAGGGATGCCTCCATTTCACGAAGACTTGGATGCGCCTTGTGCCAATTTTTCGGCAGTCTTGCGGTGGGGTTGGGGCGTTTTGCCTGAAGTTGAATTGCGACTTTTAGTGAGGCAAGTGCGCGCGCCTATCCGGGATGCTGGAGGACGAGGACCTGCTGGCGAGCTGCGGCGCGCAGTGGGAGGGCAAGCACAAGCCGACGGTGGAAGAGGTGGCGGCGAAGATGGAGGGGAAATTTAAGGAGTAGTAGTATACTCAAAAAACCATAACACTACATCTTGTGTGTATACCAATATTCGGTATAGTCCGAATCGGAGGTGTGCACATGCGTACTGGTTTTGGACGAAGGGCGGCTTTGCGCCGCACTGAACTGAGGATGTCTCAGGCTGACTTCGCGCGCCTGTCGGGGATTGCTCCAGCCCGCGTAAGCAATCTTGAACACGGTAGGACCAATATTGGCGACGACGTTATGTCGCAATACATTCGTATTCTGCAGGCGGACGGTTCGCTCGCTCATGAACTTCGACAACTGCAGAGTATCTCTAACTCGCTACTCTCGAACTCGTCTGATCCAAAGGCGTTGAGGGAAGCAAAAGCATTGTTAGATGGACTCGCAGACAAGCTGTCTGGCGAGGACTTTGAATGGATCAAGTCTCGTATAGCTGCGAGGGGAAATGTCGAGTTGCCTTCGCTTCTTTACGCTTCAAATAAAGTGAAACGAAGCAAGCCAAGAGTATCTCGAAAGAACCCTTGGGACGAAATGGGGCCCGAGCGATTTGCTGAGATTTGTGTGAGTGCCTTGGACCTGCGACGTGAACTCTTCAAGGACTACGAACCAGTTAAGTTTGATATCTTGCTCGACTACATTGCCGCACAAAATATCAGATTTGACTATGAAATAGTCGAATCTCTACCTGCGCAGATCGAAGGGGCATTCGCCGCGATTTTTGGACACTCGTCCGGTCACACCATCTTGTTTGAGGAAGAGCGGTTTGTAAGCGCTTGTGCTGGAGTTCACTTTTTAAGGCACGTTATAGCGCACGAAATTGCGCACCACTTCTTGCATGCTGAGAGCCTGTTATCCGAAGACGGATTGTTCTTGCCTGTTCAAGAAATGGCCAAACGCCGGCCGGTCGATCTTAGGCCGGAAGAGCAGATTCGAGTGGATATATCAACTTTGGAAGAAGCAGAGGCCGAACTTTTTGCGACGGCACTGATAGTGCCATGGGAGAAGTTATTGGAAGGGACAGAACTTCTATTTCTTTCAAAAGACTACGGCGAGCAACTCGGCGCGGTACAAGCCTTTCGGCGGCGTTGGAACCAAAAGGCCGTGCTAGAGGCCTTTGCCACGATTGTTTTTGTTCGAGGCGAGATAAAGCATCCAATATACGACTATCTGAGTGAAGAGCGCTGGCATCCGCGCCATTGTTAAGGGTCGATGCAAGCTCACTGCAACGTCCGAACCTCCACCGGACCTTCCGCGCGCGCGCGCATCGCCAACGCCGCCGCGTGTGACCCTGCCAGCGTCGTGTAATACGGGATGCGGTCCATCAGGGCGACGTTGCGCATGGAGCGGCTGTCCTCGACCGCCTGCGCGCCTTCGGTGGTGTTCATGACCAGCGCGACCTCGCCGTCCTTCATGACGTCGACGACGGTGCGTCCGCCCTCGTAGGCCTTGTTGACGTGACGCGAGTCGATGCCGTGGCGGGCGAGGTATTCGGCGGTGCCGGAGGTGGCGAGGATCGAGAAGCCCATGTCGGTGAGGATCGACGCGGTTTCGATCAGTTGCGCGGTCTTGTCGGAGGGTTTTATCGACAGGAAGACGGTGCCCGAATGCGGCAGTTCGACGCCCGCGCCCATCTGCGCCTTGAGGAAGGCGCGCGCGAAGCTGCGGTCCCAGCCCATGACTTCGCCGGTGGAGCGCATTTCCGGCCCCAGCAGCGTGTCGACACCGGGGAAGCGGGCGAAGGGCAGCACAGCTTCCTTGACCGAGAACCACGGCGTGTCGGGATGGGCCAGCGACATGACATCGCCCATCGGCACGTGGTCGATGGTGGCGTCGGCGGGGTAGGGGTCGCGCAGCGGGAAATTCGACAGCGGCTCTCCGGCCATGAGGCGACTGGCGATGCTGGCGATGGCGGAGTCCACCGCCTTGGCGACGAAGGGCACGGTGCGCGAGGCGCGGGGATTGACCTCGATCAGATAGATCTCGGGCCCGGTCTCGGGGTCGTCCTTCACGGCGAACTGGACGTTCATCAGGCCGACGACACGGAGCGCGCGGGCCAGCGCGACGGTCTGGTCGCGGATCGTGTTGATCGTGTCGGTCGAGAGGGTATGCGGCGGCAGACAGCAGGCGGAGTCGCCGGAGTGGACGCCCGCCTCTTCGATATGCTGCATGATACCGGCGACATGGACGTTTTCGCCGTCGGACAGGGCGTCGACGTCGACTTCGATCGCACCGGAAAGATAGCTGTCGAGCAGGACGGGGCTGTCGCCGGAAACGACGACCGCGTCGCGGATGTAGCGTTCGAGCTGCGCGGTATCGCGAACGATTTCCATGGCGCGGCCCCCGAGGACGTAGGACGGGCGGATCACCAGCGGATAGCCAAGGTCTTCGGCCACGATGCGGGCCTCGGCGTCACTGTGGGCGATGGCGTTCCTGGGTTGTTTCAGGCCGAGCTGGGTGACCAGCGCGCTGAACCGTTCGCGGTCTTCGGCCAGGTCGATGGCATCCGGCGAGGTGCCGAGAATCGGAATGCCCGCGTCGTGCAGGGCAGCGGCGATCTTGAGCGGTGTCTGGCCGCCGAACTGAACGATGACGCCGTGCAGGGTGCCGTTTTCCTGTTCGACCCGCAGGATTTCCATGACGTGTTCGAAGGTCAGGGGTTCGAAGTACAGGCGGTCGGAGGTGTCGTAGTCGGTGCTGACAGTCTCGGGGTTGCAGTTGATCATGATGGTTTCGTAGCCCTGATCGGAGAGCGCGAAACAGGCGTGGCAGCAGCAGTAGTCGAATTCGATGCCCTGACCGATGCGGTTGGGGCCACCGCCGAGAATGACGACCTTCTTGGCATCCGTGGGCCGGGATTCGCATTCCGCTTCGCCCATGACAGGCGCTTCATAGGTCGAGTACATATAGGGGGTCTGCGCCTCGAACTCGGCGGCGCAGGTGTCGATGCGTTTGAACTGGGCCACGACGCCGAGGTTCAGGCGCGCCCGGCGGACGTTGTCTTCGGTCCGCCCGGAGAGTTTGGCAAGGCGGGCGTCGGTAAAACCGTAGGTCTTGAGACGGCGCAGGCCGTCTTCGGTGACAGGCAGACCATTGGCCTTAACTTCGGCCTCCAGGTCCATGATTTCCCTGATGCGGGCCAGGAACCACGGGTCGAACCTGGTGACGGCATTGATCTCATCGTCCGAGAGCCCGTGGCGCATGGCCTGGGCGATGACGCGGATGCGATCCGGCGTCTGACGTCCGAGGGCGGCCTTGATGGCGGCGGGGTCGGTGGAAAGCTCGATCTCGTCAAATCCGGTCAACCCGGTTTCCATCGAGGCAAGCGCCTTCTGCATCGACTCGTGGAAGGTGCGACCGATGGCCATTGCCTCGCCCACGGATTTCATCGCGGTGGTCAGCAGGGGTTCGGCACCGGGAAACTTTTCAAAAGCGAACCTTGGGATCTTGGTGACGACATAATCTATTGTCGGCTCGAACGACGCGGGTGTCACTTTCGTGATATCGTTGTCCAGTTCATCGAGCGTGTAGCCGACGGCCAGCTTGGCGGCGATCTTGGCAATCGGGAAGCCCGTCGCCTTGGACGCCAGTGCCGAGGAGCGCGACACGCGGGGGTTCATTTCGATCACCACCATACGCCCATCGGCAGGGTTTACGGCCCACTGCACGTTTGATCCGCCGGTTTCGACACCGATTTCACGCAGCACGTTGATGCTGTGTGTCCGCATGATCTGGTATTCCTTGTCCGTCAGGGTCAGCGCGGGGGCGACGGTGATGGAATCTCCGGTATGCACGCCCATAGGATCGACGTTTTCGATGGCGCAGACGATGATGGCGTTGTCGGCGGTGTCACGCACGACCTCCATCTCGAATTCTTTCCAGCCCAGCAGGCTTTCGTCGACAAGGATCTGCGCCATCGGCGAGGCTTCCAGACCTGTGCGACAGATGCGTTCGTAATCGGCACGGTTGTAGGCCACGCCGCCGCCTGTGCCACCCAGCGTAAATGCGGGGCGGATAATGGCGGGCAGTCCAACAAATTCAATGGCTTCGATAGCGTCTTTCAAACCGGCAGCGATGTCGAACTTGCCGTTCGGGAGCTTGGGAGCAGAGACGATGGTGGCCTTTGGGTTCTCGATACCCAGCCGCTCCATCGCTTCGCGGAACAGCTTGCGGTCTTCGGCCATTTCGATGGCGGCGCGCCTGGCCCCGATCAACTCCACGCCAAACTTCTCGAGGACGCCCATGTCGTCCAGCGCCAATGCGGTGTTCAGCCCGGTCTGGCCACCCATCGTCGGCAACAGCGCGTCGGGGCGTTCCTGTTCGATGATGCGGGCGACGACATCCGGGGTAATCGGTTCGATATATGTCGCATCGGCCATGCCGGGGTCGGTCATGATCGTGGCCGGGTTCGAGTTGACGAGGATGACGCGATAGCCCTCTTCGCGCAGGGCCTTGCAGGCCTGTGCGCCGGAATAGTCGAACTCACAGGCCTGACCGATCACGATAGGGCCCGCGCCGATGATCATGATCGACTTGATGTCGGTCCGTTTGGGCATGGTCTTCCCTCGATGTCTGGCAAACTCGCCGGGGTTTAGGGGGAGGACTCGCGGAGGGCAAGGGTGCCCGGTGCGATCTGGCGAGCCAGTCGCAGCCATACGGAGGACAAACGCACATACGGTTGAGCCGACGATGTCATGCGCTGGAAACCGTCACGCCCCCTGCCTGTGCGCCAGCGACACGGCCCAAGCTTGGGCACAGGATCTTGAGGGACGGTGTCAGGGGAGGGAAGGTTTACGGATCATCGGTCGGTATAGAGATAGTCGCGGGTGTTGGGCACGGTTTCGCGCCGCTTCGCCAGCTGGATTTGATAGACGACGTGGCTGTAGGCGTCGAAGCTGACCTCGGCGGCGACGAGGTAATAGCGCCACATGCGGATGAAGCGGTCATCGTACATGGCAAGTACGGTGTCGATATTGGCTTCGAACCGGTCCTGCCAGTGGCGCAGGGTTTCGGCATAATGGCCGCGCCAGACCTCGATATCGCCCTGCCAAAGTCGTGTCGCCTCGATTGACGGCAGGAGTTCGGACAGGGACGGTGTGTAGCCGCCCGGAAAGATGTATTTCGCCAGCCATCCCGACGTCGTCGTCGGCGGACCACAGCGCCCGATGGAATGGATCAGCGCCACGCCATCGTCGGTCAGCAAGTCGTCCACCTTGTTGAAATAGGTCGCGTATTGCGGAACGCCGACGTGTTCCAGCATGCCCACGGAGACGATCCGATCATAGCGACCCGAGAGGTTGCGGTAATCCTGCAAGCGGAAGTCGATCTGATCGGTCAGCCCGGCCTCCTTGGCGCGGGCCGTAGCCGTGGCGTGCTGATTCTCGGACAGGGTGACCCCGGTGACATGCGCGCCATAATCGCGGGCCAGCGTCAGGGCCATGCCGCCCCAGCCACAGCCGATATCGAGAACGCGCATCCCCGGTTCAATTCGCAGCTTGGCGGCGATATGGTCCTTCTTGGCTTGCTGCGCCTGTTCCAGTGTCATTTCGGGTTCACGAAAATAGGCGCAGGAATACTGTCGGTCGTCATCCAGGAAAAGGGCGTAGAAATCATCGCCCAGATCGTAATGATGCGCCACGTTGGTACGGGATTTGCGCGGGTCGTTGGCCTGCATGACGCGACGGATGGCAAAGCGGGCACGGTATCCGGCGGCGATGAGCGGCGGCATGATCGACCGCCCGCCATTGATTGCGAACAGGGTGAACATCTCGCGCAGAGTGCCTTCCTCGACAGTGAGGGTGCCGTCCATATAGGCTTCGCCCATGGCCAGTTCAGGGTTGCGCACCAGATCGCGCAGGCGTGATTCGTCGGTCAGCTTCAACGTGATCGAGGGGCCATTGTTGCCCGAACCGAATACGTGGCGTGTGCCGTCCGGCATGATCGCGGTAAGTTGCCCCTTACGGGACAGTCGCTTGAGCATCGTCAGTACTATTGATTGCCACATATCAGCAGTCCTTTTTGGTGGACCCATGGGCGGGTCTTTGCCGCAGAGAACGAAATCTGTCGCGCAGGAGCAAGAGCATGACAATTCAGTGCATATTGTCGGCGGGAGAGTGGGAACGGAACCTTCGCGCCGAGGTTGGGACGCGGAACATTCGATTTCACACGGGAGGAGCTTAGATATGACCTTGCAAGCTGTCTTTTTCGGAGCCATCGGCACACTTGCCGAGACCAGTGAACTGCAACGCCGTGCCTATAATATGGCCTTTGCCGCCGCTGACCTGGATTGGGTCTGGGATCGGGAAAGCTATGCCCGGATGCTGCGTGAGCCGGGCGGGAAGACCCGCATCCGGACCTATGCCGAACAGGCGGGCGACCGGGTGGATGCCGCGGCCGTCCACGCCGCGAAACAGATGTATTTCGCCATGCTGCTGGCCCGCGAGGGGGTCGATCTGCGTCCCGGCGTCGGCGACCTGATCAACGCGGTCCAGGCACGGGGTCTGTTGCTGGCTTTGGTCACCGGCACGGACGCTGCACAGGTAGATGGGTTACTGGCAGCGTTGCCGATTTCGCGCGATGACTTCGACTGGGTCGGTGACCGGACACGTGCGGCGCGGGGAAAACCTGCGCCCGACCTCTACTACGCGGCGATGGATGATCTGGGCCTGTTGCCGCACCATGTTCTGGTGATCGAAGACACGCCCGAAAGCGCGCAGGCCGCCGTCGATGCCGGGCTGGCGACCATCGGTTTCGCGGGCGAAGCGGCGCGGGGCCGGGCCTTTCCGGCAGGCGTCGAGATCGTCGACCGGCTGGACCGGGATCATCTGAACCGAAGCAGCCGGGCCAGTGTCATCGCTGCCGAGTAGGTTGACACCCGGCAAGGGGCCGTGTCGATAGGGCCAACCCTGACGACCCCTTGCCGGAGACCCGATCATGCATGCCTTTCGCACCCACACCTGTGCCGGTCTGACCAAGGACGATGTGGGTGAAACCGTCCGTTTGTCGGGCTGGGTCCACCGTATTCGCGACCACGGCGGCATCCTGTTCATCGATCTGCGCGACCATTACGGGATGACGCAGGTCTTGTGTGACCCCGACAGCCCGGTGTTCGCGCAGATGGAGAAAGTGCGTGCCGAATGGTGCATCCGCATCGATGGCACGGTGAAGGCGCGCGACGCGGAACTGGTGAACCCCAAGATACCGACGGGCGAGATCGAGGTTTTCGTGCGCGATATGGAAGTGCTGGGCGCGGCGGACGAATTGCCGCTGATGGTGTTCGGCGATCAGGAATACCCCGAGGAGACGCGGCTGAAGTATCGCTTCCTCGACCTGCGTCGCGAACAGATGCAGAAGAACATGATCCTGCGTTCAAATGTGGTAAGATCGATCCGTAACCGTATGTGGGAAAAGGGTTTTCACGAATTTCAGACGCCGATCATCACGGCCTCGTCGCCGGAGGGCGCGCGGGACTTTATCGTGCCGTCGCGCCTGCATCCGGGCAAGGTTTATGCCCTGCCGCAGGCACCGCAGCAGTTCAAGCAGCTTCTGATGGTGTCGGGGTTCGACAAATACTTCCAGATCGCGCCCTGTTTCCGCGACGAGGACCCCCGTGCCGACCGCTCGCCCACCGATTTCTATCAGTTGGACATGGAGATGAGCTTCGTCTCACAACAGGATGTTTTCAATACGATTCAGCCCGTGGTCGGCGGGCTGTTCGAGGAGTTCGGGGGCGGTCGCAAGGTCGATGCCGACTGGCCGCTGATTTCCTACAAGGATGCGGCGCTGAAATACGGCACCGACAAGCCGGACCTGCGCAACCCGATCGAGATGCAGGACGTGTCCGGGCATTTCAAAGGTTCGGGCTTCGCGATCTTCGCGTCTTTGCTGGAGAAAGAGGGTACCGAAATCCGCGCCATTCCCGCGCCGACCGGCGGGTCGCGCAAGTTCTGCGACCGGATGAACAAGTTCGCGCAGGAGCAGGGTTTGCCGGGGATGGGGTATATTTTCTGGCGTGATCAGGGCGACGGCTTGGAAGCCGCGGGTCCGTTGGCCAAGAACATCGGGCCCGAGCGGACCGAGGCGATCCGCCAGCAGCTTGGCCTCGGCGTCGGCGACGCCGCGTTCTTCCTCGGCGGCAAGGCCTCCGACTTCGAAGCCGTTGCGGGGCGAGCGCGCACCGTTATCGGCGAGGAACTGGGTCTGATCGACGAAGACCGCTTCGCCTTTGCGTGGATCGTCGACTTCCCGATGTACGAGCGCGACGACGACGGCAAGCTGGACTTCAGCCACAACCCGTTCTCCATGCCCCAAGGCGGAATGGAGGCGCTGGAAGGCAAGCCGGAGGACGTGCTGGGATATCAGTATGATCTGGCCTGCAACGGATATGAGTTGATTTCCGGCGCGATCCGGAACCACCGCCCGGAGATCATGTTCAAGGCGTTCGAACTGGCTGGATACGGCAAGGACGAGGTGGAAAAGCGGTTCGGCGGCATGGTCAAGGCATTCCGCTATGGCGCGCCACCCCACGGTGGCTGTGCGGCAGGCATCGACCGGATCGTGATGTTGCTGGCGGACGAGGCGAACATTCGCGAGGTCATCCTGTTCCCGATGAACCAGCGGGCCGAAGACCTGATGATGGGTGCCCCGTCCGAGCCGGTGGCCGGTCAGTTGATGGAGCTGGGCCTGCGGGTCGTCCCGAAGGACTGACGCAGGCTGGAACACAGGCGCGGCGGCCCCCCTGTGCAAGGGGAAGCCGCGCGCCTATCTTGCCGTCATGATCCCCACACTGGCCGCCATTCGCTTTGGAACCGGGTTGTCGCCCGACTTGCCCTCTCCGACCGGGGCCAACGCACTGTTGTCGCGCCTGGGCGGAGCGGACGAGATGCGGGCGGCCTTTCCGATTGAATCCTGGACGGCGCGGGCCATCGCCATCCGCGACCACGGGCGGCTGCGCCGGGCGCGCCGCGACAGCGATGCGGCGAACGAAGCGTATCGCGTCGCCGACCGCGCGTTGAACGATGGCTATCACCACGATTTGCGGCAGACGCTGTCGCGTGCCGCGATGACGCGCGACGGGATGCGCGAACGCCTGCACTGGTTCTGGGCCGGGCATTTCGCCGTGACCGAGGGGCGTGGCGCGTTGCGGCGCAATGTCGGATCATACCATGACGAGGCGATCCGACCCTATCTAACGGGCGATTTCGCCACGCTGCTGACGTCGGCGGTGACACATCCGGCGATGGTATCCTATCTGGATCAGAACAAGTCGATGGGGCCGAATTCGCCGCGCGGGCGGCGGGGCGGCGGGCTGAACGAAAACCTCGCCCGCGAAGTGCTGGAACTGCATACGCTGGGCGTCGGGGCGGACTATACGCAAACCGACGTGCGGGAGTTGGCGGAGCTTCTGACGGGTCTTGATTTCGACAAGGCCGGGCAGGCACGCTTCACTCCGAACATGGCTGAGCCGGGGGCCGAAACCGTCCTGGGCCGCAGTTACGGCGGCGATCGCCCCAACCGGCATGATATCACCGCCGTCCTGCGCGATCTGGCGGTGCATCCCGCAACGGCGCGGTATCTGTCGGGCAAGCTGGCCGCGCATTTCGTGGCGGATGTGCCGCCGGGCGATCTGGTAGAGGCGATGGCTGCAACATGGCTGGCGACCAAGGGAAACCTGATGGCTGTCTATGGCGCGATGCTGGAGCACCCGGCCGCCTGGGTGCCGGAATTGCGCAAGGTGCGCCGACCGCTGGACATGATGGCGGCGGCGTTGCGCGCGACGGGGGCGGGGTCCGCGCTGCCGGACCAGACGACGCGCCAGATCCGCAAGCGCGTGACTGAACCGCTGACGGCCATGGGTCAGCCTTGGCTGCGCCCTGCCGGGCCTGACGGCTGGCCCGAGGAAGCGGAGGCGTGGATCACCCCGCAGGCGCTGGCGGCGCGTCTGGAATGGACGATGGGGTTGGCGGGCCTTTTGAACCCGGTGCCGGACCCGCGTGCATTCGTGGTGCAGGCGCTGGGACCTCTGGCCGGGCCGCGCACGGTCTTTGCGGCAGAAGCAGCCGAAGATCGGATTGCGGGCATAGCACTGGTTCTGTCGTCGCCGGAGTTTCAGCGGAGATGAGTGCGATGCCCGATGATCTGTCCCGGCGCCGGATGCTGTCGCTGCTGGGCTGTTCGGCGGCGGCGTTCCCGCTGGCCACGCCGATGGCCTTTGCCGCATTGCCGTCGGACAACCGGCTGGTCGTCGTGATCCTGCGGGGTGCGATGGACGGGATGGACGCACTGCAACCCTATGGCGACCCCGATTTGGAGCGGATGCGACCGGGGTTCGATATCGGGCCGGGGGCAGGGGCCTTGGACCTGACCGGATTTCACGCGCTGCATCCGGCGATGGCGCCGCTGCTGCCCTTGTGGCGGGACGGGCACCTGGGGTTCGCGCAGGCGGTCAGCACCCCCTATCGGGGCAATCGCAGCCATTTCGACGCGCAGGACGTGCTGGAGGCGGGGACTGCGGGCGATGTTCCACCGCTGGCGGGGCGCGACGGCTGGCTGAACCGTCTGCTGCCGCTGATGCCGGGGGCACAGGGACGGACGGCCTTTGCCGTGGGCCGGGACGAGATGCTGATCCTGCGCGGCCCGGCGGCGCATTCCAGTTGGGCACCGGATGCGCGGCTGGACATGGCCCCGGCGACGGCGGACCTGTTGCTGCACATTTATCAGGACGACGCGCTGTTTCGCGAAACGGCGACGGCTGCGCTGGGGTTGGCGCGGGCGACGGGAAACACCGAAGGGCGCGGAACGGATGCTCTGTTCGCCTTTGCCGCCGCGCAGTTGCGGCAGGACGCACGGATCGCGGCGCTGAGCCTTGGCGGATGGGACAGTCATCGGGGGCAGGCGCGGCAAGTCACGCGTGGGCTGACGGCGCTGAGCGAAGGCGTGCTGCGGCTGAAGGCGGATCTGGGCCCGGAGTGGGATCGCACGATGATCGTCGCCGTCACCGAATTCGGGCGCACGGCCTTCCAGAACGGCACGCAAGGCACCGATCACGGCACGGGCGGGACGATGATTCTGGCGGGCGGCGCGCTGAAGGGCGGACAGGTCTGGGGCGATTGGCCCGGTCTGGCCGAGGCGCAGCTTCTGGACCGGCGCGACCTGATGCCGACGCGGGATGTGCGGGCCTATCTGGCCTGGGCGCTGCACGGATTGTTCGGAACCGATCGGTCCGCGCTGGCATCGGTGGTTTTTCCGGGACTCGACCTTGGCCCGGACCCCGGCGTTCTGGCCTAGAGTGGCAATTGCATCTTCACGACCGGGAAGGACACACCGCCGCCGATGTCGGCGTCGATGTTCTGCACCGGCATGAAGCCCAGCCCGGCATAAAAAGACTGCGCCGTCGTTGTCGACAGGCACTCCAACCGATCCAGGCGGGTTGCCCGTGCCTCGGCGAGAACGTGTTTCATCAGGTGTGCGGCATGGCCCCGACGCAGATGGCGCGGGTCGGTGGCCACATGGCGCACATGTCCGACCGCATCCTCCTGAATTGCCGTCGGATAGCCGCGCGACCAGCCCCCGACGCAGATCACCTCGCCGTTTTCCTCGATCAGGTGATAGGTGCCACTGGCCAGAAGGTCCGGATTGGACTTCGCAATCAGCGGATGCGCGGCGCGCAGAGTGGCGGCAGGATAGTCCCGCGCCAGCATCTTCGGATAGACACGCGACAGCAGCGCATCCACCGCCAGACGATCCGACAGGTCGGCGGGCCTGAGGGTCAGGGTAAGGGTCATGAACAACCTCCATTGCGAAACAAAAAGAGGCCGTGCGGATAACCGCACGACCTCTCTCACATTCTCGCAAATAAGGTTAAGAAGCCCTTACTTGATTTTGCCTTCTTTATATTCGACATGTTTCCGCGCAACGGGGTCATACTTCCGCACCGACATCTTCTCGGTCATGGTACGGGCATTCTTCTTCGTCACGTAGAAGTGGCCGGTGCCGGCCGAGGAATTCAGCCGGATCTTGATCGTGGTTGGCTTCGCCATCTGGGTGTCTCCTGCAACGGGTCGGGGCCGCGTGGTCGGGCCGCCGCTTAATCCGGAAGCTGCCTTCTAGCCGCTGGACGTGGGGTGTCAACCCGAAGCGGATGCCGGTTCGCGGTCCAGATCGACGACAATCAGATCGCCTTCCGGGGCCAGCTTCATCCGGACCTGACGCGTGTCATTCCGCTTCTGTGCATAGCTGAGGTCCAGTTTCAGAACGACCACACCTTCGATATGGACGCGGCGCAGGGCAGCCATCACGGCAGGACGCTCGGACGGGTGCCAGAAACTCGCAAAGGCCAACCCGTTCAGATCGTCCTTTTCGTCAAAACCGAGGTCGCCGAGCAAAGCCGCGCCAAACACGGCGATACGACCATCGCAATGGATCAATCCACGTCGTGATTTTCGGGATTCGAGCAAATCGAGCGCAGCGTCAGAAAGGGCATCCGGCCCGGACAAGGATGGCAGAGGCGTCTGTTCCATCTGTTCCATCGCAATTCCCGACTTCCTTCATACCCCGATCCCTTAACAGGAAGAGCCGACACTGACCGTGTGGCAAGTCCGATGGTGCGGATTCGTTAATAATCTTGAGAGCGTCGGCTTAATGTCGCCGATATCGGGTCAAAACAGGATGTGCGGGGAGCCTGTAAGCCGGATTCTGTTCCCCGGATCGCTCCGGTTCGACGACCATTCCTCTGGACCGCGAATCGCTTCGCGGCCTCCAGCTGCCAACCCGGACCCCTTCGGCAAAGCACCGATGCCCGAAGGCGCGGGGTCCCTATTTGGCATTGCTCCCGGTGGGGCTTGCCATGCGGGGAACGTTGCCGCCCCCCCGGTGGGCTCTTACCCCACCGTTTCACCCTGACCCCCGTCCATTGCAGAGCAATGTCGCGAAGGCGGTCTGTTCTCTGTGGCGCTGTCCGTCGGGTTACCCCGCCCGGGCGTTACCCGGCACCGTCGCTTTGTGGAGTCCGGACTTTCCTCCCGCAAGGGTTTCCCCCCGCAGGCGGCCGTCCGGCCCCCCGCACAAGGGGCGGAGTATGCGGCAGCGCGAGCCGCGTCAACGAAAATGGCCGCATTGGAAAGATAGGCGATGACTCGAACACAAATATTCGGAAATAGAAGCGGATCAGGCCGGAAAGCGGTGGGCAAGATCCGCGGCCAGTCCCGCATCAGTCGCGTCGAGGGGACCCTGCGCGCCGGGTCGGAACCGCAGGCGGAAGGCGGCCAGCAGCGTTTCGTTATCGACGGAGGATGTATAGCCGAAGGTGCGGGCGTGGCGGCGGAAAGCTTCGGGGTCGGCGGGCACTGACCTGGGCCAGACGGCAAGACCGCGACGGGCAAGACGTTGCCAGTCGAACCGCTTGCCAGGATCGATCTTGCGGCCGGGGGCGCAGTCAGAATGACCGATAACGCCCTGGGGCGGGATGCCGTATCGCGCCATCCGGTCGTGCAGGAGGGCTTCGAGAGCGTCCATTTGCGGGGCGGGAAACGGGGAGTGACCGTCGTTTGACAACTCAATGCCCAGCGAGCGGGAGTTCACGTCGTCCGATCCGCCCCACTGACCCGCACCTGCATGCCATGCCCGCCGGTCGTCGGGGACGAGCCGGGTGATATCGCCGCTTTCTCCGATAACGTAGTGGCAGGAGACCTCGGTTTCAGGATCGCACAGGCGCTTGATCGCCGGATTTGGGCCGCCCTGCATTGCCGTGTAGTGGATCAATATGAGGTCAGGCGCCGCCACACCCCCCTTGCGGGGACCGTGGTTCGGGCTGGGGCAGTCGCGAATGATAAGCGGGCTCACTGGTTTTGGACGAGGTCCCGCACGACCTGCGGATCCCAGGCGCAGGCGTTGCCGTCGCCATCGGGGTCGAGGCCCAGTTTGTCGCGGTCCGGTCCACCGGCGGCGAGGAAATCTTCCTGGGCGATGTCGTCGCTGCGGTAGTTTTGACATTTCACGGCCGCGGCCCGTTCCGAGGCGCGAAATCCGCGACGATAGGCTCCGCTCGTGCCGACGGGCCGCGACGGGCCGAGGGCGTAGGCGAAGATGTTCGGCCCGGTCGAGTCGGGGCGTTGCAACTCGGTCGGTGTGACCAGCTGATATCGCTGGCGCGCGGCGCGCAGGCGTTCGGCGTCGGCGGCCATGTCACGCTGTGCGGTGACGGCATTGAAATCCTGTTCACGGCTGATCGACGGATTATCACGGTCAAGGTTGAGATCGGTCGATGCCGTCGTGATCGTTTGCGGCTGCTGCGCGGGGGATGTCGTCGGGGATGTCGTTGCCGCCGGTCGACCAAGGGCCACGCGGGTCTGGCTGGCCAGGTCTTCGGCTTCGGACGGGGCGGCGGAGGCGACCGCGGTGCCGGGCGCGGGCGGGAGGACCGAGGCCTGCGGTCTCAACGGGGATTGCCCGCTCAACTGTGCGTCGCGCCGCTGCGCAATCTGTTCGGGCGTATCGAAGCCTACGCCGCGCGCGCCGCTTTCGGGCAGGGGCGGTTCGCACGCTGTAACAAGTGTCGCGGCCGCTAGGCCAACAATGATCCTGATCGTCCGCATGTCTGCCCCGACGTTTGTTTTGCGATCCCTACCACCACTTGGCGGGCTGCGCCACGAATCCGGCACGGTCTTCGAGGCATTGTGCGACATTCAGCAGGGCCCCCTCTTCCCAGGGCCGTCCGATGAGTTGCAGACCCATCGGCAGGCCTCTGCGATCCTGTCCCGTCGGCACGGCAATGCCGGGCAGACCGGCCAGATTTACCGTCACGGTAAAAATGTCGTTGAGATACATCTGGATCGGATCGGCGTCGGTCATCGACCCCAGTTCGAACGCAGACGAGGGCGTGGCGGGCGTCAGGATGGCGTCGATGCCATCGGCGAAGACCGTCTCGAAGTCGCGTTTGATCAGGGCGCGAACCTTGCGGGCCCGGTTATAGTAGGCATCGTAGAAACCCGCCGACAGGACATAGGTGCCGATCATGACGCGGCGCTGCACCTCCGGCCCGAAGCCCTCGGCGCGGGTCTTTTCGTACATCTCGGTGATGCCGTCGCCGGGGCCTATGTCGGCACGGTGGCCGAAGCGCACGCCATCGTAGCGCGCCAGATTTGACGACGCCTCGGCCGGGGCGATGACGTAATAGGCGGGCAGGGCGTATTCGGTATGCGGCAGGCTGATGTCACGGATGATCGCACCGGCATCCCGCAGCATCTGGGTGCCTTGGCTCCAAAGCGTTTCGATTTCCTCGGGCATGCCGTCCATGCGGTATTCGCGCGGAATGCCGATGGTCTGGCCCTTGATGTCGCCGGTCAGCATCGCCTCGAAATCGGGCACGGCCAAGTCAGCAGAGGTGCTGTCCTTCGGGTCGTGCCCGGCCATGGCTTCCAGCATGATCGCGCAGTCACGCACGCTGCGGGTCATCGGCCCGGCCTGGTCCAGACTGCTGGCGAAGGCGACGACGCCCCAACGGGAACAACGACCGTAGGTCGGCTTGATGCCGACGGTGCCGGTGAAGGCCGCGGGTTGCCGGATCGACCCTCCGGTATCGGTGCCGAGCGCGCCCAGGCACAGATGCGCGGCGACGGCGGCGGCGGACCCGCCCGAGGATCCGCCGGGCGTCAGTTCCGCGTCGGAGTTTCCGGCCTTCCAGGGGTTCACGGCATTGCCGTAGGTCGAGGTCTCGTTCGAGCTGCCCATGGCGAATTCGTCCATGTTCAGCTTGCCCAGCATGATCGACCCCGCGTCGAACAATTGCGTCGTGATGGTGGATTCGTACTCCGGCTTGAAACCTTCCAGAATGTGCGATCCGGCCTGGGATGCCACGCCCTTGGTGCAGAACAGATCCTTCACCCCGATCGGAATGCCGCACATCGCGGGCGCGTCCCCGGCCTTGATCCGCACATCGGCGTCGGCGGCCTGTTTGCGCGCAATCTCGGGTGTATGGTGGACGAAAGCGTTCAGGGCACCGGCGCTTTCGATGGCGGTCAGATGCGCTTCGGTCAGGTCGATGGCGCTCAGGTCGCCGGCGCGCAGGGCATCGCGGGCGGTGGAAATGGTCAGCTGTGTCAGATCGGTCATTCGACGACTTTCGGGACGGAGAAGAAGCCCTCGCGAGCGTCGGGCGCATTGGCAAGTACGGCCTTGGGCTGGTTGCCGTCAGTCACGACATCGGCGCGCCGCTTGAGCCTCATCGGTGTGACGGATACCATCGGTTCCACGCCGTCGACATCGACTTGCTGCAACTGCTCAATGAAGCCCAGAATGGCGTTGAATTCGCCCGCCAGTGCGTCGAGGTGGTCGTCAGGGACAGCAATGCGGGCCAACTTGGCCACGCGGCGCGCGGTTTCCTTGTCGATGGACATGGGACCTCCGGGGGAATGTTCGAGGGCGGTCTAGCGTCGGGCGCGTCGGGGTTCAATATGGGCTGCGTTCGCAGAGCGGGCCTTTCCAACGATTATGGCAGTGGTTTCGTCTGGAACAGCGTTACACGTAGCCCGCCGTGCGCGACCTGCGGTCCTGGTGACTCGAACGGCAGACCCGTGGCTTGCGCCAACGACGCCTCCGATGTGACGATAGCGACCCGCCAGCCGCGGAACCGCGATTTGAGTGATGCACCCAATGCGCCGTGCAATCCGTACAAAGGCTTCTTGTTTCCGATCCGTATGCCATACGGCGGGTTCACGATTACCAGTCCCGCAGGCCCCTCGGGCGGCTGGATGTCGCTGATAGGGCACTTCCTGAAGTCGACTAATTCGCCCACCCCCGCCCGTTCCGCGTTTGACCGCGCGGCGGTGAACGCGCCTGCATCGCGGTCCGATCCGTGGAAACGCAGAGCGGTCGGTTTCGGGCCAGTCGCTACGTCCGACATTCTGGACCACGCCAGCGCGTCGAAAGTAGCAAGCTGTTGAAATGCAAAACCTCTTGACCGTCCCGGCAACAGCCCCGCCGCGATTTCGGCGGCTTCGATCACGAAAGTTCCCGAACCGCACATCGGGTCCAGCACCGGTTCTTGACCCGAAAACCCGCTCTGCCTCAGAAACATCGCGGCCATGGTTTCCCGCAAGGGTGCCTTGCCGACTGCGACCTTGTGCCCGCGCTTGTGAAGCCCCTCGCCAGAGGTATCGACGCTGAGAACGACCAGGTTGTCATCAATCCGCGCCTTGACCGTGACCGGAGCGTCCGCTGCGATCTCGACACCAAGTTCTTCGATGAGCGCCGTCTCGATCCGCTGCTGCGCGGCCCCGGCGTGATAGATCTTGGATTTGCGATTGGTCGCAACTTCGACCCGCACCGGTACATCGGGACGTAACACGTTGCCCCACGGAAATTTCCGAGCCCGCTTGTCCAGTTGCGCCAGATGAAATGCCCGGAATTCGCCGATGCGGGCCAGTACGCGACCCGTGCCGCGCAATGTCAGGTTGGCGCGCCAGACGTCAGGCCAGTCGCCTGTGAACGTCACGCCGCCGGGCAGGGTGGTCAGGCCTTCGAACCCCGCCGTCCGCGCTTCGTCCGCCAACACGGTTTCAAGGCCCGGTGCGGCCATCAGGAAGATTTCAAAGCTCATGTGTGTCCCTAGCCGAGCCACCGGCCCTGCGGAACCACAGATCGCCTGTCAGCCGTCGATGGCCAGACCGGGATAGAGCGGCTCGTAAATCGGCTCCAGCGTGGCAGTGTCGAACAGCGAGGATACGGACGTGCCGTTCCAGATGTTCAGGATCGCCTGCGTCAGCATCGGGGCGGTCGGCACGATACGGATGTTCTTGCAGTCCTTGATGGCCTGCGTGGGTTCAATGGAATCGGTGATGACCAGCGATTTCATCTTCGAGTTGGTAATTCGCTCGACCGCAGGACCCGAAAGCACACCGTGAGTGATATAGGAGTGAACCTCCGTCGCGCCGGCATCGATCAGAACGTCCGCCGCCTTGCACAGTGTTCCGGCCGTGTCGCAGATGTCGTCGACGATGATGACCTTCTTGCCCGATACATCGCCGATGACCGTCATTTCCGAGACTTCGCCCGCCTTTTCCCGTCGTTTGTCCACGATCGACAGCGGTGCGTTGATCCGTTGCGCCAGTTCGCGCGCGCGGGCCACACCACCAACGTCGGGCGAAACGATCATCACGTCGTCCATCTGGCCCTTGAAGTGGTGCATTATGTCGAGCGCGAAGATCGGGGAAGCATAAAGGTTGTCGACCGGAATATCGAAAAAACCCTGAATCTGCGCGGCATGGAGGTCCATCGTCAGGACCCGTTCGATACCGGAGTTGGCAATCAGGTTGGCAACAAGCTTGGCGCTGATCGGGGTGCGGGCCTTGGTCCGGCGGTCCTGCCTGGCATAGCCGAAATACGGGATCACAGCAGTGATGCGCGATGCAGACGATCGGCGCAGTGCGTCCGATATGATCAGCAATTCCATCAGGTTGTCGTTGGCCGGGTTCGACGTGGACTGGACGATGAACATATCCTCGCCGCGCACGTTCTCATAGACTTCGACGAAGATTTCCTGGTCGTTGAAGCGTTCGACCCGTGCGTCGACCAACCCCGTCTTGATCCCCCTGTGCAGCGACATGCGCCGCGAGATCGCCTGGGCCAATGGCCTGTTGGCGTTGCCGGAGATGATCTTCGGATCAGGGCTTGGCATCGACATTCCTCTCGAATCGTCCGGAGTACGTTGCGCAGGGGTTAGCACCGGGCTAGCCGTTCTTCCAACCATTGGAGAACGGCCTGATGCAGATCGACTACTACTTCGCGACGATTTCACCTTTCACCTATCTGTCCGGCACCCGCCCGGCCCAAGTGGCGGCCAAGCACGGGGCTTCGCTGAACTATAAACCACTGGACATCATGGGACTGTTCGGGCGCACCGGGGGCACGCCGCCCAAGGATCGCCACGAAAATCGCAAGGCGTATCGTCTGACGGACATGCGGCGGGCGGCGGCCAAACTGGGGATGCCGATCAATCTGCAACCTGCGCACTGGCCGACCAACCCTGCACCTTCGTCCTATGCGATCATCGCCGCTATCCGTGACGGCTCGGGCGATGTGGCCGACCTGGTGGCAGGACTGACGCGCGCCTGCTGTGCCGAGGAAAAAGATATCGCCCAGGATGAGGTGATCGGCGATTGTCTTGCCGCCGCTGGCTTCGACCGTGCGCTGGTCGACCACGACATGATGCAGGGGGCCGAGACCTACGCCCGAAACCTCGAAGATGCTGTCAAGGCCGGGGCCTTCGGCGCGCCGTTCTTCATCGTGGGAGAGGAACCATTCTGGGGACAGGATCGGATCGATGATCTGGACGCCTATCTTGCTGCGGTTTGACCATAGTGGGAGGCCATCATCTTGACTCGTAACGTGCTGGGCCTGCATTGCAGTCTGGCGTCAGGTGCGGTTTTCGAGGCGCTGAGGGACGTTTTGCCAGAGGTCCTGTTTCACTGTCCGGATCTGCCAGGTCACGGCACGTCAGGGGGCTGGGACGAACTTCAGGACTTTCAGACGCAAGCTCTTGACCTTGCTATGGAGGCTGCACCCAACGGGCGGTTCGACGTGCTGGGTCACAGTTTCGGCGGCTGCCTTGCCCTGCGTCTTCTGGCAGATCACCCCGAACGGGTGCGAAGTCTCGTCCTGATCGAGCCTGTGAAGTTCGCGGCCGCCGATGCCGCGGAGCTGGAGGACCATTGGCTGGAGATGACGAGATTCGATGTGGCTATGGCGCGGGGCGACCATGTGAAAGCCGCGCGCATGTTCATGGAGGTCTGGGGCGACGGTACAAATTTCGATGATCTGAGCGATCTGCAGCGCGCTTACGTCATCGACCGGATCCCCCTGATCCCCGCGATGGCACCCAGTATTACCGAAGACATCCACGACGTATTGAACCGGCTTCCGGCGGGCAGGCCACCGACCCTGATCGTGGCGCGCCACAATCCGCCCGATATCGTCCGGTCGATTTGCGATGGCCTACAGCGACACATGCCACAGGCGAGACAGGCCCGAACGGGCAGGGGTCACATGATACCCCTTACCGACACGGGCGATTTGGCACAGGTAGTGCGGGATTTCTGGAGAGATGCGGAAGCAATGGACGACGCGGAGTAGGATGGACGCAGCCCGGTTCTTCGACTCTGCTGTCGGAGTTCTGGAATCGTCGGGCCTGACGGGCATCCGCCTGCGGTGGCTGCCTTTGCGGCTGGTCGGGCCGACCCCTTTCGGGATCGACCCTGTGGTGAACCATGGCAACCGTCGAACATGTATTCCCGAGGACCTGTATATACAGGTGGGCGCCGGGTAACGCAGCCAGGACCGCGACAGAGCCAGCTCCCTCGGAATTGCTTAAGGCCACTGGAATTATGTCCGGATGACGGGAAGCACAGAAGCACCGTATCTATCAGATAGGCTTGCGCTGGTGTGCGGGCAAGGGCAATGCCCCGCGATGGCTTAGCTGGACTTTTGTTCACCTTTCATTCACATGTCCCCTGATGACGCCCGAGATCCTCCAACCCGGTCAGTTGCTGGCCCGCGGTGTATGCCGACATCTGCGCGATCTCGATTTCACCTGTCTGGAGGAGTTTTCGCCCGAACGCGGCAAGCGGCTGGACGTCATGGCCCTGGGACCGAAGGGCGAATTCTGGATTGTCGAATGTAAATCCAGCCGCGCCGATTTTACGGCCGATGCGAAATGGTCGGGCTATCTGGAATGGTCGGATCGGTATTTCTGGGCCGTGGATCCCGAGTTTCCGGTCGACCTCCTGCCGCAGGACACAGGCCTGATCATCGCCGATTCCTTCGGGGCCGAAGTCGTCCGCATGCCCGACGCGACGCCCCTGGCTTCGGCCCGCCGCCGCGCCCTTACGTTCCGGTTCGCACGTTGCGCGGCGCTGCGGATGCAGGCGCTGCGTGACCCAATGGGGCTGATATGAAAAATCAGCGTTTGCTGGCCGCGATGGCGGCGGCGGCGCGAATTTCTTCGGCGATCTCGAGCGCGTCCTCGGGATCGAAATCCATCGGAATTTCCACACTGCCGGATTCGATGAACAGGCGCACCATTCCCTGATCGGTCGGTGCAATCTGCAGATTGGCCTCGGCGTCGGATTGATCGTTGATACCCATGAGCCGATCTCTAGACAGACCGTTGCATCCGCGCAAGGCTGCCGCCATGGCTACGGACATCCTCTCGACCGACTTCATTCAACTGCGTGATCTGCATCCCGGCGATGCGGGCTGGGTCGTGCAGCGCCATGGCGAACTATATTGGGTCGATGAAGGCTATGACATCCGGTTCGAGGGGCTGGTTGCCGGTATACTGGCGAATTTCATCAAAGAGCGCGGCCCGAAAGATCGTGCATGGATTGCAGTCGACGGACAGGGCACTCGGCAGGGCTGCGTCTTCTGTGTCTGGCCGGACGATGCGACGGCCAAGCTGCGGATGTTTCTGGTAGAACCGGCGATGCGAGGCAGTGGCCTGGCGCAGAGGTTGCTGGACGCAGTGGTGGACTGCGCGCGGTTGGGCGGCGCGACAAAGCTGGTCCTCTGGACTCATGAAAGCCACCGGGCGGCCGGCAGGCTCTATGCACGCAACGGCTTTGAATTGCTCGACGAAAAGCCGGTCGAAGCCTTCGGTCAACCCACGAAGGAACAGAATTGGGCGCTGACCCTCTGACCGCTCCACGACCCTTGCACCCCGGCGTCAGCTTCGCTAAATCGCCCGCAGTGCCGCCGTAGCTCAGTAGGTTAGAGCGCCTGATTGTGGATCAGGAGGTCCCCCGTTCGAGCCGGGGCGGTGGTACCACTCCCAAAGCGGCGATCTCTATTGCAGATCCCCGAACGCCTTTTGCATGCGCGCGACTGCCTTTTCGATGTTCGCGCGCGGTGTGGCGATGTTGAACCGCAGGAAACTCTCGCCGCCCTTTCCAAAGGTCGGCCCATGGTTCGCGGCGATATGTGCACCCTGTTCGGTGCGGTGAGTGAACTCTTCCCGCGACATGCCGGTGCCTGAAAAATCCACCCAGGACAGAAAGGTCGACTGTAACGGCACGGATTTCAGGCCCGGAATCGCATTGATCCCTGCGTCAAACAGTTTGCGGTTCCCGTCCAGGTAATCGATCAGCGCATCCAGCCATTCAGCCCCCTCGGTTGAGTAGGCGGCGGTGGCCATGAACAGCCCGAAGGAATTGGGTGATATTCCGAATGCGCCCATTTTTCTGGCAAACTGCGCCCGCAGCTTTTCGTCGTGGACGATCACGTTACCGACATGCGATCCGGCGATATTGAAGGTCTTCGTGGTAGCGGTCATCATCACGAGGCGGTCCGAGATGCCGTCGATATGCGCCATGGGAATATGCGTATTGCCGGGATAGACCACGTCGTGGTGAATCTCGTCCGCGATCAGGATCAGGTCGTGGCGGCGCGCGAAGGCGGCATATCCTTCCAACTCCTCGCGCGACCAGACCCGTCCATTCGGATTGTGTGGTGAGCACAGGATCATCAGCTTGGCACCCGTACCTTCGACCACCTTGTCCCAGGCATCGAAATCGCAGGTATATTGCGTGCCGTCGAACGGCAGTTCGCATTCCACGACCCGGCGGTCGTTGGCTTTGATCACCCTTGCGAACGCATGATAGACAGGTGTGAAAAGAACCACGCCATCACCCGGATCGGTCCATGTGTCGACGCAGAGCGCCGCGCCGTTGACCAGGCCATGGGTCGAAAAGATGGCGGACGGATCGACCTTCCACCCGTGCCGCGTCTTCATCCACCAGCAGATTGCGTCACGATACGGTCCGTCGTCGCCGAAATAGCCGAAAATACCATGATCGACCTGCCGCTGCACTGCATCGATGACGACTTGGGGCGGACGGAAATCCATATCGGCGACCCACATTGCAAGGCCGTCATCACCTGGCACGCCATAGATGTCCTCCATCATATCCCACTTGGAACAATGCGTGCCGCGCCTGTCGATGACCTGGTCGAAACGGTCATCGATCTGGGTAAGTCGGGGGTCGGCGTTCATGGAAATCTCTCCTTGGCTTGATCGGACCCTAGACCACGCGGTCGCGGTTGCAAGGCGCGGGTTGCACGACTATCTGGGCAGCCGATGAAACGTCCGATTTTGATCCACCCCGACCCTCGTCTGAAGCAGGTCGCCGCCGCCGTGTCCGATCTGTCGGACGAACGGCGCGCTCTCGCTGCCGACCTGCTGGAGACGATGTACGACGCGCCCGGCATCGGTCTGGCTGCACCGCAGGTGGGGGTGGCGGAGCGTCTGATCGTCGTGGATTGCGTCAAGGACGAGGGCGTAGCACCTCGCCCGCTGATCATGTTCAACCCCGAAATCATTGCCGCCTCGGATCGGACATCGGTTTACGAGGAAGGCTGCCTGTCGATTCCCGAGCAATATGGCGAAGTCACCCGCCCCGCCGAAGTCACCGTGCGCTGGATCGACGAGACCGGGGCGGAACGGTCGGAGGATATGGAAGGTCTTTGGGCAACCTGTGTGCAGCACGAGATCGATCACTTGGACGGCAAGCTGTTCATCGACTACCTTGGCCCGATGAAACGTCAGTTGATCACGCGGCGGATGGTGAAGCTGAAGCGCGAACTCGCGCGTGGATAAGATCTGCGCGCGGCCCGGAGCGGTAGATTGATTCTGCCGATCCTCCTGTCTCCCGACCCGGTTCTCAATGTGCGGTGCACCCCGGTCGTCGGCGACCGGACCGATCTTGCCCGCGACATGCTGGACACGATGTATGCCGCGCCGGGACGCGGGTTGGCCGGTCCGCAGGTGGGGGTTACGGAACGGATTTTCGTGATGGACGCGTCGTGGAAAGAAGGTCTGCCCGATCCGCGCGTTTTCGTGAACCCGGAGATCACAGCGCGGGAGGGCGCGCAGGTGAATACCGAAGGCTGCCTGTCGATCCCGGACATGCCGCGCCGCATTGCCCGACCGGCGAGTGTCACGCTTGCGTTCGATGGGGTGAAAGGCCGCCGGTCCGAAGTGTTCACGGGCATGGCCGCCGCCTGTATCTGTCACGAGATGGATCATCTGGATGGAATTCTGATCACTGACCTGCCGGAAGCGCCCGAATGACGCATCGCCCGTTCCTGCGCTGGCCTGACGCGCGTTTGACAAAGCCTGCGCGGCCGGTGGATGCGGTAACGGACGAAACCCGCGCGATCTGGAACGAGATGATCGCCGCCATGCGTGCGATGCCGGGCGTCGGACTTGCCGCGCCGCAGCTTGGCATTCCGCAGCGCCTTGCGGTGGTGGACGCGGATGACGGGTTTGGCGTCACGCGTCTGGCCAACCCGCGCATCCTTCATGCCAGCGGGGACCTGCGCGAACACGACGAAGCATCGCCTAACCTTCCTGGGGTATCGGCCAAGGTGAAGCGTCCGCGCGCCGTGACGGTTGCCTATCTGGACGAGACTGGGACGGCGCGGGAGCAGGATTTTGTTCTGCTGCGCGCAACGTCTGTGCAGCATCAGATCGATCATCTGGACGGCAAGCTGTATTTTCACCGTCTGTCGAAACTCAAGCGGGACATGCTTCTGCGAAAGGCGTCGAAATGCGCGTAATCTTCATGGGCACGCCCGATTTTTCGGTGCCGGTACTGGACGCACTGGTGGAGGCGGAACATGAGATCGCCGCAGTCTATTCGCAACCGCCGCGTCCGGCAGGTCGGGGCAAGAAAGACCGTCCATCGCCAGTGCAGAGGCGGGCCGAGGCGCTGGGCTTCGAAGTCCGCACGCCGAAATCGCTTAAAGACGAAGCCGCGCAGGCGGAGTTCGCAGCCTTTCAGGCCGATATCGCCGTGGTCGTGGCATACGGTTTGATCCTGCCGCAAAACGTCCTCGACGCCCCGGCAAAGGGTTGCATCAATGTCCATGCATCCCTGTTGCCGCGATGGCGCGGGGCAGCTCCGATCCACCGCGCGGTTATGGCGGGCGACGACCGGACAGGTGTCTGCATCATGCAGATGGAGGCAGGGCTGGATACCGGGCCAGTCCTGCTGCGCGAGGGCACGGATATCGCCCCGACCGACACCACGGGCGACCTGCACGACCGTCTGTCGGCGATGGGCGCGCGGCTGGCAGTGCAGGTTGTTGCGCAGGTGGACCGCCTGTCGCCCGTGGCGCAACCCAGGGAGGGCGTGACCTATGCCGCCAAGATCGACAAGGCCGAGGCGCGCGCCGATCCGGCCTGGGACGCCCAAACACTTGTGCGGCATATAAATGGTCTGTCGCCCGTTCCAGGTGCCTGGGTCGAGCATGGCGGCACAAGACTAAAGTTGTTGCGCGGTCGGGTGGCCGATGAGCTTGATGAGGTAGATGTCGAACCGGGAACGCTTCTCGATATGCCGGGCCTGATCGTTGCCGCCGGGCAGGGGGCGGTTGAGTTATTGCAGGTTCAGCCTGCGGGCAGGGGGCCGGTCTCCGGCACCGCATTCCGCAATGGCGCACGACTCAAGCCCGGTGACACCCTGATGGACTGACAGGGTTTCCCGCAGCTTCATCGTCGGTTTGTGCTGACCCGACAATTCGGCCACTAAGGGGGCATTCTCTGCATAGGTGCTCCCTTCCATGTTTCTTACCCTGTTCGGAACGGTCGTGATCGCGGGCATCGTCGGCTATGCATCCGAGCGGATGGCGTTCACCCACAATGGCTATCTGCAAAGCATCATCATCTGCATCGGCGGGGCCTTTCTGTTCTATTTCGTCAGCATCATGTTCGGCTTCGGTTTCAGGGCGCAGGGACTGAACGCGATCATGGCGTCGGTCGGAGCGCTCGTCATCGTTCCGACGCATTGGCGGCGCTAGCCGGACGACAGGTGTTGAATACATAACATACCGTTGGATCTGGCAGGCGCGCGCGACATTCCCTCGGTGCCGTATCGATCAACGGGCATGAAGTCGCCTGTCGTGGGCATGAGGTCAAACTCCTGCGTCAGGACGATAGCAGATGCATTTCGCACTCGACTGACAGGTTGCTGGCGATTCATCGGCTATTAGGACTATTCGCCCATGCCCCTTGTGACAGGACCCGTACGGGACCCACTGCGAGGGATGAAAATGCATTTGACGTCAATCAAGGGAAGATGATCCTGCTGGCGGTTTTTGTGTCGGTCGTCTGGGCATCGCTGGTGACACTGAGTTATCGCGTCGGCAAGTTTCTCATCTTGTTCGGACCTGTCGGCGTACTGTCACTTCTTGTGATCTCCGGTCTTCTGGGCCGGTCCATCGGAAACGCTGTAGCAAGGATGACCGAAGTCATGTCGCGATTGTCCGATGGGCGAACGGATATCGTGATTCCCTTCACCGCACGTCGGGATGAATAGGGCGAGATGGCCATCGCAATGCAGGTCTTTCGGCGCAATGCCGAGGCGCAACGGGAACACGAGGCGCTCAAGGCCCGCAACGCCGAGACGAAGGCCGCCCGTGCCGAAGAAAGCCGGGCCCGCGCCGAGGCGGAGAGCGAGCGAGGCGGCGCGCGCAGGAGAGGCCGGCCGCGGCTTCGCCGTCGTCGCATCGGAGGGGCGCGCTTTCGCCGGGCGGGCGTCTCAGGCGGCACAGGATATCGGTACGTTGATTTCCGAAAGTTCGGCCCAGATCGGAACCGGTACGGCGCTGGTCACCCGCGCAGGCATGATATTTCGTTTCAGGATGTAGACCTTCCTTTAAAACTGTTGACCCGCCGCGGGATACGACACGTTTGACGTAAACATTGACGGGTATCCGGACCGATGTTTTCAAATCCGGTTCACAAGAACGTCTTCCCCGCCTGGACCGGTCCATTTCGACCTGCAAAGGAACGCTTGGACTCCATCTGGCAATGGTTGGGGGTGGACGCGGGACAGGGGGCCGCCTAACTCATGCCACGAGAGGATGGCCGTGATGAACAAACCCCCGCTGACCCTTTTTCTGGCCGCACCGCGCGGCTTTTGCGCGGGCGTGGATCGTGCCATCAAGATCGTGGAGATCGCACTGGAAAAATGGGGTGCGCCGGTTTTTGTGCGCCATGAAATTGTTCATAACCGCTACGTTGTCGACAGCCTGCGGGACAAGGGCGCCGTTTTCGTCGAGGACCTGGATGAATGCCCGCCCGACCGCCCCGTGATCTTCAGTGCGCATGGCGTACCCAAGGCAGTGCCCGCGGCGGCGGCTGCGCGTCAGATGGTGTTCGTCGACGCCACCTGTCCTTTGGTCAGCAAGGTTCATATAGAAGCCGCCCGCCATCATGAGGCGGGTTTGCAGATGATTATGATTGGCCACGCCGGTCACCCGGAAACCGTCGGTACGATGGGGCAGTTGCCCGAGGGCGCGGTCCTGCTGGTTGAGACGGCCGATGACGTGACGACGTTAGAGCCGCATGATCCCGAGAAGCTGGCATTCATCACGCAGACAACTTTGTCAGTCGATGATACCGCCGCCGTGGTCGCCGCGCTCAAGGCGCGTTTCCCGGCAATCGTCGGACCGCACAAGGAAGATATCTGCTACGCCACCACCAACCGCCAAGAGGCGGTCAAGGCCATGGCTCCCGATTGCGACGCGATTCTGGTGGTCGGAGCGCCGAATTCGTCGAACTCTCGCAGGTTGGTCGAAGTTGGGGCAAAAGCAGGATGTGCCTATGCCCAACTGGTGCAGCGGGCGACGGATATCGACTGGCGCGCGCTGGACGGCATCCGTTCGATAGGGATCACGGCTGGCGCGAGTGCGCCAGAAGTTCTGATCGACGAAGTCGTCGACGCGTTTCGGGCTCGCTATGATGTGACGGTCGAATCGGTCGTAACCGCCGAGGAGCATGTGGAGTTCAAGGTCCCGCGCATTCTGCGCGAACGGGCCTGAGGATCGGCGCTTGCAGGCAACGCCGTCGCGATCCAGCTTGTATTCGTCCCACCCCCCGACGCGAAACGGACCACGCACCTGATATGGTCCGACTCCAGAGCCGCCCGCGCAATCGACATGGCTGAAGTCTGCCGGAACGCAGACTCCGATAGCTGCTGTGACAGGATTGCGCCCCCGCTGGAACGACAGCAGCAGCAGAAGAGCGACCGCGAGTTGGGGGCGGACCAGCGCAGTGGGTTCGTGGTAAAAATCCGACCTCGTTAATATTCGTTAACGAAGTGATACCAAATCTTATCTCGACAATCGGTGCGGGAGCAAAAACGCTTTGTCGTTCGCGCATCGCCATGTTTGTGGCCGTTACCCACAGCTGTCCATGCCCTTGCTGGCGCGTGTCCGGCACGCGTAAATGGGTCAGGGTGGCCAAATGGTTACCGTGCAGTTGCTTTTACAGCCCTGATCATCGTCATCGCCCCAGAAACCGGCGTCGTCTGCATACTGGCACCAAGACCGGGCAGCGGGTGCCTCTCCAGATTGGCGGCGGCAGGATGCACTCTGGGTATTGTTCTGGCGCTTGCCACCGCGGCTTTGGGTTTAGGCGCGCTGGACGTGCGCCCAGCGGACCGCAGATCCGATCCGTTGCTGCGCGTGGCGTGGCGTGGGGTTCTGATCAATGTTCTGAATCCCAGGTTGTCGATCTTCTTTCTGGCATTTTGCCGCCTTTCCTGTCCGGCGATGCCAGCCAAGCCACAGTCGAGATGGCAACGTTCGGAGGCGGTTTCATGGCGATGACGTTTACAGTCTTTGCCATCTACGGCCTGTTCGCCGGGGCATTGCGTGTCCGATTGCTGTAAGCGATCGCGCGATGGCTTGGCTGAATCGCAGCTTCGGCGGTCTTGACGGGCATGGCGGGACGATTGGCATAGGAGCGCACCTGACTGACCGGATTGAATGCAACGCGCATTATCAGCGGCATGCCCAGAGCGCGTGGAAAATCTGAGCTGCGCCGATCCGCCCTGATATGCGGCCTAGCGCGCACAAGTTTCCGGTTCCCCGCCGCGCTCGCACGTGGCATCTGCAGCGCATGTTCGACGCTCGCATCCCGACATCCGCCCTTCTGCTCGGTTTAGCCGGTCTTTTGCCATTCATCTGGGGACAGGTGACCATCATCTCCGACCCGGCGGCAGCGTTAACGATGGAATGGCTGGGTCCGCGCTTCATCGGGCCATATGTCGGTCTGTTCTATGGCTCGGTCATCCTGTCGTTCATGTCCGGCGTGCTATGGGGATTTGCCACACAGGCCGAAGGGCGGGTCGCGGCGACAGGATATGCCTTGTCCACGCTGCCCGCGCTCTGGGCGTTTTTCATGACCGGGGGCGGGCCGACCAGCGCGGCCATTGCATTGGTCGCGGGATACATCGGCCTGCTGGGCCTGGACTGGCTGTTCTGGCAACAGGGATTGGCCCCGGCATGGTGGATGAAATTAAGGCTGATCCTGACGGCAGGCGTTGTTGCCAGCCTTTTACCGATCGCGTTCTGAGAGAGGTTCGATGGATTTGACGGCTTATACCGATGGTGCCTGTAGTGGAAATCCGGGGCCCGGCGGCTGGGGCGCGCTTCTCGTTGCGTCCGAAGACGGGGCGGTGTTGCGCGAGCGGGAGTTGAAGGGCGGCGCGGCCGACACCACCAACAACCGAATGGAATTGCTGGCCGCGATCCATGCGCTGGAAGCGTTGGAGCGGCCATCGACGCTGACTCTTGTTACCGACTCGGCCTATGTGAAGGGCGGAATCACAGTCTGGATGCATGGTTGGAAGAAGAACGGCTGGAAGACATCGACCCGCAAGCCGGTCAAGAACGAGGACCTGTGGAAGCGTCTGGACACCGCACAGGCGCGTCACAAGGTGATCTGGAAGTGGGTCAAGGGCCACGCCGGCCATCCCGAGAACGAAAAGGCGGACGAATTGGCACGGGCCGGTATGGCACCGTTCAAGGACAAACGGTGACGGCATGACAGTGACGACCGCGCTTGACCTGGCATCCGTGCTGGTGTTCGCGATAACAGGCGCACTGGTCGCCGCGCGGTCGCAACTGGACCCGGTGGGTTTTATCTTCATCGCTTGCCTGACGGCAGTGGGCGGCGGCACGGTCCGCGATGTGCTTCTGGGGCGCGACCCGGTGTTCTGGGTCGGAAACCCGACGCCGCTGGCTGTCGCGGGCAGTGCGGCAATTCTGGTATTTTTCACGCATCATCTGCTGGCGTCACGGATGGCGTGGATCATCTGGCTGGATGCAGTAGCCCTGTCAATTGCAGTGGCAGCCGGAGTCGGCGTGGCCTACGGACTGGGTCAGCCGATCTGGGCGCAGGTTGTCATGGGTGTCGTGACGGGATGCATGGGCGGGCTGTTGCGGGACGTGGTCTGCAACGAAGTGCCGCTGGTTCTGAAACAGGGTGAACTCTATGTCACTGCGGCCCTGGCGGGGGGCGGTGCAGCCGTAGTGACGCGGGAGGGCGGCGGCGCGGGGCTGCTGCCGCTGGCGGCCTGCATCGCGGTGACATTCCTGCTGAGGGCCGGAGCGATCCGTTATGGGTGGAGTTTGCCATCGTTCCGCCCGCGTCCGCCTAGAGCATGATACCAAGCTGAAAACGTCCTAGCGTATGACTTTGCAACGACCTACCTGGCGGCGACAGCAGCCGGCTCGGCTTCGCGGGTTTCCCGCGGTGGGCGTCCAATGACGTCTCGCAGATCTTCCAATTCGATGAAATTGTCGGCCTGACGGCGAAGATCATCTGCAATCATCGGAGGCTGGCTTCGCATGGTAGAGCAGACCGACACACGGACGCCCTTGCGCTGCAGCGCTTCGACCAGAGGTCGGAAATCGCCATCCCCCGAGAACAAAACAATGTGATCGACGTGGTCCGCGGCCTCCAGCGCATCGACGGCCAGTTCGATGTCCATGTTGCCCTTGATCTTGCGCCGACCCTGACTGTCAGTGAATTCCTTGGCGGGCTTCGTGATCATATTGAAGCCGTTGTATTGCAGCCAGTCGACCAACGGGCGGATCGGCGAGTATTCGTCGTTCTCAAGCAGGGCCGTATAATAACAGGCGCGTAACAGCTTGCCACGTCGAACAAATTCCTGGCGTAGCAGCTTGTAGTCTATATCGAATGAAAGCGCCTTCGCTGCCGCATACAAATTCGAGCCATCGATGAAGAGCGCCAATCGCTCGTCCCGGTAAAACATTTCAGATCCTCATAGAGAACGTCTGGACCCGATCAGCGATGAGTGAAATCGTCAGGTACAGCTTCTCTCTGTAATTTCCTACATATAGTTGTTGCCAGATGCAGCAACAATGTTTGGTCATCCGGTGACATTATGTCTAATCGCGCTCGGTGCCAATTCCGGCGTCAGTTTCGCCGCAAACGCGCGGGGTCTTGCCAAGGCGGCCCGACAATTGCCCGGCCGAATAGGCGCGATTTCGCGGATTTATCGAACGCCTGCATGGCCACCGGGGGCGGGTCCGGATTTCGCAAATGCCGTTGCCTTGCTGCACTGCACGATGGCGCCGAATATCCTGTTGGACCGGTTGCATGGCATCGAGGCGCGCCATGGGCGGGTGCGCGAGCGTCGTTGGGTCGCGCGGACGCTGGACCTCGATCTTCTTGACTGGCACGGCACGGTGCGCCCGGATGTGCCGACCGTGCGACATTGGATGACGTTGCCCCCAGCCGTTCAGGCCAGCATCGCGCCGGACCAATTGATCCTGCCACACCCGCGCCTTCAGGACCGGGCTTTCGTGTTGATCCCGCTGTGCGACGTGGCTCCGGACTGGCGGCATCCGCTGACCGGACGGACGGCGCGGGCAATGCTGATGGCCCTGTCGGGGGCAGAGCGTGGACAAATCACCGCGATTGGACCCGTGCACGGGGTTGTCAATATAAAACGTCGGTAATAGATACGCCTTTCCGACCCCCCTGACAGAGGTGCGCCCATGGCCCGCGTGACAGTCGAAGATTGCGTCGACAAGGTTCCCAACCGGTTTGAACTGGTGATGTTGGCCGCCCATCGGGCGCGCGAAATCGCCACCGGCAGCCCGGTGACCGTGGACCGGGACAACGATAAGAACCCCGTTGTCGCCCTGCGCGAGATCGCGGAGGAAACGCAGCGGGCCGATGACCTGCGTGAGCGTCTGATCGAATCGAACCAGACGCAGATCGAGGTTGACGAGCCGGAAGAGGACTCGATGGCCCTGCTGATGGGTGTCGAAAAGGACATGCCTGCCCAGGACGATATGTCCGAGGAAAAACTGCTGCGCGCGCTGATGGAGGCGCAAGGCCAGCCCTGACACAAGCGGAGGCCTGCGCGAGATGATCGAGGTCGAAGACCTGATCGCGCTGGTGCGCGCCTATAATCCACGAACGAACGCCGATCTGATCCGCGAAGCCTATGCCTATGGGCGGGACATGCATGCAGGTCAGGTGCGTCGATCCGGCGAGCCGTATTTCACCCATCCTGTCGAAGTGGCCAGCTTGCTGACGGAACAGCGGCTGGACGACGCGACAATTATTACCGCGCTTCTGCACGATACGATCGAGGACACACGGTCCACATATGCCGAGGTCGAGACTCGCTTCGGCCTCGAAATCGCCGAGATGGTCGACGGCGTTACCAAGCTGACGAACCTTGAACTCAGCTCTTCCGAGACCAAGCAGGCCGAGAATTTCCGCAAGCTGTTCATGGCGATGTCCAAGGACCTGCGGGTTATCCTGGTCAAGCTGACGGACCGGCTGCACAACATGCGCACCATCCGTCACATGGCGCATCACAAGCAGGCCAAGAAGGCGCATGAGACGATGGAAATCTATGCGCCGCTGGCCGGGCGCATGGGCATGCAATGGATGCGAGAGGAGTTGGAGGATCTGTGTTTCGCGGTCATCAACCCCGAGGCACGTAATTCCATCCTGCGCCGTTTCGTGACCCTGCAGCGCGAAGCGGGCAACGTCATACGTCGCATCACCGACGATATCGAAACCGAACTGGCCCGCGCCGAGATCACCGCAACCGTCATGGGACGCGCGAAGCGCCCGTTCAGCATCTGGCGCAAGATGGAGGAAAAGGAGATCGGGTTCTCCCGTCTCTCCGACATCTATGGGTTCCGCATCATCGTCGGGTCAGAAGCTGATTGTTATCGTGCGCTCGGTGTCATCCACCAACGCTGGCGGTCCGTGCCGGGCCGTTTCAAGGACTATATCAGTCAGCCCAAGTCCAACGGCTATCGCTCGATCCATACGACGGTGTCGGGGCGCGACGGCAAGCGGGTCGAAGTGCAGATCCGCACTCGGGAAATGCACGAGGTCGCCGAACGCGGCGTGGCGGCGCACTGGTCGTATCGCGACGGTGTGCGGGCCGAGAATCCGTTCGCCGTCGATCCGGCGGAGTGGCTGAAGACGATGACCGAGCGCTTTGAGGAAGCCAGCGACCACGCCGAATTCATGGAAGCCGTGAAGCTGGAAATGTATACCGATCAGGTGTTCTGCTTCACACCCAAGGGTGATGTCATCAAGCTGCCCAAGGGGGCTACGCCCATCGACTTCGCCTATGCGATCCACACCCGCATCGGTCATCGCACCGTGGCGGCGCGGGTCGACGGAATGCGGGTGCCGCTCTGGACCCGTTTGCGCAACGGACAGTCGGTCGAAATCGTTACAGCCGAAGCGCAGTCACCGCAGGCCACCTGGATCGACATCGCAACCACCGGACGCGCGAAATCCGCGATCCGCCGCGCGCTCAAGGCCGAGCGACGGGGGGGGCATGTGCGGCTGGGGCGGGAACTGGCGCGTGCCTCCTTTGCGCAGGTCGGCAAGCGCTCGACCGACAAGGCGCTTGAGACCGCGGCCAAGGCGCTCGGGTTCGATGACGATGAAGATCTGCTGGCCGCCATCGGCGCGTCAGAGGTCAGCGCGAGAACCGTAGTCGCGACACTTTACCCCGAGATATCGCAAGCCCCCCCCGCGCCGGATGTTTCGCCCGAACGCGCTATTATCGGCCTCGACCCAAAGGCGCATTACGACCGCGCGACCTGTTGCCAGCCGGTACCGGGAGAGCGGATCGTGGGCATCACCAACAAGGGGCACGGCGTCACGATCCACGCCATCGACTGCCCGCGCATGGCCGAATTCGAGGATCAGACAGACCGCTGGGTCGATCTGGGCTGGTCGCCGGGGCATCACGCCCCGCGCAATGCGGTCACTCTGGACATGACGATAAGCAACGCGCCAGGGGTGCTGGGCCGGATTTGCCTTCTGATTGCGGAACAGAACGCTAATATCTCGGATTTGCGCTTCGTAGATCGCAAGCCGGACTTCTTCCGGCTGCTGATTGATGTCGACGTGCGTGACCGCGAGCACCTGCACAGCCTTGTCATGGCGATCGATACTGACAACGATGTGGCGCAGGTCCGCCGTCATCGCGAACGCCTGACACACCCGGGGCCGCCCCCGTCCATACCCGCCTGAGGACCGATCTTGTTCAAACGCCGCGACCGATTGCCCCTTTGGCAAAGCATCTGGCAGGCGGTCTGGCCGCGGGGCGGATGGGGTCGTGCCGCGATCTACGTCAAGCACCGGTTGCGGCGTTTGCCCGACACACCGCGCAAGATCAGCCGTGGCATCATGGTCGGCGTTTTCACGACGTTCACGCCGTTTTACGGGTTGCACTTCTTCGTCGCGGCGAGCCTTGCCATCGCAGTGCGCGGCAACGTCATGGCTGCACTGCTAGGGACATTTTTCGGCAATCCGCTGACCTATGTGCCGATTGCAGTCGTGTCGCTCAACCTCGGGCATTTCATGCTGGGGACCGAAGTGCGCGGTGCCGTCGATGAAAATATCTTCGGCAAGTTCTTCGGCGCGGGTGAAGATCTTTTCTGGAACAGCTGGAACGCGCTGGTCGGCAATTCTGTCGACTGGACTGCGACGGCTGTATTCTGGAACGACGTATTTCTGCCGTGGCTGGTCGGCGGTCTGGTGCCGGGTATTTTCACCGGGATCGCCGCCTATACGATCAGCCTGCCGCTGATCGAAGCCTATCAGAAGCGCAGACGCGGCCGGATCAAGAAAAAGCTGGACGAGATACGGCGTAAGGCGGCGGCGCGAGCTGCCGAGAAGAAGGCAAAGGGCGAGGCGAATGGATAAGCTGAGGCTGGGCATCAATATCGATCATGTGGCCACCATCCGGAATGCGCGCGGTGGCGACAATCCCGATCCGGTGCGCGCGGCCCTGATGGCTCAGGCCGCCGGAGCCGACGGGATTACGGCACATTTGCGTGAAGATCGTCGCCACATCCGCGATGCCGACATGGCGGCAATTGCCGAGGCCATCGACATTCCGCTGAATTTTGAAATGGCGGCGACCGAGGAAATGTGCCGTATCGCCTTGGCCACAAGGCCCCACGCCGTCTGTCTGGTGCCCGAGCGACGCGAGGAACGAACCACCGAGGGCGGGCTGGAGGTGGCGGGCGATGCCAACCGTCTGAAGACTTATGTCGCGCCGCTGGTCAATATGGGTGCGCGCGTCTCGCTGTTCATAGCGGCCGACCCCCGGCAGATCGACGCCTCGGCCCGCGTAGGGGCGGCTGTCGTGGAACTGCACACCGGCAAGTATTGCTATGCTGTCGCCGAAGGACGGATCGAAGAAGCCGAAGCGGAGCTTGGGCGACTGATTTCCGCCGCGCGCCAGGCCGACGATCTGGGGCTGGAGGTGCATCTGGGCCATGGAATTACCTATGACAGTGTCACGGCATTGGCCGCGATTCCGCAGGCGGTAGAGTTGAACATCGGCCATTTCCTGATTGGCGAGGCCGTGTTTCGCGGCCTGCCCGACGCCATGGCCGAGATGCGGCGGCTGATGGATCAGGCGCGGGGCATGGTGCAGTGTTGACGCAAGGGCAAATCCGGTCCGCTTTGCCGATCAAGTTTTACAGATGATCCTTGGCATCGGCACCGATCTTGCGAACATCGACAGGGTGCAGGGTGTTCTCGACCGCTTTGGCGACAGGTTCCGCAACCGCGTGTTTACCCCCCGCGAACAGAGCAAGGCAGCCAGCCGCGTGGACGAGGCAGCGACCTATGCCAAACGCTGGGCCGCCAAGGAGGCCTGTTCCAAGGCCCTCGGCACCGGGCTGCGTATGGGGATTTCATGGAAAGACATGGCCGTCAGCAACCTGCACACCGGCCAGCCCGTGATGAGTGTGACCGGCTGGGCGGCGGAGCGTCTGGATGTTATGTGCCCGGATGGATACGAGGCGATCATCCACGTCAGCCTGACAGACGACCACCCTTGGGCTCAGGCTTACGTCGTGATCGAAGCGCGCCCCTTCGCCTGATGCGCATCGCTTGACCATCTGAATTGCCGCGACACTTCGCCCTCGGGCGGGTGCGCTGTTGACAGCAAAGAGGGCAGGGGGCAGGGAACCGAAACGTAATTCTGGAAGGTGATCATGGCGAAGGCGGAGAAGAAGGAGGGTCTCTTCGAGACGGTCAAGACCGTGTTCTGGGCCCTGGTGATCGCAGGCATCTTCCGTACACTGTTCTTTCAGCCGTTCTGGATTCCGTCCGGCTCGATGAAAGACACGCTGCTGATCGGCGATTTCCTGTTCGTCAACAAAATGGCCTACGGTTATTCCCGCTATTCCTGCCCGTTTTCACTCTGTCCGGTGTCCGGCCGTATCTTAGGATCGCAACCTGAACGTGGGGATGTGATCGTCTTTCGCCATCCGGTCAATGGCACCGACTTCATCAAACGGCTGATCGGTCTGCCGGGGGATACGGTGCAGATGCGCGACGGCAGGCTTTACCTTAATGGCGAAGCGGTGCGGGTCGAACCGGCACCCGATCTCGTGGAGACGAAGGCCCCGCAGGGGCCGCAGCGCCTGACGCCGCGTTGTTCCAACGATCCCATCGGCCTGGGTGGTGAGTGCATTAAAGAGCGGTTTACCGAATATCTGCCGGGCAACGACCGCGGTCATTCGATCCTGAACATCGGTATGTCCAGCACTGACAATACCCCGGTCTTCACGGTTCCCGAGGGCCAGTATTTCTTCATGGGCGACAACCGCGACAACTCGCGCGACAGCCGGGTGCCCCGGTCGATCGGCGGCGTGGGGTTCGTGCCATATGAAAACCTGATCGGGCGGGCCGACCGGGTCGTCTTCTCCTCTGCCGGCAGTCGGATGCTGTATTTCTGGACATGGCGGCTGGACCGTTTCTTCGAGGAGATCGTTTGAAGCTTTCCCGCGATCTCGACGCTTTCCAGGACCGTATCGGTCATCGCTTCGGGCAGCCCGAGTTGCTGCTGCGTGCGATGACTCATTCGTCTATCGCATCCGATACCCGTCCCGACAATCAACGGCTTGAATTTCTGGGCGACCGCGTTCTGGGCCTCGTTATCGCCGAGGCGTTGATGAACGGCGACCGCACCGCCGAAGAAGGTCAGCTCGCCCCGCGCTTCAATGCACTGGTTCGCAAGGAGGCCTGCGCCGAAGTGGCCCGGTCAGTCGGGTTGGGCGATGTCCTCAAGCTTGGCAAATCGGAGCAGGTGACAGGCGGGCGTCGCAAGCTGGCATTGTTGGGCGACGCGATGGAAGCCCTGATCGCGGCGGTCTATCTGGATGCCGGACTGGACGCCGCCCGCGCGATGATCCTGCGCCTCTGGTCCGATCAGGTCGAGAATGTGGAATACGACGCCCGCGACGCCAAGACGACATTGCAGGAGTGGGCGCAGGCGCGCGGCATGAAGCCACCGGTCTATACTGTCACGGAACGGTCCGGCCCGGATCATGCGCCTGTTTTCCGCATCACTGCCAGCCTTGGGGACGGCCCGTCGGCAGACGGAGAAGCCCCGTCCAAACGAGCAGCGGAACAGGCGGCGGCCAAGGCTCTGCTGACAGAGGTAAGTCATGACTGACCAATCAACTCGGGCTGGTTTCGTTGCCCTTATTGGCGAGCCGAATGCCGGGAAATCCACACTTCTCAACCGGATGGTGGGGGCCAAGGTGTCCATCGTCACGCACAAGGTCCAGACCACGCGCGCCCGTGTACGCGGTGTGGCGATGGCGGGGGCAAGCCAGCTGATCTTTGTCGATACGCCCGGATTGTTCCACCCCAAGCGCCGCCTGGATCGCGCCATGGTCGCAGCGGCCTGGACGGGGGCGGCGGACGCGGATGTGGTCGTTCTGTTGATCGAGGCGACACGCGGGCTGATCGAAGGTGTTGAGGCGATTTTGACTGCACTGGAGGACAAGCGCGGTGCGGGGCAGCCGGTCTTGCTGGCCATAAACAAGATCGACCGGGTTAAGGCCGATACGCTCTTGGCGCTGACCGAGAAGATGAACGCGCGCTACGCCTTTGACGGCACGTTCCTGATTTCAGCGGAACGCGGTCACGGGGTCGAGGATCTGCGCGCCGATCTGGCGGCGCGGGTGCCAGTGGGACCGTGGCTCTATCCCGAGGATCAGATCGCGGACCTGCCGCTCAGGACCATTGCGGCGGAAATAACGCGCGAGAAACTGACGCTGCGGCTGCATCAGGAGTTGCCGTATCAACTGACTGTGGAAACCGAGAAGTGGGAGGATCGTCCCGACGGATCGGTGCGGATCGACCAGTTGATCTATGTCGTCCGGGATGGTCACAAGGGCATCGTGCTGGGCCGCAAGGGCGAGACGACGAAGGCAGTAGGACAGGCGGCGCGCGCCGATATGGAAGCGTTTTTGGGCCAGCGCGTCCACCTGTTCCTTCAGGTCAAGGTGCGGCCCGGCTGGATGGACGACGCGGAAAGGTTCGACGCAATGGGCCTGGATTTCAAGGACGGCAACGCCTGATGCGACTGACGGCATCCTTCTGGGTGTCCGCCTATCGCAAGCGGCTGGAGATGCACGACATATCCTGCTTCGTGGTGCGTCATGGCGACGATACGGCAGGCGCAGTACTGGTCAAGCTCAATACACTGGACGGAAATGCCCGTGTCTTTCAGCGCAGTTTCGACCTGATGACCGGGGACCGGTCGTGGATCGTGCTGGCCGAGGGCGAAGAAACGTATTGCGATCAGGCAATTGCGCGGCAAAACAGCTTTGATCCGGACCTTTGGGTGCTGGAGGTTGAAGACCGGCAGGGGCGGCATATGCTGGATCAGGACGGTATGGGCTGATGGAATGGCGGGACGAAGGCATTGTTCTCGCGGCGCGACCTCATGGCGAAACTTCTGTTATTCTCGAGATGTTTACGCGCGCGCACGGGCGCCATCTGGGCGTCGTGCATGGGGGTGTGTCGCGCAAGAAATCCCCGATGCTGCAACCGGGCAATCAACTCGATGCAGTCTGGCGGGCCCGGCTGGAGAGCCATATGGGCGGCTGGACGGTGGAGCTGAAGCGGTCACGGGCGGCTGGAATATTGAGCGATCCTTTGCGGTTGGCTGCGTTGACGTCGGCCTGTTCAATGGCGTCGTTCGCTCTGCCGGAGCGAGAGGCGATGGAGGATTTCCAGACGCGGACAGAAGACCTTTGCGATGCGATCGTGGACGGGAAGGGCTGGATAACCGATTACGTTTATTGGGAAATGGCGCTTCTTGAGGTCACGGGCTTTCGGTTGGATCTGTCGGCTTGCGCGGTATCCGGTGGGGCGAACGATCTGGCCTATGTCAGTCCGCGTACGGGTCGAGCGGTCAGTCGGTCGGGGGCCGGGGAGTGGGCATCCAAGTTGTTGAAATTGCCGGATATACTTCTCGGTGGAGCGCCGTCGATTGAAGGTGCTGTCGCGGCTTTGGAGGTTACCGGGTTCTTTTTGGAGAACAGGCTGGCGCCGTCACTGGGCAATCGGCCTGTGCCGCCAGCACGTCAGCGATTGCTGGCGGCGCTGAAATCCGAGGTATGAGGAACGGGTGATCCACGGGTGATCTGCGTCGGACGTCGAGGGCGCAGAACGTCGCGTCTTTCCCCTGCGTAAGCGTCAGGGGAGGAGGGGATAACTCAGGTTTTACCCGAGCAAGCGGCGGGCGATCACCTGAGCCTGAATTTCCGCCGCGCCTTCGAAGATGTTCAGGATGCGGGCGTCGCAGAGCAGGCGGCTGATCGGGTATTCCAGAGCGAAGCCGTTGCCACCGTGGATCTGCAACCCGTTGTCGGCGGCGGCCCACGCGGTGCGTGCGCCCAGCAGTTTGGCCATGCCCGCTTCGATGTCGCAGCGGCGGTCGTTGTCTTTTTCCCCGGCGGAGAAATAGGTGAGCTGTCGCGTGACCATGATGTCGACGGCCATCATCGCCAGTTTGTTGGCGACGCGGGGGAATTCGATCAGGGCCTTGCCGAACTGGGTGCGGGTTTCGGCATAGGCAAGCGCTTCGTCCAATGAGGCCTGTGCGACGCCGATGGCGCGTGCGGCGGTCTGGATGCGAGCGCTCTCGAACGTCTGCATCAACTGCTTGAAGCCCGCGCCGGTGACGCCGCCCAGAAGGTTATCGCCCGCGACGTGAAAGCCGTCGAACGCCAGTTCATATTCCTTCATGCCACGGTAGCCCAGCACCTCGATCTCGCCGCCGCTCATGCCGTGGGTCGGGAAGGGTGCTTCGTCCGTGCCGGGCGTTTTTTCGGCAAGGAACATCGACAGGCCCTTGTAGTCGGTGGACTCGGGGTCGGTCCGCGCCAAGAGGGTCATCATATGTGTGCGAGCTGCGTGGGTGATCCAGGTCTTGTTGCCAGTCACGGTCCAGTCGTCGCCTGTCCTGACGGCACGCGTCTTGAGAGAGCCGAGGTCGGAGCCGGTATTCGGCTCGGTAAAGACAGCAGTGGGAAGCGTTTCGCCCGAGGCGAGTTTGGGCAGCCACTTGGCTTTCTGGTCGTCGGTGCCGCCACAGAGGATCAATTCAGCCGCGATTTCCGAGCGTGTGCCCAGCGAGCCGACGCCGATATAGCCGCGCGACAGTTCCTCGGACACGACACACATCGCCGCCTTGGGCAGGCCGAGGCCGCCAAATTCTTCGGGGATGGTCAGGCCGAAGACGCCCATTTCGGCCATCTCGTCGATGACCTCCATCGGGATCAGTTCGTCGCGCAAATGCCAGCCGTGGGCGTGGGGCGCGACCTTGTCGGTGGACCAGCGGCGAAACTGGTCGCGGATCATGTCGAGTTCTTCGTCCTGCCCGGTGGCACCGAAGGTGGCGTTGGCGGTGCCATCACGCATCAGAGCGACGAGGCGGGTTCGGGCGGCCTGGGTGTTGCCCTGACTGCACAATGTCATCACGGCTGGGATCATCAGACTGCGCTGTTGGTCCTGAGTCAGGCCGATGTCATCCATGCGGACGATTTCGCCCTGCGACATCGGGATACCGCCACGGACCTGCAAAAGGTATTCGCCGAACGCGATCTGGTGGATCAACATCTCCATCTCGCCAAAGCTGCCGGTGGCATTCAGACGGTCTGCCCAATTCTGCATCTGACGCAGGGCCTGCGCATAGGTCGCAAGCCAGGCGAAGCCGTGGGTGGCGGTCTGGCAGGCCTCCATAAGATCTGGGGCAATGCGGCTGTCACGGGTGACATGGGCCGCTGCCGCCTCCCTGGCAGCGACGACAAGCACATCGAGCGCCTCGGTTGCCGTCGCGGTGAGCGTCAGAAGGTCCGGCAGAATCGTCGGCATGTCGAGTGGCATCGTCTGTCCATCGTGGGGCATCGGACCCTCCTGGGCTTTGGTTATTGTGCAGTTGCAGCGAAACTTAATTGCATGAAAATACCTCCGCAAGTGCATAAAGTGTCTCATGGGCGGGCTGGTCTGTTGGTATTGCCCGTCGTAGGGAAGCGAGATGGAATACCTTTCTCCCTTCGCCTGGACTCTTGCGCTCGTCATCGCGCTGTTCGCGGGAATAGTTAAGGGATCGATCGGCTTTGCCCTGCCGCTGATCATGATTTCGGGGCTTTCAAGTTTCCTCGATCCGAAACTGGCGCTTGCCGGGATACTGATATCAGTGCTTGCCACCAATGTGTGGCAGGTCACACGTCAGGGGTGGGAGCCTGCGCGCGATGCGGCGGTGCTGCACTGGCGGTATCTGCTGATCGTGATGGTGGCGATTTTCGCAGCGGCGCAGATTGTTACCCGTATCCCCGGTCAGGTATTTTACTTTATACTGGGTGTCCCCGTCGTGGCGTTGTCGCTGATCCAGCTGGTCGGTGTGCGCCTTTCGATCGCGCCTGAGCGTCGCGTCACGGCGGAATGGGGAATCGGACTGATTTCCGGGCTGCTTGGCGGACTGACCGGAACATGGGGACCGACGACGGTGCTGTATTTGCTGGCCATCGATACGCCGAAGGCGCGGCAAATGGTGGTGCAGGGCGTAATTTATGGGGCGGGATCGGTGGTTCTGGTGCTGGCACATCTGCGGTCCGGCATTCTGAACGGCGAAACGGTGTGGTTTTCAGCAGCAATGTTGCCTGCGGCGCTGATCGGTATGGCGATCGGATTCAAGGCTCAGGACCGGATGGATCAGGCGTTGTTCAAGCGCGTGACGCTGATCGTGCTGGTCGTCGCGGGGGTGAACCTGATCCGCAAGGGGTTGAGTGGTTTCTAGAAAATGGCCGGATTCCCGGCAGCGCGGCTCAGGACAGGAACTGGAAGCAGGCCTGTTCGACGCGGCCACGACCTTCGCTTTCGGTTACCGTGAAGGGCACACGGACGACCGGGGTGCCGTCGACCTCGATTGAAAATTCCCAGGCGCCGGGCACTTTTTCGTAGTCCATCTCGAAGGTGAAAAGGTTCAGACTCTCGCTTCCCGGTTCGATCACGTCGGACCATTCCTCGCGCTCGACGCCGCGGTCGCCCATCGGGGGGTGGGTGACGACAACGGTGACATCCTGCATGGGCATGCCGGGTTTCAGGGCGGTGCGAAACCCGAAGCTGAGGTTATCCATCGCGGGCACGATGCGATCCGGCAGGTCGAAGGTCTGCCCTTGCTGAATCAGGCGGATATAGCCCGCTTCCGTGCCTGGCGCCTCGACAAGTTCGCCGGTTGACTCGCGCGGGCAGATGATGCCGGCGTCGACCAGGCGGACCTGTGCAGTGGCCGGAGTGACGATCGTTAGCAGCAGGACAGTGGCAAGGGAACGGATCATATGAAGGTCTTTCAGCTTTGCAGGCGTATGCCGCAGGCGGCATCCACGCGGGCATATGGCCCATCGGTCACGGTGAAATCGACCGATACGACGGTTTTCCCTTCCACCTCTACCGCGAGGGTCCATGTGCCGACCAGCAGTTCATAGCCGTAGTCGAAGCGGTAGATGCGACCATACGTCTGACCACCGGCGGGCAAAGTGATCGAATAGGCCTGTTCGGTAATGCCATCGGGGCCCATGGGCGGGTGGCGGGTGATCATCCGCGCCTTGACCGGGGTATCGCCCTCGACCTCGGTGCGAAATCCGAACCCGAAACCGGGCGCGGCAGGCAGGCTGCGGCCCGGAAGATCGAAATTGATGCCCTGAATCCGACGCACGAAACCGGAGGTTGTACCGGGTGCTTCGATGATCACGCCTTCCCGAAAGTCGGGACAGGCGATGCCGACTTCCACCAAGCGAATCTGCGCGGCAAGCGGCGCCGCATTGATCAGGATCAGCAGGGCCGATGCCATCAGGCCGGACAGGGGCCGGAATGGCCCCCGCCGGGTAAAAAAGGTCAGCCGATGGCGCACGCCTTTACGTCCTCGTCGATGTGATCGACGTAATTCTCGAAGTTGGCGGCAAACATGTCCACCAGCTTTTGCGCCTGTGCGTCGTAAGCGTCCTTGTCCGCCCATGTGCGGCGAGGGTCCAGCAACAGGTCTGCCACGCCTTCGCAATGCACCGGCACGTCGAAGCCAAAGTTCGGATCGCTGCGGAACTCTCCCCGCGACAATGACCCCGACAGCGCGGCGGTCAGCAGCGCGCGGGTCGCCTTGATCGGCATACGCGATCCGGTGCCATGAGCGCCGCCGGTCCAGCCGGTGTTGACCAGCCAGCAATCGGATCCGTGCTTCGCGATCTTGTCACGCAGCAGGTTGCCGTAGACTTCGGGCCTGCGCGGCATGAAGGGCGCGCCGAAGCATGTGGAGAATGTCGGTTCGGGTTCGGTCACGCCACGCTCGGTTCCCGCGACCTTGGACGTGAAGCCGGACAGGAAGTGATACATTGCCTGGGCCGGTGTCAGGCGGGCGATCGGGGGCAGGACACCGAAGGCATCGCAGGTCAGCATGATGACATTTCCGGGGTTGCCGCCAAGCGCCGATGGCGATGCGTTGGAAATGTAATCCAGCGGATAGGCCGCACGCATGTTCGCGGTGATGCTGTCGTCGTCGAAGTCCAGATCCAGAGTGTCGGGGTCGAACACCATGTTCTCGATCACGGTGCCGAATTTCGAGGTGGTGGCGAAGATTTCCGGCTCCGCATCGGGCGACAGGTTGATCGTCTTGGCATAGCAGCCGCCTTCGAAGTTGAAGATGCCGCGATCCGACCAGCCATGTTCGTCGTCACCGATCAGGATGCGGTCGGGTGCCGCGGACAGCGTTGTCTTGCCGGTGCCCGACAGGCCGAAGAAAATGGCCGACTCCGTGGGTTTGCCAAGCGCATGGTTGGCCGAGCAGTGCATCGGCATCACGCCTTTCTCGGGCAGGATGTAATTGAGCAGCGTGAACACGGATTTCTTGTTCTCGCCCGCGTATTCGGTGCCGGCGATCAGGATTTCCTTCGCGTCCAGGTTCATCGCGATGACTACATCGCTGCGGCACCCATGGCGCGCCGGATCGGCCTTGAAGGACGGGCAGTTGATAATGGTGTATTCAGGAACGAATTTCGCGAGTTGCTGCGCGTCGGGGCGGCGCAGCATATGGCGGATGAACAGTGAATGCCACGCAAGTTCAGTTACCACCCGTACGTCGAGGCGATGGGCCGGATCGGCGCCGCCAAACAGATCCTGCACGAAATAGTCGCGGCCCTTCATATGGGCGAGCATGTCGGACTTGAGTGTTGCATAGGCCGCGGGCGTCATCGGCGCATTGTTGTCCCACCAGACCGTGCCTTCGGTGGCAGGGCTGCGGACGACATGCTTGTCCTTGGGCGACCGTCCGGTGAACTTGCCGGTGGTCACCAGAAATGACCCGCCGTGACCCAGCGTGCCCTCCTTGCGGACAATAGCCTGCTGGATGATCGCAGGCTCCAGCAAATTGTAATAGACGTGACCCAACCCTGTGATGCCTTGGACTTCGAGCGTCTGCTCGGGGTTCACGCGGTGGGTCATCGTCATGCTCCTGTTGGCGGGGGCACGTCGGGTCGAACGATCTGTCGGCATCGACAGTCGCCCCGGCCTCCCCATGTGTTCTACGTATCATCGCGGCCGGTTATGGGGCAGGGGGTGTTAGCGCAAGCAGGGCCTCCCGCTAGCGCAATCATGTGTCCGATAGGAAACATCCTCTTAACCGCGCCTTAATTGCAGACGGGCCACAGTCAGCCGAGCGAATCATCCGGATGGCGATTTGTGTTGATCTTGAGGGGTCTTTTCGGGGACGATGAAAAAAAACAGCAGTATAACAGGCAATCAAAGGACATTGGCATGTCGCGGATCGCGCTCGTCGACGACGACAGGAACATCCTGACGTCGGTTTCAATGACTCTCGAAGCCGAAGGCTTTGAAGTCGAGACCTATAATGATGGACAGTCGGCGCTGGACGCCTTCACCAAGCAAATGCCGGATCTGGGTGTCTTCGACATCAAGATGCCGCGTATGGACGGGATGGACCTGTTGCAACGTGTGCGGCAGAAATCTTCGGTTCCGGTGATCTTTCTGACGTCCAAAGACGATGAGATCGACGAGGTTCTGGGCCTGCGAATGGGGGCCGACGATTACGTGCGCAAGCCGTTCAGTCAGCGTCTGCTGGTCGAACGTATCCGCGCGATCCTGCGCCGTCAGGAGGCGATCGCCTCGGACGACACGGAAACCCCCGAAGACACCCAGATCATGCAGCGCGGGGAGCTTTCGATGGACCCGCTGCGACATGCGGTGAAGTGGAAAGGTCGCGACGTCACCCTGACCGTCACGGAATTCCTTCTGCTGCAGGCGCTGGCCCAGCGGCCCGGTTTCGTCAAGTCGCGCGATCAGTTGATGGACGTTGCCTATGACGATCAGGTTTATGTCGACGACCGGACGATCGACAGCCACATCAAGCGGTTGCGCAAGAAGATGCGGTCCGCCGACGCCGAGTTCTCGGCGATCGAGACGCTTTACGGTATTGGCTATCGCTACAACGAAGAATAGATCGGGTTAGAATGGCTTCCGTGACCGACATGGACATGGCTCCCGAGGTGCGAAAGCGTCGACGCTTCGGCCGCGACACTCCTGCCAAGGGCGGGGAAGTCTTGCTTGGCGAAGATTGGGATCGTCCGGAGGGGACTGTCGAACGTGAATTGAGCGCGGCCCGCGAACGTCGCGGCTTGTTCAGCCTCGACCGTTCCCCCTTGGCGCGAAAGATTATCCTGTTCAACCTGCTCGCCATTCTTATGCTGGTGGCAGGCGTTCTGTTCCTGAATCCGTCTCGCGACAGCCTTCTGGTGCAGCGCGAACAGGGTCTGGTGACCGAAGCGAGGCTGATCGCGGATATCTTTCAAGCGTCATTGCCGCAGGGTGCGCCCGTGTCGCTGGGGGCGGGCGACGGTATCGACGTTACCGATCTTCTGGAGCGGATCGACCTGCCGCGCGGGGTCGATGTACATGTTTTCGACACAAGCGGTGCATTGGTCGCGCAGGCCACCGGCGACAATGTCGTGGAAGAAGTCGATGGATTGAGCGTCGGCACCCGGAAAACGACGATCATCACCTCGGCCCTGAATGGGGTCTGGGAGATCGTGTCTTCGATTTTCAGCCGCGCCCCGGAGGAAGCCCCGCGTCCGCTCGACGTGGCGCAGGGCCTGATCGCCCAATCGGACGGTGGCACCGCGATCCGCGGCTATGATGGCGAGGATGGCAAGCTGTTCACCGTTGCCACGCCGATTCTGGCGGCGGGCAGGGAAATGGGAATGATCGCCATCACAACCCGGGCGGGTGAAATCGATGCGCTGGTCCGGGTCGAGCGGGAACAGCTTCTGCAGATGTTCGTGATCGCCCTTCTGGTGTCCATAGGGCTGAGCCTCGTGCTGGCGTCGACCATCGCGAACCCATTGTCTGACCTGTCAGCCGCAGCGGAACTGGGCCGCGACAAACACGCGCGCAAGATGTCGCCGCAGCGTGTTCGTATCCCGGACCTTACAGCACGCCCCGACGAGATCGGCCGTTTGTCCGGCGCGCTGCGCGGTATGGTGGCGGCGCTTTATGATCGCATCGATAGCAACGAGCAATTCGCAGCCGATGTCGCGCATGAAATCAAAAACCCGCTGGCCAGCCTGCGGTCCGCCGTGGGTACGATGCGCCTGGCCAAGAATGACGATCAACGCGGCCGCCTGCTTGATGTGATCGAGCATGACGTGCGGCGACTGGATCGCCTTGTTTCCGACATCTCGAATGCGTCCCGCCTCGACTCCGAACTGGTCAAGGAGGAGGAGGAGCCGTTCGATCTGGTCAAGATGATCTCGAACCTCGCCGTATACAATGCGCAGGAAGCGGAACTCGACAACATAGATTTCATCACCGACCTGCCGAAGGAGCCCATCGTTATCATGGGGCTGGAGGCGCGCCTGGCGCAGGTTTTCGTCAACCTGATTACCAATGCGCTGTCTTTCTGCGAGGAAGGCGATGCCGTTCGCGTCTGGCTGCGCCGCCGGGAAAATCGTGTACTTGTCGTGGTCGAGGATACGGGGCCGGGAATTCCGGAGGCTGCACTGACGAAGGTGTTCAATCGCTTCTATTCGGAACGACCCGAGAAGCAGTTCGGCAATCACTCTGGTCTTGGTCTGGCGATTTCGAAGCAGATCGTCGAGGCACATGGCGGCGTCATCTGGGCCGAGAACATCCGACCGACCGACATGGATTTGACGTCAGACCCGCTTGGCGCGCGTTTCGTTGTCGGCCTGCCGATCTGATCGATGGAGTAGGGTGTTGGCCCATCTGACCCCCTTCGCCGTCACGGACCTGACGATCACGGCCCAAAGCGCCGGGCTTTCCCGGTCAGATATGTCATTGCTGCATGAGCCCGCGACATGCCCTTTTCATCGACTCCCTTGCCGGACGGCAGATTATCGGTTCATGCAACGACGGTCGCTGTTGCGGATCGCGCCTTGTTGATAACCGGCCCGTCGGGCAGCGGAAAATCCGGGGTCGCGGCGCAGATGATCGCGCTGGGTGCCGACCTGGTAACAGATGACCTGACTGTTCTGTCCCCGGGGATGAGGGACAGGGATGGCGACGGTTCATTGGCCGGGGGCGTCATTGCTGAAATGCCCGCCAGGGGGGTGGCAGCGATGGAGCTTCGGGGCCTGGGGATCGTGCCGATGACAGTAGCGGGGCCGACGTCTCTGGCTGGGGTGCTGCTGCTGGAACCCATTCAGTCCCGCCTGCCGGAACCGGAAATGGTCCTTCTGTGCGGTGTGCAGATGCCGCTTCTGCGGCATCCGGCCACTGCTGACCTGGCCGCGAAACTGATACTTTGGCTGAAGACACGATAGAGTGCGGGGCGTGGGCCTGCCGTGCCCTAGTATTGCCATCACAATTGTCTATCTCAGGCCTGCGTATGCGAGAATGGAATGATATCGGCATCTGAGCCCATCGACCTGATCCTTGTCACCGGCCCGTCGGGTGCCGGTCGGACAACGGCGGTCCATGTGCTGGAGGATGCGGGGTTCGAAGTCATCGACAATCTGCCGCTGTCGTTAACGGCCCGGTTGCTCGACGGTGGCACCGATCGGCCGCTGGCCCTTGGCATAGATATCCGAAACCGCGATTTCAGTGTCGACGCGCTTCTGTCGCTGGCGGCGCGATTGCGGGCCGACCCGACCTATGCGGCGCGTCTGCTGTATCTGGATTGCGACGCAGCGACTTTGATTGCCCGGTTTTCCGAGACGCGCCGTCGTCACCCCCTTGCCCCGGAAGAGGATGCGGAAGTCGGCGTCACACGCGAGTTGTCGATCATCGACGCGGTCGCCGATCATGCAGATATCGTGATCGATACGACCGGAATGACCGTGCATGATCTCAAGGATGAAGTGTTGCGATGGTTTGGCCGGGACCAGCGCCGATTAGCGGTCTCGGTGCAGTCTTTCAGCTACAAGCGGGGCGTGCCACGGGGTCTGGACATGGTGTTCGACGTACGGTTTCTGGCGAACCCGCACTGGGTGCCGGAACTGCGCGGCGGCACGGGTCGCGATGCTCCGGTCCGCAAGTATGTGACGAGCGATCCGCGTTTCGCGGATTTCTATGAGCGCCTGTCCGGGCTGATCACGTCGCTTTTGCCGGCCTACCGGGATGAGGGGCGGGCGCATCTGGCGATCGGGTTGGGATGCACAGGCGGGCGGCACCGATCCGTTGCCGTAACGGAAATGCTGTCAGAGACCCTTGCCGAGCACGGATGGCAGGTGTCTAAACGGCATCGGGAATTGGATCGCCGCACTGCGGCGATCCCCAATGGTTCGGGGGATACGAACCACGGGGAAAGCGCCGCATGATCGGCATCGTCATCGTCGCCCATGGGGGCCTGGCCGAGGAATATCGGCGTGCCGTGGAACATGTCATGGGCCCGCAGCAAGGGGTGCGCGCGATTTCCGTCGCCGCGTCCTGCGACCGTAGCGGCAAGGAAAACGAGATTCGCGCGGCTGCCGATGCTGTCGATCAGGGGGACGGCGTTGTCGTCGTCACGGATATTTTCGGTGGATCGCCGTCGAACCTGTCGATGGGCGCCTGTGCGCCCCGCGACCGCAAAATCTTCTATGGGGCGAACCTGCCGGCGTTGATCAAGCTGGCGCGCAGCCGCGACAAGCCACTGTCCGAAGCACTGGCCTTGGCGAAAGCGGCGGGAACGCGTTACATGGACGTTGCAGAGGGTCCGGCGGTCTGATCCGGAAGGACATGGCCAGGGGATTGGATGCCGATTCGAACGTTTGAAATCGTGAACGAAAAGGGCTTGCATGCGCGGGCCTCGGCCAGGTTCGTGGAGACGGTCGAGGGGTTCGACGCCCGCGCATCGGTCAGTCGCGACGGAATGTCGGCGGGCGGCGACTCGATCATGGGCCTGCTGATGCTGGCCGCCGCGCGCGGCACTTCGATCGAGGTAGAGACGACAGGGCCGCAGGCCGACGCCCTGATGGAGGCATTGGCGGCGCTGGTCGCCGATTTCTTCGGGGAGGGAATGTGAGCGACGTTCCGTTACTGGGACGCATCGGGAACCCTGAGCAAGATCAGGTCCCGGAAGAGGATTACGTCCCATATGACGGTGGCAACCTGAGCTATGCCGGAACCTTCACCGATCCGTTCAAGGTGAATGTCATTCGCACGCTGGAATGGATGACCGGCAAGCTGCACCTGTTACGTCTGATCCGTCGGTTTGAGCGTGAAGGCGTTGAGACAGGGCAGGCTTTCTTCGCCCATGCGCTGCGGGTGATGAATATTCGCATCGACACCCCCGCCGAACAGATCTCCCGCATTCCCGCAACCGGGCCTTTGGTGGTAGTCGCGAACCACCCGCATGGTCTGGTCGACGGGATCGTGCTTGCAGACCTGATCGGGCGGGTGCGGACCGATTATCGCATTCTGACGCGCAGCTTGCTGACCGACGTGCCTGAAGTCTCCGATTTCATGATCCCGGTTCCGTTCCCGCATGAAGCCGACGCGCGTGAACGCAATCTGGAAATGCGCCGCCTTGCCATGGCGCACCTCTCGGATGGAGGCTGTATCGTGGTATTTCCGGCGGGAGCCGTCGCCGCGTCGGAAACGGCTTTTGGCCCGGCTATCGAGAAGCCGTGGAACCCTTTCACAGGCAAGATGATCCGGCGCAGCGGTGCAACGATCGTTCCGGTGTATTTCAGGGGACGGAATTCGCGGGCCTATCAGATTGCCAACCGAATTTCCGCAACGTTGCGGCAGGGTCTGCTGCTGCACGAGGTGGTGCATGCCCTTGGCAAGCCCCAGGTACCGGTCATCCGTACGCCGCTCCATCCCGATGACTGGGGCCCGATGGCAGGGAATGCCAGCGACTTCATGGACTGGCTGCGCGACCGGACGATCAAGGGATAGCGCAGCTCAGCGGGTGGGAACAGGGTCGCCTTCGCCGCGGTAATCATAGAAACCACGTTGTGTCTTGCGACCCAGCCATCCGGCCTCGACGTATTTGGTCAGAAGGGGGCAGGGCCGGTACTTGGTATCGGCCAGCCCGTCATGCAGCACGTTCATGATCGCAAGGCAGGTATCCAGACCGATGAAATCGGCCAGCTCCAGCGGCCCCATCGGATGATTTGCCCCCAGCTTGAGCGAGGTGTCGATTGAGGTCACCGTGCCGACGCCTTCATACAGGGTATAGACCGCTTCGTTAATCATCGGCATCAGGATGCGATTGACGATGAAAGCGGGAAAATCCTCGGCCGTGGCGGCGGTCTTTTCCAGCCGGTCCACGACGGACCGGCAGGCGTCGTACGTCGGCTCGTCCGTGGCGATGCCGCGGATCAGCTCGACCAGTTGCATGACCGGGACGGGGTTCATGAAATGGAAGCCCATGAACTTCTCGGGCCGGTCTGTTCGGCTGGCCAGTCGGGTGATCGAGATCGAAGACGTGTTCGAAGTCAGAATCGTTTCGGGTTTCAGTGCGGGCAGCAACTCTGCAAAGATTGCATGTTTCACGTCTTCCCGTTCGGTTGCAGCTTCGATGATCAGATCGGACGGTCCAAGATCAATCAGCGCCGAGGTCGTGCGAATGCGCTGCATGGCTGCATCTCGGTCATTCTGAGCGATCTTTTCACGGCTGACCTGTCGATCGAGATTCGTGCCGATTATCTTCACGGCCTCTTCCAGCGCATCGGAATTCACGTCTGTCAGGGTCACGTCATAGCCCGCCAGAGCGCAGACATGCGCGATCCCGTTGCCCATCTGGCCTGCCCCAACGATGCCGATGCTGGTGATGTCCATGCCGCTCTCCTGACCCCATGTGACGTGCCGGGACCATAGCAGCGGAACGGGGCAGGGCAAGGCAGGGCGGAATGCTGAAAATTATCAGTGAATGCAGGGTTCAACCTTTCGGTAAGCCTTGGATGCAACAGTTGCCTTCAGACGATGAAAGCGACGGAATCGGCATGAACTTCGATGGGCAAGACACGGGGCTGGACTATTACCCCTGCACATATGGCAAGTCCCGAACGATGTTCCGGGGCCCCAGGGTCAGTCTGGACGGGCCCTATACGGTCGTGATCGGCAGTTGCGAGGTCTATGGCCGATACGTCGAAGATCCGTTCACCGACCAGCTTGCGGAGCGAACCGGACGTCGGGTCGTCAATCTGGGCGTGATCAACGGTGGCATCGATACCTTCGTCAAGGACGAGGCGATCATGCAGATCATCGGCGGCGCAGAAACGGTCGTGATTCAGGCAATGGGGGCGCAGAATCTATCGAACCGATATTATACTGTGCATCCGCGTCGCAACGACCGCTTTCTGAAGCATTCGACGACAATGACGAACCTGTATCGCGACGTCGATTTCAGCGATTTCAGCTTCACGCGTCACATGCTTTCGTCTCTGCGCGAGGTGTCACAGAACCGGTTTCGAATTCTACAACTGGAACTGGAGATAGCTTGGGTTGCGCGCATGACGGTGCTGCTGTCGCGCATCAAAGGTAATCGCATTCTTCTGTGGATCGAGGATGAAACGGATCGCGGGCTGGGGGCCGAGCCGTTGTTCGTGACGGTCGATATGATGCAGCAGCTGGAGGCATCGCTGGACAAGATCGTACATTGCAACGTGACCGATGCCATGACCGATGCGCAGACTGCACAGATGGTCGTTCCTCAAGCTGACCTTGCACGCGTCAATCAGTTCCTGACCCCTGCAGCCCATGAACGAGTTGCGGAAAATCTGGTCAGGGCAGTGCGTCGGGTCGATGGAATGGCGGCCTGATCGCCCAGAGACGGGGGCACAGGATATGCGAACAGACAAAATACGAAAGCACGGCCCCGCAGGTTTTACGGGGCCGCGCGAGATCGACGAAATGGCGCGCTGTCAGAGCTTTTCGATCAATTCAGGCACAGCGGTGAACAGGTCGGCGACCAGACCGTAGTCCGCGACCTGAAAGATCGGCGCTTCCTCGTCCTTGTTGATGGCAACGATGATCTTCGAGTCTTTCATGCCCGCCAGGTGCTGGATCGCCCCGGAAATGCCGACTGCGATATACAGATCTGGAGCGACGACCTTGCCAGTCTGACCGACCTGCCAGTCGTTCGGCGCATAACCCGAGTCGACCGCGGCACGGGACGCACCGACAGCGGCGCCCAGCTTGTCGGCCAGTTTTTCGATCATCGCGAAGTCTTCTTCCGACCCGACGCCCCGGCCTCCCGACACGACGACCCCCGCAGAGGTGAGTTCGGGACGATCCGATGCTGCGACCTTGTCTTCTATCCATTCGGACAGGCCAGGGTCGGCGACGGTACCGATCGTCTCGACCGGCGCGCTGCCGCCATCGCCCGACAGATCGAACGTTGACGTGCGGACCGTCATCACCTTTGTGGCATCCGACGACTTGATTGTCTGGATGGCATTGCCAGCATAGATCGGTCGCTCGAATGTGTTGGCGTCGATCACCGCGGTCACGTCGGACAGGATCATGACATCCAGAAGGGCGGCAATGCGCGGCATCACGTTCTTGGCGTCGGTGGTCGAGGGCGCCAGGATGTGGCTGTAATCGCCTGCAAGCGACACAACCAGCGCGGCAGTCGGTTCGGCCAGCCGATGTCCCAGCGAGGCGTCTTCGGCGACCAGAACCCTGCTCACGCCGTCCAGTTTCGCAGCCGCATCGCCGGCGGCGGCGGCGGATGCCCCGGCGCACAGAATCGTCACGTCGCCCAACTGCTTCGCCGCCGTCAGTGCCTTGGAGGTCGCATCGACGTTGAGTTCACCATTGGTCACTTCGCCAATCAGAAGAACAGCCATCAGACAGCCCCCGCTTCTTTGAGTTTCGCGACAAGCTCGTCGACCGAGGCGACCATTTCACCGGCCTTGCGGGCTTCGGGTTCGGTCGTCTTAATGATTTCCAGCCGGGGGGCAGCGTCGACGCCGTAATCAGCAGGGGTCTTTTCATCAAGCGGCTTTTTCTTGGCCTTCATGATGTTCGGCAGCGATGCATAGCGCGGCTCGTTCAGGCGCAGATCAACAGTAACGATTGCAGGCATCTTGACCTTGATGGTCTGAAGGCCGCCGTCAACTTCGCGGGTGACAGTCGCGTGGTCGCCATCGACCGACAAATCGGACGCGAAGGTGGCCTGCGACCAGCCCAGAAGGGCCGACAGCATCTGTCCGGTGGCATTCATGTCGTTGTCGATGGCCTGCTTGCCGGCGAGAACGAGGCCGGGGGCCTCCTCGTCGATCACAGCCTTGAGGATCTTGGCGACGGCCAGCGGCTCGATGTCTGTGTGAACATCATCGGCGGCAACGATCAGAATGGCGCGGTCGGCACCCATAGCCAGTGCGGTCCGCAGTGTTTCCTGGCTTTGTTTGACGCCGATGGAGACGGCAACGACTTCGGTCGCGGTTCCGGCCTCTTTCAGGCGGATCGCCTCTTCGACGGCAATCTCGTCAAAGGGGTTCATGGACATCTTGACGTTCGCAAGATCGACGCCCGAGCCATCGGCCCTGACGCGCACTTTGACGTTGTAATCGATGACCCGTTTGACGGGCACGAGGACTTTCATCGGTCGCTCCTCCTACAGATGTTTTCCGGGTGTTAACGGAACAATACTGCGGCGGACAGGGCGAAAGCGACAGGATGATGCCTTCTGACGCACCGTCGGACAGGTTATGCGGGTGTCGAAGGGCAGAGCGATGCGGGTTCGGATCAGGCGGCGATGCCGTGGCGCTGCGCGAGACGGGACAGGATCGAACCGCGCGGCGGCACGCCGTCGTAATCTGCGGCCAGGCGGCTGCGGATGCGACGTCCGTAAAGATGGATCGATTGCGTGTTGGGCGTGATATGTTCCCACGTCATCCGGGCCTTGCGGAAGAACCGACGGCGGTCTGCATAGCGCACGGGATATAGGACATCGCGTTCCAACGCGTGTTCGATTTCGCCGGTCGTCCGCAGGACATGCGTGATACCGGTCGGCCCCCAGACCGCCCATGGCATTTCGGTCACATGCATCGGGTCGCCGTCGCGGGCACGGCGGCAGGCGATGTCGAGCATGCGCGGCGGCAGCCAGGGCAGGACGGCGTATTCGTCACTGGTATAGGCGATCAGTTCGGCCAGAGCCGGGCTGTCCGCAGGCAGGGCAAGCACACCATTTGAGACGGACCCCTGATGATCGTCTTCCCACGAAAAATAATAACCGTCCTTGGGCGTGAAGGGCCGCAGACAATAGGCGTCGGTGTCCGCCCAGATGATACCGGGACGCTTGCGTAGCAGGTGATAACGAAAGCGGTCGGCAAAGGGTGCCGGACTGCCGGTCCGGGGGTGCACGGTATAAGTGTCGGGGCGCGGCAGAATGTCGGCGGCATCGGCGATCAGCACGCCCTCGGGCACGCCTTCGATCTCTTCATAGCTGTAAAGCGTGATCTCGTGACCGATATCCACGAAGGACTTGAGGCAGAGACGTTCCACGAAAGACAGCGGCGCTCCCGTCCAGAAACTTGCCACGGGAGAGAGAGTTGCATCTGCCATCTTCGGGGTCTCCTGACCGTCTTGCCGTTGTTTCGAATGGCGAGACAACAAGGCAAGAAACGGGCATTCCCGAGAATTTATGATGATTTTTAGGAAAACCTGAGGCGGCAAAACTGGTCGCGTCGTCCCATCGTCAGGTCCGGTTTGCGCCCGGAACCCATAAAACGTCGGACTTGCCATCGTCGTTTGCGATCCGCGAGGCGACGAAAAACCAGTCGGATAACCGGTTCAGATACTTGATGGCCGCTTCGTTCACGTCGTCCCGCCCCGCCAATTCGACGCAAAGCCTTTCGGCCCTGCGGCAGACGGTGCGACACATGTGCAAATGTGCCGACAGGGCGGACCCGCCGGGCAGGACGAAACTTCGCAAAGGGTCCAGGACGTCGTTCATCGCGTCGATTTCCGCTTCCAGACGGTCGACCTGGGCCGGGGTCATGCGCAGCGGCGGATACTCAGCCCTGGCGTCGCCAGCCATGTCCGGGCGGCACAGGTCCGCGCCCAGATCGAACATGTCGTTCTGGATCATGGCAAGACGGTCGTCCATCGCACCTGCGGCGTGCAGGCGCGCCATGCCGATGGTGCAATTCGCTTCGTCGACGGTGCCGTAAGCTTCGACGCGGACGTCGGTCTTGGACACGCGCGAGCCGTTGCCGAGGGCCGTGGTTCCAGTGTCGCCGGTGCGAGTGTAGATCTTGGACAGGACAACCATTGCGTCAGCCTTTCGAGCGCAGCCAGACGTATCCGACCAGTAACACCACTGCGACAAACTGAGCGAGGATGCGCAACTGCATGATCTTGTTGGCGTATTTCTGGTTGAATTCGCCGCCTTTGGCAAAGCCGCCAATCCCGGTCATCAAGATTACCAGAACAAGCAGGCAGGCACCCACAACAACGTAGAATAGGGGATCGTCACGCATGGATGCTCCTTTTTGTTACATGGCCGTCGTTTGGCCCGCGCATCGTAATCTAGTCCGGAAATTCAGGAGTTCGAGACGATTCGGTCCGACATGCGCGTCGGCAGCGTGCGTTTCATAATCATGGCCAAGGTCGTTGGTGTGGTTACGCGATAGCGCGCGCGGGGGCGATCGGCTTCCAGTGCGCGGATCAGGACTTCGGTTACGGCAGACGCGGGCAATTCGAATCTGGCAGTCCCATCCTGATACAGATTGTCCATCAGGCGTTCGTAATCCGCCCGGCGGGACGAGGATTTCCAGTCGATCCAACGTTCGAACTGCAACCGCGCGTTGGCCCGGAACCGCGACGTGATCGGGCCGGGCTCGATCAGAATAACATCTATGCCGGTGCCGCGCATCTCGATTCGCAGGGTATCAGTCAGACCTTCGAGCGCGAATTTCGTTGCGTTATAGGCTCCGCGCCAAGGGGCGGCGGCAAAGCCAAGTACGCTGGAGTTCTGGACAATGCGACCCTGGCCTTGCGCGCGCATGACCGGAATCACCCGTCTTGTCAGGTCATGCCAACCGAAGAAATTGGCCTCGAAGGTGGTGCGCAGGGCATCCGTCGGCAGATCTTCGACCAGGCCTGGAATGGCATAAGCACCATTATTGAACAGGCCGTCCAGTCGTCCGCCGGTCGCGGTCAGGACCTTATCCAGACCCGCGGCGATGGTGTCGGGTGCTTCATAGTCGATCAGAGGAGAAACCAGGCCTTTGGCTTCCAATGCGGCGCAGTCGTCGGGTTTGCGACAGGCCGCAAAGACCTGCCAGCCGCGTTCGTGCAAGGTCAGCGCTGCATCGCGACCAATGCCGGAGGAACAGCCGATGATAAGGACGGAGCGTGTCATCCGCCCGCGATATCAGTGGGGACCGCAAATGCAAGCGGACACGTAATCGCTTGCGTGTCCGTTTCGGAAACCGAAAGGCGTATTTACGCGGGTTCCAGGAAGCGAGCCGACATGTATCCGGTAAGACCGGTGGCAACGTCGCGGATCTCGACCCAGCCGTTTACCGGCTCGCCCAAAGGCTCTGCCAGTGTGCCACCGGCCAGACTGTCGATAACAGCATTCGACGTCGACGGGCCGGAGCGCATGTTGACACGTGTGCCGCTGACCTTGAGCAGGCCCTCGGGTGCGTCCGTAACAGTCGCAGCGGCAGTCTGAAGCGCGTCTGCTGGATCAGGCTGGTAGGGACGAACAAGACTGACCACCATGGGATCGCCGATTACCCGAGGGGCCGCTCCGAATGTTTCTGGGGCAGGGGCCGATGCGGCAATCGTGGCGGCGTCGGGAACGACAGTATCGGTTACTGCAGCGCGGGTCACGACGGCACTGGACGCAGGACCCGACCCGTCGTTGAGGATGACGGGGCGGTCGAATTGCGCATTCGATTGTGCTTCAGAGGTCACATTTCGAGTGCTGAACTCCGTCGTCAAAGCGTCGGAGGGGTCACCCCAAATGACGAAGCCGGCATAAAGCGCGACCGCCAAGCTAAAGGTAAGTTTAAACATTTTCGTTCCCCCGGACACTTCGCTATCGTGTCGTATCAACGTCGCAACCTTGGACGCGGTTCCGGCTGCCCTTAAATTAACACACGGCGCCCATTCGCCATAGGTTGGATTTTCCTGGCCGCAGTAGCCGCCATTGCTTGTGTGGCGGAGTCCTGCTGGATACATCATCCGGTATGAGTGACCCGAATGACACGAAAAGCCCGAACGGCCCGGATGGTGAGGTGGTGTCAGAACCCCTGAGCCTGGCGATTGGCGACCGCTATCTGACCTATGCGCTATCGACGATCATGCACCGTGCACTGCCGGATGTCCGCGATGGCCTGAAGCCGGTGCATCGCCGCATTCTGTATGCGATGCGAGAGTTGCGGCTGGTATCGAGCGGTGGGTTCCGCAAGTCGGCCAAGATTTCCGGCGATGTGATGGGCAACTACCACCCGCACGGCGATGCCGCGATTTATGATGCGATGGCGCGTTTGGCGCAGGATTTCAACGTCCGCTATCCGTTGGTCGACGGACAGGGGAACTTCGGCAACATCGACGGCGATAACCCTGCGGCCGCGCGATATACCGAGGCGCGAATGACTGCCGCCGCCGAGGCGCTGCTGGCCGGTCTGGACGAGAATGCCGTCGATTTTCGCGACAATTACGATGGGACGCTTCAGGAACCTGTTGTTCTGCCTGCCGCCTATCCGAACCTGTTGGCCAATGGCTCTGCGGGTATCGCCGTGGGCATGGCGACGAACATCCCTCCGCACAATCTGGACGAGTTGATCGCGGCCTGTCTGCATCTGATCAAGTCGCCCAATGCCCGTGACGAGACGCTGCTGGATCATATTCCCGGCCCGGATTTCCCGACCGGTGGTATTATCGTAGAACCGCGCGAGAACATTCTGGAAGCCTATCGCACCGGGCGCGGCGCGTTCCGTCTGAGGGCGCGGCACGAGATCGAAGAGCTGGGCAAGGGCCAGTGGCAGATCATCGTCACCGAGATTCCCTATCAGGTGCAGAAGGGCAAGCTGATCGAGAAGCTGGCCGAACTGGTGACCACCAAGAAGGTCCCTATCCTCGGCGACATCCGGGATGAAAGTGCCGAGGACATCCGCATTGTGCTGGAACCGAAGTCGCGCAACGTCGACCCGGACGTGCTGATGTCCACGCTCTACCGCAATTCGGAGCTGGAAACGCGTTTCTCGCTGAATATGAACGTGCTGATTGACGGGGTGACGCCGCGGGTCTGCGGTTTGCGCGAAGTGCTGCAGGCGTTTCTGGATCATCGTCGCGACGTGCTGCTGCGCCGCTCTCGGCACCGCATGGACAAGATCGACCATCGGCTTGAGGTGTTAGAAGGCTTCATCGTCGCCTATCTGAACCTTGACCGGGTGATCGACATCATCCGCTATGACGACGCCCCGAAAGAGGCGCTGATGTTCGAGCCATGGGGGGCGGGATACGTCCGTGCCAAGGACGAGGCGGATTACGTTTCGCCTTTGCCGTCCCAGGCCCAGGCATCGCTGACGGATATTCAGTCCGAAGCGATCCTGAACATGCGCCTGCGGGCCTTGCGGCGTCTGGAAGAAATGGCGCTGCTGAAGGAGCGCGATGCCCTCATGGAGGAACGTGCGGGGCTTCAGGATCTGCTGGATTCGGAGGATATCCAATGGAAAACCATTGCCGACGAATTGCGCGACGTCCGCAAACAGTTCGGCAAATCAACGGAACTCGGTCGTCGCCGCTCGGACTTCGCCGAGGCGGTCGAAGTGGCCGAAGTGCCGCTGGAAGCCATGATCGAGCGGGAGCCGGTGACCGTCGTCTGCTCCAGGATGGGCTGGGTGCGCGCGTTGTCGGGGCATGTCGCGCTGGACAAGGAATTGAAATTCAAGGACGGCGACGGCCCGGCCTTCATGTTTCACGCGGAAACCACTGACAAGCTGTTGATCTGGGGCAGCGACGGGCGGGCCTTTACCCTGCTGGCGAATTCGCTGCCCGGCGGTCGGGGCATGGGGGAGCCGCTGCGCCTGATGATCGACCTGCCGAACGAGACTACGATTGTCGATATCCTGTTGCACAACCCGGATCGAAAACTGCTTCTGGCTTCAAGCGCGGGTGACGGGTTCGTCGTCCCCGAGACGGAGATGGTGGCCATGCGGCGCGCGGGCAAGCAGGTATTGAACGTCAAGCCGGGGGTGGCCGCGCTGCGCCCTGTGATGGCCGAAGGCGACCACGTCGCCTGCATTGGCGATAACCGCAAGATGCTGGTTTTCCCGCTGGCCGACCTGCCCGAAATGCCACGCGGCAAGGGGGTTCGCCTTCAGAAGTTCAAGGACGGCGGCCTGAGCGATGTCCGGGTTATCACACTGGCGGATGGGCTGTCCTGGGCAGATCCTGCCGGGCGCACACGGCACGAGGCGGACCTGTCCGAATGGCTGGGTGCGCGTGCGCAGGCCGGTCGCATGGCGCCGCGGGGGTTCCCCCGCGACAACCGTTTCGGCTGACGGGTGGTCGCCACAACCCGTTTGACCGGCGATATGGCCGGGACACGCAGCGATCTTCTGTCGCTTGTCCTGAAGACAACGACCCTGACGGTGCTTACTCTGGGCATCTACAGCTTCTGGGCGCGGACCCGCATCCGCCGCTGGCTCTGGTCGTCGTTGCAGGTGGACGGGATACCGTTCGAATACGCGGGCCGGCCGCTGGAAAAGCTGATGGGCTTCGTCATCGCCGCCGTTATCGTCGCGATCTACCTGGGTCTGGTGGTGATGGTACTGATTTTTACCTCCCTCAACCTGTTCGGAGGGGTGGGTCCCGGCACTGCGGCGGCCTTCGCGCTGTTGCTGCCTGTCTACTGGTTCGCCAAATATCGCGGGCAGCGATATCTGCTGAACCATACCCGGTGGCGCGGCATCGCGTTTTCGATGGCGCCGGGGGCCTGGGGCTATCTCTTGCGCGCGACCTGCTGGACGATTGCGACGGTCCTGACGGCTGGTATCTTGCTGCCGCTCCGGGCGCATCGGCTTTGGCAATATCGGGTGGAGCGAACGTATTACGGCGACGACCATTTCCGGTTCGACACGAAGGCCGGCGATTTGTATCCGCATTTCGGATTCGTCCTGATCGGGCTGTTCGGGTCGTTGCTCTCCGGCGTCTATGGTTTCATGCGCGACGAAAGCGCGCTGGTCGGCCTGCTGATCTTCGTGCCGCTGCTGTTGTTCGGCTGGGTCTATTGGCGAGTTGCCTCATTCCGCATCCTGGCGTCAGGGCTGCGCTTCGGCGGCGCGATGGATCTGACCGTTGCACCCCGAACCGGGGCAGTGATCGGGATCCACCTGCTGGGCTGGATTCTGATGGGTTTGCTGTTTCTGGCGGTTGCCGCGGTGCTGGCCTTCGCCTTCGGCTTTTTCGCGGTCGGCGCGCAGGCGAACATCGATCTGGAGGTGTTGGAAAACCTCTCGCCCTATCTTCTGGCAGTCGGCGGTATCCTGTTCTACCTGACGTTCTTCGTCCTTCGCGGGGCCCTGAGGATCGCGATGGTCACCTTTCCGTTGTTCCGGCATGTCGCGCGCACACTCTCCGTTTCCAATGCGGTCGAGGTCAACGCCGTGTGCCAGGGCGAGGCATCGCATATGGCGGATGCCGATGGCTTCGCGAACCTGTTCGACTTCGGGTCCGGCGTATGACGCGCGAAGCCACACCTCCCGAGATACAGCCCGTCTGGGGCGATTATTTCGACGGTCTGCGCGCGTTGCGGCAACGGGTGCGTCTGACAGTCGAAGACACCTATCGTGGTCGGGTTCTGGTGATCGAACCGCCCGAGGGAAAGGTCCGGCATTGGTCAGCGCAGCATATCCGTCGCCTGCCAGACCAGGCCCCCGGTAAGACGGTGTTGGGTCTTTCACTCGATGATCCGACGCGCGTGGTCCTGTCGGTCGAAGCGGCGGAAACGCTTCTGCCGATCATCGGTTCATCGGTTCGCGGGCGTCTGGCTGCCCCGCCGCTCTGGCCGCGGGCGCTGATCGTGTTCATGGCCGGAGCCGTGACACTCGCGGCCCTGATCTTCATGGTCTTGCCCGCGCTTGCCGGCTCCCTGGCCCGCTTCATGAACCCCGAGGCCGAAGTGGCCATGGGCCGCGAGCACTACGAACTGACGCGCAGGATGTTCGGCGGTGAGGCGGGGATGCCGCTTCGCGAATGTGACGACCCTGCCGGTCGCGCGGCGCTGGCCATTCTTGTCGCGCGGGTGTCCGACGGCGTGGATCTGCCGTACGATATCAAGGTCCAGATTCTGGACGACAGCGCCAGTCCGGTCCTGAATGCCTATGCGGTCGCGGGAGGCCGGATCACCTTTTTCGACAGTTTGATTCAGACGGCCCGGACCCCCGAAGAGGTCGCGGCCGTTTTTGCGCATGAACTGGGCCATGTCGTCTATTCCGATCCGGTACGGCACACCCTTCAGTCCGCCAGCTCACAGGCGGTTCTGGCGGTTCTGGTGGGCGATCTTTCCGGTGGCGGGGTCCTGACTGCGACCTTCGGCAATGCCCTGGTGGCCAGCTATTCGCGCGGAGCCGAGATGCGGGCCGATGACTTCGCCGTCGCGCAGTTGACGGCCACGGGTCTGCCGCCTTCCGCCATGGGTAGCTTTTTTGAACGGGCGCGCGCCACTTGGGGCGAAGCCGAAGGTCTGGGCGCGTATTTTTCCAGCCATCCGCGATTGACCTCCCGGATTGAGGCCTCTCTCGGCGTCGGCGACCCGCCGATCGGCCAGCCCGCCCTGACGCCGAAGGACTGGGCCGCGTTGCAGTCGATCTGCCGATGATCGGGGCGGTAATCGTGCCCGTTGCCGCGCCTTTCACGGCCTCCTGCCGGTGATTGTAGCCGGATTGGCATGCTTGCCATGCGGGTTCACCGTGTCTACCACCGGCAGGACCATAAAAGGGGGGATACAGGATGACGCGCATGATGAACCGCCGCACCTTCGGGAGCCTCGGCCTCGCCGCGACGGCGGGCCTGTCCGGCTGCGCTGTGCCCGACCCAGTGGACGAAGACTTGCCCGATATGGGCAATTTCGAATTGGCCTATTCCGTGGTGGTGTCGGAAAATGCCAAGAAGGTCCCCCCGTCGCGCGATGCAACGCCCGAACTGCTGAAAGCGACCATGACCTCCGAGATCGAGCGTCGGTTCGGGCAGTACAAAGGCGGCAAAGGCTTCGTCGTGGCCGTGGCGATCGACGGATATGCCCTTGCCCCTCCGGGCATTCCGATCGTTCTGACACCCAAGTCGATCATGGTCGTATCCGCCAACCTCTGGACCGCGGACCCGCAGGAGAAGATCGCCGGTCCCGAACAGCTCACGACCTTCGAAGGGGCCGATACGTTCCTTCTGGGCTCCGGTTTGCAGAAGACGGCGGATGAACAACTGACGACGCTGTCACGCAACATGGTCAAGAAAATCCAGTCCTGGCTTTTGCGCAATCCGACGTGGTTCGATCTGCCTGCCTGAGCACCGCGGACGGCCTGTCGGGCTTGCCAACCGAGCCCCGTGCAGCTAGACGGCGCGCGATGCAATTCCGGGGGTCGTGCGCGGCCTCCTTTCAAGTCAGGGGCCCATCATGGCGAAGGCAAAGTTCGAACGCAACAAACCGCATGTGAACATCGGTACGATCGGTCACGTTGACCATGGCAAGACGACGCTGACGGCGGCGATCACGAAGTATTTCGGCGACTTCAAGGCCTACGACCAGATCGACGGTGCGCCCGAGGAGAAGGCGCGGGGGATCACGATCTCGACGGCGCATGTCGAATACGAGACCGAGGCGCGTCACTATGCGCACGTCGACTGCCCCGGCCACGCCGACTACGTCAAGAACATGATCACCGGTGCGGCGCAGATGGACGGCGCGATCCTGGTGGTGAACGCCGCCGACGGCCCGATGCCGCAGACGCGCGAGCACATCCTGCTGGGTCGCCAGGTCGGCATCCCGACGATGGTGGTCTACATGAACAAGGTCGATCAGGTTGACGACGAGGAGCTGCTGGAGCTGGTCGAGATGGAGATCCGCGAGCTTCTGTCGTCCTATGATTATCCGGGCGACGACATTCCGGTGATCCCCGGCTCGGCGCTGGCGGCGATGGAGGGGCGTGACCCGGAGATCGGCGAGGAGTCGATCCGCAAGCTGATGGCGGCGGTCGACGAGTACATCCCGACGCCCGAGCGTGCCGTGGACCAGCCGTTCCTGATGCCGGTCGAGGACGTGTTCTCGATCTCGGGTCGCGGTACGGTTGTCACGGGGCGTGTCGAGCGCGGCGTGATCAACGTCGGCGACGAGATCGAGATCGTCGGCATCCGCGACACCAAGAAGACGACCTGCACGGGCGTCGAGATGTTCCGCAAGCTGCTGGATCGCGGTGAGGCGGGCGACAACATCGGCGCGCTCTTGCGCGGTGTCGATCGTGAAGGTGTCGAGCGCGGGCAGGTGCTGTGCAAGCCCGGCTCGGTGAAGCCGCACACGAAGTTCGAGGCCGAGGCCTATATCCTGACCAAGGAAGAGGGTGGCCGTCACACGCCGTTCTTCGCCAACTACCGGCCGCAGTTCTACTTCCGGACGACGGATGTGACCGGCACGGTTCAGCTGGCCGAGGGCACGGAGATGGTGATGCCGGGCGACAACGTATCCTTCG
>NZ_FNZQ01000009.1 GCF_900109285.1 Jannaschia helgolandensis
GACGGGGAACGGCTCCACCGTCGCCTCGTCCCGCTGCATGGCGATAAACTTGCCCACAAAGGTAGGCCGGAGTGCGGCGCGCTCATCGAACAGGGTCTTGTAGGCCCGCGGGTTTGTCGGATGCCATTCCTTCAGAGCCCGGTCGGGCACCAATTCGCCCCGGTTGCCGCAGACCGGGTTTGCTATCGTCGGGGATAGGTCGAGGTGGAAGTCCCCCGCATAGTTGAGACGCCAACAACGCTTTTTTTCTTCGAGAAGGCGCACATAGGTGGCGTGTTCCTTGAGCCGGTTTCCAACCGCCGCCTTCAGGGTCGCTGGTGAGATGCCGGACGCGATACCTGCACAAAAGCAGATCAGATCGACATCGAATTCCCGCCGCCCGATTGGCTTCACGGCCGTTCCAAGCGCACTGGACCCTTGGAGATAGACCAGAACACTGACGAGTAGGGGATCAGTTGAACCGGACAGCCAGTCTCCGACGGCACCATAGCTCTGGCGCGCACGATCAAACTGGGTTTCGGTGAGGTCCAGATCCTCGCCGATCTCGTCCAAGATGGTGAATATCTGCGTGCGCCGCCGAATATCACTGTCGGTCAGCGGCTGTCGCAACATCTGATTCATGCCGCTTTCTCCTTGAGTTGATAGACCGGCACGAAGGTATCGGCAGGCTGGGTGAAAAAGATCGGGGTCAGGTGGGGCTTTGCTTTTCGGGCTTCTGACATACCGAGGCCCTTGAGGCGGCCGATCTTCGTGGTGTCATCCAAGGTGAAAAACCCGCTCGGGACAGACGGCGAAATGCGGTAGATGCGATCCCCATCGTAAGGGTGTCCCGTCAGAAGTTTTGCCATGCCGAGGGCGCCATGTGATTGCCCATCCGCGTAAAGGTTGAGGACTTTGAGGCCGAGTCCGGCAAAACCTGGACTTTCGGGCAGCATGTAGACTTCGTCCAGACACCCCAGGCTCAGAATGCGCAGGTCTGACGGAAGCCACCCCAGAAGAGTGATGGCTTCGACGACAGCAATGGCTGTGGGATTGTTGGCCCATGTCCCGCCATCGGTTAGGCCAATATCATCAGCAGTGCGATGTCGCTTGAAATACGTAGGTGCCGCTGCCGTAGCCAGGGCGGCATCAAGCGCAGTCTTGCGATAATCGGTTTGCAGGCGTGTGTGATGCGCGGTCTTGTAGATATAAGGGCTGCGGAGATCGGCATCCCACGCCGGGATCACCAACCGGGTCTGTGATTGCCCGATCAGATCGTTGTTGAGAACGGCCTTGAGTTCACGGGCAAGAATTGCCGCATCGTGCTTTGGACCGACTACGTGCCGACCTGTGGCGGTGAGGGTGCGCCATGCCTGCCGTATCCTCCCCAGCGGTTCATCATCCGCATTGTCCTGACCGAAGATGACAGGCCCGCGACGCTCGTATAGCTCGAGCAGTTCCTTTGCCGTGCGGCCGAGGCCAAGGCCGAGTGCGATGATGCCACCCGTCGATGTGCCCGCGATGAGATCGAAATAGCGCCCAATGGGCTGGCCCAGATCTTCCTCGAGCCCCGCGAGGAATGCAGCGGGCATCGTGCCCTTAATCCCGCCCCCGTCGATGGAGAGGATGCGACGTATCTGCCTGTTGTTCCCACCGTTGCTCATCCTGACATCCATTCCGCTTATGCCCTTCAGCCTTTCGGCGGATACGGGTCCTTGCCATAGGTGTTGCGCTCGCGGATGCGACCGTTCTCGCCGTGGATCAGCATCTCGCTGCCCTGACGAATAGCGGATTCCCGCGCGGCCGTGATGGCCTCGCGCTGCGTGCCGTGGACGGAAGACGCGCGGGAGTTACCCGCCCCCTTCACTGCCCAACCGCTTTCATGCGGCACAACATGCTGATTTTTCTTAGACATTTCAAGCCTCACGTGTCGATTTCGGTTGACGATACGACAACCTTGTGTTTAAATATACAGGAAGAGATGTCGTTTATCAACCACAACAATAACCGCCGGGAGAGGATCATGTTCGGACAAAGACTGCGACTTGCCCGCAAGCGGGCGGGTCTATCCATGCAAGCGCTCGCGGAGCGCGTAACCCCAAACGTGTCGGCACAGGCCATCAGCAAATATGAGGCGGACAAGATGATGCCGTCCTCGTCGGTGCTGGTCGGCCTCGGCAAGGCGCTTGGCGTGTCTCTGGACTTCCTGCTCGGTGGCCAGGTCGAAGCTCTGGAAAGCGTCGAGTGGCGAAAGAACTCGACCGCCTCGGCGCAGGATCGCGCGATGGCGGAATCCATTGTGATCGAGAAGCTCGAAGACTATCTCGCCATCGAGGACATCCTCGACATGCACCCCGCCGAAGACCCCTTCGCCGCGCTGCGCGTGGACAAGGTGGCCGATGAAGAGGCCATCGACGCCAAGGCGCGGGAAGTGCGCGAGACTTGGCAGCTCGGGATCGACCCCATCCCGAGTATGACTGCGCTGCTCGAAGACAAGGGGCTCAAGGTCATCGAGGCCGATCTCCCTGAGCGCATCAACGGGCTGGCCTGTCATGTCGAGCGGGCAGAAGGCCCACCGACTGAAGTGATCGTCGTCTCGCGGCACACCAATGTCGAGCGCAAGCGCTTCAATCTCGCCCACGAACTCGCGCACCGGATCATCATCGAAACCGGCAATGCCGCCCTGAAGAAAGAAGCCTCCATGCACCGCTTCGCGGGCGCGTTCCTCATTCCGCGTGAGCATCTGGAAGAGGAAGCTGGCCGGAACCGGCACGGCATGACCTGGATCGAGATCATGCGGCTTAAGCGGACCTATGGCGTGTCTGCCGCCGCGATGCTCGTGCGGCTTGGCCAGGTGGGCATTCTGTCGAAGAGCGCTGTAGAATATGCGTTCAAGACCTATGCGCGAAGCTGGCGGCGCGAAGAACCGGAGCCTATCGGTCCAGGCGAGGGCTTCGCGGCCTTCGAGAAGCCGCAGCGCTTCGAGCGCCTCGTTTGGCGCGCGCTCGGCGAGGAGATGATTTCCCCCGTGCGGGCGGCGCAGATGCTCGGGCTCCCCTTGAGCGTTGTCGAACGGGACATCAGGGGGCCTCGTGACCTGTGACCTGTGTCGTCGTCAATGATGCGTCCTGCCTGATCGACTTAAAGAAGGGGGAGTTGCTGCACGTTCTGCTGCGGCTGCCCTATCGCTTCATCGTGCCCCTGCCGATTCGTGAAGAGGAGCTTCTCGACTTCACGGCTCAGGAATGGCGGGGGCTCGAAGATGGTGGCCTTGCCACTTATGACCTGCCAGCCGAGGAAGTCGCGCAGGTGGTTGCGCTGAAGCGTGAGCACAGCCGTCTGTCAGCCTATGACTGCTTCGCTCTGGTCACGACAACCTGCCAGGAAAACGGCATCCTCCTGACCGGCGACAATCTTCTGCGCAAAGTCGCCACCGCCCGCGCCGTGCGCGTTCATGGCGTCCTGTGGATCATAGACGAGTTGCACGCCGCCGAAGTCTGCGAGGTCGAGCTTCTTGTTTCCGCACTGCAAATCTGGCGGGCGGATGAGGCGGTCTTCCTGCCTCCTGCCGAGATCGACAAGCGGCTGCGCCGTCTGGGGGCATAATCTGAACAAGGTGGAGATGGCTGGACCCTGCCCACGACGTTCCCAGCGAGAGATCGAACGGTCGTGCAAGCCAAACCCTCTTTTTGGCGAAAAAAACACCGTTTGTTACATTCAGCGTTACGGAAGCTACGGGCAGGTCGCCACCCTCGCCACCCTATCGCGCAACCAGCCTTTCACCATCCTCCTCTCGCAGCATCGCTTCCATGTCGTCCAAGCCATCGACTGCAGAGCGCATCTGCGCCTCATCAGCTACGCTCGCTGCCTCTGCATCGGCGACCTGGCTTCCAAAATCCATCTCCATCTGGCGCTGTTCCTCTGCGATCACAGCTTGAACGACAGGCGCGGTCTTTCTTGGGGCGAGGTCGGTTTGTCCTGACGTTTGACCATCAGTAGCCTGGCGTACGGTCTCCACATCGGCGTTGGGTCCGCTCGGTCCACTCGCAGGCGGAGTCATCGGCATCGCGCGGACACTCAGCGGCAGCGTGCCTTGCGATCCCCCTCCCCCCGGCTCCGGAAACGGCAACTCGCCTGATTGCGCCGCGTGGATCGCCTTGAAGAGCCGGTCGTCAAAATATTGGATCCGCTTTGCCCGGATTGGCATCTGTGCATCAACGACCATGACGATCTCATCAAGCGGCAGACGGCGCGCCTCATCTTCGGGTAACAACGAGCTCTCTTCAGTCCGTGTGGACTGGCTACGGCCTTCAAAGGGGTTCTTGCCAATGGAGCGTGAGCGCGTGACGACGGTTTTCGTGGTCTTGCCAACCGCCTTGCTCAGCTCTTCGACGGTTTTTTCATCCGAAGGCGTCAGGTAGAGCTTCACACCGGCATTGCCTTGCAGGGCGCGGCGGGTGTTCTCGCCGTAGATTTCATCGAGGGCGGGGATGGTTTGCGTGACCACGGCCAAATGGCCGCGATAGGTGCGCAGGGTCTCGATGCTCTCGACCACGATGGGCATCTTGCCGAGACGGTTGAACTCGTCGAGCATGATCATCACTGGCCAGGGCTCGTCGGGCCCGGGGTCCTTTTCCTGCATGGCGGAAAGGAGATCGGAGAAGAAGAGCCGGATCAGCGGCGCGAGGGGTTTGACCATCAGCGGCTGGACCACGAGATAGACCGAAAAGGGCTTTTTCCGGATCGTGCGGAAGTCAAAGTCCGAGACTGCCGTCGCCTCATCGATGGCCGGGTTCTGCCATTGATCGAGCCCCGAGGTCATCAGGAGCGAAACATAAGAGGTCAGCGTGTCATTGTTGGTGGACGCCAGCCGCGTGAAGATCAGTTTGGCCGCCCTGTTGTCGACCTCATGGCCCCGCGCGAAATACTCCTTCTGCTTGTTCCCGCCCGAGGCCGCGATGCGGTAGATCTCGCCCAAGGTCGGGCGCTTGCGCTGAAAGGCCAGCAGGCCTGCCGCCACGAAGAGATCGATCCCGCCTTTGAGGAGGCCCTGCACCCGGTCGTTGTCGCTTTGCAAAAAGAGCGTCGCCAGGAGCTGCAATTCCATCTGCTGGCGCGCGGGGTCTTTCAGTTCGAAGATGCGCAAGAGCGGGTTGTAGCGATGCGTGCGCTTGCCCTCCCAATCGGTGGGGGCAAAGCGATAGACCTTGTCGCCTTGGGCGGCGCGGTGCCGGGCCGTGGCCTCGAAACACTCGCCTTTCACATCGAGCGTCACGGCGGAGCCCTGCCAGGTCAGCAGGTTCGGAATGACGAAGCCCGTGGTCTTGCCGCGGCCCGTGGGCGCCACGATCAGCGCATGCGGGAAAACCTGCGAGCAAATGTAATTGGCGCGGGAGCCCGGCGGCCCCAGCTTGCCGAGGATGAACCCGGTCCCGGGCGCCCCGAAGAAGCCGTTGGCCTTCATCTCGCGCGCGGTCTGCCAATGGGTCTGGCCAAACCGTGTCAGGGCGGACCCCGAGAGGGCGAGGCTCAGCATCAGGCCGGCGGCGGCGAAGCTGCCGATGATCAGGTGGATGAGCTGGGCATCTTCGGGGCGGCGATCGCGGATCGCCAGATAGTTCTGCGCGATATAGGCAAAGTCGATTTCGGCCCCGAAGCCGAGATCCTGGTAGGTCAGCACCGCCGAGGCGATGGTATAGCCCATGGCCCCGGTCACCAGCGTCACCAGCAGGACGCCGGTCGCGATCCGCGCTTTTCCCATGGAGGCGCTCAATGGACCTGACCCCGCTCGGTCTCGCCATCCACGTCTGTCGTGCGATGTTTTTCATATTCGGTGTCGGCAAGATCATCGACCACCTGGCGCAAGGCCTCCGTGTTGGCCGTCGCTGCATCCGATTGCAGGTAGACCTTGGCGACATAGAGCCGGTCGAGGCGGTCCTCGAGAACCTTCTCCAGCGCATCGGCATCGCCGGATGTGAGCCTCTCAAGTTGAGGGTCATCCAGCACCCGCGCGATCTCGCCCCGGAAAGCGTCCCGCTCCGCCTCGGTCTCGAAGGGCGCGGACAACTCCCCCGCCCGCTCATGGTCCAGGACACGCGCAATCTCGTCTGCAAGGCGGTCGGCACGGTCAGACTGCGAAGCAGTTTCACCGCGGGCTGCGAGGAGTGCGTCGCGCGTGCCAGACCCAAGCCCGTCGCGCATCTCGTTCTCGCGGCGGACCTGATTGATGACCTCCGTATCGCGTATCTCTACGACGGCCGCATAGGTCGCGCCGAGCCCGCGGGCGAGGTGGGACGGCATGTCCGGATAGCGCGTGCTGAAGTCATCCGTGACGGCATCTGCAACGGGCGTGCGGAGGTCGCGTCCCTCCATGATGCGGTCGACTTCACGGGTGATCTCGCTGGCGCGGGCCGCATCGGTGATGGTCTCCCTGTAGGGCTCAGACCGGTCGATCACTTCGCCAGGGCGTGCGAGCAGGTCCGGGTGTGCTGCGAGATACGCGCGCTGCTCGGTCTCGATCCGGCGCTCTGCCTTTGAGACCACTTCCCACTCCCGGTCCTCGATCTGCTGCGCTGTCAGGCCGCCTGCGCGCATCTCCTGACGGATTGTCCCTTCCATCGCGCGGACCGCGTCCTCGTGATAATGGAACCGCTCGCTGTCCGCTTCCATGACGCCATCCCGGCGCAGCACGTTCTCGCGTTCCAAAAGCGTGCCAAGCGCGACATGCATATCGTTGAGAATGTCGCGCGCCTGTTCCAGATCGGCGCGGCGTTCGAGGTTCAGGTTCCGCGCCTCAGCTACTTTGGAGAGATCGTCTACGATCCATTGATGCTCGAGCGCTGCATTTGAGGCGCCCGTCTCGATCCGGGCCACGACTTCCGATGTGCTGATCCCCGTGCCCCGTAGTGCCGCGTCAATGCGCGATCTCAAATCGGGCTCTGCCAGACGCTCGCGCTGGCTGGCGTCGATATTGGCTTCGGAATAGATCCCGCCCTCCGAGGGGGTCTCTGACAGCGAGGATGATCGCAAACCGAGAGGCTGCATGTGCTGGACCTGCGTCTGGATCTCGATGAGGCGTTTTTCCAGCACGGGACGTTCCGCGTCAGACTTCTCGGCGATCATGCCCTGCACCCGCGCGAGCTTCTCCGCATAGAGGCTTCTGAGATCCTCGAAACTTTGATCCTCGGCCATATACACATCTCCTGTTCGGTCCACCTGTCCGCCATGCGCGAGCACCTCGCCCGCGCGGAAGAGTGCTGCGGCGATGTCTTCCCGGGCCTCCCGGGAAGCCTCCGCGGCAAGCGAATGGTAGACAGTTCTGGTGTTGGCGATCTCCGCCAGCGTCCGGGTCAAGTCGGCCCCCACACGTTCGCGCTCGCGGGGCGCGCGACCCTCTTCTTTCGCCGCATAAACCTCGCTGGTGCGGGCCGGGTAATGCACGACGCCGCGATCCACCCGGCGCGTGGCCTCCAGCCGCACGCCGTATTTCTCGGCCTCCTCGACCATGGCGAGGCGGAAGTCGTCATAGTTGAAGCGATGGTTGCGCCCCAGAAAGAAGAACTCGCCTTCCTGCGAGCGACGGTTCAGCACCAGATGCGCATGGGGATGATCGCGGTCCTCATGCACCGCGATGATGTAGTCGAAATGGCCCGCGTCGGTCTGGAAGAACCGCTCGGCCACATCCGTCGCAATGTCGCGCACATCCTCTCCCCGCGTGCCGATGGGGAAGGACATGAGCATATGGGTCGTCTGGCCCAGCTTCGGCTTGAAGCCCGCATCCCACCGCTTGGCAAAGCGTTCGGTCAGATCCTTGATGTCGCCCGCCTCAAGTTTCGCCTTGCCATCCAGAAACCCGCTCGAGTCGACGATATGGGTCGACTTGGTCGTGAGGTAATCGAGCTGGTTTGCGAGCTGCGATTTCGTATGTGTACCCCCGCCCCGGATCGCCTTGAAAACCGCTGGCCGATGCCCTGCTGCCGCGCGCACAAGCTGGGTCTGCTTGGCGACATGCAGCCCCTGCATCGAGCCCCGGACGCGGCTCCAGCCATCCCGGAAGACCTCGCCCGTGACGGCATGGACGGCATCATTCAGCCGCATGGGCAAACTCCCTCAGCGCGGCCGTGGCCTGCAGCTGCATCGCGTCACGACGGCGGCGCAGAAGCAGATCGATCTCGTCAGCAGAATCCAGGATGAACCGCGCCAGCCCGCGCATCTGCGCAAGGCGCAATTCGGTAAACTCGGCACTCGTGCCCCCCACGGCCCCCTGCCCCCGCCGGTTGGCCTGCGTCATCTGCTTGGCGATCTGCGTGACCCCATTGCCTACCTCGTGCAGAGAGGCGCGGTAGCGCGCCATCTCTGCTGCCATCTGCGCGTCCGGAACGAACACCCCGCCCGCCGCCTGAATGAGCCGCCGCAGCCCCTCGGCCCGGCTCTCGATCCCCGCCTTCGCCAACACCGCGTCAAGCGCCGCCAGCTCCGCAGCCGTGACCTTCACACTGACTGCTGAGACCGGAATTGCGGCATCCGTCTGGCGCTCGGCATCTGCTTTGAGCGTGTACTGAATCGCCCGCACCGACACGCCAAAGCGTTCCGCCAGCACTGAAGTGGAAACGCCTTCCGCAGCTTCGCGAACGATCTCCATGCGGTCCGCATCTGTGAGGCGTTTTGAGCGAGACATGCGAAGAAAGACCCCCTATTTCCTGCCACCTTCCACCAAGGCTGCCTATACCTTACGATAATATACCCAACTGTCAATTATATACTTACGTCGAATTCAGTCTCAGGCAGCCTTGGTGTCCGCTTCACGCCGCGGCCCGCAGGGCCGAAGCTCTGCCGCCCTCACCACCGGGCGACCCACCTGTCCTAGGGGTCCCGTCCACCAGCCCCGCCCGAGGGTCTGGCCGAACACGCACGTGTTCGGACGGAAACGCGGGCGGGCGCAAACCCCACCGACAGGGCGGACAGGCAGGGTCAAGGAGGGCCAGATTTGGGTCCCCAAATCTCTGCCGCAAAAACCGGGAGGCCCTGGCCGATAGGTTTTTGTGGATGGCCCCCTTGAGGCTGACGGGCCGGTCTGTCGCGACCTGATCATTCTGGGCGGAGTGCGTCCGTTGAACGCGCAGCGACCGGCATCCCTGGAACAGGGACAGGGCCGCCCCAAGATCGTCCCGGGGCGGCCCATCCTCGTCAGAGGATTTAGTCCTGGGGATCTTTCGCGCTCGGTGGGAACATCACCAGCTCCGAGACCGCGACCGGGAAGTCGAGCTTGAGGCTGAAGAACTCCGAGCCGTCCCCGTTGCGGGTGTTGCGGAACATCGCACCCACGCGCTGAAAACGGGTGCGCTCCTGGCCATCGGTATCGGTGAACTTGACGGGGACGGTGGCGACGTAGTGGTTGGTCATTTGGGTTACTCCTTGTTGCGATGGGGATCACCCGGCACGGGGGCAAGAGGCCCGGTCGCAAGCGCAAATGCGGAGGGTCCGCGGCCAGCCGTGGAAGCCGTATTTGTGCTTGCCGAAGCGTGAGCTGAGGGCACGGACGGGCCGACCCCGTGCGATCCACATCTATGAGCAAAAAGGAGAGACCCGGATGACCCTTGCCATCACGCCGCAGCCAGCATCCGCGTCAAGTTCACCGAGCCTGGCCGGGGTGCTGACGGAGCCCGCCCGCGTGGGTTCGATGTTCCGAAACACGCCCCAAGGGACGTGCAAGTCTTCAGCCTCAAGTGCGACGTCTCGATCCCTCGCGTCTTGCGCCGCTGACGATGTGCGTGAGATGCGCACCATCCCCAACCCGTACCGATGCGGATGGGCCGCACTCTGACGGACTGGGTAGAGGGATAACGGTGCTGGACGCCGCAGACTGCCGATCACGCATGACCGATCGCACGCGCCATGAGACATGACGAAAGGGCCGCGCCAAGCGCGACCCCCTTCTCTTCAATCCTGCGACGCCTTCTTCGCCGGGTCTGCAACCCGCATGACCGTCAGACCTTTCGCTTCGGCCTTCTGCCCGAGGTTCAAAGCGACCCCGTTGCCGCGATTACGCGCCCAAGCTCGCGAGGATCCTTTTTGTCTCCGGCAACCGCTTCAGCGAGTTGCCGATGCGCTCGCGCCAGCGCGGTCCAACCTCCAAAGCAGCGGCATAAGCTCGGGCCAGATCATCGGGCCGGTCCTCAGCCATTGCCTCGATCAAGAAGGCCGCCTGCTCGCGGTCCTTCGCGGATTTGAGGCTCCCCGCCCCGTCCCGCCGCCGATCAGCGATGATCAGTTTATGGATTGCATATCTCTCCGGGCGTGGCACTTGGACCAGAACGCCGGATCGATAGATCGCCGCTGCATGGATCGGCTCGGCAATCAGGAAGTTGAGATAGTTCAACCCTTGGGCATTCACGCCCAAAGCGGGCAAATCACGGATGGTCTCATCTCCAAAGGCCGGTGTGAGAAACTCGACCAACTGGCCGCTGCCGCCTTGCGCCCATCGCCACGTCCGGCCTTGGTCAAGAGCCGGTAAGGGATCAAATTTGAGAGCCGAGAAGGTCTCGGCCAGACCCGGGTCAACCTGATCCTGCAGCGCCACGCTGAGCTTTTCGAACTGGGCGATGTCGATATCGCCAGTGTTGGCCATACCGCCAATAGGCAGGCGGATACCAAGCTCGCCTTCATAGAGGCGAAATGCATTGGTTCCGACGATGGTGCCACCCAAACGGAAAGTTCCGGCAGCGGCCATCGCCGACAGGATGGACCCCGTTGCCCGATCGGTGGGCGTCATGCCTTCCGCGCGCAAGAGCCGAACAAGCCGCGACCGTTCCGCCTGCCGATCCTTGGCAGTCGCGCGCAGCTCTTCGATCCGGTCGATACGTGCACGCGTCTCGTCACTGTCCTCGCCGATATAGATGAACCGCATCTCCGTTCCGACGCGTCGCGCGGCGTACCAATAAGCCTTGTCGCCGCGCTCTTTGAGCGTCGGCTTTCCTTCAACACCGGACAAGGCGTCGTCCTTCAGGAGCCGCACCAGATCGGTATAGGCGCTCATTGCGATGCTGCTGAGAGGGGTCATGCCAATCATTTCCAAGTTTTGCTTGGCACGCATATACCTATCAAAACATAAAATTGCTAGGCATAACTCTCTGGGTACTGTCACGCCCATGAGACATGACGCAAGGGCCGCCCGAAGGCGACCCTCTCAATTCACGTCTCCGCGGTCTTCTTCGCCGGGTCCGCAACCCGCATGACCGTCAGGCCTTTCGCTTCTGCCTTCTGCCCGAGGTTCAGCGCGACCCCGTTGCCGCCGAAGAGAACAACCCCCGTCGCCGCGAACTTGTCGTCCAGCATTTCGTCGTTGCACTTGAACGGTGCCGCCCGGCCATGCGCGGACCAGCGCGGATCGAAGCGCGCCTGCGCGACCCCGCGTGCCCGGGCCCACCGAGCCGCAATCATCTCCGCCCCGTGCTTGCCACCCTTGTGGCAGAGGAAAATCTCCTGGTTGCGGTTCTGCTTGATCCGCTCGCGAACCTTGTCGAGCGTGTTGAAGATCACATCGACATCGGTCCAGTCGGTGGCGCCTGAGACGATCAGGGGAACCCCCTCGACTTTCGATTTCTCGGCGGTCTCGCGGTCGTGCTGCTCCAGGAGCTGCCGCGCCTCGAAGACCGCCCCGGTCTCTTGCGCCCGGACGCTTGCGCGCGAACCGGCTGCCGGGATGAAGGCGTGGCCCGTCTCGATTTCGTAGCATTCCGCCGCTGCCTCGCTCATCACCTCGATGGCGCTGACAATCTCGCGCAGCTGCAGAAAGCGCGCCTGCGCCTCTTCGAGCGCGGTCTCGGCGATTTCCGATCCGTCGTGGGATTTTGCCAGCGCGCCGATCTTGTCGGCGGTGCGGTCGACCTCCTTGCCAAGCGCCACCTTGCGGCGCTGCAGGATCGTCGCGAGCCCATGGGCCAGCGGTTCGATTTCCGCTTCAAGCCCGGTCCCGCGCAGCTGCCCGAGCAAAGCCTCGAAGCTCTCGCGGATGATGTGGTCGGTCAGGACGTGATCCTCGGGGATCGGGAGCTGTGCGTCCTTCTCGGTCAGCCCGAAAAGTTCGATCGTCTCGTAGGTGTTTGCGGTGTCGTAAGCCATGTCTGGTCTCCAGTGTTCGGTTCCTAGGCCACCACGTGAGTGTGGGGGCATGGCCGAATGCCTGGTTTCCGAATCTGCCCGGGTCAGGGACGGCGCAGCCGCCGGCTTGCCGGGCGCAAAAGTTTTCTGCGCGCAGCACCTGACACATGCGCGCCCTCACGCACGGGACCATCCCGCGCCACATGCCCCGCCCTCGCCGAAAAGTTTTGCGATCCTTGACGCGGGCTGATTTGGGGGCCATCCGGAGGATATGCTTCCGCGCTCATGTGTGTGTGTTTTGACGGTAGGTTTGCCCGACCCGAGCAGGCAAACGGCCCGACCGGACGCGGGAGACGGATGAAGCGGCAGGATCGTTTTGGCCTCGGGCCAAAACAGACCACAGCGCAATCCGGCGGAGCGGCCGGGGAGGTACGTGCTCGCGAGGCGGGCAAACCGGGACGCCAAGCGCAACGCCGCGGTGAGGCCGCATGGCCGAATGCGCGACGGACCGAAGGGCCGTTCTCCCCTGCGAAACGCGAAGCCGAGCTGGGGAGGCCGACAGGCTTAGCCCAAGGTTGATGTGCTGGCGACGCCGCTGCCGACTATAAGGATTACTTTTCGCAGCATTCGAAGTGATGGCGGAAAACACCAGTTTTCTGCATCCCACAAGAACTGTAGCAATGCGCGCCTACGAACGTGATGGTCCTCACCCGCTTGCGGCATGCAAAATGCTATATTCGGCCGCATTCCCGCTATATCTCGGCTTATAGCTGAAGACCCTTTTTTCACGCTATAGGATCAGCCCAAATTGACTATCCAGGTTTCAACCACCGTGAAAAAGGTCCTTGAGCGTTGCACGCCCCTGCTGACCAGCTGGAACGGTTACCCGGTCGCTGCGTGCGATAACCCTGTTCCGCAGTCCCGATATCGGATCATACCGAATTTGCGTCGTTTCGGAGATGACGGCCCGAACAATGCCCGGTGACACGTACCTCTTCTATCCAGTCTTTTCAAATGTGATGCCCTTCTCGGACCGAATGCAAAGATTATGACCCGCACTTGCATCATGCGGCGATGCGCCGTGACTGAACCTACCCGACAAGAAAAATATACGGGTGAATCCACCCGCAATATCTGGACATTTAACCGCATAGCCGAGTTCAATTTATATTCGACGCCCGTTATGGATGGTCAGATAGAGCGTTAAACAGGCGCACTGAACAAGAAAGTAGTTAACCCGATGGCATTTCTCAACTTCGCGGCGATCGAGCCGCATCGAGCCGACATATTGATGAAGAACGCGTTTTTCGGGCTCAAGGCTCCCTATGAATTCCTGTCTGGCGCGAAGAAGCGGTTGGAGGATCCCGACAATCTTCCGAACGTCGCATGGACCGCCGAAGAAGCCCCCTATGAAAAAAACCCGCAGCACTCCAATGGTCGCAAAGGAAAGAGGCCGGGGAAAAAGAGCGACGGTTTCTGGGTGCGCCTGCACAAGAGTGGCGGCGATGAATTGTCCGAGGCCGAACTGCGGCTCTTTACCGACCCGGAGGTCGAGAGGGTTGCCTGGATCGAGAAGCAGCAAACCAGAAACGGTAGCGAGAGACCGACCTTTCGTGAAATCGACGTACTCGAGCATGACCCCGATGCTGGACGCCTGCGTCTTGCCGCCCTGCCGCCAGAAGGTGAGCCGCTGACCCTGCGCCCGAACAGCTATCAACTGCGCAAGCAGCGCGACGCGATCTCGGCGCTTCAGAACCAGCCGCATCCTGCCCATCGCCCGCTGCTGCGGCTGCTTCAGCCGCAGTCACTTGCCAACTGGCCACGCCCCGTGCCAGTGCCGGAGCCCGAGTGGTTGGTCTTGACTGATCCCCACCGCCCCGGCGCGTCCGAGCAGCGCGACTTCGTGCGCTACACCCTCTCCACCCCCGATTTCGCCTTGATGGAAGGCCCGCCCGGATCAGGCAAAACCACGGTGATCTGCGAGCTGATCTTGCAAATGGCGCGTATGGGCAAGCGGGTGCTCCTTTGCGCGTCGACCCATGTCGCAGTGGACAACGTGTTGGAAAGGTTGATGGCGGAAGGCAGTGCGCATCGCGACCTTGTCATTCCAGTGCGGATCGGCCGCGATGCAAGCCTTTCCGATGAAGCAAAGAAATGGACCCTAGAACGACTGACGAAGCAGGAACGGCAGCGCCTTCTGGCCTATCTCGGAGGGATTGGGACGCCCGATGCCGCCCAGCAGAAATTGCTGGACGAACTGCGGGCGGCCCATGGGGATCACATTGTTGAACGTTTGTTGCTCGACGGGGCCAATCTTGTCTGCGGTTCGACGATCGGCATCCTGCAACATCCCGATATCAAGAAGGGCGGCCAAGCCACACCAGTCTTCGACATGCTGATCGTGGACGAGGCTTCCAAAACAACTTTTCAGGAATTCCTCGTGCCCGCACTTCTTGCGAAGCGTTGGGTGCTGGTCGGTGATCCGAAGCAGTTGTCGCCCTATGTCGATGATGACGGCGTTGCCGCCGCGCTCGACGATTGCCTGCCCGATGAAGACCGCCGCAATGCCTGTGTCGACAGCTTTCTCGCCATGACGGGCAAGCGCGGCGCAGCAGCGGTCGTCGCGACCAAGCAACAAGACGCGATCTGGCGCGAGGAATCCGAGGCGCGGGGCGTCGCGATCCGGGCACCCAATGACACGGATGCAGCGCTGGCCGATATCGTTATCGGCACCGAAGTCGCACTCGAGGCCCTGCCACAAGCCTTGCGTGTTGATCTGGAAACCATCCGCGCGCCCGAAGACGCACTGCCCACCCTGCGTCGCCGTCACGCGGCCAATGGCGCCGGGACGCCGCCTAGTTGGGCGCATGAGCTGGCATGGCGTCAGGTGACGCTTCACAGCCTGCGCGACGAGACAGGCGGCAAGGCGAAGTCCCTTCTACAAGAGTCTGAAGAGCTGTTGCCTGCTATGGCAAATGACAAGTTGAAGGACGCGATCGCGCTGACCCGTCGTATCGCGCTGCCTTCGGTGCTCGAAACTTTGCGCCAAGGGTTTGAACGCAGCGGGGATCGCGATCGCGGCAATGCGCTGACAGACGGGCTGCCGGAAGAAGTTTTGAAAAATCGCCATGTGCTGTTGTCTTGGCAACATCGGATGCACCCCGAAATCGCCGACTTTCCTAGCAAGGCATTCTATGGCGGCCAGGCGTTGCATACCGCCGACACCATGTCCGACCGCCCCTGGGGCTGGCGGGAGAACGAGCCGCGCATGACTTGGCGCGATGTTCGCGGGCGCTTCAACGCACGAGAGGGCGGCAATCGTGATGAGGTCGACGAGATGCTGCGCGAGTTGCGCGCCTTCGTCGACTGGACGAAGACCAATCCACCTCCGGGCGGTGGGGTATGGGAGGTCGCGCTCCTGTCGCCCTACCGGGTACAGGAACGGGCGCTTCGCCGCGCGGTACAGAACTTGGCGGGCGGAGCCGCGCGCTCGCGCCGCATCGAGTTCGGGCCGTATTGCGTCGCCGATATCTGCACCGTGGACCGCTTTCAGGGCCAAGAGGCCGATATGGTTCTGCTGAGCTTTGGCAATACTCACGGCACGCATTTTCTGCGCGCGCCCAACCGGCTGAATGTTGCCCTGACCCGGGCGCGCCATCGGCTGGTGATCTTCGGCGATCGTGCTGGCCTCAAGAGGGCAGGCGGCGCGCTCGGATCTCTGGCCGAAGCCGCACCTTGGGGCCGCAGCATAGCAAAAGGAGAGAAAGAATGATCCCCGCCTTTACCCTTACACGGTCCATCAAGATCCATGTCACCCGTTTCGCCGGCGAGGTCGCCAAGGAGGAAAAGCGGCCCGAATTGATGCCATTCTTGCTGATGGCGCGCGATACTGACGGGATTACTGCGGCTTCAGCAGCAGGCCACCTGCTCGGCGCACACGAGGGGCGCAGGCAGATCGCCCAACGGCTTCTGGAACAACTCAAGCGGTCCGGCGCGTTGGAGGCGCAGGGAAATGAGGGCTTCAAACTCACCGAGGCGGGCCACGAGGCCCTGGAGAAGGAAGCTGTGTTCATCGCAGAACGAGGTAGCTGGGAGGTCTGGCATACCAGTGACCCGCTGCTGCCACATGGTTTGATCCAGTTGACTGGTTACACGGAACCGAAAGCGTACGACGAGGTCAAGCATGACGCACCGAAGCGCGATGCGAAACGGCCGCCGCCTACGCTCGACGCGCTTAAGGGTTTGCCCCTCGCGCCGATCATGGGCGGCGAGAGGCGGCGCATCGACGATTTACCGAACAAAGTGGAACTTCTCGAGTCAAAGACCGGGACGCTCACATGGGAAGTCGCAAGAAAGCGCCTCAGCCTGACAGTCGACGAGCAGACCGTCGATCGGCCTGCTCCGGAGCTTGCCCATAAAGCGACCTTCGAGGCGCTTCTGGAAACAGCAGGATTGACCTTCGACTGGGATGCGGAGACGGAGATTTTGCGCCGCAGTTTCGCCGACCTGTCTGACGCGTTCCGACGCAATATGAGGGAGGATGTCACTTTCCCGAGCCCTGTTCGGTTGCATCAATATGGGAACTTCGAACAGACGACGGTGCACGGGATCGACATTAACGCCCGCACCCTACACGACGCCGAGGCATGGGCTGACTGGCGCCTCGAAGACAGTATCAACGAGATTGCCTGCTCTCGGCGCTTCGACAAGTGGTGCTCAGAGGCAGTCGCGCCCTTCGTGGGCTTCACGCCACTTGACCTACCCTCCCGGCAAGACCTTGCCGCCCGCGCTCGCCCCGCCGAGGCAGGCGCTCCGCTGAGCGCTGTCGCCTGGAACCTGACCGCCGCCGAAGATTGGAACCTGTGATGCTGGTAGACCGCCATATCGATTTTGAAGCTCCCCGTACCGAAACCGTGTCACAGATCGGTCGCCCGCTCGGCATGGCTTGGGTGCCGAAACCACGATCCGTTTCAAAACAGAGCCTCGGGAATGACGACCTGCTGCCCGCCGATGCCAGCCGCTGTCTCGAAGACACGCTGGTGAAAATGATCGGCGATGCGCAAGAGATGGTCGTGCTGTGCAGCTTCCTGCTTGCCTCGGACCGTATGATCGCGGCGCTGGAGGCTGCCACCCGTCGTGGCGTGCGGGTTTACATGATGCTCGCCTCGGAAGCCCGCCTCGGGCAGGAGAGAGAGGAGGATGACTTCTCGAAACACTGCCGCGAACATCATGAGGAGATGCTGCGCCGCCTCGCCCCGCATGCCATGATCCGCAGCGCAGCCCATTATCACGCCAAGACCGTGTTGATCGACCCCAAGGGCCCGAATGCGCAGGGTTGGCTGCTGACCGCCAACATCACCGACGAGGCCCTGACCCGCAACGAGGAACTGGGGCTTCGCCTGACGTCCGAGGAAGTCCGCTCGGTCTTCGTCGAGTTGCGTCATGCTTTCTGGGAACGCGCCGAGCACCGGATGAGCGGCACCGATTTCAGACCCGCAAAGCCCCTCGGAGCCGTCGAGTTCCCCGCTGCGGGTCTGGCCCTCGTGACTTCGCCGCCACGCCGCTCGATTCAGGACACCGCCCTTGAACTGATCAAAGAGTCGGAAAGGCGGATCATAGTCTCCTCCTTCGGCTGGGCGCTGGATCATCCGGTCACCCAAGCCCTGATTGCCCGCGCGAACGCTGGGGTGAAGGTCACTGTACTCGCGCGGATCAGACCGGCGGCAATGCCCGCGCTAGCCGCTTTGGCCGAAGCCGGCGCTGAAGTGTACGGATTCAAATGGCTCCATGCGAAGGCAATCTGGACCGACCGCGACCGCGCCATGATCATGACGGCGAACATTGAGCGCCTTGGGATGGAGGAAGGCTTCGAACTTGGTCTTTCTCTGGATGGCAACCGCACGGAGAGTCTGCGGCACATCCTTGAAGGGTGGGCCGGCACGGCGCAGGCCTGGCTCGATCCCGAAGCGAAGGTTACGCAGGACATGGAAAAGGTGAAGCTGTGGAAGGATGGAGATCTGAAGGATATGGAAATACCTGCCAACCTCCCCGTTGACCTGGAAACCGTCACCATGCGCTCACTGACCGGCCCGCTGCCCGAGTGCCCGGCTATGCCCGCCGAACTGCCGATGGCGCGCAAGCTGAGCGTGACATGGCGCATTGATCCGCCCCGTGTCGACGCGCGGGCGATCCACATTGACGTGAATGGCAAAGAAGTGAAGAAGTACAAGGGTGATAGCTCGCCTACGACCTTCCCTGCCTTGATGCGCGAGCCTTCGGGGCGTCGGGTGGTGGTGATCTCGGATCTCGCGCAACTTGAGGCCGCCGAGCGTCTGTTCGAAGCGGCCAGCGCAAAGGCCGTGGTTATGACCAGGAGTGCCACATGAGCGGTGAAACCCTGCTGTGCTGGGCTTCGGTCAATCACGGCACATCGGTCCTGACCGGGGCGCTGGAGGCCTTGGCCGAGCGCGGCCACTCTATCGAGCGGGTGCTACTGCTAGTGCAAGAAGAGCGAGAGGCCCCCGAAGACCTACCACAGCACCTGCAGATCGAGACCATGGCGCTCCCTGTCGCCGACCCTACAGACCATGCCGCGCTTTACCTGACCCTGCGGGCGAAGCTTCTGCCGCAGCTCTCGGCGCTGGAAGAACCGCTGCATGTGAATGTCTCGCCCGGCACGCCTGCGATGCATGCGGTCTGGCTTGTGCTGGCGGCAGGCGGTGCCTTCCCGCCCGGCACCCGGCTGTGGTCCTCGCAGCGCCCCGATCCGGGAGCGCCGGCACGGATCTCTCCGGTCGAATTCGCGCCAACAACCTGGCTCTCGGCTCTGCGTGCAGATCTGGCGCAGACCCCGGAACAGGCCGCCTACGACCCTGATGCGCTCTCGGCCGACCGGCGCGCCGCGCTGGATCGGCTCGCGCGCTATGCCTTGGTCCCGGGAGTGCCGCTTCTGATCCTTGGTGAGCGTGGAGTGGGCAAGACCCGGGTCGTCGAAAGCCTTGTGGCGAAGCTAAAAGGGGGGCGACACGTCGTTACGCTCTCTTGCGGCCACCTGAGAGGAGAAGGTGTCGAAGCGCTGCTGTTCGGCCGTGTTGCGGCCACCAATGACAAGGTGTCTGCGGTTGGCAGAGGGCTGCTGCACGAAGCGGACGGCGGGATCCTGTTCCTTGACGAGGTGCAGGACCTGCCGCGTGACACCCAGCGCATTCTGCTACTCGCGCTACAAGGCGGGGTGCGCCGCTGGCGACGGCTCGGCGAGACCGAGCACCAGGAGGCACAATTCGATCTTGTCTGCGCCTCAAACCTTCCGATCGACGAACTGGAGAAGACGCTCGATCCGGATTTCTTCGACCGCATCGCCCATCTGCAGGTTGAATTGCCGCCCCTGCGCGACTGCCCTGCGGACCTGCAAGCCGACTGGGGCCGCGTCTGGCGCGAGATCGGCTTTCCCGGTGATCCACCCTGGAGCCCGACGCTGGAGCGCGCTCTTACGGAGGCGCGTCTGCCGCGCAACATCCGCGACCTGCAACGCCTGGCCGCGATCATCGTTTCGACGCGGCCCGATGGGCCATGGAACGTCTCCTTACAACGCCAGGCACTCGAAGAGTGGCGCGCTGTCGGCGCCCCCCCGCCGGGGGATTTTGGAATCGGCACCCGCAAGCAGCGGCTTCACTGGTTTCAGACACGGCTCGCACTCTGGGCAAAGGAGCGCTACGGCACGTGGGAGGCGGCGGCGTCCGAACTTGCCTGCAACGAAAGCACCTTGCGGGTCGATGCGAAAAGCAAATTTCCTTTTGAAAATTAATGAGGTGACAAATCTGAAAGGTTGAGCCAACTGAAGTTAAGGCCCTCTTGTAAGGCGCTGACTCCCCGACAAGCGACGATAATGTCGACTTATCCGACGACTGTATCTGATTGCTGCATCGTGATCCAAAGGTCTGCAACAAACTAGGAGCGGGCATGCGCCGCGCCAAGAACAACTGGCTACTGTGGGTCGAGTGGCCCGCTTCAGTCCAGATCGACGTCGGCCAGACGCGGCGCATGGACATGCGTTCGGACAAGAAATGCAGCGGCCGCGCCGGCCAAAGCGCCGAACAGATGAGCCTCCCACGAGACGTCAGGCTGACCCGGAAGAACGCCCCAGAGAATAGAGCCGTAGAGGACACCGACCACCAGTGCCGCGCCCAGCGTGATCAATGAGCGATCCACGAAGCCGCACGCGACGAGGAAGCCAAACCAGCCGAAGACCAACCCTGACGCACCGATATGGATAGCCGAACTTCCGAACAGCCAGACAAGACCGCCGCCGAGGCCGATCACCACGGCGTTCACCGGCAGCAAGGCCCGCGTGGTTGTTGCCACAAGCAGTCCACCCATCACCAGGAGCGGCGGCGTGTTGGCCATAAGGTGCGCGAAGCTTCCATGCAGGAGGGGCATGGTGATGACACCATCTAATCCGCTGACGTGCCGGGGGATCAGGCCGAAGGCCGGGTTCAAGCCGTAACCGATGATCCAATTGAGGAGGTGAACCGCCCAGAGCAGTGCGACAAAGGCGACAAGCGCAGCTGCGCGCCGGAAGAAGGCGCGCATGTGATCCCGGTTCATCATGTTGGCGACAGTAGACATCACCACAGCACCTTCAACGGCTTTCGCGCGCTGCACAGGGTGCCACCTTTGGGAAAGGGGGTTTGAGGCGGCCAACCTCGGTACGGCTCAAGCCAAGAGAATGGCTCCGATCTTACACGGTGTTCCCCGGACGAAAGGGCTGCGGTTCACGCTCGGGGCGCTTCAAGGCTTCGGCGTATTTACGGGCATTGTCATCGATCGTGCCGTGCCAAAGCTTCGAGACGAAGGCCCGGGCGTCTTGGACTGTCATGTCTTTCAGCGAAGAGAACAGCACCATGAAAAGCTCATCCTCGCTGATCGCAGCGGCGCGGTGCATGGCGTCAGCGTAAAATGACGGGTCGTTGAGAACCTGCTCGCTCAGCGGCATCCGCGCGAGGTTCTCTTCCGGGATCGCCATGAAGATCGTGTCCTGCAGGTCGGCCAGATACGCATGCCGCGATGTGGACACCGGCTTTCCGGCCGCCTTGGCCTCCAGATATGCCTGCCTTGTCCTGTCGAGCTTTGCCCTTGCATGGGTCAAGATGACTTCACGCTGCCGGGCGGGTAGCGCAAATCCGGTGCAGCGCTCGATATTGGCGAGGAGATCTGCAACCTGTGCCTCAACATCAAAGTTGTCAAACCATGGAACCGTCCCTGATCTAGCCGCCACGCGCCCGCCCTCTATGTTTCGATAATATATTATTGTATCGCATTTACACCAGATCGCAAGCGGGTGGCGTCCTTCACGCAAACGGACATGGAAAAAGGGGAACCGTGGTCCCACGGCTCCCCTTTCGGTTCAGATCGTCTCCCCCTCGCGCGCCGATTAGGCAACCAGCGACAGCCCCGCGCCTGCGTCCTGCGGTTGCTCACCGCTGTCGATGAACGGGATGATCGAGAAGGTCTGCCCGCCGCGCTGTTTTTCGTTCTGCACGGCGTTGACGCGCAGATCGCCATCGGGCGTGTTGATCAGCAGCGACAAGTAGTCATTGCCCGTGCGGCTGCTTTTGGCCATCCACGCCGATCCGACGCGGATCGGTGTGCCCCGGGGCGAGCTGACCTCGACGCGGTAATCCGGGTGGGTCTCCTCGGATTTGTAGCTGTTCTCGATCAGCATGAACTCCAGATCGAACATCATGTTGGCGATGTAGCCGGTGAAGGCGTTGTCAGCGTCCATGGCGGTCAACTCGCCCGAGATCGAGCCGGACTTCATCAGGCCGTTCGAGACCAGCGGGATGATCTCGAATTCGCCGCTTTGGGTCGCGCGCGCCTCTTTCGTCTGCACCGCGTTGACCCGGAACGGGCCGAGGCCGACATCGATCTGCATCGAGATGTAGGGGTTGCCGCTGGTATTGCCGGTCTCGTTCCAGGCCGTGCCGATACGCACCTTGCGGCCTGATTTGTTGACTGCCGTCACGTCAAAATCCGGGCTGCGTTCAGACATCTTGGCCCGCGCCTCCAACTGGATGGCGATGTCAAAGCGCGTCGAGTGGATCATGCCGGTGTACTGAGCGGCTGCGGTCTCGACATTGCGGGTGAGGGTTCCTGCGAACATGGGATGGTTCCTTTTGGATTGGCCGGTGCCTGACGTTTTTGCCAACGCATCCGGGATTGCTTTCTCGACCCCTTGAGGGATCACAAATCAGAAAGCCTGCTTTCCTTTCAGCCCCGCCCACGGGTCAAAGCTGCCGTCCGAGTGGGAATGCCCCCGCGCCTCCGGGTGCTACGCCCCTCCCCTGCCCGACTGGTCTTGATTGGCTGCCCGGATTTTCCGCGCCGTCCTCCAATCGCGCGATGAAGAACTCCGCCTCTTTTCCGTTCAACCGGTGCCCGCCCCGGTCGGTCAGACCGATGCAGCTACCATTCGGCACATAGGTGATGAGGTACTGACCGAGCCGGTCCTTGTGTACAACGTAGCCGGTATTGGCCCAATGCACGGTCTGCCCGGCATCGACCGCGGCTTTGATTTCATCGAGTGTCATGCGAACCTCCTTACGAAGAATGGTGGGGAAACGACGCAAGAAGCCCGATCTTCCAACCGGGCTCCCATGCAGCATTCGTTTGGCAAACGGCCGAGAGCTGTCAGGCGCTTTGCGTGGCTTGCGTCGCGCGCGCCGCCATCCAATCCTTCAGGCCAAGAACCGTTCTTCCGGCGGCGACCTCGGAGGCCCAGGCAACCCTTGGATCGCCGTAGGGCTCGGAGCCGACATGCCGGTCGATATGGCCATTGGCCATCCATGGCTCGGGCTGGATCCGTCGCAGCCAGTCCGCCATGCTCGGGATGCGGCCCTGGCAGTCTTCACGGACATGCTGCTCGCCGATCCAGCGTACGGGGATGTCCCGACCCGCGCTATTGGTCAGGGTCAGGCCGAAAACCCGTTCCGCCTCGAACAGGCCTTGAGCGTGGTGGCGCATGGCTCGGTGCGTAAAGAGCGCCAGGTGCTCTTTCGAGGCATCGAACCAATCGTGCACAGCCTGATAGTCAGACGGCACCCCGCCGAATTTCCGGGCAGAGCTTTCAGCATGATGAAGCGGATGGGCCATCTCAAAGTCCCTCGACATAGCTGTGCGCGCATTCGACATAGCGGTCCGCGTGATCGAGGCTGATGCTGTCGTTGCGCAAGTCCCAGGTCAGCGTGCCGTAGCCGCCTTCGTTGTTCTCGAACCCCGGGTGATGGTGATAGGCGAGCGACCAGGCGAAATCGCCCACGGCGGTGGCAAGCCGTTCCGGCAGTTGGACCTCCGCAGGCTGCACCGTCACATCCTCAACATTGCCGGAGTCGCCATAACCTTCGTATTCGGCAGTGACCTCGCTGATGCCAAGCGCGCGCAATTGCGCGATCAGCTCCGCTCGGGATGCCTTCAAGGTGGTTTCGCGCTCTGCGCGCCACTGAGCCGCCAGTGCGGCATAGTCGATCTGGGGGTTGGTCATGGGTCTGTCCTCTTATCTGAATTTGGGGGGGCCGGGTGTGGCATTGGTCAGCGCGCGCCCCGAAAGCGCAGACCGGTCAATTCCAGATCCGCGACGCCCGACTGGAAGCCCGCTTTGACTTTTCAGGCGGCTTGTTCTGACGTCATGGCGGCTTCCTGCCCCACGATCCGGGCCAGAATGCTTCCCGTGTCGATCCCGTCCCCATGCGGCAGGAACACCCGCAACTGGAAGGCGATGATCTCCGTGAAACACCCCATGGCCTTGAGACCTTCAATCATGCCCCGATCCGCACCGCCCAGCTCGAAACGCATCTCGCCTGCGACCCGGCGACGGGTCAGGGTCAGACCCCGGCCCAGATCGACTGGCGCGGTGGTGCCGAGGGCGGCGGTCAGCATCTCCTGCGGTGTTTGCGGATTGGAGACGAGGAAGCGTGCGCGCAGCGCGGCCGCACCTTCTTCGCTCAGCGTGCGCCCGATCATGGCGGTCGCCCCGTCCGGTGTGACCCTGTAGATGCGCTCATTGGTGGTCGGAATGTCCTTCCAGATCGGCAGCAGCAGCCCGGTCAGCAGGTAGAGCTTGGTCGTGGTGGTTTTTGGCAGGGATGCGGCCTCGGCATCCCAAAGCCGTGCAAACTCGGGCCTGTCGATGTCTTCCCAGGCCGAGGACTCGAACCGCGTCTCCTCGAGGTAGCTGGACCCGTTTGGCCTCACCGCCTTGCGCATCAGCGTGACGATGTCCTCGTCATACATCTGCATGGGCCGCGCCGAGATGAGCGCCGCGCGACCGGAGGCGCGATTGACCATCGGCAGCTTATCGAAATTGCGCGACATGGCCTCTTCGGCCCCAAGGACGTGGACCGGGTCGGTCACCTCCAGCCCGATGATCCGCGTCACGGCGCCGGATTTCGGGCAGGTCCAGAGATCCTCTGTGGAGACCTGCTCGATCTTTTCGCCACGCAGGGTTTCCACGCCGAGATCGAGCGTGCCCGCCGCGCGCGCCCGTTCCGTCTGATCGGCAATCCGGCGCATGAACTCGGCAAAGAGTGCGTTCTGCATGTGGATGGGAAGGGCAAGCACCCGGTTGAGAAACCGCTGGATCGGGGGAAGCTCCTCAAGGAGCACCCCGTCCTTGTCGATCAGCCGCAGGGCTGTCCAGTCGGTGAAGCTCTCGTAGCTCATCGCCTCAGCGCGCCCGGCGGCAAGATCGGCGAAATACCCGCGCAGCGCGGCCCGTGCGATCGGGCTTTCCAGATTGTCCTCCTCCCGGAACATGCCCTGCGAGCCGGTCTCGCGCTGACCCTTGGTCAGGGCCCCCAGCTGGTCGAGGCGTTTGGCTATAGTCGACGTGAAGCGTTTCTCGCCATGCACATCAGAGGTGCAGACCCGGAAGAACGGCGCGCTGACCTGGGCAGAGCGATGCGTGCGGCCGAGCCCCTGGATGGCCGCATCGGCGCGCCAGCCGGGCTCCAGCAGGTAGTGCCGCCGCCGTTTCTGGTTCTTCGCCGTTTGCGCCGCGTGATAGGACCGGCCCGTACCGCCCGCGTCGGAGAAGATCAGGATATCCTTTTCGCCGTCCATGAAGGCTTGGGTCTCGGACGAATTGCTGCTGGCGCTGCGCTTCTCGATGAAGAGATGGCCATCCGAGGCCTTGAGCGGCCGGATAGATCGCCCTGTCACTTCTGCCACGGCCTCGTCGCCAAAGGCCCAGAGGATCTGATCGAGCGCCGAGGGGATCGGGGCGAGCGTCATCAACTCCATCATGGCCGCATCGCGCAGGGCGAGCGCCTCGCGCGAGACAATGAGCGCCCCGGTCTCATCCCGTAAAGGTTCCACCACCATATTGCCGTCGATCTCGACCAGCTTTTGCGCATGAATCGGGAAGGCCTGTTCGAGGTATCCCAGGACGTAGTCGCGCGGCGTTAGCGCGCCCTCGACCAGCTCGTCCTCCTGGTCCATCGTCTCAAGCCGGCGTTTCAGCAGACTCTCGCCCGTCGAGACCACCTGGATGACGCAAGCCTTGCCCGCCGCCAGATCGTCCTCGATGGCGCGGATAATGCTTGGAGCCTTCATGCCCATCAGGAGATGGTTGAAAAAGCGCTGTTTCGTGCTCTCGAAGCGGGACTTGGCCGAGGCGCGTGCGGCCGACGCATTGGTCTCGCCCGAGGCGTCGTTGACGCCGGTCGCCGTCAGCGCGGCTTCGAGATTGTGGTGGATCGTGCGAAAGGCTCCCGCATAGGCGTCGTAGATCTCGATCTGGGCCGGTGTGAGCGCGTGTTCGAGCACGTCATACTCCACGCCATCAAAGCTGAGGGCACGCGCCGTGTAGAGGCCGAGCGTCTTAAGATCACGCGCGACCACCTCCATGGCAGCAACGCCGCCGGCTTCCATCGCCGACACAAAGCTCTCGCGGCTCGGGAAGGGGTATTCGGGGCCCTGCCCCCAGAGCCCCAGCCGCGCGGCATAGGCCAGGTTGTGCACGCTCGTGGCACCCGTGGCCGAGATGTAGAAGACGCGAGCGCGGGGTGCTGCCAGTTGCAGCCGTAGGCCAGCAAGGCCCTGCTGGGAGGGTTTGACTCCCCTGCCCTGCTCGGACCCGGCCGCGTTCTGCATGGCATGGGCCTCATCAAAGGCCAGTACGCCTTCAAAGTCTTCGCCCATCCAGTCGAGGATCTGGCTCAGCCGTGTGGTGCCGCATTTGCCCGCGGACCGCAGCGTGGCGTAGGTCACGAAAAGGATCCCGTCGCCCATCGGGATGGGCTGGTCGGGTTTCCATTTGGAAAGCGGCTGGATATCGGCAGGCGAGCCGCCGAGATCAGTCCAGTCGCGGATCGCGTCCTCGATGAGCGTGGCGGATTTGGAGACCCAGATCGCCTTCCTGCGCCCGGCAAGCCAGTTCACAAGAATGAGCCCCGCGCATTCGCGCCCCTTGCCGCAACCGGTGCCGTCGCCGAGGAAATAGCCAAGGCGATAGGCACGTGCATCCGGGTCATCATCGGCGCGCGTCAGCTTGGTCTGGTCGTCATCGATGGTAAACCGCCCTGGCAGGTCGCGCCCATGGGCATCATGCGCCATGATGATGGTTTCCAGCTGCGCCTCGGAGAGATCTCCCTCCTCGATCAGCCGTGCGGGCAGCCGCAAGTCATCACTGCCCGTGTTTGAGGGCATAGGCGGGGCAACCGAGGCCATGGCGATGCTTTCAACGAGCGGCGTGGGATGTTCCTGCGCACCCGCGATCTCGATCCGCTGCGGACGGTAGCGCGCATAGATGTCCGAGATGGGCGTGTTGTCGCGCGGGACATCGAAGCTTGTGAAGCTGAGCGGGCGGACGGCATTGGCCCGTGGTTTGGAGGCGGCGACAGGCGCAGCCGCGGTCTTGCGCGGGGCAGATGATGGAACGGTCGGCCGAGCATGAGGGGTCGCTTCAGCCCGTTGGGCGGGGCGCATCTCGGGCCGGGTTGCGGCCACTGCGTCGACAAAAGGAAGGGCTTCATCCAGATCCCGCACAGGGACGCGGATCATCTCGCCGTCCTCCTGCACCTTGTCGAAGACCATCAGCTGGGTTTCGACAGAGGTGCCGAGCTTGCGGTAGACCTGCCCCGGCATCGTCAACGCCAAGCGCGGCGTCAGGAGACCGCAGGCGCGGGACCAATGCGCGGCATCGCGTTCGGGCGTGAATCCCGGCGGCATGATCGCCACAAGCCGCCCGCCGGGTGCCAGACGCTTTGCAGCCGCGATGAGATGTTTGGCGGCGATGTGTTTGTCCCGGGAGCGGTCGACCGAGGAGGCGAAGGGCGGGTTCATCACCACGACGTCGGGTAGAACCGGCGACTGCAGCAGATCGTCGATATGCTCGCCGTCATGGCCCGTCACCTCGCCGCCGAAAACCGCGCGCAGGAGGCGCTGGCGAAAGGGGTCGATCTCGTTGAGCAAAAGCGTGGCACCGGCCCGGGCGGCGAAAGTAGCCAGGGCACCGGTGCCAGCCGAGGGCTCCAGCAAAGTCTCGCCCTTGCGAACGGCTGCCGCCCGCACGACCATTGCCGCGAAAGGCAACGGCGTGGAAAACTGCTGCAGCCGGATCTGCTGCTCTGACCGGCGCGTTTCCGTCAGCAGCCGCGAGGCAAGCAGCTTTGCAGCGGCGATGTCATCTGGCACGCCGTTCCCACGCAGCAACACTTGGACAGCCGCGGCCTGCATCAGGTCATAGGCTATGCGCCAGTCCCAGGCGCCCCCGGCATCGCTGCCACGAAACGTCTCGCGCATGATGCGCGCCAGCGCTGAACTGCGCAGGGGTTGGTGGTCGACCTCCGCACCGATCTGCACTAGGGCAGAGGCGAGGTCAGTGTCGGAGATTGAGAGAGCCGGATTTGCCGGTTTGGGCTTGGACATGGGGGTTTCCTTTGGATCAGGGTCTGAGTTCCAAAGGACAAAAAGCCCGCTCTACACTTTGAAGGCGTAGAGCGGGCAATTTCTTAGCGGAGGGCCTGCACGCCGATCATGGCCACTGCTGCGCAGCATGAAGTACGCGCAAAATGGTCACCATCTCAGGGCTTTCAGCATAAACCACGATGTAGTTTGGCCGAACAACCATCTCCCTAGTCCCGTCCACACGGCCCGCGCGGTACATCTGAGGGCGTTCTGGAAGGAGGGACGTCTTGTGTTCAATCTCGTCTTTGAGAACTTGGGCGGCATCCGGGTTGTCGTCAGAGATGTAGTCAATGATTGCCAACAAGTCGGCGATGGCCGTGGCTTTCCATTCAAGATTTGGCAAGGCGCTTCCCGTCAATCAATGCCTGGGCGTCTTGCATCGCCTTGGCATGGGGCGTTGTGGGCCTTGGATCGTCCAGCGCTTCCTGTACTTTCGCCCGGAACCAGGCATCATAGGCATCCGGATCAGCGGTCAATCCGGCAGGCAATCCGCCTTCTGCGGCCACGCGGGTCAAAAGAATACGCACCGCGTCGGAGAGCGTCAGACCGACGCCCGCAAGTGCGTCCGAAGCCTGTGCTTTCAGCTGATCGTCAACACGAACATGAAGCATGGATGTTTGGGCAGGCATGAATGGTCCTCCAGTTGATGGGAGTGATGTATCTCATTTGAGATACGATTTCAAGTCGGTATTATGTGCGCGCGTGGTTCCGTGGTGTTGTCTCAGCGAGAAACTCAACCACCCTGCCCCGCCAGGAACTCCGCCAGCACAGGACTGGCCGCACCCTTCGCGGAACTGAGCAGCTCCGAACCCGCAAGCGTGGCCTTCGAGAGGCGTACGAGCCCACCGGTTTCCTCGATGCGGTAACAGCGGCGTTTTTGCCGACCCCGCCTGTAGTGGGTCGCGGTGACGATCTGGCAGGTGCTGCCATCGGTGAGCGTCACGGGCGTGGCGAGCCTGATCTTGTCGCCTTCCTCGTAGTCCGGGATTGCAGCCCAATTCCGGCAGCGCTGACGCCAGTCCTGCGCGTAGCTGTCCGGGTCTTTCAGGTCGGAGAGAAGCTCGATCAGCCCAAGGGGAGCACGAGATTCGTTCGGGCCAGCGCTTTCCTCCATGTCCTTGTAGCCCCAGCAGCCGTCATCGTATCGGGTGAGGAAGACAGCCCCGAAAGTTATTGAGCCATCCGCATCGGTCACATAGGCCGCGTCCTCGACAGGGGTGCCGTCGAGATTGGTGACCTTTGCCGCCGCATACCAGGTTGAGCCGACCTTGCAGGCCTTGACCAGTTCGGTTTTGCGCGGGTCGCCCTCGAAAGTGCAGAGCCGGGCGATTTCCGCTTTCTCATCCGCGTAGTTCTGGACGCGGCCGTCGGTGTAGAAAAGCCAACCCATTTCAGAGTCCTTTCTCTCGTTTGGGAAAATTGTTGTCGCCAATGTCCCGAGAGGGCCGCAGGCCCGGCAGGGTATTGGCGATGCTTGTTTGAGAAAGGGCGGGTTACGCCGCCCTCCGGTCATCGAGTTCCATCAGCGCATCGAGCGGCACGCGGTAGGGCTGCATGGCGTCGAAATCCTCGCAATTGCCGCAGTTCTGCACGATCGCGAAGGTGTCGCAGGCATCCTTGAGGATGACCCGGAAGGTGCCGCCGAGGCCCGAGGGCACCTCGTAGGTCCCGCCGATGAGATAGTCCGAGGCCCGGCGCACGAAGACGCGGATGCTGTGGCCATCGGTGGCCAGCCGGATGGCCCCCCGCCCCCGGTCGATGAGCACCTGCACGTCATCCAGGATGTCGGTGTAGAACTGGCCGGTCAGATCGCGAAACGCCATGCGGCGCTGCGCCATCCAGTCGGTATCCCGGAACGGGTTCATGCCATCGGCGAAGGCGAAGGAGGGATCGGCCTGCTCGGTGGTGACGATGCGGGTGGTCGTGCCATCGATGCCGTTCGAGCGCAGATGCACCCCGTTGCCCACGATGAGGATCAGGGCCGGCCTGTCCACGGGCCCGTTCCAGTTGGGCAGGAAGGTTTTGCAGGCGCGCGCATGTGCGATTTGCGCCGCAACAGCGGAGGCAGAGAACTTGAGAATAGCCATGGGGATGTCTTTCCGTTGGGTGTGGGAGGGTCGACCCGCGCGGGGAATGCCTCGCGCGGGTCGCATGATGGCTCAGGCCGCTTGCGCGACCTCGCTGTCAGGCTCCGGGGTTTCCGCAGCGGGCTCCGCCTCATCAAAGGCGACACCGGCGGTCTGCATCATCGGCGGGCACCAGGCGGCCACGGCAGCGCGCTGCGCGTCCGTGAGTGTGGCGAAGGGTTCGGCAAAGAGCTTGTCGCAGAAGGCGACGATCTCCTTCTTGCTCGACGAGGCCAGCGTCACCGCCTCCTGGGCGAGACCCAAATCTTCGCCGAGGATCTTGAGGAGCCAGGCCTTCTTGAAGCGGTTGAAGAGCGCCGCGTTCGGCGTCCAGTGGGCGCGGATGTCGGGCATGATCTCGATCTCAAACGCATGCATCAGGCTGTCGCGCTGCCGGTCCCGGGCAAAACAGGACTGCGTGGTGCTGGCTGTCGCATAAGCGACGAGCTTGGCCTTCTCCCCTGCTTTGAGCGCGCGAAACGCCGCGAACTGATCGGCGGGCGCGCGGGTGTCATCGAGCCAGGAGAGGTCAAGTACATCATGCGCCGCCGCCACCTGCTCGAGCGAGGTCTCGTCGATCTCGTCCATCTTGGCGTGGCTGCGATATTCCTTGCGGGCCTCGATCTTGATCGCCTGCGTGACACTCATGCCGCTGGCCAGAACATCACTGACCAGCTTGAAGAGCGTCACATCAAGCGTGGCCTCCGGATGCAGCGCCATCGCGGCCCCAAGCGCCATGGCTCGCTCGGTCTTGAGGTCCTCAGCCAGTGAAGATGGATAAGTGATTTCGCCCGGGTCCGGGGCCTCCTCCCCGGTCGGATTGGCCGAGGAGCCGCGCGCGCCCTCCTCTTTGACGGTGTCCTCGGGGCGGACGAGACCAACATGGAGCGTGATCTGCCCACCCTGCCACGACGCGATCACCCCAGACCGCGCGAGGTCCTCGGCGCTGTAGGCTTCCTGCAGATCGCGCGCTTCCTCTTCCAAGGCGTCCACGCGCTCGTACAGGGCATTGTAGGCACCGTCCTCGAGCCCCTCATCCTCCATCTCGAGCTGCAATTTCTCAAGCTCGGCGGTGATCTCATCGATGCGCTTCTGAGCAGGCTCATCCGGCTCGATCGGTCCGGGATAGACGCGGCCATAGTCGGCCATGGTCGCGTAGTCATAGCGCACCATCGCATCGGCCCAGGCAAAGCCCAGCCTCATACGGGCGTCCTCGGCGGCTGCACCGAGCTTCTCGAGCAGGATGGTCTCAACCAGAGCCGCATCCTCAAGCACGGAATGCTTATCCAGCAGATCGGCTGCGACGGCGCCGCCGCGGGCCTCGTAGTCTTCGCGCACGAAAGCCCCGATATCGTCGCTGACCTGCACGCCGCGGGATTTGAGGGCCTGACGGACGGTATAGGCCTGCAGATAGCCGCCGTCTTTCGTGAGCGCCTCGAAGACCTCGCGCTGCGCCTCCTGGCTCGGGTGCTCGGCGAAGGCCTTCATCGTGTCGAGCGTGATCACCTTGCCCCGAGCCGCGGCGCGGATGTCGGGGTGGATCAGGCCATAGCGCAACCGGCCTTTCACGGCCGCCACCGTGGTGCCGAAGGTCTTTGCGATCGTCTCGGGCGTCTGGCCGTCGACCTCCATCATCCGGGCGAAAGCCTCGAACTCGTCGATTGCGTTCATCGGTGCCTGGGTGATGTTCTCGGCGAGCGACAACGCCGTGGTGACGTCGCAGTCGTCAGGGACAAGGCGGCAGTCCACCTTGGTTTTCGCAGTGAACCCCTTGCTGGTCTTGTCGGCGATCAGCTCCTTCAGCGCGGCATGGCGTCGGCCACCGGCCAGCACTGCATATTTGCCGTCAAGCTTCTGGACGAGAAGCGGCTGGAGCAGGCCCAGCACAGCGATGCTCGCCTTCAGATGCGCGATGTTCTCGGGATCATAGGTTTCCGGAGAGTTGCTGCGCACATTGGCGGGATGCGGGACCAGATCGCCGATAGCGACGGTGAGAGGGGCAAAGCTTGTGGTCATGGGATATCCTTCCAGGTGGGTGAGGTGTGGCCCGCGCGCTCACGCGCGTGACCAATCCCCGGCTTCAGGGATCACCACGACAAAAGGCCCACTCTCCCTTTGAGGGGGCAGTGGGCCTTCATTGCTTGACGTATAAGCCTTGGGAGGTGTCCCCTCGCCTACCAGTCACGCGCCAACATGATGGTCAGCACGCGGACGGTGGTGGCGGGATTGTCCGGGGTCTCAGCCCCGTAGCGGAAATCCGAATCTGCCTCATAGAGATCGATTTTCCAGAACACGGTCTCGCCCCGGATTTCGACCGCGCCAAAATCGTGCCAACCTTCCGGATCATTCTCAGGCTCGAATGTATCGAACGCACCGGTTGCCTTGACCGCCTCGGCCATGAAGCCATCACCGGCCTCCATAAGCGAGCGGGTGACATGCATCCGGCCCTGGATGGGATGGGCGGGCGGCACTCCAAGGCATGCAAGTTTGCGAAACGCGTCGTTCTGTGTCGCGATCACGGTCGGATCTGGACGGTCTGGCTGGGTTTGGACGGTCATGGACATGTGGATCTCCTTTGAGAAGTTGAAACACCCTTCCCAAAGCCCGCTTTCACTTTTCCGCTTGGCGGAAGGACCAAAGCAGAAGCCCTACCCGAACAGCCCTCTGGCTCTGTAATTCGGGTTGGGGATGGTTTCGATCCAGCCGCCCTGTGCGATGATGCTCTCGAGCGCTGCCGAGAGGGGATAAGCGCCATCGGACGGGCTCCACCAATAAGCTCCGCGTTTGAAGGTGATGATCTTGCGGCAGCCGTCGCTGAAGCAGGCCACCCGCAGCGTCTTGGGTTCCTTACGTGACATGGGAGTCTCCGTTCTCCGTGTGGTCAGGCGGCCTCTGCACTGTGCCCTGCCTTACCCGCCTCAGATTGTGCGATCAGATAGTCACAGGCGCGCTGCGCGTCCGCGGCGTGCTTGAAGATCGCACCCTTGTCCGACCGAAGAACGCGCAACCAGTTGTGGAGGTAGGCGGCATTCATCTCGAGCGTATGCGCCGTGAAGCCGAGCGTCTGACCCAGGAACACCGAGGTCAATTCCGCGACGATCTCCTCGCGCGCATAGGACGTGTTGCCAAACTTCGAGAACCCGAAATCGCGGTTCAGTCGATGGGGAGCTTTCGTGGCATGGGCCTTATGCCGATGTCGGCATAAGACGCATAATGCCGCGCTTCGGATTATGCCGCGCCGACCCTTACAACCTGTTGCGTTGCGGTCAGATCGGCGCAGCATATCGGCATAATTCAGAGCGCTTCGAGGAATGCCAGGAGTTCGTCACCCGGTCGATATCGTCCACCCGTCTGGTCAACCGGCTTTGTCAGAGCCATCGCCCTTTCTTTCAGTTCGATATCGGCGTGGATGTAGACCTGTGTCGTCTCAATCGATTCATGGCCCAGCCAAAGGGCGATAATCGTTCGGTCCACACCGCTCTGTAGAAGCTGCATTGCAGCGGTGTGGCGCAAGACATGGGGTGTGACGCGCTTCAGTCTGAACGTCGAGCTGGTCGAGGCGGCGGTTGCCGCATGTTTCCGAACAATTCGCTCAACCGCATCTCTGCTGAGCGGCCTGCCACGGATGGTTGCGAACAGGGGATCGCTGGGCTCAGTCCGGCACTGCGCAAGCCATGCCTTCAATGCATCCCGACTGTCTGCGCGAAGCGGCGTTGCGCGTTCCTTTCGACCTTTGCCCATGCATCTGAGGTGCGCTCCGGTGCCGAGCTCGACATCGCCAACGCGCAGGCCGATCACCTCTGATACGCGCAAACCCGTCTGTAGCATTGTGAGGAGCAACACCCGATCACGCCGCCCAAACCAGGTCGACTGGTCAGGTGCATTCAGTAAGGCCTCCATCTCATCACGAGTCAGGAAGTCCACGACGCGTTTTTCGTGCCGTTTGGACGGCATCGCCAGCACCTTCTGGCAATGATGCAGCAACTGGGGTTCACAGCCCGCGACATATTTGAAGAACGAACGGATCGCTGCTAGCCGCGTGTTCCGGCTTCGCGCGCTGTTGCCGCGTTCCTCCTCGCAAAAGGTCAAGAACCGCCCGATGATGTCGGCATCGATGTAGGCTACATGCAGCTCAGTCGGCGGCAACCTGGTCTCTGCTGTCGCGTATTTCAGCAAGAGCCGGAAGGTGTCGCGATAGCTGGCGATCGTGTTTGGGCTGGCCTGCATCTGGGTCAACAGCCGCTCGGTGAAGAACCGTTGCACGTAGATGGGCAATGGATAGGTCGCGATCATGATGCGCCCTCCAGTACCCGTCGTTCGGCCCGCGCCGCGGCCAACTGCATCAGCTCGGGCACGGCCTCGATATACCAGAATGTGTGCTTTGGCTCGGAATGGCCGAGATAGGTGCTGAGCTTGTACATTTCGGCCTCGATGTCCCGGCCATCGCGGAACCAGTCCAGGATGGTGTGGACGGCAAATGTGTGCCGCAAATCATGGATGCGTGGCCCATTGCCGTGTCGGTTGAAGGATTGCGGGGATCGTAGGCCGGTGTTTCTGCTGGCCAGCGCGAAGTTGTAGCGTGCCCCGCAATCTCCCGCCGGTTCGCCATCTTCTTTGATGAAGAACGCCGACGACTGGTGCGCGACCAGCCGATCCCGCAACTCGGCATAGTGGGCGAGCCGATGGGCGGTGTCACCGTTGACGGGCAGCTGCCGATCTTTACCATTCTTCGTGTTTCTGAGCGTTAGCACGGCACGGTCAAGATCGACATCCTGTTGATCGAGAGACAAAGCTTCGTTCACCCGCATGCCCGTCACCGCGATCAAGCCGAACAGGGTCTGCCACAAAGCGGCTCGGAGGCCATAGGGTGACGGCAGCCGACCGGCCTCGGCGACAAGTTCCGCGATCTGCCTGGGCGCGTAAATATACGGCACCCGTCGTCGGTATCGGCCTGTGACAAGCTGGCTGGACGGGATTTCGGTCTGATCATCGTGCTCCGCAAGCCAGAAGGCAAACCTGCGCACCATACCAAGGCGATGAGACCAAGTGTTGTTGTCCGCGCTGCCGTAGTTTGCCTTCCAATTAAGGAACAAGGGCGTCGAGATGATTTGGAACCCGTTGTCGTCGGCAAAGCTGACGAACTTGCGGAGGACCCGTTCATCGAAGGATAGATCAAAACCCATCGAACGCCGAAGAACCAGGTACTCGTCAAGTCGTTGAGAAAGCGTCTTCATTGTATTTTCTCCGCCGTCGGCCAGGGACGCGAGATCGAGCGCAAAGCATCGACATCATGTTGCGCATAGATTGTCGTGGTCATCGCAGATCGGTGTCGCAGCACATCCCCGATCTCGGCCAGCGACGCACCTTTTCGCAGCATGTCGGTGGCTAGGCTGTGCCGCAGAATGTGCGTGCCGATATAGGCTTGCGGCGGACTAATGCCGGTCGCGTCATAGGCATCCCGCAAAATCCAGCGAAGGATCTGCGCGTCCTTGAACCTCTTGAACGGCGGTTTCACCGACACGAACAGCGCGCGGTCCGGGCCCCGGCGCTCATTCTTAATGTAATCGACAATCGCCTCACCAACCTCCGCCGACATCGGCATCCGGTCGTGCAACTGCCTCTTGCCGCGGATCAGGATTTCACCAGCACGCCAGTCGATATCGTCCAGTTCTATCGCCGTCACCTCTGGGGGCCGAAGGCCCAGCCGGGCGATCAGCATCAGCATTGCATAGTTGCGTCGGCCCGTTTTCTTGTGGCCGCGTACCACCTCAATGAGCCGGTTGACCTGTTCCGGCTCCAGATACCTCGGAATGCCTGTAGGTTTCGGCTGCCGCGCCTTTGGCACGGCGTTGCTCAGGTTTCGCTCCGTCTTGCCGCTCCAGAACAGGAACTGGAACAGATTACGAAGGTGAGACGGGCCGGTTTTGTCGCGTGGCGCGTTTTGGGCCTCCCGCAGTCGAAGGATGAACCCAGTGATGTCGCCGGGTTTGATCGTATTCAGATCACCCAAACCGGTGCCGAACTTCGCGGTCAGGAACCGGTCATAAAACCGTAGGCAGTGATAAATTGTGTCCTCAGACAAGCCGCGCTGACTGCGAAGATAGGTTTCGTATTCCCGTTTCAGGCAGGCCCTCGGTGACATGTCGAGCGGCGGTTCTGAGCGCGGCGGTGCGCCCGCGTTTTCAATGAGATAATCCCTGAACCGATTGATGCGGTACCGACAGTGCTTTTGGTCTCTCGCAGAAGCCGCACTGATGATCGACGTCGCCAGATGGTCCACACGATCATCGGTCAGCTCAGTGGGACAGACGTCTGCCTCCAGCATCGCCGCCCAAAGCGCCTCGGCTGTGGTTCTGTAATTGGCGATGGAACGGAGGCCGTATCCCTCCGCCTCGATCTGTAGGGCAAAGCGATCGGCATGGCTGCCAGCTTTCAGTTTCCGCCTCATCGTTTGATCTGGGTGCGTATCGTTTTCCATGAGTGTTTCCTTCTTTTGGTTGAAGGTTGCACCTATGGCAGATCGCCGACCCCAATTGCGCAGTTCGCCACGCTCACATGGCGGTTCTGAACTACAGTCTTATGCAGCCGGAAAACGACAAAAACCGCAGGAAACAAGACTTCGCCTGAACAAGCGCGGCATAAACCGGAGCGCGGCATTATGGGCCAGCTCATGGGCCCAGACCCCGTAGAAATTGCGCGGGTCCTGGAACCGCGTGATGGATGGCATGTAAACCTTGTCCACGGGGGGCAAATAATACGCCTCCGTGCCCGTGAAGACGGTTGTGATGTCGATTGCATCGAAAAACGCCTGCATGTGCGGGATGGGCTCGGACTGCGGATGCTCGGGCACGGGCTCCGGGTCAGGGTAGAAGCTGTCGGGCAAGCCCTCGATCTGGCAGGCATTGAACACACGGTAGGATTTCTGGAAGCGGAAGATACGGGCTTCCTCGGAGTGATCATCCCCGTCGCTGTGATCATGCTCATCGCCGGCGTCTCTCCGGCTTTGACCGTAATAAACGACGACAGAGGACTTTTCGCCCTTGCGGACCTTTGCGTCCAACGCATTGGCCTGCGGCAGCGTCATCCAGAAGGGAGAGCTGTGGCCCGCCATCACGGTCCGCATCGTCAGCAGGAAGTTGTTCACTCCCTGGTAGGGTTCCCCGCCCACGCGCAGGGGGCGACAGCTGCCACCTGCGGTCCATGGCTTGCGCCACGGCAGGACGCCGCGCTCGATGATGCGGATGATTTCGTTTGTGATGACCTCTGAGGCATCGAATTTGGGCGTGCGGGATCGGGCCATGGTTGGCGTCCTTTCGAGTTTTGGTGAGAGTAAGTGGTGATCAGGCTGTCTGATGGGACCGCGGATCGTTGAGGATCCTCGCGCCGAGCCCTTCGACCATGTCGATGTAGGTGAGCAGCGACACGGACCTGCCGGGACCCCAAGGTTCAGGGTCGACCGATCCGTCCCGCGCCACCCGCGGCAGGTTCGCGATGGCGATGACATCGGTGACGGGTCGGATATCGATGAAGGGCGTCCCTCGTGCGACCGCCAGTGCGGCCAAGGGAAAGCGCTCGATCGGCGCGAAGGTCGACACGGTGGTCCAACCAAGATGGATGAATGTCCCGCCCTCTCCGCAGATCACGTGCGCGTTTGGTAATGACGCCGCCTGCTTCAGATAGCCGAGATCACGCAGGATGGTCTCGCGCTTGAGCTGCTGTGCTTGCCCCGTCTGGCCGGTTCGGCGTAGTTCCTTGTGTCGCCACCACGAGGCAGCGGTCGCGCGCAACACGCGCAAGACACCGATTTGCATGGGAATGTCCTTCATCAGGAACGGCAGACCAGAATCCGGCCCGGACCCATCTGAGGGACCCCAAAGGCCCTCATCCGTCAGTCACAAAACCCGAAGGACACTTTCACTTTTTTCGGGCATTGACCCTGTCCTGGCCAATTTCAGCGGATCCTCACCACACCGCGCCATGCCTGCGTTTTTGTCGAAGCCATTGATTTGGAACAGCAGAGGCATCTGGGGACGCAAAATCGGCAACGGGAATCGGCAAAATCTTGCACAAGTTGCTAAATTATCGTTACTTGGCAGATAGTTAGCAGATTCAGCAGATCGGCAAGATATTTTTCTACAGCCCTGCCTACATCTGCGGATGCGTAACATCTTTTAATCTTACCCTCTTACGCCGCTTGCCCGCTGAGCCTGCCATAAAAGCTACGCTCAAGATGCAGCTCCCCTGCCCCGGCTTTCTCGACCATGCCGCGCAGATATCCGCCTGGTGAAGCAACCTCGCCCGCGCTGTGCTTCTCGAACACAAGTGCAAACGCAGCCGTGGCCACCTGAGTGCCCATTCGGTCCTGAGCCACGTTCCAAGCATGCTCCGAAATCCCGATCATCGGCCTGAGTTGCCCGGCAACCCGATGCAGATCGCCCCAATCCTTCAGGAATCCGCCCATATTACGCGCCCAGGACGCGAACTCTGGACAGGCCTGCATGATTGTTGGCAGGTCAAGCGCGGTTCGCTTCTTGCGCACCTCTGCAACCCAGTCTTCCAGTTCCCCATCAACCCGCTCCTCGGGTCGTGCATTGGGCACGACATCCGCTGCGTCCTCTTTTTCAGAGGAATTACCTATTACAGGAATAAGTTGATTTGTAATTAGTATATGGGGTTCAGAAATGACCTCCCTGGGGTTCATTTCTTGAGTCTTCTTCATAACTTGGGCGTCATTTTTGTCGGTGTTTTCCACAGGGTTTATCGCACCAGTCGCCTTGAGATAGGCCGCCTCGACTCGTTCCTGAAGTTCCTTGAACCACGCCAGTAGTCGCTCCAGTTGTTCAGAGGCTTGATGGCGACGCGGAAGTCGGTCCAGAAGCTCCTCGAAGAGACCCGTGAATTGCGTCCAGGACCCGCGCAACGCGCCGCTTACCGCCGCCTCGATCCGCGCGCGGATCATCCGGCGCGCAACCGTGATCTGACGCTTCAAGCGCTGGCAGAGCTCGCGCTCGGCCTGCAACTCGGCCTGCAGCTCTTCAAACTCCTCGACTCGAGCCGAAAGCGGCGACAGATCGAAGCCGTAGGCCTCGACGATACGCCCCTCAGCGTCTCTGCGGCCCCACCGTTTGCCATTTGGGCTATCCTGGAAAGAGATCACACCGTTCTCTGCCAGACGCCGCGCATGACGCTTCAGTGCCGACAGAGAGAAGCCGGTCTGTTCCATCAGATAGGCGTTAGAGGCCCAGACGATCGGGCGCTGCCCCTCCTCCCAGTCCTGGGCCAGCGTGAAGGCCCCCAGTGTATCGAGGAGCATCATGTCGCCGGCCTTCAGACCGATATGCGCTCCAACGCGCTTGAGCGCGACAAATGCCCGCGTCTTGGGTACTGCTACCCGTTCACCGGCTTGGGCAAGCTGCTCAGCAACCCCAAGACCCGGTGTCGGCTTGCGCCAACCTGTATGTTTCATGCCTGTATCTCACCTCCGGTTGTGTGGAGGCAAAAGAAAGCCGTTCGCTCAGAAGCGTTCGTCGTTGACAGTGGATCCTGTGAGACTTATCTTGAAGGTGACCAAACCATTAAGATCAGCTCTCAGGCCACACCGCTTGGGGGCTTTTCTTTTGCCGTTAATTCACTTGTCGTTCCTTTTTTGCTCCTTGCCTCATCGTTCCGAAGAACATCTCACCAACGCTGTCTTCAGTCGGTATCCTTCTCCGCGTCTTCGACGTTCAAATAGCTTGCGACTAAGTCTCCAAGCTTTTCGAGACGCTCTTGGTCAATCGGCACTCCTGCAACCTTGATTGATAGGTTTCCATCGACGGAAGTGACCGAAAGATTTCGGTTGCCCACCTTGCGCTTTACGGTGAGTTTTTGGGGCTTTGTCTTTGGTTTTGGCTTGGCTTTGTTCGTTCTCTCCAAGCTCGCTAAGGCACCCTGTAAATCGCGAAAGCTCATGTCGTAGACGTTCTTGAACGTGTTCAAGATTTGATCCTGCGCAGCGAAAACGGACCGTGCTCGCGAGACTAGGCTCTCATGCACACCAATTTTCTTGGCGAAGGCCACAGCTGTCAGTTTCTCTTCGCCAGAAGCCAGCGTCTCATACATTTCACCAATCGAAACCAATCGCTCAAAAGGGCTGAGATTCTCGCGCTCCTCATTCTCGCGAAACCGCAGAAACAACATTTCAAACTTGCTGTTCTCAGCGTTTCGCGCGTCAGGCGGAGCAAGTATTGCACGAAGGGGTACACCGAGCTCTGACGCGGCAGCCAGTCGGCGGCGTCCTGTCAGCATCACGAATGGAACCCCCGCGATATTCGACGGGTCCAACGGATCCGGCTGCCAATCCGGATCCTCCGGCCACACTAGAATGGGCGTGTCCTGCCCGTTCGAAGCGATGCTGTTTACCAAAGACCTGAAGGCTTCCTGGGACATCCAGTCTTGTCGGCGGTCGGTTCCCATTGGATCGGAGATTTGATCTGGCGACAGGCTTATCTCATGGCGACCGTTGAGGATATCCAAACAAAGCTCGGCTCTGCTTCGCTCTACTGCAGCTTGCGACTGCGCAAGCGCTCCTGATTTCCAGGCACTGCCGGCCCCCTTGAAAGGAGTCGAAACAGCATCACTCGATTCTGTCCTGCCTTCGGAGCCGCTCGCACGTTCCTTGTTTGTATCGAGATTGGTAGCCTTGCTGACCAGCGACCTTGGAATACTGCGTTTCATGCTTCACCCTCGCCGTCATCTTCATAGAATTCGTCCATCCAAGTATTGGCGTAGCCACGTTCGAGTCCTGGCCAGAGTCGCGATATTATGGCGTCGTTCACGGCGTCGGCATTCGTGATGAACCGGTTGATCCCCTTGCGCTTTCCCGGCGTGTCTGGCTCGTATTCGTATACGGACTGATAGACGTCCGAAGCGTTCGAGATCGCGTCGGAACGCAAATAAAACACGGGCAGAATCTCCGTGGGGCAATGTTCTAGCAGGTTTCCGATGTGGTTAAGATCCTGCGCATTGGACCGTTGAACGATCGTTGGCAACAGCATGTTCGCACCGGTTCCGATCTCGATCCTTTCATGGGCCAGGATGTGCTGAAGCATCCCAAGCAGGCCAGTTACAAAGGTCGACAACGTCGCAATGTCGAACCCCTTCATGGTTTGCGGTATGACCAGCGAAGTAGACGCAATCACGTTATTCAACTGGAACAGTGTGAGCGCGGGTTGATAGTCGATGATGATGACATCCAGCGTCTCCGCTAGTGCGGTGTCGAGCCGCTCCTGGTCGACCTTGCCGTCGACTACCAATTCGTTGGGTAGCGTTTTCGGTGGGTGGCCCGCTTTCCAGCGGTCGATGGCATCGCGTAGGTAGCGGTAAAAGCTCTTTCCGGCGGGGGCTTCGCGGACAAGCCGCGCAATCTGGATCTCACCCTCGGATGTTTCGCCGTGAGCTGGAAGCAGACGCAGGCCTGGCCAAGAGGTCTTGAGAAGGAAGCTATCGAGCGTTTGCGCATCGTGGTCGGTATATGGCGCGTCTTCCGACTGAAAGAGTCCAGCAAAGTCCACCATGGAGGCGGTGTTTTCGTCGGGCATTTGGGGAAGGCCCTCTCCCCCGACGAAGTAGAGCGTTATTGTACTTTGCGGGTCAGCATCCATAACACCGACACGCATGCCGTAGTGCAAGCTGAGATACTGGGCAAAATGCGCGGCGCTCAGACTTTTGGCGGTCCCGCCTTTCTGGCTTGCAAACGAGATGACGGGCAAAGGTGCGTCAGGCTTCCGCCAGGCCAGGTAGTCGTACGGCCGCTTTGCCGAGGCTGCCAGAAGGGCCCGCATGTGCATCAATTCTGAAAGCGTGAAAACACGCTCTCTTCCAACATATTCTCCTGCGGGAAAGTCATCGCTCGAATTGGCGAACTTGGTCAGATACTGAATACTTACATTGAGAAACCTAGCGCACTGGCGCATGGACCAGGTTCGCTTGATGCGCTGACGCAAGGTGAGTTCCTTGTTCACTGCCACCATCGTGCGCTCAAGCCCACGTGACAGATCCGTCAAAAACTGTTCTAAACTACCGCTCATTTATAAGCCCTGACTTCGGTTGGGTCCGAGTTCGACTCGATTCTGCTTCAATGGTAGCACGGTTCTGAGTAAAAGATAAAGATACCACGCGCCTATAGGTTTCAGGCGCTTATTTTGAGGCTCTGTGGCTCCAGAAACTCCAATCTTGAACGCGTTCAAGATTGGAGTTTAAGTCGGCTGACCAGAGCGAAGCCGATCAACCATGCATGTTTCACACCGCGCCTTTCGGACCCCAGGAGATGACCGTCCTAGTTGGTGGCTTTGCCCATGTTTGCGTTGAAGCCGTGATCACAGATGCTCACCGTGAAGTAGCCAGCGCCGGTCTCCCCTTTCTGAATCTTCTAGATGCCGCCGCACTCGGTCAGCTTGCCTCACGGGGAGCGTCCGGCGACGCGTTGCGCGAAGGCCGTCCTGTTCGACCTCGCGACGGGTTCGATGGTAATTTCCAGGTCGGAGGTCAAGATGGAGATTGAGCCGAAGCTTTTGGCGGTTTCATTGTCGGCGCTTGTGAAACTGATGCAGCCCGAAGGGTAGCTGCGCGGTTGACCAAGGCCTGACCACGCTGGATGCGAAGCGCCGTATAGAAGGGTAGGGGAGGAAGATGGGCCACAGCCGTTGTAGACGGGGCGGCCGCTGCGATGTGCATTCCATGCAACCGGTACGCACCGGGAGACCTGCGGGGACCGGAAAAAATGCCACAGGGAAATGCGCGGCGTACTTAAAACTGAACAAAACAAGTAGACCCCTTACTCTCGTGCACGCGCGCAACAAGCGTTGCGCTATAGTGCTCTCAACAGCCCGATCCCTTGCTCAAGAGGCATTGCACGAACTCCTTCGGCCACGGGGACGTCATGCTCTCCGGCGTAGATCAACAGCTTCCGGCTGGCCTTGATGTCTTCCGCACCCACATAGAACCCGCGCGAGACCTTTGGCGCAGTCGTGCGCTTGATCTCAACGGCCCAGATGTCGCCCCCAGGCAGGCGAAGGACCAAGTCAAGTTCAGCTCCGGCAGAAGTGCGATAGAAGAAGGGTTCGGTGCCGGTTGGTGCAGCGGCAAGAAGGGCCTCGATACAGAACCCCTCCCAACTGCCGCCAACGACGGGGTGCCCGAGCAAGCCCTCGATTGTCCCAATGCTTAACAGGGCATGCACGACCCCGCTGTCGCGGACATAAACCTTTGGCGATTTCACCAAACGCTTGCCGACATTCTCATGCCAGGGCTGCAGTCGCCGCACCAGCATGAGATCAACGAGCAGATCGAGGTAGCGTCCAATCGTTTGGCCGGAGACGCCCAGCCCCTCGGCGAGGGCTGCAGCGTTCAATAGACCACCTTGCACATGCGCAAGCATTGTCCAGAAGCGCCGCAAGGTTGCGGCTGGAATACGCGGTCCGAGGGCAGGGATGTCACGTTCCAAATATGTACGCAGAAAATCCAGACGCCAATCCATGCTGGCTTGATCGCTTGAAGCCATGAAGCTGTCAGGAAAGCCACCACGCAGCCAGAGCGCATTCAACTGATCAGCCCCCACCTCGGTAAGCTGTAGAGGGGGCATTTCGATATACCTGACACGTCCAGCAAGGGATTCTGCCGACTGTTGGAGTAGGACGTTGGAGGCTGATCCCAAGAGCAGAAACTGGCCCGCTCGAAAACCGGCCCGCCTGCGCTGGTCGATCTGACCACGCAGGCTCTTGAACAGGCCAGGCATCTGCTGCACCTCATCGAGGATGACGAGTTTTCCCGCCTGTTCATCCAGATATAGATCCGGTTCGGTCAGGATCTGCCTGTCCGCATCTCGTTCTAGATCAAGGTATACCGATGGTTGCTCCGAAGCGATGTCTAGAGCGAGCGTGGTTTTCCCAACCTGCCGGGGGCCGAGGAGGACAACAGCAGCTTGGCTCTCGAGCGCGGATTGCACAAAGTGATGAGTTTGGCGCTTATACATACCTCGCAATTACTCCACACGATGGAAGATCTGCAAGGATAAACTGCTTAGCGGGTAAAGTTCCCACTCAATTGGAGATGTCGCATGATGTGACGAACAGGCTTAGCGTCAAAACTCACTCATAGCATCCCAAGCCGCTCCGCCCGCTCCAGCAACATCTTCACTGATGATGGCTGCCAGCTTGTCCGGCCGCGGGGTGTGCGCTCACGCATGTTCTCCAAGCGGGCGCAGATGGCCTGAAGCGTAATGTCGGGATCGGCGCCCTTGATACCCGCGACGATGGCGGGCAGGCGATCATCTCGCGCACGCGGGCCCGCGCGATCAAGCACGGTCGCGGGGAGGAACCCATCGCGGACGTAGGCGTGCACAGCGCGCAGCAGACGGCTTTGCGTCCAGCGCCGGGCCTCGGGTAGGGGGCCGTTGATGATGCGCACCACATCTTCCCAAGCCAGATCGGGGCGCAGCCGACGCACATGGGGCACCCAGTCCTGCGCAGTTTCATTCAGGCGTTCCATATATCCGTCCTGTCGCGCCAGTCGGACCTTGCGTAGCGCAGCCGGATCCCGGGCGCGCAGGCCAGGGTTTTCGCCGACCCGCCCCTTTGTTCGTGCGCTGGCAAGCCCAGCCTTTGTCCGTTCACGGATCAGGGCGCGCTCGAACTCGGCTGCTGCACCCAGAACCTGCAGCGTGAACTTGCCCTGCGGGGATCCGGTGTCGATCGGGTCCTGAATCGAGCGGAAGAAGGCGCCCTTTGCTTCCAGCCGTTCGATCACCTCCAGCAAATGCGACAGCGACCGCGCCAGCCGGTCGATGCGCACCACCACCAGCGTATCGCCCTTGCCGATCTGTTCCAGCACCCGCGCCAGCACAGGCCGCGCACGATCACCGCCAGAAGCCTGTTCCTCATGGATTTCGACACAGCCCGCTGATTTCAGCGCCTGCGACTGGGGCAGGGGGGTCTGATCCTCGGTCGATACTCGCGCATAGCCTATCAACGGCATCAAATCCTGCCTTTTGCAGTTAAGGATACGGCTAATAAACGACCGAATGGCCGCGCGATCAAAGACCAGCGGCTTTGGTCAAATTCACCCGGAATCGGTCGCGTCGGCGCTGATAGCGCCGGGTCATCTCGGCCGATGCGTGCCCGAGGTGCTTCTGGACGTAGCGCTCATCGACTTCCGCGCTACTGGCGAGTCCGGCGCGCAGGGAGTGGCCTGAGAACAGCGCGACACGGTCTTTTTCGGGCAGGTCGCTACGGATCCCCGCGTCCAACACGGTTTGCTTGATCAGGCGGGCGACGTGTTTATCGGAGAGCCGGGATTCGAGGGCTTTCTTGCCATCGCGCGACGTCCGCACGAACACTGGTCCGAAATCGATCTTGGCGAAGTGCAGCCACTGCTCAAGCGCATGGACCGGGCAGGTTTGCTCGCTGGCGCCGCGGCCGATCTCGACCTCGCGCCAGCCGGTCTTGGTGTTTAGCGTGAGCAGGGCGCCCTTCTCGAAGATCTCGATCCAACCGCCAGAGTCCGGTGTGTCGTCCTTGTGGACATCGAGGCTGACGATTTCAGATCGCCGGAGGCCCCCGGCATAGCCGAGCAGCAGTATCGCGCGATCCCGTAGCCCGCGCAGGTCGAAAGGAAGGGTAGCCACCATCGCGAGGATGTCGTCGGCCAGGATTGCATCTTTCTGGACCGGCGGCCGCGCGTGCTTGCGTTTGATTCCGGCCAGCACCGTCGCAACGTGGCGGTTCTTTCGATCAAACGAAAATCCCCGTTGTGCATAGTTCCAGGCGAGACCCGATAGACGACGATCGATGGTCGAAACCGACAGGGGTCGGGACGTCGGCTGCAGTCCGAACGCGGACTGCGATGAAGAGGGGCTCGACCCGGACGCGAGGTCCGCAAGATAGAGCCCGATCATCTCCGGTGACGGCGGCAGTGGTTCCGCACCTTTCATCCGGCACCATCGCGTAAAATGCGCCCAGTCCTTACCATAAGCCTTCAGAGTGTTGTCCGAGGCCGCCGCGAGGGCATAGTCGCGGGCGGTGTGGACCAGCCGGTCGAGGGTGCCGGAGCCGACGACAAAGGAAGGGAGGTTCAAGGCCTCTCCGTCCAAGCGATCTCTGGCGCTGCGCTCATTGACCGGAGACCCGTTTGGCGGGGATGAGCGCGGTTTGTCGCTGTTTTCTGACATGTCGCCCAGCATATCTTTTCATGTCCGATAAGGCAAACTTATTGGACATAATAAAGTCCGGCAAGGTGAGGCGGTTAGTGCGCTATTTTCTGGAGGAAAGCGCCGCGCAAGTGTAGGCTCCGAGCATGACATTTGCCCGGCCTGATCACATCAACGACCTCGACACGATACCCCGGATGCCCGCCTGGGTCACCTCTGCACGCGCTGAAACCCTTGAAGATGTTGCGTTTTTGTCGGGCGCCGCGCTGAACCACCTGCATCTTGTGTTGGGGCGCGTGGAGGTGCCCCAAGCCTTGTTGCGGGATCGGCTGGCGCTGCGTGCGGCGGAGGCTTGTGTCGCGTTTTCCGGGAGACCGGAACGGGCAGGGGAGTTGCGCGATGCGGTGCATCTCTTGCGTCCCGGCGATCTGCCCGGCCCGGCGGGGGAAACATACCTGACCTGGCGGCGCGCGGTGGAGCGGCCGATGTCGATCAAGGCTCTGGGTCGAGCCTTGCCGATCCTCGAGCCGGGCCAGATCGGGACGTGGCTCGACGCGGGGAAAGGGGTGCCCGTGACCCGGGCCGCTATGGTACTGGACGCCGTTCTACGCGAGGCGCCGCGCGCAGACGGAGCAGGACTGCTCCTCGCGGATGCGGCCCTGGTTCAGGCACTCGGCTGGGATCATCTCGTGCCGCTGCTGGCCGCAGGCCTGAAACGCGCCGACCTGCGCAAGCGCGGCGATGACCTTTGTCTAGCCTGTCATCGGGCACTCATCTCATCGGTGGTCGAGGCCGTGCGTCTCTCCACCGACCTCGCGCGTCGGGTGGCGCATCTGAAGGCGGTCGCTCCCAAGCTGCGGGCCAAGGGAGCAGGCGACGCCGTCGAGATGTTCCTGACCCGCGATGCTGTCGGGCCCTCGGCCTTGCCTTTGCCCGATCGCGCCGCCCGGCGGCTTTGCGACCGGCTGGTCGAACTTGGCGCGGTGCGCGAGCTGACCGGCCGGGACACCTTCCGGCTCTACGGGGTGTAGCGATGGCGAAGGATCCTTCTGAACCGGAGCTTGACCGCGAGTTGTCCGACTTGCCGCCGGAGCTGCGCTGGCGGGAATGGATGCGCCGGATCGAGGCGGTGCTCTTTGCCTCTGCCTCGCCGGTGCCGCGTGAAGATCTCGCCCGCGTGGTAGGGCAGGGGGCCTCGGTTGATCTGCTGGTCGAGGACCTTGCCGCCGATCTGGACGGGCGGGCGTTCGAGATCGCACAAGTCGCCGGCGGCTGGATGTTCCGGACGCGGGCTACCTACGCCCCCGCGATTCGGGCCGCCGCGGATGTCGAGGATCAGCTACTCGATCTGAGCGAATTCGACGTCGCGGTGCTGGCGGCCATTGCCTATCACCAGCCGATCACACGCGACGGGCTGAAGGACATCTTCGGCAAGGAAATCAGTCGCGATCTGATCGGGCGGCTGCATGCGCGCGGGCTGATCGGGACCGGGCCTCGATCGCCGCGCCGCGGTGCGCCCTATACCTTTGTGACGACCGAGCAGTTCCTTGTCGCGTTTGATCTGGAGACTCTCGCGGATCTGCCAGAGCGGGAGCAGTTGGAGGACGCAGGTCTGGATGGCGGGTCATAGGAATGGTGGCGGGCTGGCGATCCCCGTATTGGCCTAACGATGAGGCATGTTGTGGACATTTCGTGACACTCCCAATCGTGACTTGTTGAGACAACTCAGGCTTCGATCCTGAGCCCTCTGATCAGAGCTTCCCAACGGTTCCCATCCTCGGTCATCGCGCCCGGTTCCAGGTTTGCCAGGTTCTCGTCGATGACTGCGTTGTGGTAGTTCTTGAGCCAGCTGTATTTGCGCCGCACCGTCGCGTTGGGACTGTCGGCGAGACCGGTCTCCACCAACGTTTTGTGCCTACCCAGAAACGCGATCCAGCCGGCGTATTCGCCGTCGAGCTCGCTGAGACTGGCGCGAAGATAGTCGATGTAGTGGAGGCCTGACTCGTCCTGGCGCAGGAGATTGTTCAGGTGACGCTCTTCATCCTCATAGGAATGTCCTTCCCGCCAGAGCGTTTGGTCCTGCCGGTGGCGTTCGATGACATCTTCATGGATCGCAATGCGCGGGAAGATGACCTCGCCTTCTTCCATGAAATAAGCCTGAACGAGGGCAGGGCCAAACACCGGGCCGCTGAACTCGATGCCGAGATGCATAGGGCCGATCGTCATCGCGCCGCGCACCAATATGCCATTCGCCACGCATTCGATCTGGATGTGCAGCAAATCGATGAGTTCCCAGACCAAGGGGCCGGCCTGGTACTGAGTTTCAATGGTTCTGGTTCTGACGATCGCATCAGACACGATCTCGGCATGGACTTCGCTGATCATCCGCATTTCATCGGAGCGGGTCGGGGGCGTGGCATCCCCTTCGGATACCCGACGAAACATCGAAAGCAAGTGCCTGATCTCTGCGCCGCTTCTCGTGTGCAAGAGGTTCCTGAAGCCGAGGACATCAAAAAATGTCACAAGGCATTCTTCGTAGTCGGGGTCGTTCTCAAAATCAGTCATCTCTGATCCATCTTCAGTCGAGGAGCTTCTCTAGCTCTTCCCCTTGGGCGGCATGCTTCTTGGGGTTATCTGCTTTCAGCCTGTTCACGTTGATGAGCTTCCATCTGACCGCTGGAAGCTCGGCCGCTTGAGGGCGGCCGATCGCGTCGAAGTCGGGATCGCCTTCATGCAGGGTTCTCAGAAACCTCTTCGCGTCCTTATCCATGCGGGATTGGATGTCTCCGATCAGGCGGTCGCGAGTCGCGATCAATTCCGCAAGGTTCACCGCTTCCTTCGTCATGCCCTCGAATTCCCGCGCATAGGGCTGATCCAGATCTATCAGGTTCGGGTTCAGCAGTTCATGCGGCGGGCGCGGTGAACACGCTACACAGATCAGGAAAGTGCGGAACAACTCGTCCGTAAAGCCTTCATTTTCGTAGAGCAGCTTCACGTCATACAGGTCGCGTGGGTGCTGGCGATCGACGGCCGCATGCAGCTTGCCTCCGAACAAATCCTCGAAGGAGACGATGTTCATCGTCGCGTATCCGAACTCCTCCTCGACGGCTTCGGAGACTTCGCGTTGTTCCGGATCATGCACGACACCGCGCGTGACGGGGGAGGTCTCGATCTTGATCTCGGCCGTGCCCAGGCGTGCGAGCGCGCGTGTGGCGCCGCCGCCACCGCCGGCAATGCGTTGCGCTTTGGCGCCGGTGATACCGCCCTCAATCGCGGCGGCAATCCGGTCCATCGCGTCATTGATCTCGGCGAGGCTCTCGGCGCGGTCTTTGACTGGTAGGTACGTCAGGTCGATATCGACCGACAGGCGTGGCAGGTCGCGATAGAAGAGGTTGATGGCCGTCCCGCCCTTGAGCGCAAATATCTCCTCCTTGGCGACATACGGGAGTATGCGCACGAGCAGGGCCACTTGGGCGGCATAGTCTTCACGCGCCATGACCACGTTCCTTTCTTACAAACTCTTCGGGCACCATGATCCTGTAGCGCGGATGTATCTTGCCGCCTTTGACCAATGCGCGATCGCCGCTGCCGAGGTCGAACTCTTCCGGATCGAGTCGCTTGCGCCAGGCATGGTCGTGGCGGTCGGCGAACACGAAGAACAGGCGTTTGACCTTGATCTTCTTGCAACTGCAGAGCAGCGCCGAGAGGGTTCTCGGGCGCAACGTCGTCAGGCTTTCGAACGCCATGTCGAGGTTGTGAAAGCTCTCTTGATCCGGCAACTCGTCCAGCGCCTCTAAGATCGCGCGTTCCGGCGAGGACATCACCAGTTTCCAGTCCCATGGCAGGGACGATGCTGTCTCGTTGAGATTTTTTCGTGCGTCATTGACACCCAACTCTGGATCGGAGAACAGCGATACGCTGCGTGTCCGGAGTTCGGCGTTGAGCGGCAGTTTTTCGAGCCAGTTGGGGATTTTTGAGCCGTAGAGCCAGACTGTGCTCTTGTCGCCGAGTGAGAGATAGTGCGCATAGCCTTGCAGGCCCAATGCCGTCGCCCCCCCAATATGGACAGGGTAGTGCATGATGTGCTGGAGCGAGATCAGGCAGGTCTTCCAGTCGAGCGTGTTCGTGGTGGCGCTGCTTGGTGAGGGGCGGCGGAAGACTCCGCGTCCAAGGCGTTCTAGCCAGCCGCGTTGGACATAGGCGTAGGACGAACGCCGGCCTATCCCGTGGTGCTCAAGCCAGGCGGAGTCCACGAGGAACCCCGTGGGAACAGCCTCAAGAAGGCTCTTTAGTTTTTCGTGTTCTTGTCCGCTCATAGGCGACACAATGATATATTTTTAAAGAGGCCGCCACTTGTTTCAGTGGAGACCCACAAAATAGTCCGTCAAGGATGGACAAATTTTCTCATTGTCAAAGAGATTGGTGGTTGTCGGCTCTGAAACTCACCAGCAAAGCAGGGCGGGGATGCCCTCGAACAGCTGAGAAAACACCCGGCCATGTGGGCTTCGCAGATGAGCGACTACCAGTCGTTCCTGCGAGGAGAAAACCGGTGTTTGTCTATCGGCGAATGTGGCCGACTTTAAGTTCCTCCGGACGTGATAAGTGGTCCATGGTAAAATGCAGCAGAAGCCCGAGGAGCATCAAAGAATGCCTCAAGCCGTTCGGCGTTTTCCTCGACAAGACGTTTCGCCTGCTGCGGAAGTTCGGCACTCGCTCGCGCGAAGTCATCAAGCGCAATCGGTTCGAGCGTTGGAGCGGATGTCAGACGAAGCATGCGGTCTCGCCCGATCAACAGCCCTGCCTGACCGAGGGCGTTCTGACTTTGTAGGTGCATCGCGCTTTCGATGATAGTTCTCCAGTGGAACATGCCGCCGCGCTTGATTTGACCATCAGTCATACGAAGGTCTTGATCGCCACAACCAAGGCTCAGGATTTCGATTTTGTGCCTGTCGACGTTGAAACAGCTCATGGCATCCACCAGCGCCACCATGACGGGGTTGTTCGCCCAAACACCGCCATCGGCAAAGTGCCGGGTGCCGTTTCGGTAGGTCGAGAAGAACGTCGGTGCAGCGGATGTCGCCAATGCCACCGTGACCAGTTCTTCCTGCCAGTCGAGGCGGAAGTCAGGGTGGTGCGGGGTCTTGAGGACGTTGACCTCGTTGAACCCATCGAAAGCGGGAATGTTCAAACGCACATTGACCGAGCCCAGTTTCCTGTTGCCAAAGCGGTCTCGAAGCGCTCGCTCCAAGGGTTCGCGGTTGTATCGATAGACGGCAAGATCGCTGGCGAACTGGTAAGCAGATCGCAGCGCGCGACCAATTCGAGTTGGCGGAGACCAGGGCCGGGGAAATATTTCCGACCCGTGGCGCATATAGATTTCCAGAACCTCCTCGGCGCGCATTCCTGCTGCCATGCCGAGCGCGATTATTCCTCCGGTCGAAGTGCCGGCGATCATGTCGAAGTAGCTAGCTGCCGAACCGCCCTTCAAGAAACGACGCTCGCATTCCGCCAGCACCGCCGCAGGCAGAATGCCTTTTATGCCGCCGCCATCAATGGACAGTATGCGAAGATCATCTGCGGGCCATTCGAGTTGATCTCGACGGTGAAAGATGGTGCCCTGCGAGCGGCGGGATTGAGGTTGTGCCATGAAATATCTCCATAAGTACCGCCAACCTGGATCGCCCGCCTGACTGACTTCTGATGTGTTTGCCGGTCCCAAACCATTTTCCCGAAGCGAGCCAGCTTTCGTAGCAGCTCAGCCAGTTGGACGCCCAGGGAATGGTCGTATTGCTGATCAGGTCATCTGGCGACCATTGATCCGCTTCGTCGTCGAAGAGGCAGAGGAATGGCCCCGTACGCTCTGTTCGCGGATGTGACACGTAAACATGCGGTAGGGACCCTTCTTTGTTACCGAAACGCCTTTGCAATGTCGGTTCAAGAACCTCAACCAGTGGTTGCAGGTACAGGTTTGATCTGCCTTCGAGCAATAGGGGTTCCGTATACTCTACGCGCAGCCGGTACGTCGTTCTGTGTGGCTGCAGATGCCCCTCCCAGACACATGTTCGCTGGCTCAGCCGGTCGCATGACCATTCGGGATAGACATCGGCCATGTCCGCAATCTGATCACCAACAGTTATCATCAGGTACATTGCCCCCCATGTTCGTATTCGCGCGTGCAGGCCTCACGAGGCCTGGTGCGGATGCGATCCCAGCACCCAGAGCTGGAGCAGCCAAGGACGAAACTGGTGCCGCAGGTTTCAAATGCCCGCTCGATGTCATGCCGAGCGCACCATGTTCGAGCTGGACAGTCTGTGCACGATGATAGGCCTGCAGAGCGGTCTCACCGGCCTTTTCGCCGAACAGATCGTCAAACGTCGATTGGATTACTGCCGGATCGAAGCCAACCCGCTTTAGGTTTTCGAGGCGTTCGATGAGGGTGAGCAAGTCCGCCGCCCAAAGCTGTTGATCGCTCCTTTGGGTCGGCCAACGATCGGTAAAGAGGTCCGGGTAATGTGCCGGATTGCGAACTTCAAGCAACCGCAGGTTCTGTTCGGCATTGCGGATCTGCCAGCGCATACGCTTGGCAATCGCAATCACTTCATCGACCAAACTGTCATTTCCAGGGCCGCCATCGATTGCAATTGCTGCGATAATGACGGCCGGGGGTTTGCGTTTGCCGCGGTGATCGTCGTGCTTGCGATAGCGTTTGTCGCGGAACCTCTTGATCAGTTGCAGGGCAACCACGCGAGGCGATTTCTGGTCGAGGGGGACATGCACCGGCATCGGTTGTGTATCTGCCTTTTGCAACGCCAGACCAGACGTCTCATTTGAAAGCCGCGTGGCCAGTTCGGTGTAGGTTTCGCCATCGACGAGGTAACGACGCGCGTCGAAGCGCTTCTGAAACGTCTCACTGATCTCGACGTGAGCATTGAAGTGATTGGCAAAACCCTTCGGGTTGACCTCCTTATGGTACCGCTCGTCCGTCTCGGGCTTGTAGTGAAACAAGGTCGCCACGCGTTCGGGGGTCCCGTCGATGCGAACGACTGGCATCAGATCGACCGTGACGCCGTCCGGGTAGGTAACCGTGATACAGCGGCTGTTTTTTTCAATCAGATAGTCGTAATACTTGCTGCCTTTTTCGCCTTTGATCGCTTTGTACAATTGCTCAAGCACCCATGCGGGGTCGGTACGAGGAGGGATCGCGATCTCGAGCACGGCGTCAACGTCGTGCTGGTCGGTCTTAAGGCGTGACCGAGTTGCCGCGTGAATTGCAAAGCTGCCGGATGGATAGACCTCAAGCACTAAGTCCTCGAGAGGGCTACCAGGGCGGTCGACATGCTGTGCGAGTCCACGAAAATGCCTGTCGGCTTCATCGTGCATGGAGCGGGTGATCTGAACGGCGCGCGCAACGTCCATCAGCGCAGCTTCAGCGGGATCGATCTCCAGGCTGCGGGCAAAATCTTCGAGGCTCGCCCTGATATTCATGTTCTTCTGCCCCCTCAGGCTTGACGGATTCCCCGATCCGTCCTACAGTTTTTGACGCTTTCGTAGGATAGAAAGTCAAAAAAGAAGCCGCGAGCAAGCGGCGTGAGTCCTACGATATCGTCATAGTAACACATGCGGGAGCGTCATGTCAAATTCTACGGATTCCAACGGCGGGTTCGGTGACAGGTTGCGGCTAGCTAGAGAGGCGCGTGGGATCAACCAAACGGAGCTTGCGGCGAAAACAGGGTTACAGCCATCAGCGATCGGCCACTTCGAGAAGGAACGGCGCAAGCCTTCCTTTGCAAACATTCGGACCCTCGCCAAAGCATTAAGCGTTACATCAGACTACCTGCTCGGCAGGACCAACGACATGGCCGGGGCAACGACGGTTTTTCGCGGTGAAGAAAATTTATCGGATAACGACCGAGAACATATCCAGATGATGATCGACCTCATGAACCAAAGAAAGTCGGGTAAGTGAGCAAATTCCGTATTCAAATGGCGCGGCGCCAAGGCGAGTTCAAAGCAAGAGAGAAGGGCTACGATACCTTCCCCGTTGATCCGTTTGTGATTGCGGAGAGCGAAGACATCTTTGTCGAGCCAAAGGATCCGGGCCAGGTTGGCGTGAGCGGCGGGATCATCTTCCATGATGACAGCGTTGGCATCTTCTACGCCACCAATATCAAGAGCGAAGGGTTTCGAAGGTTCACCGTAGCGCACGAGCTTGGACACTATTTTCTCGAGGGGCATCCCGAGGAGATTTTGAAAACTGCGCCGATCCACATTTCAAGAGCAGGTTTTTCACAAGGGACCAGCTCGATAGAGCTAGAGGCGGATCATTTTGCGTCTGGGTTGCTAATGCCCTCCAAGCTGGTTGGCGAGGTGATTGGGGGAAACCGTGTCGGTCTGGATGGCATCGTCGCGCTAAGCCAGCTGGCAGAATGCTCGCTTACGGCCTCTGCTATCAGAGCCGCCGAATGTTGCGACTATCCGATGGCGGTCGTAGTCAGTTCCGGTGACAAGGTCGCATACGCTTTCTTGTCGGAAAGTTTCAAGAAACTCGACAAGCTCACGTTCCTCAAAAAGGGTACTCCGCTGCCGAGAACCCATACCCTGCGTTTCAACGCTGATACGCAAAACATCCGGTCCGCGCGCTCGATATGTGGACAAACCAGCCTTGCTGAATGGTTCTCTTGCGCGCGACGGCTTGCGTTGGATGAAGAGGTTATCGGTCTCGGCGATTACGGCTTTACTCTCACTGTCCTTTCCAGCGAAGAACTTGCCGACGACCCTAATGGCGAGGACTACGAAGAGGAAGCCTCATTGATTGAAAGCTGGATCCCCAAGTTCGCTCGAGGTCGCTAGCGTAACCTTACTCACAAACTTCCGGATTCTCGTTATGTATTTGACGCTGGAAGTAGGTAGCCCCGCGCGTACAGCTTCCCCAAACCAGCGTCAGGTTTCACCTTCTATCGCACCGACGGCAGCATTGGCTTGCTGCACGCTGAACGCTTCCGGTTCGAACGCGCCCGCCCATTTCTTTGTATCACGATGTTCCGGGTGGCGTTTGTCGGTCAGCGCGTCGAGAAACTCTTCGTAAGAGTAGGGCCCTCCACAGTCCTCTGGCGGGCACGCGCGCTCTCCGGCAACACAGGCGGGAAAGTCCAAATCTGGTCTTCCGGTTGGTTTGTTAACCTTCTCGACAGTGACGAGATGTCGCCAACCATCGCCGAAATCATAAGTGTATGTGAACTGGCTGCCTTTCTTGACCAGCTCTCCAAGAGTAAACCTCTTTTCGTCTTTCCGGCCATCGTTTGGGTCCCAGCTGTCGTCACTTTCGTCGCGTGCCTCGAACCTATCTTCGCCAATCTCGAATTCATGCAAATGATAGTCTTGCCAAGGCATAGCGCCCTGGAGAACGGAATGCAGGATGTCCAAGCTGGTGTCATTCGGCACGAGGATCCGGCGCCAGATGGGTGGTTTGATGCCAACAAGTTCGATTTTCAGCTCAATCAACGTGTGCTCCGCCTGTCTCAATGGCCCCGTCGTTGAAGCAACCTTTCATTTTTGAACTGAAGCATTCAAGGGGAACCTTGGTCGCTGCTGCCTCGAAGTCATCTTTTGCGATACCCGTCCCGTCAATCGAGTCTGTGTATCTAGCAGTCCCGATATTGGCCCACTTTGCGTAAATCAAGCGGACCGAATGTTTGGTGACTTGAGCGTTGATAGTTGCCTTACCTTTCCGCCACGTGGGTCATAGAGACCGCGGATGCTTTTCTCCCTCAATCATCCCCACCTGATGATCTGGGCCCCTCCTGCCCTTTGGTCAGGACCGCGCCCTACTCGGTCGGCTGCACGCAGCCGCCCTCGCCGAGCTAAAACGCCGCCTCTCCCTGCGACGTGCTGCTGGCCGTGCAGTCTCCTCCGGAGACAGCCCGACCAGCCGTCGCATGGTCGTGGCAACGCTTCATCTCGGCCGTCCCGGTAACGGTCGCTGGGGCGGGACGGGGCGCCTCGATGGTCTCGTCCGCCGCGTCTCAGTCGGTGTTACCCCTCGCTTTGCCGAACATGCTGTGCCACCCCGTCATCATGGTTCGCAAACGATGGTCGACGACCGCAGGATCGCATTGGCCGCAGCTGGCATAAGGCCGGTGATGATCGTGATGCGCAAATCGCAAATTTTCGGGCTGCAGTAGGGGGTCCGTTCGAAATCCGGGTGAGCCGCGCTCGGTGTCGAGGCTTCGACGGTCTGCCTGTTGCTCTTCCAGACAACACACATCGCGTTGCCACGGAAACCAGCCGTCGCGGCACGTGAGGCGGAGTCAGGCAAAGCTCTGACTCGTCCGGGTGCGGATCGGGGCAAGAGGACAGAAAAGACACTGCCCCCCGCAGCATCTCCCTCGGCTGTTCACCCACCTTTCTTCGCGGTCACCGCACTTCTCCCGATGTGTTGCTTTGCATGACATGCTGGTCGCAGCTGTCGTCCCGTCCACAAGGGTTGTCACCGATCATTTTCCCCTGACCCACCAAAGAACAGGGGTGGGCCATTCCTCGCGCGGCAAAAAGACCGGCGCCTGCCCCTCTCCGCTGCGCTTCGCCTTCGGTGTGGCCGGGCCTTGGCCAGCTGCAAGTTGACCATCATTGCAACGCAAACAAGGAGAAGAGCAATGACCACGAACTGCATCAAATTCACCAGCGCCGACATCGAAACCGCCAAGGGCGTCGGCTCCATCTCGACCCTGACCTTCGACCTCGACATCACGGTCGAACCCGTCGCGAGCACGAACCCGATGGCCCCCACGCACCGCGTCCTCGGCCGCTCCCCGCGCGGCAAGCTGGTCGAGTGCGGCGGCATCTGGAAGAAGCAGAACAAGGAGACCGGCGCCGACTACTACACGCTGACCATCCGCGATCACGGCTTCAACGCCAACCTCGGCAAGGCCGCGAGCCAGGACGATCTGTCCCTGCAGGCAGTCATCCCCTGGGGTCCCAAAGACGCCGCCTAAGCCATCGGCCAGACCGCTCCGGCGGTCTGGCTTTTCCTCGTTCTGAGGTGTGACAATGGTTCGGATCCGAAACCTATGTCCGAAAGATGCCGCATTTTTCGGACGCGGTCACAGTAGCGGGCCGTCGGACCGGATGGGTCATACATTTTGTTGGAGTCCTTCCCTCTGCCTGCGTCGAGGAGCGCGTGACCCCTTGACGGCATCGAAGGCCTGTCTGGGGTGCTGCGACTCCATCACGCGATTGAAACTCACTCCTTCTCTCCCTCCAGCAACCTGCGCCTGGGTCGTCTTGGCGAAGCCACTGGTTTGGCAAACACATCGTTGGCCGCGGGCGAGGAAATCGAAAATCAACGTCATGAGTCTGGGGGCAACGTCTCACGCCAGTGTTACCGCCGCGCGCCTTTCCGTCGACCTGTTGGCCTCTCAGATCGCTAGCCCGGGCTCGAGCGGTCGGCAACGCCGGGGACAGGTTTCTGGACGGCTGTCGCCTTGAGCGCTGCGGGGGCATCGCTCACAACAAACCCGCCCCCGGCGTGCTCCATTTCATTCCGCCCCGTGCCGGGTGCAGCCCGCTCTCATGCCCCCGGTATTTTCCACGATCCGTCTAACGACGATCAACGGAAAGGATCACATCATGACACTCGAACAATCCATCGACCTCGCCGAACTGCAAGCCGACATGGCCTTTGATGCCTACCTCGCCGCCTTCGATGAAGACGCCCATCCAACGACCCTCGACAGCCTCGAGACCGAGGCGCTGATCGCCCGCAGCCGCTACGACGATCTCCGCTCTCAGGGACTGGGTCACTGACCCAGACACCCCTGTGGGTCTTCGGATCCGCAGGGGTCTGACACTGTTTCTTTGAAGCATCGTGAAGCCCTTGTCTTATGCTTTTCGGAGGTTCTCTTGGTAGAAGGGAGCCACTGCCCGCCACGCCATTTATGGCGGGCAGTGGCGGCGGTTGGATCGAGGAGGCCTGGGTCTTCAGGACCGTTTCTGAGTAGGATCGACCGCCGTCTTCACCATGGGCCTGAACGGATACGCGTGTTTGATCCACGCATGACAAGAATAGGACTGGCGAAGATGACAGAGCATAGCATCGGGATCGATATTTCCAAATCCCACCTCGACGTTTTTCATCTGGAGACGCAGGCGGCGAAGCGGTTTGAGAATTGTGCGCAGGGCTTTCGGGCGCTGCGCAAATGGCTGGCACCGCTGGCGGTGACGCGGGTGGTGTTCGAGGCGACTGGCCCCTATCACCGCGCCTTCGAGAAGGCGTTTTCGGGTAGGCTTCCGCTGGTAAAGGTCAATCCTCTGCAGGCCCGCCGCTTCGCGCAGGCCTGCGGGACGCGGGTCAAGACAGACGCGGTGGACGCGCGCCTTCTGGCACGGATGGGGGATGCGCTCGCGCTTGTTCCCGATATGCCGGTGTCGGAGAAAGCGCATGATCTTCGTGACTTGCAGATCGCACGGACCGCCCTGACAAAGGAGCGCACCAGGCTGCGCAACCGCGGCCATGTTCAGACCAACACGGTTCTCAAACGCCAGACCAAAGCCCGTCTGGCTTTGCTCGAACGGCAGATCGCCGAATTGAACGGCGAGATTGCCAGGCACATCGCCGAGGATCAAAGGGCCGCACGCAAGCGCGACATCCTGTGTTCGATCCCGGGCCTCGGCCCGGTCGTCGCGGCGGCGATCCTCGCATTCCTGCCGGAAATCGGCACCCTGGGACGCAAACAGGCTGGAAGCCTGGCCGGGCTGGTCCCGCACAGCCGGGAATCGGGCCAGTGGAAGGGCAAGTCCTTCATCAGCGGTGGAAGAAAGCCCCTGCGCGACGCGCTCTACATGCCGGCCCTCGTCGCCATGCGGTTCAACCCTGACCTGAAAGCCAAATACACCGCGCTCCGCGAAGCTGGAAAACCCGCCAAGGTCGCCCTCGTGGCCCTCATGCGCAAGTTGATCGAAACCGCAAACGCCTTGATCAAGGCTGATCGCATGTGGGTCAAAAATCGCGCTTGCACATGACGGATACTCAGAGTGTGTGACCCGCGCCTTCCCGCGCGGGCCGTATTCGTGTTCCTGGTGCCCGATCCGTGGCTGGTTCGGGCGTTCGGTTTGCCTGTCGTCGCGTGCGTCTTGAACACAAGTTTCGGAAGCTTTTTCGAACTGGTTGTCCTTCATTGATGAGGACGGGACCCGTTCCATGTCGCGCTGCGCTGCGGTTTAGAACGCGTCCCATTTCCAGCAAAAACACACATCATGCAAAACGTAATATTGCGCAATGTGATGTATTGAAGTATAAGCGAAGGAGAAAAGGAAGACGTTGGCAGGATATGGCCAATGTTTGCACATTTTGTCCGAGGGGTCTGACCCGTGCCGAGGCCAGCGAAAAATCTGAAGCTTGAAGAGCGCATCGAAGTCGCGCGGCGCTTTGCGGCGGGCGAAAGCGCGAAGGATCTGGCGGCAGCGTTTGGTATCTCCCCGCGTCATGTGAACCGGCTGGCGAAAGAAGAGGCGGGCGAGGGCATCGCGGTGCGTGATCCGAGCGAGACGGTGGCGTTCCGAGCCAGCCGATCTGAACTAGAGGCCTTCGATGCGGAGTGGCGCGAACGGGGTTATGCGAACCGGTCGCAGGCGCTCAATGCGGTGCTGCGTGGGCGGTGCGGATTCCTCGATGTGCCGCGCGATCTGGTCGCGGAATTCTGCGCGGCATGGCGTCAGGCGAAGGACGTGAGCGACGCCGGATTGGTGCTTGCCAAGGCGGTGCATCGTGGTCGGCTCGAGGTCTCGGAGGCAGATCGGGCGGTGCTAATCGATCTGCTCGATCTGGCGCAGTCCATGAGCCGTGAATTGGGCCGGATGAAGGATGCGGCGCAGGCCCTGCGTCATCAGGAGAGGCCGCAAAAGGAAGAAGGGCAGGGGGCGGAGAGCGAAGTTCTGGAGGACGGTCCGCGCGTGATCGGGAGCGGTCTGAGGCTCGTGCGTGAGAGTTCCGGTTCAGAATTGGATCGCCCTTCGCTGCCTCTCGGCAAGCCTCGAACGCGAACGGCGATACCCGATGATTTTCTGAAGAACCGGAACTCTCGAAATGGCTGATCCTCTCGCCCTTTACACCTCGGTCATGGGCCGGCTTTGGGAGGATGAGCGCATCCGGGGCCAGGCCGCGGCGCGGATCGACGCGCGTCTGGCGGGGCGTCGGCAGGGTCGCAGTTTCGCGCGCGTGGGGTCCATGTCGGCGCGCAATGCGCTGAAGGCGGCCTCGGGACAGAGTCGCGCGGCGGTCTTCAAGCGGATCCGGGCGGGGGGGTGCAAGACGCGTACCTCGCTCGGGGCGCAGATCTCCTACATTAACGACAAGGCGGTCTACACCTATTCGGCGATGACCAATGCGCTGACCGACGCGGCGGTGCTGACCGACGAGCAGAAAGAGGACATCATCGAGGACTGGGTCGGGACCTGGCGCGGCTCGACCAAGCTCGGTTTCACCTCACACATGCTGCTGTCCTTCCCGACCGACGTGACGGTCGAGCAGGTGCGCGACATAGCGATGGACTGGACGGAGCATTTCTTCGAGAGCGGCGAATACGGGGATCAGTGGGACTATGTGCTCGCGGTCCATGACGACCGGGCGCACAAGCACGCCCACATCATCCTGAACAATCGCGGCGTCGAAAACGGTACCTGGTTCTCCTGCTGGGCCGAGGGCGTGATGTCGCCGCAGCTCATGCGCGAGAAACAGGCCGAGATCGCGGAACGCTATGGCGTCATGCTCGACGCCACGACCCGGCTCGAACGCGGCATCTTCGAGAAGCCCGCCGGGATCGAGGAAATCTACCGCGCCAAGGAAGAGGCCCGCCTGCCGCGCGAGATCGTCATGACGGCCCAGGAATCCGCCATCGCGCATGCTCAGGTGGTGGGCTTCGCCAAGGACTACAAGAACCTCGCCGACCTGCTGGACCGGATGGACCAACGCCACATGGCCCGCGCTGTGCGCGGCATGGCGGACGGGCTTGGCTCCGGCACGCCGTGGAACTACGCGCAAGGAGAGATAGACATGAAGGACATCAAGACCGTCGGTGACGCGATCGACTATTCCGAGCGCACGATCGAGGCGCTGAGGCTCAAGGCCGAGGAACTGGACCCGGCCGACCGGGCCGCGTTCGAGGCCAAGGCCGCGCCGATCATCGCGGACCTCTCGCAGATGGTCCCAGACCCGGATCTGCGCGCGCGGTTTGGCAAGCAGCTTGAAGAGCCCTATCCGCCGGGGGCAGGCAGCGAAGTGCTGATCGCTGCGCTGCAGTCCCGCAATGACGAGGGGCTGCGCGATGTGCTCAAGCGCGCCGAGGAGGTGGGCATGGACAGCGAGGAGCTGGTAGCCCGGATCGCGACGGGTGGCACGCGGAACTACGGCATGGCGCAGGACTGGGTCGAGCGGGACATGAACGCAGTCTTGGCGAAGGGCGGTCTCAGCGTGGAGACCGCCAATGACGACCAGCTCGATGCTGCGCTGGAAAAGGTCGACGGGGTGATGGACGCGCTGATGGAACGCGCGAAGGAGATGGGGGTCGAGATCGGTCGGACCCTTGCGGAAGAGGAACAGGAAATCCTGCCGCTCATCGACGAAGACGACAGGACGCCCAATCCCTACCTGCAGGACCTCGCCGACATGTTGCGGGACGGCAAGCTGACTGAGGAACAGGAAGAGACGGTCGAGCGGACCCTGCAATCCGAGCTCTTCAAGGAGTTGGGCGAGGAGGGCTTGGCCGAACTTCGGCGTGGCAACTACGAGGTGCTGGACTCGGCGCTGCCGAGCAAGCTCGACCAGATAACCGTCACGCAGGAATACCTCGAGATGACGTTTGAGGAAACGGGCGACCGGGTCTTCACCGACCGCGCCGCCGGGTTGCAGCAGGACAAGGCGACGGAGGTGGCGCAGATGCGCGGCCAGCAAGAGGCGCAGGAAATGGGGCGTGATCTTGCCCGAAACAAATCACTAGACCGCGGTCTCGACGACGAGATGGAATTCTAAAGGGGAGATGACCACCATGACCAAGACACTTCCCCTCTGGGCCGCGCTTTTCTTCGGTGTGGTGTGCGGCGCCGTCATCGGCACCATCATTGCCGCCTTCTACCTGACTCTGGCCCTGAAAACCGGGTTTCAGAGTTTCGACATGTTGGCGCTCTGGAACGCGAGCGCCGGCACCCGCGCGGCACATCCCGAGGCCTTCAAGGTGGGGTTTGGCGCTGTCGGCCTCGGGGCGATTGGCCTCGGCGCCCTGGCGCTCGCTTGGACCTGGAAGAAGGAGCGGGACGATTACGGCTCGGCCCATTGGCAAACTAAGGCAGAGCTGAAGAAGAACAATATGCTACAAGCGCCGGGCAAGGGCTTCGTCTGTGGCAAGCTCGGCGCGCCGAGCTCAAAGGCCGAGTTCATATCCTCGACCACGATCCCGCATGTGATGATGGTGGCACCGACCCGCGCAGGTAAGGGCGTGGGTTTCGTGATCCCAAACCTTCTGAGCTTCGCGGGCTCAGTCGTGGTGCTCGATGTGAAAGGCGAGAATTTCGAGAAGACCGCGCGGCTTCGAGCCCTCAACGGTGACGAGGTCTATCGTTTCAGCCCCTTCGACTGGGCCAATGCCACGCATCGCTACAACCCGCTCGCTCGGATCGCCAGGGCCCCGAGCTTCGCGCAGCGTTTCACCGAGGTCTCGATCCTCGCCGACCTCTTCCTCGACAAGGACAACAAGACGCTCGACACCTTCTCCGAAGCTGGCAAGTCGATCTTTGTCGCGGCCTGCCTGCTGGCGATCCAGCGTGGCACGCCGAACCTTGGCGAGGTGAACAAGATCGTCGCTGGCGGCGAATACAAGAACGCCCAGTATAAGACCTATGCCGACGAGGCCGAGGCAGACATCCTGCGCGAGCTCTGGACCAACGCGGCCTCAGCCTCGTCGCGACTTCTCACCTCGAACATCCAGGCGCTGATGACCGCCGGTCTAAAGCAGTGGGACAACCCGGCGGTGCGCTCGGCCACCGAGTCGAGCGACTTCGACTTCTCGACATTCCGGAAGCAACCGCAGTCGCTCTATATCGCGGTCTCCGAGGATCACATCGCAACCCTGGCGCCGCTCCTGCGCCTGATGTTCGCCGATCTCATCGCCTCGATCCGCCTGAATGAACCAGGCCCGGATGAGCCTTGGCCGGTCATGATGATGATTGACGAATTCCAGCAGATGGGGGCCATGCCCTATCTCGAACGCGCCATCCATTCGCTTGCGAGCTATGGCGGCCGGGTCGCGATGATCGCGCAGTCGCTGGCCTCGCTCGACCGGATCTACGGACTTGAAGGTCGCGAAAGCCTCGAGAATGGGGCAGGGCTGAAGCTCTACATCACCCCGCGGGATCAGCGGACCGTGAAGGAGGTCTCCGCCGCCGTCGGCAGCACCACCCGCGAGGCAGTGACCCGGATGTATGGTCGCAACAAGGGCTTCCTCGGGGCGACCTCGACCTCGGCGCGGCTGGAAGAGCGGCCGCTTCTGTCGGAAACCGAAGCGCGCTTGATGGACCCCGACGAGGTCATCATTCTTGCCTCGCCCCAGCATCCGATCAAGGCCAGCCGGATCAAGTATTACGACGATCCCTTCTTCAAGGAGATGCTGGCCCGCCAGGAGGGCAAGCCCTTCCCCTATCCCCCGAGCGTGCAGGGGTTGGGGCCCTGGGGCGGCGTGGATGGAGACGAGGCCGTTATGGGCGAGGCAGTCAAACCAGTCGAACGCGCGCCGGTCCGGGACCGTTCACAGCGCCGCGAAGCGCGAGCGATGAGCGTGATGGCGATGGAGGCCGGGCGTGGGCAACTTGAACCAGAGACGCTAGAGCGGGACGCCGCCGTGCCGAAGAAATGGGAGGCGGCGCTCGATCGGCAGGAGGATTTCATCGAGGAGTTGTTGGGCGGGTGATGACTGCTCCGTGCCTTTTGAAATAATGTTCTGAGTCTCTTGTGTTCCTGAGAGGAATTCAAAAGAATGAGTGCTCAATTTTCTTCTTTTTTTATGAAGAGCGTACGCTTGTTTTGACCGAACCAAGAAGATGAAGTGATGACAAATAAACCAGCGGTACACCAGTCGGATTTGAGCGAGCAGGCTTTTGTGCAGAACCATGAGACCTTTCGATCGCTCAACCATCAGATGTGGCAGATCCCGCTCATCTCCATGACGCTAACTGGTGGACTTTGGTTTGGGGTTTCGAAGGTTGAGAACTCGCCATTTTTCCAACTCGCGTTGCTGTTTCTGGCGACCGTTGGCAATGCTTGCTTGTTCCTTGTTATACAAAGACTTCGTTACGTTATGGAGCAGACACTCAACTGGATAGAAAGGCGATCTCCAGCAGACTTCGTTTCTGCAAAAGGTGATGTCTGGTACAACAAACCGCTCGTTGTGCGCCGGTCCTTCCAAGTTATGCTCGTCTTGGCCAGTTTGACGAGTCTTGGTCTCTGGATCATGACATTTTATCAAACTGATTGGTCTGAAGTAGGAAATCCCATGCGGAAAAACGCAGCGGCAGCATACTATGATCGCCATGCATTGGACTTGGCCGAAAGCTACGAGGGCATCTCTGCCGCAGCGGCTCATCCTGGTCTTTTGAGGCTTCTAGAAGACAAATTCTCGGGCGTTCATCTGGACATCATTGATGTCGGCGCCGGTACAGGGCGTGATGCGGCTTGGCTTGCGTCTCTTGGGCATCGGGTCGTTGCGGTGGAACCTGCGGGTGCAATGTTGCGGATTGCTCGTCACGCACACCAAGACATGCCAATAACCTGGATACGTGATGCTTTGCCAGACTTGGAGGTCGTGCGGCGTGACCTGCCAACTTTCGACGTTGTCGTTCTGAGCGCAGTTTGGATGCACATAGCGAAAGAAGATAGAGAAGCCGCTGTTGCTTCAATCGCAACGTTGGTCAAGGCAGGAGGGGCTGTCTACATTACGCTTCGCTTAGGTCCGGCAGACCCGGCGCGGGCTATCCACGAGGTCTCGATGGATGAGTTGATGGATCTGGCAACGCGCTTTGGCTTTCACCTTGAACGTCTCGAGACGCGTCCAGATCTTCTTGGACGAAGTGATATCACTTGGCAAAGCGCTGTTCTGATCAAAAATGGTTAGCGAGTTTCATCGGTTGCGCCGTGCCGAATGGTCTCCCCCGTGTAGGCCTTACGTAGTAGGGCGCTCTACATTTCCACCTTCCAAGTTTTGCCTGTGTGATGCAGGATCGTCCCATGAACAAATCCTTGAGATCTCTAACCTTTCCATCTGACGTTGACACGTCGAAGGATGACATCGATCAGGTTCTGATGAACCCGTGCCTTGCTCATTCCGTGTCTTATGACCGGGGTGTGGGTTATTTCACTTCAGGTTGGCTACAGCGGGTGGCGACTGGGATCGCGGGTTTCGCGCAAAACGGCGGAACAATGAGACTACTGACTAGTCCCAAGCTTAAGCCTGAAGACTGGGCAGCGATCAAACAAGGCGCGGATGCGATCGACGATGAGGTGCTCCTTCAAGCGCTGAGAGAAGAGGTGGACGAACTTGCACAAAGCGCGAGTTCCAAACCCGTTCAAACACTCTCCTACATGATTGCTGAGAAGCTTCTGACTGTCCGGTTGGCCGTCCCAACCGGCAAGCTAAGTGGTGATTATCATCCTAAGCTCGGAATTTTTAGGGACCATACTGGTGATAGTGTTGTGTTCCACGGTTCTCAAAACGAAACGGAGCAAGGGCGCAGAAATTTTGAAAGCCTTGACGTCTTCCTGAGCTGGGCAGACCCACGAGATGCCTCGCGGGTTGAGTCGCATCGCAAGCGTTTTGAGCGGCTCTGGACTAACAGCGACCCGAATGTCCGATGCTTCGATATTCCCGAAGCCATCCGTGCAAACCTGGCGCAGTTCTATCGACCGAGCCGTAGTTCCGAACGACGAGACAAAGCTGATAGCAGGTGGCGCCACCAAGACGACGCGATTGAGTGCTTCTTGTCCAAAAAGAACGGTGTGCTTGAAATGGCTACCGGAACTGGAAAGACGCGAACCGCACTTCGTATCATCGAAATGCTCACGTCTCTAAACTTAGTAGATACTGTCATTGTAACGATGCGGGGAAATGACCTGCTAGAACAATGGTTCCAAGCAATGGTGACGGACAGCGCCTACCGGATCTATCGCCATTTTGGTCAAAATCGGGAAGGGCCGCGATTTGTCGCCAGTCGTGGAAAGAGACTGTTGCTTGTTTCTCAAAGCTATTTGTCAGATTTCCTTTCCAGCGCAGATGGTGCGTTAGAAAGGACACTCATAATTTGCGATGAGGTGCATGGCTTCGGTTCTCCCGCGCAAGTCAGCTCTCTGACCGGATGGGTTTCTCCGATTGGATATCGATTGGGGCTGAGTGCAACACCAGAGAGAGAGTATGATGAAATTGGTAACGGTTTCATCGAAACGGAAATCGGCCCAGTAATCTTTAAATTTGAAATTGAAGATGCAATTCGTAGGGGCATCTTGTGTGAGTTCGACTACACCGCCCTGGAGTACGAACTATCGGATGAAGATCGGGTGGAAATTCGAAACTTGATCAAACGACATCACGGGAAAAAAGCGGCGGGTGAAGTTGTAAGTGATGAAGCGCTCTATCGCGAGCTGTCACGTGTTCGAAAGGTTACGACTGAGAAGTTGGAGCCCTTCAAGGACCACTTAGCGGCAAACCCTGGGCTCTATGAGAGATCTCTTATCTTCGTAGAAACGCGAAAGTACGGGGAGCTGGTCCAGAGGTATCTTTTGGAAGCGGGCATTGTCTTTGGCACCTACTATGAAGGAGATGAGCCGCAGCGCTTGTTGGATTTTGCCCAGGGGAAACTCGATTGTTTGGTGAGTTGCCATCGCCTATCTGAAGGCATCGACATTAAATCTGTCAGGAATATTGTTCTGTTTTCATCTGCGCGGGCCAAGCTCGAAACCATCCAGCGACTTGGTCGTTGCTTGCGTACCGATCCTAGCAACGTCAATAAAAGAGCGCATGTATTGGATTTTATCGATTTCGGCGATGAAGATGACAGCGACACGACTGACCTTAGACGTTATGAGTGGCTTACCGAGCTGAGCGGGACGCGGAGGGAAGAACTATGAATGGTCAGGATCAGACCACGGCTGCACAAGAAATTGCAGCTGCGATCGCAGAGGCTTCCAAGAAAGTTTCTCACAGCACTTCGGTTCAGCAGTCCACTGAGCGATTGCTGAAGGCGACGTTAGAAGCTTTGCCTCCACCACATAGGATTGAGGATACAATAGAAATTATCCTCGAAGAGGATGCTCAACGTGACAAGTAATAACGTTCTTGTTCTAGGTTGGAACGCAAAGGGGCTGCGCGGCTATCTGCGCGATGCCGTTGTCACTCTTGATCCGGATAAATACAGTCACGTCCTTCTGCAAATGCCAAACGGAACGGGTAAAACCACGACGATGGCGCTTCTGCGGTCGGCACTAACAGGCCGTTTGGATCAATCACTTTCGATTGCAGCATTGCAGGCTGACCGAACGACTAAGGAAGGATATTTCGAGCTCGTTCTCATGGTTTACGGAGAAAGGTTGACGTTTCGGATTGCCTTCGATTTTGAGATGGGGCGTCACTATTTCTACACAACAACCGTCCAAAGCGGTAAGCAATCTGGACACCTCCTAAACTCGATCGACCCTGCGTTAGCCTCAGCTTTGAGTCGAAGTATTGATCTATTCGTCTTTGATGGTGAACTTGCAAAAGATATGCTCAAAGACGGCGCCGCTGCTGCGGACAAGGCGATTGAGGCGCTATATAGAACTGATTCTTTTGACGATCTTGTCGGCCGAATAGAGACCCTTAAAGGTAATCGAAAGAAGCGAAACAGGGATGTAACCACTGCTTCTGAACAAGCGGCTGTAAATCGACTGGAGCGAGAGTACACCGAAGCGAAGGACGTTCTTGCTAAGCTCAATCAGGAAAAAGTGTCGCTTGATCGAGCTCTCAAAGGAATTGATGGAAGATTAAACGAAATCGACGATCGTTGCCGCGAGTTGGGTTACGAGAATGAGGAGTTTCAGGAGAGGCAGAAGGATATTGATGATCGAAGTCGAGCTGCGAGTAGTGATATCGCAAAATATTCTAGCAGTGCAATTTCGAGCTTTCGGTCCCCACTAAGTCTCCACACTTTTGTTGCCGCGAGACTAAACACCTTAAGTGAGACGCTAAAAGAAAAAAGGTTGCCGAGATCCTCTAGATCCTTTTTCGAAGATCTTGCAGTACAGGACAGGTGCGTTTGCGGCGTTGAATTGGATGACGAGAAGCGGAGCCATATTCTATCGCATGCCGACGATCATCTAGGTGACGAGCAAGTAAGCGTCATCAACGATATTCGTTACAAGCTTACGGACAGTGTCGATCGGCGCTCCTTCTCCGAGGTGATCGAAGACCTGAGCGATGCCGAGGATCGGCTGACTTCGGTCGGACAAGAACGAGCGCGCCTGGATATCGAGAAAGCGCAAGCCGGCATGGAGGAAGTAGAGAGGCTCACATCTGAAAAAGGGGAGCTGTCGGCGGAAAAGGCCAGAAAAGATCAGGCTCTCCGCTTTCTGACGGATGTACCTATTTCGCTTGATGAGGCCGACTGGAAGCGAAACCTTCCCGCTTGCCGAGAAATGGAAAGAGAGCGCAGGAAAGCATACGAAACAGCCAGCGAGAATAATCGCTACTTTACGGCTGCAGACAAACTGATCCTTGCAGCGAGGCGCGCGCGGAAGCTCTCCAAAGAACGGCTTCAAGTGTTCGTCAAAGATCGAACAAACGTTCAGCTGGAAAAGATTCTGGACAATGAGATCATCCGCGTGTCCAGGATCGACGGCCGCCTTCATCTTGTTAACGAAGAAAACCTCCCGAAAGATAGTGCGAGTGAAGGGCAAAAACTCGCGGTTTGCTATGCGTTTTTGACCGCCCTCCTGGCGGAAGCGCCAGCGCGGCTTCCCTTCATTGTCGACTCTCCGGCCGTCTCCTTAGACTTGGTTTTGCGGAAGAACGTTGGCGCATTGATCCCGAAGATCTTTGACCAACTCATCATTTTCGTCATTTCGAGTGAGCGTGAGGGCTTTGCCGATTCTTTTGAAGGGCGGGCGGACACCCAATTTATAACAGCTTCAATCGATCAGTCGGACGGATCCGTAAAAATAGATGACAGCAAGAGCGCATTCTTCCAATTCCAAAGCGGGAGAACATCGGTATGACAATTGATCAAAACGCCCGGGCGCGTGGATTTGTGCTCCACAAGGAGGCCCGTATTTATTTCGATTATGTCGATCAACGGATGTTTGGCCGAAAAAAGTCATCAGATGCGGCTCGAGGGTCACTCATCCTTTTTGACGCATATTATGCGGGACTTATGCTTGGTCTTTCTTGCAGAAAGACAGGTACAAATGAAATGCTCGATGGAACCAACTTTCTTGCAAGTTATCCCAATGAGTATGAGCCATACCGTGAGTACATCGCAGGGATGCTGGTAGATGCGGAAGTAACGGCTCTTCATTCTGAAGACTATTCCGAACAGCAGCTAGAGAGGTCGATCTCGAAACTGCTTCAAGTTGCCTCCCCCACGCGTTTGTCGGCGGAGGGCATGCACATTTTGAATCTGTATGCCGCCGGCGGATTTGAACTGCTCCGAAGCAGAATGGGACCAAAGCCGTCGGACCCATCGAATTTTCTAATCCGCTATCAGGGCATACTTAAAAGTGAAATTGGATAACGTCATCTAAAATGGAAAAAGTCTCAGATCTGCTGTGCCAGCGTGCTACGCCGACCACTGTGTCCGCACTTTTTGGTGGTATGACACTCTTTCGCGTGCCCGCTTACCAGCGCGCCTACGAATGGGAAAATGAGCAAATCGATGCGTTCATTGACGACGTGCGGCGTTGTTGGCAAAGACGAATAAATGGAGAGCGCGAACGGCATTTTTTCGGCTCAGTGGTCACTTCACCAAAAGACCCTGGCGGCTTGGTGCGACCCAGACGAGAAGTCATTGACGGCCAACAGCGCTTTGCCACCTTCTTGCTGTTTGTAGCGTCCCTGCGCCAACATTGCCTCTCGGCTTCTGAATTGTTTCGCGAGGGTTCTCCGGGGTTAGCATCGGCGTTGTCGACAATGGCGGAAACACTTTTTACGCGCTTCATCATGAACAAAGACCTAGAGTTCATGGAAACCAAAGATGTCTATCCGTTAACCTTGAATGATACCGATGATGCTGTTTTCAAAGGGCTTTTGAGAGGGGATGATGTGCAAACAACAGCTCCGTCGCATCGGCTACTTCAAGCGGCGTATCAAGCATGTTTCGCTATGCTTCAGGAACGCCGGGATGCCACGGGTTCGCATGAGCGTGAGTTCAATGCGCTGAACCAGTTTTACGCGAGCGCCCTCGAGGACTGGGAAGTTGTGCACATAGAGGCAAATGCCCCCGAACACGCGAGCCTGATATTTAGAGTTCTGAACAACAGAGGCCTGCCTGTTAGCGACTGCGATCTTCTTCGTGCAACCACGATGGAGCGGGCCGGTCAAAGGCTGGAAGCGGCGGAGAGAGACCAGCTGGCTGTGGCATGGAGGGAAATAGGTGGCATCGCTCCCAATCCCGATGACTACCTTGTGCTTGCATACCAAGCGCGGACGGGTCGGCGTTTCAATATCGCCCGCACATCTACTGAATTTGAGGCGATGCACTTTGAGGAGCTCGCGAGCGGTGAGCTGCTGGGAGCAGCAGACGCCAGAGCTCTCGTCCAGAGAGTTGAAGCTCTCAAAGTGGATATGTTGAAGATCAGAGCCCTCGCTGAAGGAAACATCGCCGGCGGCGGGTTGAACCTGTCACAGGTTATGTCGGATCGGCTTGCTTACACGCTTCGCGACTTGAAGCAACATTGGATCCTCCCTCTCGTCTATGCGGCCCAGAGTCTTCATGCAGACCATCAAGAACGTTTGATGTGTGTCCTTGAGCGGTTTGCGTTTCGCTACGGGGTGTTGGCGCGCGCCAGGATTGCCGAATACGATAGAAAAATTGGCCCGATGATCACGAAGATTAGAAATACTCCAAACGAGTATCGCCTCGCTGATCTGGAGGCAATCTTGAGAGATCTTTTGGATCGCTATGCGACCACTGACGCGCTAGAGCGCCAACTTGATGGATTGGACTACGACAAGAACAAGAAGGAGCTAAAGTACCTTCTTGCCATCTCAGAGTTCATGTCGGCTTGGTACAACGGCCAAGCAAACGGCCGACCAACTGTGATGGCCCCGAATGTATCGATCGACATTCGTGCAATGACTTTGGAGCATGTCAGCCCACAAAACCCCGAAGAGGCGGGAGTGGAGATGCTACCTCATCTGCATAAGCTTGGAAATCTGACATTGCTTAGCGAGGATGAGAACAACCGGGCGGGCAATAGACCTTTCCATAACAAGAGGGCGATTTTGCAGGAGTCCCGCCTGCAGATCAATCAAGTCTTGGCCGAGAATGACGAATGGGGTGCCGACCAAGCGAGAGCGCGGCAGGAGGCCTTGAGGACGCAGGCGATGAGGATCTTCAACTTAAATTTCTGAAGTTAGGCGGCACTTCCTACGCGGCCCTGACGAATGCCGGATACCGCTTCGATAAATAGTTCTGCGGCAGTTTCGACTTGATCCTTTGTAGTGCCAAAGCCCAGACCGAGGCGAAATGCGCATTTCGTGCGCTCAGTATTTGCGCCAAACATAGCCTCAAGAACATGCGAGTCTTTTACTGACTGTGTCGAACAGGCGCTGGAGCTCGAAAAAGTAATCTGCCCACTCAGCCGTCTCATGAGTGCAAGAGGTTCGATGCCGGGAATCGATAGATTGAGAGTATTGGGTAAGCGATCAGCCTCGCCACCATTTACGAAGGCGCCCGTTTCCTGGACAAGACGCCGTTCCAAAGCGTTGCGAAGATCAGCGATATTGGCGGCAATTTTCAGCCGCGGTTCTCTCAGCTCGAAAGCCGCCGCCAGCCCGACGATTCCAGAAGTATTGAGAGTGCCAGAGCGCAGCCCGCGCTCCTGGCCGCCGCCTCGAAGGATCGGTTCTAGTGCGACGTGAGGACGTCGGCGGCGACAATAGAGTGCACCGGTTCCCTTGGGGCCATACATCTTATGTCCGGAAAGGCTCGCGAGGTGAATGTTACACGATTGGACGTCAATGGGATGGTATGCCGTCAGTTGCGTGAGGTCGCAGTGAAAGAGTGCGCCGTACTTTTCACAAAGCCGCCCGATTGCCGAAAGGGGATGGCAGACACCTGTTTCATTATTCGCGGCCATGGAGCTTACGAGCGCTGTGCCCCTTTTAAGCTCCGACTCAAGCAAGTTGAGGTCGATCCGTCCCTGGTCGTCAACGGGGAGTACGACGATCTCGGTACCGGCACCAGTATTTCTGGCTGCTTCGAGCACCGATGGGTGCTCTGTTGCGATGGTAACAATCCGGGTGCGGCCCGTTTTGTTTTGAGCACGCATCGTACCGATAATTGCCAAATTATTGGCCTCCGTCGCACCACTCACGAAGATGATGTCGGCCGACCTGGCATTTATCCCCTTCGCGACCCGCTCACGGGCCTCTTCAACGGCAGCCGAGGCGGCGGCTCCCTCGCGATGGTCTACGGAAGATGGATTGGCTGGCAACTCGCGCATCGCCGCGACGATTTTGTCGATTACCTTTTCATCTACAGGTGTAGAGGCATTGTGATCCAAATAGATTGTAGATCGGGTCATGCGGCCTCCCCTGCCAACAGCCTAGCTGCATCGGCAGGTGTGTCGATGCGGATGGCGATGTGACCTATGCCGCGGTCTATGTGGCACCGCAGGCGGCGTATGAGCTCCTCGTCGTTGAGCTCGTCTTCATCGCTTGTCTCAACGAGGGAGAGAAGCGACAGGAAAATGGGTTGATCTGATCCGAACAAAGTATACGCGTTGAATTCTTGCCCACTCTCCTCAGGTGCAACCATTCCGCCCACTGGACCCATCTCCAGAGATGAGGTTAGCGCCATGCGGCATAACAGGTTTGGCGTAAGGCCGCTGCGTTGCCTCAGCATTCTCAGGCGACCGGTAGCCTCCGAGGATACTCTGAGTTTTGTAAAATGCATCAGACGAGTTCCTCGTACAGGTTATTTACTGATGAGACGGATGTTCTCCTAGCTTCCGTAGTCGCTTCGAGTTTGTAGGTCCGGGCGATATGTGGCGTAAGGGTCTCAGCAAGAGTTGGCGTCATCTCTGTATCGGTGCAAAGCAAGATCACTTGGTTGCTTGCCGTTGGCAGATAATCTCGCACGATCGAGAGCCGATGAGATTGGTCGAGCCGCGAGAACGGGGTGTCAATCACGATCGGCAATTGACGCCCGCTCGTTTTACCGAGTGCCCAAAGCATGGAGATCGCATATATCTGACGTTCGCCCGCTGATAGGCTACTCTTCTCGATCGTAACACCGTCACTGCCTATCAGGATTACGCTAAAGTCGGTTGGGTTGATCTCGACTTTGGAAACCAAGGACTTCTTGCGACTTAGGCGATTGAAACATGCGACGAATTCGGATTGCAGTCGGCTGATACGATCCTTCAGCAATGCGCTGCCAAAAGAAGCGAGCGCGCTCTGAGCACGTAGAGCGAAATCTGAACCTCTCTCCTCCTGCGCTAGCTTTTTCAGTGCGTTTTCCTCCTGCTTGAAACGACGCTCAACCGTGTCCAGCTCTCGCAACTTTCGATCGATTGCTTCATCACGGAACTCCAGATCACGTTCTAACCCGCCGAGTGTGCGCTCAGCTTCTTTCAGATCTGCAAGTGCCTTTTCAGCTTGCCCCGTGTCGAAACCCTCCAGTTCTCTCTTGAGCTTGGCCCTAAGCTCCCGATTGCGGTCAAATTTAGCGGCGAGTTGTGCCATGAGGTTCTGGCGACCGTCAGAGAGCAAGCCGAGTCTTTGAAGAATCCAATCAGGCTCGGCAAAGAGGTGTATATTCTGCCTCCCTCTATCGGTGTCGAAATCCGAACGCAGATCATCGAAGTGATTGTCAGACCAAATATTCATTTTCGATCTGTCGGTGCGGCATCGCTTTTCGAATGCATCGACGAAATCTCGGATGGCATTCGAGTGATTTTCCTGGCGCGCCTCACTGGCCCTATGATGGAGCTGTTGTACCAAGAGTGGGGCTAGGCTCAGCGGCAAGAGTTCGTTTGCCGCGCGCTTTAACTGTGAGCTCAGTTCGGCCTGCTCATCTTCGGCCAAACGAAGTCTTGCAAGGGCATCTTCGCGGGACAGGGCATGTCGGCCGCCTTCGCTACGGTATGCCGCTTCTGATCGCTCAACGCGCCTGGCTGCTTGATCGCACCTGCTCTGTAGTTCGGCACGGCGATCTTGTTCTGCCGCGAGTTCTTTTTGCAAAGTTTCTTTTTCTGCGAGTAGGCGTTCTATATTGCCAGATGTGTTTTGATCCGCCCGGCGGCTCGTGTAGACTGTCAAGTCAGTTTGCAATTGGTCAATGATGTCCAACCCGAGAAGAGATCGAATGGCATCTCGAAGTCCGACGCTGCCGTCCTCGTCCGCAATTTCCTGAATTTTTTCTCCATCGAAGAAGAACAGTTGAGAGAGACCAAATGGAACAAGGTCTTCTACGTACTGGGCGTACTCCGTGCGGTCTAGGTCGGAAATCGGCTGACCTTCCCTGACAAGGTCTAACGTTTCAACGATTGATTTGCCTCTTGCTGACCAAGCTCTTGTAATTTCGTATGAAATATCCCGTCCGTTCTCTACTCTCACAAATGAAAGTGTGATTGCAGCCTCACGAGACGAAGCTGTTGCACTGATTTTTCTTAGAAGATGATCTTCATATGTCGATTGAGCGGTTCTTGGACCGAGTGATCTACGGCCATATAGAGCCAGTCGGATCGCGTCGAGAAAAGTGGTCTTGCCGCCGCCATTGTGCCCAAGAATGGCAACCACATTAGCTCCTTCTGAGGGCGCAGTCTCCAGATCAAAAGTGTGCTTTCCTACGTAGAGGCCAACATTTTCCAAGGCTATTTCACGGAATTTCATCTGACTAGCCCTTCTTTCGAAGATTCACCTTCTTCGGTATCTGTTTCCAAATCGGCCAGCACTTCTTCTTCCGAACGCCACTCTTTCTCGAGAATGCTGGCGATCCGGTTATGAATGGACGTCCGGCGACGCATGCCTTGAACAGCTCGTTCCGCATCGAGCAGCTCACTCAATAGTTGCAATGAGATTTCATGCTCATCGCAAACCTGACGCAAGATGTCGCCGTCTCTTGACGAAAACTCGAAGTCGTCCGCTTTCTGGGCGTAGAGGTCATTGCCAAGTTCTTCTTTGACGATCCTATATGCTGTGTTCCCCCAATCTCCTAGTTCTCTGCGCCAGATGCGCTGGATCTCGTGAATTTCAGCCTCATGAATAAGCGTTGGCGCTGGCTCGTCCACAACAAGGTTGGAAGCCTCCTTCTGGGCTTCCAACAACCGCTTCAAAACTTCCTGCCGGAACTCGAATTTATAGGGGCCCGGGACCAAACCGTCGCCAGAGCGGTTGAGTGTGACGCGTCCAGTTCTCCTGCGGAAGTCACGCACCACTTTCTTGCGTTCCGGGTCGAGTGTTTCCGCCAAGAAATCACGGACGTCTAATAGTGGTTCGAGCCATTCCTCTCCATTGTCGACCATAGCTTCCATGGCCTTGTCTTTAGTCACGACAGTGCACACCCAACAGCCAAATCGCGAGTTGCCACAGCTCTCCGTGTTCTTATCTACCACGAGCGGGCATTCACCTGCTTGAGCGTTCCGGTACATTTTGAGCAGTTGGCGGTTGTCGGCTCCCCAAGGGGCGGGTGTTTGCAGGATGTAATCCCAGACATCATCAACTGATAGCGCTTCAATAGGCGTGAAGACAAAAGCGCCCAATAGCGATGAATGGCGTGAAAAGAGGCTGCCTTCCAATTTGTGTAGCGCCATTACTTGCGCTCGTGTTGTGCTTTCTGCGCTCCGAACACCGAGGACCATAACTACTTCGCCAAATTCTGCGACTCGATTTTTTATAAATGCATTCGCGGGGTCGATTTTCAGACGCTCGGTACACCAACGGAAACGCCGCGAAGGCGCAGGATAGCCGCGTCCAATGAGATTGACCCAAAAGCTATCGCCAATATCGGGTACAACCTTATGTGCCGTAATTGGCATGCCTTGTGACTTGGCGGAGCTATTGATCTTCGCAAGTGCCTCATCAATATAGTCCACAATCACGGGTGTTTCCACCAATGTGTCTGAGCTTAATACGTAAATCGGTTTCTGCCGTTCCGGTTCTGGTAGCGCCTGCAGCGCGCGCCAGATCATCTGCAGTGCGCATGTCGAATCCTTCCCGCCGCTATATCCAATGACCCAAGGCCGATTGTCGTTACAGTAGGCGACCCGGATCCGTTCTTCTAGCGCGTCGAAGGTGAGTGGCGCGGTTGGCGAATTCGCATTTTTGTCTGTGTTCATGCCGCAACCTGGCCCTGTGCGTCGATCGCAGCTTTCATTCTGGGTTCCAATGGCAAACCGACTGTCTCGAGCAAAACCGCTGCGCCAAGTAGAACGCTTCTGCGTTGCCCATTCATACGCGCGTCATTCATTACCTTGCCCTCCCAAAGGGTGGCATTGCGTCGCGACCAGTCCAAAGATGACAGTAATTGGAGTTTTTCGGGCCATGTATCAGGAAAGGCATCAATTAACGACCCTCCGAGAACGCCGAAGGACTGTAACAGAACACCATGGGAGTGTACCGTATTCTGTCGAAGGTCATGTGCATTCAGACTACCTCCGTCTAGCCTCTGCCAGTCATCCATAATATTATAAAGCGCATTCCAGAATTGTACGACGTAGTCGAGCGTAGATGAGCCAAAGCGTTCAGCCGCAGGGCCAACCATCCACTCATGCGCTTGCTGCAAACTCGACAGCGTGTAAAGTTTCGTTGTTCGGTTTGAGAGTGATTTTTTTTCAAGTTCGAGAAAACGATTAAAGAAAGGGACCTGACGAAACACTTCAACAGATAGTCCCGCAAGTGGATCGCGCTTGTCGTAAAGTATATTGAGTGAATTCGAAGGTCTTACTGCGTTCATATTTAAATCAGAAAACATTTGCTGGCTTCTTTCCAGCCCGCGATCCGCAAAAACTACGACCGAAATAGTCTCGTTCTCTAGGGCAGGTCGGGTCTTCAGGGCGTCTTCGATTGCTGCGCGGCGATGCTGACCGTCGTTCAATATGATGCGCGCATCCATTGCAAAGCTGAGGGTGCCGACATTTCTAAGCGCACCATCGCGGCTGGCCGGCGTGAACGTGAGGTCTCCATCTACCGAAGCGCAAAGGGAAGATAGGATGTAATTATCCCAATTTTCTGCTAGATAGCTCGCAATTTGCGGAACCCTTGATTTCGACAGTACACGTTGTGCACGTAGGTCAGGCGGCAAACCATCTCCATCGAAGATGAAGAGGCGTGGAACCATTTTCATCGGCACCATTACGGTGTAGTAGGCAGTGCGAGACTGCACACCCCGGATCGCTTCAAAGGTCAGTTCATTTGCCATGGATACCTCCTAGTCGGAAGTTAATGGAAGTTAGACTGGAAGTCTATGCTTGTATCTGATTTTTGATCGTCTCGATTTGGCAGATGTGAATTGACGGTCCGTGCCGCCTGTTGCTGCGCGTCGTTGAGCTTTCCCCGAACGGTAGACACCGCGATGGCCACAGCGCCGCGGTTTCTGCATGATTGCTTCTGCACGGCGAGCTGTCTCACTTTCCCGGCAAGTAGAACTCCGTAATCCCCCGCTTCCCCTCGGCCCGCCCAAGTTGGACGATGACGTCGATGGATTTCCGGATGTATTCCCGCACCTCGGCGAAGGTCAGCGGTGTCCCAGCCTGCAGCACCATGATCGCAAGCCGGTCGATGGCGAGTTCCGCGGTTTCAGCGTGGATGGTGGAAACCGATCCACCATGGCCAGTGTTGATGGCTTCGAGATAGGTCAGAGCCTCGGCGCCGCGCAGCTCGCCGACGATGATCCGGTCAGGTCGCATGCGGAGCGAGGCCTGGAGGAGAGCGTTGGCGCCGCGTTGCGAGCCAGAACCGCGGTCGGCCAGGAGGGCGACGGTGTTCGGCTGCCCGGGGAACAGCTCGAAAGCGTCCTCGATGGTGATCAGCCGCTCGTGCTCATCGACATGCGTCAGAAGTTGGCGGGCGAAGGTGGTCTTGCCGGTCGAGGTGCCGCCACTGATCAGGACGTTGAGCCGGGCTTCGACCAGGGTCTGCAGCGCCGCCTCGAGGTTTTCCTCTGCGAGACTGGCAATGTTTTTCATCTTCTTGGCCCGGAGCGCATCGAGCGAGACGGCTTTGCCGAAGAGATAGGCCGGGACGTAATCCCTGACGCTGCCCGAGGCGAAAAGGCGGATGGTGATCGAGGTACCGCGATCGATGGCGGGCGGCACGGCCACCTGGACCCGGAGGGGGCGGCCCGCATATTCCACCTTGCCGGAGACGAGGGGGTTCTTTTCAGAGACGCGGGCCTTGGCGTCACCGACGATGGTCTGGGCCATGTTGAGGGCGGTGGTCCGGTCCACGGTCTGGCCTTCGTGGCGCATGGAGGCGTCGCCTGCGACCTCCAACCAGACCTTGCCGTCCGGGTTGATCGCGATCTCGACCACGTCATCGCGCCGCAGAAGGTCGCGGAACGGGTCGAGATAGCGCTCGAGGTATGAGGCCGGTGACGCCTGCTCCATCAGTAAATCACCACATCCCGATCCACGAGCACGGTGACCGAGGCCCCCTGATCGACATAGATCGTCGGCGCGATCGAGACCTGGTCGGCGATGACTGACCCGACAGCGTCCTGAAGATCGCTGCCAACATCGCCCAACACAATGCTGGTGGTTTCATTGTTGGCGCTCTCGGCCGCCACGGCCGGTGCCGCCCCGATCACGGAGATCAGCGCCGCCCCGCCGAAGCGCTCCGCGAACCTGGTGTCGACCAGACCGGTGAGGCCCGAGCGGCCGAGCTGGTCCCCGCCCACAGCGGCGATTTCCATCGAGGTGCCGTCCGGTGTCAGGACGCGGGTCCAGAGGATCAGGATGCGCTTCTGGTGCATCTCGATCCCGGAGCGGTATTGGCCAAAAAGGCGGGAACCCCGGGGGATCAGGATCCGGTCTCCGGAGAACGCCGGGACCGGCTCGGAGACGACTGCGACGACGGAGCCGGGTAAGTCGCTGTTGATGGCGGTCTGGAGCGCGGCCTGAATGACGGACCCTTGGGTCAGGGTGCGTTCGGGGTGGGTGAGACGCGCGGCCTCCTGCACCTCGAGCGGCCGCGCGCTCTGCAGGAACGCCTCGTTGCCGGAGAGGACCGGCTCTCCGGTGCCAGCAGCCGCGGCCTCGGCGACCGCCGCGCCACTTTGGCCACCACGCGGACCGTCGGCAAAGACCACGGCGGGGGATTTGATCTGAGCGGTCAGAAGCTCCTCGGCGATGCGTTCGGCCTCGCGCTGACGCTGCTCCTCTTTCTGCCGGCGGCGTTCCTCAAGAAGGCGCTGATCAGCGATCAGCCCTTCGCGGTCGAGTTCGGCCTCAAGCCCCTCGCGCTGCGCCCGTTCGGCATCGAGCATGGCCTGCAGCCCTTCAATGCGGGTCTCGGTCTGGCGCTGCAGGTTAGCAAGTTCGGTTTCCTTTTCGGCCAGTGTGGCTTCAAGCGCGACCTTCTGTTCGTCGAAGGCTTCGCGCAGGTCCGCGACGGCGGACTGGATTTCCGAGTTGCGGGCGGCCTGGCTGGCGGCAAGAGCTTCGCGCAGCTTGGCGATCTCGGCCAGCACCTCGGCGCTCGGTTCAGGGGCAGGGGCCGCAGGCACATCGAGCGCTTCCTCGACTGCGATCAGCGCGTCGTTGACCCGTTGCTCGGTCTCGTCTGGCGGAAACTCCAGCCGCCCGCCGGTGCCTGGGCGGCGGTCCTGGAAGGTCTCGACGTCAGAGGTCTGGAGGGCGCTGTCACCCTCCTGCAATCCGGTGGCCAGGAAATATGCGACCCCGGCCCCACCGAGGGCGAGGGCGGCGGCGAGGGCGCCGACCCCGAGGCTGTTGCCGCGGCGCTTGGACTTGCCGCGTGCCCCAAACTGGTCGAGACGGTCCTGCAGGTCGGGAGGGGTTTGATCGGCCATGGTCAGTTGCTCACGTAGATGGCGCTTTCGTCGCGCGCGGCGCAGATCGCCTCGTCGCCGATGCGCAACGTCCAGTAGGTGTTCACCCCGAGCACCCGGATCGTGTTGCCTTGCTGGGTCCAGTTGACCGTGCGCTCGCGGCCCTGGTCATCGGCCTTGAAGAGGGCAGGCTGGCGGGCGTTTTCCGGGAAGACGAAATACGTATAGCGCCCGTCGTCATAGATATGGCTGGGGCGGAAATCCCCCTCGCCCGAAACACGGTAGTTGTAGTTGCGTGGGGCTATGAGGCCCTTCGGCTGGGTGGCACCCGCCGCGCGACGTTCCTCGTCGGGGTAGCGAAAACGGACCTCGAAGAACATGCCGGTACGGTTCGGGATCGAGCCCTCGCGCAGGTGGAAGGAATAGGTGCGGCGGTTGGTAATCACCGTCATGTTGGTTGAGGCCTGCGCCACATGCGGCTTGATCGTGAGCACGTTGCCAAGCTCGGGGATTGGATCGACTTGGAAGCTTTCGGTGTCGCCGACGATCACCGCCTCGAACCTCTCCCCCGCCCCAAAATGGATCGTTGTCGAATGCCTGAGATCGGTCTCGATCCGGTAGACCTGGTTTTCATTGTAGACGGCGGTGCGGATGCGGATGTCGAGCGGGCCGCCTTGCGGCGTGGCCTCGGCTAACGCGGCAACAGGAAGGGAAAGCGCCAGGAGAAGCGCGGGCAGGGAGTTCATCTTGGTCAGTTCTCCAGGGTCTCGGCGTCGACGCGGTAGGAGGTCACCACGAAGCCCAAGGGGTTGGCCCAGACGTCCTGAAGGCGCTGGCGGGTTTCGGGTTGGAAGTCGTAGCCGACGGTGGCCACGTAAGACCGTGTGACGGTGCGGGTGTCTCGGGGACGACGCAGCGTGCGGGTGAAGCGGACCTGCGCCACGCCGCGCTCGATTTGGTTCACGGACTTGATCACAACTTCGATCTTGGCGTCGCGCCCATAGACGGTGATCGGGTAGTCCTCATTGGTGGATGACCAGAGATCGCGCAGCGTCCGGGCGGCATCACCGTCCGAGCGGTCAAGGACCGAGTTGATGCGGCTCTCGCCGTCTGTCAGGTCATAGGTTTCACGGTCGTCGACATAGGCCACGAGGTTGGCCTGGATGATGGCGTCGCTCTCGGAGAGCGTCAGCGCCTGAACGGCGGCGACCCGGTCCATCTCGCCGGTTTCCTTGTCGACCACGACCACGAAGGTCTCGGTTGTCTTGAGGGGAAAGAGGCTCGCGCCCGCGACCATGCCGGTAACGCCGACCAAAACGCCTGCGGCGGCGACGAACCAGGCAAAACGCTCGCGCCGCCGGGGCCCGTAGATGAAATCCGCCGCGAAAGCGTCGCGGTCGTGGTTCGCGGAAGGGGTTGCGGTTGTCTTCAAATCAGTCGTCTTTCACATCAGGGTTTGCGGAAGGCCTTGGCGGCGCTGAGAAGCGCGCCGGGGCTTTGCCGGATCATCTCGCCGGTCTTCACCACACCCGCATTTGCCATTTGGTTCAGCTCATGCGGCGATTTGCCGGTGACGAGGCGCGAAGTGGTGCCGGTGCCATACTCCCGCGTGTTCACGAAACCCTGGCGTGCAAGGCCGGTCAGACCCACGGCATTGGAGGCAATGCCCACCACGCCGGTGAGGTTGGACGCGATATAGGGGACCGACGCCATGATCCCGGCGCTCAGGATCAGGATGACGAGGAAGGGCAGGATGAGGCTCACGGTCTCCACATCGCCCGGATCGGCGGAAGCGTCCCCGATCGCCTCGGCGATGGCGACGATGATGCCTGCAGCGCCTGCCGCGGCGACCGGCATGAGCGCATAGCCGATGGTTGCACGGGTCCAGGCCTCGAAGAGGGATTGGGTCGGTTTGAAGAGCGAGGTCACGATCATGAAGGGGGCGATCACGATCATCAGCGCGAAGACGATCCGGGCGAAGGCAATGATCCCGGCGGTGACGGCGGCGAAGATGGCTGAGAGGACGAAGAAGATCGTACCGAGAACAGCGCCGAAGACCCAGCCTGCCCGGTCGCCGATCGTGTCGCCATAGGCGGTGATGCGCGCGACCATATTGTCGAGGCTCTCATAGACCCCGGCCTCGTCGCCCGAGCCGGTGAGCGCCAGGATCGAGGCACCGACGGAGTCGGGTACATCGGTGACCACGCCATAGATGACGCTGAAATTGTCCCAGCTCTGCGCGAATATCCCGACCAGTGCCACCTTCATCCCGAAGGCAAAGCCGGTGCCGAAGGGCAGAGGACGGAGTTGCATCACGGCGTTGATTCCCAGAAGCACGAGGAGGAGGGTCGCACCGGCCGAGATGACGTTGCCGACCGAAGCGGCCGAGGAGACGAAGCCGTCCTGCGCCACGGTGTTCACTGCGGCGTCGACCTGGCCCAGGATGTCGCGGATGACCCCCATCTACCCACCATCCTGTATCGGTGGGCAAGCCTCCATGACTTGGGCTTCCAGCGCATCGGCCTTGGCGTAGAGGTCCAGCACCTTGAAGGGCAGGCGCGGGGTGTCCGAGGTTTGGAACCTAGGCAACGCGTCAAGCGCCTGATCCCAGCTGAATTGATCCAGCAGGCAGGTGCAGGCCTCCGAGGCGAGCGCCTCTTCGGCGATCAGGATGCGCAGGATCGCGCGGTAGCCGTTGCGCAGGTAGGCGGTCTCGGCGAGATCGGCGGGCGGCTTGGGGACACCGCAGGCGTCGCCCTCGTCCCGCGCGATGGCCATCGAGCCGAAGGGCGTGTTGGTGGACGGATCCGTGGTCGGGATCTGCGCCATCCCGACACAGGGCAGGGCGCACAGGACAAGAGCTGCGAGGTTAAGCGACCGAATGACGGGGAGGTTGAGGTTCATCGACTTGCTCATGGATCCACCGCCATCGACCGGAACTTGCGTTCATCCGCGAGGGTCGCGGCATCGACGACACCAAGCTGGCCTGCGCTGACGCCCTGTACCGCTTCCAGCCGCCAGATCTGGGTCAGGATGATGCCGAGCTCGGCGGTGACGCGGGTATTGAGATCAACCGCGGCCTTCAGCCCGTCCTGCTCGTCGATTTTGCCTACCATCACCTCCAATCGCTCGAGGCTTTGACCGGCTTCGTCATGGCTTTCCTGCGCGGCGACCGACAACATTGCGCTGGCCCCGGCGGAGGCGGCGATGCGGTTGTCGGCAGGCTGGTCGGAGCCTGAGAGCGTGCTCAACCGTTCCGAGGTGAAGCCGCTGCCCGAAAGCACGCGCTCGACCGAGGCCGACAGTTCCACGCCCGGATTGAAGCCGCCGAGGAAATCACCGCTGGCCAGTGACTGCGCGGTGTTGAGGGGCGCCACCAGCTTGCCGCGCAGCGCGCGGAATTCTTCGACTGTGGCGAAGAGCTCACCGAGCCCGCTGCCCTCTATGAGCGAAGTCAGCTGCGCCTCGAGGTTTGTCAGCTGCGACAGCTGGGTTTCCAGTTCCAGCCGCATCGTGGCGAGCTGCTGCATCTGGACGTTCAGGTCCTCGGCCATGTGTTCGAGTTGGGCCACGAGCTGGCCAAGCTGCGAGCCATCGAAGGTCGGCACGCCTTGGGCCGTGGCGGGCAAGGGAAGCCCGAGTGTGATGACCGCAGCCACGGTCAGGAGAAGTTGTCTCATTCGGGTACTCCCATCTGCATGAAGTCGCGCTCGGCCAGCCGGTCGGAGGTGAGGTGCTGCGCATAGGCCGCCTCGCGTTGCTGGTTTGCTGCCATCAGCCGGACGCGAAGGTTGAGGATGCGGCCGATCTCGGCCTTGGCGTAGGTGTTGAGCTCCCAGGCCGCCTTGGCATTGGGCTGGGCATCAATCTGCAGGATGATCGCGCGGAGGCGATTGATCACCTGTTCGGTGGTCGCCGAACTATCGGCGGCGTAATAGACGCCCGCCTCGGAGATGCTGGCATATTCGGCGAGCGCAAAGTCCGAAGGCGAGAGCGTCCCGAGCGCGTCGGCGCCCCCCACCACGGCCAGGTATTCGTTGTAGAACTTCGAGATGTTGCGGACGTAGCCTTGTGTCTCGGCAAAAGGCGGCACGCCACCGTATTCAATCACGCGTCCCGGCCCCGCGTTATAGGCCGCGAGCGCATGGGGAATGTTGCCGAAGCGATTGAGCTGGGTGGTGACATAGCGCGCACCGCCGCGCAGGTTGTCTTTCACATCGTAGCGGTCGACGCCGAGGTCGGTGGCAGTGCCCGGCATGAGCTGCGTCAGGCCATAGGCCCCGACCGGGCTTTGTGCTGTGACGTTGAAGCGGCTCTCCTGCTTGATCAGGGCCTGAAAAAGGCAGCGCCACTGGGTGGCCGAAAGACCGGCACGGGCCACGCCGGGCGCGCCCGCAAACTCGCCCGCAACCTCGACGATCATCATCTCGACGGTCTCGCGGCCCTCGCCGAAGAGGCGACTGTTCATGGGACTCGGATCGGTATTGGGATAGACCGCCGCCACCCCAAAATCCGCATTGCCCTCGAGCGCGCGAATATCGAAGCCGGAACCGGTGATCGCTGCGGTCATCTCTTCGAGGACGCGCAGCTGGTCGGCGTGGACATCGGCCAGCGTGGACTCGGTGCGATCCTTGTCCTGTTGGACGCCCAGATCCTCGGCCAGTGCCGTCACCCGGGCGATAGCGCGACCGATCGCGGAATTGTCCTGCGTCGGCACGCCCTGGGCGAGCGCGGGCAAAGCGCTGAGGCCGTGGCAGAACACGGCGGATATGATCGCGGCGCGGCTCATTCCGGACGGGGCAGGGGCTCGAATGTGCAGTCGGGTTTGGCCATTGCGTGAGCCGGTGCGCCCATGGTCGAGAAGGACAGGGCGGACCTTGTCACCTGCGGCTCGCCATTGCGTCCGAAGCAGGGCGAGGTTTTCTCGGTGTATTTCTCGCAAGCCGAGAGAAGGCCAACGGCGGCGCAAAGCGCGAGGAGAGGTTTCGAATTCATATCACATGTCTCCAGAAATCAGGATTGGCGCGCCAATCGGCGGGCACACGGGCCTCGCCGGTGGCACCGCCGCCAAGGATGGGGAGGAGGTCGCCCAAGGCAGAGAGATCGGCATCGACGAAGACGCTGTCGCCCGCCGAGCGGACAAGGGCGATGCGCTGGCCGATGGTGGGCTGGACAAGGAGGGCGGCCTCCTTGGCGTTGACGCGGAGGAAGTCGTAGTCGGAGACAGTGGCACGATCGTTCGGGAAGAGGATTTGGGTTGGCACTGTCTCGACGATGGTCTTGCCGACGCGGCTGTCGCGCAGCTGGCTCGGATACTGCGTCATCATGATCACGACGCAGTTCATTTTCCGAAGCGTGACCAGCCAGTTTTCCAGCCGTGCGCCGAAGTAGGTATCGTCGAGAAGCTTCCAGGCTTCGTCGAGCACGATGATGGTGGGGCGGCGATCCTCGACCACGCGTTCGATCTGGCGGAAGATGTAGGAGAGCACCGCCATGCGTTCGGTCGTCATGTCGAGGATCTCGGTCATGTCGAAACCGATGATGTCGGAGGCCAGTTCAAGCCCGGTACCGTATTCCGGCTCGTCGAAGACCCAACCATAGCGGCCGCCCGGGGCCCATTCGGCGACGCGGGACTGCAGCTCGCCGTCGTCATCAAGTGACTGAAACAGGGTCTCGAAACTCGCGAAGCGTCTGAGCGAGCCCTCGGCATGGGCATTTTGCGCGACCGCGCTTTGGATGTGTCGTGACTGCTCGCCCGTGAGGGTTCCATTGCGTGTGAGAAGTGTCGCAAGCCAATCCGAGAGCCAGGCGCGGCCACGTTCGTCGATTTCGGTATCGAGTGGGTTCAAGCCCGAGGGCACCCCGGCGCGGATTTCGTTGTAGCGGCCACCGAGGGCTCGCACGGCCATCTCGAGGCCGCGATCCTTGTCGAAGAAGAAAAGCCGCGCGCCGACGCGTTGCGCTTGGGCTGCGAGAAATGCCGTGGTCAGTGTCTTGCCGGTGCCCGTGCGTCCCAGGACGAGCGTATGGCCGACGGTCGGTTCCTTGCCCGCCTTGCCTGCCTCGTGGAAATTGAAGCGATAGGCCGAGGTGCCGACCGTGGGCAACACGGAGATCGGCTGACCCCAGGGCGACCCATCCGGGCCGCGCCCCTCGACACTGCCATGAAGCGCCGCGAAATCCGCGAAATTTATCGAGGAGATCGGCGTCTTGCGGGCGCGGTAGCCAAAGTTGCCGGGCGACTGCGCGAAGTAGGTGGCTTTCAGCGCCATGTTCTCGCGCACGATCACCGACATGATCTCCTGGCCGACACGCTTGATCTGTGCGGCGGCGCGCTCGAGCGTGTCGCGGTCGGGGGCATAGACCGCGATCGAGAGCTGATGGTCGCCGAAGGCGATGCGCCCTGCCTCCTGATCGTCGGCCGCTTGCCCAAGTTGTTCGCGCAAGGAGACGGCAGCATCGTCGGAGGCATGCATCTGGCGGATGATGCGCTGGATGCGTTCGGCCATGATGTTGTTCGGGATCGGGCTGAAGGAGTTTGTGAGCACGATGTCGAGCGGCAGATCGAGCGCATCGAGCAGCGTGACATCGGTCAGCGCCGGATAGGTTTTCATCGAGAAGATCGCGCCGTATTTGACCGCACCTGTCACAGCGTCGGTCAAGGTGACAACGTCGCCGTCGAAGGTCGCGCGGCAATTGCTCAGGGTGTGCGAGAGGGGCAGAGCGCTTTGGCCGAAGGCGATTGGGGAAAAGCTGCCCGCGTTCAGTGTGTTGAGATAGCCCAGCCATTCGCCACCCGTGCGGGTCAGGCGGACCGGGTTGGCGGAGGCCAATGCCACCTCGAAGAAGCCCATGACTTCGTCCAGCTCCTGCATCCGCGTCGCGCGGTCCTTGACCCAGGCCTTGCGGGCGAGGGCGCGCAGGATCGGAATACGCGCGGAGATGTCGGGGCGCCGGATGACGCTGAGATAGAGTTGGCGCTTGGCCGGACGCAGGTCTTTGACATGGGCCTGCCAGCGGGCGTCGATCGCGGCAGCGAAACTGTCGCCCTCGATCTCGCGCATCCCCAGATCCTGTGGCACGGAAATCCGGTGGATATAGAATCCGAAGGCATTGCCGGTCTGGGCGACGATCGCCGCCACCGCGCGCTTGAGCGCGTCGAGCCGGGCGTCCTCACTGGTCATCGGGTTGAGCCCGTCGAGGCGAAGTGTGGCCAGGAGGTCGCCCTCGCGGAGCACCATCACATCGTCACTGGCCAGCGCAAAATACGGGAGGTGCTCCGCAAGGTAGCTCTCCCGCGCGATATCCCTACCGCCCGCTTGATGCAGGGCCGTTCCGTGAGTGGAAAGTGTGCCCGCATCAAGCGCCAAAGCTGTCACCTCCGTGCAAGGCCCGGTTTTTCGTCGCGCGCACCGTGCCGTAGGAGATGCGCAGAACCTCGAAAAAATGCGGCTCGCGGTCGGCAACGAACCAGAGGATCGGATATGCGACGATCCCGATCAGGAAGAAGACCATCGACTTGGTCCAGATGAACGGCAGAACGACCCCGGTCGCCAGCACTACGAGGTATCCGACAGGGAGACCCAGATACTTGGGCGGTCGGGCGAGGCCCAGAAAGAGGGGGGATCGTTCTGCCACTTCGATGCGTCCCTGCTTAGAGTTGAAAATGAATCCGCAGGTCGGCTCGAGGCAGCGTTTGCGAAGCACAACGCGTTCGAGGCGACCGGAGGATGCGAGTTTGCAGGGACGTCATCAATCGAGCCTCTTCTCAGGAGAACCCGTCGACAATGGTGCCGGCCGAGAAGATCAGCACAATCCCGATGATGACCGAGGCGAACCAGCCCCAATTGAGCCGTCCCATCATGCACATGAAGCCGGTGCCGATGATGGCGAGCGTGGCGACCGCGATCCCGATCGGACCGGTCAGCGCGGCCTCGACGGTCTCCAGCATGGTCTGGATTGGCGACAAGTCCTGCGCGAGGACGGGTGTTGCGAAAGCCGCCAGGGTTGTGGCGGCGGGCAAGAGGCGGCTGAGGCGATGTCTGAGCATGCGGGATTTCCCTTGTTTTATTGAAGATCGATGAGGGTTGGCACACGGGTTGCGACACGGGTGTCTGGTCCGGACACAGGCGCGCCTACCAACCTGGACCGGATCCGGTGGATGCGCGCGATGTAGTTGCGGGTCTCGGTGAAGGGCGGGATGCCCGAATATTCGACCACGCGGTGCGGACCGGCGTTGTAGGCCGCGAGCGCCAGGTCGATATCCTTGAACGTGGCAAGCTGCGCGAGCAGATATCGCGCCGCGCCGTCGAGGTTCTGGGCGGGGTTGCGCGTATCGACCCCGAGAGCGCGGGCCGTGTCCGGCATCAGCTGCCCCAACCCATAGGCGCCCTTGGGGCTCACCGCGGAGGGGTTGTAGCTGCTCTCTGCCTCGACAACGGCGCGGAACAACAGCTGCCAGGCGTCCGCGCCAAGATCGACCTGCCGGAGAGCGCGGTTGCTCTGATGGCGGGCAGCAGTGGTGCGGATCAGGTCAAGGATTCTGGACGAAGGAGGCCCTGCCTCGGAAGAGCCGATAAGATCCGTTATGTTGTTTTCGGGCACGTTCGCGGCCTCGATCCAAGCGGGTTTGCCGCCATGGAATGTCCACCCGGAGCTTCGGACCGACCCATCACGCGCAAAGGCGATGACGTCAGCTTCGCTCCTCGAGGGTGAGCCCATAGTCAGGACCAAAGCGCAGATCGCGCCCGTCACCGAACTCGAGATGATGTTTGAAGAGCCCCGGCCATATGTTGAAATACCTGGGCTCTGGTCCATGCGGGGTGATGCGGGTTGAGACCAGGATGGCTTCCGGCTCGCCCTCGCGCAGGTAGATGCACTGGTAGCGCGGCTTGCCATCGTCCGTGAACCCCACGAGTTCATACCGGCAGCGGAACGCGATGCCCTCCTCCTGGAGGTCTTTGACACCATCGATGGTGATCAGGATCTGGTTGCGCGCTATCGGCATGTTTGGACTCTCCCGTTGAGAGCCCTTCTACTTCACGACACTAAGGCCATAAAGACATATAGAGTCAATACGACATATTGCATAAAAATACATATTGCACGATAGTTGCCGCAAATTTTGCGGGAGAGTGGCATGAAACGTCAGATGATGGCGGCGATAATCGGGGTGTTTGGTGCTCTTGGTGCCCCTGAGAACGCGCGGGCCTATGATATCGACTGCGCTATCATGCTCTGTCTGGCGGGCGGCTTCCCCCCGAGTGCTGTCTGCGCGCAGGCCTATCGCACCATGATTCGTCGCATCACGCCCTGGCCGAGCCTGCCGCCCTTCGGGGTCTGTACCTTTGCCCATGTGCCGGTCGAACTCGGCGGGCCAGGTGGGGAGGGCGAACTCGACACCAACCTGCCGGAATATGAATGGCTGAACCGCACCCATGTGATCTGGTTCACGGGACGATCCTATGAACCTCGTGACCAGCCGCGTCAGTGGGATTGGACTATCCGCTCCTGCGATCGCGAGAACCGGACCTGCCAGTATATCCAGCGGGTCTACGGATCGCACACCCCATGGCCCGCGACATTCGTCTCGGAAAGCGGTCAGGAGATCGCTTACCCGACCAGCGGCGGCTTCCTGCACTTCTATTCCCGCAGCATCATGGTCGAATACGGAGACTTTGAGGGCAACATGGACCACTCGGAGTGGTTCGATTACTGATCCTCGCCATCGGGCAGCTTGAGTGAAAACGGCCGCACGATTGCCAGACTGACGTCGTAGCTTTCCGGATCGACAAACTGGCGCCGGCTCACGGATCCATCGTTCCAGCGGTAGTCGGTGAACACATGGGTTTCGTGCGTTCCGTCGTTGATAAAGCCCTCCTGGAAGGGCCAGCCGGTGTGTTTTTTGCTCATTGAACTCCTGCCATACCGTTAGACTATCGATTGCGGCGCATCAGAACCGAACCGAGCGATGGCTGGCGGGAAGTAGCTAGCGTTTTGTAAAGAGTTCGGCTGCGTCGACCTTCAGGGCCTTCGCGATGCGTTCGAGCAAATCGAGCGACGCCGCGAACCTGGCGTTCTCGACCTTGCCCATATGGCCGCGGCTCACGTTGGCCCGATGAGCAAGCTCCTCTTGGCTGAGGCCGCGGGCGCGTCTCAAGTCTTGGATGTTCAGTGCTACGCGGTCCCGCAAGTTCATGCCCGTAAAACGGACATGGAGCGCGAAATATCGCCACGCGATATATGTTACATTCGGAGGCGTAGAGAAGGAATCTTGGAGCGGCGCGAGATCGCCGGAATGGGATGCCTGCCGATCCGCAGGTCACGGGATGATCCGTGTTTCAAACATTTTGGGCCGTTCAATCGTTCTTTCGGAAAAGGGCGGCACCGGCAATACCGGTGCCGCCAGTCAATCGTCCACAGGGAAGTTGTAGAAGACGAATTCTACAGGGAAATTTGGGTGGCCAAAAAAACGCATAAGAGAGCATATGTTAAGTTGGCTCTTGGCCAAGAGTGCGCATGACTCGGGCGCACCTGGGACGAATACTTCTCGGGCGAAAGCGGCGCGCCTAAGACCCGCAGCAAGAGTTAAGTCCGCTATCCGCGTCGGACCCGGGGTCATGCCAGCCAAGTTCGCAGAACGTCAGAAGGCCGCAAGCATGTGGACTAGGCCTTTTTCGATGTTCTTCCACGGCTTCTTGCCCACGGTATGTAAGAACCAACATCTGGTACCGCAGATATTTTTCGTAAAGAACTGCATGAAGCGACAACAGATTTTGTGACCCACAGGCCTGGATCAAGGACTTATGGAACTCCCAGTCATATCGGAATCAGGATCGGAGCGACCACGCCCTGCGCCAATGGCTGCGGGAACTGGCGAATAAACGTCGCCGGTTCGGATATCGTAGTTAGGGCATCCTTTTGGCCAGAGAGGGTTTTGAAGTGAACCATTAGAAGCTTTTCCGTCTCTATCGCGAGGAAGGGCTGGCCGTGCGCCGCAGGTGATCACGCAAACGCGCACTGGGTACGCGCAGGCCCATCCTAGTGCCGGATCGCGCCAATCAGCGTTGGTCGTTGGACTTCGTGTCCGATGCCTTTGCTAATGGCCAAAGGTTCCGTGTGTTGTGCATCGTGGATGACTGCACGCGCGAAGCCTTGGCGGCCACTGTGGTGGATCGCTCACTGTCAGGTGAGCGGATGATCCGCGAACTGGATGACCTGATCGGGAGGCTGGGTCAGTTGACTTTCTGACCCACGATCAGATCAAAGCGATGACAACGGCCGACCGTATCGTCAACCTCGGCACTCGTCAGGGGTATGTTACCCCCTGGATCACGACGTCAGCGGAAAAGCGCCCTTAGGGGTGCCACAGCCTCTTGCCAGCTGTCACGCGCTTCTAGCCGGTCGATCCAACTCGCAACTCCTGGGTACTGGTCCAGTAAAATCCCCGCTTGATCGCGATACATGAAGGTGGTCGCAAGATAGAAGTCGGCAAGGCTGAGTGCGCCTGCGATCCAGTCCTTGCCGTCGAGTCCGGTTTCCAGAACGGCAAGGAACTGATCTGTGGCTTTTCGTTCCGCTTCGACCACAGTCGGATCGGGATCGCCCATGCCGAATTTCTCTTTGAGAAACAGCTCAAAGGACAATTTCTGCATCGCCGGGCCAAGGTGGATCGCTTGCCACCAGGTCCATTGATCGACGAGGGACCGCGCCTTGCGGCCCTCAGGATAGAGGCCCGCCTCGGGCCGAAGCCCCGCCAGATAGGCACAAATTGCCCGGGATTCCCAAAGCACGAAATTCCCGTCCTCCAAAACGGGCACCTTTGCATTGGGATTGCGAGCGAGAAATTCCGCCGCGCGGTTGTCCCCGGCCCGGATGTCGACCTGGACGATTTCGAGGTCCACGCCCAGTTCGTGTGCCACCGCCCGCACACGCAGCGCATTGGGCGAGAAATTCGCGTTGTAGAGTTTCATGATTTTGTCCGCCTCTATAGTTACTGCGGCGCCCGAAGAAGCACCGCCCGGTTTTCGGTCAGGAAATCGGTAACCGACTGTCCGGACTTGCCGGTGAGCGTCTTGAGATCGTCGCTGGCCACATCAAGGTAGCCTTCGGCGATTGCCTGGTCGAAAGAGACGAAAACACGCGCCATGAACTCGGGCAGGCCATTTGCGATCATCGCCTGCACCATGTCTTCGGCCGGCATCGGAACGTAGGGGATGTCCTTGCCGGCGATGTCCGACAAAAGCGCCGCGATATCGGCCTGGCCGGTGGATTCGGGCCCGGTGATGTCCAGGACCTCGCGGTCGGTCGCATTCATCAGCGCGGCAGCGGCGGCGCGGGCGCAGTCGGCGCGCGTGACGTAACTCGCCCGTCCGTCCCCTGCCGCGGCAAAGAGCTGCCCCATGTCGATCGCCTGCGGTCCGCTCATAAGCAACAGATCCGTGTAAAGGTTGTTGCGAAGGATCGTGTAGCTGGCGCCGCTTTGCTCGATCAGCTTCTCGGTGTTCTGATGATCCTTGCTGAAAGTGATGGGGCTTTCGGGTACCGGGCTGGCAAGCGAGGTATAGACGATGTGGTCGATACCCGCCTCGCGTGCGGCGGTGATCGCATTGGAATGAGCCGCGAGCCGTTTGCCCGGCTCCAGATCGTCGGTGGAGATGATCAGGATCCGCTTGCCGCCCGCGATGGCCGGACCCAGTGTTTCGGGCGCGTTGAAATCGCCTTGGCGAACATCCACCCCCTTGTCCCTGAACTCGGCGAGTTTGTCGGCGTTGCGCGTGACCGCGATGATCGGACCGGCGCCCGCCTCGATCAGTTGATCGATTACCTGGCGTCCAAGCTGGCCGGAGGCGCCTGTGACGATAAATGGTCCGTTCTGAAAGCTTGCCATGGGCGTATTCCTGTTCTTTGAGAGAGAGTCAGCCGTGGATGTGAACCTGCGCGGGGTTGGCCAGCTTGCCGCGGGCGAAGTCCCAGCTCGTTGTCAGGATTTTGATCATGACGTCGACCTCTGACCCATCGCGCGGCGCAAAGGCCATGACGGCATTTGCCGGGATGTGTCCGGCCGACGCCATCGGGTGCGGTTCGCCCCATCCCTTGGCGATGAGTTCATCGACCGCCGCCAGCGGCAGCATCATGTGCGACGAACCGTCATAGGAGGGATGCACATGGGCAAATTCGCGTCCGATCATGAAGGCTTCACGCGGGCCGCAGGCATGCGCCACCGGCAAGACCAGTGCTTCGGCGCCGGGCACCGAGATGCCCGACCGGCAGCGCTCGACGAAGGGCAGGGCGAAGGCCTTCTCCTTGAAAAATGCGTGGATCTCTGCCGAGGAGTTCTGCGACACCTGCTCATGCGGGGCGCAATCGGTGGTGTCGGGGCGCGGGCCCTGCCGCGGGGGAAGTTCGAAGCTCATGGTTGGTCCTATCCAAATCTGAACGCGCTTTCGACCGCGCCCAACACGTGATCCTCGAGGGTCTTCTCCCCCCGATCCGCAAGCGCAGCCCCGGCCACGACGTGCAACGGGATCAGATGTTCCTCGCGCGGATTGGCATCGCGTGCGCCGGGCGCCTGATCCCACTCGGCCAGCATGGCATGGCGCACTGCGGGGTCTTCATGGGTCACCGCACTCGTGAGCCATCGGTCAAAGTCTCCGCCGTTCACCGGGCCGTCCGGTCCGCCCCTCATCGCCCGCATCATCTTGCCCATGTTATGATAGGTATTGCCGGATCCGATGATCAGCACCCCTTCGTCGCGCAAGGGCGCCAACGCGCGACCGACGGCAAGATGCGCCTCGGGGTCGAGATCGTCGCGCAGGCTCAATTGGACGGTGGGGATGTCGGCCTCAGGAAAAGCCACCTTTAGTGGAACGAATACCCCGTGATCGAAGCCACGCGCAGCATCGGCCCCGGTTTGGAATCCCGCGTCTTCTAAAAGTGCGCGTACGCGGGTCGCCAGCGCGGGCTCGCCCGGCGCGGGCCAGGTTAGCTGATAGGTATGCTGCGGAAATCCCTGATAGTCGAACAGCAGAGGCGGGGCGGGGTTGGTCTGCAAGGTAAAGACCCGCTCTTCCCAATGGCCCGAGATCACGAGGAGCGCCTTGGGCCTTGCCGGCAGGCTCGCAGGCAAGTCCTCAAGGAATTTGCGGTGCCGATCCCAGGCGTCAGGCGGGTTCCAGTCCATGAAGAAACAGGGGCCACCCCCATGGGGAACAAACAATGTCGGCTGCTTTTCAGTCATGTTGTCGTCCTTTTAAACCCAAGTCCGAGGCTATGGGCACCCCCGTGGCAACTCCGCAGCAGATCAGATTGGCGCTGCCGGAACTGCCGGTGCATAGGCCGACTTGACCGCACGCACGCGATTGGCGGTCAGCCACGAGACGATCAGGAGTACCCAGGTCGCCAGAGCCGGCGACCAACCCGGATCGCCTGCGCCCACATGGGCCCCGAAGGCGAGCACCAGATGCCAGAACATTGCCGCATAGGCCCAAACTGCCAGCACCGCCGAAGGGCGCCAGAGGATCACAACGGCACCGACGATCTTCAAAATTGCGAGTGGCCAGATGATGTATGTGGGATAGCCCAACACCTCGCGATACATGCCCGCGACCATGTCGTGGGATGAGATGTAGAAGGCCGCCGCACCCAGATAGACCAATGCCACAAGGCCGGTCGCGATCCAGTAGACATATTTTGCCACGTTGTCACTCACTGCCGCTCTCCCGGTTTTCGGCGGGTTGTTAGGCTGCCGTTTTCCATATAGTATCATTAGGTGCCTTGCTTCATCAGTTAAAGTAGGCACTTAAAAGTAACTTACTTTCGTGGGCTGCGAGGGCTATCCACAATGAAAAGCGTCCAACCAGCTTCCTGCCCGATGGAGGCGCTGCTGCGTGTCATCACGGGACCTTGGACGATTTATATCCTTTGGGTTCTGTCCGAACAGGGTCCACAGCGTTTCGGCGCGACCAAACGGCTGGTGCCTGGAATTTCCACCCGGGTCCTGACTGAGAGGCTGAGAATGCTGGAACATGCCGGCGTGGTCTGGCGCGAGCAGGCCATGACCATCCCGCCCGCTGTCACATACGGGCTGACTGAACGCGGCGCGGAGCTGCGCGGTGTGCTGGACACCCTTGGATCCATTGCACGCCGCTGGGAGGCGGAGGGTGCTTTCGACGGGACGGCACGCTCGGCGGAATGATGACGTCCGTCCTGTTCGCGGAATAATCCCGCGCCAGAAAGCACCGCGAACGGAGCACGGCCCGAAGCTCATGACGAATTGAAAGCCGCGTTGGGTATGCCTGACAGGCGGCACTCACTCCGAACGATCCGCCCAGGTTTGCGGCTTGCCGCCACATAAAAATCAATTTACTAGTACCGACTAGACGGTACAGTCAAGTTTGAAATCCCGCAATGCTGCACAGGACAGGAAGAGCGAGATGCGCGAGAGAAAAATGGCCGAGGTTTTGTTCGGCGCGCGGGAGGTCTTCTTCCGGTGCGGTTATGAAGGCGCCACCGTCGATGCCATTGCCGCCGAAGGGAAAGTGTCGAAGGCAACAATGTATTCGTATTTCCCGACCAAGGAGCAGCTGTTTCTGAGCGTCGTGGAATCCGAATGCGGTCGGCTTGCGGAAGAGATCCTCCGACCCTTGTCCGCAGGTCCCGAGCCGCGCGCCCAGTTGGAAAAACTTGCCCTGCGCATGATCGATCTCGTTCTGGACGAAACCTACATCCGCCTTCTGCGGACGTGTATCGGTGCCACCGAGATGCTTCCCGAGGTCGGGGAGGTGTATTTTCGTGCCGGACCGAAACGGGCACGCGAACTCATCAGTAAAGTTCTGGAACGCCTTTCCCGGGAAGGCGCGCTTGAGATCGACAACCCCCCGCGTGTTGCGGATCACTTCATACATCTTTGCGTTTCTGGACTGTTGATGCCACGCCTGCTGGCCGTGCAAAGAACAGTCGAGCGGGACAAGCATGCGGCCGATGCAGTCACTGCATTCCTGCGACTCTACGGGAGCGGACATAGAGTAGAGCTCTGAACTGACCTTGCTTTCCGACAACGGGGCAATGCTCCAAATCTCTCAATAAAATTGCCGAATGGACGGTGAATAATGACCATACAATCCAGAATGCAGGCAAAGAATGCGTCTCCAAGGATCCTCGGCGCTGCGCGGGCAATTGCGCACAGAGAGGGCGCGGGAAAGATTACGATCGACGCCGTCGCGCGTGAGGCCGATCTCAGTAAAGGCGGGGTCTTATACAATTTTCCGACTAAGAGAGCGCTTCTTGCCGGGCTGCTTGATGAGATGCTCGCAGAACATCGCGAACGCCTGGCATCAGTCCCGGAAGATCGCAGATCCCGCACCTTGCGCGGGCACCTGGAAGCGATCGTGCAAGCCAGAGCCGTCGATGACGACCTCTCGATGGCGATTCTCGCGGCTGCCGCGTCAGATCCGCGGCTGCTCGATCCGCTACGGGCTGAACTGACCGGCGACCTTGAGCGTATCCTGTCCGACACACAAGACACTTCGGGTGCTATGGTTGTCGTCCTAGCGATCCAGGGACTTCGGTTCCAGAAACTTCTGGGCCTTCCCGACGGTGGCGCGGGTCTCAGGGGGCGCGTCATCGAGCAATTGAGGGCCATGATTAATGAACTCGAATAGAGAGACACGAAGTTTGAAGCGGATCGTTTTTGTTATTGCGGTAGCGGCCGTGTCGGCCGTTGCCGTGCCGTTTGTTTCGCCGTTCCTGACCGATGTGCTGGCCCAGACCGCGACGAACACCGTGGAGGCAGAAGTCGACACAAGGCCTGCAGCGAGCGTGGAGCGACCAGTCACGGTCGAAGTGACCCGTGCGCTCAATCGCGTCGTAAGTCAGTCTCGCACCGTTGCAGGCCGCGTTGAACCTGCTCGAACGGTGGACCTTGCGTTTCAGATACCCGGGCAGATCATTCGCCTTGAGGTTGAGCCCGGCGACACGATTCGCGAGGGCGAGGTGATCGCGGAGCTCGACCAAATCGATTTCGAACTCGCCGTCGACCGGGCTCAGGCGTCCTACGACCTGGCGAATTCCGAACTCGCGCGCGCCTCGGACCTCGCCGATCGTGGCGTGGCGTCCGACGCGCGCCTCGACACGGCCCGCGCGCAGTTCTTCCAGGCAGAAGTCGCGCTCCGCGAGGCCGAGCGGCGCCTGTCCCAAACGAAAATCGTCGCGCCATTCGACGCGATTGTGGCGCGCACCTTCGTTGAAGAATATGTCAACGTCACGTCGACCGCGCCTGTCGCGCGTCTACAGGATGTCAGCGAGATGCGGCTCGTGATCTCCCTGCCAGAGGAACTTGCGGCCATTGCGCGGTCGGCACCCGATGCCTTCGAGATCGTTGCAACTTTTCCGGCTGTTCCGGGTTACACCGCGCCTCTGGTGCTTCGCTCGTTTGCGACCGATGCCGACCGGACGGCGCAGACCTACGACGTGGAATTTGCGATCACGGGTGATATCGACCCGCGTCTTTTGCCCGGAATGACCGCGGATGTGCGCATCTCCATCGCCGCTGAGGAAGATCGCCGGCGCTCCGTGATCGTTCCGGTTTCGGCGGTGGACACGACCAGCCGAACCGAACCGTCCATCTGGATCTACGAAGAAACGTCCGGCCAGGTCGAGCGTCGGACGGTCCGTCTGGGCCTTCCGATCGACAACGAGATCGTCGTTCAGGATGGCGTGGAGGCCAATGAATTGGTTGTTTCCGGCGGCTGGTGGCGGCTCAGGGACAATCAGACCGTGACAGTTTCTGGGCTCTGACCCCGGTTTTCGGCAGGACAAGAATAAAAACATGGCACTCAGCATCACACGAGCGAGCATCGAGCGTCCTGTGGCGGTCTGGCTCACCATCATCTTCTGCGTTCTCGGCGGCTATTGGGGGCTGAATACGGTCGGCCGCCTTGAAGACCCGAGCTTCACCCTCAAGACGGCACTCATCTTCGTGCCGTATCCCGGCGCCACGGCAATGGAGGTTGAAGAGGAGGTCGCAGACGTCGTCGAAAACGCGCTGCAGCAGATGAAGCAGCTCGACCGGGTGGAATCGAAATCGATGCCGGGCATGGCGCAGATCACCGTCGAGATCGAGATGACCTATGGCCCGGACGAGATCCCGCAGGTTTGGGACGAGATGCGCCGCCGCATCAGTGATATCGAGGGGGATCTTCCGGCAGGGGCGCAACCGCCCATCATCAATGACGATTTCGGCGACGTCTATGGCATGTTCTATGCGGTGACGACCGAAGGTCTGAGCCCATCGGAGCAAAGGGACTTGGCCACGACGCTGCAGCTCGGGCTGGTCACTGTCGATGGCGTCGCCAAGGCCGAGGTTCAAGGCCTCTCCGAAGAGGTGATCACCCTCTCGATCCCGTCTGCACGCCTCGAGAAACTGGGCCTTCCGCCGACCCAGATCCTGGGAATTCTCGCAGACGAAAACCAGGTGTTCACCAACGGCGAGATCACCGAGGGCCCCGCCCGCATCGGCCTGTCCGTTCCGCCGGGCTATGTCAGCCCCGAAGGCATAGAGGAGTTGCGGCTGGGCACGGCCGGAAATGTCGGCCAGATCGCCGTCAGCGACATCGCCACCGTCACACGGGAGGCGGCCGAACAGCCCAGCCAGATCATCCGGCAGAACGGCAAGGCGGCCTTCACCCTTGGCGTTTCCGCGTTGACGGACCGAAACGTGGTCGCTGTCGGCCAGGAGGTTTCAGCGCGGCTGGAACGGCTCAAGTCGGAGCTTCCCGAAAGTGTCGAGATCATTCCGATCTACGAGCAGCATGTCGTGGTGGACGAAGCCGTTTCAAGCTTTCTCGTCAGTCTCGGACAGTCGGTCGCGATCGTGGTCGGTGCCCTGATGCTGACCATGGGGTGGCGCGCCGGCCTCGTGGTGGGCGCGACCCTCGGACTTACCGTTTTCTCCACGCTGTTCTTCATGTCGGTGTTCGGGATACAGATGGAACGGATCAGCCTTGGCGCCCTGATCATCGCGATGGGTATGCTGGTCGACAACGCCATCGTCATCACCGAAGGCATGGTGATCGGCATGGCGCGTGGCAAAAGCGCGGAAGACGCGGCGGCCGAGACGGAATCCTCGACGTCCATTCCCTTGCTGGGGGCAACCGTTATCGGGATCATGGCGTTTTCCGGTATCGGGCTGTCGCCCGATGCGACGGGCGAGTTCCTGTTTTCGCTTTTCGCCGTGATCGCCATTTCGCTGCTATCAAGCTGGGTTCTGGCAGTCACGGTCACGCCGTATCTTGGCAAGCTGCTGCTCAAGGCCCCCAAGAACACCTCGGACGATCCCTACAAGGGCCCGTTCTACGGGATTTACCGCGGGGTTCTGTGGACGGCGCTGCGCGCCCGCATCCCGGTCGTTCTGACGATCATCGGGATCACCGTCTGGTCGGTCATGGCTTTCGCCCAGGTCAAGCAGGCCTTCTTCCCCGCCTCGAACACGCCTATTTTCTACGTCGAGTTCCAGATGCCGCAGGGAACCGATATCAACACGACCGACGAAGAGATGCAGCGGCTCGAGCGGATTCTCATGGATGAGGATGCCGTAACCGGGGTAACGGCCCTCGTCGGGCGCGGGGCAAGCCGATTCATGCTGACATACAACCCCGAGCAGGCGGATGCCAGCTATGGCCAACTCATCGTCCGGGTTGCGGACGCCGCAACGATCGCGACGATCGCGAGCAGACTTAACCAGGACTTGCCCGCCGAATTCCCCCACGCTCTGATCCGTGTCGAAGAGATCGTGTTCGGACCGCCCTCCGGTGCCGATGTTGCAGTTCGTTTTTCGGGACCCGATCCGGTCATCCTGCGCCAGTTCGCGGATGATGCGATGAGGATTTACGAGGAGGCAGGAACCATCACCAATCCGCGCACCAATTGGCGGCAGCGTGAGATCCTCGTCGAACCCATCGTCGATGAGGCACGAATGCGGCTGGCTGGCGCAACGCGCGGAGCGATCGCGGATACCATCCGCTATGGAACGTCCGGACTGCGCGTTGGCGACCTACGCGAGGACGACGTGTTGATTCCGATCCATCTCCGGCTTCCCGAGAGCGAACGCGACGGAGTTGACCGCCTTCGTGACCTATCGGTGTGGTCCGATGGGGCAGGGTCCTATGTACCCATGGCCAACCTTGTCGAAAGGTTCGATCCCCGTCTTGTCGAGGCACTCATTCACCGGCGCGACCGGGAGCGGACGATCACCGCTCTCGGCGGTGCCCGCAGCGATCTCACCGCGGATGAGGCCTTCCGAAGCGTCCGCACCGAGATCGAATCCATCCCGCTTCCCGACGGTTATGCAATGGAATGGGGTGGCGAATTCGAGAGCGCGGGGGATGCCCAGGCCAGCCTCGGCAAGCAGCTTCCATTAGGCTTCCTGGTCATGTTGACGATTTCGATTTTGATGTTCAACAAAATCCGCCAACCGCTCATCCTGTGGCTCGTGGTGCCAATGTCCCTGACGGGCATGGTCCTGGGGTTGCTGTTCACCGGGCTGCCCTTCACATTTACGGCCCTGCTCGGCTTCCTGTCGCTTTCGGGAATGTTGATGAAGAACGCAATCGTTCTCATCGAAGAGATCGACTTTCTACGTGCACAGGGTGTGCCCGATTACAAGGCGGTGATCGACGGCTCAGTCAGCCGTCTTCGCCCTGTGGTGCTCGCCGCCGGCACGACGATCTTTGGCATGATTCCGCTTCTGCCCGATGCGTTTTTCGCCTCGATGGCGGTGACAATCATGGGAGGTCTCGCTTTTGCCTCGGTCCTGACGCTCGTCGCGGTTCCGGTGCTCTATGCGCTTCTGTTCCGGATACGGCCACCGAAACGGGACGCACAGTCGGACGGCCTAGCGGCGACCGCCTGACGCAACGATCCTCCCCAAAAATAGGATTTCGAGCCAATTTGAGGATAGCGGAATGGCCCAGAAAAAACAAAACCGGAGAGGATCGTCGCGAAGCTCCGGGAGTCCGACGATCCCAGGGCGCCTCGTGCGGTGTCCTATGGGACAAGCAGGTGGTGCGCCAGCGGCTGGCAGACTGCCAGACGAGGATCGCGGCGGGACGGCAGCTGGTCTATCATGCCGCAGGTCTGGACGCGGCGGGCCACGATTGCGTGCAAGAGGTCTCGATGGTCAAGGCCTATTGCGGCGAACTGGTAAACAGCGTGCTCTACGACTGCGTCCAGTTTCACGGCGGCATGGGCTATATGCGCGAAACCCCGGTTGAACGCATGTCGCGCGACGCCCGTGTTCAGGCCATCGGCGGCGGTGCGAGCGAGGTCATGCTGGAAGAAGTCGCCAAGCGCATGTGAGCTTCCCTATCCAGCAAATCAACGATCTACAGAAACAAGGACGAAACAGATGAATTTGGAAGCCACTCAACGCCAACCGGTCGCAAGACTGACCCGAGAGATCTCAATAATACTCATCGGCACAATACTTCTGACACTATCCGCCAAAATCGCGGTGCCGTTCTACCCGGTACCGATGTCAACACAAACCCTGGTGGTCTTGGGTCTCGGCCTTTTCCTGGGGCCGGTGCGCAGTAGTCTAGTTGTCGCTGCGTACCTTCTGGAAGGTCTGTTTGGCCTGCCGGTTTTCGCTGGCACGCCTCCCGCACCGGCGGGTCTGGCCTATTTTGCGGGTCCCACTGGCGGATTCTTGATTGGGTTTGCGCTCGCGGCGGCGGCTGCAGGATGGATGGTTCAAAAGCTGGCAGGGCTTCCGCCTTCAATCAGAGCATCTGTAGCGGTCCTCTCCGGTTCGATACTTATGTATTGCGCAGGGCTATTCTGGTTGGGTGGCTTTGTCGGCTATGGCGAAAAATTGCTGAACGCCGGGCTTTACCCGTTCCTGCTTGGAGACCTGACGAAGGCAGCAATTGCTGTAGTGCTGTATACAGGTTTCCATAATCGGGGTCACGCTTGACTGCTGGGCTTTGTTGCCTTGTTCCAGCGCCGGTTCTGACCGGCGCTGGACGCCAGCCCGAGGCTTCCAAAGCTATGCAAAGCAAAAGGCGGCTTTGCAAGTCCCAGACTTTTCACTGTCAGAAAGTGGTCGTATTCAATGACAAAACGCAGCATGTTTCACACAGAGCCGGAACCGTGTCGCGCGCGTGCAGAACAGGTGGCCGAGGGAATCCTGAGGATCGTTGCGAGCAATCCCGGGAAGATGACCTATCACGGGACGAACAGCTACATCATTGATACACCTGACGGTCGGTTCATTCTCGATCCGGGTCCAGCAGAAGACAGTGCACATTTCGAAGCAATTGTCGAGAATCTGGGAGGCAACCCGGCCGGAATTCTAGTGTCACACCACCATTCCGATCATTTCGGTGCCGTGCCGGGATTGCGCGAACGGACAGGTCTGCCCGTTTATGTTTCGCGTGCCTTTCCAGACGATGCATTTCAACCCGACGGGTTTTTGGAAGACGGGCAAAGGATTGCCGGTCTTACTGTCCTTCACACACCCGGTCACGCGAGCGATCACCTCTGCTTTGCGAGGCTGGATGGAGTGTTATTCACGGGCGACCACGTGATGAGTTGGAACAGTTCGATCGTCAGCCCCCCTGACGGCAACATGCGTGATTACTGCGACCAGCTTCAACGGCTTATTGATCGCGACGATAGGATCTGCCTGCCGGGTCACGGGCCCGTACTCCAGGATCCGCGCCCTTACATCGAACGGTTACTTGCCAACCGGATGCGCCGCGAGACCCAGATCCTCAAGCATCTCCTAAATACTTCCGATACAGTCCAGAATATCGCCGCTTCAGTCTACAAGAAATCTGACCCGCATATTGCAATGGCCGCCGAAAGGAATGTTGTGGCTCATTTACAGAAACTTCTTTCTGAATCGCGAGTGGCTCAGGAAGAAGGGATCTGGAGGGTAAATTAACATAAACTTCATTATGCGACTTTATACTTAACGTTGCGATAATATATTATTGTATGTATGCTGTACTCCTATCACGGAGGCTCCACAGCATGCGCCATTTACTCAAGAAGCTCCTCCCCTCGGTCGCAGTCGCTTTGACCGTGACAGGTTCTTCGCTGCCAATACCCGCCCGCGCGCAGACATACCCGATCGATTGCGCGATCCTCTTGTGCCTGTCTGGCGGCTGGCCTGCTTCCGTCCCTTGCGCCCGAGCCCGCGCCGAATTTATCCGGCGGATTACACCTTGGCCGGTCGAACCACCGCTGCAAATCTGGCGCTGTCCCATGGGCGCCTCCTACGAGAACGATCGGTTACAAAACAACGCTGGCCGCATCTTTGAAGCCTTGTACCGAACCGACACCCGTCGACCGCTTCAATCCTTGCCAGTAGATAATCTCGTTCCCACCGACCTCGCCCTGCAGCTCGTTCAGGACCGCGCGGACATCGATATCAGCGGGCCAGAGTTCAATTTCGTGCGGTCCATCCGCGTCTTCGATGTACGGTATGCACGACAGCACGAGTCCGGGCGCGATGGGGATTGTAACCGAAGCGCGACCGTGGTCCTCGGCACCTTCGGGACCCAAGGCGATTTCTCATGGCAGCGATCTTCCATAACTGCCCTGCCCGAGGCCCATGTGGGACTTGAACGTTGGGGCGAGCATTGCCCTGGCATTTATCACCGATCCGTCTTCGTCGATTGGCGTGACTATGACGGCAACTACGGGTTCGAGCAGGTGAACTACTGACCTGCCGCCACGTAGATTTGTCATGGAAGACGGCTTCTTTGGCTTGCACGACCGCACCGCATACGCTTCGCGGTCCACATGCTGTTTGGCGTTTAGGCAAACACCGCGGGTTCGCTCTGTTCACCCGTCGTCGCTTCTTCCGATCCTCGTCAGCGCATCGAAGTCGATTTCTTGCTTCTGTTCGTCACTTATATCCGGCCGGGTTTCCGATACCGGCTGGGGCCCTTGGACGTCCCACATCACCGCATGTGAGCCTGTACTCCAGCGATAAACCCAACCAACAACACTGCACCCATCGGTCCCGATCAGATTGGCGATCGCGACGCCCTCACCCCTATCATCGTTCACTGTTTACTGACTTCCTGCACTGTGGCGCTGCAAATTGCGGCGTGGGGTTGCAGAGCGTTCGCTACGACCGCGCGCCGGACTTCGTTGATTTTGGCTAACTGGTCCTCGATGAGGGAATGATCATCAGACCGGGAAAATGGGTTCCCGTGTTCTCAACAATTCATTTGGTTCAAATCCTGTGGTCGGGCTCCGTGGCGACTTCGACAATCGACAGGACTTCATCTTTGTCAAAACCAATGACCCTCGCCAGAACTGTAAACTCCACGACGTCGATACGACGCTCGCCACTTTCGAGACGTGCCACAAATGACTGGTGGCGTTTGAGCTTCGCCGCCAACTGCTGCTGGCTGAGACCCGCATTTTGACGTGCATCAACCAACGCACGGACGAGCGCCAACTGGCCATTTGTTCTGATAGTCTTTGCCACGCGTCACATACCTTTTGTGACGTCGCTAGCGGATGAAATCTGTTATCTAAAAAGTAGATATTTGAGGGTGTTATCGGCGTCTGGTTTCCAAGGGCTGCAAGTCTGATGCACGTCCAATCGCCCATCAATCCCCCACCAGCTCCAGAAAACGACCATAGTCCTGGCTGACTTCGCGGGCTTCTTCAAAGGCACGCGCACGCTCCTGCTCAAGGCAGCGGAAGTAGTCCTGAATGTCCGAGATGTAGGCCTCGAAGTCTTGGCGGATGATGTCTGCATAGTCACTGGCCGCTTGCGAATCGCTTGGCACGAAGGGCCGTACCGGTGCGAGACAGGATCCCGCTTGGCTTGCAGCCGGAACGAGCAAAAGCAGTGCTACAGCCTGCATCTTCACCCACCGGCTCAACCACAGGTTTCTGAAACCCCTATTTTCCTTGATAGACGCCAATGCCCGTGCCTAGAGTTTGAGTAACTGAGATACAGCCGTATCTGCCGTATTATATCTTGCGGTTAATAGTATACTATCGTAACTCTGGGCTTCAAGTAGGAATGCCCGGGCGTTGCGTCTTTGCAGAAAGCGTGAGCCGGGCCATGAACTGGGACATCGAAGCACCAAATGTGGTTACGGAAGCGCGTTTCCGCGAACTCGTGGAAAGCGGCTATAGCGCTGAAATCCTGTGTCAGGAATCGGCACACAAGAAGGGCCCGAGCTATTACGGGGTCTGGATCATGCGCGTCGTCTCTGACGAGGGCGTGGAAAAGTTGCTGGTCACGGCCCGTACCCGGACGACCTATAACGACATCAAGATCCGCGAGTTTAAAACCATCACGGGCGTGGTCTCCTTCCTCATCGGGATCGGCTTCTCCCATGCCGATGTCCCGCTCGAAGAAGGCCAGCGGACGACACACAAATTGGCTGCGACCGACAAGGGCGGCAGCAAGTAGCCTTTTCTTTCTCAGCCTTCTGGCCGCGCCAGCCACCGCGCAAATGGTGCTGGTCATGGAGAGCGACGGCTCCCTGATCCCGTCCCGCTCCCAAAGCAGCTTTGCTCGAAACTACAATGACGGGATTGCTCAGGGTTCGGCCTCCGATGGGATCGCGATCTTCGGCGAGGTAGAGGCCGAGCAAGAGGGCGTCCAAGTCGCGGCCCTTGCCCGCCCGACTCCCCTGCCCCGCGCCGATATCCTCTCCGGGATTCAGACCACGGCCTTGCGCTATACCGGCCATCCCGGCCTGCGTCGCGCGGGGCTTTCCGTGACGGATTGGCTGACCCTCTATCGCGCCAATATCGAGGTTGAGAGCGCCTATCGGCAGGATGCGGTCTCCAGCGCGGGGGCCATTGGCCTTGGTCAATTGATGCCAGCGACGGCGCGTGATCTGGGCGTCGACCCGCGTGATCCGCTGCAGAACCTCGACGGCTCCGCCCGCTACCTCGCGATGATGCTGGAGAGTTTCGGCGATCCGCACCTGGCGCTGGCTGCCTACAACGCCGGACCCGTTGCGATCCGCCAGTATGGCGGCGTTCCCCCCTACCGAGAAACCCAGAACCACGTGGCCCGCGTCATGGCTGTCGTGGCCCGATTGGAAGGATCAAATTCGTGAGACAGATTTCAAACCTCTTTGTCGCCTCACTGGCGCTATTCCTGCTCATTGCCGAGCCCGCCCTTGCCCAGAGCATTGATCTCTCCCCGATCCAGAGCCTGTTACAGGGCATCGTCGATGCGCTGACCGGCCCACTTGGCGTTGTCATCGCGACGCTTGCCGTTCTGGGGGTCTTTCTCAGCTGGTTCTTCAACATCATCGATCTGCGTCAGGCGCTCTGGGTCCTCGTGGGCATCGCTGGTGTTGCCGCCGCCCCCACCATCGTTGCCGCGGTCTTTGCCGGTGGCTGAGCGCGCGCCTCTCTTTCTCGGCCTCGTGCGCCCGCCCAAGCTTCTGGGCCTGCCCATCATGTATGCGATGGTCTGGCTCTTCGGTTCGGTGCTCTTGTTCGTCTGGGTCCAGCACATCGGGGTGCTGGGCGTGGCCGCCCTTCTTTATCCGGTGCTGTGGAAGGCCGCAGATTGGGACCCGCGTTTCATCGACGTGATGATGACGGCCCTGCAGGAGACACCGCCCACGCGCAACAGGTCCATCCATGGCGGGGACAGCTATGCCCCGTGATGACGCCCGTGATGCTGCGCTCGATGCCCGCACAATGACGCCGGAGTGGTATGCGCGCGAGACCCGCCTCGCGCATATGCTGCCCTATGTGAGCCTCGTTGACGACCAGACCGTGCGGACCCGGGTGAACGAACTCTTCCGCTGCATCCGGCTCGAGGGGATCAACAGCTACACGACCGACGATGCCTATCTTGACAAGGTGACGGCACTTTTTGCCCGTATCGTCGCGCAGCTCGGGCCGGAATTCAGCTATTACGTCCACAAGGTCTCCAAGGCCATCAAACCTGATCTCGACCCCATCCGTGAGGACAGCTTCGGGGGCGAGGTGGACCGGCGCTGGCGCGCGAAACTCGAGACCAGCGGGCTGCGCGACAAGACGCTGACGCTCACCGTCATTCACCGCCCACCCCCCAAGAGTCTCCTGTTGTTCCTCAGCCGCAGCGCAACGGACCGCCTGAGAGAGGAGACCCGCAAACGCCTGCAGCGCCTCGGTGAGGCCGTGAACGTCTTCCTGTCCGGCCTCGCAGAGCTCAAACCGCGCCTGCTGTCGGCTGCATCGGGGGAATTGGTGGGGTTTCTGGGCGCGCTGAACACGGGCACCGAGCTGCCGCTCTACCCTGCAAACACCTACGGCTTTTTGTCCGTCAACGTCGCCAATACCCGCGTGACGTTTCATGGCGATCATTTCGAGCTCTCTGAAGGCGTCGTGGGGCATCGCTACGGCAAGAGTTTCACCATCGGCGAATATTCCGAAGGCACCTCCTGCACCATGTTCGACATGCTGAACCTGCCGGTCGACATGATCGTGACGCAGTCCTTCACGCCGATCAATTCGAACCTCATGGCGGGCCGCATCAAGCGGCAAAAGCGCCAGATGCAGGCCAGCCAGGACGCGGCCCTCTCGCTCCTGGAAGCCCTCGACATCGCCGCCGATGATCTCGAAGCCAAGCGCCAAAGCTTCGGCGAGCATCATATGGTCGTGACGCTCTTCTGCGAAACGCTCGAAGCGCTGCAGTCGCTCAGCGCGGAGATCGTGAATGCCGCCGCGACCGAAGGCGTGAAGATGATCGGCGAGCGGGTCGCCGCCAAGGCGCATTACCTCAGCCAGCATCCCGGCAACCAGCCCAAGCGCGTGCGCGCCAGCGCCGTCACCAATCGCAACTTCGCGGATTTCGCGGCCTTCCACCGGACACAGCTCGGCAAACCCGCAGCACTTACCCCTTGGGGCCGGGTCATCACATATTTGCCCACGCCGGAGCAGAGCGCCTACCGGTTTTCCTATCACGAGCAAGGCTCGCCCGACAAAGAACCCACCAGCGGCCATACCCTGATCATGGGACGACCCGGGTCGGGCAAATCGGTGCTGTCCGCCTTCCTGATGACCCAAGCCCGTCGCGCAGGGGCGCGGATCTTCGTCTTCGATTACCGTCTTGGTATGGAGATGGCGGTCCGCGCGAATGGCGGGCGCTACGCGTCCCTGAACGCCGGTCAGCCCACGGGCCTCAACCCGCTCTGGACAGAGACCGATGCCCGCGGCACCGCCTGGCTCTCGGACTGGCTTGCCACCCTGCTCTACCGCGCTGACAAGCCCCTGACGCCCGCACAGACCAACCGCATCCAGGAAGTCGTGCGCCAGAATGCCCAGGCCTCCAATCCGGCCCTGCGGAACTGGCGGGATTTCGCATCGCTTTTTGTGTCCACCGATGATGGCGGCGATCTGCACCAGCGCCTGCTCGAGTGGACGGAAGACGGCCGCTATGGCTGGATCTTCGGGCAGAGCCTCGAGGACACCTTCTCCCTCAAGGGCGATGTGGTGGGCTTCGATCTGACCGGCATTCTCGACAGCGAGGCCGAGAAGGAGCGGATGGCGGTCCTCTCATATCTTTTCCGCCGGGTCGAACGCGAGATCGAGGATCGCCGCCCCACCATCATCGTGATCGACGAGGCCTGGAAGGCCCTCGATAACGCGTATTTCGCCGAGCGGCTGTCGAACTGGCTGGTGACTGCGCGCAAGCAGAACACCGTCGCGGTGATGATGACGCAATACGCGAGCCAGCTCGAGCGCACCCGGACCGGCAAGACCATCATCGAGGCGGTGCCGACGCAGATCCTGCTGCCCAATATCCGCGCGCAGCCTGCGGATTACGTCATGCTGAACCTCACGGAAAAGGAGCTCGACGTCCTTCTCAACACGGGCAGCAACAGCCGTTTGGCGCTGATCCGCGACGATCAGGGCTCGATCGTGGTCGATGCCGATCTCAGTGCTCTCGGGCCCAATCTCACCATCCTTGGCGGCATGGAAAAGGGCGAAGCGCTTGTCGGCACCGATTACCGCACCCGCCCAGACTTCTGGAGGCTTTCATGATCCGTATATGGCGTTTCGAGATTTCACCAAAGAATCCTGCATCGTTTTTCGCGTTCGAGCGAAGCGAGAGGCAGCGAAAAAACGATTCAAGACAATCTCGATACGCCAAACTGTTTCTTCTCACCGCGCTCGGCGCTTTGGCCTCCTGCGCCCAGTACCAGGAACCGCAGGCGAACTGCTTCACATTCCTCGCGTCCACGGCACCTGTCGCGCCTGATTGCACCTTTACGCCTCTAGATGCGCCGGAAGGCGACATTGAAGTCTAGCCTGCCTCATATCCTGGCACTTTGCCTGCTGCCCGGTCTCGCCTTGTCTCAAGGCGTGCCGACCAATGACAGTGGGCTGACCGCGCGTGACATCGTCGAGACCGGCGATCGCGAGGCAGACTTAGCTGTTCAGGCCGACAAGCTTGCAGTGCGCGAACTCATCGCCGAGATCGAACGGGAGCAGCTGGAAACCTTGCAGCGCATCCTCGATGCCCAGACCAGCTTCGGCGGTCAGGGATTGCCCGCCATGGTCTCGGGGCTGGAAAGCGGCAGCGGGGATCCGGCCCGGTCAGTCGAGGCGGTCTATGGCAATGCCGCCATCGACCCCAATCCCGGCGGTGCGCAGATGTTCGGGGATGCGTCTGAGACCATCGAGCAGCTCATCATCCGCGTGGCTCAGGAGACCAGCGGCTTTGCGGGTGTTGGCCGCGCAGGGCTCTCGCCCGTCCAGTGGCGCGCGTTGCTGCAAGCCCTCATCTGGCAGGAAAGCCGGTTTACGATTGGGGCACGGTCTCCCGTTGGCGCTTATGGCCTCACCCAGATCATGCCTGGCACCGCCAGCGATCTCGGCATCAACCCGGAATACTATGACAGCCCCTATCTGCAGGTGCATGGCGGCGCGCGCTATCTCGCGACCCAGCTCAACACATTCGATGGCAACATCATCAACGCCCTTGCGGCCTATAACGCCGGACCCGGCCGGGTTTTCGAGTATGGCGGCGTGCCACCCTTCCGCGAGACCCAGCACTACGTCCAGGTGATCCCCGAACGCTATAACCTCTATTTGACCCGTATCGGCGGGATCGAAGCGCTTGGCACGATCGACCCCGCGCTTCTCGCCAATGCCAACCTCTCGCTCACGGGTCATGGGGCGGCCTTTTATGGCAGCAACTCACCCGCCGCGATCCGCCAAGCCGCCCTGCGCATTTCCGACATCGTCGAACGGATTTCCGAAACCGAGGACGTGCAGGAGAGCGTCGCGCTCAACACCTATGCCCGCGCCGAACTCGTGCGTCTCGTGGCTGCCCGCATCCGGCTTCAGGCCGCCCGCACGCGCGTGCTCTCCGCCGAAGAGCTGGCCCAGGCCAGCGCCCGCATGGCCGAAGGCGCGTTCATGGATTTTACGATCAGGGAGATTGAATGATGGGACATCTGCTCTTGAGGACAGCTTTGGCCACGACACTTGGCGTTGGCTTGCAGTTCAGCGCCCTACCCCCTGCCGCAGCACAAGGTGTACCGGTCGTCGACACCCAGAACATCGCGCAAAACATCCAGCAACTCCGGCAGATGATCGAAGACGAGATCCTGCAAAACGAGCAGCTGACGCAGCTCCGCGAACAGCTTGCCACACTCACAGATCAACTCGCGGAGCTGCAAAGAACCTATGAAGCGCTCACCCGACTTGCCGAGCTTCCCGAAATCATCCGGACGGAAATGGAAGACGAGTTGAACGGTCTGCTCGACCAAGAGTTCGGGGACATCCTCGCCACGATTGAGGCGATCAAGACTGGGGATTTCTCCGGCCTGTCCGGTTCTGGCGCAGGCGAGATCGAAACCCAGATGGATCGGGTGCTGGCCGATCTCGGATTTGACGATGACACCCTCTCGGAAATGGCCACGAGCGGAAATCCCGGAGCCAACCGCGTGGCGACGCAGGCAACAACCGGCGCGCTCGTCTCAGCCGCCGCCCAGAACAGCTATGAAGATGCCGGCCAATCGCTCGAGCGGGTCGACCGCCTTGTGGGGCTTATCGACGACATGGACGAACTCAAGGAAAGCATCGATCTCAACACGCGCGTGACCACGGAGCTCGCCATTGCGCTGGTCGCCATGTGGCAGCTCGAAGCCATCCAGACCGTGGGCGATGGCACGGGAGGCGTGATCGATGCCGCCACCATCGCCGAAGAGCAGCGCTTCATGGATTTCACCTTGCCGGACCTGCGGGCCGAGTAATCGCAGGGGCATGAACGGTGGCGACTGAACAAGAAATCATCGAGGAAGAACTGGTCTACGGTGCCCTGCGCCGCGAACGGCTCTGGCAACGCCTTGGCCTGTTGGGCCTTGTCTTCGGTATCATCGGCTGTCTGAGTGCCGCGGCTGTCTCGATCCTCGATGTCGACCCGCCCCCCGTCGTTGTCCCCTATGATCCTGCCACCGGCTTTGCACTCCCCGAAGCCTCGGTGGGCGCCTCCTCGGTAACCGCCAACCAGGCGATCATCGAGGCGGAGGTGTTCCGCTATGTGACCGACCGGGAGGTCTATAACCAGCTGGACAACGATCTGCGCATCCGCAGCGTCCTGCGCCGCTCGGACGGAGCTGCCGAGAGCGGGCTGCGCCAGATCTGGAACAGCGCCAACGAGAATTACCCGCCGACGGTCTATGGCCCCAATGCTCGACTCGACGTGGAAATCCTCAGCATCAACCGGATCGGAACCAACCGCGCGACGGTCCGCCTGCGCAAGCGCCTGACGTCCATTAACGGCACCCAGACCGGCCTCTTCACTGCGACGCTTCTCTTCGAGTTCCGCCCGGAGACCCGCCGCTCCATCGATGAGGTCTGGACCAATCCATTCGGCTTCACCGTCCTCGAATATTCCATCCGCTCCGACAGATTGGAGAACTGACGTTGTTGTTTATAAGATCGCTTATTTTTGTCATTGCCCTGTTGCCCGGCCTCGCCTCTGCCGAAGCCATCCCGCGTGGCGGTCCCAACGACAGCCGGGTGCGCTTGGCCACCTACCAGGAAGGCCAGGTCTACCGCCTCAGCGTCTCGCTCACCCATGTCACCACCATCGAGTTCGGCGAGGGCGAAAGCATCCGCTCGATCATCGCGGGCGACACCGAGGGCTTCGAGATCGACGGCGTGCCCGGTGGTCAGGCATTTGCAATCAAGCCCGTCGCGCGCGGCGTCCATACCAATGTAACCGTCTACACGAACAGGCGGAGCTACTACTTCAACGTCCAGGAGGTCCGCAGCCCGACCTTCTACGTGGTGCAGTTCCGCTATCCGGAGGACGATGCGCGCCCGACCCGGGCCATCGCCGCCCAAGCGCCGAACTACAACTACGGCGCCAGCGCGCGGACCGAGTTCACGCCAACGCGCATCTGGGATGACGGGACGTTCACGTATTTCGCGTTTCGACGGAACGCCCCTGTGCCCGCGATCTTCCGCTACGCGGGCGGCCGTGAACGCACGGTCAACACGCAAACCCCTGAGGACGGCGTGATCCGCGTCAGCGGCGTGAACCGCCAATGGGTCCTGCGACTTGGCGAAGAGGTGGTCTGCATCGAGGCGATCCCGCCCGCGGAGACCGCCTCATGAGCGATACCGGAAATACTGAGTTGGAAATACGCCTCGCCGCCCTCGAGAATGGAACAGGGCGAGGTCCATCCCCTGCCCCACGGCGCTCGCCCATTCTCGCGCTGGCCGTGGTCTTCGTCATCGGCGCGGGTGGTGCCCTGCTTTATCTCCTCTCACAGCCCGAAGAAGAGGAAGCCTTGCCGACGGCCACTCCGGACGTCTTCCAAAACGAAGGGGATGGCTTTGGCGCTATCGAGACCTTGCCCCCGCCCGAGCCCGAGGTTGTGTTCGTCGGACCAGACCCCGTCGAGCCCAACGCGGAGCTTCTGGCGCAGATCACCGCCCTGCAGGCCCAGATCGAGGAGTTGCGCAACGCCCCTGAACCAGTTGTCGAGGAAGACACCGCCGCCGCAGAGGCAATTGACGCGCTGACTGCTCAGATCGCGGCGCTACAAGCCGCCTCGGAAGCAGCACAGCAACGATTTCAGGACGAACTGATGGCGCGGGATCGAAGCCTTGAGCAATTACGCATGGATCTGGAACTGGCCCAACTCGAGGCCAGCCGACCGCAACCCGCGCCAGTGGGCCCCACGGAAGATGAGCTGCGCGCACGCGAGCAAGAGCGACTGCGCCGGGAGGAAGAAACCTGGCGCATGGCCGAGCTGGAGCGCCGCGCCGCGGAGGAACGCGCCTTCCAGGAGCGGCGCATCGCCTCGCCCACCATCGCGTTTGGCGGCACGTCCGGAGCGAATGAAACGGCTCTGACCGAACGCACTTTTGGTGAGGTGACGGATTTCGTGCTGAACGGTGCGTTGCCCTCCACCGTGACGCAGGCCGAGGTGATCGCCAATCCCTCCAACACCATCGTGCAGGGCACCATGATGCAGGCCGTCATGGAGACCGCCCTCGACAGCTCACTTCCCGGCCAGACCCGCGCCGTGGTGTCCGAGGATGTCTACAGCGTCGATGGCGCAAGGCTTTTGATCCCCCGCGGATCCCGTCTCATCGGGCGCTACCGCGCCGGCGTCGATATCGCGCAGCGCCGCGTCACGATTGCCTGGGACCGGATCATCCTGCCCGACAACCAGACCGTCCAGATCAGTTCATTCGGGGGTGATGAACTGGGCCGTTCCGGTGTCACGGGGCTCATAGACACGCGTTTTGCCGAGCGTTTCGGGTCGGCTGCCTTGATCTCGCTGATTACCGCGGCACCAAGTGCCGCCGCCTCCGAGGTCCAGGATGAGACTGCCGCCGACGTTCTCGAAGACGTTGGCGATGATCTGGCAGATGCCACGGACAGCGTCATAGGCGATTACCTCTCCATCGGCCCCGTCATCTATGTCGACCAGGGCGCGCGCGTCACTGTCATGGTCGACCGCGATCTGGAGATATTCTGAGCCCATGTCGCTGAGCTATCTTGAAACCTCGCTCGACCGGATCGACGCCGCCGCCCGCGACGATGTCATCGAGATTTGCATCAATCCAGACGGGACCTGCTGGGGCGAATTCCAGGGCGATCACTTCATGCGCGCGCTGGACCAGAGGCTTACGGGCGTTCAGGTCAGGGATCTCGGCAACCAGATTGCCTCCTCGGCCAACACCACGATGAGCAAGGACCGCCCCATCGTCTCGGTGTCGATCACCTATAAGGGGCGCCCGATCCGCGCACAGGTCATCACCCCGCCCGCCGTGCTCTCGGCCATGTCGATCAGCCTGCGGTTCTTCTCAAGCCTGCCACTCGAGGGCATCGCGCTCGATTTCCTCTACGGAAAAGAGCGCAAGCTCGAAGACCTGCGCGTCGAAAAAAAGCGCGCCTTGCGCGCCGTGGTGGCCGCGGGTTTGATCGATGATGCGCTGGCATTTTGCGTCGAGAACAAACTCAACATGATCGTCTCAGGCGGCACCTCCACCGGCAAGACCGTGGCCGCGCGCAAGATCCTCTCTCACGTACCGGCCGAGGAGCGCATCGTCACCATCGAGGAAGCGGCCGAGCTTCTGCCGACCCAGCCCAATGCCGTGACCCTCATCGCCAATCGCGACGCAGAATTCCAGACCGCCGATGTGCTTCTCACCGCCACGCTGCGCATGCGCCCCGACCGGATCATCCTGGGCGAGGTGCGTGGCAAGGAGGCCATGACCTTTCTGGAAGCCATCAACACCGGCCACGGCGGGTCCATGACCACGCTGCATGCCGAAACCCCGCAACTGGCCGTGCAGCGGCTCGCGATCGCGGCGCTCAAAACCGAAATCCCGATGACCTATGCCGACATGATCCAGTACATCGAGAACTCCATCGACGTGATCATCCAGGCCGGCCGCCATGACGGCAAACGCGGCATCACAGAATTCTACCTCCCCGGCGCAACTGAGATTGGAACTTCCCCATGAAAACCTTTGAATATGACATCCTGTTCTTTCCGGTGAAGAAGCAAAAGGACTACGACGAGGTGCGACGTGCTTTGAATGAGCGCGGCGCGGAAGGGTGGGAGGTTATCACCGCCAAAGCCGGCGACTACGGCTACACCACTTTCTTGAAGCGTGAGACTGGTACAATGAAGGCGGCATCGGAATGACACGGGCTATTGCAGTCGCTGGCCTGCTCTTGATCTTTGGCACAACTGCTGGCGTAGCCGAGCGGAACCTGATCCCGACGCTCGACAACCACCCAAATGTTTGCCCAGACCAGCCACCTGAGCCGAAGTGGATGCAGAACATCAATGTGCGCGAATCCTATAAGCGCCTTTTGATCCAACAGATATATCGGGCTCAAAGCATGGAGCGCGTCGTAGACTCGCAAAACTGCGACTGTCCCACACGGTATCCAACTTGGGAGGACGCCGTACGCTTCTACACAGAGCGCTATGCTTCATCTAAATACTGGGACGTTGTCGAAGCGACGTCCGAATACCGACGACAGGCAAATGAACTGCGCCGCGCCGCCATGCCAATCTGCGTAGCAGCTGGCAACTGGTAGCAATCCATGAGTGTCGTCACCTACTTCGTGGAAACGTCCGAAGGGTATCTAGATACCGCTGCCGAAACTCAGTTTGGTGCGGTCGCAGCAACGGTCGGCACGTTGCTGGTTCTGGGCACAACACTAGTTGTCATTCTGGTCTTCATCAACATGATCTACCAGTATCGCGCCATGGACGGCCGAACTGCCTTTGGGCTGGCCGTGAAGGTCGGACTTATAGGGGTCTTCGCGGCCAACTGGGTCCAGTTCAATGCGCTTGCCTCAGCAATACTGAACGGAATTGACAGCATTGCCGGGGCACTTGTGGCTTCTGTCGGCGGCGGATCACCTGGTCCGTCCGGTACCTTTGCAGAGGAATTTGACGAACTGATTGCAGCGCTCGGGGACTATCTGAATGCTGCGGGATCTGAGCTGAACTGGATGGCGGGTGCCTTGCTTGACACACTTGGGGTTCTGCTGCTCTCGATTCTTGGCGGGTTGGCGGCGTTCATTGTTGTGGCGTCCCGGCTCATGATCGCTCTGCTAATTGGCATTGCGCCAGTGATGATCTTCTTGACCCTGTTCGAGGTGACCAAGGATTATTTCGCGCGCTGGTTATCCGCGCTCATTTCATTCGCGATGTATCCGATCGTCGTCGCCGGAGTGTTCGCGACGATCACGGGGGTCTCTCGGGCGCTTCTTGCCGAGCTTGGCGACCCGGAGGGAGCCTCGAACATAGGGGCCCTTATCCCATTTTTCATGATGGTGCTGATGGCAAAGGGTTTCATCATAGCAACGCCTTTCTTGGTCCGGGCGATTTCTGGAAACATCATGATGCCGGCACTCTCGGCCGGGTTCGGAGGAAGCTATGCCTTCGCCAGAGGGCTTGCAGGTAGCCAACAAGTTTACAATCGCTATGCCATCGGTGGCGCAACCGGGGCTGAATACGCAGCCCTTCGAGCGCGACAATTCTTCGGCGTGCAAGCCTTGCCGAGCCGGCCAAATACTGCTGGAGGGCCAACTGCGGCTCGTCCGGGTGACGCAACCGGAACAGGCGCCCGAATGCTGGCACAGCTTTCAAGACTTAGTAGGTTGGGCAGGCGGTGACAGCCAGGTGCCAAAAACTTGCCAAAACTGCAAAGGTTTCGCCGCGGGTTTTTGTCATTGCTAAACGGTTGATCCCTCGCGACACAAGGCACGTGGCCAAACACGACCGATATCGGTGAAAAACGCGCCCTACCAGATGTTGTGTTTCGGGCTTCCGATTTCGGAGGGCGTTGTTATGATGGGTCGGGTTCAGGAGCAGGGGCAGCTGTTTTTCCGGTTCAGGCTCGACGATCATGATCCCGAGGACCATTTTCTGCGCCAAGTGGACCGGTTTCTCGACTTCACACTGCTGCGTGCCGAGCTCGCACCGCTCTACAGCCGCATTGGGCGTCCTTCGATCGACCCGGAACTGATGATCCGGATGCTGCTGATAGGCTACCTCTATGGTATTCGCTCGGAGACCCGGCTCTGCGAGGAGGTCCATCTGAATCTGGCGTACCGATGGTTCTGTCGCCTTGGGCTTGAGGGCCAGGTGCCCGAGCGATCCACGTTCTCGAAAAACCGCCACGGTCGGTTTGCAGACGGGGATATCTTGCGGCGGGTCTTTGAAATGGTCGTCGGAATTTGCACGGGAAACGGCTTTGTTGGCGGCACCGGCGCACTGGTCGATGGCAGCACGGTCCATGCGGACGCCAACCGCGACAGGCGTGATACACCGGATGCCATTCAGGCCGTCTGGGATGAGAGGGAAACGATCGCCCGTCCTGTTCAGGCCTATCTCGACGATCTGGAGGCCGCAGCGGCGCATCCGCCGGATGGTCCGAAGCACAAACCGCCGAAGTACATCTCCGAGACCGATCCCCAAGCCGCCTGGTCGCTGAAGGACGGGCCAGGGCGGTTCAGCTATGAGGTCAATTATCTGGCCGACGATCTGCACGCCATCATTGTGGACGTGGAGGCGACACCGGCCCGGCTCAGTCAGGAAATCGTTGCCGCGAAAGAGATGTTGGACCGCCACACAGCCGGGTTTGAGCCAAACTCGATCGCCGCTGATAAAAGCTATGGCACCGGACCGTTTCTGTCCTGGCTCTTTGAGCGGAAAATCACACCCTACATCCCGGTCCTCGACCGCAAAGCCCAGACCTTTGGCAAGCTGACCCGAGACGCCTTTTCCTATGACGCTGAGCGAGACATGTACGTCTGCCCGCAAGGCCATGAGTTGCCGCTTCGCGCGGTAAATGCCGAGACCCGAGTAAAACGATACAAGGCGAAAGCTTCGCTGTGTCGCGACTGCCCGCTGCGCGCGCAATGCACGGATGCGCCGTCCCGGACGGTGGTCCGGCTGATGGACGAAGAAGCCCGTCAAAAAGCCCGCGATCTGGCCGACACCGACGCCTTCCAAACCGCGCGCGCGCGCCGCAAGAAGATCGAGATGCTGTTCGCGCATCTCAAGCGATGGCTGAAACTGACCCGCCTCAGACTCCGGGGTCTATCAGGAGCCAACGAAGAATTCCTCCTCGCCGCCACCGCCCAAAACCTCAAACGCCTCGTCAAACTCGTGCCGATATGAAGACGTGAAAGTTCAAAACACCACCGAACAAGCCCGCCACCAAGGCGGGGTCAGAAAGGTGCGCTTATCGTTGACACAACATCTAGAGGGCGGTGTTTTTCACTGATATCGACCGTTTCTGCCACAGGCGGAATCGACAATTTTAGCACCGTGCCACGGCCTTGCGCATCGCCCGATTGCCAACTGGCTCAGGCTCTTCGCCGGGGTGTTGCCCTTCACCTTTCCAGTCGTCTGACCAAAGCCAATCTTCGAAATAATAGAGCCAAAGGTAAGTCCACGGAATGATGGTTTGGTCGATCCGCTTCCGCGCGTCCCATTCCCTGGCACCTGGAAGATAAAGACAAAGGCGCAGCGGATCTCTGTAGACGTGAGGCAAAGGACGCCCTGCCGCCAGCAACTCCAGATCCGGGTCGTCTATCTGAACACCGGGCGTTTGACCCGGCTGAAACGTGATGGTGGCAAGGTAGGAGCGCGCCAAGGCGGTCGGTTGTATAGGCTCTTGCCATGTCAATCTGTTTGCGCGGACCTGCCCCACACCACTGATAGCCGGGCTTGCCTTCAGGAACAGCAGCTGCTGCGACAGGGTCAGGTCGTATTGCCCGCCTCGTCCTATAATCAATCACCGAAGAACGTATTTGTGGGCACGGTCGTTGATGCTGCGACCTTCGATGTCGTCAGCCCGACCACAGGTGCGACAGAAAGCAGACCCGATTTGCGACCATCCGACACCGCATTGACGCGGTTGCCGAGAACCCGTCCGCTGACACCGGAACCGAACGAACGCTCCATGTTCAATGACACACGGTCCTGACCAACAGCATCGCGAAGGACTTCAAAGTCGGACAGAGCTTGTGCGTGCCACGCATAGAACGCTGGTGCCCGGCGTTCATCCTTGTTCCAATTGTCGGCGAAGTTTTCCCCGTTGGTTGTCTCGTTCAGGATGGCATAGCCCCGCCGTCCGTCCAGAATGGGGCGGTCGATGAAGTGCGGCATCATCCGGATCGTTTCGACCAACAGATCCATTTCGTCATGGAAGACGTGGTTGCGCACGCAATAGGCATAGGACTGCATCGCAAGGGTGGTAATTATAACGGAAATCGGGGCCACGTCTTGCGTGTTGTTCTGATAAAAAACGTCGCGGTGCCGTTTGAGCAATTGCACGATGCGGCGCAGGATGCCTTTCACTGCTTCTCGGACGGGGAACGGCTCCACCGTCGCCTCGTCCCGCTGCATGGCGATAAACTTGCCCACAAAGGTAGGCCGGAGTGCGGCGCGCTCATCGAACAGGG
>NZ_FNZQ01000003.1 GCF_900109285.1 Jannaschia helgolandensis
GGCTGCAACGCATAAAGACAGTCGTCGAGCGGGAGCAGAGTATGGCAGCGGAAGGCAATAACGACGGCTTCCTCTTCGGCGCTGAGAACCGTTGAGCGCGGCTCCTTGGGCCCGGTCTTCTGATCTTCAACCGTTTGCCGCTTGCGCCACTTTGCAACCGTCTTGGGATTGATCCCAAGCTCTCGGCTCAACCCCGCGATCGAAGCTTGCGATCGCTGTATTGCTGCTCTGACGGCGTACGTGGTCGTGGCGCTGCCGTGACGAACTTGTCCCATAGTGCTTCCTTCCAGTCCATCGAATGGATCGCACCATCAAACCGTGGGATCAAACACCTACGCCAGACTAACTTGTTCTCACAACGTCAACTTTAGCCAACGTGAGAGCCACAAATGTCCCAAGAATCCGTAACGAAGTCAGCCTTAGTAGACGAGCGCGAGGCCGCTTCGATCCTCTGCTACTCCGTGCGCGCCTTGCAGAATTGGCGTCACCGGGGCGGCGGCCCTGACTTCGTGAAAGTGTCCAGCAGGTCAATCCGATATCGCCGGGCTGACCTCGACAAGTGGAACGCGGCGCGAACTGTCTCGAACACCTCTCAGACCATCTGACATTCAGTTTTGCCCCCGTCGAGTTGGTAGCGCGGCGGGGGATTTTGGGGCCGACAGGCTCAAAAAAGGGCGCGAGGTGTCGTCACTTCGCGCCCTTCCTTTGCCCGCCGTTAACCTTTCAATTTGAAAGCATCAACATGACAAATACTCCCCCTTACAAGCTCCGGCTTGGGCTTATCACCGCGACTGTTTGGAAGAACGACAGCTTCTTTTCGGTCGATTTCTCCCGGTCCTACAAAGACGCATCAGGGCATTGGCAGAGCACCACCAGCTATGCCCATGCCGATCTTCTGAACATCGCCAAGTGCGCAGAACGCGCAGAAAACTGGATCGCGAGGCAGACCAATGCGGACAAGTAACCGGCAAGCCGAGCGCGCCGCTCGGCCCCAAAACAAATGCTACCCCGCCGGAGGCACAATCAAATCCGACGCCGAACAAAAACTGGAACCGTGCCAAAGGGGGGTGATTGTAGCACCCCCCTCTGCAAATACAGACAGCCCGAGACATCCGCCAATTGTGCTGCACCGTGGTTTTGACACGCTGGCCCTCGCGGTGAAGGCAAATATCCCTGAAGACCTATTCCAGTATCTTGAAAAAGAGAAAGAACGCGCTGACGAAGAACGCCGCGACGTGCTGATCAATTTTAACAGCATCCAACTGCATCTGAAATCACACGGCGGCAGCGGGTATCGGTTCGTTGCTAGCGGCGGTGACGACGGGGCGTCGTGGTCTTTCAAAAAACCCAATAGCAAAGACCCTTGGGGCATCCGACTAAGCTTCGGGTCATATTTCATGGCCGTGCATGGGCTTGGCGCAGCAAAGGCACACGTCGATCATGTGCTTGAGCGGTTCGGCATCCGGTTCACTGACACCGATATCAGCATGTCCCGCGTCGATTTTTGCGTAGACTTGTTAGCCCCCGATTTCGTCCTGATCCCCGACAACTTTGTCATGTCCAGCAGCACCGGACGGCGTGACCATATTACATTTGACGATACGGTCGGGTTCGGCAAATCCGGTCGCACCACATCCGTCACGGTCGGCGCAGTCGCCAATCGACAGATCATCATCTACGACAAACGGGCAGAAATCATGGCCCACCAAAAACCGTATTGGTGGGAAATCTGGAACCATACCTTACGCAAGTTGAACAACGGCCCTGCCCCTTACGATACGTTACATAGCGAAAGGCTGGACCCTACGTATCATATCCCTACGGCATTGGACCCAACCGATCCGACGCAAAGCCGTGTCTGGCGGGCAGAATTCCGCGCCGGTAAGAACCTGCTGAAAGACACCTGGGGCATCCGCACATGGGCGGACCTGTTCGAAAAATTCGGTGATCTTTGCCGCCATTCAGGCGAGGTGGTCCGCTATACGGACCCGGCACCGTTGGACTTGAACCGCGCCCGCTGGCCCAATCACGTGTTCTGGGAAATCGCTTGCGCTGAAATGAACGACGATCTGACCGAAATGCGCAGCGGCGCGGACCCGAACCCCTTGAAGGAAATTCACCGTGAGCAGCACATATCGACGATCTTTCGCAACATCCTCGGGTGCAGTATCGCGCTTGCGGCTTTGGAAGGGAAAAAGCCCGCCGATCTGCCCAATGTGTTTGATGCCACCGCGCAGCAGATGAAGGACGCGGTGCAGGCCGATTCCATCAAGACGGAACGGCAGTTGCGCGAAGCGTCGGAACGGTATGTGTTCATCCAGAAACCGGACGCCCCCATGTAAGATGAGGGACCGTCACCGGACAGCCGAAAGCGCCTTATGTAACATAGGGCGCTTTTGCATGTCCCGAGACAGCCTTACAGCGTCATGGTTATCGTGCGCATGATCCGATCGGTTTCCGACAGAATCTTGATGATCCGCTGATAGTGCTTCACATCGTCGAACGTCAGCGCCCGCCCCTTGCGATCCTTGAGCCATTTCTGCGCGGGCTGATAGCCCCCGATATAGAACCCCCAGGACACATCGGGGACTGCATCGAAATATTGCGTCCCGTTGATCCAGACCTTGCCGCCGTCATGGTGCGGCTTGTCCACGACGTTGTCGCCGTCGCCCCGAAAGGCGTAGGGGGTCGCGCCGATGGCGGCGGGGACCATCAGGTGCAGCTTGCGCAGGGCCGCGCCCTTGGTCGAGATATCCCGGAATTCATCGGGGCTGGCGGGCCACGGGATGCGGGGAAAGTCGATTTTCAGGAACTCGGCATAGGTGTCGCGGTAGGCGGGGCAGTGCAGCACGCCATAGATGTAATCAAAGGTCTGGATTTCATCCGGTTCCCCGTGGGTGGGGTGGGTGGCCTTGGCTTTGAGTTTCTTCCAGACTTTCGGGTCAAAGTTGACACGGCGGGTTTGGTCGAGGTCTTGTGGATCGGGGTAGAGGTAGAGGGGGAAGACGGCAGATTGTGTGCTGCTCTCAGCGCATTTGGTTTCCATCATTCGGTCGACGATAAAGAAATGGTCTGGGGTTGGGTTTTTGTTGCTTCGGGCAGTAGCAAGCCCAATGTTTATTCCCCGCACAAAATGGCCCATGATTTTCTCAACTGGCCAACCGACAAACCCGCGAGATCGGCCAGAGTAGTAGATGAATCTGCTATCGAACGGTCGATAAGCGATTGGCTCAATCGAAAAACTGGATTTGTGGTCAGTTAAGTCATCTTTGGCCCACTGATACCGCCAATCTCTGACGTCATTTGGTAAAGAATACTTTTTCCTGACTTCTGCTTCAGTTTGTTCCAGCATGTCTCTGACTGCTTGAGATACCCCAACCTTGTTACGGTGTATTGTTAGCTTATCTCTTTTGGTAACGACACCAGTTCCACCGACACCGAAAAATTCAGGGATGGACAGTCCTTCCCGATAGATCAATGCAGCGGCTTCGTCGTATTCTTCAAGCATAAACCACGGTGCCGTTGGAACGAGCTTCGTAGGACAGAGATTGAAACCGCCCCCCTCCAACGCCGCATATTTCCCCTTCCGGTCCCCCCACAGATCACCGTGGAAAACCTTGGCCAGACCCTCGCCACCGTCCTTTTTCTTCACGCCTATGATGATCGACACGCCTTGCTGAATATCAAAGACGTTCTTGTCGGGTTTGCCCTCTGGCGTGACCTCTTTTTTCTTTGCGTTGCCGTGCAGGTCCAGCACGTAAACCTTGTCAAAGGTCTTGAGCAGGTGCCAACGCATACCCCGAAAGGTCGGGTTATCCAGATAGCCGTGGTTGGTGATGAAGCCCAGCACGCCTTCGCCGTTCTTTTCGATCAGGTGCGAGGACATGCGGATGAATTTGACATAAAGATCATTGAGCCATTTCGGGTTGCGCTCTTTCAGCTTCTCAACCCCGCCGGGTTCCTTTTTGTAATCATCCATCAGGTTGCCGATCCAACCCTCGGACACGCCGCCTTCGCCCAGATAAGGCGGGTTCCCGATCACGCACATGATGGGCATGTCGCGTTTGATAGTGTTGGCGCCCTTGGCCTCGCGCGATAGCCATTGGGTAAAGGGCAGGGTCTGGTTGGCAGGTTCGCCTTCCTCAAGCGAGTTGGTCAGATAGACCCCAAGGCGGGGCGGTTCCTTGGTGGGTTTGTAGCCCATTTCGGTCAGGATCATGTCCAGCTTCATGTGGCACATGGCATAGGACGCCATCAGCAACTCGAACCCGTGCAGGCGCGGGATCAGGTCTTGTCGATGTATTGCGACCACATGCCGGGGGCGATGCCCTGCACCTTTGGCGCGATCTGTTTGATGACCTCGGCCAGAAAGGTGCCGGTGCCGGTGGCAGGGTCAAGTATCTGGACGCGGTGCACGTCCTTCTTGATCGTGACGGCCTTGCCCCGCTTGTCGGTCTGTCCGGTGTCCCAATCCAGCGTCACTTTCGATGTGTCGGCCAGACCGTCCGGCAGGCCGAATTCGGTCTGCAACACCTCGTCCACCGCCCGCACGATGAAATTGACAACGGGTTCCGGTGTATACCAGACCCCTCGCGCCTTGCGCTTGGCCGGATTATAGGCGGCAAGGAAAGTTTCGTAAAAGTGCAGGAAGGGGTCATTCTGTCCCGTGAGCTTGCCAAAGCCCTCCATCAGCTTGCCCACATCGCAGGCGCGGAACACTGCGGCCAGATCATCGATGATCCATGCGATCCGGTCGTCCAGGTCATAGCCCGCGACATAGCTGAACAGTGATCGTAGAAAGGGGTTGGATTTGGGCAGCAGTTCCAGCGCCTCTTGCCTGCTGAACGTGTCTAGCGTCGTGTCGTGCAGGCGGGCCGCGAACATGCCGTAGGCGATGGTTTCGGCGTAGATGTCGGCAAAGTCCTCAGGCGAGATATCATGGATCAGGTTTTCCTTGAACGCCTGATACTGCACGGCCAGTTCGCTGCGCAGTTCGGCGTCGTCGCGGAGGGTTTTACCAAGCACATCTTTAATTAGATTGGCCTTGCCTGCCATCCGTTCGGCCAGATCGCGCGGCGACGTAATTGTCTGTGGCCGCTGGGCGATAAAATCACGCAAGAGGTTTTCAAGTGCCGCGAATTGGTCAGGCTTGGGCTGAATGCCCATGACGAAATCCGCGATGGTAACGGATGCGACCAGATCGCCATCGCGGTAAAAGTCCCAATCAAGGCAGTTCGTATAGATCAGGTTCGGCAAGGCGGCGCGGTAGCGGTCCTGCTGGTTCTTGTTCGCGTCTTTCATGCCCTGGACGCCAATGTGCAGGTCTTTCGCCTCCACATGGCCGATGACAATATCACCCTTGGACACGATGAAATCGGGTGCTCCGCATTTGACGCGCTTGGGTTCGTTAAGGGCGGTGATGGCCGGGTCCAGCGCCGCGAACAGGGTTTCAAAGGCGGACCGATAGGAATGTTCGGTGGCGTTGCCGGTGGCATGGATCGCGGTCAAGCGGCTGACAAAATCGTCTACAGGTGACAATACAACTATCCCTTATGGTTGCGCGACACTATCGGCGCACTTCGGCGCAATACAAGGGTCAGCGGCCAGCCATTTGGGCGGCGCGTTGGACGCAAAAACCATGGCCGCGCAGTTTTCGATAAGGCGTGATTCTAGTGCAACACCGACGTTTTACGCGATCCCGGCTTCCGATAAGCTTCCGGATTTTTCGACACAATTTTGCCGCATCGCGGCCATAACGCAAGTATCTGATTTTAAATAGATATTGGTGCCCCCACACGGACTCGAACCGCGGACCTACTGATTACAAATCAGTTGCTCTACCAGCTGAGCTATAGGGGCACACAGGCGATCATCTAGCGGCGTCAGCGCGGGCAAGCAAGAGGACAGCAACAAGACCGACTGCTGTGATCACCAGTGCCGCCGGAGCAGCTTGCGAAAGGCGTTCCAGCGAGGCCTGGTCATGGACGCGGGTGGCCAGTGTATCGAAACCGAAAGGGCGCAAAAGCAACGTGGCCGGCAGCTCCTTCATCGCGTCCACAAACACCAGAAGCAGCGCCATCATCACCGATCCGCGCATCAGCGGCAGGTGAATTCTGCGCAATACACCGCCGGGTCCCTGTCCCAGGGATCGCGCGGCAAGTGGCAAAGACGGGGGGATGCGGCCCAGAGCAGCGTCCGCGGCACCTTGTCCGATCGCGAAGAACCGGACGACATAAGCAAAAATCAGGGCGATTGACGTTCCGGTCAGGATCAGCCCCGGATCCCATCCCGTGACAGCCAGAATACCGTCTGCCACACGATTGTCCAATGCCGCCAGCGGAATAAGAACACCCAAGCCCAATACTGCGCCGGGGGCGGCATAGCCGACTGTCGTGACCGGCAGCAACAGGCGTGGCAGGGCGCGACCCGTCATGCGCACTCCATAAGTCATGAACAGTGCCAGGCCGACTGTCAGGATAGCTGCCGTCCCTGCAACCGTCAGCGTGTTGAGCAGGGCACCGGCCAGACCTGGTGCCAGCCAGCCGTTGGCCTGAAACACAGCGTGCCAGCCCATCACCATGACCGGAAATCCGAAACCCAAGCTCAGCGGCAGAACACAGGCGAGCGTCGCCAGCCATGCCTTGGGCCCGGTGATCGCCGTCCGCTCAACCGGGCGCTGTGACCGCGCGGCCTGCCAGAACCGGCGGCGGGCGCGGGATTTTCGTTCCAGCAAAACCAGCCCGGCGATGACCAGAAGGATAACGCAGGCGATCTGTGCCGCACCACCGGCGTTGCCGCCCTGAAGCCAGACGGTGAAGATGCCGGTCGTCAGCGTTTGCACCCCGAAGAAATCGACGACACCGAAATCATTCACACTCTCCATCATCACGACGGCTACGCCCGCAGCGATCGCAGGCCGGGCCAGCGGCAGGCCGACCGAGGCGAACCGCCGCCATGGGCCAGCGCCCAGAGCGCGCGCGACTTCATAGCCCGCGCCGGATTGTTCGGCGAAGGCTGCGCGGGCCAGCAGAAAGACATACGGATACAGCGACAGACCGATGACGAGGACTGCGAAGGGCAGGGATCGTATTGCAGGAAAAGCATAATCTGCGGCGTTCGTCCAACCGAAGGTGGACCGCAAGGCGACCTGCACCGGTCCGGCATAGTCTAGGAAGTTGACCAGCGCATAAGCCCCTACGTAGGCCGGAATTGCCAGCGGCATCAGCATCGCCCAGGACAGCCAGCGGCGGCCCGGAAACTCGTGCATGGCGACCAACCAGGCAGTGCCGGTTCCGACTACGGCAGCGAAGGCTCCGACCCCGGTCATCAGGATAAGCGTGTTTGCCAGATAGCGAGGCAATACAGTCGCCATCAGGTGCGGCCAGATGTTTTCGGACGGGTTCATGGCCATCCAGACGACGGCAAGAATCGGGACCAGCACCAGACCCGCGATTGCCAAGGCCCCGGCAGACCAGAGGTCGGGCCAGCGCAAGAGACGAGCCTGAGTGTTTCCGTCGGACATGGCAACTGCGCTAGATCATTGCCGTTTGCCTGTCCAGCGCCCGAACGATAACGTGCTTTAAAAGACCTGAAGGGAATTGGGCCGTTGGACATCGCCATTCATCTCGGAGCGCATTGCACCGACGAGGATTTGATCCTCAAGACCCTGTCAGACAATCAGGAACTCATGCAGAAGCATTCGGTCGCCATTCCGCCTGCGGGCAAGGCCCGTCCGGCGATCCGCAAAGCGTTGCAGAGCGGTGGCAATCTGGTGCCGGGTATGGGCAATCCGCTGATCGCGGACCTGCTGGACAAGATAACAGCGGATCGTCTGGTACTGAGCTACGAAGGGTTTCTGGGCGTCTATGCCAAGGTGCTGTCCGGGGCATCGATCTACGAGGGGGCCGGACAAAGGGCACAAATGCTGCGCGATCTGTTTCCGGGTCATACGGTCGAGTTCTTTCTGGGCATCCGGAACCCCGCCACGTTCATTCCCGCAATCTTCGAAGCCTCATCCGTCGACAATTTCAAGAGCTTCATCGAGGGCCACGATCTGTCGCAGGTCACATGGTCCGAACCCGTCGCTGCTCTGCGCGCAGCCTGCCCCGACGTGCCACTGACAATCTGGTGTAACGAGGATCTGCCTTTGATCTGGCCCGATGTCCTGCGCATCATTTCCGGTGTTGAGGCAGAGATGACGGGAGAGGATGCAATCTTGCGTCAGATCATGACACCGGGCGGGTTCATGCGGCTCAAGGGATATCTGCGCGACAATCCAGCCAAGGGCCTTCCGACGTGGCGCAAGGTCGTAACGGCGTTCCTTGGAAAATATGCCGACGAGGCCGCCGTCGCGCCCGACATTGACCTGCCTGGCTGGACTGACGAGATAATCGCCGGTCTGTCGGACCTTTATGAAGCGGACATCGCCCGGCTGAAGGCGATGGGCGATGTCACATTCATCGCCCCCTGATCGCAGGCGCGACCGCGTGGTCAGTTCATGCCCAACGCTTCCTTGTACATGTCCAGAATCGCCTCTTCCTCGGCGATATCATCGGCTTCGCGTTTACGCAGGGCGATGACCTTGCGCATCACCTTGGTGTCGTAGCCACGTCCCTTGGCTTCGGCCATGACTTCTTTCACCTGCTCGGCGATGTCCTTCTTTTCCTGTTCCAACCGCTCGATCCGCTCGATGAACTGACGCAGCTCGTCGGCGGTAACGCGATAGGTATCCGCAGGACCACTGTCGGCCCCTTCCGCGATGACGTGTAGATCTGCCATTTTTCCCTGCTCCTCTTGTCGGGGTCTGGCGCCTTCGCTACCGCCGGGGCGAAGGTGATGCAATCGGGAGGATGGAACATGGCCGCAATGATCTGGATCGGCGCGCTGCTGGCGGGCCTGGGCGTGCTGGCGCTGCTGTATTGTATCGTCGTGGCCGTCCGCGCCAGGCGTCAGGGGCTAGAAGGGACTGCGATGGAGGCGAAACTGCGCCGCCTTGTCGCACTGAATCTAGGGGCGCTGGCGTTGTCAGGCCTGGGACTGATGGTTCTGATTGTGGGAATTGTATTGGGTTGATGCCGGTCAGGGCGCAGGCGGGATCTTCTCGCCCCTGTCGAACGCTTCCCATCCCTCGTCGTTGAAAACGTCCCGACCCAATTGCGCCAGAACATGCGGGAAATCGACCATTACCCAATTGTCGACAATCTTGCCGTCGACCACCTTCCAGAAGTCCATATATCGGATCGTGACGCGCTTGCCCGTTGCGGCAATGCCCATGAATGGCCCGTGATGCGTCGCCTCCTGTCGCCCGAAAGCGGCGGCCCATTCGCCCATATAGAGACGCGCCTCATCAATGCAGACCTTGTCGCCAAAGGCCGCCTGAAATGGCTTCTGCCAGTTGTCCTGAAATTCCCGCAGCCCGGTCTTGTTTCCGCAGCCCTGATTGCCGTGCCAGCCAAAGCCTTCGGAAAAGAACTCTCCGATGTCGGCGATCCTGTGGTCGTTCAAGCCGTCCACCATACCTTCGATCACCGCGCGGGTGGATTCGGTTCTGGACAAATCCGTGTCGCGGGACAAAAGGGCCTGTTGTGGACGGGCACCTGCCATTTTTTGGCTCCTTCGATTGATACCGAGCGTAAGGGCTCCGGGTTTGACGGATGAATCAGTCGACTTGCGGGCGCAGCTCAACGCGTTCCGTGCCGGGACGCAACAGGGCAACCCCCATTTGAATCTGACGTGCAAAGCGCGTGAAGCGTTGACGTCGGCTGCGGTTCTGGGGGCGTTCCGCATTGGAAATCGCGCTGTTGATGGGGATCGGCGGGGCAAGGCCATAATGCGCGGCCATATCTATCTGGATGGCTTGCGCAGGGGCTGCCTGCCAGCGGAGAAGACCCGGTGTTTCGACCAGGACAGCATCGGCAAGTGCTGCGACCTGGCTGGATCGATCAACCAGTTTGCGCGCACCTTCAGGCCAAAGCAGGTAGGCGGCAGCGCCGGTTCGATCTAGCCAAAGTCGCCGCACGGTTGGCAATTTCGGATGCGGGGCGCCCAGCAGTTTCATGCGACCGCGCGTTTCAAGACTAAGGTGTTCTAAGCCGGGCAGCCGTTCCGCCTGCAAAAGCAGCGGCACCGCATTAGGCATGAGCCAAGCGTCATCTTCGAGTACAAGGGTGGGTACACCCAATGCGATCACCCGATGCCATGCCGAACGGTGCGACAGGAGCGCGGCTTTTTCTGTCTCACGCAATGGCCTTTGCCAGCGGTCCCAGTTCATTTCCCCGGCAAGTCCTGGCAACTGGGACACAGATACAGCTGGCACGATCTCCAATTCCAGCCGCAGGCTTTCCGCCTGAGCGGTTTGAAAAGCCAAACGCTTCGTTTCATGTGCAAGGTTTATGACCAGAGCGCGCATCGGCTTAGTGGCCGAAATCTCCGGAGAAGACGCGCAGATACGCATCGACCACGGCATCTTTACTGAAATATTGCTCCAGCCGATCGCGCGCGGCTGCCACATAGGATGCAGCGAGGGCCTTATCATCGCGAATACGGGCCAAACCTGCGGCAATCGCGCTGTGATCGTCAATCTCGGTCATAATTCCATCAATACCGTCGCGCATGAACCATTCCGGGCCTTCGGATCGGCTGGAGACGGTTGGCACTCCGGCTTGCCATGCTTCCAGCAGTGTATTTCCAAGGGGTTCGTGGCGGGAGGGCATGACGAAGGCATCGGCCGCTGCGATGGCGTGAATGGGTTCAGCTACCCAGCCTGAAAAACGTACGCGGTCGGCAATGCCAAGTTCATGTGTCAGGGCTTCCAAAGCGCCGCGTTCCTGTCCGTCGCCCAGCAACCACAGGTAAGCTCCGGGCAGTTGGGCCACTGCGCGGATCAGCACGTCAAAGCCCTTGCGAGGTACAAAGCGACCGCTGGCAGCCACCACGAAGGCATCTTCCGGGGTATCAAGGCTGGCGCGATCAATCGGTACAGGGACAATCTGGCGTGGAAAATTCGAAATCGTCAGCATCGGTCTGGTCCAGCCAAGATCGCGGCAGCGTGTGCCGATACCAGGAACATTGCCGACAAGCGTATCGCATTTTCCGAAATGCTTGAGACTTTTAGGGAAATCACCCATTCGGGCGAGTTTCACCACACCGGGCCAACTGTGCAAAAGCCGACCCGCGCGTGGCATCCATGCCATCACGGCATTCGGTTTCCAACGCTTCACCATGCGGTCCACCTGGACATGCGCAACCAGGGCCATTGGCGACAAACGACCGAAATTATTGTGGATCACCGGGCCCAGTGCTGCGACGTCCGCATCCCACGTCCGACCGGGCCGGATGACAAAACGCTGCTCCACACCACGGGCAGCAAAGGCCTGGGCAAGGTTCACGAAGAACCGCTCTGCCCCGCCTTCTTTGCCGAAGTGAATATGAAGGACACGTTCTACTGTCATGCATCCCAGCCTTCGCGGCGGCGGTGGCGCGCCAGGGCCCGGCGATAGTCCAGCGCATAGAGAATCTGGTGCAGGAACTGCCTGAAACCGCTGCGCCGTGCGCTGCGTCGCGCGCCGCCAACGGTGCCAGTCGCGGCTTGCTGATCACCGAGCACTACGGGCGGTGGCAGGACAAGGGCGACCCGCAACCCGGTTTCCCAGATAAACTTCTGGTCCTCGTCCACAGGGCGAAAAAACGGCGGAACCCGCGCCACCAGCCGCGCGGCAGCGTCTTTCGTCAGTGCATAGCCAATCAGGCAGGTTGGCACCCGGTAGGGAATGCCGATCAGTACGCCATCCAGCAGTGCACGTGACGCACCGAGGGAAACCTGATCGTCCAGCGTGAAGAGCTTGACCATATCCCAATCACCCACGGTATCCGCGCTCAGGGCCGCCATTACGTTTGCAAGCTGGGACGTTGCAGCGAAATCGTCTTCGAAAATAAATCCGCCTGCCGCGATACCTTCGGCTATGCGCTGCCATGCTGAGATATGCGAAAGGTAGCAGCCGATTTCAGCGGGGACGAGCGGGTAGCGGCCATCCTTCGCGTTGCGCGAGGCATCATATACGCGGGCGATCTCATCTTCTGGCAACGCCCAACCGTTTACGCCATCCACACGCTCGAACAAAATGCCCTGCGCACCAAGAATTTCGTTCACTACATCAAGACGAGCCGTGTTGTCTGCGAGGTTGATGACGTAGACTGGCCACATATTATTGCACGCGGCTCAGTCGAACGTTTTTGCGTATGCGCCCGGCATCGACAAAACCCCTTGCGCAGACATCATCGATCATCGCTCGCGTGGCCTCTTCGCCGACGATGTGGGGATGCAACTCGACGATGATTTCGCGCAAGCCGGATAGTTCAGCCGCACGTAGCAGGTCTATCTCGGCACCTTCTACGTCCATCACCAGCACAGTCGCACGTTCATCCGCAAGGACGTGATCAATTGGATCGCTTTCTACTGTTATTTTTTCCGCTTCCAACCCCCGGTCATAGATTGAGGATGAGACAACATTTTCATTCTGATAAAAGCTAATTGGCAACCCATCAACCGTGACCGCGCGCAATCGCAAGCGTGGGGTCATGCCATTTAGAGAGAAATTCTTCTGAATTATAGGCTCAAGTGCGGAATTCGCCTCAAATGAGGTTACATTGCCCGCACCCGCCAAATGATTGCACAAAAGGCTGACGACACCAACGCCAGTCCCGACTTCAACAACCTTGTCGCCAGGGCGCAAGGCCGCACGCACCAGTATGCGTTCCGGCGCCTCATAGCTGCCTTTAATGATGGCGGTGGAAACAGAGCGACGCACCAGGGCCGGGTCACAGACAAGTCGCAACCCATCAAGTTTTGTCACCTTGCGCCCTATCATCCGATGCCAAAGCAAGCGCAAGTTGCAAAAAGGCGGCTTCGCGGCGGTAAGCACGTCAGCCATCATTTCATCCCACTCATGAACCAGCCGGGCGATATTCCGCAGATGCTTTGCCCCCGGCGACCTGAAATCGTGTCGCCACGCAGCAGCAGTTTGGCGGTCAAGATGTCAAGCAACATCGCGATATGCAGCCGAAGCCGTGGAAACGGTCCGTACAAGCCGGGTACGACTGACACAGTGGAGCGCCGCCCCCAGACCAGAGGTTTAAGCTGCAAGGTCGAAAAGCCGGTCCGGCGGAAGGTCTCGCGCCACCAACTGGGCGTGGCGCGGGTATAATCATCAGGATGACCGTGAATGCGGAACATGAACGGCACCATGACATGCACTTCTGCGCCCGGTTTCATGATCCGATAAAGCTCATCCAGCACTGCGCGCGCATCATAGATATGCTCAAGCGTGTTGAAGCATATGACAGCATCGAAGCTGTTGTCCGCGAAGGGCAATGGCTCTCCAGGTGTCACAAGGTGTGTCGGTTCGATTTTTGGGTCGATATTGACAGATTCAACCGTCAATCCTTTTGGAAGCAGCGGAAGGTAGCGGGCATTGCGACCGCCACCCATGTCGAGCACGCGACCGGAAAGACTTAACGATGCCAGGTTTTCATACTCAAGCATTCTGAGCACCGACTGACCCTTGAATGCCGTTGTGATGTGGCGCCAACGGGCAAGAGTGGGGGCAGGAGGCGATACATAAATATAATTCACTATTTATATACACCTTTTTAGCAATCTCTAGATTATTTTTCTGTTAGCAGCACGCCGCAGGCCTGACTAGCTCTAAGACCGGATTCGCCGGATATCATATCACCTGAATGATCAGGCGTTTGGATGCCCGAGTTGCGTTCGATAAAGGCGAATCAACGCATCCGCTTCGGTTCGGATATCAAAGTGTCGTTCGACATGCGTGCGGGCCGCGGTTTGAAACGCATGAAGGCGGGTCGGGTCGGAAAGCAGCCCTGCCGTCGCCTGCTCGAGCTGCGACGCCGACCCTGGCTCAACAACAAAACCTGTTTTGGCCTCCACCACCAGTTCGCTGAACGCACCGACGTCTGAGGCGACTACGGGTACGCCGCAGGCCATCGCTTCGATCGGGGTCAGGCCAAATCCTTCCCAGCGTTGCGGGGCAATGTATACGTCCAGCGCCCGGTACCAATCCGCCATCTCCCAGACCGGCACTTCATCGCGAAACAGGATGCGATCTTCCAGTCCCGCCGCACGTACGCGCTCTATCAGCCCGGCGAGAAAAGCTTCATCCTTTGGCACGGCACGGCCAACCGCGACCGCCCGCAAGGACGGGATTCGGTTGCATAGCGCGATTGCAGCTTCGACAAAAAGGTCCGTGCCCTTTTGCGCCCGGATGCGACCGTAGCAGCCGATCAGCAGGCCATCGGGGGGCAGGCGCAGCACTTCGCGGACAGCGCTGCGGTCCTTCGGCGGCGAAAAGGTAGCGTTGTCGATACCATGGTAGATCACCTGTGAGGGGCGTTCGAGATATGCAGCCGTTTTTTCGGACGTGGAGACGACCGCGTCCATCTGGCGAATGAGCCAGCGGGTGAGCCCGGTATGGTTTCGCTGGGATGCGGAAGTGAAGATCAACTTGAGCCGCTTGCGCAGCAAATGGCGCAGGGCCAGGCCGGCAATCATCTCAACATTGCGCCGGGCATGCCAGATGCGCTGTCCAGATGGGCCATGGCGCGACATGGTAAGCAATGCGAAGGCCGGAACCTGCGGAATTTCGGGCGGCATCGCAGGGGCGACAACGGCAACACGCATCACGCGGGCCTGAAGCGGGATGAGCCGAACAATTGTCGCCGTGACTCCGGAAAGGCGACGTTTGAAATTAGGGACGAGTACGTCAATCTCATTCACGCAAAGGGTCGATGTCTGCGCCATTGGGTTCACTCCTGCCTGATCTTGTGCGCCGATCGCCGCGAGAGCGGCCCCCGTATGGCTTGGCCTGCTTGTGGCCCGGGGTTGTCTTCACCGGAGCCAGGCGGAAGCCATATTAAATGGAGTGGATATCTGCAAATGTCCTGATTCAGATGCCACTGAAGAGGTAACTTATTTACCCTCTTGCTCTGCGCCGACATTGACGAATGTGCTCCAGTTGAGCGTGGCATCTCGCTCCACGAAACCCCCTTAGTGTCGGTTTGTCTTACTGATTTATCCTGCGCCAAAGCTGCGGGCGATGCCATGCGTGATGGAATTCTTTGAAGGACACCGCAGGAATCCGAATTTCCGCCATATGTCGGTCAAGCGCGCAGCAAGGTGCCGACGCGTGGGTTCAAACCACCTGAAATGCACTGCCATTGCTGTCTCACCGACGCTTTAGCCCGGTTCAGACCGAGGTCGTTGACTCGAATTTCAGATTGGTCCACTGTCCAGACCAGTAGTCCAAACGACGCCGGTGTCCGGTGTCGCGCCAGCCTGGGGAGGAGGGAGCATGGACGTACGTACCCTTCTGTCGAAGGATGGGCCCGGACTGGGACGCGTCCCGCGCCAGTCGATGAAGGACACTATTGCCGACAAGCTGGCCACGCTCATCGCCACCAATGTGCTATCGGTGGGCGATGCCCTCCCGGCAGAGCGTGAACTGGCTGCGGCCTTGGGTGTCAGTCGCGAGACCATAAGGGGGGCGCTGCTGATCCTGTCCACGCGCGGTGTGCTTTCGGTCGTGCAGGGCGCACGGACAGTCGTGATCTCCGACGACCTGGGCGACATGGCACTGGCGGGGGTGCCGGCGAGGGCGACGGGTTGGGTGTTGGGGGATGTGCACGATGCGCGCCTGCTGATCGAGGCACGGGTTGCGCGAATGGCGGCGGAGCGTATCGACACGCCGACCCTGACCCGATTGCACAACCAGATCGATGTTCAGGAAGCCACGATCGATGACCCTGTGCGATATCTGATCTCGGACCGGGAATTCCATCTCGGCATTTATCGCGCATGTGGCAACGCGGTTTTCTCGGACATTGCCGCTACACTTTATTCGCATCTGCTTGATCACCGCCGCCGCGTCGTCTCGCAGCCCGGTGCCATCGGCAACAGTATCGCGGACCATCGCGCCATCCTGGCCGCGCTGGAGGCCCGCGATGGCGATGCGGCAGTCGCGGCCTTTCAGGTCCATGAAAACCGTATCTACGAAACGACTCGTCAGATCCTTGTCGATGCAGGACCGGCGACAACTGAAGCAACCGGAGGAGGACCCCGAAAATGATCAATCGCAGAACATTCACGCAGATGGCCACGGCCACGCTGACTGTCGCAACGCTGGGACTGGCCGCGCCCGCCGCCGCACAGGGCAAGGGAGAGCTGGTCTATATGACGCCCGGCCTTGACCTTGCCTTCTGGCGATATGTTTCGGAAGGCGTGAAAAGCGTTGCAGAGGAGAATGGCTACGGCTTTTCAGCGCTCGACAGCACCAACGATCCGCAGACCCAGTTGCAAAACGCGCAGGACGCGATCGCGCGTGGCGTGGCGGGCATCGTGCTGTCGCCGACCGATAGTTCCACCGCCCCGGCGGTGCTGACGCTGGCGCAGAACGCCGGAATTCCTGTGGTGATTGCCGATATCGGAACCGACTCGGGTGAGTTCGTTTCGGTCATCGGGTCAAACAATTACGAAGGCGCGAACGGCGTCGGCGCAGCATTGGCCGCAGCGATGCAGGAGGAAGGAAAGGCTGACGGTACTATCGGCATCGTCGGCATCAGCCAGGCACGGCTAAACGGTCAGGCCAGGACCAAGGGCTTCAAGGACGCGGTGAACGAGGCGGGCATCACCGGTGAAGCGGGATTGCAGCAGATGCAGGCCTATACCGCGGACGAGACCTTCAAGTTCACTCAGGATATGATCACGGCGAACCCAGGCATGACCGGCATGTTCGTGCAGACCGACGGGCCGACGCTGGGCGCGCTGCGCGCGATCAAGGCGGCGCGGATGGACGGCGACATTCTGGTCGGAGCGTTCGACGGTATCCCGGAGTTCGTGCCCCTGCTGCAATCGGGCGAGTTGGTCGTGTCGGGAATGCAGCAGCCCTACTTGATGGGTGTGCGGTCCGCTGAGGCAATGGTGGAGCATCTGTCCGGTGGCACCCCCGAGAAGGAGATCACCGTGCCGATCCTGATCGTGACCAAGGACAACATCGAGGAGATGTTGCCCACGATCAAGGAGACGGTCTTCGCAAACGAAATGGAATGATCCGCTGACATCCGGCCGGGGCGGCGCGTTCGCCCCGGTCCATTGCCGATCCGGAATCTGATGCTTCAATCCAATGCCCAGACCCGCGCCGAAGCGCTGTTGACCGCCCGCCGCGTCTCCAAGGCGTTCGGTCGAACACAGGCGCTGAGCGATGCGGCGCTGACCCTGCGTCCCGGTGAGGTGGTGGGTCTGCTGGGTGCCAACGGCGCGGGCAAATCGACCCTGTCTCGGATCATCTCGGGCCATATCCAGCCATCGGGCGGCGAGGTTCGCTTTGCCGGGGAACCGCTGACATTGACGTCGACGCGCGAAGCATTGCGCCGAGGTATCGCGCTTGTGGCGCAGGAGACGTCACTGGCACCCGATCTGACGGTTCTGGAAAACATATTCCTGCCCGATCTGGCGACGCCGGGACGTCTGTCTTTCGCCCGCATGCGGGCCAAGGCGAACGACCTGCTTCGGATGCTGGGCCACGAGCATGTCCTTCCGCTCGACGCCGAAGTCCGCGGGCTGTCGGCGGCGCAGCGTCAACTGGTTGAGATTGCCAAGGCGCTGGCGCTGGACGCGCGGCTGGTGATCTTCGATGAACCAACGGCGTCCCTGTCCGCGACCGAGGTGGATCGGTTGTTCGACATCATGGCACGGTTGCGCGACGGCGGCCGGGCGCTGGCCTTCGTGTCGCACCGGCTGGAGGAGGTCTTTGCGATCTGCGACCGCGTTACAGTCCTGCGTGAAGGGCATTGCGTCGCCGAGGATATCGCCACGTCGACCCTGACTCAGGGCGACATCATCCAGCATATGGTTGGCCGTGACATCGGCGCGATCTATTCGGCGCGCACGCCGACTGAAAGTATCGGCGAGACTGTGTTCGAGGTGCGCGGATTGCGCGCGATGCCTTGGGTCCGCGACATGTCGTTCTCAGTCCGCAGGGGCGAAATTCTCGGTCTGGGCGGGCTGGTCGGGGCCGGGCGGTCCGAGGCGGTCGAGGCGATCTGGGGCTTGCGCGCCCGTCAGGCGGGCGAAATCCTTGTGCGCGGGCAGGCAGTGCCGCTGCGCCGCCCCGCCGATGCGGTGCGGGCGGGGATCGGGTTCGTCGCCGAAGACCGCCGGGCCCAGAACATCGTCCCCGACATGAGTGTGCGGGAGAATCTGATGCTGGCGCAGATGGGGCAGCATAGCGGCTTCGGACGCGGCTTCGGCAAGCGTGCCGACCGGGTGGCCGATCTGCTCCGCGACCTTGGCCTGCCCGCTGACCGGCTGGATCAGAGCCTTCTGAATTTTTCGGGCGGAATGCAGCAGAAGATCATCATCGCCCGCTGGCTTCTGACCGAACCGGAAATCCTGATCTTGGACGAACCGACCAAGGGGGTGGATATCGGCACCCGGTCACAGGTCTACCGGATGTTACAGGACGCGGCTGACGCCGGTCTGGCGGTGATCGTGATCTCGTCGGATTTCGAGGAATTGCTGGGCATCTGCGAACGGATCATCGTCGTCAGCGATGGCATCACCATCGCCGATCTGCCCGCCGACCGCCTGACCGAGGAAAAGCTGACACTGCTCGCCGCGCCGCGCACCTCGACTGCACGCAATCAGGCGCTTCTGCGCGACCTGGCGCGGGAACACGGCGGCGATGCTTTCTGGACGCTGTTGGACGGTGACGGCATCATCTGTCTGGCGCAGGCCGGAGCGGAGCTGGCAGGCCTGGTCCCCGGACAGGCGGCGGAGGCGCAGAAGACGCATATTCCCGCAGCCCTGACAGCGCGCGACGGGGTCTTTGTGACCGAGGCCGACGGCCAGCGACAAACCCTTCTGGTGCAGATGACCGACCGACGCGGACACGATTTGGGTTGGATCGGGCTGACATTGCCGGGGGACGTGCCGCCGCCACCGCCGGATGGAATCCGTGGCCGCGTCCGTGCCCTGACCCGTGGCCCCGAGGAGGAGACCGCATGACTGACACCATCCCGACGCCGCGCCGTCCCAACCCGTTGGGCGGGATTGTCCGCAGTCTGGAATTCCGGATGCTGGGGCTGGCCCTGTTGCTGGCGATCATTCTGTCGCTCTCGTCACCGTACTTTCTGACGGAACGGAACATCTTCAACATTTTGGACCAGTCTGTCGTAATCGGGATCGTTGCGGTAGGCATGACCTTTGTCATCCTGACCGGGGGCATCGACCTGTCGGTGGGCGCGGTGTTCGGCTTGACGGGCATCGTATTGGCGCTGGCGCTGAAGGCGATTCCGATCGTTCTGGCGGTGCCGGTTGCGGTCGCGGCGGGGGCGGGGATCGGGCTGTTCTCCGGCGTGTTGATCGCGGTATTCGGGCTGGCACCCTTCGTTGTCACGCTGGGGATCATGGCGATCGGGCGCAGCCTGTCGTTCATCCTGTCGGGGCAGAGGTCGATCTCGGGTCTGCCACCCGATCTGGACGCAATCGTCTATTCCACGTTCCTTGGCATCCCGGCGAACGTTCTGTTCCTGCTGGCGCTCTATCTCGCAGCCTGGGGTTATCTGACCTACACCAAGGGCGGACGCACCATTTATGCCATCGGGTCGAACGTCGAGGCAGCGCGCGCGGCAGGCTTGTCGACGCTGGTCTATTCGATCCTGCCCTACGTGGTGTCCGGTGCGCTGGCATCGGTGGCCGTGACGTTCAGTCTGGCGCAGGTGATGTCCGCCGATCCGCTCGCGGGTAACGGGCTGGAACTGGATGCCATCGCCGCCGTCGTGATCGGCGGGGCGAGTCTATATGGCGGGCGCGGGTCGATCATCGGAACGCTGCTTGGGGTGCTGATCATGGTGATGATCCGCAACGGTTTGAACCTGATGGGGGTGTCGCCATTCTGGCAGGGCACCGCCATCGGGTCGATCATAATCATCGCACTTTTGGCCGAACGGCTGATCAACATGCGGTCGGCACGGGGGTAGGGGGATGACGGACAATCCATCGCGGGCCATTGCGCTCTATGGAACCGAGGAAGCAATTAGGCCGCCGCGCGTGCTACGCGCAGGAAAGCTCTCGGCGGAGCTGGAGGCCGGCAACCTGCGCTATATTCGCTGGGACGGAGAAGAAGTGCTGCGTGCCGTATCCTTCATCGTGCGCGACAAGGATTGGGGCACCTACAATCCCGAGATTTCCGGGCTGAAAGTGACGGAAGAGGCGGATCGCTTCGTCGTGACGCTGCATGCCGTCGCGGGCGACGCCGATCAGGCCTTTGCCTATGACGCGCGGATCGAAGGGCGGGCGGACGGCACGCTGACCTTCCACGGACGGGGCGGTACGGACAGCGGGTTCCTGACCAATCGCACCGGCTTCGTCATCCTTCACCCGATCGATGGCATCGCCGGTGCGCCGGTGACGGTCACCCATACCGACGGCATGACGGTCGAAACGGTTTTTCCCGAGATCATCGACCCGGTGCAGCCGATGATGGGCCTGCGCGCGCTGGCTCACACCACACCCGGCGGCCTGCATGTCGACACCCTGATGGAGGGCGACACCTATGAGATGGAGGATCAGCGGAACTGGACCGATGCCTCCTACAAGACATATGTGCGACCGCTGGCGCTACCGTGGCCATATCGGATCGAGCCGGGCGAAATCATCGACCAGACAATCACGGTGACCGTCTCCGGTGCGATAGCGACGGCGGATGCCAGCGGTGTGCTGATGCTGACTCCGGGCGTGACTGTCGGGCGCATGCCGCCGCTGGGGCTGGGCCTTCGGCCCGAGAACGCCGAGACAACACTGAGTGCCGCCGATGCGGTTCGCGATCTGGGGCCCGCTTATCTGGTGCTGCACCACGACCCGCGCGCCGGGCACGACCGCGCCACGCTGGAACGCCAACTTGAGGCAGCAACTGCAATCGGCGCGGAGCCGTGGCTGGAGGCCGTAATAACGGCCACGGATGATGCTGGGGCTGTGGCCGAGGTGAGCGCCCTAGGTGCGCTTGCAAAGGCCGTGAACCGTCCATTCGGGACGATACTGCTGTCGCCTGCGCCCGATCTGAAATGCACGTTGCCGGGATCGGTCTGGCCGCCCGCGCCCGATGCAGCAACGCTCTACGCCGCCGCCCGCACGGCATTTCCGGGCGTTCGTATCGGCGGAGGTATGTTCAGCTATTTCACCGAACTCAACCGAAAGCGGCCACCGCTGGACGAGCTGGATCTGATCGGTTTCACCACGTCTCCGATGGTGCACGCGGGCGATGATCGGTCGGTGATGGAAACGCGCGAGGCGCATCCGGCCATTGTCGCATCGGTCAACGCCATTTCCGCGGACACACCATGGGCGGTCGGGCCGTCGGCCATCGGTGTGCGGGACAATCCCTATGGCGCATCGGCAAAGGATAATCCGAACAATATCCGCCAGGCGATGAACCGCAACGATCCGCGCCAGCGTGGCCTGCTGGGGGCGGCCTGGGCGTTGGGATATATCGCCGATTTTGCGCGGGGGGGCGCGGCAGGCATCGCTTTGGGCGCACCGACCGGCCCGTTCGGCGTGTTGTCGTCGCCGACCGACGATCCGGAACCGTGGTACGATGGCGACGGCGGGCTTTACCCGGTATTTCACGTTCTGCGCGGGTTGGCCCACCAGCGGGAAGTGCCGATCCTGTCGCTGAACCTGCGCCCCGCCGATCCGGTGACGGGCCTGGCTTTGCGCGTTTCCGATGCGACTGAAATCTGGCTCGCCAATACCGGGGCGGACCCCACGACGGTGACGATCGCGGGGCAGGGACGCTTAACAGTCGCCGTCTTGGATGCCGGCAGTTTCGCGGGGGCAGCCCGCGCGCGCGATCACATGGACAATCTGACGAAACATGAGGGCCCAATCACGCTCGACGGCTTTGCCGTGGTGCGGATTCGGGTGGAGGACTGATATGCACCTGTTGATAATCGGCGCGGCTGGGATGATCGGTCACAAGCTGGCCGAAAAAGTCGCGGCGACGGGAATGATCGGGGATCGGAAGGTCGACGTACTGACCCTGGCAGACGTGATCGAACCCGAAGCGGCGACGGACTTCGACGGTGAGCGTCGGGCAATGGCCGTGGATCTGTCCCAGGGTGGCACGGCAGAGCGCATGATCGCGGACCAGCCCGATGTGGTGGTCCATCTTGCCGCCATCGTTTCGGGCGAGGCGGAAGCGGATTTCGACAAGGGCTACCGCATAAATCTTGACGGCACGCGGATGTTGTTCGACGCCATCCGGCTGACTCAAGGCTATGTCCCGCGCGTCGTCTACGCCTCGTCGCTGGCGGTCTTCGGGGCGCCGTTTCCGGACCGTATCCCCGATGACTTCCACCTGACGCCGCTGACCAGTTACGGCACCCAGAAGGCGATAGGCGAGTTGCTGCTGGACGATTATTCGCGGCGCGGTTTTCTCGACGGAGTCGGCATCCGCTTTCCGACGATCTGCATCCGACCGGGCAAGCCGAACAAGGCGGCCTCCGGTTTCTTTTCGGGAATCCTGCGCGAGCCGCTGAACGGACAGGACGCAGTGCTGCCTGTCCCGGACGACGTCCGCCATTGGCACGCCAGCCCGCGTGCCGCCGTGGGCTTCATCGAACACGCTGCCAGCATGGATACGGCGCGTCTGGGTCATGCGCGCAACCTGACGATGCCGGGTGTATCAGCCACCGTAGGCGACCAGATCGCGGCGCTGCGCGCGGTCGCGGGTGACGGGGCCGTCGCCCACATCCGACGTCAGCCCGACGAGACAATCGCCCGAATCGTCGCCGGATGGCCACGTGACCTCGACACTGCCCGTGCCCGCGACATGGGCTTCAAGGCTGAAACCTCGTTCCGCGAAATCATCCAGATTTACGTGGACGACGAATTGGGCGGCGTCCTGCCGTCCGAACCTGCATCGCCCCGATAGTGAATGGTGCGTATGCTTCATACCAAGGGAGGAACTTCAACATGACCAGACATAGTTTGGCGGCCGCCACGGCCATCGGCCTTGTGCTATCCGCGGGAGGCGTTGCGGCGCAGACGACAAAACTCAGCATTCAGAACCATCAGGCACCCGAATCGACATCGGGCCGGATGATCGCCGACTTTGTCGAAAACGTAACCCGCATGTCCGGCGGCGACATCGAGATCGAGATGTTCTACTCGGCTTCGGTTGTGAAATCGGCCGAGACGTTCGACGCCGCCGCGACCGGCATCCTTGACTGCGACATGACCAACGGCAGCTATCAGACCGGCAAGAACCCGGCGTTCCAGTTTGTCGCCGACACCATGGGTGGCTATGACTCACCGTTGGAATATCAAGCCTGGGTTAACGTCGGTGGCGGGCGGGAACAGATAAATGCGCTCTATAATCCTTTTGGAATGACCTTTATCGGGGCCGCTGTCGGCGGGCAGGAATCGCTGAGTTCGACACGTCCGCTGAACGGGCCCGCGGATTTGGAGGGGTTCAAGTTCCGCTCGCCTCCGGGGATGGAATCGGAAATTTTCGCCAAGCTGGGTGCATCGCCCATCGTGATGGATTTCACCGAAATCTTCACCGCACTGGAAACCGGCATCATCGACGGCGCCGATGCCTCGTCTCTGGCCAACAACGTCGGGCTGGGCATCTACGACATCGCCAAGCACACCACGTATCCGGGCTTCCATTCGATGTCTGCGGACCATCTGGCATGTCGGACCGAGGTCTGGGACGCGATCCCGGACGCGCACAAGGCAATCATCGAGACGGCGCATCGGGCCATGGCGATGGACCTGATGATGAACACGCTGGTCGAGAACGGCGAGGCATTGGCGACGCTGCCCGATCAGGGGGTCGTCGTCTATGATTGGTCGGCGGAGGATCGCGCCACGTTCCGTGCTGCGGCGCAGGATGCCTGGTCCGAGTGGGCTGAAAAGACGCCTGAAACGGCTGCCATCGTCCAAAGCCATCGCGACTTCATCAAGCGGATCGGCTTGGGAGAGTAACGATTCCGGCCCCCTGAGGACCTTGGGGGGCCGATGATCGTGCATCATGCTGGCAGTAATATGCGACTGTTGCGATTGGATCTGATGATCGGCCGTGCCAATTGCCAATGCCTGAAACAACAGACCGTGCCCGAGAAACCCAGTTCCGTATTCAAGCTTTCGGTAACATACAGTCGAGCGGTTCGACTGAACCCTAATCAGTCTTCGTATGTCACCCCCCAAAACAGAAAGGCCGCCCGGAGGCGGCCTTGTCTGATTAACCGTGGGTATTCGGTTATTTTGGAGCGGGCGAGGCGATTCGAACGCCCGACCCTAACCTTGGCAAGGTTATGCTCTACCCCTGAGCTACGCCCGCCCTCTTCAATGTGGGTCAGATAGGAAAACCGGACCGTCGGTGCAAGCGGAAAAACCAACGCTTCGGCGAAAAGATATGTGCTTCGCGCCGATGTCGGTACGGATGTTTCGTCCGTCCCCGATACAGCGGGATCAGTAGTCAGCCAGACCCGTTGCCGTGAAGTTGTCGATTGCGAAATATTCGTTATTCGCACCAGCCGAGGCATCCGACCCGAAACCGAAGTTGATGTTCTCGCGCGGATTTTCCTGCAGGTTCTTCACCGTGATGGAGATATTGGACATGGCATCCACTCTGTCCGGATTTCCACCCAGGTTCACGGCCTTATCGATTTCAGTATAACGGATGATGATACCGCGTTCGGCAAGATCGCTGGCTGCGGTGAAGGTGGGAACGCCCTGATCGACGGTCACGCTGCCAACGGCCTGACCGTCGATGAAGACGGTGCCGGTATCGCCATCGAAGTCGTCCATGGCATACAGGTCGAAAGCAAACGAAGCTTCGGTTGCATTCGGATCGATTGCGAAGTCGCGGGACACGCCGGGCAGACCGCTCGTGTTCTCGATTGGTCCAAGCACATTGCCGATACCGTTCATTTCCTGGGCTGTGGCACCGGACCAGCCTTCTGACCCGTTGTCGAACCCGGACGCGTATTGCAGGCCTACGACCGTATCGGTCGATGTCCCGCTCAGTTCCTCGTCGACGGTTCCTGCGAGCGATCGCATCCCGACCCCGATGATGTCGGTGGAATACAGGCCGACGGCAGTGACGGCAGCCGCAAGTACCACATAATCTACTGTGACGGCCCCACGCGAATTGCGGAGGAATTTACGGAAATGGGCAACATTCGTACGCATGGCAGTACTCGATTCATATTAGGCTGTCATCTTTGATAGCCCCAACTTCTGGCATGCAGACGAACTTTTCACGGCCGAATTGGGGCGGTTGAGATCGAGTTGGCGAACAATTCATGGTAAACTGTCGTGATCGTTTCCTCCGCCGCCAGACGACGTCTCAGTCCAGCTCTACCAACAGGTCTTTCGCATCGATCTGCGCTCCGGGGCCGACATGCAGCGCGGCAACGGTGGCGTCACGGTCCGCATGAAGGCCGGTTTCCATCTTCATCGCCTCGATCGTCAACAGCAGATCGCCCTTTTTCACCTTTGCCCCGACCGTGACCGCGACCGACGCCACGACGCCGGGCATCGGCGCACCGATGTGATCGGCATTCCCAACCGCCGCTTTGGGCCGCTTGGCCGCAGTGCCTGCAACGCCGCGATCCGGCACACGGATCGTTCGCGGCTGGCCGTTCAGTTCGAAAAAGACGCGGACCTCGCCATCGGGGTTGGTCTCGCCCCGTGCAACGCAACGGATTTCCAGCGTCTTGCCGGGGTCGATTTCGGCATGTGTCTCGTCGCCCGGCTCCATTCCATAAAAGAACACCGGCGTCGGCAGGGCGCGCACCGGACCATAGGTCGCATGGCGTTCTGCGTAATCGGTAAAGACCTTCGGATACATCAGATAGCCGTTCAGATCCTCGTTATCGATCTCCTGATCCAGCCTGTTCGACAGCTCCTTGCGCATCTCTTCAAGCGGGGCTGGCGGCAGGTGCTTGCCCGGCCGCTCGGTCAGTGGCTTTTCGCCTTTCAGCACTTTCTTCTGCAAATCCCTGGGCCAGCCGCCAGGGGGCTGCCCCAGATTGCCGCGCATCATGTCGATGACCGATTCCGGAAAGCTTACTTCGAAGCTCGGGTCCACCACCTGATCGACGGTCAGGCCCTGCGCCACCATCATCAATGCCATGTCACCCACCACCTTGGACGATGGTGTGACCTTCACGATGTCACCGAACATCCGGTTCACGTCCGAATACATCTGTGCGACCTCGTGCCAGCGCTCTTCCAGTCCCATGGACCGGGCCTGCGCCTTGAGATTGGTGAACTGCCCGCCCGGCATTTCGTGCAGGTAAACCTCTGACGACGGCGCCTGCATGCCGCTCTCGAACGCCAGATACTGCGCCCGAACGGCTTCCCAGTAATCCGACATCCGCCGCACGGCGTCCTTGTCAAGCCCCGGATCGCGGGAGTTGCCCTGCAACGCGGCCAGAATGGTGCCGAAGGTTGCCTGACTGGTGTTGCCCGAAAACGAGTCCATCGCCACATCCGCTGCGTCCACGCCCATTTCGGTCGCGGCCAGGATCGTGGCGCTGGCGATGCCCGCCGTGTCATGCGTGTGAAAGTGGACTGGAATGCCAACTTCTTCCTTCAATGCCTTGATCAACACGCGCGCGCCGGCAGGCTTCAAAAGTCCGGCCATGTCTTTCAGACCCAGCACATGCGCCCCTGCCGCCTCCAGTTGTCTGGCCATGTCGACATAGTATTTGAGGTCGTATTTCGCACGGTCCGGGTCCAGCAGGTCGCCGGTATAGCAGACCGTCCCTTCGCAGACGCGGCCCGTGTCAATTACCGCATCCATCGCGACGCGCATGTTCTCGACCCAGTTGAGGCTGTCGAACACGCGGAAGATATCCACACCCGTCTCAGCGGCCTGCGCCACGAAGGATTGTACCACGTTATCGGGATAGTTGGTGTATCCCACGCCGTTCGACGCCCGCAGAAGCATCTGGGTGCAGATGTTCGGCATCGCTGCCCGCAGGTCGCGCAGACGTTGCCACGGACATTCCTGCAGGAACCGATAGGCTACGTCGAAGGTCGCGCCGCCCCAGCACTCCACCGACAGAAGCTGCGGCAGGTTGCTTGCATAGACCGGGGCCGCGCGCACCATGTCGATCGATCGCATCCGCGTTGCCAGCAGAGACTGATGCCCGTCCCGCATTGTCGTGTCCGTCAGCAGCAGGCGGTCGCGCGACAACATCCAGTCGGCCAGTCCCTTGGCCCCATCACGGTCCAGGATCTGCTTTGTGCCAGCAGGCGGCGTATCGGCAAGTTGCGGTGGCACCTTGGGGGCGCGGATGTCGGCGTGGGGCCGCGGCCGACCTTCGGTCTCGGGGTGACCATTGACGGAAATATCGGCGATATAGGTCAGGATTTTGGTGGCGCGGTCACGCTGCACCTTGAAATCGAACAACTCGGGCGTCGTGTCGATAAAGGTCGTGGAATAATCGTAGGACAGGAATTTCGGGTGCTGCAGCAGGTTCACGACGAAGGGAATGTTCGTGCTGACACCCCGGATGCGGAACTCGCGCAGCGCCCGGTCCATCCGTTTGATCGCCGCCTCGGGCGTGCGGGCCCAGGCCGTTACCTTGGTCAGCAGGCTATCGTAGTATCGCGTGATAACCGCCCCGGAATAGGCCGTGCCGCCGTCCAGACGGATGCCCATGCCTGTGGCACTGCGATAGGTCGTGATACGGCCATAGTCAGGGATGAAGTTGTTCTGCGGGTCTTCGGTTGTAACCCGGCATTGTACTGCGTGGCCGTCCAGCGTGACATCATACTGCGATGCGACGCCCGTCGCCTCGGTCAGGGATTTGCCTTCGGCGATCAGGATCTGCGCGCGCACGATGTCGATGCCTGTGACTTCCTCGGTCACAGTATGTTCGACCTGAACGCGGGGGTTCACTTCGATGAAATAGAACTCGCCCGAGTCCATATCCATCAGGAACTCGACCGTGCCCGCGCATTCGTAATTCACATGCTCGCAGATTTTCTTGCCCAGCGAACAGATGTGATCGCGCTGCGTCTCCGACAGATACGGGGCAGGTGCGCGCTCCACGACCTTCTGGTTGCGCCGTTGAACCGAACAATCACGCTCGTACAGGTGATAGATGTTGCCGTGACTGTCGCCCAGGATCTGCACTTCGACGTGGCGAGCGCGGGTGATCATCTTCTCCAGATATCCCTCGCCGTTACCGAACGCGGCCTCCGCTTCACGACGCCCCTCCAGCACTTTCTCCTCCAGCTCGTCCTCGGACAGAATTGGACGCATTCCGCGCCCGCCGCCGCCCCAGCTGGCCTTCAGCATCAGGGGATAGCCGACCTCCGCAGCTTGTTTCTTCACCAGCTTCATGTCGTCACCCAGCACATCCGTCGCCGGGATCACCGGCACGCCTGCCGCGATTGCCACCTGCCGGGCACTGGCCTTGTCGCCGAGTGCCCGCATGGTTTCGGCTCTGGGACCGATGAAGGTAATGTCATTCTCGGCACAGGCATCCACAAACACGGGGTTTTCCGACAACAACCCATATCCGGGGTGGATCGCATCCGCCCCCGACGCCTTGGCCACGCGAATGATTTCAGGGATCGACAGGTAGGCCGCGACCGGGCCCAGCCCTTCGCCGATACGGTAAGCTTCGTCCGCTTTGAACCGGTGCAGGCTCAGTTTGTCCTCTTCGGCGTAAACAGCGACGGTCTTTTTGCCCATCTCGTTGGCCGCGCGCATGACGCGGATGGCGATTTCACCCCGGTTCGCGATCAGGATTTTCTTGAAGTCGGCCATCTGCATGTCCCCTGGGTCTGTGGATGACGAAGTGGTAACGGCATCGCTGCGGCGCGGCAACTGCGTGTGTCGGACAGGCGCCGACCGTTCCGCAAGATGTTCCATTAAGATCCCCCTCGCGACTGCAGGATAGTTCGATATGCCGATATCGGCGCAGGCAGAACGCAACACGAACACGGGGTTCCCTCGCGGGCATGCACGTTCTATTCATCCCGCATGAATGATTTTGACGATTCCGACGCCTTTGAATCCGCCAGCCTGTCGTCGCGCGCGATGGCGGCCCGGCCCGCGCCCTACATGGATGGGCTGAACCCGGCGCAATTGCTGGCTGTCAACACGCTCGACGGTCCGGTTCTGATGCTGGCCGGGGCGGGCACGGGCAAAACCCGCGCCCTGACCGCGCGAATTGCGCATCTTATGGCATCGGGGCAGGCGCGTCCGAACGAAATCCTCGCCGTGACCTTTACCAACAAGGCCGCGCGCGAAATGCGCGAACGGGTCGGTGGCATGATGGGACAGGTGGCCGAAGGCATGCCGTGGCTTGGCACCTTCCATTCGGTCTGCGTCAAGCTGCTGCGCCGTCACGCCGAACTGGTCGGGCGCAAGATCCCGGTGAACGGCGAGGTGCGCGACCTGCACCTGAAATCCAACTTCACAATCCTCGACACCGACGATCAGCTACGCCTGCTCAAACAGCTCATCATCGCCACCGGGATCGACGAGAAGAAATGGCCACCCCGGATGCTGGCGGGCATCATTGACCATTGGAAAAACCGCGCCTGGACCCCCGACAAGGTCCCCGCGCATGAGGCGGAGGCCTTCAACGGCAAGGGGGTGGTGCTCTACCGCGAATATCAGGATCGCCTGCTGACCCTGAACGCCGTCGATTTCGGCGACCTGTTGCTGCATGTCATCGGCATCTTTCAGGCCCATGACGACATTCTGGCCAAATACCGCGCATGGTTCAAATACATCCTCGTCGACGAATATCAGGATACGAACGTCGCCCAGTACATGTGGCTGCGGCTGCTCGCCGGGGGGCACCGCAACATCTGCTGCGTCGGCGACGACGACCAATCCATCTATGGCTGGCGCGGGGCCGAGGTCGGCAATATCCTGCGCTTCGAGAAGGACTTCGAGGGTGCGGAAATCATCCGCCTCGAACAGAACTACCGCTCCACCCCCCACATCCTCGCCGCCGCCTCCGCGGTGATCGCGGGCAACCAGGGACGTTTGGGCAAGACCCTCTGGACCGAAGCAGAGGAGGGCGAAAAGGTCTGCCTGATCGGGCACTGGGACGGGGACGAGGAAGCGCGTTGGATCGGTGAAGACGCCGAAAGCCTCGCGCGCGGGACACGCGGTCTCGACCCGTTTTCGCTCGATGACATGGCGATTCTGCTGCGCGCCTCGCACCAGATGCGCGCCTTTGAAGACCGCTTCCTGACCATCGGTCTGCCCTACCGCGTCATCGGCGGACCACGCTTCTACGAGCGTCTCGAAATCCGTGATGCGATGGCCTATTTCCGCGTCGTCGTGTCACCGGACGACGATCTGGCGTTCGAACGCGTCGTCAATACGCCCAAACGCGGCTTGGGCGACAAGGCCCAACAGACGATTCAGGTCATGGCCCGGACGAACGGCGTGTCCTTGCTGGAAGGCGCGCGGCTTTGTGTCTTGTCCAAGACCATCGGCGGCAAGGGCGGCAAGGCGCTGGACGAACTCGTCAAAGGCTTTGATCGCTGGCGGTCGGAACTGCTCGACGGACGCGACCACATCCATCTGGCCGAGGAGATTCTCGACGAATCCGGCTATACCACCTTCTGGCAGAACGAAAAGACGCCCGAAGCCCCCGGTCGCCTCGAAAACCTCAAGGAACTGGTCAAGGCGCTGGAGGGGTTCGAGAACCTGCAAGGTTTCCTCGAACACGTCTCGCTGATCATGGACAACGAACAATCCCAGTCCGAGCCGATGATCACCCTGATGACCCTGCACGGTGCCAAGGGGCTTGAATTTCCGGTCGTCTACTTGCCCGGATGGGAAGACGGGTTGTTTCCATCGCAACGCTCGATGGACGAGTCGGGCGTCAAGGGACTGGAGGAGGAGCGGCGGCTGGCCTACGTCGGCATCACCCGCGCCGAAGAAATCTGCACGATCAGCTTTGCCGCCAACCGCCGCGTCTATGGCCAGTGGCAATCGGCATTACCATCGCGTTTCATCGACGAACTACCCGCCGAGCACGTCGAGGTGCTGACACCCCCCGGTCTCTACGGTGGCGGTTTCGGCACGAACACGATGGCCGAGGCACAACACGATGCAATGTCCGGCGGCGTCGAATCTGACATGCCCGCCAAGGCCGCCAAGGCCGACGTCTATAACTCGCCGGGCTGGCGACGCCTGCAATCGAACACGGCGCGCCCGACGATGCAGCCATCGGAGGCCAGGAACCTGACCATCGATGCCAACGCCGTTTCGGCCTTCGCCGTCGATGATCGCGTGTTCCACACCAAGTTCGGCTATGGCGCTGTGATTGCCATCGAAGGCGACAAGCTGGAGGTCACGTTCGACAAGGCCGGGACGAAGAAGATTGTCGGTCGGTTCCTGATGGGAGCTGATCAGGCCGGAGATGTGCCGTTTTGACAGGAGGACACTTGCATCAGATCGGGATGGGTATTCGGGTCTGATCGTAAAATGGGGCCCACGGAAGTATCCAGAACCAAAAAAACCGCGATGCCCAAGGGAGGAAGGGCATCGCGGTTTCTGTTTTGGCAACCGCCTCGTGGGAGGACGGGGCGTCGCCGGTTCGATCGCAGCGCCATCGGGAGGAAACGCGCCTGGATCGAATGTCTGTCACCGAACACGCGCTGGGCGGGAACGGTTCCGTAATTTCTGCGAAGGCTCCGGCGACGCTCCAATCGGGAGGAAATGAGCGCCACCGGTCCTTCACGTCGCCCGTTCCCCAAGGGAGGAGGAGAGGTTCGGGCGGGTCCCCGGCCTAAGGGAGGAGGAAGACCGGGAATAGGTGCGACGGTCGGATCAAGGGAGGAAGAGATCGCCGCCGCGTATCCCGTATCGCCCAAGGGAGGAGAGGGCGATCCGGGTATTCTTTACTTGCCGTAGGCCGCTTCCAGAGCGACGCCGCGGATCATCGAGCGGCTCAGGCCCAGATCTGCCAGGTCACGGTTCGACAGGGCGGCAAGCTCGGACACGGTGTTGCGATAGGTGCGCCATTTGCTATAATCTGCACGTGCAGTTTCGATGCGGGTGATCAGACGGTCACGCAGCGTGCTGGCGATGGCACCGGTATTGCCATATGTGGTATAAGCCATGATATCTTCCTCTTATAAGAGGCTTCTGCCTCTGGTGCGTCCCGGCCCCATTGCCGGTCGGCTTGTTGTTTCGTTGATGGGAAGATGGGGCGGTTGCTGCGCATGCACAATACTCAGAACATTCAATGCCGCTATGCAGCATTTGCATAGCGAAAGAGCGTCATTACCGCAGATATCTGCCGGTATCGCGAAACCTTTATACCTATGCCTGGGATGAGTGCGCTAAGCCATCCGGGCTTCCGTGCGTATTTCTTCGCAGCAGTGCCCTTGGTCCAGGCCCTTTGGGCACAGCGCGTCACGCTGGGCTGGCTGGCGTGGCAGGTTTCGGGTTCCCCCGCGTTTGTCGGCTTCATCGCGGCGCTCGGGCTGGCCCCAATGATCATTGCGGGGCCTGTCTTCGGCGTTGTGGTGGATCGCTCCGATATTCGCCGGGCGCTGATGGCGACCTCGGGTGGCATGTGTGCCCTGCTGGTTCTGGCCGCGTTGATTGCGGGCGGGCCGGGGTTGGGAAAGATCGGGCTTGCCATCCTGGCGTTGGCCATCGGGCTGGTTACGGCGGCACATCACCCCGTCCGTATGTCGCTGGGTCCGCGTCTTGTGCCTATGGCGGACGTGCCTGCCGTGGTGGCGCTTTCGGCGCTGAACTTTAATCTGGGCCGGATGATCGGGCCGGTGCTGACAGGCCTTGCCATCGCATCGGTCGGGCCGGTGGCGACACTCTGGATGTCGGCGGCGCTATACCTGCCGATGCTGGTGGCCGTCCGGTGGATGGACCCGCGGCCGTTGCCGCTGATGCCGCACATTTCGGTCTTGCGCGGCATCGGGGAGGGATTGCGGTATCTGGCGGGAAACCGCGTCGCGCGGCAAGCTTTGATCCTGACGGCGGCGATCGCCGTATTGGTGCGGGGATATCTGGAGTTGTTGCCGGTCATGGCCGAAGGTGTACACGCGCGCGGGGCCGAGGGTCTGGGGCTGCTGACCGCTGCCGCGGGTGTCGGCGCGGTAATCGCGGCGCTGGCCAAGACGGCGGGTGTAGGGCAGGGCGGCATTTCCCCGATTACCCGCGCATTGCTGGTGGTCGGTGTTCTGTCGCTGGCGGCGCTTGGCCTGTCGCAAAGCTGGTGGGCGGCGCTGGGCTGGACGGCTGTGGCGGGCTTTGCCTCGACCTTCTGCGGCGTCAGCCTTCAGGCCGCGGTGCAGGAGGATCTGCCCGACAACCTGCGCGGTCGCGTCATGTCGCTCTGGGTGGTGGTGGGCATCGGAGCGGTGGCCGTCGGCTCGGGTGCGCTGGGCTGGCTGGCTGCCGGGTTCGGCTTGCAGTCCATCCTGATCTGGACCGGAGGCCTTGGCGGCGTTGTGGCGCTGGCGCTGGCCTTGCCATCAGGCGCGGGGCGGGCCACCTAGGCCGTAACCGCCCCTTTGGAGGTCTCAGCGATGTCCCTTTCCCGCGACGATGTAACCCGTGCCCTGTCCACCATCGAGACGCCGGACGGTGGCAATATCGTCTCGGGCGACATGATCCGTGCGCTGATTGTCGACGGCGACGCCGTAAGGTTCGTGATCGAGGTGCCGTCCGCCGAGATCGCCAAAGTGTCCGAGCCGCTGCGCGCCGCCGCCGAACGCGTCGTCGCGGCACTGCCGGGTGCGGGCCGGGTACAGGCCGTGCTGACCGCACCGACCGCTGAAAAGGCCCCGCCGTCGCTGAAGATCGGCGGCCATCCCAAGCCGCAGGAGGGGCCAATGCGCGTGCCGGGGGTAAAACGCGTGCTGGCCATTGCCTCGGGCAAGGGTGGAGTCGGCAAATCCACCGTCAGTTCCAACCTGGCCGTTGCGCTGGCCCGGCAGGGGCGCAAGGTCGGCCTGCTTGACGGCGATATTCACGGACCCAGCCAACCGCGCATGATGGGAGCCACGCAGCGTCCCGCCTCGCCGGACGGCAAGTCGATCATTCCGTTGCAGGCTCACGGGGTTACGCTGATGTCGATCGGCCTGATGCTGGCCGAGGACAAGGCCGTCATCTGGCGCGGCCCGATGCTGATGGGCGCACTGCAACAGATGATGGGGCAGGTGCAGTGGGACCACTACGACGGAGAGCTGGATATTCTGATCGTCGATCTGCCGCCGGGAACGGGCGACGTGCAACTGACACTCTGCACCAAGGCAGTGGTCGAGGGGGCTATTGTCGTGTCGACGCCGCAGGATGTCGCGCTTCTGGATGCGCGCAAGGCGCTGGATATGTTCGCATCGCTGAAGACACCTGTGTTGGGCCTGATTGAGAACATGTCGCTCTTCCATTGTCCCGAATGCGGGCACGAGGCGCATATCTTCGGTCATGGCGGTGTTGCGACGGAAGCGGCGCGTCTTGGATTGCCGTTTCTGGGCGCATTGCCGATCGATCTGGACACACGGCTGGCCGGGGATGCCGGAACGCCGGTCGCGCTGGGCGATGGCGTGATGGCTGACGCCTTTGCCGGAATCGCGGGCCGCCTGATCGCGAACGGCCACGCCTGATCGGACTGTCCGCTGGAATCTTGTGCCACTTCATGGTCCGACCTTCGTGGTCTCAGGGTCGGCAGGGTTTTGCCGAAATCGAATCCGCACCTATCCGTGATTCGCAAATCGGGCCTAATGCGTCAGAGTTGCCTTACTGAGAGCATCTTTCTGGATGAGAGGAATGCTTCTTTAGGGCCGTAAGAAGCGGCGCGCGCGTGTGTTTCGGCTCAAATTTGGCTTTCATGTGCGGATTCCGCAACTCTGACGCGGGATCGCGGGATTTATCTCCACTCAAGTTTTTAACCATACCTGCCAATAATTGTTGCTTTACGCACAACATGTTGTGCCACCCCTGCCTATCCACAAGTTTACCCACATCCTGTGGATAAAAAATGTGGGATGAAGTGGCATAAAAAGGGTTCCCCGACCGCCTCAGGCGTGGCATCAACTCCCTACAGAGAAACGGGGAGGATCGAGGCGCAGACCTCCAACCCCTACAAAAGCAAAAACTTGAGGCAGGTTAGACAGGCACCCCCCACATATCTCTGAACGACAGAAGATCCGGACGCGCGCAGTACTCAATACATCCCCCCAGGTGGCAGCGCGCCATGGACGCCCGACACGGACTCCGAGCAGGGTTCACATGCCGGGAGAACAGGGCGGACCGGGTTTTGGCAGAGACCTGGTTCGCCCGATTTCATTTTCAGGGGCATTGCAACGGCGGGTCGTAAGGCCGCCACGACAGGACGGATCGGTTGGAGCAGCGTTTCCGGGGCACCAGCACCCACAAGGTGGATGTGAAGGGCAGGGTTTCCATTCCCGCCGACTTCCGCCGTGTGCTCGATGCCTGCGATCCCGACCGCGAGGCAGGGACGAACCCGCACATGATCCTGTGTTTCGGCGATGGTCGGTTTCCATATTACACTGCCTACACCGCGCAGGGCGTCGCCGAGATGGGCGAGATGATCGAGGACATGGACGAGGGCGACCCGCACCGCGAGGCGTTGGAGGACTATTTTTATTCGCAGGCCGAAACCATCAGCATCGACGACAGCGGTCGGCTGATCCTGAACGCCGCATTGCGCAGTCGCATCGGCATCACAGATCAGGCCGTCTTTGCCGGCAAGGGCAAGACTTTCCGCATTCATTCGCCCGCTGCCCCCGAAGCCGCGACCAGCCGTTTGGGTCAGGTTCTGGCCGATCTGCCAGAAGGGGTGCCGATCACGTCGTTGCTGCCAAAGAAGCGGCGTTCCGTCGACTGATGGAGCTGTTGCAGGCCCATCCCGCATGAGTGAGTCCGCCGCGCCACATGTTCCGGTTCTTCTGGCCGCGATTCTGGAAAACGTGGCCCCGGTTCAGGGGCTGTGGTTGGATGGCACCATGGGCGCCGGGGGATACACCCGGGGGCTGTTGGAGGCGGGCGCGGACCGGGTGATCGGTCTGGACCGCGATCCGCTGGCCCACCAGATGGCGCGCGACTGGGCAGATGGGCGGGTAACACTTGTGAAGAGCGTATTCTCGAAGATGGATGAGGTGGGTGAGGCTGTGGACGGCGTCGTTCTGGATCTGGGCGTCAGCTCAATGCAACTGGACCTTGCTGATCGTGGCTTCAGTTTCATGCGTGACGGGCCACTGGACATGCGGATGGGCGATGACGGTCCGACCGCCGCTGATCTGGTCAATGAGATGGACGAGGGTAGGCTGGCCGACATCCTGCACCGCTACGGCGAGGAGCGTGCCGCGCGTCGCATCGCCAGGTCAATCGTGCGTCGTCGGGCCGAAATGCCGTTCGCCACAACGCTGGATCTGGCAGAAACCGTAGCTGCCAACCTGCCGCGTCAGAAGCCGGGTCAGAGTCATCCCGCGACCCGCAGTTTTCAGGCCATCCGCATCGCCGTGAACGATGAGTTCGGCGAACTGGCGGAAGGCCTGCAAGCTGCTGAAAGAACGCTTAAACCCGGCGGATGGCTGGCCGTCGTCTCGTTCCATTCGGTTGAAGACCGGGCGGTCAAGCGCTTCCTTGCCGACCGCGCCGATGCGGGTGGTGGTGGCAGCCGGTATGCGCCCGAACGCGCCGCCCGCCGCGCGGCATTCGAAATTACGCATAAGGCCATCGGGCCGACAGACGGGGAAATCGCCGGAAATCCGCGCGCGCGATCAGCCCGGTTGCGCCTGGCAAGACGCACCGATGCGCCCGCAGGCCGGGTCGATCGGCGGGCGCTTGGCCTGCCTGAACCAGTTCGTCTGGGAGCGATCTGATGCGAATTCTGCTTTATGCGCTCTCCGTTTCGGTTGTCGTGATCCTGGCTTTTTGGGCCTATGGCGAGGGTTATGAGACCCGCGCCACAGAGCGCGATGTCGCCCGGCTGGAGCGTACGATTGGCGCGCGCCATCAGGAGTTGTCGATGTTGCGTGCAGAATGGGCCTATCTGAATCGCCCCGACCGTCTGCAAGAGCTGGCTGAGATGAATTTCGAGACACTGGGCCTGATCCCGCTGGCTCCCGATCATTTTGCGCTCGCCGATCAGGTCGGCTATCCACCGCCCGCGCCGCTCGCACTGCCAACGCCGCCCGCATCGCCGCAGGTCTGGGCCGAAGGGGAAGCGCTGGAGCAGAAGATAGGCGATGTCATCGTCATGACATATCGTTTCGGTGCCGATGCCAAGCCGCGGGTGATATCGCCGCCAACTCTGGCCGATGACGGGGAGCAGCTTCCATGATCCGCCGCCGCCGCGCCCGAGTCCTCGCCACCGATCCTTTCGTGCCTGTGAACCCGACCGTGCCGCGTCCCCAGACGACGGTCGTAGTACCGCGCGAAAACCCCGAAAAGGTCCGCTCGCGCGCCGAACGGCGGTTGAAATTCACCACCGTCTGTTTCGTGCTCGGCTTTGCGGTCATCGGTCTGAAGATGGGCACGATTGCCGCCACCGACGCCCGCGAGCCAGCGACCGGCGGGCTGGCCGGGGCCGACATCGTTTCGGCCCGCGCCGATATCACTGATCGCGAAGGCCGCGTTTTGGCCACGAACGTCACGGCAACCGCGCTCTATGCGCAGCCGCGCCTGATGATCAACCCGCTGACAGCCGCAGAAGGACTGGCCCAGATTTTCCCCGACATGGAAGTCGAGGTGTGGCAGAAGCGTTTTACGTCCGGGTCCAAGTTCTACTGGCTCAAAGGCAATATCTCACCCGAGCAGCAGCAGGCGGTGCACGATCTGGGCGAACCGGGACTGCTGTTCGGTCAACGTGAAATGCGCGTCTATCCCAACGGCCAGCTGGCCGGTCATATTCTGGGTGGCGCGCGATATGGCCAACAGGACGTGCGGGCGGCGGAAATCAAGGGCGTCGCCGGTGTCGAGGCGGAGTTCGACGACTATCTCAGCGACCCTGCGCGCGAGGGTGCTCCGCTGCGCCTGTCGATCGATGTATCGGTGCAGACAGCGATGGAGCGCGTGTTGGCGTCGGGCATGCGGCTGATGTCGGCCAAGGGTGCAGCGGGCGTTCTGATGGACGTGAATACCGGAGAGATCGTCTCGATGGCGTCACTTCCGGACTTCGATCCCAACAGTCGCCCGGCTCCCCCGACCGAGGGCACTCCGGGGGATAGTCCGCTGTTCAACCGCGCAGTGCAGGGCGTCTATGAGCTCGGATCCGTGTTCAAGATACTGACCATTGCACAATCGCTCGAATTGGGCCTGACAAATTCGGGTACGATAATCGACACGAGCGGCCCGTTGCGGCAGGGTCGCTTCAGTATCCGTGACTTCGACGACTATGGCGACCGGCTTTCGGTGACGGACGTGATTGTGAAATCGTCGAACATCGGCACGGCAAGGATAGCATTGGAAATCGGTGCGGAGCGGCAGCAGAGCTTTTTGAAATCGCTGGGCCTTTTCGAATCCACCCCGGTCGAGCTGGCCGAGGCGCCGGGGGCACATCCCCTCGTGCCTGCCCGCTGGCCGGACATCTCCACCATGACCATCAGCTATGGTCACGGGATATCGGTCTCGCCGCTGCATCTGGCGACGGCCTATGCCTCGGTCCTAAATGGTGGAACGCGCGTGCAGCCGACGCTTCTGGCCCGCGAGGGGCCTGTCGAGCCAGGGCCGCGCATCGTCAGCTCTCGCGTTTCCGCCGAGGCACGCAACATGTTGCGGCAGGTGGTGACGCGCGGCACCGCCTCGCTGGCCGAGGTCGAAGGTTATCAGATCGGCGGCAAGACCGGCACTGCGGACAAGCCCAGCCCGGCCGGTGGATACTACGATGACAAGACGATCTCGACTTTTGCGGGTGTCTTTCCCGCGCAGGATCCGAAGTATGTGATCGTCGTCACGCTGGACGAGCCCAGCATCGAGGCCGCGGGACAGTTGCGGAGAACCGCCGGCTGGACGGCAGTGCCGATCGCGTCGGAACTGGTTCGGCGGGTCGCGCCATTACTGGGGCTGCGGCCCGATTTCGATCCGGGCGTGGATACTTTCGGTGAATATCTGACCCAGACCGCCGCGCAGCGATAAACCGTGGTCCATGGACGGCGCGGGCAGTGCACGTTAGGGCATTCCCGTGTCGGGGGAAGAAGATGCAGAAGACGCTTTCTGAACTGGGATTGACGGGGGCGGCCGACCTTCGGATCGGCGGATTGTCGGTCGATAACCGCAAGACGCGCCCCGGTGATCTGTTCGCGGCCCTGCCCGGCGCCGTGACCCATGGCGCGCGATTTGCCGCCGATGCGCTGAACCGCGGGGCCGTCGCGATTCTGACAGACCCCGCCGGGGCTGCTATCCTGCCCGAAGGGACACCCGCCATCGTGGTCGAAGACCCGCGTGCCGCATTGGCCTTCGCCGCCGCCCTGATGGCCGGGTCGCAGCCTGACGTGATGGTCGCGGTCACCGGCACCAACGGCAAGACCAGCGTTGCCAGTTTCACCCGTCAGTTATGGGAGACGATGGGGTTCTCCGCGGCGAATATCGGCACGACGGGCGTCGAAGGCGCATTCCATGCCTCCTCCGTCCATACGACGCCGGAACCGATCACGCTGCACCGTCTGCTGGCAGACATGGCCGATGCAGGTATCACCCATGCGGCGATGGAGGCTTCGTCCCACGGTTTGGACCAGCGCCGTCTGGAAGCGGTGCGCCTGGCAGCTGCCGGCTTCACCAATCTGACTCAGGACCACCTTGATTATCACGGCACTATGGAGGCCTATCTGGCCGCCAAGGCAGGGCTGTTCGACCGTCTTCTTCCCGGTGACGGGGTCGCGGTCGTGAATCTGGATGATCCGCATGGGCCGGACATCGCCGCAGCCTGCGAAAGTCGCGGGCAGGAGATCATCGGTGTCGGTCGCAACGCCGCCGCGCGGATCCTGCTGACAGGCCAGCGGTTCGATGCCACCGGGCAGCAGGTCCTGTTCCGCTGGCAGGGGCGCGCGCATTCGGTCCGGCTGGATCTGATCGGCGGGTTCCAGGCTGCCAACGCCCTTTTGGCAGCAGGGCTGGTGATCGGCGGCGGCGAAGACCCCGAGGCGACTTTTGCCGCCTTGCCGAGTTTGACCGGTGTGCGCGGGCGTATGCAACTGGCCGCGTCCCGCCATGGCGGTGCGGCGGTCTTCGTCGATTATGCCCACACGCCCGATGCCGTTGCGACCGCGTTGCAAGCGCTGCGCCCGCACGTCATGGGTCGGATCGTTGCCATCGTCGGCGCGGGCGGCGATCGTGACACCGGCAAGCGACCCCTGATGGGAGCCGCCGCAGCCGAACATGCCGACGTGGTGATCGTCACAGACGACAACCCAAGGTCGGAAGACCCGGCCACAATCCGTATCGCCGTAATGCAGGGTGCACCGGGTGCCATCGAAATCGGCGACCGGGCCGAGGCGATCCTGCGCGGGACGAGTATGTTGGAACCGGGTGATGCACTGCTGATCATGGGTAAGGGCCACGAAAGCGGTCAGACCGTCGGCGATATGGTTCTGCCCTTCGACGATGTGGAACAGGCGTCGCTGTCGGTCGCCGCACTCGAAGGACGGGAGGCATGACGCTCTGGTCCGCGACAGATGCCGCAGCGGCGACCGGCGGCACGACGCAGGGTGACTGGGACGTTGATGGCTTCGGCATCGACAGCCGCACGATACGGCCTGGCCAGATGTTCGTGGCGCTGAAGGCGGCGCGCGATGGCCATGATTTCGTGCGCGCCGCGCTGGACGCCGGCGCCACCGCCGCGCTGGTGGATCGTATTCCCGACGGCTGCGAAGATGCGCCTTTGCTGGTGGTGGGCAACGTGCAGACCGCGCTGGAGGCTCTGGGCCGGGCCGGTCGCGCCCGTACGGGTGCCAAGGTGATTGCGGTGACAGGAAGCGTCGGCAAGACCTCGACCAAGGAAATGCTGCGGCACTGTCTGTCGTCGCAGGGACTCACCCATGCAGCGATCAAGTCCTACAACAACCATTGGGGCGTGCCGCTGACATTGGCCGCGATCCCGGTCGAGGCCGATTTCGCCGTCGTCGAGATCGGTATGAATCACCCCGGAGAAATCGCGCCCTTGACCGCCATGGTCGCGCCCGACGTGGCCATGGTCATCAACGTATCAGCCGTGCACATGGAGGCTTTTGCCGACGGCGTGCCGGGTATCGCCCGCGAGAAGGCGTCGATCTTCGATGGCCTTGTCGCAGGGGGCACTGCGATCTGGAACGCGGATTTGGAGGTTTCCACGATTCTTGCGCGTCAGGGTACGGTGTCGTTCGGTCGGGTCGAGACGGCCGATTGGCGTCTGCTCGACGTCAATGCCGGGTCCGACAACACCAGTTGCGCCGCCTCGACGCCGCTGGGCCCGATCATGTTCCGTATCGGTGCCCCCGGCGCGCATTTCGCGATGAATGCGTTGGCGTCTTTGGCTGCCGTTCATGCTGTCGGAGCCGATGTGGCGCGCGCGGCACTTCGCCTGATGGACTGGACCCCGCCCGAGGGACGGGGCCAGCGCCACGCCGTCCTGCTGCACCCCGATCAAGCGCCGGTCGACCTGATCGACGATGCCTACAACGCCAATCCGGCTTCGGTCGGCGCGGCACTGGATCTGCTGGCGGCGACGCATGTGCCGCGCCGTGCCCGTCGGATCGCTATTCTGGGCGATATGAAGGAACTGGGTCAGACAGGACCCGACCTGCATGCCGGGCTGGCAGAGCATCCGGCGATGGACACGATCGATATGGTCCACACCGTCGGGCCGCTGATGCGGCGGCTGCACGATGCCGTGCGTCCCGATCAGCGTGGACATCACGAGGACGACACACTCCGGTTGGCCGTGCACCTGCGCGACATGGTGCGGCCGGGCGATGCGGTCCTGGTCAAAGGATCGCTTTCTATGAAGATGGCCACGCTGGTCGAAGGTTTGCGCGCGTTGGATGACGCGAAGCCAAAAGGATAAAATCAAGATGCTGTATTGGCTGACAAAGCTTTCGGACGGCGGCGACCTATTCAACCTTTTCAACTATATTACCGTGCGGGCTGGCGGTGCGTTCTTCACCGCGCTGATTTTCGGTTTCGTGTTCGGACCTCCCCTTATCAACCTGTTGCGTCGTCAGCAGGGCAAGGGCCAGCCGATCCGCCCCGACGGACCAGAGACGCATTTCGCCAAGGCCGGGACTCCCACCATGGGCGGTGTGCTGATCCTGGGGGCAGTTATGGTGTCGACGCTGTTGTTCGGGCGGCTCGATAATATCTATGTCTGGCTGGTGCTGGGCGTCACGATCAGCTTCGGGGCCATCGGCTTCGTCGACGATTACGCCAAGGTCAGTGCAGGCAACGCCAAGGGTGTGTCCGGTCGCGTGCGATTGCTGCTGGGATTCGTGATCGCGACCGTTGCGGGCGTCGTAGCCATGTGGGCGCATCCGGACACGTTGCAGGGTCAGTTGGCGGTTCCCTTCTTCAAGAACGTGCTTTTGAACATGGGATATTTCTATATTCCGTTCATCATGATCGTCATTGTGGGGTCCGCGAATGCGGTCAATCTTACCGACGGTCTGGATGGTCTTGCGATCATGCCGGTGATGATTGCAGCGGGAACTTTGGGCGTGATCTCCTATGCCGTCGGACGCATCGATTTTACCGAATATCTTGACGTCCACTACGTCCCCGGCACGGGGGAACTTCTGATCTTCTGCGCCGGGCTGATTGGCGGGGGTCTTGGTTTCCTGTGGTATAACGCCCCGCCCGCCGCGGTGTTCATGGGCGACACGGGATCGCTGGCTCTGGGGGGCGGATTGGGCACGATCGCCGTTGTGACCAAGCATGAATTGGTCTGGGCCATCATCGGCGGGCTGTTCGTGGTCGAGGCGCTTTCGGTCATCATCCAGGTCGTCTATTTCAAGTCGACGGGCAAACGTGTGTTCCTGATGGCTCCGATCCACCATCACTTCGAGAAAAAGGGCTGGGCAGAACCGCAGGTTGTCATTCGCTTCTGGATCATCGCGCTGATTCTGGCGCTGATCGGGCTGGCAACTTTGAAGATACGCTGATGGTGATCCGAAGAACCGAAGACATGATCGCGAAGATGGCCCCGGAACGACTGGAGGGTCTCTTTGCGTTCGCCACGTCAGACGATGACGCGCTTGTGCGGCAGGCCGTGGCCACGATCCGGGAGCCAGAAGGGCTGTCGCTCATACTTCCGTTGGACGTCGCGCAGAGGGCCGGTCTGGACGTTTCACAGCCAATGGCATGTCTGACGCTGAATGTCGCATCGGCCCTTTACGGCGTCGGGCTGACTGCTGCCGTTGCTACCGCGCTGGCCTGCGAAAATATCGCTTGCAACATGGTCGCGGGACATCACCACGATCATGCTTTCGTGCCCGCAAACGATGCTGATCGTGCGCTTTCGGTTCTGCATATGCGCTCCGCCGCCGAGGTTCCGGATGTTTAGGCGTTATCTTGAATGGCGCACGCGCCGCGCGGGGCCACCCGTCTCGCTCAGCGTGCGGGCGGCGCGGTATGGAGCATTGGCCTTCGCCATCGCCCTGGCGATCATGGCCGTGCCGGTCTGGCAGGGCACACGCGACGCGGTCGATGCCCCGCCGCTGAATCCCGATCAGCCGTGGGAGGCGCTGCGCCAGATGGGCCGCGACATGGGGGCGGACGCATGATCCCGGTGCGCGGCTTCGAGGGGGCAACGGTTGCCGTGCTGGGTCTCGGCCGGTCCGGTCTGACCGCCGCCCGGGCCTTGCGCGCAGGGGGGGCGACGGTGCTGACGTGGGACGACGGCACATCAGGGCGCGACACCGCGCAGGCCGAGGGGTTCGAGGTGCGCGATCTGACCAGGCCCGGCGCATTTGACGGGGTCGTGACGCTGGTTACATCGCCCGGCATACCGCACCTTTATCCTGCGCCGCATCCGGTAATCCGGGCCGCCTGGGACGCGGGTGTGGCGGTCGACAACGACATCGGGTTGTTCTTTCGATCGCTGGACCACGCGGCACCGCGCACCGTCTGCGTAACCGGATCGAATGGTAAATCGACGACCTCCGCCCTGTTGCATCACATCCTGACCAGCACCGGAAAGACCGCATATCTGGCGGGGAACATCGGGCGCGGTGTCCTGGACCTCGATATGCCGGGCGAAGATGACATCGTGATTCTGGAACTCAGCAGTTATCAGACCGAACTGGCGCGCAGCCTGACGCCGGATATCTGCGTCTTCACCAACCTGTCGCCCGATCATCTGGACCGTCATGCCGGATTGGGCGGATACTTTGCCGCCAAGCGCCGCCTGTTCGCCGAAGGCGGGCCGGATCGAGCCGTGATCGGCGTGGACGAGGACGAGGGCCGCTTTCTAGCAAACCAGTTGCAGGAAGCGCCGGTCGATGACCGGGTGATCCGCGTCTCGACCGGCAAGCTGACCGGGCCGGGCTGGCTGGTCACCGTCAAGAAGGGCTGGCTGTCCGAACATCGCAAGGGCCGTCAGGTCGCCAGCGTAGATCTGCGGGACATTCCGGGCCTGCCGGGGCGGCACAATCATCAGAACGCCTGCGCCGCATGGGGTGCGGCGCGGGCCCTGGGCTTGGGCCCGCGCGATATCGAAGCCGGGTTGCGAACCTATCCCGGCCTGCCGCACCGCTCGCAACTGATCGCGACCCGCGATGGCGTGACCTATGTCAACGACAGCAAGGCCACCAATGTGGATGCCGCGGCGCAGGCATTGCAGGCTTTCAAATCCATCCGCTGGATCTGTGGCGGGTTGCAGAAGGATGGCGGGTTGGAGGGTCTGCACCCGCATCTGGGCAACGTCGCTCGCGCTTATGTCATAGGGCGCGAGGCCGAGGCTTTCGCACTTGCACTGGGACCGGGCGTCGAGACCGAGATCTGCACCGATATGGCCACCGCCGTCGCCCGTGCCTATACCGATGCGCAACCGGGCGATACGGTTCTGCTGGCCCCTGCGGCGGCGAGTTTCGACCAATACGACAGCTTCGAACGGCGCGGCGAGGATTTCGCCACCCAGGTTGCGGCGCTGACCTGACCCAGACGTGCGACGGGCAGGACCGCGGCGTTCTGCCCGTCGCGATGACTTGTCCTTAGTATACCGTACCGACTGTCCGGACGGTTTAGCAGACAGCCGCACAGGCGATGAAACATCGGTCCTGCCCAGCAAGGCGACAGACGGAGGGGCTGGACGCCGGGCATCCGCGTGGCGATGATGTGCTCGACAAACGGGCAGCGTGCCCGAAAGACAGGAGGAACTGCCATGCCCCTATCGACGATCAGGATCGAGGATGAGGTTTTCGTCGCCGAAGGTGCCGTTGGCATCGGCGCCGTTCGGGAGGTTACGCCGAAGACGCTGACAGTCTATTTCGAAGGGTATGGCGATGTGGAACTGGGGCCGGATCACATCACCTCGGCGCATGACGGCAAGGTCGTTGTCGACCCGACGAAGCTGCCGCAGGATTTGCAGGACCGTCTCGATCACATTCACGATGGCGAGTATCGCAACATATCCGAGACATGACCGTTTGCTCTGCCGCGCTGCGGTTCAGGTGCCTGCAACGCCGGAAACTCAGAAACCTGAACAGGTCAGCGCGCCCCGTATCGTCTGTGGCGTACGCTGGGTTGATCTGCGCCAATGCCGGGACCTGCGGCGTCATGCCCTGCTGAGACGTCAGCCCCGACCGCAAACACACCGGATCCAAGCGCCATCCGGTCATTTCATCGGATGAACCGGGCCAAGTCCCAAACGGATGCTACGTCGAGGAAGCCATCCTGCTGTCCGATTGAATTCAGGTTTCGGGCGGCGCGAGGTCTGGAATCGTTTCACTTGGCGTCTTGCTGCCAGGGTATACGAGGCCCGCGGAAATCACGAGCTTGGCCGCATCCTCCACCGACATATCCAGAATCACCACGTCTTCGGCCGGAACGAACAGCAGGAAGCCGGACGTCGGGTTCGGCGTCGTCGGCAGGAAGATCGACATCATCGGCACGCCAGCCCGCGCCGCGATTTCGCCCTTGGCTGAGGTCGAGATGAACCCGAGTGCCCAAATTCCCTGACGTGGGTATTCGATCAGACAGGCATTTTCGAAACTGGATTGATCCTGCGCCAGAATGGTCTCGGCGATTTGCTTGAGTCCGCCATAGACCGAACGGACGACCGGCATCGTCTGCACCAGGTTTTCTGCCCATCGCAGCACTGACCGACCGATCAGGCCCTTGGCGCCCCAGCCTATGATCAAAGTGAAGAGGAAGAAGAACGCGACCCCGATGCCCCGGATGTCGAGGTCGATGTCGAAGCGCTGCAACAGCCAGATATCGGGGCGATAGCGGGCCGGGACGAACGGCAGGACCCAGCTGTCGATCCAGCCGATGATCGACCAGATCAGCCAGAACGTCAGACCGATGGGCGCGATCACGATCAGTCCGGTCAGGAAATAATTCCTGAGACGGGTAATCAGGCCGGGGCGCGTCGGGCGCAGGGGCAGGTCGTCGCCGATGGGCATAGAGTGCAGATCCCGTTGGGTTTAGCTCGACATAGGCCGCGCGCCGGGCGGGGACAAGCGGAGGTCCGCCCGTCAGACCGTCCAGACGAGCAATCTGTAGCACAACGCGCCAACCGTCGGGGCCACTATGCCCGTCCCGGTTGGTCCATCAGAGTTGAAAAGGGGGGCGGGGCGAAGCCAGATGTCCGCCTCCGGGCGTTTGCCGTGCCGACGGTCGCGGGGTCAGACAGCCACAAGAATCAGCAGACGGTTCGTGCCGGGGGCGGACAGGACGGTATGGACCCGCTAATAGGTATCGCCGGACACGTATGTCGCCGCCGCCTCCAACGCGCGGTCCAATGCGGCGGCAGGATCGGCGCCCTGCGCCTCGGCGGCGATATGGGCCGCCATGAAAGTGTCGCCCGCGCCGGTGACCCGCGTGACCATGACTGACCGGGGCATGCGTGCAATCACGCCGCCGGGATGCGCGCAGGCCGTCGTCCGTGAACCGTCGGTAACCAAAGCGCGGTGCAACCCGCGTTTTCTGAGGGTTTCAGCGGCGGTGGGCGCATCGGGCTGCGGCGCGTGCAACAACAAACCAGCTTCTTCGAGGTTCACGTAGAGTGTAGCCGAGCCATGCGTCAGGAAAGGCAGCAGGCGTTCGGCCTTGCCGGGCGAAGCGGGCGCAATCCGCAGGTCGGCGTGCGCGAACCTTGCGTCGGCGGCGATTTGACCCAGCAGATCCTGCGTCAGGTTGCCGTCAACGGCGATCGGGCCGGTGAAATTCAGTCCCTCCAGCGGGCGCAGCACCTTGTCTCCCGCCGCCTCAAGCGAATGGGCATCGGCGATGGCGGCGATCAGCCCGTTGCCACCCTCGACCGCCATGTAGACATCCGTGGGCAGGTCCTCGGAGCGATAGAGCATCTCCGTCACCAGACCCAGCCGTTCCAGAGCCGCGACCAGCTCATCCCCTTCCACATCGCGGCCTACGACCGACAGCAAGGCAGGCGTCATGCCATAGGCCTTGGCGGCCATCGCGATATTCAGGGCCACGCCACCGGGCAGGCGCACGATACGGCCCGGTACGTCGGACCCTTTGTGCATATGCGCATTGGACCGTCCGATGACGTCCCACAGGACCGAGCCGATGCAGAGAATATCCGGTGTCATGCACGCCGGTCTGCCCCATGGACGGGTCCGGGTAAAGTCGAGGGATTCATGCATCCGGTACGGTCCGGACGGAGCCGTCAGACCGGCGGCAGCATTCCGGGGCCGGACGCGATGCCCCACCGGGCCTCGTTCGCTTCGATGGCGGCGAGGCGCTCGGGGGTTTTGGGGTGGCTCATCAACCAGGCCGGAGCACCGTGTCCGCCCATGCCGGTCAGTTTACCCAGCTTTTCGAGAAGCGTCTTTTGCGGCCCGGTCCCGATGCCCGCCTTGACCAGCAGGGCGCTGGCGTAGGCGTCGGCCTCGTATTCGTCCTGTCGCGACAGGCGCGCGGCGACCATACTGGCCAGAGTGTTCGCAACCCATGGTCCGATACCAGGAAGGAAACGGCCCAATACGCCCGCCAGCACCACGCGAATCGCGTTCTGTCCCGAGAAGTCGATCAGCCGTCGCCGGGCATGGCCCAGTGCGACGTGCCCCATCTCATGCGCGACGACCGAGGCCATCTCGGCCGCCGTAACTTCGCCCGCGTCGAATTTTCGGACAAAGCCGCGCGTCAGGAAGATGCGCCCGTCGGGGGCGGCAAGTCCATTCACCGGCTCGACTTCGTGCACGTTCACAACAATGCGGTCGAGGTCGAGAACTTCGGCCATCCGCACGAATTCCCGCTCCAGAATCGGATGATTGAGCGGGGTCGACGTCTCGTCCATCTGCTTTTTCAGTCGCCACGCCGAAAACAGCCACAGGACAAGACCGTAGCCGATTGCAATCAGGAGGGCGGGCAGTTTCAGCATCTTCAAAGATATGGGGCCACAACCCGTGAATTGGAACCGTGTTCGCACACCGGTGTTGACCGGGCAGGAGGCGACCGATGCCGGACTGGATGACCTATGCGGTGGATGCCGCCATTCTCGTGCCTGTTATGGTGTTTTTCGTGCGTCTTGCCGGGTTGCGGGCGTTTTCCAAGATGTCGTCTTACGACTTCGCCGTCACGGTGGCCTTCGGTTCGGTGCTGGCGGCGACGGTGGTGAATCCCGGCGTGACGCTCTGGCAAGGCATCGCAGGGATGGCTGCGCTTTTTACGGTGCAATGGCTGATCGGCCTGGCGCGATCGCGATCGGACGCAGTCGAATATGTTGCCGACAACAGTCCCGTCGTCCTTATGCGAGATGGCAAGGTCATCATGGCGAACCTGACCGCGACACGCGTCACCATGTCCGACTTGCGGGCCAAATTGCGCGAGGCGAACGTGCTGTCATTTGACGAGGTGCGCGCCGTGGTTCTGGAAACGACGGGAGATGTCAGCGTATTGCACGGTGACCATCTGGATGATGCCTTGTTGAACGACGTGATCCGATGATCGGTGCCTAGCGGGTCAGCAGTTTCATGCCCCGGCTCAGACCTTGCAGCGTCATCGGCACCATCCGATCGTCGAAAAGTTCGCGGATCATACGGACGGAATGGGTATGGTCCCAATGGCTGCGGGGCAGGGGGTTGATCCACAGGTTCGATACCCATTGATCGCGCGCGCGGGTCAGCCAGACCTGTCCCGGCTCCTCGTTCCAATGTTCGTTCGCACCGCCCGCATAGGCGATTTCATAGGGGGACATGGAGGCATCACCGACGAAGATGGCGCGATAATCGGAACCATACTTGTTCAGGATGTCGCGGGTCGGTGTTACGGCGTCCCAGCGGCGGCGGTTATCTTTCCAGACCCCCTCGTAAAGGCAATTGTGGAAGTAGAAATGCTCCAGCGTCCGGAACTCGGCGCGGGCGGCACTGAACAATTCTTCGACGACCTTGATATGCGGGTCCATGCTGCCGCCGACGTCGAGGAACAGAAGCACCTTGACCGCGTTGCGCCGCTCGGGCCGGGTCTTGACGTCCAGATAGCCCGCCTTCGCGGTAGAGCGGATCGTATCGTCCAGATCCAGCTCGTCCGCAGCCCCGTCACGGGCCCAGGCCCGCAGGCGTTTGAGCGCGACCTTTATGTTGCGCGTGCCCAGTTCGACCTGATCGTCCATATTGCGGAATTCGCGCTTGTCCCAGACCTTGACGGCACGCTGATGACGGCTCTCGTCCTGCCCGATCCGTACACCTTCGGGATTATAGCCATAGGCTCCGAATGGCGAAGTCCCGGCGGTGCCGATCCATTTCGACCCACCCTGATGACGGCCTTGCTGTTCTTTCAGCCGCTCTTTCAGTGTTTCCATCAGCTTGTCGAACCCTCCAAGGGCCTCGATCTCGGCGCGTTCTTCGGGGGTCAGCAACTTTTCGGCCTGCTTTTCCAGCCAGTCCTGGGGCAGGTCGACGGCATTCAACACCTCCTGCGTCGAGATGTTTTCCAGCCCTTCGAAGGTTGCGGCAAAGGCGCGGTCGAAGCGGTCGATATGGCGCTCGTCTTTCACCAGAACGGTGCGGGCCAGATAATAGAAAGTTTCGACATCGTAGGTGGCGAGACCTGCTGCCAGCCCTTCCAGGAAGGCCAGGTGTTCGTGCATCGACACCGGAACGCCCAGGGTGCGCAACGTGCCGAAGAACCTCAGGAACACGATATGGCCGTCTAAAGCCGCGTCAAAACGATGATGCCCAGCACACCGACGATGGCCCCCATCAGAGCCCAGACAGCAGCCCATTGGGCGATGTCGAACCCGTTTCCGTTGCGACGATAAGCGGTAAACCCGCCAAGAAGAGCGCCGATGGCGGCTGTGATGAGTGGTAGCATAAGTGTGCTTTACGCGCCGGGGCGCAGGCCCGCAACCTCGACTGCCCTGATCGCCAGAACTTCGTCGCCCCAGGCATATCTGCCCCAGGCCAGCCCTTCGCGGCGGATGCGCGCGGCTTCGGATGATGCACCCTGCAATGCCGTGGCTTCTGACCGCAGCAGCAGCAGTGTTGCCAGAAGCGAGGCGTTCTGTGCGTCGTCGGCCGCGGGAATCGCTTCGTCCAGAATGCTCAGCGCGGAGTCCGCCTGCCCGGACGACAGGGCAAAGGCTGCCAGTTGTACCGCGACCTGCGCGGAATGGATGCTGTTGCCAGTCAGTTGTTTGTACATGGCGGCGGACTCGAGGAACGCCGCAATGGCGATGTCGCCGTCCATGGGCAAGGCCGCCCGCCCCAAGGCCAGATGCGAAAACGCCAGCCGTTCATCTTGCCATCCGGCGGCCTGCGCCAGCGCCACGGCGTTCTTGGCATGGGTCAGACGCGCCGTGCTGGACACATCCGGCGACAAGGCGCCCTGAATGGCCTTGCTCCAGCGCTCCGTCGCTTCGGGCGTGGCCCCGCGGTCAGCCACACGCCCACTGGGATTCACCCGAGCCAGAATTGCCGGGAGCCGTGCCGCGACCTGTGCCTGCGACATGCCGGATTGCAGACTGGAGTCATATGTCGCTCGCAATAACATCATATCATAGGACGTCAGCACTACATTCACGTTGTCGTCGTTGAAGGTCGAATATGGCAGGCGATACAAATCGTTGAGGGGGCCCACAGCCTGCGCCAGCTCTTCGTGGAGGCAATCGCGGATTTCCTGAGGACTGACGTCATACGGCAGGAAAATACTGGCGCGGGTACGTGTGGTTAGCGTCGTCCAGTCGATCTCGGGACTGAAGCGTTTTGCCAGATAGTCGCTCCATCCCGCAACGCGCGGCACCACGAAACAGGCGGCACCGGGAACGAAACGTTGCAGCGTCTTGCGGGGCAGGGCGGAAATCGTGATCGACCCCATTTCGCCCGCTTCGGCACGGCGGATGTCGATCTTTGCCTCGCCGCGCAAGCGCACCAGCAGGTCGTCCAGATCGGGCTGCAGCGTCGGCGGCAGGGATGTGCCGGTCGCGTTTTCGACGGCAACGGTGATCGGGCCTTCGTAACGGGTGAAGGTGTTCAACTGACGCCCGGTTTCCAGCTGAAATGTCAGCGCCATGAAGTCGCGGGCCAGTTGCGCATTGGGTTGCACAGGCAGGCGCATCGCGGGCGCACCGCTGAACCGGCGCGGGGCCGGCAGTGCATCGGTGATATTGGCGATCGTGGCGCGCGTGGCCTGCGGAGCAAGACCCGGTGTTGCGCAAGATGCCAGCGCCATGACGGCGAGGCCGGCGAGCGATTTCAGCATGAGCACACCGTTCTTCGGACAGGCGCGCACCGCGAATGCGGATGGATGCGGGTATGCCTACAAGCCTGACTGGACAAAAGGACGTGCGGCGCGATGGGGCCGCTGGCATGGGCCATGGTCACCAACGTGCGGTCGTCTGCCATGACCGGGAGAATCCCGATTGTTTCCATTTCCATGTCGTAACTGCTCGCATCTTTGTGCTTTGTGTCAAGGCTATGCGGTCAATGTGGCCGGATTGGGGCATGGACAAGGCGACGTTGGGCGAAGGCTCGCCGAAACGGGAGGATCGGGGTGGCGTATGATCCCTGATGTCGGCTCGCGCCCCGGAACACGGTTTCGCGGATTTTCGCGCGCTGCAATCCGGTTGGAAACTCCCAACCTCAGGGCGTTAGATCGACAACGTTCCCGCTTTTTTTCTTGTGATCCGGTTCGACATGTATCGAAATCGCCGCGCCTTCCAGTGCGACTGTCAGGGCAGCCTCGATCCGATCGCAGATCGCATGGGATTCCGATACCGTCATCTTGCCCGGAACGATCAGATGGAATTCGACGAAGGTGGTCTGTCCCGTCTGTCTCATCCGGAGATCGTGGGCCTGAAGCGCCCCTTCCCCGTTCGCGGCGATGATGGTCTCGACCCTGCTGCAGATATCGGAATCAGGTGCCTCGTCCATCAACCCACCGATCGACGACCGCATCAGAACCCAGCCGGACCAGAGCACGTTGACTGCCACCACAAGGGCGATCACCGGGTCGATCCAGTTCCAACCGCTCAACTGGGCCAGAATGAGGCCAAAGATAACGCCCACCGATGTGATGACATCGGTCATCAGATGTCGCCCGTCCGCTGCAAGCGCTGGCGACCGGATGCGGGCCCCCCAACGGATCAGAACAAGTGCCCAGACGACATTGAGCAGCGTTGCAAGTCCATTGACGGCCAGTCCGGCCGCGGGCGCGTCAAGCGCGCGGGGCGAACGCAGGGCCGTGACAGCTTCCTGCATGATAAGGATCGCCGCCAGGACGATCATCGCCCCTTCCATCACCGCCGAAAGGTATTCCGCCTTGCTGTGCCCGTAGGGGTGATTGGCATCGGGCGGCCTGGCGCTGATCCTGATCGCGACCAGGGCCATGACTGCTGCCACGATGTTGACGACACTTTCGAGTGCGTCTGAATAAAGGGCGACGCTGCCCGTCATTCTGAAGGCGATCCATTTCAGGGCAAGCACGACGATCCCAAGGATGATCGTACCGACCGCCAGTTTGCTCGCATCCAGTGTCACGTTGCTTCAACCCGCCAGCATTGCGTAGATGGCTGATCTTTCACTCGCCCGCCCCGATGGCAACACGACCGGCAGCGCGCCGCCGTTCATATCCCTATCGGCCGCCGCGCGCCATGAAAGCCAGCCGTTCGAACAGATGCACGTCCTGTTCGTTCTTCAGAAGTGCGCCGTGCAGGCGCGGCAGGGCGGAGTTGGCATCGGCCTTCAGATCATCGGCTGTCAGATCCTCGGCAAGCAACAGCTTCAGCCAGTCCAGCATTTCCGACGTTGACGGTTTCTTCTTCAATCCTTGTTGATCGCGCACCGCGAAGAACTGCGTCAGCGCCGTCGTGAGAAGCGACTGCTTGATGCCCGGATGATGCACTTCGACGATGCGGCGCAGCGTTTCGATGTCCGGGAAACGGATGTAATGAAAAAAGCAACGGCGCAGAAAGGCGTCCGGCAGCTCCTTTTCGTTGTTCGAGGTGATGATGACGATGGGGCGATGCCTGGCGCGGATCGTCTCGCCCGTTTCGTAAACGTGGAACTCCATCCGGTCGAGTTCCTGCAACAGATCGTTCGGAAACTCGATATCCGCCTTGTCCACCTCGTCGATCAACAGGACGACGCGTTCGTCCGCATCAAAGGCCTGCCAAAGCTTGCCCTTGCGGATGTAGTTGGAAATGTCGTGGACCCGCTCATCCCCCAACTGGCTGTCGCGCAGGCGGGACACGGCATCGTATTCATACAGGCCCTGTTGCGCGCGCGTGGTCGATTTCACCGCCCATTCCAGAATTGGAACGCCAAGCGCGGCGGCGACCTGACGGGCCAGTTCGGTTTTTCCCGTTCCCGGCTCCCCCTTGACCAGAAGCGGACGTTCCAACGTGATTGCCGCGTTGACGGCCACCGAAAGGTCGTCGGTTGCTACATAGTCCTTGGTGCCTTCAAACTGCATTCCGCATCCCATTCGCAGGTCCCGTTTGGCGCGCAACCTAACAGTCGCCCCCCTTGGCGCAAGCAGAGCTTCGCGGGGCGTGACAAGCCCCCGAACCTGTTGTAAGCGCGGCGATAGAGGGCCCGGTTCGGTTCATCGCCTAAGACAGAACCTGCAACGGACCGGTGCGAAGGAGCGACGACTATGAAAGCCGAAACCTTTCTCCCATCCGACTACACGCCCGCTGAGGGCGAGCCGTTCATGAACGAGCGTCAGACGGAGTATTTCCGCCGTAAGCTGAACGCCTGGAAAACCGACCTTCTGGAAGAGACCGAGCGCACGCTGGAAGGTCTGCAGGGTGCCGCCCGAAGCATTCCGGACATCGCTGACCGTGCGTCCGAGGAAACCGATCGGTCGATCGAACTGCGGACACGTGACCGGCAGCGCAAGCTGATTACCAAGATCGATGCGGCCCTGCGCCGGATCGAGGATGGCGAATACGGGTATTGCGAAAAGACCGGTGAGCCGATTTCGCTCAAGCGTCTGGATGCCCGCCCCATCGCCACCATGACGGTCGAGGCGCAGGAAACGCACGAACGCCGCGAGAAGGTCCACCGCGACGACTGATCCGATGATCGCCTCTGCGGTCTTGGCGTCCGACGTCACCGTTCTGGGCGCGGGAATTGCCGGGCTGGCCATGGCCGTTGCCTGCGCGCAACGGGGCCGCTCTGTGACAGTGATCGAACAGGCAGCGGCACTGACGGATATCGGTGCAGGGTTGCAGATCGCGCCGAACGGCGGGCGCGTGCTGGCGGCCCTGGGTGTCACGCCCCGCGCGATTGCAAGCCGCGCTGTCCACGTGATCGACGGGGTCTCGGGAAAATCCGTGATCCGAATGCCGCTCGGTCCCGGTTTCCGGCTGATCCACCGGGCCGACCTGATCTCCGCACTGGCCGACCGTGCCGCCGATGTGGGTGTAACGCTTCGGCTCGATACCAGGGTCACCGACATCGCGGATGGCGGGCGAGCCCTGCACCTGAGCGAAGATACCGCAATGCCCACGGCCCGACTGATCGGGGCTGACGGTGCACGGGGCAGGGCAAGGGCATTTGTTGAGCCGGACCACCGCGGCGCCTTTACCGGACAGGTCGCATGGCGTGCCATCGTCCCGGTCGATCAATGGCCAGCGGAGGCGCAGATCCACACCGGAAACGGCCGTCATCTGGTCTGCTACCCCCTGCGCGACGGCCGGGCGCTGAACATCGTGGCGGTCGAGGAACGGACTGCATGGACCGAGGCGGGCTGGTCGCATACCGACGACCCCGCGCATCTGCGCGCCGCCTTCGCCGGGTACGCCACCCCGATCCGTAGGTTGCTGGACCGGGTCGAAACCGTGCATCTGTGGGGCCTGATGGATCATGGAGCAACGCCGCGGTGGACGCGCGGGGCCTGCACGTTGATCGGGGACGCGGCGCACCCGACGCTGCCGTTTCTGGCGCAGGGCGCGAACCTCGCGCTGGAGGACGCATTGACATTGGCAGCCATGCTGGACGATCCGGCAGGGTGGGAGGCGGCGCGCCGTCCCCGCGTTGCGCGCGCATTGGCCGTGGCCCGGTCAAACGCCCGGAATTATCATCTGTCAGGGGCGAAACGCATTCTCGGCCATGGGGCGCTGCGTACGCTCAACGTCATCCGGCCGACCGCGATGCTGGGCCGCTACGACTGGCTTTACAATCACGATGTGACGGCGGGTTGAGCCCGCCGACACGCCAGACACTCAGGCGTCTTCCATCGCGCCGCCGGCCTCTTTCCAGTCACCGATGCCACCGACATTCGTGACCGAGGAGAATCCCATTTCGGTCAGCGTCTTGCCCGCCAGTGCCGCCTGACCCCCCGCACCGCAGACGAGATACAGTTTCGCATCCTTCTTGAGCGCGGCATTGTGATATGGGCTGGCATCGTCTGCGGCGAATTCGATGAACCCGCGCGGCACACGGACGGCCCCGGCGATGGTGCCGGTCTTGGCGATGTCGGCACTGTCGCGCACGTCGACGAATGTCGCGTCTGCGTCCTTGTGGTGGGCGATGGCCTCGGCTGCCTTGATACGGGGCACTTCGGCGTTGGCCGCCTCGAGATAGTCCTTTGCAGATTTCATCGTCTGATCCTTTCGGGTGGTCCGGCAAATGCCGGTCGGAAACAAAGCTGCCGCAGTCAGGCGTCGATGGCAATGTGCGCTTCAGCCGAAGTCGATCTGCGCCTTTATCGCCTGACTGCGGTCGCTTGCGATTTCGAACGCCTGAACCGCCGCGTCGATGCCCAGCGTATGCGTAATCAGCGGCGAGACGTCGATCAGGCCTTTGCGCATCAGGCTGACACCAGTTTGAAATTCCTCGTGAAAGCGGAACGAGCCTTTAAGCGACAGCTCCTTCGCGGTCAGCGCCTGCATCGGGATGCTCATGTCCCCGCCCAGCCCCAACTGCATCACGATGCCGCGAGGCCGCATCGCCGGGATGCCCGCTGCCAGCGCCTGCGCCGCGCCGGAACACTCGAACATGACGTCGAAGGTGCCCTTGTCGCCTGTGAACCGGGCCAGCCCGTCGGGCGTGTCAGCCATGTTGACCACGTCGTCCGCACCGATCCGCTTGGCCATCGCCAAGGTGAAATCCGACAGGTCGGTCGCCACGATGCGATCCGCCCCGGCGCGGCGGGCCGACAGGATGGACAGGATACCGATAGGGCCACAGCCGGTCACCAGCACCGACTTGCCGACCATTCCTCCGGCCAGCCGCGTCGCGTGCAGGGTGACGGCCAGCGGTTCCGCCATCGCGGCCTCCCCGGCGGTCAGGCCATCGGCCACGGCGCATTGGCTTGCGTCGGCGTTCAGCACCTGATGGAATGCACCCTGAATATGCGGAAACGGCATGGCGGACCCATAGAACCGCATGTTCATGCAATGGTTCGGCACCCCCTCCAGACAATAGCGGCAATGCCCGCAGGGCCGCGATGGTGAGACGGCGACCAGCTGCCCGACCGCCAGATCTGTGACACCCTCGCCCAGGGACGTGACATGGCCCGCCACTTCGTGCCCCAGGACCATCGGCTCGCGCAGGCGAATCGTGCCGAACCCGCCATGTTGGTAATAATGCAGGTCCGACCCACATATGCCGCCCGCCGCCATCTTGATCTGAACTTCGCCAGGGCCGGGGGACGACACCTCCTGCTCCTCGATGCGAAGGTCGCGGGCGGCGTGGATGACGATGGATTTCATGGGGATGGCTCGCTAAGGGGAAGGGCACCCCAACCTTGCAGCGGAGCCCGCCCATGTCCACGACCCTCTTCGATCTGACCGGAAAGCGCGCGTTGATCACCGGATCGTCACAAGGCATCGGGTTTGCACTGGCCAGGGGGCTTGCGGCGGCAGGGGCGTCCATCGTCCTGAACGGGAGGACTGCGGACAAACTGATGCAGGCCGCCGAAACCCTGCGCGGCGAAGGCGCGACGGTCGAAACGCTGGCCTTCGATGCGACCGATCACGATGCCGTCCGCACCGCCATCGACGGGTTCGAGGCCGACACCGGACACATCGACATCCTTGTCAACAATGCCGGGATGCAGCATCGCACCGCGTTGGAAGATTTCCCCGCCGACGCTTTCGAACGTCTGCTGCAAACCAATATCGCCAGCGTTTTCCACGTCGGTCAGGCGGTCGCGCGCCACATGATTGCGCGTGGCGCTGGCAAGATCGTAAACATTTGCTCGGTCCAGTCCGCGCTCGCCCGTCCCGGCATCGCGCCGTATACGGCCACCAAGGGGGCCGTCGCGAACCTGACCAAGGGCATGGCGACCGACTGGGCGAAGCACGGTCTGCAATGCAACGGGCTGGCCCCCGGCTATTTCGACACGCCGTTGAACAAGGCGCTGGTCGAGGATCCGAAGTTCACCGAATGGCTTTCGAACCGCACTCCGGCAGGTCGCTGGGGCAAGGTCGAGGAATTGGTCGGGGCCTGTATTTTCCTGTCCTCCGAGGCGTCCAGCTTCGTCAACGGCACGGTCGTCTATGTCGACGGCGGGATCACCGCCTCGCTCTAGGCCCCGGCAAACGTCAGACGATCAGGATGGCACAGGCCGACCTGCGCCCCGCGCGGTCGGCTCTGACTTGGCCGTCACGTCTGCGTCAGACATCGGCATCCCCTGCGCTGCGGATTTGACGCGCGGCCTGCAATCCGGGAAAGCAGTGCGACCCCAATGCTCGAGGCCGCCGATATGCAGATCGACATACCCCTGACCCGCGACCTCGTGCTGATCGGAGGCGGCCACGCCCATGCTCTGGTGATGCGCCGATGGGGTATGAAGCCGCTTCCGGGCGCGCGGCTGACCGTGATCAATCCGGGGCCAACCGCACCCTATACCGGCATGTTGCCCGGCCATGTCGCGGGGCACTACAGCCGCGATGATCTGGACATTGATCTGGTGCGGCTGGCCCGGTTCTGCGGGGCGCGGCTGATCGACGGGGCGGTCGATGCGCTGGATGCCGATGCACGCGTCATGCACATCGAAGGCTGGGGCGATCTGAAATACGACGTGGCCTCGCTCGATGTCGGAATTACGGCGGAAATGCCGGAAATCGAAGGGTTCGCCGATCATGGCACCGGGGCCAAACCCCTGGGACAGTATGCCAATCGCTGGCGCGCCTTCCTGCGCGCGATCGAGGTCGGGGACACTGCCCCCGAGGTGGCGGTGATCGGCGGCGGCGTTGCCGGGGTCGAGCTGTCGCTGGCCATGGCCCATGCTTTGCGCAACGTGAGCAAGAGACCTGTAATCACAGTGCTGGAAGCGGCGGATCAGACCACCGGCACCGGCCCGAAGGCGCGCGCCAGGCTGATGCAAGCGATGGATGCGCTCGGCGTCACCCTGCGGACCGGCGCGCAGGTCGAGCGGATCGCGGCGGATCACGTCGCCCTGTTGGACGGCAGCCGCATCGCCGCGGCCTTTACCGTCGCCAGCGCCGGGGCCCGCCCCCATGCATGGATTGCGGATACGGGGTTGCCTTTGGAAAACGGCTTTGTCCGTGTGACCGAAACCCTGTCGGTCGAAGGATACGACACACTTTTCGCGGTGGGCGACTGCGCCCATCTGACCCATGCGCCCCGACCCAAGGCGGGGGTATTCGCGGTGCGTGAGGCACCGATCCTGCATGACAATCTGCGCGCCGTTTTGACGGGTGGCAAGATGCGCGCCTTTCATCCGCAGAAGCACTATCTCAAGCTGATTTCACTAGGTGGAAAATCCGCCCTGGCGGAACGGGGCGGGCTGACGGTTTCGGGGCCGCTGCTCTGGCGCTGGAAAGATCATATCGACCGCAGTTTCATGGACAAGCTGACCGATTTGCCCGCCATGCCCGCGCCCCGGCTTCCTGCAGTGCGCGCGCTGGGCGGCGATACCGCGAAACCCCTCTGCGCGGGATGCGGGTCCAAGATCGCGGGCGATTCACTGGCGCAAGCCCTGACCGTATTGCCGCCGCCCGCCCGCGCCGATGTGTTGTCGCGCCCCGGCGACGATGCGGCCGTCTTGGCACATGGCGCGCGCAAACAGGTGATGACCACCGATCATCTGCGTGCCTTTACTGCCGATCCCGTGACCCTGACCCGCATTGCCGCCGTTCATGCCCTGGGTGACATCTGGGCCATGGGCGCGTCCCCGCAGGCCGCCTTGTCCAGTGTCACCCTGCCAAGGATGTCCAGGACGTTACAGGCCCGGACCCTTGCGGAAGTCCTGCGCACCGCATCCGAAGTGATGCGTGCGGCGGGCGCGGATCTTGTCGGTGGTCATTCCACCATGGGCTCCGAAACGGTGATCGGCTTTTCGCTGACCGGCCTGTGCGATGGCGATCCCATCGGCCACGACGGTGCGCAGTCCGGCGACGCCCTCATCCTGACGCGCCCCATCGGCACCGGCGTCATTCTGGCCGCTGAAATGGCCGGACAGGCACGCGGCACAAATGTCCAGGCCATGCTGCGGCGGATGGGGACGCCACAGGGCGATGCCGCGGCGATCCTGTCCGGCGCGCAAGCGATGACCGACGTGACCGGTTTCGGGCTGGCTGGGCATCTGTTGGCGATCTGCAAGGCAAGCGGTGTGGGCGCGCAGATCGTGCTGGACGCCGTGCCGGTCTATGACGGCGCGCTGGATCTGTCTGCGGCGGGGCATTTTTCCTCGCTCCATGCCGACAATCTGCGCGGTGCGCCGGTAACATATCATGACCCGCAAGACCCGAAGTTTGCCTTGCTGCACGATCCGCAGACAGCCGGTGGTCTGCTGGCCGCCGTTCCCGCCAACCAGGCCGATTTTCTGATCGAACGACTTTGCGCCGCAGGTCACGTTGCTGCCCGCATCGGTCGATTCACCGACGACGCGCCCCGCATCGTCTGCGCCTAGCCCGTCAGGTCGATGACCTGCTGCGCCACGCGGGCCAGCGCCGCTTCTGTCATGTCGGGCAGGTCGATCACCCCGATCTCCGTCTGACCCGACGCCTCGGGGCGGCGATAGCGCGGGTCGTAGTGATGCTCGATCAGCTCTTCGGCCAGCCCGGTGTAATCGCCCGCTGTGGCCAACGCATGCCACGTCTCGATCCGTTCGCGCGGTTGGTAGGGGCGCAGCGTCTCGATCCGCTGCCGCAGCAACTCCGCATCGGCCATCAGGTCAGGATAGGTCGTCGTCAGGAATGCCGCGCGTGTGGGTATGCTGGCCCGCAGGCGCACGACTTCGGCCCGTGCCATCGCCGACCAGATCGCTGGCGGCAGCAGAACGCGCCCGATGGCGTTGCTTTCGGCCTCCATGAACAACGGACGGCCTGGGTCCAGCCCGATCAGCGCCGCCGCCAGACGCGACTCGAACATCTTCTGTGCGGGTTGCCCATCAGACCAGCCACCGAAATTCGATCCGCGGTGGTTCGCCAGACCCTCCAGGTCGACGACCTGCGCGCCGCCCTTGGCCAGATGGTGCAGCAGTTGCGTCTTGCCCGTGCCCGTTCCGCCGTCGATCAGCACGATCCGCAGGCCCAGCGACCGATCGTAGAGCATCTCCACCACTAGCCGTCGATATGCCTTGTATCCGCCTTCCAGCACAGTCACCCGCCAGCCGATCTGGTCGAAGATGATGCCCACCGACCCGGATCGCTGTCCACCGCGCCAGCAATAAATCATCGGTCGCCAGCCGCCGTCGCGGTCCGCCAGCGGCCCTTCCAGATGCGCGGCCACGTTGCGCGACACCAACGCGGCCCCGATCTTGCGGGCCAAAAAGCGGTCCTGCTGCACATATATCGTGCCGACGCGCGCCCGCTCTTCGTCCGTCAGCGCGGGCAGATTGATCGCGCCGGGGATGTGATCCTCGGCGAACTCGGATGGTGCACGCACGTCGATGATATCGTCGACGTCGAGCGTGCCAAGGCCGGGCAGGGCGGTCAGGGTGTGGCGTTGCATCGGACCTCGCGGGGTTCAGCGCGTCGTGACGTGCCCCGCAGGCAAGGTCAACCTGTCGCCACAGCGTGATCCGCCGTGATGGATCCGGTCAGCACCCGGCGAGCGTTCGGCAAATCGTTGCCCTCGGCCCGCGCCAGCGAATCTTCGGGCGACAATCCGTGCGCCCCCCAACGCTCCACAAGACGTGTTCGCAACACGGCCTCAGGCACCTGCAGGGCAACTGTCGCATCCCACAACGGATGAAGCTCGCGCCACGGATCTTCGTCAAGCAACAGGTAATTACCTTCGAAAATCGCGATCTCCGCTGTCAGGCGCCCGCTGTCCGGAACTGTTGCATCTGCCGCCCGGTCGAAAGTCGGGAAAATCGGGGAGCCGTTCGCGCGTGCCGCCCGCACCAATGCCAGAAGGCCCGGCACATCGAAGGTTTCGGGCGCACCTTTGCGGGCACGCAGCCCCAGATCGTCCAGCGTTGCATTGTCCAGATGAAAGCCGTCCATCGGCACGACCTGCGCCGAACGCCCGCGCCGCACGATGGCTTCGGCCAGCGGTTCCGTTACCGTGGACTTACCGGCGGCGGGTGGCCCCGCCACGGCGATCAGCCGTCGGCCCGGTGGCAACGCCACCAGCTTATCGGCCAATGTCTCCAGATCGACGGCGTCAGGCAAGACGTGTCGCAAGCCAGCGCAGCGCCGCACGGTATCCCTCTACCCCCAGACCGGCGATCACTGCGTCGGCTCGCCCCGAAACATAGGAGTGGTGTCGGAACGCTTCGCGTTTGTGGATGTTGGAAATATGAACCTCCACGACCGGCCCCTGATAGGCATTCAGCGCATCCAGAATGGCGATGGACGTATGCGAATAGGCACCGGGGTTGATGACGATGCCGTCGCGCGCGCCCCGCGCCTCCTGTATCCAATCAACCAGTTGTCCCTCGTGGTTCGACTGCCGGAACTCCAGCGTGGCAAGGTCCATCGCCCGGCAGGACGCCTCGACATCGACCAGCGTGTCGGAACCATAGAGATGCGGTTCCCGCTGCCCCAGAAGGTTCAGGTTCGGTCCGTTGAGGATCAGGATATCGGCCATGGCGTGTCCCTCGCGGTCGGGCGTTTCAATCGGAGTAGCGCAGCCCGCGCGTCAATCCAACCGTCCTGCGTTCTGGCCCTATGATACGAGCAACTCATAGGTCCAGAGGGTCGCGGGGACTTGATCGACAGGTCGACCTGAACGACCGTCACGTCCAGAGGACACGGAATTGGCCCATCAAACTGCCTTGCGCCGCACAGCGACGACCCTGATCGGGGGCGATCGCACGGCCAAGTCCGTCGCGGTCACGCTGATGGATGCGATGGATGCGCCGCCAGATCTCTCCGTCGTCGATTAGCCACGGGTCCCGCACAGGACCTGTCTGCAAACGGCCCGGTCCGGGTCCGTGACACAAGGTCCGCCATGAACACCCCCGATCCTGCACCGACGCCTGCCACCGCCACCGCCGCCAGATTGCCCGCCCGCGCCCGTGTGGTCATCATCGGCGGGGGGGCCGTTGGCGTCTCATCCCTCTATCATCTGGCCAAGCTGGGCTGGACCGATTGCATCCTGCTGGAGCGCAACGAACTGACCGCCGGGTCGACCTGGCATGCAGCCGGCAACTGCCCGAACTTTGCTGGAAGCTGGGCCGTGATGAATATCCAGCGCTATTCCATGGCGCTCTATCGTGGGCTGGCCGAAGCGGTCGATTACCCGATGAATTACCACGTCACGGGTGCAATACGGCTGGCACATACCGCAGAGCGAATGCAGGAATTCGAGCATGTGCGCGCAATGGGCAGCCTTCAGGGCCTGAAACTGTCGATGATGGACCTGCCCGAGATCGGCAATCGCCATCCGATGTGTGAAACGCATGATCTGACCGGGGGGCTATGGGACCCGGAGGATGGCGACATCGACCCGGCCCAGTTGACACAGGCACTGGCCAAGGGTGCGCGCGACCTGGGTGCCAAAATTGTCCGCCACTGCCCGGCCACGGGCGTGACCCGCGACGGCGACGGCTGGATCGTGCATACGGATGCAGGTGATATTGCCTGCGACAAGGTGGTGAATGCCGCCGGATACTACGCCGCCCGCGTCGCAGAATGGTTCGAGCCGCATGGCCGCCCGCCATTGCCGATGACCGTCATGTCGCACCAGTATCTGCTGACCGAGCCGATCCCGGAGATCGTGGCATGGACCAAGCAGCATGGGCACAAGATGCCGATGATCCGCGACCCGGATGTCAGCTATTACCTGCGACAGGAAAAGACTGGCCTGAACCTTGGCCCGTATGAGCGGGCGTGCCGATCCGAATGGACCAATGGCGACATGCCCGAGGATTTCAGCTTTCAGCTTTGGCAGGACGATCTTGACCGGTTGGAGGATTATATCGCCGACGCCATGGAGCGCGTACCGCCCCTTGCAAGCGCGGGCGTCAGCAGTGTCATCAACGGCCCGATTCCCTATACCCCGGACGGGTTGCCCCTGATCGGACCAATGCCCGGTGTTAAAAACGCATTTGATGCCAATGTTTTCACCTTCGGCATCGCGCAGGCCGGGGGTGCGGGCAAGGTGCTCGCCGACTGGGTCGTCAAGGGCGCGCCCGACTGGGATTGCTTCGACGTCGACCCCCGCCGCTTCGGGGCCTATGCCTCCGATCCGACCTATTGCCGCGCCAAGGCCGAAGAGGTCTACGGCCACGAATACGCCATGCACTTTCCCCATGCCCGATGGCCCGCCGGGGCGGATCGCCTGATCTCTCCGCTTCATGAAACGCTGAAGGCACAGGGCGCGCAGATGGCCCCCTACGGCGGATGGGAGCGGGCGACCTGGTTCGCCAGACCCGGCGACGACACCTCGTGGGGAGCTGCCCAGACGTGGCGCCGCGATGGACCGTGGCACGCTCGTGTGGCCGAAGAGGTCGCGGCCGTCCAAAACGGGTGTGGCGTACTGGACCTGTCCGGTTTCTCGCGGTTCGAACTGTCCGGCCCCGGTGCAGCCGATTGGCTGGCGGAACAAATCGCGGGTCATCTGCCGCAGACAGGGCGCATGACCCTGTGCTATTTCACTGGTCCCACCGGAAAATTCGCCACCGAAATGTCCGTCAGTCGCTCGGGCGACGATCAATTCACCCTGATCACGGCGGCCATTGCCCGTGACCATGACCGTGATCTGCTGACCCACGCGCTGCCCGATACACTGACCCTTATCGATCAGACCGAAGACATCGCCTGTCTTTTGGTGACGGGTCCAGCGTCACGCGACGTCCTGTCCAAAGTGACCGACGCCGATCTGTCGTTGCCGTGGCTGTCGGTGCAGGATGCCACCGTTGCCGGACGCACCGCGCGCATGAACCGGGTTAGTTTTGCAGGCGAACTTGGCTGGGAAATCCATGCGTTGCAAAGCGACATCAAGGTAATACATGAAGCACTGGACGGCGTGACACCCTTCGGGATGTTCGCCCTCGACTCGATGCGCATCGAAAAAGCCTATCGTGCCTGGGGCAGCGATCTGTCGCCCGGATATACGCTGCGCGAAGTCGGTGCAGACCGATTTATCCGCAAGGAAGATCGAGGCGATGACCCCGCCCGCAAGCTGGCCGTCCTGACGCTGAATGACCACCCATATGATCCACTGCCGATGTCGCCTGTCTGGATCGGTGACAAGATCGTGGGCGAAATCACATCCGCCGCATATGGTCACCGCGTTCAGAAAGCCATTGCGCTGGCCATGCTGGACTGCACCGATGCGCCTCCAGACACACAGGTAGAGGTTGAAATTTTCGGTCGTCGCGTCTTGGCAGCCGTTCATGCAGACGCCCCCCTGTGGGACCCAGAAAACGAGCGTATCCGCGCATGACAGATCCAGTTCCTTCACACGCCCGCGTCGTCATCATCGGCGGCGGGGTCATTGGCTGTTCCGTGGCCTATCACCTGACAAAACTCGGCTGGACCGACGTCGTTCTGTTGGAGCGCAAACGCCTGACATCCGGCACGACATGGCACGCGGCGGGTCTGATTGCGCAGCTACGGGCGTCAAATCCGGCGACGCGATTGGCGAAATACTCCGCCGACCTCTATGCAAAACTCGAGGAGGAGACGGGCATCGCCACCGGCGTCCGCCAGAACGGCTCGGTCTCCGTCGCGCTGAATGAAGCGCGGCGCGAGGAACTCCTTCGCACCGCCTCCATGGCCCGCGCCTTCGGAGTCGAGGTATCGGAATTGACGCCGGATCAGGTCGGCGAAAAATATCCGCACATAAACCTGGAGGGTGTCACGGGCGGTGTCTGGCTGCCTGGTGACGGACAGGGCGACCCGGCCAACATCGCGCTGGCACTGGCCAAGGGTGCGCGGCAAAAAGGCGCGAAAATCCTGGAAAATACACGCGTCATCGGTATCGACACCGACCATCGCACCGCTAGTGCGGTTCACTGGAGCGGCAGCGACGGCCAAGGCAAGATTACCTGCGATCACGTCGTCAACTGCGGTGGCATGTGGGCGCATGAGGTCGGGCAGATGGCGGGCGTCAATGTCCCGCTGCACGCCTGCGAGCACTTCTACATCGTGACCGAAGCCATTCCCGATTTGACCCGCCTGCCGGTGCTGCGCGTGCCTGATGAATGTGCCTACTACAAGGAAGATGCGGGTAAGATCCTGCTGGGTGCGTTCGAGCCGGTGTCCAAGCCCTGGGGCATGAACGGCATTCCCGAAAGCTTCGAGTTCGACCAGCTGCCCGAAGATTTCGATCATTTTGAACCGATTCTGGAGAAAGCGATCGAACGGCTGCCGATGCTGGCCAACGCGGGTATCCACACGTTCTTCAATGGTCCGGAATCCTTCACCCCTGACGATGCCTACCACCTCGGCCCCTCGCCCGAAGTGCCGAACCTCTGGGTTGCGGCTGGCTTCAATTCGATCGGCATCCAATCGGCGGGCGGCGCAGGCATGGCGCTGGCACAATGGATGCAGGATGGTGAAATGCCCTTCGATCTGGTCGATGTGGACGTCGCCCGCAACCAGACGTTCCAGCGCAACCGTCGATATCTGAAAGAACGCGCGTCCGAAACGCTGGGGCTGCTTTATGCCGACCATTGGCCGTATCGACAGAAGGCAACGGCACGCGGCATTCGACGCTCTCCGTTCCACGCGCAACTTGCGGATCTGGGCGCGGTTTTCGGCGAGTTTGCAGGCTGGGAACGCGCCAACTGGTTCGCCTTTCCGGGCGAGCCGCGGCAATATGAATACAGTTGGGGCAAACAGAACTGGTTCGGCAACGCCGCGCATGAACATGGGTTGATCCGCAATGGTTGCGGCTTCTACGACATGTCATCCTTCGGCAAGATCAAGATCGACGGCCTGCACGCCGAAGCCTTCCTGAACCGGGTCTGCGGCGGTGACATGTCTGTCCCGAACGGCAAGATCGTCTATACTCAGATGCTCAATTCCCGCGCCGGGATCGAAGCGGACGTCACCGTCACCCGCCTGTCGGAGTTCAGCTATCTGATGGTCACGCCGGCCGCGACGCTGGTCAAAGACATCGCGTGGCTGCGCCGTTTCGAAGACCCTGACGATGCTGTATTCATCACCGATATCACTGCGGGCGAAGCGGTGCTGGCCGTCATGGGGCCGAAATCGCGCGAGGTATTGCAGTCGATCAGCCCCGCCGATTTCTCGAATGAGGCATTTCCCTTCGGCACCGCCCGCGACATCGACATCGGGCTCGGCCTCGCCCGCGCGCACCGGGTGTCCTACGTCGGTGAATTGGGTTGGGAGATCTATATCCCGTCCGATATGGCGGCGCATGTCATGGAGACATTGATCGAGGCGGAAACCGGCGCGCGTCCCGTCGGTCTGCACACGATGGATAACTGCCGCATCGAACGCGCCTTCCGACACATGGGGCACGATATCACCCCCGAGGATCACGTGGTCGAAGCGGGCCTGGGGTTTGCGGTCAAGGTAAACAAGAAAGCCGACTTCAATGGTCGCAATGCGGTATTGCGAAAACGGGAGGAGGGGCTGAAGCGTCGGATGTTACAGTTCCGGATGAATGACCCGGACGTGATGCTCTATCACAACGAGCCGATTGTACGGGATGGCAGGATCGTGGGCCACATTGCATCCGGGGCTTATGGGCACACCTTGGGCGGCGCCATCGGACTTGGATATGTGCCCTGCGAAGGGCAGTCGGTCGAGGATTGCCTGTCGTCGCCCTATGAAATTGAAGTGGCAGGCCGTCGACACTCGGCGGACGTGTCGTTCAGACCGATGTATGACCCGACCGGCGAACGTCTGAAGATGTGATGCGAAAGCCGGGGGGCAGCCCTGCTCCCCCGGAATATTTCAGCAGCAAAGAGGGGTGGCACAGTCGACGCAAGCCATGAGGCGGGATCGTTGACATGCCGTGTTTCGTGAACTCTCACATCTGGCCGTATTTTTTCAGGCGCACATCTGCGGCACGGGCGTGGCCCTCCATTCCTTCGACCCGGCTGATCCGGGCGCTGGCTTCGGCGACGGGCCGCGCGCCATCGCGGGTTGCGCGCTGCCAGGTCACGATTTTCAGAAACTTGTGAACCGATAGCCCGCCGGTATATCGCGCCGCGCCGCTGGTCGGCAGGACGTGGTTCGTGCCCGATGCTTTGTCGCCATAGGTCACGGTCACTTCCTCGCCCAGGAACAGCGAGCCGTAGCAGGTCAGCCGATCCATCCACCACTCCGGGTCGGCGGCCTGAACCGACAGGTGTTCGGGCGCGTAGTTGTCGGAAACCTTCGCCATTTCCTCGCGGTCGGCGCAGAGAATCACTTCGCCGAAATCGCGCCAGGCGGCCTCGGCACTTTCGCGGTTGGGTGACGGCAGGTCCGCAATCAGCGCGCCCATCCGGTTCATCACGTCATGCGCCAGAGTTTCGGAATCGGTGACCAGCCAGACCGGAGAGTTCCAACCGTGTTCGGCCTGACTGACCAGATCGACGGCCACGATATCAGGATCGGCTGTCGCATCCGCAATAATCAGGCTGTCGGTCGGTCCGGCGACCATATCGATACCGACGCGCCCGAATAAAAGCCGCTTGGCTTCGGCCACGAACTGATTGCCCGGCCCCACCAATATGGATGCTTTGGGTGCGCCGAACAGGCCAAACGCCAGCGCCGCGATACCCTGCACGCCGCCCATGGCAAGGATCGTGTCCGCGCCGCACAGGTCGGCCGCATAGGCGATCGCGGGGTCGATACCACCACCCTTGCGCGGTGGCGATGCGACGGTGACATGACTGACGCCCGCGACCTTGGCGGTGGTCACCGTCATGATCGCACTGGCGACATGGGCGTATCGCCCGCCTGGAACATAGGCTCCTGCTGCCGTGACAGGGATGACTTTCTGGCCTGTGCTCAGGCCGGGCAAAAGCTCGATCTGCGTCTCGGTCAGGGTTTTGCGTTGCGCCTTGGCGAAGCGGCGGACGTTGGCATGGGCAAAGGCGATATCCTGCCGCACCTGGTCGGACAATTGGGCCGTCGCAGCGTCGATATCTGCGCGGCTCAGCACGGGGTTGCCCGGCGCATCGTCCAACTTGCCGGCCCATTCCATCGCCGTCGCGTCGCCCCCGGCTTCGATTTGCGCCAGCATATCTGCAACCGTGCGGGTGACATCCGCCGCGCCGGTTTCGGCAGTGCGGGTGGCTTTCTTCAGGAATGCGGGCATTGGGTCCTCCGGCGCGAAAGTAGAAATATAGATAAGGATCAAAGAGCTGCGATCCGAGATTGATGTCGACTGGGCATGGGGCCGATCCGCCTCGACGGGGCATACAGACAGCCGGGCCGATCGCTCGTCGTCGCGGATGAGTGTGCGCCACGCATCAGATGCAGGTAAAGCGAAACAGCCGGATGCAGGCTGTGGACCTATCGCATGGTCGCGGTTGGCCTTATCAAGCCAGACAAAAAGGGCGACCCGAAGGCCGCCCCGTTGTTGTTGAAACCGGCAGGCACGCAGCCTGCCAAGTTGTCAGCAGGAGTAGTACATCTGGTATTCGATCGGATGGGGCGTGTGCTCGTAGGCGTGAACCTCGTCCCACTTGAGCGCCATGTAGCCCTCGATCTGGTCACGGGTGAACACATCGCCGGCGATCAGGAAGTCGTGGTCCTTCTCCAGTTCGTCCAGCGCCTCGCGCAAGCTGCCGCAGACGGTCGGGATGGTGGCCAACTCTTCCGGAGGCAGGTCGTAGAGATCCTTGTCCGACGGCTCGCCGGGGTGGATTTTGTTCTTGATGCCATCAAGACCGGCCATCAGCAGGGCAGAGAAACACAGGTAGGGGTTCGCCGCCGGATCAGGGAAGCGGGCCTCGACGCGTTTGGCCTTGGGCGACTCGGTCCACGGGATGCGGACGCAACCGGACCGGTTGCGCGCGGAATAGGCACGCAGGACAGGCGCCTCAAAGTTAGGGATCAGGCGCTTGTAGCTGTTGGTAGCCGGGTTGGTGAAGGCGTTCAGGGCCTTGGCATGCTTCAGGATGCCACCGATGAAATACAGGGCTTCCATCGAAAGATCGGCATATTGGTCGCCCGCAAACAACGGCTTGCCGTCTTTCCAGATCGACATGTTCACGTGCATGCCGGTGCCGTTGTCGCCCGCGATTGGCTTGGGCATGAACGTGGCGGTCTTGCCATAGGCGTGGGCGACGTTGTGGATCACGTACTTGTACTTCTGGATCTCGTCGGCCTGCTTGGTCAGCGAGCCGAAAATCAGGCCCAACTCGTGCTGGCATGAGGCGACTTCGTGGTGGTGCTTGTCGACCTTCATGCCGATGCGCTTCATCGTCGAGAGCATCTCGGAGCGCAGGTCCTGAGCCGAGTCGGTCGGGTTGACCGGGAAGTAGCCACCCTTGACGCCCGGACGATGGCCCATGTTGCCCATTTCGTACTCGGTGTTCGTGTTCCACGAGGCGTCGGCGGCATCGACCTCGAACCCGACGGAATTCATCGAGTTGGAATACCGCACGTCGTCGAACAGGAAGAATTCGGCTTCGGGTCCCATATAGGCCACGTCGCCGATACCCGACGAAATCAGATAGGCTTCGGCCTTCTCGGCGGTGCCGCGCGGGTCACGGTCATAGGCTTCGCCGGTGTCCGGCTCCACCACGGAGCAGTGAACGCAGATCGTCTTCTCCGCATAGAACGGATCGACATAAGCGCTCTCCACGTCCAGCATCAGCTTCATGTCGGAAGCTTCGATCGACTTCCAGCCCGCAATCGAGGAGCCGTCGAACATGAAGCCTTCCTCGATGAAGTCCTCGTCCACCAGGTCGGATACGACGGTGACGTGCTGCAACTTGCCGCGCGGGTCAGTAAAACGGACGTCGACGTATTCCGCTTCCTCGTCTTTGATCATCTTCAGCAGGGCATTGGACATGTGGCGTCCCTTTCCGTGTAGTATCAGTTGTTAGTGGAATTCAGATCGCGTCTTCGCCGGTCTCTCCGGTGCGGATGCGAATGGCCTGTTCGACGGACGATACAAAGATCTTGCCATCCCCGATCTTGTCGGTGCGCGCGGCGGCGATGATCGCGGAGACCGCAGGGTCGACCAGATCCTCTGTGAGCACGACTTCGATTTTCACCTTCGGCAGAAAGTCGACGACATATTCGGCACCACGGTATAATTCGGTGTGACCCTTCTGGCGCCCGAATCCTTTGACCTCGGTAACGGAGAGCCCCTGAATACCGATGTCCTGAAGGGCTTCCTTCACCTCGTCCAGCTTGAACGGTTTGATGATGGCTTCGATCTTCTTCATTCAGTCCTCCCGGAGTCGGGCTTGGCTTCGCAGTCTGGACCGGGACGGACAATCGCATAGGCTGCGAGACGGGTCCCGGTCGCATGTGAATCGTCCCGACGTGATTAAAAATTAAACGCCACGCCTAATTTATAGACGATTGGAAAACATATGTCCGAACTCCTGCTGACGGCTGCGCAGATGCGCGCGATCGAACAGGCCGCCATCGATGCGGGCGAGATCACCGGGCTGCAATTGATGGAGCGGGCGGGCCAGGGCGCGGTCGCCGCGATTGAGGCCATGTGGCCAGAACTGGAGCGGGCACCCGGTCGTGCGATGATTCTGTGCGGGCCGGGCAACAACGGCGGCGACGGGTTCGTGGTGGCTCGGGTGCTGACCGGAAAGGGGTGGGATGTAGATGCGTTCCTCTATGGGGATGCCGGGAAATTGCCACCTGACGCACGGACGAATTATGAACGGTGGTGCAAGATAGGTCAGGTGCGGACGCTTCCGACCGATGGCCTGCCGTTCAAGGATGGGACATCGCTGATCATCGATGCCCTTTTCGGGACGGGCCTGACGCGGCCGCTGGGCGCCTTGGGCAAGACACTGCGCGATGTCTGCGATGCGGCGGATGGTGGACGTGGGCTACCACGCGAGGATCGCACGCCTTTCTTTCCTTACGTCGTAGCGCTGGATATCCCGTCAGGCATTTGCGCCGACAGCGGGAAGATCCTTCGTGCCGCCGGTGCCGATGCCGCCAAAGGATCGCGCGCATCCTGCGTCGCCGCCGATCTTGTGACCACCTTCCACCGACCGAAGGCCGGACATTATTTGGCTGACGGCCCACGACACTGTGGAACCCTTTGCATCATCGGCATTGGTCTGACGCAAACGGGGGCGTGGCGCGATCATATCCGGCTGATCGATTTGCCAGTCGGTCTGTCCAAACGAAGCAAAGGGCACAAATATGATCACGGCCACGCCCTGATCCTGACCGGCGGAATGGGCCGGACCGGGGCCGCACGTCTGTCGGCCCGTGCGGCGTTGCGTGTCGGGGCAGGACTGGTGACCTGTGCGGCTCCTGGCTCTGCGATGATGGAATGCGCGACGCAGCTGACCTCGATCATGTTGCGCCGCTGCGATGACGGAGAGGCGCTGGCCGGGTTGCTGGAGGACGAGCGTATAAATGCGCTCTGTCTCGGGCCGGGGATGGGGGTGTCGGATCGGACGTCGGACCTGATGGATGTGGCGCTGGCGTCCAAGCGCAGGGTGGTGCTGGATGCGGATGCGCTGACCGTGCTGGCCGGGCGCGACGACCCGTTTGCCGGATTGCACGACGGCTGCGTACTAACCCCCCATGGCGGCGAATTCGCGCGGCTGTTTCCCGACATTTCCGACCGGCTGAACGCGCCCGCAACCAAGGGGCCCGCCTATTCCAAGGTCGACGCGACCCGCGACGCGGCGGCGCGCGCTGGTTGCACGGTGCTGTTCAAGGGGCCCGATACGGTGATCGCGGATGCCTCGGGCGGGGCCTGCATCAATACCGCAGTTTATGACAGGGCCGTGCCGTGGCTGGCGACGGCGGGGTCAGGCGATGTATTGGCCGGGATCATCACCGGAATGTTGGCGCGCGGAAGTTGCCCGATAAATGCCACCTCCTCCGCTGCATGGCTGCATGTCGAGGCGGCGCGGACGTTCGGTCCCGGTCTGATTGCCGAAGATTTGCCCGAGACGTTACCGCAGGTTCTGCAAGCACTGTTGCAGAACGACTGACGTCAGGGGCTCATCGCATCCAGCGCGCCGGACACCAGTTCCAGCCCATCGACATAGACAGCCGAAGGACGGTCGAGGAGGATGCACCAGACCGTGCCGCCGCTCGATGTCACCGGGCGGATGACCGAACCGTCGGTCAGGCGGGCGGCGGCAACCCTTGCCTCGCGCGCGTTGAAAATCGTGCGGGCGCGCCAGTCACGAAGCACGACAGGTTGATCCGGGGGCAGGGTCACATCGCGTTCCGGACGTCCCCGTCCCATCGCGCCAGCCGGGATCAGCACCATCGGAGCGCCGCGCGGCATCGTCAGTCGCAGAACGTCGCGCACCGGCATCATGCCGCGGTCGCGGGTGATGACGCGGTCATCGGGGGTCAGCGTTTCGATCAGAACTTCGCCTCGTGCGCTCAGCACCCTACTGCCGGAAGGAAGCGCATGGCGAAGGCTGAGCTTGCCCATCACCGGAATGCCAACCGAAGATGGTCCTGGACTCATCACTGTCATTTTACTGCTCGCGCGATTGTTCGCTTTTCTTGACATGACCCTAGGCCCCGCCAATCCATCGCGCATCAAATTTATGCGCCACATCCCGAGCCTTCGGCAAAAGTGTTACAAAATAGTTAACAGCAATAAAAAAGGCCCGGACGCAGTGCGCCGGGTCAATGATCAGAAGGCCTGCCAGCCCTGAATGCGGTCGGTCAGTCGGCCGGATCGATCTCGATAACACCCGTTTCAGTGCGACCGATAGGGGTTTCCAGTCCATTGGCATAGATCGTCAGGGCTGTGCCGAAATCGAGACGAAAGAATTCGGCTTCTCCGAATGCGGCGATATGCTTGCCGTCGGCCAGACGACGGGCGGGCACCAATGCGGCATCGGCACCGAACAGGGCTTCGGCGCGCCAGTCGCGGACGGCGACATGCTGATCGGACGCAACGGTCGTATCCCGCTCGGGGCGACCGAGGCCCAGGCTGTCGGTGCGGATCGTGCAGGCCGGTGCAGTATGCGTGATAACCGAAGTCAGGACGGCCATGCCGCGTTCACGGGTGATGATGCGATCGCCGGTCTTCAACGCTTCGACGGCAACTTCGCCGCTGGCGGTCAGAATGATCGTTCCGCGGGCAATGCCACCCTTGGCGATGACATCTGGTGCGGCCACGGCAGCGGCGTGAAACGCGAGTTTTTCGGCATTCTGACGAAGTTGGACGGTCATGGCAGTGATCCAGTCTGTAGATGGCGTGGCGGTTCAGCGTCTTTGAAAGAGAATTTGTGGCAGGGCTATTATGGCAATGGAAACTTGATGCTCCCGAATTGAGGCAGGATCTGGGCAGAAAGCGGGACTCTTCGCGGCCCTTTCGGGTTCTGTTCCGGGATGCTATGGCGTCCCCAGGCGGGTGTGGCGGAACTGGTAGACGCACCAGATTTAGGTTCTGGCGCCGCAAGGCGTGGGGGTTCGAGTCCCTTCACCCGCACCATACCTGGCCTCGTTCATGTGGATTTTCTGTTCACACTACAGGCCTCTATCTCCCGGCCCATTTCGCGTGTTTTCGATAAATTCCATGACCTGATTGGTAGTCACGAATGATACGCCGCCGCACGTGTTGGCCCGAAGACCATTCAGCAGAGCCTGATCGCGCTGAAAATGTCTTTGCAAAGGCTACTTCGGCACTTCGGACTCAAGGTTGTGCCATAACCCGTGGGCCGCGACTGTTGCTACCCCGCAGCCCGAGCCGATTGACCCGGTGCCGATTGACCCGGTGTCGAAATGCGGGGCAGCTACGCCGCCCTGGCGACCCGCGTCAGAACGGGTTCTGCTGTGCGCGGAATTCCCAAACGGTGACGTTGCCATCGCCGTTTGCATCAGCGGCTTCATAGTTCGCCTGAACGTTCGCCATGAACTCGGACAATGTGACGTTCGTGTCGGTGTCGGTGTCCATGGACTTGAAACGCGCAATCCGATTTACGAAACGCCGTTCCACGTTGCGCCGCCCCATCGGCATGGCCGACGATGCGCCGTCCAGATATTCGTCTTCAGAAATCTGGCCATCATCGTCCCTATCGAACAGGGCAAACCCAATGCTGGCATGCTGGGACGCTTCGGCGGCACTGACGATCCCGTCCGAATTGCTATCGATAGGCCGAGCCATCATGTTCATGCCGCCATAGGTTCCAATGCCAAGCGGCATGATCTGAACCCTGTCGTCGTCGCGACTATCGTCATCAGGGTCGGCCAGAGCTGCCGTCCCGGCAATCAAGGCGGTGATTACTGCAGATGCCGCGACCACGCCGCGCATTGTAATGTTGTAAGACATCTCTGTGTTCTCCATTTTGCGTCCATACGCACGATATTGAATGCACGACGGACTTCCGTTGGAGTTGATGCCGATCAAGACAGCGAAGCCTGAATTGGGAAGTTTCGCATATCGCGCGAATGATCACGGTCGCACAGCTAGCATTGGTAGTTTCTATAAGGTCCATCCAGTCCCATACTGGCGACCTTCAGTCTTGTTTGGCGTAATTCTACCAGCGTTAAGTGGCGCATCTGACGTGTGAGATCAGCCAAGAAAGGAAGAGCAGATTTCGGTGCGCCATGTGGCGAACTGCAGTTCTGGGCTTTCCATATTGGGCGCTGCTGAACCGGTTCAGTCACAGCCCATAGGAAGGGTTAGGCGCGATGAGGCGGGCTATACCGCAACCTGCTTAAAAATATGCGCGAGACTGCACAGCATCAGCGCAGTGAGGCGGGTGAAACCATCCTTGGCAACGCATACTCACAATTTAAACCAAAGGTTTCCGAACTGATTGGCTGTAGTGCTGTGCTCGAGCAGGAACTCTCCCTTGACGGCCCGTCGTGCGGCATGGCCCATGGGTGACAAATACGGCAGGGGGGGCCGCATGCGCGACGGACTGATCGATATATTCATGGCAGGCGTGACGCGCGCCGAACCCGACAGGGCCGTTCGCACGGCATTGCGGGATGCGCCGACCCCGGACCTGATCCTGTCGCTGGGCAAGGCCGGGGTCGCGATGGCGCGCGCGGCGCTTGACCGATTTCCCGGCGTCTCCTGTCTGGTCGTGACCAACCCCGAAAACGCCGCCGACCTGTCCGGCGCGACGGTCATGGTCGGCGGGCATCCGGTGCCGGACGAAGGCTCCCTTGCGGCGGGAGAGGCGATGCTGAATGCCGCTGACGGGTTGGGGGCAGGGCAACGGTGCCTTGCGCTGATTTCTGGCGGCGGATCGGCGCTGGCAGTGGCCCCGGTGAATGGCGTAAGTCTGGCCGACAAGGCCGAAGTGTCGCGCCTGTTGCTGGGCGCTGGGCTGGACATCAAGGCGATGAACCTGATCCGGCAGAACCTGAGCCGCCTCAAGGGGGGCGGGTTGGCCCGTGCCGCAGCCCCGGCAACGATCGACGCGCTGATCCTGTCGGATGTGGTGGGCGACGATCTGGCGGCCATCGCCTCCGGTCCCACGGTCCCTCCGCTTGGCAACCCTGCAGCGGCGCGCGATCTGTTGCGGCGCCACGATCTGTGGAACCGGATGCCGGAAGTTTGTCGCACGGTCCTGTCGCGCCCCGCTGCCGCCGCTGTTCCCGGCGGAACCACGCGCCTGATCGGATCGAACCGGCTGTCGGCAGAAGCCATGCTGGCTGCCGCCCCGGATGCGACCCTGATCGAAACCCCTCTGGAGGGAGATGTATCCGATGCTGCCGCCGTCGTCGCCACGCGCGTCGCGGCAGGCCCCGGCATGACCTTATGGGGCGGGGAAACCACCGTGGTCCTGCGTGGCGACGGGCGCGGCGGCCGCAATCAGGAACTGGCGTTGCGCGTTGCATTAGCCCTGCGCGGGTGCCCCCGGCCATGGGCGTTCCTGTCGGGGGGAACCGATGGCCGCGACGGCCCCACGGATGCGGCGGGCGCGCTGGTCGACGACGGCACGCTGGCCCGGATCGCGGATGCCGGTATTGATATTACGGCTGGGCTGGAGGCCAACGACAGCTATCCGATGCTTCAGGCGTCCGGTGACCTTCTGATGACAGGCGGGACCGGAACGAATGTCGCCGACCTGCAAATCCTGAGGGTCGGCTGAGATGACAAATGAAAAGTTCACGCTAACTGAGGCGGCATGATCATTCGTTCACTCGTTCTTGCCGCTGTGGGGCTGACAGCTCTCGGTCTGACCTATGTTCGTATCGCCCCGACGGACCCGGCCGTCTGGAACGTCGATCCAACGAAGGCGATCCGGTCCGGCAAGCCCAACGATTATCTGGTGGCAGACGGGGGCAACCGGCCTGCCATCGTCTCGGATGTGCCGCCCGCCGACCTGCTGTCCCGTATTGACGCCGTGGCGATGGCCGAAGTGGGGGTGACACGTCTGGCCGGATCGCCGGACGAAGGCTTGATAACCTATGTCCAGCGTAGCCGGATCATCGGCTTCCCCGACGCCATCTCGGTCTCGGCCAGGCCCGACGGAATGGACAGTCGCCTGAATATCTGGAGCCGGTCGCGATACGGTCAGTACGATTTCGGCGTGAACCGGGCGCGGGTCGAGCGCTGGCTGGCGGCGCTGAACCTCGGCTGACCGGGCCACCGGCCCTCAATAGGGCAATGGATGCGCTTTGTTCAGATTGTCGATGGCCGCGAGAAGTTCGTCCGACAGCACCATGTCCTGCGCCTTCAACCCATGCTCCAGTTGCGGAACCGTCGTGGCACCCAGAATGGCGGAGCAGTTGAAGGGCCGCGTCTGCAACCACGCCAGCGCCATGTGCACCGGGTCGATACCGTGCTCTGCCGCCATGTCCAGATAGGCCGCAACCGTCCCCTCGACACGATCCGACCAGCGTCCGCCCAGATTTTCGTTCAGCGACTTGCGCGATCCCTCCGGCACCGCGCCGTTCTGGTATTTACCGGTGATCAGCCCGGTCGCCAGCGGCGAGAAGGCCAGCATCGTGATATCCTCATAGGTCATCATCTCGGCCATGTCGGTGTCGGCCAGGCGGAACAGAACCGAATATTCGTTCTGGATGGACACCGGGCGGGCGGGGCCGTCCCCGCCGTCCTCGTCCGACGACAGCATCATCCACTGATCCATGCCCCAGGTTGATTCGTTGGACAGGCCGAAGGATTTGATGGTGCCGCGCGACACCTCCCGCTCCAGCGCGCCCACGCAATCGGCCATGTTCTGCAGAATCGTATCGCGCGTGCCTTCGGGACGGTAGGTCCAGTATTTTCGGAACTGGAAACTGCCCCGGTTCGGCCAGTGGAACTGGTACAGGTCGATGGCCTCGGACTTCAGCCGCTTCAGGCTGCCCTCGATGGCTTTTGGAATGCTCTCGGAGGTGATCGGCGCGCCGCCCCGCGCATGCGACCCGTCTCCGGAATGCTTGGAGGCCAGCTTGATTCGCCCGGCACCGCCGTTCGCGACCCAGTTGCCGACGATTTCCTCGGTCAGGCCAAGGGTCTCCGCGCGCACCGGGTTCACAGGATACATCTCAGCGGTGTCGAGCCACGTCACACCCGCGTCACAGGCCATGTCGATCTGGGTGTGGGCGTCGGATTGCGGCGTCTGGGTGCCGAAGGTCATCGTCCCCAGCATGATTTCCGAAATCGTGTCGTGACGTCCGAGGGGTATATGGCGCATGGGGTCATCCTGTCAGGCAAATCTGCCCCTAGATGCGCGCCCGGCCCGATAAGGTCCAGTCCGGGGATGTCGTCCCGGACCTTCCCGTCTATACCCCTGAAATATTCCCGCCGGAGGTCCCGTTCTATAAATCCAGATCCAGCCAGACCGGCACATGATCCGATGGCTTTTCGCGGCCCCGCATATCCGCCTGGATCGTGCAATCGCGCATATGGTCCGCCACGGCAGGCGACAGCAGGAAATGATCAATGCGGATGCCATCGTTCTTGTTCCAGGCACCGGCCTGATAATCCCAGAAACTATAGTGCCCCGCAGCCTGCGTTCTTGCCCGGAACGCCTCGGTCAGACCAAGGTTCAGGATGCGCCGCCATGCGGATCGCGTCTGCGGCAATCCCAGCGCGTCCTTCTCCCACGCCGCGGGTCGGGCGGCGTCGCGGGCGTCGGGGATGACGTTGAAATCCCCGGTCATCAGGAACGGCGTTTCTTCGGCCAGCAAGGCCTTCGCCCGCGCCTCCAGCCGCGTCATCCACGCCAGTTTGTAATCGTATTTAGGCCCCGGCGCCGGATTGCCGTTCGGCAGATACAGCCCGCAAATCCGCACTGCACCGGTCTCTCCGATTACCGTGCCTTCGATATAGCGGGCCTGATCGTCGTCGTTGTCATGCGCCCCGTCCAAGGCCGGCAGACCCCGCGAGATATCCTCTACCGGCGTTTTCGACAGAAGAGCCACGCCGTTGAATCCCTTTTGCCCATGGGTGTGCAATTCGTAACCCGCATCCTCGACCAACTCTCGCGGAAAGGCTTCGTCGATGGACTTGATCTCCTGCAACACGGCGACATCGGGCGCGTCGTCCCGCAGCCAGTTGGCCACGGTCTCATAGCGGGCCTTGATGCCGTTGACGTTGAATGTGGCGATCTTCATGGGCGACCCTCCGGGTTTCGCAAACGCTTAGGCGAGCGTTCGGGCGATGTCACCCGTCAGTCCTTCAGCACCCGATCCGCCCGCTTCTTGACCAGCACGGTCCGCAGATCATGCATCGCCAACAACAGACGGTCGGTCACCGCATCCAACTGCGCGTCCGTGGCCCGCGACTGTACCCAATGCGCCGTCAGGTTCAGGTGATCGACAGCCCGCAGGATGTCATCGATGTCCCGTGCCGCCAACTCCGCCGTCCGTGCGACCATCCAGTCCGCGATAGCGTCTTCATCGGCTTCAGTCAGCTCGGTGTCGCCCTGCGGCTTCACTAACCCGTTGTTGATATTGATCGTGGCGATCTGGTTCAGTTCCAGCCGCCGCTGCCGGTTTTCGGCATCCACGCGGAAGACGAGCGCGCCGTTGTCCTTGACGCGGAAGTAATAGGGGGGGAGGCCGCCGTTGGTCATGGGCTAGTCCAACCCCTCGCAGAACCGCTTGATCCGCCCGCAGGCTTCGGTCAGCGCCTCGTCCGAGGTCGCATAACTCACCCGGAAATGCGGCGATAGTCCGAAGGCCGCGCCGAAGACGACAGCCACGCCTTCCTCCTCCAGGAGGGCGGTCGCGAAAATCTCGTCGTCCGTGATCTCCACGCCGCCCGCTGACGTCTTGCCGATGCACCCGGCGATGCTGGGATAAACGTAGAACGCGCCCTCCGGCACCGGACATTCGATGCCCGGACATGCGTTCAGCCCCTTCACCACCAGATCGCGACGGTTTTTGAACAGCGCCTGATTGGGCCGGATAAAGCTCTGAGTCCCCTCAAGCGCCTCGATCGCCGCCCACTGAGAAATCGAACAAGGGTTGGAGGTCGACTGCGACTGCACCTTGCGCATCGCCGCGATCAGATGCTCCGGTCCGGCGGCGTATCCGATCCGCCAGCCGGTCATGGAATAGGCTTTGCTGACACCGTTCATCGTCAGGGTCCGGTCGTAGAGTTCCGGCTCCACCTGTGCGGGCGTGGCAAAGACAAAGTTGTCGAATACCAGGTGCTCATAGATGTCGTCGGTCAGGATCCAGACATGCGGGTACCGCATCAAGACATCCGTCAGCCCTTTCAATTCAGACGCCGAATAGGCCGCGCCGGTGGGGTTCGATGGCGAGTTGAAGATCAGCCACTTGGTCTTCGGCGTGATCGCCGCCTCCAGCGCTCCGGGCGTCAGTTTGAAACCGGTCTCGATGGTCGCTTCGGCAATCACCGGCTCGCCGCCCGCCAGCAGCACCATGTCGGGATAGCTGACCCAATAGGGGGCGGGGATCACCACCTCGTCGCCGGGGTTCAGTGTGGCCGACAGGGCGTTATAGATCACGTGCTTGCCGCCCGAGCCGACCGTCACCTGAGCAGGCGTGTACTCCAGCCCGTTGTCGCGCTTGAACTTGTCGCAGATCGCGGCTTTCAATTCGGGAATTCCGTCGACGGCTGTATACTTGGTCTTGCCGTCCGCGATGGCCTGTATGCCGGCGTCCTTGATATTCTGCGGCGTGTCGAAATCCGGCTCACCCGCGCCCAGACCGATGACGTCGCGCCCTGCGGCCTTCAGTTCGCTGGCCTTGGTCGTGACCGCTATGGTTGGCGATGGTTTCACGCGGGACAGGCTGTCGGACAGGAACGCCATGGAGGTCTCCGGGTTGGCTTCGATGCCTCGACTTCCTAGGGTGCGCCTGACCTTTGGGCAAGCCAGAGGCACCCCGTGCAATAACCCAAGAGGACTTTCATGCCAGAAGACAGCGATTGGTACGATCCCGGCACCACGACGTTCGGCGACCGCCTGACCGGCGCCCGCGAAGCGGCGGGTCTGGATGTTGACGAATTGGCGCATCGTCTGGGCGTCAAGGGCAAGACCATCCGCGCCTGGGAAGAGGACCGCGCCGAACCGCGCGCCAACCGCGTGTCGATGCTGGCCGGGCTGACGAACGTGTCGCTGGTCTGGCTGATGACGGGCGCGGGCGAAGGACCCAACGGCGATGCATCCGGCGCCGATGGCGATCTGCTGAAAGAGGTAGAGCTTCTGCGCCGCGAGACGGCGCGCCTGGCCGACCGGCTTGGCCTTCTGGAGCACCGCCTGCGCGCCCGGTTCGAGGGCGACGCATGATACCGGGGGAAAACCCGGTCACCGACACGGAAACCCGGCGCAAGCGGCTGAAGATCCGCGCATGGCGGCGGGGCATCAAGGAAATGGACCTGATCCTGGGCGGTTATGCGGATGCCGAACTGGCCGGGATGGACGACGATCAACTGGCATTATTCGAAGCGGTTCTGGGCGAAAATGACCACGATCTGTATTCCTGGGTCACCGGACAGACCAGCGCGCCGGATCGGTTCGCGCCGCTGATGGCCGCATTGGGACGCCGCGCGGCGGGATTGGGCCGATAAATTCCGTGTTTTAACGAATTATCAGGACTTTTCGGTTCAAACCTGTGTCGACGATGATCGAGATCAGGATGCCTGCCGCATGAGCCGACTGGAAAACTTCAAGCCCCGCACGCAGCCGGATTTCATGTCCGGCTACCTTGATGCGCTGACGCTGGTAGAACGGTTGCACCGACTTCTGCTGGACGTCATCAAGGACGAGTTCGAACGTGTCGGAATACTGGAAATCAATGCTGTTCAGGGGCTGCTTCTGTTCAACATCTCCGACAACGAGGTCACAGCGGGCGAGTTGAAATCGCGCGGCTACTATCAGGGTTCGAATGTCAGCTATAATCTCAAGAAGCTGGTCGAGATGGGCTATATGCATCATCAAAGGTGCGAAATTGACCGTCGCGCCGTCCGCGTTCGACTGACACCCAAGGGGCGCGATGTCCGCGATATTGTCGAGGCGCTGTTCCTGCGCCACGCTGACGGTATCCGCCACACAGGCGTTCTGTCGGATGCGGGCCTGGTGGAAATCGTCGGCACGCTGCGCCGGGTCGAGCGTTACTGGGCCGACCAGATCCGCTACATCTACTGACGTGTCGCTCCGGGACGGGCAGGATACCTGCCGCCCTGGCCTGATCACACTGACCAGACCGCTTCAACTCGACCGCATGGTTTCGCTGTGCGACCGTCTTCCACCGATCCCATCCTCCGCCCATCTCTGACATGACCTGCGTGAGGCTGGGGAATCGGCTTGCACCCCCTTTCCCCCGCACATAGAGACATGCTCGATTTCACCCCGCCTTCCGGCGGGGCAATTCGCATATGCGCGCGGCCCCAAGGCGGTCCCGCAGCCCACGAGACAAAGCAAGCTACAAAGGATGATCCCATGCAGGTGACCGAGACCCTGAACGAAGGCCTCAAGCGCGGCTACACCATCACGGTCCCCGCCTCTGATCTGGAAGCCAAGGTCAGCCAAAAGCTGGTCGAAGCGCAGCCCGACATTGAAATGAAGGGTTTCCGCAAGGGTAAGGTCCCGATGGCGCTGCTCAAGAAACAGTTCGGCCAGCGGTTGATGGGCGAGTCGATGCAGGAAGCCATCGACGGCGCCATGGGTGAGCATTTCGAGAAATCGGGCGAACGCCCGGCAATGCAGCCCAAGGTCGAAATGGCTAACGAAGACTGGAAAGACGGCGACGACGTCGTTGTCTCGCTGTCCTACGAAGCGTTGCCGGACGTCCCTGAGGTCGACTTCTCGGACGTGAAGATTGAAAAGCTGACGGTCGAGCCGGCCGAGGCCGATGTGCAGGAAGCTCTCGAAGGGCTGGCCAAGAACGCCCAGACCTTCGAGACCAAAAAGGGCAAGGCTGCCAAGGGCGATCAGGTCGTCTTCGATTTTCTGGGCAAGGTCGACGGCGAACCGTTCGAAGGCGGCGCCGCCGAGGATTATCCCCTCGTGCTGGGGTCCAACTCCTTCATTCCGGGATTCGAGGACCAGCTGATCGGTGTGAAGGCCGGCGAGGAGAAGGCCGTCGAGGTGTCTTTCCCCGAAGATTACCAGGCCGAACATCTGGCCGGCAAGGCCGCCGTCTTCGATTGCACCGTCAAGCAAGTGAAGAAACCCGCCGATGCCAAGATCGACGATGAAATGGCCAAGCAGTTCGGGGCCGAAAGCCTTGAGGCGCTGAAGGGTCAGATCAAGGAGCGTCTGGGCGCCGAATACGCCGGGGCCGCCCGCCAGGTCGTCAAGCGCCAGCTTCTCGACCAACTTGACGGTCTGGTCACGTTCGATCTGCCCCCCAGCCTGGTCGAAGCCGAGGCGAACCAGGTCGCACACCAGTTGTGGCACGAAGAAAACCCCGACGTGCAAGGTCACGATCACCCGGAGATCACCCCGACGGAGGAGCATAAGTCGCTCGCCGCTCGTCGCGTTCGTCTGGGCCTTCTGCTGGCCGAACTGGGTCAGAAGGAAAAGGTCGAGGTCACCGACGCCGAAATGACGCAGGCGATCATGACCCAGGCGCGTCAGTATCCGGGTCAGGAGCGCGAGTTCTTCGAATTCATCCAGAAGAACCAGCAGGCCCAACAGCAGCTGCGCGCGCCGCTGTTCGAAGACAAGGTCATCGACCTGATCCTTGACCGCGCCAAGGTCACCGACAAGGCGGTTACCAAGGAAGAATTGCAGGCCGAGGTCGAAAAGCTGGAAGAACTGTAAGACTGGACGACATCGGAACAATCAAGGGCGGCTTTCGGGTCGCCCTTTTTTGCGACACTTCTGAATAAGCGGATCGCAGTCCAAGACCCTGGCCTCTGAATCTCGGATCCGCGCCAATGAACCAGTTGAACCTGTGCCTGACCGAAACGTCCCGGTGCTGCGCGTGACGCCGACTGATCTCCCGCCCTGACAGCCTTACCTTGCCCCCGGACGAACCGGAGCGGTGTTTTCATGGCATGCAGATCATTATCGAGCGGCGACCGCCGCCGTCATTCATCGGGCGTTATGCGCAGGACTTCGCCGTCGTCGCGGTCGGTCAGCACGATAAATGACCCGTCGGGCTGAACGTCGACATCTCGCACCCGGCCCAGATCGCGCAACAGGCGCTCTTCTTCGACGACCAGACCGTTTTCCAGCGACAGGCGGACCAGCCCGCCCGGATTAAGGGATGCGATCAGGATGTCACCGTTCCAGTCACCGAATGCCTCGCCGGAATGGAACGTCATACCGCCCGGCGCGATCACAGGGTCCCAGAAATAAACCGGCTGCTCCATTCCCTCCGCCACAGCCGCTCCGGACCCGATGGGGCCACCGGAATATCGTTCTCCATAGGAAATCACCGGCCAGCCATAGTTCAGTCCTGCTTCGGGGCGGTTCAGTTCATCGCCGCCCTTGGGTCCGTGTTCGACCGTCCAGAGCGTCCCGTCAGCATCCAGCGCCGCGCCCTGAATGTTGCGGTGGCCATAGGACCAGATCGTGTCGATGGCCCCCGCCTGGCCGATGAAGGGGTTTCCATCGACCGCATCGCCGTCCATCGTCACGCGGACCACCTTGCCATATGTCTTGTCCAGGTCCTGCGCATAGACACGTTCCTTGTCAGACGACCGCTCTCCTACTGTGATTGCCAGATTGCCGTCGGGCAGAACAACGACGCGGCTTCCATACTGCTTGGTCGTGGGCGAGGCCGGGCTCTGCACGAAAATATCGGTAACATCGGACACGGCGGACATATCATCCGAGAGTGTCATCTTGGCCGCCGCCGTGACGCTGCCGCCTTCGATCGGCTTGGCATAGGTAATCACGATGATATTCGTTTCGTTGAAATCGGGGGCCAGCACCACGTCCAGCAGTCCGCCCTGTCCCTGAGCCAGCACGTCCGGCACGCCGGCGATCGGGTCCGACAGGATGCCGTTGGGCGAAATGTAGCGCAATCGGCCCACCCGTTCGGTCACAAGCCAGCCTTCGCCATCGGGAAGGGTGGCGATTCCCCAAGGGCGTTCCAGCCCGCTTGCCAGCGTCTCGACCTTCAGGGCCACTCCGCTGTCGATCAGGGGCGCGCGCGTCTGTTCGGGGAAGGCGGGGGGGAAATCGGTGTTGCGGGGACCATAGGAAAAACTTTGCGCCGCAGCCATCAGAGGCAGGATCGTGAAGGTCAGGGCAACGACAGACAGGCTTGGCAATGGGTGCATTGGAGCGTCTCCGGATCTCTGAGGTCTTTCTGATGAAGATAGGGCAACGGCATCCCTTGTCATGATGATTTCCAACCAGTCCGGGAGATATCGACAAAAAAGGGCCGCGCCAGATCTGGCGCGGCCCTTATCAGCTTGATGTACGGTCTGCCCGATCAGGCAGGCTGTTCTTCGCTATCATCGCTCTTTGGCGCTTCGGCCGAGGCACCTTCATCGTCGCTTCCGAAGTCATCGGCAGCCGCACCCAGGTCGTCGAACAACTCCGAAATCTCGAACTCTGCAGCGGCTTCTTCTTCCGCGGCCAGTTCCTGAATCGACTTGCCGGCGGCCTGAAGCTCGGCTTCTTCGTTCGAGCGGGCGACATTCAGCTCGATCTCGACCTCGACTTCGGGGTGCAGGCGAACCGTCACACCATGGATGCCGAGGTCTTTGATCGGCGCTTGCAGGATGACCTGCCCGCGCGCCACGGTGAACCCGTTTTCGGTCGCCACGTCGGCGGCGTCACGCGTGGTGACAGAGCCGTAGAGCGCGCCCGAATCCGACGCGGAGCGGATGATGATGAACTGCTGGCCAGCCAGCTTGTCGCCCATCGCCTCGGCTTCCTTGCGGGTCTCCAGGTTGGTGGCTTCCAGCTGTGCCTTGCGGCCTTCGAACGCCTTGATGTTGGCATCGGATGCCGAGAGCGCCTTGCCTTGCGGCAGCAGGAAATTGCGGGCGTGACCGGGCTTGACGTCCACGACCTCGCCCATCTGGCCAAGCTTGGCCACACGTTCCAGAAGGATCACTTTCATGTCGAAGTCTCCTTATTTCACGGCATAGGGCAGCAGGGCCAGGAACCGGGCGCGCTTGATTGCCTTGGCAAGGCGACGCTGGTTCTTGGCCGACACGGCCGTAATACGGGACGGGACGATCTTGCCGCGTTCGCTGATGTAACGTTGCAGCAGACGGGTGTCCTTATAGTCGATCTTCGGGGCGTTGGGGCCTTCGAACGGATCGGACTTGCGACGGCGGAAGAAAGGTTTCGTAGCCATGTGTTCCGCTCCTTATCGCCGCTCGCGGCGTTCGCCGCGTTCGGGGCGCTCATCACGCTTCTGCATCTGGACCGAGGGGCCTTCCTCGTGGGCGTCAACCTTGATGGTCAGCACGCGCATGACATCGTCATGCAGGCGCGCAAGACGCTCCATTTCCTGAATCGCATCCGACGGCGCGTCGGTGCGCAGGAAGGCATAGTGGCCCTTGCGGTTCTTGTTGATCTTGTAGGCCATGGTCTTCACGCCCCAGTACTCGCTTTCGACGACGCTGCCGCCGTTGTCCGCGAGGACGGTGCTGAAGTGTTCCACAAGGCCCTCGGCCTGCGCGGTGGACAAGTCCTGCCGCGAAATCATCACATGCTCATAGAGCGGCATGTCAGCTCCTGTTCTTGTAACGCGTGTTTCATAGTCCAGGCCAGACCCGCCCCCCGGACACGAGAGACCACGCGGTTGAAAAGCGTGGCGGGATGGGCAGGGTATAGCGATGTCGGGGCAGGGCGCAAGGGGGCACGCTGCCAGGATCGGACGGCCAGATACGCGCAGCGTTTGCGCCGTGAAAAGAATGTCTGTCTCCAACGTTATAACGCTTCAGCCAGTTGTCAGATACATCTGTTGAGGATCGGCATATACCCTTTGACCTTCCAAGTGCTGGAAGGTGTATCGCGGCAGAAAGTCCCCAGTGGGCGGAGATTTCATGCAGAAGACTAAGCCAATCCTTGTGGTGGGCGGGTATGGCGCCGTTGGACGATATATTGTCCAGCATCTTCACACCCTCCTGCCGCACTCCGGGATCGTCATCGCCGGTCGTTCGCGCGACAAGGCGGAGGCTGCGGCGCGCAAATTCGACAGCAGGGTATCGGCGGCGCAGGTCGATCTGACGTCTCAAGACTCGATCGCAACTGTCTTCCCGACCGTATCGCTTGTCATTCTGAACACCGAAACCGGTTCCGAGAATGCCGCGCGCGCCTGCATCGATCATGGCATATCCATGATATCGGTCGCGGCGAGCGTTCCTGTCATGCAGGCTATTGGAAATCTGGACGATATGGCGAAGGCCGCGAACGTCGCGCTTGTCACCGAGGTCGGCCTTGCGCCGGGCCTGTTGAACATACTGGCGCGGGAGGTAGTCACCCGTCTCCCGGATACGCGACATCTGGACCTGGTCGTTCAACTCGGGCTGATCGGAGAACACGGCCCGGAAGCGATGAACTGGACGATTGCGCGGGCAAACGAGGTCGAACGCGCGGTCATCCTCGATCCGCCCTTTCCGGATGTCGGTCGTCGCGTCATTCCGGTGGACTTCGTCGATCGGGATAAAATGCGGAAAGACCTTGGAGTCGAGACCGTCGCTTCGTTCCTGGTGATATTGCCCAGATGGACGACAACATGGGTGCAGCGACTGGCACCCTATGTCGTCAACCGAACGGGATTGCTCGCCAGACTGGAACCGGCCCTGAAAGCCCTCACCAAATTGACCGGAATGCGTGAAAACGAAATGGTGCTCGTTGTGCGTGCGCGCTCAGGCAGCAGGCGCGAAACACTTCGGATTACCGGCGAAAACCAGTCCCGTGTCACCGGGATCGCCGCGGCAAGAACAGCAGAACGCCTCATGACGATGCCTCCCGACGGCAGAACCGGCACCATCGGCATGGCAGACATCGTCAGCCTGGAAGACATCATGAAAGACCTCGAACGAATTGGATGCTCCCTGGCTTGACGCGAAACTTCGGCTCACACGCACAAACGGATCTTGGTCCGCGGTCGGACATGCGCACCTGCACACAACCTGTTGATCTCTTTATCTTTGCTTTTCCTCTCACAAGGCGGTGGTATCACCAACGAACCTGATGCCCATTTCGGAGATCGCAATGATCCGCGCGCCCCTTATCACCGCCCTTCTGGCGGCCTCCCCGGCTTTCGCCGAGCCCGAGACATACGTTCTCGATCCAAGCCAGAGCCAGACGCTGTTCAGCTATAGCAATTTTGGCTATTCGACGACCTGGGGCATGTTTTCGGGCTGGGAAGGCACCCTCGACTTCGACGCCGAAGACCCCGCCAATTCATCGGTCGAGGTGTCGATTCCCGCGTCGGCCCTGTTCACCGGCTGGAAACAGCGGGACGAAAACCTGTCCTCTCCCGACTTTTTCGACATGGCGACCAACGATACCGTCAGTTTCGTGTCGACGGCCATCGACGTGACCGGCGATGACACCGCCAAGATCACAGGCGATCTGACATTGGGCGGTGTGACCAGATCCATCGTACTGGATGCCAGGCTGAATCAGCAGGCGGATCACCCGCAGGAAGGCAAGCCATGGGTCGGCTTCACCGCGACGACCAACCTGCTGCGGTCGGAGTTCGACGCTGGCGCCTTCGCACCGTTCATCTCGGACGAAGTCGATGTGCAGATCTCGATCGAGGCGGGCAAGCGAGACGACTGATGCAAAGGACCGATGCTGCCGACGAGGCATCGCGGGCGGTCATCAGAAAAACGCCTGCAACCCGGTTTGCGCCCGGCCCAGGATCAGGGCGTGAACATCATGCGTGCCTTCGTAGGTGTTCACCGTCTCCAGGTTCATCATGTGGCGGATGACGTGATATTCCTCGGAAATCCCGTTGCCGCCGTGCATGTCCCGCGCCATTCGTGCGATTTCCAGCGCCTTGCCGCAGTTGTTGCGTTTGATCAGGCTGATCATCTCGGGGGCCGCTCGCCCTTCGTCCATCAGGCGCCCCACACGCAGGCAGCCCTGCAATCCGAATGAAATCTCGGTCTGCATGTCGGCCAGTTTCTTCTGGAACAACTGCGTCTGCGCCAGCGGTTTGCCGAACTGCTTGCGGTCCAACCCGTAACTGCGCGCCGCATGCCAGCACGCCTCCGCCGCGCCCATCACGCCCCAGCCAATGCCATAGCGCGCCCGGTTCAGACACCCGAATGGCCCCTTCAGGCCCTGCACGTTCGGCAGCAACGCATCTTCGCCGACCTCGACACCGTCCATCACGATCTCGCCGGTGGTCGAGGCGCGCAAGGACTGCTTGCCGACGATTTTCGGCGCGGACAGGCCGGGCATTCCCTTGTCCAGAACGAAGCCACGGATCTTGCCCTCATGCGCGTCGGACTTGGCCCAGACAACGAAGACATCGGCAAATGGCGCGTTCGAAATCCACATTTTCGATCCCGAAATCCGGTATCCGCCGTCGGTCTTCACCGCCCGCGTCTTCATGCCCGCCGGGTCCGACCCGGCATCCGGTTCGGTCAGGCCGAAACAGCCGATCAACGTGCCCGCCGACAATCCGGGCAGGTACTTCTTACGCTGATCTTCCGACCCGTAGGCATGAATCGGGTACATCACGAGCGAGGATTGCACCGACATCATGCTGCGATATCCCGAATCCACCCGCTCGATCTCGCGCGCGACCAGGCCATAGGTGACATAACTCGACCCCAGCCCGCCGTATTCCTCGGGGATGGTGATACCCAAAAGGCCTGCGTCACCCATCTTCCTGAAAAGTCCGGGGTTTTCGGTCTCCTCGGCGTAGGCGTCCCGCACGATCGGGGCCAGTTCCGCCGCGGCAAAGGCGCGCGCCGCATCGCGCAGCATCCGCTCCTCTTCGCTCAGCTGATCTTCCAGCCGGAACGCATCGGCCCAGTCGAACTGTGCCAGATCGGGGCCGAACCCCTCGGCAGACAAGTCTTTCATCGCATCCTCCTGACCGTTTCGTCCTGAATACGCGTCGCGCGCCCCGGCAGCAACGCGGCCTGACCGCGCGCCTTGACCAGGGGGGGCTGAAAATGCCCCATGCGCGGATGAAATCACCAATGACCTCAATCGACGACGTGCAACTCCGCCTGGCCGGGCAGGACTATGTTTGCGGACGTGCGCTGGCGACCGTGATCTATCTGGCGCTGACCCTGAACCGCCCGCTTTTTCTGGAAGGCGAGGCCGGGACCGGCAAGACCGAGGTGGCCAAGGCCATCGCCGCGACACTGGGCCGCCGTCTGATCCGCCTGCAATGCTACGAAGGCCTCGACGCCTCCAGCGCCGTCTACGAATGGAATTTCGCCGCGCAGATGGTCGCCATCCGCCGGGCCGAAGCGACGGGCGAGCCGCCGCCCGACCTGTTCTCGGACGACTTCCTGATCGCGCGCCCGTTGCTGGAGGCGATGAAACCCCAACCCGGCGGCCCCCCCGTCCTGCTGATCGACGAGGTCGACCGCACCGACGCCCCGTTCGAGGCCTTCCTGCTGGAAGCCCTGTCCGATTTCCAGGTCACGATCCCCGAAACCGGCACCGTCAGGGCGCCAGAGCCGCCCATCGTCATCCTGACGTCCAATCGCACCCGCGAGGTCCATGACGCCCTGAAACGACGCTGCCTGTATCACTGGGTCGATTACCCGACGCATGACCGAGAGATGGAAATCCTCGCCGCCCGCGCGCCCGAGGCCAGCGCGGCCCTGTCCCGCGAAGTCGTGGCTTTCGTCCAGAAACTCCGCACCGAGGACCTGTTCAAAAAGCCCGGCGTGGCCGAAACCATCGACTGGGCCAAGTGCCTGCTGGCGCTGGACATGATCAACCTTTCGCCCGAGGTCATTGCCGACACGCTGGGCGCGCTGCTGAAATATCAGGACGATATCCAGAAGCTGCACGGGTCCGAGGCCAGGCGGATTCTGGACGAAGTGCGGGCGGAGGTCGGGTGATTTACCGGCGCGATTCCCGCGCACGCGCCCCCAGTTCCGTCAGGGTATAGGCCGGGGCGACCACGCCGAAACCGCCCCGCACGAACCACGGATCGGACGGCAGACATCCCGGTCCGCAGATCAATTGCACCCGTGCCCCGGCCCCGTCCACGAACCACAGCCGCCCGCCGGGCGTGGCGATGTAACCATCAACCCCCTGCCGACGATCGGCGCGAACGTCGCCAGGAGAGGGAATCTCCGAATCGGCATTGGGCGAAAACGCGCCGTGGGTATGATATGATGCCAGCACATCGACCATCGACCGGCCCCGACGCGGGGAACAGCCGTTCTGGCCTCCGCGCCGTGCACGGGTGGCAAGAACGCGTCCGGCCCGGTCCACCCCGATGGTGCCGCAGTATTCGCGGTCGTCGCGAAAGCTCTGGGCTTGCAGGCTCGACAAGACCTGTCGGGCAGCCTGCGTTATCTGGGCATCCTGCGCAGCGGCGGGGGTGGCGAGTGTAAAGGCGAAGGCGGCAAGCAGAAAACGCATCGGTGTCTCCGGTGAATACCTCCCGAATGATGTGGCGCGCGGCGGCAGAGTAAAGCTCCTCTGTCCCGGTTTCCGGTCACATGCTAGGGAAGGGCCGTGGAACACGCTCCCCTCGACCTCCCCGAAGATCCCCGGCTCGCGGGCAACATCGCGCATTTTGCCGCTGCCCTGCGCCGTGCCGGTGTCCCCGCCGGTCCCGACCGCCTGATCCTTGCCACCCGTGCGGTGCAGGCGGCAGGGTTCACCGATCGGACCGACTTCTATCACACGCTGCATGCCGTTTTCGTTCGGCGTCCCGAACATCGCGCCACCTTCGCGCAGCTGTTCCGGCTGTATTGGCGCGACCCGCGATACCTCGAACACATGATGGCGATGCTGACGCCGACGGTGCGCGGCGTGCAGCAGGATCGCACCCCGAAACCCGCCGAGAAACGCGCCGCCGAAGCGCTGTTGAATCAGCCCGCGCATCTGCCCGAACCGCAGGCCGATCCGCCCGAAACCCTCGACCTTGACGCCGCCGCGACGGCCAGCACGCGCGAACGCCTGCGCACGCTGGATTTCGAGCAGATGTCGACTGCCGAGATGGCCGTGGCAAAGCGCATGCTTGCCACCCTGCGCCTGCCGGTCAAACCGTTGACCAGTCGCCGCATCCAGACCGCGCCACAGGGCCGCATCGACCGGCGCGCGACCCTGCGCGCGGCGTTGCGCCGGGGTGACCTGACCACGCTGAAGCGGGCGAAACCGACGACCCGCTGGCCCAATCTGGTGGCGCTCTGCGACATCTCCGGCTCGATGTCGTCCTATTCCCGCGCGCTGCTGCATTTTCTGCACGCGGTCGCCAACCGCGAGGGACAGGGCTGGGCCGAGGTGCATGGCTTCACATTCGGCACCCGCCTGACCAATATCACCCGTCACTTGCGGACCCGCGACGTCGATGCTGCGCTGGCCGCCGCCGGGGCCGAGACGCAGGATTGGGAGGGCGGCACCCGCATCGGCGACACGCTGCACGTCTTCAATCGCGACTGGTCGCGGCGGGTGCTGGGGCAGGGGGCCGTCGTGTTGCTGGTGACCGACGGACTGGACCGGGGCGATGCCGACCGCCTGGCGTTCGAGGCGCGCCGCCTTCACCTCTCGGCACGTCGGGTGATCTGGCTGAATCCGTTGTTGCGCTTCGACGGCTTCGCGCCAAAAGCCGCCGGCATCCGCGCACTGCTGCCACATGTCGACAGCCTGCGGGCCGGGCATTCAATCGCAGCGCTTGAGGGGTTGGCCGAGGCCCTGTCGCGCCCCGACGATACCGGCGACCTGACCCGCTTGCGGCGATAGCGCAGGTTCCGGGTCGCGACGGATCTGCGCGCGAACGTATGACCCACGTAATACCCGAGTCATACGTCAGGACATACCATGCATTTCACCCCTCTCGATGCCGGTTTCGTCACCCGGATTCGCACGGGCGGACCCTATGCCGAGACCGGTCCGGTCTTCCTGTGCGCCGATCCCTGCACGGCATGGTCTGACGACGGGGTTCCCCCGATTCTCACCACGTCACCGGACTATCTGGTCAAGGGATACACGGCCGACGACCGCATACTGTATGGCACCGGTGCGATTGTTCCGGCCGCCGATCCGGCCCGCGAAGTCGCGCTCCGGCTGGAGAATCCGGCTATCGCCTATGTCGATGTGCGGTCGGCGCGGAACAATTGTTTTCAGACGCGGGCCATGCGCGACGATGAAAGCGGGACTGCTATCCGATAACAAGCGGTTGCAGTGGAACTACAGGGCGGAGGTGGGGTTGATACCGGCAATATCGTGTTCCTAAAGGAGGCCACAATGCCCCGTCAGATTCGTCGCGGACAATCTTTCCGCACTGCCACCGCCCTCGCCGCCAGCGTATCATTGCTGGTGCCCGGATTTGCCCTGCCCGTCGCTGCGCAAGATGCCGGAGACATCACTGCGGATTGTACCGCCGAATTCTCAACCGACGCCGAAGGATTGGCGAATTGCGTGACCGATCGTACGGCGCAAGCCCTCGAGCAGACGCAGTCAGATGCGGATGCCGCCGCCGCACAGGCCGAAGCCGACGCTGCCGCTGCCGTAGCTGCCGAGGCACAGGCTGAAGCGGATGCCTCTGTCGAGGCCGAGGCCGATGCGGAAGTTCAGGCACAAGCCGACGCCGCCGCCGCCGCCGCTCAGGAAGCCGCCGACAAGGCTCAGGCCGAGGCCGATGAGGCAGCTCAGGCTCAAGCCGATGCCGAGGCCGCCGCACAGGCTCAAGCTGAAGCAGACGCTGAAGCTGAAGCCGAAGCCCAGGCGGAGGCAGATGCCGCCGCAGCAGAGGAAGCCGCAGCAGAGGAAGCTGACCGTGCTGCGGCCGAAGCCGAAGCTGCCGAAGCCGAAGCCGCCGAGCAGGCGCAGGCCGAAGCCGAAGCTGCCGAAGCCGAAGCCGCCGAGCAGGCGCAGGCCGATGCAGATGCCGCCGAGCAGGCACAGGCCGAAGCGGAGTTGGAGGCAAATCTTAAGGCCGAAGCGGATGCCGCCGCCGCCGCCGAAGAAGCTGACAGGGCTGCTGCCCAGGCCGAAGCAGATGCTACCGCGAAAGCCGATGCGGAAGCCAAAGCTGAAGCTGCTGCCACGGCCCCGGAAAACGGGAACGGCGCAGCCGTCGAGACTCAGGCCGCCGAAGGCGAGAACGGTGCAGAGGCCCTGCAATCGCAGGAAGCCGCGAGCGCCGATGCCAACGCGGCTCCGGTTATGGATGAGACTCCGTTGATCGTATCTGCACCCGCCGAGAGCGCAATCGCCGCCGAAGTCGCCGCCCGTCCCGAGCCGGTGCTGAATGCCGAGCAGGAAGAAGCCCGGGAGCAGGCCGAAATGGCACTCGGCGCACTGTCGGACAACAATGCCGATGCGACGCCGGTCGCTGCAGCCGCCGCTCAGGAAGGCGAGGCGGATAACGTGGAGGTCGCCGAGGAGACCATCCAGGCATCGGATGTCCGGACCTCGTCCGAGGAGTTCGAAACCCAGGCCACCGTGTCTGCCGAATCCACTGCGACGGCGGAAGATGAAGACCGTTTCGACCGCAACGACAAGATCCTGCTGGGTGCCCTTGGTGCCTTGGCGGTCGGTGCAATTCTGGTGAACAACAATAACCGTTCGCGTGTCGTTTCGAACTCGGGCGACCGGGTGGTTGTGCAGCGGGAAGACGGTAACCTGCAGATTCTCAAGGATGATGACGTTCTGCTGCGTCAGGCCGGATCGAATGTGCGGACCGAGCGGTTCGACGACGGATCGACCCGCCAGACCGTGCTGCGTGAAGACGGCAGCAGTGTGGTGACGATCCGCGATGCGTCGCTGCGGGTTCTGCGTCGGGAGTTGGTGCAGGCCGATGGCTCGCGTTACTTGCTGATCGATGACACTGCCAAGGTTGAGCCGGTGGATGTCGAGCATTTGCCCGATCCGATCGTATCGACCCGCTCGGTCACGACGAACGGGACTGATCCGCTGCGCGATGCACTGGCCCGCGAACGTGGTTTGGACCGCCGCTTCAGCCTGGCGCAGGTCCGCAACATCCCGCAGGTTCGCGCGCTGGCCCCGGCCTTCGAAGTCAACACCGTGACCTTCGCGTCCGGCTCTGCCGCCATCGCGCCTGAACAGGCGGCGAATCTGTCCGGACTGGCACGTGAAGTCGTCGCCGCCATTGAGGCCAACCCGCGCGAAGTCTTCCTGATCGAAGGCCATACCGACGCAGTGGGCGACGCTGCCTATAATCTGGCACTGTCGGACCGCAGAGCTGAAAGCCTTGCGCTGGCGTTGAACGAATACTTCAACGTTCCGGTCGAGAACATGGTCATCCAAGGCTATGGTGAGCAGTTCCTGAAGGTGCAGACGCAAACCGACGAGCGGGCCAACCGCCGCGCCACCGTGCGTCAGATCACCGACCTGTTGCAGACTGCCGCCGCGAACTGATCGCGGTTCACACGGCACGACATCGGCCCGCCCCTTTCCGGGGGCGGGCCGTTTTGCGTATGATGCCTGCCTATATCCCTGGCACCGGAGAGACGGACATGGACTCCATCGACGACGCCCCGGCCGCTGCACTGGCCTGGCACCGCGCGGGCAAGGGTGCTGCCCTGGCCACGGTGATCGAGACCTGGGGCAGCGCGCCGCGTCCGCGTGGATCGCAACTGGCAATCTCGGAGGACGCGCAGATCGTCGGCTCGGTCTCCGGCGGCTGCGTCGAAGGGGCAGTGGTGGCCGAGGCGCTGGACGCGATGGGCGACGGTGCACATCGGATTCTGGAATATGGTGTGTCGGACGACGAGGCGTTTGCCGTTGGGCTGGCCTGCGGCGGCACAATCCGCATCCTGCTGGAGCCGGTGGGCGGGACGTTGCCCGAGGATGTGCTGACCGAGCTGGTGTCGCGGCGATCGAGGTCCGAAGCGGTGGGGCAGGCCGTCAACATCAGAACCGGTGCGACGAACCTGATCGCGTCTGACGCCATTCAGGACCGCCTGCGCCACGACCGCAGCGGGTTCGAGGCGGATGGCGAGACCTTCGTGACCCTGCACGCTACTCCCCTGCGACTGGCAGTGGTCGGTGGGGCTCATATCGCGCAGGCGCTGATACCGATGGCGCGGCTGGCGGGCTATGCCGTTAGCTTGATCGACCCGCGCGAAGCCTTCGCGGCACCCGAACGGTTTCCTGACACGGTCCTGGTCCACGACTGGCCCGACGAGGCGATGAAGGCCTTGGCGCCCGATGCCCGGACCGCGGTTGTTCTTCTGTCGCACGACCCCAAACTGGACGATCCGGCGCTTGGCGTCGCCTTGGCGAGCGATGCTTTCTACGTCGGCGCGCTGGGGTCGACCCGGACGCACGCCAAACGGATCGCGCGATTGCAGGCCGCAGGTTTGTCCGACGCCGACATCACACGGATCGATGCGCCGATCGGACTGGATATCGGCGCGAAAACACCGGGCGAAATCGCCGTCGCGGTGCTTGCGGCGATGACCCGGGCGCTGCGGCGAGGTTCGGCGTGATCTTCGGGGATGTGCCGCTGGACCGCGCGGCGGGCGCGATTTTGGCGCATTCGGTGCGATTGCCGGAGGGCCGCTTGCGAAAAGGTGTCGTGCTGGGCGATGCGGAGGTTGCGCGCCTGCGGGACGCCGGAATTGACCATGTGACGGTCGCACGCTTGACCAGCACCGATATGGACGAAAACGAGGCCGCCACGCGGATCGGCTCGGCTTTGCTGGCGGACGGACTGGAACTGCGCCCCGCCTTCACCGGGCGCGCAAACCTGCATGCAACGCAGGCCGGCGTGTTCGAGGTATCGCGCCAACGGATCGACGCACTGAACCTCTGCGACCCGGATATCACCGTGGCGACCCTGCCGGAATGGCAGCGGGTGGCGGCAGGCATGATGGTGGCGACCGTGAAGATCATCCCCTACGCCGCCGATTTTGCGGTCTTCGGTCCACATCTGGATGCGGCCCGTGGCGCGCTGCGCCTGCATCCGCCTGCGATTGACCGGGCGGAGCTGATCGTGACGAAGCTGACCGGCGCACCGACCGGGGTGATGGCAGTGCTGTCGCGCCTCGACCGGCTTGGCGTGGCGCATTCGGTGACCGAAGTGGCACACGAGATCGGGGCGTTGTCGCAGGTTTTGGCAGCGGGCGATGCGCCCCTGCGGCTGATCCTGACGGCCTCGGCCACATCCGATGTGCGCGACGTGGGGCCTGCCGCGCTGGTGGCGGCTGGGGGCCGGCTGACACGGTTCGGTATGCCTGTCGATCCGGGGAACCTGCTGTTTCTGGGCGACCTGAAGGATGCCCGGGTGATCGGCCTGCCGGGATGCGCGCGGTCGCCCGCGCTCAATGGTGCGGACTGGGTGCTGGAGCGGGTGATCTGCGGGGTGCCCGTCACGTCCGGCGATATCGCAGGCATGGGGGTCGGTGGCCTGTTGAACGAAATTCCGACGCGCCCGCAACCCCGCGACAGGGCAAACCGCTGATGTTGTCGCATATCACGCTGGGCACCGACGATCTGCCGCGTGCGATGGCGTTCTATGACCCGGTTCTGGCAACGCTGGGCCTGTCGCTTCGCTTTCGGGAGGAGCACTGGGCCGGGTGGCAGGCAACCGACGCGGAGCGGCCGCTGTTCATCGTGACCCCGCCGCTGGATGGCAGCGCCAGCGCGGGCAACGGCACGATGATCGCGTTCGAGGCGATGGACCGGGCGGCGGTGACGCGCTGTCACGCCGTCGCGCTGACCCATGGTGGCACGGACGCAGGCGCGCCGGGTCCGCGCCCGCAATATCACGCCGATTATTTCGGTGCATATTTCCGCGATCCGGACGGCAACAAGCTGGCGGTTGCCTGTCACGCGCCTTCGTCGCCATCGGGACGCTAGCCAAGACAAAATCAGTGGTTCTCAGTCAGGCGCGGCTGTGCTTACCTGTCTTCAGTTGAGGAGGATACCCAATGACGAAAGTCACTATGACGGTAAACGGCAAGTCCCGCACCGCGGATGCCGAAGGCCGCACCTTGCTGGTGGACTGGCTGCGCGAGGGGTTGCGCCTGACTGGCACGCACGTCGGGTGCGACACCAGCCAGTGCGGCGCCTGCGTGGTTCATGTCAACGGCGCGCCCATCAAGGCCTGCACCGCGCTGGCGCAGGAACTGGACGGCGCCGATGTTACCACTATCGAAGGCATGGCAAACGCCGACGGATCGCTTGGCGCCGTCCAGCAGGCGTTTCAGGATTACCATGGATTGCAGTGCGGGTTCTGCACGCCGGGCATGGTGATGTCGGCGGCAGCCTTGCTGAAGGACAATCCGAAACCGTCGGAAGCGGATGTCCGGCATTACCTCGAAGGGAACATCTGCCGCTGCACGGGCTATCACAATATCGTCAAGGCGGTGATGGCAGCCAGCGGTCAGGAGGTCGCGCCCGTCGCAGCCGAATAGGCACGACGAACGCGAATGACGGGGACCGGTCCGACCGCGGGCCGATCCTCGGGGGCGCGGAAGGGAGGAGCCGCGCCCCAGTCTCAAACATCGGCAGGGCGAGGCGTCCCCCACGGACCGCCCCCTGCGCAACGGGAGGATCTGATTATGCCCAAGGACACCGGAATTGGCGCCAGCCCCAAACGGCGCGAAGACGTTCGCTTTCTGACCGGGAAGGGGCGTTATACCGATGACATCAACGTCGCCGGGCAGACGCATGTTGTTTTCCTGCGCTCGGACGTGGCGCATGGTACCATAAAATCGATCGACATTGCCGCCGCCGAGGCGATGGATGGCGTGGTGCGGATTTTCACTTCCAAGGATTTCGAGGGTGTGGGCGGCATCCCATGTGGTTGGCAGATCACCAGCCGTGACGGCAACGTCATGCAGGAGCCGAAACACCCGGTTCTGGCCGAAGGCAAGGTTCGGCATGTCGGCGATCCGATTGCCGCCGTCGTTGCCGAGACCGAAAGTCAGGCGCGCGACGCGATGGAGGCCATCGTCGTCGAGATCGACGAGTTGCCCGCTGTCATAGACATGAAGAAGGCCGTCGCCGAAGGCGCGACCAAGGTGCATGACGAACTGGACAGCAACCTGTGCTATGATTGGGGCTTCGTCGAGGAAAACCGCGATGCCGTCGAGCAGGCGATGAAAGACGCGGCGCATGTCACGACGCTGGAATTGGTCAACAACCGTCTGATCGCGAATCCGATGGAACCGCGCGTGGCAGTAGGCGATTACACATCGCATGACGGTCAGTCGACGCTTTATACAACGTCGCAGAACCCGCATGTCATCCGTTTGTTGATGGGCGCGTTTGTCCTGAACATCCCCGAGCACAAGCTGCGCGTGGTGGCCCCGGACGTGGGTGGCGGCTTCGGCACCAAGATTTTCCACTATGCCGAGGAAGCCTTCTGCACCTTCGCGGCCAAGGCACTGGAGCGTCCGGTCAAATGGACCTCCACCCGGTCGGAGGCGTTCATGTCCGACGCGCATGGCCGTGACCACGTCACCAAGATCGAACTGGCGCTGGATGCGGACCACAACTTCACCGCCGTCCGCACCGAAACCTATGCCAACATGGGGGCCTATCTGTCGACCTTCGCGCCCTCGGTCCCGACGTGGCTGCATGGCACGCTTATGGCAGGAAATTACAAGACGCCCCTGGTTTATGTGAACGTCAAGGCGGTGTTCACCACGACGGTGCCGGTCGATGCCTATCGCGGCGCGGGTCGCCCCGAAGCGACATTCCAACTGGAACGGGTGATCGACAAGGCGGCGCGAGAACTGGGTGTCGACCCGGTCGAGTTGCGGCGCAGGAACTTCATCCGCGAATTTCCGTATCAGACGCCTGTGGCCGTGGAATACGACACCGGCGATTACGACGCGACGATGGACAAACTGCTTACGATGATCGACCGCGACGGGTTCGAGGCGCGCCGCAAGGACAGCGAGAGCCGGGGCAAGCTGCGGGGCCTGGGCATCAATTGTTATATCGAGGCCTGCGGCATCGCGCCGTCGAAACTTGTGGGTCAGTTGGGCGCGCGGGCGGGTCTATACGAATCTGCCACCGTGCGGGTGAATGCGACCGGTGGTCTGGTCGTCATGACCGGCAGCCACAGTCACGGGCAGGGGCACGAGACATCGTTTCCGCAGGTCGTTGCCGACATGATCGGCATCCCCGAAGACCAGATCGAGATCGTGCATGGCGACACCGCCAATACGCCGATGGGCATGGGCACTTACGGGTCACGCAGCCTTGCCGTCGGCGGCAGTGCGATTTTCCGCGCCACCGAGAAAATCATCGCCAAGGCCAAGAAGATCGCGGCGCACATCATGGAAGCCGCCGAGGGCGATATCGAATTGAAGGACGGCAAGTTCACCGTCGCGGGTACCGACAAGGAATTGGCCTGGGGGGACGTGACGCTGGCGGCGTATGTGCCGCACAACTATCCGCTGGAAGATATCGAACCGGGGCTGGAGGAGACGGCATTCTACGACCCGAACAACTTCACCTATCCGTCGGGCGCCTATGCCTGCGAAGTCGAGGTCGACCCCGAGACCGGCAAGGTCGACGTGCTGTCGTTTGCCGCCGCAGACGATTTCGGCAACGTGATCAACCCGATGATCGTCGAAGGTCAGGTCCATGGCGGCATCGCGCAGGGCATCGGTCAGGCGCTTCTGGAAAATTGCGCCTATGACGAAGACGGGCAATTATTGTCGGCCAGTTACATGGATTATGCCATGCCGCGTGCCCATGATTTCCCGATGTTTCAGGTTGACCATTCCTGCGCCACGCCCTGTACCCACAACCCGTTGGGCGTCAAGGGCTGCGGCGAAGCGGGCGCGATCGGATCGCCACCGTCGGTCGTGAACGCCGTGCTGGACGCGCTGGCCAGCGCCGGTCACGACGTCGGGCATATCAACATGCCGCTGACCCCCGCGAAGGTGTGGGCAGCGATGAACAACGCTGGCGGAACCGGAAGCGGCACGGCCCATGGCCGGTCGGTCGATGGCCCTGCGGCCAAGATCTGAGGAGACAAAGATGTATAATTTCGAACTGGTAAAACCCTCGACCCTGCAGGACGCCGTTGCGGCCCTGAAGTCCGAGGATGCGCAGGCACTGGGCGGCGGGCAGACATTGTTGCCCACCATGAAGGCGCGGCTGGCGATGACTGAACAACTGGTCGCGCTATCCGGCATCGACGAAATCAAGGGCATCTGCACCGATGACGACGGGCGTATCTGTATCGGCGGGGCCACAACACACACCGCCGTGGCCGAAGGCGCGACGGGCTATCCGGCGCTCGCGTCGCTGGCGGCGCGGATCGGCGACCCTGCAGTGCGGAACCGGGGCACGATTGGCGGATCGCTGGCCAACAACGATCCCTCGGCCTGTTATCCGGCGGGGGCACTGGCGTCGAATGCGACCATCGTGACCAATGCGCGCGAGATCGACGCCGACGACTTCTTCCGGGGCATGTTCGAGACCGCGCTGGACGAGGGCGAAATCATCACCGAGGTGAAGTTCCCGGTCCCCGAAAAGGCTGCTTATGAAAAGTTCATCCAGCCCGCCTCGCGCTTTCCGCTGGTCGCGGTCTTCGTGGCCAAGTTCTCGGACGGGGTGCGCGTTGCGGTAACGGGGGCTGCTTCGGACGGCGTGTTCCACTGGTCCGAGGCCGAGGAGGCGCTGTCGTCTGATTTCTCGGAGGACGCGGTCAAGAGCCTGACGGCACCGGACGCGGTCGGCATGATCTCGGACCTGCATGGTGACGGGACGTACCGCGCACATCTGGTCAAGGTGATGACGGCGCGTGCGGTCAAGGCAGCGGTCTGACCCCTCGCGACCCGATGGCGGAGGGGCAGTGGTATAGCTGTCTCGCCCCTGAATTGGAGGCGATGCGCGTCACGGCGCGCGCCGCCTGCCATTCCCACGCGACACTTGCGCCGGACCGGCGCGGCGCGGTCGCGCCAATGTTGGCACGCCTGTTCGCGAACATTGCCGAGGACTGCTTCATCGAAGCGCCGTTCCATTGCTCCTATGGGGTGAACACCTCGCTGGGCGCATCGGTCTATCTGAACGCGGGCTGCGTGATCCTGGATTCGGGACCTGTGTCGATTGGACGGGGAACGATGTGCGGACCGGGTGTGCAGATCTATACCGCCGACCACCACCGGGATCCCGCCGAGCGCGCCAAGGGGATCGAACGGGCCTTGCCGGTGACAATCGGTGCGGACGTCTGGGTCGGTGGCGGAGCGATCATCCTGCCCGGCGTGACTGTCGGGGCGGGTGCAATCATCGGGGCCGGGTCCGTCGTGACGCGGGACGTGATGCCCGGAACCTGTGTGCTGGGTAACCCAGCACGCGCGCGGTGATGGCGAGGCGTCGACGTTTCAAGCCCGGCAAATGCAGAGTTGATCCCTGCCCGGCGCGTCCGGGTCGGCGCATCGGCTATTTTTGGCGCAGCGCTGAGCCATCATCAGCGCATCGTTCAATCGCCTGAATGAATCTGCTGGAACGCTACCTTTGCTCCGGTGTTGATGAGGTGTCGGTGCGATGCGACCCGTCCGACCTTCGCAACGGTCGCTTGGAAATCCTGCAATGGATAAGAAACCTACTCCGAAATCTAACCCGAAACCTTCGGAAAAAGGCGGCTCCCAAACCCAGAAGAAATAGGCCGCACAGGGACGGGAAACCGACTGTTCCCCATGATATGTCCCTGATGCAAGGAAACCCCGGCGCGATGCCGGGGTTTCTGTTTTTCTGTGGATCGGCCGTCGGAGTGAAGTCTCCAGCCGTCACAAGGATGGCCGGACAGCAAAAAGGGCGCTGATAAAGCGCCCCCTTCTACATCTCGAACAGAACGACTTAACGCTGGGTCGGGCCGATCATCATGACCATCTGGCGGCCTTCCATCTTGGGAAAGCTCTCGACCTTGCCGATGTCCTTGGTGTCTTCCTGCACGCGCTTGAGCAATTCGTAGCCCAGGTTCTGGTGGGCCATTTCACGACCACGGAACCGCAGGGTGACCTTGACCTTGTCACCGGTTTCCAGAAAGCGAAACACGTTGCGCATCTTGACTTCGTAATCATTGGTGTCGGTGTTCGGGCGGAACTTGACCTCTTTGATTTCGATGGTCTTCTGCTTTTTCCGGGCTTCGTTTTCTTTCTTCTGCGTCTCGTATTTGAACTTGCCGAAGTCCATGATCTTGCAGACCGGCGGGACCGCATTCGGGCTGATCTCGACCAGATCGAGCCCGGCGTCTTCCGCCATCTGGCGTGCGCGGGCAGGGCTGACAACACCTACGTTTTCACCTTCCGCCCCGATCAGGCGGATTTCGGTGTTGCGGATCTTGTCGTTGACGCGGGGGCCGGTGTCGCGCTGCGGAGGCGCGTTATGGGGTCTGCGGGCGATGGTGGCGGTCCTTTCAGGGACATTGATACAGGGCCGTAACTTAGCCGCGTCAGGGGTGGCCTTCAAGGTCGGAACAGCGGTCTGTGACCGATTTGGCGCCCTTTCGGGGTGCTTGCCATTGTCCTTGGCGTGCCCATGCGTCAATCACCGCATCAATGGGAATCGCATATCTGGAGAATTCACATGTCTCGTAATTTAATTGTCGGTCTGGCTGTCCTCGTTGTCGCGGTACTGGGCTGGATCGTGATCGACCGCATGGCCGAGAACCGGGCCGAAGTCGCCCGCATCGAAGCCGAAACCGTGCAGGCCGCCCAAGAGGCCGAAGAAGCCGCGCGCCTGGCCGAGGAGCAGGCCGCCGAGGAGGTCCGCCTGGCCGAAGAAGCGCGTGTGGCCGAGGAAGAAGCCGCCGCTGCCGAGGAGGCCCGTCTGGCCGAGGAAGCCCGCATTGCCGCGGAAGCCGAGGCCGCCGCTGAAGCCGAAGCTGCTGCCGAAGCCGATGCCACGACGGGCACGGATGCCGTCGATGCGACCGCCGAGGCTGCGACCGATGGGACCGAAACCCCCGCGACCGCTCAAGCCGATCTGGCCACCGTGCTGACGCCGGACGGCTTCGATGCCGATGCCCTGATCGTTTACGTGGACGAATCGGACATGAACGCGGTCGCCAAGACCACGCTCAAGGCCGGGATTGAACAGGCACGGGACAATCCGACGCTGATCCCCGCCTTGCTGGAGCAGTTGAAAGCCCGTCTCGGCGTAGAATAAGCGTCCCACGACATAAAAAGGGCCGCGGCGGGGAGCACCCGGCGCGGCCCTTTTTCGTTTGTCGCACTGGTCCTAGCCGACGAAAGCCTTCTCGACGACGTAATGTTTGGGCTCGGAATTCGCACCTTCCTCCAGCCCATAGCCTTCGAGGATTTCCTTCAGGTCGGTGTTCAGCCCGATTGATCCGCAGACCATGGCGCGGTCCGTTGCCGGGCTGATACTGTCCACACCAAGATCCGCAAAGAGACTGCCGTCGCGCAGACGGTCGGTGATACGCCCCACGGTCGGAGAGGTTTCGCGTGTGGTGGTCGGGTAATACGTCAGTTTCGCCAGATTGTCCTCGCCCAACAACTCGCCCAGCATCTCGTCGGTGCGGATTTCCTCGATCAGCTTGCGGCTGTATTCCAGCTCCGCCACTTCGCGCGTGGTGTGGGTGACGATGATCTGCTCGTAGGCCTCGAATGTTTCAGGGTCGCGCAGCAGCGACGCGAAGGGCGCAAAGCCGGTGCCGGTCGCAAACAGCCACAGGCGTTTGCCGGGCAGCAGGGCGTCATGCACCAGCGTGCCGACGGGCTTGGGCCGCAGGATGATCTGATCGCCCGGCTGGATGTGCTGCAACCTCGACGTCAGTGGGCCGTCCTGCACCTTGATGGAATAGAACTCCAGCTCATCATCCCAACTGGGCGAGGCGATGGAATAGGCGCGCAGCAGCGGCTTTTGCTTGCCGGTCTCGGGGTGCGGGTCGCCCATCAGGCCGATCATCACGAACTCGCCCGACCGGAACCGCAGCGAGGCGGGCCGTGTCACGCGAAACGAGAACAGGAAGTCGGTCCAATGCGTGACCGAGGTAACGGTCTGCGCGTCGGGCAGGACCGGGGCAGCCGGGGCGGTGGACGTCTGGTGGGCGGTCATATCGTTCATGGCTTCGATTGCGGCGGGTGCCGCACCTCTAGGGAATAGGGACGGAAAGTTCTAGGCGGATGCGGCGGCGCTTTTGGTGTCGCGCCTCCGGCCAAGGCGGGACTGATAATCGTGAGCCTGCCAATCGGCGCGGGCCAGCCACTGATCCTCGGGTTGGCGCGCGGCAAGGTCGTCGGAGATTTCCACCTCGTCGAACCCGGACCGGCGTGCCATCGCGTATTGGTCGGCGATCACATGGCCCTCGGCGCGCAGCCGCCCGGTGTAACCCGCACGGCGAAGCTGTCGGGCAATCGTGAACCCACGCCCATCGGCGGAACTCGGAAACGCCACGCGGATGGCGGTCGCCTCCTCCAAACGCGCCAGAACAGGCGTCAGATCGGCGTCGGACGCGACGTCGATAGACAACGGGCCGTTTGCAGGCAAATCGTCGGATGGCGAAAAGCGGGCATTCAGGTCGTCGGGTGCAAAGCCCGCGTCAGTCACGATGGGCATGAAATCAGACCTTTGTCGATTGGATGGCGGGCCAAAGCCGTGCGCCGTTCAGATGGATGCCGCATTCGGTCTTTTCCTTGGTGCGCCAGCGCCCGGCCCGAACGTCTTCGCCCGGCATGGTGCTGTCGGTGCATGGCGCGCAGCCGATCGACTGGAACCCCTTTGCCACCAGAGGGTGACGCGGCAGGTCGTGGGCATCCAGATACGCGGCGATGTCGTCGCGCGACCAATCGGCCAGCGGATTGATCTTCAGCTTGCCGCTGTCCGCCTCGAACACTGCGATATCGGCGCGGTCGCCACCGTGGTGCCGCTTGCGTCCGGTGATCCATCCGTCGAAGTCCTGCAAAGCCAACTCCAGCGGCTTGACCTTCCGCAGAGCGCAGCAGGTATCGGTATCGGACTTGTGCAACTCTCCCTCGGGGTCGTGCAGGAACAGGTCGGTGGCATCGGGGCGGACGATCCGCACGTCGCTCAGACCCAGCGTTTCCGCGACTTCGATCTGATAGGTCAGCGTTTCCGGGAACAGCATCGCGGTTTCCAGAAACAGCACCGGACGCGAGGCATCGACCTGCGCCATCAGGTGCAGCAGCACGACCGATTCCGCCCCGAAGGACGAGACCATGGCGATTTCGCCCAGCCGGGCATCGCGGAACACGGTCTCAAGGACAGATTGCGGAGTCGCCGCTGCCAGATCGGTGTTCAGCTGCGCGGCGCGGGTGGCGAGAAGGGCATGTGCGTCAAGCGGCATCCTGATTCTCCTGAGGGTAGAGGGCGGCTTTGAAGGGTGCAGGCCCAAGGCGGCGGAAGGCGTCGATAAAGGTTTCTTCGTCGCCCGCCCGCAGATCGAGATAGGCGAGGATCAGGCGTTCGATGGCCGGAACAACCTGATCGTAGGCGAAACCGGGGCCCGCGCGTTCGCCGATGGCAGCGGTTTCCGTTGCGTCGCCGCCCAGCGTGATCTGGTAGTTTTCGACCCCGGCGCGATCCAGCCCCAGAATGCCGATATGCCCGACATGGTGATGACCGCAGGCGTTGATGCAGCCCGAAATCTTGATCTTCAGGGCACCGACCTCGTGTTCGATCCTGAGTGCGTCGATCCGCTTGGCGATCTCCTGCGCGACCGGGATCGAACGGGCTGTCGCCAATGCGCAGTAGTCCATGCCGGGGCAGGCGATGATGTCGGACGCCAGCCCGATATTGGCGGTGCCCAGCCCGGCGGACCTGAGGGCCGCGAACAGCACGGGCAGGGCGTCGCGCCGGACATGGGGCAGGATGACGTTCTGTTCGTGGCTGATGCGCAGTTCACCGTATGCATGTGCATCGGCCAGATCGGCCATCAGGCGCATCTGGTCGGCGGTCGCATCACCCGGCGTCTCGCCGTGCTTTTTCAGCGAGATCGTGACGATGGCGTGGTCATCGCGCTTGTGCGCCGTGACATTCGTGTCGACGAAGCTTTGCAGCACCGGGTCCAGAATGGGCGCAGGGGCGTTACTGGTGAACGCGGGCAGGGCGAACTGCGCTTCGATCCCGGCCAGCATCACTTGATCGACGCCGGAAAACAGCGGCTTAAGCTGCGCGAAACGGTCTTCGATCCGCTGGCGCATTTCCTCGATGCCGTTCTCGTGGACGGTGATTTTGAGGCGCGCCTTGTATTTGTTGTCGCGTCGACCCAGCCGGTTGTAGACCGACACGATCGCTTCGCAATAGGGCAGCAGATCGGCCTTGGGCACGAAGTCGCGCACCGTTTTGCCGATCATCGGAGTGCGGCCCAGCCCACCACCGATGATGACTTCGAAGCCGATCTCGCCGTCCTGTTCCTTCATCACCAGACCGATGTCATGCGAGCGGGTGACGGCGCGGTCGTTGGGCGACCCGGTGACGGCGATCTTGAACTTGCGAGGCAGGAACTGAAACTCCGGGTGATCGGTGGACCATTGGCGCAGCAATTCGGCGACCGGACGTGGGTCGGCGATCTCGTCCTTGGCGGCCCCGGCGAAATGGTCGGCGGTCACATTGCGGATCGTGTTGCCGGACGTCTGGATCGCGTGCATCCCGACCTCGCCCAACGTGTCGAGCATATCGGGAATGTCGACCAGTCGCGGCCAGTTGTATTGAATATTCTGGCGCGTGGTGAAGTGGCCGTAGCCCTTGTCCCACTTCTCGGCCAGCACGGCGAGTGTGCGCATCTGTCCCGACGCCAGCGTGCCATAGGGAATTGCGACACGCAGCATATACGCATGCAGTTGCAGATAGATGCCGTTCATCAGGCGCAGCGGCTTGAACTCATCCTCGGTCAGGGAGCCGTCCAGACGACGCTCGACCTGGGCGCGGAACTGGGCGTTGCGTTCGGCGAGGAAATCGCGATCGAAATCGGTGTAGTGATACATCTCAGGCGTCCTTCTCGGCAGCTTTGCCGTGGGCGTAATTTGTCGGGCCGGTGGCGCGGAAATCCTCGCGGAAGTGTGTCGGAACGGGGCCGCTTTCGGTCACGCGCACATCCGCCAGATAGGTGCCGACGACGACCGAGGGTTTGTCGGCATCGACCAGCCGCATCTGGGCATGGGCCTCGTCGGTCAGCACTTCGGCCTCGGTCAACGAGGCGACCCAGCGGTCGTCCTCGGTCAGGTAAACGACGTCGCCTTCGCGCAGCAGGTTGGCGGTGACGACTTTGGGAGAGAAGGAGCGATTGCGGCTCATAACGCGATTTCCTCATGGGTAAGGGCTTGGGCGGCGGCGCGGGGGGCCAGACCGAAAAGAAGGACAGCAGGACCCGAGACATCGGACAGCGCGTCGGGCAGGGTGGCCAGAGTGGTGGCGTGAATGGTCTGATCGCTGCGCGAGGCGTTCTCGACCACAGACACGGGCGTGGCGGGCGCGGCCCCGTGCATAAGCAAACGTCCCTGCATCCAGCGCGCGGCGCGCTTGCCCATATAGATGGCGGCGACCTCATCGGGTTTGGCCAATGCGGCCCAGTCCTGATCGGCGAAACCCTTCATGTCGTGACCCGTCAGGAAACGAACCGACCCGTTGCGGCCCCGTTTGGTCAGGCTTTGCCCGATGGTGGCAACGGCGGCGCTGGCGGCGGTGATACCCGGAACAATGGCCCAGTCCAGACCGGCAGCGTCCAGTGCCTCGATTTCTTCGTCCAGACGGCCGAACACGGTCGGGTCGCCCGCCTTGAGGCGTACGACGTGATGGCCCCGCAACCCGTGTTCGACGATCAGCGCGTTGATGACGTCCTGCGATGTCGAGGGTCCGAAGCCTTCCTTCCCGGCGTCGATGATGATCGCCTCGCGGCGTGCCAGTTCGAGAATTTCCGGCGCGACCAGACGGTCGTGAATCACAACGTCGGCGGCATCCAGCGCCTTGCGCGCCCTGAGGGTCAACAGTTCCGGATCGCCAGGACCGGCGCCGACCAGATCAACGTGACCGGGGCGGGTTTCGGCGTTCAGATGGCTCTCCAGCAGGGTGTCGAGCGCGTCACGGATTGCTGCCTCGCCCTGATCGGCGGCGCGGGGACCGGCTTCGTTATAGTAAGCTGCCCAGAATCTGCGGCGGACGGCGCCCATGGGAAGCACATCGGCTGCCTTGCGAAAGGTCTTGCCCACACGCGCCAGCAGGCCCAGCCCGGCGGGCAGGCTCGCTTCCAGGTCTGCCTTGATCTTGCGCGCCAGAACAGGGGCCGCGCCTTCGGTACCGATGGCGACGACGACGGGGTCGCGGTCGACGATGGCGGGAGTGATGAACTGGCTGCGCGCCAGATCGTCGACAATGTTGACGATGGCACCGTCTGCGGCGGCCAGTTGCAGGGTGCGTCCGTCCAGCACGGCATCCTCGTGCGCACCATAGGCGATCACGCAGCACAGCGCGTCGCCGGGTTCCTGCGCACGCGGGATCAGGTTCAGCTTGCCCGCATCGGCCCATGCCACAATCTCGGGCGCGGCGTGTTCCGCGACCACCGTGATCCGCGCCGTCGTCTTGAGCAGCAGCCGCAGCTTGGCCACCGCCGCATCGCCACCGCCCGCAACGAGGACGCGGCGGTTTTCTAGGGCGAGGAAGATGGGGAAGTGGTTCATCTGGGCGCTCCGGCGTTCGTTCCCTTGTATATAGAACATTGTTCTGGATATTTGGGAGGGGGAGGGCGATAACAGGGACGTATCGCGTATTTTACGCCTCAAACCGGTAGGATATTCCACATGACCACGGAAACGCGGAAGCCCGTCCGATTGGATGACCTGGACCGGAATATCCTTCGGGCCTTGCAAGCCGATGCAGGGCAATCACTGGATGAAATCGCCCGTCAGGTGGGGTCTTCGAAGACGCCAGTCTGGAATCGCATCCGCAAGATGCGCGACGCCGGTGTAATGGGGCCGTCGACGGTGGTGGTCGACCCGGAAGCCCTTGGTCTGGAAGCCTGTTTCTTCGTCCTGATCCGCACGTCGGAGCATGAAACCGACTGGCAGCAGAAGTTCCTGGCCGCCCTGCGCGCCCGCCCTGAGGTGCAGGAGGCGCATCGGCTGGCGGGGGAAATCGACTATATCCTGAAGGTGCGCGTGGCGAACGCACGGGCCTATGACGTGTTCTATCAGGCGCTGATCTCGGAGGTGCGGGTGTTCAACGTCACGGCGCTTCTGTCGATGGAGGAGATCAAATCGACGGTGGCGCTGCCGGTCTGAACATAACGGAGCGGGCGGGAAAATCTTCCCGGAGTTGGGCTGGGGGGTGACTTCCGACCGTTGGGTGATCCGGGGGTGATCCACGTCGGATATGGGGCGGACACGATTGGGGGCGAGGCTACATGCAGGCGCGTGCGTCTGATCAGGTCTTGCTTGTGCTGACGCTCGTTCTGACCGTGTTCGCGGACCTGACTGTCGCGATCGGCGTCGGCGTCTCCATTGGTCTTGCCCTGCGGCTCCGTCGGCGCAATGCGGGGATGGAGAAAGACTGGACCCCTCCGGATCGCTGAGTGGACTGCGCCTCATCACAGTCAACAATGGATAGTCAAAGCGGAGAAGACCGGGCCTTAACTGCACTGTGGAAAGATGAGCAAACCGGACGTTCGTCTTTCCGAAAACCGGAATTTCCACGGCCCTTTGCCTGTGGTCCGTTGCGCGAAGTGGCGGAGTGAACCCGGTCTTACGCTTGGCGAAGCCGCGGCGAAGGCGAGGTCACTCGAAGTCGCGCGGCACCGCGAAATCCAGAACGCGGCCCGGTTGGTCGTCCACGATCTCGACCACCAGACAGGCTCCGGTCGGATAACGGGCAAATTCGGGGTGGACGGGCGGGGTTGCGGCAAGCTGTTTTGCGGCTTCAGCGATGCCTGGATTGTGCGAGACGATCAGGACGCAATCGGCGGTTTGCTTGCGGGCTAGGGCCACGATCATCTCGGCATCCGACAGATAGAGGTCGGGGCGCGTTTCGGTCGTCGTCTCAGGCAGGCCGAGGGCGGCGAGGGTCTGGCGCGTGCGAGTCGCGTCGGAGCAGAGGATAAGGTCGGGCAGGTGGCGGCGGGAGGTCAGCCATTCGCCCATCGCGCGCGCGGCGGCGCGGCCCCGGTCGTTCAGCGGACGGTCGTGGTCGTCCTGATCCGGGTCGGACCAGTCGGATTTTGTGTGGCGCAGCAGAATGAGTTTCATCGTTCCTCCGTTTGAAGCGTGGGCCTGTGGAAATAGGCCATGTGATGAGCCGATTGGGCGTCAGGGCGTGGGGGTGAGGCGGGGCAGGCGCGCCGCACGGAGCAGCCCCTGGCCATGCAGGTATTGCGCGGATCGTCGAGCCAGTCGTGACAGGCCCGAAGGTCATACCCATCGCCGGTCATGGCACCGACGGGACAGGCGGTCAGGCAGGGCGCGGCGCAGCCTGTGCAGGGGGACGGCGGCGCGGCAGGCAGGGCGATGTCGTGGTCGAATGTCAGTGCGCCCCGAAAGCTGACCATCAGGCCCTGCGCATCATGCACCAGCAGGCCGACAGGCGAGATATGGCACCGGCCCGTCCGCCTGGCCCAGGTGATGAAGGGATGAAGGGGCGTGCCGAAGGGAAAGCGTGCCTGTGCCCCCAGATCGGCGGCCCAGTCACCGACGATGCGCGTGGACCAGCGGTCGACGGGATCGGGGTGCCGCGCCTCGGGGGCGGTTTGCAGGATCGGCCAGAAGCCCTGCGGATCGGGGCCGAGGAGGACGGTGGTTCGGTTGTCATCGGTAAAGCCGCCCAGGAGGGTCAACCCGCGCTCCGCCGCGCCAGTCTGGAGCGCGGCGTAGTCTGTCATCCGCCGGTATGGCTCATGTGGCGGATCGTCTGGCCCGCCACCTGCTGTCGCGAATAATCGAAATCATGCCCCTTGGGTTTACGGGCGATGGCGGCGTGGATCGCGTCTTCCAGCGGGGTATCGGATTCGGAGGCGCGCAGGGGGGCGCGCAGGTCGGCCATGTCTTCCTGCCCGAGACACATGTAAAGTTCGCCTGTGCAGGTGACGCGGACGCGATTGCACGACTCGCAGAAGTTATGCGTCAGCGGCGTGATGAAGCCGATCCGCTGGCCGGTTTCGCCGATTTCGAAGTATCGTGCCGGGCCGCCGGTCTTGTAGTCCAGTTCGGTCAGGGTGAAGCGGGTGGCAAGCTGGGCGCGCAGGTCTTTCAGCGGCCAGTACTGATCCAGCCGCTGCACTTCGCCCATGTCGCCCATCGGCATGACCTCGATGAAGGTCAGGTCCAGATCGCTCCGGTCAGCCCAGTCCAGCAGGTCGAACAATTCGACATCGTTGAAGCCCTTGATGGCAACGGTGTTGATCTTGACGCGCATCCCGACCGCCTTGGCCGCGTCGATGCCGCGCAGCACCTTGTCGAGCGTGCCCCAGCGGGTGATGTCCTTGAATTTGACCGGGTCCAGCGTGTCGAGCGAGACATTGATGCGCCGCACGCCCGCGTCCCAGAGGGGCTGCGCGAAGCGGTCGAGCTGGCTGCCGTTGGTGGTCAGTGTCAATTCGTCCAGGCCGTTGCCCAGATGGCGGGACATGCCGTCGAAGAAGGTCATGATGCCCTTGCGGACGAGCGGTTCGCCCCCGGTGATGCGAAGCTTTCTGACGCCCAGACGAACGAAGGCCGAGCACATGCGGTCCAGCTCTTCCAGCGTCAGCAGATCCTTTTTGGGCAGGAAGGTCATGTGCTCCGCCATGCAATAGGTGCAGCGGAAGTCGCAGCGGTCGGTGACCGAGACCCGCAGATAGTCGATGGTCCGCGCGAAGGGGTCGACCAGTTTGGGGGGCAGTGTGGAAGAATTTGCAGATGTCATGCGCGAAACGCTACGCGTCCGCGCCCGCCGCGACAAGTGGGGCTGACAGAGAGGTGCGGCGCACTAGGATAAGACACTGTGCAAACATGCGAGGCCCGTTCCGATGACCCGATACCTTTTGATCCTGCCCGCCGTTCTTGCCGGTTGCGGCCAGTTTGCATCTCTTGACCGGACCCCGCCCGGAGACGCGTCGGCTTCAGCCCCGGCGACAGCAACGGCGACTGCCCCGACCGCGCCGCCCGTGGTGACCGGACCGGCGACGTCCGTCGCCTCGCTGGACACCGTGTCCGAGGCGGACAAGGCCACCGCCCGTCAGGCTGCGGCCGCAGCGCCCGTCGGCGGCGCGTTGGGGACGGTCACAGTCGCGTTGGGTGATCCGACGGACGGCGGACTATGGGTCAAGTCGGAGCTGGTGGCGTCGGATACGCCCGGAACGGTCCGCACCGGGAACGGGGAAGCGATTGCCGTAACGCTGCGTCCGCTGGGTGGCGCGGGCGGGCCGCAGATTTCGCTGTCGGCCTTGCAGGCACTGGGCTTGCCGTTGGGCGGATTGCACTCCGTAACGCTGGCACGGACCGGATGAAACGGCGGACGATTTCGCATCTGGCCCCTTGGTCCGAGATGCGGGGGACCTTCGTCTGGGATGTGCCCGCACGGTTCAACATTGCGGTCGGCTGCTGCGACAGCTGGGCCGAGGAGGATCCGGATCGCGCGGCCATTGTCGACCTGTCCAACGGACGACGGGTCTGGACATATCGCGACCTGAAAGACGCGTCGGACCGTCTGGCGGGGGTGCTGGCGCGCGGCGGCATCGGACGCGGCGACCGTGTCGCGATCCTGTTGCCGCAGCGTGCCGAGGTCATGGTGGCGCATCTGGCGGCAATGAAGCTGGGTGCCGTGTCCCTGCCCCTGTTCACGCTGTTCGGGCCGGATGCGCTGGCCTACCGGCTGGCGGATTCGGGCGCACGGGCCATTGTCGGGGACGCGGAGGGACTGGCGCGGATCGCACCGCTGGACCTGGCCGATCTGACGCTGCGGATCGACGCGGACGATTGGGACCTGTCGGGACCACCGATAGCGGAGGTGGCGGACACCGGGGCCGACGATCCGGCGATGATGATCTATACCTCCGGCACGACGGGCACGCCCAAGGGCGTGTTGCACGCGCATCGGTTCCTGATCGGACATCTGCCCTGTGTCGAGACGGCGCTGGAGGGGTTTCCGGTGGAGGGCGACGTCGGCTGGACCCCGGCGGACTGGGCATGGATCGGCGGGTTGATGGATCTGGCGATGCCCTGCCTGTGGTTCGGTGTGCCGCTGGTGGCCAAGCGGTTCACCAAGTTCGACGCGGACGCGGCCTGGGCGCTTATGGTGGCCGAGGGCGTGACCGCCAGTTTTCTGCCACCAACCGCGCTGAAGCTGTTGCGGCGGACGAAAGTGCCGCGCGGTCTGGCCTTGCGCGCGGTCCTGTCGGGTGGAGAGGCGCTGGGCACGGATCTGCTGGACTGGGGGCGGGATGCCCTTGGCGTTCCGATCAACGAGATATACGGCCAGACGGAATGCAACCTGGTGATGGCAAGCTGTGCCGGCACGCAGGATCTGCGACCGGGCACCCTGGGGCGCGGGGTGCCGGGGGTCGAGGTCGCGGTTCAGGCAGCGGATGGACAGGACGTCAGGGTGGGCGAGACCGGGGAAATCTGCACACGCGGATCGCCTGCGGCGTTCCTGCGATACTGGAACAAGCCGGAGGAAACCGTCGGCAAGTGGCGGAACGGATGGCTGAGGACGGGAGACCTCGGGCGGAGAGAGGCCGGTGGAGTCATCACATACATCAGTCGGGACGACGACGTGATAACATCATCGGGATACCGCATCGGTCCGAGCGAGATCGAAACCTGTCTGACCGGGCACCCCGACGTTGTCATGTGTGCGGTCGTCGGCCTGCCCGATCCGAGGCGCGGTGAAGCTGTGACGGCGTTCGTCGTGGCACCGGATCGCGGCCCGGATTTGGAAAACGAGCTGATTTCGAGGGTTTCTGCCCAGATTTCGCCACATATGACACCGAGGTCCGTGCAGTTTGTGGACAGTCTTCCGATGACGGCCACGGGCAAGATACTGCGGCGAGCGCTGCGGGAATCGGAAAACGAAAGTGACGTTCGAGAATAACGGTTTATGTGATTTTTGCGGGCCGATGCCCTTGCCAGCAAGGCATGGAGCGCCGATGATGGAGTCGGAAATGTGTAACGTTTCAGTTGCGACAGATTGGCCGCAGTTGATAATAAACCCGGACAGAACCTTGCGGAATTACCCCTGTCGCAAAGGAGTTATGGCAAGGTTTTAGAGGCCGGATCGCGCGACGCGTGGTGTGCCGCAGTATTGTAGTCTGATTTATGAGGATATTTTCATGTCCCGACTTTCAAATCTAATCGCGATTTCCGCGATATTCACAGCCGGTGTCGCATCGGCGAACGGATTCGGCGAATCCGTCTCGTTCCAGTTCCGCAGCCCGGCCGAAAGGCAGATTCTGCTGCAGGGCGAGCAGACACGCCTCAATTACAAGGTTTACGAGGACAGCCGCGACGCCGCTGCCGCCGCAGCTTCGGGCGGGCAGACCGGCAATTCGCTTTCGATCACGATCAGTGGCAACGGAGACAATACGATCGACGTCGGTCAGGACAACACCGGCGATCAGACGATCCAGGAATCCGAGGGTGGATCGACCAATACCATCGGGGGCGAGCCCGCCCCGGCAGCGACGGCATTTAGTTCCACCTCCATAGAAGAGGCAGTCGCCGTCATGAACGCCATTCCGGTCTCGGCGGCCGGCGAATGAAATCGCTTCGTTTCCGCGCAAGCATCGTCGCCACTCTGGTTCTGGCAGGTTGCCAGTCCGCATTGCCGATCCCGTTCAGCGCCCCGACCCCGCAATTCAACGGCACGATCCCGGTTGTCACGGCCACGCCGGCTGATGCCGCGCTTGAATGCCTGTCCAATTCGTCCGCCGTTCGAAACTCGAACCGCGTCTTTTCCGTCCATATCATCTCGGACCTGACGCAGAAGATCGAAGTCGACGAAACGGGCGGGTATATCCCGCGCGATACGGCCGGGATGTTGGTGACCGCGCTTTCTCGGGCCGGTGTCCGGCAGGTGAACCGCGTGAACACGACCGTCACCGAATTCGAGATCGCCCGCGCCCGCGAGCAGATCCTGGGTGATGGCCGCGTGACCATCGTTGAAGGCGAGCCGCTCAACTATCGCCCGCTGGAGCGGGGGTCGCTGCGTGGCTCTGACATCGTCATCGACGGCGCGATCACGCAGCTTGATTTCAACACCTATTCTCGCGGGGCCGAAGCCGGACTGTTCGGACTTTCCGGCGGACGCCGGAATTTCGCGCTGACGGTAGCGGCGGATCTGCGGGTGACCGATACGCGCACGACCGAGTTGCTGATGGCCGAGGCCTATTCCAAGCAGGCTGTCGGGGTCGAGGTTTTCGGGTCGATCTTCCGGTTCTTCGGGGACGAACTGTTCGACGTGCAGATCGGATCGCGATCGCAGGAAGGCCTGCACGCGGGTATCCGGTGGATGCTGGCCGAAGCTGCCTATGACATCGTGTCGCAAACGCTGAACCATGACGGAAGTTGCGATCGCTTCCTGCCGAAATTTCAGGCGCAGCAGCAGGTTACCGATGCAAGTGTAACCGCCGTCGCGGTGGAGCCGACCTGATGCGGGCTACGATCGTGATGGCATTTGCCGTCGGACTGGTCTGGGGGCCGGTCGCGGCGCAGACCACTTTGCCGCCGGTGGAGGAGCGCCCTGCGCCCGAAACCCCGCCTTACGATCCGACGCTTTTCCTTGAATCGATGGTGAATTACCGGACGCTTGCCTTCACCTGCGAGCAGACCCTTCCGGGGTCGCCGGTCAACGATTCAGCCGAAATCGGCCGTTTCTTCCAGACGCTTGGCCTGCCCGAGCCGCAGGGCACGGACGCGCGCCTCAGCCGTTTGGTCAAGCGGCTGGTCCGGTCGCAGGGCGCGTCGATCTGCGGTGAGCGATTGGCCGACAGCGCCCAGATCTATGGCAGGCGTGCGGTGGATTATTCCGTCAACAAACCGGAGGAATGGCCCGAGGCGCCGCGAATCAGCGCCGGGCCCTGGTGTGCATCGCAGTCATGCTCGGAAATCGGGTTCTGATACGGGGCGTCGTTTGACATCGATCAAGTGACTGGCATCATCGCTCGATCGTGGCCGCATTGCCGACCTGTGTATGGATGCCATCGCTGGCCTGAACCCGCTGTTCCTGATCGGCGCGTTGGGTCGCCACGATAGGATCGCCCGAGCGGGAGGAGCCGTCGTTGCGAATATCCAGAAGGTTCACGATGTTCGTGCTGGAATGGGTATAGCCGGGGACGCCGTTTTCCAGATCGGCCAGGGTCACGCCTTCGAGGTTGTTCTCGACGACCTGGCGACCATCGGACACCTGCGTCAGGCCGTTGACAATATTCGCAGATACGAAGTTGGCGATGTTCAGACCCGACTGGCTGACGCCGTAGGGCGTCCGGCCGTCAGCCGCATTGACGGTGTTCCTTACGATCTGATCGCCCGAGAAGACCCGCGCGACGTTATAGACCTCGTCCGCGATCAGCACGTTGCCGATGTTGGTGCCGGATTGCACGATCCGGCCCGGCAGCGACCCGGCCTGATCGAGATTGACCGTGTTCTCGATTTCCTGCGAGGTCTCATCGGGGAAAAGCTGTTCCCCCGATCCGATGGACACGTCAGCGATCACGATGTTCGCGGTATTGCGCCCGATCTGGCTTATGCCACGCAGGCTGCCGGTGCCGCCGCCGATTTCGTTGATGACCTGCTGGATCGCGCCGGGGCCGAAGGCCTGCCGGACGTTGTCCACCTGTTCGACGATAATGATGTTCGCAAGGTTCTCGCCGGTCTGGGACACGGCGAGGGATCCGCCTTCTTCACTGGCTTCCATGATGTTGATGGCGCGTTGTTCGCCCAGAAAAGTCTGATTGGCCTGGGATACCACGGTGCCGCTTGACAGCAGAATGTTGACCGCGTTCAGCACCGACTGGTCGACCTGGTCGGCAGAAATGACAGGGGGCAGGCCGACGCCGGAGCCTTCGCCGACTGTCACGAATTCGTCAAACAACTCGGAATAGCCGTCCATGTCCGGAGCGTCGTCACCGTTCAGAATGTAGGAGCTGCCCTGAACGACTGCGATGTTGGTGCCGATCTGGTCGCCGGTGGCGATCTGATTGAGGATGATGCCTTCGGGGCCTTCCGCTACGGCGGCTGTCGTCGTCAGGCCGAGAAGGGCGAGAGCTGTGAGCGTGCGCTGCATGGGAAGATACCGATTTTGAGGGGCGGGGGAGGAATGGCGGCGGGGTGCCGCCATTCCGATTGATCTATCGTGGTGCCCTAGATTACGGGACCGACGGCGGCGGGTTGCTGATCGAGTTCGCAACGTTGGTCGCGGCCTGCGTCACATTATTGATCGTATCGGCGTCGTAGAGACCGTTGCCGGCGAGTTGGAAGCCGGAGTAGGACTGCGAGACTTCCAGACCGCCGAGGTCGGGCAGCGTCTTCACGGTCACCAGGTTCGCGGCGTTGACCGCAGTCTGGGTCAGACCGCTGACGGTCCCGGCCGAGTCGAAGAACGGAGCCGAACCAGTCGAACCGGAGTAGTTCACGAGGTTACCCGCGATCTGGGCGCCGTTGATGACTTCCTGCGACAGGGTTCCGCGCAACGCGTCCAGCGTGGCCAGGTTTACCGCGTTGGTGGCGGTCTGGGCCGCAGTCGTCACACCGAACTTGCCGAACTCGACATAGTTCAGTGCAGCCTGACCATTCAGGAAGCCGGTCATGTCGGCCGTCTGGGTCAGGGTCGCCGAGGCTTCGACGTCATCCAGCGTGGCCGAGTTGGCAACGTTGGTCGCAGCCTGCGTCAGGTCCGAGATGCCACCTTTCGATGCATCGACATCAACGACAGTGTTGATGGCCAGCTGTCCAAGGCCCGAGACGGACTGGTCCAGCGAGACATTGACGTCCTGCAGCGTCGCGAGGTTCGCGGCGTTGACGGCGGTCTGGTTGACGTTCGCGACACCGGTCACTTCATCGCCCCCGATCGGCGATGCACCGATGTTGTTGGCGGCAATCTGGGTCGCATCAATCACCTCTTGATCGAGCGTTTCGATCTCGAGCCCGTCACCGGCAGCAGACACGCTGTTGGCGACGTTGGTCGCTTCCTGAGTGGCTGGTATCGCTTCCATAGTGACTGGATCAACCTCGTTACCTGCGACCGAACCGATTACCAGAAGTGCCTCGTTCGTTGCAAGCTGATCAACGTCTTCGACGGTCTGGTCGATATCACCGCCGACAGTCATCAGCGTCGCGAGGTTCGCGGCATTGACGGCGGCCTGAGTCGAGTTCGAGATGCTCAGGACACCGTCCAGAGTGTTTCCGGCCGTCTGCGACGAGTCGCCGAGGGTCTGGGACACATTGCCACCGACCGTACCGGCGATATCAAGACTGTTGACCACGTTGGTCGCAGCCTGATCGACGAGGTTGATATTGCCGTCGAAGGCAAAGGCCAGGTTGTCAGCGTCCTGATCCAGATCGTAGGCGTATTGATCGACGTTATCGCCCACGCTTGCGGCCGTGGCCAGGTTGGCGGCGTTCACAGCGTTCTGTATCATTCCACCGACATCGCCGTCGGCGTCGGCCACGTTGGACGCAGACTGCGACACGGGCTGGGGATGGTGCCCGCTCTCGCTGACGCTCTGGATGATGTCGTCATCGACGGCCCCGGCTACAGTGACGCTGTTTGCGACGTTGGTCGCGGCCTGAACACCGTTGAAGATACCGCCCGTGCTGACTGCAGCGTTCGAAGCAGTCTGAGCCAGATCAGCGACGTCCTGGTTCACATCGTCATCGAGGCTGTCGACAGTGGCCAGGTTGGCCGCGTTGACCGCGCTTTGATCGAAGGTGAAGATGCTTTCACCGCCGCCGTTGGACAACAGGTTCGACGCGTCCTGCAGGGTGTCATCGACGTCCTGCTCAAGATGGTTGCCGACGCTGCCGACGATAGTCGCGCTGTTCACCACGTTTGTCGCGGACTGGCTGTTTCCGGCCCCCATGACGATGATGCCCTGGCTGGACACTGCCGAGTTGCTGGCGGTCTGGACGGTATCGTCGACATCCTGATCAAGGTCGTTCTGCACACCATCGAGAGTTGCCAGGTTGCCGGCGTTGACGGCCGTCTGGTTAAAGCTCGTGATGCCGGTCGGGCCCGAGATCGAGTTGATCGCAACCTGCGTGGCCTCGAGATCCTGATCCAGGTCTTCGAGGTTCAGGGCTTCGATGCTGTTGGCGACGTTGGTCGCGGTTTGCGTGACGTCGTCAAAGGCGCCCGTGAATACGCCGCCCGAGAAGCCGCCTGTCGAAACCAGGCTGTTGACAGCGAACTGGCCGAGACCACCGTCACCGGTGCTGGGATCGGTCGTCTGGAGAACGTCATGCAGATCGTCGGCCGTGTAGTTGATCAGGTTGGCTGCGTTGGTGGCCGCCTGAGATACGGTGGTGCCGTCGAAGTTGATGACAATGGAATTGAGGGCGGCCTGAAGCGCGCCAACGGTTTGGGTGACATCGGTACTTTCGTGCGCCGCCGTCGCCGGCAGTGCGAGCGCCGATGCGATCGCGGTTGTTGTGAGGAACTTTTTCATTGGAGTCTCCGTCCTTCTCTGATGCCGCCGCCAACACGGCGACGATCAACCTTCCTGAAGTGGCCGACGGCGTGGAACCGTAGTCGGCAATGTCGACGGACGAGAAGGGACAAAAGAAAGACGACAGGACCCGCGCCGAGGATGAAATACCGTCGCGAAATCGGACCCGGACGAATCAGTCCGCGGTCGTGTCAGTCGTCCAAAGACCCCCAGGTCAGTCGGAACAGGGAATGATTTGCATCTGAAACGGGACGAATACAGTCAGGCAAAACCTTACAAGCGCAGTTCGAGGGCCACTTGTGGAGATTATCCACCTGAAATCCTTACCATACTGGAAGGTTTGCGGTGCCAGGATCGCAGTGGAAACGGTTTGTTCCCGGATAGGTCATGAATAATCATGACATAGCTAATCCTTGAGTCGATAATTATCGGGGGATGTGTTAAAGATGAGTTAAGACCAAGGCATTTTCGTGACCTGCGCATTAGCAGGCCGGGGAATGCCGACTATTTGGCCTTTCGGGCGAATTTCCGCCAACGACTGAGACGTAATTTGTATTTTCAAAGGTTTTCCTATGAAGCATTTATCCACCCTGTCCACCAATGCTCCCTCCGAAGTCATGATACGCACAGCCCGCCCTGTTCCGGTGGTTGTCATGTCGCCGTGCGATGCATTTCTGACCGACGTTCAGTGTGCGGCCGAACGGGCCGGACTGGGCGAGGTCCGAAGGATCGATATTCATGACTGTGACGAGATCAGCGTCATCGGGAAATCCATAGTCGTTCTTGACCCTGATGCGTTGGATGACCCGGTCAGCGGTGCATCCGACCTGTTGGATTGCCCGTCGAACCGTGTCGTGCTTTTTGGCAAGGGATCAGGTCTGATCATCAACCGACATGCCATCCGCCGGGTCGTGGACCGTGACATGGGTCTTGACGTTCTGGCCATGGCGCTGCGGTCCGTCGCCGCAGATGCCGACAAGGTCGACAAAGCCTGCATTCCGAAGCTGAGCGCGCGGGAACGCCAGGCGCTGCACCTTTATGGGCGGGGGTTCACGCTTAAGGAAATCGCGCAGCGCCTGGGCATCAGCGACAAATCGGTCGAGACCTACAAGGGACGGGCATGCCGCAAGCTGGGTCTGAACGGGCGGGCCGAGGTGCTGTCGTATATCGAACCTTTCCTGACGCCTGCGGCGATGTAGCCGGTCAGCGCGTCGTCCGGGCCAAGACGGGTCGCCCTTTGGTGCGACCCGTCTGCGTCAGGCGCGGATCAGGTCGCAGGCATCCGGCGTTCAACGATTTCGGCCCACCAGCTGCAACCGGCGGGAATTGCCTCGTCGGTGAAGTCGTATTCGGGATGGTGAACGGGGGCGGTGTCGCCGTTGCCGACCAGGATATAGGCACCGGGCCGTTCCTGCAGCATGAAGGCGAAATCCTCGCCGCCCATGACAAGGGGGGCCTCGTCGCAGCCACCCGACACCGCGGTTGCGACCTCTGCCGCGAAAGCGGTCTGTTCGTCGTGGTTGACCATCGTGGGATAGCTTCGGTGATACGTGACGTCTGCCGAGCCGCCGAATGTCGCGCAGATACCGGCGCTGATGTCCCTGATCCGTTGTTCCGCAAGATCGCGCATCGCATCGGTCATGGTGCGGACGGTGCCCTTGACCTGCATCCGCTGGGGGATCACGTTGAATGCCTTGGACGACGATTCCAGCGATGTGACCGACACGACGATCTGCTCCACCGGGTCGGCATTGCGCGATACGATGGTCTGCAAGGCGGTTACGAACTGGGCGGTCATCACGCAGGTATCGACGACTTCGTGCGGTTTGGCGGCGTGGCCCCCACGGCCTTCCAGCGTGATGTCGAACTGGTCTGTGGCCGCAAAGAACGTGCCGGACCGGATGGAAAAGCTGCCGACGGGGCGACCGGGCCAATTGTGCATGCCGTAGACTTCCTGGATGTTCCAGCGGTCCATCATGCCATCGTCGCACATCTCCTTGCCGCCGCCGCCGCCTTCTTCGGCGGGCTGGAAGATCAGGACGACGGTACCGTCGAAATTGCGCGTCTCGGACAGGTATTTGGCGGCACCGACCAACATCGACGTGTGACCGTCATGGCCACAGGCGTGCATCGCGTTCGGCGTCCTGGAAGAATAATCCAGACCGGTCTGTTCGTGGATCGGCAGGGCGTCCATGTCCGCGCGCAGACCGATCACCTTGCCCGAGCCGGTCTTGCCCTTGATGACGCCGACAACACCGGTGCGACCGATGCCTTCGACCACTTCATCACAGCCGAAGTCGCGCAGTTTATCGGCGACGATCCTGGACGTGCGGTGTGTCTCGAACAGGATTTCGGGGTTTTGGTGGAGGTCGTGGCGCCAGGCTGTGATCTCGGGCAGCAGTTCGGCGAAGCGGTTCTTGACGGGCATTGCAGGTCTCCTTTTCGGGCAAGGTGCGCCTGAGAACGCAAACCTGCAAGTCGATCAGGATTGATCGGAGTCGCGTCCCTCCTGACGACGGTCTTCGCGGGTGCGGGGCACGTCGCCTTGACCGGCGGGCCAGCCTTCGCGCTGTTTGGCGCGGGCCCGTGACGGCACCCGGATCATATCGTCCGCGCGGGCGGGGCGGCGGGCCGTCCAGGCAAAGGTCGATCTTGTCGAGAATAACCTGAGGATCTGCATCGATCGGTTCCCGCCCGGTAGTCGATCAGATCAGCGTATCGATCACGCGCTTCAACAGATCCTCGCCCGCGTGGAACTGAGCCTTATCGATCCATTCATCGGTTTGGTGCGCCTGCGCGATGTCGCCGGGCCCGCAGACCACGGCGGAATAGCCGCGTTCCTGAAACTGACCCGCTTCGGTGCCATAGGTCACGACGTGGGTGCCGTTGTCGCCCGTCAGGCTGCGGATCAGCGCCTCGGCCACGCCGTCGGTTTCCGGTTTCAGCGCGGGCACGCCCGGGTTGCGGTCCCATGTGACGCCAGCGTTGGGGTGCCTGGTGCGTAATGTTGCATTCAGCTTTGTCAGAAAAGCCGACAACGCTGCTTCGTGACGTTCCAGGTCGTCGCCCGCAGGCACCCGAAAGCCCAACTTGAAGGTGCAGTCCCTTGCGGTGATGTTGTGCGCCGTGCCGCCCGCAATCAAACCGACATGGGCGGTCGTATGCGGAGGATCGAACATTGCGGACACCGGGTCGGGCGTTTCCGCCATCAGCATGTCGTTCAAGTCGTTGACCCAGCCCAGAACGCGCCCCGCCTCGTGGATGGCGCTGACGCCTTGCGGCAGCTTCGAGGAATGGACCTCGTATCCGTGAATGTGGACATCGGTGATCGATGAAGCGTTATGCCCCGTCACCGGTCGCAGCATCGACGGTTCCCCTATGATGGCGGCGGCGGCGCGGGGCAGGTGTGTCAGCATGTCGTCGATCATCGGCGGTGCGCCGATACAGCCGACTTCCTCGTCATACGACAGCGCGATTTGCAGGGGGCGCGTGATACCGCGTGACAGGGCATAGGGCACCATTGCCAGGGCAAGTGCGTCGAAGCCCTTCATGTCGCAGGTGCCGCGCCCGTAATACCGCCCGTCTTTCTCGGTCACGGCAAAAGGATCCATCGTCCAGTCCTGCCCATCGACAGGCACGACATCGGTATGACCCGACAATACGATTCCCCCCGCCACCTCGGGACCGACATTGGCGTAGAGCGCCGCCTTTTTTCCGGTCGCGTCGTAAACCCGGCGGGCCGGGACGCCGTGCGACGCGAGGTAATCTTCGACCCAATCGACCAGATCGAGGTTCGGGTCACGGCTGACCGTCGGGAATGCCACAAGTTTTTCCATGATCTCGCGGGCGGTCAGAATCATTGGGCGGGAACGGGTTTGCGACATCGGGGGTGACCTTTGCAGGAGGTGCAGTCCAATGGGTGCTGCCCGCGCGGGCAACAGTCAAGCCAACGGCACAATCTTCGGGCGATCCGGGCGGGCTGCACAGGAAACGGGCAAACCGCTTGCGGGACCGGGATCATCTGATAGCGTCGCCTTCAGATGACGGGCGCAAGACCCTCAGAGAACAAACTGCATCCACCTTGAAGGATGCCGGACATGGGGAGCGGTGGATGCCGGACGGCGACACCCGAAACGTGCTGGAGGTCCGGGGCCTCCGCACGGTCTTTGAAACGCGCAGGGGCGAGGTTCACGCCGTAAACTCGGTCAGCTTCGAGGTGAAACCCGGCGAACTGCTGGGCGTCGTCGGCGAATCGGGGTCCGGCAAGTCGGTCACGATGATGTCGCTGGTCGGTCTTCTGCCGTCACCCCCTGCAGAAGTGCGCGAGGGGAAGGTTTTGCTGGATGGCGAAGACCTGCTGCAGGTCACGCCGGCCAGGTTGCGCGATATACGAGGCTCGGACGTTGGGTTCATTTTCCAAGACCCGATGACCTCGCTCAATCCTGTGTTCACAGTGGGCTTCCAGATCATGGAGCCGGTGCGCCGCCATATGGGTCTGAACAAGAAACAGGCACGGGCGCGGGCTATCGAGCTGCTGGAACTGGTCGGCATTCCCGGTGCCGCCGGTCGCTTGTCGGATTACCCGCACCAGTTTTCAGGTGGCATGCGGCAGCGCGTGATGATCGCCATCGCGCTGGCCTGCGACCCCAAGGTTCTGATCGCGGACGAGCCGACGACGGCGCTGGACGTCACGATCCAGGCGCAGATCCTGGAAATCATCGAGGACCTGCGCAGCAAGCTGGGCATGGCCATTGTCTGGATTACCCACGACCTGGGCGTGATCGCGGGCATCGCCGACCGGGTTGCGGTGATGTACGGCGGGCAGATCGTCGAACACGCCGAAGTGTTTCCGCTGTTCAACGATCCGCGCCATCCCTACACGCGCGCCCTGCTCAAGACGATCCCGACGGTATCGGGCAAGCGCGCGGCCAAGCTGCAGGTGATCGAGGGGCAGCCGCCGATGCTGGGTGCCGCCCCCACGGCCTGTGCGTTCCGTGACCGCTGTCCGCTGGCATTCGAGCGGTGCCACGCCGAAAACCCGCAACGCGAAACCGTCGGTCCGGGTCACGACGTCGCCTGTTTTCATCCGCTTGCCCACACGGCAAAAGAGGGGGCGGCATGACCAGACCACTTGTCGAAGTGCGCAACCTGAAGATGCATTTCCCGGTCCATGCCGGCATCCTGCGCCGTCAGGTTGGCGCGGTGAAGGCCGTCGATGGCGTCAGTTTCGATATCGTCGAAGGCGAGACGCTTGGTCTGGTCGGCGAGAGCGGTTGCGGCAAGTCCACCTGCGGGCGCGCGGTGCTGCGGCTGTATGATATTACCGACGGAGAGATCATCGTGGACGGTCGGGCCATCGGGCAGGAGTCGCAGATGAGTTTGCGGACCATGCGCCCCACGATGCAGATGGTCTTCCAGGATCCGCAGGCGTCGCTTAACCCGCGCATGACCGTCGGGGCCATTATCGGCGAGCCGCTGTCGGAACATACCCGCATGTCGCGGGCCGAGCGCATCGCGCGGGTCGGGGAGTTGATGGATCAGGTCGGGCTGAACCGGACCTTCGTTAACCGCTATCCGCACGAATTTTCCGGCGGTCAGCGGCAACGCATCGGGATCGCCCGCGCACTGGCGCTGAACCCCAAGTTCATTGTCTGCGACGAGCCGATTGCCGCATTGGACGTGTCGATACAGGCGCAGGTGGTGAACCTGCTGGAGGAATTGCAGGGCCGTCTTGGCCTGACCTACCTGTTTATCAGCCACGACCTTTCGATGGTGCGCCATATCGCGGACCGGGTTGCAGTCATGTATCTGGGAAAGCTGGTCGAACTGGCCCCCCGCGATGCGTTGTACGACACGCCGCTGCATCCCTATACCGAGGCGCTTTTGTCCGCCGTGCCGGAACCCGATCCGGCCAAGGCAGGACAAAAGCGGGATCGCATCGTGTTGCAGGGCGACGTGCCCAGTCCCGCGAATCCGCCTGACGGTTGCAACTTCTCTACCCGCTGTCCGCGTGTGATGGAGGTGTGCAGCCGCATCGACCCCGAATTCCGTGAGGTGCAGCCCGGCCATTGGGCTGCATGCCACCTGCACGACAGCATAAGACCAAGCGGCACAACCCGCAGACATACAGAGGCCACAACGATGGTCGAGCCCAACAAGGAGAGTAATCCATGAATACGAAAACAGTCCTGCTTGCCAGCGCGGCGCTGCTCGCCGTCGCGGCCCCGGTCTTTGCCGAGGGCCATGAAGGCGAGCGCGGGCGCGACGGCGAAGTCAGCATCCTGTACTGGCAAGCCCCGTCGACCATGAACCCGTTCCTGTCGGGCGGCACCAAGGACGTCGAGGCGGCAAGCCTGGTGGTCGAGCCGCTGGCCCGCTTTGACGAAACCGGCACGATCCAGCCCTGGCTGGTCGACGAGATTCCCACCGTCGAGAATGGCGGCGTCTCCGAAGACCTGATGTCGATCACCTGGAAGATCACGCCGGGCCTTGTGTGGTCCGACGGCACGCCCTTCACCAGTGCGGATGTGCAGTTCACCTATGAATATTGCACCGACCCCGAAGGCGGCTGCGCCCAGGGGGCGAAATTCGAGCCGGTGGAAAGTGTCGAGACCCCCGACGAGTTGACGGTCGTCGTCAACTTCAAGGAGCCGACGCCCTATCCCTATACCGCCTTCGCCGGCGGCGAGAGCCCGATCCTGCAGAAGGCCCAGTTCGAAAATTGCAAAGGGGCCGCAGCTTCGACCTGCACGGAAGAGAACTTCAATCCGATCGGCACCGGACCGTTCGTCGTGGACGAATTCAAGACCAACGACGTGATCACGTTGTCGGCCAATCCGAACTTCCGGTTCGAGGGCAAGCCTGCCTTCGCCAAGGTCAACTTCAAGGGCGGCGGCGACGCCGAAGCGGCGGGTCGCGCGGTCATGCAGACCGGCGAATTCGACTATGCCTGGAACCTGCAACTGGCCCCCGAGGTCATTGCCCAGATGGAAACCGGCGGTATGGGCACGACCGTCGTCGGCTTCGGCCCGCTGGTCGAGCGCATCGAGCTGAACCACACCAACCCCGATCCGGCACTTGGCCCGGACGAACGGTCGGTGATCCGTCCGCACCCGTTCCTGCAGGATCCCGCCGTCTATAAGGCCCTGTCCTTGGCCATCGACCGGCCGTTGCTGGTCGAAATCGGCTATGGTCAGGCCGGCAAGGTCACCTGCAACCTGGTGCCCGCGCCCGAGGCGTTCAATTCGTCCGCGCTTGAATGTTCGGAGCAGGATATCGAAGGCGCCAAGAAGTTGCTGGATGACGCGGGCTACGTCGACAGTGATGGCGACGGTGTCCGCGAAAAGGACGGCGTCGAGCTTCGGATGCTGTACCAGACGTCCACCAACGCAGTGCGTCAGGACTTCCAGCAGTTGATCAAGGAATGGTGGGAAGAAATCGGCTTCGCGGTCGAGCTTCGCAACATTTCCGGCTCGGTGTTCTTCGGCGGGGACGCGGGATCGCCAGATACCATCCAGAAGTTCTATGCCGATGTCGAAATGTACGCCAATACCTTCAACGGCACCGATCCGCAGTCGTATCTGGGTGGCCCGCTTTGCAGCAAGATCCCAAGCCCCGAGAACCAGTGGCAGGGCGAGAACATCCCCCGGTTCTGCATGGAGGAGTACGACGAACTCTGGGCGGAACTGAGCCGCACGGCCGCCCCCGAAGAGCGTCAGCGCATCGCGAAGGAGCTGAACGACATGTACGTGTCGAACGGCGGTCAGATCCCACTGGTGCACCGTGGCCGTCTGTCAGCGCACGCCAACAGCCTGGGCGGCGTCAAGCTGAACGTCTGGGACAGCGAGTTGTGGAACGTCGCCGACTGGTATCGCATCGGCGAATGATCGTTTCCTGACCTATCGGGGGCGGCGTCCGCGCCCCCCCATCCCCCGATGACCTGAACCGAGGCGTAAGGTATGCTGACCTTCACCATCCGACGATTGCTGTTCGCGATCCCGACGCTTCTGTTCATCGCATTGGTGATTTTCCTGCTGCTCGAACTGGCTCCGGGGGATCCGATGGCCAACGTGCCGCTGACCGTCCCGCCCGAGATCAAGGAACAGATGCGGCAGGCCCTGGGACTGGGCGAGCCGGTGCATATCCGGTTCTGGAAATGGATCGTTCAGTTCTTCTGGGTCGAACCGCTGAACGTTTTCGATTACCTCTTCGACACCAATTTCGCCGACGGACGTCTGCGGATCATCAGCTGGCAGAACCGCGCACCGGTCTTCATCACCATCGCCGAGCGCATTCCGCAGACCCTCTGGGTCGTGGGCACGGCCTATCTGGTCGCGATCGCCATCGCGATCCCGGTCGGAATCTATTCGGCCTACCGCCAGTATTCGGCCTTCGATCAGGTCGGCACCTTCGTCACGATGATCGGCTTTTCGGTGCCGCCGTTCTTTTCAGGGGTGCTGGTCATCATCATCTTCGCGGTGCAGCTTCGGTGGTTCCCGTCAATCTATGATACCCGGCTGGTCGTGGATTCATGGGAGAGTTTCGGGATGCAGGTGCGGCAGATGTTCCTGCCGGTGATGGTGCTGGCATTGCAGATCACGTCGCAGTTGTCGCGCTTCATGCGGGCGTCGATGCTGGACAACCTGAACCAGGATTACGTCCGCACGGCGCGCGCCAAGGGCCTGCGCGAGAAGACGGTGGTTCTGGTCCACGTGCTGCGCAATTCGATGATCCCGGTCGTGACGGTCATCGCGCTGGGTGTCCCGGCCATTTTCGGCGGCGCGATCATCACCGAGCAGGTGTTCAAGGTGAACGGCATCGGCCAGCTTCTGATCACCGCCATTCAGGCCAACGACCTGCCGATGGTGCAGACGCTGACTTTCATCTTCGCGGTGCTGATCGTGCTGTTCAACCTGATCGCGGATGTCCTGTATGGCATTCTTGATCCGAGGATCCGCTATGACTGATGCCCGAGACCCGGACACGCCCGTCGGGGGCGACATGGCCACTGTCGTCGCCTCGGCCGCCGTTGCCGGGGCGGAGCCGATCCTGCTGACCCGCGCCCGCAGCCAGTGGTGGGACGTCTGGGACCAGTTCCGCAGCCACAAGGGCGCGATGGCGGGGGCGGCCATCTTTCTGGCGATTGTGGGTCTGGTGGTGTTCGGACCGTTATTCGTCGATCTGGAGTCGGGCATCAAATCCAACATGCGGTCACGTAATCTGGGGGCCAGTCTCGCGCATCCGCTCGGCACCGACCGGTTGGGGCGCGACATGTTCGCCCGGATGATCGCGGGCGGTCGTGTTTCGCTGGCCGTGGGCCTGACGGCGATGGCCCTGTCGTTAGTGCTGGGCACGCTGATCGGTGTGCTGGCCGGTTACTTCAAGCGGCTGGACGGGCCGCTTATGCGGTTCACCGACCTGTTTCTGGCGCTGCCGCTGCTGCCGCTGCTGCTGGTCATGGTGTTGCTGTTTCGCGAACCCCTGACTGCCGCTTTCGGGGTGGAGACGGGGATCTTCATCCTGATCGTCGCGGCCATCGGCGTCACGTCTTGGATGCAGACCGCTCGCATTGTGCGCGGCGATGTGCTGGCCTTGAAGGAGCGGGAATTCGTGCTGGCCGCGCGGTCCATCGGCACGCCCTCGCGGCGGATCGTGACGCGGCATGTCCTGCCGAACGTTCTCTCGCCGATCATGGTGTCTGCCACGCTGGGCATCGCGACCGCGATCATCACGGAAAGCGCCCTGTCCTTCCTCGGCCTCGGTTTTCCACCGGATTTCCCGACATGGGGTCGTCTGTTGAACGATGGTGTCCCTTATCTGGAGCTGTATCCCGGTCGCGCTTTCTGGCCCGGTGCGGCGATCTCGCTTGTCGTGCTGTCGATCAACTATGTCGGCGACGGGCTGCGCGACGCGCTGGATCCGAGAATTCGGGGCCGCTGAGACCGCAACGGGACTGGCCTAGCCCGGCTGCCGCGCCTGTCCCACGCCGATCATGCTGTCGCGCGTAACGAGGGTCGCCAGCGCGGCTTCGTCCATCCCGTCGGTACCCCCAGGCCGCGCGGGAATGACGATGTAGCGCATGTCGGCGGTGCTGTCGTGGACGCGGACCGTCACGTCCTGCGGCACCTCGACACCGAATTCGGCCAATACCCTGCGTGGTTCGCGCACTGCGCGGGTCCGATAGGCGCGGGATTTGTACCAGTCGGGCGGCAGGCCCAGCAGGTCGCGCGGATAGCAGGAGCAGAGCGTACAGACGACGACGTTGTGCACCTTGTCGGTGTTCTCGACCGCGATCAGGTTCAAAGGCCCGATGTCGATCCCCAGTTCGGTCGAGGCTGCGGGTGCATCGACCAGCAACAGCTTTCGAAATTCGGGGTCCAGCCAGGCCCGGGCGACGATGGCAGCCCCGCGTGCCGGGCTGCGGGCGTCCATCGCGTCGATCTGGGCGGCAACCTCATCCGCCGTGATGACACCTTTCTCGATCATCAATTCGCGGGCCGCGATTTCCATTGTCTGCCAATAGCTGCGTGTCCTGTCCTGATCTTCACGGTAGGGATGCCCCGAGGGCGACATGCCGGAATGATCGTGGTCGTGGTCTTGGTGATCGTGGGGCATCAGAGCGGCTCCAGCCAATGGGCATAGATTTCGGCGTCCAGCGTGTCGGACGGGGCCTCGGACGTGGGCCATATGTCTGCCATTGCGAAGCGTACGCGATAGAGGGGCAGCCTGTCGCCGGTATGGCCATAGGCCTTCTGTTCAGGGTTGCCGAAGGGGCCGAGGACGCGCTCGACCCGTCCGACGTGGCCGCGCAGATAGGCGGGCGTCCGGACGTGGCCGGGGGGCATCATGGTGCGGACGCGCACGCGCGCACCGGGGGCGAGGGGGTCAGGCGTGGGCATCGTTCGCTTCTCCGTAGGTGGTGCCCCGCGCCTGCACCTGTTCCATGCGCGCGCCCAGCTCAGCCACCGAATAGATGCCCTGTTCCAGCATGTTCTGATTAAGCGCGGCGACCCAGCGTTCGTAATAGGTCATGGTCTCGAACGCGTCTTCCCCCATGTCCTCCAGCACCCGGCGCAAACCGTCGACGGTGAAGACACCCTTCTTGCCAGCCAACACCACGAGCGCATCGACCCGTTTCTCCCAGATCGCGAAATCGTGGTCCGCTTTGGGGATCGTTCCCGCGAGCGGATGATCGAGGTCGCCCCCCATGTCATGCCAACGCTTGCCTGCCGGGCTGTTCGCGACGGTCATTGCTGGGCCTCCAATGCCGTGATCTGCGCCCGCAGACCGTCAAGTTGATATCCGGCCCCCGCCGTCGCCGCCAGAATCTCATCGACCGGCATCCGCCCCGCCATCGCCAGCGCCCAGAGGATCGCGGATCGCGTACCCGAAGCGCAATAGGCGACGACCGATCCTTCCGCGCCGTCGATGGCATCTGCCTGTTCCTCGACCGCCTGGAGGGTCAGGGCTGCGCCTGCAACCGGGTTGAACACGAAAGCCAGCCCGACGGCTTCGGCAGCGGACTGCATCGCGGCGGCCCGGTGGCTGGGCGGAACCTCGGCGTCCGGACGGTTGCAGATGACCGTTGTGATGCCTTCGCGGGCCATTGCCGCCATGTCCGACGGCTCCAGCATCGGGGCGACGGAAGTGGTCTCGTCAAGCGGTCGCAGGTCCATCAGATCGTCCTTCCGGTCAGGGCGCGTCGGCGCAAGGTGGCAGGGCGATCATGGCCATCGCCATCGCCAAGGTAAAGACGATCACTTCCGGTCGGCTTCGGATAAGTGCGACTGAAGCCGGGTCGTGGTCCAACCGACCAGGCATCGTCCGAGGTTGAACAGGATTGCGCCTGACATCAGGTGCGTGTCGATGCAGGCGCAGACCATGGCCGCTCTGTCCCGGAGGATGTCGCCCATCGCGTTCCCCGCAATTGATCTGGAGCGGTTGCAATCGCGGCGGCGATGTTCCGGATCCGAAGGCGCAGCCTTGCGCGTGGCCGTCGGGGCAAACTAGAACACGGACATGTACACGCAAGGGGGATGCGATGGGCTGGAAATCCGAATGGCAGCGGTCGATCGACGACCCCGAAGGCTTCTGGATGGATCAGGCGCATACTATCGAATGGGACCGCGCGCCGTCCAGGGCATTGCACGATCTGGGCGGGCCGGTGCCGGAATGGTATGCGGACGGTCTGGTCAACACCTGCTGGAACGCGGTCGACCGTCACGTCGTGGCAGGGCATGGCGACCGGTTGGCGGTTATTTATGACAGTCCTGTAACGGGCAGCGTCAAGCGTATCACTTATGCCGCATTGCAGGATCGCGTCGCCCGTCTGGCCGGAGCGTTGAAGGCGCGGGGTGTGGAGCAGGGAGATCGGGTCATCATCTATATGCCGATGATCCCCGAGGCGCTGGATGGGATGCTGGCCTGCGCCCGGATCGGCGCGATCCATTCCGTCGTATTCGGGGGCTTCGCCGCCGCCGAACTGGCCGTTCGCATCGACGACGCACAGCCGAAGGCGATCCTGGCGGGGTCCTGCGGGATCGAACCGGGACGCATCGTTCCCTATAAGCCTCTACTGGACGCGGCCATCGCTCAGGCCACGCATAAGCCCGAGTTCTGCGTGATCCTGCAGCGCGAACAGGGCCTTGCCGACATGACCCCGCGCGACACCGACTGGGAGGATTTCATCGAGGCCGATCCGGTGGAGTGCGTGCCCGTCGCGGGCAATCATCCGGCCTATATCCTGTATACCTCCGGCACGACCGGCGCGCCCAAGGGCGTGGTGCGTGCGACCGGCGGACATCTGGTGGCGCTGGATTGGTCCATGGCCAACATCTATGGCGTCGCGCCGGGCGAGGTTTTCTGGGCCGCATCCGACGTCGGCTGGGTCGTGGGGCACAGCTACATCTGCTATGCGCCGCTGATCCACGGCTGCACTACCGTCCTGTTCGAGGGCAAGCCCGTCGGCACCCCCGACGCCAGCACATTCTGGCGGGTGATGGCCGACCACAAGGTCGCAGCGTTCTTTACCGCACCGACTGCATTTCGTGCGGTCCGCCGCGAAGACCCACAGGCGTCGATGATGGCCGGGCATGATCTGTCGGGTCTGCGGACGATTTTCCTGGCCGGAGAACGCGCCGACCCCGACACCGTCGACTGGATCGCGAAGGTGACCGGCAAGCCGGTGATCGACCATTGGTGGCAGACCGAAACCGGCTGGACCATCGCCGGCAATCCGATCGGGCTGGAGGCGTTGCCGGTCAAGACCGGTTCGCCCTCGGTGCCGATGCCGGGTTATGATGTGCGCGTGCTGGACGAGGCCGGAGAGCCGTTGCCGGTCGACACGCTGGGTGCCATCGCGATCAGGCTGCCGCTGCCACCTGGCACCCTGCCGACGCTGTGGAACGCCGAGGCGCGGTTCCGCAAGGCCTATCTGGAGACATTTCCCGGTTACTATGAAACCGGCGATGCGGGCATGATCGACGCCGATGGATACCTCTGGATCATGGCGCGCACGGACGACGTGATCAATGTCGCCGGTCATCGTCTGTCGACCGGCGCGATGGAGGAAATCCTTGCCACGCATCCCGACGTCGCCGAATGTGCCGTGATCGGTGTCGGTGATGCGCTGAAGGGGCAGTTGCCGCTGGGCTTGCTGTGCCTGACCAAAGGCATCGACCGGCCGGAGGCCGAGATCGTAGCCGAATGCGTCAAACTGGTCCGCGATCGCATCGGCCCTGTCGCGGCGTTCAAACTGGCCTGCGTGGTGGATCGACTGCCCAAGACACGATCCGGCAAAACCCTGCGCGCCACGATGGCCAAGGTAGCGGATGGCACTCTGGACAAGGTCCCCGCGACCATCGACGACCCTGCCATATTGGACGAGATCGGCACGGCTCTGCAGCGACTGGGCTATCCCGTGGCATGACAGACAGTGCGGGCCATAACGGTAGCGATGCTCAAGACCCCGATGTCGGGGTCTCCGGACCCGGTGCGCCCGATGGTATGCAACTGCTGGCGCATGACATCCGTTCGGCGGTGTCCGATGTGATCGGCGGCGTGCGCCTGATGGACCGCGATACCCTGCCGGATGACGCCCTACAGCAACTGGACCGGGTGCAGACGGCCTCGGAATTGCTGGCCCGTCTGGTCGAGGAATTGCTGGGTGGCACACCGCGTGACACCGTCGGACTGGTCGGCAACCTGAATCTGAGCCGCTTTCTGGACGATGAGGTGCGGCGCTGGCACGGGGCCGCGCATGGTACCGGCACCAAAGTTACACTGGACCGCGCCGCGAACCTTCCCGCCATTGTGCAGATCAACCTTCTGCATCTGCGCCGGATCGTGTCGAACCTGATGGGCAATGCACTGCGCCATGCCGAAGGCGGTCGCGTCACGCTGGGCGCGGAGTTGTATAGCCACGGCGAGACCCTGAGCATCTGCGTCAGCGACAATGGCAAGGGGTTTCCGCCCGATCTGCTACCGGTTCTGTTCGAACCTGCCGCGCGCGGCGAGGGGGGCGCTCCGGGCACCGGGATGGGCCTGCACATCGCCGCCGCCCATGCCAAGGCGATCGGCGGCATTCTGACGGCGGCCAATGTCGCGACCGGCGGCGCGCGTGTGACGCTGACGCTTCCAAAGGCGGTCTGGTGCAGGGCCGACGAGCCCGACGATGCCTTGCCCGATCTGCGGGGGTACCGCGTTCTGGTCGCCGACGACAGTGCGACGAACCGGACGCTGGTACGCGGAATGCTGACCCGGCTGGGCGCGGAATGCGAATTGGCGCGGGACGGAATCGAGGCGTTGAACTGGATGGCCCGCGAACGGTTCGACCTGGTATTGGTGGACATCGAGATGCCGGTGCTGGGCGGTCTCGATGTGCTGCGGTCCGAACGGCTGCGGCAGGCACGGGGCATCGCGCCGCCCACTTCGATGCTGGCGATGACGGCCTATGTCCTGCGCGACAACCGCGATGTCATCTATGAAGCCGGGGCCGACGGAATTCTGGCCAAGCCGCTGGGATCGATCGAGGATTTCAGCAAGACAATCCACCACTATCTGAAGATTGCGCCCGATCCGTCCGGCTGGGCACCGGAAATGGCACCGGCACTGTCCGCCGTGACGCTGTCCGAATTGATGAGCGCAGCCGGCCCGGAATTCCAAGACCAGTTGCTGGACCGTCTGCGCGAAGATCTGGCGATGGTGGAACGATATCTGAAGGACGCGCTGGTTGCGGGTGACGTGCCCGCCATTCGCAGCCAGACGCATATCCTGTTGTCGCTATCCAGCGCCATCGGGGCCCTTCCGCTTCAGGAGGCCGCGCGCCATCTGAACCAGATCGGACGCGACGGTGACCCGGATAAGATGCGCAGTGCCGGCAAGGTCTGTCTTGAACGGCTTGCGCAGTTGCGCCACGAATTGCCCGACGCGGTCTAGGTCGCGTCGGGCCTGCTTATCAGATTGCGGCGCGCTCCAGATTTTCATCGTCAAGCGGTATGGCCTGATCATGCAGGATGGTTTCGACCTTCGCCCCCGTTTCCAGTGTGCGATGCACCGGGCAACGGTCCGCGATCTCCATAAGGCGCGCACGCTGGGCGGCGTCCAGTGGACCGTCCAGCCAGATGTCCCGTCGAAACCGATCGATGCGTTCGGTCCCCGGCGAAGGCGCGTCCTGCGCGTGCATCCGGTCGTGCGTGACATCGACCGAGATGCCTTCCAGCGGCCATTTCTTGCGCCGCGCATACATTCGCAGCGTCATCGACGTGCAGGCCCCGAGGCTGGCTGCCATCAGCTGATAGGGCGACGGACCGCGGTCGGTGCCGCCATAGGCCATGGGTTCGTCCGCAATCAGATGATGCTTGCCGCCCGACGCACTGATGTCCTGCGCGAAGCCGTCGCGGTCGGCCTCGGTCACGCGGGTGACGCCTTCGGGGGCACCGATCGGCGGGGCCGGACGGCGCAGGTCCAGATAGCGGGTCGCCCAGGCCGCGATCACGTCGGCCGCATAATCCGCATCCGACTCGCGGGTGATCAGATGGTCGGCATCGTCAAGCGTCACGAAGCTCTTGGGGTGCTTGGCGGCCAGAAAGATGCGCGTCGCGCTGTCGATGCCCACGGTTTCGTCGCGGGGCGCATGCAGGACCAGCAGGGCAGGCTTCAGCGTTCGGATCGCCTGCTCCATATTCTGGCCGGAGATGTCTTCGACGAAGGCTTTGCCGATGCGCAACTTCCGTCCACCCAGCTTGATCTCGCCGACGCCGTCGCGCGCGATCCTGTCCAGCGCATCATTGAAATGATGCGTGACGTGACCCGGATCATACGGCGCGCCGAGGGTGGCGACGGCCTTGACAGTCGGAATGTCATGCGCAGCGCGCAGCACTGCCGCGCCGCCCAGACTGTGTCCGATCAGAAGGTCGACGGCATGCCCCCGCGATTCCAAGGCGGCCGCTGCGGCGACCACATCGTGCACGTTGCTGGAGAACGAGGTATTCTCGAATTCGCCTTGGGAATGGCCGAGGCCGGTGAAGTCGAACCGCAGCACAGCGATGCCCAGTCCGGTCAGACGGGCGGCAATGCGTCGAGCCGCAGGGATGTCCTTGCCGCAAGTGAAACAATGCACCATCAGCGCTGTGGCCAGTGGGGCAGTGTCGGGCAGATCCAGACGAGCGCTCAGGTCACTGCCGTCATGGCCTTTGAAGGTGAATCGTTCGGTCCGCATGCGAGATCCTCTGGGGTTGCAGCGAAGATGACCCTGCACCCCCGACCGGACAACCGCCTGGCGACCTGTGTCACGGGGGTGTGACAATGCGCGAGGTTTTGCAATTCGACAGACCCTGGCTTGGTCGGTTCTAGAGTCGCGGCCTCTTTTGCAACAACGGCATCAGGTCGCCCATGCCCGGCCCGTTCGTCCGCCCGGTCATGGCCAGACGCAACGGCTTGAACAACGCGCCGCCCTTGCGTCCGGTGGCCGCTTTGACCGCGCCTGTCCAGTCGCCCCAGGTTTCCGCCGTCCAAGGTCCATCGGGCAGCAAGCCCATGGCTTCGTTGATAAAATCGATGTCCTCCTCCGGGATTTCAGGGGCGGCGCCTTCGGTCATCAACTGCCACCAACCGGCCATCTCGGTGCGCGTTGCGATGTTGTCGCGCACAACGGTCCAGAACGCCTCTCGCTGGTCTTCGGGCACGCCGATGGCCGCAACTTCGTCTTCGACCGCCGACAGGGGCAGATGCTGTAGATAGCTGGCGGTCAGCGGCTTCAGGTCCGCCTCGTCGAACTTGGTGGGGGCGGCGCCGAACTGGCTCAGGTCGAACCCTTCGACGATTTCGTCCAGCGAGGTCCGAAGCTCCGTCGGTTGTGACGATCCCAGCCGCGCCATCAGCGAAATCAGGGCCATCGGCTCGATCCCGGCGGCACGCAGGTCGCGCAGGGACAGCGTGCCCAGCCGCTTCGAAAGACCTTCGCCCTGCGGCCCCGTCAGCAGGGAATGATGCGCAAAGGCGGGCACCTTGCCGCCCAATGCCTGGATGATCTGGATCTGCGTCGCGGTATTCGTGACGTGATCCGACCCGCGCACCACATGCGTCACGCCCATCTCGGTATCGTCGACGACGCTGGCGATCGTGTAGAGCACCTGACCGTCCCCCCGGATCAGAACCGGGTCGCTGACCGAAGCCGCGTCAATGGACAGCGGGCCGAGGATGCCGTCGGTCCACTCGATCCGCTCCTGATCCAGCTTGAAGCGCCAATGGCCACCGCGTTCGGCGCGCAATGCATCTTTATCGGCATCGGACAGGGCAAGTGCCGCGCGGTCATAGACCGGCGGTCGCCCCATGTTGAGCTGCTTCTTGCGCTTCAGGTCCAGCTCGGTCGGGGTCTCGAACGCTTCGTACAGACGACCCATATCGCGCAACTTGTCGGCGGCGGCGGCATAGCGGTCCAGACGCGACGACTGCCGCTCCTCCCGGTCCCATGTCAGACCCAGCCACTCGAGGTCTTCGCGGATCGCGTCGGCGTATCTGTCCTGTGACCGTTCGGGATCGGTATCGTCCAGACGCAGGATGAAAGTGCCGCCCGCCTTTCGCGCGATCACCCAGTTCATCAGAGCCGCGCGCATGTTGCCCACGTGAAGATATCCCGTGGGCGAGGGGGCGAAACGGGTAACGGTGCTGGTGTCGGGCATTGGGGGCCTTGTGTCTCGTGCGGGCGGATCTGCCCCGGTTCCGGCAGATATGCCGTTTATCGGGATCATGTGCCACCCGTGCCGGGGTTCTGTCCAGTGGTGGTCCGCCTCGCGGCGTTGTGCAGTGGCTGCCGGGGCGGGACGGGCTAGGTTGAAGAAAATGCACCAACAGACCGGAGGATTTCCAATGACCCTAATGACCCGTCGCGCCGCGCTTGGCGCAGGCGCCGCCCTGCCTATCGCGGCAGTCCTTCCCGCTCAGGCCGCCGCCCCGATGCAGGAGCCGACAGTCCAGAACGCCCGCCGCTTCATGCTGGGCGATCTGGAGGTCACGACCCTACTGGCCAACACGCTGACCAACCCGACGCCGCCGCAGGAGATCTTCGGCATGAACGTCGACGCGGAAACCTTCGCCGCCGTCAGTGCCGAAGCCTTCATTCCCGCCGACGTGAATCAGTTCTTTTTCACCCCGACCCTGGTGAACAACGGCGAAAGCCTGATCCTGTTCGACACGGGCCAATCGCCCGAAGACATAACCGCAGCCGTCGAAGGCGCGGGCTATGCGACCGGCGATATCGACACGGTGGTCCTGACGCACATGCATGGCGATCACATAGGCGGACTGATGGCGAATGGTACGCCGACCTTTGCCAATGCCGCCTATGTGACCGGTCAGACCGAATTCGATGCATGGGCTGCAATGGAAAACGAGGGCTTCGAGACGAAGGTGCGACCGCTGTCCGAGAAGATGACATTCATCGGTGACGGGCAGGACGCGGCACCCGGGATCACGGCAATCGCGGCCTTCGGTCATACGCCGGGTCACATGAGCTATCGCCTGTCGTCGGGCGACAAGTCACTGCTGATCGCCGCCGATCTGGCGAACCACTACGTCTGGTCGCTGGCGTATCCGGACTGGGAGGTGAAGTTCGACATGGACAAGGAAGCCGCAGCCAATAGCCGCCGGACCATTCTGGGGATGTTGGCGTCCGAACGGATGCCGATGATCGGCTACCATATGCCGTTTCCGGCGGTGGGATACGTCGAGACGCGGGGCGATGGGTTTCGCTGGGTCCCCGAGAGTTATCAGATGATGCTGTGAGGTCGGGCGAGGGGGGCGCGCCGGTTTCCGGGGCGTCCTTCTCAGGTCATAGGCTTCTCAGGTCATAGGGACGCCACGATCCGGGGCCAGCGCAAATTAGCCTGCCGGATGAACCCCGCCCGGTCCTTGTCCCAATCGGCCTGCACCTCGTCGCTGAAGTTCAGGTAAAGCTTGCCGTCCACGATGGCCCAATTGTCGGGCTGGGTGCTGAACAACGCGCTCTTGGCAGCGACGGCCCAGGCGCAGAAGCCTCCGTATCGAGGGGCGTATGCGTCAGGATTTCCGGCGAATTCATCCCGGCTCAGCGCGCTGATGAATCGCCATGTGGCGCCTGCATAGTCATGGGTATAGGCCGGATCGCCGCCGATCGGGCGGGCATGCGTGAAATATGCAACCGGATCCGTCCCGCCGATCGCGAACCCGTCTCGGGTATAGGTCAAAGCCGGGGGCAGCTTGCGTGGCAACAGAAGACTGGCTGCCGCAGCAGAGGCGGTCAGGGCGGCGGCGCCCCCGATAAAAAGAGTTCTTCGGTTCATGGAAAAATCCTTTGCATTAAACCGAAGATGAGGCTTGTCGCATCGTATGGCCAATCAAGCCGCGTCACGCTTGCGCGAGGCTTCGGGCTTGCATCCCTCCGGGTCTGGAGCCTAGCACGGAACCAGACCCCAACCGATGCCGGAGGCCCCCGATGCAACAGACGTCCGATCTGCGCGATGCCGCCCTGTCCGTGCGCGAAAATGCCCATGCCCCATATTCCAAGTTCAAGGTCGGCGCGGCGATCCGGGCTGTGTCGGGTACGATCTATCGCGGCTGTAACGTCGAGAATGTGGCTTATCCCGAAGGCACCTGCGCCGAGGCGGGGGCCATCGCCGCCATGGTCGCGTCGGGCGAAACCGCACTGACACAGGTCTATGTCGTGGCCGGATCGCCCTCTCCGGTTCCGCCCTGCGGCGGCTGCCGCCAGAAGCTGGCCGAATTCGGGTCGGGCGATGTGTCGGTTACACTGGCCACCGTGGACGGGATCGAGCGAGCCACCACAATCGCGGACCTCCTGCCGGGGGCCTTCGACGCAGGCCATATGGCTTGACCGGCGCGCGCGAGACCCTTGCCGCCTTGCGGGCCGGAGACGCTCCTGGGGCCGGAGCGCTGACGGAGTTTGCCGAAGGATTGGCCAACGGCACGGTATCCGACGCGCAGGCCGGAGCCTTTGCAATGGGTGTCTGCCATACACCGCTTACCCCCGAAGGCCGCGTCGCGCTGACCCGTTCGATGCGCGATGGGGGGGACGTTCTGGAATGGGATCTGCCTGGCCCGGTCGTCGACAAGCATTCGACCGGAGGGGTCGGCGACTGCGTGTCACTGGTGCTGGCCCCGGCTCTTGCCGCCTGCGGGGCTTATGTCCCGATGATTTCGGGCCGCGGTCTGGGTCATACCGGCGGCACGCTGGACAAACTGTCGTCGATCCCCGGTTTCCGGACCGAGATGCAGACGGACGAGTTGCAGGACATCGTCCGCCGCGTCGGCTGCGCCATCGTCGGGGCAACTGCGGACATCGCGCCCGCCGACCGTCGGCTGTATGCCGTGCGTGACGTGACCGGAACGGTGGAAAGCCTGGACCTGATCGTTGCGTCGATCCTGTCTAAGAAGCTGGCAGAAGGCATAGAAGCTCTTGTTCTGGATGTTAAAACAGGACCGGGTGCTTTCATGGCGAACGCCGCCGCCGCTCGTGCTCTGGCGCAGGCCCTTGTCGAGACGGGGCAGGCGAACGGCGTTATGACCTCCGCCATTCTGACGGATATGTCGCAGCCTGCCGCAACCTCCTGCGGCAATGCGCTGGAAGTGATCGCAGCGATGGAGGCACTGACCGAGCCGTCGACCCGCCGGTCCAGCCGGTTGATCGCGCTGACCCGCGCGCTGGGCGGCGAGGCGCTGGCGCTGGGCGGATTGGTCGCCGACGCGGAGGAGGGGGCTGCGCGCATCGGCACGGCGCTGACTTCGGGCGTTGCGGCGGAAGTCTTCGGTCGCATGGTTGCAGCGCAGGGCGGCCCCAGCGATTTTCCGGACCGCTGGCGCGACCGCTTGCCCGCCGCACCCGTCGTTGCCGAACTGCGCGCCGATCAACCCGGTGTTGTCGACCGCATCGACGCGCGCACGCTGGGTGAGGTGGTGGTCGATCTGGGCGGAGGACGGCGGCGCGAGGATGACCGCATCGACCCCACTGTCGGCATCAGTCACATCGCGCAACTGGGGGCCGTCGTAACCGAGGGACAGCCGCTGGCTCGCGTCCACGCCGCCACAGGTGACGCCGCCGAAAAAGCCGCCGAGCGGGTGGCCCGCGCGATTGTCATGGCCAGCGGTGCCGTGACACCGCCGCAACTTGTGCAGGAAACGATCCGATGAGCCGTGCTTTCCTGATCGTTCTTGACTCCGTTGGGTGTGGAGGTGCGCCCGATGCCGATGATTTTGGTGACGAAGGTGCAAATACGCTTGCCCATGTCGCACAGTATTGCGCCGCTGAACGACCTTCAGGTGGCTTGAAATTACCTAATTTAGATAAATTGGGCTTGGGAGCGGCTGTCAGGATAGCATCCGGCGAAAAGGCACCCGGACTGGACGAAATGCCCAGTGGCCTCTGGGGAGCTGCGACCGAAGTCTCGAACGGCAAGGACACGCCTTCGGGTCACTGGGAGCTGGCGGGGCTGCCTGTGCCGTTCGACTGGACCTACTTTCCCGATACCGAACCCTGTTTTCCACCCGCGCTGGTCGATCTGGTCAGGCAGGCTGCCGGAACGGAGGGTATTCTTGGCAATCGTCACGCATCCGGCAGCCTGATCATCGAAGACGAGGCCGAAAACCACATCCGCACCGGTTGGCCGATCTGCTATACCTCGGTCGACAGCGTGTTTCAGATCGCCGCGCACGAAGATCACTTTGGCCTCGACCGCCTGCTGGACCTGTGCCGCACCATCGCCCCGACTCTGCACGAGATGAAGGTGGGCCGTGTCATAGCCCGGCCTTTTGTCGGAAATGGCCCGTGGGAGCGGACATCGAACCGCCGCGACTTTGCGATCATGCCGCCCGCACCAACGCTGTGCGACGCTGTGCAGGGCGCGGGCCGACAGGTTCATGCCATTGGGAAGGTCGGGGATATCTTCTCGATGCGCGGCATCGACACCCATGTCAAAGGCCCTGATGCGGCGTTGATGCGTCATCTTCAGGATGCAGTGCGCGATATGCCCGACGGCAGTCTGACCTTCGCGAATTTCGTCGAATTCGACAGCCTCTATGGCCACCGCCGCGACCCCGCGGGCTATGCTGCGCATCTGGAGTGGTTCGATGGCTGCCTGCCACCGATCCTCGACGCGATGCGGCCCGACGACATTATGATTTTCACTGCCGATCATGGCAATGACCCGACATGGAGGGGATCGGACCACACGCGAGAGCGGGTTCCGGTGCTGGTCGCCGGCAAATCCGGGGAGGCCGGTCTGGTTGCCTTCGCCGACGTTGCCGCGTCGGTCTGTACTCATCTCGGCGTGCCTATCATCGGACCCGGACGGAGTTTCCTGTGACATTCAATCCCAAGATCGAACTGCATCTGCACCTTGAAGGCGCGGCACCTCCGGATTTCATTCGACGTCTGGGTGGGGAAAAGAGGGTCGCGCTCGACGGCATATTTGATCTAGATGGGTCATATAAATACAAAGACTTCCAAGGTTTTCTTAATGTATACGAGGCCGCGACAAAAGTCCTTGAAACGCCCGAAGATTTTGCCCGCCTGACGCAAGCCGTATTGGAACAGTCGCGCGATCAGGGTGTCATTTATACGGAAGTTTTTCTCAGTCCCGATTTTTGCGGCGGTCGGGATCTGGGTGCCTGGCATGAGTATCTCGCAGCTATCCAGGAGGGGGCGAATTCCGTACAGGGAATTGAAATGCGCGGTATTATAACCTGCATTCGCCATTTCGGTCCCGATAAGGCACGGGAAACGGCGCGTTGCGCGGCTGAAACAGCAGGCAGGTTCATTACCGGGTTCGGTATGGGTGGCAATGAAACCTTGGGCAAAGCCGCCGACTTCGGGTGGGCCTTCGATTGCGCTGCCGAGGCAGGCCTGGGCCTGACATCGCATGCGGGTGAATTTGGCGGCCCGGAATCGGTCCGCGATACACTGGACCACCTGAATGTCACCCGCATTGGCCACGGTGTTCGCAGCATCGAAGACGCGGCACTGGTCCGGCGACTGGTCGAGGAGCAGATCACGCTTGAGGTCTGTCCCGGCTCCAATGTGGTGCTAGGAGTTTACAAGAACTTCGCCGTCCATCCTATTGAAAAACTTATGTCAGATGGGGTAAATGTCACGGTTTCGACCGATGATCCGCCATTCTTCCATACAAGCATGCGCGACGAATACGATGCGTTGCAGCACAATTTCGGATGGGGCGAAGATCACTTCCGAGCCCTGAATCAGACCGCTGCCCGCGCGGCATTTTGCGATGACGAAACCCGCGCGGCCCTGCTCTCGAAACTGGAGGCCTGAAATGGACCACCTGACCCATGTCAAACACCCGCTGGTGCAGCACAAACTGTCGTTGATGCGCGACAAGGACACGTCCACCGCCGTGTTCCGGCAGCTTCTCCGCGAAATCAGTCAGTTGCTGGCCTATGAGATTACCCGCGAACTGCCGATGACGACCCGTCGCATCGAGACGCCGTTGCAGGCGATGGATGCTCCGGTTCTGGCAGGCCGCAAGCTAGCCCTCGTGTCCATTCTGCGCGCGGGCAACGGGTTGTTGGACGGTATCCTGGAATTGGTGCCGTCGGCGCGTGTGGGTTTCGTCGGCCTTTACCGCGACGAGGAGACGCTGGAGCCGGTGCAATATTACTTCAAGGTTCCCGATCAGCTGGACGAACGGCTGGTCATCGCCGTCGATCCGATGCTGGCGACGGGCAATTCCTCTGCTGCCGCCATCGATCTGCTCAAGGCCAGGGGTGCGACCGACATCCGGTTCCTATGCCTGTTGGCCGCGCCCGAGGGCATCGCCAGAATGAAAGCGGCGCATCCGGACGTGCCGATCGTGACTGCCGCGATCGACGAGCGGTTGAACGACAAGGGATATATCGTGCCGGGACTTGGCGATGCGGGCGACCGGATGTTCGGCACCAAATAGCGGCGAAGGGCTGGACCGTGCTTTACTTGCTCCAGAGCGGCGGGCAGGATGCCAACGGGATGGATGGTTTTCGGAGAATGCGACATGGCCCTTTGGCTTAACTTCACGAGGGGTCTGGCATTCGCCGTGACCGCCGTTGCCGTTGCGATCACGGGCGGTCTGGCCGAAGCACAGACACGCACGGTTCGCAACACGCAGGGCCCGGCCGAGGTGCCGCCCGCCAGCTATTCCGCCGATCAATACATCGACAGTCAGGGCTGCCTTTTCATTCGTGCGGGGTTTGGCGATACGACCCGATGGGTGCCGCGCGTCAATCGCGATCGCACCGTGGTATGCGGCCAGACGCCATCGAGGCGCCCTGTGACGACGACGGCCGTGTCCGAGCCGGTCACACCTGCGACCACCGCTGCGCCGACTGCGACCGCCGCTCCTGTCCCGGTTGAGACTGTCAAGCCGGTGATCCGTCGCCAGCCCGCCGCCGCCGCACCGCGCCAGATTGTCGAACCTGCACCCCGTCGCGCTCCGGTCCGGCAACCCTCCACCGCTCCGGCCCGTGTCGCAACCGCGCCCCGGCCAGCGGCGCCTCGACCAGCGGCGCCCCGGCCGGTTCATCAGGCCGTAGCACCGCATCAGGCAGTTATACCTTTGCCCGTCGGCTGCGGGGCATCGGATCTGTCGGCGCGCTATCTGCGGAATACGCCCGCCTGTGCCGCCGCACTTCGGGTCACAACGCCGACAAGCCGTGTCACAATACCCACGGGCGTTGCGACCCCGAACATTGATACGACCCCGGCCATCCCGCGCCGCGCCGTCCGCAGCAGTCTTCGGGGGCAAACGGTGGTGGCCGTGACGCCGCCCGCCCATGCGGTTCGTGTCAATCCGAATGCGCCCAGTCCGAACCGTGCGACTGCGCGGGGTGCCGCGCCCGTGACCACGGGCTGTGCTGGCGCATCCGAGCTGTCGTCACGCTATCTGCGCCGCGCCACGCGTTGTGGCGGTGACAAGAACTGGTCGTTGGACGGACGTCGATCATCATCGGTGGAGACCGCCACCACGGTGACAAGCGCGTCTACGCGCAATGGGCGGCGCACGGTGATAGTGCCTGCCGCGCGTACCACGTTCGATGTGTCACATCCGCCCAAAGGATACCGGGCTGCATGGCGCGATGGACGGCTGAACCCGAACCGGGGGCCACGCACGCTGGAAGGCGATTACCAGTCGCAGGGCATCTGGACGAACGAGACGCCCCGGCGATTGCGTCCGATCATCCTCGTCACGCAATAGACATTGCAAGCCGCGCAAAAGGCCGTCGGAGTGTCCTCCGGCGGCCTTTCGGTTGACGACAATCCTAGCGTTCAATCACGCCGATCGCGTTCATCATCGCCTCAAAAGCATCGGTATCCGGGTCAGTATTGCGGGATTTGAGGGTATCGAACCTGACCCGCAGAGCGGCCTTCTCGTCGCCCTTGCAATCGTTCCAAGGGCGGCCCTGCAGCGCCATTTCGATCACATAGAAGGCGATGAAATGCGGGCGGGAGCCGTTCTGCAACAGGCGGGCATAAGCGGCATCGGTGCCCAGATCTCGCAATTCGCCGACTGTTTCGATGCCGACCCTGGCAAAGGCCTGCTCCATGGCGGGGCCAAGGTTCCGCAACGCCGAAAGGGGCGAGTCGTTGTCCATGGCTGACAGGAAAAGCCGTCCGGCGTCCGCTGTCCAGTCTTGGTGCGACCTTAGATCGAGGCCCAATCGGTGAACCGGACTGGTGCCGGGCGCGGCTTGCGCTTGACCGGGGCTTGCGCGGGGATGGGTTGCTGGGTCGGGGTGGAATGAATCATCGGACTGCTCCGTACGAGGACGATGCTGTATCCAACACGGAAACAATGATTAAGGTTTGTTTGAATTTAGGCAGAATTGCGGCCTTGTCTCGGGAAGAGGAGGGACAAGGCCGCTTCTGCTATTTCAGGCGTCGCAGTCAGGGAGGAGGAAAGACCGCTTGCCCTATGATTTTCAGGTTAAGCTGCGATGCAGCGTGGTCAATGCTGCTGCGCGGAAAACACACCGAATTGAACGAAAAGCGCCTGCTATGGTCGGCTTTCCCGGCGGAACTGTGCAGAATCCGCGCGAAGAGGTCAAAAAGCAGGCGTTCTGTCAAATAAGGTGACGTCCTATTCGGCAGCCCTAAGCGGAGGACGCGAACCGATCGGAGGATGGTCCTCCGGGGTCTGTCCGGTATCGTCAGACCGGTCCGATACGCCAACCGGAACAGCATTTCCTGCGTAAGGCAGATCCATCGGCAGCTCCGGCTCCTCGTCGATTTCCTCGGCCCAGAGCAGGACGGGCATTCGCACCCGCTTGGCCTGACGCCGCAGGGCCCAATCGTGTGCGGCACGACTTCCTTGTCCCATACCCAGACGTCCCAGCAAGCGGCCGATCCCCCGTGCATAGGCGACGACCCAGACCCGGCCCGCCAGCATCGCGGGCGTAAAGATCAGCGTCAGGACCGTGGCTACACCCAGACCCCAGACCACTGCCGTTGCAAGCTGGATCCACCACAGCGCGGTCGGCGACCCGATTGAATAGCCGCCGCCTATGAAGTTGATCGACAGGCCGAACATCATCGGTGCAAGTCCCGCCATCGTGGTCAGCGTAGTCAGCAGGACAGGTCGGATGCGGTCCTCGGCGGTGCGGGTAATCGCTTCCAGCCGGGGCATGTAGCGGGAATAGTCCTGATAGGTGTCGATCAGCACGATATTGTTGTTCACCACGATCCCGGCCAGTGCGACGATACCGGTGCCGGTCATGATGATCGAGAACGCCTGACCCATAACCAGCATCCCGACCAGAACGCCGGTCGTCGACAGGATGACTGCCAGCAACACGAGGACCGAGTTGTAGATCGAGTTGAACTGCGCCAGCAGGATCACGAACATCAGGCCCAGGGCACCGATGAAGGCCTGGCCCAGAAATGCTTCGCTTTCGGCCTGTTCTTCCTGATCGCCGGTCCATTCCCATGCAACCGATGCGGGCAACAGATCGTCGGATTGCAATTGTTCGGTGATCAGGGCGATGCGTTCGTTCGCGGTGACGGGGACGACGGACGGCAAGGCACCTGCATCCAGCAGGTCCTGCGCGGCAGCGACACCGCCTGCGATCGTTGGCTGGTCCAGATCGTAATAGGTGACGGTTTCGGCCTGTCCCAGCCCGATCCCGGCGAGCATTGCGGCAAGCCCGGTCGCTTGAACACGCCGTGTCAGGTTATAGCTTGCGCCGGCCGCGATCTGGGCTTCCGAAACGGCGCTGCCGAAACCAAGGTCCACGGCCACCGTATCGTCAGACGGGCCGCCCGAAGCTGGATCGTCGCTGGCCACTGGCGTCGCCTTGAGGATCGTCAGTCCCGTCACCACATCGGCCTTCACATCAAAGAACCGTTCGCCATCGAAGCGGTCGATCTGCGCCAGTTGCGGCACCGGGCGGCGGGTGATGAAATTGTCCAACGGCACGAGTCCGTCGGTTGTCCGGACCTTGAGGGAGTCCAGTGTCGAAAGAACGCGATCCTCCTCGGGCAGGCGGATGCGGATTTCGATCTCGTCGTCGGACGTATCCACCCGCATCTTGTCCAGCAGGATGCCGCGCGTGACCAGTTGCACCATGCCGCCGACCGTTGCCACATCCGCACCGAAACGGCCTGCGTTCTCGACGTCGACGTCGATTTCCCAGTCGATACCGGGCAGGGGCAAGGTATCCTCGACGTCGATCAGGCCCGCCATTCCAGACAGTCTTTCGGACATTGTCGCCGTGGCCACCTGCAGGTCGGCCCAGTTCTGACCCTTGAGGCGCAGATGCACAGGCTTGCCCTGCGCCGGGCCGCGATCCTGTGCAGACAGGTCGATCTTGATACCCGGAAGTTCACGCAACCGCGCCAGCAGATCCTCAGCAATCATATCGCCGTCGAACGCCGGATCGACGACGGATTTATTGAACGTCACACCGAACAGCGTGAACAATGGTTCGGAAATGGTCGGGCGGTCTTCCCAGGGGACCATTTCGATCTGGATCTGTCCGATGGTATCGCCCGGCCCGCTTGATGCGCCGGGACCGCCCGATTGCAGACCACCTTCGCCCGCGAAGGCAAAAGCCGACTGGATGCCGGGCGTATCCAGCACGATCCGTTCGGCCTGACGCAACAAGGCATCCTTTTCTTCCAGCGACAGATTGCCCCGCGCCCGGACGAAGATATTGGCGTTCTCAAGCTCGCTTTCAACGAAGAATTCGACGCCATTGTTGTTGGCCCCGAAGTAGGTGAACACCGAAACGACCGTGAACCCGACCATCACAACGGCAACGATCGGACCGATCGGGTTGCCGACAATCAGGTGGATGAACTGACCGAACAGGCTGCGCCGATATCCCGACCGGACCCGGCGGGCGCGACGGTGAAAGGTGACCGACCCCAGCGTCGTGGATAACAGCGCCGCCGACGCCACGAACATCAGCGCGCCGATCAGGTTGCCCATCGGAACTCCGGGCGGCAACAGATAGGCGGGATTCAGGACCTGCAGGATCGACACGATCATCAACCAAGCGGACGCCAGCGTCAGCACCAGCCGGACGATCCACGGGAAGCTGCGACGCAGCCAGTTCGACCCACCCTCGAATATGCGGGAAATACGGCCCGCAACGCCGCCCAGCACCGGCAGGTAGACCAGCGCCACGACCAGTGAGGCGGACAGCACGAAGATCAGGGTGACCGGCAGATTTCCCATGAATTCGCCCGGAACGCCGGGCCAGAACAGCATCGGCAGGAACGCACAAAGCGTTGTCGCGGTGGACGACACGACCGGCCAGAACATGCGCTTCGCAGCCTCGGTATAGGCTTTCATCGGGCCGGAGCCCTCGGAGATGCGCTTGTCGGCATATTCGACCACCACGATGGCCCCGTCGACCAGCATGCCGACGGACAGGATAAGGCCGAACATCACGATATTCGAAATGGTGATGCCCATGACGGCCATGATCGCGAAGGACAAAAGGAACGAAGTTGGGATCGCGAACCCCACCAACAGCGCCGACCGCGTGCCCAGTGTGGCCAGGACCACGATCATGACAAGCGCGATGGCCGTCAGGACCGAGCCTTCCAGCTGCGACACCATCGAACGCACGGTGCGCGACTGGTCCAGCGTGATGGTGACATCGACGGCCTGGCGCAATTCTTCGGGCCAGCGTTCTGTTTCACGCGCGATTTCGTCGCGGACCTGCTGTGCCGTGTCGATGATGTTGAAGCCCTTGCGCTTCACCACCTGCAACGCGACCGTCGTATCGCCGTTATAACGAGCGGTGCCGGTTCGATCCTCGAACGTCAGGTTGATCCGGGCCAAATCGCCCAGCGTCACGACGCGGTCGCCATTGGTCTTGACCGGCAGGGCATAGACATCCGCCGCCGACTCGAATGATCCGGGGATTTTCACCGGAAAGGCCCCTGACGCGGTTTCGATCGACCCGGTAGCCACAAGAAGGTTGTTCTGCGTCACCACGGCGGACAATTCCCCGGCGGTCACGTTATATGCCTCCAACGCCAGCGGATCGATCAGCACCTCCAGCATTTCTTCGCGATGCCCGGCCAGCCCGGCCTCCAGAATCGGAGGCATTCCTTCCAGAAGGGCCTGAAATTCGTTGGCCAACCGCAGCAACGTACGCTCGGGCGCGGAGCCGGACAGCGATACGATCAGGATCGGAAATTCGGAAAAGTTGATCTCGTTGATGGTGTATTGCTCGGCCCCGTCGGGGAAATCGGTCTCTGCCTGACCCATTTTGTCGCGGACGTCGGCGATGGTCGCGGACTTGTCCCAACCGAATTCGAATTCCAGAAACAGACCGGCATAGTTTTCCGCCGCCGTTGCGGTCATGGATTTCAGACCGTCCAGTTCCTTCAGCTTGGTTTCCATCGGCTTGACCAGAAGCTTTTCGGAATCGCTGGCGCTTATGCCGGGAAAGGGAACCGACACGAAGATGCCGGGTATGTCGATGTCGGGCTCACCCTCTTTCGGAAGCGAGATGTAAGCGACCGTGCCGGCGATAATGGACAAGACCACGAAGGCCATGACCATCCGTGCCCGTTCGGCGGCCCAGTCGATCAGGCCAGTCACTGCGTAACCTCCGGTGTCAGCCCCGATCCGCCCCCGGTCGCCGGATCGTTGACCGATGTCCCCAGGGTGGAGACCTCATCGACAAAGGTAGGGCGCACAAGAACACCGTTGGTGACGTATTCCTGCCCCACGGTGATCACGTCGACCGTATTCGGCAGGCCCGTCAGCAAAACGCCATCCAGCGTATCGCGGACCAGGTCGACAGCGGCGAAACCGGCCTTGCCGTCTTCGATGATGCGTACGCCCAATTGCCCCTCGTCGTTCAGCGTCAGGGCCGACGCAGGGATCAGGTGCGCAACGGTCGCCGGGGTCTCGATCAGGATTTCCGCCGTCTGGCCATCACGGATGCGCATGTCCGGGTTCGGCACCGTCACTTCGACCCGAAAGGTGCGCGTCAGATCGTCGGCCGAGCGGCTCAGGAAGGTGACGACGCCCTCGACCGTCTGGCCGGACGCCAGTCGCGCCCCGGCGTTGGCCCCCACCGTCACGCGGTCGACCTGCGCTTCCGGAAGGAACCCGACCAGCTTTATGGGGTCCAGCTGCACGATCGTCGCGCAGCTGCCCGCGCCCTGGCCACCGCTTTGCAAAAGCGCGCCCAGTTCAGCCGTATCCGTTTCCAGCAGCCCCGAGAAAGGTGCCTCGATCGTCAGTTGCGCAATATCCAGTTCGGCCCGGTCCACGGCGGCTTCGGCGGCCTGTATCCCGGACTGCGCCGATTCGATGCCGGCCTGTGCCGTATCCAGCCCTGTCGTAGCCGCAATGACCGCCGCTTCGGCGGAACGAAGCGCGGCGGCAGCGTTCAAGACGCGCGTGTCGGATGCGAAGCCGCCTTCTGACAGGCGGCTGGCGGCGGTCTGGTTCAGGCGCGCTTCCTCCAGCACGGCTTCCGCTTCGGCGATGCGGGCTTGGGTTTCGGGGATGCGGGCCTCCGCTTCGGGAAGGCGCGCGCGCGCCTCGGCCAGCCGCGCGCGGGCTTCGGCCAAAGATGCGTCACGAGTGCCCGGATCGAGTTCGCACAGAAGCTGCCCTTCCTCGACAAAGGCCCCCTTGCGGATCGGCGTGGAAATCACCCTGCCAGTTGTTTCGGCCATAACCTCGACCTGCCGCGCCGCCTCGGACTGACCGCGGACGCGCACGGCATCGGGAACGTCCTGCGCCTTGGAGCGAATGGCGACGACAGGCACGGCGCGGGGCCCCGCCTGGTTGTCGTCATCCGTGATCGACACGGGCGCAGCGGCGGGCGCGGCGGCATTGTCGATCACCGGCGGAGCCGTGCCATCCGTTGTGATGCCTTGGGCAAACCGAAACAGGGCATCGCGTTGCAGAACCACGAAGAACAGGGCGATGCCGACCAGGATCGCAGTCAAGAGAGGAAAGAAACGCATGGTCTGGCCTTTCTGCGCCGTAAGGCGGGAACTGATCTTTGCAACATGCCAAAGTCGGGTAAACCGTTTGGTTTAGTTTTTAATGTGGATGGGTCTGATCAGCAAGACCCCCGATATGCTGAATAATGCCATATGCCAATGTGCCCAAATGCGCGCCACAGACGTGCCCCTGCACGCACAATGCCATGGCAGAGCCTTTGCGGGTTGGCGCGTCGTGTCCCCTGCGCTAGAACGCGCCGACACCTGCAGGAGGGCCGCATGTCCAATCCGGATAGCTTCATCAACGAGATCAGCGAAGAGGTGCGCCGCGACCGTCTGTATGCGTTACTGCGGCGCTGGGGATGGGTCGCCGCGCTGATCGTCATCGGCATCGTCGGCGGTGCAGCCTGGACGGAATGGTCTCGTGCCAACAGGGCGGAGAAAGCCCAGGCATTCGGCGATTCCGTGATGGCTGCGCTGACAGCCGAGGATGTTGCCGCCCGCCGCGCCGCGCTTGCCGGCATCGAACCTGCTGACGCCAATCAGGTCGCGATCCTGGGCCTGTTGCAAGCCAGTGCCGCGTTGGATGGCGATGATGCCGATGCACAGCCGGCCCGCGACCGTCTTCTGGCCGTGGCCGACACGCCGGATCTGGCGACCACCTATCGGCACCTGGCGTTGATCAAGGCGATGCTGGCCGGGGGCAGCGGCGATGCCGCGCGTGATGGCGCAATTCTGGAAGAACTGGCCGCGCCGGGCGCGCCGTTCCGGTCCATGGCCATCGAACTTCAGGCCCTTACGGCACTGGACGCGGGAGACGAGGAGACGGCACTGACGCTTCTGCGCGCGCTGACCGAAGACGCCGAGGCCACGCAAGCCTTGCGCCGACGCGCCCAGCAGTTGATTGTAGCGTTGGGCGCTTTGCCTGAACCGGCGTGAACACCGGACGGGCTGACGGGGACGACTGAAGGGCAGGACCATGAGAACAATCGCGGGCATTCTGATCAGCGTCGGGCTGACGATCTCGGGCTGTGCCGAGAAAGAAGTCATCCTTCCCGGTGAACGGCTTCCGGTGCGCAATGACAGCGGTATAGGCGTGATCGCCGCCGCATCCGAAACCGTGACCGATGCCGTCGCGGTTCCTGCGCTGTCACTTGCCGCGCCCCGTCGTCTGGACGATTGGCCGATGCGCGTCGGCAACGTGCTGAACGATCCGCCGCACGCAACGCTGTCCGCCGCGCCGCAACTGGTCTGGTCGGCAAATATCGGGGCAGGTGACAGCCGTCGTCAGCGTATCACGGCCGACCCGGTCTCGGACGGCAGTCGGATCTATACCCTCGATGCACGCTCCGGCGTGACCGCTACCGCCCTGAACGGTGGCACGATCTGGTCCCGCAACCTTGTCCCCGGCTCCGAGCGGGCCAGCGATGCGTCCGGCGGGGGCGTGGCCGTCGCGGCCGGCACGGTTTTCGTCTCGACGGGCTTCGGTGATCTTCATGCGCTGGACGCCGCAACGGGCCGCGAACGCTGGGTTCAGCGTCTTGACGCGCCGATCACCACACCCAAAGTTGCCGGGGGGCTGGTCTATGTGGTCAGTCGCGACAATCGTGCCTGGGCCATCAACGCCGATACCGGTCGCATCCAGTGGGACCTCTCCGCCGCGCCATCGACCAGTGTCATGGCCACCGCGCCGGCACCCGCGATCACCGATCGCGCTGTCCTGTTTCCCTTTGGATCAGGCGAAGTCGTTGCCGCCCTGCGTCAGTCCGGCGTGCGTGTCTGGGGCAGCCCTGTCTCGGGCCGTCGCCGGGGCGTGGCCTATAACGGCGTTGGCGATATCACCGGGGATCCGGTCGTGTCGGGCGGATCGACCTTTGTTGGCACATCGTCTGGTCGCATGGTCGCTCTGTCGACCTCCTCGGGGGACCGGATATGGACGGCGAACGAAGGTGCGGTTTCGCCGCTGACCGTCGCGGGTGGTTCAGTGTTCGCTGTGTCCGATCGGGCGCAACTTTTGCGATTGGACGCGGCGACGGGTCAGGTGTTGTGGCGGTCGGACCTGCCGTTCTATCGCAACCAGCGGCTCAAGCGCCGTCAGGGCATTTATGCGCATTATGGCCCGGTTCTGGCTGGCGGACGCCTCTGGGTGGCGTCATCCGACGGTGTGCTGCGTGGCTTCGACCCGACATCTGGTCAGTTGACGGCGACCGTCGACCTGCCGGGTGGCGCGGCCTCACGTCCGATCGCCTTTGGCGACGCGCTCTATGTTGTCAGCCGCAAGGGTTCCCTGCTCGCCTTCCGCTGAGCGGCAGGGCGGCGAAACCTCTCTGGTCGTTGGCCACGAGATGCGCTAGGCGGCGTCTCTGAGTTTTCGGAAGCTGTGCCCCATGTTCACCCTCGCCATCGTCGGACGGCCCAATGTGGGCAAATCCACCCTGTTCAACCGTCTTGTCGGCAAACGTCTGGCGCTGGTCGATGACCAGCCCGGCGTAACACGCGACCTGCGCGAAGGTTCTGCCCGTCTGGGCGACCTGAAGTTCACGGTGATTGACACCGCGGGCCTGGAGGAAGCGACTGACGACAGCCTTCAGGGCCGCATGCGCCGTCTGACCGAACGCGCTGTCGACATGGCCGATGCCGCGCTTTTCGTGATCGACGCCCGCGTCGGCGTGACGCCCACCGATCAGGTCTTTGCCGAAATCCTGCGCAAGAAGGGCCACCCGGTCTTTCTGGCCGCCAACAAATGCGAAGGCCGCGCCGCCGAATCCGGCCTGCTGGAGGCCTATTCGCTGGGTCTGGGCGAGCCGTTGGCCCTGTCTGCCGAACACGGTGAAGGCATGGCGGAGCTGGCCGGAATGCTGCGCCCTTTGATCGACGCCGCCGAAGCCGAAGCCGAGGAGATGGACGAGGAAGCCGATACCGACGTTTCCGTCGACGGTGACGATATCGGCGAGGAGGCCGACTGGGCCCCGACCGTCAAACGCCCCCTGAAAATCGCCGTCGTGGGCCGTCCGAACGCGGGTAAGTCGACGCTTATCAACCAGATCATCGGCCAGGAACGCCTGTTGACCGGACCCGAGGCCGGGATCACGCGCGATGCCATCTCGGTCAACTTCGAATGGGACGGTGTGCCGACTCGTCTGTTCGATACGGCCGGGATGCGCAAGCGCGCCAAGGTCGTCGAAAAGCTGGAGAAACTGTCGGTCAGCGACGGTCTGCGGGCCGTGAAGTTCGCCGAAGTCGTCGTCGTTCTGCTAGACGCCGACATTCCGTTCGAGACACAGGATCTGCGGATCGCCGACCTGGCCGAACGCGAGGGCCGCGCCGTTGTCGTGGCCGTCAACAAGTGGGACCTGGAGGAGAATCGGCAGGAAAAGCTGGCTGCCCTTAAAGAGCAGTTCGAACGCCTTCTGCCACAACTTCGCGGCGCGCCGCTTGTCACCGTGTCCGCCAAGACGGGCCGCGGCATGGACCGCTTGCAAGAGGCGATCCTCAAGGCACATGAAGTCTGGAATCGTCGTATCCCGACCGCGGCGCTGAACCGCTGGCTGGCGGGTATGCTGGAACAGCATCCGCCGCCCGCACCGCAGGGCAAACGCATTCGCCTGCGCTACATGACGCAGGTCAAGACGCGGCCGCCGGGCTTCGTCGTGATGTGCTCGCACCCCGACCTGATGCCCGAAAGCTATTCCCGCTATCTGGTAAACGGGCTGCGCGTCGATTTCGACATGCCGGGCACGCCAATCCGTCTGCACCTTCGTGGGCAGGGCGATGCGAACCCCTACAAGAACCGCAGGCGGGTCGAGCCGTCACGCCTGCGCAAACATACGCTGGGGCGCAAACCGGAGTGACCGCGGGATCGGGCGACGGATACCGTTGTTTCTAAAACTCCCAACTTCAGAACGGGTTACGCCACAGTTTTGGCCAATATGACCGTCTATGTCGGGGGGTAATTCAAAGGAAACCCGCTGCAATGATGCTCAATACCTTCCTGACAGACGATTCCGGTGCCGTGACCGTTGACTGGGTGGTCCTGACGGCTACGCTTGTCGCACTGGGTCTTGCAGTAATGGCAGTTCTGTTCAGCGCGTTCGAGACCCAATCCACCGAAATTCAGGTCTCTCTGGCCCGCGACGACATCATCTGCGAGGAATTCTGCGATCGTTTCGCGGCCCCGGCGGAAAATACCGACCAGTAACCTCAAGGCCTAAAAATGGCGCGCGACCCTGTTGGGACGCGCGCCTTCCGCATGTCTGCCACCCGTTAAGGCAGTTCAGGCGTTGGCTTCGCGAATCTTGTTCGCGGCGTCCTTGTCATAGGTGACGCCGTTGTGTTCCAGCATGGTGTCCAATTCGCCCGACAGGGTCATTTCGGTGATGATGTCGCATCCGCCGACGAATTCGCCCTTCACATAAAGCTGGGGGATGGTCGGCCAGTCCGAATATTCCTTGATGCCCTGGCGGATGTCGGCGTCCTCCAGCACGTTCACGTCGGAATAATCGATGCCCATGTAGTTCAGCACCCCGGCCACCTTGCTGGAAAACCCGCATTGCGGCATCGCCTTGGTGCCTTTCATGAACAGCACCACGTCTTTGGATTTCACCATTTCGTCTATCTTGGTCTTGGCGTCGGCCATCTGTCAGCTCCTTTGTCTGTCGCGCTTCGGAACGAAGCTGCGCGCGTATTCCTGTGGGTCTTGCGGAACACGGGTGGTCAGTTGATTGCCACCACCCAGGCCCGAAGAATAATCGCTTGTGATTTCGGTATACCCGTCGCCGGGTGGGATGCCACGGGGGCGTCCATCGTCCTCCTGCGTAGCCTCGGACCGCAGGACCCAGACGGCGCGGGCCACCAGCATCGTCAGAATGCCCGCCGAGATCCAGGCCGCAAAACTGGTCATGTCGGCGCGCGAGTGGTCAGGGCCAGCGCATGCAATTCACCCTGCGCCCCGTCCATCTTGCCCTTCAAGGCCGCATAGACCGCGCGCTGCTGCGCCACCCGCGACTTGCCTGCGAAGGACGCATCAACGATTTCGGCGGCATAATGGTTCCCGTCGCCTGCAAGGTCGGTGATGGTGATCTGCGCGTCGGGAAACGTTTCGCGGATCAGGTCTTCGATATCACGTGCCTGCATGGCCATTGGCGGTTCCTCGTGGTGTCATACCTGAAAATAGGCGTCGAAGTGGTTTCGGACAAGTCGCGTTGGTTCAGGCAAAGGCGGCTTCGAACGCACCGCGATACAATGACGACAAGCCTGCCAGAGGGGTCTCGGTGGGGCCGAACTTGACAAATTCACCCCCGAACTGACCCACCATGGCAAGCGGAACGTCGGCTTGACCAGCCGCGACCATCAGCGATTCGGCGGCGTCGAAGGTGCAGGCAATCAGGTAGCGGCCCTGATCCTCTCCGAACAGGGCTGCGGTGCCGGTAACGTCCAGCGTGACACCCAACCCGTATGTCTCGGCCAATGTGAAGGCGGCCAGCGCCAGTCCACCGTCGCTCAGGTCGGTGCAGGCCGTGATCAGGGCGCGGTTGGCCAGCATGAACTCGCCGTGCCGTCGCTCGACCTCCAGATCGACGACGGGGGCATCGCCGTCGCGCCGGTTCAGATGTTCCGCCAACAATGCCGAACAACCCAAATGCATGCCTTCGCCGCCCAACAGAAGGGCGATCATGCCTTCGTGCACCGGACCTGCGATGCGACTGCCCAATACGTCGATCAATCCGACCGCGCCAATGGTGGGCGTGGGGTCGATGCCGGTGCCATCGGTTTCATTATAGAGCGAGACATTGCCAGACACGATCGGCATGTCCAGCGCGCGGCAGGCCTGGCCGATACCGTCCAGCGCGCCGACGAACTGACCCATGATCTCAGGTTTCTCGGGGTTGCCGAAGTTCAGGTTGTCAGTCGTCGCCAACGGTTTCGCGCCCTTGCAGATCAGGTTGCGATAGGCTTCGGCAACGGCCTGTTTGCCACCCTCGACCGGGTTTGCCTTGACGTAACGTGGCGTCACGTCCGATGTGAAGGCCAATCCCTTGTCGGTGCCATGCACCCTGATCACACCACCATCGAGGCCGGGCAGAACTGCCGTGTCGCCCATAACCTGCGTGTCGTACTGCCGGATTATCCAATCGCGGGCACAGTAATTCACGCTGCCGATCAGGGCGCGCAGACCGTCGACAGGGTCGATCTCCGCAACATGGGCCAACGGTGCGGGGGTGGGCGTCGGCATCCAGGGGCGGTCATATTCCGGCGCGCTGGACGCCAGCGTCGAGAGCGGCAGATCGGCCTTGGTCTCACCGGCCAACATGATCAGAAATCGATCTTCAGCAATGGTTTCGCCGACGATAGCGAAATCCAGATCCCACTTGTCGAATACCGCGCGGGCAGCGTCCTCCCGCTCCGGGTCCAAGACCATCAGCATGCGTTCCTGGCTCTCGGACAGCATCATCTCATAGGCGGTCATGTTCTCTTCGCGCACTGGCACGCGGTCCAGATCCAGCCGGATGCCAAGGCCACCCTTGTCACCCATCTCGACCGCCGAACAGGTCAGGCCAGCCGCGCCCATGTCCTGTATCGACACGACCGCACCTGTCGCCATCAGCTCCAGCGTGGCCTCCATCAGCCGCTTTTCCGTGAATGGGTCACCGACCTGCACCGTCGGGCGCTTGTCCTCGATGGTATCGTCGAACTCGGCACTGGCCATCGTCGCCCCGCCGACGCCGTCGCGCCCGGTCTTGGCACCCAGATAGACCACCGGACGCCCCACGCCGCTGGCCGCCGAATAGAAGATCTTGTCCGCGTCCGCGATGCCCGCCGCGAAGGCGTTCACAAGGCAATTGCCGTTATAGCTGGCGTCGAAGCGAACCTCGCCACCCACGGTCGGCACCCCGAAGCAATTGCCATATCCACCGATGCCTTCGACCACGCCATGTACCAACTGCCGCGTCTTCGGGTGCGACACTTCGCCGAAGGACAATGCGTTCATCGCCGCGACGGGCCGCGCGCCCATGGTGAACACGTCGCGCAGAATGCCCCCCACGCCGGTCGCCGCCCCCTGATAGGGTTCGATGTAGGACGGGTGATTGTGGCTCTCCATCTTGAAGACGACGACTTGCCCGTCGCCGATGTCGACCACGCCCGCGTTCTCGCCCGGTCCGCAGACGACTTGCGGCCCTTCGACCGGCAACCCGCGCAGCCACTTCTTCGATGATTTGTAGGAACAATGCTCGTTCCACATCGCAGAAAAGATACCCAGCTCGGTGAACGACGGTTCCCGACCCATGATTTCCAGAATGCGGTCGTACTCTGCGTCGCTCAGCCCGTGGGCGGCGATCAGGTCTGGTGTCAGGTCGGGGTCTTGCATGCACGGTCTCCGGGGCGCGGCGGCTTGGTCCGTGTCATAGGGCAGGGTGGCCGGGGGGTGAAGCCCTGCCTTAGGCCTGCTTGATCGCTGGAATAAGGTCGCCATACCCTGTCGCCCGCCGTTCGAAGGCCAACCCCAGTTTGTCGGCCGCCTTCTGCGCCCTGGCGGTCAGATCGGGGTCATCGGTCTGAGCCAGATAGACGACCTTGGTGTAATGCCCGAAATACATGTCCCGCAGCTGCGGATGCCGGTCCAGGCCCAAAGGCCGCGTCACGAAGGCATCGAACTGCCGCGCCAGAAAATCGGTCAGATAGAAGGCATCAATCTCGTCGCGGTCGGCAAAAGTGCCCAACCCTTCGAAAAAGGCGTAGCAATGCGGCCCCTCGATCATGCCGACGCCCAGCCTGTCACACAGCCGCGCCAGATCGCCGCCGGTGCCGCAGTCGGCATAGGCCACGAAGACCCGCATGTACCCCCCGGCGCGCGCCGCTATGGCGGCTTCCACGGCGGGCGCGATCTTTTCGGGGTGGTTGTGCAGGATGGCCGGCAGGCAATGCAGGTCGATATGATCCAGCCGGTTGGCCGCCTTCACCGCAAGGATTTCATGCGCCAGGGCTCCGCAGGCGACGATCAGGACACGGCCCTCACCGGTCGCTTCAGGCCCGCTGGCGGTAAGCGTAGCATCCGGCGTCACGTCAATTTCACCGCTGTGCCATAGGCTATGACTTCCGACGCACCATCCGTGATAGTCGATGTCTCCAGCCGCATGGCGACAATGGCATCGGCACCCATCTTGCGCGCGTCCGCTACCATCCGGTCAATGGCCTGTTCACGCGTGCCGGCCAGGAGGGCCGCGTATTCCTTGACCTCTCCGCCTACCAGGTTGCGCAGGCTGGCAACGATATCCGCCCCGATATGTTTGGCGCGCACGGACGATCCTTTGACCAGCCCGAAACAGCTGGTAATCTCGCGCCCCGGCACGGCATCCGTCGTCGTCAGGATCATCGTCCTACTCCATCTTGTCGTAGTGATCGTCGTCGTCGCTGCCCAACCGGTCCGCGACCACGCGCCAAACCACATATGCCACCAGAAGTCCGGGAATCAGGGCGAAAATTCCGATCGGCATCATGGTCGATGCCGCGACGACGGCCGCCAGCCAGACCGTCGCGGCGGCGGCGGCAATCACGATCACGAGGATCAGGACAAGACGGTCCAGCGGCATGGCGGTCTCCGACGAAAAACGTATTCCTAGTATGGGGACGATGGCGCGCCCTGCCAATGGCCCGTTGACGTCGTTGTCCGTCGAAGTCAGCTTCGCAAGGCCATGCGGAGGAGAATTGACTTGAGAATTGTCGTGATGGGTGTGACCTCGACGGGCAAGAGCCTGATGGGACGGATGCTGGCCGATGCCCTTGGCGGCACTTTCATCGACGGCGATGACCTGCATCCGAAATCCAACGTCGCCAAGATGGCGCGGGGCGAGCCGCTGAACGACATGGACCGCGCGCCCTGGCTTGATCTTGTGGGGCAGCGATTGGCGCAGGGGCAGGGCACTGTGGTAGTGGCCAGTTCGGCGCTCAAGAGGATTTACCGGGACCGTATCCGCAAACACGCCGGATCGGTGATCTTCGTGCACCTGACCGGCCCGCGCGAGGTAATTGCCGAACGGATGAAGGCCCGCGAGGGGCATTTCATGCCGGTCTCCTTGCTGGACAGCCAACTGGCCACATTGGAGGGATTTGTGCCGGGTGAAATCGCGGTCGAGGTCGATATCACGCGCCCGCCCGCCCGTATCCTGGGCGATATTCTGAACCGGCTGCGCGCGCTTGGGTGATGGCCCGGACCGTGACGGACTGATCAGGCCAACGAGAACGACGCAAGCAACCCGCTCGCCTGCGTCGCGGCTTGTGGGGCATGCTGTTGACCAAGCGGTGGCCGCGCTGTTTGGCGCAAAGATCATGAAGATTGCAGGCGAAAGGACATTTCAGAGCCTCGCGCACACGAATTCCCCGTCATGGGTCAATGAGATCAAGCTGACCTCGGGGTGCGCGCGCTTCTTTGCTCGTAAAATATTCCGGGGGGCCCGAAGGGCGGGGGCAGCGCCCCCTCCGATCCCGGCCGAATCGCGCCTTCAGGCCGACATCTGGTTATGCTTGCGCGCCATCCATGTCTTCGCCGTTTCGACCGCGACGGCGGCATCGCGGCAATAGGCATCTGCACCGATGGCCTTGCCGAATTCCTCGTTCAGGGGGGCGCCGCCGACCAATACGATGTAATCGTCGCGGATACCCTGCGCGACCATCGTGTCGATCACCACCTTCATATACGGCATCGTCGTCGTCAGCAGGGCCGACATGCCGATGATATCCGCGTCTTCGGCCTTGGCCGTGTCCAGATAATTGTCGACCGCATTGTTGATGCCGATGTCCACGACCTCGAAGCCCGCGCCCTCCATCATCATGCCGACAAGGTTCTTGCCGATGTCATGAATGTCGCCCTTGACCGTGCCGATCACCATCTTGCCGACGCGGGGCGCGCCGGTTTCGGCCAGAAGTGGTTTCAGGATCGCCATACCGCCCTTCATCGCGCCCGCCGCCAACAGGACTTCGGGAACGAACAGGATACCATCGCGGAAATCGTTGCCGACAATGGTCATTCCACCGACCAGCGCCTTGGTCAGAACATCGTAAGGTTCCCAACCCCGTTCGAGCAGGATGTTCACGCCTTCCTCGATCTCTTCCTTCAGGCCATCGTAAAGATCGTCGAACATCTGCGCGACGAGTTCTTCGTCATCGAGATCGGCAAGGATGATTTCGTCATCGTCGGACATGGGGGCCTCCGGGGCACGGTAATGATCGAGAATTGCGGGTTCGCAGCGCAGGGGTCAGCGCGGAAAGCGACATCGGGCGCGCATAGGGCGACGCCTCTTGTCGGATCGGGATATATGTTCTACATATGTTCTCATTCGCCAGACTTGGGAACGAGGGTTATCATGGGCCATGAACGGCACGATTATCCGGGGCTTGTGGCCAGGGGGGCCCTGTCCAACGACACGGGCCGGTACGAGGCGTTTCAGCGCGATGCGCCCTTGCCGGATACCCTGCGGACCGAGGTGCGGGATGAAGTGGTGGGTCGGGTCATTTCGACCAATACATCGCCCGATATCGGGTTCGACCGGTCGATCAACCCCTATCGTGGCTGTGAACACGGCTGCATCTATTGTTATGCCCGCCCGACCCATGCGTGGCTTGGCCTGTCGCCCGGTCTTGATTTCGAGACCAGGCTGATCGCCCGTCCGAACGCCGCCGCCGCCCTGACGCGGGAATTGGCAGCCAGATCCTATGTTCCGAAGCTGATCGCCATCGGCACGAACACTGACCCTTACCAGCCCATCGAACGCGACCGGAAGATCATGCGGCAATTGCTTTGCGTCCTGCGCGATCACGCCCATCCGGTCGGCATCACCACCAAGGGCGTGATGGTCGAACGCGACGCGGATATCCTGACCGAGATGGGGCCGGAGCTTTGCCGCGTCGGCCTGTCGGTTACGACGCTGGACGACGCGCTGGCCCGTCGACTGGAGCCGCGGGTGCCGGTCCCGTCGCGCCGACTGAAGGCGATCGAACGGCTGGCGAATGCCGGTGTCCAGGTCCGCGTCATGGTCAGCCCGGTGATTCCCGGTCTGACCGATCACGAGGTCGAGGCGATCCTGCGCGCCGCCGCCGACGCGGGTGCAGTCGCTGCCAGCATGATTCCCTTGCGCCTGCCGCTGGAAGTCGCTCCCCTGTTCGAGGAATGGCTTCGTGCCCATGTCCCCGACCGCGCCCGCAAGGTGTTGAATCGGGTGCGGGAGTTTCACGGGGGCAAGCTCTATGATGCTGGCTTCGGTCACCGGATGCGCGGCAAGGGTGTGCATGCCGACCTGCTGCAAAAACGATTCGAACGGGCCTGCCGCGAGACAGGACTTGTTTCGCGTCTGCCGCCGCTCCGGACCGATCTGTTCAGCGTACCAGGATCGCAGATGTCGTTGTTCTAGGGGGCTGTGCCGCCGACGCGTGCCCGCAGGATGGAGAAGCCTGTGTCTCAAGTCGATCATCCGCCGACACTCCGTCCAACGTTGATCTCCGCCAAGACAGCCTCGTGGTCCGATCCATTTTGTCCTGTGACGGTCGCGCGGGCGTTCCAGCCCGGCGGTACCAGAACGTGGTCGATCGGCAGGCGAACGAGGCCATTCTTCTTGATAAATGTCGCGCGAATGCCGTCGATCGGTCGTGTGTTACTGGCCCTTGCAATGCGGGTGGTAGCAGCCGACCAGGGCATCTGGTTGAAATCGCCGCCTATAATCACGGGACCTGGCAGGGCTGCGAGATCCGATGTCAGTCGCGCGACCTGCCTGGCCTGCGCATTGCCACCGGCTGGCCACGGCCAAACCAGATGAAGGGACACGATGGTGACGTCGCCACCCGGTGCTGCGACCCGTATCCAGGCCTCGCCGTTCGTAAGACATCCGGAGGCAAGGGCCGGAAACCGAGATACCACTGCCGTCTGCGTCAATGTCTTATCGGCGCAGGTGATAACGGTCCACCCGGACGGAAATGCGGAAAGCGCGACCTTGGCCCCACGCGTCTCCTGAAGGGTGGCGATATCGAAATCACCCAGCCGCGCGGTCAGATCCGTCGCCGGGTTCTTGTAATACAGATTGTGCTGCAACAATCGCAGCGTTGCATCCGTCGGGGCGGCATTGGCGACCGGCCAGGTCAGATCCACCACCGGCCATATGCCAATCATGGCCACGGGCAGAACCGCCCATCGCATCCCTTGCGCCAGACCCCGGCCAAGCATGGCCAGACCAAGGATGACGACAGCCGCATAGGGCGACACGATCCGCAGCGAATCGAACGCGGGTAACCACCATGCAGCCATCGCGGCCAGCACGCAAATCACGCTCGCCGCGATCACGGCGACCGACAGACCGCGCAGGGACCGACGCATCAGACGCGTGCGCGCCGTCTGCTGGTCCGATCCCGCGTCGGGCCTTTGCCGTCGGTCCCGTCGCTGTCGGACGAAAACCCGCCCAGCCGCTCGGCCACTTCGGCCAAAGGCGCTGCCGGACCTCTGGGCGTGGATTCCAATGCCGCGCGCATCGCCCGCAGGTGGTCGGGCGTCGTGCCGCAGCAGCCCCCGATGATCGTGGCCCCGGCATTGCGCGCAAGAACGGCGTAATCTGCCATCAATTCGGGTGTGCCGTTGTAATGGATGTGGCCATCGTGATATTTGGGAATGCCCGCGTTGCCCTTGGCGATCAGCGGCCCCGATCCCTTGCCGAAACCCATGAGAGTGCGGATCAGGTCCGACGACCCCACGCCGCAGTTCGCCCCGTAAGCAACCGGCTGATGCGCCAATTTGCCGATGATCCGGGTCATCTCGCCCGACGTCGTGCCCATCATGGTGCGGCCCGCTGTGTCAAAGCTCATGGTGACGCACCACGGCATGTCGGCCAATGCTGCGGCTTCGGCTACGGCACGCAGCTCTTCGGGGGCGGAAATTGTCTCGGCCCACAGCACATCTGCTCCGCCTGCCTTCAATCCCTCGGCCTGATCGTGGAAGATTTCGACCGCGATCTCGTGCGTCAGCGGTCCCATCGGTGCCATGATCTCGCCAGTGGGACCCATGGAACCGGCGACGACAACCGTACGCCCGGCCTTGTCTGCAATTTCCCGTCCGATTTCCGCCCCCATCCGCGACAGCTCTCCGGCGCGTTTTTCGGCACCGTGAAGTTTCAGCCGCGAAGCATTGCCGCCGAAGGTATTGGTCAGGAAGATGTCCGAACCCGCGTCGACCGCACCGGAATAGAGCGCGCGAATCTTGTCGGATTCGGTCTCATTCCACATTTCGGGCGCATCGCCGGACGTCAGTCCCATATTGAACAACGTCGTGCCCGTAGCCCCGTCTGTCAGCAGCCAGTCGCGGGTCTTGAGCAGGTCGGTCAGGGCATTGGACATGGACAGTCTCCGGGACGGAAAGGAAGGGGGGCCTTCTCGCGCGGGCGCGGCGCGCAGGCAAATTCATATTATGCATGAAAAACATGAGGTGCGCGCAAATACGCCTGCACCGCAGTTCCCCGGCAGGGCGGGACGATCAGGCCCGCAAGCCTGACCGCAGCAGATCTCACTTCAATTCGGTCATCACCTGTTCCTTGGCGGTGACCATCAACGCATCCATCTTGGCGCGGATCTCGGCTGTGGGGACCTTTTCGCCCAGATCACCCGCGACCTTGCGCAGCACGTCGTCATCTCCCGCCTCCTCGAAATCGGCCTTGACGACTTCCTTGGCGTAGGCGGCTTTTTCGTCGCCTTCCTTGCCCAGAAGCTCTGCGGCCCATTCGCCCAGCAGACGATTGCGTCGCGCATCGACCTTGAACTGGACTTCGGCGTCATGCGCATACTTGCTCTCGAAACTCTTTTCGCGGTCTTTGAAGTTGTCGGCCATGGGTGGACTCCCGGATAAATCAATTATCCCTTCGATATGCGCAGCCTGACCTGCCGCTGCAAGCCGCTTCGCTTGGCAAAGCGGATGGATCGGCTTATGGACTGCCGGAACCGCGACCAAACTCACCCCCGAGGATATGATGGCCAGACGCAAGAAGGTCTACGAAGGTAAGGCCAAGATCCTGTATGAAGGCCCCGAGCCGGGTACGCTGGTCCAGTATTTCAAGGACGACGCGACAGCCTTCAACGCTGAAAAGAAGGACGTGATCGACGGCAAGGGCGTTTTGAACAACCGCCTTTCCGAATTCTTCATGGTCGGCCTCGGTCAGATCGGTGTGCCGACGCACTTCATCAAGCGTCTGAACATGCGTGAACAATTGATCCGCGCGGTCGAGATCATTCCGCTGGAAATCATCGTGCGCAACGTCGCCGCGGGCAGCCTTTCGACCCGTCTGGGCATTGAGGAAGGGACGCCTCTGCCGCGCCCGATCATCGAGTTCTGCTACAAGGACGACAAGCTGGGCGACCCGCTCGTGGCCGAGGAACACATCATTGCCTTCGGTTGGGCCACGCAGCAGGATCTGGACGATATCGTTGCACTTGCCCTTCGGGTAAATGACTTCCTGTCGGGCTGCATGCTGGCTGTCGGGATCAAGCTGGTTGATTTCAAGATCGAGGTCGGACGCATTTGGGACAATGATTTCCAGCGTCTTATCCTGGCCGATGAAATCAGCCCCGACAGCTGTCGCCTGTGGGACATTGAAACCGGCAAAAAGCTGGATAAGGACGTGTTTCGCCGCGACCTGGGCTCGCTGACCGATGCCTATACCGAAGTCGCGCGTCGTCTGGGTGTATTGCCCACCAACTCCGCCCCGGCGACCAAGCCGCATCTGATCAACTGAGGCTCCGATGACAGCAGACACCAGGAAGGTCCGCGTGACCGTCATGCTCAAGCAGGGCGTTCTCGACCCCCAGGGCGAGGCCGTGCGCCACGCCTTGGGCACGATGGGCTTTCGCGGCGTCGAAGGTGTCCGCCAAGGCAAATTGATCGAACTGGACGTGACATCCGGCACCACAGAATCCGACGTGACTGCGATGTGTGACAAACTGCTGGCGAACACCGTTATCGAAAGCTACCGCATCGAGATGTAAGGAACGGCCAAGTCTGGCTTATGAGGGCGCGCTGTCGGGAACGATGGCGCGCCCTTCTGCGTTCAATCTCCGTAACTCAACCTGCAAGGAGAGACGCGATGAACTGGGATCAAGTACAGGGTAACTGGAAGCAATTTACCGGCAAGGCCAAGCAACAATGGGCCGATCTGACCGATGATGACATCCAGCAGGCCAACGGCGACCGTGAAGTGCTGGAAGGCAAGATTCAGGAACGCTACGGCGACGACAAGGAAACCGCCAAGCGCAAGGTCGACAACTGGATCGACTCGCTTTGATCGTTTGACGGTCGAAGTGTGCTGCCCCGGTCGTGCCCCCGCGCGGCCGGGGCTTTTCGTTTGCGGCCGCACCGGTTTGCGCAACAGTCACCGAGGCGACAGATGTTCTGTCCCGCCCCGGTCCAGAAGACCCTCCCTGCACCTTGTCAGCTTGCCATCCGGTCTCGCGAATCCTTTACAATCTTATCCTCCCGGCAAAACCTCATGGCACCGGAGGAGAGACACCATGCGCGCCGCCATTCTCAGAGCCTACAACCAACCCCTGGTCATAGAGGATTTCCCCGACCCGGACTGCCCTTCGGATGGCGTCGTCCTGAAAACCATCGCCTGCGGCGTCTGCCGCAGCGACTGGCATGGCTGGGTCGGTGAACACCCGCGCGTCAAACCCGGTCAGATCGGAGGTCACGAATACTGCGGCGAAGTGGTGGCCGCTGGTCCGGATGCGCAGTTTAAGGTCGGAGACAAACTGGTCGCCCCCTTCATCCTTGCCTGTGGCATCTGCCCGCAATGTCGCGCGGGGCAACAGAATACCTGCTTCGATCAACGTCTGCCGGGGTTTATCGAACCGGGTGCCTTCGCCGAATATGTTGCCGTGCCCCGCGATCACAACCTGACCCGCCTGCCGGAGACCCTGTCGCCGACCGTCGCTGCAGGCCTTGGCTGTCGCGTCACGACGTCATGGCACGCGCTGACCGGGCGTGCGGCATTGCAGGCGGGCGAATGGCTGGCCGTCCACGGCACCGGCGGAATTGGGCTGTCGGCGGCCCTTCTGGGCAAGGCGCTCGGTGCATATGTCGTGGTCGTCGATGTGGTGCAGGAAAAGCTCGACCATGCGTTGTCGCTTGGCATCGACGCCGCCGTCCTCGCATCCGACGACACCGCAGCGCAGATCAAGGAGATCACCGGAGGCGGGGCTCACGTCAGCGTCGAGGCACTGGGCATTCCCGTTACCGTCAACGCCTCGTTGAACTGCCTGCGCGTGCTGGGACGTCATGTTCAGGTCGGAATGCCCGTCGGTCACACCGCACGGATGGATGTCGACATGTCCGCCGTCTATCAAGGCAACCTCGCGCTTTATGGGACGCGCGGCATGCCCGGCTGGCGTTTTCCGTCACTGCTCGGCCTGATCACCAGCGGCAGGGTCGATATGTCCCCCCTCATCGCCCGCGAGGTCGCTTTGTCCGATACCTCTGCCGAACTCGCCGCATTCAATGGCCCGACCCCTCCGGGCGTGGCCGTCATCACGGATTTTGCCGGGTAGGGACATGGGTAAATGGCGGTTTCGAACCCAGAGAGCATTTCGCCCATCTCCTGGTTTTGACCGAATGATCGGTAAATGCACAGCATCGCCTTCCGAGCGGGTGTGCGAACGCGGGCATCTACCCTAGCGGAGTTTCTACGGGCGCGGGTGCGACATTAAGCACGCCGAGGGCATCGAAGCCTCCCAGGATCGAATCCACTGCGATGGTTGCCAGCACGATCCCCATCACCCGGCTGATCACGCTCGCGCCGGTGTTGCCGATAAAACGGTGAACAAAACTTGCCGCCAGCAATAGCCCCGTTGTCACGATCAAGACGATGATAAGAAGCCCGGCGGTAACGGCCTGGTCCAAAACGGACTCGGTATTGTTGTCGGTCAGGATCACGATCGCCAGCATCGCGCCGGGCGAGGCAATAGATGGCATGGCGAGCGGAAAAACCGCGCCGGCCAGGTGATCGCGTTCAGCTTCCTCGATTTCGCGGGACGGTTTGGAATCGCCGAAGATCATCGTCATCGCGAACAGGAAAAGGATGACCCCGCCCGCGATCTGAAACGATCCCAGCCGCAGGCCCAGCGTCTCCAGAAGAAACTGGCCCCCGACGAGAAACGACAGCAACACCATGGCCGCGATGGCGACGGCCCGCAATGCGAACCGTCGATGCAGATGACGCGGCACATTCTGGACGGCGAACAGAAAGACCGGGATCGAGCCGACAGGGTCTATAACCACCAGAAGCGTCACAAGCTCTTTCGTAAGGGCGGTCCAGTCCATGATGGGCAGTCTTTCTTGGCGATGGGTTGAAAACGGCTGTCCTAACCTGACCATCTGTCGGATGGAACATAGCTGTGCCTGCTTGCCAGATACCTTATGGGTCCGTGCTTTGCGCTGACCGAGGCGGACAATACTTTGGCGTCGGTCTGAATTATTCCTTTGGTTACATCTGACAGGACCCTAAAAAGCGGGTCGGAATTTTCCGTGACGGATATGCGGGACGACAATCGACGCATATCCACCGCTAGAACTCTTGAACAAAATGTGAAATGTCGCGCCCAGAGTTACCCCAGAATGTGAAAGCCGCGCCATGAAAGCCGCCGTCCTCGTCTTCCCAGGGTCCAACTGCGACCGCGATCTGGCCGTGGCCTTTCGGGGTGCCGGGTTCGATACGACGATGGTCTGGCACAAAGAAACGGAGCTTCCACAAGACATTGATGTCGTCGGCGTTCCGGGTGGGTTCAGCTATGGCGATTATCTGCGCTGCGGAGCCATCGCGGCCCGGTCGCCCATTTCCAGGGCATTGATTGCCCATGCGGACCGTGGCGGCTATGTCTTCGCGCCCTGCAATGGATTTCAGATTCTGACCGAAGCGGGGATGCTGCCTGGTGCGCTGTTGCGAAACTCCGGCCTGAAATACATATGCCAGACCAGCGCCTTGCGCGTAGAAGAAACACAGAGTGCTTTCACCGCAGGCTATTCCAAGGGGCAGGTCATCGAGATTCCGATCGCCCATCACGAAGGGAATTACACCGCCGATCCCGACACCTTACGACGGCTGGAGGGCGAAAACCTTGTGGCATTCCGGTATGTTGCGACACCTAATGGCGCAATGGACGGTATTGCGGGCGTCCTGTCGCCGAACCGACGGGTGTTGGGCATGATGCCGCACCCCGAACGCGCGGCAGAGCCGCTGCATGGCAAGGCCGACGGGGCCGCGTTGTTCCGCAGTCTGGCGCAGGCGCTTGTCGCTGCCTGACGATGTCCGCCGATCGGCGCATCGTCGCTTGAGACGTAGTGAACCCTTGCGGTAGATAGCAGAATGTTCTGGCGTCATCGCTCCGGTGGGTCTGTCGACCCCGAGACCGTTCCGGCGGCCTCTCTTGCAGGGGGCGCGTCCGATCGCGTCAAGTTGCGCCTTCCCTGGGCGGTGCGCGTCCTGATCGTCCTGATGATCGTAGCAGCAATTGCGGCGATCTGGGTCGTGAATATCCTTCTGACCGAACGGCTTGTGGAAACCACGCGGCAGCGGGCGGAGCTTCGGCAATCGCTCTATGGCGGTGCGATCCTGTCGGAGTTGCAGCGCAATTCGGTCGTGCCGCTGCTGCTGTCGCGCGACCCGACGCTGATCGCCGCGCTGAATGCCAAGGACTTCTCGACCTCCAGCCAGCGCCTGATTTCCTACGTGGACGAGATCGGCGCCGCTTCCATCCGCCTGCTGGATATGGACGGTCGGACTGTCGCCGCTACCGACCGGGAACAGCTCGGCTCGAATTATGCCAACAGCCCGTTTTTTACCGAAGCGATCGACACCACCGATACCGTCTTCACCATCTTTCCCAATGAAGCAGGCGCTTATGAGGCCAGTTTCAGCCGTGTCGTTCAGGACGGCGTGCGACAGTTGGGCGTGTTGCAGGTGCAGGTAAACCTGTCACAGTTCGAAAGCCGGTGGCGCGGTACTACCGCCGCCGTTGCCGTGACCGACGCGGGCGGAACCGTCATCCTGTCGACAGAACCGCGCTGGCGCGGCAAGCCGCTGAGCGAGGCGATCCTGAGAACATCGGTCCCCTCGGCCCTGGACCGTGCGCTGGCAACGACCGGTGCCTTCGGGACCGATCTGGATGGGCGTTATTTTTCGGGCAACGCCTTGATACAACTGGAAACGAGGGTGCCGTTCCGGGGCTGGCGTCTGGTCAGTTTCACGACCTACGAAAGTGTCCGCGAACGGGTGAACGGCGTGCTCGCCCTGATTATAACGGGGTTCGCACTGCTGCTGGCATTGGGGTTCTATATCCTGAACCGACGCTCGACCCTGCGCTCGATGCTGTTCCAGCGAGAATCGGTCCAGCTGCGCCGTCTGAATGACCGGCTGTCGCGCGAAGTCGCCGAACGCAAACGTGTGCAGGAAGAGTTGAAAGAAACCGAGCAAAGTCTTGCACAGTCCTCAAAACTGGCCGCACTGGGTGAAATGTCGGCCGCCGTCAGTCACGAACTGAACCAGCCATTGGCGGCAATGAAGACCTATCTGGCCGGTGCGCGCCTTCTGTTGCAACGGCGTCGCGCGGACGAGGCGCTGTCCAGTTTTCAGCGTATCGACGACCTGATCGACCGGATGGGTGCGATCACGCGGCAATTGAAGTCCTATGCCCGCAAAGGTGGCGATGCCTTCGAGGAGGTGGATATGCGCCACGCCCTGTCCTCGGCATTGACACTGATGGAGCCTCAGTTGCGGCAAGAACAGGTGCAGTTAAGCCAGATCATCCCTGAAACGCCGGTTCTTGTGATTGCCGACCGGCTGCGTCTGGAACAGGTCATCATCAACCTTGTGCGCAACGCGCTGGACGCCATGAAAGGTTCCGAGAACCGTGAGCTGGACATCCTTCTGACGCAGGGCGAGGAAGTCGTGCTGGCGGTCCGCGACACCGGATCGGGCATCAACGCGCCCGAAAAGTTGTTCGAGCCGTTCTATACTACCAAGAAGCCGGGCGAGGGTGTCGGCCTGGGGCTGGCGATCAGCTCGGGCATCGTCAACGACCTCGGTGGGCGGCTGACCGCGCGAAATGCCGACAAAGGCGGGGCGGTCTTTGAAGTCCGCCTTCCGACAGTAGATATCGCAATGGACGCAGCCGAGTAAGGAACTCAAATGGCCGAGCAGACCCGGATCGCCATCGTAGACGATGAGCAGGACATGCGGCAATCGATCAGCCAGTGGCTGGCCCTCTCGGGATTTGCCACCGAGACTTATGCCAGCGCGGAAGAGGCGCTCAAGAAGATCACGCCGGATTATCCCGGCGTCGTCATCAGCGACATTCGGATGCCGGGCATGGACGGGATGCAGTTCCTCAAGCGATTGATGAGCGCCGACAGCAGTCTTCCGGTCATCATGATCACCGGGCATGGCGACGTGCCGATGGCGGTCGAGGCGATGCAGCTTGGCGCATATGACTTCATGGAAAAGCCGTTCAATCCGGACCGTCTGACCGAGCTGGCGCGCCGTGCGGCGCAGGCCCGCAAGCTGACGCTCGACAATCGTGCCCTGCGCCGGGAATTGTCGGACGGTACCGTGCTGATGCGCAAGCTGATCGGCACGTCCCCGGCAATGGAGCGTCTGCGCGAGGATATCCTCGATCTGGGACAGGCCGACACGCACGTGCTGATCGACGGCGAAACCGGCACCGGCAAGACGCTGGTGGCTCACGCGCTGCACGCCGTCGGTCCGCGTCAGGGCAAGACCTTTGCCCTGACCTCCTGCGCGGCCTTGGGCGAGGAAGCCTTGGGCGCCAAGCTGTTCGGCCCGGTCACCGAAGGCGGCCTGCCGCTGGTCGAGGAAGCCCGCGGCGGCACGCTTGTGCTGGAGGATATTGAGGCGCTGCCATTGGCGTTGCAGGCTCGTCTGCTGACCTTCATCAACGATCAGGGTACCCCTGCCGAGACGCGCATCGTAGCAATACACAACGGGTCCGATCCCGAAAAGACGCTTGAAGATTCGTTGCGGCCAGACCTGTTCTTCCGGCTGGCGGCAATGAAACTTGTTTTGCCGCCCCTGCGAAACCGGGGTGAGGACGTGCTGACGCTGTTCACGCATTTCGCCGAGTCGTTTGGCGAGGAATATGGTGCGACCCCGCCGCAACTTTCCGCGCAGGAAGCCGCTCAGCTGTTGCAGGCGCCCTGGCCGGGAAATGTCAGACAATTGATAAACCTGGGGGAACGTGCGGTTTTGCAACAGCGTCGCGGCACAGGATCGATTTCGTCGCTGCTGATGTCGGACACTCAGGAGCAGGGCGAGACTGTGCAGGTCACGACCGAGGGCAAGCCGCTGAAAGAATATGTCGAGGCGTTCGAGCGGATGCTGATCGACAATACCATGCGCCGTCATCGCGGGTCGATTGCCGGTGTGATGGAGGAGCTTTCGCTGCCGCGCCGGACCCTGAACGAGAAGATGGCGAAATACGGGTTGAGCCGTGGGAATTACCTCTAGTCGCTGAAAGGCCGGTATATCGTCAGTCTGAACGTCTGGGGCGCGGCGCGGTCTGGGAGCAATTGTCCGCTTGGGTGGAGCAGGCGGCCTTCGACGTCCTCTGCCTTCAGGAAGTAACGCGCCGGATTGCGCCATCGCCCGATTGGCTGATCTATCGCGATCCGTATCGCAGGCTGGATCAGCGTGCGGACCTGTTCGGCGACATCTCCCGGCTTCTGCCCGGCTGGCTGGCCACCTTCGCGCCCGCCACTCGTGGCTTGCTGGAAGATGCGGCCGGACGGCCGATCTGGTCTGAACATGGGCTGGCCTGCTGGGTCGCACCGCAGCTTTCGGTCACGGGTAGCAGGCAGGACTTTGTTCACGGTCGGTTTCGGGCCAGCGGCTGGGGACCCGAACCTGTTCCCCGCGCAGTGCAGATGCAGCGGATCGCCAGCGGTGGCGCGGCACTGGTTGTGGCCCATCTGCACGGGCTGCGCGATCCGAACGGCAAGGGTGACACGCCCGACCGCGATACGCAGGCTGCATCGCTGCGTCGGCAGCTCCGAGAGTTTCGGAACGGGAATGAGACCGTGGTTGTCGCCGGAGACTTTAACCTGCTGCCGGACAGCTCAACCTTCGACGTGCTGGCAGCAGAAGGGTTGATCGAGCTGGTCACGACACGCGGACATTCCGATACGCGAACGGTTCTCTACCCCAAGGCACAACGACACGCGAACTACTGTTTTGTGTCCGACCCGGACCGGGTGATTGCCTTCGATGTCCCGGCAACGCCGGTAATGTCTGATCACCGACCCATGATCCTGGATCTGACCATCTGAAAAGACGGGCGGTATATCCCTTTGGAAAAGGGTGACGGGTAAAGCTGAGTTAACTAATTCGGTGCGCATTCAGATGCCAAACCGGCACACCTTTGCCGATGTGCCATTGTCTTTGCATCACTTATGTAACACATAGGACATACGGTTGTGCCGCCGGTTGGTCGGTGGTCGGGACCGGTGAGATTCTTTCCCGTGCAATCATCGAACCGATCATAGGTTCGCGCATCGGGGTAAGTTTGCGAAAGCGTGCAAATGCCGCCTTCGGAGAGACGCCCGTACCCACAACGTCGGGCATTGAACAGACCTGCCCTCCGGAAATCGGAGCGCGCGGGTCGGAGTACACGGGCGATGAGGCAGGACATGACAGTGACGGACGGGATGCGGCACAGCCGCCCCGCCGACGGTGTGCCTGCTATCGCTCCATCAATAAGACATGCCGATCTTGCCCCTCCGGGGATGCAGGTCCGATGTCATGGAAAGCACAATGGCGAAAAAAATGCTGATCGACGCCACCCACCCGGAAGAGACCCGGGTCGTGGTGGCAGACGGAAACAAGGTCGAAGAATTTGATTTCGAAAACCTGAACAAGAGGCAGCTTGCCGGAAATATCTATCTGGCCAAGGTGACGCGGGTCGAGCCCTCGTTGCAGGCGGCATTCATCGACTATGGTGGCAACCGGCACGGCTTTCTGGCCTTCTCGGAAATCCACCCGGATTATTACCAGATACCCAAAGCCGACCGGGATGCGATTCTGGCCGAGGAACGCGCCTTTGCCGAGGCGCAGAACGCTGCGGATGAAGCGGCGGACAACAGGGCCGCGAATGCTCGAGCTGTATCGGATGCGCCAGATGGCGGGGCGGCTGGAGATGGCGAGGAAGACAAACCGAAGAAATCCCGGTCACGCAGCCGGTCGCGCAGCCGGTCCAAGAAGCCCGTCGAAGCCCTGACCGACAACGGTGACGCTCCTGATGCGGACAACGCGCCATCGCCCGACGAAATGCCTTCGGCAAACTCCGCGATCGAAGCGACCGAGGCCAGCGCCCCCGGCATCGTGACTGGAGGATCCGCGGATGTGTCGGAAGCCGCAACCGAAACGGTCGGGCAGGGCGGATCGCGCGACGAGACTGGCCCGCAAGATGCCGGTCCGGATGACAGTGGCCCGGATGACGAGGGTTCTGACGATAGCGGTCCGGTGAAGACCATTGCCGAAAGCGCCGGTCTGGAAGACGAGACCGTCTCTTCCGACCAGACCGCAGAGACAGCGTCGCAGACCGAGGCCGAAGCTCCGCAGGTACCGGCGGGTATGGAAACCGTCGACCTGTCCGAAGGCGAGACCGCGGAAATCAACTCTCCTGACGCTGCCGATACTCCGGTCGAGGAGCCTGCGCCCAAGCGGACCAGTCGCTCGCGGAGCCGCAAGAAGCCGGCCGAAAAGCCCGCTGAAACTCAGGACGATGTGTCACCCGCCGACGATGTCGAGACAGTATCGGGCGACGACGATGTTGCCGAAGTTCGCGCCCCCCGCGTTCAGCGCCCCAAGGCCCGCAAGTACAAGATCCAGGAAGTCGTGAAGGTCCGCCAGATCATGCTGGTGCAGGTCGTCAAGGAGGAGCGCGGCAACAAGGGCGCTGCCCTGACGACTTATCTTTCGCTGGCCGGTCGGTACTGCGTCCTGATGCCGAACACCGCGCGGGGCGGTGGCATCAGCCGCAAGATCACCAACGCGCCCGACCGCAAGAAGCTGAAGGAAATCGCACAGGAAATCGACGTGCCGCAGGGCGCGGGCCTGATCGTGCGGACGGCCGGTGCCAAGCGCACCAAGACTGAAATCAAGCGCGATTACGAATACCTGCAACGGATGTGGGAACAGGTCCGCGAACTGACGCTGAAATCAATCGCGCCCGCCCCGATCTACGAAGAGGGCAACCTGATCCACCGGTCGATCCGGGACCTGTATAATCGCGACATCGACGAAGTCATCGTCGAGGGCGAGGCCGGGTATCGCGATGCCAAGGACTACATGAAACTGATCATGCCGTCCCATGCGAAGAACGTGAAGTTGCACGCGGAGGGCGGCCAGCCGCTGTTCGCCAAGTATGGTGTCGAATCGTATCTGGCGGGCATGTTCAACCCGACCGTGCAGCTGAAATCCGGCGGCTATATCGTTATCGGTATCACCGAGGCGCTGGTCGCGGTCGACGTCAACTCGGGCAAGTCGACCAAGGAAGGCTCGATCGAAGATACCGCCACCAAGACCAACCTGGAGGCTGCCGACGAAGTAGCCCGCCAGATGCGGTTGCGCGATCTGGCCGGTCTGATTGTCATCGACTTCATCGACATGGACGAGCGCAAGAACAACGCTGCCGTGGAAAAACGCCTGAAAGACGCACTCAAGAACGATCGTGCGCGGATTCAGCTTGGCCGGATTTCGAGCTTCGGCCTGCTGGAAATGTCGCGTCAACGCCTGCGTCCCGGCATGTTGGAGGCCACGACACAGGCCTGCCCGCACTGCCATGGCACAGGCATGATCCGTTCCGACGATTCGGTCGCTTTGCAGATCCTGCGCGCTCTGGAGGAAGAGGGGACCAAACGTCGCTCGCGCGAGGTGAAGCTTACGGTTCCGGTCGACGTCTGCAACTATCTGATGAATGAAAAGCGCGAGCATCTTGCCTCGATCGAGGCGCGCTACGACATGGCCGTGCGCGTGATCGCCGATCCACAGATGGTCGCACCGGATTATTCCATCGAGAAGTTCAAGACCGCGACGCGGGTGATCCCCAAGGCCCGCAATGTGGTTCAGGTGGACACCTCCTGGACGTCTGATGACGATGACGCAATCGAGGCGGAGGAGGTCGATGCCGAGGAAGCGCCGGAGGCCGGATCGAACGACATCGGCAATTCGGAAAACGCCGATACGGAAAACGGCAACGGCGGAGAACGCGGCGATAATGACGGTGCGCCCAAGAAGAAGCGCCGCCGCCGGTCGCGCCGCAAGAAGTCCGGCAATGGCGAGCAAACGGACCAGAATGCCGGCCAGAACGGTGAGAACCGGACGGACGCTGCCGATGAAGGTTCGGATGGCTCTGCGGATGCCGCTTCCGACGCTGTGACGGCGGGTGCCACACCCGAGACGACCGGAACGGATGCGTCCGACGCGCCTGCGGCAGAGGATGCGCCGAAGCCCAGGTCACGGTCGCGCAGCCGCTCCCGGTCAAAGAAGGTTGAACCATCCGATACCGAAGCAGGTGCCGAGGATGCGCCGGTTGCCGCGTCTCCGGCGGAACCCGAGGCAGAGGCCGCCCCGGCGACCAAACCGAAACCCCGATCGCGGGCCCGCGCCAAAGTCCCGGCAGCCGGGACTTCAGACGAGGTCGCCAACGCCGCCGAACAGGCCCAGCAAGCCCAGCAGGCCGCGCCCGAAGCAACCTCCGCCCCGACGGCGCAGGAAGCGGACGCGGTCGTCACCGCCGACGCTGGAGACGAGCCCAAGCCCAAGCGCAAGGGATGGTGGTCCTTCGGAAGCTGACATCAACCGGCAAGACCTGAATGGGCGTCCCGCTTCGGGGCGCCCTGTTAGGTTCGGATCGTCTGTTTGCCTGCGGAACGTCGCAGATCGCGCGGCGCGTCATTGACGCCCGGTGCGGGGCCGGTCCATCTGTCCGCAGACGCAGGGCGGAGGAATGAATGACAGGTGCATCAGGGGTGTCAGCCCGGTCGAACGTCGATCCATTCATCGTCATGGACGTGATGGAACAGGCCCGGCGTCTGGAAGACGCGGGCCGCAGCGTCATCCACATGGAGGTCGGCCAGCCCGGCACACCTGCCCCGCAAATCGCACGCGACGGATTGGCGGCGGCCATGGCGGACGGTGCACTGGGATACACGGTTGCATTGGGCCTGCCCGATTTGCGTGCGAAAATCGCGGACCTGTATCGTCGCTGGTACGGGGTGGACCTTGACCCGAACCGCGTGGTCGTGACCGCCGGGTCGTCGGCAGCGTTCCTTCTGGCATTCACGGCATTGTTCGATGCAGGAGATCGGGTCGGTCTGGGGTTGCCGGGCTACCCGTCCTATCGTCAAATTCTGAAGGCATTGTCGTTGCAGCCAGTCGGGATTCCGACGCAGGCGGCCAACCGGTTTCAGCCGGTCGCCTCCGAATTGCCCGATCTGGCAGGATTGATCGTCGCGTCGCCCTCAAACCCCACCGGCACCATGCTGGACCGGAAGGCGATGTCATTGCTGATCGACAACTGTCACGCGCGGGGCACGGCTTTCATCTCGGACGAAATCTATCACGGATTGCATCACGATGCGCCCGCCGTCACCGCGCTGGAAGTGTCAGACGACGTCTATGTCATCAATTCGTTCAGCAAGTATTTCAGCATGACTGGCTGGCGGATCGGTTGGATGGTCGTGCCCGAAAGCCACGTCCGAACCATCGAACGGCTGGCGCAGAACATGTTCATCTGCGCCCCCCACGCCAGCCAGATCGCCGCCCTGCATGCCATGGATGCCGAGGACGAGTTGGAGGCGAACCGGGCCGTCTATGCCCGCAATCGCGCGCTTATGCTGGACGGCCTGCCAGCCGCGGGATTCGACCGGATAGCGCCGCCGGACGGGGCGTTCTATATTTATGCCGACGTGAGCCACCTGACAGATGACAGTGTGAAGTTCGCATCGGAAGTGCTGGAAAAAGCAGGTGTAGCTATCACACCTGGCCTTGACTTCGATCCGGATCGGGGGGCGGGAACCCTACGGTTCAGCTATGCCCGCGCAACAGCGGATATCGAAGAAGGTCTGGCGCGACTGAAAACATTCATGGCGGCGCGATGATCCGACTGGCGTTCCTCCTGATCTGGATGGCCGGGGTCGCCGTCGCGCAGGACTTCAATGCCCGCGCGACCGTTATCGATGCCCGGGCCAAACGCGATGCCCTGACTCTGACGCTCAGCCAGCCGATACCATGGCGGGTATTCGTGGAAGATGACCCGTGGCGGTTGGTGATCGACACGTCCGAAGTCGACTGGACCACCCTGAATGCGGACCTGCTGACCAACCTTGGTCAGGCGCGCAGCGGCCGTATCAGGGCCGGCTGGTCGCGTCTGGTCGTCCTTCTGCCCGGTCCCCGTCGCATCGATCGTGCCTGGATGGAAACCGGGCAGGACGCGACGATCCGTATCGCATTGGCAGACGGTGCGGACCCGACCGGCCCGCTCAGCCCGCAGGAATGGGACGCGGCACCCGATACCGTGCCCACTGCCGCGCGGCCCCGCCAGACCGGCGATCGGCCCTTGGTAATCGCCCTCGATCCCGGTCACGGGGGTGTAGATCCCGGGGCCGAGCGGGACGGGCTGACCGAGGCTGATCTTATGCTGCGCTTCGCCAGAGAATTGGCCGAGGTGTTGCGGCGCCGGGGGCACAGGGTCGTTCTGACGCGCGAGGACGATGAATTCGTCGGCCTGCGCGGGCGATCCACGATCGCGCGGGCGGCGGGGGCCGATCTGATGATTTCGCTGCACGCCGACGCGGTCGAGGGCGGTGGGGCCGAGGGCGCGACGGTCTATACATTGTCACCGGGCAATACCAACGCCCTGGCCGCCGAAATCGCGCAACGTCACGGTCGCGACGACCTTCTGCTGGGCGCAGGCGATATCGAACAGGGGGACGAAATCGCGCGTATCCTTGTTGAACTGGCCCGTGCGGAAACCGCGCCGCGCGGCCTGATGCTGGCCGATGCACTGGTGACGGGCCTGTCGGGGGCGGGTGTCCAGCTCCACAAGCGCCCGCGTCTGGGCGGGCGGTTCACCGTGCTGAAAGCGCCGGATATCCCGTCTGTCCTGCTGGAGCTTGGGTTCATGTCCGACCCGGAGGACATGGACAACCTGAGATCTGTCGACTGGCGTTCCCGAATGGCTGCGGCGGTCAGTGACGGTATCGAAGCATGGGCAATCGAGGATGCCGCTGAGGCGCTGCGCCTGCGGCAGTAGTCACAGCAGGCGGGGCTGACCCCCGCCGGGCATCGCGCCTTCGTGCAACAGCAGAAAAGCCTTGCGCCCGATCCCGCCGCCAAATCCGGTCAGTTTGCCCGATGCGCCGATCACCCGATGGCAGGGCAGGATGATCGGCAGCGGATTCGCCCCGTTCGCCGCTCCAACGGCCCGGCTGGCACCGGGACAGCCAAGGGCGCGGGCCATGTCGCCATAACTACAGGTTTCGCCGAACGGGATCGTGGCAAGCCAATGCCAGACCCGCATCTGAAACGCCGTGCCGCGTGGCCGTATCGGCAGGTCGAAAACGCGCAGTTGGCCAGCGAAGTAAGCGTCAAGCTGCTTGCGAACTGCGTCGAAGGCCCGGTCAATGCGCGCCCACCCGTCCTTCGGCCCAAAGGCCCTGTGCCCATCCTGGAAGCTGAGGAAATGCAGTGTGTCGGCATCGCCCGCCAGCAAAAGGGGGCCGACAGGGCTGTCGTGATTGGCAAAGCACAGGGGCGGCTCGATCATGCGTCCGAAGGTGCCACGCAGGCCGGGTCCGCAAAAGCCCCCGGATGTAACGCAATCTTTACCATCGCGCTGCCATTGACCTTGGGCGATGCGTCGCCCGTGCCCACGTTGTCGCTTTGACGGCAAACGCACGTCTGCGTATATCGAACCTGATGCCGCAGGGTCGGTGTCATGCGCGGATAGTCCAGGGGCGACCATGAAGATCATAGGCACGATGCGGACGATGGGCAGGGGGGGGGCCAATGCCACGAAGGGCATCGGCATGTTCCTGCTGTCGGCTATCGGCGGCATCTTTTCGGCGGTGACTCTTGGTATCATCGCGATCGCCATTTCGATCGGCGGCGTACTTTGGATGTACGGGCGCGATCTGCCCAACTATGAACAGCTTGCCCAATACACCCCCCCCACGATCAGCCGCATCTATTCCGGCGAAGGCCGTTTGATGGACGAATTCGCCCGTGAACGCCGTCTGTTCGTTCCGGCCGAAGATATTCCGACACTGGTCAAAGAGGCATTCATTTCGGCCGAGGACAAGAATTTCTACCTGCATGCGGGCTATGATCCTATAGGCATGATTTCGGCCGCGGTGGACGCCGCACGGGGCGAGCGTCTACGCGGCGCCTCGACCATCACGCAGCAGGTGATGAAGAACTTCCTTCTGTCATCCGACCGGTCGGCGGAGCGGAAGGTGAAGGAAATCATTCTTGCCTCCCGCATCGAGGAAACGCTGAGCAAGGAAGATATTCTGGAGCTTTATCTGAACGAGATTTTTCTCGGGCAGAATTCCTATGGCGTGGCTGCCGCCGCGCAGACCTATTTCAACAAGACGCTGGCCGACCTGACGCTGGAAGAGGCCGCCTACCTTGCGATTCTGCCCAAGGCTCCATCAGATTATCATCCCGTCCGGGAAGCCGAACGGGCAATCGAGCGCCGCAACTACGTCCTGGGCGAAATGTTCGATAATGGTTACATCACACGCGCGGAAATGCAGGAAGCGCAGATGAAGCCACTCCTGACGGTGCAGTCGGGGCATTATCCGCCGTTCCGTGCCAGCCTGCCGGCGCGCGATTACTTCACCGATGAGATTCGTCGACAACTGACCCGTGATTTCGGAGCGGAGGCCTTCTTTACGCAGGGCTTCAACATCCGGGCCACAATCGACGCCAAGATGCAGAGCGTTGCCGCGACCGCCCTGCGCAGGGCGTTGGAAAAGTTCGACCGTAACGGCGGCATCTGGCGCGGCACTGGCGAGACCATTCCGGTTGAGATTCTGGATGATGAGGTCGCATGGCGCACGGCGCTCGAGGCGGCAGACGTCGCCCGTGACATAGACCTCGGCAATCCCTGGCTGCCCGCGGTCGTCCTGAACGTCGGTGATCAGTCCATGACGCTGGGTGCCGAAGGGGTCGAAGGCACGATCGAGGTTCCGCGCGCGGATATCGAATGGATACGTGGCAGCTTCACCGACAATTTCGAGCCCGGACAGGTCGTCCATGTGCGTAAGCTGACCGATGACGCGACCGGTGATCTTATCCGCTGGTCCCTGCGGCAGGTGCCCGAGGTTCAGGGCGGGTTCATGGCGATGGACGTCAACACCGGTCGCGTTCTGGCGATGCAGGGGGGCTTCAGCTATCAGTATTCCCTGTTCAACCGCGCCACGCAGGCGACACGGCAACCGGGGTCCAGCTTCAAGCCATTCGTCTATGCTTCGGCGCTCGACAGTGGTTATCAACCAAATACCATCATCGTCGATGCGCCGATCGAGGTCGATCAGGGCAACGGAGAAATCTGGCGTCCCAAGAATGCTTCGAACCGGTATTATGGCCCTAGTCCGTTGCGCACCGGGATCGAGCGGTCGCGTAACCTGATGACCGTGCGACTGGCGCAGGATGTCGGGATGAACGTCGTCGCCAGCTATGCCGAACGGTTCGGCGTGTATGATGACATGGAAGAATTGCTGGCCAACGCCCTAGGGTCGCAGGAAACCACACTTTACAAGATGGTTTCGGCCTACGCCATGTTCGCAAACGGTGGCGAACGGGTGGAGCCGACGCTGGTCGACCGAATCCAGGACCGCTATGGCCGCACCGTGTTCAAGCATGATCAGCGTTCGTGCAGCGATTGCGAACAGTTTGCGACCTTGTCCGAAGGTTTCGGCCCCCGCATCGTCTCGAACCGCGAACGGGTGATGGACCCGATCACTGCCTATCAGCTGACCTCTATGATGACGGGCGTGGTCGAGCGGGGCACCGCGTCGCGCACCGTCAACCTGCCGGTCCCGATCGCTGGCAAGACAGGCACGACCAACGATTCCAAGGACGTCTGGTTCATCGGTTTTTCGTCGACCATCGTGGCAGGCTGCTACATCGGTTATGACCGACCGCGACGCCTTGGTCAGGGGGCTTCGGGCGGCGGCACGTGCGGCCCGGTGTTCCAGGAGTTCATGGAAGAAGCGATCAAGGAATACGGGGGCGGTCCGTTCGAGGTACCCGATGGTGGCTATTTCGTGAATATCGACCGTTTCACCGGTGCGCGTCTGCCCGACGACGCATCCGGCGATGACGTTGTCGCCGAATATTTCCGCATCGGCGATGACCCGTTCGTCGGTCTGGGCAGTACCGTCATCGACGGTGGCTTTGCCCTTGCAGGCGACTTGCCGTTGTTCGGTCGGGGCGAGGGGGATGACAGCGACGGCACAGTTGCCCCGCCGTCCTCGGAAGTGCAGACCTCGACCGGCCGAAAGGTCGTCGTACCAGGTCGCGCCAGCTTCGGATCGCTGAGTTCGGGCGGTCTTTACTAGCCACCGTCATTTGCGGAGTGCCGCTGCGGGAGGACCTTCGGGTCCGATCCGATTCCGTTCTGGCCGGTCCCTTGCCGCGCGGACGCGCAGCGGCTACCTCACCTGACGAATGATATCCGGAGACGATGATGCGCGCAGAAGTCCAGAACAACGTCGACGCCATCGGCAAGTCTGTCGCCCTTCTCAAGCGGCGGCTGGACTGGGAAACGGCGCCGCACCGGATGGAGGAGTTCAATGCGATGATCGAGGACCCGACCCTTTGGGACGATCCCGAGCGTGCGCAGAAGCTGATGCGCGACCGGCAGGCCCTGATGGATAGTATCGAGGGCATCGAGGCGCTGGAACGTGAAACCTCCGATAATGTCGAAATGATCGGCATGGGCGAACTGGAGGACGACGCCGAGATCGTTGCCGAGGCCGAAGCCGCCATCGCCAGACTGGTCGAGACCGCCGCGGAGAAAGAACTCGAGGCGCTTCTGGACGGTGAGGCGGACGGCAACGACACCTTTCTGGAAATCAACTCGGGCGCGGGTGGCACGGAGTCCTGCGACTGGGCCAATATGCTGGCGCGAATGTATACGCGTTGGGCCGAGAAACGTGGCTATACCGTCGAGTTGCAGTCGCGGTCACCGGGGGAGGAAGTCGGGATCAAGTCGGCGTCCTACAAGATCAGCGGCAAGAATGCCTATGGCTGGCTGAAGTCTGAATCCGGCGTGCACCGGCTGGTCCGCATCAGCCCCTACGATTCCGCGGCGCGGCGTCACACGTCGTTCAGTTCGGTCTGGGTCTATCCCGTTGTCGATGACAACATCGAGATCGAGGTCGCGCCCAACGATATCCGTATCGACACCTACCGGTCGTCCGGCGCGGGCGGGCAGCACGTGAATACCACCGACTCTGCCGTTCGGATCACCCACTTGCCGACGAACATCGTCGTGACCAGTTCCGAGAAATCCCAGCACCAGAACCGCGATATCGCCATGAAGGCGCTGAAATCCCGGCTCTATCAGATGGAGCTGGATCGCCGAAACGCCGAGATCAACGCCGCCCACGAAGCCAAGGGTGACGCCGGTTGGGGCAATCAGATCCGGTCCTACGTCCTGCAACCCTACCAGATGGTCAAGGATTTGCGCACCGGGTACGAGACGTCGGATACGCAGGGTGTTCTGGACGGGTCGATCGACGGGATCATGGCCAGCGTTCTGGCGTCGGATGCATCGGGCAAGAGCCGGGCCGACAGCACCGGGGATTAATCCGCGCTGGCGATCTGCGCCAGGTGCATCGCCGCCAGCAAGGCCCCGTCCTCATGCGCAATCCGTTCGCCCAGATCGGTGGCATGGGCGTAATCGAACCGCTCCAACAATTCGCGCAGCTTCGGCATCGCGCGCGATGCGCTGAATTGGCGGCGGGGCAAAGTGACAGCCACACCCATACGTGTCAGTCTGGCGGCATTGTCGGGCTGATCGCCGCCTATCGGCACGACCAGTTGCGGGCGACCGGATCGCAGCGCCTCGGCCGCAGTCCCCATGCCACCGTGATGCAGAATCGCAGCCGCCTGTGGAAACAGCGGCGCGTGCGGCGTGTGCGGCAATGACAGAATATCGAGGCCGTCCGGAACCTCCGCCTGTCCGTGCAACAGCACCGACCGCAGGCCGAGCGCCCGCGACAGCCGCACCGCTTCGTCCCAGAAGGCCGGGCCACCGATACCCTGAGCAATGCTGCCCAGCGTGACAACCAGCGGCGGAGGCCCGGCTTCAAGCCACGCCTGCACCGACGCCGACAGATCTCCCAATGGCGCGCGGGGGAAGCCGACGGCGATCAGGCCGGACGGGGCATCGTCGGGGACCGGCGCGAAGCTTTCGGACCAGAGGCCAAGGCGGATCGGAACGGCTTCCATACCCGGATCGACCATCGGCGTGCCGTGGTGCGGCGGCAGGTCCAGCCGGGCGCGGACCCGATTCAGGGAGGGCGACAGACCGGCGCGCAGAACCGATCTGGCCGTGCCCATGACAGCCCGGTTCCAGCCCCGCGTGACCGGGTTTCGCGGGGTGCGGACGGCCAGATCCATCCCCGGTCCGCGCGGCGGGTCCAACGCCGAGAACGCCAGCGTCGGTTGCAGGGTCAGGGGCACGAAGGGCAGGCCCGCCCGTTCCGCCGCGATCGCCGCCGTGAAGGTCATGACGGTGCCGGCGACACAGGCCGCACCGATACAGGCTTCCTCGATCTGCGGCAGCGTATCGGGAATAGCGGGGAAGACCACGCGGCGCAGGAAAGGCATCGGGTTGCGGAAGAAGTCGTCGGCGAGTCTGTCGAAACTCACACCCAGGTCGGCGGCAACCTGTGCCCTGGTCGGACCGACCGGCGTAGCCAGAAGCCCCCAGGACCGGGCAATGACGCAATCGTCGGGGGACAGAAGCAGCCGGACCTCCACTCCGATCCGGTCCAGTGACCGCGCGATCGACAGAACGGGATAGAGATCGCCCAGCGATCCCGCTGTCGTCAGAACCACGGCCCCCCGGCGGGACGGCGGGATGCGTCCTTCGAGGCCTGAAAGATGCGAAACCCCGCTCCATTTCCGGAACGGGGTTCGCACGACATTGGCCATGTAGTGTGCTTAACTTTTGGGTGTCGTATTGGTCGTGTTGGTCGGCGATGTTGTCACGACAGGTTTGGCATTCTGGCGCGATCCACTCGACAGCGGGTCGTCCTGACGCTGCACCGCGCCCTCGAAATGCGCACCGGATTCGATGGCAATCGTCTTGTGGATGATGTCGCCCTCGACACGAGCGGTCGACGTCAGCCGGACTTTCAAGCCCCGGACGCGACCGATGACACGCCCGTTGACGACGATATCGTCGGCGATGACTTCGCCCCGGACCACGGCACCTTCGCCGACGGTCAGCAGGTGGGCCTGGATATTGCCTTCGACCTCGCCTTCGATCTGGATGTCGCCGGACGTCTTGATGTCGCCCTTGATAACAAGGTCCGAAGACAGCGACGACGGTGCCACCTTGGGCTTCATCGCGGCCTGACCGGCACCGAGTTCAAGACCCGCAGGCTTCGACGGTGGCGTCGAGGAAGGAGGCGGTGTCGCGCCGGGTGTGGTAGGCTTGTCCGAGGCGTCACCGCCGGGCTGGTTCAACTTAGATTTAGAAAACATCCTGACCTGCTTTTATAAAGGTATTAGGGTTCAGCGCCTCACCATTCCGCCTGATCTCATAGTGGGAATGCACACCGGTAACCCGTCCGGTGTCCCCCATACCACCGATGGTCTCCCCACGCGAGACCCTTTGGCCGACGGTAACGGCAATGGAGTCATTATGTGCATAGCGCGTCTCGAAGCCCAAGGGGTGCCGAATTTTGATCAGCTTGCCATATGCTGACGACCACCCGGCAAAGGTGACGACGCCATCCGCCGCTGCAAGAATCGGCGTTCCGCGACTGGCTGCCAGGTCCACGCCCGAATGCATCCGGCCCCATCGCGGCCCGAAAGCCGATGTCAGGCGATAGGCAGACTTGACAGGTTTGCCCAGCGGCAGGCTTTCGGCTGCAATACGGTACATGTCGACGTCTTCCAGCTTGTCCATCAGACGGTTTGCACGGGCTGTGTCCACATCGACCAGATCGGCGCCGCCACGAGTGGAAACGACGACGGGTTCCAGGGGGCCACCCTGACCGCTGTACCCACTGCGAACCGATTGCAGGAGCGAATCGGACGAGATGCCGGCCTGGTTGAACACCCGCTCCAGCGGGACCATCGACGTCTCGAGAGCGTCTTCCAGACGGCTAAAGATGCGATTGTTCCGCTCGGCAACGACTTCGGCCATTGCTTCCATGCGGGTGATTTCGGCGTCAGCGCCCATCGCCACAACCATGGCTTCGTCACGGGCGAGTGCGGTTGCATCCAGCGCATCGGCCAGAATTTCGGCGGTCTCTGCGCTATCCGCGGCCAACCGCTCGGCCAGAGCCGTCGCCTCGGGCGCGTTATCGAGACGGGCCAGCAGGCTCTCGGCCTCGTCGCGGGCCTCGTTACGCTCGCTCACAGTGCGGCGCAGCGTTCGCTGAATGACTTCGATGCCTGTCTCGAGTTCGCGGACGCGCTGTTCGGAGGTCAGGACGGTGCCCTGCATTTTCGAAACTTCGTCAAGTGCGGAGTAGAATCGTTCCAGCGCCTGTTCGGCTTCCTGCGCGCGGGTGTCGCGTTCGGTGGACAGGGCGGCCAGACGCGTCTCATAGGCGATCTGGGCACGCGCCGTCTGGTCGCGGCTGGACCCGGACGTGATGGCTCCGATCAGGAAGAACGAAGTAACCACGACCGTCCAGCCCACCACCAATGCCCCGCCGATCAGGGTGCTGGCCTGGGTCAGAGGACGGAGTCGGATGAAGCGTGTGCCTTCTTCGGATTTCAGGAACAATCTCTGCTCGGGCAGGTGACGTTCCAGTTTCGCGTTGATCTTGTCCGACAGCCGTTGCTTCACGCGCCGTTCCCCCGTCTGATACTGACGAGCCGTGTTCGGCCCGAATTTAGTTCCCCCGACGGCCCTGAATTTTTCATAGGGTTCGTCATTTCGGCGGGTTCTAGACATTGTGATGCAATCGGGCAACCGTTCAGGCCCGTCGGCGGCAGAAACCCGCGCGTGCCGGGTCCGGCCTCCGGTCAGACGTCTTCGGTCAATGGCCAGTAGAAATCTGGCGGAAGGCCGGCATCGGCACGTTTTTCGACGTTGAAAGGGGGTTTCAAATTGCCGTGGAAATGGCGGCGCACCAGATCATGGAAGGCGGGCTTCGGGTCCAGGTCCCGCCGTCCGCACAGGAAATTGAACCATTTTGACCCGAACGCGACATGCGCCACCTCTTCGCTGTAGATGGTTTCCAGCGCGGTGACCGCGTCGGTTGCCCCGGCGCGACGAAAGACCTCGATCATGCCCGGCGTGACGTCCAGCCCGCGCGCCTCCAGTACCATCGGCACGACGGCCAGACGGGCCATCAGGTCGCCTGCAGTTTCTTCCGCCGCGCGCCACATTCCGGCATGGGCAGGCAGGGCACCATAGTGGCTGCCGACCGCGTTCAGGCAATCCGCCATCAGATTGAAGTGTTTCGCCTCGTCGTCTGCCGCCGACACCCAGTCGTCGAAGAACCCCATCGGCAGGGGCGACGTGGAAAAGCGCGCGATGATGTCCCAGTGCAGGTCGACGGCGTTCAATTCGATATGCGCGACAGCATGCAGGAGGGCGATCCGGCCCTCGGGCGTGCCGGGTTTGCGGCGCGGCACGTCGCGCGGCTGGGCCAGTTCGGGCCGGTCGGGGCGTGCCGGTTTGTCAGGCGGCGTCGCGGTGCCGACCGGAATGACCGCTGCCCCCTCGGCTCGGGATGCGCGCCAACGGGCCGCGTGAGCACGAGAGAGGGCGGTCTTGGCGCGGCCCTCGGCGGTCGTCAGCACCTCGACCGCCATCCGCGCGAGACTGAGCGTCATCCCCTCACCGCGTCCAGCACGTCGTCCACATGGCCCGGCACCTTAACCTTGCGCCAGACCTGCCGCACCTTGCCCAATCCGTCGATCAGGAACGTCGCACGCTCGATCCCCATATAGGTCTTGCCGTACATGTTCTTCTCGACCCAGACGCCGTAATCCTCGCAGGTCGTGCCGTCCGCATCGGAGGCGAGGATCACCTTCAGATCGTGCTTGGCCAGAAACTTGTCGTGCTTGGCGGCGGTGTCCTTCGACACGCCGATCACCACAGCGCCCGCCGCATCAAACGCGGCGATGGCTTCGGAAAAGGCGATGCCTTCCTTGGTGCAGCCGGGCGTGTCGTCCTTGGGGTAGAAATACAGCACCACCTGTTTGCCACCCGACTTGCCTGTGAAATCCGACAGGCTGACATGGCCGCCGCCATCTCGGGGCAGGGTGAATCCGGGGGCGTCCGCACCCGCTTCGATCTGACTGGACATGACATTCTCCGCTGGTTGGGTGACTGTTATCTATGGGGGACTTGGAACCCGGCAGGGGTCAGGTCAAGATGCAGTCCGCGCTTCCCAATACTCCGGATGCCCAATTCATATGCCACAAGCCCCGGACAGACCGGTCAGACGACCCGGCCAACGCGCCCTGCGCGGGGTCGGGGTTCTGCTGCTGATCGTGGGGGTGATCGCGGCCGGAACAGCCTTTCGTCTGACCCGTGGACCGATTGCCCTGCCGGAATGGACGGTTGACCGGATCGAAGAGCGGATCGGACGCAATCTGGGCCCGCGCGCCGTATCCATGGGACAGGTCGCGATTTCGTATGATCTGCGGGACCAGGCGCTGCGGCTGGTGTTGCGCGACGCGCAACTGACGGACGCGGGCGTGCAGGTTCTGCTGTTGCCCGACGCGCGCGTGACACTGGATGGCGCGGCCCTGTTGCGCGGAAAGCTGCGCCCGCGCACCGTCGCGGTCGAAGGGCTGACGCTGGATATGTCGCGCGATGCCGAGAGGCGCTTTTCGCTGGCATTCGGGTCGGGCGGCGGCGCGCTGCCGGGCACCTGGGCCGAGGCGCTTGCATCGCTGGACACAGCATTGGCGACTCCGGCCATTGCCGCGCTGGACAACGTCACGATCGAGGGCGTCACCGTCCGGTTCGACGACGTGATCACCGGCCTGTCGCAGCAGACGGAAAACGGCACCTTCACCTGGGCTCGACAGGGCGCGGGCGTGCGATTGACCCTGACGTCGGATCTGCGGCTGGGTGCGCGCAGGGCGCAGGCCGCACTCAGCCTGTTGCGGCGCACGGACGACGACGGAGCCGGACAGGGTGCCGAGGCGACCTTTGCGCTGACCTCTTTGTCACTGGCGGGATTGGCGGACATGCTGCCCAATATTCCGGCCCTGACGCTGGTCACGGGCGAGGTGTCGGCGACCGCGGCCATGACCCTGTCCGAGGATGGCACGCCCGGCCCGCTGCGGGGACGCGTGGTGGGACGCGACGCCCGCATGACGGATCACGCGTCGATGGCGCTGGACAGGGCGGTGCTGGCCTTCGACTGGTTGCCGGGATCGGGCCGGATCGGCCTGTCGGAAATCTCGGCCTCGTCGGACGAGATTGCGGTTCTCGCAGGCGGTCAGGTCCTTCTGGACGACGGATTGACCGGACCGGTCCAGGTGCAGTTGCAACTGGGGGAGACGATCTTCGACCCGGAAGGCCTGCTGGACCGGCGTGTCGAATTCCGGCAGGGCGTGATCGAGGCCCGGCTGATACAGCGTCCGCTGGGCCTGCGGATCGGGCAGGCAATGGTAACGGGTCCAAGCGGAACGGCGCGTCTGTCGGGTCGTCTGGACTACGGCGCTGAAGGTGCGGTCGGTGCGCTGCGCCTGTCGGTGCCGCGCATGAACGTGGCGGACCTGACCGCGCTCTGGCCGCCGTCCCTGCAGACGCAGGCCCGCGACTGGTTCACCACGAACCTTCTGGACGGCCAGGCAACGGATGCGACGGCACTGGTCCGCATCGCGCCCGGTCAGCCCCCCGAGGTCGCGGCCAGCTTCGATTTCGCCGATGGCAACTTCCGCTACATGCGTGCGATGCCGCTCGCCACCGGTGCGGCGGGGGCCGCACAGCTGAGTGGCAATCGTCTGACCCTGCGCGTTGACCGGGGTCGCGTGCCCGCCATCGGGCCAGACCCGTCCGACCCGACGGGGCCGGGGGGCGAAGTCGATATCGCTGGCAGTACCTTTACCATCCTCGATACCACACAACGACCTTCGACCGGCAAGCTCGCGCTTCTGGCTCGCGGTGAGATCGGCGACATGCTGACCCTGCTGGACAATCCGCCATTCCGCCTGCTGCAACGGCTGAACAAGACCCGTGACATGGCATCTGGCCGGGCCGAGGCGCGGGTGTCGGCGACCTTACCTCTGCGCAAGGGCAACGCCCCGGCGGATTTCGTCTATGACGTCACCGCGCGCCTGACGGACGTGGAAAGCCGCAGCATCGTGCCGGGGCGCCTGATTGCCGCCGATGACCTGACGCTGACCGTCGTGCCGGGGCATGTGCAGATTGCGGGCGACATGGCGCTTGAAGGTGTGCCGTTTTCCGGCCGCTGGCAGCAGTCCCTGCCACCCCCTTCGACCACACCGCTTGATCCGAATGCGCCACCGCCTCCGGCACGGCGCCTGCCGGAGCCGGGGCGCGTGACCGGCACGGCACGCATTTCGCCCGATGGGCTGGCACGGCTAGGGATCGCGCTGGACGCGCTGTCGCTGCGCGGATCGGCGCAGGCCGATATCTCCGTCAGCTTGCCGCAGGGCGCTGCCCCGCGCCTGTCGGTCACCAGCGATCTGCGCGGCATGTCCGTCGCTTTGCCCGTCATCAGTTGGTCCAAGCCCGCCGAACGATCGGCGTCCTTCGCCGTCGAAGCGACATTGGGCGCCGTGCCCGAGGTCACGCGGATCAAGCTGGACGCACCGGGCCTGACCGCGCAGGGGCATGTGACCCTGCGCCCGAACGGCGGCGGGTTGGAGCTGGCCACCTTCGACAGCGTCGACACCGGATGGTTCCGTGGCCCCCTCGTCCTGACGGGGCGGGGTCCGGGCGTGTCGCCGGCCATCTCGATCCGCAGCGGTCAGGCCGACCTGCGCCGCGCGCTGCTGGCGGGTGACGCGGGCAGCGGGGGTGGGGGCGACAGCGCGCCGCTGGAAATCGCGCTTAACCGCCTGACGATCACCGAAGGCATCGCGCTGACCGACCTGCGCGCGACACTGCGTGGCGGATCGGGCAGTTTCACCGGGCGCATCAACGGCGGCGCGGCGGTTGAGGGCGTGCTGGCCCCACAGGGTGGCGGCTCGGCGGTGCAGGTGCGGGGCACGGATGGCGGCGCGGTCCTGCAATCTGCCGGGCTGTTCAGGGACGCGCGGGGCGGATCGATCACCATGACGCTGCGCCCGACCGGGCAGACCGGCGTTTATTCAGGGGCGCTGCGCATGGGCAATGTCCGCGTCCGCAACGCGCCTGCGCTGGCCTCGCTTTTGCAGGCGCTGTCGGTGGTCGGCATTCTGGAGCAATTGGGCGGAGAGGGTCTTTTCTTCCAGACCGTCGAATCGGACTTCACGTTACGCCCCGATGACATCGTCGTGCAGCGGGCCAGCGCGGTCGGCCCGTCGATGTCGATCACGGCGGACGGCACCTATGACATCGGCACTAAGCGGATGGACCTGCAGGGCGTCATTTCGCCCATCTATCTGGTAAACGGGCTGTTCGGTGCGCTGTTTGCGCGACGGGACGAAGGGTTGTTCGGCTTCACCTATCGCCTGACAGGGCTTGCCGCCGATCCGCAGGTTTCGGTCAATCCTCTGTCGATCCTGACGCCGGGGGTGTTCCGCGACATCTTCCGCAAGTCGCCACCTTCCTGAGCGGTTTCCCGGCTGCTAGGACGCGGCCATGAAACTCAGCGATTTCGATTTCGACCTGCCCGACGACCTGATCGCGACCCGGCCCGCCACGCCGCGATCGTCATCGCGGCTGATGGTGATGGAGGGCGACCGGATCAGCGACGCTGTCTTCACCGATCTGACCCGTTGGCTGCGACCCGGAGATCGTCTTGTTTTGAACGATACCAAGGTGATACCAGCCCGTCTGAACGGCACGCGGGTGCGGCAGACGGCGGATGGATCGGGTCGCGCGAAGGTCGAGCTGACACTGACTGCGCCGCAGCCGGACGGGTCGTGGAAGGCCCTGGCCAAGCCGCTGCGCAAGCTGCGCGCCGGCGATCTGATCGAATTGGCGGCGGGCCATACGGCGCAGGTCATTGCACGGGGCGAGACCGATCTGACGCTGCGGTTCGACTGCGACTCCAGCGCGTTGCACGCCGTTCTTGAGGCCGCGGGCGAGATGCCTTTGCCGCCGTATATCGCCGCCAAACGTGCGCCCGATGCGCGCGACAAGGACGATTATCAGACCGTCTGGGCCCGCCATTCCGGAGCGGTTGCGGCGCCTACGGCGAGTTTGCATTTCGATACGCCATTGCTGGAAGCCCTGCGAAATCAGGGTGTTGAATTCACCGAAGTCACATTGCATGTCGGTGCGGGCACCTTTCTTCCGGTCAAGGTCGAAGACGTGACGACGCATCGAATGCATGCCGAATGGGGCGAGGTCACGCCCGATGCCGCCGCCGCCATCGCCGCGACCAAGGCGGCGGGCGGGCGGATCATTCCCGTGGGGACAACCGCCCTGCGTCTGATCGAAAGTGCGGCTGCGAACGGAGAAATTAATCCGTTTCAAGGGGATACGGACATTTTCATATACCCCGGATATGATTTCCGGGTGGCGGATGGGTTGATCACGAACTTTCACCTGCCACAATCGACGCTGCTGATGCTGGTGTCGGCGCTGATGGGACGGGATCGGATGCTGGCGGCCTATGCCCATGCGATTTCGCGGTCCTACCGGTTTTTCAGCTATGGCGACGCATCGTTGCTTTTGCCCACACCGCGGCATTGACAAACAAGCGCTTGCGCGGCGGATTTCGTAGGTGATGCGGGTATTCGCAACGGGTGATCTGCGTCGGACGTCCGCACGTTAATCTTCGATACTCACCTGGACGGTAGACCCGGATCGAGGCGATGACGTGCTCGCAAAAATGGCCACCCGTCCCGGCGTCGCATTTCGGCTGGACGCATCCCGCCATCGGGCGTAGGCGCGCCAAGACACAACCGTTGATCGAGGCCGCCCGATGCTGACCGTCATCCGTAACTCCTGGGCACTTTTGTTCGGCATCATGCTGCTGATGCTGGGCAACGGTATGCAGGGCACGCTGCTGGGTGTGCGGGGCGCGATCGAGGGGTTCTCGACCGGCGCAATGTCGATCATCATGGCCAGCTATTTCGCGGGCTTCCTGCTGGGCTCGCAGATGGTGCCGGACATGATCCGCAGGGTGGGGCATGTGCGGGTGTTTGCGTTTCTGGGCTCGCTCGCCTCGGCGGGTCTGATCCTCTATCCGCTGCTGACGAACCCGATCGCCTGGACCGGACTGCGGCTGTTGCTCGGCTTCTGCTTTTGCGGCGTCTACATCGTCTCGGAATCATGGCTCAACAATTCGACCACGAACGAGACGCGGGGCCGGGCGCTGGCGCTGTATATGATCGCCCAGATGGTCGGGATCGTCGCGGCGCAGGCCCTGTTCGCCTGGGGCGATGCGTCGGAGTATACGCTGTTCATCATCGTGTCGGTCCTGGTGTCGCTGGCCTTCGCGCCGATCCTTCTGGCGGCGACGCCGGTGCCGCCGTTCGAGAGCGCCAAGCCGATGTCGTTCAGCAAACTTTATAGTGTATCGCCGCTGGGCTTCATCGGCATTTTCCTGATGGGGGCAGTCTTTTCCGCGCTGTTCGGCATGGCCGGCGTTTACGGAGCGGCGGCGGGGCTGACCACGGGGCAGATCGCATTGTTCGTTTCAGCGATCTATACTGGGGGGATGCTACTGCAGTATCCAATTGGCTGGCTGTCTGACCGGGCCGATCGGCGAAAACTGGTCATCGCGGGTGCGGTGATCGGGGTGCTGGCCTGTGGGTTGGGCATATCAGGTCTGGGCGGCGTCAATGGAGCGCTGGTATCGGCATTCCTGATCGGCGGCATGGCGAACCCGCTTTATGGGATTCTGCTGGCCTATACGAACGACTATCTGGAATACGAGGATATGTCGGCGGCGTCCGGTCGGTTGCTGTTCGTCAACGGTCTGGGGGCGGTCGGCGGGCCGCTGATCACCGGTTGGCTGATGGGTGTTGCCGGACCGGCGGGGTTCTTCATCTTCGTGGGTGTGTTGATGCTGGTGCTGGCGGTCTATGCCGGGTGGCGGATGACGCAGCGTGGCGCGCAACCGATCGGCGACGATACCAATTATGTCGTCATGTCCCCGATGGCCACCACGCCTGTCACCATCGAATCCGTGGTCGAGGAGTGGGAAGATCAGGCCCCGGAGGTCGGGACCGACACCATGGCGGTGAACCCGTGACCGCCGCCGTCGCACCCGTCGCGCCGGACGCCGTCCTGCGGTTCTGGCTGGAGGAGTGTTCGCCTGCCGACTGGTACACACAGGACGACGCGCTGGATGCGAAGATCCGGGACCGGTTCGGCGCGACCCTGGATCAGACACTTCCCCTGTCGCAGCCCCTTTCGCAGTGGCGCACCACGCCCGAGGGCACGCTGGCGCTGCTGATCCTGACGGATCAGTTTCCGCGCAACATGTTTCGCGGCACGGCGCGGGCCTTCGCCACGGATAACTTGGCGCGGGCGGTGACGAAGTGGGCCATCTCACGCGGGTTCGACCGTCGGATCGAAGGGACAGCGCGTCAGTTTTTCTATCTTCCGCTGGAGCATTCGGAGGTGATACCCGATCAGGAGCGGGCCGTCCGTCTGATCGCGATGTGGGGGGAAGCGCCGCAGACGCTGCTGCATGCGCGTGCCCATCGCGCGATCATCCGCCGTTTCGGGCGGTTCCCGTTCCGCAATGCCGCGCTGGGACGGATGACGTCGCCCGCCGAACAGGCCTTCATCGACGACGGTGGGTACGGCGCGATTTTGCGGGATTTGCAGGCGGGGTAGGCCGCGATCAGTCGGAAGGGCGGACCCGCGGACACAGCCATGCGTCGAGGAACGTCAGAAGCGGTTCACGCAGCCCGTCGCCCACATGCAGGGCGCAGAATCGCAGCGCCATGACCTGTATCGCAAAGGCCTGCACGCCCTCGGCCAGAATGTCGGGCGGAACGTCGCGGCGGAAGGTGCTGCCTGCGATCCATGTCGAGACCACGCGGACATAGCGCTCGAACGTGCGCGCGATTGGGCCGATGTCCTCGATCGCGGCGGCCCCCGAGCGGCGCAGGATAACGTCGAAGACATAACGCTCGCAGGTCATGAAGGTCATCAGCGGCATCAGGCGATCGACCAGATCTTCGGGGCTGCGCGGCGCGGGGGCGGTTTCGATGGCATCCAGGTGGGCGTCGATCCGGGAGCCGATCAGCAGGTCCATCAGCGCATCCTTGTCTTTGAAATGCGCGAAGAAGGTGCCCTTGGCGACACCTGCGGCCAGCACGATCTCCTCGACGCGCAGGGCCTCGAACCCGGTGCGTGCCACAGCGGCTTCGGCGGCCGCGATCAGGCGGGCGCGGGTTTCGAGCGTGCGTTTCTGGACCGGTCTTTCCATGACCATGATCTGCCAGTTTTTTCGACCGTGGTCAAATTACACATTGACCGTGGTCAATTTTATTGCAACAGATATGACCACGGTCAATTAAGGAGGCAACGATGACACCCAAGCGTATATTCATTCTTGACGGCCACCCTGCCGAAACATCTCTCTCGCGCACCTTTGCCGAGGTCTATGCGACGCGTGCCAGGGCCGCCGGTCACGAGGTTCGGATGGCGCATCTGCACGACATGGTTTTCGACATGGACTTCGGGCAGGGCGGCTATGACAACTGGAAACCGCTGGAGCCGGTGCTGGACGGCGTGCTGTCCGATATCGAGTGGGCGAACCATGTCGTGCTGGCCGTGCCGATGTGGTGGGGCGGACTTCCCGCCAAGCTGAAGGGGCTGATCGACCGGACATTCCTGCCGGGCCGGACGTTCGACACGCGCGTCCTGAAAATGGGGATGCCGACGCCGATGCTGACGGGACGCAGCGCGCGGGTGATCGTGACGTCGGACACGCCGGGCTGGTTCCTGCGGTTGGTCCACCGGAACGCCATCTTTCATCAGTTGGGCGGACATATCCTGGGTTTCGTGGGCATCCGGCCGACCCGGTTCACGTATTTCTCCGGGGCCAGCGATCCGCGTCCCCGCGCGGTCGATGGCTGGATCGCGAAGGTCGGACGACTGGGCGCGGTCGCCGCCTGAAATGCCGGGGGCTTACCCCCTTGCATCTAACCGTTTAAGGCTGAACTATATTCCAACACCGTCCGAACGGAGCAGATATCATGGCCCAGCAATTCGACCTGATCGTGATCGGCGCAGGACCCGGCGGCTACGTTGCCGCCATACGTGCCGCGCAACTGGGCCAGAAGGTTGCCTGCATCGAGCGGGAAAATCTGGGTGGCATCTGCCTGAACTGGGGCTGCATTCCGACCAAGGCGATGCTGCGCTCGTCCGAGGTGTTCCACCTGATGCACCGCGCCAAGGAGTTCGGTCTGAAGTGCGATGGGGTCGATTACGATCTGGACGCCGTGGTCAAACGCTCGCGGGGTGTGGCCAAGCAGTTGTCGGGCGGCATCGGGCATCTGTTCAAGAAGAACAAGGTCACGACCATCATGGGCGAGGCCAAACTGGTCGGCAAGGGCAAGGTGTCGGTGAAAACCGACAAGGGCGAAGACATCCTTGAGGCCAAGAATATCGTGATCGCCACCGGTGCGCGGGCCCGCGACCTGCCGGGGCTGGAGGCAGACGGCAAGCGCGTCTGGTCCTACAGGGCCGCGTTGCAGCCGCCGCATATGCCAAAGAAGTTGCTAGTCATCGGGTCTGGGGCCATCGGCATCGAATTCGCCAGCTTCTACAACACCCTCGGGGCCGAAACGACTGTCGTCGAGGTCATGGACCGTATCCTGCCGGTGGAGGACGAGGAGATTTCCAAGTTCGCCAAGAAGCAGTTCGAAAAGCAGGGGATGAAGATACTACAGAAGGCGACCGTCAAGTCGCTGGACCGCAAGGCCGACAAGGTGATCGCCACAATCGAGGCTGGCGGCAAGTTCGAGACGCAGGAGTTCGACACGGTGATTTCGGCCGTCGGTATCGTCGGCAATATCGAAGGTCTGGGACTGGAGGATGTGGGGATCAAGATCGATCGCACCCATATCGTCACCGACGAATTCTGCCGCACCGGGGTCGAGGGTATCTATGCCATCGGCGATATCGCCGGTGCGCCGTGGCTGGCGCACAAGGCGTCGCATGAAGGCGTGATGGTGGCCGAACTGATCGCGGGCAAGAACGACGTGCATCCCGTGCGTCCCGAAAGCATCGCGGGCTGCACCTATTGCCACCCGCAGGTTGCCTCCGTGGGCATGACCGAGGCCAAGGCCAGGGAAGCCGGACACGTTATCAAGGTCGGGCACTTCCCCTTTATCGGCAACGGCAAGGCGATTGCCCTGGGAGAGCCGGAGGGCATGGTGAAGACCATCTTCGACAAGAAAACCGGCGAATTGCTGGGGGCCCATATGATCGGCGCGGAAGTGACCGAGCTGATCCAGGGCTATATCGTCGGGCGACAGCTGGAGACGACGGAGGAGGATCTTGCGCACACCGTGTTCCCGCATCCGACCCTGTCGGAAATGATGCACGAGAGCGTGCTGGACGCGGACGGGCGGGCCATCCACTTCTGATCGCGTCCCGATGATCTGTCGGAGCCTCCGGCGGGAATGTTTGACGAACGAAGACTATGTTGCGGTTTTAATGTGCTGAATATTTTCCCTCCGGAGGCTCCGACGTGAATGCCGGATGTCCCTGGGCGGGCGCGCAATGCCGTACCGGGCGCAGGATACTTCATGTTTAAGAGGGTGGGGCAGGCCTAAAACCGATAGGTAAGCTTCAGGCCGACCGTCCTGATATCCGCCTCGACGTTGAATGGGGGCATCGGGCTGTCATCCGGATCGCGGTATCGATGGTGCAGGTATTCGACGCCCAGATCGACCGAGGGCGTGATGCGCAGATCGACACCGCCGCCGACAACATATCCCATGGCGCGCGACGACGGGCCGCCCGGACTGGAAATACGGGTGCTGGTTACGCCGACAGTGCCATAGATCAATGCGCGCCCCATGCTGACCCCAAGCCGCCCCGAGGCCCGTAAGCCGTTGTCAAAATCGACTCGCCGTATCCCCGAGGAAGGGCTGCCGTTGACGTCCCACGCCGCGATTTCCCCACCGTAGACCATACGCCCCGACTGCCGCTGGTAGCCCAGAGCCACGCCATAGGCATCGCCCGAACCGGACAGCGAAAAGGCCGTGGTCGGAAAATCGGCGCTGAGGCTATTGTCGGACACCCCGAGACTGGCGCTGACATAGGGGCCGGACCAGTCGAGAGGGATCGTTCGATCCTGGGCCTGTGCCGTGGAGGCGAGCGTGGCCAGAAAGGCTGTGGCAAGGGCTGTGAGGCGCATGGGGAAACTCCGATAGAGCGATTTGTCTGAAAATGCGTATCGAAGTGGAGAACGTCGCGGAAGCCGGAACCTTAATGAAAGGTTAATGTAAACAATTGGTTAACTGGTAAACGACAAGCGCGGACAGAACCGGCTTCAAGGGACTGGCGGACCTTCTTGCAGCCTGCAAGAAATGGCGGATGGAACGAACTCGCTGGGGCCTCGTGGTCCTGATTTTCGTCGGCGGTCTGCTGGCTGCCGCGCAATTCGGAAAGATCGCGCTTTTGCTGCCCGTCGTGGCGGGCGCATTCGACCGGCCCGTGACATCGGTCGCGTTTCTGGTGTCGGTCGTAGGGTTGATGGGGCTGTTGCTGGGGTCGATGGCCGGAGGCGTCGCCGCAGGTTTCGGCATCGGGCGGACATTTCTGGCAGGTCTGGTGTTGGGCGGCTCAGTGTCTCTGGCGCAGGCCCTGATGCCGTCTCTGGGCGTGTTCGTCATCACCCGCGTGGTCGAAGGGCTGGCCCATCTGGCGCTGGTCGTGTCCGGGCCTCCGTTGATGGCGGCGGCGGCAAGCGACCGGGATCGCCCGTTGGTGATGGGGCTGTGGGCGGTGTTCTTCGGCACGTCGCTGGCGATTTCGGCGCAGATATTTCCGGGCATACTGGCGTCCGGCGGGCTGCCTTTGCTGTTCGCGCTGCATGGGGCGGCTCTGCTGGTGCTGGCGGCGGTGTTGTGGCGATGGGTGCCACGGGTGCCGATGGTACGGGTGTCGCTGAACCCCGTGGCCGTGCATCGGGCGATCTATGGCTCGATCCGCTCTATGGCTCCGGGGTTGGGCTTCGTCTGCTACACTTTCCTGTTCATCGCCGCGATTGCGTTTCTGCCGGGCGCACTGAACCGGCCTGCGCTGGCGACAATTCTGCCGGTGGTGACGTTGACGTCCACCCTGGCGGGCGGAGCGCTGTGCAGCCGGTTCGCGCCGCATCACGTGGCGGCGGTGGGGTATGCCGGAACGGCACTGGGGTCCGTGGGCGTGGCGCTGGGATTACCGGGCGCGGTCGAGGGCTGTTTTCTGGCCATGGGCCTGATCCCTGGTGCCAGCTTCGCGGCAATTCCGGCCTGGAACGCGGCTCCGGGCGACCGGGCGCGGGCGACGGGGGCCATCGCGCAGTTGGGCAATCTGGGAACCGTCACCGGCACGCCGGTCTTTGCACTGACATTTGCGGCGGGGGGCATGGCGGCGTTGTCATTACTTATGGTGACCATATCGGTGCTGGGTCTGGCGCTGGCGTTATGGTCGGGACGGCGCGCCTCTGGCAGCGTCGCGGCGGAAGTGGTAAACGTTCCGTAAATGTTCTGGCCGATTCCGGTCGGAGAGGTTGCAAGACACGTCGCGATCCCTAGGTGGCGTAGCGACACACCGGGGGCGATATGGCCGAACAGAAATTCATCGAGGTGCGCGGCGCGCGCGAACACAACCTCAAGGGAATCGACGTGGACATTCCGCGCGACCAACTGGTCGTGATTACCGGGCTGTCGGGCTCGGGCAAGTCGTCGCTGGCCTTCGACACGATCTATGCCGAAGGGCAGCGCAGATATGTCGAGTCGCTGTCGGCCTATGCGCGCCAGTTCCTCGACATGATGCAGAAGCCGGACGTGGATCACATTTCCGGCCTGTCGCCCGCCATTTCCATCGAACAGAAGACAACGTCCAAGAACCCCCGGTCAACTGTCGGTACGGTCACGGAAATCTATGACTACATGCGTCTGCTGTTCGCGCGCGCAGGCACCCCGTATTCGCCTGCCACAGGTCTGCCGATCACTGCGCAACAGGTGCAGGATATGGTGGACCGCGTCATGACGATGGAGGAGGGGACGCGCGGATATCTGCTGGCCCCCATCGTGCGCGACCGGAAGGGTGAGTATCGCAAGGAGATGCTGGAGCTGCGCAAGCAGGGCTTCCAGCGGGTCAAGGTCGACGGGGAATTCCACGATCTGGATCAGCCGCCCGAACTGGACAAGAAGTTCCGGCATGACATCGACGTTGTGGTCGACCGGATCGTCGTGCGCGAAGGGCTGGAGACGCGGCTGGCGGATTCGTTCCGCACGGCGCTGGATCTGGCCGATGGCATCGCCATTCTGGAGACTGCGCCCAAGGATGGCGAGCCGGAGCGGATCACCTTCTCCGAAAAATTCGCCTGTCCGGTGTCGGGCTTCACCATCCCCGAGATCGAGCCGCGCCTGTTTTCCTTCAATGCGCCGTTCGGGGCCTGTCCGAAATGCGACGGATTGGGGGTGGAGCTGTTTTTTGATGACCGGCTGGTGGTGCCGGACGTGACGCTGCCTCTGGCGAAAGGGGCGATCGCACCATGGAACAAGGGAAAAAGCCCTTATTTCATCCAGACGATCGAGTCGATCGCGAAGCATTACGGGTTCAACCAGAAGCTGCCGTGGAAGGATCTGCCGGAGAAGATCCAAGAGGTGTTTTTGCGCGGATCGGGCGACGAGAAGATCAAGTTCCGCTATGACGAGGGCGGGCGCATCTATGAGGTGAGCCGGGTGTTCGAGGGCGTGGTCCCGAACATGGAACGTCGCTACCGCGAGACGGATTCGGCATGGGTGCGCGAGGAGTTCGAGCGCTATCAGAACAACCGGCCGTGCGGCGCCTGTGGCGGCTATCGTCTGCGGCCCGAGGCGCTGGCGGTGAAGATCGACATGAAGCATGTTGGCGAGATCGTGCAGATGTCCATCAAGGAGGCGCTGGACTGGTGTGCCCAGGTGCCCAAAGCCCTGTCCAAACAGAACAACGAGATCGCGCGCGCCATCCTGAAGGAAATTCGCGAGCGTCTGGGTTTTTTGAACAACGTTGGCCTGCAATACCTGACCCTGTCCAGAAACGCGGGAACCTTGTCGGGTGGCGAGAGTCAGCGCATCCGGCTGGCGTCGCAGATCGGCAGCGGTTTGACGGGTGTGCTTTATGTGCTGGACGAGCCGTCGATCGGTCTGCACCAGCGCGACAACGACCGGCTTTTGACGACGCTCAAGAACCTGCGCGATCAGGGCAATACGGTCATCGTGGTCGAGCATGACGAGGAAGCGATCCGCGAGGCCGATTACGTCTATGACATCGGGCCGGGGGCCGGTGTGCATGGCGGCACGGTCGTGGCGCATGGCGTGCCGTCCGAACTGGAGGCAAACCCGGCCAGCATCACGGGCGACTATCTTTCGGGGCGGCGGTCCATTCCGGTGCCGGACAAGCGCCGCAAGGGCAACAAGAAGAAAGTCACCGTGGTCAAGGCGACGGGCAACAATCTGAAGGGCGTCACGGTCGATTATCCGCTGGGCCAGTTCGTGGCCGTCACCGGTGTGTCGGGGGGTGGCAAATCGACCCTGACCATCGAGACGCTGTTCAAGACGGCCAGCATGAAGCTGAACGGTGCCCGGCAGACGCCCGCGCCCTGTGAGACGGTCAAGGGACTGGAGCATCTCGACAAGGTGATCGACATTGATCAGCGGCCCATCGGACGGACGCCACGGTCAAATCCGGCGACCTATGTCGGGGCATTCACGCCGATCCGTGACTGGTTCGCCGGTCTGCCGGAATCGAAAACGCGCGGATACAAGCCCGGCCGGTTCAGCTTCAACGTCAAGGGCGGGCGCTGCGAGGCCTGTCAGGGCGATGGCGTCATCAAGATCGAGATGCACTTCCTGCCCGACGTCTATGTCGAATGCGAGACCTGCCGGGGCAAACGTTACAACCGCGAAACTCTGGAGATCCACTTCAAGGGCAAAAGCATTGCCGACGTTCTGGATATGACGGTCGAGGATGCGCAGGAATTCTTCAAGGCCGTGCCGACGATCCGCGAGAAGATGGACGCGCTGATGCGAGTGGGTCTGGGCTATATCAAGGTGGGCCAGCAGGCGACGACCCTGTCGGGCGGCGAGGCGCAGCGGGTGAAGCTGTCGAAAGAGCTGTCGAAGCGGAGCACGGGGCGCACGCTCTATATCCTGGACGAGCCGACGACGGGTCTGCATTTCGAGGATGTGCGAAAGCTGCTGGAAGTGCTTCATGAATTGGTCGATCAGGGCAATTCGGTCGTGGTGATCGAACACAATCTGGATGTCGTGAAAACCGCCGACCACGTGATCGACATCGGCCCCGAGGGCGGGGACGGCGGCGGAGAGGTGGTCGGCACCGGCACGCCCGAACAGATTGCCGGGATCGAGGACAGCCACACGGGTCGCTACCTCAAGACTTTGCTGGCCGGACGCAGGGTCGCGGCGGAATAGGGGGCGTGGCCATCACGCCCCCAGGGTCAGTTCAGGACGACATCGAGGATATCGAGGACGAGGCGCTGATCCCGGTCGAGGCGCAAAATGCGGTCGCCTGCCCGCACATAGGCCTCGCCATCATTGAGACGCGGCAGGCCATAGTCACGGCGGTCGATAATCACATAGTCGCGATCCAGCCGGTCGCCGACCCGGTAATGGCCCCGGTCGTCGTCATCGCGATCCATCTTGCGGGCTTGTCCCGGTGGAATGCAGGGCGGGTCCTTCTTGGCCAGACCTGGCGGGCAACGACCATTTGACGGGTTCGCCACCCGTTCGGCGCGATGATCGCCGTTGCCGTTGCCATTCCCCTTGCCGTTGGCGAACGCCGGGGCTGTCGCGGCCAGACCAAGAACCGTGGTCAATATCAGGAACTTTTTCACAAGTCTCTCCATTCCATTGGTTGTGCGCCAAGCCAACGTGTGGACCAGGTATACGGTTCAGTCCGTGTGGCAACTTCGGCGGCGTTCCGCCCGGCCGCAATGAGGGCAAAGCGCCGGTGAGCTAGCTCACGATCAGTCGGCGCAGCCCGTGAAAGTGATAGATATCGGCATAGCGGGGCGGTTCTGTCAGGCGCAGATCGGGTCGGCGTTCGCGCAGGGCCTGCAATCCGTGCAACAGTTCCAACCGGGCCAGCGGCGCGCCAAGACAGAAGTGCAGCCCGGCCCCGAAGCTGGTCGAGACCGGCGCATCCGGGAAGCGGGTCGCGTCGAAGGTCGCGGGGTCGGCATAGGCGGCGGGGTCGCGATTTGCGGCCCCCAGCAACAGCCCGACCTGTTCGCCTCGGGCAAAGCGGTGCCCCTGCACCTCGACGTCTTCGGTGGCATAGCGCGTGAACATATGCAGCGGCGGATCGTGGCGCAGCACCTCCTCGACCAGATCGGGAGTGACGGGCGTGCCCCAGTGACCTGCCGCGATCAGACCTGAAATACCGTTGCCCAGCGTGTGCACCGTCGCTTCGTGCCCCGCATTCAGCAGCAGGATGCAAGTGGCGGTGACTTCCTCGGACGAGAGTTTTCCGTCCTGCGCAACGGCCAGAAGCTGGGCGATCAGGCTGTCGTCCGGGGGCGCACGGAAGATATCGTGCAGGTAGGCCGTGAATTCCGTGGCAGCCTGGGCGGCGGCAAGTTCATCGGCATGGGTGCGGCACGCCTGATACATGCCAACCATGGCGTTCGACCAGCCCAGCAACAGGGGCGCATCGGATTCCGGCACGCCCAGCAGGCGGGCGATGACGCGCACCGGCAGGGGCCGGGCAAAGGCATCGAGCAGGTCGAACGCGCCTGCCGGAAAGCCGTCGATCAGGCCGTGGGCCAGCGCCGCAATCTCGGGGCCGAGGGCGGCGACCCGGCGCGATGTGAAGGCGCGCAAGACCTGTGATCGCAGGCGGGTGTGGCGCGGCGGCTCCAGTTCCAGCATCGAATGTTCCTCGACCGACCAGAATCCGGCTTGATGCGCGGGCCGTACTGGCGGAAACGGGTCTTCGCGTCCGAACCGACGGTCACGCAGCAAAGCGCTGACCACTGCATGCGAGGCGGCGACCGGCATTTCGTAATCCGTCCACCACGCCAGCGGCCCGGCGGCGCGAAGCCGGTCGTAGAACGGATATGGGTCCTGAACGAAGGCCGGATCGGTTGGGGATTGGTCGAAGCGGTCCATGACGCCCGAAGTGCCGGGACGAACCACAGGCGTCAAGGCTTGGCCCCGCGACCGGGCAGTCGTAGGCTTGGCACATGCACCGCGCGTTTCTCATCCTTCTGACACTGACGGCATCGGCCCTTTTGGCGGGAGCCGTCTGGTGGACGACGCTGGGCACGGCACTCACCGCGCTGGAGGCCAAGGGCCGGTCGGACCTGAGCCTTGCCGCCGACCGTCTGCGGCTGGAGTTGCAACGCGGGCGCGATCTGGCTGTCCTGTTAGCGGGCGATCCGATCATCGCCCGGTCGATCGCCAATGCGGGCCGTATCGAATACCCGGCCACACGCTTGCAGGGCTTTGCCGACCGGTCGGGTGCATCGGACGTGCTGCTGCTGCGCAAGAACGGGGTCATTATCGCCTCTGCTTCCGGTCGTCGGGGCGATCTGTCTGCGACCGGCTGGATGGAGCGGACGCGGCAGGGGGCGCTGGGCGTCGGCGCGATGCCACCCGACAGCGGGTCGACGGGCCGCATATTCACCCACGCCGCGCCGACGTTCGATGCGCAGGGCAAGGTGTCGGGCGCGGTGGCCGTGACGCGTGATTTGACGACGCTGGAGCGGAGCTGGCGCGGCGATCCGCAGGCGATCTATTTCACTGACCGGGCGGGCCACGTCGTGGTGTCGAACCGCGAGGAATTGCTGGGAGGCCCGCCGCCGCAGGAACGCGTCCCGATCCAGGGCTTCGACATCCGGCGGACCGAGATCGGGCGCTATATCCCGCGCGATGCGCTGCATCTGGAACTGCCGCTGCCGACACTGGATCTGACGGCGGAAATCCTGCTCGACACGGCGCCGGCACGGGCGCTGGCCATTGCGCGGGCACAAGCGGCGGGCGCAGCGCTTCTGGTGCTGGGCGCATTGCTGGTTTTTCTATGGGAACGCCGTCGCGTACTGGCCCGGGCCAATCTCATGCTGGAGGATCGCGTGGCCGAGCGCACCGCAGCGCTGACTGCCGAAGTGCGCGACCGGCGCGAGGCGCAGACCGCCCTGACCCGCGCGCAGGCCGATCTGGTGCAGGCGGGCAAGCTGTCGGCCCTGGGGCAGTTGTCGGCGGGTATAAGCCATGAGTTGAACCAGCCGCTGATGGCGATCCGAAGCTTCGCCCAGAACGGCGCGACCTTTCTGGAACGCGGAAATGTCGAGGCAGCAGGCAGCAACCTGACGCGGATCGGCGATCTGGCGGGCCGCATGGGACGGATCATCCGCAACCTGTCGGCCTTCGCCCGCGCCGAGCCGCAACCGGCGATCGAGACGGATCTTGGGACCGTGATCGAGATCGCGCTGGAAATCACCGAAACGCGGCGGCGTGAAACGGGGGTGGAGGTGCGACTGGATCTGCCGGAGATGCCGGTTCTGGCGATGGCGGGCGAAGTGCGGATGGCGCAGGTCGTGGTCAACCTGATCTCGAACGCGGTGGATGCGATGGCCGGGCGCGAAACACGCTTGCTGACTATCACGCTAAGCGACGGGCCGCCCGCGATCACGGTGCGCGATACCGGGCCGGGGCTGGATAACCCGGAGGCGATTTTCGACCCGTTCTATACCACCAAGGAGGTGGGCGCCGGGCTGGGGCTGGGCCTGTCTATCAGTTACGGTATCGTGTCCGGTTTCGGCGGCGCGATCCGGGGCAGCAACGTCGAGGGCGGGGCCGCATTCACGGTCGAATTGCAGCCTGCGGTCGCGGCATGCGACGGGGCGGCGGCATGACCGATGTCCTGCTAGTCGAAGACGATCTGAACGTCCGCGACGCGCTGTCCCAGACACTGGAACTGGCGGATCTGAACGTGACGCAGGCGGGCAGCTTCCTGGCCGCACAGCCGCGCCTGACGCGCGATCTGGCGGGCGTGGTGGTCAGCGATATCCGGATGCCGGGGCGCGACGGGTTCCATCTGTTGGCCTGTGCGCGGCAGGCCGATCCCGATCTGCCGGTGATCCTTCTGACGGGCGAGGGGGATGTGCCGACGGCGGTGCGCGGCATGTCGGAAGGGGCCTTTGCGTTTCTGGAAAAACCCTGCAATCCGGATGAATTGGTGGCGACGGTGCGCCGCGCACTGACCCTGCGCCGCGCGACGCTGGAGGCCCGGCGGGCACGGGGGGCGCAGGAAGGCGGGGACGCGGCGGCGCGGATGCTGACGGGCGTATCGCCGCAATCGGGTGTGCTGCGGGACACGACCCGGACGGTTGCGCGGGCCTCGGGGGCGGTGCTGATCCACGGAGAGCCGGGGACCGGCACCTCGAAAGTGGCCGAGGTGATCCACCTTCTTTCGCCGCGTGCGACCGGACCGTTCGTCAAACGCTCCGCCCCCGCACTGGACACCGCAACGCTGGTCGAAGCGCTGACGCTGGCGCGCGGTGGAAGCCTGTTCGTGGATCATATCGACGCCCTGCCGCGCCCCTTGCAACACCGTTTGCCCGAAGACGATGCCCAGACGGATGGCGTGCGGCTTCTGGCCGCGACGAACGCTGATCCGGCGGTGCTGCACCATGCGCTGGATCCGGATCTTTTCTACAGGCTTGAGGCACTGCGCGTCCATATCACGCCGCTGCGCGACCGGCCCGGCGACGTTCCGGTGCTGTTCCGGCATTATCTGGCGCTGGCCTGCGAACAGGCCGACCTTCCGGTGCCCGACGTGCCGCCGGACGTGCAGTCCCGCCTGATGGCGCAGAACTGGCCCGGAAATGCACGCGGGTTGATGAACCATGCAATGCGCTACGCGATGGGCCTGTCCGACAATCTGACCGTCGAGCCGTCGGAACAGGGCGACAGGCCACGCGCCGGATTGGCGGACCGGATGCGGATGGTGGAACGCTCGATCCTGATCGAGACATTGACCCGACACAAAGGTCAGGCGACGATGGCGGCGCGCGATCTCGATCTGCCGCGCAAGACGTTTTACGACAAGCTGACGCGGCATGGACTGCGGGCGGAGGATTATCGTCCGGACTGACCTGTGCAGATTCTCGCACTAAGACGGGGACAACCGTGCGGATTTCCGCACGATTTTGATTTCGTAGCGTGAACGTAATGCAGTAACCATTTGAAATATATGATTTTCAGATATCGGCGACTTCTCGCTTTACCCGCTTCGCAACGCTGATACCTTTTTTGCAAGCGTTCCGGGGAGGGACGCGCGCAAGGGAGATAAATTCATGAAGTATCTGACAACCGCCGCCACTGCGGTGGCTCTGACCATGACGGCGCAGGCTGCTTTCGCAAGCTGTGAAGCTGGCGAGATCGTCGTCAAGTTCGCGCATGTCACCAACACCGACAAGCATCCCAAAGGCCTTGCCGCCGCCCTGTTCCAGGAGCGTGTGAACGCGGAGATGGATGGCATCATGTGTGTCGAGGTCTTCCCGAACTCTACACTCTACAACGATGACCAGGTGCTGGAGGCCATGTTACAGGGCGACGTCCAGATGGCCGCCCCGTCGCTGTCGAAATTCGAAGCCTTCACCAAGGTTTTCCAGGTGTTCGACCTGCCATTCCTGTTCCCGAACATCGAGGCGCTGGATACCTTCCAGCAAGGCGAAGTCGGTCAGGATATGATGAACTCCATGCAGCGCCGCGGCCTGCAGGGTCTGGCATTCTGGCATAACGGTCTCAAGCAGATGTCGGCCAACAAGGCGCTGATCCTGCCGACGGATGCCGCCGGTCTGAAGTTCCGTGTCCAGCCGTCCGATGTCATCGTCGCGCAGATGGAGGCGATCGGTGTCTCGCCACAGCCGATGGCCTTTTCCGAGGTCTATGGCGCCCTGCAGACCGGCGTCGTCGACGGGCAGGAGAATACCTGGTCGAACATCTACGGCCAGAAGTTCTTCGAAGTTCAGGATGGTGTCACCGAGACGAACCACGGTGCGCTGGATTACCTTGTCGTGACCTCGACCGACTTCCTCGACAGCCTTGATCCGGCGGTGCGGGATCAGATGATGACGATCCTGGCCGAAGTGACGGAAGAACGGAATGCGGCGGTGGGTCAGATCGACCAGGAAGCCCGTCAGGCGGTTCTGGACGCCGGTGGCGTGATCCGCGAACTGACGCCCGAACAGCGTCAGGCCTGGGTCGATGCGATGAAGCCCGTCTGGGCGAAATTCGCCGATGGCATCGGCCAGGACGTGATTGACGCGGCAGTCGCCGTGGGTGCCGCACAGGAGAGCTGACACCGCTCTTACACGACAGGGGGCCGGGCCGCGCGGGGAGAGGATGCGCGGCCCGGTCCGTCACGCAAGGGAGGGGACATCATGGCCGAGCGCTATGTACCGAAAGGCCGACTGGGTCATGTCATTCACAGGTTCGAAGAGATCGCGATCGCCTTCCTGCTTGGCGTGATGACGCTTCTGACTTTCGTGAACGTGCTGCTTCGATATGTCTTCAACCAATCGGTCATCTGGTCGCTGGAAGTCATCCTGATGCTCTTCGCCTGGCTGGTTATCTTCGGCGTCAGCTACGCCTTCAAGACGACGTCCAACCTTGGCGTCGATGCCGTGACCGGCCTTCTGCCGACGCGCGGCAAACGCCTTGCCGCGCTGCTGGCCGGGCTGGTGACCATCGCTTACGCGGCCTTGCTCCTGAAGGGTGCCTGGGACTTCTGGGCCAATTACGGCAACCTGCCGCAGACGACGGGCCGCTGGTTTCCGACCGGATTGCAGGACATGCGCCCGCAGGATTACCGCGGCTATACGCCGACGCAACAGGTGCCGATGCTCGACTGGCTGCGCTGGCCGCTGGAATCCTGGCTGCTGATCGAAGGGGACGAACCCTTCGAGAAATTTCCCCGTGCCATTCCCTTCATGATCATGCCACTGGGTGCGGCGTTGATTCTGCTCCGCGTGGTGCAGGCCGTCATCGCCATCGCGCGTGGCGAACGCGAAAGCCTGATCGTCAGCCACGAGGCCGAAGATGCGGTTGACGAGGCGGCGGCGACCCTGCGCGCCTCGGAGTATCCGGCTGAACACGAAGCAGGAAGGATCTGAGACATGGACGTTCTGCTTCTATTCGTGATGATCGTGGGACTGCTTCTGATCGGTGTGCCGATCGCGGTCAGCCTGGGCTTCAGTTCCATCGTTTTCCTGCTTGCATTCTCGAACACCTCGCTGTCGTCCATTGCCAAGCAATTCTACGACTCGATGGCCGAGCATTACACATTGCTGGCCATTCCCTTCTTCATTCTGGCGTCGAGTTTCATGTCCACCGGCGGCGTGGCCAGGCGGATCATCCGGTTTTCAATCGCCTGTGTCGGCCACTTCCGCGGCGGTCTGGCCATTGCGGGTGTCTTTGCCTGCATGATGTTCGCGGCCCTGTCCGGGTCGTCCCCGGCTACGGTGGTCGCCATCGGCACGATCGTTATCGCGGCGATGAAACAGGCCGGATACACCAAGGAATTCGCCGCCGGTGTCATCTGCAACGCGGGCACGCTGGGCATCCTGATTCCGCCGTCCATCGTGATGGTGGTCTATGCGTCGGCGACGGATGTGTCGGTCGGCAGGATGTTCCTGGCCGGTGTCATTCCGGGCATTCTGGCCGGTCTGATGCTGATGATCACGATCTATGTCATCGCGGTGAAACGGAATATGCCCAAGGGTGACTTCGCGGGCTGGGGCGAGGTCGGGGCATCCTTCCGCGACGCATTCTGGGGTCTGATGCTGATCGCGATCATCATGCTGGGTATCTACGGAATTCCGGGCCTGACGGGTGCGATCTTCACGCCGACCGAGGCGGCGGCCGTCGCGTCAGTCTATGCCTTCCTTGTGGCGATGTTCGTCTACCGCGACATCGGCCCTCTGGCCCCGGCCCAGGCGCAATCGGTCGGCGCGGCGGTCGCGGTCGGTATGAACGCGCCGATCGGGACGCCCAAGTCGCTTATGTCTCACCCCCAGGCGCTGGTCACCGCGTTCTTCCATCGCGACACGATTGCCACGCTTCTGGATGCAGCCAAGCTGACGATCACGCTGATGTTCATCATCGCCAACGCGCTGATCCTGAAATATGTTCTGACCGACGAACAAATTCCGCAGAGCATCGCGAACGCCATGCTGGGGGTCGGCTTGGGGCCGATCACCTTCCTGATCGCGGTGAATGTCATTCTTCTGATCGGCGGTCAGTTCATGGAGCCGTCGGGCCTGCTGGTCATCGTCGCTCCGCTGGTCTTCCCCATCGCGATTGAGTTGGGGATCGACCCGATCCATCTGGGCATCATCATGGTGGTGAACATGGAAATCGGGATGATCACGCCTCCAGTCGGCCTGAACCTGTTCGTCACCTCGGGCGTGGCGGGCATGTCGATGATGGCGGTGGTGAAGGCGGCGCTTCCGTTTCTGGCCGTACTCTTCGTATTCCTGATCATGGTGACATACATCCCGATCATTTCGACGTGGTTGCCGACGCTGGTGATGGGACCGGAACTGATCATAAAATAGGGTCGGGGGCCGGAAGGCCCCTTTCTCTCGCGATCTCTTACTTCGTCATGCGTCCGCTGCGCAGTGATCGAGGATCGGCACATCCCAGGATGACAGCCACGGAGCGGGCAAACATCAGCCGCGTACAGACCCCTTCGGACGGGGTATTTCCCGGCTCCACCCCGGTGAAGAAGGCTTCAATGCCATGGTTCCGTGACATCGACAGCATCGCATGGGCCCCGAGGATGAGGGCCAGTTTACGCCCGCGCCAGGCCGTGTCGGTGGCAAGCATGCCCCAATAGGCCTGCCTGCCCGGAACTGGATGATCGGGGTGTGCAAACCCGGCCGAAGCCCCGCAGGACACCACCTTGCCTTCCCCATCCTGTGCAACAAGGCAGACGGCTGGATTGAGAAGGCCGCGCAGCACCTCGCCGGCCAAGGGCAGGACGCCGCTCCCCAGTGCCATGTCCGCAAGGGAGGCAAGGACCGTCGAGGGGGTATCGGCATCGATACGGGTCATCGTCAAACCGGCAGGCAAGGGCAGATCCCGCACGATTGCCTTGGCCGCCGCAAGGGATGCCGCCCCCCCGTCCCATCTGGAATAGGCAATCGGGACGAGGTTCCGTGCCGTCAGCCCATCATGCAGGGCCGCAACCTCCGCTTCGGGGACCAGGGCGATAGCGGCGTTGCCCTGCACCCGTGCCAGGGCCGTCAGGTGGTCGAGATCGCGGACCGTACCCGTGGCAAGGCCGACCGTGCGTCCGTAGTAGGTATAGCGGGGATCCTGCCCGAGGATGTCGAACAGGGCCCGCCCGCGTCGCAGAAGGGCCCGTTGTTCATCGCTTCCGTAGATATCGTCCTGCGTCATGGCCCTCTTCCCGGTCAGGGTGAGAGGATCCGCCGCAGGACCGGCCCCTGTCAAAGAGTTTCGGGTCGGGCACAGCCGTCAACTGGCGGCAAGCGCCTCGATGATTGGCACGAAATCCGCTGCCTTCAGACTGGCGCCCCCGACCAATGCCCCATCGACATTGGTCAGCGCGAACAACTCCGCCGCGTTCCCCGCCTTGACCGATCCGCCGTAAAGCAATGACATTCGGGGGCCGACCTGCGCGCGCAGCGCGTCGTGGACTTCCGCGACCTGGGCCGCGCTGGCGACCTTGCCGGTGCCGATGGCCCAGACCGGCTCGTAGGCGATGATCGTATTGTCCGCCGTCGCCCCGTCGGGGAGAGAGCCGTTCAGCTGTCCTTCCAGAACCGCCAGGGTTTCCCCGGCCTCGCGCTGCTCCAGTGTCTCGCCGATGCACAGAATCGCAATCAGACCTGCATTCCAGGCGGCCTGGGTCTGGGCCCGGACATCGGCATCGGTCTCGCCATGGTCGGCCCGGCGTTCGGAATGGCCGGTGATGCAATAGGTCGCGCCTGCATCGGCCAGCATCGGGGCCGAGATATCGCCGGTATGCGCGCCTGACGTTTCAGCGTGACAATACTGTCCGCCAAGCGCCAAGCGCGCGTCAGACAGGACCGTCAGCAAGGTGGCAGGGGGGCACAGGATAACGACGCAATCGCCTGCGTCCGCCTGGCCGATGGCCATGGCCTCGGATACGGCGGCGCGCGTTCCGTTCATCTTCCAGTTTCCGGCGGCGATTTTCTTCGGCATGGGGAGCCCTCCTGTTTGCACAGGGGCATACACCGGGCGATGCGACAATCCTAGCTGGGCTGGACCGCAGTCTGGCTCAGCGTTTCGTCGAACTTGATCGACTCGCCACAGCCACAGGCATCGATGACGTTCGGATTGCGGAACTTGAACCCGGATTCAAGGAGCGACGTCTCGTAATCGATCTCGGTGCCGAACAGGAACATCTGGGCCATCGGCGCGATCAGCACGCGGGCCTCGCCAACTTCGACAACTTCGTCATGTGCCTCGGCTTCGGCGACATATTCCATGGTGTATTCCATACCGGCGCAGCCGCCTTTCTTGACGCCGATCCGCAGACCGGCGGATTTGTCCTTGGTCATCAGCTTCGCGATCTGCGCCGCGGCGGCGGGGGTCACGGTAACGGGGGACTGTCCGGGGATTGCAAACATTGGAATGCTCCTTCTCCTCCAAGATATGCCCCGATGCCGCAGGTCTCAAGGGGCGGCGGCGGCAGGCGGTCGATCATTCCGGCCACCCCGCCTTTCTGTCACAACCCCATGCAGTTCGCGTAATAGGTCACCGTCGCGGGCCAGTCAGAAAAGACGCCCGCGACGCCCACATCTTGCGCCAGCACGTCGAGCAATTCATAGGTGACGCCGTCGTTGTCGGTCACATCCGCGATGGACTGGTAATACCAGCCGCCGCCGTCGTTCAGCGGGCCGGAGCGCTCCAGCGACCATGCGATCAGGTTCAGACCGGCGGATTTGGCCTCCGTCGCATAGACGGACGGGACAATTTCGCCGTCTTCGACCGTGACCAGCATCCACAATGGCGGCGCGATGTAGTTCACGCCCATATCGGCCAGTTCCTGCATCGTCGGCTTGAAGGTCGCGGCGTCCATCGGATCGATTTCGCCTTCATCCTCGTCGAAAGCCTCGTAGCGGTCATCGAGATAGACGGCCTGCGCACCGAACTCCGGTTCGTTCTCGATCCAGTACAGGATATCGGACAGGTTGAAGGATTGTGCCCAGACGTCAGACGCGGGAACGCCCGCCGCCTTGTATTCGTCGATCATCTTCTGGGCATAGTCTTCCTGCGTGAAGCCATCGTGCGGCATGTCGACTGCCGCGGACTTCAATTCGGGCGTGAATTTCGCGCCCAGATCGCGGAACAATTCGATCGACTCGGCATGGGACAGCAACGTGGTGCCCGTGCTGTAGAGTGTCGTGCGATAGTCAGCGACGCCTCCCTGATATTCTTCCGCTGTCATGGCTCTGGCATCGGCGGCGTCCATTTTGGGCGTCAGGGTACGATACTCCTCCAGAGTGATCTCGGAGGTCCGGCATTCGGCGGTCGCATCTTCATCACCATTCGCCGCGGTGAAGGGCGTCGTGCAGGTGTCGGCCAGATCGGAGACAAGGATATTCGTCGTGGTTTGCAGGTCGTTTTGTGCGTGACGGCAGACCAATTCGTGATCCTTGGTGAAGGTCACGTCGCATTCCAGAATGCCCGCGCCCATCTGTGCCGCTGCGATATTCGATTCCACGGTATGTTCGGGGAACATCAGCGGCGCGCCCCGGTGCCCGATGGAAAAATCGGTGCGCGTCGGTGTCTGCGACAGGCAGGCCTGAAGCCTGGTCTTCAACGCGCCGTCGTCCATCTGGCTTATCAGCCAGGCAGGTCGGGGGCCGTAGGTCAGTCCGGTGTCGGTATGGCCGTCGGCCAAAACCGGTGTGGTCGACACCATCAGAATGGCAAGGACAGGGCGAAGCGACATGGCAAAATCCTCCTGAGAGGAGTGTAACATCTCAGTCCGGAATGCGGTCATGTAGATTAAACGAACCGTTGGTAACGGCTGAATGACGCTTGTGGCGATGGGCGGTTTTGACTGTCGCAGGCCCGTGTCCGTGGACGACGGACGGTCGCCGCCGATATTCGGGAAGAAACCGGTGTCCTACATGAAGCCCAGTTCAAGGCGGGCCTCGTCGGACATCATTTCCATGCCCCAGGGCGGCTCGAACGTCAGATCGACGTCGACGGTCTTGACGCCGGGCAAGGCCGACACCGCATCCGCGACCCAGCCGGGCATTTCGCCGGCAACCGGGCAACCGGGGGCAGTCAGAGTCATGATGACCTTCACGGCATTCTCGGGGTCGATGTCGATGGTGTAGATCAGGCCGAGATCGAAGATGTTTACCGGAATTTCGGGGTCGAAGACCGACCGGCAAGCGTCGACCACGCCTTCGTGCAAAGGATGATCGGTGGTGGAGGGCGCGATCAGCGGCGCACCTTCAAGACGGTCGGCCGTTTGGGCATTCGTATCGACTGGCATGGCGATCCCCTATTGGTCGACTGAAAAGATAAGGATTGGATCAGGCCGGGTAAAGGGCAAGTTGACATCAAAAAGGGGCGGCCCGATCCCGGACCGCCCCTTTCCTGTCTCAGTGTCGTCCGATCAGAAACGATAGTTGACGTTCAGACCGACCGTCGTCGCCTTGAGATCGGTCCCGGCGGAACCGTCCAGTTCGCCGAAATCGTTGTAGATCGCTTCGGCACCCAGGGAGACCGCAGGCGTCAGGAACATTTCGTATCCCACACCGGCGAAGTAACCGTCGGCGCTGCCCAGATCACTTGTATCGGCCGAAGCATAACCGGCCGTTGCGTAGTAGAGGCTGCGTCCGGCGTCGAAGCCGACTCGGCCACCGACGCGCAGGATGTTGTCTAGCTCGGTTGTGGTTCCGTCAAGTCCGATGCTGCCGGTGTCATACTGTACCAGGCCACCGACGACGGTGCTTCCCAGGTCCAGGTCGTAACCTGCGCGCAGACCATACACTCCGCCGTTGCCATCGGCATTGATCGTGCCGATCGTGCCGTCGGCTTCAACGTCAGCATAGCTTGCCTGGGCACCGACATAGAAGCCGGTCCAGTCGTAAACGGGAGCCGCAGGCGCGACGAAAACGGGTGCCGGCTCAAGCGGAGCGGGGACGATGCCACCCGCCAGGGCAGGAGAGGCGATGAGAAGGGGGAGTGCGGCGATGATGAAACGGTTCATGATAGCTCCTTAGGTTTTTTTCTGTTCTGCATTCGGTTGTGATAGCCACGTCTTAGTGGAGCAGACGTGACCTCAAGCCCGCAGATAGGCACACGGTTCCTGAATTACTTTCCGTCGGCGATCACAACTTGTTTTATGTGTTTTTTGCATCGCACTTCCGGCTCGGTCGGCAGGATCTGGCCGGTTCGTAGTCATTTCGGCAAGGTCCTGCTAAACGCCTCCGTAATGTTGAAAATTCACGACCCGAGGTCCGATGACACAGCCCTTCTCATTCCGGTGCGATGCCACGGACGGGCGTGCCCGGACCGGCGCGATCTCGACCCCGCGCGGAGAGATCCGAACGCCTGCCTTCATGCCCGTCGGCACCGCCGCCACCGTCAAGGCGATGTTGCCGGAATCGGTGCGGGCGACGGGTGCGGATATCCTGCTGGGAAATACCTATCATCTGATGCTGCGGCCAACGGCGGAGCGGATCGACAGGCTGGGCGGACTGCACAGGTTCATGAACTGGGATGGGCCGATTTTGACCGACTCGGGCGGGTTTCAGGTCATGTCGCTGGGGGCCTTGCGCAAGCTGGATGAAGATGGCGTGACCTTCAAATCGCATATCGACGGCTCCAAACACCGCCTGACGCCCGAACACAGCATGGAAATCCAGCGGCTTCTCGGGTCCGACATCGTAATGTGCTTTGATGAATGTCCCAGCCTGCCCGCCGACCGCGACCGCATCGCCACGTCGATGGAATTGTCGATGCGCTGGGCCGCACGGTCCAGGGCGGCGTTCGGCGACCGGCCCGGCCATGCACTGTTCGGAATACAGCAAGGCGGGCTGGATCGCGACCTGCGCGCCCAGAGCGCGGATGCCCTGCGTGACATCGGCTTCGATGGCTATGCCGTCGGCGGTCTGGCGGTGGGCGAGGGGCAGGATGCGATGTTCGACGTGCTCGACTACGCGCCGGATCAGTTGCCCAAAGACAAGCCGCGATACCTGATGGGGGTCGGCAAGCCCGACGATATCGTGGGTGCCGTGGCGCGCGGCATAGACATGATGGACTGCGTGTTGCCGTCGCGGTCGGGACGAACGGGGCAGGGTTGGACGCGGCGGGGGCAGGTCAATCTGCGCAACGCGCGTCATGCCGACGATCCGCGACCGCTGGACGAAGCCTGCACCTGCCCGACCTGTCAGGGCTATTCCCGCGCCTATCTGCATCACGTCATCCGCAGTCAGGAGATCATCGGCTCCATGCTTCTGACCTGGCACAACCTGCACTACTTTCAGGAGTTGATGGCGGGCATGCGCGACGCCATTGCAGGCGCCACATTCACGGCTTGGCAGGCCGGGTTTCACGCGATGCGGGCGGATGGCGATATCGAACGGATATGATATTTTCATGTGCTGCGATGACCGCATAGCGCAGGCGGCTGACGCGTTCCGCTTGCGCACCGCCCCCGCCCTCTCCACAATGCGAAACAAGACGGGAACATCCCGCGTATTGAAGACAGGCCGTCGCATGCCCACCTAGGGCCTCGATGACGGAAGGACCCGAAGGCCGCCGATTACGGGGCAGGGGTCCTTTGCGAAAGGACAGATAAATATGACGACTTCCACCCACCCCGTGTTGCCGCTGCGCGACATCGTCGTTTTCCCCCACATGATCGTGCCGCTGTTCGTGGGCCGCGAAAAATCGGTTCGCGCCCTGGAAGAGGTGATGAACGACGACAAGCAGATCCTGCTGTCGTCGCAGGTCGATCCGGCCACGGACGAACCCGATCAGGATGGCATTTACCGTGTCGGCGTCCTGGCCAACGTTCTGCAATTGCTCAAGCTGCCCGACGGCACCGTGAAGGTGCTGGTCGAAGGCCGGTCGCGGGTGCGGATCACCCGGTTCGTCGACAACGACAGCTTTTTCGAAGCCGAAGCCGAGGTTCTGGAAGAATCGCGCGGTGACGAGTCGACGATCGAGGCCCTGCTGCGGTCGGTCGCCGACGAGTTCGAGCGCTATGCCAAGGTCAAGAAGAACATTCCCGAAGAAGCGTTGGGCGCGGTCGCCGAAGCGCAGGACCCGGCCAAGCTGGTGGACCTCGTGTCCGGCCATCTGGGCATCGAAGTCGACCAGAAGCAGGAGCTTCTGGAGCTTCTGACCGTGTCGGAGCGGCTGGAGAAGGTCTATGGCATGATGCAGGGCGAAATGTCCGTCCTGCAGGTCGAAAAGCGCATCAAGTCCCGCGTCAAGTCGCAGATGGAGCGCACCCAGCGTGAGTATTATCTGAACGAACAGATGAAGGCGATCCAGAAGGAGCTTGGCGAAGGCGAAGAAGGCCAGAACGAGGTTTCCGAACTGGAAGCGCGGATCGCGAAGACCAAGCTGTCCAAGGAAGCCCGCGAAAAGGCCGATACCGAGCTGAAGAAGCTGCGGAACATGTCCCCCATGTCCGCCGAAGCCACTGTCGTGCGCAACTATCTGGACTGGATGCTGTCGATCCCGTGGGGCGACAAGTCCCGCACCAAGAAGGATATCGTCAAGGCGCGTGAGGTTCTCGACAAGGATCATTTCGGGCTGGAAAAGGTCAAGGACCGCATCGTCGAATATCTGGCCGTGCAGGCACGGTCGACCAAGCTGAAGGGCCCGATCCTGTGCCTTGTCGGTCCTCCGGGCGTGGGCAAGACCAGCCTGGGCAAGTCGGTCGCCAAGGCCACGGGGCGCGAATTCATCCGCATCTCGCTGGGTGGGGTTCGCGACGAGTCGGAAATTCGCGGCCACCGCCGGACGTATATCGGGTCGATGCCGGGCAAGATCATTCAGGCGCTGAAAAAGGCCAAGACGACCAACCCGCTGATCCTGCTGGATGAAATCGACAAGATGGGTCAGGATTTCCGGGGCGATCCGGCGTCCGCAATGCTTGAGGTTCTGGACCCCGAGCAGAACAGCACGTTCATCGACCATTACCTTGAGGTCGAATATGACCTGTCAAACGTGATGTTCCTGACGACCGCGAACTCCTACAACATGCCGAGCCCGCTGCTGGACCGGATGGAGATCATCCCCCTTGCCGGTTACACCGAGGAGGAAAAGGTCGAGATCGCCAAGCAGCACTTGCTTGCCAAGCAGGTGAAGAACCACGGTCTGCGCAAGGGCGAGTTCGAATTGACCGATGGCGCACTGCGCGAAATGGTCCGCACTTATACCCGCGAGGCGGGGGTGCGAAATCTGGAGCGTGAGATCGCAAAGCTGGCCCGCAAGGCGGTAACCAAGATCGTCGGCAAGACGGAAACGGCGGTCCGCATCACCGAGGATAATCTGGACGATTATCTTGGGGTGAAGAAGTATCGCTATGGTCTGGCGGAACTGGAGGATCAGATCGGCGTCGTCACCGGGCTGGCCTATACCAGCGTCGGCGGTGACCTTCTGCAGATCGAGGCGCTGCGCCTGCCGGGCAAGGGTCGGATGAAGACCACCGGCAAGCTGGGCGATGTGATGAAGGAGTCCATCGACGCGGCCAGCAGTTATGTCCGGTCCATCGCGCCCGCGATTGGGGTCAAACCGCCGAAGTTCGACACGATGGACATTCACGTCCACGTGCCCGACGGCGCGACACCCAAGGACGGCCCGTCCGCCGGTCTGGCGATGGTAACGTCCATCGTGTCGGCCTTGACGCAGATCCCGGTGCGGCGCGACATCGCCATGACGGGCGAAGTCAGCCTGCGCGGCAATGCCATGCCGATTGGTGGCCTGAAGGAGAAACTGCTCGCGGCCCTGCGCGGTGGCATCACGACGGTGCTGATCCCGCAGGAGAACGAGAAGGATCTGGTCGATCTGCCGGAGAGTGTGACCTCCGGGTTGAAGATCATTCCGGTCACGCATGTGTCCGAGGTGCTCAAGCTCGCTCTGGTCGACACGCCCACAGCGATCGACTGGGACGAAGCCGCCGAGGAGGCCGCCGCTCTGGCCGCCAAGGCCGCTCAGGCCGGGGCAGGTGGCGCCACGGCGCACTGAGCCGCACGGAGCGTTCGGCACGGGTCCGATCTGTTATCAAAATGCCCCGGGGCGCGTGCGCGTGCCCCGGGGTTTCTTTTTCAGATATTCTCAGATGATGTCAGCCTTTGCCGCCGCCGTCCCTCCACCGTTGCCGCCGCGATTACGGCCCCCCGGACCGGAGCTGCCGCCGGGGGCCGTGCCATCGGCCGTGCGGGCCATGCGATATGACATCTTGTCCGGCTCCAGCATGCCATCGTCGTCCAGATCGATTTCGGCAAAGGTGGGTGTCTCGCCGACACCGGCCACATCGACCTCGGTGCGCGACAGAAGGCCGTCGCCATTGCTGTCGATCTGGCTGAAGCCGGACGTATCGCCACCGAATGAGACCGAGAATTCGGCTGCGCTGATCGCGTCGTCGCCATCGGCGTCGATGACACCGAAGCTTACCTGCGCAAAGGCCGCACCGGCGGACAGGCCCGCGCACAACGGTCTTGAACCCGATCCCCCAGTTGTCTAAACGCCGGGCACGGATCGGGTGATTAGCTCAGTGGTAGAGCGCTTCGTTCACATCGAAGATGTCAGGGGTTCAAATCCCTTATCACCCACCGTCCTTTCCCTGAACAGCGGTGTGCCATGCCCCCCGTCTACCTGATGCGGCACGGCGAAACGGTCTGGAACCTCGACGCCCGGATGCAGGGGCAGCGGGACAGTCCGCTGACCGTCAGGGGCCGGGCACAGGCCGCGCGTCAGGGGGCGATCTTGCGGGATCATGGCGTGACGACCTGCCATGCGCGCTCCAGTCCGCTGGGCCGGGCCATGGAAACGGCGCGACTGGCCGGACTGGAGGCGATTGCCGACGCCCGACTGGCCGAAATCGGCATGGGCGAATGGGAAGGCCGGTTGCGCGCCGACATCACGACGGCGGCGGGTCTGATGTGGAAGTTCGACGCCCCTGGAGGCGAGGGGCTGGAAACGGTGCGCGCCCGTCTGGAGGACTTGCTGGCCGACGATATGGCGGAGCCTGTCATCCTGATCACGCACGGCGCCATCGGAATCGTTTTGCGCGCCCTGCTGTGCGGGTTTCCAGCCGAGCACTGGGACAGGATGGAAGACCCGCAAGGCGTCGTCCATGTCATCGAGAACGGGGTCGAGCGACTGTTGGCATAAGCCGTCTTGAAGGCCCGCGCCGGGCGCGCTATCCCGGCGCAGCGGGTGGTTAGCTCAGTTGGTAGAGCGTCTCGTTTACACCGAGAATGTCGGGGGTTCGAGCCCCTCACCACCCACCATATTCCTTGCCGCTGCGCGGCTTGATCCGAATCCGCCGCAACAGTCACTGCATCACTGCAACCGGTAAAGTCCTGGTTCTGACGTCGCCAACGCTCGCGCAGCATTCCGTTCAGCCGACCCCTCGCGCCGGAGCCTGCGCGCGAAGCCCACGAGACGCGCGCTAGCCGTCGAGAAACGGGATCGGGAGGCCGAAGAAATCGGCCAGCAGCACGAAATTCAATGCCAGTACGGCCAGGGCTCCGAGGCCTGACAGAATGCGCAACACCGGACCGACCATGAAATCACCCATGATGTCCTTACGCGACGAGAAGATGATCAACGCGATCATCGGCACAGGCAGGGCGATCGACAGGACGACCTGACTCATCACAAGGGCCTGCGTGGCGTTCACGCCAATGCCGACGACCACGAAGGCCGGCACCATGGTCACAAGGCGGCGCACCCAGATCGGAACGTGGAAATGCAGAAATCCCTGCATGATCATCTGTCCCGCCATGGTTCCGACCACGGAACTGGAAATGCCCGACGCGATGAGCGAGGCGAGAAACATGCCTGCCGCCGCCGCACCCAACAATGGCGTGAGCATGTAATAGGCGGTTTCGATTTCGGCGACCTGAGGGTTCCCCTGATTGAAGGCGCTGGCCGCCATGATGACCATGGCGATGTTGACCATGCCTGCGATGGCCAGAGCCAGAACGACCTCGATATTCGAGAACCACAGGATTTTGCGTCTGTCTGCATCGTTGCGGGCATGGGCGCGCGATTGCATGAGTCCGGAATGCAGGTAGATCGCGTGCGGCATGACGGTCGCGCCGATGATACCGACAGCGATGGTCAGTGCAGCTGAATCCGGCAGGCCGGGCTGTATCATGCCCATGGCCGCGGCCGCCCAGTCCACCGGAGCGATGAACATTTCTGCAAGGTAACTCAATCCGATCACACCGACGAAGGCGCCAATGATAAGTTCCATCGGGCGGAAACCGTAGCGTTCGAAGATAAGGATGGCATAAGTCACGATCGCGGTGATCACCATGCCAGCGAATAACGGCAGGCCGAACAGAAGCGAAAGACCGATTGCCCCGCCAAGAAACTCCGCAAGGTCGGTCGCCATCGCCGCCACCTCGCTGATGGCCCACATGATCCACACGACCGGCTTCGGGAAATTATCGCGCGACAGCTCGGCAAGGTTCTTGCCTGTCACGATTCCCAGTCGCGCAGACAGGGCCTGAAACAACATCGCGATGAGGTTCGCCATCAGGACCACCCATAGCAGGGTATAGCCATATCCTGCCCCGGCCTGAATGTTCGTCGCGTAGTTGCCTGGATCCATATACGCGACCGAGGCGATGATGGCCGGACCGGCGAACAGCAGCCTGCTTCGCCAACCGCGACGCTCTCCGCTCAGGACGCCCGTGATGCCGACGCGGGTCTTGTCAGTCAGATTATGCATGTCAGGTTCCTGGAATTTTCGCCGGTAAATAGCCATAGCTATAAATCATACAAGAGCTAAATTTTAATTGCCGTGTGTACAATGCGGTACCTGATGGTGAAACAGTCGAGCCTTGGCTATACTGTGGTCCCGACACATTTCCGGATGCCAGAGCCATGCCCGACCAACCCGCTCATCCCAAGGATCAGGCCGATCGTTTTGCCCGCGCGCGGGAGTCGCAGTCCGTCGCCCTGCTGGAAGACTACGTGGAGATGATCGGTGATCTGCATGCGGAACTGGGCGAGGCGCGCGTGGCCGATATCGCGGAGCGGATGGGGGTTGCCCAGCCCACCGCCACCAAGGCGATTTCCCGGCTCAAGCGCGAGGATCTGGCCACCTCCCGACCGTATCGCGGCGTGTTCCTGACCGAAGCGGGAACCCTGCTCGCCGACCGTGTCCGGGCGCGGCACCGGACCGTCGTCGCCTTTCTCGTGGCGGTCGGCGTTCCTGCGGACGTGGCGGAACTGGACGCGGAGGGAATTGAACATCACGTTTCCCGCCAGACGCTGAAGGCCTTCGAGAGATACCTGGCGAATGTCGACGCCAGAGGGCGCCGTCGCTGAAACACTCCGGGGTTACCCTTATTGCAGCGACCGCCCGCTTGCCCGCGACGGTGACGATGGTGGCAACCTGCGATGACCTGCCTCGGGCAAGGGCGCGCAATCGCAGGATCGCCGAAGATCGCGGTGCCCGCCCGGGCAATGACACACGGCGGCGCATGTCGATGGGCACCAAGCCGGAACCGCGACTGTTTTGATGCCGACCCCTTACTGCCGCAACGACGGCAGACCGATCCCGGTTGCCTCGAACCCGCCATCTACGGCCAGCCGCTGACCGGTGATATAGCTGGCCTTGTCGGAACACAGCCAGACGATGGCTTCGGCAATTTCTCCCTCGTTGCCATAGCGGTTCAGGGGGATCGCATCGTGATAGGCGTCGATGATGTCCTGCGTATGGACTGCCATAGCCAGTTTGGTCCGCACCGGGCCGGGGCATACGCAATTCGCGCGGATGCCGAATTCCCCCAATTCGACCGCCTGTTGCTGTGTCAGATGCGCCACGCCCGCCTTGCTGGTGCCATAGGCCACGCGCAATGTGGAAGCCCGCAAAGCCGAGATCGACGCGATGTTGACGATGGCGCCCCTTCCGTCGCGCAGGGCAGGCGTGAAGGCCTGCGTCATCAGGAACACGCCGTCCAGATTGGTCGCCATGACGCGCCGCCAGCGCTCGAACGTCGTGCCCTCGATCGGGCCGAAGTCCGCGACTCCGGCGTTGTTGACCAGGGCATCGACCCGGCCCAGGGCGTCGAGTGCGGCAGGCACCAGCGCGGCCACGGCGGCTTCGTCGCTGACATCGCAGGGCAGGGCGATTGCGCCCGCCAGACCGTCTGCGGCACGCGCCAGTTCTTCGGTGTCATTGTCGATCATGGCCACCCGTCGACCCTCGGCCAGAAACAGTTTTGTCGTTGCCAGCCCGATCCCCCGCGCCGCGCCCGTCACCACTGCCGTCTTGTCCATGTCTGTCTCCGTCCCTGACTGTTCGTGCAACGCTAGGCGACACGGCCAGCGGTGAGAAGCATTTGTGAACATGCGCAGGGCGTCTGCGCGCGCGGCGGCGATGACCGAAGGGCTGCGTTGTCCTATATGTGGATCAGACCCTAAGGTCCGGAGGCCTGACATGAGCTGGAACCCCATCCTCGATACGCATATCCCGATTGGCGATGCTGTCGACGCCATCGAAACCGTTATCGTTCCCCGCGCCCGCGATCTGGGCGGGTTCGAGGTGCGTCGCGCGCTGCCTGCGCCCAGGCGTCAGATGGTCGGGCCATTCATCTTCTTCGATCAGTTCGGCCCTGTCGAATTCCTGACCGGCCAGGGCATCGACGTACGCCCGCACCCGCATATCGGGCTGGCGACGGTGACCTATCTTATGCAGGGGCGCATCCATCACCGCGATAGCCTTGGCACCGATCAATGGATCGAACCGGGAGCCGTCAACTGGATGGTCGCGGGGCAGGGCATCACCCATTCGGAACGGATGGACGGCACCTATCGCGACACCGACAAACCGCTGTTCGGCATTCAGACCTGGGTCGCGCTGCCCAAGGACAAGGAGGATCGTCCGGCCGATTTCATCCATGCCGCCAGAACCGACTTGCCGGAACTGGAGGCCGAGGGCAAACGCGTGCGTCTTGTTTTGGGCGATGCCTGGGGTGTAAGTGCGCCGGTCGAGACGAGCAGCCGGATGTTCTATGCCGACGCAATGCTGGAGCCGGGGGCCAGGATTCCGCTGCCCGACGATCACGAGGATCGGGGCGTCTACGTCTTGACGGGGTCCATCGACGTGGCGGGCGAAACCTATGACGCGGGCCGCATGATGGTGTTCCGTCCCGGCGATGCGCTGTCCTTGAAAGCGGGACCGGAGGGGGCGCGGCTGATGATGTTAGGCGGCGACACGATGGACGGGCCGCGTCATATCTGGTGGAACTTCGTCGCCAGCAGTCAGGATCGGATCGATGCCGCCAAGGAAGCATGGCGCGCCGGCGACTGGGCGCACGGCAGGTTCCAGCTTCCGCCCGGCGACGAGGACGAATACATCCCGCTGCCGGATCACTAGGGCGCGATGCGCGGACCTTCCACAAGATGACGCCGTGGCGGCACCGGCGACGGACCCCGTGGCGCGCTGTTTCCAGGGGCGGACAGTTGTCTGGCTCAAACGGATCTGGCCCCCTCTGCATCCCGGCAGCTTCGGTCCTTCGGATTGCCACAAGACCTGCGGGCCGGCGGTGCGGTCCGAAATCATGCCATGTATATCAATGCTTTGACCTGCAGGATTCGCGGGGCTGCAATTCTTGGGCCGGTCGATATCTCCGCCGATCCGGGCATCATGACCGCGCGCCCGATGAACGTTGCGGATACCCGAAAGGGTCGGGCGGGTTGGAACGGGTTCGTACCTGAGGCGAAAGGATCGAATTACCGCACGTTCCCCGCTTGACGGGACTGGGGGCGCGCCATAGACACCCCACACGCCGGGCGACCGGCGGATGCGCGGTTGTAGCTCAGTTGGTTAGAGTACCGGCCTGTCACGCCGGGGGTCGCGGGTTCGAGCCCCGTCAACCGCGCCATTTTCCCCTTATCGTTTGAAACGACCGCAGATTTTACGGGTGATCCGGGGGTGATCCGCGTCCGACGTCGTCGGGGGTTGTGCAGGCGGGCGTTCGGTGGGTGCAGGCATTCACAGGCCGAGGGAAGTCAGGACGGGCTTCAACCAGCCGAACGTGCCGGGTGCCTTGATCGCGAGTTGGGTGAACGTGCCTGCGTTGGCTTCCAGAAGTGCGAGGAGACCTGCGATCGATCCCACGCCGACGGTCGTGGCGATACCCTTCTTCGTCGCGCTCCAGAACTGTGAACTGATGTCCTTCGCTTCGTTATGCACCCAACCGACAATGCCAATGGCAAGGTTGCGGGCGGAGTCTACCAGACCTTTTCGGGCCAGCGGATCGGCTGGCGTTTCTTATGACGTCGATTAACGCGCCGAACGAGTTCGGAATGGCTGGATCGACAGCTTCGGAGGCGCGAAGCTCGGCGAGCAATGTGCGCAGATCGGGCAGGATGTCCGCAACGTCCTGTGCGGGGGGCACGGGTTGTGCCGCGCGATAATCGGTCCATGCCGGAAACCGTTCGAGGTGCAGGGCGAGGGCGGCAGCGAAGGCAACCACCTCTGATGCGGCTTCGTCCATCAGCGCCTCCGGCGCGTGTTCGGCAAGGGCGATGACCCGGTTTCCGTGAAGGCCAAGGTTGATAGCCTTGCACATTTCTGGAGCCATCCCGAGCGCGGCCTCTACCCGCATCAGGGCCTTGGCAAGGCGCGGCATGGCGTTCCCGATGCCGGGTTCCAGGTCATCGAGGTCCTGAAGCATTTCCCGCAAGGCTTGCCACGCTTCGAAAGTTGCCGCTGATTGTCCCGTCTCGGCGATGCGATTGCTGACGCGAAGCCGGGTTCGGGCGACTTCTACTTCCAACGGGGCCGGGACCGGGGATGGGACGGTTGGTGCTGCGGGCCGTTTTCCGAAAACCGGCAACGGTTCCGGCCAGGGCGGCAGGGTGCGCAGATGGGCGAGGAGGGCCTGGAGGCGGTCTTCGTCGTCTTCGATCTCGGCTGCGGTGGCAATGGCGGGATCGTTGCAGGCGGGGGTATCGCTGAAATAGACAATTCGACTTTTCTCGGGGACATCTGGATGGGGCAGACGGGACAGGTCGAGAAGGAAACGCAGGTCGGTGACCTGAGTATTGCCGAGATTGAGCCACGTCAGGTTGGTGAGGCCCGCGACGTGGGAGAGGTCGGTGACCTGTGTGGTGTCGAGGGCGAGCGTCTGCAGGTTGGTGAGGCCCGCGATGTGGGAGAGGTCGGTAACCTGCGTGTTGTCGAGGTCGAGCCTCTGCAGGTTGGTGAGGTCCGCGATGGGGGAGAGGTCGGTGACCTGTGTGTTGTTGAGTGAGAGCAACTGCAGATTGGTGAGGCCCGCGATGGGGGAGAGGTCGGCGACCTGCGTGTTGTCGAGGTCGAGCAAGTGCAGATTGGTGAGGTCCGCGATGTGGGAGAGGTCGGTGACCTGCGTGTTGCCGAGGGAGAGCCTCTGCAGGTTGGTGAGGCTCGCGATGGGGGAGAGGTCGGTGACCTGCGTGTTGCCGAGGAAGAGCGTCTGCAGGTTGGTGAGGTCCGCGATGGGGGAGAGGTCGGTGACCTGCGTGTTGCCGAGGAAGAGCGTCTGCAGGTTGGTGAGGTCCGCGATCTTCGGTGGCAGCGTGTCGATCTTCAGCCCGGAAAGGTCCAGGGTCGTCGCCCCAGTCTCCCGCGCTTTTTCAATCCGCCGAAGCGCCTCGTCCCGGTCTTCGTTCGCCATTGCACCGCACCCCGTACCCCGGCGTTACCGTCCCCGATGGCACGGCGGTGCACAACCCCCATTGACCGCCCCGTGCGACGCCGTTATCCCGCCTCTCACGCGCGGTTGTAGCTCAGTTGGTTAGAGTACCGGCCTGTCACGCCGGGGGTCGCGGGTTCGAGCCCCGTCAACCGCGCCATTTCCCCTCAGTCCCGCCCCCGCCCGGCCAGCCGGGGCAGAAGCGCGCTGAAATCCTTGCCGCGCCCGTCCTCCTGTTCGACGAAGACGGTGTATTGATGCAGCGCCTCGGTTCCGACCGGGGTCGGGGCGTCGACCGCCTCGGCGGCCTGCAGGGCCAGTCCCAGATCCTTGAGCATCAACTCGGCGGCGAAGCCCGGTTTGTAGCCGTTGTCGGCGGGCGATTGCGGCCCGACGCCGGGGGCCGGGCAATAGGTCGTGAGCGACCATGACTGCCCCGAGGAGGTGGAGACGACATCATACATCGCCTGCCGGTCCAGCCCCAGCTTGTCGGCCAGCGCGAAGGCTTCGCAGGTGACGGCCATGGTCGCGCCCAGGATCATGTTGTTGCAGATCTTGGCGGCCTGTCCGTTGCCCGCGGGCCCGCAATGCACCGTGCGCCCGCCCATCACGTCGAAGAGCGGCATAGCCGTGGCCAGCGCGTCGTCCGGCCCGCCCACCATGAAGGTCAGCGTGCCCGCCGACGCGCCGCCGATGCCGCCCGAGACGGGGGCATCCAGCGCCTTGCAGCCGTGGTCGGCGGCCATGGCGGCCACGGCGCGCGCGCTGTCCACGTCGACGGTCGAGCAGTCCAGCAGCACTGCACCGGGGGTCATCGCCGGAATGATGTCGGCGGCGACCGATTGCAGGATCGTGCCATTGGGCAGCATGGTGATGACCACGTCCGCGCCCCTGGCCGCGGAGGCCGCGTCGTCGGCCATGGTGACGCCTTCGGGGGCCGGGGTCGCCATGTCGTAGCCGGTGACGGTATGCCCGGCGGTGGCCAGATTGGCGGCCATCGGCGCGCCCATGTTGCCAAGTCCGATGAAACCGATGTTCATGTCAGATCCTCCAGTTGCGGGGCCAGTGGCCCGAGGGGGCGCAGGATGTTGGCGACGTCGATGGCGGGCACATCCTGCGGGCCGGTGTGTTTCCAGCGGGGTTTGCGGTCCTTGTCGATGACCTGCGCCCGGATGCCCTCGATGAAATCGGCATGTTCAAGGGCGCGGAAGGTGAAGCGCGCTTCCTGGTGCAGGGCCTGTTCGATGGTCGGATCGTCGCCCAGCCGGTGCAGGATCTCGACGGCGCAGGCCATCGAGAGGGGGGCATTGCGGCCGAAGGCGTCGCGCGCCAGTTCGGCGGCGGGGCCGGTCTGGCCATCGAGGGCACGGGCGATGTCGCCCAGCGTTTCGCCCGCGAAAAGCGCGTCGACCTCGGGTTGCAGGGCGGCGAGGGGGGCCTCGGGGGCGGGGCGCGCGGCTGCGTCGACGGCGGTGGGGTCGCCGGTTTCGCACAGTGTCGCCTTCAGCGCGTCCCAGTCGCCCGGAACATAGTAGTCGGCGAAGCCCGCGTGGATCGCGTCGCCCGGCCCCATGCGCGCGCCGGTAGTGCCGAGGTATTCGCCCAGCCGTCCGGGCGCGCGGGCGAGGAGGAGGGAGCCGCCGACGTCCGGCACCAGCCCGATGGCGCATTCGGGCATGGCGATGCGCGAGCTGTCGTCGACGATGCGGTGCGAGCCGTGGCAGCCGACGCCGACGCCGCCGCCCATGGTGAAGCCGTGCAGAAAGGTGACGACGGGTTTCGGGAAGTGGAAAATGCGTGCGTTCATGCGGTATTCATCGCCCCAGAACCGCGCGCCGTAGTCGTATTCGCCGCGCGCCCCGGCGGCGTGCATGGCGGTGATGTCGCCGCCCGAACAGAAGGCCCGTCCGGGCGCGGCGTCGATCAGAACCAGATGAACGTCGTCGTCCACGGCCCAGGTTTTCAACGCTTTTTCGATTTCGAGGCACATGTCCCAGGTCAGTGCGTTCATGACGTCGGGCCGGTTCAGCGTGATGCGGCCCGCACGGCCTTCGGTGCGGATCAGGATGTCGGTCATTGCAGCGCTTCCAATTCGGCGTATTTTTGCGCCATCAGGTCGCCCGGTGGGACCGGGGCCCCGATGCCGGTGCCCCCGTTGACGGTGTCGACACCGTCCTTCAACCAGGTCCAGACGGTCCATTGATAGTAGAACAGCACGAGGAGTGCAGTCGTTCCGACCACGAGGCCCGCAGATTCGAACCGATGGCCTTGTGGCAGCAGGAGTTGCATTGCCCCATACCCGGCCGCGAAAAGCCCGATTGCGGCCCCGCCGCCCCAGACTGCGGCGAAGACGATCTGCCGCCACGTTCCACCGTCACGCATTTCGCGCAAGGCTGCGATTTCATGGCGCAGGAAGGCGCGGCGCAAGATGGCAGGGACAGGCCTCAACTTCATGCCTTCAACATCTCGCGGGCGACGATCATCCGCATGATCTCGTTCGTGCCTTCCAAAATCTGGTGCACCCGCAGGTCACGGACCAGTTTCTCGATTCCGTAGTCCGCAAGATAGCCGTAGCCGCCGTGCAGTTGCAGACACTGGTCGACGATGCGGCTGCCGGTTTCGGTCACCAGCTTCTTGGCCATGGCGCAGAACTTGGTGGCGTCGGGCGCGCCGGTGTCCAGTTTCCATGCCGCCTGCCGCAGGAAGACGCGCGCGGCGCAGAGGTCGATTTCCATGTCGGCCAGCCGGAACTGCAAGGCCTGAAACTGGTCGATGGGCTGACCGAAGGCGCGGCGCCCGGCCATATAGTCCAGCGTCAGGTCCATCGCCTGTTGCGCGGCACCCAGCGAGCAGGCGGCGATGTTCAGGCGACCGCCGTCGAGGCCTGCCATGGCATAGCGGAAGCCCTTGCCCTCCTCGCCCAGCAGATCGCCTGCGGGGACGGGGCAATCGTCGAGCTGTACCTGCCGCGTGGGTTGCGAGCGCCAGCCCATCTTGTCCTCCAGGCCGCCGAACGACAGGCCTTCGGCCCCATCCTCGACAATCAGCGCGGAAATCCCCTTCGGGCCGTCGCCGCCGGTGCGGGCCATGACGATATAGGCGTCTGAATAGCCGCCGCCGGATATGAATGCCTTGGTGCCGGTTAGCAGCCAGCCCTCGTTGGTGCGTTCGGCACGGGTTTTCAGGGCGGCGGCGTCGGAGCCGCTGCCGGGTTCGGTCAGGCAATAGCTGAACACCTTTTCCATCGACACGGCATCGGGCAGGTGCCGCGCCTTCAGGTCGTCGGACCCGAAGGTGTCGATCATCTTGGCGCACATGTTGTGGATCGACAGGAAGGCCGCGACCGAAGGACAGGCCATCGACAGCGCCTCGAACACCAGAGTCGCATCCAGCCGCGACAGATTGCTGCCGCCAATATCCTCGGACACGTAGAGGGCCCCGAACCCCAGCTCCGCCAGCTTGGGCCAGAGCGCCCTGGGGATTGCACCATCGGCTTCCCAGTCACGGGCAAAGGGCGCGATCTCGGTCATGGCCACGTCGCGGGCCATGTCGAAGATCGCCTCGGATTCCTCGGAAAGTGCGAAATCCATTCTGGGCCCTCCCGTGCCGTTAATCGAACGCTTGTTCAAGAGTGGCGGTCCGGCGGCGCGAGGGCAAACGAAAAAGCGCGCCGGGGGGGCGCGCTTTCGGTGAACGGTTTTGCATAGGCCAGGACACGAAGCCCGATAGTGGATCGGGTCCGACCTGATCAGCGCGATGCCTAGATCAGGCGAACCTGGGTTCCGATCGGTGTGATCTCGTACAATTCCGCGATCTGCTCGTTATAGAGACCGATGCAGCCCGAGGACGACCGGCGGCCGATCTTGCGGGTATCTGCCGTTCCGTGGACCAGATAGGCGGGCCAGTCCAGATACATACCATGGGTGCCCAGCGGGTTGATGGGATCTCCGCCTTCGACGCGAATGGGCAGGCTGGGGTCGCGGCGGCGCATGTTCGCCGTCGGTGTCCAGCTTGGCGCGACTTTCTTGCGCACGATCTCGGTGTAGCCGCGCCGGGTCAATTCGTCGGTCATCGGGACGGAGGTCGGATACAGGCGATAGTCGGTGCCGGTCGCGTCCCAGTAATGCAGCGCGCGCGATACCGTATCGGCGATGATCGTGGCCTTGCCCAGCGTCGAGAAGTGGTCGCGCCAGTCAATCATCTGGAAACTGGAGGTATTGCGAGGCGTTTCCGTAGCCGCGCCAAGGGTATCGGCGGTAAACGTCTGGGCGCGCAGCACGGTGGGGGCTGCAAGGGTCGCGGCGGCGCCCATCAGCAGGGCACGGCGAGTTTGATCGCTCATCGGAATGACTCCATTTTATTTTCCTCCTTTGATTATAGCGACTTCTTGATTTGGGGAAGGGGGCGGCTCTTCACGTTTTTGCAAGCATGGGTCCGTATCGGCAAATGTTCGCTTGTGAAAGCGGACCAGAATTTACCCCCGGTCCGCCCACCAAGCGCCGTAATTTCCGTTCAGGCCGGGCGGATCAATTACTGCCGGAGCGCCGCATGGGACCGATCGCCGCCACATTGAACTGTCTGATGAAACCCTTCCGTTTCGCCGGGCGTGCATCGCGGAGCGAATTCTGGTGGTTCACGCTGATTTACATGGCGGCCGGTTTTGCCCTGTCGATCTGGATGATGCTGCCGATAATGCAATTAGGCTTCGAGGCGGGACAGGCGGGGCAGGCCTCGGTCGCCGACGCCGATATGCTGATCGCGATGGAACGGCTTTATGCCCGGTCGTTCTATATCGTGCTGGCGCTGCTCTGGCCGATGTTCTCGTATCTGTCGGTCACGATCCGGCGCCTGCATGATTCCGACCACAGCGGCTGGTGGTACTGGATCGGGGTCATCCCCTTGATAGGGACGATCATCCTGCTGATCCTGCTGGTTGTGCCCGGCGATGGCGGTCGCAACCGCTTTGGTCCGCGCCCCGGCGGCCCGGCCCCGCGACGCGCGGTCGAACCCGCCGCCCCGCGCAACCCCGTCGATGCCTATTCCAGTGCCGAAGACCTGCGCGCCCTGCGTCAGTCGCGGATGGGGGCCTGACCCGCGCGAAAGCTGACCCCCTTCGGCACAGGGACGCGCAGCATTGCGGTCTGTCCTGACGCGCAGGGGGCAGCGCGGATGCCGGGCGCATTGCACCGGGACCGGACCGGGACTGGACAGTGCCCCCTGTCCCGGTCCTAGGATGCGGCCTGCATCCAAAGCCCGGAGATCGCCATGACCCCGACCGACTTGTCAACAGACCCGACGTCCGCAGCAACCGCGCCGACCCTCGGGCATGTTCACCTGAGGGTCGCGGACCTTCAGCGCGCCATCGATTTCTATACTGACGTCGTGGGGCTGGAACTGGTCACGCTCTACGGCGATCAGGCCGCGTTCCTCAGCTCGCACGGCTATCATCACCGTCTTGGCCTCAACACATGGGACAGTCGCGGTGCAGGCGCCGCGCCCACGGGCCACCCCGGCCTCTATCACAGTGCCTTTCTCTATCCTGACCGACCCTCGCTGGCGCGCGCGCTGCGCCGGGTGATGGCCGCCGGGGTCCGGCTGACGGGGAAGGCCGATCACGGGGTGAGCGAGGCGCTGTATCTGGATGATCCGGATGGAAACGGGGTCGAACTCTATCGTGATCGCCCCGAGGTGGAATGGCCGCGCGACGATACGGGGAAGATATTGATGACCAATGCGCCCCTCGATATCGACGCGCTTCTGGCCGAGGCCCCGGCCTAGGTGCCGGTCGCGCCGTCACCGGAATGGAGAATTCGCCGCCTTCCCTGATGCCCGATGGCCAGCACGCGGTGACGATCCTGGTCCGGGGGTGAAACCTGACGGCGTCCGGTCCGCGTGCTGGTTCAGGTTGCCGAACATCAACGTCTTCCAGCCGCCGAAGGTGGGAAAGGCCAACGGCACAGGGATCGCGAGGTTCACGCGTCTGGCGACCTTGCGGTCAGGCCGACGTCAACGAGGCGCGCATGCGGGGATGTATCTTGCAGAAATATTGCGCCGTGCCGGTGAAACCGATCGTGACGGTCGCCGACTGGCCCTGTCTCAACCGACCGGTATCGAACACGCCGTCCTGGCTGGACGTCGCCGTATGCAGCGCACGGTCGGCATTCGTGAACGTGACCGTGTCGCCGGGAGCGACGTTCAGCGAGGCCGGAATGTACGCAAAGTTCCGGATCATCACGGTATGGGTCGCGGCGCGGGCGCGGGTCGCCAGGGCAGCGGCCAAAGGGGCGGCGATCGAGGCGGTCAGCAGTGAGCGGCGGGTAATGGGCATGGGATCATCCTCCATAGTCTCCCCATACCGTTACCCAGCATCACCGACCGATCAACCCGCCCCTCGCAAACGTGATTTACTCCATCACGGGGATGGAGAATTCGCCGCCTTCCTTGATGCCCGACGGCCAGCGCGCGGTGACGGTCTTGGTGCGGGTGTAGAACTTGAAGGCGTCGGGTCCGTGCTGGTTCAGGTCGCCGAACATCGACTTCTTCCAGCCGCCGAACGTGTGATAGGCCAGCGGCACCGGGATCGGGACGTTCACGCCGACCATGCCAACGTTCACGCGCTTGGCAAAGTCGCGCGCCGCATCGCCGTCGCGGGTGAAGATCGCGGTGCCGTTGCCGTATTCGTGGTCCATGGCCAGTCCAAGCGCCTCTTCGTAGTCCTTGGCGCGCACGCAGGACAGAACCGGCCCGAAGATTTCCTTGGTGTAGATATCCATGTCCGGTGTCACGCGGTCGAACAGGACCGGGCCGACGAAGAAGCCGTCTTCATAGCCCTGAACGCTCATTTCGCTGCCGTCCACGACGGCCTCGGCCCCCGCGTCCTTGCCGGATTGGATCAGTCCGAGGATGTTCTGCTTGGCCGCCGCCGTCACGACGGGACCGAAATCGACGTCTTCGCCGGAGGTATATGGCCCGACCTTCAGCGCCTCGACCCGCGGGGCCAGCTTGGCGATCAGACGGTCGGCGGTGTCGTCGCCCACGGGAACAGCCACCGAAATCGCCATGCAGCGTTCGCCTGCCGCGCCGTACCCGGCCCCGACCAGCGCATCGGCGGCCTGATCCATGTCCGCGTCGGGCATGATGATCATGTGGTTCTTGGCCCCGCCGAAACATTGCGCCCGCTTGCCGTTCGCCGATGCGCGTTCGTAGATATAGGCCGCGATCGGGGTCGAGCCGACGAAACCGACCGACTGGATGACGTCGTTGTCCAGTATCGCGTCCACCGCTTCCTTGTCGCCGTTGACGACCTGCAGGATGCCCTTGGGCAGGCCCGCCTCCTCCAGCAATTTCACGAGCATCATCGGCACCGACGGATCACGCTCCGATGGTTTGAGGATGAAGGCGTTGCCGCTGGCAATCGCGGGCGCGAACATCCACATCGGGATCATCGCGGGGAAGTTGAACGGCGTGATGCCGGCGGTGACGCCAAGTGCCTGCCGCATGGAATACATGTCGATGCCGGGGCCTGCGCTGTCTGTGAACTCGCCCTTCAGGTGGTGCGGCGCGCCGATGCAGAATTCGACGACTTCCAGACCGCGCTGCACGTCGCCCTTGGCATCGGGCAGGGTCTTGCCGTGTTCCCGCGACAGCGCTTCGGCCAGCTTGTCCATATCGCGGTTCAGAAGATCGACGAACTTCATCAGCACGCGGGCGCGGCGCTGCGGATTGGTCGCTTCCCATGCGGGCTGGGCTGCGGCGGCAACCTCGACCGCCCGGTCCAGTTCGGCCTTGCCGGCCAGCGCGACCTTGGCCTGAATCTCGCCTGTGGACGGGTTGAAGACGTCTGCCGTGCGACCCGATCCGGCGACTTTAGCGCCGTCGATCCAATGTCCGATCTGTTCCATGAAATCCTCCTTGGGTTCGGTGGCACCCTACGCGCAGGGGACTTGCGATGACAGAGGTAGAGAGGCAGGGTGGTCTTGCGTATATGTCGGGATGGGTGCGCTGATGGACTGGGATGACCTGCGAATTTTCCTTGGTGTGGCGCGTGGTGGCTCGCTGGCCGAGGCGGCCAAAGGCCTGCGCCTCGACCCGGCCACGCTCAGCCGCCGCATCGCCCGGCTGGAGGTCGGGGCGGGCACCGCACTGTTTCTGAAGTCGCCGCGCGGCTATGCCCTGACCGGGGCCGGACACCGCCTTCTGCCCCATGCCGAGGGTATGGAGGCGCGGGCCCGCGCCGGAGTCGCCGCCCTGTCGGGGGATGACCGGTTGCGGGGCCGCATCCGTATCGGCGCACCCGACGGCATCGCGAACCATGTCCTGCCTGCGGTTCTCTGCGCCATGCGGGCCGCGCATCCCGAACTCGGGCTGGATCTGGTGGCCCTGCCGCGCGTCTTTGATCTTGGACGGCGCGAGGCCGATCTGGCGATCACCGTCAGCGCGCCCAGGGCCGGGCGGCTGCGCGTCAGGCGGCTTTGCGATTATCGGCTCAGCCTTGCGGCGCATCGCGATTACCTTGCGGCGTCCAGCCCGATATCGACCCGCGCCGACCTGAAGGATCACGCCATCGTCGGCTATATTCCGGACATGATTTTCGACGCCGATCTGGATTACCTGGGCGAGGTGGGGGCGGGGCCGCCCGGCCTTGCCTCGAACTCGGCGGCGGTGCAGCTGGGCCTGATCCGCGCGGGCGGCGGAGTCGGCGTGGTGCATGATTTCATGCTGGCCACCGCGCCGGACCTTCGGCGCGTGCTGCCGGATGACCTGCACCTGACCCGCGCCTTTCACCTGAGCCGTCACACCGATGCGGGCGGGCCGCTGATCGACCGGGCCGCCGAGCTTCTGGCGGATGGCGTCCGCGCCGAAGTCGCAAGGCTGGAGACATTGTCGCACCCGGCGCAGGAGCAGGCCTTGAGAGAATCGTAACCTTTGGCTGTCACATGCGGGGCATGGCGCGCCTTCTGTTTCTTTTCCTTTTGCTCTCGGGCTGTGCGTGGTTCCGGCCGAAACCGGTCGTGATCCTGCCGTTCGTGCCGGGCTGTGTCGATCGGGTCGCATTGGCGCAGGCCGTGGTCGACGGGCGGCGTCTGGGCCAGTCACGCGCGGAACAGCAATCCATGGTGACCCGCACGGCCGCCGGTGAAAGGCTGCACCGAGATATCATCGAAAGCGTCTACGACTGGCCCCGTCCCACGACGCCCGGCGACTGGACGATGCTGTCGCAGGTGACGGCAAGGGCCGTCGCGGACCATTGCGTGAACCGCCCGGCACAGGCGTTGCAGGGGCGGGTGATCCCGTGAAGACCGACAGATACAGCCATGCCGGGACCCTCGGCAGGGTTTCACCCGGTGATCGCCCGCGCAGCCCCCAGCAGCAAGGCCGCGCCCGGCGCGATCAGATCGTCGTCGAAATCGTAGTCCGGATTGTGCAGCGCCGGACCCGGCCCGGCGCCCAACAGCAACATCGCGGCAGGGCAGTCATGGCCGAAACGACCGAAGTCCTCGGACGCGCGCAGGGGGTCGCCCGCCATCGTCTTCAGGCCCGCCGCCTCGGACGCGGAATGCAGGATGCGCGCAGCTTCGGGATGGTTCATTCCGGCCAGGAAGTGATCGTGTTCGGTGATCTCGACGGACAACCCGGTGCCGTCCGTCACCATCGCGACGCGCCCCCGGACCAGTGCCACAAGATCGGTCAGGCTGGCATCGGACGTGGTGCGGCATGTCACCATAACCTCGCCCCGGCCCGGCGCGATACCGAAAGCGGGTTCGCCCAAGCGCGCGTGTGTCAGCGTCACCAACCGGAAATCGTCTGCCGGAAACGGCCCGCGCGACAGGGCGGGCAGCGCGGTCATCAGATCGGCCATCGCGACGGCGGGCGACAGGCCGTCCTCGGGCGCGCAAGCATGCGCCTCGACCCCGGTGATGGCGACCCGCAATCCGACCGATGGCGCACTGGCCAGCCCGACCGGCACATGCGCCACGCCGCGCGGAATCTCGGGCTCGTTATGCTGCGCGAAGGCCCAGTCGGGCGTCAGCGGCGCATACGCCGGATCGTCACAGACGGCGATGGCCCCCGATCCATCTTCCTCGGCGGGCTGGAACATCAGGACGACGCGGCCCTTTGCCGGACGGGTGCGGGCCAGCATCTGTCCGACGCCCAGCATCGTGACCATATGCCCGTCGTGGCCACACAGGTGGCCCGTGCCCGGCACGGTGCTGCGCCAGTCCGGCGTCCCCACCTCCTCGATCGGCAGGGCATCCAGCTCGCACCGTAACAGGACCGTCGGGCCGGGGGCTGCGCCTAAGAAAATGCCCGCCACACCGTGCCCGCCCAGATCCGTCACCACCTGATCCGCGCCGATCCAGCTCAGGACATCCGCAATTCGGGCAGCGGTTTTTTCCTCCGCGCCCGACACTTCGGGCCGGGCGTGCAGGTCGCGTCGAAGCGCGATCAACGTCGAGAGATCGGAGTTGCTGAGCCTGTCCATCGGCCCTCTGTGCCCCACCGAACGGTCCGAGTCACGGGGGGCCGTCGTCGCGCGGACTTGACTCGCTGCCGTCGCGGGGCAACGCTTCGGATAGGCATCGACCAAGGGAGGGTTCCATGTTCGTCACCCAGATCCTCAAATCCAAATCCACGCAAGGCGTTCTGACCATCGACCCCGGCGCATCCATCGCGGATGCCGTGGCCGAACTGGCCAAGCGCCGTATCGGTGCGCTGGTCGTCAGCGGCGATGGTCGCCGGGCGCAGGGCATTCTGTCGGAACGCGATATCGTGCGCGAACTCAGCAGCGACGGGGGCGAAGTCCTGACCCGCACCGTCGGCGACCTGATGACCCGCGACCTTAAGACCTGCGCCCCCGGCGACAATGCCGAAACCATCCTGCAGGCAATGACCGCCGGCCGGTTCCGCCACATGCCGGTCGAGGAGGATGGCCTGTTGATCGGGCTGATCAGCCTTGGCGACCTGGTCAAGGCACGGCTGAGCGAAGTGTCAATGGAAAAGGATGCGCTGGAGGCGATGATCACGGGCCACTGAGACGCGGCATGGTGCCCTGCGTCCGCGCCTGCCATAGGCTGAAGCGGGGAGGCGCGCGGTGTCTGTGCTTGATCCCTATGGCGCTTGATCCCTATGGCGGCACGTGTCAGGCATCACGCAATATTCTTGCGAAGGGCCCCCTTCATGCGCACTGCCCTCTATCCCGGCACGTTCGATCCGATCACCAAGGGTCATATCGACATCATCAAACGGGCCTGCACGCTGGTGGATCGTCTGGTGATCGGGGTCGCCATCAATCGCGACAAAAGCCCATTGTTCACTCTTGAGGAACGCGTTGCCATGGTCGAGGCCGAGGCGGTGTTCTGGTCCGACCGCACCGGCACGGAGATCGTCGTATACCCGTTCGAGAACCTGCTGATCGACTGTGCACGGGACGTCGGCGCGCAAATGATCGTGCGCGGCCTGCGGGCGGTCGCGGATTTCGAGTACGAATATCAGATGGTCGGTATGAACCGCATTCTGGACGATCAGATCGAGACCGTATTCCTGATGGCCGAAGCACAGCATCAGGCGATTGCGTCCAAACTGGTCAAGGAAATCGCGCGGCTGGGCGGCGACGTGTCGTCTTTCGTCACGCCGCCCGTGGATGCGGCGCTGCGCGACAGGTTCGGACACTGACCCTCCGCGATCGCCGCGCGGTCAATCCTCCGTTTCAGTCCGCCGATCCGCCCCGCGACAAGGCCGCAACACCCGTGCGGGCCATTTCAACCAGGCCGATGGGTCGCATCAGGTCGGCGAAGGCGTCGATCTTGCCGACGTCGCCGGTGATCTCGAACACGAAGCTGTCCAGCGTCGAATCCACGACATTGGCGCGGAAGATCTCGGCCAGGCGCAGGGCCTCGATCCGTTTTTCGCCGGTGCCCTGCACCTTGAACAGCGCCAGCTCCCGCTCGACCGGTTTGCCCTCGACCGTCAGGTCGTGGACATCGCGCACCGACACGATTCGGCCCAGCTGCGCCTTGATCTGCTCGATCACCTGGGGCGTGCCGACGGTGACGACGGTGACGCGCGACGTATGCCCCTCGTGGTCGACTTCGGCGACGGTCAGGCTTTCGATGTTATAGCCGCGCCCGGAAAACAGGCCGATCACACGGGCCAGCACACCGGCTTCGTTTTCGACCAGAATGGCCAGTGTATGCCTTTCCTGAACGTCCGAGAAGTTCGGCCGAAGGTTATAGGCGGAATGGCTGGTCGAGCCTTTCTTGAGTTTCAGCGCGGACATGACCCGAGTCTCCCTTGGCGTTTGGGGAGAGTCATGCCGGAAATCCGGGGCGGGGGGAAGAGACGGGGGCAACAGGGAGATTGCACCGGGTCGACGGGGCCGGGATGCACATGCTGCCCCGTGCGATCGTCTGGGCGTGTCTTCGCATGGCAGTGTCCGGATTGTGATTGTTCGGTCAGTCGACGCTTGCCAATCGACCCCTTGGCCCGTTTTGCACGTGCGGAAAACCGCAGACGGCAGAACACCGCGCGATTTCTGGCGTCTCACCGCCGCTGGACCGGCGACGTCCGTCCAAGATCGATGCTGCGCGGGATTGCCAGTGGCGACAGTCCCCCGGCGCGGTCAGGTCAGAGGCAGGAGACGCGGGCATTCCGTCCGTGGTCCACCAAGGAGAGATGACATGACCCTTTCGAATGCAGGCAAACTGATGCTTCTGACGAGTGCTTTCGCCCTGTCGGTCGGTTCAGCGATGGCGCAGGCCAGCTGGGACCAGAACGCCGACGGCTCCCTCAATCCTCAGGAATTCGTTTCCGGCTTCGGCGCGCTGGACAAGTTCTCGACGTTCGACGCCGACGGCAGCGTCCAACTGGATCAGGCCGAATGGGACACGGGTCTGGGCGACGTCGGCGAATATGCCAACATGGATCTGAACGGCGACGGCGGCGTCGATGAGGCCGAGTTCAACGCCCTGCTGTTCAATCGCTACGACGGCGACGGGTCGGGCACACTCGACGCGGAAGAGATCGCCATGGTCGAGGCCGATCTGGCCGAAGACGGGCTGCTCGCGCGCTAGATTGCCGGGACGGGGCCGTTTCCCTCCGGCCCCCGGCCCGGTTCGGAAGGGGGCGCAATGCCTGCGCCCCCTGATGTCATCAGACCAGAACCGACCCTTTGGCGTCGATCACGCCCTGGGTATCCGCGTCACCCAGCAGCATATCATTGTGCGCTTTGCCCGAGGGGATCATGGGGAAGCAGTTCTCGTGCTTTTCGACCAGACAATCGAAGACCACCGGCCCGTCGTAAGCCAGCATTTCCTTGATCGCCTCGTCCAGATCGTCGGGGTTGTCGCAGCGGATGCCCTTGGCCCCGAACGCCTCGGCCAGTTTGACGAAATCAGGCAGGGCCTCGGACCATGATTGTGAATACCGCTCGCCGTGCAGCAATTCCTGCCACTGACGGACCATGCCCAGACGCTCGTTGTTGATGATGAACTGCTTCACCGGCAGTTTGAACTGTGCCGCCGTGCCCATCTCCTGCATGTTCATCAGCCAAGACGCCTCACCGGCGACGTTGATGACCAGCGCATCGGGGTGTGCGACCTGCACGCCGATGGACGATGGGAAGCCATAGCCCATCGTGCCCAGCCCGCCGCTCGTCATCCATCGGTTCGGATCCTCGAACCCCATGTATTGCGCGGCCCACATCTGATGCTGGCCGACCTCGGTGCAGATATACCGATCATGGTCCTTGGTCAGAGCCTCCAGACGCGACAGCGCGTATTGCGGCTTGATGACAGCGCCTTCCTGCCTGAACTTCAGGCAATCGACCTTGCGCCATTCCTCGATCTGGCCCCACCATTTCTGAACGCCGCCCGCGTTGGTCTTGCGCCCGCGCGCCTTCCACAGGCGCAGCGCATCCTCCAGCACATGGGCGATATCGCCCAGGATCGGGACATCCGCCTTGACCACCTTGTTGATCGACGACGGGTCGATATCGATGTGGACCTTGGTGGATTTCGGGCTGAAATGTTCCAGCACGCCAGTGATCCGGTCGTCGAACCGCGCGCCGACGTTGATCATCAGGTCACAGCCGTGCATCGCCATGTTGGCTTCATACAGCCCGTGCATTCCCAACATGCCCAGCCACTTGGCGCCCGAGGCCGGATACGCCCCCAGCCCCATCAGGGTGGAGGTGATCGGAAAGCCGGTGCCCTCGACCAGTTCGCGCAGCAATTGCGACGCGGCGGGGCCGGAGTTGATGACACCGCCGCCGGTATAGAACACCGGGCGTTCGGCGCGTTCGATCAGATCGACCAACTGCTCGATCGCCTCCGGGTCGCCCTTCAGGCGCGGCTGATAATGCGAAGCCCCGATCTGCTTCGGCCCGACGTAATTGCCGTTGGCGAACTGGATGTCCTTGGGGATGTCGACCAGAACCGGACCGGGACGACCGGAAGTGGCGACATGAAACGCCTCGTGCAGGGCGGGGGCCAGATCGTCGGTCTCCTTCACCAACCAGTTGTGCTTGGTGCAGGGACGGGTAATGCCGACGGTATCCGCCTCCTGAAAGGCGTCCGAGCCGATCATGAAGGTCGGCACCTGACCCGACAGGACGACGATCGGGATGCTGTCCATCAGCGCGTCGGTCAGCCCGGTCACCGCGTTGGTCGCGCCAGGGCCGGAGGTCACAAGCGCCACGCCGGGCTTGCCCGTGCTGCGGGCGTAACCTTCGGCGGCGTGAACGGCGGCCTGTTCGTGGCGCACGAGGATGTGCCTGATATCGGTCTGCTGAAAAATCTCGTCATAGATCGGCAGCACCGCACCGCCGGGATACCCGAAGATCGTATCGACCCCCTGATCGACCAGCGCCTTCACGACCATCTGCGCGCCCGTCAGCTGCTTTGCGCCGGAATGTTTGTTCATCGTCCTGATCCTTCTGCGTCGCGCTTCCATGAAAAACCCCCGGAGGGGGAACTCCGGGGGCGCATGGTTACCAATATGGTTGCCGATGTCTCAGCCCATGCACCCAATTCCGACAATTACGAGAAGCGTGTTCATCTGCGGTTCCTTGTCCTGCTCACATCCATAAACATATGGTCGCGGGCGTCAACCGATCAGGGAAAAGTTTCTCTCAGCGGTGCAAAACTTTCCGAAAGTTTCACGAGTGGAGGTTATATCGACCGTAATCGTCCCTGACCCATGATGTTTCGACCTTGCCGCGCGCGGGTTCAGCGTGGCACGAACCGCCCATGAACACACTCAAAGATAAACTGGCCTCGGGCGCCGTCACGCGCGGTCTGTGGCAGAATCTCCCCGGTCCCGAACTTGCCGAACTTGTCGCCCATGCGGGCTTCGACTGGCTGGTCATCGACGGGGAACACGGCGCGTGGGACCCTGCCGACATCCGCGCCCGCCTGATCGCCGCGCCTGACGCCGTGGTCCGCGTCCCCTGCGACGAGGCCTGGATTCTGAAACAGGCGCTGGACCTTGGCGCGCGAACCGTCCTTGTCCCGATGGTCGACACCGCCGAACAGGCCGCCGTCGTCGTGGCCGCCTGCCGCTATCCGCCCGCAGGCACGCGCGGCATGGGGGCCTTCGTCGCGCGCGCCGCGATGTATTCGCTCGACCCCGGCTATATCACCCGCGCCAATGACGACGTATCGGTCTGGGTGCAGGCCGAAAGCCGCGCCGCGCTGGACAACCTCGAAGCCATCTGCGCCGTCCCCGGCGTCGACTGCGTGTTCCTCGGCCCCGCCGATCTTGCCGCAGACATGGGCACCGACGCCAGCGACCCCGACGTCCATGCGGCCTTGACCGATGCTATCGCGCGGATCGCCGTAACGGGAACTCCGCCGGGCATTTTCGCCGCCGACCCGGACCGCTGGATCGCGGAGGGCGCGCGCGTCGTGTCGATGGGGTCGGATGCGATGGTGCTGGCACAGGGTCTGCGGGCGCTTCTGTGATCCTCTCGGCGCAGGGCGTCCGCGCCGAATGGGATGGGGGTTGCGGCCATTTGCCGTCTCTCGTCATCGACGGCGCGCCTGTCCTGTGGTCCGCGCCGTGGCGCGACGATCCAGCCATCGCTGTCGACCCGGATATCCCCCCCGTCGAGCGCAGCCTTGGTGGCACATTCACCTGCACCCCGTTCGGGCACGACGATGTGAATAACGGCCCGCTGCACGGCCTGTCTGCCAACGCACCCTGGAGGATCATACGCGCTGTGCCCAGCGCGCTGACCGCCACGCGGCATGTCGCGCATGGCCAGATCACCGCCCGCATCGCGCTGCGTGACGGCCACCCCGTCCTCTATCAGACGCATATGCTGGACCTGACCGCGCCCTGCACCTTCGCGCATCACCCGATGTTTCACCTCGCAGACGGCGGGCGCCTCTCTGCCACACCGCAGGCGACACTGACCTTCGCCGCAGAAGCCCCGTTCCATCCGCAACATAGCCGCTTCGACGGGTTCCCGGACAGCCTCCGGGACTATCCGGATGCGCCATGCGAAGACTTCCTGAGCCTTGTTGACGGCCCCGGCTGGACCGCGCTTGCCCGCCATGCCGAAAACGACACGATCCTGACGCTGCGCCGCGCCGATCAACTTCCGGCCACGAACATCTGGATCTCGAACGGCGCACGTGCGCAGCCCCCATGGTCCGGCGTGCGCGGCATCATCGGCATCGAAGACGCGATCTGTGCCGGGGCCGAAAGGTTCGCCGCCGCGCTGGACGCCAACCGCGTAACGGAGGAGGGGGTGGCCACCGCGCTGCTGCCCGGCCGCCACGTCATCGCACATGCCATCGCGCGCATTCCCGGATGCCACGACATCCGATCCGTCACGCCCGGTCCCGACAGCCTGACGATGCGGACGGCTGCCGAGACCATCACCATTCCTTTCGACGGAACCCATTTCCAATGATCCTGATCGACGCCGACGCCTGCCCGGTGAAATCCGAAATCACCGAAGTCGCCCTGCGCCGCAACATGCAGGCTATATTCGTGGCAGGCAGCTATCTGCGCCTGACCAACCACCCGCTGATCAAACTGTTCGTGGCGGGTGACAAGTTCGATGCCGCCGACGATGCCATCGCCGAGGTCGCGCGCCCCGGCACCGTCACGATCACCGCCGACATCCTGCTGGCCGAACGGGTCATCAAGGCCGGGGGTGCCGCGTTGGACCCGAGGGGCCGCGAGTTCACCGAAACCTCGATCGGCGAGACGGTCGCCAGCCGCAACCTGATGCACGAGCTTCGTCCGGGGATGGAGGGGATGACCGGCGGGCAGGGTGGCGGCCAGCCCCCGTTCGGCCCCCGCGACCGGGCCGCGTTCAAGAACGCGCTGGACCGGATACTGACCCGCATGGCAAAAGGTTAGTCCCGCTTCCTTGCTCCGAAAATTTTTCCGCCGGAGGCTCCGTCGACACTTTTCGCATCGCCCTCAGCGGTTGCCGCGGGCCAGGAACCGACCGGCCTCGGACGCGGCTATCTTCAGTGCCCGCGACTTATTGACCGTCTCCTGCCATTCGGCCTCGGGATCGCTGTCGTGCACCACACCTCCCCCCGCCTGAACATACAGCTTGCCGTCTTTCACGACGCCAGTCCGCAGGGCGATGCACATATCCATATCGCCATTGGCCGAGAAATATCCCACCCCACCGCCGTAAACGCCGCGTTTTTCGGGCTCCAGTTCGTCGATGATCTCCATCGCCCGCACTTTTGGCGCGCCCGACACCGTGCCGGCAGGCAACCCCGCCAGCAGCGCCGACAGGGCATCGTGATCCGCCGACAATTCGCCCACGACGTTCGACACGATGTGCATGACGTGGGAATACCGCTCGATTATGAACTTCTCGGTCGGCTTCACGGTCCCGGTTTTCGCGACCCGCCCGACATCGTTCCGACCAAGGTCCAGCAACATCAGGTGTTCCGCCAGTTCTTTCTGATCGCTCAGCAAATCCTGCTCCAGCGCCAGATCCTCGGCGGGGGTGGCGCCGCGCGGGCGGGTGCCGGCAATGGGACGGATCGTCACCTCGTTGCCGAAAACGCGGACCAGGATTTCGGGCGAGGCGCCGACGATCTGAAATTCGCCCATGTCGAAATGGAACAAGAAGGGCGACGGGTTCGTTCGGCGCAGCGCGCGGTAGAGCGAGAACGGCGGCAGTGGAAAATCGTATGTCCAGCGCTGCGATGGCACGACCTGAAAGATGTCGCCCGCCGCGATATAATCCCGCGCCACCTCGACAGCCGCCTTGTAATCGTCCTTGGTGAAGTTCGACACAGGTTCGGCCAGATCAAAAGGCTCCGCCATGTCGCGCGGCTCAGTCACGGCATGGCCCAGCGATGTCAGGGCATCCTGAAGGCGTTCAGCGGCCTGGGCATAGGCGGCACGGGCGGTCGCGGACTTGTTGAACCACGACGGCGCAACAAGAATCACCTCACCCTTCACGCCGTCCAGAACCGCCACGACCGAAGGGCGCATCAGCACCGCATCGGGCAAATTCAGCGTATCGGGGTTCACGTTCGGCAGGTGTTCGACCAGCCGGATCATATCGTAACCCAGGTATCCGAACAGCCCAGCGCAGGCGGCAGGCAAGTCGTCGGGAAGGGTTATCCGCGATTCATCGAGCAGGGCGCGGATCGCAGCCAGCGGTTCCCCGGCGTCGGTCCATGCGGTCGGGTCGTAGCGCGCGGCGCGGTTCACGCGCGACGCGGTGCCGCGACATTCCCAGATCAGGTCGGGCTTCATGCCGACGATGGAATAGCGGCCCCGGACCTCGCCTCCGGTTACGGATTCCAGGACAAAGGAAAACGGCTGCGCCTCGGCCAGCTTGAGCATCAGAGAGACCGGCGTGTCGAGATCGGCGGGCAGGCGGGTCCACAGGATCTGATTTTCGCCCCGCCCGAAGCCGGTCTCGAAGGTCGGGAAGTCGGGTGCGATCATCAGCCGCCGCCAAGCTGCGACTGCACCGCCTCGACGGCCTGCGAATTGACGGTGAATCCGGCCATGCCCTGGACGGAGCGGCCGTAGCTTTCGAACAGGTCGCCGGTCAGTTCGGTACCCGTCTGCGTCTCGATGGCCTGGCGCAGCTGCGCGCCGTCTCCGGTGGACAGGTCGGCTTCGGTCACGGCATCGACGCGCACGACGAAGGCGCGTTGGTCGTCGCCCTCAAAGGCGAAGATATCGCCCGGCGCAGCCTCGAAAATGCGATCAATCAGTCCGTCCGGCGCGCCTTCCAGCGTGGCGTCGCGGACGATGCCGGTCAGCGTTTCGGGCTGACCCATGATGTCCTGCACCGGGTTCTCGGACAATTCGCCGGCGCGTTCGAACAAGCGACTGCGCAGACTTTCGGAGCGCCATGCGGCTTCGACCTGCCCCCGGATCTCGTCCAGCGGCGGCACGATCGGGGCGATCACCTCATCCAGTCGCAGCGAGAACAATCCACCGTCGGACAGCGTCCCCAGTTCAGGGAAATCGCCCGCCTGCGCGGCCCGGGCGGCAGAGCGAAACTCATCGTAGGCGACGATGCCGAAACCGCCCTGTTCTTCACCCGCCGCCGGGTCCCAGCGGATATTGCCCAGTTCCATGTCAGTCTGATCCGCCACTTCTTCGAGGGTCGCGCCGCCAGCCAGCAGGTCGTCGATATCCTCGCGCGCGGCATCGATGCGGCGGCGTGCGGCGTCGATACCCGCCTCGGCGACCAGATCGTCGCGCACATCCTCGAGCGGCACTTCGGTCGCGTCGAGAACCGCATTGACCCGATAGATTGCTGGCCCCAGCGGCGTTTCGACCGGCCCGGCAAGCCCGGGCTGTTCCAGCGCGAACAGCGCGTCGGCGATAACCGGGTCCAGCCCATCGCGCGACAATTCGCCCTGATCCACATCTTCCAGCGTCAACCCGCGTTCCTCGACCAGCGCATCGAAGGTCGTCGTCCCGGATTCGATCGCAGCGAGGGCGTCGGTTGCGGACTGCATGTCGGCAAAGGCCAGACGTTCGGCCAGCACGCGTTGCGGTTGCCGATAGTCTGCGGCACGATCTTCATAAAGCTGTCGCAGTTGATCTTCGTCGATCTGGATGTTGTCCACGACGCTGTCCGGGGTCATCCAGACATAGGTGATGGCCCGCAATTCGGGGGTCTCGAACCGCGTCGGATCGGCGTCGTAGAACGCCGTCAGGTCGGCGTCGGTCGGGGCCAGGTCGCCGCCCGGAAGATCCTGCACCGTGACGGTGGCCAGCGTGACATCGCGGCTTTCGGCGATCCAGCGGGCGATGGCGTCGACATAGGCTGCGGGCACTTCGACACCTCCGGCGACTGCCCCCTGCAACAGCTCGCGCGCGGCTTCGTCGCGGATATCCTCTTCGTAGCCAGACTCGTTCAGGCCCGCGCTCTGAAGTGCGAAGCGATAGCCTTCGCGGTCGAAGCCGCCCCCCACGCCGCTGAAAGCGGGGTTTTCGCGAATCCGTTCGGCCACGGCTTGATCGCCCACAGATATGCCGATGCGATCAGCCTCGGATTCCAGCGCGGCGGCTGCCAGAAGGCGTTCCATGACATTGCGGTCCAGACCGAACAGCTGCATCTGCTGAAGCGTCAGGCGCTGGCCGGTGTCCTGTTGCAGGCGATTGATCTCGAATTGCAGTGCGTTGGCGTATTCCTGCACGGTAATTTCCCGGTCACCGACGCTTGCCACTGTCGAGAGCGAGCTGCCGAAGCCGCCGATCCCGAAGCCACCCAGGGCAAGGATAAGCAGACCAAGAATGACCCACATGATCGTGTTCGATGTCTTCCTGCGACGTTTCTCGGCCATGTGGCTTGCCCCCTGCGATACGGTCGGGGAGTGATAGGATGCGGGCCAGCCGGGGGCAAGCGCGTCCGGTCGTCGGGTCAGAGCCCGCTTTCCGCCACCTCGTCCAGCCGGTTGAACAGCGTGGCAATTCCATCTGCGTCCGCATTGGCAAAGGCGATCCGCAGGCTGCGTTCGGCCCGTCCGCTGCCACCGTCGCTGCGCAGGGGTCCGAACATCGTGCCGGGCAGAAGCAGCAGCGCGGCGCGGTCGACCAGTGCGCGGGCAACCCGGTCCGACGGCAGGTCGAAAGGGTGCATGACATAGGCGAAATAGGCCCCGCAGCCAAGCAGGGGCCAATCGGCCCGATCCGCGAACCCGTCTGCGATCGCGGTGCGTCGGCGCAGGATTTCGCGGCGTTCCCCCGCCAGCCAGTCGCCAAGGTTCTCCATCCCCCAGAGCGCGGCGCGCTGACCCAGCCCGGTCGGGCAGATCGCCACGGAATCGAGCCACTTCTCGACTTCGCGCAGCCGGGATGGCGCGGCAAGGATGGCTCCGACCCGGTGCCCGGTCAGGCGATAGGCCTTGGAAAAGGAATAAAGCTGGATCAGCGTGTCGTCCCAGTCAGGGTCCGTGAACAATGCATGCGGCGCGCCATCGACCGCGTGAAAATCGCGGTAGGTCTCGTCCAGGATCAGGGCGATGCCGCGCGTGCGGGCCAGATCGCGGAAGGCCGCCATCAGGTCGGCGGGGTATTCGACGCCACCGGGATTGTTGGGGCTTATCAGAATGATGGCACGGGTTCTGTCGTCGATCAGCGCGGCGGCAGCAGAGGGGTCGGGCAGGAGGTCGTCGCCTGTATCGAGAATGCGCGCGTCGACGCCCACGGTATCCAGCCACATCTTGTGGTTGAAATAATACGGCACCGGCAGAATCACGTTGTCGCCGTCCCGCGCCAGGGTGGCGATGGCGGCCGCGAAGGCCTGATTGCAGCCCGAGGTGATGGCGACCTGATCGGCACGGACCGTGCCGCCGTAGTCACGCGTCCAGTCGGCGGCAACCCGGTCGCGCAGGGCGGGAAGGCCCAGGACATCGCCATACATATGGGCCGCCGGATCGGTCATCACGATGTCGGCCATGGCCTGTCGCAGCGGTGCGGGCGGCGGATCGGCGGGCGCGGCCTGGCTGAGGTTCAGAAGCGGGCGGTCCGGTGTGAAGGTGGCGTCCGCGATCCAGCGCCGCGCCTCCATCACGGGCGGCGGGATCGTGGCGGCAAGATTCGGGTTCAGATTGGGCATATGCGCCCTCCGGTGCAGACGTTCGGTCAGGCAACAGGCGTAGCGGGGCAGACGGGGATCGGCAATGCGGGGAACGGCAATGTGGGGGGACAAGTGCAATGCGACAACAGGAGAGATTTTACCGCTTTGCCCCATGCTTTTGGTGTGACTGTGGCACAGGGCGGGCAGTCGGTATGGAGTCCCGTTGTAACGATGGCGACTGCCGCTCCTCTCAGATGCACCGACAGGATGGCGTCTGTTCGAGTGGGATAATTCTCGCCTTGCCCGAAGTCTGAGCCGCGATTTCGACCTGGGTCCCGTCGCATCCGATCGTGTCGGTTGGCGGCAACGCCGGTTTCGCCAGTTATCTCTCGGCGATTGACCGCCTGACGCGGGCCGTGTCAGACCCTCGGCACGACATCGGCCTGAGGAAACCGCAGCCCATGATGGAAGATACCCTGGAGGCCGAGGAATCCGGCCCGTTCGGCGCGCCCCTGTTCGATGGACCCCAGGCGCGTGCGCTGCGCCGGGTCGGGGTGATCGACGTGGGGTCGAACTCGGTCCGGCTGGTGGTGTTCGACGGGGCGGCCCGCTCGCCCGCGTATTTTTACAACGAGAAGATCCTCTGCGGTCTGGGCGCGGGCCTGTCGGAGAGCGGTCGTCTGAATCCCGAAGGCCGGGTGCGTGCGCTGGCCGCGCTGAAACGCTTCGCAATCCTTGCACGCGGCATGGAGGTCAATTCGTTGACCGCCGTGGCCACCGCCGCCGTCCGTGAAGCCGAGGATGGCCAGGCGTTCGAGTCGGAGGTCAAGTCCGAGACCGGCCTGAAGCTCTGGGTGATTGACGGCAAGGAGGAGGCGCGCTTGTCGGGGCAGGGGGTCCTGCTGGGCTGGCCCGAAGCCGAAGGCCTGATGTGCGACATAGGTGGCAGCAGCATGGAACTGGCCGAACTCAAAGGCGGCAGCGTGGGCGCGACGGTGTCGGGCAAACTGGGGCCGCTCAAGTTGCAGGGCATCAAGGGCAAGGGCGCGCGCCGCAGCGAGATCGACGCAGGTATCGCCGCCATGGCCAAACAGTTGGGCCAGGAGAGATACGACAAGATATATCTCGTCGGCGGCAGTTGGCGCGCCATCGCGCGGGTCGATATGGAACGGCGGAATTATCCGCTGCACGTCCTGCATGAATACAAGATGACCCCCAAGGATCTGCGCGCGACGCTGGATTTCATCGCGTCCGAGGACATATCCGACCTGGGCAAACGCACCGGCACCAGTTCCGCCCGGATGTCGCTGGTTCCGATTGCCGGCGAGGTGCTGGACCGCGTGGTCAAGACGTTCCGGCCCAAGGAGATCGCGATCTCCAGCTATGGCATCCGCGAGGGGCTTCTCTACGAACAGATGCCCGATGTGCTGCGCGCCCGCGATCCGCTGATCGAATCCTGTCGTGCGTCCGAGGCTGCCTATGCCCGCCTGCCGGGGTTCGGTCGCATCCTCTATCGGTTCCTGCATCCGCTGTTCGCGCGGGTACCGGACCGCCGCCGCCGCCTGATCCGGGCCTGTTGCCTGCTGCACGACGTCAGTTGGCGGGCGCATCCCGATTACCGCGCCGAAATCTGCTTCGACAACGCCACCCGCGCCAACCTCGGCGGGCTGACCCATTCCGAACGGGTCTACATGGGTCTGGCCCTGCTGCATCGTTACCGCAACAAACGCGAGGGCACCCCGTTCGAGGCGCTGGCCCCGCTTTTGGGCGAGGCGGACACCAATCAGGCGGAAGTCGTCGGCAAGGCAATGCGCTTCGGGGCGATGTTCTCGGCGCAGGACCCGGCTCTGATGGGGGGGCTGAAGCTGTATCCCAAGAAGGGCATTCTGCAACTGTCGCTGCCCAAGGGCGATGGCGAGGCCCTGTTCGGCGAAGTGGCCGAGGCGCGGTTCAAGTCGCTGGCCTCAAGTCTTGGGGTCGAGGGACGGGTGCGGGTTATCAAACGCTGACAGGCAAGGCGCGCCTTGCCCCCATGCGCAGGCGTTGGTAGCGCAGGTCAAACTTTTGCCGCGCCGTCCCGGAGCCCTGTCATGCGTCTCAGCCGCTATTTCCTGCCCGTCCTGAAAGAGACGCCCTCCGAGGCGCAGATCGTCAGTCATCGCCTGATGTTGCGCGCGGGCATGATCAAGCAGTCCGCTGCGGGCATCTATTCGTGGCTTCCGCTGGGCTATCGCGTTCTGAAACGCATCGAACAGATCGTCCATGAGGAGCAGCAGCGCGCGGGCCACATCCCGATGCTGATGCCGACGCTGCAATCCGCCGACCTCTGGCGCGAATCCGGGCGTTACGACGCCTATGGCCCGGAAATGCTGCGTTTCACCGACCGGCAGGACCGCGAGATGCTCTACGGTCCCACCAACGAGGAATTGATTACCGATATCGTCCGCTCGAACGTCGCCAGCTACAAGGATTTGCCGCTGACGCTTTACCATATCCAGTGGAAGTTCCGCGACGAGATGCGCCCGCGCTTCGGCGTCATGCGCGGTCGCGAATTCCTGATGAAGGACGGCTATAACTTCGATCTGACCCGTGCTGATGCGATGCATGCCTACAACCGCCATCTGGTCAGCTATCTGCGCACCTACGAGCGGATGGGCCTGCAGGCGATCCCGATGCGCGCCGATTCCGGACCGATCGGCGGCGATGACACCCATGAATTCCTGGTATTGGCCGACACGGGCGAATCCGAGGTGTTCTACGACAGCAATGTCACCGAGATTTCGCTGGGCCAGCGCGACATCGACTACGACGACGTGGGTCAATGTGCCAGTGTCATGGAGGAATTCACGACCCTGTATGCCCGCACCGACGAAACCCACGACGAGGCTGAATTCACCAAGGTCCCCGAAGATCGCCGCCGGTCCGCGCGCGGCATCGAAGTCGGGCAGATCTTCTATTTCGGGACCAAGTATTCCGATGCGCTGGGCGCCAGGGTCCAGGGCCCCGACGGCAAGCCCACGGCGCTGCACATGGGGTCGCACGGCATCGGCGTCAGCCGCCTTGTCGGCGCGATCATCGAAGCCAGCCACGACGACAAGGGCATCATCTGGCCCGAAGGCGTGACGCCGTTCCACGTCGGCATCGTGAACCTGAAACAGAATGACGCCAGCACCGATTCCGCCTGCGAAGGCATCTACAAGGAGTTGGCGGCGCAAGGCCTGACGGCGCTCTACGACGACCGCAAGGATCGGGCGGGCGCAAAGTTCGCGATCATGGACCTGATCGGCCTGCCGTGGCGGATCACCGTCGGCCCGCGCGGGCTGGCGAACGGTCTGGTGGAGCTGACGTCGCGCCGCACCGGCGAGACCGAGGAAGTGACGCCGCAGGCCGCCATCGCGCGCCTGAAAGACATCTACGCGCCGCACCTTTGATCCGCCCTTAACCCAATGCAGCCGGAGCCATCCCCATGTTCAGCCGTTTCGAATGGATGATCGCCTGGCGCTATCTGCGCGCGCGCCGGTCCGAGGGCGGCATCTCGGTAATGACGTGGATCAGCCTTGTCGGCATCGCGCTGGCGGTCTTCGCCCTGATCGCGACGCTGGCCGTGCGGTCCGGCTTTCGCTACGAATTCGTCGACACGATTGTTGGCGCCAACCCCCATGCCACGATCCGTCCCTATGGCGAGGCGCAGCCCAACGGCATGCTCACCGGCACCACGCCCGACTATGATGCGCTGGCCGACAGTCTGGCCCAGGTGCCGGGCGTGACCCACGCCGTGCCGGTGGTGACGGGGCAGGTCATGGCCTCGGCCAACGGCGCGAACACCGGCGCACAGGTCATCGGCATCCGGCCCGGCGATCTGGCCGACATTCCGCGCGTCCAGGCTCCCGAACAATCGCAGGGCGACATCGCGGCTTTCGGAGTGGACGAAGGACAGGGCATCGCCATCGGCTGGTATCTGGCCGACACGCTGGGCGTGCGCGCGGGCGACCGCATTCGCCTGATTTCGCCGGACGGCCAGAAGACGCCTTTCGGGACCAGCCCGCGGGTGAAATCCTATCTCGTGTCCTATGTCTTTCAGGTCGGACGCTACGACATCGACCTGACCCGTATCTACATGCCGTTCTCCGAGGCGCAGACCTATTTCAACCGCGAGGGCGTCGCGGATGAAATCCAGGTCTCGATCACCGACCCCGAGGCGGTGGACGCACTCAGCCCCTCGCTTCTCGCCGCGGTCGAATCGGACGGCTGGGTCTGGACGTGGCGCGACAGTGCGGGCGGATTCCTGCGTGCGCTTCAGATGGAGGACAACATCATGTTCGTCATCCTTTCGATCCTCGTGCTGATCGCGACGCTGAACATCACCTCCGGCCTTGTGATGCTGGTCAAGAACAAGGGCCGCGACATCGGCATACTGCGCACCATGGGCCTGACCGAAGGCACCATCCTGCGTGTGTTCTTCCTGTGCGGCGCGGGCATCGGTGTCATCGGCACCGTGATCGGGGTGATCCTCGGTTGCCTTTTCGCGCTCTATATCGATCCGATCTTCAGCTTCGTGAACTGGGTCGCGGGGGGCGGTGTCTGGGACCCCTCCGTGCGGTTCATCTCTGCCTTGCCCGCCCGTTTGGAACTGGGAGACGTGTTGTCCGCCGTGGCCCTGTCCCTTACGCTGTCGTTCATCGTGACGATCTTTCCGGCCCGTCGTGCCGCCCGCATGAACCCGGTCGAGGCGCTCCGCTATGAATGAGACGCTCAGGCTGTCCGGCATACGGAAAGGCTACCATCTGGGTAAGCCCAGCGAGATCCGCGTGTTGAACGGCGTCGATCTGACCCTGAACGCGGGCGAGGTCGTGGCTCTCGTCGCACCGTCCGGGGCAGGCAAATCGACGCTTCTGCATATCGCGGGGCTTCTGGATACGCCTGATGACGGCACTGTCACCATTGCCGGTGCTGACCTGACGGGTGCGTCCGACCGCTCGCGGACGCGGGCCAGACGAGACCGCATCGGTTTCATCTATCAGTTTCATCACTTGCTGCCCGAATTCACGGCTGCCGAAAATATCATCCTGCCGCAACTGGCCAACGGTGTGTCGGCCCGTGCCGCCCGCTCCCGTGCCGAGGATCTGCTGGGCCGTGTCGGCCTGTCACACCGGGCGGACCATCGCCCCGCCGAAATGTCGGGCGGCGAACAGCAGCGCACCGCCTTCTGTCGCGCACTGGCCAACGGGCCGGGCCTGCTGCTGGCGGATGAGCCGACGGGCAACCTCGATCCCGGAACGTCCGACACGGTGTTCGCAGCCTTGTTGACGCTGGTGCGGGAGACGGGGATGGCCGCGCTGATCGCGACCCACAATCTGGAGCTTGCGGGTCGCATGGATCGCGTGCTGCGGCTGGACGGCGGGCGCCTGGCCTAGGGATTATTTGTTCAGGAAAGCCGCGATCTGGTCGAAGACGCGGTTCCGCGTCTCGGGCGTCTCCATCAGCACTTCGTGGCGCGCGCCCTCGATCATTTCCAACTGGCTGTTGGGCCAGGAACCCATGCGAACATGGATCGAATCGTCGGATACGATGCCCTCGTCCGTGCCCAGAAACGTCAGGCAGGGCACCTTCGGCGCCGCCTCGCGCGCAGTGGTGTGCATCTCGCGGAACGCGGCCCAGATCCAGGCCAGCGACGGGCCGCCTAGGGCCAGTTCGGGATGCGCGGCAAGCTGACGTTTCATCCAGGCGAACATCTCGGGGTCGGTGGTCAGCAGATTGTCATCGAAGGGTGCGTCTATCGGGTCCGCGATCTTTCCCGACCCCGGAGCCGAGCGTTGTCCCAGACCGATGAGCGATGCCATCGCCGACACCCCCCATCCGATCGCGCGGCGGTGGGGCGATAGTTTCAGACCCCACATCGGGGCAGAGAACACGGCTTTTTCGAAAGTGTCGGTTCTCATCAGAGTGCGCAGCCCAATCAAGCCACCCATCGAATGTCCCAGAATGTGCCAGGGCCGGGGAAGGTTCAGCGCGGCACAAAGTTCAAGTAATGCATCAACGTCACGCTGAAAGTAATTGAAATTATTCACATGACCAATGTTCTTGTCGTGCTCGGGTCGCGGCGAAAGACCTTGACCGCGCCAGTCGATCGCAACGCTGGCATAACCGCGCGCCTGCATCTCGCGTGCTGCATCGGAATATTTTTCGACATATTCGGTGCGCCCTGGACACATGACCAGGGTGCCGCGCGACCCATCCTGCCAGACCGCGACCCGAAGGCGGATGCCATCCGACGTCGTGGCCCACACGGCCCGCCCCTCGACCGGGCCGCGAGCGACATCGGCGTGATAAGGGGCCGCCGGATAAGGGATCGCGCCATCGGCCATCGTATCGGCCACAGTCAGGACAGTGCCGCGCCCAGCTTCATCGCCTGTCCCATGTCGCCATCGACCGACAGCTTGCCGGTCATGAAAGCCGACGTCGGGTTCACATCGCCGTCAAGGATGCCCTTGAACGTCTCGGCATCGGCGGTCATCGTGCATTCGGCGTCGCCGTCCCCGGCACGCACGCCATCGGAATCGAGCATGATTGCGCCTTCGTTTTCGATCACGAACTTGACGCTGCCGTCGAAGGTGCCAATCTTTGTGGAAAGCTGCGTGACGGCCTCGTTGATGATGTCGCTCATGGAATCCTCTTATTCTGATCGCCGATATGGCGGGATTGGGTCGTGGACAGGATGATTGACCAGCGCGTCACTCTCAAGGCCCTCGCAGTCGCGGTGCTGTGTAGTTACGCCACGTATTCCGTTGCGCAAGGGCTTGGCGACACCCCCGGACCCGAGACCCCGTCCGAGATCGCGCCGCTCGAGGCTGATCCGCAGATCCTGCTGAACCGGCTCGGAACCCTTACGGGCGAAGGCGATGCGGCCGAGGCGACCCGTCTGGCCAATGAAATTCAGGAACGCTGGACCCATACGGGCAGCGCCACGCTGGACCTGCTTCTGCAACGGGGGATCGACGCGATGCAGGACGGCGATTTCGTCCGCGCCATCGCTCATCTGACTGCTTTGACCGATCATGCGCCCGAATTCGCCGAGGGCTGGAACCAGCGGGCGACCGCGTTTTTCCTGACCGACCGATACGGCGAGGCGCTTTCGGATATCGAGCAGGTCCTGATTCTCGAACCGCGTCATTTCGGTGCACTGGCGGGCCTGGGGATCATCCTCGAAGAACTTGGCGATGAGCAGGGGGCACTCCGGGCCTTCCGTGCCGCGCAGCAGATTTTTCCAGCCGAAGAAAACGTCAACAGATCCGTCGAGCGCCTTGAAGCCGCGACCGGAGGTCGGACCCTCTGATGGACAGCCCTCTCGGGCGGGTAACGGCGGTCCTCGGACCGACGAATACCGGCAAGACTCACTACGCCATCGAGCGGATGCTGGCACATCGTACCGGCATCATCGGCCTGCCGCTGCGCCTTCTGGCGCGCGAGGTCTATGATCGCATAGTTGCGGCACGGGGTCCTTCGGTCGTGGCGCTTGTCACCGGCGAGGAACGGATCGTGCCGCCACGTGCCGCCTACTGGGTCTGCACGGTCGAGGCGATGCCGCAGGGGATGGGCGCCGACTTCGTTGCCATCGACGAAATCCAGCTCTGCGCCGACCAGGAGCGCGGCCATGTCTTCACCGACCGTCTGCTGAACATGCGCGGCCTGCACGAGACGTTATTCATGGGGTCCGATACGATGCGGCCCTCGATCGCGGCGCTGATCCCCAAGGTGCAGTTCGCGCGGCGCGAACGATTCAGCGATCTGACCTATACAGGTTCGAAAAAGATAAGCCGAATGCCGGGCAGAACCGCGATTGTCGGATTTAGTGTCGATAATGTGTATGCTATTGCGGAACTCCTGCGCCGTCAAAAGGGCGGTGCAGCGGTCGTCATGGGGGCGCTTTCGCCCAGAACGCGCAACGCGCAGGTCGAGATGTATCAAAATGGCGACGTCGATTACCTCGTCGCCACCGACGCCATCGGCATGGGCCTGAACCTCGACATCAGGCATGTTGCTTTCTCGGCCACCTCCAAGTTCGACGGGCAGCGCATTCGACCCCTGATGCCGCATGAACTGGCGCAGATCGCCGGACGCGCCGGGCGCTATATGCAGCCCGGCACTTTTGGCGTGACCGGCGAAGCTTCGCCGCTGGAGGACGGGCTGGTCGAGGCCATTCAATCTCACACATTCAAACCCATCGACCGCCTGATGTGGCGCAATGATCGTCTGGATTTCGGCAGCCCCGAAGCGCTCATCGCCTCTCTGGAAGCGCCCAGCACCGAACTTCAGCTGACGAAGGGGCGCGAGGCGGATGACCTGTCGTCGCTTAAGACCTTGAATCAGCTGGAAACCGTTGCCGTCCGCCTGCGCGATGCCCGCGATGTGAAACTGTTGTGGGAAGTCTGCCGCATCCCCGATTTCCAGGGCATCAGCCACGGCGAGCATACGACCATGCTGGCGCGCATCTTCGGATTTCTGCACGAACGGGGTCGTGTCGACGGCGATTGGTTCGCCCGACAGGTTAAACGCATCGACCGAACCGACGGCGATATCGACATGTTGTCCAAACGATTGGCGTATATCCGCACATGGACGTATGTTGCGCAGCGAAAGGGCTGGGTGGACAACGATGCGCATTGGCGCGATGCCACGCGGGCGATAGAAGACCGTCTGTCGGACGCGCTCCACCAGGCGTTGACCAATCGGTTCGTCGACCGGCGAACCTCGGTGCTGCTGCGGCGGCTGAAGATGAAGGAGGGCCTGTTGGCCGACATCAACGACAAAGGTGAAGTCACCGTCGAGGGCGAGACGCTGGGTCGTCTCGAAGGCTTTCGATTCCATCAGACTGGAACCGCGTCCCCGGACGAGGCCAGAACCGTGCGGCAGGCCGCGACCCAGGCGCTGCGGCCCGAATTCCACCTCCGCGCAGACCGTTTCTACAATGCGCCCGATACCGAGATGGATTTCACCGAGCAGGGTGGCCTGATGTGGGGCGATCAGGCCGTCGGCAAGCTGGTCAAGGGGGCCGAGCCGCTCAGGCCTGGCGTCGAAGCCTTCGTCGATGACGAGGCCGGGCCGGAGGTCATGCAAAAGGTCACGCGCCGGTTGCAGCACTTCATCGACCGCAAGGTCGCCGCCGCGATGGACCCGCTCATGGCGATGTCCCGAGACGAGACGTTGACCGGACTGGCGCGCGGGTTCGCGTTCCGGATGCTTGAATCCTTTGGTGTCCTGCCCCGTGCCGACGTCGCGCAGGAGGTGAAGGACCTGGATCAGGATGCCCGCGGGCAACTGCGCAAGCATGGCGTCCGCTTTGGCCAATTCACCATTTTCCAGCAATTGCTGCTCAAGCCCGCGCCTACGCGCCTGCGGCTTGTGCTTTGGGCGCTGGTGCAGGATTTGCAGGAATTTCCCGAAGCGCCCCCGCCCGGTCTGGTCACCGTGCCCGCCGCCGCTGGTGCGCCGCAGGGTTATTACACGATGGCCGGTTACCGGCAGGCCGGCGCGCGGGCGATCCGCATCGACATGCTGGAACGGTTGGCCGACCTGCTGCGTCCTGCCGATTCGCGCGGCGGCTTCGAGGCGACACCCGACATGCTGTCGATCACCGGCATGACGCTGGAGCAGTTTTCCGACCTGATGGGCGGTCTGGGTTATAATGCCGAAAAGGGCGAGCGACCGAAGGTAAAGCCGGTCTCCGCCAAGTCCGACACGCCGGACGAGCCGACGAAAACGCCGCAGGAAACTCCGGTGCAGGAGCCTGCGGAAACTCCGCCCGCACCGCCGACCGAGGTGCCTGGCGAGACGCCTGCCGAAACTCCGGTCATCGACCCACCGGAAGGCCCGGCGACGCCTCCAACCGAAGTGCCGCCTGAAATGTCGGGCCAGACCGACGCCGCCGCACCCGCTGCTGATGCACCCGCCGCTGATGCACCCGAACTCGAGGTTTTCTATACCTTTACCTGGGCACCGCGCCGCCAGAACAATCGCGGTCCGCGTAAAGATCAGGGGCGCGATCAGGCCCGTGAGGGCGACCAGCCTGCCCGGAAGGGTGGAAAGCCGCAGGGCAAAGGTGGCGGGCGGCGTGAAGGCGGCAAAGGCAAACCCGCAGGTGATCGCGGGCCCAAAACTTATGAAGCCAAACCCAAGCGCGACAAGCCCATCGACCCCGACAATCCCTTCGCGGCGCTTGCCGCACTTAAGGACAAATGACCGGACAGTCCGAAGACCCCGCGCCGAAGCAGCGGCTGGATAAGTGGCTGTGGCAGGCGCGGTTCTACAAGACGCGCACCCTGGCCGCTCGAACGGTGAGCGATGGGCGGGTGAGGGTAAATGGCGAAAAAGTCGGCAAACCCGCCTTGCCGGTCGTGCCGGGCGATACGTTGACCTTCACGGCAGGCGACCGCATCCGCGTGGTCGAAATCGTGGCACTGGCCGTGCGTCGGGGCCCCGCGTCCGAAGCGCAGGCCCTTTATACCGATCACTCTCCCAAACCCGTGCCGCGTGTCGGCCCTCGTCCCACGGGGCGCGACCGGCGGCGCATGGATGCCGCGCGCGACGATGAGACGCACCGACAGTGACGCGGCGGTAATACCGGCGTAATACCTTGGTTGGCCCTGTCGTAATACCGCATCTGCCGCCCCATATCGCAGGTAAGTCACAGCCCCGTCAGCCCCGCTTGAACCCCCCCGGCGGGGGGGCTAGACGGATTTCGACCCGAATAAGGACACGTTTCATGACCTATATCGTCAATGACGCCTGCATCGAATGCAAATATACCGACTGCGTCGAGGTCTGCCCCGTGGATTGTTTCTACGAGGGTGAGAACATGCTGGTCATCCATCCTGACGAATGCATCGACTGCGGCGTCTGCGAGCCGGAATGCCCCGCCGATGCGATCCGTCCCGATACCGAGCCGGATATGGAGAAGTGGGTTGAATTCAATCGTAAATATTCCGAACTTTGGCCTGTCATCATTACCAAGAAGGACCCTCTGCCGAATGCCGAGGAAATGGACGGCAAGCCAGACAAGATAAAGTTGTTTTCGGAAGCCCCCGGCGAGGGCGGCTGAGGTTCTGATTCAAGCGCGGCCAGATGGGTCAGCGTGCATGACACTTTCGCAGTGCCTGTTTTTGTGGTATGGTCGTCGACATAGCGGGGGATTTCCTTCCCATTTTCCACTGTGTCCGACCCCCAAAAACACGCAACTGCGTCAGGGCCGACATCAAATTGCATATGACCTGACCTACGGGCTTGCCCGTGGCCGGTGTTTTTTGCCTGTAAAACCAGGCCGATGCGCGAATTGAGACATCGAAAGGATGCCCATGTCCAAGAAGCTCGACTTTAGCCCGAATGATTTCGTCGTCTATCCTGCCCACGGCGTAGGTCAGATCGTCTCCGTGGAAAAACAGGAGGTCGCTGGCCTTGAGCTGGAATTGTTCGTCATCAATTTCGTAAAGGACAAGATGACGCTGCGGGTTCCGACTCACAAGGCGACCGACGTTGGCATGCGTTCGCTGTCGTCACCCGAAGTTGTGGCGAAGGCCATGACCACGCTCAAGGGCAAGGCCCGCGTCAAGCGTGCGATGTGGTCGCGCCGGGCACAGGAATACGAAGCCAAGATCAACTCCGGCGACCTGATCGCCATCGCAGAGGTCGTACGCGATCTGCACCGCAACGATGAACAGCGCGAACAGTCCTATTCCGAGCGTCAGCTTTACGAAGCTGCGCTGGATCGCCTGACCCGCGAACTTGCCGCCGTGAATGCCGACATGGACGAGGACGGTGCCCTCAAAGCTGTCGATGAAGTGCTTTCGGCACGCGTTGCGGCCGCATAAGATCGTTCATATACAGTATCTTGAAAGCTGAAAGGCGTCCTTCGGGGCGCCTTTCCCGCGTCAGGTCCACCATTCATCGATACGCGCGATATCACTGTCTGACCAACCGAAGTGATGCGCAAATTCGTGAACCGTGACATGCGCCACCAAAGCTTCCAGCGTGACGTCCCCGCGCGCCGCCCATTCATCCAGAATCGGGCGACGGAACAAAAAGATTGTCGAGGGCGGGTCGGGATAATCCACCGACCGCTGGGTCAGGGCGACACCCTCGTAAAGGCCGGTCAGGTCATAGGCGTCCTCGATCTCCATCTCATCCAGCAGATCATCCGACGGCCAATCCTCCACCGACAGCCTGACATCGGCTGCCAGGCCCGCGAAGGGCGAGGGAAACGCGGCGCGCGTCGCCTCGGCGATCTTGCGCAGATCCTCGATATCGGGAGCGATCATGCGATCACGCGCATTCCGTAAGGCGTGCCGATCCGTGCCGTTATTCGCCGGGGACCGACCGTGACCGTGATTCGCGGATCGTCTGTCAGATCGGCGATACACGCCGTCAGCCCTTCGTCGGGGTGCGTCAGCGTCAGCTCCGCAAGGTGCAAACCGCTGTCCGGAAACGTCGGTGCCGGGCTGTCCCATTGGATCAAGGCAGGAAAACATCCATCAAACGGAAGTATCCCGTCATCGGGCACTGCCATGCGCCAGCGGAATGCGCCGCGCGCGAATGACAGCGGGCGTCCGGCCTGCGGAAAGCGAGCGACAAGCGCATCCAGATCGTCGGTCCGCAAGATCCAGTTGCCGATCCGGGGCAGTCCGGCACGGCGATCCAGGTCGAACCAGCGCGGTCGATCCGGCGCAACCGCATCAGGATCGATCGCTATGACTTCGAAATACTCACCCGCCGCCAGACCGGACAGACGATTGTGCGTCGACATGAGCGCATGTTTGCCGCCCGGACCCATATGATGCCCCAGATGGGTCAAGACATGGGCCGCGCCGTCATCCAGCGTTGCGGCGGAGATGGCGAAGTGGTCAAAGTCTGTCATGGGGGACGACGCTAGTCTGACGGCGCGGAAGGCGCAATTGCGCAAGGAGTGTCTTGCCGCCCGCGATGGAGTCGGGCCGTTGCGCCGTGCCATGGCGGGCACGCGCCTGTACGCGCGGCTCATGGGTCTGCGCGGACGAACCATCGCAGGCTATCTGCCGATCGGGTCCGAGGCCAACCCGACCCATGCGATGCGCGTTCTCGCCCGGGATAATCGTATTTGCGTTCCGGTCGTGACGGCGCGCGGTGCGCCGTTGCGATTCCGGGAATGGTGGCCCGATTGTCCGCTGGAGAAGGGCGCGTTCGGTGTGCCTGTCCCAACCGAGGGTGGCTGGCGTGTCCCGGATGTGCTGATCCTGCCGATGGTCGGGTTCGATGCGGGCGGCGGGCGGCTGGGCTATGGCGGGGGGTATTATGACCGAACGCTGGCGGGCATGGGTGATGCGCTGGCCGTCGGGTTTGCCCTGGAAGCGCAGCGCGTCGAGGCCATCCCGCAGGAGCGAACCGACATCACCCTGCCATACATCATCACCGATGCAGGGGTTTTCGGCGCGGACGGCACGGTGTAATCGGACGGCATCTCAAACCCCGAGGCCCGGATGACTGATACATTTGACCGCACCGTCAAGATCGCACCGTCGATCCTCGCCGCCGATTTCGCCAATTTCGGAGCGGAGTGCGCGGCGGTCGAGAGGCAGGGGGCGGACTGGATTCACGTGGACGTCATGGACGGACATTTCGTGCCGAACATAACCTTCGGCCCGGCGATGTGCGCGGCGCTCCGGCCCCACATCAAGGGTGTAATGGACGTACATCTGATGATCGCGCCGATCGATCCCTATATCGACGCCTTTGCGCAGGCCGGTGCAGATATCATCACCGCCCATGTCGAAGCCGGACCGCATATCCATCGCACGCTTCAGGCGATCCGGGGCGCGGGCGCGAAAGCCGGATTGGCGTTGAACCCCGGCACGCCGGCATCGGCTGTTGCTTCCTTGCTGGACGATGTCGACATGATCTGCGTAATGACCGTGAACCCCGGTTTCGGGGGGCAGAAATTCATACATTCACAGGTCGAGAAGATTCGCGATTTGCGTGCGATGATCGCAGACCGGCCGGTTCATATCGAGGTGGATGGCGGCGTTGATCCGGACACTGCCCCCTTGGTCGTGGCGGCCGGGGCGGATGTTCTGGTGGCCGGATCGGCGGTGTTTCGCGATGGTTCGGTCACAGACCCTGCACCCTATGGCCGTAACATAGCGGCGATCCGGACGGCTGCGGAACGCTGATAGCGCAATTGGCGTCAGATTGGGGCGGGAGCACTGTTCAGTGCTTGAAACCGGGCCACGGTCCCGGCCCTGTAGCGTGTTGCGGCGCGAGACTATCCGGCACTTTGGCCGTTTCTATGTGCACCGCGTCAACGGGCGTCAACGCTGCGACGGCAAGGATAGCCAGCAGCAGATAGGCCAGATGCATATTGCGGCGGCCGGGTGTTGTCTGTCCGATCATGGGCTGCCCTTTCAGAGCAATGTTCCATCAGGGATGGCGGGCTGAACGTCCGCCACCGGGGGCCAGGGCTTCGCCCCGACCGACTGCATCCCCTTTCAGAGGCGCAGAAAAAAGTCGTCGTTTCTTGTCCACCAATCCCGCAGATCCCCGAGTGTCACCGGGGCGTCGGATCGAGCACGGTCTATGTCCATACTCAGCAGGATGGCCAACCGTCTGGCCGTCTGCGCCTCGTCTGTGGGAGAGCCGCCTCTGCGGATGGCAGCGTCCATTTCGCGGGCAGCGGTGAGCAACGCGGTTTCCAATGTCCGGGCGGATATTTCAGGGTAAGCCACCGCAAGATCGCGTATCAGCGAACGAAAGGCAGTCGCATCGTCGTGCAGCCGTTCCAGCACAAGATCGCGGAGTTCGTCTTCGGTCATCAATCCCTCGTGTGTTGTGAGAGATATGGCCGACAATCCTTAAAGACGCGGTTAAGCGAGCTGGCGAGATGTCGAGATTGATGTCCTGATTTTAATCAAATTGACCGTTCAGGCGAAATGGACCGGCAGTCGCGTGCGCGCCTCGTGGGCGGCATAGGCCAGGTCCGACAGGCGCATGACGGTCAGGTAATCTCGGGCCGCATTCTCGAACGGATCACCTTCCGTCACTGCAGTCACGACATGAGATTGCAGGGCGTGAACGCAGTCGCCCGCGAAGTCCGGCCAGTCCTGCGTCGGCAACAGGACCTCGGATTCGCGGCTGCCGTGGGCGCGCAGGGACACAGTGCCGTTGCCGGTCAGCGTCAGCGTTCCCGCACTGCCTTCCAGAAAGGCGTCGCCAAAGGTGCGGCGGGTGTCGTCGGTGTCGAAATCCAGCAAACGGTTGCCATCGAAAACCGCGCGCGCGCCAGTGTCATAGTCCAGTATCAGATGCCCCGCATCCTCACCCCTGATCGCCGGGTTAAGGCGGCGCAGATCGGCGTAGACCCCATCGGGGTGCCCCAGGAGGTATCGAAAGGTGTCGATGTAATGCACTCCCGTCTCGTGGATCAGCAGGCGCGGCATGGTTTGGAAATACGGCTGACGCGCCAGATAGGCATCCGGCCCCTGACCATCGCCCGTGCGCAGACGGAACGTCAGGTTCAGCGGCCTGCCGATCCGGCCCGAGTCCAGCGCCGTCTTCATTGTCCGGAACCATGGCTGGAAACGGAAATTTTCGTGAATAATGAGCGGGACGTCCGCCGCTTCGGCCTGTGCCGTTACGGCCTCGGCCTCTTCCAGTGACTGGCAGAACGGCTTCTGGCAGATGATGGCGCGGGGTTTGTGGGGCAGGGCGGCGCGGATCGTGGCGGCATGCATCGGGGGCGGCCCGGCGATGTCGAGAATATCCAGCGCCTCGGCGGCCAGCATCGCGGTAGCATCGGGATAATCAGGGGACTTGGCCGGATCCCTGTCGCAGATCGCGACGAGTTCTACGCCTGCGATCCGTGTCCACGCGTTCCGGTGAAACTGCGCGAAGTATCCCGCGCCGACCATGCCGACCCTCAGCATCAGAGGCGCGCGATGACCGCTGCCGCCGCCCCCCTGGTGTCGAGCGTGCCACCCAGATCGCCGGTCGTCTCGCCCGCCGCAAGACAGGCATCGACGGCGGTCTGAACGCGGCTGGCATCCTCGATCATCTGCGGTTGGTCATGGCGACGGCCCAGCCAGTCCAGCATCATGCCCGCAGACAGGATCATCGCGAAGGGATTGGCGATGCCCTGACCGGCGATGTCGGGGGCCGATCCGTGGCACGGTTGGAACACGGCGTGATCGTCGCCGATATCTGCCGACGGGGCCATGCCGAGGCCGCCCATCAGGCCCGCGCCCAGGTCGGACAGGATGTCGCCGAACATATTCTCGGTCACCATCACGTCCCAGTCCCATGGTTTCAGCACGAACCACAGCGCCATCGCATCGACATAGGCGTGGTCGGCGGTCAGGTCCGGGTATTCCTTGGCCACCTCGTCAAAGATATCGCGCCAGAACGCGAAGGCGCGGAACACGTTCGCCTTGTCGACCGACGTCACGCGTCCCATGTGGCCTGCGGCCTTGCGGTCCTGCGCCAGACGGAACGTGTAATCGCAGACCTTGGTGGTGGTCCTGCGGGTCAATCGCAGCGTCTCCTCGGCGTAGTCTTCGGTGACGGTGCCCTTGCCCTGGGTGTGGAACAGCCCTTCGGTCGACTCGCGCACCAGAACGAAGTCTATGACGCGGCCCTCGGGGATATTCAGCGGCGTTTTCATGCCGGGGACAACGCGCACCGGGCGGATTCCCGCATACAGGTCCAGCGCGATGCGGATGTCGATCTGCGGGGTCATTTCGGTCCCGTCCGGGTATCGGACCGCCGGGTCGCCCAACGCGCTGAGCAATATGGCATCGGCATTTCGGGCCGTGTCCAGTGACGTCCGGGGCAGGTCGCTGCCGCAATCCAGGTAACTGGTCGCACCCGCGGGGCAGTCGTGGAAGGCAAAGTCGTGGCCGAAGGCGCGCAGCAGGTCCAGGGTCGGGGCCATGATTTCCGGGCCGATGCCATCGCCGTGAAAGACGGCAATGTTGAAAGTCTTGGACATGAATGCCTCCCCGCGTCAGTCTGACAACTCGATAGAACGCCCCAAACCGGAGGGAAAGCATGTTCGCAGTCGCCGTCACCATTGAGGTTTTCCCCAACCGGATGGCCGAATTCAAACCCGCCATGATGGAAAATGCCCGCGCTTCGCTGGCAGAGCCTGCCTGCAACCGGTTCGACGTTCTGTCCGATCCGTCGCGCCCGGATGAGGTTTTTCTATATGAACTATATGACGACGAAGCCGGGTTCGAGGCACATCACCAGACTTCGCATTACAAGGCCTTCGACACGCTGGTGACGGATATGATCCGGCGGAAGTCGATCAAGACCTACGCTGTCGTCGAGGGCTGATATGTCGGAGTGGGAGGTCTTCGCGCTGCGCTATGCCGATCGTAACGCGCGGGTTCGGGCCGACAGCTTCCTGTTCGACGACGACCACTCCGCACCGCATCCGATGGACTACTTCATGTGGTTATTGCGGCAGGGGAAACGGGCGATCCTCGTCGATACCGGCTATGACGAGGTCGAGGCCACCCGCCGCGATCGTCCCATCCTGATGGACCCGCGCGCCGCACTGGAGCCGTTCGGCCTGATGCCGGATGCAATCGACACCGTGATCGTTACGCATCTGCACTATGATCACGCGGGTGGGTTGCACTTGTTTCCCAACGCCACGCTGCATATGCAAGCCGCCGAAATGGCCTATGCCACCGGTCCCTGCATGTGCCACGACACGCTGCGGATGCCGTTTACGGGCGATCATGTCTGCGAAGCGGTGAAACGTCTGTATCGGGGTCGGGTGGTCTTTGCCGATGGCGATGCGCAGATTGCCGATGGCGTGACTGTCCACCGCATCGGCGGCCATTCCAGGGGGTTACAGGCGGTGCGGGTGCGGACGCAGGCGGGATGGCTGTGCCTTGCGTCGGATGCTGCGCATTTCTACGAAAACTTCGAGGCGGGAAAGCCGTTTCCGATCGTTGCGGACGTGTCCGAAATGCTGGACGGGTTTGCCACGATCCAGCGGCTGGCGTCGTCGCCGGGGCTGGTCATACCCGGCCACGACCCGTTGGTCCGGGTGAGGTTTCCTGCCGAGGCGGGGCTGCCCGAGACGTGGCGATTATCATCGGGACCGCAGTCCTGATGCTGTTCTGTTCGGCTTGTCCCACGAAATGCCCGTGGCCGAATTCTCTGCGGGCGGCGTTTCTGCTGGATATGATTGTCGCCAATCGGTAAGAAAACTTTACCAGACGGTCCGGGAGGGATCGTCTTGCGGGGCGCAACGACGTCCCACGCATCGGTTCAAAAGGGAGGAACCACATGAAACTCAAAGCGATCGCGCTTGCCACTACGGCTGCGCTTGTCTCGACTGGCGGCGCGCAGGCGCAGGAAGTCCTCGAAATGACCTCGGCCTTCGGGAAAAACCTGCCCATTCTGGGCACAGCCGGTGTCGATTTCGTCGAGAAGATCAACAGTATTTCCGAAAGCGTCGAGTTCGAACATTTCGATCCCGGTGAACTGGTCCCGACCCTGGAAGCCCTCGACGCGGTGTCCAATGGATCGGTCGACGCCGCCTATACGACCGCAGGATACTGGCAGGGCAAGATCACCGCCGCCTCGCTGTTCGCCGCCGTGCCGTTCGGCCCCGAGGCCGGCGAATTCCTCGCCTGGATGCTATATGATGACGGCGCCGAGTTGTTTCAGCGCATGTACGACGAGAACGGCTACAATGTTCGCGTCACGCCCTGCGGCATCATTGCCCCCGAAACCTCTGGCTGGTTCAAGAACGAGATCAATACGCTCGCCGATCTGGAAGGCCTGAACATGCGCTTCTTCGGTCTGGGGGCCGAAGTCATGGAGCGCCTGGGCGTTTCGACATCGCTTCTGGCGGGTGGCGATATCTTCCCCGCGCTGGAGCGGGGCGCCATCGACGCGACCGAATTCTCGATGCCCCGCATCGACGCGCGTCTGGGCTTCTACAACATCGCCAAATTCAACTACTTCCCCGGCTGGCACCAGCCCGCCACACTGTTCGAGTTGCTGATCAACAAGGACGTCTGGGAAGGTCTGGATGAGCGCAGCCAGAAGCAGATCGAGGTTGCCTGCCTCGCCAACATCACGACCAACTATGCCGAAGGCGAAGCCACCAACTTCGAGGCGATGGCCGACAATGAGGCCAACAACGGCGTGACCAACATGACGTGGTCGCCCGAGATACTGGCCGCGTTCGAGGAGAACTGGAACGCCGTCGCCGCCGATCTGGCCGCCGAAGATGAGTATTTCGCCGAAGTCTGGGCCGACCTTCAGGAGTTCCGGGAAGGCTACAAAGTCTGGAACGACGCAATCTATCTGCCTCGTCCGCGCGGTAACTGATCAAGGCCGACAGGCCCTTCAGGGCGGGGGAACCGGGCGATAATCGTCGCCCGGTTCCTTGAATGCGATTGCTGCGCAGCCAAGCGCGCACAGGGGGTTTTTCCATGCCGCAGGACCAGGCCGACGATCCTATCGTCTCCATCTCCGATCCGGGCGAGGTCGGGCGCGCCGAGCATAATCGCGGCGATCGCTTCGTCGTGCATGTCAGCAACTTTTTCGCCTGGCTGTTCCCGATCCTGATGATCGCGATCTCGTCGCAGGTCGTGTTGCGCGGTATGGGCAACAACCAGGCGTGGCTCGACGATTTGCAGTGGTGGCTCTACGGGGCTGCCGTCCTGATCGGTATCGGCTATGCGGTGACGACCAATTCCCACGTCCGTGTCGACATTTTCTATGATGGCTATCCGGCGACCAAGCAGCGAAAGATCGACGTTTTCGCGCTGGCGTGGCTGTTCCTGCCGTTCATCATAATGTGCTGGGATGTAACGCTGGACTACGCGATTTCGTCGGTGAAAGCGAGCGAGGGCTCGGACAGCCCGAACGGGCTGCACAGGTTGTACCTGTTGAAGATGTTCATGAACCTCAGCTTCCTGTTCATTGCTGTCGCGATCTGGTCGGCCTACGTACGCAACCTGGCCCTGATCACGCGCCCGCTCTGGTGGCGCAAGCTTCTATATGCCTTTCCGGCGGTCGCCTTCGTGGTCAACCTGATCATCTATTACAGTGCACTGGGCCTCGTCCTCTATACGACCGAGGCGGAAAATGCACGGCAGGCCACCCGTCACTGGTTCTTCGATACTTTCGCCATCGGCCCCGAAGAGATGAAATACACCATCGCCTCGGCCCTGATCGTGACCATCGTAATCATCGCGGCGGCTTACGTCCTGCGGGACAAATCCGAGGACGCCACCTGATGTTCATACTCGAAGTCATCGGGCGTCTGATGACGCTGAACGAACTTGCCGTGTTGCTGATGTTCCTGTCGTTCATCTGGATGCTGTTCCGCGGTATTCCGGTTGCCATGGCGCTGGTCGGCGTGTCGCTGATCTTTGCGCTGTTCGCCGAGATTTTCCTGGATCCGTTCCGCGGCAGCTTCCGTGACATCATCGAATTCGACCGCACCGGCATCGATTATCAGAAGCTGTCGGTCCTGTCGGGTCGCCTGTTCGGCAATATAGTCAAGAATCCTGTCCTCGTGGCGTTGCCGATGTTCATCTACATGGGCCTGATGCTGGACCAGTCCGGCGTGGCGCAACGGATGATGCACGCCATGCAGAAACTGTTCGGCGGGTTGCGTGGCGGCTTGTCTCTGACGGTATTGCTGATCGGTATCATTCTGGCGGCGTCCACAGGCGTCATCGGTGCCTCCGTCACGTTGCTGGGCGTGATGGCCCTGCCGGCGATGATGAACCAGAACTACTCCAAGGAAATCGCAACCGGAACCATCGCGTCAGCAGGCACGCTGGGCATCCTCATCCCGCCTTCGATCATGCTGGTCATCATGTCGGATCAGCTGGCGATTTCGCTGGGCGATCTGTTCATGGGTGCACTGTTTCCGGGGCTGATCCTGGGTGGGCTCTATATCGGGTTCATCGTGATCTACGGCTTCGTCAAACCCGAGGCGATGCCTGCGCCGGAATACACCGGCGAAGTCGGCTGGCCCGTCATCAAGGAGGTGCTGCTGGCCGTGGTCCCGCCCATGTTCCTGATCCTTCTGGTGCTAGGGTCGATCTTCGCGGGCATCGCCACGCCGACGGAAGCCTCGGGTCTGGGTGCATTGGGCGCGACGGTCCTGGCTCTGCTGAACGGCAAGCTGTCCTTGAAGGTGTTCAGGGAGGTCGGGCGATCGACGATGAACACCTCGGGCTATATCGTCGGCATCTTTCTGGCGGCGAACTTCTTCGCCCTCGTCCTGCGGCGCTATGGCGGCGACGAGATCGTTCAGGACCACGTCCTCGGCGCGTTCCAGAACCCGTATTTCATCGTCATGTTCATCCTGTTTATCGTGTTTCTGCTGGGCTTCCTGCTGGACTGGATCGAAATCACGATCATTATCATGCCACTGATGCTGCCGATTATTCAGGGCCTTGAACTTGCGGTGCCGGGTTATGGTCAGGTGCAGGACCCGGCGGTGGTCTGGTTCGCAATTCTGGTCGCGGTGACGTTGCAGACGTCGTTCCTGACGCCACCCGTTGGGTTCGCGCTGTTCTATCTCAAGGGTGTCAGTCCGCCCGGTGTGACGCTGGCGCATATCTATCGCGGCATCATTCCCTTCGTATTGCTGCAACTGATCGGGCTGGCCATCGTGTTCGTATTCCCGGCACTGACGACATGGTTGCCTTCGGTAGCCTATGGGAGTTGACCCGGCCATATCCTGCGATTGAGGATCGCCGCCTGTGTGAACCCCGGCAACCGGGCCGGTCACATCACCGGGTGCGACATCGTATCGGGGTTCAACCGGCCCTGCCGCAGTGGCATGTCATTCCGGCAGGCGACAGCCCCGGAGTTTCTTATGCGGCCAACATCTCTCATCGCAGCCATGCTGACTGTCGCTACCCTTGCACTGCCCTCCGTGGCCGACATGACGACACTGGACGAACTGAAAATCGGGACGCCGATGCTGCGCGCGATGCTGCTCACGCCTCCGGCCGGGGGCGTCCTCCTTCCGACCTTCGAAACAGACGTCGCGGACGGCACCGTCGGACATATGCAACTGCACAAGACATCCGTGACATGGCCGCCAGACCCGGAACCCCGGCCATCACCGGCTGATTGATGCGGGCGTGGAGCCGCAATCAGGCTCCGGGTCGTAAATGGGTGGCGCGATTCGAATCACTGCGCTACAATGGTATGGCAGACCCGGAAAACCGGGCAGGGCAGTAAGCAGATACAGGCGGATCAATGACAGAAATTGCGCATGGCGCGGTCGTCGTCCTACCGGGCGAGGCCATCGTTTCCCGTTGGTGGCGGACGATCGACAAGGGCGTGCTCGGCGCGCTTGTGCTTCTTTTCGCAGTGGGCCTTCTTCTGGGCTTCGCGGCATCGGTCCCCCTGGCCGAACGCAACGGTTTGCCGCCATTTTACTATGTCTATCGACAGGCGTTTTTCGGCGGCATGGCGTTCGTGGTCATGTTGGGTACGTCGATGATGTCGCCCGACATGGTCCGTCGGCTGGGCGTAATCGGGTTTTTCTTCGCCGCCGCCGCCCTGATGTTGCTGCCTGCTTTGGGTACCGATTTCGGCAAGGGCGCGACCCGCTGGTATTCGCTGGGCTTCATCTCTCTCCAGCCGTCCGAATTTCTGAAGCCGGTCTTCATCATTATCTCAGCATGGCTGATGGCTTCGGCGAGCGAACCGGGCGGTCCTCCGGGCAGATTGATCAGTTTTGGCGTGTTGATCGTGGTCGTGGCGTTTCTGGCGCTGCAGCCGGACTTCGGGCAGGCAATGCTGACGATCGTTGCGTGGTCGGGCATCTATTTTGTGGCGGGCGCGCCGATCCTCTTGCTGACGGCAATTGGCATGATCGTCGGTCTTGTCGGTGTTGTGGCCTATAAGAACTCTGAACATTTCGCCCGGCGCATCGACGGCTTCCTGTCGCCGGACGTCGATCCGCGCACCCAGATGGGATATGCGATCGACGCCATCCGCGAGGGCGGCTTCTTCGGAACCGGTGTCAACGAGGGCCGGGTGAAATGGATTCTTCCCGACGCCCATACCGACTTCATCATCGCCGTCGCAGCCGAGGAATACGGGCTGGTCATGGTCCTGTTCATCGTCGCTCTGTTCGGGTTCATCGCGGTGCGCTGCCTGACCCGCCTGTGTGTCGAGCGAGATACGTTCATCCGGCTGGCGGGCGCCGGTCTGACCGTACTGCTGTCGGCGCAGGCTTTCATCAATCTGGGTGTCGCGGTGCGGCTGTTGCCAGCCAAGGGCATGACGCTGCCTTTCGTCAGCTACGGCGGGTCTTCGCTGATCGCGATGGGTGCCTTGACCGGGATGCTGCTGTGCTTCACGCGGACACGACCGCAGGCTGAAATCGGGGATCACCTGCTGTCGAACGGATACCGCTGAAGAAAGTCTGACATGACCGCTCCGCTTATCGTCATTGCCGCTGGCGGCACAGGGGGGCACATGTTCCCGGCACAGTCGCTGGCCGAAGAAATGCTCAGGCGCAGGTGGCGGGTCAAGCTTTCGACCGATGACCGGGGCGCGCGTTATGCGGGCGGCTTCCCCGGCGATGTCGAGATCGAAGTCGTGCCTGCCGCGACATTCGCGCGCGGCGACCTGATGACCAAGGTGCGGGTGCCGTTCAAGCTGGCTTCCGGTGTGATGCGCGCCATGCGCGGCTTCCGACAGGATCGCCCGTCGCTGGTTGCCGGATTTGGCGGCTATCCGGCCATCCCGGCGATGGCGGCGGCGGTCCTGATGAAGCTGCCGCGCCTGTTGCATGAACAAAACGGCGTGTTGGGGCGTGTGAATCAGATATTCGCAACGCGCGTCGATGCCGTCGCCTGCGGCACCTGGCCTACGAACCTGCCCGACGGCGTGGAGGGTATTCACACCGGCAATCCCGTACGCGCGGCGATCCTGGCCCGCGCGGGTGCGGCGTATATCCCGCCCGGCGATTATCCGATGACCGTTCTGGTTCTGGGCGGCAGTCAGGGCGCGCGCATCCTGTCGGACGTCGTGCCCGAGGCCCTGTCGCTCATGCCCGTCGACATTCGCAGACATCTCCGCGTATCGCATCAGGCCCGTCCGGAAGATCAGGACCGCGTTGTCATGGCCTACGATCAGGCCGGGATAGATGCGGATGTCCGCACCTTTTTCGATGACGTTCCGACCCGGCTGGCGGATGCGCAACTGCTGATCGCGCGGTCCGGTGCCTCGACAGTAGCGGACGTCAGCGTGATTGGCCGCCCGTCGATCTTCGTGCCTCTGGCCACTGCGATCCGCGACGAACAGACCGCAAACGCGCACGCGCTGGCCGAGGCGGGCGCCGCCATCCTGATCCCCGAGCGGAAACTGACGCCCGAAAGTCTGGCCGAACAGGCCAATCTGATCTTGTCGAACCCCGACGGCGCGTTGCAGATGCACCGCGCGGCCATGTCCGTCGCCGTGCCCGATGCGGTGCGGCGGCTGGCCGACCTGGCCGAATATACTGCGAGCAAGAATTTATGAATGCGACCAAGCTGCCTACCCAGATGGGCACGATCCACTTCGTCGGCATCGGTGGCATCGGCATGTCCGGAATTGCCGAAATGCTGCTGTCCCATGGGTATTCGGTGCAGGGATCGGACCAGAAGGTATCGCAGATCACCGACCGGCTTGCAGGTCTTGGCGTCCGCATCTTCGAAGGGCAACGGGCGGAAAACATCGAGGATGCGGAGGTCATGGTGATCTCCTCGGCCATCAAGCCGGGCAACCCCGAACTCGATGCGGCCCGCGCACGGGGCATGCCTGTCGTGCGCCGCGCCGAGATGCTGGCTGAATTGATGCGGATGAAATCCAACATCGCGGTCGCGGGCACGCACGGCAAGACGACCACCACCACGATGGTCGCGGCCCTGCTGGACGCGGGCAAGCTGGACCCGACCGTCATCAACGGTGGCATCATCCATGCCTATGGCTCGAACGCCCGGATGGGGCAGGGCGAATGGATGGTGGTCGAAGCGGACGAGAGCGATGGCACCTTCAACCGCTTGCCCGCGACCATCGCCATCGTCACCAACATCGACCCTGAACATATGGAGCACTGGGGCACGATCGAGGCGCTGCGGCAGGGGTTCTCTGATTTCGTGTCCAATATTCCCTTCTATGGTGCCGCCATCTGTTGCACCGATCACCCCGAAGTGCGGGCACTTGTCGGCCGCGTTACAGATCGAAGGATCATCACGTTCGGCTTCAATGCGCAGGCGGACGTTCGCGCGGTCAACCTGAAGTACAAGGCGGGTGTCGCGCATTTCGATATCCAGTTGCAGGCCGAGGAGACGGTGATTGAAGGCTGCAAGTTGCCGATGCCGGGCGACCACAACGTGTCGAACGCCCTGTCCGCCGTGGCCGTCGCGCGCGAACTTGGTGTGCCAAAGGACGTCATTCGCGAGGGCTTGGCCAGCTTTGGCGGGGTCAATCGCCGCTTCACCCGTGTGGGCGAATGGAACGGTGTGCCGATCATCGACGACTATGGTCATCACCCCGTAGAAATCGCCGCCGTGCTGAAAGCTGCGCGGCAGTCCATCGGCGACACCGGACGCGTCATCGCCATCCATCAGCCGCACCGCTATTCGCGTCTGGCAAGCCTCTTCGACGATTTCTGCGGCTGTTTCGCAGACGCCGACGTGGTTGGCATCGCCGACATCTATGCTGCGGGCGAAGACCCGATCGAAGGCGCCGGCCGCGACGATCTGGTCGCGGGCCTGATCCGCACCGGCCACCGGCACGCCCGCGCCGTCACCAGCGAGGACGATCTGGAGCGGCTGGTCCGCGAACAGGCACGCGACGGCGACATCGTCGTCTGCCTTGGAGCGGGAACGATTTCGGCCTGGGCCAGTGCGCTGCCGGGGCGTTTGAACGGCTGAGGTCGGGCGAGGGCCAGCCCTCGCGCTCCCGGGGTATTTTCGGAAACAGGAAGGAAAGACCATGGCCCTGATCGCACTTTGCCTCTGGGTCGTGGTGGCCTGGGTTCTGATGGTCACGCTGACCGCCAGGCAAAGCTGGCCCGCAGCCTATGGCCTGATCGCTGTCGGCCTGCCGCTGGCGATCTGGCTGGGCTGGTCCATGGGGTGGCTCTGGGCGCTGTTGGGCGTGACGGTGATGGCTCTGGTCCTGCGGTGGCCACTGCGGTATTTTGGCCGCTGGCTAAAGGGATTGGTGCAATGAAATTACCAGAAGTGCGTGGCGCTCTGACCCTGGACCGCCCGCTGGCCGATCTGACCTGGCTGCGCGTCGGCGGACCTGCGGATGCGCTGTTCCAGCCCGCCGATCTGGACGATCTCAGCGCGTTTCTTGCGGCACTGCCGAGCGATGTGCCGGTCTTCCCCATGGGCGTCGGGTCGAACCTGATCGTGCGCGATGGCGGCCTGCGCGCCGTCGTCGTCCGACTGGGACGGGGATTTAACGCAATCGAGATCGACGGCGACCGCATCCACGCCGGGGCCGCCGCACTGGACGCGCATGTCGCGCGCAAGGCGGCGCAGGCTGGGCTGGACCTGACGTTCCTGCGAACCATTCCCGGCAGTATCGGGGGCGCGGTCAAGATGAATGCGGGCTGCTACGGCAGCTATGTCGCCGACCATCTGGTCGAGGTGCAGGCGGTCGCGCGAACCGGCGAAATCGTCACGATCCCCGCCGCCGATCTGGGCTTTGCCTATCGCAGCAGCACGATCTCCGAGGACATGATCGTCACCCGCGCCACGTTCCGGGCAGGTGCAGGCGCGCCCGAGGCGCTGGACGCGAAGATGGCCGAGCAACTGGCGAAGCGCGACGCGACCCAGCCGACCCGGGACCGCAGCGCCGGCAGCACCTTCCGCAACCCCGCAGGGCATAGCAGCACAGGACGCGCCGACGACACCCATGACCTGAAAGCGTGGAAGGTGATCGATGACGCTGGCATGCGTGGCGCGACGCTGGGCGGGGCGGTCATGTCGCCGAAACACCCGAACTTTCTGGTCAATCAGGGCGGCGCGACAGCAGCAGATCTTGAAGGACTTGGCGAAGAGGTGCGGAAAAAGGTTTTCGACGCCAGTGGATTGACGCTAGAGTGGGAAATAATGAGAGTTGGCGACAATCTCTCATAGCGGGTCGAAGAACCCGTGGACCCCGAAAGCCCGTCAGAGGCTGGGGTAAAAAGAAGGCCAGGGCGATACGACCCCGGCACGAGGCGCAGGATATCGGGTATGTCGGGCAGGACACCCCAGCACATCGTCGTCCTTATGGGCGGCCCTTCGGCAGAACGTGAGGTTTCCCTCTCGACGGCACGCGGCTGTGCGGAGGCCATGCGGGGCGAAGGGTATGACGTGACCGAACTGGATGCGGGCGCGGATCTCGTTGCCCGCCTGCAACAGATTGCCCCGGATGTCGTGTTCAACGCGCTGCACGGTCGCTGGGGCGAAGATGGCTGTGTGCAGGGCATTCTGGAATGGATGCGGTTGCCGTATACGCATTCCGGCGTGCTGGCCTCGGCCACGGCAATGGACAAGGCGCGCAGCAAGGATGTCTACCGCGCGGCGGGCCTGCCTGTGATGCAAAGCCGCATCGTCTTGCGCGCCGACGCCGCAGCGGATCATGTCCTGCCGACGCCCTATGTGATCAAGCCGAACAACGAAGGCTCATCCGTGGGTATATATATCGTGAAAGAGGGCGATGCCCCTGTCGCGCTGCCCGACACGATGCCGGAAACTATCATGGTCGAAACCTATGCGCCGGGGCGTGAGCTGACCTGCACCGTGCTGGGCGCGCCGGGCCGCGAGCGGGCGCTGCCTGTGACGGAAATCCACATGGACGGCTGGTACGATTACGAAGCGAAATACGCCCCTGGCGGCAGCCGCCATACCGTGCCCGCCAACCTGCCCGCCGATATCACCGCCGCATGCCGCAGCTTTGCGTTGCGCGCGCATGCGGCGCTGGGGTGCCGGTCGATCAGTCGCACGGATTTCCGCTGGGATGACGCGCGTGGGATCGATGGCCTGATCCTGCTCGAGACGAACACCCAGCCCGGCATGACGCCCACGTCCCTGTCGCCCGAACAGGCGGCGCAGGACGGAATCACATTCGGCATGCTGTGCCGCGAACTTGTCGAGGATGCGTCATGCGACAGATAGACCCCGCTTTCACGGGCCAGCCCACAAACAGCAAGGCTCACAAGGCCGTCGACCCGGCCCCCACCCGCTGGCAATACCGGATGGAGCGGCTGTGGCTGACGCCGATGTTCAGGGCGATGATCCGAACCGGCATTCCCAGCTTCGGCTTCGTGTTTCTGTTTACCTGGTACATCAATGACCCGGTCCGCATCGCCGCGATGATCGACTGGTATGAGGGCGCGGTCAGTGCCGTCCAGGACCGACCGGAATTCATGGTCTCCCTGTTGCGGATCGAAGGGGCCAGCGAGGATCTTCAGGACGATATTCAGGAAGCGTTGCCCATCGACCTGCCTTTGTCGCAGTTCCGGTTGGATATGGGCGAGCTGCGGTCGCTGCTGGTCGATCTGGACCCCGTGCTGGACGCCGAGGTGCGGGTCAAGTCGGGCGGTGTCCTGCTGCTCAGGGTGACGGAACGCACACCCGCCGTCGCATGGAGCTATGATGATGGGATCGAAATTCTGGATGCAACGGGACAGCGCGTCGCCACGTTATCGGACATCGAATCTGCTGGTGGGCTGCCCCTGATCGCGGGGGAAGGTGCAGAGAAAAATGTCCCCGAAGCCTTGACCCTGATCGCTGCCGCATCGCCCATCAATGACCGTTTGATCGGCCTGGCCCGTATCGGCAATCGCCGCTGGGATGTTGTGCTGACCGGCGATCAGCGCATCGCGTTGCCCGAAGATGCCCCCGCCGCCGCGCTCGACCGTGCGCTGGCGATGAATGCCGCCAAGGATGTCCTGGCCCGTGACGTTCGCGTCGTGGACCTGCGGCTTCCGGGGCGCCCGATCCTGCGCCTGAGTCAGCCTGCAAGGGCCGAATTGAAGCGCCTGCAGGATCTGGAACGATTGTCACTGGTCAATACCGAGGGAACCCAATGAGCCGATTGTTCCATGCCCAACGCGCCATGCGGCGCAAACGTCAGGCCGCGCTGCAGCGGGGGGTTGTCGCGATCCTTGACGTCGGCACCTACAAGACTGCCTGCCTCGTCTTGCGGTTCGAGGAAAACACACCGCAAGGCGAAGGCGTCGGCCATATGGCGGGGCAGTCCAACTTCCGCGTGATCGGTGCGACGACCACCCGGTCGCGGGGCATCCGGCATGGCGAAGTCGACGCGATGCCCGAAACCGAACGCGCTATCCGGACCGCCGTGCAGGGCGCACAGAAGATGGCGAACGTCCGCGTCGATCATGTCATCGCCTGCTTTTCGGGGGGGCGTCCGACGTCCTGGCCGCTGGCGGGAGAGGTGATGCTCGAATCCGGTCCGTGCGGCGTGCACGACGTCGCCCGTGTCCTGTCATCCATCGACACGCCTGACATCGGTCCGGGGCGTGAAGTGCTGCACGCGCAGCCGGTCAACTTCGGCATCGACCACCGCACCACCCTGCGCGACCCGCGCGGCCAGACCGGCGAAATGCTGCGCGCCGATATGCACCTGCTATCCGTCGATGCCCACGCGATCGAGAACCTGCTGACCTGCATCCATCGCTGCGATCTGGAACTGGCGGGGTTGGCGTCCGCGCCCTATGCCGCCGCAACCTCCGCGCTGGTCGAGGATGAGAAGGAACTGGGCGCGGCCTGCATCGACATGGGGGCTGGCACCACCGGCATCTCGATCTTCATGCGCAAGCACATGGTCTTCGCAGACACGATCCCCTTTGGCGGGGCGAATGTGACGTCGGACATATCGCAAGGCCTGCGCATTCCCACTGGCACCGCCGAAATGATCAAGACCCGCTATGGCGGTGTTGTCGCCACCGGCATGGACGACCGCGAATTGATCGCGCTGGAGGCGGACACCGGCGACTGGCACCACGACCGCCGCTCCGTCACCCGGACCGAGTTGATCGGCATCATCCGCCCGCGGGTCGAGGAAATTCTGGAAGACGCCCGTGCCCGTCTGGATGCCGCGGGTTTCGGCGATCTGCCGTCGCAGCGCATCGTGTTGACAGGCGGCGCGTCGCAAATTCCCGGTCTCGACGGATTGGCCGCGCGCATCCTTGGCAACCAGGTCCGGCTGGGCCGCCCCCTGAGGGTTCATGGCCTTCCCGAAGCGGCCAAGGGCCCGGCATTCGCGGCCTGCGTCGGCCTGTGTATGCAGGGTGCCGAGCCGCAGGACGAGTTCTGGGATTTCGACGCCACGTCCGAACGCACCTCGGGTCGGTCGTTGCGTCGCGCGGTCCGCTGGTTCAAGGACAATTGGTGAGTCTTCCAGGCAACACTATTTCGACCGTTCCGCAGGGAAAACCGCACGGATGGAAGGGCAAAAAAGCCGCAATCAGCAGAAATTGCCCACCGATTTCTTTTTGGGGTGACGTCGGGGATCAGCTTCGCTAACTTGGGGCAAAAATAAGGCAACCGTCCAGAAAGACGGAACTCCAAATGGCCTGAGGCAGGGCCGGCAATACAGGCGGACAGAGCTATGACACTGAATCTCACAATGCCCGGCGGCCAGACCACGGAACACGATCTGCGCCCGCGCATCACCGTGTTCGGTGTTGGCGGGGCAGGCGGCAATGCCGTCAACAACATGATCCAGAAAGATCTGGAAGGCGTTGAATTCGTCGTCGCCAACACCGACGCGCAGGCGCTGCAACAGAATCACGCCCCGTCGCGGATCCAGCTTGGCGCCCGCGTCACCGAAGGTCTGGGTGCCGGTGCGCGCCCACAGGTCGGCGCGTCCGCCGCCGAAGAAACCATCGAGGAAATCGTCGACCGTCTGGCCGGCGCGCATATGTGCTTCATCACTGCCGGTATGGGCGGCGGCACCGGAACCGGAGCTGCCCCGATCATCGCGCAGGCCGCGCGTGAATTGGGCATCCTGACCGTCGGCGTCGTCACCAAGCCCTTCCAGTTCGAAGGCAGCAAGCGGATGCGTCAGGCCGAGGAGGGCGTCGAGGCCCTGCAGAAAGTCGTCGATACCCTTATCATCATTCCAAACCAGAACCTGTTCCGCCTTGCCAATGAGAAGACGACCTTCACCGAGGCGTTCTCGATGGCCGACGACGTGCTCTACCAGGGCGTCAAGGGTGTGACCGACCTGATGGTCCGTCCGGGCATGATCAACCTCGACTTCGCCGATGTCCGTTCGGTGATGGACGAGATGGGCAAGGCCATGATGGGCACCGGCGAGGCCGAGGGCGAAGATCGCGCCGTCGAAGCCGCCGAAAAGGCCATCGCCAACCCGCTGCTGGACGAGCTGTCGCTGTCGGGAGCCAAGGGTGTTCTGATCAACATCACCGGCGGTCACGACCTGACCCTGTTCGAAATGGACGAAGCCGCCAATCGTATCCGCAAGGAAGTGGACGAGGACGCGAATATCATCGTCGGTTCGACGCTTGACCCGGCCATGGAAGGTATCATGCGCGTGTCGGTCGTCGCCACGGGCATCGACGCATCATCGGCGATGGACGCCACTCCGATGCCGCGCCGTCGCATGGCGACCGAACAGGGTTCTCCGGTCGAAGTTCCCGCCGCTGCGCCGCTTGCCGCCGCGGCTCCTGCGCCGCAGCCCGAGCCGGTTGCCAAGGCGCCCGCCGCCCCTTCGGAGCCGAATTTCTTCGACGCCATCGATCAGCACGAGGCTGAAGAAGCCGCGTCTGCCGACAGTTTCTTCGGTCATGGCGCCGCGCCTGATGATGACCTGCCGGCCCCGGCCTATACGCCTGCGCCCGCCGCGCCGGTCCATCACGCCGCCGAGCCCGAACAGGCCAGCTTCACCGCGCCGCGCCCGACCGGTGCCCCTTCGCCCGAAGCGATGGATCGCCTGCGCGCAGCCGTGCTGAACGGTGAACGCCGCTCAACCGCGCCTGCGCCCGCCACGCATGGCGATGCAGGTGCGCGTTTCGGCATCGGATCGCTGATCAACCGGATGACCGGCACCGCCGCCGATACTCCGGTCCAGCGCCCGGCCGCAGCCGCTCCGGCCCCTCAATCCCGGCCACAACCCGAGCCCGAGGACGAGCGTATCGAGATCCCGGCCTTCCTGCGTCGTCAGGCAAACTAGTCTCCTCCAAAGACCCAAGACCTGAAACGGCGGCCCCTCCGGGTCGCCGTTTTTACCTTGAATGCGGCATCTTTCAGGCAGTGGTCGATCACAAATCATCCGCATCAGATGGCTGGAACCTGTACTTTTGTTCCTTCAACTAACTGTATAAAAATATAATTTCAGGACGTAGGCAGTTTTTTGCCACTCTTGTTGCGGCCCTGTTTCACGCCGTAACCACCGTTGAATTGCCGGGACAGGCCTGTCTGCTTATCTCACCATTGAAGAAGTGTCCGTGAGTGGCGCGATCATTGAATGAAACGGGCAAGCATATGCAAACGACAATCAAAAGCATCGTCCGTTTTGCCGGAACCGGCCTGCACCAGGGCCGTCCCGCGCGCCTGTCGATTCATCCCGCTCCTGCCAATCACGGCATCTGGTTCCGCCGCACCGACATCGAAGGCAACGCGATGATCGCCGCGCGCCACGATGCGGTCGAGTTGTCGCCGCTCTGCACGTTGCTGGTGAACGAGGCGGGCGTCTCCGTCTCGACAGTCGAGCATGTGATGGCCGCATTGTCCGGCTGCGGCGTCCTGAACGCCATCCTTGAGATCGACGGCCCCGAGGTTCCGATCCTTGACGGGTCCGCCGCCGAATTCGTTCGCGCGATTCTCAAGACCGGCGTACGTCGTCTGGATGCACCCGTCCACGCCATCGAGATTCTGCGTCGCGTTCATGTTTCCGACGGGACTGCCAGCGCGACCCTGACACCGGCCGATGAACTCGAAATCGATTTCTCGATTGATTTCGTCGACGCCGCCATCGGCCAGCAGCACAAGGTTCTGCGTCTGTCGAACGGGACGTTCGTACGCGAGCTTTGTGACAGCCGCACATTTTGCAGCCAGTCGGACGTCGATGCGATGCGGGCCGCGGGCAAGGCTCTTGGCGGCAGCTTGTCGAACGCCGTGGTCGTCGATGGCGCACGCGTACTCAACCCCGAAGGCCTGCGTCATATTGACGAGGCCGTGCGCCACAAGATGCTGGATGCCTTGGGCGATCTTGCGCTGGCCGGTGCGCCCATCCTGGGTCGTTATACCGGCATTCGCGCGGGCCATGCAGTGACGAACAAACTGCTTCGGGCCCTGTTCGCGGACCCTCTGGCCTATCGTATCCGCACGTTGTCGGCAACGGAATGCCGTCTTCTGCCGGGGGCCGGACTGGAGCGTGATGTGTTCTCGCACATCTGACGTCTGTTTTCGCCGTTGCGGTGCTTCACAGGCCGGGGTCGCTGGACTATGGTGCGGCAAGGCCCTGAACGGGCATGGGCAGGGAATTGGACGCATGACCGCACGGCATTTGCTTCGCATAGGGAAATCCTTGGCGACATTGACGCTTTTGGGATTTCTTGGGGCCTGTGGCGGGGCGAACGATACTCTGGTTCTCGAAGACACTGCCCCCGAGACAATATATCAGCGCGCTGAGCTCAAGCTTGCATCGGGTGATCCCGACGATGCCGCCGTTCTTTTCGCCGAGATCGAGCGGCTCTACCCCTATTCCGATTTCGCCAAGCGCGGCCTGATCATGCAGGCGTTTTCCTATTACAAGGACCGCGACTACGAGAATGCGCGCGCTGCCGCCCAGCGGTTCATCGATTTCTATCCGGCGGACGAAGATGCGGCCTATGCGCAATATCTTCTGGCGCTCAGCTACTATGACCAGATTGATCAAGTCGGTCGCGACCAGGGCCTGACCTTCCAGGCGCTGCAATCGCTGCGCACCGTGATCGAGCAATATCCCGACAGCGAATATGCCCGTTCATCGATCCTCAAGTTCGATCTGGCTTTCGACCACCTGGCCGCGAAAGAGATGGAAATCGGGCGCTATTACCTCAAGCGTGGCCACTACCCTGCGGCGATCAACAGGTTTCGCACCGTGGTCGAAGAGTTTCAGACCACCACCCATACCCCCGAAGCACTGATGCGGCTGGTTGAAGCCTATCTTTCGCTGGGCTTGACCGACGAAGCACAAACCGCCGCGGCGATACTTGGCTATAACTTCCAGTCCTCGCCGTTTTATGACGATGCCTACCGTCAGTTGACGGGCCGCGGTCTTGCGCCCGAAGCCAAGGGCACAAGCTGGCTGCGCGACATTTATCGTCGCACAGTTCAGGGCCGCTGGCTGTAACCTCGGATGCGCAACCTGCGCGCCACTGGTGGTTCGCTAATTCTGCGCGCTAGATAGCCGGATGCTCCGCACACTCGATATCCGCGATCTGCTTATCATCGACCACCTCGCGTTGGAATTTCACGCGGGGCTGAACGTGCTGACCGGCGAAACCGGTGCGGGCAAGTCGATTCTGCTCGATTCTCTCGGCTTCGTTCTGGGCTGGCGGGGGAGGGCCGAGCTGGTGCGACAGGGGGCCGATCAGGGCGAGGTCTCCGCCAGTTTCGACCTGCCAGCCGGTCACGCCGCCCGCGCGGTTCTGGCCGATCATTCCATCCCTGCCGAGGATGGTGAATTGCTGCTGCGCCGTATCAATACGCGGGACGGACGCAAAACCGCCTGGGTCAACGGTATCCGCGTCACCGGCGAGGTGCTGCGCGCGTTGTCCGATACCCTGCTGGAATTGCACGGCCAACATGACGATCGTGGGCTGCTGGACGTGCGCGGTCACCGCGCGCTGCTGGACGCATTCGCCGGGTCGGACCTGTCTCCGGTATCGCGCGCGTGGTCCAGCCTCAGCCTTGCCCGCCGGACGCTCAAACTGGCCGAAGCCCGCCGCGACGAGGCCCGCGCCGAGGAGGATTTCCTGCGCCATGCGGTCGCGGAATTCGATGCCCTGGATCCACAAGCCGGAGAGGAGGCCGACCTCGACGCCCGCCGCCGTCTGATGCAGGGCGCAGAGAAAATACGTGCCGACGTCGCCCGCGCCCTGCAGGCGATCGGGCCGCAGGGGGCCGAAGGTCAGATGATTGATGCAACCCGCTGGCTCGAGGGCGCGGCGGACAGGGCAGGTGACACGATCAACCCTGCCATCGACGCGCTGAACCGCGCCATGGTCGAGTTGTCCGACGTACAGGCCGGGGTCGAATCCTGCCTGGATGCGCTCAGCTTCAACCCGTATGAGCTGGAGGAGACGGAGGAGCGGCTGTTCGCCATCCGCGCGCTGGCCCGCAAGCACGGCCGGCAACCCGACGATTTGCCCGCATTTGCCGCCGAGTTGCGCGAAAGGCTGGCCCTGCTGGATGCATCCGAAGGTGCGCTGCCGAAATTGCAGGCCGAGGCGGACGCGGCGCAAAAGGCGTACGACACCGCCGCCGCCGCCCTCACCGCTACGCGCACAAAGGCGGCCAAATCGCTGGACCGCGCGATGGCAGAAGAGCTCGCCCCGCTCAAGATGGACCGTGCAACCTTCACGACGATCGTCACCCCCGCCACGCCCGGCCCCGACGGGGCCGACGGGGTCGCCTTCGAGGTTGCCACCAATCCCGGTGCGCCTTCCGGCCCGCTTAACAAGATCGCATCGGGCGGCGAACTCAGCCGCTTTTTGCTGGCCCTGAAGGTCTGCCTGACCGGCGGCGACCGCACCCTGACGCTGATTTTCGACGAGATCGACCGCGGCGTCGGAGGAGCCACAGCGGACGCGGTTGGCCGCCGCCTGAAGACGCTGGCCGACGGTGGTCAGGTCCTCGTCGTGACGCATTCTCCGCAGGTTGCCGCCTTCGGCGCGCATCACTGGCGGGTCGAGAAATCTATCGCCAAAGACATTACCACCTCGACCGTCGTCCCGGTTGCTGAAACCGACCGCGTCGACGAAATCGCCCGCATGCTGGCCGGTGACACGATTACAGACGCGGCCCGTGGCGCGGCGCAGGCTCTGTTGGATGCGGCTGCCTGAACGCCTAGAGCAACCAGAGCGCCGCCAACCCCAGAAACGCGAAAAACCCGACGATATCCGTCACTGTGGTCACGAAAGCGCCGGACGCCAGTGCCGGGTCGATTCCGACCTTTTCCAGCACGACCGGTATACCCACGCCCGCCAGCCCGGCAACGATCATGTTGATGACCATCGCCACCGCGATCACCGCCCCCAGCATCAGCGAGTCGAACCAGATAATGCCCACGACGGACATGATCGCCGCGAAGGCCAGCCCGTTGATCGCGCCCGCCATCACTTCGCGCCGGATGATCCGCCAGACGTTCGCCCCGGTCAGGTCGCGCGTCGCAAGCGCGCGCACCGCCACGGTCAGCGATTGTGTGCCCGCATTGCCGCCCATCGACGCCACGATCGGCATGAGAACGGCCAGCGCGACGATCTGGGTCAGTACCGCCTCGAATTGCGAAATCACCATCGACGCCAGGATTGCCGTCACCAGGTTGACCGCCAGCCACGGAAACCGTCGCCGCACCACGCCCAGCGTCTTGTTGGACAGCGATTCTTCGGCGTCCACACCGGCCAGCCGCAGGATGTCCTCCTCGGCTTCCTCGTCCAGAATCCGGATCGCGTCGTCGATGGTGATGACCCCCAGAAGACGGTCGTCAGCATCCGTTACGGCGGCGGAAATCAGGTGATACTGATTAAAGGCATAGGCGACTTCGCTTTCCGGGTCGGTCACCTCGAAGGTGCGGAAGCTTTCCTCCTCGATGTCCGACAGCGGCACCTCGCGCGCCGTCGACAACAGCTTGCCCAGCGTCACATGCCCAACGGGGCGCATCCGCGGATCGACCAGAATGACATGATAGAACTGCTCGGGCAGATCCTCGGCGGTTCGCAGATGGTCGATGGCCTGTCCGACGTTCCAGAACGAGGGCGCGACGACCACCTCGCGCTGCATCAGACGACCGGCGGAATATTCGGGGTAGGTCAGCGCCTGTTCGACCGCCACCCGGTCGATATCGGTCAGCGCACCAAGGATCGCGCCCGCCTGCGTCTGATCGTCCAGGTTCTCGATCAGGTCGACGACGTCGTCGGTGTCCAGCTCCCGGACCGCGTCGGCGACATCCTCGGCGGGCAGCGCTGCAAGGATTTCCTCGCGCAGCGACTCGTCCAGTTCCGACAGGATTTCGCCGTCGATATTACCGGACCACAGCTCGATCAGGGTGGCGCGTTCCAGCTCGGTGATCTGTTCCAGAATGTCGGCGATATCGGCGCCGTGCAGCGGCTCCAGAAGGTCATCCAGCGCCATGGAATCGCGCTCGTCCAGCGCGGTGCGCACCAGTTTCAGGCGCGGTTGATCCAGCTCGATTTCATCGTCGATCTCATCATCGATCTGCAGGTCCGGCTCGGCCATGCGCTGTCTCCCCGTGCTGTTGCTGTGGGGATAGCGCGCCTGCAGAGTAAGGGGTAGCGGGGATTTTGCCGTGCAGGTAGGCAGGGGCATGACATCTCTGATCCTCGGCCAGACGCTGGCCTTCACTGCAGATCCCTTTGCGACCGATCTAACCGATGCGGTTGTCCATCACAGGCATGGTGCCGTTGCGGTGGAGGATGGACGCATCGTGGCAACCGGCCCCGCAGACCGGTTGCGCGCCGACTATCCCGGTGCGAAGGTCACGGATCACGGTCAGAACCTGATCCTGCCGGGCTTCGTCGATGCCCATGTCCATTATCCGCAAACCGCGATCATCGCTTCCTGGGGCAAGCGGCTGATCGACTGGCTCAACACCTATACCTTCCCCGAGGAGGCGCGGTTTGGCGACCCCGCCTATGCCGGTGAGATTGCCAACCGCTACCTCGATCTGGCGCTCGCGCACGGCACGACATCCGCCTGCAGCTTCGCCACGATCCACCCCGCCAGCGTCGATGCAGTCTTCGAGGCCGCGGCCACACGCGATATGGCCATCTGGGCGGGCAAGACCTGCATGGATCGCAATGCCCCGGACACCCTGCGCGACACGGCGCAATCGGCCTATGACGACAGCGCCGCCTTGCTGTCGAAATGGCATGGGGCAGGGCGCGCACGTTATGTCATCACGCCGCGCTTTGCGCCGACGTCCACGCCCGACCAGCTCTCGGCATTGGGCGCGCTCTGGTCCGAAAACCCGGATTGCATGATGCAAACGCACCTGAGCGAACAGACCGATGAAATCGCCTGGGTCCGCGACCTGTTTCCCGACGCGCGCGATTACCTCGATACCTACGAGACGCATGGTTTGCTGGGCGAACGCGGTCTCTACGGGCACTCCATCCACCTGACGGATCGCGAAAAAGATCGACTGTCCGACGTCGGTGCCGCCGTAATCCACTGCCCGACGTCCAATACGTTCATCGGGTCGGGCCTGTTCGACATGGGGATGACGGCGCGGATGCGCGTCGGACTTGCCACCGATACCGGCGGCGGCAGCAGCTTTTCGATGTTGCGCACCATGGCCGCCGCCTACGAAGTCGCGCAACTACGCGGCACCGCCCTGCACCCGGCACAGCTTCTGTATCTGGCGACCGAAGGGTCGGCGCGCGCCTTGATGGCCGATGACATCGGACGACTGACGCCCGGCGCGATGGCAGATCTTGTCGTCCTCGACCTGGCCTCGACCGACGCCATCGCACAACGACAGGCGCAGGCCGACGATCTCTGGGAAGCAGTGTTCCCGACCATCATGATGGGCGACGACCGTGCCGTCGCGCAGACCTATGTTGCGGGCAGACCGATGAAATCCGGTCTGTCACGGTCCGGCTAGCCGGGGACGGACGGTTCGCCGCCCGCGCCCGCAACTTTCCAGGGGATGAAGGACATGTCCAGTACCGAACAGCCTTCGTGAACCCAGCGTGGGAGCGCCCGAAAAAACCGACCTAGCCGAAGACCCGCTTGAAGATCGTGTCGACATGCTTGGTGTGATAGCCCAGATCGAACTTTTCCCTGATTTCATCCTCGGACAAAGCCGCCCGAACGTCCGCATCGGCCAGCAATTCGGTCTGAAAATCAGCGCCTTGCTCCCAAACTTTCATCGCATTGCGCTGCACCAGCTTATAGCTGTCCTCGCGACTGACCCCGGCCTGCGTCAGCGCCAGCAAGACCCGTTGCGACATCACAAGGCCCCGGAACTTGTTCATGTTCGCCAGCATGTTGTCGGGATAGATCACCAGCTTGTCGATCACGCCCGTCAGGCGCGACAACGCAAAATCCAGCGTCACGGTCGCATCCGGCCCGATCATCCGCTCGACGGAGGAGTGGGAAATATCCCGCTCATGCCACAGCGCGACGTTCTCCAACGCAGGAATGACGGCCATCCGCACGATCCGCGCCAAACCCGTCAGGTTCTCGGTCAGGACCGGGTTGCGCTTGTGCGGCATGGCACTTGACCCCTTCTGGCCCGCGCTGAAGAATTCTTCCGCCTCCAGCACTTCAGTCCGCTGCATGTGGCGGATCTCGATGGCGATATTCTCGACCGACGACGACACGACAGCAAGCGCGCAGAAGAAGGCGGCATGGCGGTCCCGCGGGATGACCTGCGTGCTGATCGGCTCCGGCTCCAACCCCAGCTTGGCGCAGACGTGCTCCTCGACCGCCGGGTCGATATTGGCAAACGTTCCGACCGCACCGCTGATGGCACCCGTCGCGATTTCCGCGCGCGCTGCTTGCAGCCGTTTCAGGTTGCGCGCCATTTCCGCGTAAAACCGCGCAAAGGTCAGGCCCATCGTCGTCGGTTCCGCATGAATGCCATGCGATCGCCCGATCCGCACCGTGTCTTTATGTTCGATGGCCCGACGTTTCAGCGCCTCCAGCAATGCCTCGACATCCGCGATCAACAGATCGGCGGCGCGCACCAGTTGCACATTGAAGGTGGTGTCCAGAACGTCCGACGACGTCATGCCCTGGTGCACGAAGCGTGCTGCGTCCGCACCGATGATCTCGGCCAGATGCGTCAGGAACGCGATGACGTCATGCTTGGTCACCGCCTCGATCTCGTCGATGCGGGCGACGTCGAAGTCCGCATCCCTGGCCTTCCACACGGCTTCGGCGTTTTCGCGGGGGATGACGCCCAGATCGGCCATCGCATCGCAGGCATGGGCCTCGATCTCGTACCAGATGCGGAATTTCGTCTCAGGCGACCAGATGGCGACCATTTCGGGGCGGGAATAACGGGGGATCATGGCGGCACTCTCGACTGGTGGACGGGTCGCGTGCCTCTTAGGGTGCAGAGGTTCTCACCGCAAGGAAGCTGCCATGACCCCGGCTGATCGTCTGGCCCAATTGTCGGGCAAGTGGCAGGTCGCGCGGGTGATCCGTCACGCCGATGGCACGACGGCCCGGTTCAGCGGCACGGCGGACTGGTCCCCGGACGCAACTGGTCTTCGCTGCGATGAGATCGGGTCGCTGACCATTGGCGCCATGGCCCCGGTGTCGGGCAACCGAACGACACTCTGGCAGGCGCAGGACAATGCCATCGCGGTGGCCTTCGCCGATGCGCGCCCATTCCATGTCATCGGACCCGGACCGCGCCCTGCCGCGACGCACGACTGCGCGCCCGATACATATTGCCTGACGTATGATTTCACGCTCTGGCCACGCTGGTCGGTACGCTGGCATGTCATCGGGCCGCGCAAGGACTACCGCGCCCTGACGCGGTATTCCCGCCTCAACTACTGATGCAGTCTCGCCCCGTGTCCCGCCAGATCGACACGTTCAACGACATATCGCAAAGCGCCATGAAACTTCGGCCCCCCACGGTAAGACAGGCTTCGACCCCCATTTCGACCCGCCCGCCGGTCGTGTCGGTGCAATAACAGTCGACACCGGGCATCGGGGGATAAAGATCCTGGGCCGCCGCAGGAAGGGCGGAAAGACATAGAAACAGGACAACACGGCGCATCGGCAATACCTCCTGCCGAATATGCTAACATTCCAGGTGCCCTTGACCAAATCCGATCTGCCCCGCATCACGCGCGCATGATCCCGTCCGACCGCCTCGACCAGATCCTGTCGCGCTTCGAATATCTCGAAGCGCGCCTGAATGCAGGGCCCGAGGCATCGGAGATCGCCGACCTGACGCGTGAATATTCCGATGTGAAGCCGATTGCCGAACAGGTTCGCGCGCATCGCCTGCTGGAACGTCAGATCGACGAGGCCCGCGCCATGCTGGCCGACGCTGAAATGGCCGAACTGGCGCAGGCCGAACTGCCGGAACTCGAGGCCGCACTTGCAGCGGGGCAGGCGCAGTTGCAGCTTGCGCTGCTGCCCAAAGATGCCGCCGACGCGCGGCCCGCGATCCTGGAAATCCGGCCCGGCACTGGCGGCGACGAGGCGTCGCTCTTCGCCGCGGATCTGGAAACCATGTATCGCCGCTATGCCGAAGGACGCGGCTGGCGGGTCGAGATGATTGAACGGCAGGAAACCGATCTGGGTGGCATCAAGGAACTGACGGCCCGGATCGAGGGCGAGAACGTCTTCGCGCGCCTCAAGTTTGAATCCGGGGTCCACCGGGTTCAGCGCGTACCCTCGACCGAATCCGGCGGGCGCATCCATACCTCTGCCGCGACCGTCGCCGTCCTGCCCGAGGCGGAGGAGGTCGATATCGACATCCCGGCCACCGATATCCGTATCGACACGATGCGCGCATCCGGGGCCGGCGGGCAGCACGTCAACACCACCGATTCTGCCGTGCGCATCACGCACCTGCCGACCGGCATCGTCGTGACCAGCAGCGAGAAATCCCAGCACCGCAACCGCGAGATCGCGATGAATGTGCTGCGCGCACGGCTCTATGAGGCGCAGCGGGCGGCGGTCGATGCCGAACGGTCCGCAGACCGGAAGGCACAGGTCGGGTCGGGCGACCGCAGCGAACGCATCCGCACCTATAATTTTCCACAGGGCCGCATGACCGACCACCGGATCAACCTGACACTCTATAAGCTCGACGCCGTGATGCAGGGCGATCTGGACGATGTCATCGACGCCCTGACCGCCGATCTTCAGGCGCAGTTGATGGCCGAGATGGGAACATGAACGAAACCGACGTTGCCCGCGCCATGCACTCCGCCCGTCAGCGGATGGAACTGGTCGGCATCCCCGACCCGGCGCGTGACGCCTCCGCGCTGTTTCTTGCCGTGGCCGAGGATGCGGTGGGCAGCGGCGACACCATGCCGCCCGATATCGCGGATGCCTATGAACGGGCGATCCGGCGTCGCCTTCGCCGCGAACCGGTATCGCATATCACCGGACGGCGCGCCTTCTGGATGCATGATTTCATCGTCAATGCCGACGTACTTGACCCGCGTCCCGACACTGAAACGCTGATCGAGGCTGCATTGCAGACGAAGTTCACGAACGTCCTCGACCTTGGCACCGGGTCCGGCTGCATCCTGCTGTCGCTTCTTTACGAACAGACCGAAGCGGCCGGGCTGGGCACCGACATCTCGGATGACGCTCTGAAAGTTGCGGCACAGAATGCGGCGATGGTCGGCGTCGCCGATCGCGTGACCTTCCTCAACTCCGACTGGCTGGCATCGGTCGAAGGTACCTTCGATCTCATCGTCTCCAACCCGCCCTATATCGCCGCTTCGGAAATGGCCGACCTGTCGCCCGAAGTCCTGCACGAGCCGCACCTCGCCCTGACGCCCGGCGGCGATGGATTGGACGCCTATCGCATCATCGCCCGCGACGCATCGGCGCACCTTACCTCCGGCGGTCGCCTTCTGGTAGAAACCGGCGCGACGCAGGCAGATGATGTTTCGGCCCTGTTTCACAAGGCCGGATTGACCAACGTGGCGGTAAAATGCGACCTCAACGGCAAGGATCGGGTGGTTTCGGCAGAAAAACCGGGCAATGGGCAATAAATCAGCTTGTATGTGCGGCCTGACACACCCATAACCTACAGAGCATCGGCGGTTGACACGGTAAGACGTGCCCCGGATGCGACGCCCGACCATCTCCGGACCCCGCGACCCGCATGAGACGGGCAGGGTCCACGGCAACGATCAGCGGAATACACCACGCATGAGAAGCAGCAAGTCCCGTTCGCGGAACAAGAACCGTAGTCGCAACCCTCAGGGCGGCGGCAATATCATCAATCGGACGTTCGACAGCTCCGGCCCCGAGGGCAAGGTGCGCGGAACGCCCGCGCAGGTCATCGAGAAATACAACCAGTTGGCCCGGGATGCGCAGCTATCCGGCGACCGCGTCGCCGTCGAGAACTTCCAGCAGCATGCCGAGCACTACACCCGGTTGCTTGCCGCCGCCCAGAAGGAGCTGGAGGCCCGCCAGCAGAATAACCAGCAGAACAGCAGCAATCAGCCGAACAACAACCAGCAGAACAGCAACCAGACCGGGGGCCAGCAGAATGGCAACCAGAATGGTCAGCAGAACAATAACAACAACCAGAATAACCAGAACCCCAACCAGCAGGGCGGCGGTCAGGACAATTCCGGTCAGGGCGGCAATCAGGGCGGTAACCGTCGTCGCGATAATCGCAACGACACCCGCAACGATCAGGGCAACGATCAGGGTGGTGACGCCAGACAACCGGTCGAAGCATCACAGCCCGACACCCCGACGCGGAGCAGTAAACGTGCACAGACCGTCGACGTAATCGACGCGCCCGAGGTCGATAACGGGCCGGTCGAGACGCCTGAAAACCGCGCCGATGCGCCGCCCGCCGACAAGCCCAAACGCACCCGCGTGCGCAAGAAGGCCCCGGCCAAGGTGGAAGACACATCCAGCGAACCGGCTGCGGACAGCTGATACCGGCCTGAAAATGCACAAGGGGTCTCCGGCCCCTTGTGTCAGCTCAGGCGATTTCGCGGGCCAGGGCGCACCAGGCCTCCAGCGGTATCTGCTCGGCCCGGTCGGTGGGCTTGATCCCTGCCGCGACCAGACGATCTTCCACATCCGGCACCAGCCCCTTCAACGCGGCGCGCAGCATCTTGCGCCGCTGGTTGAAGCCCTTGGCGACAACCCGTTCCAGAACCGCCGCATCCGCTGGAAACCGCGGCGCAGGCAAGGCTGTGAAATGCACCACCGCTGAATGGATCTTGGGGGGCGGTGTGAACGCCTCGGGCGGCAGCGTCATCGCGATGCGCACGTCGCAGCGCCATTGCGCCAGAATCGCCAGCCGCCCGTAGGCCTTGGACCCCGGCGCGGCGACGATGCGTTCGGCCACTTCCTTCTGGAACATCAGCGTCAGGCTTTGCCACGGCGGTGGCCAGCTGGCGGGCGTCAGCCAGCGCACCAGCAATTCCGTCCCGACATTATACGGCAGGTTCGAAATGATCCGCCACGGCGTACTCAGATGATCGCTTGCGTCCAGCTTCAGCGCGTCCGCGTTCACAACGGTCAGGCGACCGGGGCAGGCGGCTTCGATCTGGGCCAGGGCGGGCAGACACCGCGCGTCCTTTTCCACGGCCAGAACATGCCTTGCCCCCTCGGCCAGCAATCCACGTGTCAGACCACCGGGACCGGGTCCGACCTCCAGTACATCGACGCCTTCCAGCGACCCGGCGACACGTGCGATCCGCGCCGTGAGGTTCAGGTCCAGCAGGAAATTCTGGCCCAGGGATTTCTTGGCGCGCAAATCATGCGCATTTATGACGTCGCGCAACGGCGGCAGGGTATCGATCTGGCTCATGCTACTCGCCTTAGCGGGGGCGGGGCCTCAGGCCAAGGCGTTCCGGAGTTGTCCCATGTCCCACGCCATCCGGATTGCCGCGATGATCGACGTCGGATCGGCTACGCCGCGCCCGGCGATGTCGAAGGCGGTGCCATGATCGGGCGAGGTGCGGATGAACGGCAAACCCAGCGTGACGTTCACGCCGCCCGCGAAATCGATGGTCTTGATCGGGATCAGCGCCTGATCGTGATACATCGCCACCGCCGCGTCGTATCCGGCTCGTGCGCCCGCGTGAAACATCGTGTCGGCGGGCAGGGGGCCGAAACAGCCCAGTTCGGGGGCCAGCCGCGCGACCAGATCGGCGATCCACTCGACCTCCTGCCGTCCCATGGTGCCGCCTTCGCCCGCGTGCGGGTTCAATCCGGCCACCGCGATGCGGGGCGCGGCGATGCCGAAATCCCGGCGCAGGCCCGCATGGGTGACGCGCAGCACCGTCTCCAGAACATCGGGCGTCAACTCCGTCGATACCCGGTCCAGCGCGATATGGATGGTGGCGGGCACGACGCGCAACGCGGGGCAGGCCAGCATCATCACGACATCGACGTTACCGGCCAGTGCGGCCAGGTATTCGGTATGCCCCGGATGCGGAAAATCCGCCCCATCCTTCAACGCCTTCTTGTGAATCGGCGCGGTCACGACACCAGATACCCTGCCGCCCAGGGCCAGATCGACGGCCCGCGCGATGGCGGAAATCACCCCCGCCGCCTGTTGCCTGTCGGGCCAGCCGGGGCGCGCAGGGCCGGGAACGTCATGGGGCAGGATGCAAAGCGCATCGTTTCCCGCTTCGGACGGGTCGTTGATCAGACGCATCAGGGCGCCGAACCCCGCAAAATGGTCGGGGTTCCCGATCACGAAGAACGGCACATCTGAAATTTCAGTCCGCGCCTTGGCTATGACTTCGGGACCGATGCCCGAAGGTTCCCCGCAAGTGATCGCCAGTGGCCGGGTGTCAGCGCGTGATGATGGCATCGGCGCGCAGTTCCGCCAGCAAACCGTCGGCATAGCTGCCCAACCGCTGATTCAGCAATCGCTGGCCCAGCCGGGTAAATGCCTCATCGTCGGCTTCGACTTCGCGACCGCACATCATGATGAAGCGCAGGAACCCGTCGCGCGTCAGAAGGGTCGAGACTTCGCCCTCATCCAGCTTGGCCAACTCCTGCCGCAGATCGCTGGCCAGGCTGGAGGTCGGCACGGTCTGGCGCGTCAATTGCCCCTGTCCGGCGTTCGGCAGAACACCGTAAAGGTCGTCGCAGGCGTCGATCCGGTCCTGCAACTGCGCGGCGATGCCAAGTGTTTCCGCCGTGCGGCCCCCGGGGATCAGGTATTCGGCATAATCGACGCTCAGGGCCGTCGGCGCGTTGACCGGAGAATCGTCCAGACCGCGCAGGATGAACAGCCCGATAAATGAGCCGAGGTTCACCGGGTCCGAAATCTCGCCGGGTGCAAGCGTCAGCACCTGACTGGCGATCGGCGGGGCCAGTGCATTCAGGTCGACATAGTCGATCCGTCCGCCTGAGCGGGCCGAGTTCGACTTGGAATAGGTGCGAGCCGCCTGCTCGAACGCGGCCTGACCGGATATCGTATCGGACAGCCGTTGTGCCAGCGCTGCCTGTTCGGCCTGATTTTCAGGTGTCAGCGGAAGTGCGATTTCCGACAGCAGAACCCGGACATTGGCGGCCCCGCCACGGGCCAGCGTGCGCCGGACTTCGGCTTCGTTCGGTCGCGACTGCGGCCCGAACCTTTCCTGCACCAGATTGCGCCAATACAGCCCGTTTCGCACGAAATCGCGGAATGTCTCTGCGGCAACGCCCTCCTGCTCCAGGGCCGCGATGAACGCATCGGGGCTCAGGTTCGCCCGGCCGGCGAATTCAACCAGCCCGGCATCCAGGTCCTCGGCGGTCAGCTCCACGCCCGCGGCTCTGGCGGCCTGCACCTGCAACGCCTCGTCGATCAACACGTCGGTCGCCCCTTGAGCATCGGCATTCGGTGCCCGCAACAGTCCGAAAAAACGGGCGCGCTGCTGCACCTGAAAGTTGGTGATTGCCTGTCCGTTGACGGTCGCCGCAGCCGCGAACGGTTGTTGCGCCGCGCCCGGCGTTGCCAATCCGGCCAGCCCCAGCGTGATGGCCACCGTCAGTGTCGCCAGAAATCGTGTCATTGCCCGCCCTCTCATATTCCGCAGCGCCGTTTTCGGTCGCGCCGGTCGTCCGCTCCGAAGCCTGCCAGTTCTATACCCAGTCCGAAACTGGTCGATGATTGCAGCGTGGTCGTCGATGTGAAGCGTCGCTCCACATCAAAATCGACCGTCAGGCAATCCGACAGATAGGTCAGTCCCAGACCGGCGCTGCTGGCGTCGTTCGTGATGAAGTCATATCGCCAGTTTACCCGCCCCGTCCAGTCACGGCCCAGATCGCGCGACGCATCCACCGCCCATTCCGATGTAGCTGTCGGTCGGCCCGCCCCGGCGTCCGCCTCCAGCCAGGTATAGCGCGTCTCCAGCGCGTGCCGCTCGCCGTTCCAGCGCAGAATGGTTTCGGAGCGGGAAAACTCCAGACCGTCCGAAAGCAGCGACCGCTGCATCAGCTGAAGTCCGTCGCCAGAATCCGCCTTGAACGCCAGCAGCCAGTCCGAGGCCGTTCCCGCAAGCCCCGTGCCCTGCCGGAATTGACCCAGATCGTCCTGTCGCCATATCCGTCCCGCCGTCGCCCCGACCGTCCAGCCGGACGGGTCGTAGCGGGTATAGCTGACGCCGATATTCAACCTGTTGCCCAATTCCCGCTGGTCCCGACCCGCGAACCGTGACGGCGAAAACAGGTTTCCCTCATCGAATTCGGGGGTGAGGCTGTCCTCGTTGGGTGTCAGGCGGCGATCGTTCGGTGCCAGGATTACCTGTGCGATCGGCTCGATCACGTGGCGCACGCCGCCCGCCTCGGCTCGCGCCATCGGCAAACGCAACTCCAGACCCGCATAGGGCACGGCACGCAGGAAGGTCGTATTCGGGAAAAACGGGTCCTGCTGCACATTATAGGCATCCAGATTCAGCCCGCCCAGGGCCGTCGTAACAAGTCCCGAGTCGAAGATGCGACTGCGCTTCCAATCCACGCCCGCCGACAGGCGCAGCGTATCGCGCGCAGAATTGGCAGGCATGCCCGCAGGAACCGTGCTCGCGTCGCGGTTGCGGGCATGCGCCTGCAGCGTCCAGACGGTCTGACCGCCCAGAAAACTCTCGGGGACGCGCCGCTGCCGTTCGATGGTAAAGACCGGCGTCGGCTGGAATCGGTTGTTTTCACCGTCGCGCAACGTATTGAAAGCAATCACTTCGGCCAGAAACCGGTCCTCGCGGTCGACCCGCGTGATGGCGATGCTGCTTTCCAGAAGATCCTGCTGGCCGATACCATAGGTTGCCAGATAATCCTTGTCGCTGACCGCCTCGATACTGAATGTCAGCCGGTAATCGCGGGGCAGCGAAAAGTTTCCTTCGGCGAAGATATACCCCCGCGTTTCCCCCGGTCGGATCATATCGCTGGACAGCGCCCCGTTCACCTCGATGTCGCCGTTGTCGAATGCCTGGCGATATCGGAAGCCCAGGCTGCGCGTTTCGGTGTTCGTGATGAACGGCGTCAGCGTCAGATCGCGCGATGGCCCCAGTTCGATGAAATAGGGCAGTGAAAGGCCGGTGCCCAGCAAATCGTCCGAGGTCAGCCGGGGGGTCAGCAAACCGGTCGTCCGTTCCTGCGTCGGATCGGGCAGGCGCAGACGCGGGAACCAGGCGATGGGCACGCCGATAACCTCGAACCGGGCACCTTCGAAATAAAGCTGCTGTTTTTCCTTGTCGTGGACGATGCGCCGCGCCCTTATCTGCCAGAGCGGCACAGGACTGCCGACGCAGACCTGACAGGACGACGCGACGGTCTGATAAAGCTGCGTATATCGCCCCTCGGCATCGGTTGCGATTTCGGACGCGGCGATCTGCAGGCGTTGATCCAGAACCAGACGTGCCCCCTGCAGGACCGAATTGCGCAGATCCGACGCCAGCGATGCGAAGTCCGCGACCAGAATCGTGTCCGGCCCGTCCAGCAGGGTCAACGGCCCATCGACGATGACCCGGTCCTCGGCCCGCAGATAGGTCACGCGCGTCGCGCGCAGGATGCGCCCGTCAAAATAAATCTCGACGTTACCTTCCGCGACCAGTTTCCCGGCGTCGAACTCGACGCTGTCCGCCACCAGCGTTGCCGGAGCCACCTGCTGCGCGGCATCGGCCGCCGCGATGGACGTCTGCGCAAAGGCGGGACCCGAAGAGACAATCAGGCAGGTGCCACCCATCAGGCGGGCCAACAGCGCGATAATCAGACGCATCACCCGTCCTCCAGACGCAGAATGATACCTGCGGACAGCAGGATCGCGGCAATCGGCGGCGACCACGCGGCCAGCACCACGGGAAGCTGCCCGTTCTCGCTCAGCACCTGAGCGAAGTTGCGCAGAAAGAAAACCCCGAACCCCAGAAGAAGCGCCGTCAGCACCATTATTCCCGACCGCCCGGCCCGGACCTGACGCATCGAAAACGCCGCCCCGATCAGGACCATGGCTGCCAGCATCAGCGGGTTCGCCAATTCCATCTGCAACCAGATGCGGTGCGTGCGCCCCGAGAAGCCGGCGGCGTCAAGTTGACGTATGAACCCCGGCAACTGAAAGATCGGGATCGACGACGGCACGCCGAAACTGTCGCGGATCTGATCGCGGGTCAGCGATGACGGGATCGTGGCTATGGCCACGGCGCGCGAGTCGCGCTCGGGGTTTTCGGACTGGCTGAGCGGCCACATCTTCGCGTCCGCCAGCAACCATTCTCCGTCGGTCAGTTCGGCCTGCGCCGCCTCGATCCGTTCGACCGGCGTGCCATTCGCATCGAACGACAGGAACGTCACATCATAGAGCAGGGTCCCGTCCAGCGACGACCGCTGCGCGCGGATCACCGTCTGGCCGGTGCCGTCGCCCTGCCGCAGCCAGACGCCCTCCTCGCTGATCGACATCACGCTGCTGATCCCGGTGCGCCACCGCGCGATCTCCCGTTCATAGACGCCCTGCGTCGCGGCGACGATGGGATTTACGGTCACCAGTGCGGCAATGCCCAGAACGAACGCGGCCATGACCGGCGCGAAGGCTGCCCGCATCGCCGAGCGGCCCGCGGCCCGGATCACCACCATTTCGGACGACCGCGCCAGCGACAGGAACAGTGCCAGCGTCGACAGGATCACGATCAACGGCAGGATCTGATAGAGTGCTGCCGGCAGGTTCAGCGCCGCCAGCCGCAAGCCGTCCCCTACATCTCCGCCGCGCCCGTCCAGACGGCGCAACTGCTCCATCAGGTCGATGGGCAGAAGCAGGCCGGTGAATACCAGCGTCACGATGAACACCAGCCACAGGAACCGGCGCGCCAGATACATCTGCAGGATCATGCGCCCCCCCCGGTCCGGCGCAGACGCAGCGGCCCGAATGTACTGCGCCAGATCAGCCCCGCCCCCAGGGCCAGCGTCATCAGCGAAGGCACATAGGTCAGCCACCACCCCCCGACCTGGCCGCGGGCGGCGGTTTCGGCGATGTTGCCCAGCATTTTCAGTATGATGGCCGCCACGACCGCCGCCAGAATCTGGCGCCACAACCCCAGCCGCGAATAGCCGCCCAACATCAGGAACCCAAGCGCCATCAACGGCAGGGCAAAGGCGAAGAGGGCCTCGGATATCCTGAGATGACCTTCGTACTGCAATTTCGCCACATCCACACCCGTCAATTCCTGCGTCGTGGCGTCGGCCCGCAGCAGCTCGGGCGTCGACAATTCGCGCGGATCGCGCGTCCTTGCGGCGGCGGATCCGGCCAGCCCCGCCAGATCATAGGCGAAATCGTTGAACGTCGTGGTCACCAGATTGCGGTCCACGGTTTGCAGGGTCTGGGCCATGCCGTCGAACATCACCAACCGCGTGCCTCCGCCCACGTCCGGGTCGGCACGGACCAGAATGGCGCGTTCGGCGGTGTAGGACGTGCGCACCTCGGGGCTGCGACGATCCTGAAGGAACAGGCCCAGAAGTTCGCCCCGCTGCGTGATCTCGCGGACATAGACGGTGATGCCCGCGCCGGGATGGATGAACTCGCCCTCCTTCAGGAACCGCGCGGTCACATCCTGCGACAGTTGCGCACCCCGCACCGCCAGTGCGCTGCGCGACGCCGGGGTCAGCACATGCGCCAGTACGCTGACCATCAGCGCGACGACGAAGCCGAAGATCAGCACCGGGCGCGCCAGCCGCCAGGGCGACAAGCCGGTCGTCTGCGCCACCACCATTTCTGACTCCGCCGCCAGCCGGTTGATCCCGTAGAGCGTGGCCACCAGTGCCGATACCGGCAGCACCGCCATGATCACGTTAGGCAGGGCCAGCGCTGTAAACTCCAGGAAGGTCAGAATGTTCGACCCGCCCGCGATCAGCTGGTCGAACAGCCCGATTGCCCGGTTGACCCAATAGACCGCTACCAGCACCAGGCTGAAGAAACCGAAATACATCAGCAACTGTCCCGAAAGGTATCTGTCGAACAGGCCCAATCATCCCCCTCCCGGAACGTTCTCCGGGCTCATTTGACCCTTCCTAGCGGGCTTGGCGCTGGCATCAAACCCCAGATTACGGCGCGTGTCTGGAAAGTCGCCAACCCCCCGTTTAGGGTCGCGCGAAATCACACTTTCCCGGAGCATCCCATGACCGCACCCGCCCCCGTCCGCTTTGTCGAAACCGATCTGGACGCCTTGGCCGCGTTCGACGGTGTAATCGCCTGTTTCGTCGCCACCGACGGGACGCTGGGGGTCGAGGCGCGGCGTCTGAACCGGCTGACCAAGGGGGCCGTGAAACGGGCGGTCGACAGCCCGGCCTTCGATAAACTGGACGCAGGCGACGTGCTGGACCTCGGCTTTCCGGCCGGGGTCGCGGCCACGACCGTCGCCATCGCCAAACTCGACCGTCGCCCGCATATGATGAAGGCGATGGGCGCCGGGGCCGCGGTCGCCAAACTGCGCGGCTCGCGCGATCTGCTGATCCTTGGCGGCACGCTGCGCCGCCTGACCGACGCCGTGCTGGGCGCGACCCTGCGCGGCTATGACTTCAGCGACCACAAGACCGGCGACAAGAAAAGCCCCGCCGCCGCCGTCACCGTGATGACCTCCAGGCCCGATGAGGCCGAAACCGCCTTCGCCGATGCCCGTGCCGTCGCGGAAGGCGTATTCTTCACCCGCGATCTGGTGAACGAACCGGCGAATGTCCTGACCACCGCGGAGTTCGCCACCCGGCTGGAGGCCCTCACCGACCTCGGCGTCAAGGTCGAGGTGCTGGAGGAGGCCGACCTCGAAAAGCTTGGCATGCGCACACTTCTGGCGGTGGGGCAGGGGTCGGAGTCGCCCTCCAAGGTCGTGGTGATGGAATGGAACGGCGGGGCTGACGAGAAACCCTTCGCCCTGATCGGCAAGGGCGTGGTCTTCGATACCGGCGGCATCAGCATCAAACCCTCTGCGGGCATGGAGGACATGACGATGGACATGGGCGGGGCCGGCACCGTCGCGGGCGTCATGCACACGCTGGCCAGACGCAAGGCGCGCGCCAACGTCGTGGCGCTGGTCGGTCTGGTCGAGAACATGCCCGACGGGCGCGCAACCCGCCCCGGCGATGTCGTTGCCTCGATGAAGGGCGATACGGTCGAGATCATCAACACCGACGCCGAAGGCCGCCTCGTGCTGTGCGATGTGATGTGGTATGCGCAGGAGCGGTTTCAGCCGACGGGCATGATCGATCTCGCCACCCTGACCGGGGCCATCGTCGTCGGTCTGGGCCACGAAAACGCGGGCGTATTCTCAAACAACGACACGCTCTGCGATGCATTCTTGAAGGCGGCGAAAGACACCGGCGAAGGCGCGTGGCGGATGCCGCTGGGCGACGCCTACGACAAGCTGCTGAAATCGCGCGTGGCCGACATGAAGAACATCGGCGGTCGCCCCGCGGGGTCGATTACGGCGGCACAGTTCCTGCTACGGTTCGTGCGGGACGACACCCCGTGGATCCACCTCGACATCGCGGGCGTCGCCTCCGTCTCGGGTGGCACGGCGCTGGCCCCGGCGGGCGCGACCGGCTGGGGTGTCCGCGCTCTCGACCGGTTGATCCGCGACAGGTTCGAGCCGAAGCCGGAGGCCGACTCCACCGATGGGTGAGGCCTATTTCTACCATCTGACCCGCACTGCCGTGGATGCGACGCTGGCCAATCTGCTGACCCGGTCGCTGGCGCAATCGTGGCGCGTGGCCGTGCGCGGCGGCGATGCCGGGCGGCTGGAGTGGCTGGACGAACGGCTGTGGCTGGGCGACGGCTTCCTTCCGCATGGTCGGGCGGGCGGGCCGCATGATGCGCGCCAGCCCGTCCTGCTGACGCTGGGTGCTGCGGACAATGCCCCCGACTGCCTGATGGCGGTCGACGGAGCCGAGGTCGCGCCCGATGAAGTCACGCAGATGCAGCGCACCTGCATCCTGTTCGACGGCACCGACGGCGAGGCGCTGTCACGGGCGCGAAGCCAATGGAAGGCGCTGACCGACGCAGGCTGCGCCGCGCGCTACTGGTCCGAGGAATCGGGGAAATGGGTGGAAATGGCGACGAAAAATGTCCCCGGCTAAGCCCTAGCGGATCAATCGCAGCCGATTGCCCTCGATCTCGATCTTGCCGAAGGTCTGCAGGTACGACATGCCCAGCAGGCTGACCCCCAGGTCGCCTTCGCCGACGATGGCACGCACATTGGTATTGACGGTATCGCCCAGTGTCACCTCGTCCAGAAAGACCTGTGCGGTGCGGATCGTGCCGTTCGCCGTCATCGCCTGACCGAAATATTGCAGCCCATCCAGATTGATCCCGACCGCCACCGCGTCGTCGCGGGACAGCACGATGTCACTGGCCCCGGTGTCGACCACGAAGTCGATCGGTTGACCGTTCACACCCAGCGTCATGTAGTAATGCCCGTCGCGCCCCAACGGCACGTCCACGATCGTGCCTGCCTCGCCCGAGAGATAGGTTTGCGATGGCATCAGGGTCTGCTGCACCCGGTCCCAGTTGCCGAAAATAAGCGCGGCAGCCAGGAAGATGAGGAACCAGACCGCCGCCTGCTGCGCGACCTGACCCAATCGGTGCCGGTTCGCGATGAAATAGGACCCGCCGATGACAAGCCCGAACAGAGAAAGGTAAATCAGATAGGCGGTGTCATTTCCGGTCATGACGTTAATCTAGGCAAGACGGCGCGACTTACCAGCCCGGAAGATCGCTCAGGCCGTCCAGAACGAACTGAACCGACAGCGCCGCCAGCAGCATTCCCAACAGGCGCGTCACGACATTCGTTCCGGTGTGGCCAAGCAGCCGTTCGAGGGGCGTGGCCAGCAGAAAGAACCCGAACACCACCGCGATCACGACCAGCATGACCCCGATTGCCTGCACCGACCCCAGGGTGCTGGCATTGTCGGTCAACAGGATCATCGTCGCGATCGCACCCGGTCCGGCAATCAGCGGCAGGGCAAGGGGGAAGACCGACGGGTCGCTCGTCGGCTCGTCCGCGCGACCCTCGCGCTTGGGCTGACGCTTTTCGAACAGCATCTCCAGCGCCGTGAGGAACAGCAGCAGGCCACCGGCAATACGGAACGCTGGCATCGAGATACCGAGGAAGGTCAGGATCGACTCTCCCAGAAGCGCGAAGGCAATCAGAAGACCGGCGGCGATCACGCAGGCGCGGATGGCGATGGCCCGGCGCAGCTGCGGCGTCATGCCCGCCGTCATCGCGACGAAGATCGGGGCCAGACCGATCGGGTCGATGACGACGAACAGCGCCGTGAAGGCGGTGATGGCTTCGGTCAGGGTCATGGGAAGCGCCTTGGGTCCCGTGCACGAGTGTCTGTACAGGGGGTGTACAGGGGGTGCACGGGGGGTGACAGGGTTATTTCTGCGCTTTTTCGAGGGTTTCCATCGCCGTCATCCAGATCGCTTCGGCCCGGTCAGATGCCTGCATCACCTCGGCATATTTCTTGTTCCAGGTCTCCAGCTCACCCTTGCGGCCTTCCTCGTAGAGCGACGGGTCGGCCAGCTTCTTGGCCAGCTTGTCGCGCATGTCCTCGATCTTCTTCACCCGCTCCTCCGCGCGCCGCGACTCGGACCGCAGTTCCATCAGCTTGTCACGGCTGACGGGTTTTGATTTTTCCTTTTCGCGTCCAGGCTTTGCAGGCTTGTCTTCACCCTGCAAAAGCAGCTTGCGATACTGCTCCAGATCGCCCTCATACGGGCCGACAGTGCCGCCTTTGACCAGCCACAAACGGTCCGCAACAAGGCTCAGCAGATGCATGTCGTGGCTGACCAGAACCACTGCGCCCGTATAGGCCGTCAAAGCATCTACCAGCGCTTCGCGGCTCTCGATATCCAGGTGGTTCGTCGGCTCGTCCAGGATCAGCATGTGCGGCGCGTCCAGCGTGGCCAGAAGCAACGACAACCTGGCCTTCTGCCCCCCCGACAGCTTGGCCACCACAGTCTCCGCCTGATCGACACCCAGCCCGAATCCGGCCAGCCGCGCGCGCAGCTTGGGTGGGGCATCGTCAGGGCGTTCGCGCTTGAGGTGTTCGAGGGGCGTCTCGTCAACGAAAAGCTCGTCCACTTGGTGTTGCGCGAAATAGCCGATCCGCAACTTCTTCGACGCGATGCGCTTGCCATCAGACGTCTTAAGTCTGTCTGACAACAACTTGGAAAGCGTGGATTTTCCTTCACCGTTCCGACCCAGCAGCGCGATGCGATCATCTTGATCTATTCGAACATTAAGGCGCTGCAACACTGGGTCGCCGCCGTACCCGACAGCTGCCGCATCCAGCCGCAGGATCGGCGGCGACATTTCTTCGGGTTGGGGGAAAGTGAACACAGTCCGCGCGGCGTCCTCGGGCGCCCGGATGGTCTCCATCTTTTCCAGCATCTTGACCCGGCTCTGCGCCTGTTTCGCCTTGCTGGCCTTCGCCTTGAAACGGTCCACGAAGCTTTGCAGATGCGCCCGCCGCGCCGCCTGCTTGGATGCCTCGGCTGCCTGACCTGCGCGTTTCTCGGCGCGGGCGCGGACAAACTGATCGTAAGTTCCTGTATAGTAAGTCAGTTTCTTGTCTTCAAGATGCAGGATGCCGCCCACCGCACGGTTCAGCAACTCGCGGTCGTGGCTGATGATGATGACAGTATGCGGATACTTGGCAAGATAGCTTTCCAGCCACAATGCGCCTTCAAGGTCGAGATAGTTCGTCGGTTCGTCCAGGAGCAACAGATCGGGCTGCGCGAACAGCACGCCCGCCAGGGCGACACGCATCCGCCAGCCGCCGGAATAATCCGAACAAGGTCGCGACTGTTCATGAACTTCGAAGCCCAAACCTTTGAGAATGCTGGATGCACGCGCCTCGCCGGACCAGGCGTCGATGTCCTGCAGGCGGGCCTGAACCTCGGCGATACGATGCGCGTCCGTGGCGGTCTCCGCTTCGGCCATCAACGCGGCACGTTCGGTATCGGCATCCAGAACGGTCTGTAACACGGTGGCATCGGACGACGGCACCTCCTGCGCGACGCCGCCAATGCGGGCGCGGGACGGAAGGGACATGTCGCCGGAGTCCAGGGCCAGTTGGCCCCGGATCAGACGGAAAAGCGTCGTTTTGCCCGTGCCGTTGCGTCCCACCAGGCCGACCTTGTGACCTTCGGGAATGGTGGCGCTGGCGCCTTCGAACAGGGGCCGTCCGGCGACGGAATAGTTGAGGTCGGTGATTTGTAGCATGGGCGGTGCCATGGCGGCTGCGACGCCCGCCGTCAACACCCGGTTTCCTTTGGTCTGCGACGCTGCTAGAGGCCCGCCAAACGTAACCTGACCGGAGACCGACATGGCCCTCGAACGCACCTTCTCGATCATCAAACCCGATGCCACCCGGCGCAACCTGACCGGCGCGATCACCGCCAGGTTCGAAGAGGCGGGCCTGCGCGTCGTTGCCTCCAAGCGTATTCAGTTGTCACTGGCCCAGGCTCAGGAATTCTACGGCGTCCACAAGGATCGTCCGTTCTTTGGTGAGCTGACCGAATTCATGGTCTCCGAACCCATCGTGGTGCAGGTTCTGGAAGGTGAAAATGCCATCGCCAAGAACCGCGACGTCATGGGCGCGACCAATCCGGCCGATGCAGATGCGGGCACGATCCGCAAAGACTACGCGCTGTCGATCGGCGAAAATTCGGTTCACGGGTCCGACGCGCCCGAGACCGCCGCGCAAGAGATCGCGTTCTTCTTTTCCGGTCTCGAACTGGTCGGCTGATACAACGCTGTCACCTGATAACGAGGCGTCCTTCGGGACGCCTTTTTTGATGTGCGGAACCCTGAGGATGGCCCGGTTGTTTGTCCGGTCAGGAGGGTCTTTTATGAAAAACCCGGCGACGCCCCCGCAAATGGCGGCAAATCACATGGTAGCGACCGAAACCGTTGAAAATGACGATATCAGTCGCCCCGACCGTCAGTCCGACGCGTTGCGCCACCTGCTGTCGACATGCGAGGCGGCGCTGGATCACATCGATATCCAGGGCCAGCCCGCTGAAGACGTTGAGATACTTTTGGCTTGGCACGATTCCTTGCGCGCTTTGGAAGAGGACATATCGGCCCTTCTGATTTCCCGCGGAAGTCTGCCCGCCGAGGGTGGCGGACTGATCGAAGGAGTCCGATCGTTGCTGTCGAAAGGCGGGTTGCCCGATGTCGTCAAGGATGGCACGCGTCTGCTGGACCTGATCGCCGACGGCATCGAGGCCGCCGCCGAGCCGCGCATTCGCGACGTGTTGGAACGGCAGCGCGCACGTCTTGTTGTGAATGTGAACGACGCGCAGGACAGACTGGACGCCTAGGGCAAACCCGGTTCTGCCCTTGCAGGGATTGCCGCGCCGCTCGCGTCGGCGTAGCGGCTGGGCATGTCAGACCGGCTTTCACTTCATCTGCGGCGTACGTTGATTCTGGGTCTGCCGCTTGTCGGCAGCCAGCTGGCGCAGATTCTGATCGGCTTGACCGACACATTGATGCTGGGGCGCTATTCGGTCGCGGCATTGGCGGCATCGACCCTCAGCACGTCGTTCTTTTTCGCGATGTTCGTGCTGGGGTCGGGTTTTGCCGTGGCCTGCATGCCCATGGCGGCCATCGCACTGGCCAGGGACGACGAGGTGCGGGTGCGCAGGATTGCGCGAATGGGGCTGTGGCTGTCGTTGGCGACGGGCCTTGCAATGGCACCCCTGATGATATTTTCCGAACCGATCCTGCTGGCGCTGGGGCAGAGGGCTTCGGTCGCGGCGGACGCCCAAAGCTATCTGCGCGTGGCAGGTTTCGGCATGATCCCGGCTTTGTTGACCGCCACGTTCCGCAGCCACCTGAGCGCGCTGGAACGCACCCGGATTGTTCTTGTCGCGACGCTGGTGGCCGCCGGGCTGAATATCGCGCTGAACTGGCTGTTGATTTTCGGGAACCTGGGCTTTCCTGAAATGGGTTTGCGCGGGGCGGCGCTGGCTTCGGTAGCGGTGCATGTGCTGACGACGCTGGTGCTGGCGCTTTATGCGACGCGTGGTCCGGACATGGCGCGGTTCGATCTGCTGCGGAACATCCACCGACCCGACTGGCCCGCCTTCGGCGAGATATTTCGGCTGGGCTGGCCCATCGGTCTGACGCATCTGTCCGAATCCGGCCTGTTCACCGGATCGGCCCTGATGATGGGTTGGCTGGGGACGGTTCCGCTGGCCGCGCATGGTGTGGCGATCCAGATCGCGGCTTTGACCTTCATGGTCCATCTGGGCCTGTCGTCCGCGGCCACGGTGCGGGTCGGGCGGGCCTGGGGCATGGGGGACGCGGGCGCCTTGCGGCATGCGGCCATTGCGGCGGGCCTTCTGTCGGGCATCGCCGTGGCGCTGTCGCTGGTGATGTATCTGGGTTTTGGCGAATGGATTGTATCGAATTTCGTCGACCCGACCGACCCGGATGCCGCCGCGATCCTGACGCTGGGGACGCATCTTCTGGTGCTGGCGGCACTGTTCCAGCTTGTGGACGCGGGGCAGGTCATGGCGCTGGGGTTCCTGCGCGGGGTGCAGGATACGCGGCGGCCGATGATTTATGCGATCGTGTCCTATTGGGTGCTGGGTATACCGGCCAGCTATCTGCTGGGCTTTCCGCTGGGGCTGGGACCGGATGGTATCTGGCTGGGTCTGGTCGTCGGGCTGGCGGCGGCAACCGTGGCGCTGATGACCCGCTTCGTACGGATCACGCGACCGGATCTGGCTACATCGAGAAGCTGACGCCGCAGCCGCAACTGCTGGAGGCATTCGGGTTCTGGATCGTGAACCGCGCGCCGATCAGTTCTTCGGTAAAGTCGATGGTCGCACCGCCGAGAAAGGGCAGGGACACTTCGTCTACCACGACCTTTTCGCCCGCGCCCTCCAGCACCGTATCGCCTTCGGCAATGTCATCCAACTCGATCTGATACTGGAACCCGGAACATCCGCCACCCTCGACCGCGACGCGAAGGGCCTTGCCCTGACCGCCTGCACCGATTTCGGACAGACGCTCGAAAGCGCGGGGGGTGACGCGGGGGGGAAGGGACAGGTCCATCTTGGCCTCGGGGCTGTGCATCCGTTATGCGATAGATATATGGTCGCCAACCTTCCCTGCCAAGTGAGCCCTTTGTGACAGTTGCCTTTGCCTGCGATCCTGCCCGCACCCGCGGGCGGCTGTATCCCGAGGAGGAAAGCACATTCCGCTCGCCGTTTCAGCGGGATCGCGACCGGATCATCCATGCCAGCGCGTTCCGGCGGCTCAAGCACAAGACGCAGGTCTTCATCGAACATGAGGGCGATTACTTCCGCACCCGCCTGACGCATTCGATCGAAGTGGCGCAGGTGGCACGCACGATCAGCAAGCACCTTGGTCTGAACATGGAACTGACCGAGGGCGTGGCGCTGGCCCACGATCTTGGCCACACGCCGTTCGGTCATACCGGAGAGGAGGCGCTGAACCGGCTTATGACGCCCTATGGCGGCTTCGATCACAACGCGCAGGCCGTGCGGATCGTCACACGGTTGGAGCGGCATTATGCCGAATGGGACGGGTTGAACCTGACATGGGAAACGCTTGAGGGCATCGCCAAGCACAACGGTCCCGTGCTGGACCCTGTTCCATGGGCGCTGGTCGAATACGACGCGCTGCACGATCTGGAATTGCACACGCATGCAAGCGCCGAAGCACAGGTCGCCGCCCTGTCCGATGACATCGCCTATAACAACCACGACCTGCACGACGGGTTGCGGGCGGAGCTGTTTTCAACCGACGATCTGGCCGAACTGCCGATCCTGCGGGATTGTTTTGCCGAGGTGGATATCAAGTATCCCGGTCTGAACTACTATCGCCGCAGACATGAAGCCCTGCGCCGGTTCTTCGGTGTCCTGGTCGAGGATGTGATCCGCGTGACCGAAGGCAACCTTCGCGATCTGGCACCGCAATCGCCCGAAGATATCCGTGCGGCGGGTCGGATGATGGTGCAGTTCTCGCCCGCGCTCTGGTCCGACCTGAAGGTCATCCGCGCATTTCTGTTCGAACGGATGTATCGCGCGCCAACGGTTATTGCGATGCGCGAACAGGTGACGCAGGTGGTCGACGACCTCTTCCCGTGGTTCATGGCGCATACGGACGATCTGCCCAAGCAATGGCGCAAGGACGTGGAGGAAGCCGACGACGAAAGCGCGCTGGCCCGCATCGTGTCCGATTACATCGCCGGCATGACGGATCGGTTCGCATTGCAAAGTCATGAAACGCTGATCGGCTGAGCGCGAAGAACCACGGGAACATGGGCGAAGTTTTGCGGATTCGCCCCGACCATTGAGAACGGCCGCAAGCGGCGGTAAAGGGGCGGAACCCCGCTAGGACCGACTGCAATGAACCTGTTTTCCGATATTCGTGCCCTGACCATCGACACCCTGTCCGCGATGACGCGCGACGGCATCCTGCCCGACGGCCTTGATACCGCGAACGTCACGGTGGAGCCGCCGCGCGATGCGGCGCATGGCGACATGGCGACCAATGCGGCGATGGTGCTGGCGAAACCGGCGGGAATGAAGCCGCGCGATATCGCCGGTAATCTGGCCACACGGCTGACCGCCGACCCCCGCGTGGCCAGTGCCGAGGTGGCGGGACCGGGGTTCCTGAATATCCGGCTGGATCCGTCGGTCTGGATGCAGATCGTGGGCGAGGTGCTGGCGCAGGGCACGGCTTTCGGGCGGTCGAACATGGGAAATGGCGCGCGGGTCAATGTCGAATACGTCAGCGCCAACCCGACCGGGCCGCTGCACGTCGGGCACACACGGGGCGCGGTATTCGGCGATGCGCTGGCTTCTCTACTGGCATTTTCGGGCCATGACGTCACCAGTGAATACTACATCAATGATGCGGGTGCGCAGGTCGATGTGCTGGCACGCTCGGTCTATAATCGGTATCTTGAGGCGCATGATCTCAGCGTGGATTGGCCCGAAGGCACATATCCGGGCGACTACCTGATCGAAGTGGGCGAGGCGCTCAAGGCCAAGGTTGGCGACGCCTATGTAGACAAGGACGAACAGGTCTGGCTGGCCGAAGTCCGTGAATTCTCGACCGATGCCATGATGACGCTGATCCGCGCCGATCTGGCGCTGTTGGGCGTCGAGATGGACGTGTTCTCGTCCGAGAAGGCGCTTTATGGCACCGGACAGATCGAAGCCGCGATCGCCGCGCTGGACGCCAAGGGCCTGATCTATCGCGGCACTCTGGAGCCGCCCAAGGGAAAGTTGCCCGAAGACTGGGAGCCGCGGGAGCAGACGCTGTTCAGATCGACCGACTACGGTGACGACGTCGACCGTCCGATCCGGAAATCCGATGGTGGCTGGACGTATTTCGCGCCCGACATCGCGTATCATTACGACAAGACGCAGCGCGGGTTCGACGCGCTGATCGACGTGTTCGGGGCGGATCATGGCGGCTATGTCAAACGGATGAAGGCGGCGGTCGCGGCGCTGACCGACGGGCGCGTGCCGCTGGATATCAAGCTGACGCAACTGGTGAAGCTGACCCGCGGTGGCGAGCAGCTGAAGATGTCCAAGCGGGCAGGGACGTTCGTGACGCTGGCGGACGTGGTCGACATGGTCGGTCGGGACGTCACCCGATTCGTCATGCTGACCCGCAAGAACGACGCGCCGCTGGATTTCGACATCGACAAGGTGCTGGAACAGTCGAAGGACAACCCGGTCTTCTATGTCCAGTATGCCCACGCCCGCGTATGTTCGGTGCTGCGAAAGGCAACCGAGTCGGGGATGGACGTGTCCGATGCTGCGCTCATATCCGCCGACCTGTCACATCTTCGCCACGAAGCTGAACAGGCGTTGGCGGCCAAGGTGGCGGAATGGCCCCGGCTGGTCGAGATCGCCGCGCGCACCCACGAGCCGCACCGTGTGGCCTTCTATTTATATGAACTGGCGTCCGCGCTGCATGGTCACTGGAATCGCGGCAATGACGATCCGTCACTGCGATTCCTGCAAGATGACGCCAATGTCAGTCGCGCAAAGATCGCACTGGCCCGGTCCGTGGCCGTTGTAATTGCGGCTGGTCTGGGTATTCTGGGCGTCGAACCTGCGAATGAAATGCGCTGAAGACCCTGAAAGGGCTGAGCGTCGCAGGCGATTGAGAGGCGGACAGCGGGGTCAACCCCGCGTCCATCGGTGAGATGAGATTCGGGTAGCAGCCGGATCTTGATGGCAGTGACACACAACCTCCGGGGCAACGCCGCGTCGGAAGGTGGAGGGCAGGCACATGGCGGATTTCGACTATTACGGCGCCGACTACGGCGCGGAAGAGCCTTCTCGCGTTATGGAGGCCGTGCGCAATTTCGGCTTTGCGAACTGGGCCGGGGCGCTGACCTCGTTGGGGCTGACAGCCGGAATGGCGGTCTGGGCCATCGACCTGACGTTCCGCGATGTGTCGGGCGTGCCCGTCATCGCGGCACTGGAGGGTCCGATGCGCGTGGCCCCGAAAGACCCAGGCGGCACAGTTGCCCCGTTTCAGGGTATGGCCCTGTCCGACATCACGTCCGGTGGCGTGGCGGCCCCGGCCCCGGACCAGATCGTGCTGGCCCCGCCGCCCGTCACGCTGAACGCGCCGGCCCTGGCTGAGCGTATGGCCACCGCCGAAGCTTCACAGAGTGTGGCATACGCGGCTGCCGTTGCGACATCCGAGGCCGACGAGCCACAGGTGACCCCGGCAAAGGTGCCCCATGGTCAGACGGCTGAGATCGACTTGCCCGAGCAACTGGAAAGTCTTGAACTGGCCTCGGTCGAGGCCGATGAGGATCAGGTGCTTGTCGGGGCGAGCGCACCGGTCGAGCAGGTTGTTGTGACACCGGCTGTCACGACCGCACCCTCCGAGCCCGTGGCCGCTGTTGTGTCAGCAAAAGCATCCGGCATCTCCCAGTCGTCGCGCCCCCGCCAGCGTCCCGCCGGTCAGCGACCTGCTGCCCTGCGCAACGGTCCCGCCACGGTCCCGACCGAGGCCCCGGCGCAGTCGGAAGGCACGCGCGTCGCGTCTATCGAAACCTCTGTTCCGGCTTCGGCTCCGGCCCCGGTCGTGTCCTCGCGGGATGTCGACCCGTCCACCGTCAAGCCGGGCACGCGCGTCGTACAACTCGGTGCTTTTGGCAGCGAGAGCGTCGCGCGCAGCGAATGGGACCGACTGGAAGGTCGTTTTCGCGCCTACATGGTCGGCAAGGGTCGGATGATCCAGAAGGCCAACTCGGGAGGACGCGATTTCTGGCGGCTGCGCGTTGTCGGGTTCGACGACAGTTCGGACGCGCGCCGGTTCTGTGCCGAATTGCTGGCGAAAGACGCCGCCTGCATCCCCGTCACTGTCCGCTGACATGCCCGCCGGGGCCTTTATCCTTGGGTGTGAAGGCCCCGACCTAAGCACCAGGGAGGCCGCATTTTTCCGAGACTGCGACCCCTGGGGCTTCATCCTGTTCGCCCGCAATGTCGATACCCCGGATCGGTTGCGCGCCCTGACGGCATCCCTCCGCGACGCCCTGGGCCGCGATGCCCCGATCCTGATCGATCAGGAAGGCGGACGCGTTCAACGCCTCGGCCCGCCGTTCTGGACGCGCTGGTCCCGACCTCTGACGCAGATGTGCAGGGCTTCGGACCCGGAGCGCGCGATGTTCCTGCGCGCCACGCTGATCGCGCGCGAATTGCACAACGTCGGCATCGACGTGAACTGTACGCCGACCGCCGATATCGCAACCGAAACTACGCATCCCTTCCTGTTGTCCCGGCTCTATGGAGATAGCGTCGAAACCGTTTCAGCGCGCGCGCGCGCCAACGCCGAAGGCTGCCTTCAGGGGGGCGTTCTGCCGGTGATGAAGCATATTCCGGGGCACGGGCGGGCCAATGTCGACAGCCATCTGGGCCTGCCGCGTGTCGATACCTCCTGTGAAGACCTGCGGGTCACGGATTTCGAGGTCTTCCGCCGACTGAACGACCTGCCGTTGGGAATGTCGGCACATGTCGTCTATTCCGATATCGACACCGCCCCCGGCACGATTTCCGCCGCTGTTATCGCTGAAGTGCGCGGTGGCATCGGGTTTGACGGCCTTCTGATGACCGACGATATTAGCATGGCGGCACTGCCGGGTGACATGGCCAGCCGGTGCAAGGCGTCGATCGCGGCGGGGTGTGACGTGATCCTGCATTGCAACGGCGAATGGGACGACATGGCGGCGGTGGCGGAAAACACGCCTTGCCTGTCGGATGTGGGTCAGACCCGCGCCGACCGCGCCCTGTCGATGCGTGCTGCCCCGGTCGAGCTTGACATCAAGGCAGCCCATGCGGAACTTGACGCCCTCATGTCCTGAGGGGACGCGCGTGGCCGACGAACTTGCAGACGACTTCATCGAAGGCCCGGTCCGTGACCCCGATCCGGACACGGTTGCCGAACGTCTGGCCGCCGAGGCGCTGATCGTCGATGTCGATGGGTTCGAGGGGCCGCTGGACCTTTTGCTGACGCTGGCGCGGACGCAGAAGGTCGACCTGCGCACGATCTCGGTCCTGCAACTGGCCCGGCAATATCTGGTTTTCGTCGAAAAGGCGCGGGAATTGCGGCTGGAGCTTGCGGCCGACTATCTGGTCATGGCCGCCTGGCTGGCCTTCCTGAAGTCGCGCCTTCTGTTGCCGCCCGACCCCGAGGATGAAGGGCCAAGCGCCGAAGATCTGGCGGCGCATCTGGCGTTTCAGCTGGAACGACTTGAGGCGATGCGTACTGCCGCCGCCCGACTCATGGCCCGCGATCAGCTGGGCCGGGATGTCTTTGCCCGTGGCGAGCCGCAAGGGCTGGAACGATCGCGCAAGGTGGTCTGGACGGCGACACTGCTGGACCTGATGCAGGGTTATGCCCGTCTGAGGACGCGTGACGATTTCCGCCCCTTCGTCATGGACCGCGACGGCGTTTTTACCATGGAGGAGGCGCTGTTGCATCTGCGTCCGCTGATCGGCGCAACCCTGGACTGGGCCGACCTGATGTCATTTTTGCCCGATGGCTGGGACGGCGATCCGGCGCGGCGACGCTCGGCCACTGCCTCGACCTTTGCCGCGACGCTTGAACTGGCCAAGAACGGACGGCTTGAATTGCAGCAGACCGATATGTTCGGACCGATCCGAATTCGGGGGACGGCGTGAGGGACGGCGAAACCACCAGACCCGAGACCCTGTTCGAAGCACCGCTGCTGGCCGAACAGGAACGGATGGTCGAGGCGATCCTGTTCGCCTCGGCCACACCGGTCACGGTGGGCGAGTTACACGCCCGCCTGCCACACGGCTGCGACGCGCCCGCCGCGTTGGAGCAGTTGGCGAAACGATATGACGGACGGGGCGTACGGGTGGCGCGCGTGGGCGATGCCTGGGCGATCCGCACTGCGGCGGACCTTGCGTTTCTGATGACGCGCGAGACGGTCGAGACCCGCAAGCTGAGCCGGGCGGCGGTCGAGACGCTGGCCATCGTCGCCTATCACCAGCCCGTCACACGCGCCGAGATTGAAGAAATCCGCGGCGTTTCGGTCAGCAAGGGCACGGTCGAGCAGTTGATGGAACTGGACTGGATCAGGCTGGGCCAGCGCCGCAACACGCCGGGGCGGCCTGTGACTTTCGTCGTGACACGGGGTTTCCTCGACCATTTCGGCCTTTCGTCCCCGCGCGATCTGCCGGGCCTGAAGGAATTGCGCGGCGCCGGTTTGCTGGACAGCTCCCCACGCCCGGACGATGTGCCGGACACCGAAGAAGACGCGACCGACGACATGTTCGAACGCTCCCCGCCTGAACAGGAAGGCTGAAGCCAGGGGGGACAGTTCAGTCCCTGTTGCAACTTTGGTCGGCCGGTTTCGACCGGGTCTTGCATCCGATCAGAACGGCCACGGCCAGCGGCACAGCAATTTCCGTGGTGAAAATACATGTTTCGCCGTGCCTGCGGAGGCCAATCTGTTGCGCTTTGCGCAGGAGGTCGAAAGGCGGGGGCGTTCAGTTGTCGGGGAGAGTCGGTTTGGATTCCGGACGTATGGCATTGTCGGCAAGGGGCTGGGCCGGTCCGGTCTTGTGAAACCCGGCACGCCGCATCTCGCGCGTGGCGACCCGGCCCAGCCAGATCACCATCAATCCGAAGGCCAGCAAACCGCCGCCGCCCAGCATCAGTTGTGCCCGGCTTGCCCCGACAGTGGCCAGCCCGCCCATTTCACCGATCCAGACCATGGCCAAAGTGCCCGGTGCCAGTCCTGCCGTCGTCGCTAGAAGATATGTCCAGGGTCGCACGGCCGTAAACCCCAGTAACCAGTTCTGTGCCGTGAACGGCAGGATCGGCGTCAATCGAAGCAGCACGACGAAGACCAGACTGTTCTGGGCGATTGCCCGGTCGGCGGCGCGGACGCGGGGTCCGTCGATCCGGCGCATCAGGGGCGCGCGCAGCCAGTGTCGACCGATAAGAAAGGGTGGAATCGCACCGAGGATACTGCCCAGCATCGAAAGCGGATATCCCCACCAGCCGAATGCCAACCCGCCGACCACCGACATCGCCGCCGCAGGCAGCGGCAGGATTACGACAACCACATAGGCCAGGACGAAAACCACGATCCCGTATGTGCCGTGCGACTTGACCCAATCGCGCAGAATCGGAACCCAGTCGCCCCAAGGCAGCAACCACATGCCCAAGGCGATCACGACCAACAGCACAGGCCAGAGCCAGATGTGCCAGGCCTTGATCGGCGTCGCGGCGGGGGAAGGGCTGGGGTTTGGCATCGTGGGCACGTCCTAGGCTTCCATGCGGCACCGCCGCAAGGGCTGAGCGGCGAAGTGTCGTGTTTGTAATGCGCGACAAGATCCCATGTTCGGGCAATGCGGGGAAGCCGGGGCCGGATGTTCGGCGAATCAAGGGCCGTTACATCGATCCGGGTTGCAGGTATGATCCAATTGCATGGTCGACAGACTTGCCGCCTATCTTCGCCTTGCCGCGCGGGGCGGTGAGGTTGGCCGAGACGCAGTCTGCCGCTCGTTGCGACGGTCCTTTCCTGGTCTGGGCCAAGGGCATTTGGCAGCCTGCCGGGCGATGGCGCAATACTCCAGACCGCGCAGAATTTTGCCGCACTGCCGACCGCCTGAGGCGTCACACGTCTGGCTTCTGAAATGTGGCGCAATTGATCGACACCTTGGGCGAGATCGCGGCCAGACGGGTTCACCGTATTTTGCGCCCAATGGGTATTCGATGCCGGGTCCGCTCGGACTGCCACCGGCCTTCGACACGGCACTGCCCATTCGGGATCGACTTTTCTGTGTGTCGAGTGCTACGGGTCGTTCGCATTGCAGCTCAAGGCCTTTCGAAATGGTCTGTCAGGCCTGTCGCGCCGCGATCCAGTCAAGCAACACCGTTGCGTCCGCCTTCAAGGCATCCGCCGTCCCCCCCGTGAACATCTGCAAAGCGTTGAGGTTCAGCGGGTTCACCCCGACCAGCACGTCGGCGCCTGTCTCCAGCGCGGCGGCGATCACCGGACGGAACCCGCGGCCCGAGGCTTCCTGTTTGCCGAACTTGTTGACGATCAGCAGGTCCACACCCTGTGCCAGACATGCTTCGGCAGCGGCGACGGCGGTTTCCAGTCCTTCGGCATCCAGCCGACAGCCCCGTGCCTCGCGGCCCAGCGATTGGCTGATGCGGATGACCGGGCCATCGGGCAGTACGACTGCGTCCATGTCGCAGCGGGCGCAGCCCGGCCGGTCGCTGTTGATCTGCACGATCCCGGCGACGCGATGGCCCTGCGCGATGGCCGCCAGGGCCACGCGATGCAAAAGGGGATCAAGCTCTCCGCGACCTTCGGTCATGGTATAGGCAAGGCGCATGGGCCTTGGTTCCACGGGCCGCCCGGCGGTGCAAGGCTTGACGCGGCCTGCACGGCAAGCGACCCATGGCCGGATGTCAGAACATTTCCCCCGGATCGAGCCATTGGGCGAAGCGGCACTTTTGCTGCGTTTCGCCCCAACGCTGGATGACCGCGCCAATCGCGCCTGCGTCGCTTTTCGCGCCGGGTTGGAGGCCGAGCCGATAACAGGTGTGGTCGAAACCGCATCGTCCCTCGGGTCGGTGCTGGTGCGATACGAAGGTGACCCTGAGGCGCTGGAGGCTGCGCTCACCGATCGCCTGAACGCCCGCGACTGGTCGCAGATCGTGCCGCCCGCCCGCCGCTTGTGGCGCATCCCCTGCAGCTATGGCGGCGACGATGGCCCACAGCTGGAGGAGGCCGCCGCGATGGCCGGGCTGTCGCAGGCCGATGCCATTGCGGCGCTGTCGTCAGCGCGGGTGCGGGTTCTGGCATTGGGGTTCGTGCCGGGCATGCCCTACACCGGAATATTACCGCCTGAATGGGACCTGCCGCGTCAGACGGGCTTGACGCCGAAGGTTCCCGAAGGCGCGCTGGTCACGGCGGTCCGGCAGCTTGTCCTGTTCGGGACCGAGGCACCGACGGGCTGGCGTCAGGTCGGTCGCACGCTGTTCGGGTGTTTCAACCCGTCGCGGGACCGTCCCATCGCGCTGACACCGGGGGACGAAGTGATATTTCCCGCCGTTTCCATGTCGGAATTGCGGGATGAGGCTGCCGCTGATCCCGACCGCCACGGCGGTGCGACGTTCGAGGTTTTGCCATGATCGAAGTTCTGTCCTGCGGCCCGATGGTGACAATTCAGGATCGCGGCCGCGCGGGTTATCTGACTCAGGGGCTGGCCCATGGCGGGGCCGCCGACCAGCATGCGCTGGACGATGCCGACGCCCTTCTGGGTCAGGTCGGCGCGGGGATCGAGACACCGGGATCGCCGTTGTGTCTGCGCGCCCACGGGGCCACGACCGTTGCGCTGACCGGGGCACCGATGCGCGCCGACATGGATGGCCGCGCGGTGGCTTGGAATACCGCCCAGACGCTGGAGGACCAAGCAACGCTGAACCTGCGGCCAAGCGGGCAGGGGGTATACTCCTACGTCCACGTTCCCGGTGGTTTCCAGACCGAAACGATGCTGGGCAGTCGCGCCGCGCACCTGATTGCCAATATCGGCAAACCGCTGACCGCGGGCGACCGTCTGCCCGGCATGCCACAGGTGCTGCGGCCCCGGAAGGTCGCGGCGAGCGAGCGGCTGGGCGGCGGGCTTCTGCGGCTGCTGCCGACACCGCAGACACGGCTGTTTCCCGAAGCGGAACTGGCCCGCTTCGCCGACACGGCATTTACCCGCGATATGCGCGGCAATCGGCAGGGCGTCAGGCTGTCGATGAATGGACCGGGCTTCGCGACCGAAGCACAGCTGAACCTGCTGTCGGATTTCATCCTGCCGGGCGATGTGCAGATGACCGGCGATGGCGTGCCGTATATCCTTGGGCCAGAATGTCAGACGACCGGCGGCTATCCGCGGATCGGCACGGTGATTTCCGCTGACATGCCGCGGGCCATGCAGGCAGTGCCGGGGGCGAAATTGCGGTTCCGGTTCGTGACACTGGCCGAGGCGCGCGCGGCCCGGTCCAAACGCCCCGAGGTGTCGCCGCTGGTCCGCGATCCGTCCGAGATCACGGACCTGCTAAGCCTGCAACTGATCGGCGGCGTGATGTCCGCCCGCGACGGAGATAGCTGATGCACATCGATCTGAATGCCGACATGGGCGAAGCCTTCGGCGACTGGCGGATGGGGAACGACGGCGCGTTGCTGGACATCGTGACCTCGGCCAACGTCGCTTGTGGGGCGCATGCCGGGGACTGGGACGTGATGGCACGGACGATGACGCAGGCCCGCGACAGGGGGGTCGGCATCGGGGCGCATCCGGGATTTCCCGACCTTCAGGGGTTTGGTCGGCGGCGCATGTCGATGCCCGGAGAGAGCCTTGCCAATCTTGTCATATGGCAATTCGGCGCGGCGCGCGGCATGGCGGCGGCGTTGGGCACACAGGTCCGTCATTTCAAACTGCATGGTGCGATGGCGAACATGGCCTCCGAAGACATCGAGATGGCGCGCGCGGCGTATTCCGCGGCCTTGCGCGTCGATCCGGACGTCATCCTGCTGGTTCTGGCGGGCACGGCGCAGGAGGCGGCGGCCAGATCACTGGACGCACGCTGGGCGGGCGAGATATTCGCCGACCGGGGCTACAACGACGATGCCACGCTGGTGACACGCGGCCAACCGGGTGCAATGGTGCATGACCCGAATGATGCGGCTGCGCGGATGGTGGCCTTCGTGAAGTCCGCGGCGATCATCGCCAATTCGGGCCGACAGATCCCTGCGGCCTGCGACTCTATCTGCCTGCATGGCGACGGTCCCGATGCGGTTGCCATTGCCCGAGCCGTGCGCGCCGGGCTGGAGACCGAAGGCATCACGCTGGCCCCGATGCAGGGACACCGCCCATCGTGACCGCGATATTCTGAAATGACGAAGCGGGCGCTAACGCAAACGCGGCGGCGCATCCGTGCCGGGTGCCGTGGGCGTCGCGGGCGCGTCCGGCACCGGCAGATCTATCCGCAGGCCATGCCGGGCGAGTGTTGCGGCCAGGGGGTGCGCAGCGCGCAGGAAGGTCACGTCGATCTGGCCGGCATCGAGACCTGAGAACACCAGCGCCTCGGACACCGCGCGCGCCAGATCGCCTTCGGCCCCCGGCACGACATCGACAAATCCCAGAATGTGACCCCGCGTGCCGCCCTCATAGGCGACCCCGGCCAGGTATCCGGTGCGGGCCAATCCGACGGCCAGCCCCAGTTTGCCGTCCAACGCCGTCAGCAGGGCGTCGGGGATGTCACCGGGGGAGGAGACCTCCTGAATGCGGGCTTCGGTCTCTTCGGGCTGATGGGCGAGCGTCCTGTTCAGCCAGCGCAGGGCCTCAGGGTCCAGCAGTTGAGCCGATGGCGCGTCTTCGAGGTTGAGGCCGAGACCCAGGTTTTCGGAGGCCAGCATGGTCGCCAACCGACGGCCAGACAGCGTGGCGGTGGCTGCGGCCCCGGCGAAATCGGTCAGGCGGTCCGGAAGGTCGAAGGCGAGGGCATAGCGCGTGCCCTCGATCTCGAACAGGCGAGGGGTGATCGTGCCGTCGCGGCTATCGCCGTCGTCCAGCAACAGGTGCAGCTCTGCTTCGGCGAGACGTTCGAAAAAGGTCAGGCGGGCGGTGTCGGTGCCGTCGTCTTCCGCTGCGAGATGGGCGCGATCAAGGGGGGTCATGTCAGGGCATCCTTGATGGCGCGGCGCAGGGCAGGCAAGGTATCGGCCTCGAACCAGGGGTGACGTCTGAGCCATCCGGTATTGCGCCATGACGGATGGGGCAAGCAGAAGATGCCGGGCGCGCGGCTGCGCCAGTCGCGAACCCGGTCGGTGACACGGCCTTTTCCCAGGTGCCAATCCTGCGCATAGCCGCCGATCAGCAACGTGACCTTTGGCGAGCCGACATGGTCGAGGGCGGCGGCGCGCCACATTCTGGCGCAAATGCGAGGTGGCGGCAGGTCCGATCCCTTGATGTCGTAACCGGGAAAGCAGAACCCCATCGGCACGATCGCCACCTTGTCGCGGTTCCAGAACGTCTCGCCATCCACCCCCATCCAGTCGCGCAGCCGCACGCCGGATGGGTCGTCAAAAGGTTTGCCGGATGTATGCGCGCGCAGTCCGGGTGCCTGGCTGGCCACGACGATCGGCGCGCCGGGCCGGAACCAGACAACGGGACGAGGCAAATGCGCCGTTGCAGTAGCCGCAAAGCGCTCTGCGCAGTGGCGGCAGGCGGCGATCTCATCGGGTAAATCCATGCGCCGACAGCTAGCGGCGTCAGGGGGATAGGCAAGTCGGCTGCGAAAGACTTGCGAAGAGGTCGTGTCAGGATGTGTCAACCACCGTCGCAGCTTGGGCGGCACTGCAGAGTCCCGTTCGGATGGCCTGTCGCGACAGTTGGCGCAGGTCCGAACGCCGCGCGGTTCGAAGGGTCTGGACGAAGGCGGCACTTGCCGGGAACACTCGCAGCAAAGCCCGCCCTGCCGTCGTGTGGGGGCCGGGGCGGAACGACTCGGACCACAGGCCGTCGACCGAGACCAGCGCATGCCGGTCCAGAAGCAGATGGAGATAGGTCAGGCCTTGCGCGCCGCCCCGCGACCGATGGCCACATTTCCCGATTTCCACGATATGGCGCGCACGGATCAGGGCAGGCCCGTCCGGCAGATCGCAGCGCAGACCGTGCTGGGCCGATACGACCGAGCGCCGTAGGGGAAGACCATTGCCCAGACATCCGCGCGGCAGGACGACGGCCCGCAATTCAGGCCGGTCGGCGATCTGTTCGGCTGTCAGCCGGGTGCGCAGCAGCGCGCGCAGGGGCAGGGAACCGTGGTCGCGGGTGGCGATGCGGTCGCCAACCTGCAGATCCTCGATCCGGCATGGGCCCTCATCGGTCAGGATGCGGCTGCCGGGCGTGAAGCAGGCGGGGGTGGAATGCGCCTCGTCCGGGTCCGAAGCCTCGTGGCCGCTGACGCGGGCGCGCAGGTCCTCTTCGGTGATGTTGGTGTGCTGATACTGAGTGAAATCCAGGGTCAGGCTGTCGTCGGGATTGCCGTCCCTGATCGTGATCTTCCAGATTTTCGGGTTTTCCGTCGCCGTGAAGATCAGGTCATCCTGATTCATCCCGTCGGAGAGGTCGATGAAATCGGTTGCCGGATCGAAGCCGGTAACCGTGTCATTCCCGTATCCGTCACCCCAGCCGATGGTGGAGATGCCGCCGCCGGTGCCGTTGAATTCGACCAGATCATTACCGCTGCCACCGTCGATATAATTGTTACCGTCCCCGGCGCCGATGCTGTCGCCTCCGGCCCCGCCGTAGATCGTGTCATTGTCATCCCCGCCGGTTATGCGGTCGTCGCCGTCGCCGCCGGAGAGTTCGTTCTGGCCGGACCCGCCCTCAATCGTATCGTCGTCCGTGCCGCCGTGAATGGTGTCGTCGCCACCGCCGCCCGCCAGGTTGTCGCGGCCCGAACCTCCATCGATACTGTCATCGCCGCCGCCGGCCAGGACCGTGTCATCGCCGTCGCCGCCATCGACGGTGTTCTGGCCGCCGCCCACGTTAATGTCGTCATTGCCGGTGCCGCCACGGATCGTATCGTCTCCGTCTCCGGCAGTAATCGTGTCATCGCCCGCGCCGCCGTCGACGGAATTGCGCCCATCGCCTGCACGAATGCTGTCGTTGCCGCCTTCACCCATGAGAATGTCGCTGCCCGCACCGCCATCCAGCGTGTCGTTGCCATCCCCGCCCGAGAGACCGTCGTCACCTTCTCCGCCGTCGATACTGTCGTTGCCCGCTTCGCCCCAGAGCTGGTCGTTTCCGCCGCCGCCGCGAACTGTGTCGTCATCCGATCCGGCGGCAACGCTGTCGTCGCCGTCGCCGCCCTCGATGCTGTCGCGGCCGTCCTGACCCCATATCCGATCATCGCCACTGCCGCCTTTTATCGTGTCCGCACCATGTCCGCCGACAAGCGCATCATCGCCTTCGCCGCCGTCGATGGAATCATTGCCATCCTCGCCCCAGACGGTGTCGTTGCCATCGCCGCCTTCCAGCGTGTCATTGCCCCGCCCACCCCGGATCGAGTCGTGACCGCCGTTTCCGCGCAATCTGTCGTTGCCATCCCCACCCTTGATGGTGTCGTTGCCTTTGCCACCATCTTCGCTTTCGTGTTGATCGGGCTTCGCGCTGCCCCTGGAATTCTCGCCTGTCATGACCGGGCCCTCCGTTGAGAACACCTTCGGACGGGGTCATGAACAAAGCCTGAAGCGAGCTTGGATCTTTAATTAAATGTCTTGGTATCCGGACCCGTTGACACCCTGATTTCAAGCGCCTACCTACCCGTCGTTGGCACTCCCTACAGGTGAGTGACAAAGGGAAACATCTAACTGAAAGGCTGACGCAATGGCTTTCAAACCGCTGCAGGACCGCGTTCTGGTCCGCCGTGTCGAATCCGACGAAAAGACCAAGGGCGGTCTCATCATTCCAGACACCGCCAAGGAAAAGCCCGCCGAGGGCGAGATCGTGTCTGTGGGCGAAGGCGCCCGCAAGGATTCGGGCGAGTTGATCGCCCCGTCGGTCAAGGCCGGCGACAAGATCCTGTTCGGCAAATGGTCGGGCACCGAAGTTCAGATCGACGGTGAAGACCTGCTGATCATGAAAGAGTCGGACATTCTCGGCATTATGGCCTGAAGAACGTCCTGCAAAACATTCAAATTCTAGGAGAATAACATGGCCGCTAAGGACGTGAAATTCAGCACCGACGCCCGCAATCGTATTCTGAAAGGCGTCAACATCCTGGCCGACGCTGTCAAGGTCACGCTGGGCCCCAAGGGCCGCAACGTGGTTCTGGACAAGTCGTTCGGTGCCCCCCGCATCACCAAGGATGGTGTGTCTGTCGCCAAAGAGATCGAGCTTGAGGACAAGTTCGAGAACATGGGCGCGCAGATGGTCAAGGAAGTCGCTTCCCGGACCAACGACGAGGCCGGTGACGGCACCACCACCGCGACGGTTCTGGCCCAGGCCATCGTCAAGGAAGGCATGAAGTCGGTCGCAGCGGGCATGAACCCGATGGACCTGAAGCGCGGCATCGACCTGGCCACTGCCAAGGTCGTCGAGGCCATCAAGGCCGCCGCCCGTGACGTGACCGACAGCGACGAAGTCGCGCAGGTCGGCACCATCTCGGCCAACGGCGAAGCGGAAATCGGTCGTCAGATCGCCGACGCAATGCAGAAAGTCGGCAACGAGGGTGTCATCACCGTAGAAGAGAACAAAGGCCTCGAGACCGAGACCGATGTCGTCGAAGGCATGCAGTTCGACCGTGGCTACCTGTCGCCGTACTTCGTGACCAATGCCGACAAGATGACCGCCGAACTGGAAGACGTGATTATCCTGCTGCACGAGAAGAAGCTTTCGTCGCTGCAGCCGATGGTTCCGCTTTTGGAGCAGGTGATCCAGTCGCAGAAGCCGCTGCTGATCATCGCTGAAGACGTCGAAGGCGAGGCCTTGGCCACGCTGGTCGTGAACAAGCTGCGCGGTGGCCTGAAGATTTCGGCCGTCAAGGCTCCGGGCTTCGGTGATCGTCGCAAGTCGATGCTGCAGGATATCGCGATCCTGACCGGTGGTCAGGTCATCTCGGAAGATCTGGGCATGAAGCTGGAAAACGTGACCATGGACATGCTGGGCTCCGCCAAGCGCGTCTCGATCACGAAGGACACGACGACCATCGTGGACGGTTCCGGTGAGAAAGCCGAGATCGAAGCCCGCGTCAGCCAGATCCGTCAGCAGATCGAGGAAACCACCTCGGACTACGACCGTGAAAAGCTGCAGGAACGTGTTGCCAAGCTGGCAGGCGGCGTTGCTGTCATCCGCGTCGGCGGCATGACCGAGACCGAAGTGAAGGAGCGTAAGGACCGTGTCGATGACGCGCTGAACGCGACCCGTGCTGCGGTTCAGGAAGGCATCGTCGTTGGCGGTGGTGTTGCTCTGGTTCAGGCCGGCAAGTCGCTGGTGGATATGACCGGTGCGAACAACGATCAGACGGTCGGCATCTCGATCGTGCGCAAGGCTCTCGAAGCTCCGCTGCGTCAGATCGCCGAAAACTCCGGTGTCGATGGCTCGGTCGTTGCGGGCAAGGTTCGTGAAAGCAACGATCCCAAGTTCGGGTTCAACGCGCAGACCGAAGAATATGGCGATATGTTCAAGTTCGGCGTCATCGACCCGGCCAAGGTCGTTCGTCACGCCTTGCAGGATGCGGCTTCGATCGCCGGTCTGCTGATCACCACGGAAGCCATGGTTGCCGATAAACCCGAGAAGCCGGGTGCCGGTGGCGGCGGCGGCGGCATGCCCGACATGGGCGGCATGGGCGGCATGATGTAAGACGGCTTTCCACAGGAAAGTCTGTCGATGCGGCGGCAGCGTCCCGGCCATGCCGGGGCGCGAAAGCCGCCCGCCGGTCAAATGAAATCGCGCTGATTGGCGCAAAGCAATGGCCCCCGTCACGGGGGCCTTTGTCGTGAAAGCTTCCGGCATCTCGACCAGCCTGAATTCATTTCTTCGAACACGCGGAACCATGCCGAAGGCAGGAAGCCCGAGGGAACCGCGCAGGGGGGTCTTTCGTTTTTCATTCAAGATCCCTGCAAGGGGTCGAAACCTGCAAACGGAGGAAACAATGGTACATGATGATGCGAATCTGGTCGCTGCCGGCGATGTATCCGGAACAACGGTCTATGGCGCCGACAACTCGAACGTCGGTACGATCGATCGGGTAATGATCGACAAGTCGTCCGGTAAAGTCGCCTATGCTGTGATGAGCTTCGGCGGATTGCTGGGGATGGGTGGCGATGAGCGGCCTGTTCCATGGGAAACGCTGACCTACGACAAGAGCCTTGGCGGTTTCCGAACGTCGATCACCGAAGACCAACTGAATGATGCCCCTGCCGCTGAAGAAGGCTGGGAACGGGATCGGGACTGGGAGACCAGAACCTATCAGAGTTATGGCCTGGCACCGTACTGGATTTGACGTTCAGCCAGACCTGTAGTCAGCAAAAGGCCCCTTCGGGGGCCTTTATGTTGACTGCGATCCCAAAAAAGAAGGGCATTTGCCCCTTACGTCAGCGCGCGTCGTACGGGCGCTGCAACTGCCCAAGCCATTCAACGCACACGGGGCCGTCAAGACCCCGCATGATCTGTCGTAAGACCGGCGGCAGAGAGTCATATTGTGACACACCTGCGAAGTTGCCCGTGACAGTTCTGTTGTCGGCCATGGAAAGACGTTGCCTTGTCGCCGATCTGAAGCCTGCATTCGGCGTCAGGGACGAAGCGGTGATGGGGGGCATCGGGCACGATTACAAGTTTCGCGACACATTCATATAGCACGTTGGGGTATGACCGTGACACGGCTTATGAAGCGGAAGAAGGAGCATTCAGGCTGCGAACTTCTGTCCGCATCACGCCCCCCCGAGCCACCGATCCTGTGCGGACCTGCAGGACGTCCCGTATTTTCGCAGACACCACCTTGCCGCACCGCCCGCCCTCGGCTAGCTAAACCGGCAATGTAAACTGGGGAGAGCGCATGTATCGGGTCTGGAATTTCGTCACCAACTATTCGCTTCTCCTGATTATCGGTGCCGTGATCGCGCTGATCTGGGCCAATACCGACGTTTACAGCTATCACGCGCTCGTGGATTACCCGATCTGGTTCAACGACTGGATCGGAATCGAACTTCGTGAGTGGGAAGAACTGGTCGGCGAGAAAGCCGATGCGTACGGTTATACCGAGACGGCCAAGGTTCTGACGGCACACTATTTCGTGAACGAAATCCTGATGGCATTTTTCTTCGCCATAGCGGCCAAGGAAGTCTGGGAAGCTGTTATTCTGGAAAACGGCAGCCTGCGCGGCAAGAAGGCCGCAACGCCGCTCTTCGCCACGGCCGGAGGCATGATCGGGCCTATTACCGTCTACTTGGGACTGGCCTGGATGATGGGGCCGGACAAGTTCGCCTTGGTCGCCAATGGCTGGGCCATTCCCACGGCCACAGACATCGCATTCAGCTATCTGGTCGGGCGTCTGGTGTTCGGCGCGGGCCATCCTGCTGTAAGGTTTCTTCTGCTGCTGGCCATCGCAGACGACGCGGTCGGCCTCATAATCCTTGCCATCTTCTACCCGTCAGGCGAGCTGGCGCCGATCTGGCTGTTGCTATCCCTGACGGCGGCGGTTGGCGTATTCATCCTGTTCAACTGGCTTCCGCGCAAGATGGACCGCGGCAATCAGCTACGGCCTACATCGACCTGGGTGCGTCAGAAACTGTCGTTCTGGCCCTATCTGATTGCCGGAGCGCTGTCGTGGTTCGGTTTTGCGCAATCCGGGCTGAATCCGGCCCTGGGTCTGTTGCCCATCGTGCCGACACTTCCACATGCCGACCGTGCCTTCGGTCTGTTCGCCGAGGCGGAACAATATCTGACCGATCTTCTGAACCACACTGAACACCTGTTGAAGCATCCTGTCGAAGTGGTGCTGTTCCTGTTCGGGCTGATGAATGCGGGCGTAGCGTTTTCCTCGATCTCCGAGCCGACCTGGCTTGTTCTGGCTGGCCTGATCATCGGCAAGCCGCTGGGCGTCCTTCTGTTTGGCTATGTCGGGGCGCATACATTGAAATTGGGTCTGCCCGAAGGGATGCGTACGGTGGACTTGTTTACAATCGGTTGCGTCGCGGCCATCGGTTTTACCGTATCGCTCTTTGTCGCGTCGGTCGCCTTTGATAACGGACCGGTTCAGGATGCAGCCAAGATGGGCGCGCTGCTGAGCTTTGGCGCGGCAGGCCTGAGCCTTATCGTAGGCAAGCTGACGAAGGTGCAGAAACAGCCGGGCTGACGGCCCGACCTGCCGTAAAATGGCCGCAGAATCTGCCCCTGATCATGGCAATCGGGGGCAGAGCACCATATTGAAGTCCGATTGTCTGGTTACCAAAGCATTCCGTGAACTCCGAATCCGGTTTACGCGGGATTAACGATTCGGGGGCCTATTGGGCGGATGATAGAATTCGACAACGTCTCGAAGTCCTTCTGGACGGGCAAGCAGCGCAAAGTGATCCTTGACCGCGCTTCTTTTCGCGTGGAACCGGGGCGATCGGTCGGTGTGCTTGCCCCGAACGGCACCGGCAAGACGACGATCATCAACATGATGGCGGGTCTTGAAAGACCTGACGAGGGAGAAATCCGCCGGACCAGCCGCGTTTCGTTTCCACTGGGCTTCATGGGCGGTATCATCTCCAAGAACACGGCGACCGAGAACGCGCGCTATATCGCGACGCTCTATGGTCTCGACCCCGATTATGTCGAAGCGTTCTGCCGGTATCTGTGTGGCATCGAAGAATATTTCGACATGCCCGTCGGTACCTATAGCCAGGGTATGAAGGCGCGGTTCAGTTTTTCGCTGATGCTGGCACTGGAATTTGATATCTATCTGATCGACGAAGGAATGCCATCTACAACGGATGCGGAATTCAATCGCAAGGCAGGGTCGATCTTGAAGGATCGTCTGAAAGAAGCGACGGTGGTGATCGTCAGTCATCAGCCGGAAATCCTTGAACGGTTCGCGAGTACGGCGGCCGTGCTGCGCGATGGGCGCCTGTATCAGTTCGACACCCTGGAAGAGGCCCGGAGGCTTTACGAATACGATGCCTAAAGCCCTCAAGTTCAGAACCCGTCCGGATGCAGGTTTCAATCGCCCCGGTGCCAAGGTGCCTGCGACCATGCCCGTGCCCGATATCCCACCGGGCGCACAGGTCGCGGCAGCCAACGATCCGTCGCCACGTCCAGCGGATGGGCCGTCGCCCACTGGTCGTCAGCTTCGCATGGCCCGACGCATTGCCCAGAAACACGGGATAAGCGCAGGGTCCGACCGCGAAGCCGTCGAGGCACTGCGCGCCAGGGGTATCGACCCCTTCGAGCGGTCCAATATGCTGCAGCTTGTGCCAGGTCCGGCCAAGGGCGGAGCAGGCGCGCAGGCCAACCCAACCGCACAGGTGCCCGCCATCGCGCGGCCCTCGGCACCGTCCCCCGCGACACCGATCCCGGCGACGATTGATGCCGATCACCGGGCCAGTGAAATCGTCAACATTCAGCGCGACATTGCCCGCCGCCGCCGACGCAGGCTGGCCCTTCTGGCAACGCGTCTGACATTTTTCGTCGGTCTGCCGACAGCGATCGCCGCGTTCTATTTCTACACCATCGCCACGCCCATGTATGCCACCAAGTCCGAATTCATCATCCAGCAAGCCGATGCTGCCTCCGCCGGGGCCACGGGGCTGGGCGGGTTATTTTCGGGCACTGGTCTGGCCACGCAACAGGACAGCATCTCGGTCCAGTCCTACCTTCTGTCACGCGACGCACTGAACCGCCTCGATAGCGACCTGGGTTTCACCGAACATTTCTCGCAGGACCGCATCGACCCGTTACAGCGGCTGGAGGCTGACGGTTCGCGCGATGCGGCCTACAAGCTCTACAAGCGGATGGTGCAGATTGGGTATGACCCGACAGAAGGTGTCGTCAAGATGGAGGTCGTGGCGGCAGATCCAAAGTTGTCCGCGGCGTTCAGCAAGGCGCTGATCGGATATGCGGAAGAACAGGTCGATAACCTGACCTCTCGCTTGCGGACCGATCAGATGTCCGGGGCACAGGACAGTTTCGCCGCAGCGGAACAGCGTATGCTGGAGGCACAGAGCCGGATCGTCGATTTGCAGGAACGTGTCGGAGTGGTCTCTGCCACCGCTGAGGAATCCCTGATTTACAGCCAGATCGGTGCTATGGAGACCGAGGTCCGGGCCGAGCGTCTGCGCCTGGATCAACTGCGGTCCAACGCGCGCCCCAACGCCACGCGGGTCGAAGTCGCGCAGTCCAATATCGCCAGTCTGCAAGCCGAAATCGATGCCCTCCGCAAGAGTCTGACCGTCGGGGTGGAAGACGAAGTCAGCCTTGCGCGGGTCACCGCCGAATTACAGGTCGCGCAACAGGATCTTGTGACGCGGCAGCTTCTGCTTCAGCAATCTGCACAGCAGCTGGAGCTGGCGCGGATCGAGGCGAACCGTCAGGTGCGTTATTTGTCTACGCCCGTGCCGCCGATTGCGCCCGATCGTCCGACCTATCCGCGCAGTTTCGAGAATACGGTTCTGGCGTTTCTGGTCTTTGCCGGCATCTATCTTATGGTCTCTTTGACAGCGGCAATCCTGCGCGAACAGGTGTCTGGCTAACTTCCGGTTTGCATTAAGGGTCTGCACGGCTAGCTGTGACGCGACCGCCCTATCCATGCCCGAGGATTACCATGAAGCCGCTTGCCGACGTCACGCCCAATACTTGGGCTTTTCTGCGCGACCCGATGATCGCGCCCACCGGATTCCGGGAATACGACGCCCGCTGGAAATATCCCGAAGGGATCAACCTGCCTGGTGTGACCGCGCTGGGACTGGGCCTTGGCACCCAGATGACGCGACGTGGCATCGAACCGCGGATTGCTGTCGGCAACGACTACCGCGACTATTCCGTCGCCATCAAGAACGCCCTGATCCTGGGCCTGACACAGGCCGGCATCCATGTGCAGGACATCGGTCCCGCCTTGTCGCCGATGGCCTATTTCGCGCAGTTCCATCTGGATGCGCCTGCCGTTGCAATGGTGACCGCTTCGCACAACCCCAACGGCTGGACCGGCGTGAAGATGGGCTTTGAGCGCCCATTGACGCATGGCCCGGACGAAATGAACGAGCTTCGTGACATTGTTCTGAATGGTGAGGGTGAGGCAAAACCCGGCGGCACTTGGGAGCGTGTGGACGGCGTGATGGAGGCCTACCTCGACGACCTTTGCGGTGATTTCCAGATGAGCCGGAAGCTCAAGATCGTCTGCGCAACAGGCAATGGAACGGCCTCAGCCTTCGCGCCCGAAGTGCTGCGCCGGATCGGGGTTGAGGTCGTGCCGTCGCACAACGAACTGGATTATACTTTTCCGCACTACAATCCGAACCCTGAAGCGATGGAAATGCTGCATGATATGTCGGCGTCGGTTAAGGCCAGCGGCGCGGATCTTGCGCTGGGTTTCGACGGTGACGGTGACCGCTGCGGCGTGGTCGACGACGAGGGGGAAGAGATTTTCGCCGATATCATGGGTGTCATCATGGCCCGCGACCTGTCGCGGCTCTATCCCAATTCGACATTCGTGGCCGACGTCAAATCTACCGGCCTGTTCGCCAGCGACCCGGTACTGCAGGCCAATGGCGCCAAGGCGGATTACTGGAAAACCGGCCACAGCCACATGAAGCGTCGCGTCCACGAGATCGGCGCCCTGGCCGGGTTCGAGAAATCTGGGCACTACTTTCTGGCTGAACCCATCGGGCGGGGCTACGACTGCGGCATGCGGGTGGCGGTCGAGGTCTGCAAACTGCTGGATCGTAACCCCGATATGAAGATGAGCGATCTGCGCAAAGCGCTCCCCAAGGTCTATAACACGCCGACCCTTTCGCCGTACTGCCCCGATCTGGAAAAATACGATACGTTGCAACGTATCGTCGACCGGATCGTGCCGATGAAGGGGCAGGGCACGCTGGGCGGTCAGAAGATCGTGGATGTAATCACGGTCAACGGCGCGCGTGTCATGCTGGAGAACGGCGGTTGGGGTCTGGTTCGGGCATCGTCCAATACCCCGAACCTTGTCGTCGTCTGCGAAAGCCCGACTTCTCAGGAAGAATTGCGCGCGATCTTCGAAGACCTCGACGCGATCATCAGGGTGGAGCCGAATGTCGGTGACTACGATCAGACATTCTGACAGATGCGCTGCATGGACTTGATCCGATGTGCATCGTGCTCGAAAGTGTAGCGATGTTTCGCACCGCTCTGCTTTTCCTGTGCCTTGCTTCTCCCACATTCGCGCAGGAGCCGGTGCAGCCTTCCGGCACCATTTCGACTGCGCAGGATAGCCTGGGTGACGCCGCCATCGACCGCCGGATCGAGGCGATCATCGCCGAACTGGACGGCTACGACGGAGTGAGCGTCGATGTTCGCGAAGGCATCGTCACCTTCTCGGGCGAGGTGGTCGAGGCCGCTGCCGTGCCGCGGCTGGATGAAATCGCGGCACGGGTCGACGGCGTTGTCGCGATCGAGAACGACGTGACCGAAACGACCGATGTGGCCACCCGTCTGGACCCCGTTCTGGAAAGGTTTCAGGACCGGATCGGCCAGTTCATCAGCTATCTGCCGCTTTTGCTGATTGCGATACTGGTGGGGGGGCTTGTGATGGTCGCGGGGTTTGCCTTGGCCCGCTGGGAACGTCCGTGGCACAGTCTGGCGCCGAATGCTTTCATCGCGGAAATCTACCGCGTCGTGCTGCGCCTGGTCTTCGTGATTGCGGGGGTTGTCGTGGCGCTCGATATCCTGAACGCGACGGCGATCCTGACCGGCCTGTTCGGGGCGGCCGGCATCGTCGGTCTGGCCGTAGGCTTTGCAGTTCGCGACACGGTCGAGAATTTTATCGCGTCGATCATGCTGTCACTGCGACAACCCTTCCGGCCCAACGATGTCGTGGACATCGAAGGCTCCATCGGCTCGGTGATCCGGTTGACCAGCCGCGCGACCATCCTGCTGGATCCGAACGGCAATCACGTCCGCCTGCCGAACGCTTTTGTCTTCAAGGCGAAGATCATAAATTACACACGAAACGATGAAAGGCGTTTCGGCTTCGTGCTCGGGATCGACCCGAACGACGACCTGGCCGAAGCCAAGCGTATCGGCCTTGAGACGCTGGCCGGTCTGGAGTTCGTGCTGACTGATCCGTCGCCTCAGGTCTGGGTCAAGGATGCGGGCGACAGCACCGTGACAGTGGAATTCTTCGCTTGGCTCAATCAGCGACAGGCCGATTTCAATGCCGCACGGGGTGAAGCGCTGCGCGTGGTCATGGGCGCTTTGACCAGTGCCGGGATCGGCATGCCGGAGCCGACCTACCGCCTTAACCTGACAGGTGGCGCGTTACCCGTAGTGGATTTGCCGGACTCCGAAAGCCGTCCCGAAGCGCTTGTGATGTCCGAAGCGGACCCCGCACCTCCACCGGAGCCACTCAGGGCCGAAGAGGTTGCACCGGATCGCACGATTGAGCGTATGGTCGAGGACGAGCGTCGCACCGAGGGTGATGCCGATCTGCTGAGCCCTGCCGCGCCGCGCGAATGAAGGATCAGGGGCAGGGCGCGCCAATTCTGCAAGCGATGTTGCCGCATACGCCTTGGGATGATCCGGGCCTGTCGCGAAGGCCAGGCCTGATGCCTGTAACCGGGCATTGGGTCAGGGTCGACGATGCCTATGGGCCGCAGATGGCGGAACGCGAACGCCTTTTGCGGGATCGGCGAGTGGATGTGCTGCGAACCTGCGACGGCTCGGGGCGTGCGCAGGCAGAACTTTTGGCCTTTATCCTGAACACTCTGCCGCCTGGGTTCGCGCGCCGGGGCGAAACGATCGTCCGGCCCGATGGCGCAATCGTGTCGCTGACCGGGGAGCCGCTTGTGGTGCTGGGCCATCTGTTACAGGAGGATCTGCTGCTGATGGAGCGCCAAGGCGACGAACATGTCTTGACCGCGGGCCTTCTGTGCTTTCCCGCGTCCTGGACCCTGGCGGAAAAGATCGGCCGTCCCCTGACCCGTATCCACCGCCCGGTCCCCGACTATGACGTGCGGCTGGCAGGGCAGGTGCAGCGTCTTTTCGACCGTGTCCCCATAGGCCGGGCGATGTGGCGCGCAAATGCCCTTGGCTACGCCGAGCCGGATCTGTATCAACCCAAGCCCGAAGCCGCACCCAGGTCAACGGCCCGGCCCCCGCGATACCTGCGATCCGAACGGCAGACGGTTCTGCGTCTGCCGCAAACGGGCGCAATCCTGTTCGCCGTGCATACCTGGGTCGTCGCGCTGGAAAATCTGACGCCTGAACAGAGGGCGCGCTGCCCGGTCGTCTGACGTCAGGGCGCGGCGAAGTGTTTAGACAGCTTCAGACCCTGACCCTGATAATTCGACGCGATACCTTGTCCGTATAGCTGTGCCGGGGTCTCGGACATGGTCTCATAGACCAGCCGCCCGACGATCTGCCCGTCTTCCAGAACGAAAGGCGCTTCGTGGCAGCGAACTTCCAGCACGCCGCGCGCGGGCGTACCATGCCCGAAGCCTGGGTCGAAAAAGCCCGCGTAATGCACCCGGAATTCACCCACCATGGCCAGATAGGGCGCCATTTCGGCGGCATGCGTCGGCGGGATGCTGACCGCCTCGCGCGAGACGAGGATATAGAACGCGCCGGGGTCGAGGATGATGCGACGCTGATCGGTGCGGATTGCCTCCCAGAAATCGTCAGGGCGGTAATGTCCCAGTCGATCCAGGTCGATGACTCCGGTGTGGGGCTTGGCGCGCCATCCGACAAGGGTTTGCGGACCGGGCGTCAGATCGACGCTGAAACCCAATCCATCGTCGATCACAGGGGTGCCATCGACCAGCGGGCTGGCGGCATGCAGGTTGCGCAGGGCGTCGTCGGACAGCATCGCTTCGCCCACGCGAAAGCGGATCTGGTTCAGGCGCATTCCGGGACGGACCAGAACAGAAAAGCTGCGCGGACAGATTTCGGCATAGAGCGGCCCGTCATAGCCTCCGGGAATGCGGTCGAATTCGGTCCCGCCATCGGTGACCGTCCGGGTCAGAAGGTCCAGACGTCCGGTAGACGATTTGGCGTTGGCGACCGCAGAGACACCAACGGGCAGGGCCACACGCTCCTGTAGCGGCACCAGATAGACAGCGCCCTTTTCCAGCACTGCGCCTTGGGTCAGGTCGATCCGGTGCATTTCGAATTCGGCCAGCCGATCTTCCAGTGTGCGACCGGCCCCCGGCAGGAAGGAGGCGCGAACGCGATAGGCGACGCTGCCCAGTCGCAGATCCAGGCTGGCAGGCTGAACCTGACCGGGGACCAGCGCAGGGGCTGCGATCGCACCGGAGGCAACCAGTGCCTCGATCTGCTGACTGGCCAGAACGCCTGTCGGCAGCGTATTCTGTGAATGGCTCATCGGCCCCCCTGATAAGCGAAACGCCCCACCCCGCGAGGGGAGAGGCGTTGCGATTTGGTCGGGCTAGCAGGACTCGAACCTGCGACCTTCCGTCCCCCAGACGGACGCGCTACCAGGCTGCGCCATAGCCCGACTTCAGCGCCTTCATACGGCTTTCGCCGGGGCGCGCAAGCCGAAAGCTTTGCGATACCGGTCAGCTTTGGTCCCCGTCCGTCAGCTCTGCCTCGACCTCTTCGATAAGGCCACGCAGCTTGCGAACGATCCGGCGGAATTTGCGATGATCCGAAGGTGACAGCACCGGAACATAGACCGTCGAACCGGTGATACCCCGTGGGGGAGGCGTTGTCGCCGGCGGCGCGACCTTCGATGGTGTCGCATGCGGTTTGCGTTCGACGCCCCGCTCCTCTTTCGGATCCGCCGGTGGATCAGGGTCCGGTTCGGGGGCGGCAGGCATCTCGATCACATCCGGCTGCGACGGCTTCTCGGGCGCGTCCGGCGGCAGGTCGGACGGTTGCACAGACTCGACCTCTTCGCCTGGCTGGTCCGGCATCTGGTCCGCATCGATGTCCTGCTCGCCGGGTTGATCCGCACCCGCAGGCTCGCCTTTATCCGGGGGGGCGGGCACCGGTTTCGGCGTCGTCCGGTCGAAGGCCAGAACGCGACCGGTCTCGGCATCTTCGCCGCTGCGGATAACGCGACGGGGTCGCGCCGGAGAGGTTGTCTCGACCGTCTCCAGTTCGGGAGACAACTCCATCACCACCTTGATGCCGTCATCGTCGATCTTCTGGCTGACGCCCCGGATGGTCAGACCCTGATCGTGCAGCATCACCTTGATGCCCCCCAGCAGGCGCATATCCTCGGGCCGGTAATAACGTCGTCCGCCCGCGCCCTTGACCGGCGCGATCTGGCTGAACTTCGATTCCCAGAACCTCAGGACATGCGTCGGCACACCCAGCCAGTCCGCCACTTCGCGGATCGTACGGAACGCGCCGTCTGATTTTTCAGGGCCTGCCAAGAGTCAGCGCTTCCTGGTGGCGTTCCCGACAGCAACGCGGTCCTTCATCAGGTGCGATGGACGGAAGGTCAGTACGCGGCGAGGCGGAATCGGTGCCTCTTCGCCGGTCTTCGGATTGCGGCCCACGCGGGCCGATTTGTCACGGGTCGAAAACGTGCCGAACCCCGACACCTTCACTTGTTGCCCGTTGACCAGAGCGTCCGAGACATGCTGCAGAATCTGCCCGACCAAAGCCGCGCTTTCATTACGACTCAGCCCGACATTGCGGAAAACAGCTTCACTCAGATCCATGCGTGTCAGCGTTTTGTCAGTCATGAATATCCTCGATTTCGAAATTGGTTCTTCCGCATCCTGCGCAAGCTTTGGGCCTTGGCAGAAAACAAGTCAACGAGAGGGGGTTGCAGGGCGAAGTTCATGCAAAAGACCGCCAGTTGTCGGCGTATCCGGAAAATTAGAAAGGTGCAATGTCATCCGGGGGTTAGGTTACCATCGCAGCAGAACGGCCCCCCAGGCCAGGCCACCACCGATCGCTTCCGTTACGACAAGTTGACCGGGGCGCAACTGGCCTTCGGCCTTGGCGACCGACATGGCGAGGGGAATCGATGCGGCCGAGGTATTGCCGTGGTCCTGCACCGTGACCACGATCTTGTCCATCGGCAGGCCCAGTTTGCGGGCGGTTCCGGTGATGATGCGGATATTGGCCTGGTGCGGCACGACGCGGTCGATATCTTCTGCTGTCACTCCGGCCTTTTCCATCACCGCCAAGGTGGTCTGCGCCAGTTTATCGACGGCGTGGCGGAAGACTTCCTTGCCCGCCATCATCAGATGGCCCGTGGTCTGCGATGACGACACGCCGCCGGAAACCTGAAGAATATCCCTGTATCGTCCATCGGAGTTCAGATCGGTCGCCAGGATACCCCGGTCTTCGACGGTACCGTCGCCCTCGGCCGCTTCCAGAATCAGCGCGCCTGCACCATCGCCGAACAGTACACAGGTGCCCCGATCCTCCCAGTTCATGATCCGGCTGAAGGTTTCCGCCCCGATCACCAGAATGCGCTTTGCCTGACCTGATTGAATCATCGCGTTGGCATTGGCCAGGGCAAAGACAAACCCGGCGCAGACCGCCTGGACGTCGAAGGCGAAGCCACGTGTCATGCCAAGCCCGGCCTGAACGATGGTCGCTGTCGCCGGAAACGTCAGATCGGGCGTTGAGGTGGCGAGGATGATGGAGTCGATGTCATCCGCAACCAGTCCTGCATCGTCAAGTGCGGCGCGGGCCGCCCGGATGGCCAAGTCTGAAGTGGTCTGACCCTCGGCCGCGAAATGCCGCCGCTCGATTCCGGACCGGGAGACGATCCACTCGTTCGATGTGTCCAGAAAAGATGTGAACCAGTCGTTCGGCACGACCCGTTCGGGCAGATAATGGCCAATGCCACGGACCTGCGCGCGGATCATGTCTCTGCCTCGGGGGCGGTCTGTTCCAGCGTGGCTGTCGCGGCAGCGACGCGTGCCTTCAGGCGTTCGCTGAACCCAGCTTCCGAGAGGTTCCAGGCCAGCCCGACAGCCGCTGCGATGCCGGTCTCATCCGCCGATCCGTGGGATTTCACGACCGTACCGTTCAGGCCCAGAAAGACGCCGCCGTTGACCCGGCGTGGATCGATGCGGCGCGACAGGCGCTTGAGAGAGGACATCGCCAACAGGGCCGCGACCTTGGAGAGGGGCGTGGCGCGGAACGCCTCGGCCAGCATGTCGCGGACGAAACGGGCCGTGCCTTCGCCGGTTTTCAACGCGACATTGCCGGTGAATCCGTCGGTCACGATCACATCGACGCGGTCGCCCGGAATATCGCCGCCCTCGACGAAACCCACGAAATCGAATCCGTTGTCGACCGCGACTTTTTCGATGCGATCGTGCGCATCCTTCAGCTCGGTCCGGCCCTTGTTTTCTTCTGTGCCGACATTCAGCAAGCCGACGCGGGGACGATCCAGTCCCAGCCCGTTGCGGGCATAGGACATGCCCATCAGCGCATATTGCACAAGATCTTCGGCGTCGGCTCTGATATCGGCCCCGACGTCCAGCATCACGTTGAAACCCGACGGGTTGCGCGACGGCCAGAGGATCGCGATCGCGGGGCGATTCACACCCGGCAGCTTGCGCAGGCGGATCGTCGACACCGCCATCAGCGCACCGGTGTTGCCGCAGCTGACGCAGACAGTGGCTTCGCCCGACTTGACGGCTTCGACGGCGGACCACATCGACGTGTCCCTGCCGGTGCGAAGAACCTGCGACGGTTTGTCGGTCATGGCGACGATGTCATCGGCATGGCGCACGGTGCAATGATCGGACAGGCCGCGACGCTTGGCAATCAGCGCATCCAGGGTCGGCTTGTCGCCGTGAACGATGAAACGGATAGCAGGGATTTTCTTGACCGCGAGGGCAAGCCCGGAGACCACGGCTTCGGGGCCAAGATCGCCTCCCATGGCGTCGATGGACAGCACGCCGGTGGCCGCTGCATCGCGGATAGGGGCCATGCCGGTCTTATCCGACATGAATCGCCCCCTTCCTTACCTTGTGCGACACCGATCAGGCGACGTCGTCATCCAGATCAACGGCATCCGCCGCAATGACTTCGCGGTCGGCATAGTGGCCGCAGGCACCGCAAACGTGATGCGGGCGCTTCAGCTCGCCGCAGTTGGGGCATTCGGCCGGATTGCCGGGCACGAGAAAATCGTGCGAGCGCCGGTTGTTGCGGCGGGACTTGGTGATCTTGTTCTGCGGAACAGCCATGGCTCAACCTCGGTCTAACTGAAACAGGGGTATCGACGCCCCCGGGTATCTGTGAATCTTGCCTGCGGTCCCTAGTGGCATTCGCGCGAAGGGTCCAGCGCTTTCCGGGCGTTCCCGACCGGAGCGCGCGTCATACAGTCATTGCAGCAAAATGCAAGGGCGACCCGGCGGCTTGAAATAATGCCGCAGAATCATCCGGCTCGATGGTCCGCGTGAATTTCACACATCGGGTCTCTCGAAATGATCAGGCGCGATTTTGCAACTTTTGTGGTATATTGAACGTCTATGTATGTATCCGCCGCCGCTTCAGCGGCCCGGCCAACTGGCCACCCACCCGTGAAGGAGCGCAAAGATGCGCCACATCCCGCTTATACTTACCCTCATCGCAGCCCCTGTTCTGATCCTCGGGCTGGCAACTGCCGACGTCACGCCGAACCGCGACTTCAATACGCATTTCACACCCGACCGCATGATCGAAATAGAAGCGATGCTGACGGTCGCCAGCTAAGTCGGCGATCCCGAAGGCTGCGTCATTCGCCGCCTTCCATTCGCGCCTTCAATGCGGCCAGACCCGCGAACGGCTTGACGGCTTCGTCGCTTAACGGCTCGGCTCCAGGTGGCTGGACAGTCAGATCAATGTCTTCCGCCCCCTCGGCGCGGGGAAATTCCGGGATCATCAACGCCAGCGCCTCCTCCAGTACATCTCCCAGATCCAGAACCTTCGGCAGAGGCTCCAGACTGTCGTCTTCCGGCATCTCGACCTCTTCGCCTTCAGGCGTCGTCAGGTCGGGAGTATAGCGGCGGACGACCGGCTCATCGATGCGGGTGACAACGGGTTCCGTGGTGACGCGGCACGGTTGCACCACCGTCGCGCCCAGCTTGCCGGTCAGCGTCCAGTCGCGTCCCGGTCCGGGCGAAAGCTCAACATCCAGCAGAACCTTGCGAAACGCATCGACGTCCAGACGATCGGCCAACGCCTCAAGCTGTCCTACGTCGGGGACAAGGCGTATACGCGAAACCTTGCGTTGCGGCATGTCGGCAAAGCGGACGGGATGGGACAGAACGGGTTTCATAACAGGCAGACCAGTTTGATGGCGACACGCACCCACCCTTGATGGAGCAGGCGTGGACGGTTAAGCCATATTCCGAATGGTTCCTCCGGGCAACGGGGGGCTGCGGGACATGGGCGATAAGGGGCTGGCAATGGGCAAGATCGTAAAGGCGCTGTGCGCGGCCCTTCTTATGGTGGGCCTGTCTGCCTGCGCCGCGACGTATCGCAATCATGGATATGTCCCGACAGAGGTCGATCTTCAGTCGCTTGTCGTAGGACGGGACACCCGCGCCACTGTCGAGCAGACCATCGGTCGACCGTCCACCAACGGGGTAGAGCGGGACGATTCCTGGTATTATATCCAGAGCCGGGTCAAGAATTTTGCCTATCGGGCACCCAAGGTAGAAAGCCGGGAACTGGTCGCGATCAGCTTTTCCGAAAACGGCACACTGGCCAATATCGAACGCTTCGGGCTGGAGCGGGGCCGGGTCGTCCCGCTGTCGCGGCGCGTGACCGAAACCTCGATTCGCGACTTTGGCCTGATCCAGCAGATCATCCGTAACTTCGGCCGCATCAATGTCGGCCAGACGCTGGACGATAGTCCCTGACATGGCGACCCGTCCTATCCGTTATGTGACACGGACAGGGCAGGTCTGGCACCGGTTCCTGTCGTCCAGGACGCCTTTGCGACGCCCCGTTCAGAACGCGATCTAGTCCTCTGCCTCGAACGCCAGGGCGACACCGTTGATGCAATAGCGCAGGCCGGTCGGCTGCGGCCCGTCGGGGAACACATGCCCCAGATGGCCGTCGCAGCGGGCGCAATGCACTTCGGTCCGCTTCATGAACCACGAATTGTCCACGCTTTCATCCACGGTTTCGGATTGCACGCCATCGACCGGCTGCCAGAATGACGGCCATCCGGTCCCGCTCTCGAACTTGTGCGCCTGATCGAACAGCGGTGCACCACACCCCTTGCAGCGATAGGTCCCGGCACCCTTTGGGAAATCCTCGTGCGTGCCGGCACGCTCGGTCCCGTGACCGCGCAGGACCTTGAAGGCCTCGGGTCCCAGTTGCTCTTTCCACTCCGCGTCCGACTTGACGACCTTGTCCATTGTGCATGCCTTTCCGTGGACACCGCGAAGGTGCGGTGCGAGACTTGATCTAGGCGCGCGACACCCTTGCGCCAAGCCCGGAGGCTACGGTGAACATCAAGGCAGGACGCTGGCGGGCGCGTATCGTGTCTTTGGCACAGGCAGAGGCTGCATTGGACCTTCGGGCGCGGGTTTTTCGGTCAGGGGCCTGCGATGCCGATGCTTACGATGCGCAGGCCAGGCATCTTTTGATCGAGGATGCGACCGGTATCGCCGCCTGCGCCCGGCTGACCGTTCAGCGGGGCGCGGATGTCCTGACCGGATATACGGCACAACATTATGATCTGTCTGCCTTTTCGGCAGGTTTCGCCTCGGCGCTCGAGGTTGGACGGGTCTGTCTTGCGCCCGAGTGCCGTGACCTGGACGTGCCGCGTCTTTTACTGGCATCGCTCGCCCGGATTGTCGGGGTCGAAGGGGCCGCCGTTCTTTATGGGTGTTCGTCCTTTCCGGCGAATGGTGCAGGCATGGCGCGACTGGCCGACCGGCAGGCCCCAGATGCATGGGCCCCCCGCCGCAAAGCTCTCCTGACACAATCGCTGTCGCGGGTTCCCGGCCCGCTGCCGTCGCTGCTCCGGTCTTACCTGTCATTTGGCGCTGTGGTGTCCGATCATGCCGTTGTCGACCGCGACCTGGGAACCCTTCATGTCTTCACCGCGCTGCCCATCGAAGCAATCTCTCCCGGGCGTGCCCGGCTGCTGACTGGGATGCTGGACGCCGTTTGATCGGCGCCGGGCCACGGGCGATTGACCCTGCGCGCCCGCAGCGATAGGCGGCGCGACATGGCACGCGCACCCCTTCTTCAACTCTCCGACATTTCCCTCACGTTCGGGGGGGCACCGGTATTTTCCGAGCTTGGCCTCGTCGTCCAGCAAGGCGACCGCGTTGCCCTGGTGGGCCGCAACGGGTCGGGCAAATCGACCCTGATGAAGGTCATGGCCGGTCTGGTCGAATCCGACAAGGGCACGCGCGTGTTATCCCCCGGAACATCGGTCGGATACATGGAGCAGGAGCCGGACCTGTCGGGTTTTGCGACCCTGGGCGACTATGCCACGTCGAACCTCGATCCATCGGAATCATGGCGTGTGGAGGCAGTGGCCGAAGGGTTGAAGCTGAACCTTGAAGCCGACCCCGAAGCCGCATCGGGCGGCGAATGTCGTCGTGCGGCTTTGGCGAAATTGCTGGCCGAGGCGCCGGAGCTGATGCTGTTGGACGAGCCGACGAATCATCTTGATATCGAAGCCATCGCCTGGCTGGAGACAGAGCTGAAATCGACCCGCGCGGCCTTTGTCCTGATCTCGCACGACCGCGCATTCCTTCGGTCGCTGACCCGCGCAACCCTCTGGATCGACCGTGGCATGACCCGGCGTCAAGAGAAAGGTTTCGAAAGCTTCGAGGCCTGGCGCGACAAGACCTGGGAAGAGGAAGACCAGCAGCGGCACAAGCTGGACCGCAAGATCAAGTCCGAGGCGCGCTGGGCCGTCGAAGGCATTTCGGCCCGCCGTAAACGCAATCAGGGCCGGGTCCGTGCACTGTCCGAACTGCGCGCCGAGCGATCGTCCCAGATTCGCCGCGCGGGAACCGCGGCTCTGGAACTGGATGCGGGGCAGGCCAGCGGTAAGCGTGTCATAGAGGCCCTTGATATAACGAAGTCTTTTGGCGAACAGCTGATCGTGCGCGACTTCAACCTGCGGGTGCTGCGGGGCGATCGGGTTGCGTTCGTCGGTCCGAACGGCGTTGGCAAGACGACCGTTCTGAAGATGCTTCTGGGCGAAGTGAAACCGGATGCGGGCAGCGTCAAGCTGGGCACCAATCTGGAAGTCGCGGTGTTCGATCAGGCGCGTGCCAAACTGGACCCGGATGCGACGCTTTGGGACTCGCTGACACTTGATCCGCTCCTCGGGGTTTCGGGGGCGAGTGACCAGGTGATGGTTCGCGGGACGCCGAAGCATGTGGCGGGATACCTGAAGGATTTTCTGTTTGATGACAAGCAGTTCAAGGCGCCGGTGAAGTCGCTTTCAGGGGGCGAGAAGGCGCGGCTTTTGCTGGCCCGGATCATGGCGATGCCATCGAACCTTCTGGTTCTGGATGAACCGACGAACGACCTGGATATCGAGACGCTGGACTTGTTGCAGGACGTGCTGGGCGATTATGACGGCACCGTCCTTCTGGTCAGTCACGATCGGGATTTTCTGGACCGTGTGGCGACGCAGACCATCGCGATGGAAGGCAACGGGCGGGCGCAGGTCTATCCCGGCGGCTGGACCGACATGGTTGAACAACGCGGCGCAACTATCGAAAATAACACGGTAAAAGAAAAAACGGCGAAGCAGTCCGCAAGGGGTGGCGGGTCTGCATCAGTGTCGAAAAAGACCGACAGCCTGACCTATACCGAACAGCACCGGCTGGACGAATTGCCCGCCGAGATCGCCCGGCTGGAAGCGGAGATCGCCAAGCTGGAAGAGTTGATGTCCGACCCCGAGCTGTTCACCAGCCAGCCCGCGAAATTTCAGAAGGCGACCGATGCACTGGTCGCGCGGCATGCCAGATTGGCGGCTGTCGAGGAAGAGTGGCTGACGTTGTCGGAACGGGCCGAATCCGACGCTGCCGCCGGTTAAGAAAAACTTGTCTGACGGGCGGGCAAGCGGGGGTCACCCCCCGTGCACCCCCTGTACACCCCCCGTACATACCGGTTTCTGCACTGGCTCAGGCGCAGATGCCGTTCAGATCTTCGGCGTAGGGGACAACGACCGGGCGGGCGAATGCTTCGGGCCCGGCCACCGGCATGACCTGCGACAGCAGGTTGCGGAGAGCGTCCGTGCGCCCGCCTGCGGGGTCGAGGGTGGCACAGCACAGATACTCCTCGACCAATGACGCCTGCTGCTCGTATCCGTAATCCAGGAAGGCGCGTGTGGGATCGGGTTCCAGCAGATACGGGTCATCGAGTGTCACCTGTTCGGTGAAGGCCTTGATCGGGCTATACCCGGTCCGCGCGCGGTTCTGCCATTGCCAGACATGCGTCGTCTCGTGGACGAGGAACATCGCGTAGGCGAGGTCGAGCGGCTTGTCTGCGGCATAATCGTCGCGCCAGGCCTCGCCGCTCAGGAACAGATTTTCGAACAGGACGATGCCGCCGGTGCGCGCGATGACGCGCCCGACCTCGGGCGGGCCGATCCGCTCGCGGCAGGTGGCACGCGGACGGGCGTCATAGGTGATCGGAAAGGCCCCGACGATGGGCGCGCGAGTCAGGCGGACCTGCGACGTGTCGAGGGACGGGCCGTGGATCGGGGCGAGGAGGGCCGTTTCCGCCGGGGTCAGCGGGCGGGTGCAGGCGGCGAGGAGGGCGAGGAGGAAGAGGGCGCGCATGGGCGGCAGGTTAGGGCGAGAATGCAGGGTGGGTGAACCCATCATTAACCAATTTGTCGTCAGATGCGGCATGTCGAATTACAGACGCTTCTTCGTTCCGGGCGGAACGTATTTCTTCACGGTGAACCTGGCGTGTCGCGGCGGATCGCTGCTGACCGACCAAATCGATGATCTGCGCTTGGCTTATGGGCGGATTGCCGGGGAGATGCCGTTCGCCACGCGGGCGGTCGTGATCCTGCCGGACCATATCCATGCCATCTGGACCCTTCCGGACGGGGATTCTGATTTTCCGACCCGGTGGCGGCGGATCAAACGGGAATTTTCGGTATCGGTAGGGACGACCTGTTCCCGGTCAGTCAGCAAGGCGCGCAAGGGGGAGGTCGGGATTTGGAAACGTCGGTTTTGGGAGCGCTGCGTCCGGAACGAGGCGGAGTTGGCGGCGACGTTACGATATGTGTGGGGCAATCCGGTGAAGCATGGGCTGGCGGACCGGGCGGTGGATTGGCCGTATTCGTCGGTGCACCGGGAGGTGGCCGCAGGACGGTTGCCGAAGTGGGGGATCTGAGGGCGTGCGGTGGCGTAGGGTGGGTGCAACCCACCGATCCGAAGTTTGCATCAGGCGGTCGGTTTGTGAGGCGCAGGATGTAGGGTGGATGAAACCCACCGTTTGTGCGGGTTGAGGGTGGGAATGGTGGGTTTCACCCACCCTACGGTTTCTGGCTGAGATCATCAATAATTTTCCGAAAGTGTACTATCATCGATTTCGTATCGTCTACCTCTGAGAAATATCCAGATTTTGTCAGTCGCTGTTTTCCTGTCCTGTGATTTGAAATTACTGGCACGCTTATAAGGGAAATGAACTCATTTTTTGGACAGAATGGAATATATGACAATAGTTGAAGTAACCTATCCTCTTGAACCCTTTTTAACCTAACGTCTGAGTGTGGGATTACGAACAGGTGTATGATTTCCGTTTTATGCTTTAGATGAATGTCGAACACATTCCTAATTTCGTATTGGTCTGAAATTTCTATCGTATTTGAGCCTTGATTTATGCTAGTCCAGGTGTTCGGAGGCAGGCACTTGACGACCGATTTTATGATCGATAGCTTTGCAGAGCCCTCTCCCTTGCCTGGCAGCTTTCTTACAGCTGATTCGATTTGCGAAACGTCGCCACCCGAATATAACTCTCGCAGAGTGTTGCGAAGATCGTCGTACTTCCATTTACCGGGAGTCCCAAAAAATTTTTCTGCCGCCACTTCTTTAGCTTTATTCTCCGAAAAGGAAGATATTTCGTCAGGGAAGCAAGTTGAAGCATATATCAACTGCCTCTTTGTTATGTTTGCTCGGTCATCGAACAAATCAAACATCCAACTCCCCCGCAAACTGCGCATTCTCCGAGATATACTGAAACCGCATCTCTGGTTTCTTCCCCATCAGCCGTTCGACCAGATCGCCGGTATCGCCCGGCGTCTCTTCGTTGATCGTGATGCGGATCAGCTTGCGGGAGGCCGGGTCCATGGTGGTTTCCTTCAGGTCTTTCGCGTCCATCTCGCCCAGACCCTTGAAGCGCGAGACGTCGATCTTGCCTTTGCCACCAAGGCCGCGGGCCAGCGCGGCGTCGCGTTCCGCCTCGTCAACGCAATAGACGCGGTGCGCGCCCTGCGTCAGGCGGAACAGGGGCGGGCAGGCGAGGTAGAGATGGCCCGCGTCGATCATCGGGCGCATCTGGGTGAAGAAGAACGTCATCAGGAGCGCCGCGATATGCGCGCCGTCGACGTCGGCATCGGTCATGATGATGACCTTGTCATAGCGCAGGTCATCGATGTTGAACCGGGTGCCGAGCGAAACGCCGAGGGCCTGTGACAGGTCGCTGATTTCCGCGTTCGATGTCAGTTTGCCGGATGCCGCGCCCAGCACGTTCAGGATCTTGCCGCGCAGGGGCAGGAGGGCCTGGGTCTTGCGGTTGCGGGCCATCTTGGCGGAGCCGCCCGCGCTGTCGCCCTCGACGATGAAGAGTTCGGTGCCGTCGCGGGCGTTCTGCGAGCAGTCGACGAGTTTGCCGGGAAGGCGGAGTTTTTTCGTCGCGGATTTCCGGGCCGTTTCCTTTTCGGCGCGGCGGCGCAGGCGTTCCTCGGCGCGCAGGACGAGGAAGTCGAGGATCGCACCCGCGGATTTCGTGTCGCCCGCCAGCCAGTTGTCGAAGCGGTCGCGGACGGAGTTTTCGACCATCCGCTGGGCGTCGACGGTGGCGAGGCGGTCCTTGGTCTGGCCGACGAATTCCGGGTCGCGGATGAAGCAGGACACCAGCGCGCCCGCCCCGGTGGTCAGGTCGTCGCGGGTGATTTGCGCGGCCTTCTTGTTGCTGGCGTGTTCGCCGTAGGCTTTGATGCCCTTGAGGATCGCGGCCCAGAACCCGGCCTCGTGCGTGCCGCCTTCGGGGGTGGGAACGGTGTTGCAGTAGGACTGGATAAATCCGTCGCGGGACGGGGTCCAGTTGATCGCCCATTCGACCTTGCCCGGCACGCCGAACTTTTCAAACGACACGGTGTCGGCGAAGGGGGCGTCGGCATAGGTGCTGGCGGTGCCGAGGGTTTCGCGCAGGTAGTCGGACAGGCCGCCGGGGAAGTGAAATGTCGCCTCGGTCGGGGTTTCGCCGTCGTCGATGCCGGATTTCCAGCGGATTTCGACGCCCGAGAACAGGTAGGCCTTGGAGCGTGCCATGCGGAACAGACGGGACGGTTTGAAGGTCAGGGCGCCGAAGATTTCGGGGTCCGGGTGGAAGGTGACGGCGGTGCCGCGTCGGTTCGGGGCCGCGCCGACCTTGGCCAGCGGGGCCTGCGGCACACCTTTGGAGAATTCCATGGCGTAGAGTTCGCGGTTGCGGGCGACTTCGACGCGCAGGTGGTCGGACAGGGCGTTGACGACGGACGAGCCGACGCCGTGCAGACCGCCCGAGGTCTGGTAGCTGTCGCCCGAGAACTTGCCGCCCGCGTTCAGGGTGCAGAAGATGATTTCGAGCGCGGATTTCGACGGGTCCTTGGGGTGCGGATCGGTCGGAATGCCGCGTCCGTTGTCGCGCACGGAGACGTGGCCGTTGTCGTGCAGCTCGATCTCGATCCAGGTGGCGTGGCCCGCGACGGCTTCGTCCATCGAGTTGTCGACGATTTCGGCGACCATGTGGTGCAGCGACCGTTCGTCCTTGCCGCCGATATACATGCCGGGGCGCAGGCGCACATGCTCCATATCCTCCAGCACCTCGATGGAGGAGGCGTCGTAGGTATCCTTGGAGGCGGCGCTGTTGAGAAGGTCTTCGGGCATTGGCTGCTCTATCTTGTGTGCTCACGGACAGAATAGGCGAGATGCGGGGGTGGGGAAAGGGTGTGTGCGGTAAGTGTGATGCATCGGTCCGGTATGGACACATGTGTGGATCCGTTGGCGCGAAGGTGCCCAATCCCAAATCGGTTCCGGGCTGCAAAGCGAAGTTCCAGCCGCATTGCCGCGTGCGCGCCGCGTCATCTTTGCCCCATGCAACCGACACCGGAGCCTGGCCAATGTCGGCCGCTTTGCTGAAGTAAAGGTCGGGATGCCGATGGACCGGATTGCGGTGAAGGCGACGGAGAGGCCGAGCGGGCCACTAGCAGAAGAAAGCTGCACGCCCGTGACCTGTCTGGCGCAGGGAAGAGACCTGGCAGAGCGCAGGCCGCGCATCCCGACAGTGCAGACCAGCGGTATCGCCTGTCTGTGGTGCCGTCAGGGCGTGCGCGCGGCCTCGATGGCGGGCAGGATCTGATCTTGCATGACCGACGCCGTGATCGGCCCGGCATAGCGCAGGCGGACGATACCCGCGCCGTCCACGATGAAGGTTTCGGGCACGCCATACAGCCCCCATTCGATACCGATGCGGCCGGTATCGTCGGCCCCGATGGCCGCATAGGGGTCGCCCAGTTCCTCGAGGAAGCCCAGCGCCGCGTCGGGCGAGGCATCGCGTTGGTCCTTGTAGTTGATGCCATAGACCGGAACGATCTCCGACAGGGCCTGGATCTGGGGATGTTCGACCCGGCAAGGGACGCACCAGCTGGCCCAGAAGTTGATCAGCTTGACCTCTCCGTCCGTCAGGACAGCGGAGGTCAGCGCCGGTTTTCCGGGCAGAGCGGTCAATTCCAGTGCCGGGGCGGGCCTGCCGATGAAGGTCGACGGCAGGGCACTGGGGTTGTCGCGGAACAGACCGGACGCGAAGAATCCCCCGAGCGCCGCGAAAATCGCGAGGGGGATGAGGGCGAGGATCTTCATTGTTCGATCTCCTTCAGGCGGCGCGCGGTACGGCGAGAGGCGACGACGGACTGCAAGATCAGGCCCGCGATCAGGATGCCCGACAGGCCATAGGCCAGCAGGATATCGAAGCTGTATTTGCCAAGGTCGATCATGGGCGATCCTTCATGCGAGACGGGCTTTTGCGGCAAGGGAATGCAGACGGCGCCGGCGCAGCTCCGTCCGGGTGCGCATCAGGACCAGCGCGAGAAACAGGGCCACGAACCCGGCGAGCGTTACGACCAGTGGCAGCCAGAAGACGTCGGAGATATTCTCCTGTGCATCCAGCGACAGCGATGCGCCCTGATGCAGGCCCTGGTTCCAGAACTGCGCGGCGTAGCGCGACAGCACTGCGAAGACCGTGCCGACAAGGCAGAGGATCGACGTGAGGTCGGCGGCGGCATCCTGGTTTTCGATGGCCGACCAGAGTGCGATATAGCCAAGATAGAACAGTCCTAGGATCAGGAAAGACGTCAGGCGTGGGTCCCATTCCCAGTATGTCCCCCACATCGGCTTGCCCCAGATCGCGCCGGTCAGAAGCGCCACGGCGGTCATCACGAGACCGATGGGTGCAGCGGCGCGGGCGGCCAGTGCGGAGACGTGGTGGCGGCGGATCAGCCAGATCAGCGAGGCGACCAGCATCATGAACCACGCATTGATGGCAAGGAAGGCGGAGGGGACGTGGAGGTAGATTATCTTGACCGAATAGCCCATGCGGAAGTCTTCTGGCGTGAAGAAGAACCCCCAGATCAGGCCGCTGCCCGACAACATGATCGCCACGCCCCAGACCCATGGCTGAACCCTGGCGGACAGCGCCATGAAGCGGCGCGGATTGGCGTATTCCCAGATCGACATTACGCGCGTTCTATGGGGCGTAGCCGGGGGTCGCAAGCGATCTCGCGCAAGGGTGAAGGCCCGGTTTTCCGGTTGCGGCAGGGGATGCGTGCAACAGGCCCTGCCGGGGGCGTCTATCCCGGCACAGACGCCATTCGGGTCAGGCACTGGCGCAGGGCGCGCGCCCCGTCGCGATCACCTATACCTGTGACGGCAAAATGCCATCGCCCTGAGATGCCATCGGATGCCGTTTCAACCCGGTCAGGACGTTCACCGCATCGGGATAGATCATCCGGTCGCCCACAACGTAGTCGCGGAGCGCGCGGGACACATCGGCGATCAAGGCGGTCCTGTTCTGGTCTGCAAGGTCATGGAAGGCGGCCGCTATTGGCATGGAAGCCAGATGAAGCGGAACGAAGTCCGCGGCCAGCGGGACGTTGATCGACAATTCCTGCCGCACCACGGAAACATTGTGGAACCCGGCGGCGGACAGGCTGTCCTCCAGCGTCCGGGCCGACGGGGTTTGTCTCTGGGCGCGTTGCTTTCGGGCGATCCGCGGAGAGATGTGCGTTTCGAGGGCCGCGCACAGTGCCTTGGTATATACGCTGTGTCCGTCCCAGATGGACACAGCAATGCGGCCACCCGGAACGAGGATGCGGTGAAACTCCGCCAATGCTGCGGCCTGATCCGGGAAATAATGGTATCCGTGCTGGGATATGAGGGCATCGATACTGTCTGACGGCAGCCCGGTGTCCACCGCATCGCGTTCGACCCAGGTGATGTCCAGTTCGGCGGCAAGGCTGTGCGCCATCGCCAGCATACCGGCGTTGTTGTCCAACCCGGTCACATGTCCGTCATCGCCGACAGCCCGTTTTGCCAGTCGCGTGGTGATGCCCGTTCCGCAGGCCACGTCCAGAACACGCTCTCCGGGTGCCAGCGAGACCTGAGCCAGCAGCGCCTCGGCCCAGCGTCCGAACCAGAGGGGCACAAGGGTTCTTTCGTAGATATCGGGACCGGAGCCGGAGAGTTGGAAGGACATCGGATGGTCTTCCTTGCTTCCTTTTTGGGGCATACCGCTGCGCGGGATGTAAGGACGATACCCTCCGCAGGCCGCCTCTGTCCATTTCGCGCCGGGCGGCGGCGGGGCGCACCGGTTGGCCGTCGCGTTATCGCAGGTTGACGCGAAGCGCGGCGGCGGTGGCAAAGGGTAGAAGCGCGATACAGCCCAGCGTGATGCCGCCCAGCAGGGCGAGGGGGGTGGCGGTGGGCAGGCCTTCGGCTCCGCGGCGCACGACTTCTGCTCCGAAGACGAGTGTGGGAATGTAGAGCGGCAGCACAAGGAGCGACAGAAGCAGCGAGCCGCGTTTCAGGCCCACTGTCAGCGCCGCGCCGAAAGTGCCCAGCCATGACAGGGCCGGGGTGCCGATCAGCAGCGCGATCACCAGCCAGAGGGTCGCGGAGGAGGGCAGGAACAACAGCAGGCCCAGCGCGGGGGCGATGATTGTCAGGGGCAGACCGGTTGTCAGCCAGTGGGTCAGGGCCTTGATGGTCGCCACGCCTTCCAGCGGCAAGGGCGCGGTGGCGATCAGGTCGAGGGAGCCGTCCTCGAGGTCCAGCGCGAAAATGCGGTCCAGTGAGAGCAGGCAGGCCAGCAGCGCACCGAGCCACAGGATGCCGGGTGCGATCGGCCCGAGCAGGGTGGGCTGTGGCCCGACGGCGAGGGGCACCAGTGTGGCGAGGATCAGGAAAAACGCCAGCCCCAGACCGAAGCCGCCCCCCGCCCGGATCGCCAGCCGCAGGTCGCGAAGCAGGAGCGCCGTCATTCCAACGCCTCGGCGAAAGGGTCGGTCGTGTCGTCGGTCTGCGTCGCGGCGAAGCGTGTCACGTCGAGGGTGCGGGTGTCCGGCAGGCCAAGGTCGATGTGGGTGGCGAGGATGGCACAACCTCCGGTTTGCAGATGCACGGCGACCGCGCGACCGAACAACGCGACATTGGCGGCATCCAGCGATACCGTCGGCTCGTCCATCAGCCAGACCGGACGGGCGGTCAGCGGCAGGCGGGCAAGGGCGACACGGCGCTTCTGCCCGGCGGACAGGTCGGCGGCACGACGGTCGAGCAGGGCGCGCAGGTCAAAGGCATGAACGGCGGGCGCGATATCGCGGCGTCCGAAGACACGCGCCCAGAAGGTCAGGTTCTCGGCCACGGTCAGTTGCGATTTCAACCCGTCGGCATGGGCGGCATAGGCGCAGACGTCCGTATCGACAGTGCCCCTGACCGGGGGCGTCAGTCCGGCGAGGGTGCGCAACAGCGTCGTTTTGCCGGCGCCGTTGGGGCCGCGCAGCACCAGCGCTTCACCCGCCGCGACGGAAAACGTCACGTCCCGCAGAACGGTGATTTCGCCCCGGCGGCAGGACAGGTCGGTGACGGTAAATGTCATGGAGCGGGTTTAGGGGGCGTTCGGGCGGGGGGAAAGAGGTGTCAGAGGTCTATCCGAAGTCCGTCCGTTCCGATGTGCAGTGGCCCGGACCAGAAGGGGGCTGTGGCTGCGGCCCAGTCGGCGGATCCGTATTCGGGATCGTCAGACGGGATCAGATGATGGAGTGCCAGCGCGCCGACGTCTGCTGCTTGCGCGATCCGCGCGGCGTCGTCTGCGGTGGTGTGTGATCGCCGCAGGTGTCGCATCAACCGGTCATCGCCGTTGCCGACGCGTGCCACGAGTGCCGCGAGCGCAGGCATGAGCATGGCTTCGTGCACCAGAAGGTCGGCACCGCGTGCGAAATCGGCCAGCCCGGGGTGATATGCGGTGTCGCCCGAGAAGACGACATGGTGTCTGCTGCCGCGGAAGGACAGGGCGAAACAGTCGATGAGGGGCGGATGATCGACCTGCATGGCGGTGACGGCGGTCGGTCCGAGCATTGTCACGTCACCGGCGTCGATGGCGTTGACGCGGATCAGGTCGCGCAGATCGGGGCGTCCTTCGTCGGCGATGCGCAGATCAATATCGGCCTGCATGGATGTCAGGAAACCGCTCCAGTAAAGGTCCAGTCCCTTTGGCCCCCAGATATTCACCGGCGCAGACAGCCCTGCCGTCCACGCAGTGTGCAGAAGCGGTCCCAGTTCCAGATAATGATCGGAATGAAGATGGGTGATGAAGATCGCCGAAAGTGACGGCAGGGCGATGTTCTGGTCGCAAAGTGCACGTGTGACCCCCAGACCGCAGTCTATGACCGCCAGTTGCCCGTCGAGGCATAGCAGGCTGGACGTCGGCATGGTCGATCCGGGGCGGATCGCGGGGCCGCCCTTGGTGCCCAGCAGGACGACGTAATCGGAGGATGAGAGCGGCACGGACGTTCCTTTCGGGCGATATGCAGGCAACCTGGATCATCGGGTGATCGACCCGAAGGCCGCGCTGTTCCTCTTCCGCTATAACCGCGACGATCCGTCGGACGGAAGATCGAACCGTGATGCCGGAAGGGCTGACCTAAACGTCGGACCGATCTGGCCGGGTGCGACAAGGCGCAGGGCGACCTTGGCATCATGGCAGGGTCGGGCGACATTGCATACCACGGTATACCCTTGAACTTCGTCCCCCTTTCGGGCATGACGCGGGCAAATCCCGTAACACTTCCCGGAGGCCTTTCATGACTGTCCAAGTCGGAACCGATACCGCCAAGACACGGCGCACGCTGTCGGTCGGCGCGCAGAGCGTCAGCTATTATTCCATTGCCGCGGCGACAGATGCGGGGCTGGGTGACTTCTCCAGGCTGCCGGCCGCGTTGAAGGTCGTGCTGGAGAACATGCTGCGGTTCGAGGACGGCGGCCGCACGGTCAGCACCGACGACATCAAGGCTTTTGCCGAGTGGGCCACCAAGGGCGGCAAGAACCCGCGGGAAATCGCTTATCGTCCGGCCCGCGTCCTGATGCAGGATTTTACCGGTGTTCCGGCGGTCGTGGACCTTGCCGCCATGCGCGACGGGATCAAGGCGCTGGGCGGTGACGCGCAGAAGATCAACCCGCTGAACCCCGTGGACCTCGTGATCGACCACTCGGTCATGATCGACGAGTTCGGCAACCCGCGCGCCTTCCAGTTGAACGTGGACCGCGAATATGAGCGCAACATGGAGCGGTATCAGTTTCTGAAGTGGGGCCAGACCGCGTTCGACAACTTCCGCGTGGTGCCGCCGGGCACGGGCATCTGCCACCAGGTGAACCTGGAGTATCTGTCGCAGACGGTCTGGACCGACAAGGATCAGAACGGCGAACTGGTGGCCTACCCGGATACGCTGGTCGGCACGGACAGCCACACGACGATGGTGAACGGTGCCGCGGTTCTGGGCTGGGGCGTCGGCGGAATCGAGGCCGAAGCCGCGATGCTGGGGCAGCCGATTTCAATGCTGATCCCCGAGGTTGTCGGTTTTGAGCTGACCGGCCAGATGGTCGAGGGCACGACCGGCACCGATCTGGTGCTGAAGGTCGTGGAAATGCTGCGCGAAAAGGGTGTCGTGTCCAAGTTCGTCGAGTTCTACGGCGCGGGGCTGGATCACCTGCCGCTGGCGGACCGGGCGACGATTGCCAACATGGCGCCGGAATACGGCGCGACCTGCGGGTTCTTCCCGATTGACGGCGAGACGCTGCGCTATCTGGAGAACACGGGCCGCGACAAGGACCGCATCGCGCTGGTCGAAGCCTATGCCAGGGAGAACGGGTTCTGGCGGGGGGACGATTATGCGCCGGTCTATACCGACACCCTGACGCTGGACATGGGGACGATCGTGCCTGCCATTTCCGGACCGAAGCGACCGCAGGATTACATCGCATTGACCGAAGCCGCGTCGGCATTCGGCAAATACGTCAAGGGCATCCGGTCCGGCGAGGATGCATCGCCGCGAGCCGAAGTGCGCTGGGAAGGCGAGGGCGGTGCGCCTGAGCCGGTCGATATTCCGGGCGATGAAGGGCATCACGCGCGCGGCCATGTAAATGGCAGTGAAGCGGACCGGATGCAGTTGCATGACGGGTCCATCGTGATCGCGTCGATCACATCATGCACGAATACATCTAATCCCTACGTCATGATCGGAGCCGGTCTGGTCGCCCGCAAGGCGCGGGAACTGGGTCTGAACCGGAAGCCCTGGGTCAAGACATCTCTGGCGCCGGGCAGCCAGGTCGTCTCGCATTATCTGGAGGCCGCCGGTCTTCAGGAGGATCTGGACGCCATCGGGTTCAATCTGGTGGGCTATGGCTGCACCACGTGTATCGGCAACTCCGGTCCGTTGGCACCGGAGATCAGCAAGACGATCAACGATTGCGACCTGATCGCGACTTCCGTCCTGTCGGGCAACCGCAACTTCGAAGGCCGGATCAGTCCGGACGTGCGCGCCAACTATCTGGCGTCGCCGCCGCTTGTGGTGGCCTATGCGCTGGTCGGCGACATGAACGTGGATATCTCGACCGCCAGCCTGGGCAAGGGCAAGGATGGGCAGGACGTCTATCTGAAGGATATCTGGCCGAGCGCGAAGGAAATCGCGGATTTGGTCGAAAAGACCGTGACGCGCGAGGCATTCCTCGACAAATACGCCGATGTCTTCAAGGGCGACGAGAAATGGCAGAGCGTCGAGGTGCCCGAACAGGAAACCTATGACTGGCCTGCCACATCGACCTACGTGCAGAATCCGCCGTATTTTCAGAACATGGACCCGAAGCCCGGTCAGATCGAGGATATCGCGGGCGCGCGCGTCCTCGCCGTGCTGGGCGACATGATTACGACCGACCACATCTCTCCGGCCGGATCGTTCAAGGAAACCTCGCCCGCGGGAAAATATCTGATCGAGCGGCAGGTTCCGGTGCGGGAGTTCAATTCCTACGGGTCGCGCCGTGGCAACCACGAGATCATGATGCGCGGCACTTTCGCCAACATCCGCATCAGGAACGAGATGCTGTCGGGGGTCGAAGGCGGCTACACCAAAGGTCCGGACGGTCAGCAGACCTCGATCTACGATGCCGCGATGGCATGGCAGGAGAAGGGCGTGCCGCTGGTCGTCTTCGGGGGCGAACAATATGGTGCCGGATCGTCGCGCGACTGGGCGGCCAAGGGCACGGCATTGCTGGGTGTGAAGGCGGTCATTGCCGAGAACTTCGAGCGCATCCACCGCAGCAACCTTGTCGGCATGGGGGTCATACCGTTCGAATTCACCGGCGGCGACACCCGCACGTCGCTGGGCCTGACCGGCGAGGAGACGGTGAACATCCTGGGTCTGGCAGACGTAAAACCGTTGCAGGAGGTTCCGGCGACGATCATCATGGCCGACGGCACCGAGAAATCGGTCACGTTGAAGTGCCGGATCGATACGGAAGTCGAGATCGACTACATCAAGAACGGCGGCGTGCTGCATTACGTGCTGCGCAGCCTCGTCGCGGCCTGATTGCCGCGGCCCTTCGGGGGCAGCATCAGGCGACGAAATCAAGGGACGAAATCAAGGGACGGTGTCTTTTCCGGGTGCCGTCCTTTTCAGGCATGGCCGTCCGCGCCGGGTCTTGCCCGCGGGATGATGTAACCAAGGGGTGATTGGCGGCGGCGGTATTCAAAGGCTAATGAAGAGTCTACGATCCGTTTACCACTCATCTTTTCCTGACCACGGTTCCCGATGCGCGCTGCCTTTGCTCCGATCCTTGCCGTTTCCTGCCTTGCCGCCGTCCCTGCCGCGCTGGCCGATCCGACGGTGGTCGAGCTTTATACCTCTCAAGGCTGCTCGGCCTGCCCCCCCGCTGACGAGATGCTGGGACAGCTGACACAACGCGAGGACGTTCTCGCCCTGTCTCTGCACGTCGATTACTGGGACTGGATCGGCTGGAAGGATACCTTCGGCAACCCGGCATTCAGCGAACGCCAGCTGCAATATAGCGAGGCTGAAAATTCCAGCGTTCGCTATACGCCCCAGTTCATCGTCAATGGAACGGATCGTTTGGCCGGGCCGTCTGGAATGCAGCTCTGGGACCTTGTCCAGAAGAACGTCGACGTTTCCTCCATGACCGACGTGCTCAGTATTGCACCCGGCAGCGAGGGTCGGCGGGTCACGCTTTCGGAACATGCGACGGGCGGTCAGCTGATCCTTGTGGGATACCAGTCCGAAGCGACTGTCAAAGTGCTGTATGGCGAAAATGCGGGTAAGGTCATTACCTATTACAACGTCGTTCATTCCTGGGATGTGCTGGGCGATTGGGACGGTGCGCCCGGTGCGATCGACGTTCCACAACTGGGCAACGGTCTGCATCGCGCGGTTCTGGCGCAGGCGCAGGTCGATGGGCGACCGGGGCCGATCATCGGCGCGGTCAAACTGGACTGATCCGGCTGGACCCCGAATGCCGGTGCTGTCTATGTCCGCTCCATGATTCGCGCGATTCTCCTCGATAAGGATGGCACACTGACCGACTTCCGCGCCACGTGGGAGGCGTGGATGCCGGGCATGATTAACGACCTTGCGCACGAGAGCGGGGCCGAGGCCGATACCGTCGCAAAGGCTTTCGGGTTCGATCTGGCGACCGGGCGTATACCGGCGGACGGCCTGTTCGTGACGGCCCCCGGTCATGTCGTTACCGCAGGCGTCGCATCCGCGATCGGCTGGCCGACGGCACGGCTGTCGCGCTGGCTCGCACCGAGGTCGCACGTTGTCCGGCAAGTCATGGTCCCCGGCGTGCCACAGGTTCTGGCGCGGCTGCACGCCGCCGGCCTGCCGATCGGCATCCTGACAAACGCGGACGAAGCCGAGGCCCATCGTCATCTGATCGGCATGGGGATCGGACATCTTCTGCATCGGGTGATCGGCTGCGACAGCGGCTTCGGCGCCAAGCCCGATCCCCGCGGCGCGGCGGATTTTGCGGATGCGCTGGAGCTGCCGCGCGGCTCGGTGGCCCTGGTCGGGGATGGCCGGACCGACATGGCCGCCGCGAAGGGGGCAGGGCTGGTGCCGGTGGCGGTGCTGACCGGTACGCTGGGCCACGCGGATCTGTCACCATTGGCGGAGGCCGTTCTGCCGGACATCACCGGATTGCCCGCATGGCTGGCCACACGCGGTATCGGAGTGCCGGCCGCCTGATTTCGCAACCTGGCGCACAGCTTAACCGCATCTTCAGATTTGTCTGTTTGAACGGCCCGGTGGTGTCCGGAGACGTGAATGCTGGGTCTGATCTGCAAATCGCTGGAAGGATTCGTGCGCGATCAGCACGGGGATCTGCAATGGGAACGCATTCGTCGCGCGGCCAGGCTTCCGTTCGAGAGGTTCGAAGCGTTGCGCATCTACGACGATGCCGTCCTGATGGATCTGGTCGCCGCCACCGGCGGTGTATTGGACCGTCGTCAGTCTCCGCTGCTCGAGGATATCGGGCATTGGATCTGCACCCATCCGCCGTTGGAACCTGTCCGACGGCTGATCCGGTTTTCGGGAACCAGTTTCGTTGATCTTCTCTTCTCGCTCGAGGAGATCGAAGACCGGGCACGCATTGCGCTTCCAAACCTGCATCTGCCGCAGTTTCGGGTCGAACTTACGGCATCGGATGAATTCGTCGTGACGTCGCAATGGATGGTGCCTGGGGCGGCGGCGGTTTTGACCGGCATGCTGCGGGCGATGGCCGACGATTACGGCACCCTGGCGATCATTGAGCGTGGCGGGCTGTCGCAGGACGGTGACACCGTGATCGAGACGATTTCCGTGCGCGTGATCGAGAACACCTTTCATGAGCCGCGCGAATTCACCCTCGGGGGTGTCCGATGAGCGTGATTTCGGTCGAAACGTCCACCCTGGACCATGCCTTGCCTATGGCGCTTCTGTTCGAAGCATGCGGTACTGTCACCCATGTCGGGCCGACGTTCGAGAAGATAGCACCCGGTGCCGTTGGCAAAGGCTTAGCGGGGGTGATGAATTTCGTTCACCCGCAATTGTCAGGCAGCTGCGCAGACGTGCTTCGATATTCCGGTCGCAAGCTTCGGGTGGAACTTCGGCACGAGGCGAACATTCCACCGGGCGAGGGGCTGTCGACTCTGCGCGGCACTGTCGTGCCGCTCTCGGATCGGCGCGGGCTTATCAACCTGGCGCTGGGGGCCGATCCAGGTGTCGCGCTCAAGCGGCACAGGCTGACGTCGCGCGATTTCACGGCAACCGATCCGATGGTCGATTTTCTTTATCTTATCGAAGCGCATGCAATGGTGCTGTCAGAATTCGAGCGGTTGAGCGAACGATTGGATCAGGCCCGCACGGCGGCGGAGGAAGCGGCCGTCACGGACAAGCTGACGGGCCTTCGCAATCGCCGCGCAATGGACGACCATCTGGGCCGTCTGACCGTTGATGCGGGGCCTGCCTTCGGTCTGATGAATATAGACCTGGATTACTTCAAATCGGTCAACGACACGATGGGCCATGCCGCAGGCGACCGCGTGTTGGAGGAGGTTGCCCGGATCCTTCGCCAAGAGGTTCGGAGCGGCGACATGGTGGCCCGTGTCGGGGGGGACGAGTTCATGCTGCTGTTCGAGAATTGCGCCGACGTCGGTTTGCTGCAGCAGATTGCTGGCCGGATTATTCAGCGGCTGGAATTACCTATCGACTGGCAGGGACAGGAATGCAGGATATCGGCCAGCATCGGCATCACTATGTCCAGCTACTATGACACGCTGGATGCAGAGCGGCTGGTCTCGGATGCCGACAGCGCGCTTTACGCATCCAAGCGCGCAGGGCGCGCGCGCCATTCGGTCGCCCGACCGGTGGGCGAGTGCAGCATGGAGCCTGAGGGATAGGATCGGCGTTATTGCAGAACCCGGCTTGAGGCATGACTTTCCCTTTCCCTTATCCTGTTGATCTCAGTCCAAACGGACGATTTCGGCGGTGCCTTGGGCGTTGAAGCGGTTGAGGAGAGCGATGCGGATGCAGATCTCTTCGGTATCTGATCCCTGAATTCCGTCGGGTACGGGTTCCTTGTTCTCGGCATGTAAAACACTCTCCTTCATCTAATGAAAAGTTTCCACAAAACCGGGGGAATTCCATTCCATCAAAATTGACCGTGTGGGCAGGCACACTCCTTTTGGTCGCTGCTGCGAACTGGGACGCGACTTGGATGCAGGAACGCTCCGCTGGTTTGGGCGAGATTGGACCGGAACCGATCGGCCCAAAGGCATAGCCGGTCGCACACCCTTGCTGCCCACCATCGGGTAATGCGGTTCGATCAATGCCAAAAGCAGCGACCAGGGCACACAGCATCCATCTCGATCAGGAACTTATCCCGCCGCGTCACTTTCTTCTTGGTGGTGCGGGCGAGGGCGGCAAATGTCATCTGTTTGGGCATCGGCGGGTTCCTTTGTCGTTCGATCCGAACCTACCAGATCACGCCGCCATGCCGAGGTTTTTCAGATGTTCCTTAGGTGTTTGATCCCACGGTTTGATGGTGCGATCCATTCGATGGACTGGAAGGAAGCACTATGGGACAAGTTCGTCACGGCAGCGCCACGACCACGTACGCCGTCAGAGCAGCAATACAGCGATCGCAAGCTTCGATCGCGGGGTTGAGCCGAGAGCTTGGGATCAATCCCAAGACGGTTGCAAAGTGGCGCAAGCGGCAAACGGTTGAAGATCAGAAGACCGGGCCCAAGGAGCCGCGCTCAACGGTTCTCAGCGCCGAAGAGGAAGCCGTCGTTATTGCCTTCCGCTGCCATACTCTGCTCCCGCTCGACGACTGTCTTTATGCGTTGCAGCCGACCATCCCGCAC
>NZ_FNZQ01000004.1 GCF_900109285.1 Jannaschia helgolandensis
GAAGTGATCAGCGACGAACCCGGCGCCTGCCCCAAATGCGGCATGACGCTGGTGCCTGTCGCGGCCCAGGACGAACACGGCGGGCATGGCGACGGTGGCGGCGGGCATGGCGCACATTCCGGGCATGGCGGCGGTCCGGAGATCGAGGGGATCGAGGCGAATTTCATGTCGATGGTCGATCTGACCCGCGACATGCCCGCCAGCCCAGACGGATTGAAGATGGAATGGATCGATGTCCCGTTCGGACCATTCTTTCCAGGCTTGCCCGGTGGGCTGCGGCTTGACCTCATACTTGATGGCGATGCGGTGGCCGAGGCAAAGGCCGAAAGCCAGATGGGCAGTGGTGATCTGCTGCCAGAAGCCGGGATGACACCCGAAGCTTTCGTCGATCGTCTGGCCGCACTGTCGCCGCTCAGCCCGGTGGCTTACCGTGAACTGGCCTGCCGCGCGCTGGAGCGGGCGGCAGGCCAGAGCGCTGCCGCCGATACCGCAAATGCCCGCGTGGCAGCAGTGGAGCGCGAGCGCATTGCCAGCCATCTGAACTGGCTTGCAGGGTTCGGCGGGCAGACGGGTTGCGGTTGGCTGGAAGCCGGTGCTGGTGCTCTGCAAAAGGCGCTGCGCACCGCGGACATGGACGAAATCGCGAGACTGGCGCCAAGGATCGCAACCTTTCTGCGTCGGGTTCACCGCACGCCGCTGCTGCATGACAAGCTCAGTGGGGTTGGCCGGTTGACGGGTGGCGGTGCACTGTCCGGCCCGGCAGCGCGGGCCTCGGGTGAGGCTGTCGACGCGCGCAGCGACGATCCTGTCCTGAAGGCGCTAGGATTTGTCGTGCTGACCGGAGCTGGCGATGATGCACTGGCGCGTCTTACGCAACGCACACGCGAAATTACACAGAGCATTGATCTGATTTCGAGGGTGGGAGCGATTGAAGCGCCCATACCGATGGAGATCGGCACGGCATCCGGGAATGGTGATGCAGTGGTGGAAACCCCGCGCGGTGCCGCACGGCTGCGCCTGACCATGACCGACGGAAAAATCACGGCAGCCGAGATCGGCACACCCACGGCGGCACATATCGCGCTGATCGGCACGGTGGCCGAGGGCCGGGAACTGGGTGACGCGTTGACGGCGATAGGGTCGCTCGACATCAGCCCGTGGGAGATGACAGCGTGACGATCATCTGGATTTTGCTGGCGTTCCTCGTGGGGGCCTATCTGATCGCGGTGCTGGAAAGCTGGGCCGTGCATGGACGCCTGCAACCCGCGCGTCCCGCGTTTTCGGCGCTGGCGCTTCTGGGGCGTGAATCGTTGCTGGCGCGCACGCCAGACCGGCTTTTCTTCGAAGCCGGGCCGGTGCTGCTGCTGGTCGCGGGGCTTCTTGCAGTGGCGGTCATTCCGCTGGCACCGGGGCTGATCGTCACCGACCTGGCCACCGGCGCACTGTTTCTGAATGCAGCCCTGGCCTATGTCCTGGTAGCGCTGATCATGGCTGGCTGGGGACCGAACGGTGCCTATGGGATGATCGGCGGCTGGCGGTTCCTGGGTCAGTTCGTCGCCTATGCCATGCTGATCGTGATGCCGATCACCGCCGTGGCGATGCGGGCCGAGTCGCTTTCGACCGTGGATATCGTCACATCGCAGGCGGCCCTATGGAACATCGCGTATCAGCCGGTTGGCTTCGCATTGTTCGTCGTGGCCGCCATGGGCCTGGCCTGGTTGCCGCCGCTGGACCTGCCCACAGCGCCGGGCGATCTGGCAGGCGGGATCGAGGCCGAATATACCGGTGTGCGCCTGGCCGTGCTGCGGCTGGCCCGGATGACTGTGATCCTTGCGCTGGCAGGCGCGACTGTGACGTTTTACCTGGGCGGCTGGCTGGGGCCATGGCTCCCGGCGCCGGTCTGGAGCGGGCTGAAAATCCTGCTGGTCGCCGGGCTGATGGTCAGCGCCGGGCGGCTGGTGCCGCGGGTGCGCGAGGCGCGCTATCTGGCGCTGAGCTGGAAGCTGGGTATCCCGCTGGCCCTCACAAACATCTTCCTTGTCGGCGTCATTGCACTGGTGGTCCCGATATGACCGGAATGACCGCGCAGATGATCTTTCTGGCCTTCTTCGGCGCGGCGGCGGTGTGGTTCGGCATCGTGGTCTTCCGGACCAAGTCGATGGTGCGCTCGGCTTTGGCGCTGCTGTTCTCGCAAACCGCAGTGGGGCTGATGTTTCTGGTCATGCAGGCCGAATTTCTGGGTGTCCTGCAGATCATGATGATGGCCACCGAGATGAGTGTAATGGCCATCTTCATGGTGATGTTCATGATGGATCCCGGCGGCATGGGCGCGATGGACATGACGCATCAGAAGCGCCTGTCGCTCTGGGCGGGTGGCATTGGTCTGGTCGCGGCGCTGGCAGTGATCTGGCTGGCCGCATGGGGCCCTGCGGTACCGAACATCCCCGGTGCCGCGCAACAGGCCGCCGATCTGGGGCGCGAGTTGCTGGGCCGCTCGATGTTTATCTTCCAATCCGCCGGTCTGACGATCCTGACGGCGATGGTAGCGGCGACAATGGTGGCCATCGCGCCCCGGAAGGAGCGGAAGGAATGATCCTTGAATTGATGATCGCGCTGACCGCAGGCGCAGCGATGTTCGGCACCGGACTTTACGGCGCGCTGAGCCAGACCAACCTGGTGATGATCATCATGGGTGTCGAATTGGTGCTGGCGGCGGCACTGGTCAATCTGGTCGCCTTCTGGCGTTACCTGCATCCCGAGGAACCTGCCGCGCAGATGTTCGTGCTGATCATCATGGCGGTGATGGCGGTCGAGATGACGGTCGGATTCGGTATCGCCATCGCCCGGTTCCGGTCGCGCGGGTCGGTCGAGATGGAAGAAGCGCGCGAGTTGAAGGGATGATCTTTCTCGCGTTCACGATACTGTCGCCGCTGCTGGCGGGGCTGACGATCCTCGTCCTGCGCCGCGCGTCCGAAGCGCTGGGACTGGCGGGTGCCGCGCTGGGACTGGTCGGGGCCTTGGGGTTGCTCGCAACGGCAGGCAGTGGCGATGTGCAGGCGGTGCTGACAGGCCTGCCCGACATGCCGCTGCGGCTGATCGCGACGCCGCTGACGGCGGTTCTGGCGCTGCTGGTCGCCACGGTCGCCGGTTTCGTTCTGACCTATGCTACGGGCTACATGGCGAAAGATCCCGAAAAACCGCGCTTTTTCGGCACCCTGCTGCTGTTCGTAACGGCGATGCAGGGGCTGGTGCTGGCGGGCGACTGGATCATGCTTCTGGCGGCCTGGGAGATGATCGGTTTCGCCAGTTACCTGCTGATCGGCTTCTGGTATCGCCGCGACGGCGTGGCCAGCGCGGCGACACGCGCTTTCCTTTACACCCGTAGCGCCGATCTGGGGCTTTATCTGGGGGCATTCCTGCTGATTGGCGTGGCGGGCACGTCGGAGATTTCCGCGACCCTTGCCACCACCGGCACACCGGCGCTGATCGCCGGGCTGCTGTTGCTGGTCGCCGCGATGGGCAAATCGGCGCAGGTGCCGCTGCAGGACTGGCTGCAGCGCGCCATGGCCGGTCCGACGCCGGTGTCCGCGCTTTTGCACTCGGCGACGCTGGTAGCTGCGGGGGCGATCCTTCTGATCCGTGTGGCGCCGATGCTGCCGGGTGGCGCACTGCTGGCCATCGGCATCGTCGGTGGCGTAACGGCGGTCGTCGCCGGATTGATCGCGCTGGCCGAGCGCGACCTCAAGCGACTGCTGGCCGCCTCCACGTCCAGCCAATACGGGCTTATGCTGGTCGCGGTGGGCGCTGGCGCGCCGGTGGCGGCGCTTCTGCACCTGATCGCCCATGCCGCGATCAAGAGTTCGCTGTTTCTGGGCGCGGGCGTGTTTCAGCATGACCGCGACAGCACCACGATGGACGCGGTCGCGGGCGCAGGCCGCGCCCGGCCCGGTATCTTCGCGGGCTTCGCCATCGCCGCGCTGGCGCTGGCGGGCATTCCGCCGCTGGCCGGGTTCTTTTCCAAGGATGCGATTATAGCCGCCGCGCTGACCTCGCCATCGGCTGCGTGGCTGCTGCCGCTGACGCTGGCGGGTACGGTGCTGACCGGTGCCTATATGGGTCGCGCCCTCAGGGTGCTGTGGCACGGCGATCCCGGCGCCAAACCCGGAACGATCCCGCTGATGGCCACGGGAATGGCGGGGCTGGTGGCGCTGGCCGTCGTGCTGGGTGCGACTTTCGGCCCGCTGGAGCAGATGCTGAATGCGGAAATGCCCGAGTTCGGGTTGGCCGTTCCTGCGCTCGGGCTAGCCGCTGCGCTGAGCGGGCTGGCGCTTGGCTGGCTGGTGCCGGTGACCGGGCTGCTGCGCGGGCTTCTGCCCTGGGCCGAGCGCGGCTTTGTTGTAGCGGGCGGCATGGATGCGTTGATGGTCCGCCCGGCGCTGGCCATTGCCGCCGGATGCGAGCGGCTGGAACGTCGGCTTTACGATGGCGTGCTGGCTTTGGGCCGTGCCAGCCTGTCGCTGGGACAATCGGCGAGGCGCGCCGACCGTGATGCCATCGACGCCGCGATCTTCGGCCTCGTCGACCGTACCGTCATGCTCGGTGCCCGCGCACGCCGTTTGCAAAGCGGCTTCATCCATCGCGAACTGGCGATCACCACGATCGGCATCGCCGTCATAATCGTCGCGCTCTTCGCGGCCCCCTATCTGGTTTGAGGAGAGTGCAGCAATGTTGCCGCTTCTGAGTATCGCCACGTTTTTGCCCATTCTTGGCGGGCTGGTCCTGATGGCGCTGCCCGACCGATCCGCGCGGGTGACACACGGGGTGTCGATCGGCGTGACCGGCCTGACGTTCCTGATCACGCTGGCGATCTGGGCGCGCGGTATCGTTCCGGGCGGTTTTGCCCAGATCGAGGAAATTTCCTGGATTCCGGCCATTGGCGCAGCCTACCGGCTGGGGCTGGACGGGCTGAGCCTGCCGCTGGTGCTGCTGACCTCGCTGCTGTTTCTGCTCTCGGCGATCTATTCGGCGCGTGTCACCGAAAGGGCGGCCACATATGTGGTGCTGATGCTGATGCTGGAAACTGCCTCGCTCGGGACCTTCATGGCGCTGGACGGGCTGCTCTTCTACATCTTCTTCGAGGTCTCTCTGGTCGGCATGTATTTCATGATCGCCGGCTGGGGATACGAGGACCGGCAACGCGCCGCACTGATGTTCTTTCTCTACACTCTACTTGGGTCTCTGCCGCTTTTGCTGGCCATCCTCGGACTATATCTCAGCTCCGGCAGTTTCGACATGCGGGTCTGGATCGACGCCCCGCCGCTGACCGGCATCGCCGCGATGCTGGCACTGATCGCGATGCTGTTCACCTTCGCGGTCAAGATCCCGGCCTTTCCGGTGCATACATGGCTTCCGGCGGCGCACGTGCAGGCGCCGACGGCGGGCAGCGTCATTCTGGCCGGGGTGATGCTGAAATTCGGAACCTACGGGCTGATCCGCTTCGCCTTGCAGATGACGCCCGAAGCCTTCACGCGTGCAGGTGTGGTGATCCTTGTCTTCGGCGTGGTCAGCGCGATCTACGGTGCCTTTGCCGCACTGGCGCAGAGCGATCTGAAGAAGATGATCGCCTACACTTCCGTCAATCACATGGGGTATGTGGTGATGGGTGTGGCAGTGGCGGCACTTGCCACCGATCCGGCGATGCGCGTGGTGGCGCTGGACGGCGCAACCTTGCAGATGATCAGCCACGGCATCGTCACCGGCGCGCTGTTCTTCCTGGTCGGAATGTTGCAGGACCGCGCCCATGTTCGCGACATGGGCGATTTCGGCGGGCTTCTGGGTCAGGTGCCGTGGCTCGGCTGGGCCTTCATCCTATCGGCTTTCGCCTCGCTCGGATTGCCGGGGCTGGCGCACTTCCCGGCCGAGTTTCAGGTGTTTCTGGCGACCCTCAACGCACAGCCATGGGCGGTGGTGGCGATCCTTGCCATCGTGGTAACTGCGGGGCTGTATCTGCGCTCCGTCGCGGCGGTGTTCCTTGGCGAACTCAACCAGAAATGGGCCGCGATGCCCGATCTTGACCGGCGCGAGATGCTGGTGATCGTACCGCTTCTGATCCTGACGATCCTGATCGGTGTGGCGCCCGCCTGGCTTCTGAACATGATCCACACCACCATGGCGAGCCTGAGCTTCTGATGGCGCGCGATCTGTCGTTCCTGATCCCCGAGATCCTGCTGTCGCTTGCGGTGGTGGCGATGCTGATTGCCGAAATGGCGCGCTTGGCCCGACTGGCGTTATGGATCGGGTTGGTCGGGCTGACTGCCGCCACCCTGGCCACTCTGCCGTTGCTGGCCACGGATACCATCGTCTTCGGCGGCACCTACCGGATCGACCTTCTGAACGGCTGGGCCAAACTGATCCTGCTGCCGGGTACCGCCCTGTCGCTGCTGCTCGCAAGGGCCGAGATCGCGGGGAAGGAACGGGAAGGCAGTGTCTATTCGCTCCTGTGTCTCGTCACGCTGGGCGCGCTGATGCTTGCGGGCGCAGGTGACATGATGATGCTGGTGCTTGGCGTAGTGCTGACGGGGCTGGGGTCGTTCGCATTGGTTGCCTATCCGCGCGACGACGCCGCGACCGAGGCGGGGATGAAATATCTGGTCTTCGGTGCGGTCACCGGATCGGTGATGATCTACGGGCTGACCTTCTGGTTCGGCGGTGCTGGCTCGACGTTGTTCGCAGACCTCGGCGCGTTGGACGGCAAACCGCTCATCGCAATTGCCGGGCTGGTCGCGGTGATCGTCGGGCTGGGCTACAAGGCCTCGCTGGTGCCGTTCCATTTCTGGGCACCGGACGCCTATGACGGTGCACCGGTGTCGGTCGCGGCCTATCTTTCGGTGATCACCAAAACAGCCGCGATCTTCGCCTTCGCACAGGTGCTGCGTGATCTGCCGACGGGCAGCGGGTGGCCGCTGGTGATTGCCCTGATTTCCGCCGCGACGATGACCTACGGTTATCTGGCCGCAGTGGTGCAGACCAATCTGGTGCGGCTGATCGCCTATTCCTCGGTCGCGCAGTCAGGTTATTTCCTTATGGGCATCGTGGCGCTGGGCGTCAGCCCGCTGGCCGTACCCGGTGTTATTATCATGGCTGCGGCCTACGTGGCGATGAATCTCGGTGCCTTCGCCATCGTCCTTGTGGCCGGGCGGCACCTCGACGACATCAGGGGCTTCGGGCGCACCCATCCCATAGCCGGTGTGGCAATGGTGGTGTTTCTCCTGTCGCTGACCGGCATACCACCGCTGTTCGGGTTTGTCGGCAAGGTCTACCTGTTCGGTGCAGCCATCGAGGCCGGATATCTCTGGCTGGCGATCATCGGCATCCTCAACTCGGTGCTGGCGCTCGGCGTCTATCTGCGGATCGTCGTGCCGATGTATCAGGCAGCGCCCGAGGACGTGGCAGGCTTCAGGAATTCGCCGCACCCGGCACTCATCGCGGTCATAGGTGTGACTTCGGTTGTGACGTTGGGCATGGGACTGCTGGCTGGCCTGTTTCCGGGCTAGAGAATGAACCGAACCAGGGAGTGTGCGACCTGCTTCTTCAGTCGACGGGCGAGCGGCCCATCTGGCCTGTTCCTGATCGACGATGCGACTATCCATGGTCCTGCCCGGCAACCAAACCTCCCGGAAAATCCGGCATATCCGATTTTATGGGACAGAGCGCTGATGCGCTGATCCCGTTATTGTGATCATGGCTGTAACCAGAATTGCTACCGTCTGTGTTTTCCAGCGCATATGCCTGTCGCGATGACTTGCGTACTCACCAGAGTAACGCTCGACTGGCCTACTGGAAGAGGGATTGATGATGGCAAAAGACGGACTCATGAAGCGGTGGTGGATGCGCCATCTCATTGTGATTGCGCTGGCGGCCCTGGGAACTGCGATGTTCCTGTACAGTCGGACCGAGTGGTCGCCGATGCACCGATGGAACCGGGCATTGGGTGACATGTCATTGGTTCTGGTGGCTATGGCGATGGCACTGGGACCGATATCCCGGCTTTCCCGAGGCTTCGTCCGGATACTGCCCTATCGTCGCGAGTTGGGTATTTATGCGGTCCTTCTGGCACTGATCCACGCAGGGGTTATCCTGTTTGGCTGGGTCCAGCTGGATCTGATGCGCCTGATCGGTTTTGAATATCATCCCGGTCTGGAAAGATATGTCATGGTGCAGCAGGGCTTTGCGCTGGCCAACCTGATCGGTGTGCTGGCGCTTCTCTACGGAGCAGTCCTTGCTGGAACATCGAACGATTTCAGCCTGCGCTGGCTTGGCGACAAGGTCTGGAAATTCGTTCAACAAGGCACTTACGTGCTGTGGTGGCTATCGGTGGCCCATACCGCATATTTCCTGTTCATTCACTTTCTCGACTTTCATCGCAGCACGCCGGATGCAAACTGGTTCCAGTGGCCGTTCGTCGCTCTGGTCGGGACTGTGATGGTTCTTCAGATTGCGGCATCCCTGAAGACCTGGCGAAAGGCGCGTCAGAGGGGAACCGGCACAGCAGCGACGGTTTAGCCCAGCCTGTTCGGTGCGGGTCAGATACTTACAGGTTTCCGGGCAGGACCTCTTCGTCGTGCCCGGATACCGGTCCGGCCCTCTGCGCCCTTCAGGGCAAGGATAGCTTGCTCAGCCAAGAACCACTCAGACCATCAGGGATGCGGCAGCCCATCCCTTCGAGCCGGTCTCAGCCGCAGGTCACATCGGGATTGAATGGGGCGAAAACCCCGGTCGGATTTTCGCGCTGTGTCCAGATATGCAGGTCGTAATGCGGTTCAAACCCATGGGCTTCGTCGCCTTCGGTGTCGCTCATGTCAGCCATGACATCCCAGGGCTGATCGCCAGACATCGGCACTCCGTCTTCCCCCGCCGCGGTCCAGGCAGCCTGGAATATCAGGTTTTCGACACCGACAAGCTGCAACGATCCGTCGGGCTGTGGTTCATAAAGCAATATCGACGGAGTGGTGAAATCTGTGTTCATACCGTTCCCGTTCACCCGGCCCGTGCCAGGGGGGACAGCCCCAGAAGCCCCGGATGGATATAATGAATGCCCATCGCTCCCATCTCGGCGGGCAGGCCTTCAGCAGCGGCGGATACGCAATCGCCGGGAGGTGCGGGGAAAAAGCCCTCGGCAAGAGCCACGTTGATATCTGCATATTTCGCCGTCGCGGTCAGGATCGTGTCGATCTGATCGGTCTCGGCCAAGGCGACACCGACGGTCAATATGCTGACCGCAAGCGGTATAAATCCATATCTCATGTTATAGGGTCCTCTCGAATGAACTTCCGATCCAGCCGCATGCTTTACGCTACGTTAACTTTAGCGTTTTTTCAAGCTGGATAGTGGCATTGAGTGGTATCAGGCCTGCTTCATGTAATGGCGCGGCTTCTGATCACGCGACAGGGTCGCCATAAGGTCGCCGAAACGATCCCCCTGTATCGAAATATGCTTTCGCATCTCGCTGGCGGCACTTTCGGCATCGCCCGCAATCAGGCAGCGCATGATGCGTTCATGCTCTTCGAGCGAAGTGGTGATGCGGTCACGGGCGCGCAACTGGATGCGGCGGAACGCCTTGAGCCGCTTTTGCAGCCGGTCGATCTCCTGGAGCAGGAAGGCATTGCCGCCGATCGTGCGGATGGCTGCATGAAACCGTTCATTGGCATAGTAGTAGGCATCGGCGTCGCCCGCCGCCGCGGCCTCGGTGCAGGCGTCGTGCCGCCGACCCAGATCGGCAAGGTCGTCGGTCAGTGCCCGCCGCGCCGCATTGCGCGCGCACAGCGCCTCCAGTTCGGCCATGACCTCGAACATCTCCGACAGACGCTCCGGCCCGATCTCGACGACGAAAGCTCCGCGCCGGGGAATATGCTCGACCAGGCCGGTGGCGGCGAGCTGAAAGATCGCCTGCCGCACAGGTGTGCGCGAGACTGAGAAATCGCGTGCAAGCGCCGCTTCGTCCAGCCGGTCGCCGGGGCGGATATGGCCTGTCAGTATGCGATCTTCGAGTGCGTCGCGCAGATCGATGGGCGTGGCTGGCATGGTCGGTCGTCCCTCCTGCCCCGACACTAGCCCGGCGCGAAGAATATAAGAAGCGCGGAATTGTATACAAAACGATTGATATGGGACATTCGACCAGGTTACGTGTCGTCACGGGAAGAGTGCCGTCCGGGGAGGGACGCACCGCCGATACCAGACAAAGATTCGGGAGGATCACAAATGACCTATGTTCGTACCGCCTTCGCAGCCGTGCTTGCCACCACGCTGCTCGCATCGGGCGCGTTCGCCCAGACCCTCAAGCTCAGCCATCAATGGTCTGAGGGCGACGTGCGCCACAAGGTCGCCCAGATGGTCGCCGACGAAGTGGCCGCAGCCGACGTCGACCTTGAGATCCAGATTTTTCCGAACCAGACCCTTTTCAAGGCGCGCGAGCAGTACACGCCGCTCAGCCGCGGGCAGCTTGATATGACCGTCCTGCCGCTGTCCTATGCGGGCGGGCAGCAACCGGCGTACAACCTGACGCTGATGCCCGGACTGGTGAAGAACCACGACCACGGCGACCGCCTGTCAAATTCGCCGTTCATGGAAGAAATCCAGAAGATCATGGCCGGGGACGATGTGATGGTCCTTGTCCACGGATACCTCGCGGGCGGCTTCGGCTCCAACAAGGGTTGCATCACTGCGCCAGAAGATGTGGCGGGCCTCAGCATCCGCGCCGCGGGCAAGTCGTTCGAACAGATGCTGGCCGGAGCCGGGGCTTCGATCAGTTCGATGGCATCGTCCGAAATCTACCCGGCGCTTCAGACCGGCGTTCTCGACGCGGCCAACACCTCGTCCGAAAGCTTCGTGAGCTACCGTCTGTATGAGCAGCTGTCCTGCTACACACCCGCGGGCGACTATGCGCTGTGGTTCATGTATCAGCCGCTGCTCATGAACAAAACGACCTTCGACAACCTGACACCTGAACAGCAGGAGGCGTTGACCACTGCCGCCGCCAACGCAGAGGACTTTTATCTGCAGGAAGCCAAGAAGGGCGATGCGGACGCAGCCAAGGTCTTCTCTGACAACGGCGTGGAACTGGCCGAGATGTCCGAGGCGGATTTCAACGCGTGGCGCGAGTTGGCGAAAACCACTTCCTATCCCGCCTTCGTGGAGGAGACGCCGGACGGACAGCGTCTGCTGGACATGGCTCTCTCGGTCGAGTGATCTGACCCACCTGATCCGGGGCGGTGCGCGTTACGCGCCGCCCTTCACTGACCCGAAGGAACGCCTGCGTGACCCCCATCGTAACCCGCGAACACCCCGTGGCCATTCGCTATATCGGCCACGTCTCGACCCTCTGCGGCATTGCGGCGTCGCTGATGATCCTGGCATCCGTCCTCATCACCTGCCAGATGATCTTCGTCCGCACGGTCCTTAACCGTTCTACGGTCTGGCAGACCGAAGTGGTGATCTACCTGATGATCGCCGCGACGCTCATCGGCCTGCCCTACGTCCAGAAGCTGCGCGGTCACGTCGGCGTCGACCTGCTGCCGACACTTCTGCCCGCCTCGTTCCGCCGTGCGCTGGCCGGAATAACGCTGGCGGTGACGGCGGCGATGATGGCGGTCATGCTCTTCTACGGCTGGGAAATGTGGTACCTGGCCTGGGTTCGCAACTGGAAGTCGGAGACTGTCATGGCCGTGCCGCTGTGGATTCCGTGGTTGTTCGTGCCGCTAGGGTTCGGCCTTTTCCTTCTGCAACTGGCGGCCGATCTGTGGCTGACTTTGCGCGGCGCTCCGATGGACGAAAAAGGATTGCCCGCGATCGGTCCCGAACCGTTGGAGGAATACTGATGGACCCGCTGGTGCTTGGCGGTCTGGTCGGCATCGCCACGATCATCGTCCTGTTCTCGGGTGTGCCGGTCGCGGTAGGCCTGTTGATCGTGTCGACGTTCTTTCTCTTCGTGTTCGACGGTCCGCGCAGCCTTCAGGCCCTGCCGGAGCTGTTCTACGGCGATCTGAACTCCTTCGCGCTGCTGTCGATACCGATGTTCATCATCATGGGCTCCGCCATCGCCTCGACCCGTGCGGGACCGGATCTATACGAAGCGCTGGAACGCTGGCTGACACGCGTTCCCGGCGGCCTCGTCGTCTCCAACCTCGGGGCCTGCGCTCTGTTTGCCGCGATGTCCGGCTCCAGCCCCGCGACCTGCGCGGCCATCGGAAAGATGGGCATCCCCGAGATGCGCAAACGCGGCTACCCGGATGAAGTGGCGGCAGGCTCGATCGCTGCGGGCGGAACGCTGGGCATCCTGATCCCACCGTCGGTCACGATGATCGTCTACGGCATCGCTACCGAAACCTCGATCGGACGGCTCTTCCTGGCAGGAGTGTTGCCGGGCCTTCTCCTCGTGACGTTGTTCATCGCCTGGGCCATCTTCGATACCTGGCGGAGAGGAGCTGCGGGCGTGGCGCTGTCGGGGGTACGCTATACATGGGCGCAACGGCTGGAAATTCTGCCCCGCGTGGTGCCGTTCCTGCTGATCATCGCGGGCGTGCTCTATGCCCTTTACGGCGGCATCGCGACACCATCGGAAACGGCGGCCGTCGGCGCGCTGCTGTGCATTGTCGTCGCGGTCGTCGTCTACCGGATGTTCCGGTTCAATGCACTCTGGGCGGTGCTGCGCGACTCGACGCGGGAATCTGTGATGATCCTTTTCATCATCGGCGCGGCGGGGGTGTTCTCGTTCATGCTTTCGTCGCTTTTCGTCACCCAGTCCATTGCGGGCTGGATCGCCGATCTCGACGTGAACCGTTGGGTGCTGATGGGGATCATCAACCTTTTCCTGCTGGTGGCGGGGTTCTTCCTGCCGCCCGTCGCCGTCATCCTGATGTCCGCACCGATCCTGCTGCCGATTATCCTGGCCGCGGGCTTCGACCCCTACTGGTTCGCTGTCATCGTCACGATCAACATGGAAATCGGGCTGATCACGCCGCCCGTTGGTCTCAATCTCTATGTCATCAACGGCATCGCGCCCGATATCTCATTGCGCAAGATCCTCGCTGGATCGCTGCCCTTCGTGCTGAGCATGGTGGTTGCAATCATCATTTTGTCGGCCTTCCCCGGCATTGTGACCTGGCTGCCCGATATCGTGATGGGACCTGAGCTGTGAGGGGCGCAAGCCTACTGTCGGACCTCGTGGGCCGGGTCGCGGACGCGGGCCGGGGTCTTATGTCGGCCCCGCCCGCCCGCGACATCGCCGACCTTTGCGAGGCGGTTCTGTCGGGCAAGGGCGAGGCGACGGGGCTGGCGCAGGCCCGTGCCATCTTCGAGCGTTACGACGCCATGACCGCCGACCGCCGCCGCGCCTTCTTTGGCACCCTCCGCGACCGTTTCGGCGTCGATGCCGCACGGGTCGAGGCGGCGTGGGCGGGTCGGAAAGAAGGCGACCTGCGAAACCTGCACACCGCATCGGAGCCTCGCTCGCAGGAGCTGATCCGACGGCTCAACCGCGCGCCCGGTGGCACGCGTCGGCTGGTGGCGATGCGGCGCGATCTGCTCGACTTTCTGGCCGGGGATGCCACGCTCAAGCCGCTGGACGACGACTTCCGCCATCTCTTTTCCTCGTGGTTCAACCGCGGCTTTCTCGAACTCCGCTCCATCGACTGGTCCACCCCGGCGGCCATCCTCGAAAAGATTATCCGCTACGAGGCTGTCCACGAGATCAGCGGCTGGGACGATCTGCGCCGCCGCGTGGGCGCGCCCGACCGCAGGCTCTATGCGTTTTTCCATCCCGCTCTCGCCGACGACCCGCTTATCTTCGTGGAGGTGGCGTTGACGACCGGCATTCCCGGCGACATCGGTGCCATTCTGGCCGAAAGTCGCGAAATGCTGGAGCCAGGACAGGCCGAGACGGCGGTTTTCTATTCCATCTCCAATTGTCAGGCGGGGCTGCGTGGCATCTCTTTTGGCAACTTCCTCATCAAGCAGGTGGTCGAGGAATTGCGTCGCGAATTCTCGGGCCTCGACACCTTCGTCACGCTCTCGCCGGTGCCCGACCTGCGCCGCTGGGCCAGGGAAAACGCCGACGCCCTGCCACCGCGCCTGTCGAAAACGGCGTCCTCCGATACGCCGGAGGCTTCGGCCCTGGCCGAGTTGACAGCGTATTACATGCTGGTCGCCCGTGCCGACCGCGGCGGTGCCACCGACCCTGTCGCGCGGTTCCATCTTGGCAATGGTGCCCGGCTGGAGCGTATCCATCCCGCCGCAGACCGCAGCCCGCGCGGCATGGCAGGGTCCTGGGGCGTGATGGTCAACTATCTCTATGACCTTGCAACGATCGAGCGGAATCACGAAGCCTATTCGACCGCCGATCAGGTCATCGCCGCCCCCGCCGTGCGGCGCTTGCTGAAATCACACTGAGAGGGGCCGACATGCCCGACACAAATCATCTGATCCGCGCCCTCCGCTCGGCCTCCGATGGACGCGGCGACGCACCCTTCGCCACCGATACTACCGGGACGGTCACGACCTACGCCGACCTCTGGCACGGGGCAGCCCGCATGGCGCGGGTTCTCATTTCCCACGGGGTTGAACCGGGCGACAGAGTCGCCATGCAGGTCGAAAAGTCGATTGCCGCGCTGCAATGCTATCTGGGCACGGTGATGGCCGGGGCGGTCCATCTGCCTCTCAACACTGCCTATACTGCCGCCGAGGTCGGGTATTTCCTGACCGATGCGGCCCCCCACGTCTTCGTTTGCGACCCGGCCCGGCAGGCGGAGATGAAGACAGCCACGCGCGAGGCCGCGGTCGCCCATGTCCTCACCCTTGATGCCGACGGACGGGGCACCGTCGCCGAGGCGATGGGAAACGCGCCCCCCCTGCCCGCAGCCATCCCGCGCGAAGCCGATGACATCGCCGCGTTCCTCTATACATCCGGTACGACGGGCCGCTCCAAGGGGGCCATGCTGACGCACGGGAACCTCGTCTCGAATGCCGCTGCCTTGCGCGACCTGTGGCAATTCACGGCAGACGATGTGCTGATCCACGCGCTGCCCGTTTTTCACACACACGGCCTGTTCGTTGCGATCAATGTGACCCTGATGGCCGGCGGCCAGATCCTTCTGCACGGCAGCTTCGACGCCGCCGCCGTTCTGGCCGACTTCCCCCGTGCCACGACGCTGATGGGCGTGCCGACCTTCTATACCCGGCTGCTGGACCAGCCGGGCCTGACGCGACAGGCGGCTGCACACATGCGCCTGTTCGTGTCCGGTTCCGCGCCGATGCTGACGGACACGCACGCGAAGTGGCACGATCGCACCGGACATATCGTGCTGGAACGCTATGGCATGACCGAGACCTGCATGAACACCTCGAACCCCTACGACGGCACGCGCAAGCCCGGTACTGTGGGCCTGCCCCTGCCGGGGGTGGAGGTGCGGCTGACCGGGACCGACGGCATCCCCGTGCCCACGGGCGAGCCCGGCGATATCGAGGTGCGTGGCCCCAACCTCTTCGCGGGCTACTGGAACATGCCCGAGAAGACTGCGGAAGACATGCGGCCCGGTGGGTGGTTCGCCACCGGCGATATCGGCACGGTGGATGCCGACGGTTACTATACCATCGTCGGGCGGTCGAAGGACCTTATCATTTCGGGCGGCTACAATATTTACCCCAAGGAAATCGAGACGCTGGTGGACGCCGTTCCCGGCGTGGCCGAAAGCGCGGTCTTCGGCGTGCCTCATCCCGACTTCGGAGAGAGCGTCGCCGTTGCCGTCGTCCGCCTGCCCGGTTCATATCTGACGGACGAGGATCTGCTTGCTGTCGTGATGCCCGACCTCGCCCGCTACAAGCACCCCCGCCACATCCATTTCCTTGACGCGCTGCCGCGCAATACAATGGGCAAGGTGCAGAAGACCGAACTGCGGCGCAGCTTCGGCGGAAACTGATACCGGCCGGATTGTCCGCTGATCAGGCCCGTGTCCCACCATAGGGCCAATGTGCGAGCCAGGATGGCTGCCGGGCTTCCTGACGGGTCAAGCCAGAGACGTGAACGGAGGATGTGGGTCTTGTTTCCCGCGCACATCCTGTGGCGTGAACCTGCAAGCGGGGCGGAGTCAATGCCCGCTAACCCATCTTGATACAGCGCCAGATCACACAGGGTTTCGCGCAATCACGGGCGGTCGATAACCCGGAAAAACTATTCTGATCAGCAATTAGTCAAAGAAAGGCGGATTTGCATGGACACCCGGGTCTTGCGCAATACCTGATAGATGAAATCGACTGGCACCCGCCAAGAGGAGGACGAAGATGACCGTCGAAAAGAGCGCTCTTGTTAAACGGGGCATGGCCGCGCGACTGACGGATCGCGAATGGGACGCCGTGCGCGACTGCTGCACTGAAATCAGGGATGTCACGGCCAAGACCCTGATCTCGCGAATGGGCGAGTCGCTGGACCGCAGCCTGTTGTTGATGGACGGGATCGTCGGGCGGCATGTTCCCGGACCGCACCGCGATTTTCGTGAAATGGTCGCGCTGGAGGTTCCGGGCGACTTTGTTGATCTGCACAGCTTTCCCATCGGAACCCTGGACCATGATGTGACGGCCATGACGAATGTCAGATTCGCCGTCCTTCCTCACGATCTCCTTCGGCAACTGCTGATCGACATGCCTGACATAGGCATTTCCCTCTGGGGTCAGACCGTCATCGACGCATCCATCCACCGGTACTGGTCGTTCCGCGTCGGCGCCCTGCGGGCCAGCGGGCGGATCGCCAATTTCCTGTGCGAGATGGAGGCCCGGCTGGGAATGGCCGGACTGGCCGAAGGTCACAGCTTCAACCTGCCGTTGACGCAGACCGATCTGGGCGAAGCTTGCGGCATGTCCGCCGTGCATGTGAACCGTGTCCTGCGGGAACTGCGCGAGGCGGAATGCTGCGTCTTTCAGGACGGTCGGGTGACGATCACCGACCTGACAAAGCTGACCGAAATCGGTCAGTTCGATCCAGGCTTCCTGACCATCGGACTAAATCGGGCCTAGGCCTGTTCTCCGACAGACATCTGCACATCCACACGCAGGCCGTCCGCTTTCCAGTCGAACACGATCGTCCCGCCCACGGCCCCGACTATGGTGCGAATGATCCCGGACCCGCCCTCGCGTTTCGGGACGGTGACGGCTGGACCCCCATTTTCCTGCCAGACCAGGTTCAGAACACCGCAATCCAAATGCCAGGATAGGTCGACGTGCCCTTGCGGTGCGCTCAGGGCACCGTATTTCACTGCATTGGTCGCAAGTTCATGCAGGATCAGCGTCAAAGGCGTGACCCGAGATTCGGGCAGGACCATGACCGGACCGTTCAATACAAACTGCGTTTCGGCCATCGGGGCATAGGCATGAAGGATGGTCTCGGCGATCTGCGCCAGAGCAAGACTTTCCCGTGATCCATCCTCTCCAATCGTGTCGAAATGCGCTTTTCCCAAGGCGAGCAACCGGCCCGTGATCACGTCGCGCAAGGCTTCGGACCCTGGATAGTCCCGACTTGTCATCTTGATGACGACGGCCATGACATTCACGATATTGCGCAACCGATGAAGCAATTCGCGGGACCGAAGCGCCGCCGCTTCCTTCTCTTTCCTTCGCTGAGACGAGACGTCGAGTTGCGATCCGAAATAAAACACCAAATTGCCGTCCGGGTCGGAAATCGGACCGAGTTGCAGCGCATTTACGAATTCCGAACCATCCTTGCGATAATTCACGATCTCGACTGTCGCCAGCTCCTCGCCGGTCAGGACCTCGCGCAACCTCTCGATGCTGTCGCGTGTGGTGCCCGGTCCCTGCAGGAACCTGCAATTCCGACCGATAACCTCCTCCATCGAATAACCTGTCAAATCACAGAAGGCATCGTTCGCGAATACAATGGGATTGTCGGTTTGCGTAGGATCGCTGATGCACAGGGGCATGCGGATATGACTGATTGCCTGCCGGAACACTTCACCTTTGGCTTTGTTCCAACTGGCCGACAGTTCGGCCAGTCGCGCTGCGACGACATCTTCCAATCTTAATCCTTTCGAAATGGACCAATGGGTGCAGGGATTCTTGTATCATGCCGCACCGCAATGTCCTGCGGCGCGCCCCCATAGAACCCAGTTCTCCGGTGTCCTCAAGTCAGGTCACGCACGGAAACGTGCGATGTTATCAAATATCAATATATCATCCGACCGGTTTATGATGCCGCATAAGACGCACGGATATCTCAGGATCTGTATTCGACCGGGCGATGATAGGACGGTACGGCCGTTGCCCCATTCAGATCTTGCTGCGGCGAAGATCCGTTCGCCGGTTTCGTCGAACGCCCGACGAGGATACCAAGCCCCAGGATAGCTGCGGCCCCGCCAAAGACCAGCGCCTTGCGCATAAGGTCGCCGTCGACAATCAGCCCGTCATCATAAGCGCGACTGTCATAGGGACCGTGCGCATTCGCCGCCTGATCCCGAACCGGCCCATCCAGGTTATCGGGTCCATCCTCCGTCGGTCGGTCGGACTTTTGCATGCGAACGCCCTGATCCTCCAATCTGCTCTCCACCACGTCGGGGGCCAGAATATTGCCGACCATCAGTTTAAGGACAGAACCGCCGACCAGCATTTCCCGCGCATCCGTATCAATGGCCCGAAGAATACCCCGTGCAGCGACTTCCGGCTGAAATATCGGCGGGGCGGGTTGCGGTTTGCGGTCCATCCGGTTGCGCGCCCAGTCAAATTGCGGCGTGTTCACCGCAGGCAATTGCACCATCGATAGTGTAATCGGGCGACCGGCCTGCCTGATTTCGATGCGCAGGGCCTGTGTGAAGCCTTCGACCGCATGTTTCGCGCCGCAATAGGCCGCCTGGTTCGGAACGGAGACATAGGCAAGGCCGGACCCGACATTGACGATATTGCCACGCGACATGATGCGCAGCGCAGCGCGGCAGCCGTTTACCGTGCCAAGATACGTGGTCTCGGTGATCTTGCGGAACTCCGTCTCGTCGACCTTGTCGAAAGGCGAGAAGCTTGTGAGCATGGCGGAATTGACCCAGATTTCGGGCACACCGAATTCCGCCACGATCCGGTTCGCGGCCTGATCCAACAGTGTGCCGTCCGACACATCGACCGCCTCGGTCCAGATGCGGTCGCCCAGTTCGGCCGCCATTTCGTCCAGACGTTCCTGCCCGCGGGCCAGGACCGCAACGCGGTATCCCCGGTCCAAAAGGGCATCTACTGTCGCGCGGCCCACGCCTGCGGACCCTCCGGCGACCACGGCGACGGGATGATGGGTTCGGGACATTGAGGACTCCTGCGGAAACGGCCATGCGACCCGATGGACCGCTCAGTCAGACAAACGCACGTTCCCACGCAAAAGGTTCCGGCACCCGGCATTCCATGCTTCAGGGCAACCGCATGCCGCGGGCCCGACCGGACCCTGTCCGGGATCTTGCGCAGGAAGGGACAGAAAGGGTCAGTCCGTAACCGCAAGCCGGTTACCGCCCGCCGCATTGAACCACGCGACAAGGGCCCGGCGTTCGGCGGGCGTGATACCAGTAAGGTTGGCGGGGGGCATGGCCTGCGTCACACCAGCCTGTAAATATATCTGGCGGGCCTGTGCCGCGATGTCGCCGGTGGTTTCCAGATAGACGCCCTTGGGCGCCCACCGCAGGCCGTCCCAGTTCGGTGCGCGCGCGTGACACATCGAACAGCGGCCCAGCACGATGTTTTCGACCTCGGCGAAACCCTCGGCCTGTGCATAGCGCATCTGACCGTCGGTCAGCGGCATGGCTTCGACCGCATCGTAATCACCATCCCATGTGGAGGCGGTAGACAGCCAGGCAATCACCACGAAAATCACCGCCGTCGCACCCAGTGTCCAGGCCGGGCCGCTGCCGGTCGCATGCTTTGTGTTGAAGTAATGCCGGATCGTGACACCCATCAGGAACACAAGCGCCGCGATGATCCAGGCGTATTGCGTTCCGAAGGCCAGTGGATAATGGCCCGACAGCATCAGGAATATCACCGGCAATGTCAGATAATTGTTATGCGTCGACCGCAGCTTGGCGATCTGACCGTACTTCGGGTCCGGAGTGCGCCCGGCCTGCAGGTCGGCAACTACGATGCGCTGGTTCGGCATGATGACGAAGAAGACGTTGGCCGTCATGATCGTCCCCGTCATCGCACCCAGATGCAACAGGGCGGCGCGCCCGGTAAAGACCTGATTGAGCACCCAACTGAACACGACGATCCCGATAAACAGGATTAACATCACCGCAGTCGGTCTTGTTTTCAAAGGAGATTTGCATAGCAGGTCATAACCGATCCAACCCACGCCGAGGAACGCCGCCGAAATCGCGATGGCTTGCCATGTGGCAAGGTCGGCCTTGGCCGGGTCGATCAGGAATAACTCCGCCCCGGCCCAGTAGACGACCGCCAGAAGGGCCGCGCCGGACAACCATGTGGCATAGCTTTCCCATTTGAACCAGATCAGGTGGTCGGGCATGTTGTCCGGCGCGACCATGTATTTCTGGATATGGTAAAAGCCGCCGCCATGGACCTGCCATTCCTCGCCCGACGCGCCGGGGGGCAAGGGCACGTCTTTCCGCAGTCCCAGATCCAACGCGATGAAATAGAACGACGACCCGATCCACGCGATCGCGGTTATGACGTGCAGCCAGCGCACCGCAAAGGCCAGCCAGTCCCACATGATGGCAAGATCGTACATCGGCAGCATCTCCGTCGTCGGTGGCAGGCAGGCTCAGCTGCCGCGATAGGTGGTATAGCCGAACGGCGACAGCAAAAGCGGCACGTGGTAATGCGCGGCCTGTGACATGCCGAACCGCAACGGCACGGTGTCGAGGAACCTGGGGCTTTCCGACGGCACGCCGCAGCGATCGAAATAATCCCCGCAGTGAAACACCAGTTCATAGGTTCCCGCCGCGAATTCCGTCGCCGGCAGGATCTGCGTATCGGTGCGTCCGTCGACGTTGGTCGTCAGGACGCGCAGTGGCGTCCGGGTGTCGCCGTCGATGCGGTACAGGTGAACTTCCAACCCCTCGGCGGGGCAGCCGCGCGCCGTGTCCAGAACGTGCGTCGTAAGGTATCCGGCCATGGCATGCTTTCCTTTTGCAAGTCGTAAGGATGCAATGCGCGCGAGCCAAGGTGAAGTGGAGAATCCCGAAAATTCCGCCCCTTCCCTTGAAAGTCACCGCAAAGCTGTCGCCATATGGCCATCAGCACCGCAGGAGCCGCCGATGACCCGATATCCCCGCGACCTACAGGGCTACGGCCCCACGCCGCCGGACCCGCAGTGGCCGAACGGCGCGAAGATCGCCGTTCAGATCGTCCTGAATTACGAAGAAGGCGGTGAAAATAACATTCTGCATGGTGATGCGGCGTCCGAAGCCTTCCTGTCGGAAATCCTAGGGGCCGCCGCCTGGCCCGGTCAACGCCACGCCAATATGGAATCGATCTACGAATACGGCGCCCGCGCAGGCTTCTGGCGACTGCACCGGATGCTGCGCGATTTGCCTGTAACCGTCTATGGGGTTGCCACTGCACTGGCCCGGTCGCCCGCACAGGTGGATGCGATGCGGGATGCCGGTTGGGAAATCGCGTCGCACGGTCTGAAATGGATCGAGCACAAGGACATGGCGGAAAACGACGAACGCACCGCCATCGCTGAAGCCATCCGCCTGCATATCGAGGTTGTGGGCACGCCACCGCGGGGGTTCTACTGCGGGCGATCATCGAAAAACACGATCCGGCTGGCCACCGGGACAGGGGCCTTCGCATATGTTGCCGACTCTTATGCCGACGACCTGCCCTATTGGATTGAAGTGGGTGACAGGGATCAGTTGATCGTGCCCTATACGCTGGACTGCAACGACATGCGCTTTGCCACGCCACAGGGGTTCAATGCGCCCGAACAGTTCTTCGACTACCTGCGCGCCACTTTCGATACGCTGCACGCCGAGGGTGTCGCGGGCGCGCCCAAGATGATGTCGGTCGGGTTGCATTGCCGTCTGGTCGGTCGCCCGGGTCGGGCCGAAGCCCTGCAACGGTTTCTCGACCACGCGCGGACCAGGGGTGATGTCTGGTTCGCCACCCGCGAACAGATCGCCGACCATTGGGCCGCAACCCATCCCCATACACGGCGCGAAAACCCCAGCCAGATGGATCGCGATAGTTTCGTCGCCCGCTTCGGTGGTATTTTCGAGCACTCGCCGTGGGTCGCGGAACGCGCCTTCGATCTGGAGCTTGGTCCTGCGCACGACACGGCAGTCGGGTTGCACAGCGCCCTCTGCCGCGCCTTCCGCTGTGCGTCCGAGGACGACCGCCTTGGCGTCCTGACCGCGCATCCCGATCTGGCTGGCAAACTGGCTGCGGCCAGGCGTCTGACGGAGGAAAGCACCTCGGAACAGGCCAGTGCGGGCCTGGATGCCCTGACCGACGACGAGCGTGCGATATTTACCCGGCTGAATACCGAATATGTCGCGCGCCACGGGTTTCCCTTCATCATCGCGGTGCGCGACCACGACAAGAGCAGCATCCTCGCCGCGTTCCAAAGCCGCGTTGCTCATGATCGCGCCCGCGAATTCGACGAGGCCTGCCAGCAAGTCGAGCGCATCGCCCTGCACCGCCTGAAAGCCATTCTGCCATGACCCGCACGATCCGGCCCGAACCGCTGACGGCCAAGGCTTTCGCCCCGTTCGGCGATGTGCTGGCCGCTTCCGGTGATGCCGATAAAATCATCAATCAGGGTCTCTGTAGCCGCTTTCATGACCGTGCCCGGCTGGACTTCACGGAAGGACGCGCCGGGATCAGCATTTTCGATGCCGTCCCGCGCAGCCTGCCGCACGATCTGGACATGATGGAACGACATCCCGACGGGTCTCAGGCCTTCGTGCCGATGCACCAGAACGACTGGCTGGTGATCGTGGCCGCCGATGCCGACGGGACGCCGGGCGCACCCCGCGCCTTTGTTGCCTCACAGGGTCAGGGCGTAAACTTTCATCGCGGCACATGGCACGGCGTCTTGACGCCTTTGGCCCCACCGGGCCTGTTTGCGGTCATCGACCGGATCGGACCGGGCGACAACCTGGAAGAACATTGGTTCGAAACCCCCTGGCGGGTAACGGCCAACTGATCGGGAACCGCCGACAAGAGCGGTCCCACCACACCAAGAGGGATACGAAATGACCGACACATCCATCGGAACGCCGGAGCAGCTCCGCGATCCGGACTATACTCCACCGCTCCACAAGGCGATCCCGCTGGGCATCCAGCACGTCCTCGCCATGTTCGTCTCGAATGTCACGCCTGCGATCATCATCGCGGGTGCGGCGGGCTTCGGCTTCGGGTCGAACTCTCCCGATTTTCCGGAACTGCTCTACCTGATCCAGATGTCGATGCTGTTCGCTGGCGTTGCCACCCTGTTGCAGACCATCACGCTGGGGCCGGTCGGTGCGGGCCTGCCCATCGTGCAGGGCACATCCTTTGCCTTCCTGCCCATCATGATCCCGCTGGTTGCGGGCAAGGGTGTCGATGGCTTGGCCGCGCTGTTCACGGGCGTCATCATGGGCGGTCTGTTCCACACGCTGATCGGCACGTTCATCGGCAAGATCCGCTTTGCGCTGCCACCGCTGGTCACCGGCCTTGTCGTCACGATGATCGGCCTGGCGCTGGTCCGCGTCGGCATCCAGTACGCGGCAGGCGGCGTTCCCGCCATCGGCACGCCGGAATACGGCAGTCTGCTGAACTGGTCGGCGGCGCTGGTCGTCATTGCGGTGACGCTGGGCCTCAAGTTCTTCACCCGCGGCATGCTGGCCGTCTCGGCGGTGCTGATCGGCCTGATAGTCGGCTATGTCTATGCATTGGGCGTCGGCATCCTGACGGTCGAGGCCATCACCTCATCGTGGAACCGCTCCGCCGCCTTCGCCCTGCCCCAACCCTTCAAGTATGGGTTCGAGTTCAGCGTCGCGGCCATCGTCGGCTTCTGCCTGATGGCCTTCGTCTCGGCTATCGAGACGGTCGGCGACGTGTCGGGCATCACCAAGGGCGGGGCGGGACGCGAAGCCACCGATACGGAGATCCAGGGCGCGACCTATGCCGACGGTCTGGGCACTGCGATTGCAGGCGTGTTCGGCGGGTTCCCGAACACATCGTTCAGCCAGAACGTCGGCCTGATCGCGATGACCGGCGTGATGTCGCGTCACGTCGTGACCTGCGGCGCGATTTTCCTGATCATCTCGGGACTGGTGCCGAAAGTCGGCGGCGTCATCCGCACGGTGCCCATCGAGGTCTTGGGCGGTGGTGTGATCGTGATGTTTGGCATGGTCGTCGCGGCGGGCGTTTCGATGCTGTCCGATGTCGACTGGAACCGGCGCAACATGGTGATCTTCGCGGTCTCCCTGTCGATTGGCCTTGGCCTTCAGCTGGAACCGGGCGCAGTGCAGTATCTGCCTGAATGGGCGCGTGTCCTGATGGTCTCGGGTCTGTTGCCTGCGGCGTTCATCGCCATCATCCTGAACCTCGTTCTGCCCGAACACCTGTCCGATGAGGCAACCGAGGAAGTCTCTGGCGGCATGGCCGGACGCAGGCAGCCAGAGGGCATCCCGCTGGAGACCCCGCGCCACTAGGATATCCGGCCCCCGCTTACGGGCGGGGGCCGTTCCGGATCGAACCGTCGCTAGCCAGAACGCGGCAACGCCATATGCCGGTTCACATCCTTGTAGAGCAGATACCGGAACGGCCCCGGCCCACCCGCGTAACAGGCCTGCGGACAGAATGCGCGCAGCCACATGTAATCGCCCGCCTCGACCTCGACCCAGTCGGCGTTCAGGCGGTAGACAGCCTTGCCCTCCAACACATACAGCCCGTGTTCCATGACGTGCGTTTCCAGGAACGGGATCACACCGCCCGGCTGAAACGTGACAATGGTGACATGCATGTCGTGGCGAAGATCGGTCGGATCGACAAACCGCGTCGTGGCCCAGGCACCGTCGGTGTCGGGCATGACGGTCGGCGCGATGTCGGCATCGTTCAGGATCAGCGGGTCCGGAGCGTCCAGCCCCTCGACCGCGACATAGGCCTTGCGGATCCAGTGGAACCGCGCGACTGCACCGCCGTCGTTGCGCAATGACCAGTCTGCGCCCGCAGGGACATAGGCATAGCCGCCTTCGCCCAGATCATGCGCCTGCCCCGCCACCGTAAGCGAGACGGTGCCCTCGACCACGAACAACACGCCCTGTGCGCCCGCGTCGGTTTCGGGCCTGTCCGACCCACCACCGGGCTGAACCTCCATGATATAGTGACTGAAGGTCTCGGCGAACCCCGACAGGGGCCGGGCGAGGACCCAGAGGCGCGTGGCTGTCCAGAACGGCAGGAAACTGGTCGTGATATCGCGCATCGTCCCTTTGGGGATCACGGCATAGGCTTCGGTGAAGACGGCGCGATCGGTCAGCAGGTCGGTCTGGGGCGGGTGGCCGCCCCTGGGGGCGAAATAGGGTGTCTTTGACATGCCTGCTCCGGATTATTGATTGGCGATGCGACAGACATGAACCCGGCGCAATTGCCGCAACTTGTCGGGCGACTGTCCCCGATGTCAACGTGTCCGGCCCGCGCGGGGTCACGATCTACGTATCGTGCGGGCGCCAGCAGCGTCCAGGCGTCCGCCGCAATCCTCTGCGGATGGCGCATAGTTCAGGGCGGCGAATTCCGATCATGCACCACCGAGCCCGCAGCCTGACCGAAGACGGATCGAGAGCGCCTGGACAACAGGTTGGCCGCGACTTACGAAATATTTCGGCAGCTATACACACAATTACAAATAGTTAAGGCAGGTATTACAGGTTGACGGGAAATGCCTGACACGCATGAATCACCCGTTCGTGATAATAGTTAACAATCCGTTAAGACGCCTTAGTTTTTACCAGTTCAATTGTTTTCATGTTCAATCCCGATCCTTCCTACAACTTGGGCTTCGGCAGGTCTGCCCTGTCCCTATCATCGGTTTCCGGTCGTACGACCCCGGTTTGCTCCACGGTCACTCACAGATCCGCCCGCACCGGGATCGTGCCCTGGAACGAGGCCGACCACCGCATCTGCACCCTGGCTCACGCCGGGGTATTGATCGCGGTGGCCGCGCCTTTGTTCGCCGCAATCTCATACGTGTTGCTTGGCATGTAGGGGCGTCGATCCGGTATCGCAGCCCGCACCCTCGTCGCGATGACGCATAGTCCAGCCAGTCAGATTCTGACCCATTGACCGCGACCCCCCGCAGATGAAGTATGGCACCTCGCCCCCTGCCCATAAGACTTAGGGACGCAATTCCCGCCTGGGGTATATCTGCGGGAGCCTGGGCCATGCGTACCGCGCCTCCGACCCGTCCCCACCTCAGACCAGAATGATCGAGATCCGCCGGTTGGACTTGCCCTTGTTCTCGATCTTGCCGACCTCGACCGCGCCGATCTCGGCGGTGGAGCGGACATGCGTGCCGCCACAGGGTTGCAGGTCGACCGGCGCATCGGTGGTTCCGATCCGCACCAGGCGGATATGCCCGGCCCCGCGCGGCGGCTGCACGGACAGCGTCTTGACCAGGCCCGGATTGGCATCCAGCTCGGCTTCGGTGATCCACTCCTCGGTGACGGCATGATCCTCGGCGATCAACTGGGTCAGCCGGTCCTGAATGAAATCCCGATCAAAGATCACCTCGGGCATGACGAAATCCAGCCGCGACTTCTCCGCTCCGATCTGACCTCCTGTTACCGGCAACGGCACCACGACCGACAGAAGATGTAACGCCGTGTGCATCCGCATGAAACGGTGGCGGCGGTCCCAGTCCAGACGCATCTCGATCTCGGCCCCCAGCGGCGGCAGCGGCGATTCCTCGGCGGGGACCAGAACGATGGCGTCCTCCACCCCCTTGACCGCGCCCGCAATATCACAGCCGCCACCGTCCCAGGCGATGTGCCCGCTGTCGCCGGGTTGACCGCCGCCCTTGGCATAGAAGATCGACGCATCAGGCACGATCCCACCCTCGGGCGTCAGCGCCATCACACGGCCGACGGCGGACTTCCGATAGGGATGGGTGCGGTACAGCATGTCGGTCATGTCGTCTCGGGGGGCTGGTCGGGCGTGTGATCGGATGGCGGGGCAGTATCGGGCGCGGTTGTCCGCAGCACCTCGGGGTTTCGTAACCAGATATCGCGTTGCGCGAAAGGAATCTCCAGATCTTCCGCCTTGAAACGTTCTGCAATCCCGTGGTTCAGCTCCGACGCGACGATCGGCCTGAACAGGATATCGCGCAAGACGACGCGAATCGTAAAGTTCAGGCTATCCGCCCCGAACCCGTCGAACGTCACCAGAGGGCCGGGGTTGAGCACGACCATCGGATGGGCTTCGGCCACTTCGGTCAGGATCTTCTCGACCCGGCGCGTATCGCTGCCATAGGCCACGCCGACCGTCAGAACAACGCGCCCGGAGGAATTCTGCAAGGTATAATTGGTCACAACTCCAGAAATCAGATCCGCGTTCGGCACGATCACATCCTGACGGTCGAACGTCTCGATCCGGGTGGAGCGCACCGAAATCTCGCGCACGAATCCCTCGACCCCGCCGACGTTCACCCAATCGCCCAGTTTGATGGGACGCTCGATCAGCAGGATGACACCCGACACGAAGTTCTGCACGATGGTCTGCAGGCCGAAACCGATACCGACCGACAGAGCACCCGCGACAATGGCCAGACCGCTCAGGTTGATGCCCGCCGCCGTGATGGCGACCAGCGCGGCAACCGTGATCCCGAGATAACCGGTGCCGGACAGAATGGCGTTGGTCCCGCCCGTATCCAGCTTGGTCTTGGGCAGCACACTGATGCGCAGCACACCCTTCAGCAGACGGACGATCATGTAGCCCAGCGCGAAGACAATCGCGAAGGTCATGAAACTTGCGGGCGAAATATCGGTCCCGGCGATGGTGAAACCGCGCAGGAACCTTGTCCACCATTCCGCCAGAACCGTCCCGCGCACACCCCAGATCATAGCGAACGCAGGCGCCGATGCGATGGCCAGTGCGAACCCGATCAGCGTCGGTGTCAGCGCATCGCGTCCGGCATCCGACCGGCGCGTCACGGCGGCATAGATGTCGAACGCCAGCCCCTGAAGGATGCCGATCAGCATGATCAACGCCAGCGACATGACAGAAGGCCAGAGGATCGCACCGGCCAGATTGACATAGCCGACCGCCGAGATGACCGGTGTCACCAGCCCGACGACGATCAGCGCCCGGCCCAGAAAACGCAGGACCTGTGCCCAGAACCCTTCCGCTTCGTCGTCGCGCGCGGCAAGTCCCTGCGACAGGAACAACTGACCCAGCCGGAACAGGATCAGCCCGGCAAATGTCAGGATGACGAAATGCGACACCGCACGGCTGACCGCCGGGTCGGCGGATGTGGGCGCAATCACCTCGACCGCGAAGGCGCAGGCCAGAAGGAAACCCAACATCAGCGCATGCCGTCGCGCCTCGGCCCGACGATCGGGCGCGACCGGCAGGAACGCCTCCACCGTTTCTCGCCGCGGCAGGGCCTGTAACGCCAGCCAGCGCGCCAGCAGCGTGACCAGCCCCATGATCGGCAGCGTCGTCGTGGCCACTGCAACGCGCGGACCTTCGGCCCCCATCAGTTGCAGGATACGGACAATCGCAAACAAGCCCAGTACCGGCAGGATAAGACGGACCAGCGAAATCCCCAGCAGGATGATACGCACTATTGCGCTGTCCGCCTCATCCCTGGCGATGCGGTCGCGCAGGCGGGCCAGCCAGACGCCCGATCTCCAAAGGAGCATGACCGCCACAAAGATCAGCAGCCCCAGTTCAACCCCGCGCGACTGCCAGACGGCGCGGTCCGTGGGGGTGGCGAACGGCTGCCACATTTCCCGCCCGAAAGCGGCAAGCCAGCTGCCGATGGCGGTTACGGTTGGCAGCCAGTTGACTGGATTGAGTGGCGCGGGACCTTTTTCCAGGACTCGCTTTGTGCGGTCCTGCTCGATCAGGCGGTCCGTTTCGGCGATCAGACCATCGGCGCGGGCGAATTCGGCCTGCGCCAGGCGGACCGGAGCCATGAGCGTTTCCAGCTGGGCATTCAGGTCTGCGCGCTGCGATGCAATATCGGGTGCCTCGGATGACCCTTCTTGGGGAGCCGGGCCAAGCGCTTCTATCTGCGTCTTCAGCGTCGCGATGCGCTCTGCCCCTGCCTCCCGGTCCACGGAAAACTGCGCCCGCCAGCGAACCAGATCGGACCGCAGCGTTCCCAGAGCCTCGACCGAAGCCGCACCGTCATCGATCACGCCGCGCGCGCGTTTTGCCAGTTCGACCCACTCCGCGGACTCGGCGGCAGGCGTGGCTGCGTTCTGCGTCTGCGCGGTCGACGACGGCGTGGAGGTTTGCGGCGAAGCACTTGGCTGGGGTGCAGTGGCGTCCTGCGCCGCCAACGGCAGCGCCAGCACCCCCCACACCAACAGGGCGGTCAGAATACGGATCAGGGGCCGGATCATTCGAATGCCGTCGGCACCTCGCGCGGTGGACCATCCAGCCAATGCGGCACCGGCAGCCCCTTTTCGCGCAGGAACGCGGGATTCCAGAGCTTCGACTGATAGCGCGATCCATAGTCGCACAGGATCGTTACGATTGTATGCCCCGGCCCCAGATGCCGTGCCATCTGCATCGCTCCGCCGATGTTGATGCCGGTCGAACCGCCCATGCAGAGGCCCTCGAATTCCAGCAGATCGAAGACGATGGGCAGCGCTTCCTCGTCGGTCACCTGACAGACGAAATCGGGGGTAAACCCTTCAAGGTTGTCGGTGATGCGGCCCTGCCCGATGCCTTCCGAAATGCTGTTGCCCTCGGACGCCAGCTCTCCGTTCTTATAGAAGTTATAAAGCGCCGCGCCCATCGGATCGGCCAGCCCGACCTTGACGCCCTTTGGCTGCAGAACCTGGGCCACGCCCGCCACCGTGCCGCCCGACCCTGCGGCACAGATGAAACCGTCGATGCGGCCATTCAATTGCTCCCAGATTTCGGGGGCAGTGGTTTCAACATGCGCCTGCCGGTTCGCGGTGTTGTCGAACTGATTGGCGAAGATCGCGCCGTTCGGTTCGGTCTCGGCCAGCTTGTCCGCCAATCGGCGGGCATAGTGGATGTAATTGTTCGGATCGCGATACGGCTTGGGCGGCACCTCGACCAGCGTGGCCCCTGCAAGGCTCAGCATGTCCTTCTTTTCCTGGCTCTGGCTGTCGGGAATGACGATCACCGATTTGAACCCCATCGACGCGCCCACCAGCGCCAGACCGATACCTGTGTTTCCGGCGGTGCCTTCGACTATCGTGCCACCGGGTTTCAACGCGCCCGACGCCAACGCATCGCGAATGATATACAGCGCCGCGCGGTCCTTTACCGACTGACCGGGGTTCAGAAACTCCGCCTTGCCCAGAATTTCGCAGCCGGTGTCGTCGCTGACCCGGTTCAGCCGGATCAGGGGCGTGTTGCCGATGGCCTCGGTCAGGTTCTGATGGATCATGTCTGGGCCTCCGGATGGGTTACAATCCCATCTACCCCTCGGTCGTCATGGCTTCAACCGCGTAGCGTGTCCCGGTTGAGCGCCAGCCACTGCGCAGAAATGATCAACGGTGCATTCACCGCTTCGCCCGACGCGACCATCGCCAGCAAATCGTCCAGAGGCACCACGTGGACACGAATGTCTTCGTCCTCGCCGTCCAGACCGTGCAGGCCGTCGCTGTCATCCGGCAGATCGCAGACCGCCACGTAGGAGTGTAATATCTGCGCCAGACCACCGGGACTGGGATAGTAACGTCCAACAAAATGAAAGTTTTGCGGGTCGACGTTAAGACCCGCCTCCTCCGCCGTTTCGCGGATGGCCGCGGTCTCGGCCGTCTCGCCCACGTCAATCAGGCCGGCGACAGGCTCCAGCATCCAGGGCTGCGGATCGCCCTTGGCCAGCGCACCGATACGGATCTGCTCGACCAGCAGGACGCGGTCGCGCACCGGGTCATAGGGCAGAACCGTCGCCGCATCCGTGGCATGAGAGATCGCGCGTTGCAGAACGCCCGAACGGGTGCCGTTGAAGCGCGGATAATCCAGATGCCATTCCTCGACCCGATGAAACCCTTCATAGGGATAGTCGACCCGCTGAACGTCGACCTGATCGGCCCGTCCCTCGCCCCCGACGGTTGCGACCCTCCGGTGACCCCGCGCCGCGACGATACCCTGCGCGCGCGACTGAACCACGCCACGCCGTGCCGCAATTTCAGCGGGCGTCACCTGCCCCATGCCGCGCATCACTTCGGCGGCGGCCAGCCGGGTGCGCGCGCCGTGCGCCGCAACCCAATCGGTCAGCGACCAGGGCACGCCCGCGCCGCCGGCCCCGCCGACCTCCCGGTAGACCAGAGCCGAGACTGCCCCCTCGGGCCCGTCGACCGTTACCGCTTCGGGCGCATATCCGAAGGCCACCTCGTACCAGTCCAGCCGGGCCTTTGCCGTGCCGTCCAGCGGGGCCGTCAGATACCCGGTCGCCTGCCCCCCGCACACCAGCACAGGCCAGTCACCCGCCGCCGCACGTTCGACCGACCAGTCGTTCAGCGTGGCACGGATGCAGCCGACATCGCCCCCGGCCACATCGGTCAGAAGCGCATCCCACATAAGGGTTCCGAACAGAAAATAACGGCTCATGTCCAGGTCAGCGCAGGTTCATCGCATCGTACGACCGACAAGGCCGCCGATCAGCCCGACAACCGCACCGCCACCGAACAACAGGCCCATCACAACCGGATGGAAGACTGTCACCGCGTCTTTGACCAAGAACCCCATCCAGGCCGACGCCGCCGTACCGATGGCGGTGTATTTGCCCTGCAGCGACTCGGCGATCATGACTCCGAAGGCGTGAAGCAACAGACTCAGAACCAGCAGTATTGCCGCCCCTCCGATGCCCGCCGTTATGACATTGGTGACCGTGTTGCCCCGCATCGTCGGCCCCGACGCGATCCGCCCGATATACCGCCACCCGATCAACAGACCGCCGAAGGCCAGAAATTCGCGGAACAGGCCGACGCGCGTCCCTTCCTCCAGCGTATAGCGGACAATGGCTTCGCCTACAGCCCAGGCCAACGCGGCAAACAGGATGGCACTGACAAGTTTGGCGGGGGTTGGCATCAGGTTGGCTTTCGGACCGTCATCTGGATGACGTCACACATGCCATATTCAAACGCCCCCGCACAGCCCGTCAGATACAGGTTCCACATCTTGCGAAACCGCTCGTCGAAACCCTGTGCCGCGACCTCGTCCCAACGGTGGTTGAACCGGTCATACCAGCGCCGCAGCGTGATTGAATAATCCTTGGCAAGACTGATCGACCCGCGATCCTCCAGCCCGGCGCGCGCAAGTTGTTCGGCCAGCTTCATCGGCGCAGGCAGCATGCCACCCGGAAAGATATATTTCTGGATGAAATCGACGCTGCGTGTATACACCGCCCACCGCGTGTCCGGCACCGTGATGATCTGTAACGACGCCTGCCTGCCGGGATGCAGCCGATCGCGTAGCGTGTCGAAATAGACCGGCCAGTATTCGCGGCCCACCGCCTCGAACATCTCGATGGACGCGATACCGTCGTACACGCCCGTCTCGTCGCGGTAATCCTGCAAGCGGAACTCGACAAGATCGGAAAGTCCAGCTTTTTCAATGCGCTCTTCGGCGAAGTTCAACTGCTCCTTACTTAGCGTAAGCCCGGTGACGCGCAGCCCCCGCTCCGCGGCGGCATATTCCGCAAAGCCACCCCAGCCACAGCCGATTTCCAGGACATGATCGCCCGGCTGCACCTCCATCCGGTCGATGATGGACTTGTATTTCGCGGTCTGCGCAGCCTCCAGCGGGTCCTGCGATGTGGCGAACATGCCAGACGAATAGGTCATCGTCTCGTCCAGCCACAGACCATAGAAATCATTCCCCAGATCGTAGTGCTTGGAGATGTTCTTCCTTGCCTGCGCCTTGGTATTTCGCAGCATCCAGAACCGCGCCTTTTCATAGGCTTGCACCAGTTTCAGACCGGGGAACTTCTGGATCAGCATGTCCCCTTCCTTGTTGATGTAATCGAACACCGCCTGCAGGTCGGGCGTCGTCCATGACCCATCCATATAGGCCTCCATGAAGCCCACGTCGCCTTCGCGCACAAGACGGGCGAACACATCATTGTTGTGGGTCACGATTTCGGCCACGGGTCCGGGCACAGCACCTTCGTGGCGGAACCGGCGGCCATCAGGCAGCACCACATCCATGCGGCCCGACTGCGCGCCCTGCGCCATCGCGAACGCCCGCTTGAAGTAACGCGGAAGACCGGCCTGTCCGTCCGTGGTCGTGAATGCGTTCATGTTAATCCCTTTGATATTGGTGGAAGAAAACCACCCTGCGATCGGTTTCTGCAAGAAAAATTCGCAGCTATCCGTCGTCCCGTTGCTTGTATGCATCCAATGCGCGCACTCGTCCCTCGGACAGACCGACGATAGGCTCGGACGGACGGCCGGATCGGCGCGTCATGTTCCAACTGCGCGGGATCGCCTCGAAAAATGCATCATTTTCCAGCCATCTACGCCGGTAAATGCCGTTTGGATCGAATTTTTCGGCCTGTGTCTCGGGGTTGAAGATACGGAAAAACGGCGAGGCATCCGGCCCCGACCCCGCGACCCACTGCCAGCCCATCGCGTTCGACGCGGGGTCCCAGTCGACCAGCGTATCCGCGAACCAGTCGCGTCCCAGTTTCCAGTGCGTCATCAGATGCTTGGTCAGATAGCTGCCGACCAGCATCCGGGCGCGGTTGTGCATCCGCCCGGTCACATACAGCTCCCGCATGGCGGCATCCACGACGTCCATCCCGGTGCAGCCGCGCCGCCAGGCTTCGGCATCGGGGTTATCCTCCCGCCAAGGAAATGCGTCCCACTCGGGCTTCCAGTTCTCGGTGACCAGGCGCGGCGTATGATAAGCCAGATGATGCGCGAAATCGCGCCAGACGATCTCTTTCAGGAAGGTTTCGGCCCCCGCCTTCCCATCCTCCATCGCGCGTTTGCCCGCGAACCAGCATTCCCGCACGCTGATCTCGCCATAGGTCAGGTTTTCGCTCAGACCGGAGGTACCGTCGACCGCCAGCATGTCGCGCGCGTCACTGTAATCGCCGACCTTTTCGTCCAGAAACCCCACCAGCCGGTCGCGCGCCGCCTGTTCTCCGACGTGAACGTGTTGCGCCACGACCGAAGCGCCGCGCCCCATCGCGCGGCCCAGATCCCAGTCGCCCGGAGTATCGCTGGCGGGCCAGGCGTCAGGCGCGCGCAATGCCTTCACCGGGGCCAGCGGCGTCTCCGGATCGCGGGTGCGAACCGATTTCCAGAACGGCGTGAAAACCTTGTAATAGCCCCCGGTCCCGGTCTCGACCGTCCATGGCTCGAACAGCACATGGCCCTGAAACGACCGCGCCTCGATGCCGCCTTCGCGCAGCTTTTCCTTCACCTCGGTATCACGTGCCCGCTCGTTGGGCACATAAAGACGGTTCCAGACCACTGTCTCGGCCCCGGTCTCCGCGATCAGCGCCCGCAGCACATCCAGCGCGCGCCCCCGTCGCAGGACCAACCGCGACCCGATACCCTCCAAGGCGGTCGTTACTGCCTCCAGACCCAGACCCAGCCGCCATGCCGGGGCGGCGCCCCATGTCTCGACCACCTCGTCCAGAAGGAACACTGGGATGACGGGATGCCCCGACTTTGCCGCCCAATCCATTGCCGGATTGTCAGTCAGCCGCAGGTCGCGGCGCATCCACAGAATGATCGGCGTCATCCAAGACCCTTCGTCATATCGAAGGGATCATAGGGCCATCCGTCCGGTCGCCCAGCTTCCTCTTGGTAAAAATATCCACGTTTCCGGGCCGAGGCCCCGATAACGCTGCGTCAGGCATTCACGTCGACGACCACACGTCCCCGAACCTGACCCTTCAGGATATCGGCGCCGGTTCGCGGCAGGTCCTCCAGCGTCTTCTCGACGATCATCGCCTCCAGCTTGTCCATCGGCAGCAGTTCGGCCAAACGATCCCAGGCCCGGACCCGGTTTTCATATGGCTGCAGCACGCTGTCGATGCCCAGAAGGTTAACACCCCGCAACAGGAACGGGATTACCGTTGCGGGCAACGATGCGCCGCCGGCCAGTCCAACTGCCGCAACACTGGCCCCATATTCCATCTGACCCAGCAGTCGCGCCAGCATCGCGCCACCGACCGCATCGACGCAGCCACCCCATGTCTCGCCCTCCAGCGGACGCTTGACGGTTTCTGCCAGGTCTTCGCGCGGGACGATCTGCGTGGCCCCCAGCGAAGTCAGATATTCTGCCTGTTCAGGCCGTCCGGTGACGGCGGCAACCTGCTTGCCCATCGCCGACAGCAGCGCGACCGCAACGGATCCGACACCACCTGCAGCCCCGGTGACCAGAACCGGCCCGGCCTTGATTCCGTGATCTTCCAGCACCTGGACCGCCAACATGGCGGTAAACCCCGCTGTGCCGACCGCCATCGCCTGCCGTGTGGTCAGCCCCTTGGGCAGTGGCACCAGCCAGTCGGCTCGGACGCGGGCCTTCTGGGAATAGCCGCCCCAATGCGCTTCGCCGACCCGCCAGCCGGTCAGGACGACCTTGTCGCCCGTTTTGTACCGGTCGTCAGACGACGCCTCGACCGTGCCGGCGAAGTCGATGCCCGGCACATGCGGATAGTTGCGGACCAGCCCGCCGCCCGGCCCAATGCACAGCCCGTCCTTGTAGTTCACCGTCGAATATTCGACTGCGACGGTAACCTCCGCCTCGGGCAGATCGGCCAGCGTCAGATCCTGAACCGAAGCCGAGGTCCCCTGATCTTCCTTTTCGACGACCAGCGCCTTGAATGTCTCGCTCATTTCCAGAACCTCTCCTGTATCGTGGCCGCAATCTTGCCGTCCTGCGTCACGCAGGTCAGCCGATCGCCCGGCTCCCAGTTCATTCCGACCATACCGATCGCCACACCGCATTGAAACTCGTCCGACCACGCCGCCGACCGGATGCGACCGGCCTGTACATCGCCGTCCATCAACGGCCATTCCCGGTCGCAGACCGGCGGTGCGCCCTCCAACTCAACGGCTACGATCTTGCGCGACGCGACATGCGCCCGCAACGCCGCGCCCCCGATGCAATCGAACCGCTGGACATAGCGCCCCAGCCCTGCCTCGAACGGGGTGTCGGCGCGGGTCATGTCGTTGCCATAGGACAGCATCCCGCCCTCGATCCGTTCGGGGCCACTGGGGCATCCGGCGCGGATATCGAATGGCTGCCCTTTGGACATCAGCGTGTCCCACAGCGGCGTCGCCAGCGCCGGATCGGTCACGTAGATCTCGAACCCGCCCTGTTTGGAATAGCCCGAGCGTGCGACCAGAACCTTGCCGTTCTCAAATGGCAGCCATTTGAAACCGAAGAACGGGATGTCCCGCGTGTCTTCGCCAAACACCTCGGCGGCCAGATCACCGGCCCACGGCCCCTGCACGGCCAGTATCTGAACGTCAGGTTCGGATACGGACACATCGTATCCGGCCCCCATCGCCACCCCTTCGACCCAAAGCGCGAGGTCGCTGTCGGCCAGCGAAATCCACCATACCCCCGGAAACGGTTGCAACGCGACCGGGTCGTTGAGCATCCCGCCGTTCACATCGCAGATCGGGACATAGGCGCATTTGCCCGGTTTGATCCGGTCCAGATCGCGCGGGGTCAGGCGCTGCATCAGCTTGGTCGCGTCCGGCCCTTCGATGCGGATCTGACGCTCGCAGGCGACATCCCAGACCTGAACCGCAGACTTCAGGTGACGGCAATCCTCGGACGGGCTTTCGAACACGACGGGCAGCAAGGTCTTGTTATAGACCGTAAAGGCAGACACTCCCGCCGCCTCGACCGCATCGGTCCACCACGTTCGGCGCAGCCGGTTCGAGGGCGCGAGCGCCGTCATTGGACGTCACGCAGAAAGATCAGGTCGGTCGTCGGCGTCTCCCGCCCCATGGCCGTGAGCATGGCGTGGACCTGCCCGCGGTGGTGCGTTGCGTGGTTGAAAACATGCGTGACGACAAAATCGCGCCGCGCCGTCTGCGGCCCGAACAGCCCGGACACCCAGTCGAGGTCGCCGGACAGATCCGTTTCGGAAAGACCGCCCGCCCAGGCGGTCAATTCTGCATCGGCGCCGATGCGCATCGCGGCCCAGTCAACCCGCGTCGAGGCGATGTCACGCCCACCCGGCGTGGCTTCGGGTGCGGGACGGGACGCCAGTCGCGAAAGCCAGATCAGGTCCGCCCAGAGGATGTGGTTGAGCGTCGCGCCCAAGGACCCGAAAAACGCGCCCCGGTCCGCCCACCACGCGGCCTCGTCCAGATCGGAGGTCAGGTCCGCATAGGCCACGTTCTGATGCGCCCCGAACCGCACCATCATGCGCACCCATTCCGGTGAGATCATCGGTGTCTCCATCACCGGGCGACCTCGGGTCCGGACCAGTCGATCTGACAGATTTCGGCGCTGCGCCCATCAAAGTCCCAGACACGGCCAAAGGCGCGCACCCGGCCCTTGGTGGCGGTGGCGACGGTGATGTCGCTGCCCATCCAGTATTCGGTATTGGTGGCGACGATATCGCGCTCGGGGTCCTTGCCCTTGACCGGCACCACCTCGCCCTGAATCTTCTTGCCGACCATCAGGCGACGGGACTTGCCTTCGGTCTCATAGGTGATCGCCGCGCGTTCGGCCCCGAGGAATTCGCTGACCAGCAGCTTGAAAAGACCTGTCGTTCCCTTGGCCCGGCCCGAAAATATCTCGATCAGACCCAGATAGGCGGCCTGGGTTGCACGGTCGTCGATGAACGCCGCCGCCTTCCAGTTGCCGCGCGCCATAAGACCCGGAATTTCCAGGAGAAGCCCCACGTTCAGACCCGACAGATCGGTGTCACCGTAATGTCCGCTGTCGATGCGGATGCCCGACCACGCCTGACAATAGCCTTCGGTCGGTGCGTGTTTGCCCAGAGACACGACGCAGGGACAGAAGACCGTGCAATTGCAGTTCAGGATCAGCTCGCCCTTGATCGCCCATGGCGTCTGGGCGGCCCCTTGCGGGCGGGCTTGCGGGTGGCGGCTCGACAGGGCGGGCGCTGCGATCTTGGTCATATCGTTCCTCCGATCAGATAGCCCGCGCCGGTCAGACAGGCGAGGCCGATTGCGCGCGGCACCCAAGCCCCGCGTGTTAATTTTTCCAATACCATCAACAAGGTGGCCAATGCCATGAAGCCCAGATTCATCGCGCCGCCGACCAACCCGAGCGTCATCAGCGCCCAGCAGCAGCCCAGACAGGTCGCGCCCAGACGCAGGCCCATGTGCAGCGGTCCTTCGTCCCAATGATTCATGAAAAACGTCAGCGGCTGGCGACATTTCGACAGGCAGGCGTCCTTGACGGCCGAAAACTGGTAGGCCCCCGCAAGGGTCAATAGCGCAGCGGCGAGCCAGACCCCTTCCAGCACACCGGCGCGCGACAGGACGAGTTGCGCCACGGCGGCAACACCCGAAAAACCCACCCAGACAACGAGATAGCCCGCGACCAGCCGCCCCCCGCCGCCCGTGCCCTGGGAGTCGGCGATGTCGTCATGCGTGGCGAAGGCGGGCAAAGCGGTCGGCAACATCATCGCCGCCGACATGATCAGCCACATCGCGAAAGCCCCGGCCACCCCCACGGCATCGACCGGCAGGCGAAACATGTCGTGAAGGGCCATCGCCCACCCGTTATCGACGCCGATCAGGAAAACAGCGGCCCATGCCAGCAATAGCCCGGCATAAAGCGCCAGCCAGTGCGGTGCGGTCATGCGTGACAGATGCCTCATCAACCGCCCTCCCCAGCCGCTTGATCCGTTGCCGATTCACCCATATCAAATGTCAGACATTTAAAAGTCAGACAATTGGATTCTGCCGGTGCCGACGAAGACCCCTCCCGCGAAATCGATTTCGCTGTCCATCTCGGACCGGCTGGCCGCGCGGATCGCGGATGGCGACCTGATGGCGGGCGATCGCCTTCCCTCCGAAGCGGAGCTTGCGCTGCAATTCGACTGTTCCCGCGCAACGGTGCGCGAGGCGTTGAAGCGGCTGGCCGCCAAGAACCTGATCCGCACCGCGCGCGGCCATTCCGGCGGCGCTTTCGTGGCCGACCTGACCTATGCCGCGGCACTGGATTCGCATGTCGCGACATCCATGCTGTTGCTGTCGATGAATGCCGTCGATTTCCAGACCGCCGCCGAGGCGCGGTTCGCCCTGGAACGCGCCTGCGTCGATCTGGCGGTCGCGCAGCACGACCGCGCCGACCTGCGCGCCCTGAAAGATGCGATCAACCGTCTGGCCAGCCGCTGCACCGACGAGGCGTTCTGCGCCGCCGACGTCGCGTTTCACCGGGCGCTGGTCGATGCGGGGCACAACCCGGTGCTGTCGTATCAACTGGCGGGCGCGGTCGAGGCGATGCAGCCGCTGATGAACATGATCACCTATGCCGACCGCGACCGCGAGACGATCATCCGCTTGTATCGCCGTATCGCCGGGGCCCTGCAGGCACGGGATGCGGGCGAAGTCAGGCATGTTCTGGACGAGCTGGAGGCCCTGATGATCGCTTTGTTTCAACGGGGACAGGCGCGGCGGGCGCGGCGCTAGAGATCTGCCCGACAGGCGCTAGACATTCCGTGCGACAGGTCGCAACCTCCGGGCAAAACATCCAACCTCGGGAGCTATATACATGACCTTACGCCTTGCCCTTCTGACCACCACAGTGACCGGTGCCGCGACGCTGGCCGCCCTGCCCGCCGGTGCCCAGAGCCTGACGGTCTTCGACTATTCCGGCTTCGAAGACCCGGCCTTCCACTCGGCCTATATCGAGGCCAATGGTGCCGGTCCGGACTTCGCTTTCTTCGGCGACGAGGAGGAGGCATTCCAGAAACTGTCGTCGGGATATAACGAGCCGGGTGTCACGCACATCTGCGCGGGCTCCGTCACCAAGTTCGTCGAATCCGGCCTGATCGAGCCATGGGACCTGTCGAAGATCACGGAATGGGATAACCTGAGCCGCGATCTGACCGGCCAGAAAGTCGGGGACGATGGCGATGTGTATTTCGTGCCCGTGGACTATGGGTCCACCGCGATCGCCTATAACGCCGACGAAGTACCGGCCGAAGACGTCGCGTCGCTCGATGTCTTTCTGAACCCGGAATACCAGGGCCGCATGTCCCTGCCCGACAATGTCGACGACGCCTATGCGCTGGCCTATCTGGCGACCGGCACCACCGACTGGTCGAACGCCACCGACGCACAATTCGACGCGGCATCCGAATGGCTCCGCAAGGCACATGTCAACCTGCGGACCTACTGGACCGACCCGGCGGAGCTGTCGCAGCTTCTGTCCTCGGGCGAGGTTCTGGTAAGCTGGGCCTGGAACGAGACGCTTCCGACGATGGCCGACGAGGGCTTTCCCATCGGCTTCCAGCGCGAGGCGGCCGAAGGGTCATCGCTCTGGCTGTGCGGCTACGTCAACATGAAGGACAGTACGTCGGACGAACAACTGGGCTATGACTATGTGAATGCGATGCTGGATGCGTCTTCGACCGTGCCGCTGCTGGAGGCGGGATACGGCCAGTCGAACCTGCCCGCGATGGAAGGTCAGGGCGAGGAAGCGCTGACCGCCTCCGGTCTTGGCACCATCGACGCACCGGTGCTGGCGCAGCTTCCGATGGACGGGCAGTTGCGCCAGAAACAGGCCGAGACCTTCGAGCGGATCAAGGCCGGATTCTGATCGGACGGCCAACCCCGTAACACATGCCCTGCCGGACCTTTCGGCAGGGCTTTTGTTCAAGACGAACGCATCTGACCGGAGACCCGCCATGGCCGACATACTCAACCTCCTCCTGGCCCTCGCCACCATTGGTTTCGGGGCCGCAGGCTGGTTGGCCCCCCGCTGGACGATGGAAAAGGTCGACCTGCGCGACGGCGGGTCGACCATGGGCCTGTCGGAAGTGCGCGCGGCCTCGGGCGCGCTGTTCGTCGTGGCCGGGGTCGGGGCGATTCTGATCGGATTTCCGGCAGCCTATGCCATGTTGGGATTCGTCTGGGGCGGCGGCGCCCTTGGTCGGGCGACGTCTTTGCTGCTCGATGGGCGGACGACACGGAAATGGGGGTTCTTCGGCACCGAAATCGTGTTCGCAGTGCTTCTTCTGGGCATCAACCTGACTTGAATCGGACCACGGAACAGACTATGTTCACTTTGTCTTCTTCGGAGGACTATGGCGATAAACGCGCCCGTAATAAGCGGATCGGACCCGGGGGCGGTACCCGGCGACTCCACCATACATCCCGTATTGGGGGATCATGGGGTCGAAACAGGATCGACGGACGTCTAAAGGGGTAATGCTTTCGCTCGGTGAGTTACCACCGTTATCGGTACAAAATGTACAGTTGCCAATATCAACCGTGCTCCGGTCGCCGTCGCAGCGTAAGCTGCGTCGAGACCGAAACTTAAGCCCTTGCGCCTAGCAGCGTAAGGCGGGGTTCGCAGGCACCTGGCAACAGAAGCCTGCACTTCTACCCCCTTGCGTTTTCGAGATGAAACGGCGTCCAAAACCCTGGCGCCGCCTTTCGCTTGCGCGAAAAACGTTGAGGCAACAGAAGCCTGCACTTATCAACACCGGGCTTGCCCGGACCCGAAGGTCTGGTGGCTTGATATGACCTTTGTTGCATATCGCCGCTTTCCACCCGACCTGCCCTTGCCGCTCCTCCGCCGCTCTGTTCTACTTTTCCCAGGCGACACACCGAGGGGCCAATGACAGATTCATCTGCGACGATCGACTACGGCACGCTGATGCACGATGCCATGCGCGACCTCATCAAACGGGTATTTCTCCGCGTGGCCGAGCAGGGTTTGCCGGGCGACCACCATTTTTTCATCTCGTTCGACACCAATTTCGACGGCGTCGAAATCGCGGCGTGGCTGCGGGACCGCTATCCCGACGACATGACCATCGTGTTACAGCACTGGTACGACAACCTGGATGTGCGGGATGACGGGTTTTCCGTGACGCTCAATTTCGGAGACAGTCAGGAAACCCTGACCGTGCCCTGGGCGGCGATGAAGACCTTCGTCGATCCGTCCGTCGAATTCGGTTTCCGGTTCGAGCGGCATGAAGATGACGACCCCGACGGCCCCGATGACGGAGATGAGGCCCCCTTCGCCGAGCTTGAGGAAGAACCTGCACCGCGCCAGGATGCCGAAGTCGTCAGCCTGGATCGCTTCCGCAAATAGGCCGGACCCGAAGACCCGACACGAAGGCCGGATGCGGAGATTGCGCGATCACGTCTTTGTAGATCGTCCCAAGATGTATTGACGTCCGACATTTTGCCCCACAACTCAGCAGTCGGTTCGTTCGGCGTGGGCGACGTATCTTACAGGGATCATCTGATGTCGCTGCACCTCTCCCAGTTTCTCGGACAGATCCTTGCGCGACCCCAGGAAGTCGGTGCGATCCTGCCATCTTCGAGCTACCTGGGCCGGGAAATGACCGATGGACTCGGTGTCGGGACAGGTCCGGTGATAGAACTGGGTCCTGGTCCCGGTGCGATTACCCAGGCCATATTGGGCCGCGGCGTGCCCGCATCGGACATCCACGCGGTCGAGATGAACCCTACGTTCTGCGACATCCTGGCCCGCCGGTGTCCGGGCGTGCGGATCTATCCGGCCAGTGCCACGGACCTTGTGGCGCTGAATCTGCCGCGGGTCAGCACCATCGTTTCCAGCCTGCCCTTGCGATCGATTCCCGCCGATGTGGTGCTGGCCATCATGGTGGCAGCGCATGACCGGCTGCTGCCGGGCGGTCGCATTCTGCAATTCACCTACGGAATGCGTCAGCCGGTGGCCTCGCAGACGCTGGACGAACTGGGCCTTGCCTGCATCGCCGGCCCCAAGGTCTGGCGCAACCTGCCCCCTGCGCGTGTCTTTTCCTTTCAGCGCGGTGTCTGACGGGCGTATGCGCGCGGGCGATGGACCTGTGCGGCAGCCTTCGTTATGTCCGCCTCATCGAGATGACAGACCACCGGAGATCGTGATGACCGACATGCGCACCGAAACCGACAGCTTCGGCCCGCTGGAGGTGCCCTCCGACAAATACTGGGGCGCGCAGACGCAGCGGTCGATCCTGAACTTCCCCATCGGCTGGGAGCGTCAGCCCGTCGCCATCGTGCGCGCGCTGGGTGTGGTCAAAAAGGCGGCGGCGGCCGTGAATTTCGGCTTCGGCGATCTGGACGCCAAACGGGCGGGTGCAATTTCGGCCGCCGCGCAGGAAGTAATCGACGGCAAGTTCGACGACAACTTCCCACTGGTCGTCTGGCAGACCGGATCGGGCACACAGTCGAACATGAACGCCAACGAGGTCATCTCGAACCGCGCCATTGAAATCCTGTCGGGTGTGATCGGCTCCAAGGATCCCGTGCATCCCAATGACCATTGCAACATGGGGCAGTCGTCCAACGACACCTTCCCGACCGCGATGCATGTCGCCATCGGCATGATGGCGCGCGATACGTTGCTGCCCGGTCTGCACAAGCTGCACCATGCGCTGGCCGCGAAATCGGATGAGTTCAGGGACATCATCAAGATCGGGCGCACGCACACGCAGGATGCCACGCCGCTGACTTTGGGGCAGGAATTCGGCGGCTATGCGCATCAGGTGAAAAAGGGGATCGAGCGGGTCGAAGCCTGCTTGCCCGATATCTATGAACTGGCGCAGGGCGGCACGGCGGTCGGCACCGGCCTTAACACCCGCAAGGGGTTCGCCGAGAAGGTCGCCGCGGAAATCGCTGAAATCACGGGACTTCCCTTCGTCACCGCCCCCAACAAGTTCGAGGCGCTGGCCGCCCATGACGCGATGGTCATGTTCTCCGGCGCGCTCAGGACCGTTGCCGCCAGCCTGTTCAAGATCGCCAATGACATGCGTCTTCTTGGCTCCGGTCCACGGTCAGGGCTGGGCGAATTGATCCTGCCTGAAAACGAGCCGGGATCGTCGATCATGCCGGGTAAAGTGAACCCGACGCAGGCCGAGGCGCTGACCATGGTCTGCGCCCATGTCATGGGAAACGATGCCGCCGTCGGCTTTGCCGGATCGCAGGGCCATTTCGAGCTTAACGTCTATAACCCGATGATGTCCTACAATGTATTGCAGAGCATGCAGCTTCTGGGCGACGCGGCGGGCAGCTTCACCGACAACATGGTGGTGGGAACGAAAGCCAATATCGAACGCATCGACAAGCTGATGAAGGAGTCGCTGATGCTGGTGACGGCGCTGGCCCCCACCATCGGCTATGACAACGCCACCAAGGTTGCGAAGACGGCCCACAGGAACGGCACGACGCTGAAAGAAGAGGCACTGGCCATGGGTCTGGTGGACGAGGAAACCTTTGACCGGGTCGTCGATCCGAAATTGATGATCGGTCCGAAGTGACAGGCAAGGTCGTCTCCCTCTCCGCGGCCCGCAAGGCGCGCGACCGGGATGCGAAGAAGGTCCGGGCGGATGCGAATGCCGCCCGGTTCGGTCGCACCAGAGCCGAAAAGGACGTCGAAAAGGCGCAGGCCGACAAGGCGCAACGTCACGTCGATGACCACGAAATAGAATGACCGACGCACGACCCCGCAAACGATCGCTGACCCTGCATGGCCACCGCACATCGGTGTCGCTGGAGGAGGCGTTCTGGACCGCTTTCGTCGACATGGCGCGGGCCAAGGGCCTGTCGATCAACGCGCTGGCCGCGCAGATCGACCGGGACCGGGGCGTCAGTGCGGGACTGGCCTCGGCCATCCGGGTAGCGGTGTTGCGGGATCTGCAGCAGATGGCGGATGATCCGCGACGGGACGACGGCGACCGTTCCGGGCGCTAGGCCGACGCCCGCAGCACCCCGAGCACCGCATCCGCGGGCACGTCCGAAGTAACGAACGCCACACCAATACCGCGTGCCAGAACGAAGCGCAGCGTGCCATCCACGACTTTCTTGTCCTGCCCCATCAATGCCAGAAGCCCCTCCGGCCCCGGCAGGTCGCCGGGAATGTCGCGCAGGTCGCGGGACAGGCCCATCGTCTGCAAATGCGCCCGCACACGGCTGGGATCTTCCTGCGAACACAGGCCCAGACGCCACGACAGCTCGAACGCCAGGGCACAGCCGATGGCGACGCCCTCCCCGTGCAGCAGACGGTCGCCGAACCCGGTCGCCGCCTCCAGCGCGTGACAGAACGTGTGACCCAGGTTGAGCAGTGCGCGATCCCCCTGTTCGGTCTCGTCGCGTGCGACGATATCGGCCTTCATCTGCACCGAATGACGCACGGCCTGCACCCGCAATGCGGCGTCGTCCGCCAGACGGGGCGCGTTGTCCTCCAGCCATTCGAAAAAATCCGCGTCGCCCAGCAACCCGTATTTCACCACCTCGCCATACCCGGCCCGGAAATCACGCGGCGTCAGTGTGTCCAGCACGTCGACGTCCGCAATCACCAGCGACGGCTGATGAAAGGCGCCGACAAGGTTCTTGCCGTGCCGCGTGTTGATCCCGGTCTTGCCGCCGACCGACGAATCCACCTGTGCCAGCAAAGACGTCGGCACCTGCACAAATCGCACGCCGCGCCGCAGGATCGCCGCGGCGAATCCCACCAGATCGCCGATCACGCCGCCGCCCAGTGCCACCACCACATCGCCACGTTCGCATTTCTGGTCCAGCAACCATTCGACCACCTGCGTCAACCCGGCCCAGCCCTTGGTCGCTTCGCCCGGTTCCAGCAACAATGCGGGGGCCTCGATGTCGCCCAGACCGTTCTGCAACCGATCCAGATGCAGCCCCGCCACCCGCCGCTCGGACACGACGAAGACGCGGGGACGGCCCAGCAACGGCGCGATCAGATCGCCCGCCTGCGCGAACAACCCCTGCCCGACGTGCACGTCATATGCCCGGTCCCCCAAAGGAACATGTACGATGTCGGTCATTCAGGCCTCATGTCAGGATGGCGGCGTCTTGCAGGGCGGCGATGACGCGATCGACCATCTGCGCGATCGACAGTCCCGGCACGGACTGAACCGTCAGGCTGGCCTCTGAATAGGAGTCTGTACGCTCGGCCAGCAGGGCCAGCAATGTCGCTTTCGGATCGTCGGTCATCAAAAGCGGGCGCGTGGTGCGGTGCTTCACCCGCGACCAGAGCAGTTCGCCGTCCGCCTTCAACCAGACCGACACGCCCGACTTGCCTATGACGCCACGGTTTTCAGGGCGCAGAAACGCCCCGCCCCCGGTCGAGAGGATACCCGGACCCTGTTCCAGCAGACGGCGCAGAACCTCGCTCTCGCGGGCGCGGAAGAAGGCCTCGCCGTCGCGGTCGAAAATCTCCTGGATGGTCATGCGCGCGGCCGACTCCAGCGCCTCGTCGGTGTCGCGGAATGGCACGTTCAGACGGCTGGCAAGCGCGGTGCCGACAGCGGTCTTGCCGCAGCCCATCATGCCGACAAGCACGACCGGACGCGTCAGACTGAGGCCGGTCTCGGCGGTTACACGCCGTTCCGCTTGTCCCGCCTCTTCCGGCATCTTGTCGCCCATCGCCCGCATGACGTTTCCTTGACCTGTCGCTTGACCGATTGCCAACTATATCTCCGCCCGCCACAATGGATGCAATGATAACAGGCAGGCAGGCATGTTCCGATTTTTAAAATACCTTCTAATTCTGCTCGTGCTCGGCACGATCGGACTATTCGGATATTCCTATCTGATGGAGCCCGAGACAGCCCCGGTCAGCACCACGATCGAAATCGATGCGGGGTGATCGGCGGCTGGCCTGCGCAGGTCTTGCACTGATCGCAGGGCTGCTTCCAATGGCCGTCGCCGCGCAGGGCGCACCCGAATCGGCAATTCCCTGGCTGTCCGACAGTCTGGCCGCGCCGCAAGCCTCTTCCACCATGGACGAACCTGTGGCTGTCCCCCTGACCGGCCCGGAAGTCACTGTCATGCCGCTGGGACAGACGCGGCGCGACGCCGTGGGTCTTTTGTCGACCCGCCTGACCGGTCTGCCGCGCGATGCCGTGGCCGGATCCGATCCGGAACGAATTGCCGACCTGATCCAGACTCTGCCGGGGGACGCCATACCGGCGATGCAGGATCTGGCGCTGATGCTGATGCTGGCCGAACTGGACCCGCCCCGCGCCGCCGGGGACACCGACAGGTTGTTTTTCGCGCGCATCGACGGGCTGTTGCGCTTCGGCGCACTGGATCAGGCTCAGGCGTTGCTGGAACGTGCAGGCGCGACCGACCCCGAAGCCTTCCGGCGGTGGTGGGACACGTCGCTGCTGACCGGTTTCGACACCCGCGCCTGCGATGCGATGACCGCCAATCCGGGCGTCGCGCCCACCCTGCCCGCGCGCATCTTCTGCCTGTCTCGATCGGGCGACTGGGCCGCCGCCGCCCTGACGCTGGACACCGGGCGCGCGTTGGGGATGATCACCGACGAGGAAGACGCGCTGCTGGCCAACTTTCTCGACCCCGAATTGTTCGAGGGACTGCCGCCACCGGTTCCGCCACGTCCGATGACTCCGCTGGCGTTCCGTTTGCTGGACGGCATCGGCGAGACGCCTCCGACGCTGGACCTGCCACTGGCCTTCGCGGTTGCCGATCTGCGGCCCACGACCGGCTGGAAATCCCAGATCGAAGCGGCGGAACGTCTGGTTCGCGCCCGCGCGCTGGACCCGAACCGGCTACTGGCGCTCTATACCGAAGGGCGTCCGTCCGCGTCGGGCGGCGTCTGGGACCGGGCCGCCTCGATCCAGAAACTGGACACCGCGCTGATCGCCGGCGATCCTGTGGCGGTAGCCAGCGCGCTGCCACAGGCAGTGGCACGCATGCGGGAGGCCGGACTGCTGGTGCCTTTTGCAGATCTCTATGGCGAGCGGCTGTCGCAGGTCAGGCTGAACGGTTCGGCGGCGGATCTGGCCCTGCGCGTCGGATTGCTGTCGCCCGCCTACAAACGCGTCGCCCGCGACGCGAGTCCGACCCTGCCGCGCGACGCCTTCGCCGTCGCCATTGCACAGGACGACTTCGCTGCGCCCCCCCCGCCCGGAAATCTGATGCAGGCCATTTCAGACGGGCTGACGGGCCCGGCCCCCGACCGTCTGACCCGTATGGCCCAAGGCGAACGGCTGGCCGAGGCCCTGCTGGAAGCGGCGAGCCTGCTGTCGGGCGGTGCCCAGGCCGATCCGCAGGATATCGCCGATGCGCTGGCGTTCTTCAGGTCTGTCGGACTGTTGGACGTGGCCCGGCGCACGGCTCTGCAACTGCTGCTGGCATGAGCGGCGACGGCAGTGCCTGGGTCGACCTGTTCCTTGAAGCGCAGGCGGCGGAACGCGGTGCCGCCCTGAACTCGCTGATGGCCTATCGCCGTGATCTGGACGCCTATGCCGCCCATCTGGAAGCGCGTGGCCATGGGGTCGGCACCGCCACCCGGACCCAGATCGAGGCCTTTCTGATCGCCTGCGAGGCCGAAGGTCTGGCCGCTTCGACCCGCGCGCGGCGCCTGTCCGCAATTCGGGGCCTATACCGCTTCGCGCACGAGGAAGGGCTGCGCGACGACGATCCGGCGATCCGCATCACCGGCCCGCAAAAGCCGAAATCCCTGCCGAAAACCCTGTCGGAGGCGGACGTCGATGCCCTGCTGTCGGCGGCGGAGGACATGGGAGAGACCGAGGCCGAGCGCCTGCGCGACACCAGCCTGATGCAACTTCTCTATGCGACGGGCATGCGCGTGTCGGAGCTTATCGGCCTGCCGGTTTCCGCCGCGCGGGGCGATCCCCGGATGCTTCTGGTGCGCGGCAAGGGCGGCAAGGAACGCATGGTCCCGTTGTCGCCCGCTGCCCGCGATGCGATGGCCGCATGGCTTGCGCACCGCGACACCGAACAGGCGCGTGCGAAGATCGACAGCGGCGCGCCCGTCTCGCCGCATCTGTTCCCGTCGCGAGGCAAGGCCGGACACCTGACCCGCGTCTGGTTTCACAGTCGTATCAAAGCGTTGTCGGCCTTCGCCATGCTTGACCCCAACCGGGTCAGCCCGCACGTTCTGCGCCATGCCTTCGCCACGCATCTGCTGGCGGGCGGTGCCGATCTGCGTGCCATCCAGACGATGCTGGGGCATGCCGATATCTCGACGACCGAAATCTATACGCATGTTCTGGAAAGCCGCCTGAAGGAGCTGGTGCTGACGCATCATCCGCTGGCGCGGGAATAAGTGACGCAACAGGGGATATTTATGCCAAGAGGAAGTGACGCCCATTGCCGCAGGTGCAGGGGCCGCGCATAACTCCGACATGGAAAACACTATCGACACGATCAACTGGGGCGCGACCTGGGGCACGGCGGCGGGCATCGTCCTGCTGCTGATCCTGTCGGCGTTCTTTTCGGGCAGCGAAACCGCCCTGACCGCCGCCAGTCGCGCCAAGCTGCGCACTCAGGCCGACAAGGGCAGCGCCGGGGCATCCCGCGCACTGGCCGTGACCGAAGACAACGAACGTCTGATCGGCAGCGTCCTTCTGGGCAATAACATCGTCAACATCCTGTCGGCCTCTCTGGCGACCGCGCTGTTTACGACGCTGTTCGGGCAACAGGGCGTGGCCATCGCGACACTGGTAATGACGGCGCTGGTTCTGGTTTTCGCCGAGGTGCTGCCCAAGACCTATGCCATCACCAACCCCGAGTCGGCCGCATCGCGCGTCGCCCCGGCCATCGCCATCGTGATCCGGGTGTTCAGTCCGATCGTCTCCGCCGTCCGGGCCTTCGTGCGTGTGGTTCTGGGGTTGTTCGGCGTCGACACCGACCCCGATAGCAACATCATGTCCGCGCACGAGGAAATCATGGGGGCCATCGCCCTGGGCCATACCGAAGGCAACGTCGAGAAGGAGGACCGCGACCGCTTGCTTGGCGCGCTGGACCTGGCCGACCGCTTCGTCGAGGAGATCATGCTGCACCGTTCCGGCATCGAGATGGTGAACGTCGATTCCGCGCCCGCCGCGATTCTGGACCAGTCGCTGGCCAGCCGTCACACCCGCCTGCCCGTCTATCGCGACGAGCCGGAGAACATTATCGGCGTTCTGCATTCCAAGGATCTGCTGCGGGCCATCGACCGTCTGGTCCGTGGGCAGGACGGTGGTATAGATGCGGTCGAACGTCTGGATGTGACGCAGGTGATGATGGAGCCGTATTTCATCCCCGAAACCACGACGCTGGACGATCAGATGCGTCAGTTTCTGCGCCGCCATACGCATTTCGCGCTGGTGGTGGACGAATACGGCGCGTTGCAGGGTCTGATCACTCTGGAGGATATTCTGGAGGAGATCGTGGGCGAGATCACCGACGAATACGACCACCCCGAGGAGCCGGAGCTGTTGCCGGAAGCCGATGGCAGCTATCTGATCGACGGTGCCATGACGATCCGCGATCTGAACCGCGCGACCGACTGGGGCCTGCCGGATGACGAGGCGAATACTGTTGCAGGTCTTGTCATTCACGAGGCGCAGACGATTCCCACCAAGGGTCAGGTATTCAGTTTCCATGGCTTCCGTTTCGAGGTCGCGTCCCGCGAGGCGAACCGGATCACGATGCTGCGGATCAGGCCCCTCAGGTGAGGCGTTAGGCAGGAAACCCTCTGCTTTGGAGGCGAGCGTAACCCTGTGCAGCGGCAGTGTCCGGTTACACCCTTGACATGATACCATAAGGTTTCATATATATTGATACCGAATGGTATTACGAAGGTGTCTGATATGCCCGAATTTCCCATACTTGTCCGCATGATCCGTAGCGCCCAGGTCGAATCGGCGCGCCCATGACCGCGCAGGCCGCATTTCGCGCGTTGGCGGACCCGACCCGACGCGACATCCTGATGATGCTTGCACATCAGGACATGACCATCGCCGAGGTCGCCGAAAATTTCGACATGACCCGCGCAGCCGTCAAGAAGCACCTGTCCGTTCTGAGCGACGGCAATCTCATCACCGTGCGTCCAGAAGGTCGCGCCCGGATCAACACGCTGAACCCCCAGGGGCTGAAGCAGGTTTTCGACTGGTTCGGATATTTCGACGCCTTCTGGGACGACCGGCTTTCCCGCCTCAGGGCATCCATTGAAAAGGACATGCAATGACCGGCCATACGACGTCTGACCGAACCCTCCGGAAATCCATTTACCTGAGGGCCTCACCCGCACAGGTCTGGGCCTATCTGACCGAGCCTGACAAGCTGGCGATCTGGTTCCACAAGCCGGAGAAACCGCTGGTTGCGGGTCCATACGAGCTGTTCGGAACCGACAGCGGAGACAGGCTGATATGGGGCGAAATTCTTCTGGCAGAACCCTATTCGCGTCTCGACTACAGCTTTACCGTCGCCCCGATGGGCGAGGCGACCAGCACGGTTCGCTGGCGACTGGAGGATGTCGCCGACGGAACCCGGCTGTCGATGACCCACGAAGGCTTGCCCGAAGGGTCGGCGGCGTTCGATCTGATCCTGGCGATGGACAAGGGCTGGGACGATCATATGGCCCGGATGCGGCAGTCGCTGCACGATATCTGATGAAGCAACGGGCGCGGTGCCTATTCGGCCGCGTCCGTCTCACTCCGAACGGTGTCTCCCTTCCGGGCACCCCAGATCCGCAACTGCCGCGCCGCGCGGTGGCCCGCCGCACTCGGGTGCAGCCATTCACTGGGGTCCTGCCCCACGCGCCGCAGTCTGCGCGACAGGAATACCGGTCCGAACCCGCCCCAGTTGCCCGCCGACGGCGCGGTCGCGTCGGTCGGAAGACCATCCTGCCAGCCGCCGGGCAGGTCCAGACCGACACGCTCCAGTTCCGACAGCAGCCAGACCAGTGGAACATTTGCCAGGGGCCGGGCTGTCGTTCGCCCGTTCAACTGCCCACCGACATCGCCATGTGTGCCGCGAAACCAGACCTGCTCCACACTGGCCGTCCGGTTGCCCCGCGTGCGCCAGCGGTCCAGCGCATAGGCATTGCGGTTTTCATCCAACGCCATGGCGTGAAACCCGTATTCGACCGATTGCCCAAGACGATGCGACCGAAAGGCATGGACCTTGGGAAACAGACGCCACAGGATCGGCCAGCGGATACCCACCGCCTGCACCGTATCCAGCACACCGACGGCGGTGATCCCGGCCCGTGTATGGCAATACTGCGCCGCGAAGCTGCGCGCGCCCGGATGGATGGGGTCGTCGCGATAATGGCCATAGGCCTGCAGCACCAGATCGTCGCTGGCATGTTCGGGCCGCAGCAGGCCGATGCGGTCGATCAGGCCCGCCAGCGCCCGCACCGCATAGGCGCCCCGCGAATACCCCAGCAGAAAAATACGATCACCGGGGCGATAGCGTTCGGCCAGAAACTGATAGGCGCGCCTGATCTGGTGGTTGATGCCGACGCCGGCCATCACTTCGGGTAAATTGCGCCATCCGCGCCATTCGATCCCCGGTTCGTAATAGAGGCAATGCGCACCCTGCCTTGCCAACAAGCGATAGGTCAGTCCGATCGACGTCTCGGTTCCCGGTTGCAACGACGAAAACGTCCCGTCGATCAGAACCACATGCGTCTGCGCGCGCGCGACATTGCGGGTGATCCCCGCCCTGTCACGCCCGAACAGGCGAGTGATGAAGTTACTCAGCGGCAATCGAACCCTTTGCTTGTTGCAGCATCGACCAGACACGCGATGGCGTGAACGGCATGTCGACCCGGCGCAGCCCCAGGTCCCACAGGGCGTCCAGCGCGGCATTGCCGACGGCGGCCATCGCGCCCACCGTCCCCGCCTCGCCGCAGCCCTTCATGCCCAGCACATTGGCCGTCGACGGTACCGGCTCGGAATGGAAGGCGATCATCGGCACCTGCACGGCGCGCGGCATGCCGTAATCCATGAACGACGCGGTCAGAAGCTGCCCGGTTTCGTCATAGACGACGTGTTCACTGACCGCCTGACCGATGCCCTGCACGACACCGCCATGCACCTGACCTTCGGCCAGCATCGGGTTCATCAGGTTACCGAAATCGTCGACCACGGTGTATTTCACCACCTCCAGATGGCCGGTATCGCCGTCGATTTCCACTTCGCACAGATGCGCGCCGTTGGGGAAGCTGCGCCCCGGCAGAGTCGCGGTCTCGCGGGTTTTCAGAAGCTCCGTCTCACCTGCTTCCCGCGCGGCGGCGGCGGCCTCCAGTACGGTCATCACCGTGTTCGATCCGGCGGCGCGGAAGCCGCCGTCTTCGAAGTCGACCGCCTCCACATCCATCAGACCGGCGACGAAAGGCGTGAACTTCTCGATCACCCTGGCCGTCGTCGCGCGGTTCGCGGTGCCCTGCGTCGTAACCGACCGTGACCCGCCGGTGCCGCCGCCCGTGGCGATGCGGTCGCTGTCACCCTGCACGATATCGATCAGGTCGGGCGAGATGCCCAGATCGGTTGACAGGAATTGCCGATACACCGTCTCGTGCCCCTGCCCGTTCGATTGCGTGCCCACGTAAAGCGTCACGCGGCCGTCATCGGTAAACTCGATTTCGGCGCTCTCGCTCGGGTCACCCAAGATGCTCTCGATATAATAGCACAGGCCCAGCCCGCGCAGCTTGCCATGTGTGGCGCTCTCCTCGCGCCGCGCGTCGAACCCGGCCACGTCCGCCTCGCGCATGGCGCGGTTCAGCACACGGGGGAAATCGCCCACGTCATAGGTCTCGCCCATCGCGCTCTCGTAGGGGAACTGATCGGGCTGGATGAAGCACTTGCGCCGCAATTCGAACCGGTCCACCCCCAACTCTCTGGCGGCGAAATCCATCGCACGTTCCAGCACATAGATTGCCTCGGGCCGCCCCGCCCCGCGATAGGCGTCGACCTGCGTGGTATTGGTGAAGATGCCGCGGGACGTCATGAAACAGGCCTGCACGTCATAGCAGCCCGGCATCACCTTACTGAACAGTTCCGACTGGATATGCTGCGCATAGCCCGAATTATAGGCCCCCATGTTGGCCACGTTGTCCATCCGGTAGGCGATCAACCTGTTGTCGGCGTCGAACCCCAGCCTGGCGCGGCAGATCAGGTCGCGGCCCGCATTGTCCGACAGCATCGCCTCGGACCGGTCGCCCATCCAGCGGACCGGTTGGCCCAATTCGCGCGCCGCATGCGCCACCAGCACCGTCTCGGGATAATTCATCCCCTTCATGCCAAATCCGCCGCCCACATCGGGGTTGGTCACGCGCACCGACGACTTGTCGATGCCAAACGACTTGGCCAGCTGATCCTTCATGCCCCAGACACCCTGCCCGTTCACGCAGACGTGCAGCCGGTCGTCCTCCACCTCGGCCCAGGATCCGCGCGGTTCCATCGACGCACAGATGATGCGGTTGTCGTCGACCGTCAGGTCCACGACCCGCGCCGCCTTGGCCAGGGCCGCGTCGCACGCCGCCTCGTCGCCCTTGGCATAGTCATAGACGACGTTGTCCGGGGCCTCGGGGTGGATCGTCGGGCCGCCATCGGCCACGTCCATCTTGACGTCCAGCTCCTCGAAGTCGATTTCGATGGCCTCCGCCGCATCGCGCGCCTGCTGCAGCGTCTCGGCCACGACCATCGCGATGCCCTCGCCCACGAACCGCACACGGTCCCTGGCCAGCAACGGCCGCTGCGGGTCCGCCGCCCGCGATCCGTCGCGATTCTTCGCCACCGCCGTCGGAAGGTTATTCACGACGCCTGCCGCCTCGACGCTTTCGGCCGTCAGCACGGCGCGCACACCGTCCATTGTCTCGGCTTCGGACACGTCCAGCGAAGTGATATCCGCATGCGCCACGGGCGAACGCAAGACATAGGCATGCAGCGCCCCTGCGGGCGCGGTATCGTCAACGTAAGCGCCCTGTCCGGTCAAAAACCGGGGATCTTCAGTGCGTCGTGTCGATTGGCTCAGGCCAAACTTGTCCATGGATGTCTCCGAACGGAATGAAGGTGCTGATGCGGACACTAGCGGCCCGCGTCCCATAGTCCAGCCATGCACCTCCCCCCAGTCCACCTTCCCCTTCGCCTGCCGTCGCGCTAGGACCGGGGCAACAGAACATGAGGCCCGAAATGGACAAGACATTCGACGCGAAATCCGCCGAAGCGCGGATCAGCAAGGACTGGATCGACGGTGGATATTTCCGCGCAGGGGCCAATGCATCGCGTCCCGAGACGTTCAGCATCGTCATCCCGCCGCCCAATGTCACCGGCAGCCTGCACATGGGCCATGCCTTCAACAACACCTTGCAGGACATCTTGACGCGCTGGCACCGGATGCGCGGCTTCGACACCCTGTGGCAGCCGGGAACCGATCATGCCGGTATCGCCACCCAGATGGTGACCGAACGCGACATGGCCGCGAACGGTGAGCCGTCGCGACAGGAGATGGGGCGCGACGCCTTCCTGGAGCGGGTCTGGCAACAAAAGACGCAATCGCGCGGCACCATCATCAGTCAGCTTCAGCGCCTCGGCGCGTCCTGCGACTGGACCCGCGAAGCCTTTACCATGGGTGGCGCACCGGGCGATCCCGATGTCAGGCCGGGCAGCCAGAATTTCCACGATGCCGTCATCAAGGTCTTCGTCGATATGTACGACAACGGCCTGATCTATCGCGGCAAACGTCTGGTAAACTGGGACCCGCGCTTCGAGACGGCGATTTCCGATCTGGAAGTCGAGAATATCGAGACGCCGGGCCACATGTGGCACTTCAAATACCCGCTCGCCGATGGCGAGACCTATGAGTATACCGAACGTGATGAAAATGGTGAAATCCTGTTCACCGAAGTTCGCGACTATATTTCCATTGCCACGACGCGCCCCGAAACCATGCTTGGCGACGGCGCGGTTGCAGTACATCCGACGGATGAACGCTATGCCTCCATCGTCGGCAAACTCTGCGAAATCCCGGTCGGGCCGAAGGATCAACGCCGCCTGATCCCTATCATCACCGACGAATACCCCGACAAGGACTTTGGCTCGGGCGCGGTCAAGATCACCGGCGCGCATGATTTCAACGACTACGCCGTGGCCAAACGCGGCAATATCCCGTGTTTCCGCCTGATGGACACCAGCGCCGCGATGCGCGACGACGGCGCGCCTTACGCCGAGGAGGCAGCAAAGGCCAAGGCCATCCGCGACGGCGAGGAAATGTCCGAAGCCGAGATCGACGCCATCAACCTCGTGCCCGACGCCTATCGCGGGCTGGACAGGTTCGAGGCGCGCAAACGCGTGGTCGAGGATATCACCGCAGAAGGGCTGGCCGTCATGGTCCCCGAAAGCGACCCCCGCCTGGGGCGCAAGTCCGCCTCCTCCGCCGCGCTTGCCGATGGACAGGCCGGGGCCCCGACCGACAGCTTCGAGGAAGGCGGCATACCGCCCGAACTGGCTCTGGTTCCGCTGGTCGAATCCAAGACGATCATGCAGCCCTATGGCGACCGCTCCAAGGTCGTGATCGAGCCGATGCTGACCGATCAGTGGTTCGTCGACACCGCGAAAATCGTGCAGCCCGCCATCGACGCTGTGCGGGACGGGACCGTCCGTATCCTGCCCAAGGGTGACGAGAAAGTGTATTTCCACTGGCTGGAGAACATTGAGCCGTGGTGCATTTCCCGGCAACTCTGGTGGGGGCATCAGGTGCCGGTCTGGTACACGCTCGACCCCGATGGTGATGCGGATTGGCTGCCGATTTGCGCGACGTCCGAGGCAGCGGCGCTGGAGCAACTTCGCCTGATCCACGGCGAAGACGCCGACATACGTTTCGTCGAGGATGAGTCCGCCGCGCTCGACGTGATCCGCGACGATCTTGCCGGTCTGAACACCCGAACCGAAGGCAAAATCCGTCAGCCGCAGAGTCCGCAGACGATACCGGCCTTCCGGGACCCGGATGTCCTCGACACCTGGTTTTCTTCCAGCCTGTGGCCGTTGGGTACGTTGGGATGGCCCGAAGACACACCCGAGCTCGACAAATACTTCCCGACGTCCGTCCTTGTCACCGGCTTCGATATCCTGTTTTTCTGGGTCGCCCGGATGATGATGATGCAGCTGGCCGTCACCGACCAATCCAGGCCCGTCGCAGACCGCATTCCTTTCAAAGACGTTTACGTGCATGCGCTTGTGCGGGACGCCAAGGGTGTGAAAATGTCGAAAAGTCTCGGCAATGTCGTCGACCCGCTGGAACTGATCGACGAATTCGGGGCCGACGCCGTGCGTTTCACCCTGTCCTCCATGGCCTCGATGGGTCGGGAGCTGAAACTGTCGACGGCACGCGTCACCGGCTATCGCAATTTCTCGACCAAGCTGTGGAACGCGGTCCGGTTTGCCGGAATGTATGACGTGGAATTTGCGTTAACCAGCGGTGCGGACTTACCCCAAAACGTGAACATGACGGTCAACCGCTGGATCATCGGCGAAACTGTGCGTGTCCGCGAAGACGTCGATGCCGCCCTTGCCGCATACCGGTTCGACGATGCCTCCAGCGCGCTCTACAAGTTCGTCTGGAACGTGGTCTGCGACTGGTATGTCGAATTCTCCAAGCCTGTGTTGCAGGGCGAAGCCTCTGACGAAAAAGCGGAAACGCAGACCGTCATGGGGTGGGTTCTGAACAACTGCATGACCCTGCTGCACCCGTTCATGCCTTTCGTGACCGAGGAATTGTGGCGCGTCACCGGTCACGACGGCATGCTGGTCCATGGCACATGGCCTGAGAACGTCACCTCGAAAGTCATTGATACCGCTTCAGAAACAGAAATCCGCTGGGCCATCGCCTTTATCGAGGCAGTGCGTTCTGCACGCGCGCAGATGAACGTCCCGGCCGGAGCCTACGTCCCGGTGGTTGCGGTCGATTGGGATGATACAGCAAGAAAGTCCTATGAAACCAATGCGGTGATGATTTCTGCCTTGGCCCGGATCGAAGGCCTGACCGAAGGCGCGGCCCCGAAGGGATCGATCGCCGTGACCGCCATGGGCAGCCGCTTTGCCTTGCCGTTGGACGGCATCATCGACGTTGCAGCGGAACGGGCGCGACTGGATAAGTTATTGGCCAAGCTCGATAAGGAAATCAAAGGCATAGAGGGTAGAGTTAACAATCCGAAATTCGCCGGATCCGCCCCGCCCGTGGTGGTGGAGGAGACCAGGGCCAACCTTGCCGAACGACAGTCGGAACGGGACGCGGTGCAGACCGCGCTCTACAGTCTGGCGGAGCTGGGCTGAGGCTCGGGATGACCTTCAATATCATGACCGTCGGTCAGCGCGGCCGCCTGACCCACGAAGCCTGCCTCTTCGCCGCGACCCTGCGCCACAACGCGCCGGGCTGGGACGGAAGGCTGATCGTGGCCGAGCCGCAGCCGGGCGATCGCTGGTCAGACGACCCGCGCATACCGGCCGGGCCGCAGCGTGATCTTCTGGAGTCGCTGGGCGCTGAGATCGTGCCATTCGAGAGCCGGCATTTCGGAAGCTATTATCCCAACGGCAACAAGATCGAAGGTCTGGTAACATTGCCTGACGGGCCGTTCATGTTCTTCGATACGGATACTGTGATCACAAGTGACATCTCGACGCTTGATATTGATTTCTCGCGTCCTGCCGCCAGCATGAAGCGCGAGGGGACCTGGCCTGAAATCGAGATTTACGGGCCTGGTTACAACGATATATGGGGCGTTCTTCATGCAAGACGTGGCGGACGGCTGGCAGATACGCTGGATCTGAACTGGCCTGACGAATACTGGCAGCGCTATCTCTATTTCAATGCGGGGTGGTTCTTCGGACAACATCCGGACGCGTTTCGCAGAGCCTTTTTGGACGCCGCCCTGATGATCCGTGACGACCCGCCCGACGAGGTCGCCTGTCAGGTGCTGGATCCCTGGCTGGATCAGGCCGCGCTCCCCCTGGCGATTCACGAGTTGGGCGGCGGGCGACCCGGTGACAAGGGCGGGATCGACGATGGCCTGCTGGATGGCAGCCACAGCTTTCATTACCGCTTTCTGCCGTTGATGTACGCGACCGCGCCAGACCATGTGATCACAGCGGTCCAGGCGGCGACGGCCCCCAACCCGGTCAAGAAAGTTCTCAAGGACTACGAACCGTTCAAGCGGTTCCTGTATCAGCCCAAGGGCGGCAAGGCGCGGGCGCTGTTCGACCGCAGCGACCTGCCCCGCAAGGAACAGGCAATCCGCAACCGGCTGAAGCGCGAAGGTCTCTGGCTTCGTTGAAGCGACTGCGGGCTAAAGGTCCGACAGGGCGTTGGTTGCAAGCCAGTCGCGGGCCCGGCAGGCCGCTGCCTGATAGATCGGGCGATCGCGCTGACCCGCCGCATGGTCCCAGTCGCGCATACTTTCAGGCAGGGTTTCGTCGGCAAGCAACGCGCAGCGCTCGGGCGTCAGGTCGAAGCGTGGATCGTCAGAGGCAAGAACCGCCAGCCCTTCGTTCAGCCAGGCCGGCATATCGCCGGTCAGCAGCCGCCAGGACGACACCCGCGATGCCAGCGCCGCATGGCTGAGTTCATGGGCGATAATCGCCCGGCGCAGGTCCGCGGCCTCGGTGCTCAGCCGGGAATGCAGAATCAGAAGATACTGATCGTAGGCCTGTGCATAGGGTCCGACGCCGCCAAGCGACCCGTCGCACCCGGTATCGCCACAGATGAGGATGCGGGGCCGTTCAGTCGCGCCGCCCCACCACTCTTCGATTCTGGTTTCGGCCCAGTCGAGTTCGTTCAATACCTCAACGGGGTCGCGCGCGCCGGGCTGCATCCAGACGCGCGGCGCGATCTCGCGGAACCCGTGCGCGCCGGGCAACAGCACGGTGCGCGGAAACGAGAAGCTGGCAAGGACCAGCACCGGCAGGGCAAGGGCAATCACGCGGATGGGACGCATCAGAAGTTCGACAGGCTCGAGTTGGCGGCGGCCGAGAAACGGTCCAGCACCGCATCCCATAGGTCCGCCGTCCGGGTCGTGTCGGTATCCTGGGTCAAGGTCAAGCGTGACCCCCCGTCCTGGGGCGTGAAAACGACGGTCACGACAGAGCCGTCCACCGTCTCCAGCCGCCAGTCCAGTTGCAGGTAGCCGGGCGCACGCGCCGTGATGACCGTGGCCCAAATGCCGCGTGATCCGTCAAACAGCACCTCTTGCAGATGGCCACCGGGGCGCGCGTCCAGGGTAACGATCTGCGGCAGCGCACCACCGGATTGCGCCGACAGCGACACGCGGGCGACGGGCCACCAGATCGACAGGTCGTCGCAAAACAGGGCCCATGCCTCGGACGGTGTCAGGCGGGTTGTCAGGCTGCGGCGCAGGGTGCCGTCCGCGGTATCGGTCACGGCACTATCCGGTTGAGCATCGGCCGGATCGGTCCGCAGACTGCCCAGCCAATCGCCCAGCGGGCCAGCGCCGCCCGGCACCAATGCATAGAGATTTCGCGTCCCCTGTGCCCGAACCGACACCAGCCCCGCGTCCAGAAGAACCTTCAGATGCTGCGATACGGCGGGACGGGAAACCGGAAGATCGTCGGCAATGCGACCGACCGGCTGGGGTCCGCGCCGCAGACGGTCCAATACGGCGCGGCGCGTCGGGTCGGCCAGCGCGGTCAGGATTGTCTCGTAACTCATGTCCGATCCTATTCACCGCACGGCTGCGCGGGTCAATCGCGTCGGTCTGACAATGCCTTGCGCGGCGCATCCCCGCCCGTGATCGTCGGAACCCTGCCCACGGCCCGATCCCGGCCGATCCCGGTTGCCGCAGAAGGCCGATCCCGGTTGTCGCAGAAGTAAGACAGGTTGGACAGATCGGCTTGAAGGCCCCGCCCCCCGCGCATAGGTTCCTGCCAAGCCCGCCCGCGACAGTCGTGGAGGCGGTGGCAGAAGGGGCAGTGCCATGATCGACCCGGTCGATAATTTTCAGAACAATCTCGTGCCGATGGTGGTCGAGCAGACCAGTCGCGGTGAGCGGGCGTACGATATCTTCAGCCGTCTGCTGAAAGAGCGGATCATCTTCGTGAACGGCCCGGTCCACGATGGCATGAGCCAGCTTGTCGTGGCGCAATTGCTGCATCTGGAGGCGGAGAACCCGTCGAAGGAAATCAGCATGTATATCAATTCGCCCGGTGGCGTCGTGACCTCCGGCCTGTCGATCTACGACACGATGCAATACATCCGCCCCGCCGTCAGCACGCTGGTCGTCGGTCAGGCCGCTTCGATGGGATCGGTCCTGTCGGCGGCAGGCGAAAAGGGTCTGCGCTTCTCGCTGCCCAACAGCCGGATCATGGTTCACCAGCCTTCGGGCGGATATCAGGGTCAGGCAACCGATATCATGATCCATGCGCGCGAGACCGAAAAGATCCGCAAGCAGCTGTATGACATCTACGTCAAGCACACCGGCCAGACCTATGAAGAGGTCGAGCGGGCGCTGGAGCGGGACAATTTCATGTCGCCGCAGGAAGCCAAGGACTGGGGTCACATCGACGAGATCGTCGAAAACCGGGGCGACGCGAAACCCGACGAGAAACCGACGACCAAGAAGTGACACGGTGGGGTTTCCCAGACGACGGGCCGCGAAACGCTATTCGCGGCCCGATCCATGCCCACTCGGGGTGCGGAACAGGTTAACGTGAAGGCCACCGACGAACAGGGATTTTGCCGCCGATTTTGCCATTGTGGCCCCCGGACGATCCGCCTAGGCTTTGGGTCAGATATTCGGAATTCATGAGCGGCGGGGTGCGCCCCGCTGTCGGCGGCCACAGGCAAGGCGGCACGACGAGGAGGCTAATATGGCCAACACTTCCACTTCAGGTGACGGTAAAAATACGCTGTATTGCAGCTTTTGCGGCAAGTCACAGCACGAGGTTCGCAAGCTGATTGCGGGTCCGACGGTGTTCATCTGCGACGAATGCGTCGAACTGTGCATGGATATCATCCGCGAGGAGACCAAGGCCGCGGGCCTGAAATCCTCCGAAGGGACGCCGACGCCGCGCGAAATCTGCCAGGTGCTGGACGACTATGTGATCGGTCAGGAACATGCCAAGCGTGTGTTGTCGGTCGCTGTCCACAATCACTACAAGCGCCTTGATAATGCCGGGAAATCCGACATCGAGTTGGCCAAGTCCAACATTATGCTGATCGGCCCCACCGGCTGCGGCAAGACGCTGCTGGCGCAGACGCTGGCGCGGATTCTGGATGTGCCGTTCACCATGGCCGACGCGACCACGCTGACCGAAGCGGGTTACGTGGGCGAAGACGTCGAGAACATCATCCTCAAGCTGTTGCAGGCGTCCGAATACAACGTCGAGCGGGCACAGCGCGGCATCGTCTATATCGACGAGGTCGACAAGATCACCCGCAAGTCCGACAACCCGTCGATCACCCGCGACGTATCGGGCGAAGGCGTGCAGCAGGCCCTGTTGAAGATCATGGAAGGCACCGTCGCCTCCGTACCGCCGCAGGGCGGGCGCAAGCATCCGCAGCAGGAATTCCTGCAGGTCGACACGACGAACATCCTGTTCGTCTGCGGCGGGGCCTTTGCCGGTCTCGACAAGATCATCGCGCAGCGCGGCAAGGCGTCCAGCATGGGCTTCGGTGCCGACGTGAAGGCCCCTGACGAAAAGACCGTGGGTGAATACTTCAAGGATCTGGAGCCGGAAGACCTGTTGAAATTCGGCCTGATCCCGGAATTTGTCGGACGTCTGCCGGTTATCGCGACGCTGACCGATCTGGATCTGGAGGCGCTGGTGACGATCCTGACGCAGCCGAAGAACGCGCTGGTCAAACAGTATCAGCGCCTGTTCGATCTGGAGGGCGTGGCCCTGACCTTTACCGATGATGCGTTGCAGGCCATCGGCAAGCGCGCCATCGAACGCAAGACCGGCGCGCGCGGGTTGCGGTCGATCATGGAAGATATCCTGCTCGACACGATGTTCGAACTGCCCGGCATGGATACGGTCGAGGAAGTCGTCGTGAACGAGGAGGCCGTCCGCCGCGAGGTCAAGCCGCTGCTGATCCACTCCGACAAGAAGGTGGAGGAACCGGCCTCGGCCGGGTGATCCTATCGCTATCGTATCGACGCGCCGCCCCCCTGGGGCGGCGTTTCGGTTTGCGCGGCATCGCTTCTCTTTCTCTCGTCATCCATCCGCGGCATTGCGCCCGTCAGAACGTGGCGCCATGACCGCCATCAGCCTGGGCCCGGAGAGCAGGTTCACCCCGGCTGACCGCATGCCGGAAACCGACAGGCCACATGACCCCACGCCGCGGCGGGTCGGTTCAGTCTGAAGATGCGAGCCCCCGACATATTGGCCACGATTCCGCAAGATATGGTGGGCTGAACACAGCAGGCTTCACAGGTTTGGGAATATGCGCTAGGGTCCCGTCAAGGCAGGTCCGATCAACGAACCGCCATCGGCAGTAAACAGTCTTGGGGCAGATGACAGTGCGACAGGCATTTCACGGGGCGCTTGCCTCCAGAACCATCCGATTCACATCATCCGTCGCGCTGATCGCCCTGATCGCGGGCTGCCAGTCCGCGCTCAATGGCGGCAGCGATGCGACCCGTGCGGCCCCGGCCTTTGACAGCGTCCAGCTGATCGAACGCGACGTCGAGGCGCCCGAAGTCTTCAAGGCACAGGATCGCGCGCTCTGGGATGGACGACCCAGTCTTGGCGGCGTCTGGGTCGCGGCTCCTGGTGTGCGTGACCCGGAGCGGGTCATCATCCGCAATTCCGACAATGGCAAATTTGTCATAGGCGCTTTGTTCAAGCGTGAACGGGACAACCCCGGCCCGGCTCTGCAACTGTCGTCCGATGCGGCCGCCGCGCTTGGCATCATCGCCGGGGCCCCCACGATCATCGACGTCGTCGCCCTGCGCCGGGAAGAAGTGTCCGAGCCGGTCGCCGCCCCCGCCGCCAGTGCCCCGCTGACCGAGACCGAAACCGTGCCGTTGACCGAAGAAACGGTCCAGACTGCCGTCGTTCCCGCCACACCGCACCCCGATGCCATCGCCGCAGCCGCAACGGCCATCGACACTGACGAACCCGATACCATGGCTGTAATCGGGTCCGAAGGCGCAGAGGTGTCCGTCGCCGCATCCGTCGAACAACCTGCGCGCCGCCGCAATGTCTTCCAGCGCCTGTTCGGCCGCAAGACACCCGCCAGCACCCCCCTGTCCGCTGCACCGTCAGACCCGTCGACCACAGCATTGTCAGACGCCGGGCCCGCCGCTTCCAGCGCGATCAGCCCCACCGTGACCGCCACCTCGCTGGATGCACCGCCGGTGCGAACCGCTTCCGCCGCACCGGCACCCGCGCGCAGCACAGGCCTTGACCGGGCCTATGTCCAGATCGGCATCTTCTCGGTCGAGGAAAACGCCCGCAACACGGCGACGTCGCTGTCCACTGCCGGGGTCGTGCCGACGGTGCTGGAACAGGAAAGCCAGGGCCGCCGATTCTGGCGTGTCGTGGTCGGACCCTCGACAACCGCATCGGACCGGGCGGCGGTTATCCGCAAGGCCAAGGGGCTTGGCTTCACCGATGCTTTTGCTGTCGGCGGCTAACATCCTATATCGACCGAAGACTATTCCCAATATCCGGAGAACCCTGCCCATGCTCCGCCCTCTGATCGCGGCCCTGCTACTGTCCACTTTCACTTTCGCCAGCAGTGCGCTGGCACAGGAATTCGCGACCCAGGCCGGGGCCGCCGTCGTCGTAGACCACAATACCGGACAGATCCTGCTGTCGAAGAACGCCGACGTGCCTTTGCCGCCCGCATCCATGTCCAAATTGATGACCCTGAACATGACGTTCGAGGCACTGGCCAGTGGCCAGCTGACGTTGGAAACGGAACTTCCGGTCTCGCAGGAAGCGGCCAGCTATGGCGGATCGACGATGTTTCTGGACCCGCGCGACCGCGTATCGGTCGAGGATCTGATCCGCGGTGTCGTGGTCCTGTCGGGCAACGACGCCAGCGCCGTTCTGGCCGAAGCCCTGTCGCCGGACGGGACCGAGGCCGGGTTCGGAAGGATGATGACCGAACGCGCGCGCGAATTGGGCATGGTCAATTCGGTGTTCCGCAATTCGAACGGCTGGCCCGCACCGGGGCACGTCATGTCGATGAACGACCTGGCGATTCTGGCTGAACGTCTGATTACCGAATTTCCTGTATATTACAAATACTTCGCCGAAACCGAGTTCGCCTTCGACGGTCGATCGCCCTCCAACCGTTATAATCGCAACCCCTTGCTGCGGCTGAACATCGGGGCCGATGGCCTGAAAACGGGACACACGCAGGAAGCGGGCTTCGGCCTTGTCGGCAGCGCCGTTCAGGGTGACCGCCGCGTGACTTTCGTAATCTCGGGCCTGGACTCCGAGGCGGCACGCGCCGAGGAAAGCGAACGCATCGTCAACTGGGCGTTCCGCCAGTTCGCCGAAGTCGAGCTTCTGGCCGATCAGAAAGCAATACTGCAGGCCGATGTTTTCATGGGCGAAGCTGAGACTGTCGACCTGATCCCGGAAAATGCGGTGACACTGTTGCTGCCGGTCACGGGCCGCAAGGCGGTGACAGGCGAAATCACTTACGACGGCCCGATCAAGGCTCCGGTCACGGCGGGAACGCGACTGGGTACGCTGACCCTGTCGCATCCGGGTGTGCCACCGGTCGAGGTGCCGCTGATCGCGGCAGCCGACGTGGAGCGGGCCGGACCCATGCGCCGGCTCGAGATCGCGGGCGGGCGCGTCGCAGGCGATCTGCTGGGATCGGCGATGGAACGATTCCAGTAAAGGGTCCGTTCTCCGTGGTCGTTTTCTCCCTTGGCACGAATACCTGCCGAGCCAAGAAAAGCGGCGGCATCGCCTATCGTCTTTTCCCTTTGAACGGGGCCTGCTAGGCCGATTTCATGTTTATTTCGTTCGAAGGCATCGACGGGTCAGGCAAGTCGACGCAAGCGCGGCGGCTGGCCGATTTTCTGCGCGCACGCGGCCACGATGTCGTCCTGACGCGGGAGCCGGGCGGTTCCGACGGGGCCGAGGCCATCCGCCGCCTGCTGGTCGAAGGCGATCCTGATCGCTGGTCACCCGAGACGGAGCTTCTGCTGTTCAATGCGGCGCGGCGCGATCATCTGGAGCGGTTGATCCTTCCCGTGCTGGATCGCGGTGCCTGGGTCGTATCCGACAGGTTTGCGGATTCGACGCGCGTCTATCAGGGCGCGACGCGCGGCGATCTGCGCGAACTGGTCGATGCGCTGCACGGGTTGGTCATCCGGCGCGAACCGGACCTGACCGTCGTGATCGACATGGACCCCGAAGTCGCACTGTCGCGCGGGTTGGCACGCGGATCTGGCGAAGATCGGTTCGAGGATTTCGGCCTGCCGTTCCAGCAGAAATTGCGCGCCGGATTCCTGGCGCTGGCCGGTGATTTCCCCGATCGCATCCGCATCGTCGACGGCATGGCCGGGGCGGACGAGGTCGCACGCCGGGTCGAGGCCCTGGTGTGAGCGACATTCCCGAAGCCGACCGCTCGGGCGAGGCGCCGCATCCGCGCGAAACGACGCAATTATTCGGTCAATCTGCGGCGGAAGCTGAGTTTCTGGACGCCTGGAATACGGGGCGTCTGCACCATGGCTGGCTGTTGACCGGGGCGAACGGCGTTGGCAAGGCGACGCTGGCGTGGCGTATCGCCCGGTTTCTGCTGACAGACCCGCCCGCGCAGGCCGACACGCTGGACGCCCCTCCGGGCCACGCCGCCCTGCCCCGTATCCGCGCTCTGTCCGAGCCGTCTCTGATGCTGATCCGGCGTCCCTGGGACGAGAAGGCGAAGAAGCTGAAGACGCAGATCACCGTCGATGAAGTCCGCCGCCTCGGCAGCTTCTTCGGCCTGTCCGCCGGGGGGCGCCGCGTCGTGATCGTGGACCCGGCGGACGAGTTGAACCCCTCGGCGGCCAATGCGATCCTGAAACTGCTGGAGGAGCCGCCTGCGAAAGCCACGCTGCTGCTGATTTCGCACCGACCCGCCCGGCTGTTGCCGACGATCCGGTCGCGGTGCCGGGTGCTGCGACTGGCCCCACTGGAGCCGGATGCACTGGAGGCCGCAGTCGTGCAGGCCGGGGGTCACCCCGCCGCCGCCAACCCGTTGGCCGAAGGATCGGTCGGCGCGGCGCTGGAATTGGCCGATGGGGGTGCCGACACCTACGAGGCACTGGTCAACCTGTTGTCCAAACCGCAGATGGACCGCGCCCGCGCCCGCGCCATGGCCGATGCCTGCGCGGGCAAGGCAGGCGCGGCACGCCTGGATGCGACCGTCACCGCCATCGCCCGCCTGCTGCACCGCGCCGCGCGCACCGGTCTGCTGGGCCCGCCCCCGGATGCGCCAGACGCCGAAGTCCGCACCCTGACGCGGCTGGCCCCGCACGACGCCGCCGCCCGCGTCTGGGCGAGATTGGCGCAGGACATCGGCGACCGCGTGGCCCATGCGCGTGCCGTCAACGTCGACCCCGCCGCAATCGTCTGGGACGCACTTGCCCGGATCGACGCGCAGGCACGACAGATCTGACCGCGCGCGCCCTTGAGTCCGGACCGCCCGTGGCCTAATCCGCGCGACATGGAACCCAAAGTCACCGACAGTCACTGCCACCTCGACTTTCCGCAGTTCGAGGGCGAGCTTCCCGACCTTCTGGATCGCGCCGCGAAAGTGGGCGTCCATCGCATGGTCACGATCTGCACCAAGCTGAAGAATGCGCCCGCCGTGCGCGCCCTGTCAGATGCCCACGCCCCTGTCTTCTGGGCCGCCGGAACGCATCCGATGAGCGCCGCTGACGAGCCACTGGCCACCGTCGAAGACCTGGTCGCCCTGGCCATACACCCCAAGATGGTCGGCATCGGCGAGACGGGGCTGGACTATCACTATACGGCCGACAGCATGGCCGTTCAGCAGGAAAGTCTGCGCATTCACATCGAAGCCGCGCGCCGCACCGGCCTGCCGCTGATCATCCACGCCCGCGATGCCGATGAAGACATGGCGCGCATTCTGGCCGAGGAACATCGCGCGGGCACCTATACCTGCGTCATGCACTGCTTCAGCAGCGGGCCTGCGTTGGCCCAAGCTGCGATCGACCTGGGGTTCTACCTGTCGATGTCGGGTATCGCGACCTTCCCCCGCTCGCAGGAGGTACGCGATATCTTCGCCGCCGCACCACTGGATCGCGTGCTGGTCGAGACCGACAGCCCCTATCTGGCCCCGCCCCCCCATCGCGGCAGACGCAACGAGCCGTCGTTCGTCAATCTGACGGCGCGCAAGGGGGCGGAGGTCTTCGGCATGGAGTATGCCGACTTCGCCGCCGCGACCGAGGCGAATTTCGAACGCTTGTTCACCAAGGCGGCCTGATCCGGATCATGCCAGCGGATCGGACGGCAGGACGCACCCCTCCCGCGCCTCAATCTGGGCGATGCAGGCCGACAGGCTGCGGTCCGGGTGGGGGTCGAAGCCGTCGTCCAGCGGCTCCAGAACACCGATCCGGTCAATACGGAACATGCGGAAATCGCTGCGCAATTCGCACCACGCCACCAAGGTCCAGACGCGGCCCCAGAACCAGAGGCCCAAGGGCTGCACCCTGCGGTTCGTATGATTTCCATCCGGCGTGACGTAGACCATTCGCACCAGACACCGGTCCCGAATTTGACGGTCCAGCACATCAAGGCGTTCTCGATCGGACGCCGCCATCCCGTCCATGGGTGCGCTCAGACGCGACAGCGCGTCCTGCACGTCCTGCGCGCGGGGCACAACGGCTTCGATCTTCGACAAGGCGTCGCGCGCGCCACCGGCCATGTCATGTCCGCCCCAGGCCGACACCATGCGCGCGCCCAAGGCCAGGGCCGTCACCTCGGCTTCGGTGAACATCAGCGGCGGCAGGTCGAAGCCGGAGCGCATGACATATCCGACGCCCGCCGCCCCCTCGACAGGGACGCCGGACGCCTGCAGGTCCGCGATGTCGCGATAGATCGTGCGTTCCGACACCTCGGCGATTTCCGACAACCGCGCCGCCGTCCACAGCTTGCCGCCGCGCAGGGTCTGCACCAGACGGAAAAGGCGGTCGGCGCGGCGCATGGGCGTCAGCCCTCGAACAGGCCGACGGAATTGCCGTCGGGGTCGATTGCATAAAAGAAGCGCCCCACCGGGATCGGGATCGCATCGCTGACCACCTGGCCCCCGGCCCCGCGAACACGGTCCATGATCGCCTCCAGCTTGCCCGGCGCGGCCAGATGAATGGTGTTGCCCGTGCCCTCGGGCGCCGGCTTGCCGGGATAGAGATGCCCGGCCACGCCGGGATCGTCCATGCTGGTCCCCAGCGGGACCATCGGGTTCGGCCCGCTCTCGTCCAGGCGCAGTTCGCGCTCCAGCACGGCGGCATAGAACGCCCGGCCGCGTTCCATGTCAGTGACGGGTATCTCGGCCCACACGACGACATTTGTTGGATCAGACATTTTTGTTCTCCGGTTTACGGCCCCGACCGTCGGGGCACCGGACATATCCTGACACCCCCCTCCTGACAGCATACTGTCAGGAGCGTTCAGGAGGCGGTGGATTTCTCCAGCCCGCCCTCGCGCTGGATGAACGCGACGATCTGATCCACGCCCTGCCCCTGTCGCAGCGCCGCCAAGACATAAGGCCGGGTACCGCGCGCCGTGTCCAGATCAATGCGCGCGCGATCCAGGTCGACGCCGACATGCGGGGCCAGATCGGTCTTGTTCAGCACCAGAAGGTCCGACCGTGTCACCCCCGGCCCGCGTTTGCGTGGAATGTCCTGCCCGGCGGCGGTGTCGATCAGATAGATCGTCAGATCCGCAAGTTCCGGGCTGAAGGTCGCGGCCAGATTGTCGCCACCGCTCTCGATCAGCACGACATCCAGATCGGGGTGCGCCGTCCGCAAGTCGGCAATTGCGGCCAGATTGATCGACGCATCCTCGCGGATCGCGGTGTGCGGGCAGCCACCTGTTTCCACCCCCCGGATGCGGTCCAGCGGCAAGACCTGCGCGCGCATGAGGTGTTCGGCATCCTCGCGCGTGTAGATGTCGTTGGTGATGACCGCCACAGATAGATCGCGCGATAATTCGCGGGCCAGATGTTCAGTCAGCGTGGTCTTGCCCGCGCCCACGGGGCCACCGATGCCGATGCGCAGAGGGCCGTTCACGCTAATCATATCGTAATTATTTCAAGCAATTGAAATACGTTCTTCATGTCCGAAAGATCCTCGGTTGCAGCGTCTCATGCGCCATCGCGTCCATCTCGGCCAGCACCGCCGCAGACCCCGGTGGGTCAATCTCATCGCGCGCCGCCGTCACGGCGACATCGGCATGCAGGCCACGCAACACGGTCTGCGCCGTGCTCTGGCCAAGCGGCAGGAACCGCGCGGCAGCCGACACCATCTGGCCCGCGAAGCCTTGCAGAAACAACAGCGCGACGACGCCCGCGTCCATTCCCAGCGCCCGCACGCCCAAAGCTACGGGCAGCGGCAAATCGTCCAGTGGCATATCGCCCATCACGGTGGTCACTTCGCAGAAGGCCGCACCCTGGTCGCGCGCCTCCTGCCAGCGTTCGGGACTGCCCGCGCGGGCGCGCAGGATCGCGGTCAGATGGGCCGGGTCGTCGCCAGCCATGCTGCGGCGGATGGCCCAGACATCCAGCGGGCCGGTCCCGTGGGTCAGAACGGCGCGAACCCAGGCCGTCAGGCTGGCCGCGTCGGTCACGTGGCCCCCGGCCATCGCCGTCTCCAGCCCGTGCGAATAGGCATAGCCCGACACCGGGAACGCGGGCGACAGCCACTGCGTCAGGCGCAAAAGGTCAGTGGTCATGGGGATCATGGCCAAACGTGCGCCCGTGACCGTAAGCTCCGCCTTCGGGATGGAAGGGCCGTGTGTCCGCCGTAACCTGCGCCCCAAGCCCCTCCAGCATCGCGCGCAACACGTGATCGTCGCGGATTACCAGCGTGTCACCGTCGATCTGACAGGGCGTGTGCCGATTGCCGATATGCCACGCCAGACTGGGCAGATTTCCCTTGATAACAAGAACAGGCTCCGCCGCCGCCTCCAGCGCGATCTCGGTCCCGTCATCCAGACGCAGGCCCGCGTGATGCGACAGGTCGGTCAATTCAGGGAGGTCTAGCATCACCGCCATCCCCCGCTCGGTCATCAGCCGTTTACGACGCACGAGCCGCGCGTCGTAGTCGAGCCGGATCGTGTCGGTGGGGGCGTGGAGGTGGGACAGGAGGACAATCACTTTGATAGCCCGTCGAAATCAGAGCCCCGAAGGCTTCGCACCTTGGGTTCGATGATGGTCAGAAATGCAGCGAGCCAATGTTCCATCGCAAGTGAACGCAAATCCACATGTGCAGCGTTGCCTGCCGCGTCAAGAACCCAGACAAAAGGCCGATTAAGTTCGGATCGGCTGACATGGTAACGGAACAGGCCTCCGCGATAGGAGTGATGAAGGCCGTACCACTTCATCAAGTCTTTCGCAGAATTGATAGCCGACACATCTAAACTAGGACTTGTGGCTTTTCCGGAGAGCTGCTCGGCGGCTTCTTGCAACGTCAGTCCATATGGTGGAACCGCGGCGAGGGTTTGGAACATCCGGCTTTCCGCTTCCAGAGATTCCGGATGATCTTCAATACGAGCATATAACTTCGACAGGTCGTGCCCGCCCGTATGTGGTTCGAACTGTTTATCAACAGCGATGAGTAGTGCCTTCAACGCAAGTTCAACGCCTTGCGACAGGCAGTTGTCAGGGACAGCACCGTAAGACAGCCTGATTTGATCGTCTTCAACGGCACTCCGCAGGAACTGGCTGGAACGTTGGTAGTCCCCAGCCATGGTCAGGAAACCACCGGCGAGTTCGGCTCTGTTCATCTCCGACAGATGAACGCCCAAGTCGTTGAAAGGCGGTTGCGCTTTCTTCAAAACAGAAAATACCGCTGCGCCATCGGCAGCACATCCGCCGGCTCGCACGTCAACAACTCGCCATCCGCGCGCACCTCATATGTCTCCGGGTCGACCTCAATCTGCGGCAATGCATCATTCAACACCATGTCCCGCTTGCCGATGCCGCGCGTCCCCTTCACCGCGACCAGCTCCTTCGCCAGCCCCAACTGCCCACCGACGCCCGCATCAATCGACGCCTGCGAGGCGAAGATCACCGCACCGCGTTCGACACTGCGCCCGTAACTGCCCCACATGGGCCGCGAATAGACCGGCTGCGGTGTCGGGATCGAGGCATTGGGATCGCCCATCTGGGCCACGGCAATGGTGCCGCCGACCAGCACCATTTCAGGCTTCACGCCAAAGAATGCGGGGTTCCACAGGACCAGATCGGCGCGCTTGCCGACCTCGACCGAGCCGATTTCGTGTCCGATGCCATGCGCAATCGCCGGATTGATGGTGTATTTCGCGATATATCGCCGGACGCGCAGGTTGTCGTTGTCGCCCGTCTCGCCCTCCAGTCGTCCGCGCTGGCGCTTCATCTTGTCGGCGGTCTGCCACGTGCGAATGGCGACTTCTCCGACGCGGCCCATTGCCTGCGAATCCGATGCGATGATGCTCATCGCACCCATGTCGTGCAGAATATCCTCGGCGGCGATGGTTTCGCGGCGGATGCGCGACTCGGCGAAGGCCACATCCTCGGGGATCGACTTGTCGAGGTGGTGGCACACCATCAGCATGTCGAGGTGTTCCTCCAGCGTGTTCACAGTATAGGGCCGCGTCGGATTGGTGGATGACGGGATGATATGGCTCAACCCGCAGACCTTGATGATATCGGGTGCATGGCCCCCGCCCGCGCCTTCGGTATGAAAGGCATGGATCGTGCGGCCCCTTATGGCGGCGATGGTGTTCTCGACGAACCCGCTCTCGTTCAACGTATCGGTGTGGATCATCACCTGCACGTCCATATCGTCGGCCACGCTCAGGCAGGTGTCGATGGCGGCGGGGGTCGTGCCCCAGTCTTCGTGCAGCTTCAGGGCGCAGGCCCCGGCGCGCACCATTTCCTCAAGTGGCGCAGCACGCGATGCATTGCCCTTGCCCGACAACGCCAGGTTCACCGGGAACGCATCGAAACTCTGCATCATACGTCCGATATGCCACGATCCCGGTGTGCAGGTCGTGGCCAGTGTGCCGTGCGCCGGTCCGGTGCCGCCGCCCAGCATCGTGGTCATGCCGGAATGAAGCGCATCCTCGATCTGCTGCGGGCAGATGAAGTGGATATGGCAGTCGAAGCCCCCGGCGGTCAGGATGCGCCCCTCGCCCGCGATGGCCTCGGTCCCCGGTCCGATATCGATATCGACGCCCGGCTGCGTATCCGGGTTGCCCGCCTTGCCGATGGCCACGATACGCCCGTCGCGCAGGCCAACGTCGGCCTTCACGATGCCGGTGTGATCGACGATCAGGGCATTGGTGATGACGGTATCGACCGCCCCTTCTGCGCGCGTGCGTTGCGATTGGCCCATGCCGTCGCGGATCACCTTGCCGCCGCCGAATTTGACCTCCTCGCCATAAATGGTCAGATCGCGTTCGACTTCGATGAACAACTCGGTATCGGCCAGACGGATGCGATCGCCGGTCGTGGGACCATACATATCGGCATAGGCACGGCGGGAAATCGTTGCGGGCATCGGGTCTCCTGTCGGTAGACGACAGATGTCCCGCCGCCCCTGCCGCTTGTCAAACCGGGACGGCGCTAGGGCTATGCGCAAATCACATCCTGCCTAAATTCAGGGCACTGTGCGTAGCAGACTGCCGAAAAATATATCAACCGGACCGCCGGTCCCATCCCATCGGCAGTGATGCGACCGGCCACGCGATCAACCGGCGCGCAGGAATGGGCTGAATGGATGGAAACTGCACATCCGGGCGCGGGTCATGTCATGGACCGCACCTGTCACCTGCATGGTCCGCACAGGGATCACAGGTCAGAGGCGAAGGTCCGAAGTTCCTCGGTGCGCTCGACAGTCCTGCGGGCAAGGCAGATCGTCCCGACGACCGGCGCGTCAGTCCCGTCACGAAAAATCACGGCCTCGGCCTCGCAGGCGCTGTTGCGGAAGGCGATCCAGTCGCGCTGCGACTGACGCAGCGCCTCCTCCAGCGTGATCGGCCCGCTCTGGTCCAGCACCGCCACCTCCTGGTCGAAGACCTGGGCGCGGGCGATCGCCAGGCGGTAGACCTGGTTGAGTTCGGCATCCGCCTCCTCGTACGCCTGACTGGCACAAAATCTGTATTCCGGTGCCGTCAGATCGCTGGCCATGCAGTCGATCTGCGGCGCGATCTGGGCCGCGACCGGAGCGGCCAGAACAAGCAGGATCGCGATCAGGGTCTTCACGGCGATTTCCATTTCACCAGACGCCGCGAATTGGCCCGCGTCGTCCGCCCGATGGGTGTCAGCGCGACCCCATAGGCCTGTGCCGCCGATTTGCCCGCCATCAGCGCACCCATCGCGGCGCGACCCGATTCCATGAAAGCGGTCTGCTTTTCGGTCACCATCCGCTTCATTTCTCCGGCATCCGACGAGATTACCCCTGCCATGCCCAGCATCCGTATGTTGATCACACTGGAGGCCTCGACCAGCATCTGCGCGGTCCGCATCTGCAGGCGGAACAATTCCATCATCCGAGATCTCCCATTATCTTGCCATTGAAGCCGAACACCCGGCGATCTCCGGACAGCGGCACGAGTGTAACGCGCCGGGACTGTCCGGGTTCAAAACGAATTGCGGTGCCTGCGGCGATATTCAGCCGCTGGCCCCGCGCCGCGTCCCGGTCAAAGTCGAGCGCGGGGTTGGTTTCGGCGAAATGATAATGGCTGCCGACCTGCACCGGGCGGTCACCGGTGTTGGAAACTTCGATCGTCGTGACCACTGCCCCATCGTTCAGTGTGATATCACCGGGCGCGGTCAGGATCTCGCCGGGGACCAGGCCACTCATTCCGCCGCCTCCGCCACGCGGATCGGATGATGCACGGTGACCAGTTTGGTGCCGTCGGGAAACGTCGCCTCGACCTGCACATCGTGAATCATGGCGGGAATACCCTCCATGCACTGATCGGCGGTAATCACATGTGCGCCCGCCTGCATCAGATCGGCCACCGACCGACCGTCCCGCGCGCCTTCCACCACGAAATCGGTGATCAGGGCGATCGCTTCGGGGTGGTTCAGCCTGACGCCGCGCGCCAGCCTGCCGCGCGCCACCATCGCGGCCATGCTGACCAGCAGCTTGTCCTTTTCACGGGGGGTCAGGTTCATGTCGTCACCTCGCACTGCCAGACGCGTGGCATCGGTCTGCCGCGCAACGTCAAGATGGCCGAGACAAGCGCCCGACGCAACGGGGCCGGATGCCGCGACAGGAAGCGCGCGACCAGCCGTCCGTCCCAGGCGCTGGCATGAGCGGTCACGTCCTGAGCGGACAGAACGGCGCGCAGCGGTTCGAGTGCATCCGACACCGCCGGGCCGGCCATCACCAGCGTGGCCATCGCGCGGGCACCGCCCAGACAGGCCGGATCATTCAGCATATCCGGTCCCAGCGTCAGATGTTCGATATGCAACGGCACGCCGTCTCGCGTGATCCTCCGCAAATCGTCCAATCGCGCCGCACGCAGCGTCTCGCCATGCGCTTCGCGGCCCAGAACCACCGTGTCGACACCCAGAAACGTGGCATCGCCCGCCATCTCGACCTGCGTGATACGCGACAGGTCGCAGCCTTCGAATGCGATGATCTCCTGCGGCAACCAATCCAGATGCGCGCCCGCGCCCAGCTTCAGTGTCGTGACAACGCGACCGGGGCCGTCTGTCGCGCGGTACGCCCTTTCTGCCGTCTGTGTCCCCGCCGTCGCCCGCGCGCCCGATCCAAGCGTCAGCATATAATCCAGCCGGTCCCCCGATGTGATCCCTCCCGCCGTGTTCAGGAACACCACCTCCGGCTCGGGCGCATCGGTGCGCGGCAGGATCGCCTTGGCCGACCCGGCCTGCCGCAGATCGCGCAGCCCGTGGCGGCCAAGGGTGACATGCGCCTCGCCACGGACACGCTGCATAAGGGAAGTATCAGGCATCCGCGCACCCTGACCCTCTGGCCAAGGCGGCGCAAGGGGACTAGTCCGGGGCATATGAACAGCCTCACGATCCGCCGTCCCGATGACTGGCACCTGCATCTGCGCGATGGCGACATGCTGCGCGCCGTCGCCCCCGAAAGCCGCCATTTCGGGCGCGCGATCATCATGCCCAATCTGGTGCCGCCCGTCGTTACCGGCGCGCAGGCCGCATCGTATCGGGATCGCGTGATCGCCGCCGGGTTCGCGCGACCCCTGATGACGCTGTATCTGACCGAAACGACCGACCCGGCGGACGTCGTGCAGGCCCACGCCGACGGCATCATCACCGCGGTGAAGCTTTACCCGGCGGGGGCCACGACGAACTCGGCCTCCGGTGTATCGAATTTCGAAAACGTACGTGACGTGCTGACGGCGATGGAGGCGGCGGGCGTGCCGCTCTGCCTGCACGGCGAAGTCACCGATGCCGATATCGACATCTTCGACCGCGAAGCCCGCTTTCTGGACCGCGTGCTGACGCCCCTGCGCGCCGCGCATCCGGACCTGAAACTGACGCTGGAACATGTCACCACGTCCGAGGCCGTTGACTGGGTCCGCGCTCATCCCGGCGTCGGTGCTACGATCACGGTTCAGCACCTGATGGCGAACCGCAACGACATGCTGGCCGGGGGGATGCGTCCGCATTTCTACTGCCTTCCGATCCTGAAACGCGGCACGCACCAGACAGCGCTGCGTCAGGCCGCGACCTCGGGCGAGGCACAGTTTTTCCTCGGCACCGACAGTGCCCCGCATCCCACGCATGCCAAGGAATCGGCCTGCTGTTCCGCCGGGTGCTTCACCGCAACGCATGCCCTGCCCCTGCTGGCGCATGTATTCGAGGAGGAGGATGCGCTGGACCGGTTGGAGGGCTTCGTCTCGCTTCACGGACCCGCGCATTACGGGCTTCCGGTCAATGACGACACGATCACGCTTTCAAAGGGCAGCCATTTGGATTTCCCTGCCAGAATCGAGGCTTACGGTCAGTCCGTCACCCTGTTCGACCCGGGCCATCCGATCCACTGGCATGTCGTCGATTAATCAAACTTAAACGCCTGTTACTAAATCGTTATTTCCCTGCGGGGAACAGCCCCCGGAGACCCGCATGATCCCGACAACCTTCCCGCCAGCTGCCGAAATCGCCCGCCTGACTGCCCGCGCCTTGCTGGAGGTCGAAGCCGTTCACTTCAATTCGCGCGAGCCATTTACACTTGCCTCCGGCCTGCCCAGCCCGACCTACATCGACTGCCGCAAGCTGATCTCCTACCCGCGCCTGCGCTCCACGTTGATGGATTTCCTGGCCGTCACGGTGATGCGCGACGCGGGGTTCGAGGCTTTCGACAATGTCGCGGGTGGCGAAACCGCCGGCATCCCCTTTGCAGCTTTCATCGCAGAACGTCTGGCCCTGCCGATGACCTATGTGCGCAAGAAACCCAAGGGATACGGCCGCAATGCCCGCATCGAGGGGCTGATGACCGAGGGCCAGCGCGTCCTGCTGATCGAGGACATGACGACGGATGGCGGCAGCAAATTGTCCTTCGTCGACGCGATCCGCGAAACCGGGGCGACCTGTGCCCATACCGGCGTCATCTTCAGCTATGGCATCTTCCCCGAAATCACCAAGACGCTGGGTGACCATGGTGTGACGCTGCATGCGCTGGCAACATGGTGGGATGTTCTGGCCGAGGCGCGCGCGCAAGGCAGCTTCGATGCCGAAACGCTGGCCGGGGTCGAAAACTTCCTGAACGATCCGCGCAGGTGGCAGGAAAAGCACAAGAAGTGACGCCGCGGGCCGGTTTCACCACCAAGCTTGACGCCTTTGCAAAAACCCGGTCCCACTGAACAAGTGACCCTGAATCTTCTCCGCCTGCCTTCGGGAGTATCGAGATGATGCGCGTTCTTCTGCTTCTGCCATTGCTTACCGCCTGCGGTGCTTTTGTCGTAACGCCCGAGACCGCGCGCGACGAAGCGCGGCGCATAAACGCGCTGGACACCGCCACGCTCTGGCGGGTTCAGGCATCGACACGGGATATGGTCGAGCTGTCGCAGGTCGAGGCGGAGCTGGGCAGCCGGGATCAGTTCTCGTCCAGCATCGGCTATCTGGGCCGCCGGACACTGGCGCAGGCCGCGCGCGGGCGCTATCGCCGCCCGTCACAGGACGACCCGGCCCTCGACGGGGTCAACTGCGACGACTTTCTGACCGATGCCGCCGCGCAGGTGGAGTTCATGGGCTCCGGCGGGCCACGCAACGACCGCCACAAGCTGGACGACGACGGCGACGGGCTGGCCTGCAACTGGATCGACGATTTGCGTCAATCCGTGGCTCGGGCGACGCAAAGCTGATTTCCGTTCATTTTATTTCAGCACCTTACAAGACGACATTCACACCGCTCCCGCTTTCCACAGGCGACCCCCGTTGTCGTATAGCCCCCCTTGGCCTAGGGTGATGGCGAGGTCGCAGGGGCAGAACAATGAACGAGATTGCAAGGGTGGACTCAGGCGTTCCAGCCAGGATCGAGATTTCCGGCGATGCGACGTTGCCGCATAACATCGAAGCCGAACAACAGCTTCTGGGCGCGTTGCTGACCGACAACGATCTGTATGACCGGGCTGCATCGGTCATCCGGTCCGAGCATTTCTACGACCCGGTTCACGCCCGAATCTATGACATCTGCGCCGCGCGCATCCAGAAAAACGCGCTGGCCTCGCCGGTCACGCTCAAGCCGTTTCTGGAGGAGGACGAAGGTCTGCGCGCCCTTGGCGGGCCATCCTATCTGGTAACGCTGGCCGCATCGGCCATCGCGGCCTATGCGGTGCGCGATTATGCCCAGATGATCTATGACCTCGCTATCCGGCGCGAGTTGATCGCATTGGGCCGGGACATCAGCGCGCAGGCAAACGACGTGACAGTCGAACGGGAACCCGCCGATCAGATCGTCGAAGCCGAAGCGAAGCTTTATGCCCTGGCCGAACAGGGCCGGTCCGAAAGCGGTTTCCAGTCTTTTCTGTCGGCCATCAAACAGGCCGTCGACGTGGCCAATGCCGCCTATCAGCGTGATGGCGGGCTTGCGGGCATTCCGACCGGTCTGGTCGATATGGACAAGAAGCTGGGGGGCCTGCACCGCTCGGACCTTCTGATCCTTGCCGGGCGCCCGTCGATGGGCAAGACCTCGCTGGCCACGAACATCGCGTTCAACGTCGCCAAGGCCTACAAACGCGGCACCACCTATGACGGGCGCGACGGCGCGGTCGAAGGCGGCGTCGTGGGGTTCTATTCGCTGGAGATGTCCGCCGAGCAGCTGGCGGCGCGGGTCCTGTCCGAGGCCTCCGAGGTGCCATCCGAGCAGATCCGTCGGGGCGACATGACCGAGGCCGAGTTCCGCCGCTTCGTCGAGGCCGCGAAAGCGCTGGAATCCTGCCCGCTTTATATCGACGACACGCCCGCCCTGCCCATCGCGCAGCTGGCCGCGCGGGCGCGGCGGCAAAAGCGGACGCATGGGCTGGACCTGCTGATCATCGACTATCTGCAACTGGTCACGGCACCGGGCAAGGGCGACAACCGCGTCAACGAAGTGTCGGCGATTACCCAGGGTCTCAAGGCCATCGCCAAGGAACTGGATATCCCCGTCATTGCCCTGTCGCAGCTCTCGCGTCAGGTCGAATCGCGCGAAGACAAGCGTCCGCAACTGTCCGACCTGCGGGAATCGGGTTCGATCGAGCAGGATGCGGACGTCGTGATGTTCGTCTACCGCGATGAATATTATAAAGAACGCGAAAAACCGGGCGATCACCAACTGGACAAGATGGCCGAATGGCAGGCCACGATGGAAGCCGTGCACGGCAAGGCGGAAGTCATCATCGGCAAGCAAAGGCATGGTCCGATCGGCACGGTGGAATTGAGCTTCGAAGGGCGGTTCACCCGCTTCGGCAACCTTGTGAAACCATGGCAGGACGGCAATCGGTGATCGGGACCGCTTGACGGCGACGTCAGGCCTGACCATCACGCCGCATATGCCCACCGGAATCCTACATATCGACCTCGAAGCCATCGCCGCCAACTGGCGCGCGCTGGATGCCCTGTCGTCCTACGATTGCGAAACGGCGGCAACCGTCAAGGCGGATGCCTATGGCCTTGGCGTCACGCAGGTCGCGCCCCGTCTGTTCGCGGAAGGCTGCCGCGCGTTCTTCGTGGCCACAGCTGATGAGGGGCTGGAACTGCGCCGTGCGTTGGGACCGGAGCCGCGGATCTATGCGTATTACGGCCATATGACCGGAGATACGGCGACCTTGGCGCGCGCTGACGTTGTGCCGCTGATCTGTTCGCTGGAGCAGTTGATGCGCCATCTGGAGGCGTTGCCGCGTCATCCCTTCGGGCTGCAACTTGATACGGGCATGAACCGTCTGGGCCTGAAGATGGAGGAATGGGCGGCCGTCGCCGAACTTGCGCTGCGGGCCGAACCGGTTCTGGTGACAACGCATCTGGCCTCGTCCGACGTGCCGGATGCGGCACAGAACACCGATCAGCTGGCCCGGTTTCACGAAATGACCGATGGCATTTCGGTGCCGCGCAGTCTTGCGGCGACAGGTGGCATCCTGCTGGGCGGTGAGTATCATTTCGACATGACACGACCGGGCATCGGCCTGTTCGGCGGCCTGCCCTTCGCCAAGGCGGACCCGGTGGTCGCACTGGATCTGCCGGTCATATCCTGCTTCGACATCGCTGCGGGCGAGGCGGTGGGATACAGCGCGACCTGGACCGCGCGCGCACCTTCGCGCATTGCGACGGTCGGTGGAGGCTATGCCGACGGGTTGCTGCGCAGCCTGTCACAGGGGATGGAGGTGATGGTCGGCCCGGTGCCCTGTAATGTCGTGGGGCGTGTGTCGATGGATCTGCTGACCGTGGATATCAGTCATCTGGACCGCGACCCCGAGTCGGTTCGCGTTCTGGACGCGCACCGGGGCGTCGACACCTTGGCCGCCTCGGCGGGAACGATCGGCTATGAAGTGCTGACGTCGATGGGGCGGCGATACAAGCGCCAGTATCGCGGCGGCCAGTAACGCGGCAGATTGTCCTGATCTGGGCAAAGGTGGCGGCAATGCGATGCCGGTTTGCTACAATCCTGTAACAGTCCACGCGAAAGGCTCCGCCAGACGGAACTTTTCAAGAATTGATTGCATTTGTAGCGTAAGTGTCTGCTATAGTTTGAATCGAGCAGCCAAAAACCCGATCATCACCGCCAAACAAGGGTTCGGCTACATGAACAACATATCGCCTCCGGTCGCCGTCGCGACAAGCTTTCTGCAGCAGGTGAGCACTTTCTTGCTTGTCCTTATCGCCCTGAGCCTGACGGGCCTCACAGTCGCTTCACTCATGGGGCTTCTTCCCTGGCTCGACCTGCCGCTGGCCATTGGCGAGACCGAAGTGGCGCAGGCCGGGATGATCGCGCAAATCGGCCTGACGGTGCTGGTACTGTTGCTGGTCGGTTTCCTGCCCGCCAATTCCCGCGTCCGCCGTCTGGAAGTCACGAACCGTGATTTTCACCTTTCTATGGACGACGTTACGCAGGCCTATGCCATGGTTCATGCAGCCGACCGCGAAGGCACATTCCAGTTGAGCCGCGAATTCGATGCCATGCGCGACCGGATCGAATGGATGCGCGCGCATCCGGATCTGGCGGGGATGGAGCATGATGTCCTTGAGGTCGCGGCCCAGATGTCCGTCGAGAGCCGCGAACTGGCCGAAGTCTATTCCGACGAAAAGGTCGACCGCGCCCGCAGCTTCCTGCGTCAGCGCCAGAAAGAAGTCGAGGATTACCGGCAGCGTATCTCGATGGCGCAGGCAACCGTGCAGGAGATCAAGCGCTGGATGCAGGCCGTGTCGGTCGAGGAGGGTCTGGCCGAGAAACAGCTGGAGCGTCTGCAGATGGATCTGGCCGAGGTGACTGATGCACTGAAACTGACCGGCCATGACAGGCCGAAGAATGTCGTGGGCCTGTCCCGGCGCGATGGCATGGGCGACAAGATGGCGGCCCCGGCGGAATAGGCCCGCCATGCCGAAACGAAAAAGGGACGCGCCTGTGACGGGCGCGTCCCTTTTCTGTTCAGTGGCTTATGATCAGAACTTCATGTTCAAAGTCAGACCTGCGGCAACGTCCTTGGTGCCGGTGCCCAGACCGCCGACCGACATCGAGGTCCGCAGGTTCAGGCGTTGCGTGATGGCGGCGTTTACACCCAGTTCGATCCGACCCGCGAAACCGGTGTCGTCGTCGAAGCCCGCGACCAGATCGGTATCGCCGTTGCTGTAGTCGTAGTCGGCGTGCAGGCCTACAAAGGCGGTGCCCGAGTCGAAAGCCGTGCTCAGACGTGCACCCACCGACGCGCGACCGAAACTGGTGGTGTCTTTCCCGGTCCCAGCCAGTGTTCCGCCGGTGCCCTCGGACTCCTCCTCGCCATACGACAGCGATGCCATCGGCGACAGGGTCTGGCCAGTCGACAGCGCCATGTCATAGGCCCCCGAGACCGTGGCGGCGATCAGCGTCGTGTCCGCCTGCCCGGTGCCGCCCAGCGACACCTGTTCGAAATCGCCGCGTCCGTAGATCAGCGAGGCTTCAGCGCGCATCGGGCCGCTGACATAGGCCGCGTAGGGTTGCAGGAACGTCAGATCGCCCGACAGGTCGAACCCGCCCGCGTCGGAGTTCACCTGATCCCGGCCCAGCGACAGGCCAAGGGCGAGGTTCGGCGTCACATGCACATCACCACCCAGCTGGAAGCCGGTGGCGGTCTGGCGAAGATCGTTGCCGTTGACGACAAAGCCCGTGAACTCGACCCAGGTGTTGACGCCTTTGGACTTGGTGCCGCGGGTCGAGGCAGTGGTGTTGGTGCCAAGCGACAGCCCGCTCTGCGCCTGCGTGGCGGCCACGCCCCCGGCTTGTGCGACAAGGCCACGCGTGACGGCTGCGGTGCCTTGGGAAAGGGCGGAGAGCTGGGTGGTGGCGGCGGGGCCTTTTGGGGGTGGTGGTGGTGTGTAACAACTGTTTTCAAAGTCGCAGGCCCATGCAGCGCTACCCAACATTGTCGTCGCCACCAGGACCGTTGCACCCGTGATACCGGAAAAAATCGTTCTGCTCATATTTTACACTTTCTTGTCATAGCCCGTACCAAGCCGTTGTCGTGCAGCCGCTCTGACATGAACGTCACGAAGCTGCGAGTGACGCGCGGTGCCCCTAGGTCAATTATTGGATTCGCGTGGCGAAATCGTCACGGACAATGGCAGAAAGATGACGCGCCGACTTCCCACCCCGTCCCTACTTGCGCCCACCCCGCGCATGGACCAAAAGGCGAACATGGCCAAACCCGTCACCCAGTTCGCCTGCACCGATTGCGGCGCCATTCATAAAAAATGGATCGGGCGCTGCGACGGGTGTGGCGCGTGGAACACCATTCAGGAAGAAGTCCCGCTAAGCCACGGGCCGTCGAAGAAATCGCTCGGCACGGCCAAGGGCAAGCGCATGGCGCTGACCGACCTGTCGTCCGAAGAATCGCCGCCGCCGCGCACCCTGTCGGGCATGGGCGAGCTGGACCGTGTGCTGGGCGGGGGACTGGTGCCTGCCTCCGCGACGCTGGTGGGCGGCGATCCGGGGATCGGCAAGTCGACCCTGCTGTTGCAGGCCGCTGCCGCCTTCGCGAATGCCGGTCACAGCGTCGTATATGTGTCGGGCGAGGAGGCGACCGCGCAGGTGCGGATGCGCGCGCAGCGGTTGGGGCTGGCCGACAGCACCGTCAGGCTGGCGTCCGAGACCAATCTGCGCGACATCCTGACCACGCTGGAAGCGGAGAAACCCGACCTCTGCATTATCGATTCGATACAGACGATGTGGGCGGACACTGTGGATTCGGCACCGGGATCGGTTTCTCAGGTCCGCGCCTGCGCGCATGAGCTGACCAGTTTCGCCAAACGGTTCGGCACATCGGTCATTCTGGTCGGCCATGTTACAAAGGACGGTCAGATCGCAGGACCGCGCGTGGTCGAGCATATGGTCGACACGGTGCTGTATTTCGAAGGCGAGCGCGGGCACCAGTTCCGTATCCTGCGCGCCGTCAAGAACCGCTTCGGCCCCGCCGACGAGATCGGCGTATTCGAGATGACGGGCATGGGTCTGGCCGAAGTCGCCAACCCCTCGGCCCTGTTTCTGGGCGACCGGGATGCCCCCGCGCCAGGGTCTGTCGTATTCGCGGGCATCGAAGGCACGCGACCGGTTCTGGTGGAGATTCAGGCGCTTGTCGCCCCCTCACAGTTGAGTCAGCCGCGCCGCGCCGTGGTCGGATGGGATGGCAGCCGCCTGTCGATGGTTCTGGCCGTGCTGGAGGCGCGGACCGGGATAAGCTTCCAGGGTCTCGACGTTTACCTGAATGTGGCGGGCGGAATTCGTATTTCGGAACCTGCCGCCGACCTTGCCGTGGCCTGCGCGTTGCTGTCCTCGCGGGAGGACGCAGCGATCCCCCCGGAAACCGTCGTTTTTGGCGAGTTGTCGCTCTCCGGCGCCCTGCGTCCGGTGACGCAGGCGGAAAATCGGTTGAAAGAGGCGGCTAAACTTGGTTTTACCGCCGCCATGGCACCCAAAGGGTGCAAGACGGGGAATGCATCGGGAATATCGGTGCGCCTTTTGCCGGACCTGATCACCCTTGTGGGTGACGTGTTCGGTGCGGGATAAGCGCCTCAAGCGGGCGACACGAGGGGAAGCATGGACGGATTTACCATCGTGGACGGCGCGGTCGCGGCCGTCATCCTGATCTCTGCGATCCTTGCCTATTCCCGCGGACTGGTGCGTGAAACGATGGCCATCGTCGGCTGGATCGCGGCCGGTTTCCTGGCGTTCACCTTCGCCGGGGCGGCGGAACCGCTGGTCCGCGAGATTCCCTACGTTGGCGAAATGCTTGGCGACAATTGCGAACTGGCCATTCTGTCGGCTTTCGCGCTGGTCTTCATACTGGCGCTGGTGCTGACGAGTTTCTTCACACCGCTTCTGTCGGGGGCGATCCGTCATTCCGCCTTCGGTCCGTCCGATCGGGGCCTGGGCTTCCTGTTCGGTGTGCTGCGCGGCGTTCTGCTGGTGGCGGTGGGCTTCGTCGTCTATGACCGCGTGACCGTCAGCGAGGGCGTGCCCATGGTCGAGAACAGCCGCTCCGCCGTCGTGTTCAGCCGTGCCAAGACGGGCATCGAACAGCAGATCCCCGAAGATGCGCCGGGTTGGATCCTGACCCGCTATGAATCGCTGGTCGGCGAATGCGGCGCGCCCACCCAGTCGGTCGAGGCAGCAGCGGCGGTCAACTGACACGACGATCCGGCCTCAAGATGTGAAGGCCGGGTGACATCGCCGCGCGACGGGCTTATGTGACGCGCATTCGCATCGACCCATGCAGGATTCGTTCCCGATGACCGACTGGCGCAGCACTCCTTTCGACGACGACAAGCTCAAGGAAGAATGCGGCGTGTTCGGCGTCGTCGGTGTAAGTTCCGCCGCGAATTTCACTGCACTCGGGTTGCACGCATTGCAGCACCGGGGCCAGGAGGCAGGCGGCATCGTCGTGCACGACCCCGAACAGGGGTTCAACTCGGTCCGCCGCTTTGGCTATGTGCGCGATACCTTCACACAACAGGACGTGATGGACACCCTGCCCGGCCCCATCGGCATCGGGCATGTGCGGTATTCCACCTCCGGGTCCAAGGGCGCGACAGCGATTCGCGACGTGCAGCCGTTCTTCGGCGAATTCGCGATGGGCGGGGCTGCGATCGCGCATAACGGCAACATCACCAATGCCGCCAGCCTGCGCCGAGAGTTGATCGAACGCGGATCGATCTTCCAGTCCAGCAGCGATTCCGAGTGCATCATCCACCTGATGGCCCGGTCGCTGCAGCGCAACATCCCCGAGCGGATGAAGGATGCGCTGCGCCGGGTCGAGGGCGCGTTTTCCATCGTCGCCATGACGCGCACAAAACTGATCGGCGTGCGCGATCCGCTGGGCGTGCGCCCCCTGATGCTGGGGCAAGTGGGCGATGGCTGGGTTCTGGCGTCGGAGACTTGCGCACTGGATATCATCGGCGCGGAATTCCTTCGCGAGGTGGAGCCGGGCGAAATGGTCGTCATCACCGCCGATGGCGTGACGTCGCACCGCCCGTTCGAGCAGAAGAAATCGCGGTTCTGCATATTCGAGCATGTCTATTTCAGCCGCCCCGACAGCATTCTGGGCGGCCAGTCGGTCTATTCCACCCGCGAAGCCATCGGACGCGAACTGGCCAAGGAGGCCCCGGTAGACGCCGATATGGTCTGCCCCGTCCCGGATTCGGGCACACCAGCGGCGATCGGATATTCGCTGGAATCGGGCATCCCCTATGCGATGGGCATCATCCGCAACCAGTACATGGGCCGGACGTTCATCGAACCCAGCGAGTCGATCCGGAACATGGGCGTGCGTCTGAAACTGAACGTGAACCGGGCGCTGGTGCGGGGCAAGCGCATCATCCTGGTGGACGACAGCGTTGTGCGGGGCACGACCAGCCGTAAGATCAAGGAAATGATACTGGATGCCGGCGCGGCGGAGGTTCACTTCCGCATCGCTTCGCCGCCGACGGCCTGGCCCTGTTTTTATGGCGTCGACACGCCGCAGCGCGAAAAGCTGCTGGCCGCGACCATGACCGCCGAGGAAATGCGCACCCATCTGGGCGTCGACAGCCTCAAGTTCATTTCGCTCGACGGGTTGTACCGCGCGGTCGGGGAAAAGAACGGGCGCGATCCGGCCAGCCCGCAATATTGCGACGCCTGTTTCTCGGGCGATTATCCGGTCGAGCCGTCCGATCAGGTCCAGAACGGATTTCAATTGAAGGCTGCCGAATAAGACGTATGACGTGGCAAAACTTGTGTCGTGCGCTCATTTGGCAGACACAGGCGTCCATGACAGTCCGATTGCGACCTCACCACGTTCTTTGCTCCCTTGGATTCGAGGGCAAAGGCTATGACAGCGCCTTCATCGCAAATATGGCGAACATCGTCTTTGGCCAGCTCATGGCACCGGGGGGAGAGAAGGCCCAGGTTCACATCACGCTGGAGGCCGATTCGTTTTGCGCGCCCTGCCCCCACCGGATCGGTCTGGGATGCGCGTCGCAGCATGATATCGCCCGATTGGACGCGGCCCATGCCCAGGCGCTGAACCTGAGGGCGGGCGACACATTGTCGTGGGGCGAATGCGTCGAACGGGTCCGGGCGCGCATCACGCCCGATGACCTCGATGATATCTGCGTGGGCTGCCAGTGGCTGCCGTTGGGTATGTGCAAAACAGCCGTCGCCGGATTGCTGGCCCAGACGTAAAACGCCGCCCCGAACGGGACGGCGCATGACCTTGCGGTCCGGTTTTGCAGGCGGATCAGCCGTTGCGGCGCAGCGCGGCAAAGCCCCCCGACACCAGCAGCGCGGCCAGCACCGCCTTGACCGCATCGCCCAGCAGGAACTTGGCGGCAAAGGCATCGAACAGCGCCGGGAAGGCAAGATCGCTGCCCCAGACCTGAACACCGACCAGTTCGGCCAGGCCCATCGGCCAGGCCAGACCGGGAATATACAGAAGCGCGGAGGCCAGCAGGCCGATCCCCGCCATCGCGGCCAGACCGCGTTCACTGGCCAGACCGGCAAGGAATGCCATGCCGATGAAGCCGATCAGGAAGCCCGCTGTCGGACCGAAGAAGGCCGCGCCGTTCATGGCATTGGCGAAGACCGGTGCGCCGAGCGCGCCTTCCAGCAGCCAAGCAAGGACCGTCAGCGCGCCCAGACGGGCGCCATAGGCGAAGCCGATCGACAGGACGGCAAAGGTCGTCATCGTCATCGGAACCGGGTAGAACGGAACCGCCACCTGACTAGCCAGCGCCAGAACGACCGTCCCGCCCAGCACGAGGGCTGCCTGCTTCATCACGGTCATGCGGCCAAGGGCCGTTGCGGTCAGTGTCATGTCGTTCTCCAATCGGATGCCTGCTGTCGTGTATCTTTTCCGCGCCCGCCGCGCGGGTGTCAACTTGAACCCGCGCAAAGGACTGCCGACTTGATCCCGCACGCGGGACATGGCACCGGAGCGGTCATGAGTGATTACCCCCCCCTTGCGCTTGTCACGGGCGCCTCTCGCGGCCTTGGCGCGGCCATCGCCGAACATCTGGCCGCGCGGGGCTGCCACGTCGTCGCCGTCGCCCGCACCCAAGGCGCGCTGGAAGAGCTGGACGACCGCATTCAGGCGGCGGGTGGCGCGACCACGCTGGCCCCGATGGATGTGACGAAGGCGGATGCGATGCAGCATCTGTGCCGCGGCATCCACGACCGCTGGGGCGCTTTGCCGCTGTGGGTGCATACCGCTGTCCACGTGCCTCCGCTGTCGCCCGCCGACATGGCCGACGAAAGGGACTTCGCCAAATCGCTGGCCACCAATGTGACGGCTTTGCAGCGGCTGATCCCATATGTGTCGCCGCTGTTGCAGGCCGCGGCGCGCGACAGGGGGAAGGCGCGCGCGGTGTTCTTCGACGATGATCGCCCGGTCAAGTTCGCCGGGGCCTATCTGGCGACCAAGGCCGCGCAGCGTGCCCTGATCGCTGCATGGCAGGCGGAGGCGACAACCGAAGCCGCACCCGATGTGCATCTGATGACGCCCCGCCCGATGCCGACCGCCGTCCGCGCCCGGTTCCATCCCGGCGAGGACCGCGCGGCCCTGAGCGATACCCGGTCCGAGGCGGCGCGGCTGATGGGCGAGATCGGGCTTTAGTCCGGCACAAGGCCCCGCCTGCGCCTAGCCTGCCGCGCGCGCCCTGGTCCTGGCGGCCAGATCTTCGGCCTTGTCCGCCAGCGCGTTCAGGCGGGCCAGCGCGGCATCGGGCACGATCTCCTTGACGACTTCGACGGTCTTCGGCGCGGCGGCCTGGCGGGCCTGCATTTCGTCCAGAAGCTGGGTCTGCTGGGCCAGCCGCCGGTCCAGCGCGCGCAATTCCTCCTCGGCCGAGATCGACTTGTCGGCCAGCATCAGCCCGGCCATCAGCAGCATCCGGTCCTGTGTCAGACGATTGCCCGTGGACGCCAGCACCTTTGCCTCGCGGTCCAGCAGTTCGGCAGCGGCCGACAGGTAACCCTCCTCGCCGTCCTGACAGGCGACGGCAAAGCTGCGCTCGCCAATTACGATGGTCATATCAGGCATTCGACGTCTCCAGCATGGGTTCCAGTTCGGCCAGAAGGGCCTTCATCTCGGCAAGATCCTGCGCGCGGGCGGTGCGCAATTCCGCGATTTCGGTCTCAAGCGCGGCGGTGTTGTCCGAAGGTGCAGAGGACGCGGCTTCGACCGACCGGTCTTCGGCGGTCCTGGCGCGGGTCAGCGCGGTGTCCAGCGCCGCCTCCCGATCGCGGTCCAACTGTTCCAGCGTGGCGATCTTCTGATGTGCCTGCGCCAACTCGTCCTCAAGCCGCTTCACGTCCGCACCCTTGTCAGCAACCGCCTCCGCCTGCTCCAGCGCGTCGACCGCGACGGTCAGTGCCGCCTCCAGTCGCGCCAGTGCGCTGTCCATATCCGCCTGTTCTGCCATGTCCTGATCCCCAAAATACGTCTTTGCGCCCAAGGGACCGCAAATGCGCGCCCATGTCAAAGGCCGGACGTCCCGTCCTTGCACGCGGGCGACAGCCTGCTAGGAACATGACAAAGCCACAGAAGCCAAATCCGAGAGACCCAAGCCATGACCGATCAGCACCCCGACCTCGACGCCCTGCGCGCCGCGAACCCCGATCACTGGCGCCGGGCCACTGCGATCCGAGCCCTGACGCTGGACGCCGTCGCCGCCGCGAATTCGGGCCACTCTGGCATGCCGATGGGCATGGCGGACGTAGCTACGGTGCTGTTCGAGAAGCATCTGAAGTTCGATGCCAGCCGTCCCGAGTGGCCAGACCGCGACAGGTTCGTCCTGTCTGTCGGACACGGGTCGATGCTGTTGTATTCGCTGCTGCATCTGACCGGCTACCCGGAGATGACGCTGGACCAGATCCGCAACTTCCGCCAGCTGGGTTCGATCACTGCAGGTCATCCCGAATATGGTCATGCGCCGGGGATCGAGGTCACGACCGGGCCGTTGGGTCAGGGCATCGCCAACAGCGTCGGAATGGCCATCGCCGAGGAAATCCTGCGCGAGCGCTATGGCCGCAAGATCGTCGACCACTACACCTGGGTCATGGCCGGTGACGGCTGCCTGATGGAGGGTGTCAGCCAGGAAGCCATCACGCTGGCAGGACATCTGGAATTGTCGCATCTGATCGTGATGTGGGATGACAACGGCATCACCATCGACGGCAAGGTGTCCCTGTCCGACAGCACCGACCAGAAGCAGCGATTCAAGGCCGCGAACTGGGATGTGATCGAAGTCGACGGCCATGATCCGGTCGCCATCGACGCCGCCCTGACAGATGCCAAGAAGGGCAAGAAGCCCACGATGGTGGCCTGCAAGACGCATATCGCCCTCGGCTCCTCGGCGCAGGATACGTCGAAAGGCCACGGCGCGCTGACCGATGAAAAGGTGATTGCGGATACCAAGCGGGCCTATGGCTGGGATCAGGCGCCGTTCGAGATACCTGCCGATCTGAAGGCCGAATGGGAGGCCATCGGCGCCCGCGGGTCCGAGGCGCGGGCCGAATGGGAAGTGCGCTTCGCCGATCTGGGTCAGGGCAAACGCGGCGAGTTCGAGCGGACGTTGCGCGGCGATCCGGCCCGCAAGCTCTCGGCCACGATCAAGGCGATGAAGCGCCAGTTGGCCGAAAGCCAGCCCAAGGTCGCGACCCGCAAATCGTCGGAAATGGTGCTGGAGGTGGTGAACCCGATCATGCAGGAAACCGTCGGCGGATCGGCGGACCTGACCGGATCGAACAACACGCTGACCGAAGGCATGGGCATCTTTTCGGCCGAGAACCGCGCGGGCCGCTACATCTACTATGGCATCCGGGAACACGGCATGGCCGCCGCGCTCAACGGCTTGGCACTGCATGGTGGCATCCGGCCCTATGGCGGGACCTTCTTCTGCTTCACCGACTATGCCCGTCCTGCGATGCGCCTTTCGGCCCTGATGGGCGTGCCGGTCACTTACGTCATGACCCACGACAGCATCGGTCTGGGCGAGGACGGCCCGACTCACCAGCCGGTCGAGCATCTGGCGATCTGCCGCGCGACGCCCAACACCAACGTCTTCCGTCCCTGTGACACGGTAGAGACAGCAGAAGCCTGGGAACTGGCGTTGACCTCGGCACGCACACCATCGGTTCTGGCGCTGACGCGACAGGGAGTGCCGACGCTTCGGACGACCTTCTCGAACAAGAACCTCGTGGCGCAGGGGGCCTATACATTGGCCGACACGACCGAAGGCAAACGTCTGGTCATCCTGATGGCCACCGGGTCCGAGGTCGAAATCGCGATGAAGGCCCGCGACATCCTGCAGGCCGACGGCATCGGCACGCGCGTGGTTTCCATGCCATGCTGGGAGTTGTTCGAGGCTCAGGACGAGCAGTATCGCAAGAAAATCCTGCCCCCCGGCCCCGTCCGCGTGGCAGTCGAGGCGGGCGCGCGCATGGGCTGGGACCGCTGGCTGTTCGGCGAGCGGGGCAAGCGCGACAAGGGCGCTTTCGTCGGAATGGAAGGCTTCGGCGCGTCGGCCCCGTCGGACGAGTTGTTCGAGCATTTCGGCATCACCGCTGAGGCCGTCGTCAAGGCCGCGCGCGCGATGTTGTGACCGACCGGCCGGTCGACCTGCTGTTTGAGCCACTCACCCTGCCCTGTGGCGCGGTGCTGGCCAACCGGCTGGTGAAGTCGGCAATGTCGGATTCGCTGGGCGACGGACGCGGAAACCCCGGCCCCGGACAGGCACGTCTGTATGAACGCTGGGCCGAGGGCGGGATCGCCGCCACCATCGTGGGCGAGGTCCAGGGCGACCCGTTTGCGGCGGAAAAGCCGGGCAACCTGGTGCTGGGGCCGCTGTCGGACCGCGCCGCCCTGACGGAGCTGACGCGGTGCGGATCGACGGGCGACACGATCATCTGGGCACAATTGGGTCACGCCGGCGCGATGACGCATCCGCCCATCGGCACGCCCAGGGGGCCCTCTGCGCTGGACATGCCCGGTCTGACCTGCGCCGCGCTGACCCGCGACGAGATCGCCGCGCTGCCCGCTACGTTCGCACGAACGGCGCGTATGGCTGTGGAGGTCGGGTTCGGTGGCGTTCAGGTTCACGCGGCGCATGGTTTCCTGCTGAGCCAGTTTCTGTCGCCTTTGTTCAACAAGCGCACCGATGCCTATGGTGGCAGTCTGTCCAACCGGATGCGCCTGACGCTGGAAGTGATCGCCGCCGTGCGCGATGCAGTCGGGCCATCTGTGCCGGTGGCAGTGAAGCTGAACGCGACGGACCAGCTTGAGGGCGGCTTTTCCGAGGACGAGGCGGTGCAGGTCGTCGCCGCGCTGGACGCGACATCGGTCGATCTGATCGACATCAGCGGCGGCACGTATTTTCCGGGCGCGGCCTCGGCGTCCGACGGGACGGCAAAGGGGGCCTATTTCCTGCCGTTTGCACACCGGGCGCGTGCGGTGACGTCCAAGCCGCTGATGCTGACCGGTGGGATCAAGACGCGGGCGCAGGCGGTCGAAGTTCTGGCGTCGGGCGCGGTCGATGTGATCGGTATGGCGCGCGCCATGGTGTTGGACCCGTCCCTGCCGCAGACATGGGCAACCGACGGTCCCGACCCAGCGTTTCCGCGTTTCGACTCTCCGCCCGAGGGTGGCATCACCGCATGGTACACGATGCGGTTGACTGCATTGTCGCGTGACGAATTTGGCCCTGCGCCCGAGGATTTGCCCGCGATGGTGGATGCCTATGAGACCCGTGACGCGGAGCGCGCCGTGCATTGGCGGCGGCAGTTCGGGTAGAGACGACGGCATCTGCGTCCCTTTTCCGCGCCATCGCCCAAGTGCCGCCATACTTGGACGGACATGATCGGCGCATGTCTTTCCACGATCCCCACCTTGTAAAAAGCCGTGTTGCCGTCTTCGTAGATGGCGACAACATAAGCGCGGCTTATGCCGACGAAATCATGGGCTGAAGAAATCGAGGCCAAAGTGATCGCGGTGATCAAGGAACACGCCCACCCGCAACGTGGCCTGCCGATTCAAGAGCTGGGAAATCACATGTCTCAAATCCACGCGCTCACCACGAAGAACATTCCCGAAAGCGGCTGGGCGAAATATGCAGAGCACCGGCCGCGATTATTTCGTCTTGAGAAGAAAGGCACCCAGCAAGTCGTGTACTATGTTGGCGCGCAGTAAGAGCCACCAACACCGCCTAATGCGCCTCGGCATCCTTCCCGCCCGGCAGCAAAGCAACCACCGGCATCAGCAACAGACCCAGAGCCAGCCCGACGATGCCGTCCAGCACTGCCGTCACCGTCCATTCGACAAAGCCCGCCGCCGCAGGTACCGCCTGCGCCGCCGCGCCCGCGATGCCCTTGATGGTTTCATAGGGAAGATACCAGACGATCTCTCTGATGGCGTGAACCACGATATTCCCCCCGACCCAGATCATCGCCGCCGTGCCGACGACCGTCAGTACCAGCAGGAACGTCGGCATCCCCTTGACCACGGCACGACCCATGGAGCGGGTGACGGAAAGCCGACCCCCTTCGGCCATGGCAAGGCCCATGTCGTCTGCTTTCACGATCAGGGCCACGGCCCCGTAGACGGCAAGGGTGATGACAAGTGCGGCCAGCGCCAGAATCGCCGCCTCCATCCAAGCGGACAGGCCGGGCTCGATATTGGACAGGATGATCGTCATGATTTCCGCCGACAGGATGAAGTCGGTCTTGATTGCGCCCTTGACGCGCTGTTCCTCCAGATGGGTGGCGTCGAGAGTGGTCGTTTCCGGGTCTATGTCGCTCAGATCATCTTTCGGGACCAGCCAGTGCCAGACTTTCTCGGCCCCTTCGAAACACAGATACAGCCCCCCCAGCAGCAACAGATACGGGATCGCCCAGGGCGCGAACCGCGACAGCAGCATCGCGATCGGCAAAAGGATCACCAGCTTGTTGAAAACGCTCGCGCGGGCGATCTTGAACACGATCGGCAATTCGCGCGCGGCCTGAAAGCCCTGAACATACTTCGGCGTGACGGCGGCATCGTCGATCACCGCGCCAGCAGCCTTGGTACCCGCTTTCGTCGCCTGGGCCGCGATGTCGTCGATGGAGGCCGATGCCACTTTGGCGATGGCCGCCACGTCGTCCAAAAGCGCGAGAAGTCCACTCATGTCGTTCGAATCCCTGTCGTGTCCGGATAACGATCTAGCGCATGCGGGCCGGGGTCAACGTGTCCCCCCGACCCGATGGCCTGGTCCGCGGGCGCAATCCGGGGCTTGCAAACGGCGACCGGCCTGCGATTGATCGGGCCATGAGCAATGCAACCGCCGCCGTCGTCGCCATTCTCCTCGTGTCTGTGATCGGGGCGGACTGGCTGTTCAACGATGCGCAGGGACTGAACTTCATGGGCCGACGCCTGATGGACCTGATCGAATACATCGCCTTCTGGCGGTAAGCCGCCCGCACCGGAGATCGCGCGCTGTTGCACCGAATGCCACCGCCATGATAGCGCCGGAGCCGTTAGCGGTCACGACAGGTTGCGGCCTGACGCCGACATCGGTTCTATGCGAGATGGCTGAGAATATTCCCCGGAGGTGACATCATGGTCAAAGTGGCAATCAACGGCTTCGGTCGGATCGGACGCAATGTCCTGCGTGGCATCATCGAGTCGGGGCGCACCGATATCGAGGTCATCGCGATCAACGACCTGGGCCCGGTCGAGACCAACGCCCATCTTCTGCAATACGACAGCGTGCATGGCCGTTTCCCGTCCGAGGTTACCACCGGCGACGACTGGATCGATGCGGGACGCGGCAGGATGCGCGTCACCGCCATTCGTAACCCCGCCGACCTGCCATGGTCGGACGTGGACATCGTGATGGAATGCACCGGTATCTTCACCAGCAAGGAAAAATGTCAGGCGCATCTGGACAACGGGTCCAAGCGGGTGCTGATTTCGGCCCCCGGTTCGGACGCCGACAAGACCATCGTCTATGGCGTCAACCACGACACGCTGACGGCGGACGACATCATCGTGTCGAACGCGTCCTGCACCACCAATTGCCTGTCGCCGGTGGCCTATGTCCTTGATGACGTCATTGGAATCGAGCGCGGCTTCATGACCACGATCCACAGCTATACCGGCGATCAGCCGACGCTGGATACCATGCACAAGGACCTGTATCGCGCCCGTGCCGCGGCGCTCAGCATGATCCCGACGTCGACCGGTGCCGCCAAGGCCGTCGGGCTGGTCCTGCCGCAGTTGAATGGCAAGCTGGACGGTGTGGCGATCCGGGTGCCCACGCCGAACGTGTCGGTTGTGGACCTGACGTTCACGGCATCGCGCGAGACCTCGGTCGAGGAGATCAACGAGGCGATCCGCAAGGCCGCGGACGGCAAGTTGAAGGGTATCCTCGGTTATACCGACAAGCCGCTGGTCAGCAGCGATTTCAACCACGACCCGCATTCGTCGATCTTCCACATGGATCAGACCAAGGTGATGGAGAAGGGCAAGATGTGCCGCATCCTGTCGTGGTATGATAACGAATGGGGCTTCTCGAACCGGATGGCGGATACCGCCGTCGCGATGGGCAAACTGATTTAGCGAGAGTCGCGAAGACGATACTCTCGTGGCGGCAAGGTGATGGTTTCCCATGGAAACCGTCACTGCCGCACAGAAGTTATCCAGGCACCAACACCCACAGTTATCCAGGCACCACCCCACTCTCACCTCAGCCGGAGTCCCCCATGACCTTCAAGACGCTCGACGACATGGACCTGGACGGAAAGATCGTGCTGACCCGCGTGGACATCAACGTGCCGGTCGAGGACGGGCGCGTGACCGACACCACCCGGATCGACCGCATCGTTCCGACCATCAAGGAGATCCTGTCCAAGGGTGGCACGCCGGTGATGCTGGCGCATTTCGGACGGCCCAAGGGCAAGCCGGTGCTTGAGATGTCGCTGCGTCAGGTCGTGCCCGCACTGGAGGCCGCGCTGGGCCGCGATGTGATCTTCGTGGAGCGCCCGGACCGCGCGACGCTGGAGGCGGCGGACGGCCCGGTCCTGATCGAGAACACGCGCTTTTCCCCGATGGAGGAGGCGAACGATCCGAAAATGGCGCAATTCCTTGCCTCGCTGGGCGATATTTACTGTAATGACGCATTTTCGGCGGCACATCGGGCGCATGCCTCGACCGAAGGCGTTGCGCGGCTTTTGCCGTCCTGCGCAGGTCGGTCGATGGAAGCGGAACTGACGGCGCTGGACGCGGCCCTCGGAACACCGAAACCGCCCGTTGCGGCGCTGGTCGGCGGGGCCAAGGTGTCGTCCAAGCTGGACCTGCTGGGCAACCTCGTGACCAAGGTGCAGCACCTGATCATCGGTGGCGGCATGGCAAATACATTTCTGGCCGCCCAAGGCGTGAACGTACAGAAATCGCTGTGCGAACATGACCTTCTGGACATCGCGCGCGGGATCGTGGCCAAGGCCGAAGCCGCCGGTTGCGCGATCCTGCTGCCGCGCGATGTGGTGGTGGCCGCAGAATTCCGTGCTGATCCGCCGACGCAGGTGGTCGCCGCCGATGCGGTGCCCGAGGGACATATGATCCTGGACGCGGGGCCGGATTCGGTCGCGCATATCAACACGCTGCTCGATGGGTGCGCCACACTGGTCTGGAACGGCCCGCTGGGCGCATTCGAGATGACGCCATTCGACGCGGCAACCGTCGCCGCCGCCCGCCATGCCGCCGAACTGACGCGCGCGGGCAAGCTGGTGTCGGTCGCGGGTGGGGGCGATACCGTCTCGGCCCTGAACCACGCCGGGGTCGCCGACGATTTCACTTATATCTCCACTGCCGGCGGCGCGTTTCTGGAATGGATGGAGGGCAAGGAATTGCCCGGTGTCGCCGCCTTGTCGGATTGACGCGCCTTCGAAGACTGTCCGAAGCCGCGATTGCCCGGCACGGGATCTTGCCTCTGGGCTGAGGATATTCAGCCAGCGAGGAGGCCTTCCATGAAGCACCTGTTGTTCTGCTCCGCCCTGCTTGCTCCCGCCACCCTGCCCGCGTCCGCGCAGGACAGGTCGCTCTGAAATCTGGTTCATCTGCAGCGGGTCTGCGTAGCCCTTCTGGAACGCGAGATGCCCTTTGCCACCCGACTGCGCCTTCAATCCGCCGCGCCTGACCCGAACGAGGCGGACCTGAGCGGCCCGCCCGCCGAACTGCGTCACCCTGCACGGGCGTATCTGCGCGGCGTCAACGCGCCCCGGTCGCTGGCCAATGCGCTGATCTATGCCAGTGTCGCGGCAGCCCGTGGCGACAGGCGAGTACCCGCCCTGCTGGACCGCATCGACCACACCCTTCCGAAGGACGGGGCGAAGGTCTGGCAACCTGTCGCGGATGACGTTGCCGGGCGGGCGACCGCCTTCTGGCTGACGCAGGGGGACCGTTAGCGCAACCAGTCACTTGCGGCAATCCGGAGGGCGGCTTACTGCCGGGGGACCATTCATTCGCACCCCCCCGGAGGCCCCCATGTTCGATCCAGATAAAGCCGCGAAAATCCGTGCCGGTCAGGGTTTCATCGCGGCGCTGGATCAATCGGGCGGGTCGACCCCAAAGGCACTGCGGCTCTATGGGGTGTCCGAGGATCGCTATGCCTCGGACGCCGAGATGTTCGACCTGATCCACAACATGCGTGAACGCATCGTCCGCGCGCCTGCTTTCACCGGCGACAAGGTGGTCGGCGCGATCCTGTTCGAACAGACGATGGACCGCGAGTTCGAAGGCCACCCCGCGCCTGTTTATCTGTGGGAACAGCGCGGCGTAGTGCCCTTCCTGAAGATCGACAAGGGACTGGAGGAGACGGCGAACGGCGTGAAGCTGATGAAGCCGATCCCTGGCCTGGATGCAACGCTGGAACGTGCACGCGCGGCAGGCATGTTCGGCACCAAGGAACGCTCGGTCATCGATGCCGCCGACGCGGCCGGGATCGAGGCCATCGTGGCCCAGCAGTTCGATGTCGGCCGTCAAGTTCTGGCGCATGACATGGTGCCTATCCTGGAGCCGGAAATCAGCATCGGCATGAACGACAAGGCCCGTGCCGAGACGATGCTGCGCGATGCCATTCTGCGGCATCTGGACGATCTGCCGGTGGGGCAGGAAATCATGCTGAAACTGACCCTGCCGGAAGAGGCGGGGCTTTACGCACCGCTGGTCGACCACCCGAAGGTCATGCGGGTCGTGGCCCTGTCGGGCGGCTATTCCCGCGACGAGGCGAATGCCCGTCTGGCGCGCAATCGGGGTGTTATCGCCAGTTTCAGCCGCGCCCTGACCGAAGGCCTGTCGGACGCCCAGGACGATGCGGAGTTCGAGGCCGCACTGGCCCGGACCATCGACAGCATTCAGGCGGCATCGGTCGCGGACTGACCGGGACGGACAACCGGACGGCAATATCGCCGCCCCGTGTCATTCCGGGCGTTCAGATCAGCAGGGAGCGCAGGCCTGTTCGGGCGGGTTCGCATCGTTGCAGGTGCAGCAGTCGGTCGATGCGGCCACATCCATCGTTCCGGTTACCAGCGGGATCGCCCCGTTGATGTCGGTGACACCGAAATGCAGCGGCCATGCGCCGATTTTTCCGCTGCCCACCATGTCCTTGAGCATCGGCAGTTTGTAGGCGTGTTCGACCATCACGGCGCGCGCCTCGTGCCCGTGGCTTACCTTGCGACCTTTGAGCCAGGCCTCGCTGGCCGTGATCTTGATAAATGTGCGGGACTTTTCGCGGTGATTGCGATCGTCGTCGTGCTGTCCTGGGATTTGGTGAAATCAGGCATCTAGACCCTCCTGAAATAGACTCTCCTGGAAAATGAATTCTCGATGGATTTTCCGCCCCGCAAATGGCCCGGCGCCCGGATCAATTCCGGTGCCCTTTCATACGACGGGTTCGGTCAGCGTCAGATATGGGATCGCTTACTCCGGATCGTGAGGCGGGGGATTCCCACCGGCGTCCAAATGTGCCATCCTGCCCGCGAGCGCCCGCGAGAGGTGCTGGAGCAGGTATAGACGCATGGCATCAAATCGCAGACGCGGAGGCTACAGCCTTATCATTCCGTTCTTGCTCATGGGGTTCGGGGGCTATTTCGTCTTTGCCGCCGTGCAGGGCGAATACGGGGTGTTCCGCCGTGTTGAACTGGAAGCGCAGCGCGAGGTGCTGCTGGCGGAACTGGCGCTGCTGGATAGCGAGACCGACAAGATGCGCGATCGCACGCGGCGGCTGTCGGATGACTACCTGGACCTCGACCTGCTGGACGAACGGGCGCGGATGATTCTGGGCATGGCCCGTTCCGACGAAATCATCGTCGAATAACCTTTATAAAAACGGATTCGCTGTCGAAGACATTTCGTTCGGCATGTGTTTGCCCTTTTCTGCCGGAACCCTATGCGTTAGCGATTGTTTAACATTGAACGATTCCTGTGTCCGGAGGAGACGCGCCCTATGGCCACCCGCAAGACCGCCGCGAAAGCGAAGCCGAATGTATCGAAGGAGGACCTCCTCCAATACTATCGAGACATGCTTCTGATCCGCCGTTTCGAAGAAAAGGCGGGGCAACTTTACGGGATGGGTCTGATCGGGGGCTTCTGTCACCTTTATATCGGTCAGGAAGCCGTGGTCGTCGGACTGGAAGCTGCGGCTAAGGAAGGTGACAAACGCGTCACCTCGTACCGCGATCACGGTCACATGCTGGCTTGTGGCATGGACCCCAAGGGCGTCATGGCCGAGTTGACGGGCCGCGAGGGGGGGTACTCCAAGGGCAAGGGCGGCTCGATGCACATGTTCTCCAAGGAGAAGCACTTCTACGGCGGTCACGGCATCGTCGCAGCACAGGTGCCGATCGGCGCGGGGCTGGCGTTTTCCGACAAGTATCGCGGCAATGACAACGTCACCTTCACCTATTTCGGCGACGGCGCAGCCAATCAAGGCCAGGTCTACGAATCCTACAACATGGCCGAGCTGTGGGATTTGCCGGTTATCTTCGTGATCGAAAACAACCAGTATGCCATGGGCACCTCGACCAAGCGGTCGACCAAATCGAATTCCTACTGGGAGCGGGGTGCAGCCTACGGCATCGAGGGCGAAGAGGTCGACGGCATGGACGTTCTGGCGGTCAAGGATGCCGGAATGCGGGCCGTTGAATACTGCCGCGCGGGCAAGGGTCCGTATATCCTCGAGGTCAAGACCTATCGCTATCGCGGGCATTCCATGTCGGACCCGGCAAAATACCGCACCCGCGACGAGGTTCAGAAGATGCGTGAAGAGCGCGACAGCATTGAACAGGTCCGTCAGTTACTTCTGACCGGCAAACACGCCAGCGAAGAAGATCTGAAAGCCATCGACAAGGAGATTAAAGACGTGGTCAACGCCTCGGCTGAATTCGCCAAGGAAAGCCCGGAGCCCGCGCTCGAAGAGCTGTGGACCGATATCTATGCCAAGGAAATTCCGCAGGAGGCCGTGTAATATGGCGACCGAAATCCTGATGCCCGCCCTGTCCCCCACCATGGAGGACGGCACCCTTGCCAAGTGGATGGTCAAGGAAGGCGATACCGTCAAATCCGGTGACATTCTGGCCGAGATCGAAACCGACAAGGCCACGATGGAATTCGAGGCGGTCGACGAAGGCACCATCGGCAAGATCATCGTCTCTGAAGGCACCGAAGGGGTGAAGGTGAATTCGCCCATAGCCGTTTTGCTTGAGGAAGGCGAAAGCGCGGACGACATCGACACCAAATCCGAAACCCCGAAGGCCGAAGCGGAGGTAAATGCCGAGGCTCCAGCTCCGAAGCCTGCCGCAGCTGCATCGGATGACACGCCCGCGCCGAAGTCCAATGCCTCGCCCGATTGGCCAGAAGGTACCGAGATGGTCACGATGACCGTCCGCGAAGCCATTCGCGAAGCCATGTCAGAAGAAATGCGCCGCGACGGTGACGTATTCCTGATGGGCGAAGAAGTCGCGGAATATCAGGGCGCGTACAAGATTTCGCAGGGCATGCTGGACGAATTCGGATCGAAGCGCGTCATCGACACGCCGATCACCGAACACGGGTTCACCGGCATCGCCGTCGGTGCTGCCTTTGGCGGGTTAAAGCCGATTGTCGAGTTCATGACGTTCAACTTCGCCATGCAAGCCATTGACCAGATTATCAACTCTGCTGCCAAAACGCTCTATATGTCGGGTGGACAGATGGGTGCGCCGATGGTGTTCCGCGGTCCCAACGGAGCAGCCGCGCGCGTCGGCGCGCAGCACAGTCAGGATTATGCGGCGTGGTATGCTTCGGTCCCCGGCCTGAAGGTCGTGATGCCGTATTCTGCAGCGGATGCGAAGGGTTTGATGAAAACGGCCATTCGCGATGCGAACCCGGTCATTTTCCTTGAAAACGAGATTCTGTACGGAAAGTCGTTCGAGGTGCCGAAACTGGATGATTTCACCGTTCCGTTCGGCAAGGCGAAGGTCTGGCGCGAAGGCAAGGACGTGACCATCGTCAGCTGGAGCATCGGCATGACCTATGCCTTGGCCGCAGCCGACAAGCTGGCCGAAGACGGAATCGAAGCGGAGGTCATCGACCTGCGGACCCTGCGCCCTGTTGACTACGACACGGTGTTGGCCTCGGTGATGAAAACCAACCGCTGCATTCTGGTCGAAGAAGGTTACCCGGTCGCCAGCTTCTCGGACCATATGGCCAGCACGATCATGCAGCGCGCCTTCGATTATCTGGACGCGCCCGTCATCACCTGCACCGGCAAGGACGTGCCGATGCCATATGCCGCGAACCTTGAGAAACTGGCGTTGGTCACCACCGACGAGGTCGTCGAGGCCGTCCGCAAAGTCACCTACCGCTAAGGGGAAACCGACATGGCTACCGAGATTCTGATGCCCGCCCTGTCCCCGACGATGGAGGAAGGCACGCTGGCGAAATGGCTGGTCAAGGAAGGAGATACGGTTTCATCCGGTGACTTGCTGGCCGAAATCGAGACCGACAAGGCGACGATGGAGTTTGAAGCCGTTGACGAAGGAGTGATCGGCAAGATTATCGTCGCCGAAGGCACCGAGGGCGTCAAAGTGAACTCTCCCATCGCGGTCTTGCTGGAGGAAGGCGAGGATGCGGCGGCTATCGATAGCGCCGCGTCATCTGCACCTGTGGCTTCGTCCGAGACGCCTGCGCCGGAGCCCGAAAAAGGCTATGGCCGCGAAGCCGCGCCGAAGTCGGACGATGATAGCGGCGCCAAGGTCGACGGCGAACAGGCCGAGTCTACCCCTGCCCGGACGGCCACATCCGGCGACCGGGTCTTCGCCACTCCCGTCGCCCGTCGCATCGCTAAGGACAAGGGCCTCGATCTGAGCCAAATTAAAGGTTCCGGCCCTCGTGGACGCATCGTGAAAATGGATGTCGAGACCGCAAAGCCTGGAGAGACAAAACCCGCCGCAACCGCCGCAGAGGCACCTAGGACCGCGACCGAAGGCCAAAAGCCGACCGCCCCAGCGGGCATGACCGCGGATCAGGTTGCCAAAATGTACGAAGACCGTGAGTTTGAGGAGGTCAAGCTGGACGGGATGCGCAAGACTATCGCCGCCCGTCTGACCGAAGCAAAGCAGACTATTCCGCATTTCTACCTGCGCCGTGACATCCAGCTGGATGCATTGCTCAAGTTCCGCAGCCAGCTCAACAAGCAGCTTGAGGGTCGCGGCGTGAAGCTGTCGGTAAACGATTTCATCATCAAGGCCAGTGCCCTGGCTCTACAACAGGTGCCCGATGCGAACGCTGTCTGGGCCGGTGACCGGATGCTGAAGCTCAAGCCGTCGGACGTAGCCGTGGCTGTGGCCATCGAAGGTGGATTGTTCACGCCGGTTCTGAAAGACGCGCATCTGAAGTCCCTCTCGGCGTTATCGGCCGAAATGAAAGATCTCGCGGCCCGCGCGCGCGACCGCAAGCTTGCACCTCATGAATATCAGGGCGGCAGCTTCGCTATCTCCAACCTGGGGATGTTCGGCATCACCAATTTCGATGCCGTCATCAACCCGCCGCATGGCTCCATTCTCGCCGTTGGCGCAGGCGTCAAACAGCCAGTGATCGGCGCCGATGGCGAAATCACCGCAGCGACTGTCATGTCGGTTACACTCAGCGTCGATCACCGGGTCATCGATGGTGCACTTGGTGCGAATTTTCTGAATGCGATTGCAGAAAATCTGGAAAATCCGATCACGATGCTTGCCTGATGCTCGCTACATTGGCGCAAACAAAAAGCCGCCCCCGAAGGGGCGGTTTTTCCGATTCAGAATGTTCTAGGTATTCAGACGTCCGGTGCCCTGATCCCAATCAGTTGATCCATCATCACCGACGGATGCGCGCACCCTGCCTCGCCAACGATGCGAGCAGGTACACCGGCCACAGTCGTTTTCGGCGGCACATCCTCCAGCACGACTGATCCTGCTGCGATCCTAGAGCATTGCCCGATTGTAATATTTCCAAGAACTTTCGCGCCTGCACCTATCAAAACGCCATCACCGATCTTGGGATGCCGGTCATCGTCTTCCTTGCCGGTTCCACCAAGCGTAACAGAATGCAGCATCGACACGTTGTCACCCACCACAGCCGTCTCGCCGATGACGATCGAATGTGCATGATCGATCATGATGCCACGCCCAATGCGAGCGCCAGGATGAATATCCACGCCGAATAACTCGCTGACACGCATCTGAACGAAATACGAAAGATCCTTGCGCCCCTGCCGCCAAAGCCAGCTTCCGATCCGGCTGGCCTGTATTGCCTTGAAGCCTTTGAAAAACATCATCGGCTGAAGGAATCGATCACAGGCCGGATCGCGTTCGAACGTGGCCACGATGTCGGCGCGCGCGGCCGTCGCAATAGCCGGATCACTGGTCAACGCTTCATCGGCCAATCCGCGAAGGATCTGTTCGCTCATTTCGCCGGATGCGAGTTTCTGCGCGAAACGATAAGCCAAAGCCATCTCGATCGTCGGATGGTGCAGGATCGAAGAATGGATCAACCCCGCTAAGACAGGTTCGTCACGAATGGCATTCTGCGCTTCCTCTGTGATCCGATCCCAGACGGGATCGATCGCATGCACGTGTCTGTTCGCCAAGGTCATGTCGCCGCGCTCCGCGTTATTATCTATCTGATATAGGGTAAATCAGGGCGGTCTTCAAACGCGACATCAAGATATCGTCAAGGTTGCAAATGTGCCAGGGCCTACATCCTCGGAAATTTGCGCGACGGCGATGGTCGCGCCTTCCGCCATCAGTTGCGCGCGTTCCGGGATCGACGCACCCAAAAGGATGGCTGAACCACTGGTCGCCGTTTCCGAAAGTATCGTTCCATCTTCCCGCAATACCCTCACGATATAAGATTCCCTGGCCTCCCCCAACGGGACGTCCGCCACGTCCCAGCCGTCCCCTCCAAGGCGCGAGCGGCGAATCCAGCCGACTGCTAGACCATCGCTGTTCCACCGTGCTGTCAGATGCACAGGCGCATAGGGCCGCAGCCCCTCTCCGAAAACGGTTAAGGCTTCATATTCGAAGGCGGCATTGTCGAAACTCAGGTTTGCAGGCCCGGTGCGATAATGTCGCTCAAGTCCGAGAGATCCCTTTGCCAACTCCAGTTGCGGCAAACCACTTTGCAAGAATACGACCTGACTTCCGATCGGCCGCTCTGATGCCATCGCCCACTCTGTCCCACGCTGTCCCCGCAGCCGCGACGACAGTCCCCAGACACCTTTTGAGATCAGACGTGCCGTCCGGAACTGAAACACTTCCCAGCCCCAAGGTGACCCATCGTTGATGGCTGCGGCATTCACGCCCGCCAGCAGTGCTTCCACCGAGACCGACTCCAGTTCTCCGGCAGCCAGCCGTACTATTAGCTCCGGTCCCTCGTCGAACAAACCTGGCATGGCGGGAGATAGGATCGTTTCGGTCACTCCGACCTGCGCCGGAGCGCCAATCAAAATGTTCAGGCCATAATTACTGTCCTCGACCGAGGAATAGACCGCGACTGATCCCGGCCAAGGCGATGCCGAAACCGCAGCATATGGGGCATGCGCCACCTCCTCACCTGTTAACAACGGCAGGTCCAGATAGGTCACGTCGACCGGCAGCGGCGCAAGGGGACGAATCCGTCCCGATCCGTCTTCGACTGCATCGCTTGGCTCGAACAGCCCCAATTCAGTGCGCACGGCCTGAACCTTTCGCGGACCGGCGTCTTCCAATCGATCGATCCGCCAAAGATCGGTGGTCCCATCCAGCCGGATAACGTCCCCGGCCTTTTCATGACGACGCGACGGCGGCAGCTCGAACTCGATCGTATCGCGCACGACAGTGGTTTCCGTCAGATATCGCTCTGCAAGTCCGTGTGCCTCGCCTTTTGTCAAGGCGACGGGAAGCTCCTGTTCCGAAACCGGAACAACAGTGATCCCCGGCACTACCGCGTCGGCTACCCGGACCTCGAAATCGCCCTCAGCGTCTAAATGATGGACGATAACCCGCTTTGGTGTTTCTGCTTCGGCGGCGCGTTGCCATCCGATCACTGGCCCGTCTTGCCGAACAAGGAATTCCGGATCAATAGCATGTTCTTCCGCCAAAGCGCGCATCGAGAAAACAAGCTTGCCCTCCCGCTCACTTGCCTCGACGCCATAGGCCATCATCAATGGTTGAAGATCGGCCCGCGCCGCCTGCATGTTCGTCATCGCATAGCCGCGGACCACACCGTAAACGCCGGACACATCGACTTGCGTCAGGCCGCTCGCCTCGCAAATTTCGCGGATCACAGTCGCAAGCGGCTGGTTCCCGCTTCGTCCCGATATCCAGTGCCCACGCTGATGATTCACGCCGTCGGACCAGACCTCCTCCAACTCGGGGAAATACGGCCAGGGCCGCGCGTCCCAAGCCCAGGCAAAGCTGTGCCCAAGGTCGAGCATTGGCCCCGAATACCGGTCAGATGCAACATTCGCCTCGGGACCCTGCCAATAGGACAGCAGCGCCCGCAGATATTGCATCTGCATCGCATCGTCCCGACGACCGTTGGAATATCGTGGCAGACGCGATTCGGACGACTTCACATCGACAAAACTGTTAGGCTCGTTTGCCCCTTTATCGATCGCGGCGCAGCCATATTCCGTGAACCGGATCGGCTTCAGGCGCGGCTCCCAAAGAGTCGGCAGGTCGGTCCGTACGCCATCAATCCGATCATGGTGGGTATTGCCCCACCAGTTTCGGATATCTTTGTAACGCCAGACCCAGGGTTCGTCGTATGCTCCATCCGTAATCGGCTCGCGGCGCTGTGCATTGCGTGCCTCGGAGGTTTCATAAAACCAATCGAAACCCTCACCACCTTCGATCTGACTGTGCAGATAATCAATGTTCAGGCAGGTTTTCGCCGCGACATCTGCATGGTCTTTACCCTCGCGCCAATCGGCCATTGGCATGTAATTGTCGATCCCGATAAAGTCGATGTTGTCGTCGGACCAAAGCGGGTCCAGATGATAATGCAGGCTGTCCGCATCCGCAGGCTGATACCCGAAGTATTCCGTCCAATCAGCAGCATAGCTGATTTTAGCATCAGGCAGAATTCTGCGGACCTCCGCCGCCAATGCAATCAGTTCTGACACTGCCGGGAACGTGTCGCCCGCCCCTCTGATCTGCGTCAGGCCGCGCATTTCGGAGCCAATGCAGAATGCTTCGACGCCACCCGCTTCCGCGCAGAGTGTCGCATAGTGCAAGATGAAGCGGCGATAAGACCAGTCGCCATCCGGCCCCTGCATAATCACCTGTTGGCCGGCTGCGGAATTGTCGACATTGCGCAAGGAAAAATCACCGCTAACCGTTGTGCCAAAAAACGACGCTACTTCGGATTCGGCAGCTTCCGTCCTGTCGGTCGACCCGTATAGGCTAGGTCCAACGTCCGTTGTAATTCGTCCGCGCCACGGCAACGCCGGCTGCTCGCCCTGCCCCCAAGGATTGGGCAACCCGTTGCCTGCCAATTGCTGCATCAGGATGAAGGGGTAAAACGTGACGTCCAGACCCCGCGCGTTCAGGTCGCGTATCGCCTCGATCACCGAGCTATCGCAAGGTGTGCCTCCGTAAACCGACCGCCCGTCAAGTTTTGGAACGATGTCTGCCGCTGCTCGGTCAACGCCTGAGACATTCCATCTCAACGGCTTGCCGTCCGAACCGGCCTGTTCGACTTTCGGACGAATGGTACAACTCCCACATCGCAAGTCGTCCCCGAACCACGACACGATCAGAGAGACCGACTTCAAGTTCGGAAATTCTTCAGTCAGATCATCCATCGAGACGGTGAAATCCGGAATGCCCTGCTCGGTGTTCACGTTCGCGGAATCTTTCTGCCCGCGCCCCAGATCGTAATGAACCGCAGTCGTGGCAAGAGTGTATTCCCCGGTGCCCGGAATGATAGCTACCCCCTCGATCAAGTCCATGGGGGCCGGGATTTCGCCGAGCGCACGCGCTGTGCGCACGACCTCGAATGACAGTTGCGGCATACGGTTGCCGAACGGCGTCAAATCCAGACCCTCGACCACGACATAGGCAATGCCGCGATACGCTGGGGCATTGCCCGCGCCTTCCACAGCCTCGATCAATGCATCAGGCATCTGGTCTTCTGTGCCGCGATAGATCCGCATCTGGATTGACGATTTCGAGATTTCGCTGCCATCCGCCCAGACGCGACCCACACGAGTGATCTCGCCCTCGCTCAGAGCCAGCGCGAACGATATGGAATAGCTGTATTGCGTCTGTGTCGGCGCTTTGGGCGCGCCCTTGCCGCCCCCTCCTCCGCCTGTCGTTTGCCGGTTTTCCATGAACCGCGTCGCCCAGATCACCTGACCTGAGACGCGAACGCGCCCCACCACCCGTGGAATTACCGCGCCTTCCGACGCCCCCGTCAGACGCAGTCGATCCAGCCGACCGTATTCCACCGCATCTGCACCACCGCCCAGGATCGATTGGTCGATGGTCCGACCCAAAGTCGCGCCGACTGCACGTCCGATCACGGCACCGCTCAAACCGATGAACGATCCGCCCAGACTTCCCCCGACGGCCGCACCGACCGCACCAAGTATCAGTGTTGCCATTTTTCAGGTCTCCTTGATCGGCGCAGTCGGAAAATCGAAACGTGCGGATACGCGCCGCAGCCACGCCGCGGACAGATGGCTTTCGACGACACCGTGTCCGCTATAGGCATGGATAAACGTAGGGCTGCTCCCGCCGACCCCGACAACACCCAGATGTTTCGCCACGGATCCGTCGCGCATCCGAAACAACAACATCTCGCCCGAATGGACATCGCGACCGCGTAACACGCGTATGAAATGCCTGTCTGCGGCAGCCGTCAGGACTTCGTCGCCTTGTGGCTCCGACCAGTCGCGTGAATATTCGGGAACGGCTTCCGGCTCGTGGTCGTACAACTCGCGCCAGACACCGCGGATCAACCCAAGGCAGTCCGTCCCGCCACCCTGCACCGAAGCCTGATGCACATAGGGCGTCCCGATCCAGCGCCGTGCAATATCCGCGACGCGGCTCACAGCCGACCTCCATCGTTCCGACCTGCCTTCACCGGATAGCTCATTAACCAGTCTTCGCCCGGAATGCTCGGAAATCCCCGAAAGTTCAGAAGGTTGTCAAACTTCAAGCGGCAGGTTTCCATCCGCTTGTCGCATCCCGCCTCCAGCCGCACCCGGTCTCCGACGACAAGATTCCGACGCAGTGATGTCCACAGGTCGATTTGCCGAACATCTCCGTCGATACGGTCCACCTTGATGCGCTCGGACGCACCCTCCGCTTTACCCGAAAGCACGATCAGACGCCCGCGCTCGAACCATTTCGGTGCATACTCACGCAGAACGGGAAACCGCAGCTTCTGATCCGCTTCGACGGCAAGAATTTCACTGTCGACGGCAAACAATGGTCCCAGATCCTTGCGACATCGACCGTCACCTAGCACCGCATCGCAACGTGCCTGGTAAACTCGCCCTCGCGTCGTGTTCAAAGCCTCCGCCAGTCCGCGCAACTCGGCGGAAAACGCGCCCTCACCCCAGGAAATCTCGCCCAGGGAGCCACGGAACTGAATCTCATGCGCCGTCGGATCGGTCCAGTTGACCAGGTAGGCCGTGACCTCGGCCGCGTCCCAAAGTCCGGCACGCAGATCCTCGGCACGGATTGCATCGTGACTTAACGCGCCCTGTGCCTCGGCGTTGTCGACGGCCAGACCCGACGTGGCCTGTAGTGCACCTGCCGTCATGCCTGACGCCGCAAGACACTCGACACCTTCCACGACCAATGTTTGATCGTGATCGGTGAACCCCAGCACGACTTCATCGGCACGACGGACAATCCAGACGCGACAGACAGTCGCGGTGCCCCCGGCCAGATGTTTAGAAAGCGCGCTCATACCCGCAACTCCACCACTGGCACGTCCGGCACTTCGCCCGCGTGGAAACTGGCGACTGATGTCATGATGGCGTCGGCATCGAACCGCACCGGGACGTCGAACTCAAATCCAGCAGTTACTTCAACGCCGACATCGGGTGGCTCAGCGAAGGTGATCAAACCTGTCGCCGCATCGACAGTAAAGTGCCGGGTCTCATCCAGTTCGTCATCCTGAACCCCGGCGCGGATGGTTCCGGTTATCGGCTTGCTGATCGGACGAATATAAGTCTGCTCACCGGACCGATATGTCTTCGATAGCTGAAACACCGTGGTCGCGCCGTCCCCCGTCCCGATCCGCTGATCGATGTAGCTCACCCGATCCGCCGACAGGCTGGTCTTGAAGTCCGCCCAATCCTTCCAGCGAAAGCCGTGCAACCGTCCGCGCCGCGCCTCGAAGAACGCGATCAATTCGCTTACATCGTCCAGAGATCGCATGCCCACCCCGGCATCATACCGACGACGCGAATGCGCCCAGGGCGTATTCCGCTCCTCGAAGCCGTTGGCCAACGTCACGACTTCGGTCAACCGTTCCGGCCCGCCAACCGACCCAAAGGACAACCGCGACGGGAAGCGTATTTCGTGAAATGACATATCGAATACCTCAGCGGTTGCGGGTGCCGCGCGACAAGGCGCGGGACATTTCAGCGGCGATCTGACTGCGCGACCGGCGGAAACTCTGAGCGTCGGGGGTGGAGATATTCATCTGCACCGTCACAGCACCGCTCGATCCGCCATTCGTCTGCACGCCCAACCGCCCGTCCGGACCGCGTGCCAACGGCATGATCGCCTCGGGTCCGGCCTCCCCCATCAATCCGGTGCCGCCGCGCATTGGAAACTGGGTCGCCGCACTGATCACGCCACCCTTGGCGAACGGCATCACGCGGCCCTGTGCAAAGCTCGCCCCGTTCGCAAACGGCAGAACCGCATTCAGTCCGCCTGCCAGCAGGCCTCCAAAGGCTTGGCTGACGGGTTTGACAGCCGTGTTGTAGGTCGCGTTGATCATCGATTGCGCCAGTCCGGTCAGCGCATCAGACAGCTTCGCGCCATCGAAAATCACGCCGTCGAACGCCCGTTTCAGTGACCCGCCAAAGGTGCGTGACAAACCCTGCACCTCCCGTTGGGTATGCAACATCTGTCCCTCCAGCGTTCCCAGTTCCGCCGTAAACTGCGCAACAACCACCTCCGATCCGCCCAACCGCGCTTCAAGCGCGTCGAGCGAGGCGTCGATACCCGCCTCGTCCAGATCCCTGTCATACATTCCGTGTCTCCACCTTATCGGGGAACCGGGCGGCAAGGGCATCAAGCCCCGCCCGGTCCATTGGCAATCGCCCGTCGCCATGCCCCAGAAGGAACGCCAGTTCCGCCGGGGTCAGCGCCCAGAATTCCGCCGGTTTCAGGCCCAGACCGCGCAATCCCGCGGCCATCAACGCGGGCCAGTCGAAGGCTTCGTCACCCGCCTTGCCGCTCATCGCTCCGGCAAGGCGAACGCCCGTCCCAGCAACAGCGCGGCAACCCGGGTGGCCTCGATCGGCCCGCCCTCGATCTCAGCGGATAAAAGTCGGCTGGCGTCCTCTTGCCAACCGCCCCCCCGCAACCCTGCCAGCAACAACCGGGCGACATCGCGCGCCCGAAACCCGCCGTTCTCGAACCGACGCACCAGACCGACCAGACTATCCGCCTGCATATCGGTCTCCAGCTCGGCCAGGGCACCCAGCGTCAGTTTCAGCAGGTGACGCTCCCCATCCAAGACCAGCGCCACTTCGCCCGCATAGGGGTTTCCATCGCCCATCAAAGCGGCGTGAACGTCAGTTCCCCGGCCGAGGCGAGCGCGATTTCATAGGTCGCCTCGCCATCGTGCGTACCGCCGTATTCCAGCGACGTGATCTGAAATGCCCCCTGCACGATGCCGAAGTCGGGAATAATCACCTGAAATGCGGGGACTTCGCCGTCGAAGAACAACTGCCGCGCACGCGCATCTGTATCCTCGTCCCGAAAGATGCCCGATCCGCTGACCTGCGCCGATTTCACACCGCCGCCAGACAGCAACTCGCGCCAGCCCCCGGCGCTTTCCGTCGACGTCACATCGACGCTTCCCGCGTTGAACGTCAGCCGCGTTGCGCGCAGCCCGGCCAGCGTCACGAAAACGCCGGTGCCATCCTGATCGACCTTCAGCAGAAGGTCCTTACCTGCCTGAACACTCATGTTTCACACTCCTGAAATTGCGACCTAGACGGCCTGATCATCGGTCCGGGCGCGGAACCAGAGGTCGATCCTGCGGATGCCCTCGCCCTCGTCTCGCCGGGCGTCCGCCCGCAAGAACCGCATTGAAACCAGCCGCCCCCGCGTCAGCGGCAACTCGTCCCCCACCAATGCGTCCGAAACCGCTGCAGCCACCTTTTTGGCGGCGATATAACCCTCGCGCCGCGTCACCACACTGACGCGCATTCGGTGAATGGCCCCCTGTCCCGACGCGTCGGAAATGCCCACGGCCCGCTCGTGCCCCAGAGCTACGAACAGGTCCGGGGCGGCTTCGGGTGTCGAATCGAACACTGCGCCGCCCAACAATGCATCCACTGCCGGATCGGCGATCAGGCGGCCATAGACGGCGGTCTGAAGGCTTTCGCCCATGGTGTAACTCATGGCGTCGTCCTTTCCCCGGGGACGTCGCTGGCCAGGATCACCAGCACATGCTTCAGGTCCTCGTGCGTCGCCTCGACTTCGTAGACGCGGCCTCCATCGCGCAGCCGGTCACCCGCAATCGGTCGCGTCGGGTGACCGTCGGGTAATGCGTGCGTCTTGATCCGCACCTGCAAGCGCGGTGTGCGCCCGAATTCGCTGTGTTTCAGACCGCCTGACCGCATCCGGACGTCCGCCCAGATTGCACCGCGTTCTTCCCAGCCCCGGACCTGACCGCCGCCGCCATCGGGCGTGCGGACCGGCACCTCCAGCGTCAGCCGCCGGGTGTATACCTGCCCCATCAGCCCATGCCTCCAAGGCGCAGACCCCGGAATGGCGCCAGCAGCGCGTCGATCTGAACGCCGACCGCCATATCGCCCGCGTCCAACGTTTCCGCCATAAGCAGAACCGCCTGTTGCAGCGCATCCGGCACCGCATTCCACGTCCCGTATCCCGCGCGTAGCGTCATCGTCAGCGGCAGCCCTTCCCCGACAGCCTCCGACAGCAGGGCAACCGGCCGATGCGGATCGCTCCGCAGCGTCACCGGCCCCAGCGCGCGGGGGCCACTGCGCATCGTCAATTCGGCCCCCAAAACCTCCGCAACCGGAGCAATCGGCAAGGGAATCTCCTGCCCGACGCCCGTAAGGCCAGCGACAACAACCTCACGCGCGATCAACACCTTGCCCAGCCGCGCCTCAATCGACGAAATCGCGGCCCTCAACCGTAATCTCAGCCGTTCCGACTGACCCGGAACGATGTCGTAGGTTTCCGCCAGCCGCATTTGCGCGGCCAGTTGCGCCACCGGCAGCGCCTCATCCGCGATCCCTTCGGACCTCTGTAATTTCATCGCCATCCGCACCTCCGCATTGCGCGTCGAGTTTCATGTCTGGTGTTTTCCGAACGTGGTGGGTGGAACCAGTACGCCGCACGTGCGGACCAGGCCGGAGGCCCACCGGCCCCACCCTCCCCTGCGAACCCTTCAGGCCCGCAAAGGACGGGAATCGCCCCTGCTTCGGGCGACAGATTTTCAGGCGGCCCCGACTGTAAGACCGGGACCGCGCAATTGGATCAGACGACCGTGAACTTCAGAAGCTTGATCGCGGAAAAATCGGTCACATCGCCGCCGACCCGCTTGGTTGCATAGAACAGAACATGCGGCTTGGCACTGAACGGGTCGCGCAGCACCCGCAGATCGGGACGTTCGGCCACGGTATATCCCGCGCCGAAATCGCCGAATGCGATGGCCGTAGTGTCCACGCCGATATCGGGCATATCCTCGGCGATCAGCACCGGGTATCCCATCAGCTGTGCGGGTTGCCCTGCGGCCAGACTATCGGTCCACAGGAACCGCCCGTCCGCGTCCTTCATCTTGCGCACCGCACCCGCCGTCTTGGAATTCATGACGAAACTCGCGTTGGCACGGTATTTCGCACCCAGCGCATAGACCAGATCGACAATCGCATCAGACGGCTTGCTTGCTTCGAAATCGCCCGACGCGCCGGTTGCGACATATCCCAGGCTGCCCCACGTCCAGCTCTGCTCGTCGATATTCGGATAGACCAGGAAACCGCGCGGCTTGTCTATGCCATCCCCGGTAATGAAGGCCGCAGCCTCAGAGGTGGCGAACTTGTCGGCAATACGTGTGGCCAGCCAACCCTCGACGTCGAAGGCCGCGTCATCCAGCAAGCGTTGCGATGCTTTCGGCATCGCCGACAGCTCATGCAGCGGGATCGAGATACGGTCGAACAGCGATGTATCGGTTTCCTGGGTCGATCCGTTCTCGGTGGCCCATCCGGCCCCCATTTCGGTACGATCGACCAGGACATCGAACGATGTCGCCTCGACGTTGACCACCGTGGCGATCGACCGGATCGACGCCGAAGATGTCAGCACCGATTTGACCGTCTCGGCGGTCTGCGGATCGACCAGATATCCGCCCTCGGCCGAGACGGCGGTATTCATCGACTTGCCCTCCAGCGCCAGCGACCGCAGGCCGTCGTCGTCGCCCGACCGCAGATAGGCATCCATTGCCTTCTGATGCGGTGCTTCCACCATGTCGGATGTGGAAAGTTGTGGGCGTTGGCTCATGTAGGTCATGTTCAGACGTTCTTCCTGTTGCTTCATCTTCTGGGTGATATCCTGGCGGAAGCCTTTGAAATCGCTAACCAGTCCGGTCAACGCCTCTGTCACTTCCCCGACGCCGTCATGGCTCATCCGGTGTTCCTTTCGAGGGTGGTCGGCGGCGTCAGTCGCGCGCCAGTTCAAGACGCGCGGACTGGATCGCCCGCGCCATTTCACGCAGAGGGTCCGCCTTGGCCCCGACCCGCGCACTGGGCAGCATCGGAAAGGTCACAAGCGACACCTCCCAAAGCTCCAGTTCCTTCAGAAGCCTGCGCCCCTGACTGTCCTTTCCGGCCCGCTTGACCGTGTATCCGATGCTAAGCCCGTCCAGAGCACCCGCCTCGATCAGTGACGCCGCCTCACGGGCCTTCTCGACGCCCGGCAACAGACGTCCCTTCACGAACAATCCGCGCGCATCCTCGCGGACCTCGTCCCAGACACCGATCACGCAGGTCGGGTCGTGCTGCCACAGCATCTTCACCCGGCGCCCCTCGGCTGAAATACGCGCCAGACTGTCACAATAGGCTCCCGCCGCGACGACATCGCGCCCGGTGTCCTCTACCCCGAACCACGAGGCATAGCCTGCGATCCGGGCATCTTCCTCCAGCCGCACGGAGGTTTCTCCCTGCGCGAACTTGCGTTCCAACATCATGTCATTACTCCTGCTTCGGCAGACATTCGCCCGACGGCGGACGCCTCAGCCCTCAAAGAAATCCGTGATCGTGATCCAGAGCGGGTGGCACCTGTGCAATGCATAGGCCCGTGTGCCGCGTAGGCTGCGAAGCCCCCCGATCCGCCATGGGCCCGCTTGCTGAAACCCCTTGGGACGTGTCCTCACCGGCACAACTTCCGTCACGGACGGCTGGAATTCGACCAACCGTCGCACCGGTCCTTCGTACCAGGCCAGCCCCAGAAATTCGCACTGACGCATTTTGCGAAACCGGACGTGGAATATCACCCCATCCGCCTCCGACGCCTGATCGAAGATATCCGCCCGTGACACGACAGGGAAAAACCGGCTCTCCAGCAACGGTCCAACGGTGAACACCGCGGGTGTAAGCGCCATGCTCATCCCCAGCACCAACGCAGCCCGCGTTACTTTCGCTATGTTAGACACCGAGAAGGTTTCCTTTCAAAACGAAGGACATAAATCCCCCGATGATCGCCGCGAGGATCAGCCACACCAGACGCGAGATCAGCGCATCAATCCGATCAAGCCGCTTGTCGATCTGACTGAAGTGCGTCTCCAGGCGCTTTTGCTTTTCCTCGTTCACGGCCCGATACGTCTCCAGACGTGCAGCTGCCGTCTCGACCGCCGCCAGCCGCTCCTCCGCGCGCCGAAATGCCGCCTCGGTGTCGGAAAACGGTGCGTAGAGAAACCTGGACCCGCCGGTCCGGCCCGCCGTCATGCATCCTCTGCCGGGGGCAGCCCCAGCATCCGGCGCTTTTCGGCGTCCGTCAGGAACGTGGCCGACGCGATCCTGCTCCATTCGGCGTCGCGCTCGGCCTGCAATGCGGGAATACGGTCGCGATCTGCCGACAGGGTGAGGCTCTCGCCTGCATGTTCGCCCAGCCAGTATGCCAATCCTTCGCAGACCTTTGCCACAAGCGGCAAAACCGTCAGACGGTAGAACGCCCGGTTGGCCTCGACATAATTGGCATAGGTCGCGTCGCCGGGGATCCCCAGCATCATCGGCGGCACCCCGAAGGCCATCGCGATCTCGCGCGCCGCGGCCTCCTTGGTCTTCTGGAATTCCATGTCCGACGGGCTGAATCCCATCGGCTTCCAGTCCAGACCACCGTCCAGCAGCATCGGCCGCCCGGCATTACGCGCGCCCTGATGCTGCGCCTCCATCTCGGACGCCAGCGTGTCGAACTGCTCCTGGGTCAAACCCTCACCGGAATTGACGATCGCCCCGGAAGGACGCGCAGCATTATCAAGCAGGCCCTTCGACCAGCGCGACGCAGAATTGTGCACGTCGATGGCATTCGCCGCCGCCTGCAACGGCGACAACCCGTAATGATCGTCCTGCGGATGAAATGCCCGCACGTGGCAGATCGGTGAGGTCTCGCCGACGCGAAACCGATGTACCCGGCCCCCGACCGTGTAATCATACGCCACCGGCCAGCCGTCCGATCCCGGCACCACCGCCATCCGATCCGACCGCAGCACATGCAATTCCAGCGGCAGACCGTCCGGCCCGACCGCCTCGACATAGGCATTGCCGGTCAACAGGAACTGCCCGAACATCGCCTCCAGAAACTCGCCCCGTCCCTGTGCGCCATTGGGCCGCGACAGCAGTCCCAGCACAGGGTGCATGTCCAGCCGCCCTTCGTGGTCCGCACAGGTCAGCGGCACCGACGCCGCCGCCTCCGCAATCAACTTCACGGCGCGAAACCCGACCGGGTTCCCGGTGAACCCCATCCGCGTCAGCGTGCCGGTATCCCGCGATGACCAGACCGCGCGCCCGGCCGATCCCATCGCGGCAAGCCGTCCCGTCGCCGAAGCCTTCACCTCGGGCGCGCCGCCCCCGTCCTTTCGCCCAAATCCGAACATCGGTCGTCCTTCCGTCTTGCCAAAAAGAAAGGGCCCCGCCGGGCCCCCATTCTTCCATGTTCCGTCGATTACAACTGCCGCAGTCTCGGTCCCGACCGCGTGCGGTCCGGGTCCAGCAGTGCCGCCCACAGTGCCCAGACCAGCGCGTCCACGCGGTCCGGCGATCCCTTGCCGCGATATCCGCCCACGGCCATCCGGCACATCTGATCCTCCAGCGGCCCCAGCCCCCGCAGGTGCCGCACCCGGCCCTGTTCATACAGCGCCGCCACCGGCTCGGCCCGCGCGGCCTTGCCCTTGCGCGCCATCACCTTGCGATAGCTGACGGTCGGCGCGACCTGCCGCAGCACCGCCTCGATCATCTCGCCGCCCTGATTGCCTTCCGCGACCACCCGGTCCGCGCCCCAGTGGTCATAGGCATCCGCCACCGCCTTCGCCCATTCGCTGGGGCTGGCCGCCGAGACCGTCGCATCTTCCAGAACCCAGGCTGTCCAGTCCCGTGGCGGTCCTGACGTAACCGCGCCCACGACCACGATCCCGGTCTCGTCCGCGGTCCCGCCCGATGACACCGCCGGGTCCACGCCGATCACGATCCTGTCGAACGCCGGCACCTCATCCACACGCAACGCATCCAGTAGGGGCGTCGACCAGAACGACCCCTCGATATCCTCCAGCAACAGACCGTCCAGCTCCTGACGCCCCATCCGCGTCCCGCCATAGCGTTCCATCACTTCCGTCAGGAATCCGCGCGCCAGATTGGCCCGGTTCACTTCCGTCGCGCCATGCGTCATCACCGTCGATTTCCGCGCCAGGATGTCCTTCAGAACCGGCACGTTCTTGGGTGTCGTCGTCACCACGGCCTGCGGATTGTTTCCAAGCCGCAGACAGAACTGCAACATGTCCCACGCATCTTCCGCCGATTTCCACTTGGCCAGCTCGTCGACCCAGGCCGCGTCGAACTGCGGCCCGCGCAGCGCCTCGAAATCATGCGCCGAAAACGCCTGCGCCTCGGCTCCGTTCGGCCAGACCAACTTGCGGCTTGTGGCTTTCCACTGCGGGCGCCAATCCGGGGGCGTGCAGCGCAGAATGCCGCTCTCCCCCTCGATCATCACGTCCCGCACCTGATCGTATGTTTCCCCTACCAGCGCCACCCGGCGGGCAACCCCTGCCTGTAACGACCGCGAACCCTCGACCTGGGCGCGCACCCATTCGGCCCCGGCGCGGGTCTTGCCCGCGCCGCGACCGCCCAGAATGACCCAGGTGCGCCAATCACCCTCGGGTGGCAGTTGATGGTCCAAAGCCCAGAAGTCGAAAAGATACGGCAGTGCCTGAAGCTCATTCGCTTCCAGTTGCTCCAGAAATCTCTCCCGCATCCAGATGGGCGCGGATGCCATCGAGACGGCGCCCGATCTCAGCGCGTGCCGCGTCAAGGTCGATCCCGTCTCCTCCTCGTTGGGTGCATAGCGCATCTTCCACCTTCCCTTCTTCCACCAGGATCATCTGAACGGCCTTGCCCAAATCCTTGTGAAGCGTTGCCAGCCCGGCAATCTCCAGCTCGGCCAAAGGCTTGTCCTTAAGCGCGTCCAGGCTTCCCTGAAGTATCTTGCGAAGGGCGAGCATGCTCAGAAATGCGCCCTCCGCCCGTGTCCGCGTGTCGATATCCGCCTCTTCGGACGGGTGGATCATTTGTTCACTGTCCATATCTTCAAGCTCCGTGCAGTTTCGGTTTGGTCCGCACGTCGGCAGAAACGAAAAAGGCGACCGGGGTGTCACCCGTGCCGCCTCGCCCACTTCTTCCAGCTTGCCCTAAAGATGTTTTTGAGCGTTCGGTGGGTCAACAGGATTTCTGCATTTCCGCATACTTATCTTTCAACACTTTGTTTTATTAAACATTTTTCATGATGGTTTCAGAATTGCAGCATCCCGTTATCGCATATCAGGGAACGCCACAGCATCTCGCCTGTTGTCATCGCGTCGCTTCGGCGATGGCGTCCGGATGTCCGGACGTGCCTGCAAACAATTAAGTGAGCATCATATGACCTACCGTACTCTTTCCGCCGTCAGCGCCGCAGCGCTGATTGCCGCCACACCCGTCCTGGCCCAGACTCAGGCCCAGGTCGCTACCGATCTCAATCTGCGCGTCGGTCCCGGCGAAAACTACGTCATCAGAAGCACCCTGCCCGCAGAAGCCATGGTCGACGTCACTGGTTGCGTCGAAGGTGGCTCCTGGTGCGAGGTCACCTATGAAGGCGAGACGGGCTATGCCTATGCGCCCTATCTTGTCGTGACCGAAGAAGAACAGATGGTCGCCCTGCCCTCCGCCACCGTCACGACCGTCGAAACCGTCACCTATGACGAAAGCAACAACGGCGACGAAGCCTTCATCGGCGGCAGCGCCGGTGCGGCCATTGCTGCAACTGCCATCGGTGGTCCCGCTGCGATCGTTGGCGGTGTCCTCATCGGCTCCGCTCTGGGTGCCGCAGCAGGCGTCGAGGTCAAGGAAGAGACCGTGACCTACGTCCAGCAGAACCCCATCCAGCCGATCTACGTGCAGGGCGAAGTTGTCACCGGGGCCACCCTGCCTGCCGAGGTCACGCTCGTTCCCGTTCAGGACGGTGAACTGGCTTACGTCAACCTCAACGGTAGCCCGGTTCTGGTGAACCCCGAGAACCGCACCATCGTTCGCATCGTACGCTGATTCACCTTCGGAAAACTGCAAAGGGCAGCCATATGGCTGCCCTTTCGCACGTCATGACCAATTGTCTGACATTTGATCCGTTTTCCGACGAGACTTCAAATGTCAGACATTTGAAATCTCAATTGCCGGTCTGCGCGCCTTCCGCGGCCTCCCGTGCCGCCTCGATCGCGCGCCATGCCGCGACATTCTGATTATGTTCGGCCAGCGTCTCGGCAAAGAGGTGTCCGCCAGTCCCATCAGCCACAAAGAATATCTCGTTCGTCTGTTCCGGGTCCAGTGCCGCGCGGATCGCTTCGGCACCGGGGTTGGCGATGGGCGTCGGCGGCAAACCGTCAATCACATAGGTGTTGTAAGGCGTTTCGGCCCGCAATTCCGATTGCCGGATGCCCCGTCCCAGCGGACCGCCCTCACCCTTGGTGATACCATAGATCACCGTCGGGTCTGTTTGCAGGCGCATCCCTTGGTTCAGACGGTTTATGAACACCGCCGCCACGCGACGTCGCTCCTCCGCGATGGCCGTTTCCTTCTCGATGATGGACGCCAGGATCAGCGCTTCCTCGGGCGAGGTGATCGGCAGGTTCGGGGCACGGCTGGCCCAGGCATCCGCCAGAATGCGCTCCTGCGAGACGCGCATGCGGTTCACCAACTCCTCGGCCGACGACCCCCGCGCCACGTCGTAGGTATCGGGCGCAAGCGTTCCCTCGGGCGGCACCGGCATATCCGCGCCATCCAGAAAGTCGACCGATTCCAGGCCGTTAATGATATCCCAGGATGTCAGTCCCGGTGCCACAGATACACGCCAGGTGATCGGAACGCCACGCTCCAGAAGCGCGGCGTAATCCTCCGGCACCTCGTCTCCGGGCGCAAAGGTTGCGATCTCGATCAGCTGGTCCTGCCCCGGTATCCGTTCCCGTACCCGGATTTCCGGGTCGGTCTGCCGCACCATATAGGTAACCGTGTATGGAAACACCGACGGCCCTCCGGCGGTCAGGATGTCCAGAACTTCGGGCATGGAAGCCCCGGAGGGGATTTCGTAGGTTCCGAACTTCAGGTCGCCGTCCCGCTCGGCATAGCCGGTGCCTATGCGGAAGATGCTTCCCGAAGACACGATGCCATCCTCGGCCAGACGGGTCGAGACCTCGCGCATATTTGATCCGCGCGGCACTTCGAAAAAGGTCGCGGACTCCAGCGGTCCCGGCTCGGCCCATCTGGATTTCCCGATCTGGATAATCCCGGCTAGCGCAGCGATCAAAACGACGCCAAGGGTCAGCGCGTTGGCGGCAATATGCTTCCACATCAGATATTTATGCCTCGAAGTTAAAGCTTGCCCATGACGAGCGATGCGTTTGTGCCACCAAAGCCGAAGGAGTTCGACAAGACCACGTCGACCTTCCGCTTCTCGGCCACTTTCGGCGCAAGCGACAGCTTGGGCTCTACCGCAGGCGTATCTAGGTTCAGCGTCGGCGGCGCAACCTGATCGCGCAGGGCCAGAATGCAGAAGATCGCCTCGACCGCTCCAGCTGCCCCCAAAAGATGCCCGATGGCGGATTTCGTCGATGACATCGTGGCATTCGCCGCGTGATCGCCCAGCAAACGCTCCACCGCGCCCAATTCGATCGTGTCGGCCATCGTCGATGTGCCGTGCGCATTGATGTAATCCACATCGCCCGCCTTTATTTCGGCGTTCTTCAGCGCGGCGCGCATCGACCGTTCGGCCCCGTCGCCCGTCTCGCTGGGCGCGGTGATGTGATAGGCATCGCCCGACATGCCATAGCCCAGAACCTCGGCGTAGATCTTTGCGCCGCGCGCCTTGGCATGTTCGTATTCTTCCAGCACGACGACGCCCGCGCCTTCGCCCATGACAAAGCCGTCGCGGTCTTCGGAATAGGGGCGCGAGGCCTTGGTCGGATCGTTGCCCCACTTGGTCGAGAGCGCCTTGCAGGCGTTGAAACCGGCGATTCCAATCTCGGAAATCGGGCTTTCCGCTCCGCCCGCGATCATCACATCCGCATCGCCCAGTGCGATCAGACGCGACGCATCGCCAATGGCATGCGCCCCCGTCGAACAGGCGGTGACGACCGCGTGGTTCGGGCCTTTAAAGCCATACCGGATCGAAACCTGACCGGAGACGAGGTTGATCAAAGCCGACGGAATGAAGAATGGCGACACCCGCCGCGGCCCACGTTCCTTAAGCAAAACAGCGGTTTCCGCGATGGTTTGCAACCCGCCGATACCCGACCCGATCATCACGCCGGTGCGCAGCTTGCCTTCCTCGCCGGGTTGCCAGCCGCTGTCCTCGACTGCCTGAACCGCCGCCGCCATGCCGTACAGGATGAAGTCGTCGACCTTGCGCTGCTCCTTCGGCTCCATCCAGTCGTCAGGGTTAAATGTGCCGTCGCTGCCATCGCCACGCGGAATCTCGCAGGCATAGGTCGTGGCCAGATGGCTCGCGTCAAACCGCGTGATCGGTCCGGCCCCGGACTCACCATCGATCAGTCGCCGCCACGTTTCCTCAACGCCGCTGGCCAGCGGCGTCACCATTCCCAGTCCTGTCACGACGACACGGCGCATCTGCATCTGCCCTACCTCCAAGTCTTTAGGGGCTGATACACTGCGATGCCCCCCCTCTCAAGGCATGGTGATGCGGCGGCGGCGGGCGTGGGCGCATCCCGAAACAAACGCGGATGCGATTTCGGACCAGAACCGGCCATGTCGATGGAATACCTCAAGGGCGGGACATTGCGGCCATCCGATACTATGCAGACAATACCCAAGCGGCCTGCCCCCAGGCGAGCTGCAAGACAGGAGAAGTTCCATGACACAGGATCGAACGAGCCATTGGGAGAAGGTCTATGACGAGAAGACCGAGACCGAATTGAGCTGGCATCAGGCCGATCCCGAGATTTCCCTCGAACTTTGCAAACAGGCTGGCCCCATCGCGTCCGTCGTCGATGTGGGGGCCGGGACATCGCAATTCGCCGAACGGCTCCTCCAGTTGGGAATTCGTGATGTGACTGTCCTGGATATCGCCGAATCCGCCGTGGAGAGAGCGCGACAGCAGACCGGCGAGCCGGGCAAGTCAATCGATTGGGTCGTCGCCGACGTCACGACATGGACGCCGGAGAGGACTTTCGATCTCTGGCACGACCGGGCCGTATTCCACTTCCTGGTCGATAGGGATGATCGCGCCGCCTACATCGATCGGCTTGGCCGTGCCCTGCGTCCCGGCGGACATGCAATCATTGCCACCTTTGCGCCGGACGGCCCCGAAAAATGCAGCGGCCTGCCGGTCGTTCGATATAGCCCAGAGAGCCTCGGCGCGGTTCTGGGCGCGAAGTTCGAACTCGTGACGTCTCGTCGTGATCTGCACCAGACGCCATGGGGCAGTCCGCAGTCCTTCCAATTCAGTCTTTTCAAACTGAAAGAGTGACCGAAGCCGCGACGCACACCCGTTGGCTCAGGCCATCCAGGCACTACAAGTTGAGACCGATCTACCGCCCCTCGAACTTGGCCGGCCGCTTTTCCAGAAACGCCATCACACCTTCCTTGAAGTCGCGCGAATGACCGGCTTCGCCCTGGAGCCTGGCCTCCAGCATCAGCTGCTCGGCCAGCGAGTTCTCGAACGATCCACGGATTGCCCGTTTGACGTTCCGGTAGGCCAGCGAGGGGCCGTTCGCCAGATGCGTCGCCCGCTCGTTCCAGACCTCGGCGAAATCCTCGTCCGCAACCGCCTCCCAGATCATCCCCCAGTCGCTGGCCTGGCGCGCGGTGACAGGCTCGGCGAACAGCGCCGCACCCATAGCCTTGGCCATGCCCATCTGACGCGGCAGCCAGTAGGTGCCGCCCGCGTCGGGGATCAGGCCGATGCGGGTAAACGCCTGCAGGAACACCGCCGATTCCGTCGCGATCACCACGTCACAGGCCAGCGCCAGGTTCGCACCCGCCCCCGCCGCCGGGCCGTTGACGGCAGCGATGGTGGGAATGGCGCAGTCGAAAATCGCCATCAGCATCGGCTCGTATTCGTCGCGCAGCGTGCGTTCCAGGTTCAGGGTGTTGAGATTGGCGCGGTCGCCCAGATCCTGCCCGGAACAGAAGGCCTTGCCCTTGCCCGTCATCACCAGAACGCGGGCGGTCTTTTCGGACTCGTGCACGGCGTGCAGGATTTCGGCGCGCATCTGAGTCGACAGCGCGTTCAACACGTCGGGGCGCTGCAGGGTCAGCGTTGCGACACCGTCGCGTTCGCTGAGCCGGATCGTTTCATAGTCCATAGGGGTCTCCGTCCACGTTCGCAGCGACCCTAGGGCGGGCCGCTGCACATCGCTAGCGGAACCTGACGGCACGGATCAGGGCACGACAGCCCGGATCGTCGCGCGCGGCGTCGGTGTCGGGCGACGGTATTCGGCCCGTTCCACGCGCTGCCTGCGCCCCTTCCGCCCGCTGTGCCGCGCCAAAAAACCTGCGGCGCGCAAGACGGCGCTCAGCAGGCTTCGATGCGCGGGAACGTATTCCAGCTGATTGCGCAGGAGATGTCTGAACCGGCAGACACCATTCAGAAAAAAGGTCACATCGCGTGGCAGATGGCATGCCTCGATTGGCTGCGGATCGCAGAGTCGAGTTATCAGGTCAGCCTGTCGCCATCCATCAAAGCCTGCAAGCGCGCCTCTTCCTCTGGGTTCAGGGCGGCGGGCGTGCCACGATGCCGCGTGATCGCCACGCCCGCGACCGCACCGCCCAGCAAAAACAGGGTGAGCGGCGCGATCCACAGGATCATGTTGACCCCGGTCATGGTCGGCTTCAGCAGGACATATTCACCGTAGCGCGCGACCATGTAATCGATGATTTCCGTATCGGTATCGCCCGCCACCAGCCGTTCACGGAGCAGAATGCGCAACTCGGCGGCGAGGTCCGCGCCGCTTTCGTCGATATTTTCGTTCCGGCAGACCAGACAGCGCAATCCTTTCGACAGCTCGCGGGCCCGTGCCTCCAGCACCGGATCGTCCAACTGCTCGCCCGGTTCGACGGCAAGCGCAGGAGTGGCGGCAATCAGCGCGGCCAGGACCAACCCCCTCATTCCGCTGGCACCCCACCGGTTGCGGGCGCCTTGCGCGCGCCTGCTGCCACGCGGTAGCGGCGGTCGGTCAGCGACAGCAATCCGCCCAGCGCCATGATGATCGCGCCGCCCCAGATCCAGTTGGCGAAGGGTTTGATATAGACCCGGATCGCCCAGCCGCCGCCTGTTTGCGCATCGCCGATCACGGCATAGACGTCGCGAGTCAGGCTGCTGTCGATCCCGGCCTCGGTCGTGGGCATCTGGGCGACGGGATAGATACGTTTTTCCGGAAACAGGTCGCCCAGCAGACGGCCGTTTTCCCAAGCCGTCAGATCGGCACGGGTGGCGACATAATTCGGGCCGCGCAACTGGGTCACGTCGTTCAGTACCACTTCGTATTTCCCGACCGTCAGCCGGTCACCGATGTCGAGGACCGCGATCCCTTCCTGCTGCCATGCGATCAGAGCGGCGACACCGAATACGGTGATACCCAGCCCCCCGTGCGCCAGCGCTTTACCCCAGTCTGCCCCCGGCAGTCGCGTGACACGACCCAGACGATCGGACCAGCGCCCGCGTCCCGTGCGCGTCGCCAGATCGACCACCGCACCCGCGAACAGCCAGACACCAAGGCCAGCACCCAGCGGCCCACCCAGGCTGCGTCCGGTTTGCATTGCCCAGACCAGTCCCATGACTGCCAGTGCCAGCACGGCCACGGGCCAGAGCACGCGCAGCACCCGGCCCCGCCCCCGCTTCCACGGCAGGATCGAGCCCACCGGCAGAATCGCGGCCAGAACGATCACGAAGGGGGTGAACGCCATATTGAAGAAGGGCGGCCCCACGGACAGTGTGCGTCCGAACGCCAGTTCAGCCACAAGTGGCCAGACAGTGCCCGTGAAGACCACGAAGGCGCTGACCACCAGCAGGAGATTATTGGCCACAAGAGCCGATTCCCGGCTGACCACGCCGAACACGCCCTTGGCCTGCATCACAGGTGCGCGGACCGCATAGAGCAGCAGCGCGCCGCCGGTAAAGAAGCCGAGGATGGCCAGAATGAACACGCCGCGTTCGGGGTCGTTGGCGAAGGCGTGGACCGACGTCAACACGCCCGAGCGCACGATGAACGTCCCCACGAGTGAAAATCCGAACGCGAGAATTGCCAGCAGGATCGTCCAGGCCTTCAGCGCCTCGCGTTTTTCGACGACGATGGCGGAGTGCAGCAGGGCGGCGGCAATCAGCCAAGGCATGAAGCTGGCGTTTTCGACCGGGTCCCAGAACCAGAACCCGCCCCAGCCCAGTTCGTAATAGGCCCACCACGATCCCAGCGCGATACCCACGGTCAGAAACAGCCATGCCGCCAGCGTCCACGGGCGGACCCAGCGGCCCCATGCGGCATCGACGCGGCCTTCGATCAGGGCAGCCACTGCAAAGCTGAACGACATGCTGAGGCCGACGTAGCCGAGGTAGAGAAACGGCGGGTGGAAGGCCAGGCCCGGATCTTGCAGCAGGGGATTCAGATCCTCACCGTTGAAGGGCGGAACGGGCATGCGGATGAAAGGGTTCGACGTGAACAAGATGAAGGCATAAAAAGCCACGCCGATGCTGGCCTGCACGGCCAGAACACGCGCCTTGAGCGTCGCGGGCAACTGCCCCCCGAACCAGGCCGCCGTCGCCCCAAACAGCGCGAGAATCAGCACCCACAACAGCAGCGATCCCTCATGGTTTCCCCAGACGCCGGTGACCTTGTAGAGCATCGGCTTGTCGGTATGGGAGTTCAGCACCACGAGCCGTAGCGAGAAGTCCGACGTCACGAAGGCATAGGTCAGTGCCGCAAAGGCAACGCCTACCAAAGCGACCTGCGCGGAGGCAGCGGGGCTGGCGACGGCCATCCATCCGCTCCATCCCTTCCACGCGCCGATCATCGGCACGATCATCTGTACGATGGCGACCGCGAAGGCCGTTATCAGGGCGAAGTGTCCAAGTTCTGCAATCATGGGGCCTGCCTTACGACAACAGCCGGTCGCAGCCAATGGGGCGCGACCGGCGGTCACAGGCGAGCACGATCACTTCCGCGTCAACTGGACACTTCCGCGTCAACTGGGCACTTCCGCGTCAACTGGACACTTCCGCGTCAACCCGATCAGTCGCGGTCGGCTTGCCAATCGCTCAGCGCGGAATTTGCACTGTCATCATCCTCTCCGGCGATCCAGGCGGATTGCACGGGTTCGGGCCGTACGGGGATCGGGACTGTCGCGGGTGCCCGAAGATAATGCATCTCCCGTGCGCCGAAATAAAAACCGACGATCGCGCCAAGCAGCCACCACAGCGGGTCGGGCACATAGGCGAGCCCCCCCATCCGGGCGGCGAACCCCAATGGGTCGACCATCGCATAGACGAACAGGCCCAGCGTTCCCATTGCAAGCATCGGGCGCGGCAAACGGTTCAGCCCGTCGACGAACCGGTCGAACAGACCGCGCCGGTCCAGCGCGAACTCACTGCCCAGCTGCTCCAGTGCGGCTTTCTGCGCCTCGGCCCCCTGACGCTGCCCGTCGGTCGCGTTGGGCAGGAATACTTCGGCCACCCCCCGCGCCGCCCGGCCCAGCGCATCGACCGCGCCTGTGCCCGCGACGATGCCCGACACTACCCCCATTTCGCCGTCCTTTCCGCATGCTCCGCCGCCGTCAGGTGATAGCGCGGCGAGATGAATGCCTCGGCTCGCGTGATCCAGCCGCCTTTGCCGCCATCCCTGCGGCGGGCGTATTTGCGCGACGACGGGCGCCGGTCGGCCAGCGCATAGTACCAGTTGCGCCGCGCGATGCCGTAGGCGTCGGCCAGGTGATCCGGCGCGGCGTCCTGCGCCGCACGGGCGGCGGCGGCAGTCCTGGGACCGATGCGCCCGTCGACCGAGACGCGATGCCCCATGCGCCCCAGCAGGCGTTGCAGGATACGGACCGCATTGGCCCCGGAATTGACCTGCATGTCGAAGACCGAGGCCTGCAACGCCTCGGGCAGTGTATCGATCCGGGCGCGACGAAAATAATTGTCGATGAAAATGTCGACGGCGCGGGCGCGTGGCAGGGCGCGCACGTCGTCCGTATCGACATCCCCGTCGCCGTCGATATCGAGTCCCAGCGCCCGCATCGTATGGATGGTAACACCGTAATTGGTCGCCCCGCCCGGATCGTCCGGATCGTTGACATAGCCACCCTCGCGGGCGACGATTTCTTCTGCGATGGCACGAACCGACAACATGGCCCGACCTCCCATGCTCTGATTGCGTGAAAGCCAGAGGCTCGGGTCGAACGGTTAACGAAGCGTTATGGCAGCGCACGGTCGGGGATCGTGAGGACCTGCACATCGCGGCCATGAACGTCAGCGATCATACCGACGTCGATGTTCGATGACGCCGGGGCAGGTCGCGAATGCAAGCAGCGCTGGTCCGGCATGCAGTCGAGGCCCGAGAGCCCGCCCAGGGACCATTCCGTATTTGTGTGCGTCATCGCACCGGAACGTGCAGGGTTCACACCGCCGTCCGGCATCGGTAAACCGCTAGCAAACAAGGGGGCACATCATGAGCAGAGCATTCGTTTTTCCCGGTCAGGGCGCGCAGGCCATCGGCATGGGGCGCGATCTTGCCGACGCCTATCCGACGGCCCGTGCCGTGTTTGACGAGGTGGACAGCGCCCTGCGCGAAAACCTTTCGGCCCTGATCTGGTCTGGCGAAGCCGACGACCTGATGCTGACCCGCAACGCACAGCCTGCCCTGATGGCCACGTCGATCGCCGCCCTGCGTGCCCTGGAATCCGAAGGTATTACAGTCGCTGAACACGCTGCCGTCGTGGCCGGTCACAGTCTGGGCGAGTACACCGCATTGGTCGCCGCCGGGTCGATCACGCTGGCCGATGCGGCGCGTCTGTTGCGCATCCGCGGCGAGGCGATGCAAAACGCCGTCCCGGTCGGTATCGGTGCGATGGCCGCCCTTTTGGGACTGGACTTCGAGGCGGCGCAGTCCGTCGCCCGTGAAGCCGCCGAGGATCAGGTCTGTCAGGCCGCGAACGACAACGATCCGGGTCAGGTCGTCGTGTCGGGCCACCGCGAAGCGGTCGAGCGCGCGCTTGTCATCGCCAGGGACAAGGGGGCGAAGCGTGCGATGTTGCTGCCCGTCTCCGCCCCGTTCCACTGCGATCTGATGGAACCTGCGGCCCGCGTCATGGCCGAGGCGCTGGACGATGTGGACATCGCCGACCCCTCCGTGCCGCTGATCGCGAATGTCACGGCCCAGCCCGTTCAGGACGCCACTTCGATCAGGTCGCTGCTGGTCGATCAGATCACCGGGTCGGTCCGCTGGCGCGAAAGCGTGGGCCGCATGGTCGAGATGGGCGTGACCGAGGTCTGGGAAATCGGGGCTGGCAAGGCTTTGTCCGGCATGATCCGGCGCATCGACAAGGGTGTCGCGACGCGCGCCATCGGCACGGCTTCGGACGTGGCAGACGCAACTGCGTCGGTTTGAGACATTCACATGAAGAAAGGCCAGCAGATGTTTGATCTGACAGGAAAATGCGCACTGATTACCGGCGCGTCCGGCGGCATCGGCGCGGAAATTGCCCGCGCGCTGCATGGTCAAGGTGCCACCGTTGGCCTGTCCGGCACACGCGAAGAACCGCTGAAGTCGCTGGCCTCCGATCTGGGCGAGCGGGCGCATATCCTGCCCTGCAACCTGTCGGATGCCGATGCCGTCAACGCCCTGCCCAAACAGGCAATCGAGGCAATGGGATCGGTCGACATTCTGGTCAACAATGCCGGCATCACCCGCGACAACCTCTTCATGCGCATGTCCGAGGAGGAATGGGCCGACGTCATCAACGTCAACCTGACGTCGGCATTTCGCCTGTCCAAAGGCGTGTTGCGTGGCATGATGAAGGCGCGCTGGGGCCGCATCGTCAACATCAGCAGCATCGTGGGGGCAACCGGTAACCCCGGTCAGGGGAACTATGCCGCGTCCAAGGCGGGCATGGTCGGCATGGGAAAATCGCTGGCCTATGAAGTCGCGTCGCGCAACATCACCGTCAACACCGTTGCCCCCGGTTTCATCGCCACGCCGATGACGGACAAGCTGACCGACGACCAGAAATCCAAGATAAACGATCAGATTCCCGCCGGTCGAATGGGGACACCGGGCGAAATCGCAGCCGCCGTGACCTATCTTTCCAGCCAAGAAGCGGCTTATGTCACAGGGGCGACGATTCACGTGAACGGCGGCATGGCCATGCTCTAGGCCGCGCCGGACAAAGGATTTGCCATCTTGCGCCTCCATGATATAGGCGGCGCACACATTCGGGGGCGACCCCGAGGCCCGGCGTTTCGGGCAACCCGGCATGGGGTCACGGACATGCACACCCGCCCGAAATCGGGCATCGAGATGAGGTAGAGACATGAGCGACATCGAGGACCGGGTCCGCAAGAAAGTCGTCGAACATCTGGGCGTCGAGGAAGACAAGGTAACCGAGAATGCGTCGTTCATCGACGATCTTGGTGCCGACTCGCTCGACACCGTCGAGCTTGTGATGGCCTTCGAGGAAGAGTTCGGGATAGAGATCCCCGATGACGCCGCCGAGTCGATCCAGACATTCGGCGATGCGGTGACGTTCATCAAAGCGAACTCCTGATCCCATTCGATCCGTTTCGGATCGTTGGATCGAAGGCGCCCCACGGGGCGCCTTTTGCATGTCTGTCTGCATATCCCTGTCCCGCAGATTGGAATGGCACCGCATCCCGCACCGATGCTAGAAACCGGACATGACCTCGAATGTCGCCCGCGATATCACCTACGCGAACTCCGCCCGGACCCGGAGCGGCCGCATGGTCATTCGCGGACTGGAAATCCTGACCGGTCGCCATGCCCTGTTGCGTCGCGCGCGTGGGTATGACGACGCCGTAGCCGAAGGCGCGATCTTCTGGGAGGAAATGGCCAGCCGCTACGGATTGTATCCCGATATCGTGCGCGGAACGCTGGACCTGATCCCGCGCGAAGGGCCGGTCGTCGTGGTTGCCAACCACCCCTATGGCATCCTCGACGGGCTGATGCTGTCGCTGCTGTTGTCGCGGGTGCGGCCGCAGGGGTTCAAGATCGTTGCCAACGACGTTTTCCTGCGTGCGCCCGATCTGGCTGATGCGATCCTGCCGGTTAGTTTCGACGACAGCCGGGCCGGTCAGGCGACCAATCTTTCCATGCGCCGGAGTGCTCTGGCCTATCTGGCTGAAGGCGGCATCATCGGCGTCTTCCCAGGCGGTGCGGTTTCGACCCCGGTGAGGCCGTTCGGCCGGGCCCGCGATCCCTATTGGCGGGGGTTTTCGGCGAAGTTGATCCGGCAATCGGGTGCGACGGTCGTTCCTCTGCATTTTCAGGGATCGAATTCGCGCATGTTCCAGCTTGCCAGCCACATTCATGCAACGCTGCGGATGGGTCTTCTGGTCCGCGAATTCAGGGCGCGTGTCGACGGACCCGTTCGGGTGTCGGTCGGTGCACCGCTGCCACCCGGCGAAATCGCCGCGATTCCCGGAAATCAGGCAGATCTGATGGCGATTCTGCGCGCAAGGACTTATCTGGCCGGGCAGGAGGATGCCGCATTGGGCTTCGACTGGGATAAACAGAAAGCGGGCTGCACATGAATTCCACGACACCGGCCCGCGCATGAGCGTCGGCATCTTCGACAGCGGCCTTGGCGGCCTGACCATCTGGGATGCGGTGACGCGCCGGATGCCCGATCTTGCCGTTACCTATTATGGCGACAATGCCCATGCGCCCTATGGCGTGCGCGAGCCGGAGGCCATCCACGACCTGACCCGCACCGCCGTCCATGACATGTGGGACATGGGCTGCGATCTGGTGGTTCTGGCCTGCAACACGGCATCGGCCGCCGCCCTGCGCCGGATGCAGGAGGCGGGGGTGCCCGAGGGCAAGCGCGTGCTGGGCGTCTTCGTCCCGCTGATCGAGGCGCTGACCGAACGCAATTGGGGCGACAACTCTCCGCCGCGCGAAGTCGATGTGAAACAGGTCGCGCTGTTCGCCACGCCCGCCACCGTCGCCAGTCGCGCATTTCAGCGCGAGCTGGCCTTTCGGGCCATCGGCGTCGACGTGGAGGCTCAGGCCTGCGGCGGTGTCGTCGATGCGATCGAGGACGGTGACATGATCCTGGCCGAGGCGCTGGTCCGGAGCCACGTCGACGCCCTGCGCCGCAAGATGCCCGTGCCGCAGGCCGCCGTTCTGGGCTGCACGCATTACCCGCTGGTGCAGGATGCGTTTCAGCGCGCGCTTGGCGAAAACGTGACCGTGTACAGTCAGGCGGATATTGTCGCCGCCAGCCTTACCGATTACCTGTCGCGCAGGCCCCACATGGCGCGCGGTGGTGTCTCGCGGATGTTGACGACCGGCGATCCCGAACAGGTCTCGGCCCGCGCCACGCAGTTTCTGCGCCGCCCCCTGTCGTTTGATGCCGCCTGAGGATACACGCCGATGCGTTCGCTGAAAAAGACCCGCCGGATCCAGATCATCGTGATTGCGGCTGTCGCGCTGGCCGGGGCGACGGCCCTGATCGGCTATGGTTTCCGGGGCGGCATCCAGTTCTTCATGTCGCCCAGCGAAGTAACCGCCGCGCCGCCGCCGCCCGGCCAGGTGTTTCGCATCGGCGGCCTGGTCGAAGACGGCAGCCTGATCCGCGGCGAGGGCACTCAGATCACGTTTCGCGTCACCGACGGCGGCGCGTCTGTCCCCGTTACCTATACCGGCGTTCTGCCCGACCTGTTCGGCGAGGGCGAAGGCATGATCGGCACCGGGCAGTATGTCGATGCGACGTTTCAGGCAACCGAGATCCTTGCGCGCCACGACGAGACCTACATGCCAAAGGAAGTGATCGACGCGCTTAAGGAACAGGGTGTGTATCAGGACCCCGACGCGGCCAGCGGAAGCTGACTCCGGATGTCATCACAGACCTTTGTGGCCGCGCTCTGGATGCTGGGCAGTGTGGCCAGTTTTTGCCTGATGGCCATCGCTGGGCGGGTCGTCAGCCCTGCGCTCGATACGTTCGAAATCATGCTCTACAGGTCGCTGACCGGCGTTGTGGTAGTTCTGGGGCTGGCCGTCGCGACCGGACGGATGGGTCAGGTTTCCCTGCGCCACATGCCGTTGCAGATCGTCCGCAACCTGGCACATTTCACAGGCCAGAACCTCTGGTTCCTCGCTATCACGATCGCCCCGCTGGCGCAGGTTTTCGCGGTCGAGTTCACTTCGCCGATCTGGGTGCTGCTGCTGGCACCGCTGGTCTTGGGCGAACGGGTGCGCGGTGCTCAGATCGTGGTTGCCGTCGCAGGTTTCGCAGGCGTGCTGATCGTGGCGCAGCCGTTTTCGGGCAACGTCTCCATCGGCCTGCTGTTCGTCGGCATCGCCGCAGTGTTTTTCGCCATTACCAACCTTCTGACCCGCCGTCTGACGCGGACCGTGACGGTTACCGGCATCCTGTTCTGGCTGACGTCGCTGCAACTGCTGTTCGGGCTGGTCGCCGCCGGGTGGGACGGGGACATCGCGGTGCCGGACGAATCGCTTGTCGCCTGGGTCATCGCCATCGGCTTGGCCGGACTTGGCGCACACTGGTGCCTGACCAACGCACTGCGACTGGCCCCGGCCTCCACCATCATGCCGGTCGATTTTCTGCGCCTGCCGCTGATCGCGCTCGTCGGGACGTGGATCTATTCCGAGGCCCTTGATCCGATGGTGCTGATCGGTGGCACAGTGATTTTCAGTGCGGCCTGGATCAATCTTCACCTGGCCCGCCCGCCCAAGAGTCAGATTGTTGCGCGCGCGCCATAGTTCAGGACCGCAGCAAATTAGTAAGATTTGTGACGTAGGGTCTTATTTGACCGAATCCGCTGCAGAATCCATCGCTTTCGTCATCAGTAACCGTGCGGCCGGGAAGAGGAAGCTCGCCGTTCGGTCCATGCCCCTTCATGGGGGGCACCACAAGGGATGAGAACCATATGAATCGTCTCACACTCGCCGTTGTCGCGGCGACCGTCAGCACGTCCGGCGCATTTGCCGGAGGGCTGGATCGTTCTAACCAGGCCACCGGCATCATCTTCAAGGAAGGCACCTATGCCGAGTTGAACTTCGGCTATGTCGCGCCTTCGGTCGACGGCACGGACCGGAACATCGGTGCGGGCGCAGGCGCCAGCGGTGATGTTGCGGATAACTTCTTCCAAGGCTCTTTCGGCTATAAGCAGGACCTGAGCGACAAGCTTTCCTTCGCAATCATCGTGGATCAGCCCTACGGCGCCGACATCGCCTATCCGGTGGGCGGAAGCGTGAACCTAGGTGGCACCACGGCCACGCTCAACTCGCGCTCCATCACCGGTATGCTTCGCTACAAAATCAACAATCGCTTCAGCGTTCTCGGCGGTATCCGGGCGCAGGATATCGACGCCGCGGTGACGCTGAACGGTGCCGCATACGGCCCGGCCGCGGGCTACGCCGCCGATTTCGATGGCGATACCGGCTTCGGCTACCAGTTGGGTGCCGCCTACGAGATCCCCGAGATCGCGCTGCGCGTTGCGGTGACCTACTTCTCCGAGATCGACCATACCCTCGACACCATTGAAAGCGGCCCCGGTGGCGCGCCCAGGGCCGCTGGTCCGGACACGCCGCTGACCACCCCGCAGGCCCTCAACATCGACTTCCAGACCGGCGTCGCGGCCGATACGCTGGTGTTCGGTGGCGTGCGCTGGGCCGACTATAGCGAAGTGAAGGTTCGCCCGTCCGGTCTGGGCGGCAGCAGCCTGACCGACATCGACGATTTCTACCGCCTGACCCTCGGGGTCGGTCGCAAGTTCAGCGAGCAGTTCTCCGGCGCGATCTCGCTGACCTACGAGGAAGGTGGCGACGATCTGGTCTCGCCGCTTGGGCCGACGAACGGGCAATTTGGTCTGACCGTGGGTGGGACCTACTCGATCCAGAATGTCGAACTGACGGCGGGTATCAACTACACGCGCTTTGGTGACAGCAATCCGCGCACCGCCGGTGCTACGCCGGTCGCCGCCGCCGACTTCACGGACAACGACGCCATAGGCGTCGGCTTCAGGATCGGTTACAGCTTCTGACCTTTCCGCACCACCTGACGACCGAAGCGCCCCGTCTCCGCGACGGGGCGCTTTGCGTTTGGTGCATGTTCCGGGTGGTGCAGGTGATCGTGCAGCAGTAGCGGTGGCGGTGATGACCATTGCCTCCTCCACCCTGTCCGGTCCCACCCTGTCCAGTCGGGCCTGGGTCGAACTGATCCTGCTGTCTTTCATCTGGGGCGGCAGTTTTCTGGCCGTCCGCATCGCGCTGGACGAAATCCCCTTTGTCACCACAGTCGCCTTCCGGGTGGGCATCGCGGCGCTGGTCCTTTGGGTCTATGTCGCAATCCGTCGCCTGCCGGTGCCGCGCGATCCGCGCATCTGGGGCGCCCTGCTGATGATGGGGCTGCTCAATAACGTCCTGCCGTTCAGCCTGATGGCCTGGGGTCAGCTGCATATCGAAACCGGGCTGACCTCGATCCTGAACGCGGGCACCGCGGTGTTCGGCGTTCTGGCCGCGGCGATCTTCCTTGCCGACGAGCGTCTGACGGTGCGGCGCGCCATCGGCGTAGGCCTTGGATTTCTGGGCGTGACGATAGCCATCGGTCTGGAAAACCTTGCCAATTTCGATATTCGCTCGGCGGCGCAACTGGCCGTCGTGGCGGGCACTATCTGCTATGCCCTCGCGGGCGTCTGGGCGCGAGTGAACCTGCGCGGCCTTGCGCCACAGGTTTCGGCAGCCGGAATGCTGACCGGCTCCAGCCTGGTGATGATCCCGGCGGCACTGTGGATCGACGGACCGGTTATGCCGCAGCAGACCGATACGATCCTGGCCATCGCCTATTACGCGGTGATCGCCACGGCAGTCGCCTATCTGCTGTATTTCCGCGTGCTGGCCATCGCCGGCAGTGGCAATACCATGCTCTGCACCCTGATGGTCGCACCTGTCGCCATCCTTCTGGGTGCCTGGGTGCGCGGCGAGGTTCTGTCACCCAACGTCTATGCCGGGTTTGCCCTGCTGACCCTTGGCCTTCTGATCATGGATGGCCGCCTGTTGCACCGATTGCGGGCGCGCGCTACGTCACGGCGATGATCTACGACAGCCCGCAGGCCTGGCGGCAGGCCCCCGACAAGCGCATCACCTTTTTCGGCATGTCCGGGCTGGGGAAGACCCATCTGTCGCAAATCCTGCGCGGCAACGGGGATTGGTTTCATTATTCCATCGATTACCGCATCGGCACCGCCTATATGGGCGAGCACATCAACGACAACCTCAAGCGTCACGCCATGCGGGAGCCGTTTCTGGCCAAGCTTCTGCGTACCGACAGCATCTATATCGGGTCGAACATCACCTTCGGGAACCTGAGTCCGCTGGCGACGTTTCTGGGCCAACCCGGCGATCCGGCCAGGGGCGGCCTGCCTTTCGACGAATACGCGCGGCGGCAGGAATTGCACCATCGGGCCGAAGTGAACGCCCTGCTGGATACGCCGTTCTTCATCGAACGGGCGCGCGACATCTATGGCTATGACAATTTCGTCTGCGATACCGGCGGGTCCATCTGCGAAGTCATCGACCCCGAAGACCCGGAAGATCCGGTGATGGCGACTTTGGCCGCGAATTCCCTGCCCGTCTGGATCGAAGGCACGCCCGATCACGTCGAAACGCTGGTCGCGCGATTTGCCCACGACCCCAAGCCGATGTGCTATCGACCGGAATTCCTGAACGAAAAATGGGCCAGACACGGGGGCGAAGATGTCGACCCCAATGAATTCGCCATCGCGACCTATCGCGACGCCATCATGGCACGACATCCGCGATACGCCGCGATGGCGCGCAACTGGGGCGTGACGGTGGCCGCCGCCGACGTGGCGACAACGCGGGATGCCAGCGATGTGACCGCGCTTGTGGCCGAAGCCATTGGCAAACGGCGCGGGCGAACCTAACTCTGCCCCTCCCCACCGTCTATTCCTGACCTTCGGACACAGATCGACCCATGCCCATCACCCTGCCCCGCGACCTGCCCGCCTATGACGTGCTCGACGACGAAGGCGTGATGGTTCTGTCGGAAGATGCGGCCACGCATCAGGACATCCGTCCGCTGCGGATTGGCCTGCTGAACCTGATGCCGATGAAGATCACGACCGAAACGCAGTTTGCCCGGCTGATCGGCGCGACGCCGTTGCAGATCGATCTGACCCTGATCCGCATGACCGAACACCAGTCGCGTCATACGTCCCCCGCCCATATGGAGGAATTCTACCGGACCTTTCAGGACGTGAAGCACGAGAAATTCGACGGTCTGGTCATCACCGGCGCACCCATCGAACATCTGCCGTTCGAAGAGGTCACCTATTGGGACGAGCTGCGGCAGATCATGGACTGGACCCAGACCAACGTGCATTCCACCTTTGGCGTCTGCTGGGGCGGCATGGCGATGGCGTGGCACTTCCATGGGGTTGAAAAACACATGCTGGACCGCAAGGCTTTCGGCTGTTTCCGGGTGTCGAACGAAGACCCGTCGTCGCCCTATCTGCGCGGGTTTTCCGACGAATGCGTGATCCCGGTGTCGCGCTGGACCGAAGTGCGCCGCGACGAGGTCGAGGCGGCAGGCATGAAGGTGCTGCTGGGGTCCGAGGAAACCGGTCCCTGCCTGATCGAGGATACCGCCCACCGCGCCGTGCATATCTTCAATCACTTCGAATACGACAGCGACACGTTGCAGACCGAGTACGAACGCGACGTCGCCATGGGCACGCCGATCAACATACCGGGGCATTACTACCCGAACGACGATCCGCGACGTAAACCGCTCAATCGCTGGAGAAGTCACGCGCACCTTCTATATGGCAACTGGATCAACCAGATTTACCAGACCACGCATTATGATATCTCGCAGATTGGCCGTTAAGGGCGGGGTGGCGACCCTTGCCGCGAAACTCGGAGGCACCGCGCTGGAGCGCCGGGCCGCCGCGCGCGAAGCCCGTTTCGAAGCCGCATTTCCCCCCGAGGGTGAAATTCTGGACGTGACGTTCAACGGCAATTCGGTCCCTGTCCACGCGGTTGTGCGTGGCGTTGGCCCGGATTTGATCCTGATCCATGGGGCATCCGGCAGTTCACGGGAATTCACCTTTGACATGATCGACCGGTTGTCGGACCGCTATCGGTGCATCGCCTTCGACCGACCCGGTCTGGGCTATACCGGCCATACCGATCCCAGATACGCCGCCGTGTTCAGCTCCGAAGCGGAATCCCCGGCCGAGCAGGCCGCCCTGCTGGCCACGGCCTATGCCAAGATCGGCACGCTGAAAGGCGATGGGCGTGCGCCGCTGGTGCTGGGACACAGCTTCGGCGGAACCGTCGCACTGGCCTGGGGTCTGGACCAACCTGCGCGCGCCCTGATCCTGCTGGCAGCCGCGTCGAACCGCTGGAAAGGTGGCCTCGGACCGCTTTATGCCCTCAATGCCTCCGCTCCGGGCGGCGCCCTCGCCGTGCCCCTTCTGACCGCCACCGTAAGTATCGACCGGCTGCGCGCCATTACCGAAGGCATCTTTGCGCCCGATGCCATGCCCGACGGGTATTTCGCCCATGTCGGCGCGCAACTGATCCTGCGGCGCGACGGTCTGCGGTCCAATGCGCGGCAGGTAAACGGGTTGAAACCCCACGTCCTCGCGATGGAACAACGCTATCGCGACCTGACCCTGCCGGTCGAGATGGTGCATGGCACCGCCGACACCATCGTTCCCGTCGACATTCATGCGAACGTCCTGATCGACATGCTTCCGAACGGCAACCTGACCCTTCTGGACGGCATCGGCCACATGCCGCACCACGCCGACCCCGAAGCGGTCGTCGCCGCCATCGACCGCGCCGCCGTTCGCAGCTGACACTTTGTCTTTGCTTCTGAAGTATTCCGGGGGCCGTGAAGGCAGACCCACTGTCGCGCCGTTGCGGCACACGCTATGTCTCGGGAAAGGAGTTCCGTATGTCCAAACCCTTCGACGCCGCCATAACCAGGTTCTTTGAGGACGAGGCCCCGAAGGATATCCGCAAGGCCATTGAAAAAGCGGACAAGAAGGACATCCTGATCGATGATTTTCCGTATGATGAATGGATGGACAAGGACGACTATGAAGATCAGCTCAATGCGCTTCAGATCGAACTGGTCAAGTGTCAGGCCTGGGTGCGGGACAGCGGCGCGCGGGTCATTGTCGTGTTCGAAGGCAGGGATGCCGCCGGTAAGGGCGGCACGATCAAACGCTTCCGCCAAAACCTGAACCCCCGCGTCGCCCGCACCGTCGCCCTGTCTAAACCGTCGGAAACCGAGGCCGGGCAATGGTATTTCCAACGCTATGTCGAACATCTGCCGACGGCGGGTGAAATGGTCCTGTTCGACCGCTCGTGGTATAATCGAGCCGTCGTGGAAAAGGTCTTCGGCTTTTGCACTGATGCGCAGCGCGAGACTTTCTTCGACCAGGCTCCCGATTTCGAAGCGATGCTGACCCAGGATGGCATCACACTGGTGAAGCTGTGGCTGAATGTCGGACGCGCCGAGCAGTTGCGCCGGTTCCTCGCGCGCGAGGATGACCACCTGAAGCAGTGGAAGCTGTCGATGATCGACGTCAAGGGACTGGCCAGGTGGGACGCCTATACCGATGCAATCGCCGAGACGTTCGAGCGCACCCACACCGACACCGCACCATGGACCGTCGTGCGTTCAGACGACAAGCGTCGCGCCCGCCTGAACGCGATCCGCAGCGTGCTGATACAGGTGGATTACGCCGGACGCGACGACAAGGCGCTAAGGATCGACGACAAGATCGCCGGTCGGCCTGAGCTTTGGCTGAACGGTGCCTAAACGCGGCTATCACCATGGTAACCTGCGGCAGGCGCTGGTCGACGCCGCGTTGTCGTTGATTACCGAAAAAGGACCGACCGGGTTCACTCTGTCCGAGGCGGCCAAGCAGGCAGGCGTCACCCCGGCGGCAGTCTATCGGCATTTCGAGGGTCGCGAACAGCTGATCATCGAATGCGCATTACAGGGGCACGAGATTTTCGGCGACCTGATGGACTTCGCCTACAAGAATGGCCAGCCCTCGGCCCTGGCGGCGTTCGAGGCGACGGGCCGCGCCTATCTGGCCTTTGCGCGCAAGTATCCGGGCCACTATATGGCGATGTTCGAATCCGGCCTGTCCCGCCATGCCACGCCCGAATTGTCGCGCGCCGTCGGTCGATCGCGTGGCGTTCTGGAGAAAGCCGCCGAGGCCCTGTCGCAGCACATCCCCGAAGACCGCCGCCCGCCCGCGACGATGTTCTCTTCGCACATCTGGGCTATGTCGCACGGCGTGGTAGAGCTGTTCGCGCGCGGCAACCCCGGTGGAAACGCCCCCTTCCCGCCCGAGGATCTGCTGGAGGCCGGGATCGGGATTTATCTGCGCGGACTGGGGTTGGTCGCGCCGGATTCTTGATCCTCGGGTGGCGGAACGAGGGGCGCCGCCCCTCGCACTCCCCGGGATATTTCTACCAAGAGGACAGCGGGAGGCTAAAACAGCTTGCCCTGATCCGGGGGCGTCTGCTTCGCACGGGGTTTTGCACGCGACTCGCCGGTCGCCACATCGACTGTCTGCTTGCCTGCGAACTCGATCCTCAATGTCGGCTTGTTGCGGGCAGTGGCGGCGTCGGTGACGATCTCATCGCCAGCGCGGATTACCGCAAAGCCACGTTCCAGCGTGCGCTCGTAGCCCAGCGAAACACGCATGCGATCCAGCGCTTCCAGCCGATCCCGCGCACGGGTCTGGCGCGTCGTGGCCGTCGTCACGAATCGTGACGCAAGAGCCTGCAACCGCGTCTCGCCCTGTCGTACCTGTCGCAGCAGCGGGGCGAATCGCAACGCAGTCGCCCAGCGATCGAGATCGCGGCGTTTCGCGGCCTGTGCGCGGGGCAATGCCTGTGCCAGCCGCATCGATATTTCGGCCAACCTGCGCCGCCGCTCGGCCACCGCGCCGGTCAGTGCGGCGGGCGTGATGCGGCCTTCCATCCGCGACAGGGCGACGCGGGCCCGGTCCGTCCGCGCGCGCAGGGCGGCGGGTAAACGGTCGGTGGCCAGATCCAGCCGCTGCCGCGCACTCGCCAGCAGCGCCTCGGGCCGAGGCAGGCCACGCGACAAGTCGGTCAGCCGCTGTCCCCGCGCCGCCACCAAGGCTCGCGCCGCCCGCATCTGACGCATCCCCAGACCGTCGACATGCGCCATCAGGTCCAACCGCATCGGCACCGCCATTTCGGCGGCAGCGGTTGGCGTCGGCGCACGCCGGTCGGCAGCATGGTCGATCAGCGTAGTGTCCGTTTCGTGTCCAACGGCGGAAATCAGGGGGATCGCGCTGTCGGCGGCCGCGCGGACCACGATTTCCTCGTTGAAGCCCCAGAGATCCTCGATCGAGCCACCGCCACGCGCGACGATCAGAAGATCGGGCCTCGGGATCGCGCCATCCAGGGTCAGCGCGTTGAACCCGCGGATGGCATTGGCAATTTCAGGGGCCGATGCCTTGCCCTGCACCGCCACCGGCCAGATCAGAACATGGCGCGGAAACCGCTCACGCAACCGATGCAGGATGTCGCGGATCACCGCACCCTGCGGCGAGGTGATGACGCCGATCACGCCCGGCAGAAATGGGATCGGCCGTTTGCGTGACGGCTCGAACAGCCCCTCGGCGGCCAGCGCCAGGCGCCGTTTTTCCAGCATCGCCATCAGCGCGCCAGCGCCCGCGACCTCCATCGCGTCGACGTTCAGGTTGTATTTCGATTGCGCGCCGAAGCCCGACAGCTTGCCGGTGACGATAACCTCCATGCCTTCTTCCGGTTCCACCGAAAGCTGACTTATCTGGCCCTTCCACGTGGTGCAGGCCAGCACGTTCCGGTCATCCTTGATATCGTAGTAGAGGTGCCCGGACCGCGCCCGGAAGATGCGCCCGATCTCGCCGCGCACGCGGATGCGCCCGAAGCTGTCCTCCAGCGTGCGTTTCACCGCGCCCGAGATTTCGGAAACGGTGTATTCCGCTTCGTTGCGGCGTGGCGCGGGGCCGGAATCGTCGATCAGATCGTCCATTTGGCGGTTCTAGCGCGCCAGGTCAGCGGTCACCATACCGGCGCGCTTGTCCTCGTGCCGTGCCAACCCTACACCGCCCCTGTCGGATACGAAGGGGCGCGTCATGAACATTCTGATCCTCGGCAGTGGCGGGCGCGAACATGCGCTGGCCTGGGCGGTTTTGCAGAACCCGAAGTGCGACCGCCTGATCGTGGCCCCGGGCAACGCGGGGATAGCCCAGATCGCGGAATGTGCGGCACTGGACATTCTGGACGGGTCCGCCGTCGCCACCTTTGCCGATGAAGAAAGCGTGGACTTCGTGATCGTCGGGCCGGAAGCGCCGCTGGCGGCGGGCGTGTCGGATGCTCTGACTGCCGCAGGAATCGCGGTGTTCGGGCCGTCGGCGGCGGCAGCGAAACTGGAGGCGTCAAAGGCCTTCACCAAGGAAATCTGCGCCGCCGTGAATGCGCCCACCGCAGCCTATGGCCGGTTCGACGATCTGGAGGCGGCACGGGCCTATCTGGCGGATCAACCGCTCCCCATCGTCATCAAGGCCGATGGGCTGGCCGCTGGCAAAGGCGTCACCGTCGCTGCCACCATCGAGGAGGCAGAGGGCGCATTGACCGATATCTTCGGCGGCGTCCACGGCAAGGCCGATGTGGTGATAGAAGCCTTCCTGCGCGGCGAAGAGGCCAGTTTTTTCTGCCTTGTAGACGGCGAAACGGTCCTGCCTTTCGGCACCGCGCAGGACCACAAGCGGGTCGGCGACGGCGACACCGGGCCGAACACCGGCGGCATGGGCGCCTATTCCCCGGCCCCGGTCATGACGCCACAGGTCGAGGCCCGCGCGCTCGATGAAATCGTCCGTCCGACGATGATCGAGATGGTCCGGCGCGGCACGCCGATGCGCGGCGTCCTGTTCGTCGGCTTGATGATCGAGGATGGCGCACCCAGCCTGGTTGAATACAACGTCCGTTTCGGCGACCCGGAGTGCCAGTGCCTGATGATGCGCCTTGGCGGTCAGGTGCTGGACCTGTTGCTGGCCTGCGCCGAGGGGCGGTTGGACGGCGCGCAGGTGCATTGGGCCGACGATCACGCGATCTGCATCGTGATGGCAGCTCAAGGCTATCCCGGTGCCTATGCCAAGGGGACGGCAATCGGCGGGCTGGACGCCCTGCCCGCCGACAGTCGCAACATGGTGTTCCACGCCGGAACCGCGCTGGCCGACGGACGCATGGTGGCCAATGGCGGACGCGTGCTGGGAGTGACCACACGAGGCGATGATCTGTCGGACGCGCGCGACCGGGCTTATGCGGTGGTCGATGCGGTGGATTGGCCGGAGGGGTTTTGCCGCCGCGACATCGGCTGGCGCGCACTGTGACATGGACCCGGCCCGCTGTGATTGTCGCGCGCGTCCTGATCGGCGCGCTGTTTGCCGCCGGTGCCGTGCAGAAGGCGGTCGAACCCGAGGCGGCGGCGGGGCTGCTGCGCGGTCTGGGCCTGCCCGGCGCGTTTGTCTGGCCCGCGCTGATCTATAACGCGGCAGCAGCGGCGGCCCTGTTCGCGGGCTGGCGAGTGGTGCCGGTGGCCTTGTCGCTGGCGGCGTATTCTGCCCTGACCAGTCTCTTTCATCTGATCCCGGACGATCCGTGGCAGATGTCGATCTTCGTCAAGAACTGGGCCATCGCGGGCGGATGCCTTGCGCTGGCGGTGGCCGCACGGCAATCGGACACGGCGGAGGCCTGAAGGCCATTCCCACCCATCCCGTCGCTTCTGCCGAGCAAAAATCGCTTCTTGAGGCGGGTTTTCGAAGGGTTTTCGAAACCGCTGCAAGCGTCACTTTCTTCGCGGCACCAATGACAACCAGAGCATCGGCAGTCCGTGAGGTCGCGTTCTTCTCAGGCGGCAGTCCCGGATCAGGCGATCCGGCCCAGCACCCGCGCCCAGCTTCGGATGCCCTTGTGGAAACTCTGGACGTCGTATTTCTCGTTCGGAGAATGTATCGCGTCATCGTCCCTGGCAAAGCCGGTCAACAAGGATTCCATTCCCAGCACCTGCTGAAAATAACCCGCGATTGGAATCGACCCACCGGCACCGACGAAGGCCGCCTGATGGCCCCATTCCTCGGTCAGGGCCAGCTGCGTGGCGGCAAAGATCGGGCTGTCTGTCGCCATGGTCGATGCGGGCGCGGCTCCATGGTCCTTGAAGGTGACGTGGCAATCGGGCGGCATCTGCGCGATCACCCAATCGCGGAACGCCTCGCGCAGACGCAGAGGGTCCTGCCCGCCGACCAGACGGAAGCTGACCTTGGCCGTCGCCGCAGAGGGCAGGACGGTCTTGAATCCAGCCCCGGTATATCCAGCCGAAATGCCGTTGATTTCCGCTGTGGGCCGCGACCAGAGCTGTTCCAGTCCCGTGCGCCCGACCTCGCCCGCCGGATGCGACAGGCCGATGTCTCCCAGGAAAGCTTCGGTCGAGAAGCCAAGGTCTTTCCAACCCTGCTTGACCTGACTCGGCGGCTCGCCCACGCCGTCGTAAAATCCCGGAATCGCAACTCGGCCCTGATCGTCATGCAGATTGCCCAGGATGCGCGTCAATACGCGGGCCGGGTTAATCGCCGGACCGCCGTAGATGCCGGAATGCAGATCGCGGTCGGGGCCCGTGATCGTCAATTCCTCGCCAAGAAGCCCGCGCAGTGTGGTGACGATCGCAGGCACGCGGTCGTCGTACAGTCCGCTGTCGCAGATCAGCGCCAGTTCGGCGGTCAGCTCCTCCTTGTTGGCCTTGAGAAACGGGACAAGCGAAGGCGAACCCGATTCCTCCTCTCCCTCGAACAGGATGGTAATGCGGCAGGGCAGTCCGCCGGTTTCATCTTTCCAGGCACGGCAGGCTTCCAGAAACGTCATCAACTGGCCCTTGTCGTCGCTGGCCCCCCGCCCCCGGATGACCGGGCCGCGCGGCGTCTGGTCTATAGCCGGGTCGAAAGGGTCGCGGTTCCACAAGGACAGCGGATCGACCGGCTGCACGTCGTAATGGCCATAGAACAGAACATGACGATCGCCTGCCCCGCCATGCGCCACGACCATCGGATGTCCCGGTGTGGTTCGTTTGCTGGCGTCGAAGCCCAGATGCGTCAACTCCGCCACCAGCCAATCGGCGGCGGTCTCGCAATCGTCGTCATGTTCGGGATCCGTCGAGATCGAGGGGATGCGCAAAAGCTCCTTCAGTCGGTCCTGCGCGCGGGACTGGTCGGCATCGATACGGTCGAGGATGGCGGGAATGGGATCGGTCATGGGGCCTCCGGCACAGTTCGCGCCAAGGGTGCGCCGGGTTTCGGGGGCTGTCCAGAGGCGACGTCCCGCGCTAGAAGCACCGGACCCTGCCAATTCACGAGGCCCGACATGATCCGCGCGACCCTGATTGCCCTGCTGACGCTTTCCCTGCCTGCCGCTCTGCCTGCGGTCGCGCAACAGGTTCCCGATCAGGCCACCGCCAAACGCATGCTGTTTTCCACACGCAACTCGCAGATCGTCATCACCCGGCAACCATTCCTGTCCGCAGCAGACCTTGCCACGCTTCAGAAGATGCCGAAGGTCGCAGAGCTGAAATATTACGGCGCCCTTGCCGCCAGCCCCGCCGAGGGGTTGCAGTCCGCTCAGACACGGGGGGCCTTCAACTTCCATTCCATCGAGGATGCCCGTGCCGCCGCCTTGTCCGGCTGCGGCGCCAGCTGCGTTCTGGTGGCCGAAATCTATCCTCGCCGATACCAGCCCGGTCGTCCCCTGACGCTCAGCCAGGATGCCTCGCGCATCGTGAAGGGACGCGATTTCCGCCGCGCGGGAGCGAATGCCGCCCTGGCGATCAGCCCGGCGACCGGCGCATGGGGTCTGGGCGATGGCGGAGCGGCTGCAACAGCCAGTTGTGCTGCCAAGGGTGCGCGCGATTGTGAAGTCGCCGTCAGCCGATAATCTTTGCGCGACAATCTGTGATCTATATCAAGGCCGCACCTTGTCGTAGACGCTAGGCATCGGGTGATACGCCCTTTAACATCCGACAAAAGACGGCCCCACGGCAAAGGAACCGAAGCGCATGACGGAAAAGACGGCACCCTCGGGATACGATTTCGCCCTGGATCGCGCGCTGAAGGCGCTCCACGACGAAGGCCGGTACCGGACGTTCATCGATATCGAACGCCGCCGCGGTCAGTTCCCCCATGCCGTCTGGACCCGCGCCGACGGGTCGGAACAGGATATAACCGTCTGGTGCGGCAACGATTATCTGGGCATGGGCCAGCACCCCGTCGTCCTGTCGGCGATGCACGACGCATTGAGGGCGACCGGTGCCGGGTCTGGCGGCACGCGCAACATTTCCGGCACGACAGTTTATCACAAGCAACTGGAGGCCGAGCTGTCCGACCTGCACGGCAAGGAAGCCGCGCTGGTATTCACCTCGGCCTACATCGCGAACGACGCCACGCTGTCGACATTGCCCAGGCTCTTTCCGGGACTGATCATCTATTCCGATGCGCTGAACCATGCCTCGATGATCGAAGGCGTGCGTCGCAATGGCGGACAGAAACGCATCTTCCGACACAACGACGTATCGCATCTGCGCGAATTGCTGGCCGCCGACGACCCTGCCGCGCCAAAGCTGATCGCCTTCGAATCGATTTATTCGATGGACGGCGATTTCGGTCCAATTGCCGAGATTTGCGATCTGGCCGACGAATTCGGCGCGCTGACCTATATCGACGAGGTGCATGCCGTCGGAATGTACGGTCGCCGGGGCGCGGGTGTGTGCGAACGTGACGGGCTGATGCACCGAATCGACATTATCAACGGCACATTGGCCAAGGCCTATGGCGTGATGGGCGGCTATATCGCCGCCTCGGCCAAGATGTGCGATGCGGTGCGGTCCTATGCGCCGGGCTTTATCTTCACAACCTCGCTGCCACCGGCCATCGCCGCCGGTGCCGCCGCCAGCGTCGCGCACCTGAAAACCGATCAGGCCCTGCGCGACCTGCACCAGGAACGCGCTGCCGTGCTGAAGCTGCGCCTGCGCGGGCTGGGCCTGCCGATCATCGACCACGGCAGCCATATCGTGCCCGTGCATGTCGGCGATCCGATCAAATGCAAGATGATTTCGGACCGGCTGCTGTCGGATCACGGGGTCTATTGCCAGCCGATCAACTTTCCAACCGTGCCGCGCGGCACCGAACGTCTGCGGTTCACGCCGTCGCCGGTTCATACGCCGCCCATGATGGATGCATTGGTCCGCGCAATGGACGATCTCTGGTCGCATTGTGCGCTGAATCGCGCTCAAGCCGCAGGATAAGCATTATCGTGCATTGTGCCTTATTTTCTGGTAGCCTAAGCGTGCAGTAGATCTCCGATGGGGAGTCGGGGTCTAAATCATAAGCGGAAACGCGCACGTTAATGAGGCGCGTCCAGAGATTGCGGGGCAGGCCCATATGTTTGGCCGAAAGAGCAAGTTTCTATCAAGAGTCGACAATCCGTCACGGGGTTACGACAGTTTCGAGTTGCGTCTAGGCGATGAAATGCGGGGCGAACGAGCCACGCAGGGAAAGTCGCTGATGGATGTTCAGCGCGAATTGCGCATCAAGGCCAGTTACATCGCCGCCATCGAAAATACCGACCTGTCGGCTTTCGATTCGCTGTCGTTCGTCGCAGGCTATGTGCGCAGCTACGCGCGTTATCTGGACCTGGAACCCGAGATCGTTTTCGCCCGCTTTTGCGAGGAATCGGGGTTCGGCGGCTTCTCGGCCCTGAAACCGATGGAATCGGAAGTGTCGCGCCGGCAAGCCATTTTCGACCAGCCGATCGCCAAGGCCAAAGCCTTCAACGTCGGCACCCGGACCAAGCCGGCCGTCGCGATGGATCCGCTGATGGGCTCGGGCAATCTCTTTGCCAACAAGTCTCGTCCGGTCTTCGCCGGGTTCGAACCGGGCGCGCTGGGTTCGCTTGCCGTGCTGGTCGCGCTGGCCGGCGGACTGGGGTATGGTGGTTGGACCGTGGTGCAGGAAATCCAGCGTGTGCAGGTTGCGCCTGTCGAACAGGCACCCGAACTGATCGCTGAACTTGACCCCCTGGCCCCCGCTACGCTGCAACTGTCCGCTCCGGAAGATACCGGCGTTCCCGCTCAGTCGCAGGACGCGCTGGCGCGGTTGTATCGGCCGCAGGCGCTGGACGTGCCGATCATGACGGCCCGCGACGCGCCGATTTCGACCATTTCACCCGGCAGCTTCGGTGCGCTGGCCGCGGCCGAACGCTCCGGCCTTGATGGCCCGGACGCGAGTTCCGAGGTGATCAACGCCTCGATCAACGCTGCCCTCATCGAAGCCATGAGCGGTGAAGCCCCCGATGCCTTGTCTGGCCCCGTGACTCCGCGTGTCCTGGCAGATGCCCCCGATGCAGTGGTCCTTGTGGCCGTGCGCTCGGCTTGGGTGCGTGTCCGGTCTGCGGACGGCGATACGCTGTTCGAGAAGATTCTGGACCCCGGCGACACCTACGAAGTCCCTGTGGCCGAAGCCCCGGCCACCCTTCGGACCGGTAATTCCGGCGCGCTGTACCTGTCCGTCGCGGGGCAGACGTTCGGCCCCGTCGCCCCCGGCCCGCAGGTCGTGTCGAATGTCGCGCTCGACGCCGCATCGGTGCGCGACAACTACACCGTCGCCAACCTTGAAGACGACAGCGACCTGGCCCGCGTCGTCGCCGAGCTGGAGGTCGATCCGGCCCTGCCCGGTGGTCCCGATCTGGTGGCCGCGCCCGTCGAATGATGGTGCGGCATAGGGGGTGCCGGTTGCGCCCTCTGCGCCCAGATATTACCTGTGACACGAATTCTGCGACCTGAGGTCCCTGCCCGTGTCCGACACCCTTCATTCCATTCGTCCCTGGCGCCAGATCGACCGCCGCAAGAGCCGTCAGATCATGGTCGGCAACGTGCCTGTCGGCGGTGATGCCCCGATCACCGTGCAGACGATGACCAATACGTTGACCACGGATGTCGCTGGCACAATCGCACAGGTTCAGGCCGCCGCAGATGCCGGGGCCGATATCGTCCGCATCTCGGTCCCGGACGAGGCATCTTCGAAAGCATTGAAGGACATCGTTGCCGAAGTGACGGTGCCCATCGTGGCCGACATCCACTTCCATTATCGCCGCGGTATCGAAGCCGCCGAAGCCGGGGCCGCATGCCTGCGGATCAACCCCGGCAACATCGGCGATACCGCCCGTGTGCGCGAGGTAATCGCCGCCGCGCGCGATCACGGTTGCAGCATCCGCATCGGCGTCAATGCCGGTTCGCTTGAGAAGCATCTTCTTGACAAGTATGGCGAACCCTGCCCCGACGCGATGATCGAAAGCGGGCTGGACCATATTCGCATCCTCGAAGACAACGACTTCCGCAACTACAAGATCAGCTGCAAGGCGTCCGACGTCTTCATGGCCGCCGCCGCCTATCAGGGGCTGGCCGAGCAGACCGATGCCCCCATCCATCTTGGCATCACAGAGGCCGGGGGGCTGGTCTCCGGTACGATCAAATCGGCCATCGGGCTGGGCAACCTGTTGTGGATGGGGATCGGCGACACGATCCGTGTCTCGCTCTCCGCCGATCCTGTGGAGGAGGTGAAGGTCGGTTACGAGATCCTGAAATCGCTGGGTCTGCGGCATCGGGGCGTCAATATCATCAGCTGCCCCAGCTGTGCGCGCCAGGGGTTCGATGTCATCAAGACGGTCGAAAAGCTGGAGCGTCGGCTGGAACACATCAGGACGCCGATGTCGCTGTCGATCATCGGTTGCGTCGTCAACGGTCCGGGCGAGGCGCTGATGACCGACGTCGGCTTCACCGGCGGCGGCAATGGTTCGGGCATGGTTTACCTGGCGGGCAAGCAGAACCACAAATTATCGAACGACCAGATGGTTGACCACATCGTCGAACAGGTCGAGGCGCGTGCTGCGGCGATCGAGACCGGGACTGCGCAGGCGGCAGAATGATCGTCTAGGCGGGTCGCAGTACCGCGACAGCGAATTGTTCGCGATCGTCGGTCAACATCGTCTCAACCTGCCAGCCTGCCTTTCCGGCCATATCCGACAGTGAATCCGGCGTGTATTTCCGACAGCTTTCCGTATGGATCGTCTCACCCTCGGCAAATGTGATCACCTGACTGTCGAGCCTGACGGATTGCGCCTTTCGCGACACCAGATGCATCTCGATCCGGGCCGGGTTTTCGCACCACCGCGCTTGGTGCGTGAAGCCATCGATGTCAAAATTCGCATGAACTTCGGCGTTCAACCGTCTGAGAATGTTCAAGTTGAATTCTGCCGTCACGCCTTGCGTGTCGTCATAGGCGGCAATCAGGGCGGGGATCGGTTTGACCAGGTCGGCACCCAGAATGAACCCGCAAACGCCGTTCCAGTCACGGGCCCGCGCCAACAGGGAGATCGCGTCAACCGGCTCCAGATTGCCGATAGTCGAACCTGGGAAGAACCCGACCTTCGCAATTCCGTCCATTGAATGCGGCAAATCGATGGGTGCAGTAAAATCGCCCACGACCGGATGGATCGCCAACCGGGGATAGCGCGCGCGCAGGTCCTTCGCTGTCGCAAGCAGAAAGTCTTCCGAAATGTCGATGGGCACGTAACTTGCGAAATGGTGGCCCGCATCCAGCAGAGTCCGCGTCTTGACCGATGCGCCTGATCCCAGTTCGACCAGCGCACCGCCGTCGGGCACTGTGTCCACCAGCGTGTCGGCATTGGCGCGCAGGATCGAAGCCTCGGTGCGGGTCGGATAATACTCCGGCAGCTGCGTGATCTGTTCGAACAGTTCGGACCCGCGCCGGTCATAGAACCATTTGGGGCTAAGGTGTTTCTGCGGGGCGGTCAGGCCGGCCAGCGCATCGTCCAGAAGCTCGGAATTGGCAATATCCTTCATCAGACGTCCCGCGCCAATCTCAGGCCCATCATCTGCCAGCGTTGGTGGGGATAGAAGAAGGTGCGGTAGGTCGGGCGCATCTGGTCGCGGGCCGTGGCACAGGACCCGCCGCGCAGGACCATCTGGTTGACCATGAATTTACCGTTATATTCGCCTAGCGCGCCTTCCGGCGGGCGGAACCCTGGATAGGGCGTGAAGGGCGAGGCAGTCCATTCCCAGACGTCGCCCCAGACACCCTGCCCCGGCATCGGGCGCAACTGGCCGTGATCGAGGAAATTACCGTTGATCGGCGTGTCGCGAAACGCCAACTCGTGTTCCACTTCGGTCGGCAGGCGCGCCCCTGCCCAGCGGGCGAAGGCCTCCGCCTCGTAATAGCTGACGTGAACGACCGGCGCATCCAGTGCCAAGGGTTGCGCGCCGCGCAGTGTGAACGTCCACCATTCGCCGTCCTGTTGCCACCAGTAAAGCGGATGTTCCCAGCTTTCACGGGTGGCGACCGCATGCCCTTCCATCAGCCAGTGGCGCGCGTCGCCATAGCCGTCGTCTTCCATGAAGTCGATCCAGTCGCGGTTGGTTACAGGGCGGTCGGCGATGTCGTAAGCGGGTGCAAAGACCGGGTGGCGCGGCTGTTCGCAGTCGTAGGCGAAGCCTTTCCCGTCATGCCCGATCTCGACCAGCCCGCCGTCGTGGCGCGTGAATGTGAGCGGAACTTCGGACGTCACCGGCAGAGGCTCGGGGTCGCGATAGGCGGGCAGAAGAGGGTTGAACGAAAGCCCGTGCAGCAGGTCGGTGACCAACAATTCCTGGTGCTGCATCTCATGATGGCAGCCCAGTTCCACCAGACTGGCGATATCATCTGCGTCATCACGGTTCGACGATAGCAGTCCGGCCAGTGCCTCGTCGACATGGGCGCGATATCCGGCGACTTCGGCGCAATCCGGACGGCTGACCATGCCGCGCCGGTCACGGGCGTGGCGCGGCCCGGCTTGCGTATAATAGCTGTTGAACAGGAAGGCGAAGCGGTCGTCGGGGCTTACATAATCGGGCAAACGGGGCTTCAGGATGAACTCTTCGAAGAACCACGTCGTATGCGCCAGATGCCATTTCGCGGGGGAGGCATCCTCCATAGATTGCAGCATCATGTCTTCGGGACGCAGGCGTTCCGTCAGGTTGGTCGTGCGATGGCGCGTACGCTCGAACAACGACAGAGCTTCGGGCGGGGCAAGCGGGGCTGGGGCAATGGCGGCCATGGGGCTCCTCCAGAATCTGAGCGAACCTCATACTTAGGTCATCTCATTCAGATTGCCCGTTACCGTTTTGTGTCATGGCCATTGTGCGCGGATCAACGCTCCGGCAGCAGGCCCTTCGGCGAGAATCGTAGCACCAGCAACAGGATGACACCCATCGTCAGCAGACGCATATGTGCTACCGACGCCAGCAGATGCCCCTTGAGCCAGAAGCCATCGGCCATGCCCGCCGTCACCCCCTCCATCAGAAGCGCACCAAGCGGTTCGACCTGAACCCAGAGCCACCAGATCAGAAAACCGCCCAGCACCGAGCCCCAGTTGTTGCCCGACCCGCCGACGATCACCATCACCCAGATCAGGAAGGTATAGCGCAGTGGCTGATAGGTGCCGGGCGTCAGCTGCCCGTCCAGCGTCGTCATCATCGCCCCAGCCAGTCCTACGACGGCGGATCCAAGAATGAAGATCTGCAGATGACGGGCGGTAACGTCCTTGCCCATCGCTTCGGCCGCCACCTCGTTGTCGCGGATGGCGCGCATCATTCGCCCCCACGGAGAGGCGAGCGCGGCCTGCGTCAGCCAGATTAGGAGCAGGAGCACGACGCCGAACAGGCCCGCGTAGGCCAGCTTGACCGCAATGGTCGACGCAGTAACCGGGTCGGCATCCAGTCCGGTCGCGAAATTTCTGAACCCGGACGATGCCTGAAGGTCGATTTCGTAGGGAACAGGGCGCGGCAGGCCGATGACGTTCTTGACGCCGCGAGCCAGCCAATCCTCGTTCTTCATAATGGCAATGACGATTTCGGCGATGCCCAGCGTTGCGATGGCCAGGTAATCGGACCGCAGGCCCAGGGCCGTCTTGCCGATCACCCAGGCCGCGCCTGCCGCCAGCAAACCGCCGACGGGCCAAGCGAGAAGCACTGGCAGGCCAAGTCCGCCGATGTTGCCCGCACTGGCCGGATTGACCGCCTCGACCGCTTCGACACCGGGGTCCAGAACCGCGCGGAACACGAAGAAGCCGACCAGCAGGATCGCCGCCGTGATCCAGCCGCGATAGGTTTTCAGCCTCCGGTATGCCATGATCGCCGCGATCACCGTTGCCGCGCCAAGGGCCAGGCCGCCGACAACGCGTAAACCGCCCGCTGCCAGGGCTTCGGTATTCGGCGGCGTCGAGACCAGCACAGTGCCCAGACCGCCAAGCGCAACGAACCCCATGATGCCGACGTTGAACAGCCCGGCATAGCCCCACTGCATATTGACGCCGAGCGCCATGATCGCCGAGATCAGGCCCATATTGAAGATCGTCAGTGCGACATTCCACGACTGGATGAAGCCGGTCCCGACGAACAGTACCGCCACGAGGGAAAACAGGGCGACCACGCGGATGTTATAGCTGCTCATACCGATTTCCCCGCAAACAGTCCCGTGGGCCGGAACAGCAACACGATTATCAGGATAACGAAGCTGACCGCGAACTTGTAATCGGTGGACAGAAGCTGGATCAGGCCGTCCGGCTCCAACGCCTCTGGCATCAGATAGCCCAGCACCTTTTTCAACGGATAGGTGATGGTGACTTCGGCGAATGCGATCAGGAATCCACCTGCGATGGCCCCCACCGGGGAGCCGAGGCCGCCAACGATGGCCGAGGCGAAAATCGGCAGAAGAAGCTGGAAATAAGTGAACGGCTTGAAGCTTTTGTCGAGACCGTAAAGCGTGCCCGCGATCGTCGCCAAGGCAGCCACGATCAACCAGGTATACATCACCACGCGTTCGGGGTTGATGCCCGACAGCAGAGCCAGATCTTCGTTGTCGGAATAGGCGCGCATCGACTTGCCAGTGCGGGTCCGGTTCAGGAACCAGAACAGGATCGCGACCACGATCACTGCCACCACAACGGTGATGACCTGCGTCGTCTTGATTGCCATCCCCTCGTCCAGACCGGTCATTCGTTTGAAATCGCCCGCAGTTATCAGAAAGCGTGCGCCATCTGAAAACAACTGATCGTCCGGCCCGATGATGAAACGGACAAGCCCGTTCATCACGAACATCACCCCCAGCGAGGCGATCACGAAGGTTACCGGCACGGCCTTTTTCGTACGGTAGAATTTATAGACCACCCGGTCCGTACCAAGCAGCAGCAGCCCCGTCACCGCGATCCCGATCGGAAGCGCCAGAAGTGCCGTGGGCAAAGGCCCGGCGGAAATTCCAATCGCCTGAAACCCCCATGTTGTCAGGATCACCGCCATCGTCCCAAAGGCCATCGTGTCACCATGGGCGAAATTGGAAAACCGCAGGATGCCATAGATCAGCGTGACGCCAAGCGCGCCGAGTGCCAGTTGCGCGCCGTATGCCGTGGCCGGAATGAGAACGAAGTTCGCGAGGCTTACCAGCGCGTTGAGCGGTTCCATCAGGACGTGTCCTCAGAGGTCGGATAGGGGGTGCGGTCGGTCAACGCAGCACGCAGGTTCCGCGCGCGACCGGGGCCAGCAGGGCAGATCCGTCGCTGCGCTTGATCGTCAGGATGACCGGGCCGGAGATACCATCGGTGAACCGCGCGGTATCGTTCGTCAGCGCGCCTTGCAGGCGGAATTCCTCGGACGAGGTGGTGACCGTCGCCGAACCGGAGCGCAACCCGCCGCTTTCGTCATTCACGGTCAGCCGAACCTGCGCGCTGCGCGGGGCGGACGCGAATGTGCAGACCCAGTTGACGACACCGGCATTGTCCCAGGCATCGTCGCTGGCTCCGCTGGCCATCGTGGCCATCGTGGTCACAGTCAAAATCGCGGCCGTGTGTAAAAATCGGGACATATCTTATCCTCCAAGAAAGCTGCGGCGGACTTCGGGGTCAGCCAGAAGCTCTTCACCCGTGCCAGTGTGGGCATTCCGCCCCTGCACCAGAACATACCCGCGATCCGCTATTTCCAAAGCCTGCCGGGCATTCTGTTCGACCATCAGGATCGGAATGCCGGTACGCGCGACCTCGATGATGCGGTCGAACAATTCGTCCATGACGATGGGACTGACCCCTGCCGTAGGCTCGTCCAGCATAAGGACTTTGGGCTTGGTCATCAGGGCACGCCCGACGGCGACCTGCTGACGCTGGCCGCCAGACAATTCGCCAGCGGGCTGACGGCGCTTGTCGCGCAGGATTGGAAACAGGTCATAGATCTGTTCCATCGTTTGCCGGAAGTCATCGCGACGGATGAAAGCCCCCATCTCAAGGTTTTCCTCGACCGTCATGGAGGTGAAGATATTGGATGTCTGCGGCACGAACCCCATGCCCCGGACAACACGGTCCTGCGGCGACAGGGCGGTGATATCCTCGCCGTCCAGCCGAACGCTGCCCTTCCGCAGGTTCAGCATCCCGAACACGGCTTTCATACCGGTGGACTTGCCCGCGCCGTTTGGACCGACGATTACGGCGATTTCGCCCGGATCGACGGCAATCGTGCAATCGTGCAGGATGTCTGGCCCCTGCCCGTAACCGCCTGTCATGCTGTCGCCGACCAGAAAGGCGTTCGTCGTCTCGACCCGGTCGGCGGGCGCGCTGCCCTGCTCCATCGTGCTGCCGCCGGGCCGGGTGATCGACCGGTCCTTGTTGCCGCGGCTGTCCTGCCAGTCATTCCTGGTCATGCGCTGGCCCCGGCAAGCTGATCCTTGTTCTTCAGGCCGGTGCCCAGATAGGCCTCGATCACCTGTTCATTGGCCTTGATCTCGGCCAGCGAACCTTCGGCCAGCACGTGCCCTTCGGCCATACAGATGACATGGTCGCTGATCCGGCCGATGAAATCCATGTCGTGTTCGATGACGACAAACGTGTAGTTCCGTTCCTGGTTCAGCCGCAGAATCGCATCGGCAATCGTGTTCAGCAGGGTCCGGTTCACGCCCGCGCCGACCTCGTCCAGAAAAACGATCTTCGCTTCGACCATCATCGTGCGGCCCAGCTCCAGCAGCTTCTTCTGCCCGCCCGAAATCTGGCCTGCCCGTTGGTCGGCAAGGTGTGTGATCGTCAAGAACTCCAGCACTTCATCCGCTTTTGCCCGCAACGCGCGCTCCTCGTCGGCAATGCGCTTGCGCCCGAACCATGTGTTCCACAGACCCTCTCCGGACTGGTCGCCCGGCACCACCATCAGATTCTCGCGACAGGTCATCGAACTGAACTCATGGGCGATCTGGAATGTCCGCAGCAGACCCTTGTGGAAAAGCTCGTGCGGCGGCAGGCCGCTGATGTCTTCGCCCGCCATCGTGACCGTGCCCGATGTCGGTTTAAGAACGCCAGCTATCACATTGAAAAGTGTTGTTTTTCCCGCGCCGTTCGGACCTATAAGCCCGGTGATCGTGCCCGGCTCGATCCGCAGCGTCGCACCGTCCACGGCCCGGAAGCCGCCGAAATGGCGATGCAGGTCGGTGACCTCGATCATGTCTGTTCCCCCGATTAGACAAACAGCCCCGGCAGAGTGCCGGGGCCGTTCGATCGCGTCAAAGTAGGATCAGCGGTAGCCTACGACCACCAACTCACCATTCTCGAAAGTGACTTCACGGTAGTTGCCCGCCGATTCACCGGGTCCGATCAGTTCTACAGCCGAGGCACCGACGTAATCGATGTCGCCGCCGTCCTTGAGGATCTGCAGACCCTTGGCCAATTCGCCGGGCAGGATCTGCTCGCCGGGGGCGTTGGCGACGTCCATCACACTGTCCTTATAGGCTGCCGGGTCTGTGGACCCTGCCGCCTGCATGGCCAGCAGGATGAGGGCCGCGGCATCATAGGCTTCGGCCGAAAACGGCGAGGTGCCGTCATAATCCGCAGCCGAGGCCATGTCCTGATAAAGCTTCGCGCCGGGGCTGTCGGTTCCGGGGTTCTGGCCGGTCGAGCCGTCGATCTCCGAGCCGAAGTTGTCGACCAGAGCCTGTGAAATCATGCCGTCCGGGAAGTGGAAAGTGTCGAACGCACCCGAGTCGATGGACGCGCGCACGATGCCCGAACCGCCCTGATCGACATAGCCCGCGACGACCAGACGGTCGCCCCCGGCCGCGGCCAGCGCGCCGACTTCGGCCGAGTAATCCGCCTTGCCGTCCTCGTGCGCGGCCGAGATCGTGACCTCGCCACCGGCTTCCTCGAACGCGGTCTGGAACGCATCGGCCAGACCCTTGCCGTAGTCGTTGTTGGTATAGGTCAGCGCGACGCTCTCGATGCCCTTGTCCATCAGGATTTCCGTCATGATGACACCCTGACGCGCATCCGAGGGGGCGGTGCGGAAGAACAATCCGTTGTCTTCGGCGGTCGACAGACCGGGGCTGGTGGCCGAGGGCGAGATCATCACGATACCGTTCGGCACGGCGACGTTCGACAGCATGGCACCCGTGACGCCCGAACAATCGGCGCCCACGATGCCCACGACACCATCGCCGGTGATCAGACGCTCGGTCGCCGATGTGGCAGCAGCGGCGTCGATGCAGGTGCTGTCGGCGCGCACCGGCTCGACCATGACGCCATCCAGCAACATGCCCGAATCCGAGACTTCCGACATCGCCATTTCGGCACCGGCGGCCATAGCGGGTGCCAGTGATTCAAGCGGACCCGTAAAGCCCAGGACGACTCCAAGCTTGATGGGGCTGTGCGCGTCCGCGAAGGCGGCTGTCGTGGCCAGCGTCGCGGCTGTAGCCAGCAAAAACTTTCTCATATGTATTCTCCCGGTTGGCGACTCTTTCTCGAGTCTTGGGAAGGGAGGGTATGCAGCATCCTGCCGAGATGAAAGCCATGATATGAACGGTTCGCAAATTTTTATCTCTGCGAAAATGGGACGTTACAGAGAAATCCCCTGTCTCCCCGCCAGATCGACAAAGAATTGCCAGGCCACCCGTCCCGAACGCGACCCACGCGTCGCCTGCCATTCGACCGCCTGGGCGCGCAGGTCGGCGTCCGAAACGGTCACGCCGTAAGCATCGCAATAGCCCCGGATCATTGCCAGATAGGCGTCCTGATCGCAGGCGTGAAATCCCAGCCACAGGCCGAATCGGTCGGACAGCGATACCTTCTCCTCGACCGCTTCCGACGGATTGATGGCCGACCCGCGCTCGTTCTCGATCATGTCGCGGGGCATCAGATGGCGACGGTTCGACGTGGCATAGAAGATCACGTTATCGGGCCGCCCTTCGATCCCGCCGTCCAGCACCGCTTTCAGCGACTTGTATGCCGCGTCATCATGGCTGAAGCTCAGGTCGTCGCAATACAGCACGAACCGGTGCGGCACATCGCGCAACACGTGCAACAGGTTTCCGACGGTCTGGATATCCTCGCGCTGCAACTCGACCAGTTTCAGTCCAGTTTCCTCAAGATCGCCGTGGACAGCCTTGACAAGGCTTGATTTTCCCATTCCCCGCGCACCCCAGAGCAGGGCATTGTTGGCGGGCAACCCCTCGGCGAACCGGCGGGTATTATCCAGAAGCGTATCGCGCGCCCGGTCGATACCCAACAACAGGTTCAGGGGGATGCGGTTCGGACTTGGCACCGGCAACAGGCGGTCGGGTGCCGTGTCCCAGACATAGGCCGATGCACTCCAGTCCGGCGCTGCGAACGGCGCGGGCGCCAGACGATCCAGCGCCGCGGCGATCCGATCCAGCGCATCACCCTGCCCGTCGCTCAAAACGTCTCGTCCTCGTCCAGCAGGCCTTCTTCGCGCATCCGCTTTTCACGCTGCCGTTCGACCATACGCACCAGCCAGATCGAAATTTCGTAAAGCCCGAAGACCACCACGAACAGGATCAGCTGCGTCACCACGTCGGGCGGTGTCACGAGGGCTGCGACCAAAAGGATGCCGACCACGGCATATTTGCGCACACCGGCCAGTCCGGCGGAACTGACCAGTCCCGCCTTGCCCATCAGCGTCAGCAGGACCGGAAGCTGAAAACACAGACCAAAGGCCACGATCATCTTGAGCGAGATGTCGAGCGACTCGTTCACCTTGCCCTGAAACACGATGCCGATGCCCGACGCGCTGACGCCGTCGGCTCCTTCGGCCACCAGTGCGGCCAAAAGGGACGCGGCATCCGCGAACCCGAGGAAAAACTGCATCGCCAAAGGCACGACCACGAAATGCGCGAAGGCCGCGCCGAGGACGAACAACAGGGGTGAGGCAATCAGGAACGGCAGGAACGCATTCTTTTCCTGCTTGTAGAGACCGGGTGCCACGAACCGCCACAACTGATGCGCGATGACGGGAAACGACAGGATCAGCCCGCCCACGACCGACACGCGGATCAGGGTAAAGAAATACTCCTGAGGGGCGGTATAGATCATCGTCGGGTTCGGGTTGCCCAGCGACCGCATGGTATTTTCAATCGGCAAAAGCAGAAATTTCAGAATCTGCTCGGCCACGATGAAAGACAGGATCATACCGATCAGGAACGCCGCGACGGACCAGATCAGCCGGGTCCGAAGCTCCGCCAGATGCTCGATCAGCGGGGCGGAGCTGTCGTCCATCTCGCTCATGCCTTACCCTCCGACTTGGCCGGAGAAGGCTTCTTCGCCGCGGGCTTGCGGGCCGCGGGCTTCTTGGCGGCGGGCTTCTTGGCGGCGGGTTTGCGGGCCGCGGGCGCCTTTGGGGCGGCAGATTTCGCTGCGGCGGGCTTGGCAGCGGCCTGTTTCGGTTTGGTCTGCTTACGCGGGGCCTGCTTGGGCGCGGCCGCAGCCGGATCGGGCACCAGATCCGGCTCGTCCGACATCTCGGCGGCTTCGGCTGCCAAGCGCGCCTCGGCGCGAGCGGCGGTTGCCGCCTGGATCTTGTCGCGCGCGGCGGCGCGGTCCGGACTCAGGCCCGCGTCGGGCTTGGCGGCCTTTCCATCGGCTTCGTCGGGGTTCCAGGCGCTCAACTCGCCCGTGGCGTCCTTGATGGCATCAAGCCCGAACTGCTTGGGATCGGCCGCTTTGCGCAAATCACCCGCGATATCCTTCACACCGCTGTCCTCGGCCGCGTCATTCATCGCGGTCTGGAATTCGCGGGCCATCTTTCGGGCCTTGCCGGTGAACTCACCCAGCGTACGGAACATGCGCGGCAGATCCTTCGGACCCACCACGATCAGGGCGACGACGCCGATGACCAGCAATTCGCTCCAGCCGATGTCGAACATGTCAGCGCCCCTGGGTCGCGATCAGACCTTGTCCTTCTTCGCCGCTTCCGGCGTCACGTCGCGCGCGGCGGTCCCGTCTGCCAGTGCCGGATCGGCGGCAGTGGACGTGGTGGCCGTGGTATCGGGTTCATCGTCCTTCGAGCCGTCCGCGACGCCTTTCTTGAAGGACGTGATGCCCTTGCCGACTTCGCCCATCAGCGAGGAAATCTTGCCCCGACCGAATAGCACAAGAACGACGACGGCGATAAGAAGAAGGCCCGGCAGGCCAATGTTGTTGAGCATGGTAAGTCTCCCTCGAAGGGGCCTCTCGACAGGCCCGCAGTCTGCGTTTCGGACATTACTTACGCATTGAGGCGGGCACATGAAAGCGCCCGCACGCAAATTTGCTTGGGTCTCGCGATGATCAGCGCAGCAAGGGGGCCGGGTCGATCGCATCGAAGCCGCGCCGCACCTCGAAGTGCAGGAACGCCGGGTTGCCGCCGCCAACACTGGCGACGCGCTGACCCGCAGTGATCGAATCGCCCTTGGACACACGGATGTCCTTGATGTTCGCATAGACCGTCAGCAACCCGTCGGGATGGCGCAGCACCAGGATCGGTACCTGATCGGTATCCCGCGTGATCGCGGCGACGGAGCCCCCGGCGGCCGCCAGAACGGCAGTGCCCTCGGCGGCACGTATGTCTATGCCTTCAATACCGTCCGAAAACGAACGCAGCACCTCGCCCGATACCGGCCTGCGCAGCCCGGTGGTCGCGGCGGAGGCAGCAGGAGCGGCGGTGGCGGCGGCAGGGGTGACGGGCTGAGCCGCGGGTTCAGGCGCGCTGGCCGCCGTGCGGAACTGATCGAGGTTCGGACTGTCGGGCAGCGCCTCTGCTTCGATCGTCTCGGGCAGGGCCGAACTGGCCGAAGGCGGCAGCGGAGCACCGGACCCCAATCCCGAACCGGCCGTCGCCACCTGTTCTGCGCCGTCGGTGCCGATCACCAACGGGATCAGCAGATACTGGCCTTCGCGGACAGCCAGATCGGTGCCCAGGCCGTTCCAGTCCGCCAGAGAAGCCGGGCTAACGCCGTATAGACGTGCGATGGAAAATGCCGTCTCGCCACGGGCGACGCGGTGACGGACCGGTTCCTGCCCGTCTTGCACGGCGACCTGCGCCGGGGCGTTGCCGCCCGATGCGCGATCAATGGCGGCACCCGCGATCGAGGTGATGTCAGGGCGCCCGTTCGTCCCGGACGCGCCGGGCACGATGCGGCTCGGCAAGGCCAGAACCGCGTCCTTGTTCAGGCGGCTGTCTGGCTCCATCCCGTTGAAACGGGCCAGTTCGGTGGCGGAATATCCGATGCGGCCAGCGACAGACGTGACCGTATCGCCGCGTCGCGCCACGACGACCTGATAATTCGGATAGGTGATAAGACCATTCGCATCGGGCGATGGCCGTTCAGCGACCGAACGTTGCACCCCTTCAGACGTGTCGATCGTGCCAGCCTGATTTCGTAGATCGAAGTCGAGGTTCCCTGACTGGAATTCCGCGCATCCCGCAAGGACGCCCACACCCATCAGAAGCCCCACCCATGCGGTTCTGCCTGTTCTGGACATCACTGTCCCCCTGTCACTGCCCAAATTCGGGATGCCACGTCCTTTAGTCGTGTTCCACCCCCTCCACCAATGGCACGAAGCGCACTGGCGAAAGTTCGTCGTAATCGTATCCGTCCGGCGTGCGCGTCACCTTGATCAGCATCTGGATGTGATCCGACACGCCCACCGGTACCACCATGCTACCCCCGATACGCAGCTGTGCCAACAGCGGACCGGGCGGATCTTCGGCAGCGGCAGTAACAAGAATGCGGTCGAAGGGTGCCTGTTCGGGCAGACCGAAACTGCCATCGCCGGTGATCTGGGTGATGTTCGACAGACCCATCGCCTGATGATTCCGCTGAGCGATCCGCGTCAGGGCGCGGTGGCGTTCGACGGTATAGACCCGCCGCGCCAGATGCGACAGGATCGCGGACTGATATCCGGTGCCGGTCCCTACCTCCAGCACCTTGTCGCGCGGCTGCACGTCCAGCGCCTGTGTCATCAGGCCAACCACGCTGGGCTGGCTGATGGTCTGGCCGACCGCGACCGGCAGTGGCACGTCGTCATAGGCCCGCGCTGCGAATGTCTCGGTCACGAAGAGCGCGCGGTCCACCAGTTCCATCGCCGTCAGAACGCGCGCATCCGTCACGCCGCGCGATCGCAGAGACAGTTGTAGGCGCATGGTGTTTTCGGGTGTCACGGAACCTCAGTCGCTGTATTTTGGAAAAGCGATCCGAAGATCGTCCAGCGCGGCGGCGTCGGTCAGGTCGCACCGCATCGGAGTGACCGACACCCAGCCATCCATGTTGGCCTTGACGTCGGTGCCGGGCTGCGTCGCCTCGGCCTGCGCGGACCCCTTGATCCAGAGATACTTGCGACCCGAGGGTGCGGTCTGCGGCGCGACCGACATGCGTGCGTCGCCGCGATAGCCTTGCGCCACTGCCGCCAGACCGCGCACCCGTTGGGCGGGGCACGGCGGAAAGTTGACGTTGTAGAACAGTTTGTAGGCATCGCCGCCCCAAGGCGCGTCGGCCCACAGACGCCTGACGCAGTCTGCACCGTGTTCGGCGGCCGCTTCGAAGGGATTGTCCAGGTGGACGTTGTCAGGGCCATAGAACTGCGACAAGGCGATGCCGCGGATACCCTGCAACGCCGCCTCCATCGCGGCGCCGATGGTGCCGGAATAGACCGTGTTCTCGCCCGCGTTGTTGCCCCGGTTCACGCCCGACAACACCAGATCGACCGGCCCGTCGACCAGATCGCCCAGGCCCGCCAGAACGCAATCCGCAGGCGCGCCTTCCAGCGCAAACCGGCGCGGGCCAAGCTGACTGATCATCGACGGCTTGACATAGTTGATGCAGTGCCCGACGCCCGACTGCTCGAACGCGGGCGCAACGGTCCAGACTTCGCCGTCGTCGCCCGCCACGGCGGTGGCGATGTCGTGCAGCACGGCCAGACCCGGAGCCGAGATGCCGTCGTCGTTGGTGATCAAAATGCGCATGAAAGCCCCTTTCGCCCTCCTGTTATGTTGCCGGGGTCACTGCGTCCAGCGGGGCGCGCGCTTTTCCAGAAAGGCCTGTATCCCCTCTGCCGTGTCGTCGTCCGCCAGATTGGCAACCATCGCATCACGAGTCAGGTGATAAGCCGCCTCCACGGGCAATTCGGCCTGGGCATGGAACACGCCCTTGCCGATACGCACGGCGGTCGACAGCTTTTCCGCGACCTTGCGCGCAATGGCCGCTACCGCGTCATCCAGCGCGGATTGCGGCACGGCGCGATTTATCAGCCCAGCCGCGACTGCCTCGGGCGCGGTCAGGAAGGCACCCGTCGACAGCATCTCGAACGCTCGCTTTCGTCCGACATTGCGGGTCAGGGCGACCATGGGCGTGGAACAGAACAGACCGATATCGACCCCGTTCACACCGAACTCCGCGTCCTGGGACGCAATCGCCATGTCACAGGTTGCCACCAACTGACAGCCGGCGGCGGTGGCGAGGCCGTGGACACGCGCGATCACCGGCTGGGGCAGGGTCTGGATGGCGGCCATCACGGCGCTGCAGCGGTCAAACAAATCGCCAAAAGCAGCCGCCCCGCCGTCCTCGTGCTGGCGCATGTCCTGCATTTCGCGAAGGTTGTGTCCGGCACAGAATGCTCGGCCCGCCGCGCGCAGGACGACGACGCGGGACGACCCTTCCGAAATGTCTGACAATTGATCGCGCAGGGCGGCCAGCATTGCATCCGAGAGGGAATTGAGTGTGCCGGGGTCATTCAGCGTCAGGGTCGTAATGCCATCGGCGTCGGCCCGAAGTAAAATGTCAGACATTTGAAATCCTCCTCGATCCGTGGCGATAAGGGTGCGACCGGAACGGGGGGGATGCAATGACGGAAATGACTGGGCCGAAAACGACCGGGCTGAAAATGGATGCGCGCGCGCTGCAACGGTTTCTGTCGGCCGAATTCCTGCAGGTGGCCGAGGATTTCACGCTGGACCGCGTCGATATGGATGGCCTGACTGTTCGCATGACAGTCGCCGACCGGCATCTGCGCCCCGGCGGCACGGTGTCCGGGCCGTCGATGTTCGCGCTGGCCGATGTGGGCGTCTATCTGGCGATCCTGTCGCGGATCGGCCCGGTCGCGCTGGCTGTGACGACAAATTGCTCCATCGACTTCATGCGCAAACCCGTCGCCGGGGCCGACCTGATCTGCGAGGTGCGGATCCTCAAACTGGGGCGCGCGCTGGCGGTGGGGGATTGTCTGCTCCGATCGGAAGGCGACGCCCGCCCCGTAGCGCGGGCGACACTGACTTATTCCATCCCGTCCGTATCCTGACGTCATTCGGTGCGGCAGGTCACGGCGGCGATACGATCCACATTTTCTGGCGCAATGCTGTTGAAGACGGCAATGCCGGTTCCGGTGCTGACAGTGGAATTGGCCAAAGGCTCTCCTTCGGCATCTTCCGCAAGACAGTAGAGGACCGTGTTTTCGGCATCGTCTCCCGTCATGGTTTCGACGGCGCATTCGACTCCGCCTGCGGTGGCTTTGCAGTCCAGTGTATCGAGATCGGCTTCGGGATCGACCGGCTGCGCCAGGGCGGAACCGGCAGAGAGGGCGAGGATCAGAAGGGGTCGCATGGCTGGCTCCGTCGTTTGTTGATGCGGCTCAACGCAAAAGCCGCGTCGACGGTTCGCTCAAATCTTGTGCCCCGCATAAAAAAGGACCGGGTGTCCGCAGACGACCCGGCCCAGGGGGGGAAGTGTCCGGACGCCTCATGCGCGCCAGAACGGCTTTGCCACCTCGTGCAGCACTTCGGCGGTGGTCAGACCGATATCGGGATATTGTATCGCATCGAGACGCTTGAGCCCGGCGCGCGTCCGCGCCCGTGTCTCCCATTTGGCCAGCGTCGATCCGGCGGCAATCAGCGCAGTGGCGACTGGCGAAGCGCCGGAGACAGCGTATGCGTTGAGGGCGGGGTGATCGAATGCGAGGGCCGTCATGGTCTGTTCCTTTCGGGATATAACCTTGTGCTTGTATTGATACAATTTCACCGCTAGGGTGTGATTTATAGATACAATCTTCCCGCACCCGAATCCAGCGATACATTGTGATGAATACAATTCCGGATACGAATGTAATTCAGGTCTCGTTCGGCGAGGATTCCCGGCCAAAGTATGCGGTGCTGGAATCCGCCGTGCGGGCCGCCATCGACCGGGGCGCCCTGCCCCCCGGCACCCGCCTGCCCCCGGTGCGCGAACTGGCATGGAAGATCGGCGTCACGCCGGGCACCGTCGCCCGGGCCTATAGCCGCCTGACGGACAAGGGCATCCTGAGTGCCGCAGTCGGGCGCGGGACATATGTAGCGGAGCCGGTCAGTGCCCGGCCTGCCCCACTGATCGCCGATGTGATCGAGGACATGATCGAGGTCGACTCGATCCCGCATCGCACCGGCGGCGACAGCTATGAGGTCAACCTTTTCTCGCCGCATCTGCCTGCGAAAGGACAACATCTTCTGATCCGGAAACTGCTCGCTCAAGTGGCCGAAAATCCGCCGTCGGGCATGATGCACTATCCCAGTCGCGGTGGGGCGCAGGCAGCGCGCGAAGGCGTTCTGGCCTGGCTCGACAACACGCCGCTCGGCCCGGTGAGCGAGTCGGACATCGTTCTGACCCATGGCGGGCAAAGCGCCATTTTCCAGGTCCTGCAGACCGTGCTGACCGGATCGAAGCCGACCGTTCTGGTCGAGGCGCTGTCCTATCCGGGGTTCCGCCGTGCCGCGCAGGCATTGCGCGCCAATGTCGTGCCTGTCGCGATGGACCGTCATGGCATCGTCCCCGAAGCGCTGGCGGAAGCGGCGCAGGGATGCGACGCGCAGGTCCTCTGCACTTCCCCGGAAGTTCACAACCCGACCTGCATCTTCACGCCGGAGACCCGGCGGCTGGAAATCGTCGAGGTCGCCCGCGCCCACAACCTTCAGATCATGGAGGACGATTGCTACCGAATGGGCCGGTCGCAGGCCGCCTGCTATCGCAGATTGGCACCGGAACGGGGCTGGTATGTCTCCTCGATCGCAAAAACGGTAACCCCGGCGCTGCGTTTCGGGTTCGCCATTGCGCCCGGCGACTGGACGCCCGCGCTGCGGCGGTCGGCGGAACACGGCTATTTCGGCCTGGGAACCCCGCTGACCGATCTGGCGGGGCTGTTGCTGCCGCATCCTGATCTGCCGGGACAAAGCGCCGCCGCACGGGCCGAGGTCAATCGTTATATCCAGACCGCCGCGAACCATCTTGGCGGCTATGACCTGAACTGGCGTATGGATGTGCCGTTCCTCTGGCTGACCCTGCCCGGAGGGTGGCGCGCCGGCGCCTTCTGCCAGGCCGCAGCCGGCCGTGGCGTCCGCATCCGCGCCGCCGAGGAGTTTGCGGCCCGCGACGACCATACGCCCCATGCCGTGCGGCTGGCGATCAATGCGGGCGTCAGCCTGACCAGCTTCGAAGCGGCGATCCGGCGTCTGCGCGACCTGCTGGACAACCCATCGGAGCGGATTGGGGTCTGAACGGATGGGGTAAAATAAAACCCCATTCGTAAACAACTGATTATACTGTTTTATTACAATATTTTGCGCGTTGACGCCGTCAATGCCGCCTCTATAAGGCCTCCATGCGGGGCTTGGCCCCATCGTCATTCACCCAGAGAAGGGCAAGGCCATGAAGACCTTTACCATGACCCCCGACCTGATCGACAAGAAATGGATCCTGATCGACGCCGAAGGCGTGGTTCTGGGGCGTCTTGCGTCAGTCATCGCCACGCGCCTGCGCGGCAAGCACAAGGCGACATTCACGCCGTCCATGGACATGGGCGACAATGTGATCGTGATCAACGCCGACAAGGTGCAGATCACCGGCAACAAGCGTGAAAAGCCGCATTACCGGCACACAGGATACCCCGGTGGTATCAAGTCGCGCACGACGCAGGAAATTCTGGATGGCAAGTTCCCCGAGCGGGTCGTCATGCAGGCGGTCAAGCGGATGCTGCCCGGCAACAAGCTGTCGCGTCACATCATGACGAACTTGCGCGTCTATGCCTCCGCCGACCACCCGCACGAGGCGCAGTCGCCCGAAGTGCTGGACGTCAAATCGATGAACCCCAAGAACCACAGGAGCGCTTGAGCATGGCCGAGCAACTGAACTCCCTCGAAGACCTCAAGGGCGCCGTCGACACTTCCGGTTCGACCGCCTCCACTGACGGTGGCGAGACTGTCCTGCTGGACACCTCCGCCCCGCGCGAGCCTGTCCGCGACGAGCTGGGCCGCAGCTATGCCACCGGCAAGCGCAAGGATGCCGTCGCCCGCGTCTGGATCAAGCCCGGTTCCGGCAAGGTTGTCGTCAACGGCAAGGACGTGAACACGTATTTCGCGCGTCCCGTGCTCCAGATGATCCTGAAGCAGCCGTTCGAGATCACCGACCGCGAAGGTCAGTTCGATGTCATGGCGACCGTCAAGGGCGGTGGTCTGACCGGACAGGCCGGTGCCGTGAAGCACGGTGTCTCCAAGGCCCTGCAACTGTATGAACCCGGTCTGCGCGGCGCGTTGAAAGCGGCAGGTTTCCTGACCCGCGACAGCCGTGTCGTCGAGCGGAAGAAATACGGTAAGGCCAAGGCCCGCAAGAGCTTCCAGTTCTCCAAGCGCTAAGTCTCGGCCTCGCATTGCGATTGTCGAAGGGTCCGCCATGTGCGGGCCCTTTTCGCATACCCCTGGGCCGTTGGCTGCCATCGTTTAGCCTGCGCCGAACCCCGCGCAGACGACATGGATTTGCGCTGAGCATTGCAGGACGACCGTTCATGCGGCTCTATCGCTGCAAATGGCCCGTTTCATCTTCACCCGTATCCTTCTGTTCATCATCGCCGTCTGCGGCTGGGCGCTGGTCGGGTTCGGAACCATGATCGCCGGACGCGGCGTGTTCCTTTATGCGATGGACCCGGTGCTGATGGGCACCGGCGGCGGACTGGCAATCGGCGGCTTGCTGGTGGTGGCTCAGACACTGGCGGCGCGGGTTCAGGTCGTCACGGCGGAAACCACGGCGGCGATCCTTGCGCGACTGGACGCGCAGGCCAAGGCGACGGTACCGGCCCTGCACCGCAATACGGGTCTACGGGCCACGCCCCGTCAAACCGGCGACTGATACGGGTGACCACTTGCGAAGGCGACAAACGTCGCGCATGACATGCGTTATCGCTTGGGGGTGCCGTTGGATCAGGACAGCAAACGCGGATTGACGCTGATCGCGCCGCCGTTCCTTTATGCGGTCGCGTTGATGGCGGGTCCGATGCTGGCCATCGTGCTGTTCAGCTTCTGGACGCAGGATTACCTGACCATCGACCGCACCCTGACCCTGGCCAATTACCGCGAGGCGCTGACCGACCCGATCTATCGCGCCATCATGGGACGCAGCCTTTGGATTTCGGGGCTGGTGACGCTGATCACCGTTCTGCTGGCCTTTCCGGTCGCCTATTACGTCAGCTTTCGCGTGCGTCCTGACCGAAAAAGCCTGTGGCTGTTCCTGATCACCATTCCGTTCTGGACAAGTTACCTGCTGCGGATATTCCTGTGGAAGGTGATCCTGGGCTACAATGGCGTGTTGAATTCGATTCTGGATTACATCAACGTCCCGCTGGAAGCCTTTGGAAATGCAACTGGAATCCTCTGGATGCAGGAGGGGCTCAGCGCGCCGCTCTATTCGGCCAGCGCCGTCGTCCTGACCCTGTCCCACGCCTTTGCGCCCTTCGCCATCCTGCCGATTTTCGTAGCCCTGGAGAAGATCGACCGCAGCCTGCTGGAGGCGGCACGCGACCTGGGCGAAACCGCGCTTACCGCATTCTTTCGTGTGACCCTGCCACTGGCCGCGCCGGGCATCGTGGCCGCGCTGCTGATCGTGTTCATCCCGACAGTCGGGGATTATGTCACCCCGGCGCAGGTCGGCGGGCCCGGCGGGCTGATGATCGCCAACATGATCCAGACGCAGTTTCTGGGTCTCAACAACGCGCCGATGGGCGCAACACTGGCGGTAATCGCCATGATACTGGTCACGATCATCGCGCTCGCCACGGTCTGGCTGGCGCGCAGACTGGCCGGGGGACCGCGCTGATGCTGCGTTTCTATGTATTCGCCTTCCTTCTGTTCCTCTATGCGCCGATCCTGCTGTTGCCGGTGTTCGCCTTCAATTCGGGCACGGTGATTGCTTTCCCGCTGGATGGATTCACGCTGGACTGGTTCGCCGAGCTCTGGACCAATGCGGAGCTGCATCGCGCGCTGGGCAATTCACTGATGGTCGCGGGCGCCTCGTCGGTGCTGTCGGTATTGCTGGGATTGGCGGCGGCGCGGGCCAACGTGCGCTATCGTTTTCCGGGCAAGGCGGCGGCGCTTGGTCTGGTGATGCTGCCACTCGTGCTGCCCGAGATCATCGTTGCGACGTCGCTTCTGGTGGTGGTTGTCCGGTTCTTCGGCTGGTCGCTGTCGCTCTGGACCGTCGTCGCGGCGCATGTCCTGATCAGCACGCCCTTTGCGATTGCCATCCTGAACGCCAGCTTTCAGGCCCTCGATCCGGCGCTCGAAGAAGCGGCCATCGATCTGGGCGAGACCCGTGCCTCGACCTTCCGGCTGATTACCCTGCCTCTGATCATGCCGGGCATCGTGGCCGCGCTGCTGATCTGTTTCACGATCTCGCTCGACGAATTCATCATCGCGTTCTTCCTGACCGGCAGCGACACCACCCTGCCCGTCTATATCTGGTCGCTGCTGCGGTTTCCGAAACTGCTGCCCGTCATCATGGCGCTGGGCACGATCCTCGTGCTTGTGTCGGTGCTGATCCTGACGCTGGCCGAATGGAACCGCCGCCGTGGCATCGCGCGCATGGGTGGCAAAGATACCGGAGGGTTTCTGTGACCGAATTACATGCGCGCGCATCCGGAGATGTGCTGATTCATCTGACAGGCATCCAGAAATACTATGGCGATTATCATGCCCTGCGCGGCATCGACCTGGACATCCGCGCGGGCGAGTTCTTCTCCCTGCTGGGGCCGTCGGGGTGCGGCAAGACGACGTTGCTGCGCGTGATCGCGGGGTTCGAGGATGTATCCGGGGGCACTGTCGTCATCTCGGATCGGGATATGACCAAGCTGTCGCCCAACAAGCGGCCCACCAATATGGTGTTCCAGTCCTATGCCATTTTCCCTCATCTGAGCGTTACGCAGAACGTCGGATTCGGCTTGCGCAAACGGTCGGACCTGAATGCCGAAGCCAAGGCCCGGCTGGTCGCGGAGGCACTCGACATGGTCGGGCTTGGCGGCTTTGGCGGGCGGGCGGCCAACGCACTGTCCGGGGGGCAGCGGCAACGGGTCGCGCTGGCCCGTGCGCTGGTGCTGCGGCCCAAGGTTCTGCTGCTGGACGAGCCGCTGAGCGCGCTGGACAAGAAGATGCGCGAACAGATGCAGGTGGAATTGATCCGCCTGCAACGGCAGGTCGGCATCACCTTCATTCTTGTCACCCACGACCAGGAGGAGGCGCTGGTCATGTCCGACCGCATTGCCGTCATGTTCGAGGGCGAGATCGCGCAACTGGCCGAGGCCGAGGATCTGTATCGCAGGCCCGTCAGCCGCCGCGTGGCCGAATTCATCGGCACGATGAACTTCCTGCCCGCGACGGTCGACGACGACGTGGTAGAAGTCGCGGGGCTGGGCAAGATCGTGGTGGACGACCTGCAGTCGATCGCGACGACCGACGGGGAGCCGGTAGTCGGGTTCCGGCCCGAAACCGCCACTCTCCTGTTTCCGGGGCAGACGTCGGAGGGCCGGGTGGCGGACGGCAGCGTCACCGAAGTGGTCTATTACGGAGATATGACCTATTACGATGTCCGGCTGGACGGGTGCGATGCCCCGGTGCGGATCTCCATGCGCAACGTGTTCGGGCGGCCCGTGCTGGATATCGGCACACAGGCGCGGCTGGCCTGGTCGCCGGGCGCTCTGACACTGTTTCGCTGATTTGTCCGGGAAAGATGACGTATGACACTGACTGTCTTCCTTGCGGTACTCGGTGCGGCGGCCCTGCATGCAGTCTGGAATGCGATGGTCAAGGGCGGCAGCGACAAGCTGTTGGGCATGGCCGGTATCATGCTGGGTCACGTTCCCTTCGCGCTGGCCAGCCTGCTTTTCGTCCCCTTGCCCGCCGCCGGGGCCCTGCCATGGATGGTTGGCGGAATGGCGCTGCATTTCGGGTATCAGATGTTCCTGATCAACTCCTACCGGATCGGCGATCTGACGCAGGTCTATCCTATCGCCCGCGGGTCCGCGCCCCTGATCGTGGCCGCCGTTTCAGTCGTGCTGTTGGGCGTCGACCTTGCGCCGACGGAGCTTCTCGCTGTCCTGATCATCGGGCTTGGGATCGTCAGTTTGGGACTGGCCCGGCATGCGGACGGGCTTCGCAACGGACGCGCCGCGTTTCTGGCGCTTGTCACGGGTGGGTTCATCGCGGGGTATTCGCTGGTCGACGGCACCGGCGCGCGGGCCGCGGGCACCGCCGTGGGCTATTACGCATGGCTTTCCATAGGGAACGCGGCGATGATGGCGCTCTATCTCGCACTGCGGTCACCTGGCACGTTCCGGCAACTCGCCGGACCGGGGCAAAGGACCTTCTGGATCGGTGGCGGCGCATCTTTTGTGGCCTACGCCATTGTCACATGGGCCTTCACGCAGGCCCCGATCGCCCTTGTCACCGCCCTGCGCGAGACGTCGATCATCTTCGCGCTGTTCATCGGTGTCATGATCCTGCGAGAGCCTCTGAACCTGATGAAGGTCTTTTCGACCATGACGACCCTGCTGGGTGCGGCCCTGCTGCGTTGGGCGCGGACCTGACGGCGCGGCAGCGGGCGAGACTGCGTCGCGCCAACGCTTGATCCTGTCGCTGCGGCGGGCCACGATGCACCAGACAGCAAGGCAACCCGGAGATCCCCATGCGACACGTGCTATTTATGGCGTTCCTGCTGCTCGTCCCGCTCGGTGCAATGGCGCAGACGCTTTACGTGGCGCGGACCGACGACGGGTATCTGAATATGCGAGCCGGTCCCGGCACGCGATTCGACGTCATCCGCCGCCTGTCCCCCGGCGACCGCGTGGACGTAGAGGAGACGCTGGGCAAATGGTACAATATCCGCCTGTCGTCCGGCGAACGTGGCTGGGTGTCGGGCAATTATCTGGAACGCGGGGAAAAGCGGGCGGGCAATGTGCTGTTCGTCAAGCAGACCTCCGACGGATATCTGAACTTCCGCGCCGGTCCCGGCACCAGCCACCGCATCCTGCGCCGCGTCTATCCGGGCGACCGGCTGGTTCCGTTGCGGACCCAGGGCGACTGGATCGCCGTGCGCCACGCCACCGGGGCCGAAGGATGGGTGCATGGCGCCTACGTGTCGCGCTAAAGCGACACGATCCGAACTTCGTTACCCTTGCAGGCCAGCGCGATCTGGCCTTCGCACAGGCGCAGGGCATCGGCCCCGAAGACCTCGCCCCGCCATCCCCTGGCCCAATCGCCAGCCCGCTCACCCGCCGCGATGTCGTCCAGATCGGATGCCGTGGCAATCAGCTTGGACGCGACGCCCGCCTGTTCCGCCTTGGCCTTGAGCAGCACGCGCAGCAGGTCGGCCAAAGCGGCATTGATCTGGTCGCGGCTTTTCTGGTCGGGCAGTTTGGGCATGTCTTCACGCGGGATCGTCTGCCCCGTGGCCACGGCGGCAAGGATGCCGTCGGCGATCGGACCTTTCCGGGCCTCGCGCAGCAAAAGACGGGCCTTGGACAAATCGCCCGCGTCCCTGGGCTTCATCGAGACCAGTTCCAGCAGGGCATCGTCCTTGTAGACGCGTGTGCGCGGCACGTTGTTCGACTGGGCATAGGTCTCGCGGAAGGCGGCCAGTTCGCGCGCGATGGCGACGTAGCGCGGCGACGGGTTCCGCATCTTGAGACGCTTCCACGCGCTGCGCGGCTCCACCCGATACGTGGCGGGGTCGCGCAGGATATCCAGTTCCTCCTCGACCCAGGCCTGGCGGCCGGATTTTTCCAGCTCCGCGGCCAGATATTCATAGATCACCCGCAGATGCGTCACGTCGGCCAGCGCATAGATCTTCTGCGCGTCCGACAACGGACGGCGCGACCAGTCGGTGAAACGCGAGGATTTGTCGATCTGCGCCTTGGCGACCTTGCGGGCCAGCGTCTCGTATCCGACCTGTTCGCCGAAGCCGCAGACCATCGCCGCGACCTGCGTGTCGAACAGCGGCGCGGGGATGGTGTCGCCTTCGATGGCGAAGATTTCAAGATCCTGACGGGCAGCATGGAATACCTTCACGACGGAGGTATCGCGGAACAAGTCATACAACGGCGCAAGGTCGATGCCGTCGGCCAGCGGATCGACCAGAACGGCATCGGTCTCGCCATCGCCGGGATAGGCCAGCTGCACGAGGCAGAGTTTCGAATAATACGTCCGCTCGCGCAGGAATTCCGTGTCGACGGTGACGTAGGGGGCTTTCGCGGCCTCGGCGCAGAAGGCGGCAAGCGCCTCGGTCGTGGTCAGCGTTGTAATCTGCGAGGCGGAAATGGCGGCGACCTTTCGGAACGGATGTGTCGGGCCGGTCTAGTTGATATTCACAACAGGGGGAAGGTCCAGCCGGGTGCGGTCGCCACCCGCGAAACGGCGCAGGACGGCGGGGTAAAGCCGATGCTCCTGAATCAAGACGCGGGCCGCCAGCGTATCGGGCGTATCGTCCGGCAGGACGGGCACGCGGGCCTGCCCCAGAATGGGGCCGTCGTCCAATTCGGCAGTGACTTCGTGAACCGAACATCCCGCCTGCGCATCGCCTGCGTCTATGGCGCGGGCATGGGTGTGAAGGCCCTTGTAGAGCGGCAGGAGAGAGGGGTGAATGTTCAGCATCCGGCCCTGCCAGGCGCGGGTGAAACCGGGGGTCAGAATGCGCATGAACCCGGCCAGCGCGATAATATCGGGGGCGTCTTCGGCCAGACGGGTCAGCAAGGCGGACTCGAACGCGGCACGGTCCGGAAAGGTGCGGTGGTCGATGGCGGCGGTCGGGATACCCAGGGCGGCGGCGCGTGCCAGCCCGCCCGCGTCGGGGTCGTTCGACAGCACCAGACAGGGCCGCGCCGGGTGGTCACCCGTCATATCGCGGGCCAGAACCTCCATGTTGGAGCCGCCACCGGAAATCAGGATCGCGACTTTTTTCGCACTGCCGCTCACCAGCGCGGATCGCCGGTATAGCGGATGCCTGCGCCGTCGGTGACCGTGCCCAGACAAGCGACGGTTTCGCCCTGACCCGTCAGCACTTCGGCCAGCGCGTCCGCGCGGTCGGCGGACACGACCACAACCATGCCGATACCGCAGTTGAAGGTCTTGAGCATCTCGTACCGCGCGATGCCCCCGGCCTGTGCAAGCCAGCCGAAGACGCCGGGTGCCTCCCAGGAGGACAGATCGATATCGGCACCCAGGCCATCGGGCAGGATGCGGGGCAGGTTTTCGGTCAACCCGCCGCCGGTGATATGGGCCAGCGCGTGGACCCCGCCCGCACGGATCGCGGCAAGCGCGGGTAACACGTAAAGTCGCGTCGGCGTCAGCAGGGCCGCGCCCAGCGTGGCATCGGCGAAGGGTGCGGGATCGTTCCACGTCAGCCCCGCGTGCTCCGCCACCCGGCGCACCAGACTGAACCCGTTGGAATGCACCCCGTCCGAGCGCAGGCCCAGTAACACGTCGCCCGCAGCGACCCCTGCGGGCAAGTCGCTGCCCCGCTCCATCGCGCCGACCGCGAACCCGGCAAGGTCGAAATCGCCCGCGTGATACATGCCGGGCATCTCGGCCGTCTCACCTCCGATCAGGGCGCAGCGGCTGGCCACGCAACCCGCCGCGATGCCTTCGACGATCTGCGCCGCGTCTTCGGTGACCAGCTTGCCTGTGGCGAAGTAGTCGAGGAAGAACAACGGCTCCGCCCCCTGGCACACCAGATCGTTGACGCACATCGCCACGAGGTCGATGCCGACCGTGTCCATCCGTCCCGTATCGATCGCCAGCCGCAGTTTGGTGCCGACACCGTCAGTCGCCGCGACAAGGATAGGATCGGAATAACCCGCGCCCTTCAGGTCGAACAGCGCGCCGAACCCACCCAGACCGGCCATCGTTCCGGGCCGCTCGGTGGCTTTCGCAGCGGGCTTGATACGATCGACAAGGGCGTTGCCCGCGTCGATATCCACGCCTGCATCGGCATAGGTGAGGCCATTATTCGTCATCGTCATCCCGACCTATCTGTTTGTCGGCTGCGGCGTATCAGCCGGGGCAGTTCGCATCAATGGTGCAAGCTTGACGGCGGGTGAGGGTTTGCCTGAAATGCGCCCGATATGAGGTTCGATATGGAATTGATGGACATCTACGGTGCCTTCTTCGGGATGCAATCGCTGCTGGCACCGGAATATATCGTGCCCGCCATGATCTTTGCTTTCGGCCTGTGGCTGTGGCGGCGACCGGGAATCGGGTTCTGGGCCTGGCTGACGCCCCGGTCGATCTGGGGTCACAGGTCGAACCGGCTGGACCTGATCCTGTTCGGGATCGGGCGTCTGCTGGTGCTGTCGGGTCTGCTGACGCGACTGACGGTGACGCCGTTCATCGCCACCTGGGTCGCCGACGCGATCGGCAGCGGAGCGGTCGAGATGTCTCCCTGGACGCTGGCCGCACTGATGTTCGTGGTGGGCGACCTGACGCTTTACTGGATGCACCGCGTGCTGCATGGCTGGTCCGCGATCTGGCCCCTGCATGCGCTGCATCACAGCGCCGAAGTGATGACCCCTTTGACCGCCTATCGCCATCACCCCCTGATGCAGCTGATCGTTCCGCTGGGTTATTCCGCGGTGATCGGCATCGTGTCCGGTCTGGCGATCGGCGTGCTGGATGCGGGACCCACGGTGGCGGAAATCGCCGGGGTGAATGCCTTTCTGGTAATCAGTCACGCGGCTTTGGCCAACTTCCGGCACAGTCATGTCTGAATCGGCTATGGTCCGGTGCTGGAGCGGTTGTTCATCTCGCCGGCGCAACATCAGATCCACCATTCCACCCTGCCCCGACATCACGGGCGCAACTTTGGCGAGGTCCTGTCGGTTTGGGACTGGATGTTCGGCACGCTCTATCTGACGCAGGGCATCGAAGTTGTGCAGTTCGGGTTGGAGGATGAGCCGAAGCTCACCACTCATACCCTGCGCGCGGCCCTGTGGGAGCCGCTGCGGCGTCTTGGGCGTGGCTGAAGCTATTCGTCCGTTGTCGTCGCGCTCGTGTCCGTCGCAGCCCGGCTGCCAGCGAAGATTGCCGCGCCGATGACGATGATGGCGGCGATCAGGAAGCCGCCGTTGCTGTCGGACCCGCCGCTGGACGGCGCGGGCTGAAGCACGCCTGCGTTGCCGGAGCCGAGGGACAGACTGCCGATCAGAACGGCGGCAGCAAGGGTTTTCGTCAACTTCATGAAAATACTCCGGTTGTGCGCGTGGACCTTAGGAACGACATGACGCTGCGGCAAGCGTAAACGCCTCATGAAATTCTCTCGGTGATTGATATTCTGCTTGATGGGACAGGCGGTTTCGCAGGTCAGAAACCTTCAGCCGCGCAGCACAGCCTTTGCCCCCATCGTCACGAAGAACCTGTTCACCAGCACCGACATGACGAAAACCACAGCCATGATCGCCATCAGCGTCAACATGGCCCCGGTGTCCAGTTGGAAACCCGGCAGCGCGACCAGTGCGAATATGGCGATCGCCAGTTGCAGGGCCAGCGCGATAAGCCCGCCGAATACCGCGAATCGCCAGGCCGCAGCACTGTCGGGCACCGCGCCGATGGCCCGGCCCCAGCCTTGACCGGCGGCGAGTGCGGCGATCATAGGGGGAATGATCGCTATGGCACCGGAGGGAATCGCCACTGCGAAAACCTGCACGACGATCATGCCGAGTGCGGTCAGCGCAATATGCGTCCCGACAAGAACCAGGGTATATCGGACCAGAAATGGTGTTCGCGCGTCGGTCATCCTGTGTCTCCTGTCTTGACCCCTCCGGGCCATCTGGTATCGCATCGACCCAGGGGGCCTGTAGCTCAATTGGTTAGAGCAGGGCGCTCATAACGCCTTGGTTGCGGGTTCAAGTCCTGCCGGGCCTACCATATTCCCCCTGCCCCGCGCGCCGTCCGATCAGCGCGGCACGACGATCTCGGCTTTCAGGCCGCCCAGGTCGGAGACCCCGAGCCGCAAGGCTCCGCCATGCGCGCGGGCCACATCGCGTACGATGCTCAGACCCAGACCTACGTTACCGGATGTATTGGAGCGCGCTGCATCCAGCCGAGCAAAGGGGCGCATCGCCTCCATATGGTCCTTGCGTGCGATACCCGGCCCGTCATCCTCGACCACGATCACGATGGACGAGGTGGCAAGCTGCATCGATACCCGCACCTCAACTCCGTATCTCAGCGCATTCTTGACAAGGTTCGCAACCGCGCGGCGCATCCCGTCGGGAAAGATATCCGCTTCAACCGGGATGCCCGTGACCCGCAGGTCGCGCCCGGGCGCAGCCATCGCAACGGCTTCGCGGACCAGTGAAAGAACCTCGGTGCGGGTCCGTTCGTCCGTTGCGCTTTCGCGCGCGAAGTCGAGGAAGGTGTCGATGATCCGCTCCATTGCATCGACGTCGTCGGCCAGCGCCTGTGCCTCGGCCGAGTCCATCATCGACAGCTCCAGTTTCATCCTGGTCAGCGGCGTCCTGAGATCGTGGCTGACACCCGAGAGCAGGAGCGTGCGTTGTTCGATATGGCGATCTATCCGGGCGCGCATGTCCAGAAACGCCATGCCCGCCGCCCGCACCTCGGTCGCACCGGAAGGACGGTAGTCCGTCATCTGGCCGCGCCCGAAGGCCTGGGCCGCGCGGGCCAGACGGCGAATCGGGCGGATCTGGCCGCGCATGAACAGAAAGGACACCGCCGTCATCAGGATCGCGGTTCCGAACATCAGCACCAAAAGCTGATGCGGATTTGCCGTCGAGACTTCGTTGCGGGAAAACATCAGGCCGGTCCCGTCCGCGAACCCCAGGCGCACCTTCTTGCGATCGGTGCGCGTGTCGATGGTCACCAGATCGGGAAAGCGGCTCATCAGCGTGTCGCGCATTGCACGGCCTGACAGATCCCAGAACCGCGTCATCATGGCATCGGGCGGGTCGACAAACGCGATCTCCAGCGGTTCTCCCAGTTCCGGTCGCGACCGGACGAGGGTGATTTCGCGCGCCATGTTGGATGTCATCTGAACCGTGGCATCCTCGTAATGGCGTTGCAGGAACATCACCGCCACGGCAAGCTGGATCGCGACGACCGGAACGATCAGGATCAGCGCGGCGCGGGCATAAAAGCTGCGTGGCAACCAGCGGCGCAGCAAGCTGCTGCGATACGTGTCCGAACGGACGGGGTCGTGTCCGGGACGATCGAGACCGGAAGGATCCAGAGGAGTGTACATGACCGAAAGCTACCCCTCCGACGGCCGGGTTGGAAGCGATCTGATCCGGGTATTGGCTCCGAACCCCTCGCCCATGACCGCCGAGGGGACGAACACCTTCGTCCTGGGCCGGTCCGATGTCGCCATCATTGATCCGGGTCCAGCCCTGGACGCGCATCTGGATGCAGTGGAACGGGCGGTGGCGGGCCGCCGGGTTATCGCGATCCTGATTACACATTCGCATCTGGACCATTCTCCCGCCGCAAAACCGCTGTCGCGCCGGCTGCAAGCGCCGGTGCTGGGGTTCGGCCCGTCGACGGCAGGCCGCACACCTGAGATGGAGGCTCTAACGGGTCTGGGTGGCGGAGAAGGCGTGGACCACGATTTCATGCCGGATCGGCTGTTGTCGTCGGGCGATCTCGTTTCAGGGGACGGTTGGTCGCTGCGCGCACACTGGACGCCCGGACATATGGCCAACCACCTGTCCTTTGAATGGGCAGAAGCGGCGACCGTATTCACCGGTGATACCGTTATGGGTTGGGCCAGCACGATGATTTCCCCGCCCGATGGCGATCTGGGGCAGTTCATGGACGCGCTGGACAGTCTGGAGCGGCTGGAAGCGAAGGTGTTTCATCCCGGCCACGGCGGACCGGTTCATGCCCCCGCCGCCCGCTGCCGCGCCTTGCGAGACCACCGGCAGGCCCGCACTGCGGCGATTCTGATGGCGCTGGACCAGACCCACACGATCCCGGGCATCGTGGCACAGATCTATGCCGACACCCCTCCCGCCCTTCTGGGGGCAGCGGGCCGCAATGTGCTGGCCCATCTTCTTCACCTGATTCAGCAGGGCCTGGTCACAGCCACCCCGGTAGCGGGCCCCGACGCATGCTACAGTCGCGCATGACACCCTGCACAAAAATACCACGCGCCCCCCTTGCGCCACGCGCCGCGCTTGGCTAATCCCGCCCTCGGTATTCCGGCGTAGCTCAGCGGTAGAGCAGTTGACTGTTAATCAATTGGTCGTAGGTTCGATCCCTACCGCCGGAGCCAATTAACTACTTGATAGTTAAGCAAAATGAGCGAACCTTCGGGTTCGCCTTTTTTCGATTTTGCAACGATTTTGCAACGGATACGCTCTGCCTTAAGAGCCAGCGCGGATAATTCCAACACGCCCGGGATGCTGAGCTTTCTCGTTTTCACGCCACTGAAACTCAACCTCGACAGGGATCCGATGCTTATCGGCCAAGCGGCTGACCTCTTTCCAAGCGTCTGGCGCAGACTGCCCTTGGATTGAGATTCCGACCTCGGGATAGTATCGGTAACCTTCTTCTTCGTATGGTTCGGTTTTAGCAGGGACTTGGACCTCATTGGCAAGACGATCTGATGCTATGCCTTTCGACTTCACGCGCTTTACTATCTCTAGCAGAAGTCCAGCCCAGTTCAGCTTTTCGAGAGTTTTGCCGTCCATCCTCGCCGAGAGAATACGCGTAAAGAACAAGCCGGGCGCAGGTTCAAAAAACGTCGCATGGTTTCCGCTCTCGGCCTCCTCGGTCTGCTCTTCGCCTATGTCACGCTCTAGATCGAGCGAATCCATCTTTTCTCGAACCAATTTTTCAATCGTCTTCGATGGCGTTTCCGCGCCTAGCCAAGTCGCGATGGATTTAAGGTCTACGAACGTGGCGTCGCTGATTCTGATTACGGGCATCATATTGATCTCCTTCTAGCCAATATAGGATTTATGTAACATATTCCGCCCTTCAGTCAAGGCAATATGTTACATATTCTGGATGCAGCAAATCGCACCGATATTCGCGTTGCCAGAACTGACTAGGACGCAGTACAACCGAAAGAAATTACACAGCTTTTGGAGCGCGGTCTTGAGATACTTGGACAGTTCGACTCGAAATGTAGATCAGGCACTCGGGCACTGGATCGAAAATGAGCCCACGACGTCAGTATCTCACCTTAGGCTTCAAACAGGCTATTTCTCGATCAATGGGCTAAGTGCTTTCGGAGGCATAATAGCGGAGCTAGTTGGCGCGGACCTTCCGGTTTCAGCAGTCGTTGGCTCCAATGATAGGGACACCACAAAAAGTGACGTTGAGAACCTTATTAGCTTAGTTGGATGCCCGCGACCAAACGCTCGAGTCTGCATTGTAAGCTACTCGGGAGGATTATTTCACCCAAAGGTTGTTCATCTTACTAGAGCTGATGGCAGTCAGTTAGCCTACGTCGGTTCCGCAAATTTGACCCCTGCCGGTGTGGGTGCTGGCAACATAGAAGCAGGTGTTTTGCTTGATACTAACGATGGTGACCCTGTTGCCGTTTTGGATGACATTGCGAGCAGGATAGATGGGTGGTTCGCCCCCTCCCTGCCTGCGGCATCCATCATAAAGACCCGCGCTGATGTCCAAAAATGCTTAGATGATGGGATTCTGGGACTGATCAAGCCACCAAGAAAATCGATTGCAGGCGTTGGAGGTACTTCCTCAGGCCCGTCAAAACCGACGTTGTCACCGCTGAAGACTTTTGCGCCAATAGCTTCCAGCAGCCCCAGTTCCGCTGCTGCTACTAGTCCTTCATCTGCACCGACTGTATCGGCACCCTCCGCGCCAACGTACTCGCTTGGTGGACAGGATGTGCTAGTCGCCGAAATCGGAGGCGGTGCGCGATGGAAGCAAGCTAATTTTCCTATCGCTATCATGCAGAATTATTTTGGCGTGAATCCGGTCGCCAACGATCAGATAAGATTGCACGAAGTGGCGGCCAGCGGTGCTGTTACCAATGCAGTCGATACTCAAGTGGTCAACGTCAAAAGCCAAAACTACAGAATGGAACTCTTAGCCGTTGCAGGTATCTCATATCCTGCATCGGGCCGACCGATTGGCATTTTCAAGAAAATCGCATCAAAAGAGTTTCGCTACAGAGTATTCATGCCGGGCGATCCCGCCCACGCAACTCTTGCAGGTTACCTCAGCGCAAAATACGCCGGGCCGTCGCATCATTTAAAGCGTGTAATTATCGACAATAGTGAACTTCAAAACCTGTGGTCGGCGTGTCCTGTCTAGATTTAGCGACACACGAAGAGATACTCAGCGTCAAAGGACACTTCTTTATTTAGGTCTGTACGGTTTAGTCGGCTGTGGGAAAACTCACCAACCGACTCCACATCAACACTCGCAAAAAAGGACGTCGCAATCGAACGGATTTGGTCAATCGTCATGACTCGAGGATGTGCGTTCTTTTCAGAAGCGTAGGGTGAATACGAAAGAACCAATGGAACTCTCCGTTCGGCAACCTTAGAAAATAGTTTCTCGAAAGCCAGAGGTGCTTGGGATCGAATGCAGAATGGGGATTGATGGCGATCCATACGATATACTCCACGACTTGGACCTGTTTTCCCATGAGCAGTATTCGTTGAAATCTTAGGGTCGTCACGAAGAGCAAGTGTTTCCAACACATGATAGAACCGGCTGTAGTGATCTCGCGTATAGGGCGGATCAGCGTACACCACCGACTCGTGAAACTCAGGCGAAGAGAGGAAGTCAGAATAATCCGACCTGATTGCCCTATTATCAAATTTAGACGCCTTGAGATTCAAGAACTTTTCCAAGTTCAAAAGATATATCTCAAATGTGCTCTTGTAACGATCTCTTGCCGATTGACTATAAAGTGACTTCTTGACTTGGCCGTGTTTGTCTCGCGGCCTTAATGGCTGCGCGAATTGCTTCCCAACCGTGTTTACAATCTCACTTGCGGTGGCGAGAGCGGCAGCAACCAAGACTACCCTCTGCTCCAGTGGTGCGTGATTTGCAGCATCAAGAATCGCGTCCAGCTCAGCGGCCTGCCGATACGAAAAATAGACCCCTCCAAAGTGCCTCAACGCCATTGTGGAACGTGGATCTTTGTTTATCGGCTCGTCCAATCGCCTTCGACATTCTAAAAGAGCACGCCCAATTTCTGATCCAGAGCGATCTGCGCAAGAAGTAAGGATTGGCCCAGCTTCTATAAGGGAAGCAAGCCCCTCTGGGTCCCCGTCCGCAGCCCTACGCAGCAGTTTCTCCTCCAACTCAATCATGGGCATTGCCGACCGCAGGCCGCCAGATGCTTTTGAGATATCAAGGGCTTTGGAGAGGTTCTCACGAACCATTGGGATGGGAAGTTCGACCGGATTCAGCAGAGCGCCACAAATTACCCTTGAGTACTCTTGTATGTCTACTGACGTTACTGGGCGCGACTGCGCCAGCCAAGCCGAGACTGTACCAGAGCCCGCGAACAGGTCACAGGCGGCGCTGCCGCTGGATGACACGCTATCAATTGCTTCCTGCACGGTGCGCAAAACACGCAACTTGCTACCAAGGTAGTGGATGGGGCGCCAACCGGAACTTGCCAAGCCATCATCTTTCTTCTCAGGGCCGTGGTCCGGCAGGGCTTTGGATGGCGACATTTCCATGTTGTTCGATTCTCATACTTTGTTTAAGGTGCTACTGTATGTGGTAGTTCAGTAGAACCCAAGCGCGATATCAGGAAAACAGGGGAGCAGTAGAGTGTTAGATCAGACGGATTCCGCCATCCACAGAGACTTGATTAAGGGCGGTTGTCTGTCTGAACGCAAGAAGCTGACGTTAGGGACGGCTGGTCCAAGGTCTGTTCTAGTACAGGGACACAATGACCAAGTGTTGGATGCGATTGGTAGCGATCTCGAAGAAAAAATTCGCTGCATTTACATTGACCCCCCTTACAACAACATGGAAAATTACGAACACTACGATGATCGGGACACGCATGAAGTATGGCTTGAGAAGCTCTCTAACCACGTTAGAAAGCTTAGCCGTCTACTCACGCGAGACGGTAGTTTATGGATTTCAATCGATGACCGTCAAGTTCATTATCTCAAAGTTGAACTAGACCGAATATTCGGGCGAGCAAATTTCGTCTCAACCATTATTTGGGAGCATCGAAAAACGCGAGAAAATCGAAAAGTATTTTCGAACAACCATGAATATATTCTAGTTTATGCTAGGAATGCTGCTGCTTTTAAGAAGCGGCGCAATCCACTTCCTTATAATGAAGAGGCGAAGAGTAGATTTAAAAACCCGGACGGTGACCATCGCGGACCTTGGCAATCGATCTCTCTAAATGTTCAAGCTGGTCACGCGACTAAAAGCCAATTCCATGAGATCGTTGCACCCAACGGTCGAAAGCACAATCCTCCCTCTGGCAGGTGTTGGGTGTATACTTCAGAGCGAGTTCAGCAATTGACAGCGGATAATCGGATTTGGTTTGGCAAAGATGGCACCGGTGTCCCTAGACTAAAGCGTTTCTTGAGCGAAATGAATACTGGCCTTACGCCTCACACGCTTTGGAGTGCTGACGAAGTTGGCACGACAGATTCTGCTAAAAAAGAAATCAAAAGGCTCTTTCCTGATGAAGCGGTCTTCGATACGCCAAAGCCAGTCGAATTGATATCAAGGATTATCAACATCGCGGCAGACCCCGGTGACATTATACTTGATAGCTTCTTGGGATCAGGAACAACAGCAGCGGCAGCCTTGCAAAATGGTATGCGCTTTGTCGGCATCGAAAGAGGCGATCACGTCGTCTCGCTTTGCCATCGTCGCCTTATGCCACTTGTTGCGAAACACAAAGCAAAGGTGAAGTTCTTTGAGCTTCCGGCAAAGTAACGGTAGTAGAGTTTCCATCAGCGCCATAATAGAAGCTACAACCGCCTAGCAGCGCGCGTCTAAGGCGCGTTGCAGGCTGGCAGGCGAACGATGCCCAGAACATCGAGACGCGCATCAGCGCGCGATTTTTCAGGGGTGTTTGCCCGCGTCTCGTGCGCTTCGTCGGGCGACGGCGGGTGCAATAGGCACGAGCACGACGACAGCGACGGTTAGAACGGGTCCTGTCCTTCATCCTCGTCGGGCACCTTGGGGTTCTCGTCTGGCGGCCTGTTCACTTGGTCGCGCATAATCTGTGGCACCCACAGGTTATACTTTATCGCGTCTACGATCAATTTCTCGCGCCTAAGATTGCGCCTCGCGAGCTCCTTTTCGGACGCTCCTGCAAGATAATTCGACCCGGGCGGAAACAACGTGCCGTGTCCTTCGGCACTGAGTAGCGCCTTGAACTCCTTCTCGACCTTCTTGCGACGCCGGTACTCTGGGTTGTTGCTGGGTATGTTTTTATTCGCCATACGGGAATAATTACGGCGACCAGTGAGAATGGCAACCTAAAACATCCCAACCAGCCTGCCGACCTGAATGTTCTGCGGCGTCAGGTATTGCGACGCGAAGGCCGCAACGATCAAGGCAATGCCCGTGTCGCCGTGGCCAGAGGCGTTTCGCGCCTGCGTGATGATCTGGTTGCCTGCCGCAGTGGTCTGCGTCGTGAACGAGGCCAGGTCCTCCTCGATCTCTTTCCGCATCGCAAGGTCGTGGGCAAACTTGAGGTCGCCCGATGCGAACAGGACGGCAAGGTTCTCGATCATCAGCGTCTTGGCCGCGTTGACGTATCGCCCGGAGCGTCGCCACTCTTGGCCCCCGGTCATTTGGACAGCGGTGTGATCGACCGACTGCTCGTGCAGCATGTCTGACACCACGCGCCCGATGCTCGTGCCGTCGATGATCAATTCCGACTTGCCCCCGAATGGCGGCGCATTCCGAAGGCGGATCAGGTAATCCACGACACTGACATACGACACGCCCTTGAACTTGTCCGCGAAGACCACTGTCCGCTCGCGCGGGCCGAGTTTGACCCGGCTCCCATCAGCAATTGGCAACTGCTGATCCTTGACGACCACGGCAGACGAGAAGTCGTTCGCTTGCCCAAGGTCCGCGCCGACGAAGTATCTGACAAAACCTGTCACTCTCTCGATAGCTGGGTCCATGTTGGTTTCGTTGATCACGCGCCCGTCTGGCATGTGGACTAGGTTCAGAATCTCGGACATATCGCGGCCTCCTGTGAAGTGGCATTCTCGATGGTAGAAAGGTCGAAGTAGGACAGGCCATCCGACAGAAACTCGCACATGACCTCCTGACGGAAGCGGGTTGCCGAAAGTTGCGACCGCAGTCGTTCGATGCGGGATGCAAGGCGCGGTATGGACGTGCCGGGAACCTTGATCCTGTGAACGTTGTCCTTGGGTTCGAGGAACAGCGATGCGAATAGGTTGTTCTTTCCGGCGGGCGTGCTGGCGTAGAAGGTCTGCCCGTTGTCGCGCAGCATCGGCAGGATCGACACGACGACATCCTCGCCGCCGTTCGCGCCGGGGAGATATGCCATCTCGTCAACCAGCAGCAGGTCAGCCGTGTAGCCCCGGATCGTCGCACCGGATGCAGGCACAGCGATGAACCGCCCGCCGTTGCTACATTCGATTTCCGTCTGCGTCGCGCGTTCGACCACGAGGTCCGTCGCGCGCAGATATGCCTGAACCTTGCGGGTGATCTCGCGCGTTTGACGTTCCGCAGGAGCAACGCAGATGATCGTGCCGCCGCGCTTCAACTCGCGGACCCCGCGTGTCGCAAGAACGCATGACTTGCCCGCCTGACGGCACACGAGCAGCGCGACTGTCTGCGCGTTCGACGTGATCGCCTCGACCTGCCAAGGATCGACATGGGTGGCGGACGGCACCTCCTGACGCAGGAAGTGCAGCATTTCCGCGCCCGGATCGAGGTCACGTTCGATCAGGCTGCAAAAGTCGTGGAGACCATCAAAAGGCATCGCGACGCTCCGCGAGGCGCATCAGGTGGCATTGAGTGCAGTCGCCATGCTCATTCCGTGGCGAGACATGTCCGCGTTTACACGCCTTGCCCGTGAAGAACAGTTTACCACCTTCGGCCAGCATCACGCTCCGACAATGCGGCAGACGCGCCCAATCGGCATTGCTCACTTTCGTCGCGACGGCGACCCGGCGACCATGTGAGTGCCAACCTTCAAAAATGCGATGAGTCATAGCACGGTGTCCTCTTTAGTGACGGACAGGACGTGGTGACGCATCCGACGCAGCAGCGGTTCGCGCGCGGCTGGTACTTCGGCACATACTTCTTGAAGTATGGTTCGCAGTACGACCCATTCCTTGCTTTCGGCCAGCGACACGTTGACCGTCAGATTGGTGGCCAGCTTGCCCTGCATGGTTGCAATGTCGCGCAGCACCTTCCGCAGCCCCTCCATCGCGGCCAGCGCGAAGGAGTCATCCTCGCTCTGTTCCGCTTTGGTGATCAGGCGTTCGACCCGCATCGCCAAGGACTCGTAGGTCATGGCAATGTCCATGCGGTCCTGATTGATCACCTCCGTGTTTGTTTCGATGGTTGCAACGCGGGATTCTGCGAGGATCGAACGGCGCATTTCTTCGGTGATCTTGTCGTCGCGGTAGCGGGCGACTGTGGTGTAATCGACGCCTAGCCGCCGTGCGATCTCGGCAAGGGTGCGCCGATTGAGGACAATATCCTTGATGATCTCGTTCTTGTCCGCGCGCATGTCGATCACGGCACGCCGCCCGCTATTTTTGTTTCCGCCCTGTGCCACGATCAGGACTCCGCGTTCGCCGCGCGCTCCATGAGGTCGAACTTGGTGCGGGCGTGCGGGGGCAATTCGTCGGGCGAGCGGAAGGTCTTAATAGTGTAACCGTCTTGCTCGGCACGCATACGGCGACCGATGATGCCCTTGCCCGTCTCCATGTCGGCGCGCAGGTAGCGGACCCGCTCATGCGTGTCGTCGAAGGTGAACGTCTTCGACTGAACCACGTCGCCTTTGCCCGTATTGCGGATGGTGGGATCGTCACTGCCGTCGATCACGGTGAGGGTCGCGCCTGCCTTATGCGCTGCTTCTTTCGCCGCTCGATACTTGGCCGGGTCGCGGGCATCCTCGCGGGTCAGGCTGTGCTTGGGTTTCACGCCTTGCGGATACCAGTTGCCATCGGCATCCTTTTCGAGATTGGCCGCGCGCATTTTGCGCTCGTGGATTTCTTCGTCCGCGATGTCCACGATGGTTTTCTTGGGCGGCTTCGCGTCAAGCTGGCGCTGCGCATCCTTCTTTTCGTCCAGAACACGCGAGTTGAACGCGCGCAGGCCGTCGTTTTGCTTCGCCAGATCATCGAGGCGCTTCGACTGATCGGTCACAGTGTTGGTGAGGGTTTGAAACTGCTGCAAGAGGGCTTGCAGGGCGGCGGTCGTGTCGTCGGACATTTGATACTCCTTCATGCCTGAACCAAAATGAGCGCGACGTTATCGGGACGCCGCGCTCAATCTGTTCTGGACAAGAAGGAGAGCTGCGCACCGCTGCGCTCATGAGATGAATTTACGCGCCAGCGTCTGGATTGCCGACCGCCAGAAAAAGGTGCTGACGCTGTATTTAAGGTCTTGCTAGGTCGTCAGGCGGCGCGGCGCTGGTGCGGTGTTTGCAGGTGCCGCCATCGTTCCCGCAGGCGCACGACGGCTGCCGCGTGCCGTTCGAGGGTCGCGGGGGTCGCGTCAGGCGTGGGAGGGGCAAAGTCGTCGCCCTCCATCATCGCCCGGACGCGCGCGGCCAACACGTCGCCGTCCCAGCCGATCAGGGCGCACAGGGCGTTTCGGTGCCTTGCGTTGCCCCCGGATAGGTCAGTCAGAAACTCAATCGCCCGATCTTGCTCCGTCTGCGTCGTGAAGGACGCGTTGCTTTCGTCTCGGACGGACACGAACAGGTCACGGTAGGCCTGCATCAGGATCGCCGTCACCAAGGACGCCTCCGGGGTTCGTGGCTGGTCGGGCAGCACGTCAGGCGTTCAACTGGCTCGCGATGGGCATGACCCAGCGCCATGGAATGTCGATCTGACCCGGCCCGGACGTGACGCGCACGCCGCCGTCCGTGGGATAGACCATGTAGTCGGGCGTCTGATCGACAGGGGCCGTGCTCGGGTTCGTTGCAAGGGCCGTCAGTTGGTCGCCCAAGGTGGCCGCGTTCGGCACGCGCAGGGTCGTGGAGTTGGCCGTCGTAGTGACGGTGATCGTCGCCGTCGATCCGCTGATGGCTGCATTGAATGTCACGGGGATTGTCCTTTCGTGCGATAGTGCGCCCCAAGGCGAGCAGGAACGTCGGGCCACCTTGGGGCGCGGATTCATCACAAGGCCCGACAGGCGATGCGTATCAACTTCCGAGCGCTGGATGTTCCGGGGAATGAGGTGGAGTCAGGGGAATGTTAGATGTTAACGGGATGCGCGCCGATCACACCGCAGCAGCGCGTCAGCGACGGGCGTTTGCTATCGTCGGGCATACTGCGTCGGATTTGACCAAGACGACCGCGTGCGCCGCAGCAGATCGCGTCTCTAGCGCGGTGTCGGGCAAAGGCGTCGGTAGCATGTGCAATGTCGCGCCTGATATGCCTGTATTCCAGTGACCTTTTCGGTCGGTTATTCGCCTGCGTTGCAAAGCGCGTTGCAAAATTCGCAGCGAAGCAGATCAACCACTTGGTTTAAAAGCGGCAATCGCCCGCTGACACTTGATTAAAGATCAATCGGTCTGGTTTGGCCGATGTTTTTGCGACTCGTTCGCAACAAGAAGGTGGAGATTTCGAGGGGAGATCGGCAGCACCAAGAATGAGCACCCTGCGCCCTTCATAACGCACGCGCATGTGCGTGCATGAAAAAATGATGATGATATTATCAGGGTTCATTCCATAAATCTCATCATCATTTTTTTATGCACACATACACGCGCACGATAACCGCAGGCCTTCCTGACCCAAGACCTACAACTGAGTTATCGTCACCTTGATCCACGGTCGCACGACCGTCGCCTTGGGCGATACAATCCCGTATAAAGTAACGGAGACCGCTAATGCCGAAACCCGAAGTGACCCACGCGCAGCGCGTCGTCGATATGCTTCAGGAAACGGATGGCGCACTGACCCACCTCGGCGTGGCCGACAATGTGCTTCGCTGCACCTCGTTCGCCGCCCGTGAAGTCGTCAAAGAATTGATCCGCCGCGGCCTCATCAACCCAAAGGACCCGACCCATGGCTAAAGACCACGCCCACCGCCTCTACGCCGAAGGCATCGACCTCGACAGCATACGCCGCTGGTTGATGCCCCTGACAACGCGCAAAGAGTGCGACGAAATTCTCTCCGCACTCCCGCATCGTGTCGCCTGCGCTGCGTAACCAATGTGAACATTTGACACCTTGCCCAACATTCCGTTGCGCCTTCTGAACCGCCTCGCGCGGGCGAACGCCCTATGATCCCGCAACCTGTTCACTATGGCTGCGGGACCGCGTTGACGACGCCACGCGTCGCCAACTCTTGGACGAACTATTTCCTTCCTGATTAGCGCCGCAACTCGCCCAAACGTTTCTCAGCTTCGGTCAACTGCGCCTGCGCCAAGACACGCTCCTCGGGCTTGAACGCACTCTGGCTCGTGTGCCGCAGCCGCTTGATTTTGCCGCGTAGATCATCGACTTCACGCTCATGCTGACTGCGACCGTCGCCATTCTCGTGCAGGCCTCGGAAGAACAGCTCTGTTCCAGGGTCCCAGCCGCGCACTTCACGTTCGTTCGCTGCCCGCCATTCCTCGCCGTCATCTGACACCTCTACGATCTCGTGGGTCTGATCGACCATTCGCATCTCGGCGTTCCAGAATCTCTGGTACTTGACGCGATACCACATGCCGTAAAGCACCTCGTTCAGGTCCTTGGGACATTCCTCGTTCTTCGCACCGCCCCAGCGTTTGACTTCGAACCACGGCTTTGCATCGAAGTCAGGCGGGATGCTTGGCAATGCGTTCGGATAGCCTGCCTCGTGCATCTGGTCGAACCACTTCTCAAAGTGCCGCTGATAAAAACCTGCGTCCGTCGTATCCATCGGTATCAACGGGTCTTGGGGATCGGCCAGATCAATCGGTCTGGCGTGATACCGATGTGACTTCTCGTGCATGTCCACGAACAGTTTACGCGCATCTGTGACTGCCATGTCTTCTTCGACGACCTTGGTATAGAAGTAGGAGTCAATACTGCGCGCCGATCTCCCGGAACCCTTCGACCAAGCCATGTCGCGCGCGAGTGACGCATACTCGGCCCTCTCGACCGCCGCCATCAGCCGCGCCCACCAGTCATCGACGGCGGCCTTGACCTCGGCCACCTTCGCCTTGCCCATCGGCCTGCCCGAGAACCACGCGTTGAACGCGCTCTGCGAGGCCGACACCTGCAACACGTCGCGCCACCAAGGTGCTGTCGCGATCTGCTTCATCCAGTCGTGCAATCCATCGTCTGGCGGGCCGTCGTGGGGCAAGTATTTCCTCGGATGGGAGACTTGATTGCCCCAAAGGTTGTGCAAGGCATCGACAATACCCTCCCAAACCTCCTTGCCCGCAAGTGCGCGATGCCAAGAACTGTAATCCTTGGCCTCGTCGAATAGGTCCTCGTCAAACTCGACATTGCAAAGATCGACGATGCGCTGCTTCTGAATGTTGAACGCCATCAATTGAGCTGCATAGCCTTTGCCGAACTTGGCCGTTACTCGATCTTTATTCTTTGCCATCACCGATGCTCCTTCGCGCCATTGAATAGCGCCTTTCGTAATTGATCCATACCATTCTCAGGCTGGACCCACATCACTGGTTCGGCGTCGTCACGATCTCGTCTATTAACGAGTCATTCCATTGCAGTCGTGACGACACCAATTCAGTGGGGCGGGCCTTAAACCTGCCCCACTTCTTTTTGTTTCGCCCACGCCATGACCTCGTGCAGATCATATCGAACCGTCCGCTGACTGAAATACATCGCGGGCGGCGCGTCGCCGCGTTCTTTCATATCGTAGAGCGACCGTTCCGAGATTTGCAGGAAGTCGCAAACTTGGAGCGGCGTCATGATGCGGGGGTTATTCAATCGGGTTTCGAGTTCTTCAATGCGCGACTCGAGTACGCCTAAAGCGGTAGTCATCAACAGATTCCTTCTGTCCTTTACGAACAAACAGGGCCCTCTGTTGATACTCGCTGGTTCGGGCTGTCACTCAGGTCCGCTTCCAGCGCGGCGCTCCCTAAGCTAGTTTCGCACCCACCGTCATGGTGGAGTGCACCATCACCTTAGTGCAACGATGGTTAACAAACAATTTAGAAAGCAGGATCCACCTTTATCCGTTCGAAGTACACTTTCTCAATGTCTTCGACCGCGCGACGATTGCCCATGCGCTTGAGGTATTTCATTAGCATGTCACTGCCCTCGCCTGCCTTCTTGTCACCGCGCAGGAAGTGGGCGACGTAGTCAGGCAAGAACGCCTCGGCTGACGCCTGCATGAAGTGACGCCGCCCGTCATGGGGCAGGAACACCCGGACGCTCTCATCGCCCACGGTCGCGAACGTGCCCTTGGGGTCAGTGATGTATCCGGTGGCCGACGACGCCGGGAACACCCATTCGCTGCCTGACCCCCGGATTGTCTTGAGCATGTCGATCACGGTGTCCATGACGGGCAGCGTGCGGGCCAGCTTGTTCTTCATCTTAGTCAGGTGGATTGTCTTGTTCTGCAAGTCCACCTGATCCCACGACAGCGAGCAAACGTTCTCGGAGCGGATGCCCGTCAGGAACATGACGGCGACCGCTGTCCCGACAATGACGTTCTTCTCCCGCCGCGTCATGATCGCCTCCCAGATCGTCGTCCAGTCGTCGGCGTCGAGGTCGTGCGCGCGTGACGCCACCGCCCACTGCGCCTCTGTCTCGTCGCTCTTGGCCACCCGTGTCTTCTTTTGGGCAACCGGGTTCACGACGGGGGCGAAGTTGAATGCGTTGCCGATGCCGATGCGCACCGCGCGCGCCGTCGCCTTCTTTCCTTCGGCCATCAGGCGGTTGAGGACAGCCTGCACATTGGCCGAGGTCACGTCGGCCACGTTGCTGTCCATGATCTCGCGCGCGTGCATCTCAAGCTGGCGCGTCATGCGCACGCGGTGGGCATCGGACATCCCCCCTTGCGCCTGTGACGTGTCGCACCAGAACCGCCACCCATCGCGCACCGTCTGAATGTCGCTCTTGGCAACCCCGGTCTTGGTGTCACCTTGCTTGAACGCCGTGAGGGCGTCCATCGCCGGGAACGCGCCGATCTTGATCGACTTCGTTTTCCCATCGACCTTGCGCTTGATGTACCAAGTGCTCTTGGTCTTGCCGACGTTCAGATAGAGGCCGGGAAAGCGGTCGCCGTCGTGTCGATACATGCCCGGAGACGTTTTCAGCAGGCGTGCAGGTTTGGTGAAGTCAATTGCGGTGGTCATCTGTCGTGCTCCAATTTTGCAACGTTTTGCAACGCACCACGTCACTAAGGCGCATTCTGGCGCACTGTCAACCGATTGATTATCGTTGCAAAGTAGGAGTAAACCACTGTTTTTACTGACGAACCGCGTCAACATGCACCAACCGAATAAATACCGTCGCTTGACTGTTAATCAATTGGTCGTAGGTTCGATCCCTACCGCCGGAGCCAAAGATTTCAAGGACTTAGCGCTCATCCGCTAAGTCCTTTTTCTTTTCGAGTACAGAATAAGTACAGCAAACACTGCCCGGATCGGTGTTTGTGGATTTCGACCAGGTCAGCTGCGTAATCCTACACCTCAGTTCGGGAAGCATGAGCCTAGGAGCCTGACCCTTTCTGTTGCTCGAAAGCGTAAGGCAGGAGGAATAGCAACCGGACGGATAAGTTGAGATTTCTTTGCTTCTTCAACTTGTTGTCGGAAGTTCGGCGTTCCCACGGTTCGACCGACAAGCCACCAGAATGCGTGCTCAATCAAACTGAACACGCGAAGGGAAACCTGCGCAGTAAGTGCCTTTATCACTTCGATAGCCTTGTCCTGGCGCGGAGCACAGAATGCCTCCAAGACCATACTTGCGTAGCGGTCTCGCAGATGCTCCTGCTTGGTCTCGTGGAACACAAGGTCAAGGAACGTTGCAGCGACGCCTAGGTTGGTTTCCAAATCAGCGTTCTTCCCGCCAACCACCTCCAGCATCCGCTTGACCGTACCACGCCCGTTAAACCCTTCGGCTTTTGCCTGTGTTAGCAAGGTTTGCGAGTCCATCGATACGTAGGTGAAATCGCGGTTCAGGCAATCAGCGATAAACTTGGTGTAGTCCTCAATCGAGATCAGGCCTCTGTCCTTGGCCCTGCCTTCCATTCTTCTCTGTTGCCGGGTCGTTAAGCTCAGACTTGAAAAGCAGCCAAGCGTGGTGCTCAAATTCTTGCCACGTCTCCGGCTTCGGCAGTGAACGATTGGACAGGGTCATGCGTGAACTCAATTCCTATGCACTGCGGCGCAGACTATGCAGAACCTGGGGTGAGACCACAATATATGGTGGGCGAAGCTAATAAGCAACGCCACAACCAAAGGATATATGGCTTTGACTTGGCCCTTTCGGCACCAGCAGAGGGCAGCCGCGTTTCAGGCGAGGTTCGTCCCTAGTGAGCTTTTGCCGTGCGCCGCATGGGGACGTTCACGCCCTTCCTGCGCAGCCCCGCGGCGACCGATGCAACTGAGCGGACGGAGGTCTTGGCGTCGGGGAACTCGGCCATGACCCGATCGACGATCGCAAGATAGCCGAGGTCGGGGTCCATCAGCAGCTCCTGCACCAGCGATCCGACGGTCCGCTTCGGCGCAGGGTCGTGGACCGTGGCCGCTGCAATCTTCTCGTCGACTGTCTGCTCGCGCTCAGGCTTGTCGTTTGCTTCCGGTGCGGTCGGTTCAGCGTTCTCGGTGACATCTGCCTCGAGCATGTCAGCCGCGCGGTCACCGAGAACGCCGCACTCGACCATGATCGATCCGGGGTGCTCTCTGCGCTTCTTCTCGGCTAGGTCGGGACGGCCACAGAAGCCGACCGCGCCCCATCCTTCCTCGCCTTCGAGCAAGACAGCGTGGGTGTAGGTCCGGTCGGTCTTGCGGGTGTGCTCCGATCCATCAGGTGCAATTGCAACATAGGTACTCTTGGTCATGGCTGGTCTCCGTTTCAGCGTTGATGACCATACGGTGTCGGGAAACAGGGAACCCGCGAGCCCCGAAATTAGAACTGTTGCATATTGTGATGGTCGCTGGCGATCACAGACGGAATTTGGAACACATTATTCGCTAAGAAATATCAGATTGCGAGTATATCTTTCAGCTCTTCCAACAGTGCTTTGCAACGCTCTCTTTCGTCGTCCGTTAGGTTGTCTCGAATATCACCCGAACGGTCAGCCTCCCGTTCAACTTGAAACTTACGCGCCTCAGAGTCGCTAAGGACTTTCTTGCCAGGCCAATGGACCAGAATATGACGCAAGTCGGACACTTCACGTTCTCTGATACCAGATTCTGGGAAAGCCTCGGCAGCTTCTCGAAAGGCTTGCTCATTTGTGCCATTTTCTACAATTATCCTGCAGGCCAATCCTCTTGCCTTTTGACGAGTTGCGGAATCTGCAGCCGTTGTGGGTTTGGGGGCCGAATAACCTCTATCAATACCGGGCGCATCCCGAGCTGATGGGATTTGAGCCCCAGCACTTTTCAACCGGGTTCGATACCATGAAACGGTTCTATCGTTTGATTTGGCACCGGGATGGACCTTTTTCACCGCGTCGACCGCTTCTTGGTTGGTGGCACCACGAATTATGGAATCAATCGTGATTTCCCCGATTGACCTGTTGTCTTCCATCCTAATTAGACCTCTTGCTAGCGGGCTCTGTGTTATGTGGTGCCAGCTTAGTTCTTTGACGGAACACACGCAAGAATAGCAAATCAGAGCTTGGTAGCCCCTCTAGGTTTCCAGTCGCAATATTGCAGAAGCATCGGTTTCCAGAGCTCGGCACCAGTGTACGAACTCGATGACGTCCAACCGTCGTTCATAGCCTTCGACTTTGGCGACGAATGATTGAGGCTTGGCCAGCTTGTCAGCCAAGGCCTGTTGAGTCAGGCCCGCTGCCTTCCGCTCAGAACGCAAATCGTCGATGAGCTTCCTGTATTCTTCATCGTAGATGCTCTTTGACAACCGCACGTTCCATTTGACTGCTCGTGCTGATCGCGATAATCCCGAAATAGAATTATCCCAAAATAGGATAAAACAATGGGATTGCGCCAAAATCTGACTTCGACGCAAAGAGGCAAGATTTCTGAGTTGCATGTGGCAACAGCGCTCATGTCACAGTCAGGAGGAAGGTTACCCCGTTTGCGTTTCTTGCCTTTGACCTCATCTTCGGCCGAGAACTTATGCAAAGGGAGAAGCTGGTATCCGCTGGCCAGCAAGGGCGTCAGTTGTGACGCATCGGTATGAAAACTCATTTCAAGCCCCCAGACGTTTGGCGTTGTAGGCCTCAATCACAGAGCGCTCGTAGAAAACGGCTGTCCCAATCTTCACGTAATTAGGACCTGCATTCTTGTATTTGGTGTTGTTGCGGCGATTGCGAAAGGCCATCAGCGTGGTTGCGGGATGCCCGGTCAAGGCCGCTGCTTCTTTCGTCGTCAGAAGGTCTTTCAATGGTGTGCCAGAAGGCTTGGGGGCGTTATCTTCGTTCTTAGGCATGGCAGGCCTCCTATGTGCTAAAGTATCGACCGGATTGCCTCAGCCGCTCAGCACGGCAATCCGGTCTATCGATCAGAACAATACCGTGCCCAAATCCCCCCGCATACCAACACTTGACCAGCACGCAACGAACGCTGGCGTAAGAAAATCTTTAGCCTGACCTGCGAAGCTGACAGTTGGTCTTAGCTCAAATGCTGGTTGAATTGTCTTGCCATTTCCGCCTCATGGATACGCCAACGTTTCGGTTCCAGTCTTGCAGCTTCGTCCCGCAAATATCCGTTTTCCCAGAAATTCACATTGTCCGCATTCGAGTTGATCGCATCCAAAGCGGTGCCGAATTGAATAGTAATTTTTCCCTGCTTGTCTTCCCCCCAATCAATCGGAAAAAGGCCCAGGAATTCGGCAAGCAATCGAAGGCAAACATCGTCAAAGCCGTTGAAGCCCGCAGCCCAACTCGCTTCGATCACCTGTTCGACCGGGTCGGTGGTATCCAATTCAGCCTCTTGCAGGAGCATCTTGGCCATCTCGTACCGGTCTTCTTCGTTGGAATAGTCCGGTATCGGGTCTCGGTGCTGTGTGACTGTAATCGTTCGCATCACGCCGCCCCCGACATCATGAAAGCGTCCAAATCGTCACGGTGATAACGGACGATCCGGCCAACGGTTCGGTAAGACGGACCAGTGCCTTTGCTACGCCAATTGTGCATGGTGCCAGTCGAGACCGAAAGGTATTTCGCAGCGGCCTCGGTTGTCATCCAAGGGGTGTCATTTTGTAGGTTGCTCATGCTGATAACTCCAAAATCCAAATGCGTCCAAATGGACAGCGATGAAATCAGGTTATCAGCTTGCAAATCCTTGATATGCCAACGTGTTAAGGCGTCGTACCATCATTCACGCAACGCCTGCCTTGACCATGACCAAATCCTCTAAAGCTTGAGAATGCGGACGAAGCGCCTCGACCAAATGCGTCTGATGCACATACCCACCAGAAGCACCAGGAAGCCGTTGCCCCAACAGAAGCGCCCCTTCAGCATAGGGCACACCAGCAGCAATCATCATCGTTCTGGCGTGGTGACGAAGGGCGTGGGGAGACGGAACACCAGCCCGTTTTGGCTCTGCAACGTGACCGGTGGCTGACCCAGGTGAAGGCCAAAGCCAGGGCGAGTTAAGAGGCTCGTCCTCCTTCATTCTGGCCCTCAAGGTTTCGGTCAACCAGCGGCCGGTCGGGAAGGACCAAGCTCCACCTGTTTTCATATGGGTGAAGGTCAAAACGCCTGCCTCGGCGTCGAAGTCGGCACATTTTACACCCAGCAGAGATGTTCTCCTTGCCCCCGTCAAAAGGAACGTTCGTTGCAGGTCACGCATCAAGGGAGACATGGCTTCGGTCGTGGACCAGAAGTTGGCCAAGTCCAATTCCCCTACCTCCCGTTTCGGGGTTGCAGGGACACGAAGGGCATCAACCGGGTTTGCCCCTATGGTTTCGTCGTGACGGCGGGCCGTATTCACAAGAGCTCGGACGGTGCGCATGACCGAACCACCCGTGGTCTTACCGTGACGCTTTGTGAGTTGGTCCATAAGCTCTCGGCAGTCCTGACGCGTAATGTCAGCCACGGCACGACGCCGAAGACGCCCAAGGTAGTTGTCCATGTGGTACTGGTAGTTTCTGACCGTTGCGTCGGAAAGCTCCCGTTCTTTCAGGTGCTCTTTCAAAGCTTGTTCCAATGTGATGCCAGTGGACTCCGGGCCAGCCGTGGGATCGATACCAGACTGGATCGTGGCCATGAGTTTTCGGGCCTCATTTCTGGCCTCGTTTAGACGGATATGGTCAGCCCGCCCGATCTTGACCCTTACGGTTCGAACGTGGCGCTTTTCCCGTCGGACGTCGCTTTGCACGGCAAAGGTCCGACAGGTCTTATGGCAAATGCACATCAGGCCTTTCACATCGGTGTCCCGATGGATGCCCGAGCCGAGTGGGAGGTCCCTGATACGGGCCTCGGTGAATTTGAATATGGTCATGGAAAGTACAGTCCCGAGTACAGTGTTTGCGATTAATCCAGGTGGGCCTGGATGGTGCTACCGGGATGATATTGCTATGTTTTCAAGGGTTCGTACGCCCTGAGTGAGGCCAAATGGCCCATGATTTACTCGCAATCTCAGACTGTTAATCAATTGGTCGTAGGTTCGATCCCTACCGCCGGAGCCAATCTTCCTTGATTTCATTGAGGAAATTGGCAGACCATAAAATCTACTAACAACCTACATACAAACTTCGAGCGGTCAAATAGGCCGATGTGTTGTTGTTCGGTGCGTTGGCATTTTGCGCATATCAACATATAGTGTGCGATGAAAGTTCACACACAATGCGAGTTTGATATGCGAGGCTACAATTCTGCACCCAACGACCTTCTGTTCAATAAGGGCGACTGGCACACCATGCAGGACGGCTGGAAGAAACAACTAGTAGCCGCAATCGAAGGAATGGACGGCGACGAACTGCTGAACACTTCCACAACAGATTTGGCGCGCTACTATGTCGACAAATACGTTTTCGACGCCCCAACTATCTACCCCGACGAATTGGTTGTGGATCAACGCGAGACGCAGATTGACGTCAGCCAAGATCGAAACCGTATGATACATGACCGGTCGCGCCCATATCACATGGCGGGAACATCGTTGGACGTTGAAATACCTTACAGTGGTAACAAAGTTGGGTTTGACATCCAGCCGACAACATGGAGTACGGGAAAGCCCCGCGCTAATGTTGCGGGTAACGTGCTGAAATTTTCGATAGTTGGAACTGATCTTACCGAAGATAGCGTGCGTCGCGAAATCGAGCGTAGAATCTCCGCTCTAACTGAGCACATCGGCTGGCTAGAAAATGATGCCAAAGGCTACAATGCAAGCCTAGATGCGCTTGCAACTCAAACCATCGAACGACGCAAAGAGAAGCTTCTAAAAGACAAATCAATGGTAGCAGGGCTTGGCTTCAAGATGAAGGCTCGACCCGGACAAAGCGAAACATTCGCAGCACCCAATGTGCGTCGGAAAATTCGCCCTGCAACGCCAAAGCCAACCGCTTCGAGGCAGGCGTTCAAACCTGAACCCACACTTACTGACCAAGACTACGAACATATCTTAACCGTGTTGGAAAACATGGTTGGAGTGATGGAGCAAAGCCCCGGAGCGTTCCGAGAGATAGATGAAGAAAGTCTGCGAACGCATTTTCTAGTGCAGTTGAACGGCCACTTTTCCGGCGACGCAACCGGCGAAACCTTCAATTACGAAGGCAAAACGGATATTCTAATCAAGGTAGATGGGAAAAACATCTTCATTGGCGAGTGCAAGTTTTGGACGGGTGAAAAGGGATATTTGGAAACACTAGATCAAGTTCTATCTTACCTCAGTTGGCGGGACACGAAGGCCGCAGTTTTGGTTTTCAGCCGAAACAAGGATTTTACCGGCGTCCTATCCAAGATAGAGGAATCCACTGCGAAGCATCCCAGCTTTAAGAAGCAAGTTAGCAAACGTTCCGAAAGTAGCTGGACATATTTGTTCGGGCATAAGGACGACGCAAACCGCGAAATCTCTATCACTGTGCAAGCATACAACGTTCCTGAACGAATCGAGCCACGTATAAGGCCGCTTGGGCGTTAAAAAAGCCGCCCCCTAAGGGACAGCAGTTGGGCACTCTTGCGGAGTTCGTTATGGGTGTTCGCAAAGACTTGCGACGGTCGCCCGTTGGTCGGCGGGAATTGCCCACAGAGGCAAAGCCAAGACGGCCACGGCGGCAAGGTCAATGTCGCCTAGACCTTCCCCGGTTAAAACGTCCATGACGCTTTGCGCAGGCGACGACAGGGCCACAGTCAGCACGTCGGGCAGGTCTACCCCTAGCCGGTGCCCGAACAAGTGCGCCACGCGGTCAGCGGGCGACGGTAGGCCGTCAATGGGCCGTTCAATGCGGTCGGCGGCGAAGGGGGCGGCAAGCTGGCCTGTGGGCACCAAGGGCTTGGTCAAGGAACGCCACCCAGCTGGGGCAATTCCGCTCAGGATCGAAGGTGTCGAACGGAACGGGTGTGATCGTCCTTGCTTTCGACACGTAGTCTTCAGGCAAGGTATGATGCGGATTTATTCCGTGAGGCCCTGTTTGAAAGGGGGGGGCAAGCCCTGCATCCCCGGGCGGAAGTCGCGCGACAAACCTGTCAAATACGACAAGCGGCGATACAAGCGAAGCAGTCGGATCGAGATCATGTTCGGACGCCTGAAAGACTGGCGTCGGGTTGCCACCCGCTACGACAGATCCCCGACGGTATTCCCTTCATCAATCGCGCTCGCAGCAACCGTCTTGTTCTGGGTGTACATCAATGAGGCTGGGGCCTAATTCCGCATGTTATGGGGTAACAGGATCCAGATCAGTCACCTTTCCGTTGCGGCCGCATTATCGTCATACAGCAGCAATTCATTTGGCTGGAGGTGGAAATCGAGCTTCGATCCGAAGACCCGGTTGATTGTCTGAAACCTCAAGGTTCGCATGATGAAGTTCCGCGATCGCTTTGCACAGGCTCAACCCCAAACCGTTGCCCCCTGTCGTCCGGCTTTTCTCGCCGCGATAAAAGCGTCTGAACACCTTTTCACGATCTTGGGGCGCGATTCCGGTACCAGTGTCAGAAACACTGAGAACGGGACATTCATCCATGTATGAGGTCGCCAGTGTTATCGTTGTGCCTTTGGGGGTATGCCGCAACGCGTTTTCAGCAAGATTGGAAATCAGCTGCATCAAAAGGTCGGGGTCGCCCAAAACGACGACAGGTTGATCCGACACCTTAAGATCAAGTTTTTGTCCGCCGTCCTCTGCCGAAGGTTCGAACGCTTCGTAAACGTTTGTGAGGAGGCTTCGCAGGTCGGTGCGCTGAAAACGCTCGCGCCGATCCCCCGCTTCTATCTGAGCAATCCGTAAAAGCGCATTGAAGGTGCTGATGATATCCTCGGTCTGTTCCAGCGCGATAACGGCGTCCTGGGGATTTATGACCTGCTGGCCGGACATCTTCTCAAGGCGCTGCCGCAAACGTTGTAAGGGTGTGCGAAGATCATGTGCGATGTCGCTGGAAATCTGGATCTGACTTTCCATCAGGTTTTCAAGCTGTTCCAAGGTGTCGTTGATGCTGATGGAGACGCGTGACAAATCATCGATCGATGTAGCATCGGTCGGGATACGCGCAGCAAGCTGGCCCGCCGCCACCTGTTCCATGGTACCTGAGATCGCTTCAATCCTGCGCTCCGTCAGGCGGCCGACCCAAACACCCGCAAACGTGCCGAATGCCATGATAAGAATGAAACCTGCGACCAGCGTGATGCCAAGTGCCTCCAGAACCTCGGCTATGACATGGTTTCCAGTTCCTTGTAGCAGCGTATACGGACCAATGTTGCTTTGCGCGATCCAGTAACCAGAGACTTCGTCTGAATGCTCGCCCTCAATATCAACTCTGTCGGCTGGGATGTATCCCTCGGACACCGCCCCTTCCATTGCGTAAACATTACCTGCCAGTATTGTTCCGTCCGGGCCAAGTAGCTGAAAAATGCGTGCATTCTCGAAATTGACATCGGCCATGACATCGACGCTCTTGACCAGCTCTTGAATGCCGTTTTTGTCATAGATTTCAGCAAGGATTATTATATCCGAGGACATCTGATCGTGCAGCCAGTCGCGGACCTCGTAGTTAGTGAACCAATAGGCACCAACGAAGATGACAGCCGACAAGACAGAATAAAGGAATGCGAACTGCAGCGACAGTCGCAGCGATGTCCGGCCAAGCCTAAGCATGCATGCTGTATCCGGACCCGCGCACGGTATGGATCAATTGCCGGTCAAAGGATTTGTCGACCTTGTTCCTGAGCCTTGAGATGTGGGTTTCCACGACATTCGTCTTCGGATCGAAGTGGAAATCCCACACGCCTTCAAGCAGCATCGTCCGTGTAACCACCCGTTCGGCATTGCGCATAAGATAGACCAGCAGCCGGAACTCACGTGGCTGAATCTGGATCGGAGCCCCTGCCCTGACAACTGTGTGCTTGATCAGATCGACTTCCAGATCGGCAAGCTGCAATCTTGTCTCTTCGGTTTGCATCGGGGGTCTGCGTGCCAACGCCGTAAGGCGGGCAGAGAGTTCCGAAAATGCGAAGGGCTTCACCAGGTAGTCGTCTGCACCGGCTTCCAGACCATCGACCCTGTCGTTTATGCCGCCCATGGCGCTCAAAATGATGATTGGCGTGGCGACATCCGCGCTGCGGATCGACTTGACCAACGACAATCCATCCAGTCCCGGCAACATCCGGTCGATGACCATGACGTCAAAATCGCTGTCGAGCGCGCTGAGAAATCCGGTCTTACCATCTGCTGCCCGTTCGAACATATGCCCAAGCTCCCGCAGGCTTGAGCAGATGTAGTCGGCAGTTTCTTGATCATCTTCCACGATCAGGACGCGCATAGAGCTCACTTTCGAATTGTGTTTCGAGATTACTTCCAAAATTCTCGATCCACCATGGTCGCCACATTACCAATCGGTATAGACACGACCACCAGCAGGCCAGATCGGCTGCCTTAATCGAGAGCTTGAAGCTCCAAGAGGCAGACATGGTCACGCTCGATACCAATATCCCAATCCAACCTCGCTCGATTGGGATTCCTCGCCCTTTCAGGCTTTCGATGTCAGATCGCAGATTTCTTCTCGCGGCGCTTTGTACGCTGCTGGCCATCCGCGTCCTGTTCATGTTGTGGCTGCCTTTCACGGACACGACAGAGGCGCGTTACGCCGAGATAGCACGAAAAATGATCGAGACGGGGGACTGGATCACGCCTCAATTTGATTACGGCATTCCCTTCTGGGGCAAACCGCCGCTGCACACATGGCTTTCCGCTCTTGGCATGCAGATATTCGGTATTGGAGGTTTTGGCGCACGTATCTTCATATTCCTGTCGGGGCTGACGGTTCTCGGCTTGACTGGCAGATTCATGAAACGGCAAACGGGCGCAGACCAAGCACTTGTCGTGATGGTCGTGCTGTTTTCGTCGATCCTGTTCTTCGGGGCCTCGGCATTTGTCATGACCGATATGGTCATGACACTTGGCACAACGCTGAGCATGGTCGCTTTCTACACTCTTGTGACCGATCGCCGCGGCGGCGGGATTGTCTGGGGACACCTGTTCTTTGTCGGGTTGGCTATCGGATTGCTGGCAAAAGGGCCCGTCGCGTCTGTTTTGACGCTGATGCCAATCGGGCTTTGGCTACTGATCGGACGCCGCTGGTCTCTGCTGGCGGCGCTTCCATGGCTGTCCGGGACAGTACTGCTTTTGGCGCTGACGCTGCCGTGGTATGCCGCCGCAGAGCTGAAAACACCGGGTTTTCTGCGCTATTTCATCATCGGCGAACACTTTGAGCGCTTCACCGTATCAAACTGGCAAGGTGACCTCTACGGCGCCGGGCACGCACGGGCGAAGGGCCTCATATGGTTCTACTGGCTTGGTGCATTCCTGCCGTGGACACTGTTTGCAGGCTGGCTGCTTTTGCGCGCGAAGAACGTGGTGGCGGTCATCAAGGCAGACAATCGCGGCTGGCACAGCTATCTTCTGCTCTGGGCGATCGCGCCAATGCTCCTCTTCACGCCTGCTGCCAACATTCTTGAAGCGTATGTCTTGCCGGGTATTCCGGCAACGATCCTATTGCTGGTGTCCCTTTGGTCCTCGGTTCAAGGATCACCTGGAAATGGTACCAAAGCGATATTCGGCCTTTGTGTAGGCGCCGCCACGGCATTGTTTCTTGCTCTCACGATTCTTGCTCATTTCGCTCCGGACACACTGAACTTGAAGTCGCAAGAGGCGCTGGTCGAGCAGGCTGCACAGATCGATCCGGATATGCGTCTGACCTATTGGGGCAAGCGCAGCTACTCCGCTGAATTCTACACAAGCGGCCAAGCGCAGGTGGCCACAGACCCGCAAAGCCTAAAGGCGCTTGCCTTCAATAATGTCAGGGATGCCGTCGCGGTGCGGCGCGATGCACTCGACGAAGTCTCGGCAATTCTGGGCGAAAGTTTCGTAAATCTTGGACAGTTTGGGCGCGACTTCCTTCTTGTTGAAGCGGATGCCTCAGGAGCAAAGCCATGAAACTGGCCACAATGCCGATACACGACATTCAGGCAGTCCCGGCGCCTGTAAATGTGCCAGAGCTTTCCTTTGTAATCCCAGCCTTCAACGAGGAAGAAAACATCGCGGAGACGATCCGACGCGTCAATGATGAGGCCCGGACATTGGTACGGTCCCACGAAATTATCGTGGTGGACGATGGAAGCTCGGACAGCACATTCGAGAGAGCGAAGAAGGCCACGGGCCACATTCCTCTGCGTATCCTGCGACTGTCGCGCAACTTCGGAAAGGAACAGGCGATCATGGCCGGGCTTGTGGCTTCGACGGGTTCCGGGGTGGTGATCCTTGACGCCGACCTGCAGGAGCCGCTGTGCCATCTTGCTACCATGCTGCAGCACCGGGCCGAAGGGTTCGAGGTTGTCTATGCAGTGCGCGCACACCGGGACGATGAGCCCTGTCTGAAGCGTTTCTTCAGCGGCGTTTTCTACAAATTGCTAAACTTGGGAACCGAAGCCGATATTCCGGCGGACGCGCGCGATTTCAGATTGATGGATCGCCGCGTAGTGGATGCGCTGTGTGCCCTGCCCGAACGAAACCGCTTCATGAAAGGTCTGTACGGCTGGGTCGGCTTTCGCTCCAAAGCCATACCGATCGAGTTGGAGCAGCGCACAGGCGGAACGTCCAAGTTCGGCTTTCGAAACCTTTTGACGCTAGGTCTAACCGGTTTGACGTCCTTCACCAGTTGGCCTTTGCGGGTCTGGACCTTGATCGGCATGAGCGTCGCCGCGCTTTCTATTCTGTACGGGTTCTGGATCGCTGCGAAGACGATGATCTTCGGAGTCGATGTGCCCGGCTGGTCAACGCTCGCGGTTGCGGTGTTCCTGTTGGGGGGCGTGCAGCTTATTTCGATCGGGGTGCTTGGTGAATATCTGGCCCGCGTCTTTACCGAGGTCAAAGGACGCCCGGGGTTTATAATCGCGGAAACGCACAGTCTGATTAAGGATCAAAGATGATGCTGAATCAGTTCCTGAGGTTTGGATTTGTCGGGGTGCTTGCAACAGCTGTCCATATGCTCATCGGCGCGACGCTTATCCATTCTGGTTGGTCCGCACTGTCTGCCAACCCGGTTTCGTTTCTGATCGCGTTTGGAGTCAGTTTCATGGGTCACTACGGTTTTTCCTTTTCCGATCAGGAAAAGGAGATAACGACCTCCCTGAAACGTTTCGCATTGGTAGCATTTGGCGGGTTCATCGTGAACGAAGCGCTCCTCGCCGTGCTGGTATGGACTAGCCTCCTGCCCCAGATATCATCACTGATCCTTTCCACCGGCATTGCCGCCATAGTGACCTTCTTCGCCAGCCGGAATTGGGCGTTTCGGCGATTGTCGAAAGATCCCGCCCCGCGAATGCACCTCGGGCGATGAAAGGTTCAACCCAAGGGTCGCGAGTGGTCACCGAAAGACGCTTTTCAAACGCAAACCCGGCGACGTCCACAGGGTACAGGTCTTTGACATGACCGACGAAACTATCGGACGCATACGGCGCTTGTCAGCGAATGTGATCGCGTTCAATCCGGCCTCTCGCATATCTGCTCTGCTTTCAACTTCGCCGCGAACCGGCAGTGACGGTCTGTGCATTTTCAGCCGGGCGCATTTGATGCCTTAGGAAAAGTGAGCTTGATAAGCAAACCGGGGTTGTTTGAGCCAAGTTCGAGCTTTGCATCATGCAAATCGGCGATCACGGAAACCAGGCTAAGGCCCAGACCATTTCCTGATGTGGTCCGACTCCGCTCCAGCCGGTAGAGCCTTCGCAACACGTTCTCGCGTTCTTCGACTGGGATACCGGGGCCATTATCGGCAACAGTAAGTTCTATGCGTGAGTGGCTCGCCTGAACAGCAACCCTGATGGCTGATCCTGTCGGCGTATGGCGCAGAGCGTTTTCAATCAGATTTGCAAGAACCTGACCAAGCAAACCTTTTTCACCTGAAACGATTGCGGTTCCCTGCCCCGGCAGATCGGACTCGATCCGATGATTGGATTCATCAGCTGAAGGTTCGTAGACCTCGACGAAGGTCGCAGCCAGTGCTCCCAGATCGACCGGTTGGAACCTGTTCTTCGGACTACCGCCTTCGATCTGTGCGATTTGCAACAAGGACTGAAAGGTCGCGACGATGCCGGTTGTCTCCTGACCCGCTTCATCCAGGATGGTTTCAAGCTTGTCAGGCAGGTTCGGCAGTTCTCTGGCCCGGTTCAGAAGGACAGCAACCCTTTGGATCGGAGTCTTGAGATCATGCGCGATATCAGCAGAGACCTGCCGTAGCGCATTGACGGACGATTGCTGTGCGGCAGCCATTCGATCCACCTGCTCGGCAATGGAAGACAGATCATCTTCGCGCCCGGCCGTGTTCTTGACCCGCGCAGACAGGTCCCCGTGGGTGAGTTGCTTCAAGGTTTGGCCGACGGCTTCGATGCGTCGACCGCTGCGGCGGGAAATTATCAACCCGGCCGCAAGTGCGATGGCGGTTGTGGGCAGGACACTGAGAAGAAGAATATAGAGGAAAAGTTCCTCCAAATCCTCGATCTGCGAGCGACTGTTGGCAACCGTCAACTGGCCACCATAGAGGTTGGCGGTCAAAGCAAGATACGGACCTTCAGGAAGGTTTTCTCCATCGGGAAAGGAAAGCACGCCGAAGCCCTCGCTGGAGCGTGCGATCATCGCGTTACCATAGTATTTTCCGTCAGCAGTCAGGTAGCTGAGAATTCGTCGTTCCGGATCCGTTACCGCGGCTTCGGCTGCTATCAACTGGGCGACCGCCCCGGCCGAAGGGGCTGCCTGAAATCCGGCCAGGTCCTGACGCAGATCAGTTTCCATTGTTTTGCTGAATGAATCCCGGATGACCAAGTATGATGCACCGAGACTGAGAAGACTTACAAACGCGAACAGCAGAACAAGAGCAAGGGCGAGGCGCAACGGTGTAGACCGTAGCAAGGCCTGCGTTCTCTCTTTGAAAGTTGTCATTCTTCGATCCGGTAGCCGGACCCTCTGACCGTCTTGATCAGCTCTGTTTCAAATGGTCTGTCGACCTTTGCGCGCAACCGGCTGATGTGTGTTTCCACCACGTTCGTTTGCGGGTCAAAGCTGATATCCCAGACCGCTTCCAGCAGCATGGTCCGGGTCTGCACCCTTCCCTTGCGGCGAAGAAGATGTTCGAGAAGCGCGAATTCCCTTGGCAAGAGATCAATATGCTGTCCCCCGCGCGTCACCTTGCGTCGCATAAGATCCATTTCCAGATCACCGGCGCGCAAGACTATTTCATCCTGTGTCGCACGCGGGCGACGGGCCAGTGCCGCGACACGAGCCGACAGCTCGCCGAACGCAAAAGGTTTCACGAGATAATCGTCGCCGCCTGCATTCAGGCCCTCGATCCGGTCATCGACGCCTCCCAAAGAGGTCAGGAACAGAACAGGTGTCTGATTTTTGGCGCCGCGCATGGTTTTCACAACCGACACGCCGTCTAGCCCAGGCAGCATCCGATCAACGATCAGTATGTCATAGTCGGTCGTGCTGGCCTGTAAAAGCGCATCCTTGCCGTCAGTCATCAAATCGACCGTATGGCCTTCTTCCCGAAGACCTTCGGCAACGTAGTTGCCTGTCGTTCTGTCGTCTTCGATGACAAGAATTTTCATAATGCACTTCCATGATCTTCTGGTGGCCCCGAAACGAGGCCACCAGCATTCTTACATCTTTATCAGATGTCTGCGACTTACTTGTCGTCGTCGGCTTCGTTGTCGCCGTCATCGTCAGATTCGTTGTCGCCGTCATCGTCGGCTTCGTTGTCGCCATCATCGCCGTCATCGCCATCATCGTCATTATCGTGGACATCGACGGCCATCGACCCGTCGGCGAGAGTGTATTGTACCTCTTGCTTCGAGCTGTCGGGCATCACGACTTCGAACTCCACAACACCGTTGCCCTTGGTTTCGTCATCGAACTCGGCTTCCATGACCTTGCCGCCGGTCTTGGTTTCGACATCCGCCACGACAGCTGCGACTTCAGGGTTGGCTGTCAGAAACTGCTGAAGTTCCTCAGCCGATTTTGCGTCGGAGTTTTCGGCGGCATATGCCATCGATCCTGCAAAGACCGAGAGGCCGACAAGACCGGAGGTGGCAGCGAGTGCGAGTTTGTTGCGTTTCATGTTCGTCTCCTTGGTGCTGGGCGGGACCATCCCGTCCGATGAGACAGATCTATGGAGCGACATTCTCGTTCGACTGACCGTTGCATTACATCTTTGTTAGGTTCGATCGGACTGCCAGACGTCCATTCGTCATGCACGGGGACTGGGGTGAACTGATCGAATGCTGGCTCTGGCGGGCTTGACGGATAAATCCGGCATGACTTGCTGACACACTCATGAGGTCATCGGTCGGCATTTCCGGGCGGTCGAGCGACGATCCGCATTCTGCCCGAGATGAAAATAGGGGCAATGTGATGCTGATGTGAGGGGCAGGCAGCGAAGTCGGAAAATGCCGGGCCATCAAGATATTGAGCAACTATCGGCTCTGTACAACTCAGGAACATCAAAGTCCGGTGGCTGATCGAGTTTGCTGCCTTGGGTTTATAATAAAAAATGGCAACGGCTGGTAACCCCATGCCGTTGCCTTGTCGTCAGACTGGTTCTCAGGCGGATGCAGGCTGACCCTCGAAAGTTTCGTCCTGTACTGTTTCAGCGCGTTTTTCAGCCTCCGCTATGATCCGTGGTCCCGCCAATCGCAGCGCCAGCGCAAAGGCGCCACCCAGGACGATCGCAAAGCCTACAGCAATGATACCGAAGCCGAATCCGGCGAATAAGATCACGGCCACGAGCGCGCTTGCCAGCAATGATTTGATGCGTTCCATGTGTCAGGTCTCCTTGTTCCTTGTGAAAGGAATATGGGTCGCATCACGGACCGCGTCCTGTCGGTGGCATTACAACGATGTAATGCTTCGACGCTTCCAACTTCGAAACGCCCACACGCTGTCTCAGGCGAACGAAAATCTCATGAGGGCGCCTGTTCCGGTACCACACGCGGTGCCTTGGGCAGGCCACCCTTGTCCGGTTCCGGCATCAACGCCCCAAGCGAGAAATAGATCTTCATAAGATCGTCGACATTCATGCCCGGTACGGCGCTGACGGCGGCTTCGGCCACAAAAACAAGTCCACCGGACATCGGGATCGGCGATGTTGGTAAATAGACAAGCTTCCGTCTTTTGCCACTGACCTCATAGGTCTGCGGCGACGTCAGCAGCGCGAGCACCTCTGCGCCTTCCTCATTGCCAAAACGGCACATGACAACTGACATCCCCTGAAATTCATCTTGATTGTCAGTGTTCATCAATCGCACGACCTGGCTCACCGGCTTGTAGATGGTGCGCACCAGCGGAACGCGCGAAAACAAGGTATCGATCCAGGTCGCCAACTGCCGTTTCGCTTGAGACTTCACCAAGACACCAAGTGCCCAGACACCGATCAGCGCGCTGGCCAGGCCAAGCCAGAAAGCGACTGTTTCATGACCAGGGCCGATCACCGTTGACCCGCCAGAGGTCAGCAGATCGCCCAAGAGGGTACCGGGACCCAAAGCACCGCGGAGTTTCCCGACAAGCCATTCTATGATCAGAAGCGTCAGGATGATCGGCAACAGCACAAACAACCCGGTCAGGAACGCACTCGCTATACCCTTTTCCCAGAAGTACCGCAAAGGATTCACTGTCTCGTCCTTCTCGTTGTACAGCCATCCTACATAAGTTGGCAGGACTTCGGCTGGTGATTTGCGGCCGATGAATTCATAATTGGCTGTGGTGCGCAAAACAGCCCGAACTTTCAAGGAGATCGGATGATCGACAAGTTTCAGGACCATGCGTCAAATGAGCGGACCTATCTATCATGGATACGGACTGCGATCGCGATTGCCGGTTTCGGAATAGTCATTGAGCGCCTGCCCGGTACGCCCAACGGTACATGGACCGGCTTGGCATTGGTTATTTCGAGCGCAGCGCTTGTCGCGCTCGCCTCTTTACGGTTTATCTTCATTCGCAGGCAAATCGAGCGGTCGGACCCGGGGCGATCCATGTTTGGCGCGATCGAAATTCTCTTTGCCTCTATGTTGGCCATGCTTCTACTCACGGTTTTCGTCTTTCTTATCGGGCTTGCCCGCGGCGGCTGACTCCGGCCAAGATTTCACGATGACGTTCTGATAGGCGAAGGGGATCTCGATCCCTTCGGCGTCGAAGCGCTTCTTGATGGCCTCGGTGATGTCATATTTCACCTCAAAAGCAACCGCAGGATCTGCACACCAGACCCGCAAGATCAGATCATTCGGGGGGCCGAGGACCGACCCGAAATCTGCTCGATCAGACGGCGACGGGCCGCGCAACTAGCACCAGGTCAGTCCCGGAAACCAGATGATCAGCATACCGAAGATGGCAAAGATGGCGGATCATCTGGCGATATTGAGCGAGATAGGAGGCAGGATCGTACGCTAAGATGTGCCATTTGCCTCAGCATACCCCCTTTTAGAGTTTCTCAAACAAATCAAGGCTTTAATCCGTGTCTAGAACATCGGGTTCATATCCTTACCAATCCGTAATCCAGCCGTAAGGTTCACGTTGAGGTCCCTTCTCTATCTATTCGGCACATAAAAGGATTTCGCAGGATATGCGGCTTCCCGGAGAGCTCTGGAGGTCCGAGCATGTTTGAAATGATCACGACGTGGATGAGTGGTCTTGGCCACGTGGGCGTTGCTGCTCTGATGCTCGCTGAAAATGTTTTTCCACCGATCCCGTCCGAACTTGTGATGCCCCTTGCGGGATATTTGTCAGCGGAAGGCCAGCTTTGGCTGCCAGCAACGATCTTCGCCGGAACCATCGGCTCCGTTCTTGGCGCATTGTTCTGGTATTACATCGGCGTCTGGATCGGTGAAGAACGGTTGCAGCGGTTTGCTGCACGACATGGTGCCTGGCTCACTATCTCTCCGAAAGACGTCGACAGTGCCGCGGCATGGTTCAGAAACTATGGCTGGCGCGCAGTTTTCTTCGGACGCATGATCCCCGGTGTGCGCACGCTCATTTCGGTGCCTGCAGGTATGGCAGGAATGCCGCTCAAGCCTTTCCTCATATTCACGACTCTTGGCAGCTTCGCCTGGACCGGGCTGCTTGCGGGTGCGGGATACCTGCTGCAATCGCAATATGAGGCCGTCGCGGTCTGGATCGACCCGGTTTCGACAGTCGTGGTTTTCGGGCTGATTGGGGCTTACATCTATCGTCTTGTCCGGCAGTTTCTCAGGCGACGCGAAGCAAAGGTCGGCTGACGTGCCCCGAACGGACCACTGCAAAAATCCGCCGAAGATTACAAATCTGTATAGCCGCCGCGAAGACAGCTTAATCTGCCGAGCCGACATGTGTTTCACAACGCATGAATACGGAGTTTCTCTCATGACACATCTACACTCTCCCAAACGGCGTACGAAGCTGACGGGAGCACTCCTTGCGGCGACCGTTGCATCTACCGGTCTCGTCTCGCTGGCGCCTTCCGCCGCACTTGCGGTTCCTGCAGGCGGCTATGCCGATCTGATCGAACAATTCAGCCCGGCCGTTGTTCTGGTCGAGGTCACCCAGAAGGCTACTCCTGTCGGCGCTGACGGCGGGATGCCCAGCGATGAGTTCTTAAGGGAATTCCAGCGGCGGTTCGGTAACAACATGCCGCAAATGCCGAACGTGCCTGACCGACAAGGTCTTGGGTCCGGCTTCATCATCTCGTCCGATGGACTGATCGTCACCAACAACCATGTGATCGCCGGGGCAACGACCGTCACGGTCAAGTTCGCCGACGGATCAGAATACGAAGCCACAGTGGTCGGCACCGACCCGCTGACCGATATCGCATTGCTGGATATCGAAGGGTCGGACCTGCCGACCGTTACCTTTGGCTCATCCGATACGATGCGCGTGGGCGACGAGGTCATCGCGATGGGTAATCCCTTTGGTCTCGGAGGCACAGTCACGACAGGTATCGTTTCGGCCAAAGACCGTAACATCAACGCGGGACCGTTCGACGAATTCATCCAGACCGACGCGGCCATCAACAAAGGCAACTCCGGCGGGCCACTCTTCAATGACAAGGGCGAAGTGATCGGCGTCAACACCGCGATCTTCTCGCCGGATGGTGCAAGCGCCGGTATCGGCTTTGCCGTACCGTCTGACCTTGTCGCAAAGGTGGTTGCAGATCTTCAGGACGATGGTCAGATCGATCGGGGTTGGCTGGGCGTCCAGATCAAGCCGGTGAGCGATGAAGTCGCATCCATCCTCGGCCTTCAGGAGGGCCAGGGCACGCAGATCGAGAAAGTCGTGGACGGTGCACCGGCGCAAAAGGCCGGCCTGCAAACCGGCGACATCATTCTCAACTTTGATGGCACACAGATCGACGAAGCCCGCGACCTGACCCGCGCCGTTGCCGGCACTGCCCCCGATACCGTCTCTAAGGTCCAGGTTCTGCGGAAAGGAGAACGCATGACGCTGGATGTCACTCTGGCAAATCGCGCGACAGCGCAGGACGCCTGATAAAGCTTCGCTGCGGCTCGAACCCTTCGGGACGCAGCGGAGGTCGTCACTCACGGCCGACGACCCGCCCTGGTGCCATTTGCGCCGGGGCGGGTTACATATTTATAAAAGACGCCAAATGAGGGGCCAACGTGACGATTTCCGATACTTCGCCATCTTCCGGCATTTGGACACGGGTCAAGCCGGTCGCCCCCTATCTCCTGACCGCCGGATTGTTCGCACTCGGCGCATACGCGCTCTACCAGTTGCTGAAACCGGTGAATTTCAGGGACGTCATGGATCAGGTCCGCAGCACGCCATGGCATGTCATCGCCTTGTCTCTGCTGGCAATGTTCGCGGGTTACGCCGCCCTGATTGGATATGACTGGTCCGCCCTGCGGTATCTCGGCAAGAAGCTTCCGTTTCCTGTGATCATGACGGGCGGATTTCTGGGCTATGCCCTCGGCAATACCGTCGGGGCAGGTCCGGTCACCGGCGGCGCGGTGCGCTATCGCATCTATTCATCCCTGGGACTAACCGCTTACGACATCGCGGCGATTGCGGTTTTCGGGTCACTGGCGTTTGGGCTTGGGGCTACAATTGTCGGGTTCGGCGCACTCGCCTATCACCCATATGCCTTGCAATCGCTGACTTCTATTAGCCCGGCCATCCTTCGATGGACCGGGATCGTGGCACTGGTTGCATCTCTGGGGATCCCGGCCATCATGGCGCTGCGGAAATCCGAAATCACCCTGCGCGGCCGTAGATTCCGTATGCCATCTCTGGGTTTGCTTAGTGGTCAGTTGCTGTTTACCGCCATCGACATCCTCATGGCGGCGACTGTTCTCTATATCCTGCTGCCGCCCAACGACATGGGGTTTGCCACGTTTCTGGCGGTCTTCGCCGCTGCGATTTTCGCAGGCGTCGCCAGCCATGTGCCCGGCGGGGTCGGTGTTTTCGAGACCATCATACTCACGGCCCTGCCCGCTTCGGTCCCTGTCGATCAGGCCGCTGCGGGTTTGTTGCTCTACCGTCTGATCTATTATCTTGTGCCTTTCGCGATGGCCCTTGCTCTTTTGGCCCTCAGCGAGTTGCGCATGGCCAGCACCAAGGTCCAGTCACCCCGAATGCAGGCTCTAGCGCCGATCTTTGGTGCCGTCAGCTCCATCGTCCCGCTGGCCATGTCGGCGATGATATTCGCGTCCGGCGTCTTCATGCTTCTTTCGGCTGTTATTCCGGCGTCCAGCGACGTCGCCGAAGAAATGGAACTGCTCCTACCCCTGGGCCTGGTGGAAGGCGGCGCCCTGTTATCCAGCGCCATCGGGGCAGCGCTGTTGGTTATTGCGCATGGCCTGATGCGACGTGTGGAGGGCGCGTGGTGGGTTGCAGTGGGCGCGTTGGCGGCCGGGATCGTGGCATCGCTGGCGCATGGGCTCGATTATGAGCGGGCGAGCATCCTTTTGCTGATGATCCTCATTCTGCTGCCCTGCAAGCGCGAGTTTTACCGAAGCGCGCGATTGACGCGTAACCCGCTGTCACTGCGCTGGGTCCTGCTGTTGGTATCGATCATCATCGCTGGTACCAGCGTCTATTTCTTTGCATACAAGGCCACTCCATACAGCAATGAATTGTGGTGGCAGTTCGCGGCGGATCAATCCGCGCCGCGTGCAACCCGCGCCGGCCTGGTCGGGGCGCTTCTGATCGGATTGTTCGCACTCGTGACCGCCCTGCGCCCGCCAAGGGTCATAGCCGAACTCGCCAGTCCAGAAGAAATCGAACAGGCTCGTTCAGTCATTGCGACACAGGCCAATCCGGATGCGAATTTCGCTCTGACCGGAGACAAGTCGCTGCTGTTTTCCGACAGCGGGCGGTCATTTCTGATGTATCGCGTTCAAGCACGTTCATGGATCGCGCTTGGCGATCCTGTCGGTGATCCGGACGAAGCTGCCCAACTGGCGTGGGAATTTTTCGATGCGGCCAATGCGGCCAATGCGCGGCCCGTATTCTACGAGGTCGCGACGGACAATCTGGCCCTCTGGGCCGAGATGGGTCTTGCCATGCACAAGATGGGCGAAGAGGCCGTGGTGCCATTGGCCGACTTCTCGCTCGAAGGCAGTCACCGCAAGAAACTGCGCACGGCCTACAATCGCGCGGGCCGGGATGGGCTTAGCTTCGAAATGCTGAGCGCACCGGTCGATGACACGACAATCGATGTGCTGCGCAACATCTCGGATCAATGGCTAGCGGACAAGCGCACCTCGGAAAAGCAGTTCTCCGTCGGCCGGTTCGATCCTGACTATCTGCGTCGGTTTCCCATTGCCATCGTGCGGCACGATACGCGCATCGTCGCCTTTGCCAATGTCCTGACGACCGAAGGGAAAGACACCGCAACGATAGATCTCATGCGACACGTCGACGATGCACCGTCCGGATTGATGGATTATCTGTTTACCGAGTTGATGCTGCACCTGAAAGCCGAAGGGTTCCGTGCATTCAGCCTTGGCATGGCACCGCTCGCCGGACTTGAAACCCGGCGCGGCAGTCGGTGGACGATGAAACTTGGCGCACTTGTCTATCGCCACGGCGGGCATTTCTACAATTTCGATGGTTTGCGGAACTTCAAGGAGAAGTTTGATCCCGAGTGGAAACCCCGCTTTCTGGTTGCTCCGCCCCGCGCGAACATCCTGCTAATCGCGACGGACGCGGCGTCTCTGATTGCCGGCGGCATGCGCAAAGTCGTCGCGCCGGGGTGATGTGTTACGTCAACGCCCGAAAACCGGACGGGTTCATCCGGGAAATCGCGCGACGCGCTTCAGAGCTCTGCAGCGAGGGTGCCGGAGCCGCACGGCCTCGGCACCCGCTTCGTGTTCTTGACCCAAAGCGGATCTATTATGTGTCCAGCGACGTGAACAGATCCGGGTTTTCGTCTCCTTCGACAATCAGATAGCCAGCGAGGCCCTTTTCCGCCCGCGACAGCGCATGATCGACCAGCACGAAACGTCCGGGAACATCGCATTTGAATTCCGCCACGGCGGAGCCGCCGGCCGGAACCGTGACGGTCTGGATATCCCTCAGCGGCGACGTCTCCAGCGATCCATGCACATAGACCCGGTCGAAGATTTCGCCGATGACGTGGAACGACGACGTGAAATTGGGTCCTCCGACACCGAAGAAGATGCGCACGGTCTCGCCGACCTTGGCCTTGAGCGGATAGTGATCGGTCAACGCGCCGGTATGGCCGTTGAAGATGAAAAATTCGGGACGCTCGTCGACCAGCTTGTCGTAGCTTTCGGTCAGCAGACCCGGGGTTCCGATGCGTTCCTCGGTGTAAAGCTCGCCTTGCATGACATAGTATTCCCGATCGACCGGGGGCAGCCCGCCTTCCGGCTCGACCAGGATCAGGCCGTACATGCCGTTCGAGATGTGCTGCGCCACCGGCGATACCGCGCAGTGATAAACATAAAGCCCGGCATTGAGTGCCTTGAACTTGAAACTGTAGCTCTCCCCCGGCCCCGGCGAGCCGAGCGCCGCGCCGCCGCCGGGTCCGGTCACGGCGTGCAGGTCGATGTTATGGGCAAACCAGCTGTCCTCGTTGTTCTTGAGATAGACCTCCACGGTATCGCCGACCCGGACGCGCGCAAACGGACCGGGAACCTTGCCGTTGAAGGTCCAGAACCGATAGCTGGTATCGCCGTCAAGATGCGCCTCAAGCTCGATTGTCTCGTATTCCAGCCGGACGGTCGCAGGTTCGGTGCGCGTGATCGGCGGCGGCACGTTGGCCGGGTTCTCGCTGATGTCCGCCATGGTTGGGTGGGTGGGGTTGGAAGTATATAGCCGGTTGCCGACCATACCCGGGGTCAGCCCATGTCCGGCAGCTTGGGCCTGCCCGGCCTGGGCGGTCTGTGCGACGACAGGCGAATATGCCAGAATGCTCCCAGCGGCCAGACCGGCCGAGCCGACGAGAAGACTTCGGCGGTCGACGCGCAAAGCCCCGTCGGCCCCTGATGCGGTGTGGTCTTTCCGGCTGGCATTTGCCTTGTTGTTTGGCGTTGGCATTGCTGTTTCTCCTTAAAGATTGTCATCCGGTATCGAAAAGGTCCATGGCGGGACGTCTTCTTGAAAAAGCTACGGCGCTCGCGATTTAGTCTCACCCGTCGTAATGACGTTCTCGGTCGGCTTTCATTACGGTGAAGGCATGTGTCGCGGTGGTGCGGCCGGAGCTTATTCTCATCCTCTTGCAAATTTTCGAGAATTTCTGGACGCGCTGCGACTACATCATCATCGATGCGTTGCCCTGTCATGGCGGAACCGGGCGCGTGGATGATCGGGCAGCTGAGCGACCGCGATCCCAATGCAGAATAGGAACAGCAACAAGCGCGCGCCTTTACGGAAACATCTGAATGCAGCACCGCAATACGTTCCCATCACGACAGAATAATTCTTGTTACACCACCAAACCTCAACCGAATTGATCCAAGTCAAGAAGTGAAGAAGCGCGCGACATTAGGAGTTGATAAACAAAACCTTGGGTCTCTCCTGTGCCTGCCACCGCCGCCATCAGTTCGACACGTTCAGAAACAGTCACCTTGTCTGCACCGACCATCCGGTGCGGCGGCTGCGTTGCCACGATTGAGCGCGCCCTTGCGGCGCTTCCGGATGTGGAGAGCGTGCGCGCCAATCTGACACTGCGACGGATCGTTGTGACGCCTGTGCCGAACTCACCCGGTCTCATGGGGATTTTTGCCGAACTGGAAAGGATCGGCCATCCGGCGACACCGATCGACGCAGCCGATTTGTCCGTGGAAGCGGGTGATCGGACCGGCCAGGCGCTGCTGCGTGCCGTCGCCGTGGCGGGGTTCGGTGCGATGAACGTCATGCTGATGTCTGTGGCAGTCTGGTCCGGTGCGACAGGCACTACGCGGGAGACGTTCCATCTGATTTCCGCCCTGATCGCGGTTCCGATCGTGGCCTATGCGGGGCGCTTCTTCTTTGTCTCGGCCTGGGCCGCGCTGCGCCGCGGGGGCGTGAACATGGATGTTCCCATTGCACTGGCCATCGCGCTGGCAACGGGGCTGAGCCTTTACGAGACGGTCCGGGGTGGCGAACAGGTGTTCTTCGACGCCGCCGTGACGCTGACATTCTTCCTCCTGATCGGTCGTTGGCTGGACCACAGGATGCGGGACAGAGCGCGCAGCGCGATGACGGGGCTCGTACGCCTCGCGGTGCGCGAAGCGGTGGAGATCACCCCCTCGGGCGGGCAGCGCACGATTGCGGTCGATGCAGTCGTTCCGGGCATGGTCCTGAGGATCGCGGCAGGCGAGCGTATTCCAGTCGATGTCCGCATCGTCTCTGGTGCTACCGATCTCGACCGGGCCCTGGTGACTGGCGAGTCCAGTCCCGTATCCGTGCGCACCGGCTGCGAGATCGAGGCCGGGGCATTGAACCTGACCGGTCCGATCGATGCGGTGGTCCTGCGCCCTGTCAGCGAAAGCTTTCTTGCGCAGATGATGGGAATGCTGGCCACGGCGGAGGAAGGTCGCGGACGGTATGTCCGGATCGCCGACCGCGCGGCGCGGCTGTATGCGCCGTTGATTCACCTGTTGGCGCTGGCGACATTCATCGGCTGGATGGCCGTCACCGGCGATTGGCAGCAGGCCGCTTTCATCGCGATCAGCGTGCTTATCGTGACCTGTCCCTGCGCGCTGGCCCTTGCCGTGCCGGTCGCCCACGTGGTCGCCGCCGGACGATTGATGGCCGAGGGCATCCTGATGAAGGATGGCTCGGCGCTGGAGCGGCTGGCGAACATCGACCTCGTGGCGTGGGACAAGACTGGGACGCTAACGACCGGAGAACCGGCGATCAGGGTCCTGCCGAAGCTTGATGCCGCATCGCAAGTTGCAGTTGCGTCTTTGGCCGCGCGATCGGCGCATCCTGCGGCACGCGCGATCGCGTCGCGACTTGCCGTGCCCGGCACAGCGCCCGTGGATGTCGCGGAACGCCCCGGTTTCGGCGTCGAAGGTGTGATCGACGGGCGACGGGCGCGGCTGGGCCGGGAATCCTGGGTCGGCGAAATTGCGGCCGATGTGATGACAGGTGACGGGCCTGCCTTTGCCTTCGAAGGCGGCGAGATGCTGCGGTTTCCGCTGGATGAAAAACTGCGCGATGGTGCAGTGGATTCAGTGTCGGACCTTGCCCTGATGAACCTGCCGGGGGAAATCCTGTCCGGCGATGCGGCCCCGGCCGTGGCGCAGGTTCAGGGCCTTCTGGGTCTTCGCGGTGCACAGTCGGCAATGAGCCCCGCTGACAAGATTGCGTGGCTTGACGACCTGCGCGCGCAGGGCATCCGGGTGCTGATGGTGGGCGACGGTATGAACGATACGGCGGCGCTGGCCACCGCGCATGTGTCGATGTCACCGGCATCGGCATCCGAGGCGGGCCGCGCTGCCGCCGACCTGGTGTTCCTGCGCGATGATCTGCGCGCCGTACCGCAGGCCGTCGGCGTTGCCCGCCGCACGGGCCACATCGTGCGGCAGAATTTCGGCCTGGCGATCCTCTACAACTGCATCGCCGTACCGCTTGCGGTCGCGGGTCTCGTCACGCCGCTGATCGCGGCCATCGCCATGTCGGCGTCGTCCATTGCGGTGGTAGCGAATTCGCTGCGCCTGAACCCACGTGCGGTCGCAAACGCTGTGCCGGATGCAATGTTTCGCGAAGTTCCGGCATGACGATCCTCCACCTTCTGATCCCGATCACACTGCTGATGGGTGCCATCGGCCTCGGTGCCTTCTTCTGGAGCTTGCGTAGCAGTCAATACGACGATCTCGCAGGCGACGCCGAGCGCATCCTGCATGACGATGGCGACACCCCGCTTCCCCCGAAAAAGGAGACCGCAAGATGATGAACCGCTTGACCACGGGTGAGCGACAGGCTGCGATGGTCCTGTCGGGCATGGTCGCTCTGGCAGGTTTCGCCATGGCCATAGTCGGCCGGGGCGATCCGATGGGAGTGCATGGCTGGATCACGCTGATCTTTGCCGGGGTGCTGTTCTTCCTCGTGGGCAACGTACTCTATGGTCCCGAGCCGACTGAAGACCGCTCGGCAAGCTACTACGATGATCCCACCAAGGTCGGAATCCTTCTGTCTTTGTTCTGGGCGGTCGTGGGCATGGGCATGGGCGTCTGGGTCGCGGCGCAACTGGCCTGGCCAGAGCTGCGCTTCGATGCCGCCTGGTCGAGCTTCGGGCGCATCCGGCCCGTCCATACATCGGGCGTTATCTTCGGCTTCGGCGGCAACGCCCTTATCGCCACCTCGTTTCACATCATGCAGCGTACCAGTCGCGCGCGATTGGCTGGCCATATCTCGCCCTGGTTCGTGCTGCTGGGTTTCAACCTGTTCTGCATCATTGCGGCGTCGGGCTATCTGATGGGCGTCACACAGTCCAAGGAATACGCCGAACCGGAATGGTATGCCGACATCTGGCTGGTGATCGTCTGGGTCGTTTATTTCGTGCTATATATCCGCACGCTGGCGCGGCGGAACGAGCCGCATATCTATGTCGCCAACTGGTATTACCTGGCCTTCATCCTGGTTGTCGCGGTGCTGCACATCGTCAACAACCTTGCAGTTCCGGCGTCCTTCGGCGCGGCAAAGAGCTATTCCGCCTTCTCCGGTGTGCAGGATGCAATGACGCAATGGTGGTACGGCCATAACGCGGTGGCCTTTTTCCTGACCGCCGGTTTCCTCGGCATGCTCTACTACTTCCTGCCCAAGCGTGCCGAACGGCCAATCTATTCCTACCGCCTGTCGATCCTGTCTTTTTGGGGGATCGTGTTCTTCTATATCTGGGCGGGCTCGCACCATTTGCACTATACCGCGATTCCGCAATGGGTGCAGACGCTGGGAATGACCTTCTCGGTCATGCTGCTGGTGCCGTCCTGGGCCAGCGCTGGCAACGCGCTGATGACGCTGAACGGTGCATGGCACAAGGTGCGCGACGACGCCACGCTACGCTTCATGATGGTGGCGGCGGTGTTCTACGGCCTATCGACCTTCGAGGGATCGTTCATGGCGATCCGCCCGGTCAACTCGTTGTCGCATTATACCGACTGGACGGTGGGACACGTGCATGCGGGGGCAATGGGCTGGGTCGCGCTGATCACCTTCGGGTCGATCTATGCAGTCGTGCCGGTGCTCTGGCGCAAGGAGACGATGTACAGCTGGAAGCTGGTCGAATGGCACTTCTGGCTCGCCCTGGCCGGAACCGTCATCTACGTTTTCGCCATGTGGAACAGCGGCATCACCCAGGGGCTGATGTGGCGCACCTATACCGAGAGCGGCTCGCTCGCCTATTCCTTCACCGATACACTTGTGGCGATGCATCCCTACTACATCGCGCGCATGATCGGCGGAGCCCTGTTCTTCGCGGGTGCCGTGATCGGAGCGTTTAACGTCGTGATGACGATCCGGAGTGCCGGTCATCAGGCACCGCAACTCGATTATCCAACCGGATCGGAGGCAAACGAGCCTGCCGTCCCTGCGGCGGAGTAGAACCATGTTCAGGACACTTCTCAAACCCTTCACCCGCTTCTTCGAGTTTCACGCGAAGACCCATTACCGCGCCGAGCGGCATTCGATGGCCCTGAGCGTCGGGATCATCCTGGCTGCGGGCGTGGGCGGTTTCATTGAGATCGCGCCGCTCTTCACCATCGACGACACCGTGGAAGCCGACCCCGACATGCGGCTTTATACTCCGCTCGAACAGGCCGGGCGCGATATCTACATCCGCGAGGGCTGCTATGCCTGTCACAGCCAGATGATCCGCACGCTTCAGGACGATGTGGACCGCTACGGTCCCTACTCGCTTGCGGTCGAAAGCAAGTATGACCACCCGATGCTCTGGGGATCGAAGCGCACCGGTCCCGATCTTGCGCGCGTGGGCGAGAAGTATTCGGACGACTGGCAGGTGCGCCATCTGGTCGACCCTCGTGCTTTGGTGCCGGAATCAGTGATGCCGCAGTATGCCTTCCTACTGGATACCGCGCTTGAAACCGACAGCCTGCCGGGTCGTCTTGCCGCCCTGCGGGCTGTGGGTGTGCCCTATACCGATGATCAGATTGGAAGCGCGGCCTCCGATGCGCTTGGTCAGGCCCTGCCCGACACCGAGCGCGCGGACGGTGTCCTCGACCGCTACGGAGACGAGACGAACGTGCGGATATTCGACGGTCGCAGCGACCGTCTGACGGAGATGGATGCGCTGGTCGCCTACCTTCAAATTCTGGGCGGCCTGACCGATCTGCCGACCAAAACGCAACCGGCAAGAGGAGAGGAATGATGGAACTGACCTATGAATGGACATCGGCGTTCGCCCAATCCTTTGGCCTGATCTACCTGATGGTCCTGTCGGTTGGAATCACCGTCTATGCGTTCTGGCCGAGTCTGGGGAAACGCTTCGACAAGGCCGCCAAGAGCATTCTCGACGATGAGGACGGCCCATGTCAGTAAAGGAACGCGATCCGCTGAGCGGACACGAAACGACCGGCCACGAATGGAACGGTATCACCGAATTGAACACGCGCGTGCCACGGGCGGTCTGGTTCTTTATTGCCGTGACCCATATCTGGGCTCTGGTCTATTGGGTGCTGATGCCAGCGTGGCCACTTGTCACGACATATACCAAGGGCCTTCTGGGCTACGACGATCGGGAGCGGATCAAACAGCAAGTGCTCACGGCCGATGCCGAACAAGCAGAGTGGACGCGGGCGCTCGCCACACTTCCGGCAGAGGAAATCCGCCAGGATGCCGTCCTGATGGCTCGGGTCGAACAGACCGCGCCAGCCCTGTACGGCGACAGCTGTGCCGCATGTCACGGATCAGATGCTGCTGGCGGGCCGGGCTTCCCGAGCCTTGTGGACGGTGCATGGCTTTGGGGAGGAGACGCAGGGACGATCATGGAAACCCTGCGCGTCGGGATCAACGCACCTCATCCCGAAAGCCGCTGGGCGCAGATGCTGGCCTTCGGTGAGACCGGCATCCTGACCCGACCGCAAATTCGGACCGTCGTGGACTACGTCCAGTCCCTTTCGGGGCTCGATACGGAAGCTGCCCCGGACCGGTTGGCCGAGGGCGAGACGATCTTCGCCGAAAACTGCGCAAGTTGTCACGGCGAGAACGCCAAGGGCATACAGGAACTTGGCGCACCCAATCTCACCGATGATTTCTGGATTTACGGTGGGGACGATGCGTCGATGTTCACGACGATCAACCTCGGCCGCCAAGGTTGGATGCCTGCGTGGGAAGACCGACTGACGGTCGCCGAGCGCATGGCACTTACGCTCTACATCCAGGATCTTGGCGCGGAGCAAGGCGAATGACCCGCCCGCGCCTTTTCGCCGTCAGCTCGGCCGGTCTGCTGGTCGCGGGATTTGTCGCGGCCAATGCCCACCTTGTCATCGTTGCCATCGGGTCCCAGCCCGATTGCCTCCTCGAAGTCTCACAAGAAAAAGGCGCCGCTCCTCGTGCGGCGAAACCGTCATGCTGAGCGACCGCACTGATCCGCCCCCGCCCGACAATTCCCATGCTGGGGGCATCATCCCCAAGGTGGTTCCGCCCTTGCCGCGCGAAAACCTGCGCGCACGCAACCTGCCGTGGCGTACGGCCTTTACATGGCTTCGGGCAGGATGGTCAGATTTGTGGACAAATCCGGTGTCCAGCTTGCTCTACGGTGCGGGCGTTTTTGCCGGCTCGCTTCTTGTGGTTCTGGTGCTGTTCCAGTTTCGCTATGAATACGCGCTCTTTCCCGCGCTTGCGGGTTTCATGGTCCTCGGCCCGCTGATTGCGAACGGTCTTTATGAAAAAAGCCGTCGTCTGGAGACGGGCGAGAGAACCGACCTGGCCGGGATGATCTTTGTAAAACCGCGCTCCGGCTATCAGGCGTTGTTCATGGGCGTCATGCTGCTGGGGCTTTTCCTGCTTTGGCTCAGGGCCGCCGTGCTGATCTACGCACTCTTCTTCGGCATGGTTCCCTTTCCAGGCACGGATGAGCTGATCCCGATGCTGTTCCTGACCCCGACCGGCTGGGCGCTGCTTCTGACGGGGAGTGCGGTCGGGGCGCTTTTCGCGGCCTTCGCCTTCGCGATCAGCGTCTTCGCCGTGCCCATGCTGCTGAACGAGCGGACGGACGCTCTGTCGGCCATGGGCATTTCCATGGCGATGGTATGGGCCAACCTTCCGGTCATGCTGGTTTGGGGTGCGATCGTGATGGTCCTTTTCGCCCTTTCGGTCGCGACGGCCTTTATCGGACTGGTCATCGTCTTTCCGATGCTGGGACACGCCACATGGCACGCCTACCGCGTCATCCGTCCCGATGATCGGCAAGAGGGTGACACCGAGCGCATGTTCATCCGTCCGGCGGAATGACCGCGAAGATCGCGCCCTTTCCCGGTATTTGGTCCCCGGTTTGATGGTGCGATCCATTTGACGGAATGGAAAGAAGCCCTATGGGACACGTTCGTCATGGCAGCGCCACGACCTCGCAGGCCGTCAGCGCTGCAATACAGCGATCGCAAGCTTCGATCGCGGCGCTGAGCCGGGATCTGGGCATCAACCCCAAGACGGTCGCGAATTGGCGGAAACGGACGACTGTCGAGGATATGAAGACGGGACCGAGCGACCCACGCTCGACGGTTTTGAGTGAGGCGGAGGAGCAATGGGTGTCGCCTTCGGCGTCCTACGCTGGGTGAAGAAGGGAGGCGTTCGGCCAATCCGCGCAACCCGTCAAAGCATCTCTGACATCGACTTCTTCAACAGTATCCGGACAAAGTTGTGGTCTGAGAAGATGTTTGCAAGGTCTGCGCTCGGCCCAAAACGGGCGTTGTCAGTCAACGCGATTGACGCATTGAGCGTCAGCAATCCTGCCACGGACCGGAAAGCTCATATGGTCCGCATCAGAGATCATTCATTCGACCGGGATCCAACAAAGACGTCTTCCCGATCTGCGCGAGGGTTATACTCGCCTCGCTTTTCAGAATGTCCCACAGAGTAGCCAAACCTTCTTCGCCCGCAGCCGCGATGGCGAATTGCAGTATCCGGCCGAGGAACGTGAATTCTGCGCCTTGATGATAAGCCTTCACGACATCTTCGCCACTGCGCAGACCCGTATCATAGAACAGCGGGACGTCATCGCCGACAGCGGATCTGATCTCGGCGAGAGCCGTGATCGGCGGCGGGGCGCTGTCGAGTTGCCGCGACCCGTGGCTGGACACCTGAATAGCATCGACACCCGCCGCACGCAGAGCAACCGCGTCGTCCACATCCATCACGCCTTTGACGACCAGCTTGCCCGGCCACATCTCTCGCAGACGACGCAGCGTGGCCCAATCGGCCTTGGCGCGGCTTTCGGCGCGATCGAATTCATAGCCGGGCCGATCGAAGTTCGCCATTTCCGGGCGCCCATTGAAAAGCGTCGACAAGGACCAGCGCGGGTGAAGTGCGAAATCGACGAATTGCCTCGGCCCGATGCGGAACGGCATGGTGAAGCCATGGCGAAGCTCACGCGGGCGGCGCCCGACTTCGGGCACGTCGACGGTCAGGACGATGGTTTCGTATCCGGCGGCCCTGGCGCGTTCGACCAGTTTGAACGTCCCTGACCCATCGCCGCTGAAATACAGCTGAAACCATGCATTGCCTTCGGATGCCTCGATCAACGGCTCCATCGCGGTCGATGCGACGGTCGAGACGACAAGTGGCACATTTTCCCGCGCGGCAAGACGTGCCAGCATCATGTCTGCGCCCGGTGCGGACAAGTTGCACATGCCCATGGGGCTGATGCCGAACGGCGCCTTGGCGGTCTTCCCGAACAGCGGAACGGCCAGTGACCGATTGCTTACGTCGCGCAGGATGCGGGGCCGCAGGTCCAGCGCGTCGAAGGCCGCACGGTTGCGCGCGGCCCCCGTTTCCCGACCCGCAGATCCATCGATGTAGTCGAACACCATCCATGGCAAACGGCGGCGCGCGAGGCGCCGCGCGTCCGCGCTGGAGTGGATGCCAGTTGCCAAGACGTCAGCCCGCCACGGCCTTCATGAACCGGTCGCGGATGACGACCGGGTCCATCGTTATCACCGGCAGCTTGATGTTGCCGCTGTCGCATTTGCAGACGATGACGGTCTGCTTTTTCCCGTCGATGGCCGCCTGCAACACGGGACCGAGATCCTTGTCCTGCACTTCAACCACATTGTCGCAACCACAGGCTTTGGCCACCGCCGTCAACGAGGTCTTCTTGCCCGCATAGGTCGGCTGGTCGCCGGTCGAGCCATAGGAACCGTTGTCGATGATCAAGAGAATGAAGTTGTCGGCGACGTTGTTGGCGATCGTCGGCAGCGTGCCCAGATTTGTCAGGACCGAACCGTCGCCGTCGATCGAAATGACGGTCTTGTCCTGGGCCAAGGCCAGCCCCAGACCGATCGAGGACGACAGTCCCATCGTGCCGAGCATGTAAAAATTGGTGGGCTGGTCGTCGATCATATGCAGCTCTTGGCTGGGCAGACCGATGTTGCAGACGACAAGCTCGTCGCGAAGAATTGGCGCGATTTCGCGCAGGATTTCAGAACGGATCATTGGTCTCCGTAGCCTCCCCAGAAGTTGGCGTCGGTCAGGATCGCCACCGGTTTGTTGCACATGAATGTGTATTTCAGGATCATATCCAGCTCGGACGCGTCAGACTGCTTATGGAAGTGGTAGGTCGGGATATTCATCTGGGCCAGCAGCGCCTTGGTATGCACTGCCATCTCCACCTGACAGGCGACCGGTTCGCGCAGTTCTCCACGGTAGGAGATCAGCATCGGAAGCGGCATCCGGTAGTACTGGATCAGCGTTGCCAGCGTGTTGATCGTCACGCCGATGGCGGTGTTCTGCATGATTATGGCGGGACGTTTGCCCCCCATCCATGCGCCTGCACACAGGCCCATGCCCTCGTCCTCCTTGTTGGACGGGATGTGGAAGATTTCGGCGCGCGCTTCGACTTCCTCGATTACGCCGGCAAGCTGCTTGCATGGAACGGTGGTGATGAACGAAACGTCATTCGCCACCAGATCGTCCACGATTTTCTTATCAATACTCAAGGGGCGCTCCTTTACGTGGGTTTGGAAAATATCAGGGTCGGCTACGCAGAACGTGGACGGCGCAGGGTGCATGACGCACCACGCGCGCCGCCGTCGATCCGAGCAGGTAATTAATGAGGCCGGGCTTATGCGACCCGATCACGACGCAATCCACGTCCTGCTGGACCGCGACGTCGATGATGCCGCGCCCGCTGTGGCCCTTGACGACCATCGCGGTGACATCCGGCAGACCTTTGACTCGGGCGTCCAGCTTGGCCTTGGCGTGGTCGAAGGCTTCTTGCACGACCGCCTCGTCCAGATAGGCTTTGACCGAGTCTTGCGGCGCTTCGAGCACGTGCAGGGCAGTAATCTTGCCGCCTTCGAACAAAAGCGTTCGAGCCACATCGAGGACGGCTTCGCCGATGCCATGATCCAGAGCCATGGGTACCAGAATATTCTTATACATCAGACGGCTCCAATATGATTTTTGGGGCGGCCACACGGCCCGCACGAATATCGGAAAAGGCTTGTTGCCCTTGGCCCAGCGGCCGCTGTTCGGTCCAGTCCAGCGGACCCAGACATCCATCGAAGATCGCCGCAGCGGTGTCGCGGAAATCTTGCGCGGTATAGGTGTAGGTCCCGACGAAGGTGATCTCCTGCAAGGTTATCCGACGGATATCAAGGCCGCCTTCCCCTTCGCCCAGCCCGATGTGCATGATGACGCCGCCGGGCAAAACCATCGCGCTGGCGTCCGCACGCGTCGTAGCATAGCCGACACCGTCGATCACCAGATCGGCCTGCATCACGCTGCCCGGGGCCACGGCGTCAAAGCCGTCGATCTGATCCAGCGTCGCGCGGCGGACGGCGTTAGGCTCGGCAACCGTAATCTGCGTCGCGCCAAAGGCTCGCAGGGCCAGCGCCGCGCCAACGCCGATGGCACCGCCGCCGATGACATGACATCGGGCGTCGGCCAGTGGCATGTCTAATGCAGCCGCGCCCAGCCGCACCGCATGCCAGCCACAAGCGAGCGGTTCAGCGAGGGCCGCTTTCCGTAAGGGTACGTCGTCTGGCACCGTCACGAGGTTTTCGTCGCGCATCACCACCAGTTCGGCGAAGGCGCCTTCGCGCGGTGGCATCGAGATGATCATCCGTTCGGGACACAGGTTATCGCGACCGGCCAGACAGGCCCGGCAGGTGCCGCAGGTCACAAGCGGGTTAATCGTCACCCGCGCACCCTTGTGGGCTCCGTCGATGACCGTGCCCGCAGCCTCGTGCCCCAGGATCAGTGGCGCGGGACGTCGCTCGTCGTGGCCCAGAAATGCGTGCATGTCCGAGCCGCAGATACCCGATGCTTCGACGCGGATCAGGCTTTGCCCCGGACCCGGTTTCGGATCGGGTATATCGCGGTAAACCAGCGTTTCGACCGCGTCGTAAATCAGCGCTTTCATTTCGCAGTGAACCCCCCATCGACCATCAGGATCTGTCCAGTGACGTAGACGGAGGCATCTGAGCACAGGAACAGAAGCGGCCCGTCCAGATCTTCCAATGCGCCATTACGGCCAATACAGGTCTGCGACGCATTTCGCGCTGCGCGCTCCGGGTCGGCAAAGACTGGTCCGGTCAGTTCCGTCGGAAAGAACCCCGGTCCGATGGCGTTTGCGGTGATGCCATCGCGGGACCAAGCCTCGGCCATGGCGCGGGTCAGTTGGGCGACACCGGCCTTGCTGGCACCATAGCTGACGCCGCCGGAAAAAGCGCGGGTCGTCTGCAACGATGCGAAATTCACGATGCGACCCCAGCCCTTGGCCTTCATCGCGGGAGCGAAGGCTTTGCTGAGGAAGAACGGCGCCGCCAGATTAAGGTTCATCGTCACGTCCCAGCCGTCCGGCGTGACGTCGTCGGCTGCTTGACGGGTGTTGATCCCCGCCGCGTGGACCACGATATCGGGCGCACCGAAGGGTGTCGCGATTTGCTTCGCGATATCTTCGATCTGGTCCCGGTGTGACAGGTCGGCCGCAACCGTTGCGGCGGCGTCGCCGGTTTGCGCCGCCCAGTCCGACAGCGCCTCCGCCCGCCGAGCGACCCCCACGACCTTGGCACCCGCCGCCGCCAAGGCGACAGCGGCGCGCTGCCCCAGACCGGCGCTGGCACCGGTCACACATGCAACGCGTCCCGTCAGGTCGAAGAGATTGCGAGGATCAATCATCGGCGCTGAGGTCGAAATTCTCGTCGGGAAAGTACTTGGCAAGACGGACGTCTGCCGCGCGGGCGTGGCCTTCCATCCCTTCGAGACGCGAAATACGGGCAGTCGCCTGTGCCACCCGCTTGGAGCCTTCGCGCGTGGATTGCTGCCACGTGACGATTTTCATGTACTTATGGACGGAGAGGCCGCCGGTATAGGACGCGGCCCCCGAGGTCGGCAGGACGTGGTTCGTACCCGACGCCTTGTCGCCATATGATACAGTGGTTTCCTCGCCCAGAAACAGCGAGCCATAGCAGCTGAGCCGGTCGCGCCACCAATCGAGGTCCTTCGCCTGTACAGTCAGATGCTCGGGCGCGTATTCATCGGAGCATGCGGCCATGTCTTCGCGGTCGGAACAGACGATGACTTCGGCATAATCGCGCCATGCCTTGAAGGCGTTGTCGCGGTTCACGTTCGGCAGATCGTCAATCAGCACTGGGACGCGGTTGATGACATCCACGGCCAAATCGCGGTCGTCGGTTACCAGCCAGACGGGCGAATTATATCCGTGTTCGGCCTGCGATACCAAATCAGTCGCGACGATGTGCGGATCGGCGGTCTTATCGGCGATGATCAGGCTGTCTGTCGGACCCGCAATCATGTCGATGCCAACACGTCCGAACAGGATGCGCTTTGCCTCGGCCACAAACTGGTTGCCCGGACCCACAAGGATATTCGCCTTGGGTAGGCCGAACAGACCGAACGTCATGGCGGCCACACCCTGCACGCCACCGAGCGCCATGATCTTGTCCGCGCCGCAGATGTGCGCGGCATAGATAATCGCCGGTGCCACACCGGTGCCCGGACGGGGCGGAGAGGTTGCTGTGATATGATTGCAGCCTGCCACCTTGGCAGTAGTCACCGTCATGATCGCCGAAGCGATGTGACTGTAGCGCCCACCGGGCACATAGCAGCCTGCCGCGTCCACCGGGATCGCCTTTTGCCCGGCGATCAGCCCCGGCACGATCTCGTATTCTATGTCGCGGACGGTGGCCTTCTGGGCTTCGGCGAAGCGGCGCACGTTATCATGGGCAAACTGGATGTCGTCCTTGAGCTTTTGCGGAACCTGGTCGCAGGCGGCTGCAATCTCGACCTCGGTCAGGATGATGTCGCCGTCGTACTTGTCGAACTTCACCGCGTATTCGCGGGCTTTCTCGTCGCCGCCCTCTTCGATGTCGGACAGGATGCCTTGAACGATTTCATGCACATCCGATGCGCCGGATTGCGCCGTCAGGGTTGCTTTCTTGAGATAGTTTCTAGCCATGGTTTGACCGCCCTATTTGTAAATGTCTGGAAGCATCGTTGTCGAAATCGCCGGTATGAAGGCAATCATCAGCACAACGATCAGCATGAAGAAAACGAAAGGTACCGCGCGCCATGCGATCTTGAGGATGGACTCGCCCGTGATACCGGACACCACGAACAGGTTCAGTCCCAGTGGCGGCGTGATGAAGCCCACGCCGAGGGCCGTGATCATCATGATGCTGAACTGGATTTCGTTCATGCCGATGTTATCGGCCAACGGCTTAAGTATTGGCGCCAGGATCACGATGTTCGGTGTCGTTTCCATGACACAGCCTGCGGCGATCAGGATGCCGATCATCATGAGGATCAGCAGCGTCGGGTCATCCGTCAAAGCGGTAACCGAATAAACAAAGCCCTGCGGCACGCCCATGATCGCCAGAGCCTGCGCCAGCGGCAGAGAAAAGGCGATGATCGGCAGGATGATCCCGTTGACCTTGGCGGACGAAATCAGCATCGCGGGGAAATCGGCCAGTTTCAGGGTGCCGAGGATGAAGCCGATGATGATCGTGACGATAACTGCGGTCGCACCCGCTTCGGTCGGTGTGAGACGACCCGAAAAGATGCCGTAGAAGATGATACCTGGCACGATGAATGCATACCATCCCGAGGCAAGTGAACGACCGAGATTTCCGAAGTACACCGACGCTGACAGGTTGCCCCCCCCTTCGTAGCCGTAAATACGGTTGACCACGATATTCGTCACGAGGATGGCGGTCAGGATCAGGAACCCCGGGATGATCGCCGCAAGGAAAAGCGTCGATGCCGATATGCCAAGCACCAGACCGATTATGATATAAGCGATCGAAGGCGGAATCAGGATGCCGGTACAGGCTCCTGCAGCGACCAGAGCACAGGCATAGGGACGCGGGTAGCCGCTTTCGACCAGCCGGTTGATCGTCATCCGGCCCACCGCGGCGGCCCCAGCCGCGTCAGAGCCGGAAATCGCGGCGAACATGCCGCAGACAAGCACCGTGGCCGAACCGAAGCCACCTTTGGCGAACTGAGTCAGGGCCTCGGCCACATCCAGGAACTTGCGCGACAGCCCGGTGCGCACCAGCACGTCACCCGTCAGGATGAACAGTGGCACGGCAGTCAGGGCAAAGGCATCGATTCCGTCGAACAGGCTCTCGCCGACCAGTGCAAGCGGCAGGTCGCCCGACATCAGCAGCATGGTGATCGCCGCGACCCCGATCGAGGCCCAGACTGGCACGGCCATGGCGCTAAGCGCTACGAACATGATTACGGGCAGATAGAAATCCCAGCCCAGTTCAACGGCTTGGTTGAGGGTATCAAAAAGCATCTCTTATCCCCTCAATCGAACAATTTATCGCCTTCGTAGACGTCAGTACCGTCCCGAAGGCTGCGCAGATCGCGCAGGAAGGATTGGGTCAGGCGCAAAAGCATCAGCGCGAAACCAATGGGCACCGCCATCAGGAACCAGACCATCGAGATCCGCAGACCATGGCTGACCGAGCCGAATTTCCAGGAGACGAGCACGGTTTCCATCGACCAGTAGAGGGCGATGACCGCGACCCCGAACATCACCAGATCGCCGAACATATAAAGCAGCGCCTTGGGCCGTGGCCCGAGGTAGTGCATGACCACGTCGATGCGGATGTGCGCCCGTTCCTTGACCGCCGCAGCCGCGCCGATCCAGGCGAGGTAGATGAACGAATAGCGCACGACCTCTTCGCCCCAGATCGACGAGTAGGAGAAGATCTCTCGGCGCAGGACTTCGACTGCCATCGTCATGACAAGCATCACGTAAAATACCAAAAGCGCCCATCGTTCGGCGTCTCGGTTGAGCAGGCGCAGAATTCTCATGACGGACCTCTCTTGTTGCCATGCTGACCAAATCCGCACGGCTCTCTTGGAGTGTGATCGGTAAACTGAACTGGTCGGTGGACAGACGCCCGTTTGGGCGCCTGCCGCGTGTCTTCAGGCGTCGTTGACGTAGTAACGGCCCATCGTGCCGGCCGCTTCTTCCAGCTTGGCGAAGGTCTCCATCGATCCGGCCAGTTCGGTCTTGAAGCTGTCCCAATCGGGCAGCTGGTATCCTCCGGTCGCCTGCCATTCGGCCAATTGATCGTCCGATAGCGTGTGGAATTCCACACCGGCCTTGCGAAGCTCGGCCATGGCGTAGTTCCGCGACGACGGCACCTTGGCGAGGTTCTGGTGCCGCGTGATCTCAGAGGCTTCCATAATGCCGTCCTGAATTTCTGGCGACATAGAATTGAACCATTCGAGGTTGCAGGAATAGACTTGGCTGTCAGGCACGGCCTGCGTGAAGGTCACGTGCGACAATATATCCTTGAAACCAAAGACGTAAAGCGCGCCCACGGACGGGTCCAAAGCGTCAGCCACGCCCTGTTTGATCGCCGAAGGCGTTTCGCCCCAGGCCACCGGTGTCGGATTGGCACCGACCATGCGATAATACTGTTGCAACATGGCGGAGCCAGGCACGCGGAACTTGATGCCGGCCAGATCGCCCGGCGTCAGAACAGGGCCAGCGCCGCCAGCGCGGATAGCCACGACACGGGGGTCGATGTTGACGTAGAACAGCGTCTTGAAACCCGCAGCTTCGACCTTGGGATTCACTTCCTGCGCCCAGACATCGGAATGGACGAGGTTGGTGAACCGCTGGTTCGAACCGCAGAGGTACGGCATGTTGATAAGGTCAACTGCACTGGCGAACGGGGCGAAGTTCGACAGCGAGTGCTGCGCGGCCTGAATTGTGCCGGTCTGCACCTTTTGGACCAACGCGCCCCCTGCCCCAAGCTGACCACCGGGTGCGAGCTTGACGTAGACTTTTCCGCCCGTGGCGTTCTGGATGTTTTCCTTCAGGTCGAGTTGCATGATCGGATAGCTGCGGGTAGCGCCAAGTACATAGGCCGTCGCGATGGTCATGACTTGCTCAGCTGCGGCTTCGCGGTCCCGCTCTTCGTTTGCGGTCTGGGCGGTGGCTTCCGTCGACCAGAGCGCTCCTGCGGCGCCGGCGACGAGAGCAGCTGTAAAGCTGCCTGCGCCCGCCAGTTTCAGGAAATTGCGGCGCTCGGCCGAATAGAGATGCGCGTTGTCGTTTTCCAATGTGTTGTCCTCCCTGGACGGTTCCCGCCACGCCTATTTTTTGGCGTCGGCTTCCTTCTTCAGAATGGCTATGACGAACAAAACCGCGACGCCGCCCAGCACCAGCATCTCACCCACGTCATTCAGGAAGGCGGAATTCGATGCTGCGCCAAGCCCCACGTTCACAGTAAAAACCGCAAATAATATGATCGCTAAGATAAGCGGCATGTCGCGTCTCCTCCCAGTCGCAAAGCCGATTCTGCCCTTATGTAAGCCATTACATTTGGAAAATGCAAGCCTTTACATTTTGCGATCGGCAGTCTGTTGTACGTCCTGCACAGATAACTTGGTAAATTGCCCTCTACCCTGCCCCAAGGACCTGCATGAATTCCAAGCGAACCACACCAACACTTCAGGACGTAGCCAACGCGACGAGCGTGTCGACCGCGACCGTTTCACGCTACCTGAACTTCCCCGATCAGGTCGCGGAACGCACGCGCAAGAAGGTCGCAAAGGCGATCCGCGATTTGGGCTATTCGCCCAATTTCGGTGCGAAAGCGATGGCGGCCCGCAGGACCAACACCATAGGTGCGATCATTCCGACCATGGAAAACGCGGTCTTCGCACGTGGTCTGCAGGCATTTCAGGATGAATTGCGTCTTCACGGATTTACGATGCTCGTCGCCAGCACGTCTTACAGGCCGGATATCGAAGAGGAACAGATCAGGACGCTCGTCGCACGCGGTGCCGACGCATTGCTTTTGATTGGTCATGCACGGAACCCGGAGGTTTACCGGTTTCTGAAGGCGCAAAATGTGCCGACGCTTGTGACATGGGCATTCGATGCAGGTTCGAAGCGGCCGTCCGTCGGCTTCGACAACAGGGCGGCCATGCGCGAGATGGCGACCAAGGTGATCGGGCTTGGTCACCGGCGACTGGCGCTCATCTCGGCGGAAACAGCCATGAACGATCGGGCCGAAGCACGACGCGTTGGAATACAGGACGCGATGGCGACCGCCGGTCTCGACGTGAAAGACCTGAAGGTTGTCGAAACAACCTACGGCATCGAGGAAGGTGCCGCTGCTTTCGAACAGGTCATGACGTCCACGTCAGACACAACAGCCGTTTTCTGTGGAAACGACGTCTTAGCCGTCGGGGCCTTGCATCGAGCGAGGGATTTGGGGATCTCCGTGCCTCGTGACGTCTCCGTCGTCGGCTTTGACGACATTGAGTTGGCGCAAGTCACCTACCCCCCCCTTACAACGGTGCATGTGCCGCATCGAGAAATGGGACGGCAGGCGGGGCTCGCCCTTACAAAACTGGTGAAGGACGGGATGGCCCCAGAAGCCACTGAATTGAAGACGAGAATAGTGTTTCGCGGAACACTGGCACCGGTCAACACAAGTTAGTGCCGCCTTTGGCGAAGGTCGGGCTGAATTTAATGAACCTGACCTGCCCCCAAAACCTCCCGCGTTCTGATGTAGAGTTTGCTCAACCTTTTGAAGGAGCAAACGAATGCGAAAGAGCCGTTTTACGGAAGCCCGGATCATTGGGATGATCAAAGAACAAGAAGCCGGGGTGCCGACTGCGGAGGTGTGCCGCAAGCACGACTTCAGCCCGGGGCCGTTCTACAAGTTCAAATCGAAGTATGGCGGCATGGAAGTGTCCGATGCCGCCAAGGCCGCGTCGGCGCTCGCGGAGGTCGGTGACAAGGCCGAACCTGATACGCTCTTTGGTCTGATCACCCGCATCGACGTAGCACCCGGCAGGCTGGACCTGCAGCTGAATGCAGACGCAGTGGCCGAAGCCATTGGCGCAGACAGGTGCAAGGCCGCAGAAGATGCGCTCTTCGCGACTTTCCCGTTCCGGCTGCGAAAGCGTGGCGTCGAGACGAAGATCATCCTTGCGGATGCACCGGCAATCGCGACTCTCTGAACACAACTCCACGGACACTCGTATCACGCAAAGCCCGACCTCAGACTTCGGGGGAGACTGGGACAACGGCCTACTCTCGGCACGTGATCCGATCGCGCCCGAATTACCTTCTGTCTACGAAGTTTATGAAAGATGAACGGCGAAGCCCCGTCCGGTATCGAATGGGACGCCTTCCAAGGGATCGCATCGGTGACCTATGCCTATGGCCTGACGGCCTATATGCACCCCGACACGCCGCAGGATGTACTCGATGCCTTTGCTGCGGCTGCCGAGGCCATCAATGCGGATCCCGAATTTCAGGCCGAGAGCCAGGAAGTCACCAACGGCGCGCGTCTCAATGCCGGGCCGGACACGGAAGCCGCGATCAAGGCAGCGCTTGCGCCAAGCGAAGAGGTCAAGACGTATCTCCGCGATCTCCTGTCCAAAAAGTACGGCGTGAACTTCTAAGAGTTTTCCCATCCCGGGCTCGCTTGTGCGGGCCCGGGTTTCTCAAGACGCCGGATGCTTGAATGTTCGAACACGCCCTCACGGCGCTTGAAGCGCTTTTCGACCCCACCAGACTGACCGCGCTTTTCGCCGGCATGCTTGTGGGCATGGTGTTCGGAATGCTGCCCGGTCTCGGTGGCGTGGCCGCCGTCTCGATTCTTCTCCCGTTCGTTTTCTACCTCGATGACTATTCCGGCCTTGCGATGCTCCTCGGAGCGATTTCGATTGTCTACACATCAGACACGATCACGTCCGTCCTTCTGGGTGCACCCGGCTCTCCGGCGTCGGCACCTACTGCGATCGAGGGGCACGCCCTGGCCAAGCAGGGGCACGCGGCACGCGCACTTGGCGTCGGCTTTCTCGCCTCGATGGTGGGGGGTCTCATGGGGGCGGCAATCCTCTTGGTAGCGATCCCAATCGCCGGGCCCATCGTCCTCATGCTCTCGACGCCAGAACTGTTCATGTTCGCGCTGGTTGGCCTCTTTTTCGCCTCTTCGATGGTCGGGAAGGATTTGGCCAAAGGGCTGGCAGCTGCCAGTCTCGGCGTCCTTCTCGGGGTCGTCGGCCCCGCGCAAGCCGCCGCCGATTTCCGCTTCACCTTCGGACAAGTCTACCTCCTCGACGGCTTTTCCCTGACCATTGTCGCGCTCGGTCTCTTCGGCGTTGCCGAGGCCATTTCGATGCTGGCCGCCGGCGGTGGCATCAGTCACGAGCCCATGAAAGTCAGCAAATGGGGTGCCGGGTTCCCCCGCTGTAGAAAAGCACGAAGAGGAAACATCTGCGATCCCGGAGGACAGCCGTGGCATCGCCCTCATTCTTGCCGCCGTTGCGACGGTGATGTTCGTCTACGCGACATGGGAGATGTTCACCTTCAATCCGGCGTCCCGTCTCATGCCGGCACTTGCCATCGTGCCTGGACTTCCGCTCGTCCTCTGGCTGCTATTCAGAGGATTCCGCGAATACCGGAACGACTTCGCTCGGGACGGCGGAGAACTCTGGGTGCTGGGCGTCTTTCTCGCATACACCGTCGCCGTCTGGGCGGTCGGCATCAGCGTTCCGACCTTGATCCTCATCGTCTGGATGCTTCTGGCGCAAGCCAGGATGCGGTGGTGGACCTCCCTCATTTATGGTGCCGCGGTATTCGCTATCGTCAGGCTCCTTTTCGACCTCCTGCGCGGTGACGCGCCCGTGGGTGCCCTTCTGGCCTTCAGCTAAAAGTGAGACTTCCATGTCAGACATGATCGACGCAGATATCATCGAGCCCAGCATCGACCCTAAGACAAAAAAGATCGGCGTTCGCCACGTCAAGGCGACGAACGCGGCAGGTACGCGCACGAAGATACAGGTGCGCGACTTCGACCCCGTCTACACCGACGAACCCGCATCCCTCGGGGGTACGAACACGTCGCCCAGTCCTCTCGAGACCGTCCTCGTCTCGCTTGTCGGATGTGACGGTGTGATCATCAACGGCGTGGCGACGGCGATGAAGTTCGAGTATTCCGGCGTCGATTTTGCCTGTGAAAGCCAGATCGACGTCCGCGGCCCCAAGGGCGTGCCCGGCATACGCCCCTACTTCGAAAGCGGATCGCTGGATATCATAGTCTATTCCGACGAAAACGACGAACGCTTCGCTCAGCTTTGCAAGAACGTAGAGTTTCGTTGCCCTGTCATGAACCTGCTGTCGGCGGCTAAGGTGGATATGACCGTCAATTGGAAGAAAAGGCCCGCAGCGGATTACTCAGGTAACGTAGACTAGGTGTTTGATCCCACGGTTTGACGGTGTGATCCATTCGAGAGAATGGAAGGAAGCACTATGGGACAGGTGAGAAACGGCCACTACCTGCTGGTGGTCAGACGACACTCTGGCCGCAGCGTTAGGCCTCGCTTGCCACCAGATGTCCAGATCCAACTGACCGGAGAGCCAACCGCTTGGGCGGGTCGCCCACGCGGCGAACCGGGCTTGGCGGATCGCTGGCATGGACGGCGCGGACGGGAAGAACCCTTGACGGATCGGGGTGCGGCACCGCGTCGATCAGGCGGCGGGTATAGCTGTGCTGTGGATTGCCGAAGACCTGGGCGCTGCTGCCCGTCTCGACGATCTGGCCCAGAAACATGACGGCCACGCGATCGGCGATATTCTCGACAATCGCCATGTCGTGGGAAATGAAGAGGTAGGACATGTCCATCTCCGCCTTGAGCTCTGCCAGAAGATCCAGAACGCTCGCTTGGACCGACACGTCCAAAGCGGACACGCTTTCATCTGCGAGGATTAGCTTGGGATTAAGCGCCAGCGCACGGGCGATGCAGATGCGTTGCCTTTGCCCGCCTGAAAATTCGTGCGGATAACGGTCGAGCGCGTCGCGCGTCAGGCCGACCCGGTCGAACAGCGCCTCGGCCCGGGCGCGCCGGGACGCCACGTCGCCGATCCCGTGGATGACCAACGGCTCCATCACTAGGTCCCCCACCCGCATCCGACCGTTCAGCGCCGCCATCGGGTCCTGAAAGATCATCTGCATTTGCCGACTGGCGGCAAAGCGGGCGGCCGGCGTGCTGCCCAGCGTTTCGCCGTCGAACTCCACGATACCCTGGTGTGGGACCAACCCGGTCAGGGCCCGTGCGATCGTGGATTTGCCACAGCCGCTTTCGCCCACCAAGGCGAAGGTCTCTCCGGGGTGGATGTCGAAGGTCACGCCTTCGACGGCGTGCACGCGGGATTGCGTCCGCCCGAGAATGCCGCCCTTCAGGTCATAAGTGACAACCATGTCACGGATCGAAACCAGCGGTCGCCACAGCGGCTTTACCGATGCCTCCCGCCCCTGGCCCATGCGGGGCACGGCGGCCAGAAGCGCCTGCGTGTAAGCCTGCTTCGGGGCCGAAAACAACTGGCCTACCGCGGCCGTCTCTACCATCACGCCGGATTGCATCACCAACACGCGGTCGGCCATTTCGGCCACCACACCCATGTCGTGGGTAATCAGGATCAGGGCCGTCCCCATATCGCGGCTCAGGTCGCGGAGGAGGTCCAGCACCTCTCTCTGGACGGTCACGTCCAGCGCGGTCGTCGGTTCGTCCGCGATCAGGATGTCGGGGCGCAACGCGATGGCCATGGCGATCACGACCCTCTGACGCATCCCGCCCGACAACTCGTGCGGATACTGGCTCAACCGCCGCTCCGGTTCGGTCAGGCGCACCGCGCGCAGCGCCTCCAGCGCACGAGTTCGGGCCGCCTGACGCGACAACGGTTCGTGCGCGCGCAGGGCTTCAACCAGCTGATCGCCTATCCGCATGACGGGGTTCAGTGCCGTCATCGGTTCCTGAAAGATCATGGCGATGCGACTGCCGCGAATGGCTTGCAGTTTTGTCTCGGCCAGTTTCGTCAGATCGACGTCACCAAAGATGATCGACCCGGCCGCAACATGAACGGCGGGGGGCGGTAAAAGGCCCATGATGGCAAGCGACGTCAGCGATTTTCCCGACCCGCTTTCGCCCGCGATCGCCAGCGTCTCGCCGCGCCGCAGATCGAATGTGAGGCCGATCACGAGGGGTTTGACGCCTCCCTGCTGGCGCACGGAAATATCGAGGTCGCGCACGGAAAGGACGACCGGGGCTTCCCCGGCGACCTGCGCCGCCGGGGAAAGGATTTCCTGCGTGGTCATTCGAACACGATTCGTGGGAAGTAGAACGAGACGACCCAGTTCGGGTTGTCCACGATTTCCGAGATTCGCAGATCGCCGCAGGTGGAGACCAGCATATAGGCATCTTCGGGCGCGAGTTTCTGTGTCGCACACAGGTGGTCGACCATCTGCGAAACCGCGTTTCGCGCCCCGCTCATCAGGTCGGGTCCGATGCCCGTCGTCACCTCGTAGCCCTTGGCATCCAGATGCCGCGTCACCGGCCCGGACGTAGTGAAGCGCGGCATCTTGAGGTTTGCGCCTTTCACCAGGTCCAGCGTCACGGTGGCATCCATCGGGCTTTCGATGGCCGTGCCGCAGACTTCACCGTCGCCCTGCGCCGCGTGGGTGTCCCCGATCGAAAAGAGTGCCCCCGCGACTTCAACCGGCAAGTAGAGCGTGGTGCCCGCCGCCAGATCCCGGATATCCAGGTTGCCGCCGACCCGCCGGGGCGGGACGATGGAGTGCAGACCCGGCTCCGCCAGGGCGCAGCCGATGGTGCCCGCGAAGGGCTTCAAGGGCACGCGTCCCTGCTTGCCGAAGAGCGCCGGCTCTAGTGTGTCGGCGTCATACTTCCAGAGCGTCAGCGCGGGATCCTCGAACTGGTCGGCGAGCAGGCCGAAGCCTGGAATGTTCGCCGTCCAGCCAAATCCCGATGGAGTGAAGCCCTCGATCTGGATCTTGAGCGCGTCGCCCGGTTCGGCCCCATCGACATAAATGGGGCCGGACACGGGATTGATCTTGCCGAAGTCGAGCGTGCGCACGTCCTCGACGGTACTTGTCGCCGTCAATTGCCCGGCGGAACTGTCGTGGCACTTGAACTCGATGGTCGATCCGGGGGCGACCGTCTCGACCGGGACAAACGAATTGTCCCAGCCGAAATGATGGCTCGCGCCGTGGATCGTGTAGTCAGGACATTTATTGCACATCGGTGACGAACACATAGTCGTAGTTGACGGGGATCGAGACCGGATCAACGTAGAGCGCATCCGCCCCGCCCATGCGCGGCGACTTCATGGTGTAGCGCTGCTCGTTAAAGACCGGCACCCAGGGCGCGTCTTCCATGACGGCCATGTAGACGTCGGACCACATCTTCAAGCGATCATCGACCATGGCCGGGTCAGTCATGCTGTCGGCTTCGATCGCCATCGCGTCGATCTCCTCGTTGCAATACCAGGACCAGTTCCAGCCGCCTTGCACGGCTCCGTCACAACCCAGGATCGGGCCGTAGAAGTTCGACGCATCGGGGAAGTCTGCAATCCAGGCCATGCCGCCGGACCAGATCATCGGGGCCTGATCGGCCTCGCCACCGGCCGCAATCACGCTGGCCTGCGCAAGGCTCTGGATCGACGCGGTGATACCGATCTGGCTCAGGTCCTGCTGGATGGCCTGCGCGATGCGCGGGTTGGGGTCGGTGTTCATGACGAACAGTTCCGTCTCGAACCCGTCGGGGAAGCCTGCTTCGCCCAGCAGGGCCTTGGCCCCCTCCACGTCATAGGAATAGCCCGCGTACCCGTCGGTGTAACCCGGCATCGATGGCGGCAGCGGCTGTGTCGCGGGCACGGCACGACCGTTGATGACCTGTGTGATCCGCTCCTTGTTGATCGCCATGTTGACGGCCTTGCGCACGTCGACGTTGTCGAAGGGCGGGATATTGACGTTCAGGGTGATATAGCCGGTATGCAGCTGCCCGCCCTCGATCACGCGCGATGCCTGCTCGGGATCGGCCATGACTTCCATGAACTTCGCGGGGGGGATGCCGTCACCGGGCACGTCGACTTCACCGTTTTGCAAGCGCAGCAAGGCGACGATAGGCTCCTGCCCCACTTCAAAGGTCACGGAGTCGAGGTACGGCAGACCTTCTCGCCAGTAATCTGCATTCTTTTCGAACACGAGGCGCTGACCGATCGTCCACTCGCTCAGCTTGAACGCGCCGGTGCCCATTGCGGTCTTGCCGAAATCGGCACCCGCGGCCTCGACCGCCTCCCTGGCTACGACCGAAGCGAAGTTCAGACCCATGACATGAAGAAAGGTCGCATCGGGCCGCGAAAGCTGGATCTGCACGGTGTAGGGGTCGACGACCGTGACACCGGACAGGCCTTCGCCGCCGCCCGCCGAGGCTGCATCAAACCCGGCGATTGACCCGAAGAACCCCGCTCCCGGCGATTGCGTAACCGGGTCGGTCACACGGTCGAGGGAGTATTTCACATCCTCGGCAGTCATCTCGCGCCCGTTGTGGAACTTCACCCCTTCGCGCAACTTGAAGGTGAAGGTCATGCCGTCGTCCGAGATTTCATAACTTTCGGCAAGGCCCGGGCGCAAGTCGGTCGTGCCCGGCTCATAATCCATCAGACCATCGTACAGCGATTTGATCATCGACCAGTTCTGCCAATCGTAGCCGATGGCCGGGTCCAGTGTGGCCACGTCGTCCTTGTAGGTGATAGTGATGTTGCCGCCGTACTGGGCGTCGGGATCCATGGCGGAATGACCATCGGCGGTCGCCAGGGTCGGCAGCGCCAAGGCCGCGATAAGCGCGGTCGTCGTAAGCATGTTTTTCATCTGTCTCTCTCCTGTTTGAACTCGGTTGGTTTGCAGTTACCGGACCTTGATCCGGGGATCGGCCAGCAGCGACGCGATGTCGGCGACCAGATTTCCAAGGACGATGGCGCAGGCGGACACCAGCGTGACGCCCATGATGATGGGAATGTCGACGCGTTGGATCGCCTGCCAGGCCAGCTGACCGATACCGGGCCAGCCGAACACGCTTTCGACCACCACGATGCCGCCCATGAAGATGCCGACGTCGATGCCAATCATCGCGATGATTGGCAGGATCGCATTGGGCAGGGCATGGCGGAACAATACACGTGCCCGGCCCAGGCCCTTGGCGCGGGCCGTGCGGATATAATCCTGCCGCAGTACGTCGATCATCGAGGATCGCATCATGCGCGAATACCAACCGGACCCAAGGATGCCGAGCGTCACGGCAGGCAAGACCAGATGCGAGAAGGTGCCGTAGCCGCCGATGGGGAACCACCGAAGCTGCACCGCGAATACGTAAAGTAGCAGCAGGCCCACCACGAACTGCGGGGCGGACACGCCGATGAACGAAACGATCATCAACGAATTATCCGTCCCCGTGCCCCGGCGGATCGCGGCGATGATCCCCATGGTCAGGCCGAGCATCAGCTCGCAAACGATCGCCCCCGCCATCAGCAGAAGCGAGGCGGGCAGACGCGACACGATGAGCGTTCCGACCTCGGTCTTTTGCAGGTAGGATCGGCCAAGATCGCCCTGAAGCAAGTTGCCGAGGTAGCGCAGGTATTGCACCACGAACGGCTGATCCAGACCCAGTTGCGCGCGAATGTTGGCCACGGTTTCGGGCGTGGCCGAGCGGCCCGCGATCTGGCGTACCGGGTCGGCGGGAAAAAGATAGAGCAGTGCGAAGGTGATAAAACTGACCCCCAGAAGGATCAGCGCCGACTGGATCAAGCGACGGGCGATGAAAGCCAGCATCAGGTCCGCCCCCGCTGCGTCGGGTCAAGAACCTCGCGAAACGCGTCGCCCACAAGGTTGAAGGCCAACGCCAGTGTCACGATGGCAAGGCCCGGAAAAAACACAAGCCAGGGGGCCGCCTGAAAATACGTCTGGTTTTCGAAGATGATGTTGCCCCAGCTGGGTGTCGGCGGCTGCACCCCCACGCCCAAGTAGGACAGCGTCGCCTCCAAAAGGACGGTCGTCGAGATGCCCAACGTGCCCCAGACGATGATCGTCGGCACCAGATGCGGCAGGATGTGGCGAAACAGGATGCGCATGTGCCCGGCACCCAGCGTACGTTCCGCCGCGATGAACTCCCGCTGCGACAGGCTGGCGGTTTCGGCATAGAGGACGCGGGCCGTCTGCACCCAGTTCACGGTCGCGATGACCATCACCACGATCCAGAGCGAGGGTTGAAAGATGGCCGCAAGACAGATCGCCAGAAGCAATGCGGGAAACGCCATCATCAGGTCGGTCAGCCGCATCAGGATTCCGCCCAGGATGCCGCCAAAGTATCCCGCGGTCACCCCCACGAACGTCCCGATCAACAGGGCCACGCCATTGGCCAGCAGCCCGATGATCAGCGACGTGCGCGCGCCGTACAGGATTCGCGTCAGCAGATCGCGGCCCAGAAGATCCGTGCCCAAAGGGAACATCCCCCCGGGTGCCATGGGCGCGCCGGTGATCGACAAGCCCTCGAACAACTGCTCGTCCGGGTCGAACTGCGTCAGATACGGCGCAAAGATCGCACCAAGCAGAGTCGCGGCAATCAGCAACAGGCCAAGCAGCGCCAATTTCCGACGGCGCAGGCGGGTCCAGATCCCCTCCTCGACCGGGGGGGGTGCCGCGGGAGCGGTATCAACTGCAGTCACGCAGACCTCCGGGCTTTTGCGCGCGCTCGATCACCTGAACGGCGGCGGCTTCGATGGTTATCTGCCAGGCCATCGCCATCTGGCGCAGCTGGTCGTATGCGGCATCCTGGCTCACGGCCTTGCGGGCCAAAATGCTGACCGCTTTCACCACGGTCTGCCGCGCCGAGAGCCGCTGGCGCAGCGAGGCGATTTCGGCGGCGAGACTGCGGCGCAGCTCGAACGCCTGCCGCGCCACAAGAAGTGCTGCGAACACGCCTTCCGCGCCCAATGGCTTCATCAACAGCGCATCCGCCCCTATCCGCGAGGCCCATTCCAGGCGACCCGGTGCCTCCGAGCCGACCAGCGCAATCATCGGCATCGGCGCCTCGCCAGGGGCCCAGGGGAACTGCTCGTCGTGGCCAAGGTCCACATCATAGAGAACCACATTCGCCTGAATGGCGGCAGACGGCAGGTCGGGCCAGGCCGTCTCAACACTCAGGCCGATGGCCCGCAACTGCCGCAATAGAAGCTGCAACCGCTCATGATCGGGATGCAGAACAATGGCCTGCGCACCGTCCAGACCAGTGATATCAATCCCGGGCATCATGCGCGCACCACCGACAGGCGCGGCCCGTCCAGTTGCGGATGCCGCATGGGCCGAGTCATGTAGGGATCGGGCCGAATATCGCGCCAATCGGCCAGTACGTCGAAGGTGCCGTTGCGCACCTGCGCGATTTTCACATCCAGCGTGCAATGGTGCGTTGCCGGATCGATCCCGTAGTTCGCGCCGTGCTCGGCGATGAAGTCATCGAAGGGGCCGGCCTGCTCCTCGACCGACATGTCGGACAGGACCGCCGCAAGCGTCAGGACGGATCGATAGGCTGTCAGTTCCAGCGACGATCCGCGACCCGCCAGCTGCACTTGGTCGCTGAACGAGGGGCCAACGGCAATCAGCCCTTCTGCCGCCGCGCCCAGAAGGGGCAGTTCCGCTTCCGTCAGGTTGCACGACAGCACCGGGCAGGTCTCGGGCAGGAAGTAGGCGTCGCGTGCGCCCAGCGCCCGGTACGCCCTAAGAAACGCGTAAGACGATGCTCCGACTAGCGAATTCAGGATGAACCGTGGCCGCGTCACCTCGATCTCCTTGATCAGGCCCGCCACGTCCTCGTCCCCCAGTGGCAGGAACCGCTCGCCAAAGACTTTGCCCCCGGCCGCCTCGACCTGGTGTCGGGCAAAGCGGCACGTTTCCCAACCCCAGATGTAGTTTGACCCGATCAGAAACGCGGCCGTGCCATATTCCCGCATGGCCCAGCTGAGGATAGGCAGGATGTTTTGATTGGTGCAGGCGTGGGAATAGACGACGCGGGCAGAGGTTTCGAACCCCTCGTAAGGGACGTTGTACCACAGCGTCGCGCCCGCCTTGTCCAATGCCGGGATCACCTCCTTGCGCGACGAGGAGGTCACGCAGCCGATGATGTGACGCGCCCTGGTCGACGCTAGGATGTCCGCGCACAGGGGGGCGTAGCGTTGGACATCTCCGCCGGGGTCACGCTCGACTGGGCGAAAGGCGAAGCCGATCTCGGGTGCCATATTGACCACCTCGATGGCTTCCATAGCGCCCAACCACAGTGCTTCCGACAGGGCGGAATAGGTGCCGCTGCGGGAATAGAGGATGCCAAGATCGATATCGGTTTTCATAGGTCCCCAAAAACGAAAAAGCCCCGCACGACCCTCCGGCAGGAAAAGTCGAAACGGGGCCTGATTGCCCAGCGGTCTTGCCGCTTGTGTCTCAAGCTAAGGCGAAGCCGCGCGTGACTGTCCACGATTCTGCTCAACTTAATCTCTTCGGAGTCGCCAAATTGGGGTTTTCGCCCAATTTTTAGGCAAATTTCGCGAAGTAAGTGGAAAAGCCCTGATCAGGCGACCTTTGCAATCGCCAGATCGGCCATCTGAATGATTGCGTCGCGCTTGCTGGCCACGGCAATGAATCGGCTGTTGTGACAGAATTTCGCACCGGGAACGCCCGATGCCGCCTCCAGCGCCGCGTCCGTCAGACCCGCCCAGGCTTCCGGCAGTCGGCCCGCGTGTCGAAGGTGTCGTCGCCGGTTCGGATCGTGGTCAGAACCTTTGACCGCGGTTCCTTCGGGCCGGTTTTCAGATCCTCGACCGTCGCCCGCTTCCGCCACTTCGCAACCGTCTTGGGATTGATCCCCAACTCCCGGCTCAGTTCCGAGAGCGAAGCTTGCGATCGCTGTATTCAGCTCTGACGGCGTGCGTGGTCGTAGCGCTGCCGTGACGAACCTGTCCAATAGTGCTTCCTTCCATTCCTGAGAATGGATCACACCATCAAACCGTGTGATCAAAAACCTAAGGTTTAACGACACATAATTGTTCTACCGACAATGAATCGAAAAGCCGTATAGGGCGCGTCCCGAAGGGTTCATGGGAAAATGCCGCTCCTCAGAAGATGGATCGAATGATGCCCTTTAAGCGTTGTGTTCCGAGCATTCTCGATGATTGGAGATACAATGGCACAGCGCGCACTCTGGAAAGGTCAGCTTCGGCTGTCGCTCGTCTCAATCCCGGTCGAACTCTACGCCGCCCACGATTCCTCTGCGCGGGTGTCGTTCCGCCAGATTCACAAACCCAGCGGAAAGCGAGTGCATTATGACAAGACCGTTGCCGGAGTAGGGCCGGTGAAGGCGGACGATATCGTCAAGGGCTACGAGGTGAATGGCGATTACATCCTACTCGATCCGGACGAAATCGATGCCATCAAGCTGGAGACGAAGAAGACCCTCGAACTGGTCCAGTTCGTAGGTGCCTGTGAGATCCCGCCACTTTATTTCGACAAGCCTTATTATCTTGTACCAACCGACGACTTGGCCGAGGACGCCTACCGGGTGGTTCGCGATGCTCTGCGTGCGACCGAGAAGGTGGGGCTGGGTCAGATGACCATGCGGGGTAAGGAATACCTGGTCGCGATCAAGCCCTGCGGCGACGGCCTGTTGCTCGAAACGCTGTATTATGCAGATGAGTTGCGCGACAGCGAGCCAATGTTTTCAGACATCAAGGATACGAAGGCCGATGATGAGCTGCTCGATCTCGCGACAGCGTTGATCAAGAAGAAGACTGCACCTTTCGATGCAGAGAATTTCACCGATCACTATGCCGAGGCGTTAAAGGATCTGATCGAGGCCAAGAAGAAAAACCGCAAGACACAGCGCGTCAGCGCCGACGAGGAAGAGCGACCCGCCGGAGACAACGTCGTGGATCTGATGGCGGCCCTGAAGCAAAGCCTCGGACGCGGCGACAAGAAAGCGGCAGTTAAGAAGAAGCCGGCAGCGAAATCACCCTCGAAAAGCAAAGAGAGGAAGGCGTCATAAATGGCTGGTCCGGGTGACAAGCTGGCAGACTACTCTACACGGCGCGATTTTTCCCGCACGGCTGAGCCCGAAGGCAAGATGCATCAGGTGCGTCGCGCCGGACTGCAGTTCTTAGTGCAAAAGCACGCCGCCACACGTCTCCACTATGATTTTCGGCTGGAATGGAACGGTGTTCTCCTGAGTTGGGCCGTGACCAAGGGGCCGACCGCCGATCCACGTCAGAAGCGGCTTGCGGTGCGGACCGAGGATCATCCGCTGGATTATGGCGATTTCGAAGGCACGATCCCGAAAGGTGAATATGGCGGCGGCACCGTCATGCTTTGGGATGAGGGAACGTGGCTGCCGAAAGGCGACCCCGACGCGGGCCTCACGGTGGGCAATCTCAAGGTCGTGCTGCAAGGGCACCGGATGCGGGGGGCCTGGGCGCTTGTGCGGATGAAGCCGCGCAAAGGCGAGAAGCGCGAGAACTGGTTGCTGATCAAGGAGCGGGATGCCCTCGCCTCGGATGAGCCTGACGGCCTGACGGCGACACAGAAGGTGTCGGTGCGCACTGGACGCACGATGAACGAAATCGCACGCGGAGAGAAGTTTAAGCCCGCGGCAACGAAAAAACGAGACGGAAAGCGCCCACCATTTCGCAAGGTCCAGCTGGCCACGCTCGCCGAGACTGCGCCCGAAGGCGACGACTGGATCCATGAAACAAAGTTCGACGGATATCGCTGCCTTGCCTCCCTTGGCAAGGGTGGGACGCGCCTGTTCACGCGCAGTGGAAACGACTGGACCAATAAGTTCGCGGCGCTGGACGGGGCCTTCGACACGCTGCCCTGCGCGTCGGCATTGATCGACGGCGAGGTGATGGCCGCCCGGATCAGTGGCACGGCATTCTCATCCCTACAGGACGCCCTGAACATCGGCGATCCGTTGGTATTTTACGCATTCGACCTCCTGTCCCTCGACGGCGCCGATCTGGCGAAACTTCCTCAGACCGCTCGGCGTGAAGCACTTACGAAACTGATGGCTGGAATGCCGGAGGGTGGCACCTTGCGGATGAGCCAGCATGTGCAGGGCCATGGACCCGAAGTCTTTGCCGCAGCCTGCGAGGCGGGGGCCGAGGGCATTATCAGTAAACGTTGCGACGCGCCTTATCGTGGTGCGCGCACCAAGGCGTGGCGCAAGCAGAAATGCACCAAACGGCAGGAGTTTGTGGTGGGGGGCCTGTCGCCGTCAGAGAAGCGGGGACGGCCGTTCGCGTCGCTTTTGCTGGGCGAGTTTGGTCCTGACGGGCTGCGTTATCGAGGTCGGGTCGGCACCGGGTTCACCGATGCCGATTTCGACCGGCTGGAGAAGACGCTGAAAGCCCGCAAGACGAGTCCATTCATCGACGTGCCTGCCAATATTGCCCGTGCGGCGACATGGGTAACGCCCAAAGCCGTTGTCGAGATAGACTTTGCCGAATTCACCGCCGACGGCCACATTCGCCACGGCACCTATCTGGGGCTGCGTGAGGATAAGGAGGCCGCCACCGTGACAATTGAGCAACCGGAAACGGATTCACCCGTCGTGGCTGGCGTGAAGATCAGCAACCCTGACCGACGGGTGTTCGGCGATGCCGGTTTCACCAAACTGGATGTCGCGCGGTATTATGAGCGGGCAGGCGAACGTTTGACTGAAATAGCAGGCCACCGACCTCTTTCTCTTTTACGCTGTCCCGGTGGCCTGGAAGAAGCGTGTTTCTTTCAAAAGCACGGCCACGGTGCGATGCCTGCCGCACTCCAACGCATCGCCATCGAGGAAAGTAACGGCGAGACTGCCGATTATCTTTACGCAACGCGCGCCGAATCCTTCGTCGCCGCGGCGCAGATGGGCACAGTCGAGTTTCACATTCAGGGGGCGCGCACCGATCGGCTCGACCGGCCAGACCGGCTCGTCTTCGATCTCGACCCAGACGAAGGACTCGGGTGGGACGATGTGCGGCAAACTGCATTGGACCTGCGCGGCTGGCTGTCCGATCTCGCGCTGGAAAGCGGGGCGATGGTGACCGGCGGGAAGGGCGTCCACGTCTGGGTGCCGCTGCGCCGCACCCAAGGTTGGGACGCGGTGCGCGGGTTCGCCAAGACACTGGCACATGTTTTGGAGGAGAAGGAGCCGAAGCGCTTTACCGCCTCGATGTCGAAAGCGCGGCGCAAGGGCCGGATTTTCATCGACTGGCTGCGCAACGAGCGCGGTGCGACGGCCGTAGCACCCTGGTCCCTGCGCGCCCGTGCTGGGGCGCCGGTGGCGGTGCCGGTCGGATGGGACGAGCTGGCGAATTTGAAGGGCGCGGCCACGTTTACTTTGACCAACATCGACACTCGGCTCGCTGCGCCCTGTCCCTATCTCAAGCAGGCAAACAGTCTCCACACTCTCGATGCCGACACGGCGACGCGGCTTCAGGACTGGATCGACAGTTAATCCGCCTCGCTTTCCGGCAATACCGCGACTGTCCAGGCTGTGCCGTCACAATGTCGGCAGGCGACAGGTGTTTTGACAGCGACCTCGATGAGTGTCTGCATCCGCAGCAGGCCATCGATGTATCTTCCCTACCTCTGAGCCAGGTCCGCACATCGCGGGGGCAAATACATCCCATGCAGTTTCGATCGCAATCCGGGTCGGGGTGGTCTGGCCCAAAAGAAGCTGAAACGCCCGGATGACTAGAGATAGGCATGCCTCACTTCATCCAGGTTGACATAGCCTTGCTCCCGCAAGCTTTCGAACAACTCACTCTTGCCGATTTTACTATCACGCAAGGCCTGCATGTTAATCACGCCTTCGCGGACGATCTCGGCCGTCACCCCGGCACCTCGGGGTAGAACATTGCATCGCCGACGGCAGAACCCAGGGCGATAACGAGCAGGAACTCGACGGTCGACATCTGCGCGATGCCCCGCCCGCCGACCCACCGGATCAGCAGCAATGAATACGCATAAATCACATAAGGCTCTCGGCGAGATACCATGTCGGCTGCCCGGCAAACGCCGGAAAGTCGGGGCTTTGCGGTTGCGATCCCTGGCCATGGCAACTTTGGCAGGACGGGATCCCGGCCTCTGCGATGCCGTCGAGGGCAATGCGTTAGCCAAGGGCCAGCAGCGCCTCGGGCGTGGAGGGCGTCCCGCCGGGAGCGGCCATCGGTACCGTGGCATAGCCAAGATCGGTGTCGCCCTCGAGAATCTCGGCCGCGTCCTGTGGAGTGTCGAGCGGAGGACCAGCGGGCAGGTGGCGATGCCTCTGCGTCCCTGTCGGCACCCGCGTCGGGGCCGGGTTCCGGCACGGGGCCGGGCTGTCGGGCAAAGTATCCGGCAAGTTCAGCGAGGGTCTGCGCATCATAACGGCTTGCGGGAGGCTGCATGAAGCCGCTTTCACGCCTGCCTTGCGCGAAGGCTGTAAGGTCGCGGAGAGATAGGGCGCGGGCTGACCCGCGATGATTGGAAAGGCACCGCTGGCCGCGCCCTGCCCCTGGCCCAGCCCATCCCGGCCATGGCAGCGGGCACAATTTTCCAATGCGTTCTCGAAAATGCCGTCCAGCGCCACCAGCGCCTGCCCGCCCGCCTCCACGTCGTAGTCCACAGTGCCGCCACCGAGGGCAAGATCGGCATAGGTCGCGGCGGTAATGTCTGGAAAGGCGCGCAGAAAGGCCACCTGCGCCCAGACCTCGTCATCTCGGCCCTGCGCCGGCCAGGCGGGCATCCCGGTATATTTGAACCCGTTCTTTACTATCCAGAACAGTTCCTCGTCGCTCCAGTCCACGACGCTGTCCTCCAGCCGCGGCGGGGAAGGAACCATGTTGGCCACGACCGGAGACTGGCGTATGCCGGAGGCACCATAACAGGCGGCGCAGCTTGTCGCGTAATTACCGGCCGACCGCTGGATCAGGGCCGGATCGGACAGGTCCAGCCCCTCGGGCTTTTCGACCGGCGTTGACTGGGTGGCGACCGCGTTCTCCAGCGTCCAGCCAAGGAATCAGCGCGTTACAGGCCAGTGACCCGACGAGGCCGCGATCGAAACCAGACCCGACCAGCCGACCAGCAATACCCCGGCAATGCCCAGAACCAGCAGGCCTGCCAACCGCTTCCAGGTCAGAACGATCCCCAGCCTCATCTGCAATCCCCGATCATCGCGATAGGAAGGGTCTCGAACACCACCGCCACGAAGGACAATAACGCCAGCAGCAGCGTCGAGAACTCAAGGAACCGCTCGCGCGCCTCGGGCGTATCCTGATCGTTGTGGAAATCGCCTTCACCGGCTCGCCATTCGCGTCATGAGCGCCGCAGAATCAGACCGATCAGGGCGAGGCAGACCAAAGTCATGCTGCCGATCAGCGTCCGCGTGCCACCGATTCCGCGGAAAGGATCGCCGTTGGGCGCGCATTGCCAGGCCACCAGCAGATAGCTGAACAGGAAGTGAAATCCCCAGAAGCCCCTGTTCCCGCTTCGGGCAATAATGGTCCAGAACGTCAAGGCCGCGGCGAAGGTCGAACCGTGCATGACGGCATGAACAAGATCGTCCTCAAGTGCCACGGCAAGCGCGCGCGGCGCCTGCCAGAACAGGAAAACGCCCAGCATCAGGGCGGTGGCGACACCGGGCGCGTTCAGAAGACCGTTTGCCCGACGCCAGGCTGCGGCTTGGGGAAGCGCGCCGAACCACCTTTGCCAACGTCGCGGCAAGGCGCGGGTCATCGTCGCAAGCGGTTGTCCCATCCCCAGAAGCGGCGCCGCCAAACCCATCAATGTGATATGCTGCGCCATATGTGCGGAAAACAGACTCTCAGCGCCGCGATTCCGCCCGCAAAACACGCCGCCTGCCAGATTCGTACGCCGCGACCCTGACCGGCCCGTGCCCAGGCAAGATGCAAACCGCGAGTGTAAAGAGCGGTCGCCAACCCCAGCTGCAGAAGGACTGAGGGCGTAAAAGACCACATTGTCCAGAAGTCGACCGGTGACGGCGGCCCGCCATCGCTGTGCGCCGGCGTGGCGACGATCAACAAGATGGCGGCAGAAAGCGATGCGCAAGAGGCTGCGTCAAGTCTGTGGCGGCAGCACCGGGCAATGCGCCGAGCGTGCAGCACGATTTTCCGGAGTCCGCACGGTTACCTGTTCTCCACCTCCGGAGGTCCGATGCTCACCCTGCTCGAATTCCGCGCAGGTTTCAATCTTCTGGCCCGGCAAAGCGGCCCGGTCGCATGTCAGTTGCCGAGGGCATAAGCCACGACTTGGTCGCCAATTTGCGGTTTCAGAATTGGGTTGCCGCCGGCGACGAAGACGACGTAATCGCGCCCCTCGTGGGTATAGACCGCAGGAATGGCGACCGAGGGCGCCTCGACCAGATCCGACCAGACCTCGGTACCGGTCCGGGCGTCGAGCGCGCGCACTCTCGCATCCATCGACGCGCCGATGAAGATGACCCCGCCCGCCGTCACCACCGGGCCGCCGAGCGTCGGCGAGCCCCAGCTTTCGGGACCATAGAAACCCCATTGCTGCGTCATTCCGAACGGCACTTCATAGAGCCTGTCGCCGGTGCGCAGATCATAGGCCGAAAAGGTACCGTAGGGCGGCGCCCAGCAAGGCAGATTGGCCCAGTTGGTCCAGTTGTAAAGCTGGATTCCATAGGGCGCACCCTCTTGCGCGTAATAGCCCTGCTCTGCACCGCTTTCACCGGCGACCTGAGCGTAGGTGTCGCGCGGAATGAGCTTGATCACCTGCACGATTCGCGAGGAGTTGAGGTAGAGGATGCCTGTTCTGGGATCGACGGCACCGCCGCCCCAGTTATTGGCACCGGCCGTTCCGGGCCATAGAAATGTCCCCTGTTCGGAAGGCGGCGTGAATAGCCCTTCGTAGCGGAAACGTTCGACATCGTCGCTGCACTGGCCCCAACCCGTCACATCGGCCAGCCGAGAGACATCGGGCAGCTTTCCGGGATCGTTGGTGGGTGCCAGCGCGGATGAAAAGGGCTGGGTCGGGGCGGCCTTTTCACCTTTCGCATCGCTGGCGGGCACGGGGCGATACTCGATCGGATAGACCGGCTCGCCGGTCTCGCGGTTGAGCACGAAGATCTGACCCTGCTTGGTGGTCTGAACCAGCGCGGGGATCGTCTCGCCATTCTTCTCCAGATCGACAAGGGTCGGGGCGGAAGGTGTGTCATAATCCCAGATATCATGACGGATGAGCTGTTGGCTCCACCGGACCTCGCCGGTCTCGATATCGACCGCCGTCACCGAGGTTGCCAGCGGAATCGGATCCGTCCGGTTGCCACCCCAGTAGTTGGGGCTGGGCGAGGATACCGGTACATAGACCAGCCCGAGCCGGGGATCGGCGGCCATGGAGGTCCAGATATTGGCGGTGCCGGTTTGCGGTATCAGGTCTTCCGGGATGAAGGACAGATCCCACTTCAACCCACCGGTGCGGGCGTCGATCGCCATCAGATTGCCCGGCGGCGCGACGGCATAGGCCCAGTCCTTCCCGGCCCAACCCAGCAGCAAGGTGTCGCCGACGACGGTAGGTGGCTGAAGCAGAGAGAACGGAAAATTGTCGTTGACCGTATTCCACTGGTTTACGTCGAGAACGCCGCCTTCGCCAAAATCGGCGCAGGGCTGTCCGGTATCGGCGTCAACCGCGTGCAATGTCGCGTTCATCGTTCCGATGTAGACGCGCTTTTCGCAAACCCCTTGCGACCCGCTCTGCCAATAGGCCACACCGCGATTCTTCAGCGCGGGCTGGGTCAGCGCCTCGAGCACCGTCTCGGGCTCATAGGACCAGCGTTCCTCGCCGGTCGCGGGATCGAGCGCGAGTATGCGGTAGAACGGAGTCCCGAGATACAGTGTCTCGTTGGCGTAGATCGGTGTCGCCGACCACACGGTTTGCGGCAGCTCGTCGCTGCCGTCGGCCGCGTCCCCGGTTTCAACCGACCACACCCTTTCAAGTCTTTGGACCGTCTCGGGTGTGAAGGAACTGACGGGAGAATACTTTTGCGCCGCAAGATTGCCGTTGAACGTCGTCCAGTCGGTGGGCTGAGCACCGGCACCCGAAGCGGCGAGGAGAAGAAAGGCTGCAAGAGTCCGGGCCATGTAGGTCACGTTGTCATCCTTCCCTGTCTGCTGCCTGCAAAGGCCGCAGCTAAACCGGCAAGCAGCGCCAGCAGCATTGTGGCCACAAGTACATTGGCCATCAGGAAATAGGCCGCGACCGCCGTCGCCGCCGCGTCGATGACGCTCAATGTGAGCAACAACCCGAACAGCCACCGTTTCAAATGAACGAAAGCCAGCAATGCCGCAGTGGCGGCAAGCAGCGCCGTGGAAACCAACACGAGGGTCGCGCCTGCCGACCCGGCAGTCCCGCTTGTCGGAGAAAGAAGCTCGAACAGCGCAAGTCCCAGACCAGTCAAACCCAGAATGGTAACAAGAAGCAAAGCTGTCTGGCGGAAATTTCTCGTGATCATCATGAGTATATAACGTTGTTTGTCTTCCGAGGTTCCAATCGGGACTGGCTGGGGAATGCCCTAAACCTGGAGGATAGGCGCGCCGGGCTTGCTGCGTAGCCTTCGTGCCGTCGAGGACGTCGGATCATGGTGGAGTTGCGAACTTCAAATACGAACCGATGGGCACCCGGTGACCGAGATCGATATGCCCCTTGATCGAGCTTTTCGAAAAGCACGACGAGAGCGACTTCTTGTTCTGTGACCGAGGCGGTGCTTGAGAACCTTATCGAGCATGACGCCGAAACCTCGACACTCAACGCGATGGCTTGCAGCAGGCCCGTCATGCCCCCGCCACGAAGGCGATGCTTGGCACCAGCTTTCAGATGAGAATGTCCAGACAGACGGGCGTCAGGATGCCAGCCTGTCCCACGATGACACCCTTTCCACCTGGCGGATCGCGGGCATCACGCCAATCCCGGCACAGTCTCCGATGGCGACCCCAAGAATTTCAAACGCGCGAATGTCAGCACACAGACCCTAGCGGCTGTCATTCATCATCCCCATGCACAGCCTTGTGGTGCTCGCGATTGGCGTCGCGGAGAATCTTGACCCCACCCCAGATGAATATACCGGCAACGGCGACGCCGACGGCCAGGTCCGGTTAGTTGGAGCCCAGCCACCAAACGAGTCATCCGGTAACGAGGATGCCGCCATTCGCGGCGAAATCGTTCCAGCTGAACGTATTCGCGGCGCGGACCTTGACGTCGGGATCGTCTATCCTGTTCAGAAGCCAGACGCAGATCACGTTCACGTTGGCCGCAATCACTGACATCACGATCATCGAACCTGTTACATAGTGCTTCCTGCCTTTCCTGAGAAAGGTTCGCACCATCAAACCGTGGGATCAAACACCTAGATGCTCGTCGATGACTGCCTTCAATCCTTTTGTCGGTCGCGGTTTCCTTCATTTTGGGAAATGCTTCGCAAAGCTACGCCTCGACCGATCGAGCCTCAATTAATTCTTTCAGGTACATCTGTTGAAACCTTTCAATGTTCATTTCGGGTCTCCTTTTCGTGTAGTCGTGGCAGTATACCGACGGCGGGGCATCGCCATATCAATTCACAGGCACCGGTTCCGCCATCCATGGCCAAGTAATTGCCAAAAGGCCGATCCAGAAGAGAAAGAAGATCAGCAGTGCTGCCATTGCAGCCGCGGTCGCGGGCGCGTAACGCCATCCCCCGCCCCGGCGGTAAATTCCGCGGTTGCGGGTGTAGGGCCAAGCCGGATACGCGAACGTCGCGATCACCAGCAAGATTACCAATGTCCAAAACCAGAAAGCCTCCATGGCTAGTTTTCCTTATTAATGAGTGGTTGTTGCGCAGGCCAACCCGACCCGCGCGAAAGGTAGATAGCGTCACTCGAAGCGGTCGTAATCGAACGGTTCTGCGTCTCGGATGTCATCTTCTGTATAGGGCATGTCGTAATAAGGGCTGCCGGCATTCCAACCGTAAGGGTAGCCATAATAGGGATATGCCCGGTATCCCGGCCCATATCCTGCACGTGGCTGCACAACTACGGCCGCGACCTTGTTGTCGCGCAGAATCAGATCACTGACATATCCGTAATCTCCATAAGCATTGCCGTCGCGCAGTCGGGCATAGTCCCCGATCAATTCGGAGGCCCGCCACGCGCGTGGGATGGCCCTATCATCCACGCCTTCGACGATCTCGGATTCGACTGCGCCCGTCTGGACAGGCTCGTTGTTCCAGAAGCCGTAGTCGCCAACGCTATCTTCTGTGACCGGAACGGTGATCCGGCCATCTGACGTATCAACCTGATCGATCGGAATGCTGACATGAGTATCGCCGATGTCCCAGAAGCCCCCCACTTCGGCAACGATCGATTTGACCTGACCGTCCGGGCCGATGAGAATGTCCTCCACATCGCCGATCTCGTCACCGGTCCGGCCATAGACGTCTCTGTCGAACAGGTTTCTGGCGCTTACACCATTGGAATAGAGGTCATCGTAGCGCCAGTCAGGTAGCGAAACGACTTTGGCATCATCGAGAACGCCTTCCTGAGCGAAAAGGGGTGCTGCCAAGACCGACGCCATGATCGTGAAAATCATTGAATTCTTAGTCATTTTTTCCTCCTTCGGCTGCATTGCAGGTACCGCAGGCAGAGAGTCCGGTTCGGACGCTCTTGCCGGTGGAAGCGCAATGCCCAGCCACCACCGGTCACCTGGATGGCTATTGCCATAAGAACGAAAATAGTCGGCATCAGGTTCCGCTTCCTGCTGCGATCACGGATTGTGACCGAATCCGCCGGGCCTGCCGATTGCTTTAATGATATAAGATAGTTAGCCGTCTGCGGTTTCTCGCCATGTGGATTTGTACGGCTTCGCACGGGGCGCAGCGGGACAAGAAATGCTCCGCTAAAGTTGCCGCATGGGAACCTGCCATTTTTACGAGGGAAGACAACATCATGGCAAAAGCACCGAATAAGAATTCCAACAGAGCCAGGGAAACCGTTCAAGGTACCCATATGCGCGCCGGTGAAGCGCGCCAGAAAGAAGCTGATCACCGGATCGCCAACGGCATCCAGTTCGCCGCTGCGCTACTGCGCCACGAGAGCCGTCAGATAACCAGCATAGCGGCGGCGCGCGGCGCTTTGATCAAGGCGGCGAACCGGCTCAGCGCCATCGCACATATGCACCGACAATTCAGCACGATTCAGCCGGACCGTAAGGTAAACCTGGAGGAGTTCATTGCCCCCTTTTGCGAGGACTTGTGCCGGAGCATCGGAGCGATAGTGAACGTCGAAACGGATACCGTGACGCTGCGCGCCGATGTGGCGGGTCAGATCTGCATCATCCTGAACGAGCTGGCGACGAATGCGGTGAAACACAATGGCCATGATGGGGGGCCGATTACCCTGATGCTGAAAGTCGTGCGCAACGGTTCCGACAGATTGCGGCTTACGGTGCGGGATAACGGCAGCGGTCTGCCCGACGGATTTTCACTGCAGGACGCGAACGGGCTGGGAATGACAATCGTCACTTCGACAGTGGAAAAACTGGGCGGCAGCATCCGTATCATGCCCGGCAAAGGTGCCGGGTTTGACATCGACCTGCCACAGGATGGCGGAACCAAGCGCATTACAAGCCAACGGGAGAAGGCGTCATGAAACAGATCAGAGTTTTATTGGCGGAGGATGATGTTCTGATCGCCACTGACCTGGCTTGCGATCTTTGTCTTGTTGAATGTCGGACTGCAGGATGGTTCCAGTTATCCGGCCGCGAGACGGCTCAAGGCGCTTGATATTCCGTTTGTTTTCTTCACCAGTTTCGAGAAGTCCGAAATCGACCCGGAGTTTCAGGACGTTCCACGCCTGGCGTAGCCGCAGGATTCCAGAGGCGTTGCAGAGTTTCTTGCAGGGCTGCTGAAGGCCCTGGTTTAGGTGCCCGCCCACCCCGCGAAGCAAAAAGGAAACGAGGACTCATGTCTGAACTCCTGTTTCTGGCCTCTTCGGAATTATGTCAGGTCCCGATCAGACGTGCGTATTCGGCTTCCGGTTTGCCTTAGGAATCCTGCGCTTCGGCTTCCAGGCCTTCACGATCAAGAATGACGATCCGCCCGCGAGTGGCCCGGATCAGCCCCTTCCCCTCAAGCAAATGAGTACCCACGGTCACGCCCGCGCGGCGCACGCCCAGCATGATCGACAGAAACTCGTGGGTCAGGTACATCTCGTTGCCGCTGATCCGATCGTGACACATCAGCAGCCACCGCGCGAGCCGCTCTTCCAGTTTGGCCTGTCCGTTCGACAATGCGGTTTGCGAAGTCTGCGTCATCATCGCCTGCACGTATCGCAGCAGATGGCGTTGCAATGGCGGGCTTTGTTCCATCGCATCCTGCAGCCTGCCGGATTCGATCGCCAATCCTTCCCCGGCGACCTGCATGAATGTCTCATGGGAGGCATGTCCAGTTTGCAGTACCGCTGCGGTTCCCGACATGCCTTCACAGCCGAAGAGCCCCGTTTCGATGCGGCGCCCATTGTTGCTGAAGGCCACCGTCGATCCGACACCGGATTTCAGAAAATAGACACGTTCGATAGGCTTGCCGGGTTCCTCCAGTGTCATACGGGCGTCCATTTTCACCGGCGTCAGGTGCGGTTTGAGCAGCGCGCGATCCCCCTCGGACAAGGTGGGAATGAGATTGGATTCACCGATTGGACAGGAAAAGGCCTTGGGCATGGGTGCTCTCGCGCTTGGGGGCAAGAGCACTGCTTGTGATGTCTCTCAACCGGGGCCGCCCTGACGGAATGGCACCGGCACCTTACATTACGACCTATCATTCAGTTTGTAACGCGCGACTTTACAATGTGTGCGGTTCCGCACTAGGTTTTTGATCCAACGGTTTGATGGTGTGATCCATTCTCAGGAATGGAAGGAAGCACTATGGGACAGTTCGTCACGGCAGCGCCACGACAACGTACGCCGTCAGAGCTGCAATACAGCGATCGCAAGCGTCGCTCTCGGAACTGAGCCGGGAGTTGGGGATCAATCCCAAGACGGTTGCGAAGTGGCGGAAGCGGGCGACGGTCGAGGATCTTAAGACCGGCCCGAAGGAGCCGCGGTCAACGGTTCTGACCGAGGAAGAGGAGGCAGCGGTCGTCGCTTTCCTAGGGCACACACTGCTGCCGCTGGATGACTGTCTTTATGCACTTCAGCCCTCGATCCCGAACCTGACACGATCAGCCCTTCACCGCTGTCTGCAACGCCATGGGATCTCTCGCTTGCCGGATTTCGGCGGCGACAAGGCGAAGCGGCAAAAGTTCTAGCGCAATCCGATCGGATTCTTTCACATCGATATCGCCGAGGTGCAGACCGCCGAGGGCAAGCTCTATCTCTTCGTCGGCATTGATCGCACGAGCAAGTTCGCGGTCGCGAAGCTTGTTGAAAAAGCTGACAGACGCACAGCCTGGGAGTTCCTGCAGTACATGCTCGAGACCGTGCCCTACCACGTCCACACCATCCTGACCGACAACGGCATCCAGTTCGCAGAGCAGCCGAGGAACCGAAAACGACCATCTCCCGGCCGATGCGCTTCGACATGATCTGCGAGGCGAACGGGATCGAGCACCGCTGGACCAAGCCCAACCATCCGTGGACCAGTGGCCAGGTCGAGAGGATGAACCACACGATCAAGAACGCCACTGTGAAACGCTTCCACTACGACAACCACGATCAGTTGCACGCACCTTGCCGACTTCATGGCAGCCTACAAGTTCGCCCGACGGCTCAAGACGCTCGGCGGCCTGACCTCCGACTATGTCATCAAATCAGATGTGCCCTCGGTCTGATCAGAACAGCGCAAACAGTTCGCGAAACTGTAAGCCAGAGTTTCCCTCTGTTCTCCAAATTCGTACCGCCGGAATGGCAAACAGAGATTGCGGCCTGAAATAGGCTGTATCTGCTCTCACATACGTGTCTCTGTCGGAAACCCCACAACGCAAGCGTTGGAAAACACGCGACAATCTCTCAGCTTCGAAAATCATAGGAGTATTTGGCTGGGGCGGTAGGATTCGAACCTACGATCTTCAGTACCAAAAACTGTTGCCTTACCGCTTGGCCACGCCCCAACGTGCGGCGTGAAATAGTTGAGTGACCCTTGGGCCGCAAGCGGAAAATCCGGCTGTGCGTCCTCTTTCCGTCAGGTCCGCATCGTACGGATCAGCGACAGGATATCCGCCGCTGCTGCGGGGATGTTGGTGCCCGGTCCGAAGATCGCAGCCACGCCCGCAGCCTTGAGGAAATCATAGTCCTGCTGCGGGATCACACCGCCGCAGATGACGATAATTTCCCCTGCCCCGGCTTCGCGCAAAGCGGCGATCAGTTTGGGGGCAAGGGTCTTGTGCCCTGCAGCTTGCGAACTGATACCCACGACATGCACATCGTTATCGATGGCATCCTGCGCGGCCTCCTCGGGGGTCTGGAACAGGGGGCCGACGTCGACGTCAAATCCGATGTCGGCAAAGGCGGTGGCAATGACCTTGGCCCCGCGGTCGTGCCCGTCCTGCCCCATCTTGACGACCAGCATCCGGGGGCGGCGGCCTTCTTCTTCGGCGAAATCCTCGACATCCTTCTGGATCGCGGCAAAACCGGCGTCGCCCTCATAGGCCGCGCCATAAACCCCGGCCAGCGTCTTTACCTCGGCGCGGTGTCGGCCGAACGTGTTTTCCATCGCCATGCTTATCTCTCCTACGCTGGCACGATGGCGCGCGGCCTCGACCGCCGCTTCCAACAGGTTACCGCCTTCGCGCGCGCGCCGCTCGACTTCGGCCAGCGCTGCATCGCATGCGGGTTGGTCGCGACTGCCGCGGATGCGATCCAGTCGGGCGACCTGGCTTGCCCGCACGGCATCGTTATCGATATCCATGATGTCGATCGGATCTTCCGTGTCGCGCCGGTACTTGTTGACGCCGACGATCACCTCGTCGCCCTTGTCGATCAGGGCCTGCCGGGTAGCAGCCGACTCCTCGATCCGCAACTTCGGCATACCGCTGGCGACCGCCTTGGTCATGCCACCCATTGCCTCGACTTCCTCGATCAGCTTCCATGCTGCCTCGGCCATGTCGTGCGTCAGCTTTTCGACATAGTAGCTTCCGCCCAACGGATCGACCACATGGGTCACGCCAGTTTCTTCTTGCAGAATCAACTGCGTATTCCGCGCGATCCGGCTGGAATTCTCGGTTGGCAGGGCAATCGCCTCGTCAAAGGAATTGGTGTGCAGCGACTGGGTGCCACCCAGTACGGCGGCCAGCGCTTCGTAGGCGGTGCGTACGACGTTGTTATAGGGGTCCTGCTCCTGCAGGCTGACACCGCTGGTCTGGCAATGCGTCCGAAGCATCGATGACTTGGGATTCTTCGGTTCGAATTCCGACATGATACGGTGCCACAGAAGACGTGCGGCGCGCAGCTTTGCCGCCTCCATGAAAATGTTCATGCCGATCGCGAAAAAGAACGATAACCGCCCGGCGAAGCGGTCCACGTCCATGCCGCGCGCGATGGCGGCACGGACGTATTCGCGCCCGTCGGCCAAGGTGAACGCCAGCTCCTGCACGAGGTTCGCGCCCGCTTCCTGCATGTGATAACCGGAGATGCTGATCGAGTTGAACCTCGGCATCTCGTCTGACGTATATTCGATGATATCCGCGATGATCCGCATCGAAGGCTCCGGGGGATACACATAGGTGTTCCGCACCATGAATTCCTTGAGGATATCGTTCTGGATCGTGCCCGACAGGGCCGACCGGGGCACGCCCTGTTCTTCGCCTGCGACAATGAAACTGGCCAAAACCGGGATCACCGCGCCGTTCATCGTCATGCTGACCGATACCTGTTCCAGCGGGATGCCGTCGAACAGGATCTTCATGTCCTCGACGCTGTCGATAGCCACCCCAGCCTTGCCGACATCGCCCAGGACGCGGGGGTGATCGCTGTCGTATCCGCGGTGTGTCGCCAGATCGAAGGCGACCGACACGCCCTGCTGCCCGGCGGCCAGCGCCCGGCGATAGAAGGCGTTGGATTCCTCGGCCGTCGAAAAGCCCGCGTATTGCCGTATGGTCCAGGGACGACCTGCATACATCGTGGCCTTGACGCCGCGGGTGTAGGGTGCCTCGCCAGGAACGCTGCCCAGATGATCGACTTCCGCCAGATCGTCGGCGGTATAGACCGGCGACACGTCCAGACCTTCGAGGGTTTTCCACGTCAGGTCGTCGAGCGACCTGTTCCGCAGTTCGTTCTCAGCCTGCTGCGCCCATCTGGTCCTGTCGTCGGTCTGTTTTTCGGAAGGGGCCATGTCTCGATCTCCTGTCACGGAAAAGCACTTCTGCGAGGGCTTGGGAAGGCGTGACGATCCGCCCGCCCGCACCATCGCGCAGCCAGATCAGATCATCATCGTACCGACCGCGCAATTCGGCACGTTCGTCGGCGGTGAAGGGTGCATAGTGCCCAGCGACATGCGGCAGGACGGTCAGGCAGCCCTCGTCGCGCAGGCGCACCTGCAGATCGGCGCAGGGGGGCGCGGCGTTCAGAACCGGTGCAGTGCGCGTTTCCGGCATCGTTCCCGTCAGTTGCGCAAAGGCATCGGCGGGACGGGCAGCCATATCTTCATGCGTCCAGACCGTCAGACGCGCATCGGGCAACGCGTCGGCAACGTCGCAGACGACCTGTCGCCAGCCGCGCCGCGCCTTCAGCACGGCATCGATGGTGGCACGATCCGGGGGGGCGAACCCGCGCGTCATCAGGTGCGCGAACAGGCTGGTCCACCAGGCATCGGGGCTGCGGATCGACAGCGAGACGTGATCGACGCCCGGCAATACCGCGCCCAGACGCTCCATCCGCGCCGAGACTGTCGGGTACAGTCGGCCCAGAAGAAGATTTTCGCGCAAACTGCCCAGCATGTTGCAGTCTGACACGACAAGCCGGGAAATGCCGTCACCGGCCATCGTCGTCCGATGCATTGCGACCCGCCCGGCTGCGCGATGGGCCTGCAGGTCGCGATAGGCGCTGGCGCGTCCCGGATCGCCCATCACACCCGACAACAGGCCGCCATCGCGCGTTCGCCGTGGCCCCCAGACCGCGACACCGCGAGAGGCAAGTTGTTCCGCGTTACGCGACAGCAGGCGCTGCAGGGTCGACGTGCCCGTTCGATGCGCGCCGGGATGCAGCGTAATCGGGGGGGTGCGCGTCATTCGGGGCATGACAGTTCCTTTCATCATGGCCCCTCTTCTGCCGCAGGGTGTCCTGCTATCCGGTTAAGCGTTGCATTTGCAGCTAATTGGAATGATCTATCACGCAAATCCTTCGCCATGCGCCCTGTCATGCCTATATCTATGAAATCATAACGGACGAGACGCATGCGCCCCAGACTTCCCCGCCCGATCCTGACCGCAATGACGGCATTTTCCCTGCTGATGGCGGGCATTCCGGCGACTGCAGCCGAGGCGCAGTCCCTGCTGGAACGATGGGCCGAAGATCCGGGCCAGGTCTTCGACGCTGCCGACGTCGATCTTGCCGAATTGCAATGGATCGCGCGACCCGTCGTCGTCTTTGCCAATTCCCCCCGCGACCCGTCATTCGAGGACCAGATGGACGAACTGCTCGCCGAATTGCCCCGGTTGATCGAGCGGGACGTCATTCTGATCACCGACACCGACCCGTCCGCCGCGTCCGAGATTCGGACCAAACTGCGCCCGCGCGGCTTCATGCTTGTGCTGATTGGCAAGGACGGACAGATCAAATTGCGCAAACCCCTGCCCTGGACGGTGCGCGAGTTGTCTCGCTCCATCGACAAGATGCCGATCCGCCTACAAGAAATCGGCCGCAGTCGATAAAGGCGACCGGAGTTGCGGATTCGACGGATCGGCCCCATATTAAGGTCAATCGCAACCGGAGGGCGTGTCATGGAACGCGACGACAACGACATCCCGTTCAATCCCTACCCCGGCCTGCCGGGCCGGTCCGGTCCACGACCGGGTTATTGATCTGTTTCGAAAGCGCTTCGGCCTTGGCCGCGCCACCCTCGGCGTAGGCATTTATCGTCAACAGCAGGTTTCGCCCCATAACGAACGTGCGGTGACGTAATTCCAGATAATCCTCGACCATCGCAATCCGGCGCGGCTGATCCAGTTGCTGGAACCTTTCGCCTCGCATGTCCTCGACCAGGGCGGCGATCGCCGCGACCTGACTGTAGAAAGCGACCACGACGTCGATCGTCTGCCGGGGCAGAACGTCGATATGCTCCAACTGCGCGGTAAAGACACGATCATGCTGTTCGCGCGGGATGAACGGCGTGAAGGTCGGGTCATGCTCCATCCGCTCCAGCAGGGCCTGGCCCTGATCTTCGGCCTGCCCCTTGCCCCAGAGTGCCTCCCGCGTGTTCAGCACTTCCGCATAGAGCGCCTTGTGAAAATCGCGCGTGCGTTCCGCCTTGCGCGCCGCGCGCTCTATCTCGGCAAAGATGGCCGTGGCCAGCCAACCGGTTGCGATCACCAGTCCCGCGATCAGCGCCTGCCAAAGCCGTTCTTCCAGGACGACGACCTGCCCCAGCAGAACCAGCGGCAGACCAAGAAGGATCGCGATGGGCAGAAAGACGCGGATCAGGAACGACAGGATCACCCGGCGCGACGGGCCCGCGCCGCGACCCAGATACAAAGCCGCGTAAAGCACGCCTGCCAGAACCGCGATCAGGACCAGAAGCGGACCGAAACCTATGCGCAGCAGACCATCCAAGGCGTCACTCGAACTCCAGGATCACATCGTCCACGGCAAGGCTGTCGCCAGCCGACGCGTTGACCTTGGACACCCGGCCCTTCTTCTCGGCGCGCAGGATGTTCTCCATCTTCATCGCCTCGACCACGGCCAGCGCCTGACCCTCCTGCACCTCGTCGCCCTCGGAGACATCGACGCGCACGATCAGCCCCGGCATCGGGCACAGCAGCAGCTTCGAGGTATCGGGCGATGACTTTTCGGGCATCAGCGCGGCCAGTTCGGCCTGCTGCGGCGTGCGAACATGGACCTTCAGGTCTGCCCCCCGTGTGCGGATACGGAAGCCCTGGGTGATCTTCCCCACCTTCAGCACGATCACCTCGCCCCCGACCGACACGCGCGCCAGCGGGTCGCCCGGCGTCCACAGGCTCTCGCAGCGCAGGGTGGTGTCGCCGATGGTGACGTCCGCTCCGTTCCTGTCAGCCTGAATATGCGTATGGAACGTCTGACCGCCCAAGGATACGACCCAGTCAGCCCCAACCTTGCGTTCATGGTTGTCCATCCGCCCCGAGACCCGCGTCCGTCGGATTTCGGCCACGCGGTGCATCGCGGCACAGGCGGCGGCGATACGTTTCAGGTGATCCCCGGGCAGGGCGACACCGTCGAACCCATCGGGAAATTCCTCGGCGATGAAAGCGGTGGTCATTTCGCCCGCGATGAACTTCGGATGATCCATGACAGCGCTCAGGAACGGCAGGTTGTGGCCAATCCCCTCGACCTCGAAGCCGTCCAGCGCGTCGCGCATCGCCTGAATGGCCGCGGCCCGGTCCGGCCCCCATGTGCACAGCTTGGCAATCATCGGGTCGTAATACATGCTGATTTCGCCGCCCTCATAGACGCCGGTATCGTTGCGGACGACGTGCATATCGGTCACGAGCTCTTCGGGCGGGCGATACCGCGTCAGTCGTCCGATGGACGGCAGGAACCCGCGATACGGATCTTCGGCATACAGACGGCTCTCCATTGCCCAGCCGGTCAGCTTGATGTCGTTCTGCGTCAGGCTCAGCTTTTCGCCATAGGCCACGCGGATCATCTGCTCGACCAGATCGACGCCGGTAATCAGCTCCGTCACGGGGTGTTCTACCTGCAAGCGCGTGTTCATCTCCAGGAAGTAGAAGTTGCGGTCGCCGTCCACGATGAACTCGACCGTGCCGGCACTGGCATAGCCCACCGCCTGCGCCAGCTTCAGCGACTGCTCACCCATGGCCTTGCGGGTGTCGGGGTCAAGGAAGGGTGACGGCGCCTCCTCGATGACCTTCTGGTTGCGGCGCTGGATCGAACATTCCCGCTCGCCCAGATAGACACCGTTTCCATGAGTGTCGCAGAGCACCTGAATTTCGATGTGCCGCGGCTGCGTCACGAACTTCTCGATGAACATCCGGTCGTCGCCGAACGACGCCGCCGCCTCGTTCTTCGATGCCTGAAAGCCTTCGCGGACCTCGGATTCGTCCCATGCGATCCGCATGCCCTTGCCACCGCCCCCTGCGCTGGCCTTGAGCATCACCGGATAGCCGATCTCGCCGGAAATCCGGATTGCCTCGTCCGCATCCTCGATCAGACCCATATGGCCCGGCACTGTGCTGACGCCCGCCTCCTGGGCGATCTTCTTCGACGTTATCTTGTCGCCCATCGCTTCGATGGCACCGACCGGCGGGCCGATGAAAGCAACGCCCTCGGCTTCCAATGCCTGCGCGAACTTGGGGTTCTCTGACAGGAAGCCATAGCCCGGATGGACCGCTTCGGCCCCGGTCTGCCGGATCGCATCCATGATCTTGTCGATCACAATGTAGGACTGGTTGGCCTGCGGCGGTCCGATATGCACCGCTTCGTCCGCCATTCGCACATGCAGGGCGTTGCGGTCGGCATCGGAATAGACGGCCACCGTCTTGATGCCCATCCTCTGTGCCGTCTTGATGACGCGACAGGCGATCTCGCCCCGGTTCGCGATCAGGATTTTCTTGAACATGGTCCCTCCCCCTCCGGTCTGATGCCGGATTGAAAACACAAAGGGCTGCCCGGTCGAATGACCGGACAGCCCAATGTCATGTGATAGTGCCCCGCGAGGGGCCGCAGATCAGAAGTCGTTGGCCAACGCGCCGCCAGCGGCACCGATGGCACCGCCCGCGATGCAGTTGCCGTCCTTGATGATCTCGCCGACGGCACAGCCGACGACACCGCCGATGGCGGCACGCTCGAAATCGCTGCCTTGCTGGCAGGCAGACAGTCCGACGACGAGCGCCAGGGCGGGAAGGATGATGACACGTTGCATAGATTAACTCCGGTTAGGTTACGGTATGCGAAAGGAACGATATTCCATTTGGAATAGCGATAACATTCGAAAATTTGAAAAATTTGGTGTGGGATTTCCGTCATGCCGGGCTCTGGGAACCCCGCAAACCACAGGAATCGGTCCGGCACGATGGCCGGTGACCCGATGGATGGAAAATGACGGCTGAAAACTCCTGCGCAGTCTGTTTTTACCTGTATGGCTGCACGCCGCCTCTGGTCTCCGAAACCCGTCCTCGCCGATCGTAAGGGGGGAAAAGAAGGTCCGGACGATGCCCCGCCACAATGGCGAACGCACCGTCCGGGAGGGGAAGGGGTACGGTTCCACTCGCGTTCCGGCAAATCTTCGGTATGTCGAAGTGGTAAGCCTGAACACACAGACACGCTGCCCGTTGAACGACCATCCGCATAGTGCCAATTCAATGACGACTGCCGCTCGGCACGAGATCGCCCAACGGCAACGGGTTTCGGCGGGAAGATGCTCACCCGTGATCCTCGGGCCAGTCCTCGTCCTCGGCATCCCAGTCAATCGGGGCCTCGGTCGTGAAGATATCGGGAAATGCAGCTTCGGCGCGCGCCAGGTCGACGCGCAGCAAGGCATCGTAATCCGCCGGGTCGAACGGGTCTTCAGCGGCCAACACCTCGCGCCCGAACAGCCAGGACAAGCGCCCGGCATCCAGATTGCCCCGTTCGAACGGTGCATCCCCGAAGTGGTCGATAAGGGCCTTAAGGAACGCACGATCGGCAGCGCGGTCGACGGATTTGCGATCGCGAAACCGTTCCCTCCGGGTGATCGGCGTGACGCCGCGCGGATTGGCGCGTCTTATCGTGAACTGGAAATCGGTGCCGGTCAGACGACCGGGAAAGCCGCGATGCTTCAGCATGCCCGCTCTCCTGAAAAGTTGAGGAACGGACGGACGGTTCGGAACGCCGGGGCGGAAGCCTGCTTCCGCCCCGTGCCGATATCAGAATTTGCCGCTGACCGGCTCAACCACGACGGGCGCGGGTTCGATGATAACGATCTCTTCGGACTGGGGGGCGCTGCAGGCCCACAGGGTCGACAGCGCTGTGAAAGAAACGACAACTTTGACAATTCTCGACATTCAGGTCTCCTGACGTTGACGGGCGGTGCAAGGAGTACGATCCCTGCGCCGCCCGTGATGCTGGCCGCGTTGGTGCAGCCTGTGGAAAACCTATCAGATTGATGCACAGCTAGATACGGGTGCCCCAGAAATGCCCCAGTTGCGCCAAAGGCTTGTGGCGTAGTGGCATCAATAAGGCGGCAGGACGGGTTTAAGGTCGGATCGGAAACAGAAGTCCGTGTCGGCGGCGCCACCCGGACTATCGCCGCCCAGTCTATCGACCCAAACAAAAAAACGGCCAGACCTGCGACATGGCGCGGGTCCGACCGTTTTAACACCAGCTCGATCAGGCCGGACGATGTCCGGGCTGCGGCAGGCGTTGAATCAGAATTTGCCGGTGACAGGCTCGGGCTGAACCGGAACGAAGACCACTTCTTCTTCCTGTGCAGGCGAGGCGCAGGCGCCCAGGGTTGCGGTGATGCCCATGACGGCGACGAGTTTAATGATCTTCTGCATTGGTCTCTCCTGTCGAAACGAGGGAACTTGTGACACAATTGTTGCGCGGTCCCTATCGCTAAACCCATGGCAACGGAAATCGGTTCCCGCAAGATGCCAATAACAAAAAATACCCGCATCAGTAGTCTTCCGGCGAACATTCGCCGTTTTCGATGGTATAAAGGCCAAAATATTGCGTTGCGTCGGGGTCAGTCACCCCGCGCGGCACCGGTCGGTCCATCATCGTGATCACGACCGAATCTGCCCGCGCAGCCGGAAGCCGGGACAGAGGTACTGCGTGCGTCGCACACAGCCAGTCCAGATCGGTCAGCGCTGCCTCGGGACCCACGGTGCCGCCCTCGCGGGCCACACCGGGCGCGATGAAGCGCAGAACGGCCTGCGTGCCGCCGCCCTCGATCCGTTCCCACATCACCTCCCACAACACCAGCGCCTGACCCGAAGGGATCGTCTCCTGCGCCACGACGGGCGTTGCAACAGCCAACAACAGGGCCGCAACGCGGATCATGACCCGGCCCCTGTCGCTCGGGTCAGTGATTGCGCAACGCGTCGATCAGTTCGTCCTTGGACATGCTCGACCGACCGTCGATCTCCAGTTCCTGCGCGCGGGCATACAGGTCGTCCTTCGTCCATGTCTCGTAAGGCGGCGCCTGTCCGCCCTTCTTCGACGGCTGCATGTCCGAATTGGCCTGCGCATTCGCGATGCGCGCGGCTTTTTCCTTCGACGCGCCATCCTCGCGCAGCGCCTCGTAGGTGGCATCGTCCTTGATGCTGGGTCCGTGATTTTTTGCCATGACGCCCTCCTTTCCAAGGAAACACAGCCACAGATGCACGGGTTCCGATGCGTTCGATCATGCGGCATCCTTCCTGGCGAGAAGTCGCAGATGCGCCGCCCCGCGTCCAATTTCCTCGACCGGGCCGACGGCTTCCAGCACCGCACGCTCCTGGGCCGCCTTCCGGGTGCGGACGTCCAGCACGACAGCCCCGCCCGGTGCCACACCATCCGCATAGAACGCGGAATACGTTGCCGCCGGGTAGTGAAAGCCGCAGGACAGCATCGACATGGCCAGATCGACCGATGCGGTCTTCGACAGGTCCTGCGACTGTGGATTGACCGTTTCGATCGCCTGCGCGGGCACACCGTTCGCCTCAAGAAACGCCCGGGCCCGGTCAAGCGACGTATAGGCCGCGCCGGTCTCGGCAAATCCGAAATGGCGCTCCTCCGCCTCCTCGATGTCGATCAGAACAAGCCGTGCGCCCAGATCACGGTGCGCGAACAGGTCGGCCATCGCGTAACCGCAACCGATATCGGCAATCGAACCCGGTTTCCGGCGCACCAGCGCATACAGCATGTCGCGCCACTCCAGCCAGGCCACCGCCGCCGTGCGCCGGGCAATGTCGTCGCCCCGCCGTTCTGCGATGGCGATCAGGGGGGCGGCATCGCCGTTTACCCAGGCGCGCACCGCCCGGCCCGGTCGCGTCTCGTCCCACAGGACTTCGGAGCGTTGCAGGATCAGGTTCACATGGTCGCGCGTGTCGAACATCGACACGTCGAGACCGGAAATCTCGGCCGAGTCGCAGGCGGCTTCGATCCGCGCGGGGCTTGCTGCGTCGGAGGTCATGCGCCAGTTTCCATCAGCGGTGACCCGCCGCGCGCTGCCAGGCTGCGCGCATGGCCGGGTCCACCAGCATCGCGGCAATCTCCGCTTGCACACCCGGCGGCACCGACCCAGCGACCGACCCGCCCGCCCGCAGATGCACCCCCTGCCCGGCCCGCGTTACCGATACGATGGGCGCATAGCCACGCAGACGCTGCAACATGCGCCACAGATCCTGCCGCACCGCATGGGCCAGCCTGCGCCGCCCCATGTCGGGCAGACGCGTCTCGGCGAAAATATCCCATTTTGCCGGCAAACACCGTGTCACGACATAGGTCGCCCCGTCGTCCGATATGTGCCAGCCGCGCTTGTCCCATTGCCACGTCCCGTTATTCAAAGGGGAATCGTATCATGCTTGCGCCAGGGCCTCTCCTGCCGCTTGGTCCGCAGCGATGCAAAGGCCCGTGCGATCCGCTTGCGGGAATTGCGCGGCACGATAACCTCGTCGATGAACCCCTTTTCGGCGGCCACGAACGGATTGGCGAACCGGTCTTCGTAATCCTTGGTCCGTGCCGCGATCTTGTCGGCATCGCCCAACTCGCTCCGATACAGGATCTCGACCGCGCCTTTCGCCCCCATCACGGCGATTTCCGCTGTCGGCCAGGCATAGTTGAAATCACCCTTCAGATGTTTCGACGCCATCACGTCATAGGCCCCGCCATAGGCCTTGCGCGTGATCAGCGTGACTTTCGGCACCGTCGCCTCGCCATAGGCGAACAACAGTTTCGCGCCGTGCTTGATGACGCCGCCGTATTCCTGCGCCGTGCCGGGCAGGAAGCCGGGCACGTCCACCAGCGTCAGGATCGGAATTTCGAAGGCATCGCAAAACCGCACGAACTTGGCCGCCTTGCGAGAGCTGTCGATATCCAGACATCCGGCCAGCACCATCGGCTGGTTCGCCACGACGCCGACAGTGCGGCCTTCGATACGGATGAACCCGGTCAGGATATTCCTGGCGAAATCGGGCTGGATCTCGAAGAAATCGCCTTCGTCCGCCAGTTTGGTAATCAGTTCGGCCATGTCATAGGGCGCGTTCGGATTGTCGGGGATCAGCGTGTCGAGGCTGGTTTCCACCCGGTCCGGATCGTCGAAGAACGGACGCACAGGGGGTTTTTCGCGGTTCGACAGGGGCAGGAAGTCGATCAGACGCCGCGTCTCGGCCAGCGCCTCCACGTCATTTTCAAAGGCGCAATCGGCCACGCCGGACTTGCGGGTATGGGTGGTTGCGCCGCCCAGCTCCTCGGCCGTCACCACCTCGTTGGTGACGGTTTTCACCACGTCCGGCCCGGTCACGAACATATAGCTGCTGTCGCGGACCATGAAGATGAAGTCCGTCATCGCCGGTGAATAAACCGCCCCGCCCGCACAGGGCCCCATGATAACGCTGATCTGCGGTATCACGCCGCTGGCATCGATGTTGCGCTGAAACACTTCGGCGTATCCGGCCAGCGATGCGACACCTTCCTGAATGCGCGCGCCACCGGAATCGTTCAGCCCGATCACCGGCGCGCCGTTCTGGACCGCCATGTCCTGGATCTTGCAGATCTTTTGTGCGTGGGTTTCCGAAAGGCTGCCGCCGAAGACGGTGAAATCCTGACTGAACACATATACCAGCCGCCCGTTGACAGTGCCCCAGCCGGTGACGACGCCGTCGCCCGCAGGCCGGTCGTCCTGCATTCCGAAGTCGGTGGCGCGGTGTGCGACGAAAGTATCGAACTCCTCGAACGACCCGTCATCCAGCAGCAACTCCACCCGCTCGCGCGCGGTCAGCTTGCCCTTGCCGTGCTGTGCCGCGATCCGCCGTTCGCCGCCGCCCATCCGCGCCTGTTCGCGGCGGTTCTCCAGCTCTTCGAGAATGTCCTTCATTGGGTCGCCCTCCCTGTCGCTCCCGGCATAGACGCTGCCAAGCGGCTCGGAAAGGCCGATCTGGCACATTTGCATAGCCCGAAAAGGCTCGATTGCACGATCTGCAAATATTATGCGACACGACGGGTCTCTGCCATCAACTGCCCCATATCCTGCATCACGGCGGCCCTGCACACCCGCCTGTGCATTTGCAGGTGCAGACAAGATCGGCATGAAGGCGTAGCGACACCCAATGGCCATACTGACCGAAACATCCCGCGGTGCGACGCGCACGCCGCCGCATATCCTGACGCTCGTGGCGCTGGTCGGCGTGTCGACTCTGGCGATGAACGTCTTCCTGCCGTCCCTGCCCGCGATGTCCGAATATTTCGCCACCGACTATGGCGTCATGCAGTTGTCGGTCGGCCTTTACCTCGGCATCAACGCAGTTCTGCAATTGTTCGTCGGGCCGCTGTCGGACCGCTATGGTCGCCGCCCCGTGATCCTGTCGGGCATCGTGCTGTTCATGCTGGCCACACTCGGGGCGCTGATGGCCACCACGGTCGAGGTCTTTCTGGCCTTCCGCATGGCGCAGGCCGCCATCGTCGTCGCCATGGTTCTGTCACGCGCCATCGTTCGCGATCTATATCCGCAGGACAAGGCCGCCTCGATGCTGGGCTATGTGACCATGGGCATGTCCATCGTCCCGATGATCGGTCCCGCCGTCGGTGGTGTGCTGGAGGCGTCGTTCGGATGGCAATCGAACTTCTGGCTGCTGCTGATCGTGGGCGTTGCGCTCTGGTTGCTGACCTATTTCGATCTGGGCGAGACCGCCCCCCCGTCCAGCGGCACTTTCGCCGATCAGGTCCGCCAATACCCCGATCTTCTGACATCGCGCCGGTTCTGGGGCTATTGCGCCGCATCCGCCTTCGCCAGCGGTGCATTCTTCGCCTATCTGGGCGGCGCACCTTTCGTCGGAACCAGCGTGTTCGGCATGTCGCCCGAAACGCTGGGCCTGTACTTCGGAGCGCCCGCACTAGGTTATCTTGTCGGCAACGGCATTTCCGGACGGTTTTCGCAACGAATAGGCATTGATCGCATGATCCTGTGGGGAGCGATCGGACAAGTCAGCGGCCTGACCATGCTGGCTATCATCACGCTGTCGGGGTTCACGTCGCATTATGTCTTCTTCGGCTTCATGACCTTTGTCGGCCTCGGCAACGGTCTGGTCATTCCCAACGCGACCGCCGGCATGCTGTCGGTCAAACCGCATCTTGCCGGAACTGCATCAGGCCTTGGCGGGGCCATCATGATCGGTGGCGGTGCCGCCCTTTCAGCGGTGGCAGGCTGGGTTCTGGGCTTCGGTGGCGGCGCGCTGCCGCTGATTGCGCTGATGGTCGCGTCCGGATCGGGCAGCGTTGTCGCCATCTTGCTGACGATCCGCCGAACCCGCATGTTGTCCGCCTGACATCCGGTTGCAACGCCTGCTGAAGCGCTTGGCATAGAAGCCTGCCGTCAGGAAATTCTACGCTGGACAAATCTGCGCGAGATGCGCGTACGGATCGGCCTGGACCAGATAGGCCGGATGCAAGGCTTGCATTATTGCGATAATATTACCTTGTTAATAGGAAAAATTTCCTATTTTATTTCATTATAACGATAATTTGTCGACAAGCGATGCGTCAGGCCAAACACTTCGCTGCATCGCTGGAACAGGTGCCCGATCTGCAAATGTATAACGTATCACCAGCGCGCCGTTGCATCGCTGGAACTGTCACTGGAAATCGACCCGGACGATCGCGGAATCCTGCCTTACGACTTGTGAGCACGACGCCTTTACGGCAACGCTGAATTCTAAATCGGAGGATATCATGGAACTGACCGGAACCCGCCTGATCGCCGCCCCGCGCGAGGTCGTCTGGACCAGACTGAACGACGCCGCGACCCTGAAAGCCTGCATTCCCGGCTGCGAGGAATTGACCGGATCACCCGAAGAGGGATTCGAAGCCGTGGTGAAACAGAAGGTCGGCCCCGTGAAGGCGACCTTCAAAGGCTTTGTCACACTGTCGGACGTGAAACCGCCCGAAAGTTACCGCATCGCGGGCGAAGGCAAGGGCGGCGTCGCGGGGTTCGCCAAGGGCGGGGCGGACGTGCGGCTGACCGAAGTGCCGGAAGGAACCGAACTGTCTTACGCAGTCGATGCCAAGGTTGGCGGCAAGATCGCGCAACTCGGCTCGCGCCTGATCGACAGTTTTTCGGCCAAGATGGCAGACGCGTTCTTCGAGAATTTCAAGAATGAGGTCGAAGGCGGATCTGCCGATAAAGCCTGACCGCGATATGCACACCTTACATGAGGTTTATCCCTCAACTCTCTGAAAAGGCTAAAATCTGGCTGGGCGCCAGCCCGCGGCACGCGCCTCGTCTTCGGTGCAGAACCAACGCTCGCCCCGACGTTCGTCGATGCGCGTGGAACCGTATGCCGGGCTTATCGGCAGGTGATAGATGCGCCCGTTGCCGCTGATGTTGCCCTTGATCGTGCAAGCGCCATCCGGCGCGTTCGCCCTGGCCCGCATGGCACGTTGTTCCGCCCGGTATGCCGCTGGATCGATCATGTCATAGGCCCAGAGGCCGCGTGATAGCAGCACTGCCTCTTTCTGTTCCTCGAAATAGGTCCGATCCTGCCGGTAAACGCGCGCGATCCCAAGACGCACCAACTCGGCGTTGGCGTCCGTTCCACCAACCTTGCAGACGGCCAAAGGGCGACCGTAACGATCGGTCTGATCCCATCGGCATGTTGCCTGCCGTCCCTGATAGAGCGCCCTTGCCGCTTCGCTCGCCAATTGACCGCAGGCCAGGACCGCGCCATCGGCGTTGGTGCAGGTCTGCGCGTCCTCGGCGGCGTCGATCCCGATCAGGCGGATGTTTTCGCGCCAACCGATATCGAAGGTATCCGCATCGACGACACGGATCGGTCCGGTGAACTCAGCGGACAGGGCGGGTGCGGCGAGCAGGACGAGAAATGAACAAAGTCTGAACATAGGCGCTCAGATGCCGCCAAAATGGCACCGTGCCAAGCGGAAAAGTTAATATATGGTTAATATCGCGGACTAGTGTTTCGTCGCCACGTGCGGCGGCGTCACCCCTCGCTTCAGCCGCGCTTCGCGCCATGCGATGAAGCTGACCGACGCGATGATGATCAGCGCGCCCAAAATGACGAACCCGTCCGGGGGCTCCGCGAAGAATGCCCAGCCCAGCAGGACGGCCCAGACCATCTGCAGGAACGTCACCGGCTGGGTCACCGAAATCGGGGCCGCCGCGAAAGCCCGGGTCATGGTATAATGTCCCGCCGTCGCGAAGGCCGCGACCAGGAACATCCAGCCCAGGTCGGCGACCGTGGGCGTCCTCCAGACGGCGAATGCGAAAGGGGCCAGTCCGACCGTAACCGTCACCGACAACATCGCCACCACCATCGTCGCCGAATACCGCCCCGACAGCGGCTTGGCGAACAGGTAGGATGCGCCGAACAACGCTGCGGTGGCCAGCATCGCCAGATGCCCCGTCTCGATCTCGCGGAAGCCGGGGCGCAAGATGACCACCACCCCCAAAAGCGCCGCGACCACCGCCAGAATGCGACGCAACGCAAGCGTTTCACCCAGAAAGATCGCTGCACCCAGAGTGACATAGACCGGGTTCAGATAGTTCATCGCGGTGACTTCGGCGATCGGGATCTGTGTCATTGCATAGAACCACAGGATCACGGCGAGCGTATGCACAAGACCGCGCGCCGCGAAGAATTTCAGATCGCGCGAAGATATGCGCGTTGCCAGCAAAGTGCGCGCGATCGGCAGAAGAAAGACCAGCCCCAGAAGATAGCGCAGGAATGCCGCCTCGGCCGCAGGCAAATCCTGCGCGGCGTATTTGACGATGGCGGTCACTGCGATGAAGCACAGGCCCGTGGAAATCATCCACAGAATACCCTGGATCGGATGCGATGGCATTTTCATCCGCAATCCATGGGCCGGGCGCGGGCCGTCCGCAAGCGCGTCATCCGCGCAGCAGGCTGATGGCGATGGACCACATGACGATGGCGATCAGCCCGTCCAGAACGCGCCAGGCGACGGGTCGTGTGAACACCGGGCGCAACAGCGTCGCGCCATACCCCAGCGCGAAGAAGAACGCGAAAGAAGATGCGACGGCCCCGACCCCGAACATCACCGGCGATGCCGCCTGCGTCGAGATCGAGCCCAGCAGGATCAGCGTATCAAGATAGACGTGCGGATTGAGCCAGGTCAGTGCCAGGCAGATCGTCACGGCCCGGCGCAACCCGCCCGCCGCCGCCGCCGCCTGCAAGGAGCTGCCGCCTCGCCATGCCGCCAGCGCCGCCCGTCCGCCATAGACGATCAGGAACGCCGCCCCGCCCCAGCGGAACAGCGGCACGATCCAGGGCACCGTCTCGACAAGTATGCCGAAGCCCGCGACCCCCGCCGCCACCAGAAGGGCATCCGAGAGCGCGCAGGTCAGAACGACAGCCAGAACATGTTCGCCACGCAGCCCCTGGCGCAGCACGAAAGCGTTCTGTGCCCCGATGGCGAGGATCAGCGAAAGGCCAAGGCCGAAGCCGGAGAGGAACGAAGTCATAGCGGGCGGAAGGACCACACGGACTGGACTTGTGCAACTGGGAAGTTACGCAAAGTCAGGAAACGCTCTGCCAGAGATGCCCGGACCGCCGCCGTCCGCGTTTGGGCACTGCATCAGCCGGTATGCCCTCTCATGCGTCGATTGCCTTGGCCCGCCCCAGAAACGTCAGAGCGATGGCTGCGACGAAGACAAACGTCAGGGCACCGAGACCGCGTTCATACAGTCCGTCGATGTTGTCGGGCATGAAAAAGAACACCGGGGCCAACGGCAGCCAGAGAACCGTGACTGCCTTGCAGGTCAGTTCCAGACGGCGCGAAACCACACCCGCACCCGCCGACATCGCCCAGGGCACGACCGAAAACAGAACCCACAGACCCCAGACCAGATAGGTGTGGATCACCACGCCCTCGGAATCGCTGTCGCCATATTCGTCCCGTGCACCGACAAGGAAAACAATCAGCCCAGCCAGGATCAGTCCATAGATGCCCGTGGTCCAGCCGCGTCCGCCCAGATGTGCATGGGCCGCACCAACCGCGCAGGCAATCAGCGCGGCAGAATAGGAATAAATACCCGCGTCTACGATGAATTCGTACCGCCCCGCGCCCAGATCGCTGATCGTGTCGGACACCCAATCGTGGTCCGGCACCGCGAAATCGGCGATCAGCATGGACAGCGAGAACAACACCATGCCCGCAATCGCGATCACGGCCATACCGCGCAGAATGTGCGAATGCTCCGGCAGGGGGACATAGGGCTGATCGGAAAAATCTCTGGCCTGCATGGTCGTCTCCTCCGGTCGCGGACATACCGCAGGTGGCGGAACAACGACCAGAAAAGGGACTGGTTCCTCCGGCGTCTACTCCAGTTGCGCCATGACCTCGTCGCTGGCCTCGAAATTGGCGGTGACATTCTGCACGTCGTCGTCGTCTTCCAACGCATCGAGCAGTTTCATCAGCGATTGCATGCCGTCCAGGTCCAACTCGGTCGTGGTGGTGGGCCGCCACACCAGTTTCGTGGATTCGCTTTCGCCCAGATGCTCTTCCAGCGCGGTCGACACGGCATTCAGATCGGTATCGGCGCACCAGACGACGTGGCTTTCCTCGTCGCTCTCCACATCTTCGGCACCGGCCTCGATCGCGGCCATCAGAACGGTTTCGCCATCGCCCACGCTGGCGGGATAGACGACCTGTCCTTTGCGGTCGAACATGAACCCGACGGAGCCCGTTTCGCCCAGGTTACCGCCATTCTTGGAAAACGTGGAGCGCACGGACGAGGCGGTCCGGTTGCGGTTGTCGGTCATCGCCTCGACGATGACAGCAACGCCATTGGGGCCGTAGCCTTCGTAGCGGATCTCGTCATAGCTTTCCGCGTCGCCGCCCGACGCCTTGGCGATGGCGCGCGCGATGACGTCCTTGGGCACCGACTGCTGCTTGGCCTCTTTCACGGCAAGCCGCAGGCGGGGGTTCTTGTCGGGATCGGGGTCGCCCATCTTGGCAGCAACGGTGATTTCCTTCGACAACTTGGAAAACAGCTTGGCGCGGATCTTGTCCTGACGCCCTTTGCGATGCTGGATATTCGCCCATTTGGAATGGCCTGCCATGGGGTCTCTCCGGAATTTGAGGTTTGTTTGCGGCCCGCTATACCGCCCCGGCAAGGGTGGCGGCAAGCCGGGACGGAATTTCAGGTCGGCGCAACCCGACAAGGCATTTGCGCGTTCCCTTCGGTCCGTCCTAGACGGGGATACCCAGATCGGAACGGACACCTGCATGACAACCGACCAGATTATCCTGTTTGCCCTGTTCGGGGGCGTCTTCGCCATGCTGCTCTGGGGCCGGTTCCGGTATGACATCGTGGCGTTTTCCGCGCTGCTGCTGGGCGTGATTCTGGGCGTCGTTCCCAAGGAGGACGCATTCCTGGGCTTCGGCCACCCTGCCACGCTGGTTGTGGCGCTGGTGCTGATCGTGTCGGCGGGCCTTGTGCGGTCTGGCGCGGTGCTGCTGATCACGCGCACACTGGTCGATGCGAAACGCGGCACCGGGACGCATATCACCATCATGGGCGGAATCGGCGCGATCCTGTCGGCGTTCATGAACAACGTGGCGGCGCTTGCGCTGTTGATGCCGGTGGACATCGCCACCGCGCGCAAGGCAGGCCGCCTGCCCGGTCGGACGCTGATGCCGCTGTCATTCGCGACCATACTGGGCGGCACGATCACCCTGATCGGCACGCCGCCCAACATCGTTATCGCGGGCATCCGCAGGGACCAGCTGGGTGAGAGCTTTGCGATGTTCGACTTCGCACCGGTCGGCCTGGTGACCACGCTGGCGGGGCTGATCTTCGTGGCACTTGTCGGCTGGCGGCTGATCCCCGGAATGGGGGACAGCGACGCGCAGGGCGGGCTGAACGAGAACGAAAAGGCCCATTACGTCGCCGAACTGACCGTGCCCGAGGGCAACGCCCGCGTCGGCGCGCACGTCGGCGATCTTTATGATACGGGCGACGAGATCGGGGTGCATATCATCGGCCTGCTGCGCAATGGGCGACGGATGTTCGGAACGTCCCGCGATGTCGTGCTGGAGGCGGGCGATGCCCTGATCCTCGAAGCGATGCCCGAGCAACTGGACGAGTTTCGCGTGGCGGAATCCTTCGAATTCACCGATGATCGCCGCATGACGATGCTGGAAGCGGCGGATCAGGGTCTGAGCCTGATCGAAGTCGTGGTCCGCGATGACAGCCGCATCAACGGCAAGTCGGCGCAGGCCATCGGCCTGGCATGGCGTCAGCGCACGATTCTGATGGGAATCTCGCGTCGGGGGCGGCGCATCACCGACCGTTTGCGCCGCGAAACGATCAAGGCGGGCGATATTCTGCTGTTGCTGGCTCCCACCGACTCGGCCGAGGAAATGGTGACCTGGCTGGGCGCGCTGCCACTGGCCGACCGTGGTCTTGCCGTGACCGATAACAAGAAGATCTGGCCGTCGGTCGGGTTCTTCGCGGTGGCCGTGGCGGCCGCCAGTTTCGGTCTTGTCGACCTGACCGTCGCGCTCGGCGTTGTCGTCGTCGCCTATGTCCTGACCCGCATCGTGCCCTTGCAGGAACTGTATAACCATGTCGAATGGCCGGTCGTCGTCCTGCTGGGGTCGATGATCCCGCTGGGCGCGGCGCTCGACTCGGCGGGCGGCACCAAGCTGATTGCCGAATGGCTGCTGGTGTTGACGAAGGGACAACCGGCCTGGATGGCGATGCTGCTTCTGATGGTGGTGACGATGGTGCTGTCGGCGGTGCTGAACAATACGGCGACCGCGATCGTGGCCGCCCCCGTCGGCATCTCGATGGCGCGGGCGATGGACGTGAACCCGGATGCCTTCCTGATCGCCGTGGCGATCGCGGCGTCCTGCGCGTTTCTGACGCCCATCGGCCACAAGAACAACACGCTCATCCTTGGGCCCGGCGGCTATCGCTTCGGCGACTACTGGCAGATGGGTCTGCCGCTGACAGTCGTGATCCTTGCCGTATCCTTGCCCGCGACGCTTTATTTCTGGCCGCTTTGAGGTTGGGGCGATGGCGCAGTCGGAAATTTGTGACACCGCGACCGCGACCGGCTTGCCCCTGCCCCGCGCCGGGCGCATGAAGCAGGCATGACGCTGCGCTTCACGATCCTCGGTTGCGGCTCCTCCGGCGGGGTTCCGCGGCTGGGGGGCCACTGGGGCAATTGCGACCCGTCCAATCCGCGCAACCGCCGACGCCGCTGCTCCATGCTGGTCGAGAGGATCACGCCGGACGGCAGGACGCGGGTGTTGGTCGACACCTCTCCGGACATGCGCCAGCAGCTTCTGGATGCGGGCGTCGGTCAGTTGGACGGCGTGGTCTGGACCCATGCCCATGCCGATCATGTCCACGGGATAGATGACCTGCGGATGATCGTCATCAACCAGCGCCGGATGCTGGACATCTGGGCCGACGACGCGACCTGGGCCGACCTGTCGACACGCTTTGCCTATGCCTTCCAGACGCCGCCCGGGTCCAGCTATCCGCCGATCCTGTCGCGCCATTCCCTGTCGGGGCCGGTCAAGGTCGAGGGCGCGGGCGGGCCGATCACCCTGCACCCGATCAGGGTCGGCCACGGAGAGATCGAGGCCCTTGGGCTGCGCATCGGCGGGCTGGCCTATATGCCTGACGTCAATGTCATTCCGCCCGAAGCGCAGGCGCTGCTATCCGATCTCGACGTCTGGGTTCTGGATGCCCTGCGCCGAACGCCGCACCCGTCGCATCTGTCGCTGTCGGAATCGCTTGCCTGGATCGACCGCATGAAGCCCCGGCGCGGCGTTCTGACCAACATGCATCTCGACCTCGACTACGCGACCGTCATGGCGGAAACCCCCGAAACCGTCGTCCCCGCCCATGACGGCATGACGATCGAACTGCCGGATGACTGACGTTCGGGCCCCCTGCGCCCGAAAGCCGCACTGATGCTCGACGTCCTTACCGTCACGCTTCCGGTCTTCCTGATCATCGGCGCGGGCTATGTGGCTGTCTGGCGCAAAGTCTTCTCTCAGGGCCAGGTCGATGGGCTGATGATGTTCACCCAACGCTTCGCGATTCCCTGCCTGCTGTTCCTTGCCATGGCGCGGCTGGACCTGAGCGAGGGCTTCGACTGGCGCATGCTGACGGCGTATTACTCCGGCTCGCTCGTCAGCTTTGGCGCAGGCGTCATCGGCACCTTGCTCTGGCTCAAACGAGGGATAGAAGACGCGGTCGCCGTTGGTTTCGCGGCCATGTTCGCCAACACCGTTCTGCTTGGCCTGCCGATCGCCGCCCGCGCCTACGGCGAAGACAGCCTTGCGCCGAACTATACCATCATCGCGTTCAATGCGGCCTTTTGCTACTTCATCGGCATCTCCGCGATGGAAGCTGTGCGCGCGGGCGGGACCGGCTTTCTCGGCGGGATGAAGACTGTCGCGCGCCGGATGTCGACCAATTCGCTGATGATCGGCGTCGCAGCCGGTTTGCTGGTGAACCTGACCGGCCTGCCCCTGCCCGGCCCGATATCCGAAGCCCTGACGTTGATCGCCAGCGCCGCCCTGCCCGCCGCGCTGTTCGGTCTGGGGGGCGTGCTGGTGCAATACCGCCCCGAAGGCGACGCGCGCGGCATCATTCTATGCTCTGGTATCGCGCTGATCCTGCATCCAGCATGGACCTGGGGCATTGGGCGCATGCTGGGTTTGGATCAAGCCGCATTCCGTGCGGCGGTCCTGACGGCGGCGATGGCACCGGGCGTCAATTCCTATCTGTTCGCGGCGATGCACGGACGCGCCGTCCGCATCAGCGCTTCATCTGTCCTGATCGGAACGGCCGTATCGGTGCTGACGGTATCGGGCTGGCTGCTGTTGCTTTGACCGATGCAAACCGGATCTGTCAGATACCTCTATGCTGAACTTTTCGGTATGGTCCCCGAAGGGCCGGACTGCATCGACAGCACGGCCCATCCCTTTCGGCGGACCGTTCGCAACGAGGCAGACATGACACAGGCAAACGACCTGATCGGCACCTGGCGGATGATATCCTGGACACGGCAGGCCCTGAAGACAGGTCAGGTGTCCGACGCAATGGGGCCGAACCCCATAGGATACATCGCCTATCACGCCGACGGACGCATGATGGCGACCGTGTTCCGCAACGACCGGCTATCCGCGCGCGACGGGGTGTGGACGAGCGACCAGAAGGCGCAACTCTTCGACACCATGCTGGCCTACGTGGCGCGCTACAGCATCGAGGACGATCAGGTGATCCATCACGTCGAACGGGCCTGGAACCCCAACTGGCAGATCGACCTGTTCCGCCCGTTCTCGCTTCGGGGTGAAACCCTGACGATCAGCGGGGCACCGGGTATAGACCCATCGACCGGGGAAGAGGTGATCTACCGAATGGAATTCATCAAATTATGACGCTGCAACGGCTTCCCGCTTGCGGTCGTCATGTCCTGTCCGACCTGTGAAAGACGGATGCCGCAAAAGAAAAAGCGGGACACGAAGGTCCCGCTTTCCGGATCGACAGGTCAGGAAACGTCAATCACATGTCTTTCAGCACTGCCACGTCCGGTGCCGATCGCGTCGACAGGAACGTCTTGTCCAGTTCCCACGATACGAACAACGGAACCTCGTCGGCGTCGCCTGCCGGATCGTTCAGCCATTCGGGACGCTCGACCGGACGTGCCGAAATGCTCAGACCGTTGCAGAACGGTTGACGCACCAGCCAGCGGCGCATGTCCTCGCGTTTGCGCGACGAATAGAACGGCCCCCAGTCGGCGGCCACGCCGCGCATCCCGCGCGACACGACGCCGTCACGGGGCACGGTGGTGTTCATGATGCGCACCGCACAGGACATGTTCAGGGCGCCGTTCTTCAAGGCCTCGCCCGTCCGCGCCTCGCAGCCATAGCCCCGTGCCGTGGCGGGCAGAATCTGGACCAGCCCGAACCAGCGACCGCCCCCCCCGACGGCAGTCGGGCGATAGGTGCTTTCGTGCTTGGACAGGGTCGACAACAGACCGGCCCAGAACGCCTTGCGCTCCCACTTGCTGGCATTCGGATAGGACGGGCACCATTCGGCGATGTCGCGCGGCACGGTATTTACCAACCTCTGTCCGTGTGTTTCAAGTGCGCGCATCGCGGCCCGCGTCCATCGTGCGGAACCGTTGACGCTATCCCAGCGCAGATCCGGCATCTTCTGGACGATGTTCCGCGGACGGCCTTTCGGCGCGACAGAAGTTTCCGGCGCCAGGGCCGAGGCCTGAGGCACGCGCAGAGACATCGTGCTGGGCGTCGTCAGCAGCGGCGCCGTCGGCGCGGTCGCATCGGTTCCGGCCCAGCCTGTCGAGGCGGCAGCAGCAGACACAAGCGCCGTCAAAACGGCGAAGGCGGTCAGTCTGAGACCGCGTGCAGATCGATTCGTTATCAAGTGGCACCCCCAAGGCGACATGTATTCTTGTCGAATTGACGCAAGGGATGGTGCTTTCACCGCCCCGGATTGCGACATCCGGTAGGCCGAAGCTTACGATCCGGGTAGCAGCCCGGACTTCGACCTGCGGGCAATTAGCAGTTTTGCCTTTTTGTGCAAACCCATGCGCACCAGCGCCCCGTCTCCCGGCGGAACCCGGCTTATGCGCTGTGTGATGCCGCAAGCGGCGTGACGCGCTTGCCCCGGCCTGCCCCCCGTCCTAAACCGGGCCGCGATCCCGCCGGAGGCCCCCATGCTCGACACCCAGATGCCCACCCCGAAACCCCGCGTCATCGCAGGAGAGTCGCACGACTGGGAACTTGTCATCGGGCTGGAAGTCCACGCGCAGGTCGCCACGAAGGCCAAGCTGTTTTCCGGCGCATCGACCACCTTCGGGGCCGAACCCAATTCCAACGTGGCCTTCGTCGACGCGGGCATGCCGGGCATGTTGCCCGTCATCAACGAAGAATGCGTCGCGCAGGCCGTGCGTACGGGATTGGGGCTGAAGGCCGAAATCCATCTGACCTCCGCCTTCGACCGCAAGAACTATTTCTATCCCGACCTGCCGCAGGGCTATCAGATCAGCCAGCTTTACCACCCCATCGTCGGCGAGGGCGAAGTGCTGGTCGAACTGGGCCCGAACGATCAGGGAACGCCCACCGCGCGCACCGTCCGCATCGAACGCATCCATCTGGAACAGGATGCCGGCAAATCCATCCACGACATGGACCCGGCCCTGTCCTTCGTCGACCTGAACCGCACCGGCGTCGCCCTGATGGAGATCGTCTCTCGCCCCGACATTCGCGGCCCCGAGGAAGCCGCCGCCTATGTCACCAAGCTGCGCCAGATCATGCGCTATCTGGGCACCTGCGACGGCAACATGCAGAACGGCAACCTGCGCGCCGACGTAAACGTCTCGGTCTGCCGGCCCGGCCAGTACGAGAAATACCAGGAGACGCAGGACTTCGGTCATCTCGGCACGCGCTGCGAAATCAAGAACATGAACTCCCTGCGGTTCATCCAGGCCGCCATCGAGGTCGAGGCCCGCCGCCAGATCGCCATCCTTGAATCCGGCGGCTCGGTCACGCAGGAAACCCGGCTCTACGACGTCGAAAAGGGCGAAACCCGGTCGATGCGGTCCAAGGAGGAGGCGCATGACTATCGCTATTTCCCCGACCCCGACCTTCTGCCGCTGGACATCGAACAGGCCTGGGTCGACGACCTCGCCGCGCATCTGCCCGAACTGCCCGATGCCAAGAAGGCCCGCTTCATCGGCGATTTCGGCCTGTCGGACTACGACGCCTCGGTCCTGACCGCCGACACCACCTCCGCCACGTTCTTCGAAGCGGTCGTCGCCGCCTCAGGCAACGGCAAGGCCTCGGCCAACTGGGTCATCAACGATCTGTTCGGACGCCTGAAGAAAGACGACCGCGAGATCGCCGAAAGCCCGGTCAGCCCGGCGCAACTGGGCGGCATCCTCAAACTGATCGAGGCGGGCGACATTTCCGGCAAGATCGCCAAGGACCTGTTCGAGATCGTCTATACCGAAGGCGGCGACCCGGCGGAAATCGTCGCCGCACGCGGCATGAAACAGGTCACCGACACCGGCGCGATCGAACGGGCCGTGGACGAAATCATCGCCGCCAACCCCGATCAGGTCGAAAAGGCCCGCGTCAATCCCAAGCTGGCGGGCTGGTTCGTCGGCCAGACGATGAAGGCGATGGGCGGCAAGGCCAATCCTGCGGAAGTCAATCGGCTGGTGGGCCAGAAGCTCGGCCAGTAAGGCGGCATCGCGGGCAAGGTTGCGGTCGCGACGGCGGACGCAACCGGACCCGGCGGTAGGCCTGTCGCGCGCCAGATCCCTGAACTCCGACGCATCTGCCGCCTTTCCGTCCCGCCCCCGTCATCGGATCGTCCAGATCCCGGTGTCCTCTGCCCCTTCACAGAGGATACCAGATATGCGCCACGAATCCTTCCCTGCCCCCGAAGCCTTTGAATTCAGGGTTGTTCCAGCCCCCCGCAAAGGCGAACGCGTGCCCGGCCTCAAAACTGACGAGGCGCGGATGGCGAACACCCTGACCGACGTCCTCAACCAGATGGCGACGGATGGCTGGGATTACGTTCGCGCCGACCAGCTTCCGAACGACACCAGCACCGACCTGACCGGCACCGCGCCGAAAACCATGATCCTGCTGGTCTTCCGCCGCCCCCTGCCGTCCGAGCGACCGCGCGCCCGCCGCCGCCCCGACCCGCTGGTCCTGACCGATCCGCTGATGGGGTGACGCGGCGGACCGACGCCCCTTGATCCGCTCCAAACCCTTCCTTAACCCTTGGCGGCGACGATCCCGGCATTCGGGACGCGAAAGGGGCACCGGGCAGGAACAAGCTGTGTTATGGCGACAACCTCGCCGTCCTGCGGGAGAGTATCGCGACCGAGAGCGTCGACCTGATCTATCTGGACCCGCCGTTCAACTCGAATGCCAGCTATAACAAGCTGTTCAAGGCCCCGGACGGCAAAGACAGCCTCGCGCAGATCGAGGCGTTCGACGACACATGGTCGTGGAACGAGAGTGCCGAGCAGGCCTTTCAGGACGTCCGCCGCTCCGGCAACGTCGCCGCCCTGACCATGTTGCAGGCGATGCGGTCGTTTCTGGGCGAGAACGACATGATGGCCTATCTGTCGATGATGGCTGTGCGGATGCTGGAACTGCACCGGGTGCTGAAGCCGACGGGGTCGCTCTATCTGCACTGCGATAATGAGGTCGTTTGGAAGCGAACTTTTGCACACGGGTCGGCCCATAAATGGGGACCTGTGCATGACACGATGCTATTCTATAGCCGCATCGACGTCACCCACCTCGCCATCGGCCTGATCGAAAAGCGTTTGCGCGATGCCTACCGCGAGCGACCCGACGATCTCAACTTCAAGACCTACGGCGTCCCGCAGGATATCGAGGGCGCGCGCAACCTCGCCCGCCGGGGCCGCACGGAAGGCCGTCATTACTTCGAATTCGAGAAATGGGCCGTCTCCCTTCTGGCCGGGGAGCAGACGAAGAACACCGGCGACGGCGGCATCGACGGCATCATCCCCTTCGGCAAGAAGTCCATGGCCGTCGTCTCGGTCAAGGCGGGCGAGAATGTCGGCGTCGCCATGATCCGCGACCTGCGCGGCGCGATGGAACGGACGGGGGCCGAGATCGGCATCTTCCTGACCCTCACGCCTCCCAAGGGCGGCATGGCCGCCGAGGCGGCGACGGCGGGCCAGCACGAGGAACCGGGCTTCACCCCCGTCCCCCGCATCCAGATCGTCACCATCGAGGATGCCATGGCGCTCCGCGACCGCGCCGCGCAAATTCCCGCCCGCCTCGGGTCCGTCCAGAAGGTCGCGCCGAAACAGAAGAACGACGCGGATCAGGGCAAACTTCTCTAGTCGCGAACCCCCTGCCGCCATACCCCCGAACCGCCCCACCGCACGCTGGGGATGCCTGCGCGTCTGCACGGGGGGTGTACGGGGGGTGCATCGGGGGTGCACGCCGTTTCGGCGACGCCGACGGGCGCCGGTCGCACATCCGCGTCCGTCGCCCCTGTCCTGCGCCAGCGGGCCGCAACCCGGGCGCGGGTGCCGCATCAGGCCCCGTCCGACAGGTCCATCGACAGGGCATGGATCTGCTGCATGATGTCGCCAAGCGCCGCATGAACCATCCGGTGCCGGGCCACGCGCGACTGTCCGGCGAACACATCCGCCGCGATCACGACGTGCCAATGGCTCTCGCCCGTGCCGTCGTCGCCGGCATGGCCCGCATGTTTGTGGCTCTCGTTGACCACCTCCAGACGGCTGGGCGACAGCGCCTCGGTCAGCCGTGCGCGGATCACCGCTTCCATTGTCATCGGATTTCCCTTCGAATTGCGCCGTCAAGGTCTTCACCTCCGGCCCGACAATGCCTAGAGTCCAACGCCTCAGGCCGGAAGGGGGTTCGAAGATGACCAGCAAAGACCCATTCAATTTCGACATGCGTGTGTCGACGGCCAAAAAGCGTAATCCCAGGGGTAAACGTGGCATGTCGGGCGCGGTCGAAACATCGACACGCGTCTGCGATCACGATGGATGCGAAGAAGGCGGCAAGTACCGCGCGCCCAAGATGCGCGACACCAGCGAAGATTATTTCTGGTTCTGCAAGGACCACGTCCGCGAATACAATGCCAAGTGGAGCTTCTTCGACGGCGCGACCGAGGCCGAGCTGGCCCGGCAGGCTGAATCCGATGAACGGCCGACCACGCCATTTCGCAAGACGGTCGAGGAACGCGCCTGGGCGCGCCTGGGGATCGAGGATGCGCATCAGGTGCTGGGCGGCAATGCCACCCGCAACCCCGGACGGGGGGTCGTGGGGCGCAAATTGCCGCCGACCGAACGCAAGGCCCTGACCATCCTTGAAGGCAAGGACGATTGGGACAAGGCGATGATCCGCAAGGCTTACAAGAGCCTGATCAAGGTGCTGCACCCCGATATCAACGGCGGCGACCGCAGTCAGGAAGAACAGCTGAGCGAAGTCGTCTGGGCCTGGGACCAGTTGAAGGACAGCCGCAATTTCAAATAGATGTGGCGTAAAAAGCGTACGCCATCAGCTTGGCCGGTCGTCTTTCCATTGCTGTAACTCATCTGCCAGTCGCGACAGGGTGTCGGGACGATAGGACCTGAAATCCGGGTCCGTCGCCTCGTAGGCCCAGCGCTCACGGACGGCGGAATGCAGGTCGTCCAACCGCAAGATCGCATCGCGCGGCGCACCGAACCGCCGCATCAGCGCGGCGACTGGCCCGCCTTTTGGCACGCTGGAATTCGCCAGCGGACCAAGCGGATCGCCCTCGGCCCTGATCGCGGCGGAGACGAGCGGGTCGAATTCCAGCCCCATGACGCCCGCGCCGTCCATCATCCAGTCCAGCGCGATCGCGCTGAGCGCGGTGATATCGCCGCCACCGCCGACCGATCCATGGTCGCCCGCGAAATGCTGCTGTCGATAGGGCGGGGTGGCATGGCCCCGGTTCAGCTCGTCCAGATTGGACCACAGGGTCGGGCGAAACGCCCTGCGCCGCTCGTCGATGGCAACGGCGTGGCGCGCGGATTGGACCATTGGCGTCAGTGCTGTATCGTGGAAAGCGTATTTCCTGTTCAACACCGGCGCCGCCGTGAAATACCCTGGCACGCCCAGCGCGCCCACCGTATCCCAGACACCCAGATAGGCCACGTCGAACAATACGGCCTCGTCCGCGCCGAATTCGGCATAGATATCGGCATCGTCGGGATCGGTCATGATGTGGGGCGAATTGAGCGCCCGCCATTCCGCGTTGCGCCGCTGACGTCGGTCCGCCGTTTCGATCCGACGCTCGGAATAGCGCGCGACCGCCTCCGGCAAAAGGTGCAGATCGGCACGTGCCAGAAGGCCCGTGAACCGGATCAACCCGACAAGGGATCGCGCGGTGAAGGCGCCGCGGGAAAACCCGAAGACGAACACCTCGTCCCCCGGCTCGTAGAGAAAGACGAGGTGACGGTAGGCTTCGGTCACGTTTTCCATCAGGCCCAGCCCCAGCACACCGCCCAACACGCGGTCCGTGGCGCGTGACAGGGCGGTCACACCACGCCGCCCTGTGCCCACCCCTTCGATGTAGATCGGGATCTGCACAAGATCGTCCACCCCGACCGGAGCGAGAGCCTGGCCCAGCCGGACGACATTGGTAGGGTCGGGTGCTTCGGCGGCATTCCAGGTCCCGTCACACAGAAGAACGATGCGTTTCATCCCGGCAGTCTACACGATGCGGCGCCCCTGCCATAAAAAAGACGCCCCCGACCGGAACGACACGGGAGCGTCAGTCGTCATGGGACGGAATCGGTCCGGGGGGACCGCTCCGCCCACCGCCCGCCGCCACTTGGGTGTTGCGCGACGGGTTGAACGGGCGCGGGAGGACGCGCCGTCATCACTTACTGCCTGGGCAGCAGAACACGGTCGATGACGTGAATGACGCCGTTCGATTGTTTGACGTCGGCGGTGGTCACGGTCGCTTCGCGGCCATTTTCGTCCGTGAGGGTGAAGGTGTCGCCCGAATATGTGCCCTGCAGAACGCAACCGCCCACGGTCGTGATCGGGTAGGAACCGCCGTCGGCGTCGATCATGCCCTTCAGCGCGTCCGACATCACGTCTCCGGCGACGACATGACAGGTCAGGACCTGCTGAAGCTGGGCCTTGTTCTCGGGCAGCAGCAGGGCGTTCAGCGACTCCTCGCTGACCATGCCGAAAGCTTTGTCCGTCGGGGCGAATACGGTGAACGGGCCGGGGCCCTGCAGCGTCTCGACCAGATCGGCGGCAGTCACGGCGGCGACCAGCGTGGTGTGGATCGGCGAGTTCACGGCGTTCTCGATGATGTTCTTTTCGGCGAACATCTCCGCCCCGCCGACCATCGGGTTCGCGGCATTCGCGTCGGCCAGTGCGGCAGCGGTGGTCAGCGACAGGGCGGCGGCAGCGCCAAGAACGATTGTTTTCATGATGTCTCTCCAGACTGAATGCGCGGAGAGCGTCTGCCCCCCGTCGCATCCAGACACGCAAAGGGCGCGGCGGAGTTTCAGCCAGATGGCGCGAAAGTGCCTTTACAGATCGTAAAGAGGTCCGGCGGCCAGAACCGCACCCGTCGCCTGCCCGGTGGGCGACCCGCCCGGCGGTTCGTCCGAGACGGCCAGAACCGCGCCCGCTGTCAGACCCGCCGGGGCCGGAATGACCACACGGTCCTGATCGGGCAGCACACCCAGCGATACCGGCGCGGCATCGCCGGCGATCAGCCAGAGTTGCAGGACACGGCCCGGCAATGGCTCACCCGACCGGCGAATGATCAGCAGATCGGTGCCGTCGGTGCCAGCGGCCAGGTACAGATCGCCCGCGCCGGAGCCTTCGATGCCCGGCATTTCGGCGTTCAGCGTCGGGACGAATCCGGTCGGTGGCTGCAACAGGAAAACGGCCAGCGCAAAGGCCGCGACCGGCCCCGCGACGATGCCCGCCCAGCCCCACCAGCGGCTGCGTTTCGGCTCGGGTCGGAACAACCTGGCCTCGATTTCGGCGCGCAGACGGGCGGGCGCGGGCACATCGCGACCGGCCAGCATCGGCGACAGCGCCTCGGCCCAGTCTGAGTGCAGTTGCGCCAGCGTCCGGTCCTGCGGCAGACGCCGTTCAACGGCCGCTTCTTCCTCGGGGGACAGAAGGCCCAGAAGATACTCGCCTATCAGCGCGCGATCATCGTCTTCGAATGTGTCGGTCACGTCGGTCATCGGCTCAGACACTCCCGCAGGGCGATCAGACTGCGCCGCAGCCATGTCCGCATCGTGTTAAGCGGAATGTCGAAGCGCGCCGCCAGATCGGCATATGTCTCGCCTTCCAGATAGGCGCGGCGCACGGCTTCGGACTTCTGATCCTCCAGTTCGGCCAGGCAGTCGACGATGGCGCGCGCCTCACCGCGGGCGACGGCGTTCGCCTCGGGTCCGGGGGCGATGTCACGCAGAAGATCGTCGGCGGGCATCTCGCGCCGCCCCGCCTCGGCCCGTCGCTTGCGCAGCCGGTCGATGCAATGGTTGCGCGCGACCGTTGCCATCCAGGTAATCGGGGACAGCCCGTTCACGCGGTATCGGTCGGCGTTTCGCCATATTTTGACATAGATGTCCTGCAAGGCGTCCTCTGCTTCCGCTCGGTTTCCCAAGACACGCAGCGACAAACCGAAGAGTTTCCCCGATGTCGCATCGTAAAGCTGTCCGAACGCCGCACGGTCTCCCAGGGCCGCCCCGGCAAGCCAGCGCTCCAGATCGTCACGTGTCGCCAATCGACCCTCCCGATGTATGCCTCAGGCACGCACGCGTCGATTTCACGCCCGGCCTTCCCCTTGCAGATAACCCCCTTATGTTGCATCCGGGCGAGCAACTGCAAGGAGACCGGACGATGGCAGATGGTGCGATGGACATGATGGCGGAACCGACCAAGGACTTTTCCGTCCGCGAGGTGTTCGGCATCGACAGCAACATGATCATCAAGGGGTTTCCCAAAGGCGGCGACCGCGTGCCGGTCATGGACCCGACCTACAAGTTCGATCCCGATACCACGCTGGCGATTCTGGCGGGCTTCGGCTGGAACCGCCGGGTGATGATCCAGGGCTATCACGGCACCGGGAAATCGACACACATCGAACAGGTCGCCGCGCGCCTGAACTGGCCCTGCGTCCGCGTGAATCTCGACAGCCATATCAGCCGGATCGACCTGATCGGCAAGGATGCGATCAAGCTGCGCGACGGCGTGCAGGTCACCGAATTCCACGAAGGCATCCTGCCCTGGGCGCTACGGAACCCTGTCGCCATCGTGTTCGACGAATACGACGCGGGCCGTGCCGACGTGATGTTCGTGATCCAGCGCGTGCTGGAACATGACGGCAAGCTGACCCTGATGGACCAGAACACCATCATCGAACCGCACCCGTCCTTCCGCCTGTTCGCCACTGCCAACACGGTCGGCCTGGGCGACACGACGGGCCTGTATCATGGCACGCAACAGATCAACCAGGCGCAGATGGACCGCTGGTCGCTGGTGGCAACGCTGAACTATCTGAGCCACGACGCCGAGACGATGATCGTTCTGGCCAAGAACGCGCATTACAATACCGAGGCCGGGCGCAAGACCGTCAGCCGCATGGTCACCGTCGCCGACATGACCCGGACCGCATTCATGAACGGCGACCTGTCCACCGTCATGTCGCCCCGCACCGTGCTGGCCTGGGCCCAGAACGCCGAGATCTTCCGCGACGTGGGATATGCGTTCCGCCTGACGTTCCTGAACAAATGCGACGAGCTGGAGCGGCAGACCGTGGCGGAGTTCTACCAGCGGTGCTTCGACGAGGAACTGCCGGAGAGTGCGGCGAGTCTGAGCTTGGGGTGATGTGGGCTGAGTGGACGACTGCTCAGATAGCGTTGATATTCAGCGCCTTCTCTCTCTGTATCTCGTTATGCGGCTTTGTCTGGAATGTTTGGTCAAAATTTATCTACCCTAAGCCACAGCTTCAGATGTCAGTGGGCAGGTTCGTCGGGTTTGGGAGCAAAAATTCTGACAAGCTCGAGTTCGTCATCGCGACAATCGTGAACCACGGTCCAATTGCATGTACAGTCAAACTATTTATCGGGCGACGACCTCGTTGGCACACAGTAGCAACTAGGCGGTTCCAAGGATTCATTGTGAAGACATGGGATGCAAAGCCTGCTCTTCTTCCAATAGAGCTTCCGTGCACGATTGACGTAGGAGAGGAGAAGCAGTTTTATTTCTCTTCGGACGTCGAATGGTCACTGGAAAAAAATCGATTTCAGTTGGGGATCGCTGATGTTTATGGGCGCCATCATTGGGTGCCCCGCCGGACAATGAAAAAGCTTACGGAGTCTGGAAAGTCACCATGAATAAGCCAACCGACAACCCCGCCGATCCGTTCAAGAAGGCCCTCGCCGAGGCCACCAAGACCATGGCCGACGATCCGGAGCTGAACGTCTCGTTCTCCGTCGATCCGCCGGGCAAGACCGACGACAGCATCCGCCTGCCGCAGGTCAGCCGCCGCATGACCCGCGACGAAGTGCTGCTGTCGCGCGGCACCGCCGACGCTTTCGCCCTGCGCCACCGCCACCACGACATCGCGGTGGCCAACAAGTACATGCCACAGGGCAACATGGCGCGCGAGTTGTACGAAGCGATGGAAACCGCCCGATGCGAGGCGGTCGGCGCCCGCGACATGCCCGGCACCGCGGGCAACATCGACGCCAAGATCAGTGTCGAGGCGACGCGCAAGGGCTATGGCGACGTGACCGACAAGGCGCAGATTCCGCTGGCTTCCGCCGTCGGATATTGGGTCCGCCAGATGGCCACGGGCCGCGACATGCCCAAGGGCGCGGACAATGCCCTGGACCTGTGGCGCGGCTTCATCGAGGAATCGGTGGGTGACCGACTGGACAACGTGCAGGACCTGCTGGCCGACCAGTCCGCCTTCGCCCGCCTTGCCCGCCAGATGATCGAGGACCTGGGCTACGGCGACCAGCTGGGCGACGACCCCGATATCGAAGACGAGGATCAGGAGGACGAGGGCCAGTCCGAGGAAGAGGAGGAGCCCGACAGCACCGGCGACGACGATCAGGAGGACGCCGATGCCGACGCTTCGCCGGATCAGTCGCAGGAGCAGCAGGACGACCCCAGCCAGGCCCAGGTCAGCATGGACGACATGGCCGATCAGGAAGCCGGTGAAGAGGCGGAGATGCCCGACTCGGACGAGGCGAAGGACCCTCCCGCCCCGCAGCCGGTATCGGACGCCGACCCGAATTACACTGTCTTCACCGAAGCTTTTGACGAGATCGTCGGGGCCGCCGACCTTGCCGAACCGGCGGAGCTGGAGCGTTTGCGCGCCTATCTGGATCAGCAGTTGGAGCCGCTGAAGGGCGCGGTGTCGCGACTTGCGAACAAGTTGCAGCGCCGTTTGCAGGCTCAGCAAAACCGCTCGTGGGAGTTCGACCTTGAGGAAGGCATCCTTGACGCCGGACGTCTGGCCCGCGTCGTCGCCAACCCCACCACCCCCCTGTCGTTCAAGATGGAGCGGGATACCGAGTTCCGCGATACCTGCGTGACGCTTCTTCTGGATAATTCCGGCTCGATGCGCGGACGTCCGATTTCGATCGCCGCGATCTGCGCCGACGTTCTGGCGCGGACGCTGGAACGCTGCGGTGTGAAGGTCGAGATACTGGGCTTTACCACCAAGGCGTGGAAGGGCGGACAATCCCGCGAGGCCTGGCTCAAGGCCGAACGCCCCGCCTCGCCCGGTCGCCTGAACGACCTGCGCCACATCATCTACAAATCCGCCGATGCGCCATGGCGCCGGGTGCGCCCGAACCTTGGGCTGATGATGAAGGAAGGCCTGCTGAAGGAAAACATCGACAGCGAGGCGCTGGAATGGGCGCACCGCCGCGCCACCGCCCGGCCCGAGGCGCGCAAGATCCTGATGGTGATTTCCGATGGTGCGCCGGTCGACGACAGCACCCTGTCGGTGAACCCGGCAAACTTTCTGGAAAAGCATCTGCGCGACGTGATCGCCATGGTCGAGAAACGCCGCGCGGTCGAACTGCTGGCCATCGGCATCGGGCATGACGTGACGCGGTATTACGACCGGGCCGTAACGATCACGGACGTCGAGCAGCTGGCGGGCGCGATGACAGAACAGCTGGCCGCCTTGTTCGACAGCGATCCGCGCGCAAGGGCGCGGGTGATGGGAATGCGCCGCGCCTCCTGACCCTGGTGCGCCCTGCCCGGTCGAAGCCTCCGGCGGGGATATTTGGACAAGGGGGAAGCGGGATTGAAAAGCCCTCCCCTATTTGAAAATATTTCGCAGGGGTCCGGCGGTGCGCGCCCTGCCTCCCGACATTGCGACCAAACCGGAGACCCGCATGTTCCAGACCTTCGACGTCACCGCCCGACCCGAGGCCGCCGCGCCCCGCGTGGCCCGCCTGCGCGCGTGGATGGCCACGCAGGATCTCGACGCTTTCCTCGTGCCCCGCGCCGACGCGCATCAGGGCGAATACGTCGCCCCCCGCGACGAGCGGATGGCCTATATTTCCGGCTTCACCGGGTCCGCGGGGTTCGTCGTCGTGTTGCGCGACCGGGCGGCGATCTTCACCGATGGGCGGTATACCGTGCAGGTCCGCGCGCAGACCGACCCCGCGATTTTCGAGACGGTGAACTGGCCCGCGACGGGACTGGCCGACTGGTTGCCCGGTGCCCTGCCTGACGGCGGACGTCTAGGATTCGATCCCATGCTGCACAGCGTTACTCAGATCGAGGGGCTGCGCAAACTGTCCGGGCTGGACGTCGTGGCGGTGTCCAACGGTATCGATGCCACATGGCCCGACCGTCCGGCCCCGCCCAACGCGCCGATGACCATCTATCCGCAGGCGCTGGCCGGTAAATCCGCCACCGAAAAACGCGCCGAAATCGCCACCGCGCTGCAAGCCGCCGGTGTCGCCAGCTATGTCACGAACCAACCCGAGGCGGTGGCCTGGCTGCTGAACATTCGCGGTGCTGACATTGCGCGAACGCCCCTGCCGCAGTGCTTTGCGGTGATCCATGCCGATGCCGGCGTCGATCTGATCTGCGCGCCGGAAAAAGCCGCCCCGATCACGGATCATCTGGGACCTGACGTGCGGATCACGGCGCCCGCAGACATGGCCGCTTTGCTGGGCGGGCTGACCGGCCCTGTCGGCCATGACCCAGCAAGTTGCCCCGTCGCGCTGGCCGAAATGCTGACGGATGCCAAGGCGATCCCCGACCCCTTCGCCCTGCGCCGCGCGCGCAAGACCGGGGCCGAGATCGCCGCCACGACCGAGGCGCATCTGCGCGACGGGGCCGCCATGGTCCGTTTCCTGCGCTGGCTGGACCACGAGCGCCCGGCGGATGCGACCGAGATCGACGTGGTCCGCGCACTGGAAGGATTCCGGCGCGATACAAACCAGTTGAAGGATATCAGCTTCGAGACCATCGCAGGCGTCGGTTCCAACGGTGCCATCGTGCATTACCGGGTCAACGAGGACACGAACCGGAAGTTGGGAACGGACACAATCCTGCTGGTCGATTCCGGCGCGCAATATCTGGATGGAACCACGGATATCACACGGACCATGCCGCTGGGAACGCCACCGGACGGTGCTGTGCGGGCGTTTACCCGCGTGTTGCAGGGACTGATCGCGATCAGCCGGGCGCGGTTTCCGGTCGGTGTCGCGGGCGCGCATCTGGACGCTCTGGCGCGCGCGCCCCTGTGGATGGATCACCGCGATTACGATCATGGGACGGGGCATGGTGTCGGCGTCTATCTGGGTGTGCATGACGGGCCTGCGCGGATCAGCCGTGTCAGTCAGGTGCCACTGGAAGCGGGCATGATCCTGTCGAACGAGCCGGGATATTACCGCGAGGGCGAATACGGCATCCGGATCGAAAACCTGATCCATGTGGTCGAGGCGGTTCGACCCGACGGCGGCGACGACCGCAAGATGCTGCGGTTCGAGACGCTGACCTGGGTTCCGATCGACCGGCGACTGATTGATCGCGCGCTTCTGTCACCCGACGAGCGGGCGTGGGTCGATAGGTATCATGCTGATGTCATGTCGAAAATAGGCCCGCGCGTTGACGGTGCGGAGAGGGAATGGCTGACCGCGATGTGCGCGCCTCTCTGACCTTTCGTCGGGGGTTCGCAACGGATAGGGTTCGCCGAAAGAGGGAGAAGCTCATGACGAAGATCACCGTATCGCCCGCCGAGGGAACCTGGTCCGTGCGTTCAGACGATGGCGTTCTGGTCGAAAGCAGGAATGCCCTGTCCCTGGTCGAGGACGATATGGGCTTCGTGATTTACTTCCCGCGCGCGGACGTTGCGATGGCCTTGCTGGAACGCACTGAAACGACGACGGAATCTCCATACAAGGGCACGGCGAACTATTATTCGTACATCGGTCAGTCGGCACAGATCATGGATGTCGCCTGGACCTACGAGGATGTCACGAATCCGGACGCCAAGGCGGTCGAAGGGCATCTGGCATTCTATGACACCAAGGTCACGATCGAACAGATCTGACGCCGCCGCCGTCTGCAAATCCGGATATTACGGGGGTGCATACCGGGGTATTACCCCGGTATTCCGTCCAGACGCATCATTCTGCACCTGCGCTTTGCCGGGGCCTTTGGACCCGACCCGGAATGTCCGGCCGTGTCGAGATGTCGGACAGGTCCGATTTTTCCGCCACGACATTGGCTTCATATGCCGGCGTCGACGGCTTGCGATGCAAGTCGGGCGCGGTGGATGTCTATGCCGTTTTGCCACAGGACGATCAAGCCGAAGCCCACCACAAGAATGATTGACATGATATAATTGAACAGGATCATCAGAAGCGCCGTTTCGGGCGGAACGTCCAGCATTTGCAACGCAAATCCTGCGCCAAAAATGAAGCTGCCGGGGATCCGCACGAAACGACCCAGCACCATGATGAACCCGGCAAACACCATCAGGAAAATATAGTCCCAAGGGGTCAGAACGACGCCAACCGCAAGACCTGCCCAGACGAAGTGGGTGGCTGCTGTCAGCTTGGCCGCGACCGCACCCAGGAACACCGCCGCCCGCCGCATCGCATCGCGCGGCCAGACCACACCATTGCAGAGAGCCCTGCGCAGTTCCCTGCCATCGCCGCGCATTCGCTTGGCCAGCCAGTCAAACAGACGGCAAACCGCTGGTCCGTCGGTGGCGAAAAGCGCGCGGAACCGGAACATCGCCCAAAGCAATCCCCCGAATACTGCAATATTGAGTGCCCCCGCGACGCTCAGGCCCAGTTCCAGATTGCCCTCGACCTGCGGAACCCGCCCGGACATAGCCAGGACACCGGCAAAAAGCGCAAAAACCACGCCGTCGACAAAGCGCGAAATGATTGTGGTTGTCAGTACGGTTGCCATCTTCAACTGTTCAAGCCGTGCGATGATCCATGCCCGTACCAACGGGCTGATGCCAAGCGGCACCAGCACATTGGCCCCGTATCCGGCCAGCAAAGCGCCGGTTAACCTCAAGGTGCCAACAGATTTGACATCATGCAAAATCTGACGCCATTTCCAGCCGTTCAGGAACTGTTCCAGCAGGATGGTCACGGCAAGAACCACGATCCAGACGGGATTGGCCGAACGCAACACTTCCAGGAATTTCCAGAAGTCCAGGCTTCCATACAGCAGGAAAATCAAAAGAAGCGCCACGACACCACCGATCAATGGAGCCGCCCAGCGCAGCAATATTCTTTTCATGACTGCTCCTGATCGGCGACCGGTTCAGCGAAGCCGCCAAAGCCGTCCTCCTGTCCGTCGGATGTGGGAACGGCCTAACGATTTTCAGTACATACGTCATATCACCATTGCGGTATCGGGTTCAGGCTTCGACGCGATACTTCTGGCAAAGGGCCACCTGCAAGCACCGGTTTCAATAGACGTCGGTCGTGTAAAGAAAGCGCCGGCGCGCGATGACACGGCACGGAACAGCGGACCCTGAATTCGACCGCGGCAAGGCCTGCATAGTCGCGCATGAGCGACCGCATCGCGACCCTCAGTTCTGTCGGACCAGTTTGCCGGGGTTCATCGTGCCGTCGGGGTCGAGGCTGCGTTTGATCGCGCCCATCACGTCCCAGGCGGCCCCATGTTCCGCCTCCATCAGGTGCAGCTTGCCAAGGCCGACGCCATGTTCGCCCGTCGCCGTGCCGCCCAGGTCCAGCGCATGCGCGACCATTGCGTCCGACAGGCGCTTGGCCTCGGCGATCTCTGTGGGCGCGTTGCGGTCGACCAGCAGGATCGCGTGATAATTGCCGTCTCCGACATGGCCCAGGATAGGACCATCAAGCGACGAGACATCGATGTCGGCGGCGGCGCGGGCGATGGCCTGCCCCAGTTTGGAAATCGGGACGCAGACATCGGTGACGACGGCGGTGGCACCGGGACGTGTGGCCAGGATCGTGTGATAGGCACGGTGGCGCATCGACCAGAGTTTGCTGCGATCCTCGGGTTTGGTGGCCCAGCGATATGCGCTGCCGCCATGGTCTGCGGCGATCTGGCCGAAATGTTCCGCCTCGGTCGCGACAGCGGCGTCGGAGCCGTGGAATTCAAGCAGCAGATGCGGCGTCTCGGGCAGGTCGGCCCCGTCGGCGGCATTCAGTATCCGGGTGGTGGCGACATCGACGTATTCGATGCGCGCCGGGGTCAGCCCCATCTGCATGGCGAGGATCACGGCGTCGATGGCGCCTTCGGTCGTCGCGAAACCGCAGACGGCGGCGGCGGTCGCCTCGGGCTGGCCCCAGAGTTTCAGGGTCAGTTCGGTGATCAGGCCCAGCGTCCCTTCGGAGCCGACGAACAGCGCGGTCAGGTCATAGCCCGCCGATGATTTCCGGGCACGGGAGCCAGTGTGGATGACGCGCCCGTCGGCCAGCACGACCTCCAGCCCGCGCACCTGATCGCGCATCGTGCCGTAGCGCACCGCCGTTGTCCCGCTGGCGCGCGTTGCGGCCATCCCACCGAGCGAGGCATTGGCGCCGGGATCGACTGGAAACATCAGGCCGGTGGCGCGGAGTTCGGTGTTCAGCGCTTCGCGCGTGCAGCCCGGCTGGACGCGCACCAGCATGTCGTCGGGCACGATTTCCAGCACCGCATCCATGTGGCGGAAGTCGACCGTAACGCCGCCGCGCGGGGCAGAGGCATGGCCTTCCAGCGCTGTGCCGGTGCCCCAGCCGATCACCGGCAGGCCATGTCGGGCGCAGGTCTGCACGATGGCCGCCACCTCCGCCGTCGTCACGGGATAGGCCACGGCGTCGGGCGGCATTTCGGGATGGAACGTTTCGGACCGGCCATGCAGGGACAGATCGCTCTTTCCCGTGGACAGTCGTTCGCCTAGCATCGCCTGCAATTCGGACAGTGCGTCTTGCGGGATCATCGGCCCCTCCCCAAATGGAACGCCCCCGAGGGTGCGCGAGGGGCGCGGGAAGGACAAGAGGCCGTGACCGACGCCCCCCCGTCAGCCGCCAGAGCATCGCATCCGATTACCGGAAGGGTCCGCCGCGCCTGGGAGGTGGTGCGCAGGCGCGGGCCGTCCAAGGTTCAGTTCTGGTTTATCGCGCTGATCGTGGGCATCGCCTCGGGCTATGCCGCCGTCGCCTTCATGATGGCCATTCAAAGCTTGCAGACGGCGCTATATGGCACGGACGATCCACGCAAATTGCATTCCTTCGCGGCGACGATGCCCTGGTTCTGGGTGCTCATCCTGCCGGTGATGGGCGGCCTTCTGGTCGGATGGATCCTGACGCGGTTCACCCCGGATGGGCGTATCCGCGCTGTCGCCGAGGTCATCCAGGCCTCGGCCATGAAGGAAGGCCGGGTCGAACGTCGCGCCGGATTGGCGTCGATCGCCGCCTCGCTGATAACTTTGTCGTCGGGCGGCTCGTCGGGCCGCGAGGGGCCCGTGGTCCACATGACCGGCATGATCGCGGGCTGGGTCAGCAACAAGATGAACGCCGATGGGGTGACGGGCCGCGACCTTCTGGGATGCGCGGTGGCGGCGGGCGTCGCGGCCAGTTTCAACGCGCCGCTGGCGGGCGCGCTGTTCGCGATGGAAGTCGTACTGCGGCATTTCGCCGTCCATGCCTTCGCGCCCATCGCCATCGCCGCCGTGTCAGGGGCGGTCATCAGCCGCATCCACTTTGGCGACGTGACCGAATTCGTTCTGCCGCAGGCGGGGGCGCTGGCGTTCTATGTCGAACTGCCGGCGTTCATCCTGCTGGGCGTGGTCTGCGCGCTGGTGGCGGTGACCTTGATGAAATCGGTGTTTTTCGCCGAGGACGTGGCAAACCGCATCCAGGCGCGCCTGTCGATGCCGCCGATGCTGCGCCCGGCCATGGCGGGGCTGATGCTGGGGGCGATGGCGATCTTCTTTCCGCATATCATCGGAGTCGGCTACGAGACGACGAGCGCGGCCCTGTCGGGAAACCTGATCCTGCGCGAGGCAATCGTGTTCGCCATCCTGAAGGTCGCCGCCGTCAGTATCACCATGGGCGGACGGATGGGCGGTGGGATATTTTCGCCCGCACTGATGGTCGGGGCCCTGACCGGGCTGGCGTTCGGGTTGATCGCGACGGCGGTCTTTCCCGACATCTCGGGGACCGGATCACTCTATGCGCTGGCGGGGATGGGCGCGGTCGGGGGGGCGGTGCTGGGCGCGCCGATCTCGACGACGCTGATCGTGTTCGAGCTGACCGGCGATTGGCAGACCGGGCTGGCGGTGATGGTCGCGGTGTCGATCGCATCGGCGCTGGCGTCACGGATGGTGGATCGGTCGTTCTTCCTGACGCAGCTGGAGCGGCGCGGTATCCATCTGGCGGCGGGGCCGCAGGCCTATCTGCTGGCGATGTTCAAGGTCTCGAGCGTGATGAAATCGTCCGACCACCCCAATGCCCCGCCCGAGGACCGCGTGCGCCGGGCCGTGAACGAGGGGCTGTTCGTGGCCCCCGTCGACACGCTGGAGGCCGCGATGCCCCTGTTCGAGAGGTCGAATTCGGACTTTCTGGCGGTCGTTCGGCTGTCTGATGAAGGTGCACCGGATGTCTTGGGCGTTGTGCTGCATGTTGATGCACTGCGGGTCTATAACCGGGCACTGGCCGCGACGGCGGCGGAGGAGCATTCGTGATGCGGGTTGAAAAAAAGGTCGTGATGATCGGGGCGACCGGGGCCGTGGGCGGGGCCTGCGCTGCGGCGCTGACCGGGCGGGCCGGGGTGACGGCACTTGGCCGACGGACCGAGGATGGATTGGCAGCGGATCAGCATGTCGTCGATCTGGCCGACCCCGCCAGCTATGCCGCGCATCTTGAAGGGCAGGATGCCGCGATCTGCTGTCTGGGCGTGGGCGAGCCATCGAACGTGTCGCGGGCGGAATTCAGGCGCATCGACCACGATATTCCGCTGGCGTTCGCCACGGCCTGCCGGGCCGCAGGTGTGTCCGGATTTTCGCTGCTGTCTTCGGTCGGGGCGGATGCCGGGTCGCGGATTTTCTTCGCGCGCAGCAAGGGCGAACTGGAGGACGGGCTGCGGGCACTGGCCTTCGACCGGCTGAGCCTGTTTCATCCGTCGATGATCCTGACGCCGAAGAACCGCTATGGCCTCTCGCAGGCGCTGACGCTGGCGATCTGGCCCAGGCTGACTCCCTTGTTTCAGGGGCCGATGAAGAAGCTGCGCGGTATCCCCGTGGCCCGTCTGGGTCGGGCAATCGCGCAGGATGCGCTGCGCGACCGTCCGGGCGAAGCCACCTATGAGTGGCCCGAGATCATGGACCTGAGCGCGGAATGATCGCGCCACGGTAGCCGATGACACGGCATGCCAGACTATGGCCCGTTTGCAGTGCGGCGGCCTGATCCGCGCCGGACAGCCAGGCTGCGAGGTATCCGCCGGTAAAGCTGTCGCCCGCCGCCGTCGTGTCCACCACCTTGTCGCAAGGCGCATAGGTCGCGTCGAAGCGCGCGCCTATGGGCAACGGGCCGGATTCGCCACGTTTGAGCGCACCTGTCGGAACGCCGTATCCTTCGATCCGCGCCATCACGGCAGCGGTGTCCGCATCGCCGAAGAGCGCCATTTCGTCGTCGACGCTGGGAAATCCGATGTCGGTTTCGCGCCACATCGCTGCGACCGCCGACTGTGCCGTCGGCACGTCTTCCCACAGTCGGGGGCGATAGTTGCTGTCGAAGGCGATACGCCCCCCCGAGGCGCGGTACCCCGGAACCCACGACATCAGCGCCGCGCGGGCTTGCGGCGCCAGTATCGCCAGCGTGATGGCAGACAGGTGCACCACGTCGAACTGCGACAGGGTTTCGGGTTGGATCGGGCTGTCGGGTGTCATCATGGTGCGCGCCGCAGATGTGTCGCGCCAGTAGACGAAGCTGCGTTCGCCAGACGTATCGGTTTCGATGGCATAGGCCCCGGCGATACGGTCGGCATGGCGGGTGATGTGATCGGTCGACACGTCTTCGGCCGCGATGCGCGCCACCATCCGGTCCGACAGCATGTCCTGCCCGACGGCAGAGACGAAAGACACACGATGCACATCCGGCAGGGACCGGCGCAGATAGATCGCGGTATTCAGCGTATCGCCCGCAAAGCCCAGATGCGCGATATCGCCGTCCAGCGACAGCTCCACCATGGCTTCGCCCAGACAGGCGATCGAAAGCGGGCGGTCGGTCATGGCGGTATCCCCTTTGGCTTCATGGCTCGGCGGCGCAAGATAGGCGCGCGTCGGGGTGGGCGCAAACAGGTCGGCAGGCGTTTCCCTGCCCCGCCGCGCGGACTATGGTCCGGCCAGCCACCGCCCCCGGAGACCGCGATGACCGACGACCGCCCCGCAGGCCCCGTGCCCCCCGTCGACCCAGGCAAGCTGAAGGCATTTCTGGATCGTCTGTCGACCGAGGTTCACGCGGCAGACGACTGGGGACAGGTCGCCACCTACATTCCTGAGCTTGCCGATGTGGCGCCTAACCAGTTTGCGATCTCGGTCGTTCTGGCAGACGGGACACGTCTGTCGGCAGGCGCGCGCAGCGTGCCATTCTCGATCCAGAGCGTGTCGAAAGTCTTCATGCTGGCCTGCGTCCTGGGGCGCGAAGGAGATAATATCTGGCGGCGCGTCGATCGGGAGCCATCCGGCGATCGCTTCGATTCGATCCTTCTGCTGGAACAGGAGAAGGGCCGCCCGCGCAATCCGTTCATCAACGCCGGCGCGCTGGTGACGACGGATGCCATGCTGGCCAACCGCGCGCCGAAACAGGCGCTGAGCGAGTTTCTGGGATTTCTGCGCGCCGCCGCCGGAGACGAGGATATCCATATCGACCCGAGCGTCGCCGCGTCCGAGGCGCGCTATGGGTTCCGCAATGTGGCGCTGGCGAATTATCTGAAATCATATGATAATCTGCACAACGCGCCCGAACTGACGCTGGGCACGTATTTCCACCAATGCGCGGTCGAGATGACCACCGATCAACTGGCCATGGCCGGTCGGATGATCGCGCAACTGCCGGGTGCTCCGCCCCTGATGGCACCCGCGCGGGCACGGCGGCTGGGGGCCCTGATGATGACCTGTGGCCATTACGACGGGTCGGGCGATTTCGCCTTCCGCGTCGGTCTGCCGGGCAAGAGCGGGGTCGGCGGCGGTATCCTGATGGTTGCGCCCGGCCGGGCATCCATCGCGATCTGGTCGCCGGGGCTGAACAGCTATGGCAATTCCAAGGTCGGCACCGAAGCCGCGGAGTTGCTGACGGATTTCACCGGCTGGTCGGTTTTTTCCTAAGGCAGCGCGCCGGTCTGCACATAGGTCAGGATCTGGACGACCTGCGCCGGGGTTTCGGCCACGGCGAGCGCGGCGGCATCGACCTCTTTCAGCGCGTGCTGATGATCGGGACCATGCAGCACGATCAGCGATTTGCCCAAGGCCGCCGCCTGCCCCGCATCGAAGGCCGCGTTCCATTGCTTGTACTTGTCACCGAACCGCACGACCACGATGTCGGCAGCGGCGAGTGCCGTGCGCGTGCGGATGGCGTTCAGTCTGGCGCCCTTGTTGTCGTGCCAGAACTTGTCCGGCTCGGCCCCCAGAATGGCCACGCCGCAATCGTCCGAGGCGGCGTGGTCGGTCACCGGGGCGGAGAAGGTGACATCCAGACCCGCATCCGCGCAGCCCTGCATGATTTCGTTGCGCCAATCGGTGTGGATTTCGCCGGACAGATAGATGGAAAGGGTCATCGCAGGCTCCGTGACATCGGTTGGATCAATAGGTGGCGCGTCCGCCCGACAGATCGAAGGCCGCGCCCGTGGTGAAGCTGTTCTCCTTCGAGCAGAGCCAGAGGATCATCGCGGCCGCCTCGCCCAGTTCAAGAAAGCGACCGCGCGGAATTTTCGACAGCATGTAGTCGATGTGCTCCTGCTTCATCTGGTCGAAGATGCGGGTGCGGGCGGCGGCGGGGGTCACGCAGTTCACCGCGATATCCATATCCGCCAGCTCTTTTCCCAGCGATTTGGTCAGGCCGATGACACCCGCCTTGGACGCGGAATAGGCCGAGGCGTTGGGATTCCCCTCCTTGCCCGCGACCGAGGCGATATTGACGATGCGACCGTATCCTTTGGCCCGCATCCCCGGCACCACCGCCTTGTTCACGAGGAACGTGCCGGTCAGGTTGATCGCGACGATCTGCTGAAATTCCTCGACCGGATAATCGGCCAGGGGCGCGTTTGACCCGGCGATCCCGGCGGAATTCACGAGGATGTCTGCTTCGCCCAACGCATCCACGGTCTGCTTGTGCGCCGCCTGCACCGAGGCCCAGTCGCCCAGATCGCAGGGCACGGCGATGGCCCCGTTGCCCAGCGTCGCGGCAGCCTTGGACGCCAGTTCCTTGTCCATGTCCCAGATCGCGACACGCGCGCCGTGATGGGCCAGCTCCGTAGCGACGGCCCCGCCGATCCCCTGCGCACCGCCGGTCACGACAGCGATGCGGTTCCTGAAATCCGAAGTATCCATGGGTCTCTGCCTCTCAAGATGGTGTTGCGCCGACGATAGCGGATCGCTGGCCAAGGTCGAGCATCTGCGTTTGACCTGCAAGCCGGCAAATGACGGGCGGGGCGCCCGGTGGCCATGACGGACCTTTCGCGCTTTCGCTTCGGCGTTACCCGCGGACCCCGAAAACCTGCCCCGGTCTTCTTCGGGGGATCCGAAACCCAATATCTCGGGTGTTCATGCCCGGCCTCCGAGACCGTTCGGCGTGCCGGATAGCCGCAGAAAAGCCGGGGGCGCGGGATGCCGTCCCCGCGCCCCCGGCATCAATCCGTTCAGCTACAACCGGACGTCCCGCCGCAGGTGTTGCACTTCATGCAGGTGCCGTTGCGGACCAGCGTGTAGTTGCCACACTCGCCACAGGCCTCGCCCTCGTAGCCCTGCATCTTTGCCTTGGCCCGCGCGTTCAGACCCGTGGCCGCGACCGTCGTGGTGGAGGTGGTGAACGTGGCCTGCGCGGTCTCCGAGAAGCCTGACGCCGCGGTCGATCCGGCAAGTTCCGCCGCGACACGGTCCATGCCACCACGAAGCGCGACCAGATCCTGCGGCATACGATTGCGCAGATACCCTGACGAGGTGACCGACTTGATGACCTCCAGCGACTTGGTGGCCGCCGATTGACCAAGGGCCGAGACGTTGCCATCCGCGTCGGGGGCGCCTTCGCCGCCGTTGTGGATCGAGTCGAAGGTCGCGCCTTCGGGTTTGACGTGGGCCAGATCTTCCCGGTCCAGATAGCTGACGGCCAGTTCGCGGAAGATGTAGTCCAGAACCGACGTGGCATTCTTGATCGCCGCGTTGCCCTGCACCATGCCCGCAGGTTCGAACTTGGTGAAGGTGAAGGCGTCCACGAATTCCTCGAGCGGGACGCCGTATTGCAGGCCGACCGACACGGCGATGGCGAAATTGTTCATCATCGCCCGGAAGCCCGCGCCTTCCTTGTGCATGTCGATGAAGATTTCGCCCAGATTGCCGTCCTTGTATTCGCCGGTCCGCAAATAGACCTTGTGACCGCCGACGACCGCCTTCTGGGTATAGCCCTTGCGCCGCTCGGGCAATTTGGTGCGCGCGGCGCGGGCGACCTCCTTGACGATGATTTTCTCGATCACCTTTTCGGCCAGAACGCCGGCCTTTTCGTGTGGCGTACCGCTTTCCAGGATCTCGGCGGCCTCGTCGTCATCCTCGACCAGGGCCGCGGCCAAGGGCTGCGACAGTTTCGATCCGTCACGGTAGAGCGCGTTGGCCTTGACCCCCAAGGACCACGACAGCTCGTAGGCAGCCTTGCAGTCCTCGATGGTGGCGTTGTTGGGCATGTTGATCGTCTTGGAAATCGCGCCCGAGATGAAGCTCTGCGCCGCCGCCATCATGTGGATGTGGCTGTCGACCGACAGGAAGCGTTTGCCCTTCTTGCCGCAGGGGTTGGCGCAATCGAACACGCTCAGGTGCTCGTCGCGCAGACCCGGCGCGCCTTCCAGCGTCATGGTTCCGCAGACGTGGTCGTTGGCGGCCTCGATCTCTTTCTTCGAGAAGCCCAGATGCCGGAGCAGGTCGAAGGTCGGATCGTTCAGCCTGGCCGCCGGAATGCCAAGCGCCTTGGTGCAGAACTCCTCGCCCAGCGTCCACTGGTTGAACACGAAACGAATGTCGAAGGCCGAGGGCAACGCCGCTTCGATCTTGGCGATCTCCGCCTTGCCGAAGCCGTGCCCGATCAGCGACGTGTGGTTGATGCCGGGCGCCTGTCCCAGTGATCCGTGACCGACGGCATAGGCGATGATCTCGCCGATCTGCGCCTCGCCATAGCCCAGCTTGCGCAGGGCGGCGGGCACCGACTGGTTGATGATCTTGAAGTAACCGCCGCCGGCCAGCTTCTTGAACTTCACCAGGGCGAAGTCCGGCTCGATCCCGGTGGTGTCGCAATCCATGACCAGACCGATGGTGCCGGTCGGAGCGATCACAGTGGATTGGGCATTGCGGAAGCCGTTCTTCGCGCCCGCCTCGACGACCCCGTCCCAGATTTCGGCGGCCAGCGCGATCAGGCGCGCATCAGGGCAGCCGTCGATGTCCAGCGCGACGGGCTTGACCGCCAGTTCCTCGTAACCATCCGTCTGACCCTTGGCGGCATTGCGGTGATTCCGCATCACGCGCTGCATGTGGTCGGCATTCCTGGCATAGCCGGGGAATGGCCCCAGTTCACCGGCCATTTCGGCCGACGTGGCGTAGGACACGCCCGTCATGACGGCGGTCAGCGCACCGCACAGCGCGCGACCTTCGCGCGAGTCGTAGCCCAGACCCATGTTCATCAGCAGGCCACCAATGTTGGCATAACCCAGACCCAGGGTGCGGAAGTCATACGACCGCTGGGCGATTTCCTTCGACGGGAACTGCGCCATGGCGACCGAGATTTCCAGCGTAACGGTCCAGAAGCGCGCCGCGTGAATATAGCCTTCGTGGTCGAAGGAGCCGTCGGCGTTCAGAAACTTCAACAGGTTCATCGAGGCCAGATTGCAGGCCGTATCGTCGAGGAACATGTACTCGCTGCACGGATTCGACCCGCGGATCGCACCGTCTTCCGGGCAGGTGTGCCAGTCGTTGACGGTGTCATGGAACTGAATGCCCGGATCGGCACAGGCCCAGGCGGCATGGCCGATCTTGTCCCATAATTCGCGGGCCGGCACGGTCTTGGCAACCTTGCCGTCACGGCGGTTGATCAGCTCCCAGTCAGCGTCCTTTTCAACGGCGTGCAGGAAGGCGTTCGTCACCCGAACCGAGTTGTTGGAGTTCTGGCCCGAAACGGTGCTGTAGGCCTCGGAATCCCAGTCGGTGTCGTAGGTCGGGAATTCGATGCTGTCATAACCCTGCTTGGCATATTGCAGCACGCGCAGGATGTAGGCTTCGGGGATCATGTGCTTCTTGGCGGCCCGGATCACGTCCTTCAGCGCCTCGTTGATGTTCGGATCGGTCGCATCGTCCAGCGTGCCGTCCCAGGCACGAACCGCTTCCATGACTTTGGTCAGCTGGGCCTGGTGCGCCTTGGACCCGGCGACGATGGCCGCGACCTTCTGCTCCTCGATGACCTTCCAGTCGATGAAAGCTTCGATATCGGGATGGTCCATGTCGACGATGACCATCTTGGCCGCGCGCCGCGTGGTGCCGCCGGATTTGATGGCCCCCGCCGCCCGGTCGCCGATCTTGAGGAACCCCATGAGACCGCTCGACTTGCCACCGCCCGACAGTGCCTCGCCCTCACCGCGAAGCGAGGAGAAGTTGGTGCCGGTGCCCGAGCCGTATTTGAACAGACGGGCCTCGCGGACCCAGAGGTCCATGATGCCGCCGTCGTTCACCAGATCGTCGCTGACCGACTGGATGAAGCAGGCGTGCGGTTGCGGATGCTCGTAGGACGACCTGGACCGGACCAGCTTGCCGGTCTTCGGGTCGACATAATGATGCCCCTGCGCGGGGCCGTCGATGCCGTATGCCCAGTGCAGGCCGGTGTTGAACCACTGCGGCGAATTCGGCGCGGCCATCTGTCGGGCCAGCATGACGCGCATTTCGTCGAAATAGGTGCGCGCGTCTTCCTCGGTGGTGAAATAACCGCCCTTCCAGCCCCAATAGGCCCAGGCCCCGGCCAAACGGTCGAACACCTGCTTGGACGACGTCTCGCCACCGAAGCGTTCGTTCTCGGGCAATTCGGCCAGCGCGTCATCGTCGGGAACCGAGCGCCACAGGAACTCGGGCACGCCCTTTTCCTTGACCGCCTTCAGCCGGGCCGGAACGCCTGCCTTGCGGAAATACTTCTGCGCGATGACATCGGACGCGACCTGGCTCCAGCCTTCGGGGATTTCCACCGCTTCCAGCTTGAACACCACGGTACCGTCGGGATTGCGGATCTCCGAGGTGGTGGTGGTGAAGGTCAGTGCCGAATAGGCATCTTTACCGCTTTCCGTGAATTTCCGCTCAAGCCGCATCGTGGTGTCCCCTATGAAATCGTCTTGTTACAAATCGGTGCATTATCCGCCCCGTCCCTTGGCCCGCACGGCAGTTTTCCGACGCACCTCGACCGTCGCGTCCGGTCGGACACGGGGGAATGGAATGTCTGAGGCTGCTGCCCGGTCTTGTCGCACTGAGCCACTACATTTGGTGGCCTCTCTTTGCCAAGACACCAATAGCTGCGCTTTTCGGGGGCGGTCAATGTGGATAACGGGGATAACTCGCAAAGAAAATTCTTGACCGCTCGTTAACGGATTCAAGACACCCACGACTCACATTCACCTGGGTCGAGTAACGATGCGAAGCGCCTTGGAATCCTGCAAAACGGATGCGGTCGCCATGCGGTCGGGGGGCGAACCGGGAACCGTGGCACGGCTGCAACGCCTGCTGTCATACAAAGTTGTCCACAGGATGTTAGATCCGGGAATCACCCGGCATGTCACGGGTTCATGAAGATTGATTACCGTCACCCCGGCGGGACAGATATCCAGGATATCTGCATTGTGGCTTATGTTGCCACTCGCGATACCAGATGTATCGCATGGTCGGGGCGAGAAGATTCGAACTTCCGACCCCCTGTACCCAAAACAGGTGCGCTACCAGGCTGCGCCACGCCCCGACTCGTGCCGCTTAGCAGGGCTTTGCGACGGGGAAAAGCCTTGACGGTTCAATCACAGGGCCAGGCGGCGGTATCCTGCGGCAGGGCAACGGTGCGCAGCTCGTCACCCGCGTCGATGCCCAGCATCCGCGCCATGCCGCCATTGATCTCCAGCACAGCCAATGTCGGCGCACCGGCGGGAATCGGCGTCTCGTCCAGGGGCACGGCATTCTCGTGGACCCGCACGATGCGGCCTTCGTCATCGACGAAGATCATGTCGAGCGGGATCAGAGTGTTCCGCATCCAGAATGCGACATTCGATTCGCGCGGATAGACGAACAGCATCCCCGAAAGGCGGGACAGCGACTCGCGGTTCATCAGGCCTTTTGCCTGCTCTGCGGGGGTCAGGGCCAGTTCGACGCGAAAACGGACTTGTCCGAAATCCCCGCGCACATCGACCATGCCGTCCTGACATTCGCCCGATGAAAGTGCTGCAACGTCGCTGGCGGCAAAAACCGGAACCGCCAGGATCAGGGCCAGACGCAAACCGCCCATCAGCCGGTCGTTCAGTCGGTGAAATATTCCCATCGGCGCACCTCTACCGCTAGTCGTCCTCGCGCGCCATCCACGACGCGGATGCAGATTGCCTCGCCCGGAAGTAGTTCCGCAAGGCCGAAACGGCGCACGACTTCAGTATGAACGAAAATGTCAGCAGTATCGCCGAAGATATTCACGAAACCGAAGCCCTTACCCCTGTCGAACCATTTCACCCGCGCCGGCAGATACGGAAGATCATCGGGGATTGGCATCAGGTATTCGGGGGAGGTCAGATCCTCGGACGGAGTATCGGATCCGACCGGGTCGATCGACAGAATCCGAACCGCCTGAAGGCCCCGGTCGCTGACTTGATAGGTGAGCCGGATCAAGCTGCCATCGAGGACGGAACTCTGCCCGAAGTTGCGCAGGACATTGACGTGCAGCAGGATATCCCGCTCCGCTTCATCGGACACGACGAAGCCGAAACCGCGGACCGGATCGAACCATTTCACGATTCCCGAAATCGTCAGTTCTGTGAAACCCGTCTCGCTCACGCCCATCAAAACACCACTAAATCGTGCCCCCATCCAGTTGATGGAAAAGATCGATATTGGCCAGCCGGGCTGGCATTCAAGGGTGCATGTCCGGAAAAACCCGACAATCCTGTGGTAACGCCGGGTCAGCCGCGAAAGTCCGCCTGTCGATCTGGCAAACAGGCAGACTGCAGCCAAGGCGGCTGCAATCAGGGGTTGAGTCTTGAAACCGCCCAATTCCCTGTCTGCGGGGTGTCGCGGGTGAATCGAAATCGGTCGTGCAGGCGAAACGCACCGTCGGCCCAGAGTTCGATCTCTACGGGCCGGATCCGAAATCCACCCCAGAACGGCGGACGCCTGGGCGACACGCCCTTGCTTGCCGTGACCTTCGCCACTTCGGCCATCAAGGCACCCCGGCTTTCCAGAGGGCGGGATTGCGCCGAGGCCCAGGCCCCCAGCCGCGATTGCAGCGACCGGGACGCGTAATAGACATCCGCCTGCTCGTCCGACACCCGCTCTACCGGACCGCGCACGCGGACCTGACGGCGCAGGCTTTTCCAGTGCATCACGAAGGCGGCCTGCGGGTTGGCGGCCAGTTCCTGCCCCTTCTTGCCTTCGAAATTCGTATAGAAAACAAAGGCCCCTTGTCCGATCTCGATCTCTTTCAGCAGGACCATGCGGACATTCGGCAGGCCGTCGGGGTCGACCGTGGCCAGGGCGATTGCACTGGGGTCTTCCGGTTCGGACGCCGTGGCCTCTTCCAGCCAGCGGGCGGCGATGGCCACCGGGTCGTCGCCTGCGAATATGCCGTCGCGTTCCGCCATCGTACCGCCCCTGCCCCGTAAACCTTGCTGCACATACACCTTTCGCCTAAGCCTGCGTCAAGGCAAGTCGGAGGGGAATATGGCAGGCTTAATGGCAGGCAAGCGCGGACTCATCATGGGTCTGGCGAATGACAAGTCCATCGCATGGGGCATCGCGAAGGCCTGCGCCGATCAGGGGGCAGAACTGGCCTTCAGCTATCAGGGCGAGGCCCTGAAGAAGCGGGTCGATCCGCTGGCCGCGCAGACCGGCAGCGACATCGTGCTGCCCTGTGACGTAGGTGATGGGGCATCGATCGACGCGATGTTCGCCGCCCTTGGGGAACGCTGGGACAAGCTGGACTTCCTGGTCCATGCCATCGGCTTTTCGGACAAGAACGAATTGCGCGGGCGCTATCTGGAAACGTCGCTCGACAACTTCCTGATGACTATGAATATTTCGGTCTACTCCTTCACCGCCGTCATGCAGCGCGCCGAGAAGATGATGACCGAAGGCGGGTCGGCCCTTACGCTGTCGTATTACGGTGCGGAAAAGGTCATGCCGCATTACAACGTGATGGGGTTGGCGAAGGCCGCACTGGAATGTTCGGTTCAGTATCTGGCGGAAGATCTTGGCCGCGACGGCATCCGCGTGAATGCCATTTCGGCGGGTACGATCAAGACGCTCGCCGCGTCGGGCATCGGCGACTTTCGCTATATTCTCAAGTGGAACGAATACAATTCCCCCCTGCGCCGTACCGTCACTCAGGAGGAAGTCGGGAAATCGGCGATGTATCTGTTGTCGGACCTGTCGTCGGCGGTCACCGGCACGATCCATCATGTCGATGCGGGTTACCATGTCGTCGGTATGAAGAACGTCGATGCACCCGACATGACGCTAGACAAGAAGGCCACCTGACCCGGTGCTGAGCGTTGCGCATCTGCTGGCCTTCAACCTGGCACTGTTGCTGGCGGTCGCGTCCCCCGGACCGGCGTTTCTGGTCTGCGTCCGGGCCAGTTTACAGGGGGGACGGCAGGAAGGCATCCTGACCGGTCTCGGGCTGGCGGTCATGGCCGGACTGTGGACGCTGGCGGCGCTTCTGGGGCTGGATACGATTTTCACCCTGTTCCCCTATGCCTACACGGTCATGAAAATCAGCGGCGCATTGCTGGTCATGTTCATCGCGGTGCAGACATGGCGCGGGGCAGCGAAGGCCATCGTCACCGCGCCCCCGGCCTCGTCACGACGGGCGGTCCTGCGCGGCCTCCTCCTGAACCTTGGCAATCCGAAAAGCATCCTGTTTTCCGCAGGTGTCCTGCTGGTCATCTTCCCCCCCGGCCTGTCTGCGGCCGAGATGTCGCTGATTACAGCCAACCAGATTGTTCTGGAAACGGCGGTCTATACCGTTCTGGCCACCCTGATGTCGCGTGACACCGTTCGCGCCCGGTATCTGGCGTTCAAACCATCGCTGACGCGAGCGATGGCCCTGGTGCTTGGCGGGCTGGGGTTGCGTCTTTTAATCACGTCCTGACCCGGAGGTCTGCGCCATGTCCAACCAACTGCCACACGAAAAAGGCTTCCACATCAGTTGGGACCAGATCCACCGCGACAGCCGTGCGCTGGCCTGGCGGCTGGACGGACGCGGCCCCGGCGATGGTGGCGCATGGAAGGCCATCGTCGCGATCACCCGGGGCGGCATGGCTCCGGCAATGATCGCCGCGCGCGAGCTGGGCATCCGCCTGGTCGATACCATCAGCATCAAGTCCTACGACCATCAGGCCCAGGGGGACGCGCAGGTCCTGTCGCGCCCCGACCCCGACATGATGGGCGACGGCACCGGCGTTCTGGTGATCGACGATCTGGTTGATTCAGGGAAAACACTGGAAGTGGTGCGCGCGCTCTACCCCAATGCGCATTTCGCCACCGTCTATGCCAAGCCCAAGGGCGAGCCCATGGTCGATACCTTCATCACCGGCGTTAGTCAGGATACGTGGATATTTTTCCCTTGGGACATGGCGCTGCAATATGTCGAGCCGTATCGCGGCAAGGACTGACAGTGCGGTGCCGCCAGCCGAAGCCGTCGCGCCGGGAATGCTCCGATCTTGCGAGGTCCGGACAGGGCCGCAGAGTCATCACTGGCGCAATGTCAGCCGCAGTCTGATACCGTCCCGCGACCGCACTGTCAGATGCGCCACCGGGACCGGCGGATCGCCGATTGGCGCGACGCGATATGCACCGATCAGTCGCGCCAGCAGCAGCACACCCTCGGCCATCGCGAACCCCGCGCCTGTGCAGACCCGAGGCCCGGCGCTGAACGGCATATAGGCCTGCCGCGCACTCTCCCTCGTGGCCCCTGTCTGCCAGCGGTCGGGGTCGAAGCCATCAGGATTGTCCCACATCCGTTCGTGCCGATGCAGATGCCATGGTGACAGCACGATCTGCGCGCCCGTCGGGGCCTGCCGGTTGCGAAATGTCTCGGGCCGGGTCGTCTCGCGGACCATCATCGGGACCGGTGGATATAGACGCAGCGTCTCGCGGAAAACGTCGCGGGTATGTGGCATCTGGCTGAGATCACTGAACTTGAACGTATGCCAATCTCGTGTGGCTTCGGCCGCGACACGGTCCTGTGCCTCCTCGTGCGTGGCAAGAAGATAGAGCGCCCATGCCAATGCGGACGCACTGGTTTCGTGCCCCGCCAGAAAGAAAATCGCGACCTGATCGACCATTTCCGGCACCGAGAACCGGTGGCCCGTGTCCGGGTCGGCAAATGTCATGATCTTGGTTGCAAGGTCGTCGGGCGCGGACCCATCTTCGATCTGGACAGCGCGGCGATCGACCAGCGCGGTGATGGCGGACCGGATCGAACGAGCCGCCGCCAGCGTCCTGCGCCTGTGAAAGCGCGGCATCCAGCGCGGCATCGGAATCAGCGCGGCGATGTTCAGAAGCGGCTGCGTGCGTTGATAGTCGCGGAACTCGCGGAAGACCTGAGCGGCCAGGGCATCCTCGATCGGGACGGAAAACAGCGTGCGGAAGATGACGTCGGCGGCGGCATAGCTGGCCAGTTCCTCGATCTCGTGCTCGCCTTCGGTGGCACGCTCGATCATCGCCTGGGCAGCGTCCAGCATTCCCGGAAAGGCGTCGCGCAACCTGCCACCCGCAAACGCCGGATCAATGATCCGCCGCTGCCGCTTCCATTCCGCGCCATTGGTGACAAAGACAGACCGGCCCAACAGCGGCGCAAGACCCTCGCGCACCCGGTCCGATTTGGGAAAGTCGTCCGGGCGACTTTTTATCACAATATCAATAAGTTGAGGGTCGTTCATCATGTAGCTTCTGAAGAACGGAGTCCGAAACTCGGCCATCCAGGCGCGATACAGGCGCGCAGGCTGAGCACTCAGAATATCGGCCCGAAAGCGGCGCATGTAACCAAACAGGCCGACGCGACCGTCGCGTGGGGTGGGTTTGGGCGGGATCATGGGGCCATCGCGGTGTATCGGTTGACAGGTGTGCGCTTGGTCGATGGGCTGGGCGCCCGACCGGCAAACCGCTCGCCCAAGCGGTGCGGACCGGCCGTTATGCGGAAATAATCATAGTCCGATGAGGTTCCCGGAAGCGCATCGAAGGCGCAAAGATACTGGAAATGCAGGCGAAAGTATCGCCGCTTCAGCTTGCGCCATGTTTCGGGAGTCAGGGTTTTGGTAAAGGCCGCCGACAGGATCAGCGGCCCGGTCTGCCGATCTGGCGCGACGCCGGTGACAGACACCGGATCGCACAACGCGAAGGCGCATCCGTCGCCGGGCGCGGTGACGTCGACCCAAGGGATCAGGTCCTGTCCGCCCATGACATGAAGATCTGCACGTAACCTTTTGGCATCAGGCAAGAAACTCACCATCGGAACGACCTGTCCAAGACTCAGGAAACTGCACCGTCCGGGGGGAATACGTGACCCCCGGATCATGTCAGCGAGAACCGAGACGGCAAGATGCGCACCCGAGGAGTGGCCGACGATCAGAACCTCGTCGACATTGGAAGCGAGAGCCTCCGCAATGCGGTCCGCATAGCTGGCCATCCTGGCCTCCAGCTCCGGCGGATTCGCCCCGTTCCAGCGGGCCGAGAATGCATAATCGTACATAAGGTAATATGCGAAGACCTTGGAATCCCTGGCCTTGAACCATCGCAGGACCAGCCAGCCTGCCGCTGTACCAAACAGGATCGCCGCGAAATAGCGTGGTACTTCATAGGACAGGACCGGAGGCAGCGGTTGCCCGGTCGCGACCATGATCAGGTCCGATACCCATGCGACGCCCCATGCCACAAGTCCGCCTGCTGCGATGGCTGTGACAAGTTGTAATACAAGAAATACAATGGGATACAACGCGGCGATAATCGGCCCCTGTCGCAGGCGCATCAGCCGGAACAACGCGCCCGATGAGATATAGATCCAGGCCGTGCGGGCAAGATGCCAATAGGTCGCCGGGATGGAGGCGGCCATGCTGGACGACACGATGTCGGACCAGACCAGAACCTCGATATCCGTGGTGACCCGTGCCCCGTCGATCTGTGCCTCGACCTGCCAGGAAAAGGCGTTTTCGCCCTTTTGTTGGCTTATGGAATATCCCGATAATTCAGCTTGTTGCGCGCCTTCCTTGCGATATAATTCGCGATACCGTCGCGGATGAAACGGATCGAAACCGGGGATGTAGAGGACGCGGCGGGTGGCTACGGTCTGGGTCATCTGGCGATCGTGCCTTGCGTCGGGTCGGGACAGGATGACACAACCATCGGGCGGAAATAAGGACAAGTGATGGACAGTAAGCCGGATCTGGAAATCGACGCGCTCGGACTGTTGTGCCCTCTGCCCGTGCTGCGCCTGAAAAAACGTATGCAGCCTTTGAAATCAGGGGCTTGCGTCAGGCTTCTGGCGGATGATCCGGCTGCGCTGATCGATGTACCTCACTTCTGCGCCGAAACCGGTCACCGGTTCGTCGGTGTCGATGGGCATGCCTTCATTATCGAAAAAGCATAGGAATACCGGCGTATTACGACGGTGCATACCAGGGTATTACGTTCGTATCCCCCTATTCCGCCGCCTGCGCCAAGTCCGGCCCCCCGGCACGGATACTGGCCAATAACTCCTCGCGCCGCTTGGCGGCGGCCCGCGCATTCGCGTCCTTCACCGGGCCGAAGCCGCGGATTGCAAGCGGCAGTTCGGCCAAGGCGACCACGGCGTCGCGGGTGGCGTCGGACAGCTGCGGTAACACTTCCTCAATATCTGCCTCGTATTGGTCGATCAGCGCACGCTCCATCCGACGCTCCGAAGTCCGACCGAAGGGATCGAGGAATGTGCCGCGCAGGACCTTGCCCCTTGAAAGGAGAGGATAGAACCGTTCGATCCATTCGCCGAAAGCCCGCTTGACGGGCCGCCCGTCAGGGCCCTGCTTCGATATCACCGGAGGGGCCAGATGGTAGGTCAGTTTCAGGTCGCCGTCGAAGGTCTCCGCCGCCTTGGCGCGGGTCGTTCGAAGCAGGCGCGCAACTTCGTATTCGTCCTTGTAGGAGAGCAGCTTGTGATACCCCTTCGCCACCGCCTCCCGCACGACAGGATCGGCGATCCGGTCCAGCATCGCGGTATAGCGACGGGCATAGCGCGCCGATTGATACGCGGTCAGATGATCGACCCGCGCCGCGATGCGCGTTTCGGGCGTGTCCGGCAGGCGGGTGACAGTGTCGGCCAGCAATTCTCCGGCCCTGTCAGGGTGGACAACAGCCCAGCGGCCCAGATCGAACGCGCGCTGATTGCGATCAACAGCAGTCCCGTTCATCTCGACCGCTTTCAGAATCGCCTCTCGGGTCAGGGGGATCAGACCTCTTTGCCACGCAGCACCCATGATCATCATGTTAGAAAAGATCGTGTCGCCCAACAGTTTCTCGGCCAGTTTCGAGGCGTCGAACAGGGTCAGGCGGTCGCGCAGCCGGGCCTGCAACGACAGGGCAAGCCGGTCGGCAGGCAGCTTGAAGTCAGGGTTGCCGGTAAAGTCGCCGGTGACGATCTCGTGGCTGTTCACCACCGCCCCCGTGCGGCCCGCCATCGTAAGGGACAGGATCTTGTTGTCGGCACTGACGACCAGATCGCCGCCGATCAGGGCATCGGCCTCGCCCAGTGCCACGCGGATGGCGCTGATGTCGGCGGGCGCATTCGACAACCGGCAGTGCAACGCGACCGCGCCGCCCTTCTGCGCCAGTCCGGCCATTTCCATCAGGCCGGCGCCCTTGCCGTCCAGATGTGCGGCCATGGCCATGACGGCCCCGATGGTCACGACGCCGGTGCCGCCAACGCCGGTGATGACGGTGTTCCAGGTGCCGTCGATCGGGGGCAATTCCGGTTCGGGCAGATCGCCGATATCGACATCCGTCGTGGCCCTTTTCTTCAGCTCCGCACCCTGGATCGACACGAAACTGGGGCAAAACCCCTTGATGCAGCTATAATCCTTGTTGCAGGACGACTGGTCGATGGCGCGCTTGGTGCCGAAGGCCGTTTCGACGGGCACGAGCGAGACGCAGTTCGATTGCACACCGCAATCGCCGCAACCTTCGCAAACGTCGGTATTGATGAAGATGCGACGGTCCGGGTCTGGATAAAGGCCGCGCTTGCGGCGGCGGCGCTTTTCGGCAGCGCAGGTCTGGATAAACAGAATGACCGAGACGCCTTCGATCGCGGCCATGCGCTTCTGCACGATTTCCATCTCTTCGCGTTCGTGCCAGTCAAGGCCCGCCGGGAAGCGCGATTTATCAACGCCTTCCTTTTCATCGTAGACGACCGCGATGGTCGTGACGCCCATCGCCTGAAGTTCGCGCGCAATCCGTTCGGGCGACAGGTCGCCCTCGTTGTGTTGCCCGCCCGTCATTGCAACGGCATCGTTATAGAGAATTTTATAGGTGATGGTGGTGTTCGCGGCCAAGGCGGCGCGGATGGCAAGAATGCCGGAATGGTTGTACGTCCCTTCTCCCAGGTTCTGGAATACATGTTTGCGGGTCGAAAACAGCGATTCACCGATCCAGTTCGCGCCCTCGGCCCCCATGTGGGTGTAGCCTTCGGTGTTGCGATCCATCCAGAGCGCCATGACGTGACAGCCGATGCCCGCACCCGCGCGCGACCCGTCAGGCACTTTGGTCGAGGTGTTGTGCGGGCATCCCGAACAGAACCATGGTGTGCGCCTGGCGATATCGGGGGCATTGTCGGCCCGCCTGGCCTCGGCCACGCGGGCCAGACCTGCCTCGATGCGGGGGGTCGTTCGCCCCTCCTCCTTGAGGATGCCGCCGATCTTTTCGGCGATATCGGTGGGCGACAGGGCATAGGCCTGCTGGAACAGGATCGGGCCGTCAGCCTGCTTGCGGTAGCCGTAGACACGTCGACCGTGGCGGTCGTCGAAGATGGCCTCCTTGACCTGAACCTCGATCAGCTTGCGCTTTTCCTCGACGCAAACGATCAGGTCGAGACCTTCGGCCCAGTCGTGGAAGCCTTTCATATCGAGCGGCCAGGTCTGCCCTACCTTGTAGGTGGTGATGCCGAGGCGTTCGCATTCCGCGTCGTCCAGACCCAGCAGCGACAGGGCGTGGACCAGATCGAGCCAGTTCTTGCCCGCCGCGACGAAGCCGATCCTGGCGCCCGGCTTGCCGTGCATCCGCTTGTCCATCCTGTTGGCATGGCTGAAAGCCTCGGCGGCCCAGCGCTTATAGCCCAGAAGACGGTCTTCCTGCGGAATCCAGTGGTCGTTCAGACGGATGTTCAGCCCGCCCGGCGGCATGTCGAAGTCCGGTGTGACGAAGGACATACGATCGGGGCGCCCGTCAACGACAGAGGTGACTTCGACGGTGTCCTTCATCGTCTTCAGTCCGACCCAGACGCCTGCGTAGCGCGACAGCGCCCAGCCATAGAGGCCGAAATCAAGGATCTCCTGCACGCCGGCGGGCGACAGGACGGGCATGTGGACGTCGACCAGCGCCCAGTCGGACTGGTGGCAGGTGGTGGAGGACTCGCCCGTGTGGTCGTCGCCCATGGCCATCAGGACGCCGCCGTGTTCGGACGTGCCCGCCATGTTGGCGTGGCGCATCACATCGCCCGACCGGTCGACGCCCGGTCCTTTGCCATACCACAGGCCGAAAACGCCGTCATGCGTGCCTTCGCCGCGCAATTCGGCCTGCTGGCTGCCCCAGACGGCGGTGGCGGCAAGGTCTTCGTTCAGACCGGGGCGAAAGGTAATGTCATTGGCGTCCAGAACCTTGCGGGCCTTCTCCATGTTCAGATCGACACCCCCCAACGGCGAGCCTCGGTAGCCGGTGCAAAACCCTGCCGTGTTCAAACCGGCACGGCGGTCGCGTTCCTTCTGCATCAGCATCAGACGCACCAGCGCCTGGGTCCCGTTCAACAGGACGTCACGTTTTTCAAGATCGAACCGATCGGACAAGGACACGTCGTGGCGCATGAAAATCTCCTCCTGACGGGATTATAGGTCAACTTTACTGACCCATAAAGCGAAATCTTCTTCAGACATTCTTATAGCACTTCCCTATAGGGAGAGGCGACGGGAGGAGACCGTCAAAAGCGAGCATGTGATGGACTGGGATAAACTGAGAATTTTTCACGCCGTTGCGGATGCGGGGTCTCTGACCCATGCGGGCGACGTGCTGCACCTGTCGCAATCCGCCGTCAGCCGCCAGATTCGCGCGCTGGAGGAGATGCTGGGCACGACGTTGTTCCACCGGCACGCACGCGGCCTGATCCTGACGGAACAGGGCGAATTGCTGTTCGACGCGACGCAGGCGATGACCAAGCGGCTGGAGACCGCCAGCGCAAGGATCCGCGATTCGGAGGAGGAGGTGTTCGGCAACCTGCGGGTCACGACCACCATCGGCTTCGGGTCGATCTGGCTGGCGCCGCGACTGTCGAAGCTCTATGCGAAATACCCCGACCTGAGCATTGACCTGATGCTGGAGGAGCGGGTGCTGGACCTGCCCATGCGCGAGGCCGATGTGGCCATTCGCATGAAAGAACCGAGTCAGGCCGACCTGGTGCGCAAACGCCTGATGGATATCCGGATGCAGCTTTTCGCGTCACCCGCCTATCTGGAGGCGAACGGCGTACCCAATTCGCTGCACGATCTGTCAAAGCATCGGCTGATCAGCCAATCGCTGGGCGTGACGCAGGTCAGCGCGGGCGCGATGCTGGTGCGCGAATTGATGACCTATGACATCGGGCGGTCGCTGACGGTGAACAATTATTTCGGCGTGCTGCAAAGTGTGCTGAGCGATCTGGGCATCGGTGTCCTGCCCGACTATCTGAGCCAGGATTTTCCGCAGCTTGTGCGCGTCCTGCCGGGCATCGAGTCGAACGAGGTGCCGGTGTTTCTGGCCTTCCCCGAGGAGTTGCGCGGATCGAAGCGGGTTCAGGCGTTCCGCGACTTCGTGGTCGAGGAGGTCGTGGCCTATCGAAAGGCGCGGCAGGGCGCGGCGGCACGGTAAGGCATGCACGAAACGCATAGCGGGATTGCACCGATTGGTTCCGTTCCGCCTTGTTCCCCGGCATGTCGCGCAATATTTAAGCTATCGAAGGACGGTGCTTCTGCGCCCCTTCACCTCCCTGTTGGACTTCGGCCGAGCTTTTAGCTCGGCCTTTTTTTTGCTCGTGGCGATTACGCCGCTGCCGACGCTGCCACCGCGCGGATGCGTTCGACCATCGCCCGCAACCCGTTGGACCGTTGCGACGACAGGTGATCGTTCAGACCAAGACGGGCGAGTTCGGCGGGGGCGTCGATGGCACCGACCTGTGCCACGGGAATGCCGCCATAGAGGTCGTGCAAAATAGCGATCAGTCCGCGCACGATCATGGCGTCGGATTCGCCCGCGAAATCGAAGGTCGCATCCGGCCCCTGTCCTTCGATACGCGGATGCAGCCAGACCTGGCTGGCGCAGCCGTCGACCTTGGTGGCAGGAACCTTGAGCGCATCGTCAAGCGGCGGAAACGCCTTGCCCAGTTCGATGACATGTCGATAGCGGTCTTCCCAGTCGTCCAGAAACTCGAATGTTTCGACCAGATCCTCGAACCGTTCCTGTGCCATTTTCACCCCCGTTTTACCCCCGTGAGGTAGGTGCGGGCGTTCCAAAGGTCCAGCCCGCTTCCCAAAGGCTCGCCGATGGGCTAGCCCGTATGGCAAAGCCGAAGGCTAGGGATTGACGGGGGTTCACATGGGAATGACGGCGCGCATCGGGGCGGTTCTGGCAGTTACGGCATTGGCCGGATGCGGGCTGGGGCAGACGCGCCTGAACCCGTTCAACTGGTTCGGCAGCGACCGCGAGGAGCGGATCGAAGTCGCCCGCGTCGCAACCGCGCGACCGGTCGTGCAACAGGTCGTGTCGCTGGAGGTGGCGCAGACGCGCAGCGGCGCAATCATCTCGGCCGTGGGCCTGCCTCCGACGCAGGGCTTCTGGGAAGCCGATCTGGTCCGCGTCCCGACCGACGATCCGTCGGTGTTGCTGCTGGATTTCCGCATTCTGCCGCCGATCACGCCCGAGCCGGTGGGCACGCAGCCGTCGCGCGAAGTGCTGGCCGGCACGACCTATAGTACGCAGGACCTTGCAGGCATCCGAACGATCGTGGTGCAGGGCGAAGTGAACCGCCGGTCGGTCAGCCGCTAGACCCGGTCCGAAAGCCGCGCATTTGCAAGGGCCGCCCCGTCCGACAGGGCCCCGAGCTTGGCGAATGCAATGTCAGGATCGACCGCACCGAAACCGGCGAATGTGCCAAAGCCGCAATCGCTTCCGGCGATGACGCGATCGGGGCCGACGATATCGGCGAACCGGCCCAGCCGCTCGGCCACGACTTCGGGGTGTTCGACGAAGTTCGATGTGGTGTCGACCACGCCCGGCACGAGGATCTTGTCGTCGGGAATTTCCGATTTCCTGTCGCGGAACACCTGCCACTCATGGGCGTGGCGCGGGTTCGATGTTTCAAAAAGAAGCTGACTGGCGTTCACCCCGAGGAAGGTCGAGAATACCGCGTCCATCGGGATGTCGCAGACATGCGGCCCCTCGTAATTCCCCCAACATATGTGCACGCGAACCCGTGATGGATCAATGCCTTGCAAGGCACCGTTCAGGGCTTCAACATGGTTTTGCGCGATCTTTAGGAAATCTGCATCGGTCAGATCGGCAAACAGCATGTGCCGCGACAGGGCAAGGTCGGGACAATCGAGTTGCAGGAAAAGTCCTGCGTCGACGATGGTGCGGTATTCCTCGCGCATCGCGTCGGACAGGGCAGCAAGGTATTCATCGCGGCTGGCGTAGTAGTCGTTTTGCAGGAACAGCGAAATGACGCCAGGACTGGCGGCGTTCATGAAGCCTTGGCGCGCGCCGTGCGTGTCCATCGCAGATTTCAGGTTGGCGATATCGGTCAGCAGGTCGTCCTGACCCTTGGATTTGACCGGGCCGGTGCACATCGGGCGGGCATATTTCGGCGTGCCCCCATCCGCCGCCAGACGCTTGAGAAAACTGGGAAAGAGCTTCAGGTCCGCGGGCGCATTGCGCGGGGAATCGCCGGAAAATCCGGTGTAGCGATCCTTGACATAGGTGGCATAGCTGATCTTCGACGTCTCGCCGTCGGACACGATGTCGATGCCCGCTTCGACCTGACGGCGCACCACCTCGTTGCAAGCGGCGGTCATCTGAGCGGCGAAGGCATCCGCATCGTAGGGCATGCCGTTTTCGCGGGCAAAAATCATGTCGACGGTCGCCTGCGTCCGCGGCAGAGAGCCGACGTGAGTGGATTTTATCGCCATGAAAGGCTCCTTTGCAGGTATTCTGCGGTTTTCATTGCAGCCATGACGGACCCGCGGGATCGTCGGTCGAGACAATATGGAACAGGCTCGCCTCGCCTGTCATCGACGGGACCGCCGCATGCGGAAGACCGGCGGGGACGGACATGGTGTCGCCGGGCGCCAGAACCTCTGCGCCCGCGTCGGCCCCCTGCCCCCAGGTGACGCGCCAATGGCCGCGCATCGGCATCAGAACCGATGGGCGGTCGTGCGCATGTGGTGTGTCGGTGGCCGAAGTGCGGGTGATCAGGTCGACCTCGAACCCCGGCTTGTCACGGATGATGCCGGTGGCACCGATCACCTTGCAGGGCCTGTGCCGGGCCAGCGCCGTCATGTCGTTATAGCGCCGCACGCCCCATCCGACGACCTGCATCGGGGACAGTTCGGGAAAATCGGCCAATTCGTCGTCGGTCAGGGTCGGCATCGGGTGGACGCCCTCGGGCGGGGTCTGGCCTGCCTTGCTGTCATAGAGTTTGCCGTTCTCGCCCAGGATCAGCCCGTGATCCCGCGCATCCTCGATCACCTGCGGCGCCCAGATCACGCCACCGCCCGCATCGTCGCCGCCCAGAATGGCCATGATCATCCCGTAGTCGGTGCCGATATTTTCGAACCCGCGAAAGATGCCGGTAGGGATGTCGATGATGTCGCCTTCTTCCAGCACCACTTCCCCGGCCGTTCCATGTCGGCCCCAGAAGAACCGCCAGCGGCCCGACAGGACGAAGAACACTTCGGCCGTCCGGTGACTGTGCAGGGAGTTCCGGCATTTCGGTGGCTGGCCGGCCGCGCCGATGTTGAAGCCGTGGGGCGTGGTGATGTGCACATGCTGATCGGCGGATTCGCTGACGCCGCCGCCGATGATGGTGAAATTCTCTTTCTGGTCGCTGCCGGGTGTATGGGCGTCGATGAAAGCGGTCTTGCAGGGGATCAATTCGCCGTAGCGGACAGTTGTGGGGGCGGTCATGGCGGAAGCTCCTGTCATGTCGTGGTCGGGGGGCGGTCAGGCGGCGTTCAATACGGCAGCGAACCGGTCGGGCATTCGATCAGGATCTCGCCATTGTCGCCCTCCGCAGTGGCGTAAGTCACGTGCGACATGCCGGAGCCTGCGGGCGTCTCGAACCGGGCGCGGGCATCGGGGTCGAGCCATGTGGCGAAAACCGGCGATGCCGAATGTTTGAAATCGCGGGAACAGGTGACGGTGAAATGACGGGTCATGAGGTGCCTCCCAGATGGATCTGTTTCCAGACCGCCGTTTCGTCGAAGACGGTCCATTCGCGCCTTATGCTCCAGCCGTCCGGGCCGAAGGGTCCGAATTCCACGTGAGTGATGCCCATGACATAGACCTGAGCGCCGGTCGGTGTCCCGAACGCGCCCCAGCCGGAGTGTTTGCCCCAGAGCGACCAGCGCACGGCGGCACGCGGCGGCATCATCGGATCGTCGCGACCGATGACATGTTCGATGGTGAATTCGGCGTCCGGGAAGGCGGCGCGCAGCGACATCCAGAAGCGGTCGGCATCGCCGTGGCTGTGGCCGGTGACACCACCGGGGTATTCCAGTTGCGCCGCGCGGTCATACACGTCCGGAATGACACGCATGTCGGCTGACATGATGCGGGTCAGTGTTTCGGCCAGCCTTGTGCCCCAAATGTTGTCGTTGCCGCGCCCCTGGTACGGGCCGGGTCTGTCCGTATCGGGCGTCAGCGGGCGGATCGCGGCGTCCTTGCCGCCCTCGCGTTCGATCAGGTCGGCGGCATAGGCAGATGGCTCCCACCCCAATTGCCGGACGATCGCACCCTGATCGCGGATCAGCCATTCGTCGTCGATGGCGATGCCCCGAACGTGGCAATCGGCCATGATGCGATAGATCAGCGTCTTGCCTGTGGCGCGGCCATAGATGCCGTCGCCCAGATGCGTCGCGGTGGACAGCAGGCGGTGCGACGAGAGCATGCCTGTCCGGGGATCGTCGCCTGACCAGATGACGTCTTCACCCAGCAGGGTGCGGTCGGGAAATTCTGCCAGCGTCGCCATCGTAGCACCGATGACGTTCTGGTTGCCGACGACCACAGACGCGGGCGAGCGGACGACAATATCGGGTGCGTAATACTGGTGCAGGGTCGCGATGCCCCTGTCCTCCCAGATCTCCTTCGTGATCGACAGGATGTAGTCGGGCAGGTCTTTCCAGCGGTCGTTGAAGGTCATGGCGTGTATCCTTCGGGTATGCGGGCCGAGGTGCGAACCACGAGCGGTCCGTCGATCTCGATCCGTCGGGCGGCGCGATTGGGGGTGTCGAGCTTGGCCATCAACTCGTCCACCGTGGCATCGACCATGCGTCGCGTCGGCTGGCGCAGGGTCGTGAGGTCATAGGCAGGCCACCCGGCCATCGGCACATCGTCGTAACCCAGAATGCTGACGTCCTGCGGGACCTTCAGGCCAAGATCGAAGCGCAGCATATCCATCACCGCCAAGGCCATGTGGTCGTTGGCCACGAAAATCGCGTCGGGTGGATCGGGGCGCGCCATCAGGTCGCGAGCCGCCTCGGCTGCCGTGGCACGGTCGTAGCGGCCATCGACCAGCGCGTGCAACGGCGCGCCCGCCCTGTCCAGAGCGGCGCGAAAACCGGCCAGCCGGTCACGGCTGGTCGAGGCGTCCATGAAACCGGAAATATGGGCAATGCGGACATGCCCGCCCGCCAGCAGGAACTCCGCTGCCTTGCGCCCTCCGGTCAGATTGTCCGAGGTGACCGCCGACAGACCCGATCCGGGGATGGCCCGGTTGAACAACACGACCGGGATGCCCGCCGCAGCGCACCGTTCGGACAACTCGCCCGACAGGTTGATCGATGCCGTGATGATACCGTCGACCTGATAATCCAGCAGTTCGGAAATCACGCGATCGGTATCGATACCGTGTTTTCCGGTCGTGAAAATCAACAGGTGATAGCCCTGCGCCTGCAACACGGTCGACAGCTTTTCGATGGCGTCCGGATAGAACGGATTGTCCAGATATGCGACGACCAGCCCGATGATACGCGACCGTCCGGTGATAAGGCCACGGGCCAGTGCGTTGGGGCGATAGCCCAGTTCGTCAGCGGCGGACCGCACGCGCGCGGCCATGTCGGGGCTGACCGACGCGCCCCTGGTGAAAACGCGGCTGACTGCGGATTGGCTGACCCCGGCTTTCCGGGCCACATCCTGAGAAGTGACTTTGCGCGCCATCAATCCGCCGTCCAGCCACCGTCGACCAGCAGTGACGTCCCGGTGACCATCGCCGAAGCATCGGAGGCGAGGAACAGGACCGCGCCCATGATATCCTCGACCTCGCCGACGCGGGGCAACTTGATCTTGTCGTCGATCCAGGCGCGGCGAACAGGGTCGCTGAACGTGGCTTCGGTCAGGGGCGTCCGGATGAAGGTCGGACAAATCGTGTTTACGCGTATGTTTCGTGGTCCCCATTCGATGGCCATGGCCTTGGTCATGCCCTCGACCCCATGTTTCGTGGCGCAATAGACTGCGCGGTCGACCCCGCCGACATGGCCCATCTGACTGCTGATCTGAAGGATGCAGCCACCGTTCGACATGCCGCGCGCGACCCTCTGGGCCAAAAAATACGCTGCGCGCAGATTCAGGCCGGTGACCAGGTCAAAATCTTCTGGAGTGGTGTCCAGCGCCGGGCTGTGACGGGCGACCCCGGCAGAGTTGCACAGGACGTCGAAAGGGGCCTGCCCGGACAGAAAATCGTCTACCTTCGACAGGTTCGCGACATCGAGCGCAGTGCCTTCGGCGGAAAACCCGGCTTCGTTGATCCGGGCCACAGCGTCGTTCACACCCGCCTGGCCGCGCGCGACGATCACGACATGGGCCCCGGCTTCGGCCAGAGCGGCCGCGCTCGCAAGGCCGATCCCGCGAGACCCTCCGGGGACGAAGGCGCGACGGCCATCCAGTCGAAAGGATGGGGTGCAGGGAAGTGACATCTGGCGGCTCCGACACGGGGCAGTGTTATTTGCATAGGTATGCAGACACATCTTGGCTACACGAGGCAAGAGCTTAGCGATGAACCTTTTCGGTTCTTGCCGCATTGATCCAGCTAAAAGCCTAGAAATGGACGCCATGACCAAAGCCACAGAAATCCTGTCCGCATTGAATGATGCCGCCGAGGGTCAGTCCGAAGTGACATTGGGCCATGTCAATGACCAAATCGGGCATCGTGGCACAGGTGCCCTTCTGGCGATTCCGGCCGCATTGGAAATCACCCCCATCGGCGGCATCCCTCTCGTACCCTCGACGCTGGCATTCATCGTTGCAATCTTTGCCGTGCAAATTGCATTCGGTCGCGAGGATATGTGGCTGCCAGGGTTTCTGGAGCGGCGGAACATCTCAGCCGCAAAGCTGACGAATGCCGTCGATAAATTGCGCCCCGCCGCCGAATGGTCCGACAGGCATCTTGGAAAACACCTGCATCTGCTGACCGACGAGCCTGCTCCACGCATCGTTGCCGTGGCGATTCTCGTGCTTTGCGCGTTGGTGCCGCCCCTGGAACTGGTGCCTTTCGCATCGTCGATTCCCATGGGAGTGATCGTGCTGTTCGGTCTGGCTCTGGTGACGCGGGATGGCCGGGTCATGGCGCTGGCCTGGGCGGCGTCGGCAATCGCGCTGTGGGCCGTGTGGAAACTCTGGCCCTAGGTCAGCTGCCGCATCCGGGCCAGCACGTCGACACCCAGCTGGTGCCAGACGTCCAGAAGGTCGACGCAGACCCAGTTTTCGCGGATCAGATCACCCTCTACGCGCCAGAAATCGAGGCTGCGCATGGTGATTTTCTGACCGGATGGGGCAATTCCCAGCCATCCGTCTCCGGTAACGTGCATCTCCATCCCCGGCCACGCAGTAAAAGCGACGTAATCGCCCTGGGCGAAGAAGTGTCCCCGCTCGATCAGTCCGCGCCGGTCGGGCATGGCATTCAGGAACGGGATCTGGTGGTGGTCGCGAAACCCCCGGATGCCCCGCGCGGTGCCAATGCCGCCGGGGCCGTACCAGGTGCACCTCGGGTGCCATGCGGCGGGCAGGTCCATCGCCGCCTCGCCCTGCGGCGACAGGTGCAGCCGGTCCAGCATATCGCCCACAACGCGCAGAGCATGGCTGCCATTGCCACCGATCCGCAACCCGTCCTGCGTCATCGGGCCGGGCACTCGTCCGCTATGCCCCAGAGGCGGTCCCATCGGCCAGACACCGGCCTGTAACATCAGATCGGGCAGGTCCCAGATCGCCTGAACTTCGACGGCCAAGTTATTAACAATACGGTAAAATTCGTGAAATCGCAGGTGGGCCAGGCGTCCTGTTGGCGGGATACCCAGGAAAGGTGCGGCAAACCCACCGGCATAATGCCCCGCCTGCCCCAGCCACGCCTGTCCGTGACCATCGACCCCTGTCATGGAGATATCGACACGGCGTTCCACGTCCGGCATCGCCGCCCAGAGAGGACCAAGCGCGATATCGACGAATCCTGCGCCCCCGGTCACGTCCCCGAAAGGATGGCACAGATGAACGCTGGCATCTGGTGCGATGCCACTTTCGATCACCTTTGCCATGCGGGCCGCATCACAATCGGACAGGGCCGTCAGGTCCATTGTCTATGCTCCTTGAATATTCATGTGCGCCGCACGTGCCTCAGTCGGCGTCGTCACGATACGGCGCACCCTCGCCATAGGGCACGTTTACGCCGCCATATCGACGGACCCGGACGTTGCATTGCTCGGCATGGCCGACGAAGCCTTCCAACATGCACAACCGCGATCCGTATTCCCCGATCAGGGTGGCTGCGGCATCGGTGGTGATCTTCTGATAGCTGTGTGTCTTCAGAAATTTCCCAACCCATAGCCCTCCGGTATAGCGTCCGGCCTTTTTTGTCGGCAGGGTATGGTTCGTGCCGATCACCTTGTCGCCATTGGCCACGTTGGTGCGCGCGCCAAGGAACAGCGCGCCATAGCTGTGCATGTTCTCCAGATACCAGTCGTCGCGGTCGGTCATGACCTGCACATGCTCGGACGCGATGTCGTTTGCGCAGGTCAGCATCTCGTCATGGTCTTTGCATAGAATGATTTCGCCATAGTCCTGCCAACTGACCCGCGCCGTTTCGGCGGTGGGCAGGATCGTCAGCAGCCGGTCGATTTCGGACAGGGTGTCATCGGCCAGCTTCCGCGAGGTCGTCAGCAGGACAGCGGGCGAATTGTATCCGTGTTCCGCCTGCCCCAGCAGATCGGTTGCGACCAGTTCTCCGTCCACGGTGTCGTCGGCGATGACCATGGTCTCGGTCGGCCCGGCGAACAGGTCGATGCCGACGCGACCATAAAGCTGCCGCTTGGCTTCGGCGACATAGGCATTGCCCGGCCCCACCAGCATATCGACCGGGGTGATGGTTTTGGTGCCGATGGCCATGGCACCGACGGCCTGGATGCCGCCCAGAACATAAATCTCATGCGCCCCGCCCAGATGCATCGCCGCAATGACGGCGGCGTTGGGACGCCCGCGGAACGGTGGCGTGCAGGCGACGATGCGCGGCACACCCGCAACGGACGCGGTGGCGACCGACATATGCGCGCTGGCAACCATTGGAAACTTACCGCCGGGAACATAGCATCCGACGGACTGAACGGGGATGTTGCGATGGCCGAGGATAACGCCTGGCATCGTCTCGACCTCGATATCCTGCAACGAGTCGCGTTGTGCCTGCGCGAAGTTGCGAACTTGTTCCTGCGCAAATCGGATGTCGGCGAGTTGGCGCTGCGACAATTCACCCATGAGGTTTTCGATCTGGTCCAGCGTCAGGCGAAAGCTCTCTGGCGAATAGCTATCGAACATCGCGGACAGATCGCGTACCGCAGCGTCGCCCCGACGTTCGATATCCGCAAGAATCTCTTCGACTTCGGTGCGGACCTTGGCGTCGTCTGCAGCGCGGTCGGTGGCGGATTTCGATGTCTTGAAATGTTGTGCCATGGCAGCCTCCGATCGCGGACGTCAGGTGTATATGTCACCTCGCGCAAGAGTGAAGCGGTTTTTGCATACGCTTGCAATGCTGCGTTTCAAAGGCCTTCGTTCCAGCGGGTCATCGCAGTAATTGCATACGGCATGCCCGACTGGCCGAGGATGTCGCCCGCAATGACATGAAAATACACCCCGCCAGTGTTCCACCCGTCCATGCCATCCATCTGAAAAACATGCGCACCGACATACCCCTGCCGCGGTCAGGTTCGCCGGGGGCGCACGCCTCAAGAGGGCAGACGGCTCAGCACATCCTGAACGTTATGTCGGATCAGTTCCAGATCGTCATCGCCCGAAAATCTGTGATCCGCACCCCGCACCAGGGTCAGGCGGATGTCCGGGCCCTCGGCATGGTCGAGCAGGCGCAGTGCGGTTTCGGTCGACACGGCAGTATCGGCCGTTCCCTGCATCATCCGTACGGGAAACGGCAGGTTCAGCGGGGATCGCAGGACCAGACGGCTGCGGCCTTCTTCGATAAGGCGGTGCGTGATGATGTAGGGATCACCGTAATCTGACGGGACGGCAATGTGCCCGACCTCGGCCAGTTGCAGGCGTTGATCCGCATTGAACGCGGCCCAATAGCCGTCTTCGGTGAAATCAGGGGCAGCTGCGATGGTGACGAGGCCCGCAACCAAGTCGGGATGATCCCGCGCGATCAGAAGGGCGATCCAACCGCCCATGGATGAGCCGACCAGAACCTGCGGCCCGGTGGTGGCCGCGCGGATCACGGCCAGCGCATCTTCCGTCCAGTTGCCGATACTGCCGTCGGTAAACGCGCCCTCCGACTGACCGTGGCCCGAATAATCCAGACGAAGAAAGGCACGGCCCTGCTGTCTGGCCCAGACTTCCAGCGCGATGGCCTTGGTGCCTTCCATATCGGATTTGAAGCCGCCCAGGAACACGATGCCCGGCCCCTGCCCTTGGGTCGCGTGGAAGGCCAGCGTGTTGCCGGCCCGTTCGATGGTCTGCATGGTCGCCTCCGCCGTCGGTCGCCCCCGGCCTAGCCGGAACGCCGATCCAGCGCAAACAGGTGACCAATTAGTCACGCGTCTTGACGTGTGACCGTTTGGTCTCGTATTAATCCGCCATGGATTCGATCTTCAAAGCCCTCGCCGACCCGTCGCGCCGCGATTTGCTGGATGCCTTGCGGCAGACCGACGGTCAGACGCTGTCGCAACTGGAGGCGGCGCTGCCCCTGTCACGGTTTGGTGTAGCCAAACATCTGGGTGTTCTTGAAACGGCCGGGCTGGTGACGCGGGTGAAACGCGGACGTTTCACGCATCACTATCTGAACGCCGTGCCCCTGGCCGAAGCACTGGGACGCTGGATCGAGCCCTATCGCGTGGCACCCGCCGTCCAGGGGGTGCTGAACCTGAAAGCTCAAATGGAGGACACCATGGAACGGAGACCCGATTACGTCATGCGGACCTATATCCGCTGTACCCAGGATGCGCTCTGGGACGCGCTGACCGATGCGGACCAGATGGCGAAATACCACTTCCACGCCAGTCATGTCACCCGCGACGGCGCCGCGCTGACCTATGTCGCGCCCGATGGCAACGAAATGCTGATTTGCCGCGAGACCAAGCTGAAGCCCAAGACCCGGATCGAATCGATCTTCGAGCCGCGATGGGCGCCGGACGTTCCCAAATCGCATTTCGTCTGGATTATCGAGCCGGGCGACGGCCAGTGCCGCCTGACGTTGGAGCATTACGACATCCCGCCCGGTGGAGAAGGCTATGCCGATGGTTGGGAACGGATCGCCTCAGGCCTGAAAACGTTCCTCGAAAACGGCAAGGCGACCAAGTTCGCGGCCGCGGAGGCATGACCGAAGTGCAATGGTGGATGACCTGAACGGGGCCGCTGGCGCGCCACTCTCGATACTCTGCATCGCCGACATGAACACGGCTTGAACCCCGCGCGGGACGGCAATTTGTCCGCCTCGATGAACCGGCGCGGCCCCGGTGCGTTATGTGTGATGACAATCGCAGGAGTCATCGCATGAGCCGCAACCAGCAACCCATTCCCGAGCGTCCCAACGCGCCCGGCCCGGCCAAATCGGACAGCTATGGCCCGGTCAAAGTCGAAAAGAAGCCCTTGGAGGAAAAGGGAAAATACGACAAGCCGTCCGATCCCGCGGATGATTTCGTCATCGACGAGGAGCGCGACAAACCAATTCGCGGAAACGAGTCGCCGAAAGATTAATCCGTGTCGGCGACAGCGTTATGCTCGGGGCGGCCCTTGAAGCCCTGTGCCACGACGAACTTTTCCGAACTGTCGGACCGGCTTGCCCCCGGTTTGACGTTCGAGACCTTGGTAAACCGCTGCTTGAGCAGTTTCTGCATATCTCCCTCGGCCCCGCCTGCCAGAACCTTGGCGACAAAGGTGCCGCCGGGAGCCAACACGTCGAACGCAAGCTCCGCCGCTGCTTCACAGAGCGCGATGATCCGCAGGTGATCCGTCTGTTTATGACCCGAACTGCTGGCGGCCATATCCGACAAGACGACATCCGCCTCACCGTCCAGCCAGCTTTTGATGGTATCGTCCGCGCCTTCGGCCAGAAAATCCAGGACATGGATCTCGGCACCCGGCACATCGTCCACTTCCTGCAGGTCAAGGCCGATAAGGCGGCCGATTTTCTTCTTGGGATTTTCGCCCAATGAATTGATCCGCGGCACCGCCACCTGCAACCAGCCACCGGGCGCACAGCCCAGATCAATGACCCGCGCACCGGGGATCAGGAATCCGTATTTATCGTCCAACTCCATGATCTTGAACGCCGCGCGACCACGATACCCTTCGGCCCGCGCACGAGCGACATAGGGGTCGTTGAGTTGCCGCTCCAGCCATAGCTTGGACGACATCTTGCGCCCGCGCGCCGTCTTCACCTTGACGGTAAGGTCGCGATAGCCGCGTCCGGAGGCATTGCCCGATGAGACGCCTTTGGTGGGTTTCTTTGCCATGCCATACCCCGTAATGCGCAAAACGCTGGATCGTAAGCCTTCGCGGAAGCCTTTTTGCAGAAGTCTTCAATGAAACCTCTGAAAGTCCGTTCCTGAAGGGCTTAAAGCGGCCCGTCGTCCAGCACGCCGTCTGCCGACATCTGCGCATAGAGCAACCCTTCGCGCAGGCCCCTGTCTGCCACGGAAAGCCGGTCGGTGGGCCAGACCCGTAGCAGCGCCTGAAGGATCGCCGCACCCGACATGATCAGCGAATGCCGGTCCCGTCCGATACGCGGGTCGTTGCGCCGCCCGTCGGGGCCCTGGGCCAGATAGCCCCGGATCACCCGGTCGATCTGGCCGGTCGTCATCCGCAACCCGTCGACCTTGTTGCGATCGTATCGACGCAGGTTCAGATGCGTGGCCGCCACGGTCGTGACCGTGCCGCTGGTGCCGACGATCTGAAAGCCGGGATCGGCGTCGCCCTCGGCATCCGCGTAGGGCGAGAATTCAGCCAGACATTCCTCGAAATGCCAGGACATCAGCGCAAAGCGTGCCGCGTCGTCGGTGACATCGCGGAACTGATCCTTGAGCGTTGCAACGCCCAGAGGGATGCTGATCCAGTCGACGACCTTGGCACGGGGGAACGGGTCGTCTGCGCTGCCCTTGAAGCCCGCATGCAGGCGCATGATCGCCCGTGAGCGGTCGTGCCGTGGGACACGAGTCAGGTCGATCCAGACCAGTTCGGTGGACCCGCCACCGATATCCACGACAAGCAATTGTTCGGTCTTGGCACTGACCAGCGGGGCGCAGGACACGACGGCCAGTCGCGCCTCCTCTTCCGGCTCGATGATTTCAAGCGGCAGTTCGGTCTCGCGGCGCACCAGATCGATGAATTCGCTGGCGTTGGTGGCGCGGCGACAGGCCTCGGTCGCGACCAGCCGCATCCGCTTGACATCGTGGGTTTCCAGTTTCCGGCGACAGATTTTCAGTGCGCCGATCGTGCGCGCCATGGACGCGCGGCTCAGACGACCCGACTGTTCCAGACCGTTGCCCAACTGAACGGACTTGGAGAAACTGTCGACGACATGCAGTTGGTTGCCTTTTGGCTGGGCAATCAGCATCCGGCACGAATTCGTGCCAAGATCCAGCGCGGCGTAAAGCTCTGCCGGGTCGGGGCGGTCGCCGGGCGTCCGCGTGTCTGGTGTCGGCCGCACTACGGGTCCGGACCTGGCGATGCGCTGGGCACCGGCATCAGATCCCGCGCCCTTGGCCGGGTCTTCCGGTGGCATCGCCGCCTCCGCATATATGGTTGCGAGCACCGTAGCCGCCCGATGTCCCATGACACAAGCATTCTTCATCTTGGACTTGAAGTATTCGGGGGTCGCCGCCCCTCGTCCCCGGCGGCAAGTTCGCATATCTGATCGGTGTCGCCATCGGGCGGCACCACGTCGAAATCGGGACGGGCCGCGGGTAACCGGGGCCCTATACACGCCGGAAATCAGCGGAAAACCACGCAACCCCAAGGGTGACACTCATGGCGCAGATCACGGTCGTGTATTGGCGGGACATCCCGGCGCAGGTCATCTGCGGCAGCGGCAGACGCGCGGCCAAGGTGCAATTGTCCGAACGCTTCGAACAGGCCATCGACCGGGCTGCCATGAAATCGGGCGCATCGGAAACCGACGCCTATCTCGCGGACTGGCGCAAAGTGCCCGAGGGTGAAGCAGATGGCGATGATCGTGCCGCCGCCGAAGCACACGCCGCCGCGTTGGAAGCCGACTGGACGCCGGAACGTCTGAAAACAGTAGCCATGGCCGGAGGGGTCGAAACATGAGCATTCTTGGTTTCCGCAAGGCCCCGGCCCCAACCCCGAAGAACGGCGTTCTGGCAGATTTCCTGGACGGTTTCTCCATTGAGGTGATGCCCCGCACCGCCGAAAAGGTCGAGGATTTCGCCGCAATCCTGCCGCAGGGCACCCGCGTCTACATCGCCCACATCGACGGCACCCCTGTCGAGGATATGGTCGCGACCGCCGCGCGGCTGCACGCGGACGGCATGACCCCGATGCCGCACTTTCCGGCGCGAATCATAAAAGACCGCGCGATGCTGACCGACTGGATCGCCCGGTATCGGGGCGAGGCCGATGTCCGGCAGGCCCTTTTGCTGGCCGGGGGCGTTGCGCAACCGGCTGGAGCGTTCGAAAACTCCATGCAGATGATGGAGTCGGGTGCGTTTGACGGGTTCGAGCGGCTGCATGTCGCCGGCCACCCCGAAGGCAACCGAGATATCGACATGGACGGTGGGGACAAGAACGTCTCGGATGCTCTTGTCTGGAAACAGAAGTTTTCCGAACGCACTGATGCGAAGATGGCCATCGCCACGCAGTTCTGCTTCGAGTCCGCACCGGTCATCGAATGGGCGAATGGCATCAGGGCGGCTGGCATCGATCTGCCCGTCCATATCGGCCTTGCCGGGCCTGCCAAGTTGCAGACCCTGATCAAGTTCGCCATTGCCTGCGGCGTCGGCCCCAGCTTGCGCGTGTTGCAGAAGCGCGCGATGGACGTGACCAAGCTGCTGCTGCCTTATGAGCCCACCGAAATTGCAACCGATCTTGCGCGCCACAAGGCTGCGAACCCCGACTTCAACATTGCATCGGTCCACATTTTCCCATTGGGCGGGATCAAGACCTCAGCCGATTGGCTCAAGGTTCATGCGAAGGATGAAGAATGACGCGTACCGTACTGGAATCCAAGACAAAGACTGTGGTCATCGGCTTTGATGAACCGTTCTGCGTTATCGGCGAACGCATCAATCCGACGGGCCGCAAGAAGCTGGCTGCCGAGTTGGAGATGGACGACTTCTCGACGGTCGAGCGCGATGCGCTGGAACAAGTGGCCTGCGGGGCGATGGTTCTCGACGTCAATTCCGGTGCCGTCTTCACCAACAAGATGGCCGAAGACCCGCGTTACGCCGACAACAACTTCGTCGAACCGACATTGATGAAAGCGCTGATCGAGCGGGTGCAGGCGCTGGTCGACGTGCCGCTTTGCATCGACAGTTCGGTCCCCGGCGCGCTGGAAAACGGTCTGATGGCCGCCGAAGGCCGTCCCCTGCTGAATTCCGTCACCGGAGAGGAGGAACGGCTGGAGCTGGTCCTGCCGCTGGTCAAGAAATACAACGTCCCGGTCGTCGCGATTTCGAACGACGACACCGGAATTTCCGAAGACCCCGACGTGCGCTTCGCCGTGGCCAAGAAGATCGTCGAACGTGCCGCCGATTTCGGCATTCCGGCGCATGACATCGTGGTCGACCCGCTGGTCATGCCGATCGGTGCGATGGCGACCGCCGGGCATCAGGTTTTCACCCTCGTCCGTCGTTTGCGCGACGAACTGGGCGTCAATACCACCTGCGGCGCCTCGAACATCAGCTTCGGCCTGCCCAACCGTCACGGCGTCAATGCGGCCTTCCTGCCGATGGCGATGGCGGCGGGCATGACAAGCGCGATCATGAACCCCATACGCCATCAGGAGATGGAGGCGATCAACGCAGCCAACCTGTTGATGAACCACGATCCCAACGGTGGCAAATGGATCGGCTTCAGCCGTGTGCTGGATGCCGTGAAGGATGGTGCCACCTTTGCCGAAGCCGCTCAGGCCGCCGCTGCGTCCGGTGCCAAGTCCGGGGGGCGGCGCGGCGGTCGGCGGCGCGCCTGATGCGATGACCGACCACCACGTCATCTTCATGCCATCGGGCAAGCGGGGTCGCTTTGCCACCGGCACCCCCGTGCTGACGGCGGCGCGCCAGTTGGGCGTCGATCTGGATTCGGTATGCGGCGGGCGGGGCATATGTTCGAAATGTCAGGTCCAGCCGGGCGAAGGGTCGTTTCCGAAGCTGGGCGTTACCGTATCGCCGGGCGCATTATCGGAGTTCAACGCGGTCGAGCGCCGATATGATGAAAAGCGCGGACTGAAACCCGGTCGCCGTCTGGGTTGCCAGGCGACGGTGCAGGGCGACGTGGTGATCGACGTGCCGCCGGAAAGCCAGGTCCACCGACAGGTCGTGCGCAAGGCCGCCAGCGACAAACCGATCGTCATGGACCCGGCCACGCGGTTGCATTTCGTTACTGTCGAGGAACCGGACATGGACGCCCCGTCGGGCGATCTGGAACGGCTGCGCGATGCATTGGAATCGCAATGGGGACTGAACGGGCTGGAGATCGCCCTGCCCCTTCTGCGTCAGGTGCAGCCGGTTCTGCGCGCTGGCAACTGGCAGGTTACGGTGGCCGTCAACCATGACGAGAACCGGATCACTGCCCTGTTTCCCGGCTTGCGGGAAACACCCCTGCTGGGGCTGGCCATCGACCTCGGTTCGACTACGATTGCCGCGCATCTGTGCGATCTGTCTACCGGCGAGGTGCGCGCGTCGGGCGGCATGATGAACCCGCAGATCCGGTTCGGCGAAGACCTGATGAGCCGGGTCAGCTATTCCATGATGAATCCCGGTGGTGACCTCGAGATGACCGCCGCAGTCCGTCAGGCGCTGGATGCGTTGGCCGTCGAACTGGCGACCGAAGCCGGTATTCCCTCCGGCGATATCGTCGAGGCTGTGATCGTCTGCAACCCGGTCATGCACCACCTTCTGCTGGGCGTGGACCCTGTGGAATTGGGCCAGTCGCCCTTCGCGCTGGCCACGTCTGACGCGTTGCGACTGGCGGCTTCGGACATAGGTCTGACCTCGATTGCCGATGGCGCGCGCGTCTATGTCTTGCCTTGCATAGCGGGCCATGTCGGGGCGGATGCGGCCGCCGTCGCCCTGGCCGAAGCGCCCGATCAGGCCGACCCGCTGACCCTTATCGTCGACGTCGGCACCAATGCCGAAATCATTCTGGGCAACCGCGAGCGACTGCTGGCCTGTTCCTCGCCCACCGGGCCTGCGTTCGAAGGGGCACAGATCAGCGCCGGGCAACGCGCGGCGCCGGGTGCCATCGAGCGTGTGCAGATCGACCCGGTCACCAAGGAGCCGCGCTTTCGCGTGATCGGCAGCGAGTTGTGGTCCGACGAGGATGGCTTTGCCGAGGCGACCAAGGCCAGCGGTATCACGGGCATCTGCGGGTCGGGCATCATCGAGGCAGTGGCCGAAATGCGGATGGCGGGCATCGTCGATGCCAAGGGCCTGATCGGCTCGCCCGCGCAGGTCGGGTCGTCGCGTCTGGAACTGGACGGACGCACGCATTCCTATCTGCTGTGGGAAGGCGACGACCGCCGCATTCAGGTCACGCAGAACGATATCCGTGCAATCCAGCTGGCGAAATCGGCGCTCTATGCCGGGGCGCGCCTGCTGATGGATGAAGCCGGTGTGGATACGGTCGACAAGATCACGCTGGCCGGGGCCTTCGGGGCGCATATCTCGCCCAAGCACGCAATGGTTCTGGGCATGATCCCCGACGCCGATCTGACCGCCGTGACCAGCGCCGGCAACGCCGCCGGGCACGGGGCGCGCATCGCGCTGTGCAATCGCGCGGCCCGCGCGCACATCGAGGGTCTGGTACGGCGCATCGAAAAGATCGAGACCGCCGTGGCTCCGCGTTTTCAGGAACACTTCGTGGCCGCCAACGCGATCCCCCATGCGACGGCCCCGTTCCCGCATCTGATGGCGGAACTGACCCTGCCGGACGTCAGCTGGAACACCGCGTCGGAGGGGCGCAGGCGTCGCCGCTAGGTCTGTCCTTGCTCTGAAACATTCCGGCGGCGAATTCGCGAATGGGCTGGACCCGACATTCTAAAGTCGGATGACCTGCCCACCCGCCGCCGTCGCATCCGCCTTGTCGTGGGTCACCAGCAGCGCGGGGATGCCGACCGCGCGGATACGGTCAAATACCAGTTTGCGTATCTGGTCGCGCAGGCCGTCGTCCAGTTTCGAAAACGGCTCGTCCAGCAACAGGGCGCAGGGCTTCGACAGCAATGTCCGCATTAATGCCACGCGCGCCGCCTGTCCGCCCGACAGGGTGGCCGGATCGCGGGGGCCGTAACCCTGCAACCCGATCTCCGCCAGGGCAGCAGTGACGGTATCGCGCCGGGCCTTGCGCGTGCCGCCACGCGGTAATCCGAAAGCAAGGTTCGCGGCGACATCGAGATGCGGAAACAACAGCGGGTCCTGATAGAGGATGCCGATATGCCGGGCTTCGGGCGGCATGTCAGTCAGATCGCGACCATCCAGCAGGACATGCCCCGTGGCTCGGAATGCGGGGGCAAGATCGCCCATTATGGCACTGAGCAGCGTGGACTTGCCCGACCCGGATGGTCCCATCAGGGTGAGTACATCGCCCGGCCGCACATGCGCATCGACCGCCAGAAGCGGCAGACCGTTCCGGCAGATCTCAATGTTTTGGATCGTCAGACCGTCGGTCATCGGTGCAGTCCCCGGCGATGTCGAAAAACGATCGCAGGAACGGTCAGTGCCATCGCGAAGGGCAGCAAGGCCGCCAACGCCTGCCCCAGACCCCAGACGCCGATCGCGCGGCGGTCGCCGCCCGACGACAGGGCCACCGCCTCGGTCACCAATGTCGTTACCCGGCCCCCGCCCAGAAGCAGCGTGGCAAGATACTGTCCGACGGACACTGCCACGCCTACTGCCACGGCAGTCAGCACAGGACCGGTCAGCATCGGCAGCCGCAGACGCCAGAGTGTGCGGTTCGGACTGGCCCCCAGCCCCGCTCCGATGCGGGCCAGTCGGGCGTCCCACGCGCGGAACGGCCCGGACAGCGACAGGAATACATAGGGCAGCACAAAGACGACATGCCCCGCCAGCACCAGCCAGACGGAGGGCCCGAACCCCAGCGTCAGCGGCAGAAGCTGCAAGCCGGGCAAGAAAGCAACCTGTGGGATCAGCAGCGGCAGATACAGTAGCCAGAGCGCACGTTGACCCAGCGTCAAACCAAAGCGATGTTCGGCCTCCAGACAGCCGACCACGAGGGTCAGGGAGATTATCGTCGCGGCCCCGGCCAGCGCCAGCGTACCGAATGCCGTGCGCGCCATGTCCGGTCCGAACCGCGACCAGCTGCGCAGCGTCAGCGCCTCGGGCAGCAAGTCGGGATAGGCCCATCGCGCCGCGACAGACCACATCGCCAGCGCCGCGAGACCGGCCAGCACCATGGCGGCGGACCCGGTGGCCAGCGTCAGCCCGCACCCCCGCGCCAGCCGCTCCGGCGCACCGCGCCCCGACCAGACCCAGGCGCGGCCGATCCGTGCCATCAGACGTTCCGCGACCAGCCATACGGCCAGCACGACCAGCGTCGCCGCGAACAGGATCAGCCCACCTGCCGCCGCGACCGCGCGGGCCGACAGGTCGGGGTCCATCATCCAGCGGGTCACCTGCACCGATAATGTCGTCGGCGTCGTCGGCCCCAGGATCACGGCCACATCAACGTTGGTCATTCCGAAAACCAGCACGACCAGAACCGGCAGGCGCATCTGGGCATAGACGTCGGGAAAGACCGCTTTCATCCATGCCGATACCCGCCCCTGCCCCAACGACCGCGCCACGGCGAGGCGCGGACCGGCGGACACCTGCGTCAGGGCGGCGAGCATCATCAGCAGCAGAAACGGCATCTCTTTCGCGATCAGCCCGGCGGTCAGGGACAGACCCCAGGGGTCGTTCAGGATCAACAGGTCAGGTGCGGCTTCCCAACCCATCACGTTTGCCGGTATTCGCAGGATCCAGCCCGAGGGCGACACAAGAAACGCCAGCCCGAGCGCCGCCGCCGCATGCGGCACGGCGAGAAGCGGCGACAACATCCGCTCCAGCCAGACGAAGACCCGCGTACCATGCCAGCCTGCCGTGATCAGCGCAGCCACCGACAGCGCGCCCAGCGTGGACAATATGCCTGATGTTACCGAGACGGTCAGAGCTCGCGGCAGGCCCGGCCAGGTCAGTGCCATTGTCATCGGGCGATCCGCCCCTGGCACCAGATAACCGAAGGCGGGCAGGATTGTCCCGATCAGGCCGAATAGCACCGGTCCCGCCAGCACGAGTGCCGTCAGAAGGGGCAGCGGGCGCAGCACCTGGGACGACTACTCCGCAACACCATAGCGGGCGACCCAATCGTCGGCCAGCCGAGTGGCCCAGCTTGGGTGCGGTTCCGGCAGGGCCTGGCCGAGTTCTGCAGGCGAAAGGGTGGCGATGCCAAGGTCGAGCGCTTCGAAAGCGGCCCGATCGGCCTCGGGTATCCTGTCCATATCGAGAACCGTGCCATAGCCCAGAATGCCTGGCGTCTGCGCCCGCAGTTGCGCCTCGGGCGACAGCAGGATGTTGGCCACGACCATCGCGCCTTCCTTGGAGGAGGAATTGAAAGGGATCGCCACGAAACTGGCATTACCCAGCGTGCCACCGTCCAGAACATAGGTTCGAACCGTTTCCGGCAGATCGAAGTTGGCGATGGCGGTCGTTGCCTCACCGGGCGAAAAGCTGAAGGCGATGTCGGTTTCGCCGTCGTTGATCAGCTGCAACTGGCGCGGACCCGTTTCGGGATAGGCGCGCCCCTGACGCCACAGATACGGCGTCAGCTGGTCCAGATAGTCCCAAAGGATCGCGGTCACATCTTCGTAGTCCTCGTCCACCGGATCTTGCAGCACGGCGGGGTCCGGCACCAGTTCGATAAGCATCTGTTTCAGGAACGTCGTGCCCAGAAAATCGGGCGGCTGCGGATAGGTGAAACGGCCCGGATTTTCCTGTGCCCACTGCAGCAGCCGGGCGGCATTTTTTGGCGGCTCAGGCACGCGGGCACTGTCGTAAACGAACACGAGTTGGGCCATTGCCCACGGGCTCTCGTAGCCCTCGGTCGGGACGGTGAAGTCACTGGTGACGGTCTTTCCGTCCACATCGACGTATTGCCAATTCGGCAATTGCTCGGCGAAAGGGCCGAACAGCAGACCGACGGATTTCATCGAGGCGAAATTCGCCCCGTTGATCCAGATCAGATCGACCGATCCGCCAGTTTCACGCCCGGCCTGCAATTCGGTCAGAACGGCACCGACGGCATCGGCGGTGTCGGACAGTTTGACATGTTCAAGCCTGACACCCTGTTGCTCCGCCCGGTCGCCGATCCAGGCGATGAAATCGTTCGTCGCGGTCGATCCGCCCCAGGCGTACCAATAGACGGTCTGTCCCTGCGCAGCCTGCGAAACCGCGTCCCAGTCCGACACGTCTGGGTTGGCCATGGCAGCCGGAGAGGCGAAGGCCAGTGCAGCGATCAGCGGGGCCGTCAGAAAAGTCGGAAAACGCATGGCAATCTCTCATTTCAGCAAGTTTCGTGCATTGATGACGCGGGCGACGGCGGTGAGCAAGCAAAGTGAACCAAAGACCCAGGCCATAGGAATGAAATACTGCGGCAGAAGGCATAGCAGAACGAGGAAAGCGATCGTCTCGGTTCCTTCCAGCAGTCCCGCGGAATAATAGAGCGATTTGACGCCCTGGGCTGACGTCGACAGCCCGCGCTTTTCTGCGACTATAGCGTAGCCGAGAAAGCTGCTTCCGTTCACATAAAACGTCAAAATCAGGAATGCAGCGGATAGCGCATTGGCCGGATCGAGCACTGCGAATGCAAAGGGCACAGCACCGTAGAAAACGAAATCGCACCAGATATCGAGGTAGCCGCCGAAGTCCGTCGTTTGTGTGGCACGTGCAACCGCACCGTCCAGCCCATCCAGCAGTCGCGACGCCAGCAAGGGCAGCAAGGCCCAGCCCGGCGCGCCCGCAGCAATCACGGCGGCGCTGACAAGGCCCAGGGATAGACCGGTCAGCGTAACGCCATCCGCCGTCCAGCCCGCCCGTGCCAGTGTCCGACCCAGCCGGTTCAGAGGCGGATTGATGAGGGGTCTGGCAAATCGGTCGAGCATCGGGCCTCTGGCAGACAAATCCAATGCATTCACTTGCATCGCCGACTGGGGCGGACAAGGCAAAAGACCGTGAGGATCAAAGCGCTTCTGCGTCAGGATTGCAAGGTCAGGCGCGTCAGCGCCATGCCCGACAGCAGCGCCATAACGGCCGCACAGGCCAGTGACAGCGCCAGTCCGCCCGCCTGATACGTCAGCCCCGACAGTACCGTGCCGATCAGCCGTCCGCCCGCGTTCGCCATGTAATAGAACCCCACGTCCATCGTGACCCGCTTGTCTCCGGCGAAGTCCAGGATCAGAAAAGAATGCATTGCAGAGTTCACGGCAAAGACTGCGCCAAACAGCACAAGTCCGGCCAGCACCGGCCAGACTGCGTTCGGAGCCGCGACCACCAGTGCGGCCAATGCACCCGTCGCGACGGCCAGCGCACCGACCCAGAACAGGGCGCGACGTGCCGACCCTGCCCCCAGACGCGGGGCCATAGCCTGCATCGCACCGTAGAAAATGATCCAGAAGGCCATGAAGCCGCCGGTCAGGAAGAACGCCTCCTCGGGGCCGCGATCTTGCGCCAGCGCGACGGTCAGCCAGATCGGCAGGGCGACGACGAACCAGACGTCGCGCGCACCGAACAGGAACAGGCGCGCCAGCGACAGCCAGTTGATGCGGCTGTCGGTACTGAACACATGGGTGAATTTCGCACCTTTGTCGCGCACCGTCAGCCCGCCCGGAAGGAAGGTCACGATAGCCACCAGCACGACTGTCAGACTGCCCGCCAGAGTCCAGAGTGCGGGGATGAACCCGACTCCGCCCAGCAGTGCCGCGCCCAGAAAGAAGCCCAAGCCCTTGACCGCGTTCTTCGACCCGGTCAGCGCCGCGACCCAGGCATAGAGCCCCTGCCCCGGCGGTGCGAGCAGCTTGACCGCAGATTTCGACGCCGTCTTGGTCAGATCCTTGGCCACCCCCGACGCGCCCTGCACCAGCATCACGAAAACGACCGACGTGGCCATGGCCCAGCCCGCATCAAGTTGCGTCAAGGCCGCCAGCGCCACGATCTGCAACGCCAGTCCGGCAAGCAGAGTCGAGGCCAGACCGAAACGTGCCGCCAGCCAGCCCGCCGTTAGATTGGTGACGATGCCCGCGACTTCATACAATACGAACAGCCACGCCAGCGTCAGCGGCGAAAACCCCAGACGGTGGAAGTGCAGCAGCACCAGCATCCGCAAGGCGCCATCGGTCAGCATAAACGCCCAATAGGCCGCCGTGACTGCCGCGTAGCCGCGAAGGGATGTCACGCGGCCATCATCCGTGCAATGTCGCACAGGCGGACGGCATAACCGAATTCATTGTCATACCACGCATAAATTTTCAGATGCGTGCCCTGCACCACCACCGTCGATGGCCCGTCGATCACCACGGAGCGTCGGTCGTTCAGGTAATCGGAACTGACCAGGGGACGGTCCTCCAACCCCAGAATACCTGCCATGGACCCGGCTTCGGCTGCGCGGAAGGCATCGTTTACCTCCTCCGCCGTGACATTCCCTGCCATCTCGAAGGCACAGTCGGTCAGCGAAGCGTTCAGGAGCGGCACGCGAACCGCATGGCCCATCAGGCGGCCTTCCAGATCGGGGAAGATATCCATGATCGCTTTGGCCGATCCGGTCGTTGTCGGCACCAGATTGGTCAAGGCCGAACGGGCGCGGCGCGGATCCTTGTGAACACGGTCGACCATCGTCTGCGTATTGGTCACGTCGTGGATGGTCGTAAAGCTGCCGTGTCTGATGCCAAAGGCATCGCGCAGGACGGCCACAATCGGCGCGAGGCAGTTGGTGGTGCAACTGGCCGCCGTCACCAGCCGCTGCGATCCGTCGTAGCGGTCGTGATTTACCCCGTAAACAAGGTTCAGCGCGCCATCGCCCTTGACCGGGGCAGATACCAGGACGCTTGCGATCCCGGCGTCCCAATAGGGCTGGATCGTGGCTTGGGTCTTGAAGGTGCCGGTGCAGTCGATGACCATATCGACACCGTTCAGCGGAAGATCCGCAATCGTGCGGCGGTTGGTGAATGGGATGCGGTCATTGCCCAGAACCAGCATGTCGCCCTGCGCGTGACATGCGCGCGACCAGCGTCCGTGAACGCTGTCGAATTCCATGAGCAGGGCGTGTTGCTCGGCATCGCCACCCGCGTCGTTAACGCCGACGATCTCGATCTGTCCCGGTTGGTCCAGCAATTCGCGCAGGGCGAGCTTTCCGATACGACCGAGACCGTTCAGGATTGCTTTCATTAGTCATCTCCGGCCGCAATGTGGGTCGGATAGGCGACTTGCATGACAATTTGGTGACAGTCACGATGCCGTCACGCTTTTCTTGCTGAAAATCCCGGTATAAGACGCGGCGCACGGGGGTGTGGCCGAGCGGTCGAAGGCACCGGTCTTGAAAACCGGCAGGCGCGAGAGTGTCTCGTGGGTTCGAATCCCACCGCCCCCGCCATCTTCCCTTTTCTCTCTGAGGTGTCCTCTATTTCACCGCAATTTCTGCCGTCTTTCCGCGGGTTAGCATTATGCCCGCTGAGGGTGCTGTCAGAACAAATCGACTTGAGGCGGGCAGGTCTGTTTCATAGCCTTTGCTCATGACAAAACCTGACCCGTTCAAGTATTTTCACAGATGCTCCGAAGTCATTCGCCTGGCGGTGATGATGTACGTCCGCTTCCCACTTTCGTTTCGAAACGTCGAAGATCTATTGCACCAGCGTGGCATCGACATCAGTCACGAAACGGTGCGGTATTGGTGGAATCGTTTTGGCACGATGCTGTCCTTGCAGAGACTGGTTCGAATCCGCCTGACAGAACCACCGATATCGCGACATACTTATATTAAGATATAAATGGCGCACCTTGAAGAAGAAAGTTCGAACACTCTCTTCGAGGTGCTGGCGGAATGGGAGCGCCACCTCACGCATTTAGACCTTCATGGTCTGGAGCGTGACGATGACGAACATCAGACATAACTTCAATGGCTTAGCAGACTGGCGGCTTCCTGACGTGCAGGAGCCAGTGAAAGCGCCTGCTGCAACGCCAACGTCCAAGAAACCCAAGCCCTTTTCCCTGCGCCTTAGTTTCGACGAGCGGGCACGGCTTGAGCAGGATGCCTCCGGCATGGCGCTCGGGGCGTATATCCGCGACCGGCTTTTCGGCGAGGATGCTGCACCGCGTAAAACGCGCGGGCATTTTCCGGTGAAGGATTATGCTGCGCTCGGGCGCGTTCTGGCTGCCCTCGGTCAGTCGCGCCTGTCCAGCAACCTGAACCAGCTCGCCAAGGCGGTGAACACGGGTTCGCTGCCTGTCACACCGGAAACCGAAGGCGATCTGCGGCAAGCCTGCAAGGACGTGCAGGCGATGCGGCGCGATCTGCTTATCGCGCTCGGCCTGCACGAAACGGGGTCAGGCTCCAAGGCCGGATGGGATTTGAAGCCATGATCCTCAAGGCCAAAGAGCGCGGCGGCGGCGCACAACTCGCCCGTTATCTGCTTTCGATGCGCGATAACGATCATGTCGAGCTGCACGAGGTGCGCGGCTTCGTCGGCGATGATTTGCTGTCCGCCTTCCGCGAAGTCGATGCCATCGCCAACGGCACGCGCTGCGAGAATTATCTGTTCTCGGCCAGCCTCAACCCGCTTGGCGGGGAAACCGTCACAACCTCCGATTTCGAGAACGCCGCCGATGAGGTCGAGCGCAAGCTCGGCCTCGAAGGTCAGCCCCGCGCTATCGTCTTTCATGAGAAAGACGGGCGACGGCACGCGCATGTCGTCTGGTCACGGATTGAGGCCGAACAGATGCGGGCGATCAACCTGCCGCATTACAAGATGCGGCTGCGGGACGTGTCGCGTGAACTGTTCCGCGCTCATGGCTGGGAAATGCCGAAGGGGCTGCGCGACTGGCGGGAGCGCGATCCGCTCGGCTACACACGCGAAGAATGGCAGCAGGCGCGGCGCGTCGGCCTTGATCCCAAGCAGCTCAAGTCGCTGTTTCAGGAATGCTGGAACCGCTCGGACACCGGCACAGCCTTCGCCCAGGCCCTCAAGGAACGCGGCTTTATGCTCGCGCGCGGCGACCGGCGCGGCTTTGTCGCCGTCGATTATCGCGGCGAAGTCTATGCGGTGGCACGGCAAGCGGGCGTGAAGACCAAAGAGGTTGCCGCGCGGCTCGGCGATCCCGAAGCCTTCCCCTCGGTCGATGAAGCCCGCACCTACATCGCCGCCCGCATGTCGGAGCGGATCAAGGGCTTCATCCGTCAAGCGGAGCTTGAAGCCGGACAGGGCCGCAAGGCCCTGGACGCGGAACGCAGCGAACTGGCCGCGCGGCACCAGCAGGAACGGCAAGCTCTCAAGGATACACATGAAAAGCGCTGGATCGCGGAAACCAAGGCGCGGGCAGCACGGCTGCCGCGCGGGTTTTCCGGCATCTGGCACCGCCTGACCGGCAAATACAGCAAGATCAAGCAGCGCAATGAGCGGGAAGCGTGGGCCGCGCATGTGCGGGATCGCGCCGAACGCGATGGCCTGATCGCTAGCCAGCTCGATGAACGCCGCACGCTGCAAGACCGGATTCGACAGCAACGCGAACGCCAGCAAGCCGATCTGCTCCTGCTGCGCGAGGATGTCGCCCGCTACCAGACCATGGCCTTGCCGGAGCGCGAGGCACAGCGGCCCGAACCGGAAACGCAATGCGACAAACTCAAGGAACAACGCAGCCGCGACAGGACGCGGGATCGCGGATTTGAACGATAGCGAAAGGAGAAACGCAATGCGCGAAGAAGATGAAATGATGAAATTTGTCGCCTATCGGGCGGAACTCAAGAAAGCGCTGGAGCGCGTCGGCGAACAGATGGACTACATTGAAGCTAGCGGAATCGTGGAGCATGGCGGCGATGAACCAAGAAAACGCATCGGCCTGTCACTGCCATATTCTGTCCTTCACATGGCGCGGTTTCTGGCGGTCATGGAGGCAGAACTCATGCCCGCGTCCTTAACGCTGTGGAACAATGCCGAAACCTCGGGGCGCCGGAACGCCGCACTGCATGCAAGACTCGAAAGGCAAGCGCGACGTTATCTCGAAACACGTATCGAAAACCTGTTATTCGACGAATTGAACCGGCTTTACGCGCGCGTGGTAGGAGATAATTCCGGCAAAAAGGATGCGTCGGGGTCATCATAAGCAAGTCCGACTGTATCACCTATGTTGCGCGCCGCGCCTATGGTGCAGCGCAGCGTTGATCCGTCGAAGATATGGAAAGCCGTCCTCAAGAGCGGATTTCTGTGCCTAATAAGTCACCTAGGCGAAAAACGCGTAGTCAATTGTTCCGAGGCTTCAAACCCGTCTGTCAGATGCGCGACTGGAAATTGATGGTAGTGTTAAAGTGTATGAGATAGAGACGGCGAAATATCTGCTCCAGAAGAAGGCATAGAACTCTCATCTTTCCACTGCAGCAGCTTATCCATAATGCGATCCCCTATATCCTCAGGATCCGCTTCTAGAATATCTTCATATTCTCCATAATCGATACCAAATGCCTGAAGCACAATTGAAGTCATTTCCTCAAAGCCTAAATTTCCGCTATCTTCATGCAAGGTCATTGCTCCGAGACTGTCAGTAATATTCTGCGGTATGCCAGCTTCCTTGCCCCATTTATCAAGGGAATCCGTATCACCTGCATTTATAGCATCAGTTATTTTTTCCAAGCTTTCCTCAAATAAATTCGACATTGGTAACTCCTGTTTTTATAGAATAAAATATATCAATAATAAATTAATATGTACTTAATATGAGTTAAATAAATATCAGAAATATTAAACAAAAATTCACAACTTCCGAGATTTGGAAATATATTTGGGTTGCCAGAGCAGAAGTATAAAGGGAGAACTGCATGATATCCGCTGAACGCGGTTATCACATTGGTAACGTTACGCCCTGTTTTTCTCCCAGTATTTGGCTTGCCGCAGTACCGCGTTCAGAACGATGCAAAAGGCCATGGGCCAGGTGTTGCTTCGTCGCGAGTGCAAAACGTGACCGGCAGACAGCTCTAATGACGCAATCCCTCATTTCTTCCTCGCCCGTACATCGGCACTTCCGGAAATCATGAATGGCAGAAAGGGCTGCGCATGCGGCCAAGGCGGTGTGCCTGCTTCACTTCGTTGCGCCCGAAGGTGTCCGATTGCAGCCGCTTCCTGCGCCTCCTGATCCCGAGAAGGCCCGACTTGGTTGGGTCGCAAACGGAAAAGGAGGATCACATGATCACGCTTCTCACCATGCACGAACTGCACGGCCTGACGGCCCAGGAACTCGGCGAGCTGCACCAGCTCTTTTCGATGCTGCTGATCGAGACAGAGCCCGACACGCCGGACCGCCGCAACATCCTAGCGAGCCTCGAAAACATCGAACGCGCCATAGGCTGCCAAGCTAGACCGGCGGCACGTCCTGCCCGTACCCGCTGAACAGCATGTCGGGCGCGGCGGAAGCCGCGCCCGACCAAAAGCAACCTCAAAAGGTAGCGGCTGGCCGGAAGGCCAGCCGCGAAATTTATCCCGCTAGAGCAAAGCAAGCTGCGGGGTCAGCTCGTCTTCCAGCTTGCTCCGGAAGGTTGCGAGGGCTGGATTCCGGTCAAACCGCTCCTGCTTGTCGCACCGCTCCAGCAGGCGCTGAATTGCCCATCTGCGGGCGGCCAGATCGCTTTTGAAGGCGATCCCGTCCCAAACGGTCGCAGGGCCGCCAGAGCCGGAATCCGGCGCGTTGAAGTCGCGGGCCACGTGCCAGAATCCTTTTCCTGTCCTATAAAGGCGGATGGTGGCGGAATAACCCCTATGCTCGACCCTGATCTTTTCGGTGATGTTGTCGAGGACGCCGTGCTTGTTGCAGCTCGCACCCCAAAGGCTCCCAGCTTGTCGAGAACCTGCTCGCCTCGGTCTCGCAGCATCAGCGTCAGAAAAACGGCGAGCAGACTATCAACCGGATGCGCGCGCGGACGCAGAACGGCTATTGGGTATTTCAGGCTCCGGTCGGCTACCGCTATGACCGGACAGGCGGTCACGGCAAGATTCTTGTCCGTGACGAGCCGAAAGCCTCGATCCTGCAAGAGGCCCTTGAAGGCTACGCCTCGGGCCGCTTCGAAACGCAGGTCGAAGTGAAGCGCTTTCTTGAGCGCCAACCGTCATGGCCGAAAGACCTGCCGAACGGCGAGATTCGGAATCAGCGCGTCTATGAGCTGCTGACCCGCGTGATCTATGCGGGCTACGTCGAAGTCCCAAATTGGGGCGTCAGCCTTCGGGAGGGTAAGCATGAGGGGCTGATCAGCCTAGCAACCTTCGAAAAGATACAGGACCGGCTCCAGAGTACGGCCAAGGCTCCGGCGCGCAAAGATATCAGCGCGGACTTCCCGTTACGGGGGTTCGTTCTGTGCAATGACTGCGGTAAGCCGCTGACGGCCTGCTGGTCAAAGGGAAAAAACCAGAAATATCCCTATTATCTCTGCCCCACGAAGGGCTGCGAGAGCTACCGCAAGTCGATCAAGCGCGACAGGCTCGAAGGTGAATTCGAAGAGCTTCTGAGCCGTCTGGAGCCCTCTAGGGGCCTGTTCGAGCTCGTCAGGGCCATGTTCAGGGACGCATGGGATATGCGCGCTGGACAGGCTTCTGAGGCCGTCGCAGGGCTAAAAAGCAGCATCCGGACACTGGATAAGCAGATTGATCAGCTTCTCGACCGGATCGTTGAGACGGGCAACGCTTCGGTAGTCAGAGCTTACGAGAAGAAGGTTGCGAAGTTGGAGCGTGAAAAGGCGCTGGCAGAGGAAAGCATCGTCGATATCGGCAAGCCAAGGCATACCTTCGAGGAGTCGTTCGAACACGCCCTCAAGTTTCTATCAAGCCCTTGGAAAATCTGGAAAAATGCCGACATCATCGGGCGGAAAACGGTCCTGAGGCTGGCATTTTCGCAGCCTCTGCCCTACTGCCGGAAAGAGGGACTTCGAACACCTGATTTAGCCTTCCCATTCAAGGCTTTAGCAGGAATTTCAACCCCAAAAAGTGAGATGGCGCACCCGAGAGATGGGGTTGGATCGCTTTTAGATCAAAGGCTTGCGCGGAAAAGTTGGAAGTTTCAGGCCCTAAACATATCAATGGGTTAGGATGCGGGCTTCCAACTTTTTCGCAGCACTATTTCGGTTGATGCAGTTTCCCGATCGACCTACGACCTGATCACCGGCATGCTCCGATTGCACAGGATGAAGAGAGTCACAGGATGCATCTTAAGGGACTGATAACCGGCTGCGGGGTAGCGTCCACGGACGTGGTGTAATTTGTTCTCCGGCTGGGTGCTGAGCCGGTTTACAGGGCGGCGATTTTCGCCAGGTCCATGGTGTTATCCTCGCAGACGGTGGCGACGGTTTCCAGCGTCATGTAACGGCGCGTGACCGCCCATTCGTCATTTTGCTCCAGCATCAGGGCACCGACGAGACGTTTGATGGCTGGCTCGTTGGGGAAAATACCGACGACATTGGTGCGACGCTTGATTTCTTTGTTCAGGCGCTCAAGCGGATTGGTTGAGTGGATTTGCCGCCAGTGAGCCTGCGGGAAAGTCTTGTAGGCCAGCACGTCGTCTTCGGCGCGCACCATCAGCTCGGCGAGCTTGG
>NZ_FNZQ01000006.1 GCF_900109285.1 Jannaschia helgolandensis
CGCCCGGCAACCCGCGTGGGCTTCGCCTGAGCTACGCGTGGCTCCGCTCAGCCCACGCTACCGTCGGAATTACACCACCACCCGGGGCACTACCCCATGACAAAAGAAATCAAAGTCGCCGACTGGCTGCCGCAGGGCATAGTTGCTACACTCACGGCCTGTTCTATTGCGCTTACAGCACCGGCCATGGCGCAAGAGACTTATCCGTCAGCCGACGACACGCTGGATTGGACGATCGCGTTTGGTCCGGGCGGCGGTAATGACATCATGGCCCGCACCATCATTGATATCCTGACAAAATACGATCTGTATCCGGGTGATATATCGGCTGAAAACCGCGCTGGCGGATCAGGCGCTGTCGGCTGGGGCTACCTGTTTGCTCAGGACGGTGACCCTTACGGCATCTCGACCACATCGGGAAGCTTTGTGACAACGCCGCTACAAGCTGATACCCCGTGGCAGCCCGAAGACTTCACGCCGGTCGCCCTTCTTGCGACGGATGATCTTGTGCTGGTTGTGAACGGCGACTCCGAAATCCAGAACATCGCCCAATTCATCGAAACGGCGAAGGCCGAACCGATGAATATCGGTGGCACCGGCACCGTGAACGTGGACTTCATCGTCCCGACGCTTTTTGCTGAAAAAGCGGGTTTCGAATTCGACTATGTGTCGTTCAACTCCATGGCGGATCAGACCACGGCTTTGCTGTCCGGTGCCCTGGATTCGATGGTGGGCAATCCTGGTGAGATCCTTGGCCTGATCGAGGCAGGGGAGCTGCGTCCGCTGGTCTATTCTGGCAACAGCACGCCAGCAGCGCTGGGTGATGTACCGACCATGGGCGACATCGGTTTCGGAATTGGCGTGTCGATGCCGCGCGGTCTCATCCTTCCGCCGAATGTACCGGCAGCGGCGCAGGAATGGTGGATCGGCACAATGCAGAAAGTTGTCGAAACACCAGAATGGGCGGAATACATTGCGTCCAACACGCTGACGCCGACTGTTATTTACGGCGAAGACTTCCGTTCCTTCCTTGTTGAGACAAAGAACGGCTTTGAAACCGTGCTGAAGTCAGTCGGAGCCATCGACTGATCATCTGGGTGACGTAACCGGCGATGCCGGTCCCAGCCGGTCGCGTTCGTCGCGACCGGCTAATCGCATACTGGAGGCGTGGACGTGAGGCTTGCATTTCTGCTGGTGGTTTTAGCTGGCGCGATTTTCTACACTTATATTGCCTTTGTCGACCTGTCGTTCATGACGCGCTCGGGCCGGTTGGGCCCCGGATTCTTTCCGCGTCTGGTGGGTGTGATCGCGGTCTTGTTCATTGCCTGGTCGGTTTTTGACGCCATGCGCGACCGCGATTCCACTGATGCGGGCGGGTCAAACTCTGCCTGGTCGGATGCCATTCTCTTGATGGCTCTTGCCGTTGGCTATGCTGTTCTGCTTCGCCTGTTCGGCGGGTTTGTGGCCACAGTCATTTACCTTGCCGTCGCGCTGGCGATCCTGAATCGTAGACGTCACCTGCAAAATGGCATTCTCGCCGTGGCAGTTCCGAGCGGCGTCTACCTGTTGTTTGACAGCTTGTTGAACGCGAACATGCCGCCCGCGCTTTTCGACATGCCTTTCTAACGCCCCCATCCCCAAATATTGCCGACTGGAACGAGACGAATGGACATCTTTAGTGACCTGATCATGGGCTTGTCGATCGCGATCACGCCGATCAACCTGCTCTATCTTCTTATCGGTGCGGTAATCGGGATGATCGTCGGTGTGATTCCCGGCTTTGGTCCTTCGGCTGGACTTGCGATCCTGCTTCCCATGACCTTCGGCATGGATCCCATCGGTGCGATCATGATGCTGGCGGCCATTTATTATGGCGCGATGTATGGCGGGACGATTACGTCCATTCTGCTGAACACTCCGGGGGAAAGCGCGACGGTCGCAAGTACGTTTGACGGCTTTCCGCTTGCGAAAAATGGGCGCGCCGGTCCTGCGCTTGTCATGCAGGCGGTGGCGTCATTTGTGGGGGGTACAATGGGTATCATCCTCATCACGCTGCTCGCACCGATGTTTGCCCAGGTCTCGCGCAGTTTTGGGCCACCGGAATATTTCCTGCTTGCCCTGATGGGAATGTTGACCCTGATCGTGATGATTGGAGAGAACTGGCGGCTTGGTATCATCTCGGCTCTGATCGGCTTTGCCTTGGGCACGGTGGGCGTCGACCTCGAAACCGGACAAGGACGGTACACGTTTGGCTCTGCCGAACTGATCGGGGGCATCTACTTCATTCCCATCGCCATCGGCTTGTTTGGTTTGGGCGAGCTGTTCTTCGCCTTCTACAGCGGCCTGCATCGTACGGGCACCGGCGGCATCGTGAATTACGAAACCGAGGAACGCTTCTGGCCGACTCGGATGGACTGGATTTCGACCCGCATGACCATGGTGCGCCATTCGATTTTGGGTTTCGTCGTCGGCGTAATTCCCGGCGCTGGCGCAACCATTGCGTCGCTGATGGCGTATTCCACCGAACGATCGCTTTCCAAACATCCTGAAAACTTCGGCAAAGGCGAGATGGCAGGTCTTGTCGCGCCCGAGACAGCCAACAACGCCGCGTCCTCAGGGGCCATGATACCGCTTCTTACGCTGGGTATACCCGGTTCGGCCTCGACGGCTGTGTTGTTGGCGGCGTTTGTGCTGTGGGGGCTGCGTCCGGGGCCATTGTTCATGGAGCAGAACCCGGAACTGGCATGGGGTCTAATTGCCTCGATGTATCTTGGGAACATGGCGCTTCTGGCGATCAGCATCTTTGCAATCCCGCTCTTCGTTCAGATCATCAAGGTTCCGTACCGCGTACTTGGTCCGACCGTGGTGGTGATCTGCGCGTTGGGAACGTTCAGCGTTAACGCGTCTTTTGTGGAACTGTATATCATGTTCGCCGCAGGGATCGCAGGATTCTTCATGCGTCTTTATGGGTTCTCGCCCGCGGCGCTTGTGCTGGCGCTAGTGCTTGGGCCTTTGGCCGAAGAGGCGCTTCGCCAGACGCTGGCGATCTCGCGTGGGTCGTTTAGCATCTTCATTGAACGTCCAGCATCGCTTTGGATCATAGTGGTGACAATTGTCCTGGTTGTGTTCCTGCCGCTCTTGAACCGATTTGGATCGAAGGCGGAGACCGCCAAGAAGTCGGGGATCTGACTTGCGAATTGAGGCGGAACACGCGCGCGTGCTTGCCTCAACCGCGTTTCACCGTGCCGGAGTAGCTGAGGAGGCTGCGCACACGGCCGCCGATGTGCTTGTGATAACCGAGATGATGGGCATCTCGACCCACGGGCTGAACCGCGTTGAAACCTATTGCACCCGCATTGCCGCAGGGGGCGTCGACCCGCATGCGATGATCGACGTTCAGATGCCCGCGCTCGCACTGCGTCGTGTGGATGGGCGGAACGGGCTGGGGCCCGTCACAGCCATGCGAGCGCTTGACGAAGGTCAAGCTGCCGCACGTGCTGCCGGTGTTGGCGCCGTGTTCGTAAAAGGCGCGACCCATATCGGGGCGCTTGCCCCTTACCTGTGGCGGGCGGCGCAATCCGGTTTTGCCGCCATCATAACCACAGTCGCCGCGCCGATGATCGCGCCGCCGGGTGGGAAAGACGCATTGATTGGCAATAATCCCATTGGGATTGGCGTGCCGATAGAGGGGCGCGATCCGGTGCTTCTTGATATGGCGTTGTCTGTGGTGGCCCGATCCCGCGTGCGCGCGGCACGGGACGCAGGTACAGCCATCCCGGCGGATTGGGCGCTTGATGTTCATGGTCAGCCAACGACCGATCCGGCGGAGGCGTTGAAAGGCGTGTTACAGGCCATTGGTGGAGCGAAGGGTGCAAACCTCGCACTGTGTCTTGATCTGTTGGCCGGGGGGCTTTCCGGGGCTACGACGCTGGGTAAAATTGCCGACCAGCACAAGACCCCGTCCCGGACACAAGGACTGGGCCTGATGTTCCTTCTGATAGACATGCAGGCGTTGGGGGATGGTGCCGCGTCGAACGCGGCCCTGAAAGACGCAGTGGAACAGGTCGAACAAAGCGCACCTGCTGATCCGGCGACACCCGTGCGCCTGCCCGGAGCGCGGGCGCTTTCGCAGATGCGGCTGTCAGAGCGGCAGGGGCTTGAGGTGCCGCCGCCGCTTTTGTCAAAACTTGAAGTCCTTGCTGGCGTCTAGGGCATTTTCCAGGTCGCGGTCGCAATCGCGGCAAGCTTGCCCTGATCATTCCACATACGGCTTTCCATGAACGAGATTGACCGCCCGCGTTTCAGGAACCGCCCTTCGCAGGTGACGCGGCCTTGCATGACCGGCCGCATGAATTGAAGTTTCATCTCAATCGTCGCGCCGGGGCCCTGTATTTTGTTCACAAGATGCCCCATCGAGATATCCATTGCCGCCGCCATTGCACCGCCGTGAAGCGAGCCTTGAGGGTTGCGCAGCATATCCGTCATCTCGAATGTAAGACGGCAGACTTCTTTATCGGCATCTGCTGCCTCGGCTGGCAAATACTCGAAGCTCAAACCAAGAAACCGCGCAAAAAAGAACGTCTCGAACGACTGTTCGTGATCGTTGAGGGCCGTGTCGAAATGCGCGCGGGCCTGAGCTTCGTCGATCTTCTTGGGGTTATCGGTGCTCATCAGGTTCCCGCGAAGTTCGGTTTTCTCTTTTCCATGAAGGCTTTGCGGCCTTCCTTGTAGTCGTCGCTCTCAAAACATGCCTGTACCCGGCGGGCACATTCTTCGAGGTTTGTCTCGCTTTCAGGCGCAACGATCTGGCTGACAATGTACTTGACAGAGTCGACCGTCATCGGCGCGTTTGCGGCAATCATCTGCGCGGTTTCTTCCACTACGGTGGCAACCTGATCGTCCGGGACAACTCTGTTTACGAGGCCCATGTCCTTAGCTTCGGTTGACGTGAACCGGCGCGCGGTAAAGAAGATCTCTTTCGCGAACGCCGGGCCGACCACATTCGCCAGGCGGCTGATCCCTTCATATCCGTAGCCCAGCCCCAGTTTGGCGGCAGGCACCGCAAATTGGGATTTCTCGCCACAGATCCTCAGATCACAGCTCAGCGACAAGGCGACACCGCCGCCAATGCAGTACCCGTCAATCTGCGCGATGGTCGGCTTGGGGAAAGCCTCGATGCTGTCATAGACGCGCTTGGTGGCCGCGTTGTACTGGGCAACCGCTTCGACACTGGCGCGTTCGGTTTCGAATTTCGAAATATCGGCCCCGGAGACAAAGGCTTTGCCGCCTGCGCCGGACAGGACGAGGATGCGCACGCTGTCATCTTTTGCGAACCGCGCTGCAGCGGCTTCGACAGCTTCCCACATCTCAAGGGAAACGGCGTTACGCTTTTCCGGCTGATTGAAAATGATGCGGGCAATATTGCCCGACTGCTCGACGATGATCTTGTCTGTCATGGGGGGCGTTCCTCGTTCTGTTCAGGTTGCGCCTGATGCGCGCATTTCTTCGATCTCATCGCTGGACAAGCCGATTTCGGTCAGGATTTCGACGCTGTGTTGGCCCGCCAATGGCGGCGGTGTAGCAATATGACTTGGGGTGCGGCTCATGATGATGGGTTGGCCAACAAGCTCTGTCTCTCCGCGTTCCTGGCTGGTCACCGGTTGCGCAAGGCCAAGGTGGCGGACCTGTGGCTCTGCAAAGACCTGACCGATGTCATTGATTTCGCCAGCAGGCACACCCGCGCCAGTCAACAGTTCGATCCAGTGGGCTGTTGTATTGGTCTTCAGGGTCGCTTCAATCTCTGCGCCAAGCGCATCCCGGTTGTCCGAGCGGGCAGGGGCGGTCGCATAGCGTTCGTCCGTGAGCCACGTTTCCCGACCCAGGATCCTGGCGAAACTTGCCCAGATGTTGTTCCCGGTGACAGCGATGTTCATGTGACCATCCGAAGTGCGGAACACGCCCGTGGGAATTGATGTCGGGTGATTGTTGCCAGCCTGCTTGGGGATGTCGCCGTCCATGAGGTAGCGCGCCGCCTGAAAGTCCAGCATGAATACCTGGGCTTGCAGCAGGGAGGTCTGGATCCACTGACCCTTTCCCGAAGTTGCCCGCTCCAGCAACGCAATCATGATGCCCTGCGCGGCGAATAGTCCCGCACACAGATCGGCAAGGGGGATGCCAACCCGCATCGGTCCTTCGCCCGGTGTACCGGTGATGGACATCAAACCACCCATGCCCTGCGCGATCTGGTCAAAACCGGGGCGGTCTGCCAGCGGGCCATCCTGACCAAAGCCCGAAATCGACGCGTAGATCAGGCCGGGGTTTGTTTTGGAGAGTGTGTCATAGTCGATGCCCAGCCGCTTCTTCACGCCGGGGCGGAAATTCTCGACGATGATATCGGCAGTTTCGGCCAACTTGTGGAACGCCGCGAGACCAGCCTTGTTTTTCAGATCAAGCGTCAGGCTGCGTTTGTTTCGATGCAAGTTCTGGAAGTCTGGGCCAGAGCGCGGACCCCCGAATTGCGCGGTATCGATCGGTGCTTCGATTTTGATCACATCCGCGCCCCAATCGGCAAACTGACGTACACATGTCGGACCTGACCGGACACGAGTAAGGTCAAGCACACGCAAGCCATTCAATGCTGTACTGGGAAGCGCGCAGGCTTCGGATGCGGAAGAACTGTCAGGTTGTACCATTTTGCTTCCTGCGATCGATTTATGTCTGTTATTGGGATACTATAGTTCTCATCAAATGACAACAATATGTAGATTGTTGACAAAATATCGAGACCCATGGAAAAGAGCGTATGAATATGAAAGCCAGATTGATCGGAGTTGGGCGTTCAACGCTTGCCGAAGAGGCGCGGGCCGAGATTGAGCGGATGATCACCGAAGGTGAGTTGACCGCAGGCGAAAAGCTTAACGAGCTCGAACTGTCTGTTGTCATGGGGGTCAGTCGTGGCACAGTACGAGAAGCCATCCGGTCGCTTGCTGGGTCGGGTTTGGTTGATTTGATCGCCAACCGCGGCGCGTTTGTGCATGAAACAACTCTGTCGGAAGTGCAGAACCTGTACGAGCTCAGAGGCGCGATTTTCGCCATGGCCTGTGGTGCTGCCGCGCGCCGGTACGGGCAAGGGGATGAACCCCGGCTGGCGGAAGATTTGGCGCGCAATATCGAACAGATGAACGCCGCGCGCGAGGCCGAGGAAACGCCGAACTACTACATCTTGAACATTGAGTTTCACGACCTTTTGCTGGCGGCGGCAAACAACCCCAAGGCCAAAGCGATTTACGACAACGTCAAACGCGAAATGCACCTGTTCCGCAGGCGGGGCCTGTCGATTGCGTCGAACATCGCACGGTCACTCGAAGAACATCGTGCCATCGCCGAGGCGGTGATCGCGGGTGATGAGAACGCCTCCCGGGACGCCGCCAATGAGCACATCCGCCAAGGCTTTGACCGGTATATGGCAACAGCGACGCGTCAAAGGCAGGCAGATGCCTGACCGCTGTCGACCGTTCGTTCACATGTTCAGGAGAAACTCGAAGTGAGCAATCCACTTTACGACGCCTTGATCGCGCCCCATCGCGGGCAGGGGACGCCTTTTCTGGTCATGGCGGATGGCACAACCCTGACGCATGCCGATTTCGTCGCGCTTGCCGGGACCTATGCCAGCGCTCTGGACAAGCTGGGCGTGGCAGCTGGCGATCGTGTGGCCGTTCACATCCAGAAATCGGCTGATGCGTTGGCCCTTTATGTCGGATGCCTGCAAGTTGGGGCGGTCTACCTGCCGCTGAACACGGCTTATACACCGACCGAGCTGAGCTATTTCATTGCCGACAGTGATGCGTCTGTCTTTGTCTGCGACCCTCAGGAGGTGAATGACGTCGCGCCAATCGCATCTGAGAATAACGTCATTCTGAAAACGATGGACGCAACAGGCCACGGATCGCTCAAGGACGAGGCATCAGCCCTGCCGGTCCGCGAGGAGATAGCATCGCGCGGGGCCGACGATATTGCGGCCTTGCTCTATACATCGGGCACAACAGGGCGATCGAAGGGCGCAATGTTGACCCACCGCAACCTGCTGTCCAATGCCGAAGCGCTTGTTGACATCTGGCACTTCACCGACCGCGACGTCTTGCTCCATGCCTTGCCGATATTCCACAGCCACGGGCTTTTCGTGGCGTCGAACGTGACCCTGCTTGCAGGGGGGGCGATGATCTGGTTGCCAAAATTTGACGCGGACACGGTCATCGCCTGTCTGCCCGCCGCGACGGCGATGATGGGCGTGCCGACATTCTACACCCGACTTCTGGATGACGACCGGTTTGACCGTGCATTGACCGAACACATGCGCGTCTTCATCTCGGGCTCGGCGCCGCTCTTGGCGGAAACCCACGACAGATTTGCCGCACGGACCGGTCATCGCATTCTGGAACGCTACGGGATGACGGAAACCAGCATGAACACGTCAAACCCCTATGACGGGCCGCGACGTGCGGGCACCGTCGGCTTTCCATTGCCGGACGTTGAAGCCAAGGTCTGCAATCCCGAAACGGGAGAAACATTGCCGACAGGTGAGATTGGCGTGTTGGAGGTTCGCGGTCCCAATGTATTCAAAGGCTATTGGAAAATGCCGGAAAAGACAGCCGAAGAGCTGCGGGAGAACGGGTTTTTCATCACCGGCGACCTGGCGAAAGTCGATTCGGACGGATACATCTCGATTGTTGGCCGTGGCAAAGACCTGATCATTTCCGGTGGCTACAACATATATCCCAAGGAAATCGAACTCTTTCTGGATGACCTTCCCGGCGTATTTGAAAGCGCCGTAGTGGGCGCGCCGCATCCCGATTTCGGCGAAAGCGTTGTCGCCGTGTTGGTGCCGGAAGCGGGGGCAACAATCGACATTGCCGTGATCGAGGCCGAGACGAGAGACAAGCTCGCGGGCTTCAAGCGACCGCGCCATTTCGAAATTCTTACCGCACTGCCGCGCAACACCATGGGCAAGGTCCAGAAGAACACGCTGCGCGATCAGGTCCAGACCGTTTTTCGCCGCTCAGCCAGCTGAAGTTCAAAAAGATGACAGGAGAACAAGACATGCCACATCGCTTTTCGGGCGTGTTGACACCGGTGGTGACGCCGTTCTCGGATGATCTCAAGCCTTCGCCCGAGCGGTTGATTGCCCAGTGCAGATGGCTGCTGTCGCAGAATGTGAATCTTGCCGTCTTTGGCACCAACAGCGAAGCGAATTCCTTGTCAGTGGACGAAAAGATCGAACTGATGGAGGTCCTTGTCGACGCCGGGATAGACCCGTTGGCGATGATGCCGGGAACTGGCTGCTGCGCACTAACAGACTCGGTTCGTCTAACGGCGAAAGCAGTTGAGCTTGGTGTCGGGGGCACTCTGATGTTGCCGCCTTTCTACTACAAAGGCGTACCCGATGACGGACTTTACCGAAACTTCGCCGAGGTCATTGAACGCGTAGGGTCTTCCGATCTGCGGGTCTATCTCTACCACATCCCGCCGGTCGCGCAGGTTGGATTGTCGCATGATTTGATCGAGCGGCTGGTGACGGATTATCCGGGCACCGTCGTCGGCATCAAGGACAGCAGTGGCGACTGGGAGAACACGAAAGGGATGCTTGACCGCCAGTGGGATGATTTCCATGTCTTCGCCGGCAGCGAGACGTTCTTGCTCCAAACCATGCAGGCGGGCGGCGCGGGCTGCATTTCAGCCACGGCAAACGTCAACCCCGCAGCCATCCATACCCTTTACGAGAACTGGCAGTCAGAGACTGCGGAACAGAAGCAGGCTGAACTGGACAGCATACGCGCGATTTTCCAGTCCTTCCCGATGATTCCGGCGCTCAAGGCGGCTGTGGCGCATTGGTCGGGCGATGAAACCTGGTGCATGACCCGCCCGCCGCTCCAGCCTCTGGAAAACGAGACGCGCCGCGATCTTATTGCCAGGCTGGAGGCCGCGGGTTTCGGGATGTCCGGCTTGCAAGCTTAAAGGGGGCTGACGGCGGAAACCGGGCCTAGGTGGGCAGATCAATTGCTGTGATCTCAAATCCAGCTTGCATCAATCCGTGGCGGTGGGTGTCTGCCATATATTCCCAATATCATCAGGCGAGAGCACGCGCCGACAGCTTTTCGTCAAGGCACTGGAAAAAGGGTAATTTGGTGCGGGCGGTGGGAGTCGAACCCACACGGGCATACGCCCAACAGATTTTAAGTCTGGTATGTCTACCATTCCATCACGCCCGCATCTGGCGTTGTCTTCAATTTTCAGCTTCAGGCCTATATCGGTCCTAAGTTTGCCTCCTTGTCGCAACACTTTGTTCCATATGTAGATTTTAGAGCAGACACAAGGGTTTTAGTCTATGTGACTACTACTCAGCACACCCTATGGTCTTTGGATTAGGGGCAGAAGGTCGGGGTTGGCAAGGCATCACAGGTCGATCTGTTCGGGCCCATCTTCGGGCGGCAGCGTCAGAAACTGCCGCTCGCTCAGCCACGGATTGAAGGCAAGCGCCGCACGGATCGCGTCCTGCCCTTCGCGAATACGACCCAGTTGGATCAGGGTCAAACCTTTGCCAGCCAAGGCTGCGATATGGCGCGGTCGCAAAGATATGGCCCGGTCCAGATCGGGCAATGCGGCTTCGTAATCGCCCCGGATGAAATACGCGAAGGCGCGTTGGTTGTAACCCTCGGCATAGTCGGGGCAATAGTCGATCAGTGCGTCGAATGCGGTGATCGCCCCGTCCAGATCGAAAGCCGACCTTCTGGTCATGCCCTCGTCCAGCAACAGCTGCGCCTGATCGTCCGGGGCCTGGGCCCAAAATGTCCACATCTCCGAGGAAATGGCCCGTGCCGCGCCTTCGTTGCGCGCTTCCTGCGCCCGCGCGATCAAACCGTCCATATCTGCGGTGATGTCTGGGGCTGCCGGGCATTCCGCAAAGACGGGACCGGACAGCAGGGCGAGTGGAATAGCGATACGCATCAACATGAGGGAATGGTGGCACGTCGGGTGCATTCGTCAAGTCACACCCCTGTGGGTGGAGGAGGGGTGGATCAGCGGCTGGCGGTGTCCTGCACGCCATTGGTGCTGCCGCCCGCAACGACGCGTTTGCCAACAGGTCCGAAGGCAGGCGTTCGGGCAAACTCACCGATCAGCGCGTCCAACTCTCCCTCCATCACGGCGGCCAGCGATACGTCCTGGCCTTCCCAGCGTGCCTTGGCCGAAATCACCGAGACGATCCGGATTTCGTCTTCATATACCGCAAAGACCGGCGCGCCCGACGATCCGAATTCCACCTCGCAACTCAGCACCAGGATTTCGTCGTCCCGCGCGAGGATCGTGCATTCGCTTTCGCGCGACGGTGCATCTGCACGGTCCCTGCCATAGCTGACGACCTGTACCGTCTGCCCCGCTTCGACCCGGACCTGCGTGCGGAACGGGCGGACGTGGCCGAGGCGGACCGGACGATCCAGTTCCAGCAGGGCCAGATCGGAGCCGACGCGGTTCAGGCGCGTCTGGTCCGAAAAATCATAGTCGGGATGGATCACGACACGGCGGATGCCACGATAGGCCTCGGCGCGGCCAAGACGCAGGCCCGCCTGAAACTCAATATCCTCGGCATTTATCCGATCCCCCGTGTCCGGATCATACAGGCAGTGCGCCGCAGTCAGGACGACGTCCGCCGTGATCATCGCGGCGGTGCAAAACCCGGTCTCACCGAAATTCAGACGGCCGACGCCTTCCCATCCGCGATTCTGATCTGCGGTCCGAAGACTGTGCAGCGGAGATTCCGCGAAGGCCGGGGCCAGACCCGCACCGATGACGACGATAACGGCGGCAATCGTTTTGAACATTCGGATCATTTTGGCCCCTCATTCGACTGCCACCGGTTTATTGGCCGATGGCGGCGAGAGGGGGACGCGATTGGCACCCCTTCTGGACCCTTTGTGGGCAGATACGTCGGATTGTGTCAGCCGTCGGGCCGCAGGAAGCGGATAGTTCCGGTCCTCTCGCCCTGACCGACGCGCACAACCTTCCGCACCGGCGTTGTGCGCGGGCTTGCCGCGAATTCGCGCTGCAACCGGCGCAGACCTTCTTCGACGGTAACTGCCAAGGCAACCGGGCGATTTTCCCATGTCGTCATGGCCGAGATGACGGACACGATCCGCAACCCCTGATCCGTTTGCACGAACACCGGCGCGCCCGAAGCCCCAAAGTCGACCGAGCATGACAGGACCAAAACCCGATCATCGCGGTCGAGAACCGCGCAATCGTCTTCGCTCGACGGGGCATTTTCCCGGCCACGCGCATAACTGACGACTTGCACGATGTCGCCCCTGAACAGGCGTCCGCGCGTGTCGAACGGTTGAACGCTGGCGATCTGCAAGGCCCGGTCCAGCTCCAGCAATGCCAGATCCGCACGTAAAGAGCTTTGCGACGGATCGGGACCATATTTATAATCGGGGTGCATCACCACGCGTCGAACGCGACGGCTGGCGCTGTCCAATCCGTCATACAGCCCGGCCCGAAACGTCAGGCTGTCGATCGAATGCGGCTCGCCCGTGGATTTGTTGAACAGGCAATGCGCGGCCGTCAGCACCTGTGTCGGCGACACAAGCGCGCCGGTGCAGAAACCTTCGGTGCCGTTTGGCCCCACCATGTCGATCCGACCGACACCTTCCAGCCCCCGGCGTGACAAGGCGGTATCCAGCTGGACCAACCCCTGCTGCGCCACCGCGGGTCCACCGACGAACACCATCAGGGAAACCAGAATTGGCAGAATGATATTCGGCAGGATTCGAACCATGAGATTCTCCGCGGCAGGTAAGTTTCACCCACGGATCGCCTGTGGATCGGGCGAAACCCTAGCGCAAACGTGGCGGTTCGGTGACTTGTGCGCGCGACGGTTCGAAACCCGCAATTGCAGGCGGTATCGGACCACCCGTTGCCCAATCCAGAAGTTCGACGGTGTGGACGACGGGGACGGAAGCGGCGCTGCCGATCTGCATCATGCAGCCGATGTTGCCCGCCGCAATCACGTCCGGTGCGCGTTCTTCCAGCGTGGCGACCTTGCGGCGCTTCAACTCGCTGCTGATTTTGGGCTGCATCAGGTTGTAGGTCCCGGCGCTGCCGCAGCACAGATGCGCGTCGCGTGGTTCCAGCACGGTGAACCCGGCGCGTTTCAGAAGATCCTTGGGCGCGCCCTTGATCTGTTGGCCATGCTGCAATGAACAGGCGGCGTGATAGGCGACATGCATCGATCCGCCCCCGGCATCGGTCGGGACGCGGCCCAGAGGCACTCCGCCCACTCCATCGCGGGCGGGCCGGGGCGGTGTGATGAAGTCATGATCCTTCGGCAGCAGATCCATCAGAACTTCGGACACGTCTTTGGCCAAGCCTGAAACGGTCGCCGCCTTGTCGGCAAGCAGGTCATTGCGGAACATATGGCCGTAATCCTTGACTGTCGTGCCGCAGCCGCTGGTATTGATGACGATGGCGTCCAGCCCTTCGTTCTCGACCTCGGCCATCCAGGCGTCGATGTTGCGCGTGGCGAAGGCGTGGCTTTCGTCCGACTTGCCCATGTGATGCGTAAGCGCTCCGCAACAGCCCATCCCCTTGGGGATCACGACTTCGGCCCCCAACCGTGTCAGCAAGCGTATGGTCGCATCGTTTATATCGGTGTTCAGGGCCTTCTGTGCGCAGCCTGTCATCAGAGCGACGCGCATCTTTCGATCCGGCACGGCGAAGGTCTGGGGGTCGTCGTTGCGGCTGACCGGAGGTATGGTCCTGGGTGCCATCTCCAGCATCGCTTTCAGGCGCGCGTCAGGCATCAGAAAGGCCAGCGGGCGGCCCAGCTTGGCGCCCAGCAGCGCCAGTCGGAACCGCCCCGGATAAGGCAGGATTTTTGCCAGAGTCCAACGCAGAAGCCGATCCATCAACGGGCGCTTATACGTCTTTTCAATGTGCTCCCGCGCATGATCGACCAAGTGCATGTAATGCACACCCGATGGGCAGGTCGTCATGCAAGCCAGGCACGACAGGCAGCGGTCGATGTGCTTGACCGTTTTTTCGTCGGCATCGCGGCCGGATTCCAGCATATCCTTGATAAGGTAGATCCGGCCTCGCGGGCTATCCAATTCATCGCCCAGCACCTGATAAGTCGGACAGGTCGCGGTGCAGAACCCGCAATGCACGCAAGAGCGCAGGATCTCGTTCGACCGCTTGATCGCCGGATCGGCCAGTTGCGCATCGGTGAATGTCGTCTGCATGGATCAGACCCCCGTCATCGGGTTGAAGAGGCCACGCGGGTCGAACCGCGCCCGGATGCCCGATGTCAGCGTCGCCAAGGCGTCCGGTTCCGGCGGCAGCGCACCCGGTCCCGTGCCTCGCACCCGAGTTGCATGGCCGCCGAAATCACCCAGACGCGCGCGCAAGTCGGTGCCTTCGGGCAGGCGCAGCCAGACCAACCCTCCGCCCCAGTCCAGCAACGCCGCCTCCGCCCCGGCACGGGCTACGATATCGGGTGCATGAGACGGGCGAGCAGACACACGCCAGACGTCGCCATCGGTCCCTTCGAAGGCTTTAACATCGCGAATCCATGCCCATCCGGCTTCGACGCCCAGTCCACCTTCCCTGCCCGATCGTCGTTCGACCACCACAGTTCCGAACGACGAGAGAAGCGCTTGCAGCTTTGCCGCGCGGTAGGTGACAGAGCCTTCCAAGCCTTCGATGCGGATCATCGTGACCGGCGTCCCATCGAGACCGACAGGCACATGCGCGGCCCCGTTCACTTCGTACGGCGAGGCGAGCGCCATCGACATGCAGGCGACCGCCCGCGTCACATCGAGTCCTTCAATCAGCAGGGATACGCTGGTCGCAGCAGACGGCAGCACCTTGAAGCTGACTTCCGACAGCACCCCCAGCGATCCGCGCGCACCCGCCACCAGCTTGACCAGATCATAGCCGGTCACGTTCTTCATCACCCGTCCGCCGTTCTTGATCACCGTGCCCTCGCCATCGACGAACCGCACCCCGATCAGCGAATCCCGGCACGCCCCGGCCTGCACACGACGCGGACCCGAAACATTCATCGCCACGGCCCCGCCAATCGTCGGTGTGCCCTTGGTGCCCAGCAGGGCGCGATGATCCATCGGCTCGAACGGCAGACGCTGCCCTTCCTTGGCCAGCGCCTTCTCGACCACCGCCATTGGCGTGCCCGCCCGCGCCACCAGCGTCAGAGCGCCCGGCTCATACAGCGTGATCCCGGTCAAGCCGGAGGTGGTCAGCGCCTCACCATCGCCAGGCACGTGACGGGTGCCGCCGCCGCGCACGGACAATGGTCCGTTCGCACTTCGCACCATCTCGGCCAGCTGTTCTTCGCTCTCGGGTTTCAGCAAGGCCGCGCCCCCTCTTTGCTCTCGAAATATTCCCGCCGGAGGCTCCGACGGCAGCTTCAGGCCAATTAGACCCGACGGCTTTCGGTCACGGACAGCGGAAAGACCTTCGCCGGATTCAACAGCCACTTGGGGTCGAACACGTCCTTGACCCGCAATTGCGCTTCCATGTCGCCCTCGTTGAACTGATGTCCCATAAGCTCGCGCTTTTCGACACCAACGCCGTGCTCTCCGGTCAGGCAGCCGCCGACCTCGACACAGAGCTTCAGGATATCCGCCCCCATGTTCTCGCACAGTTCCAGATCGCCCGGCTTGTTGGCGTCGAACAGGATCAGCGGATGCATATTGCCATCACCGGCGTGAAACACATTGCCGACATCCAGCCCATATTTGGCCGACAGGTCACCGATGCCACGCAAGATGCGGGGCAATTCCGACACCGGGATCGTCCCGTCCAGGCACATGTAATCGTTGATCTGCCCCATGGCGCCGAACGCCGACTTGCGGCCCAGCCAGATGCGCGCGCTTTCGTCCGACGACGTGGAGCGGCGCAGTTCGACCGGGTTGTGGGTGCGGGCGATCTTTTCGATCACCTCCAGCTGTTCGTCGATCTCGTCCTCGGACCCTTCGACCTCCACGATCAACAGGGCTTCGGCGTCCGGATATCCGGCGTGCGCGAAGGCTTCGGTGGCACGGATAACGGGGCGGTCCATGAATTCGATCGCGACAGGCAAGACGCCCGCCTTGATGATATCGGCCACGCAGGCGCCTGCCGTTTCGTTGTCGTCGAAGGCCATCAGCACCGGGCGCGCGCCTTCGGGCTTGGGCAGGATGCGCAGGGTGGCCTCGGTGACGACGCCCAACTGCCCCTCGGAGCCGCAGATGACGCCCAGCAGATCCAACCCGCCCGCATCCATGTGCGCCCCGCCGACCTCAACCACCGTGCCGTCCATCAGCACCATCGTCACGCCCAGCAGATTATTGGTGGTGACACCGTATTTCAGGCAATGCGCCCCGCCGGAGTTCATGCCGATATTGCCGGCGATGGCGCAGGCCAGCTGCGATGACGGGTCGGGGGCGTAGAAAAATCCATCCGCCTCGACCGCGCCGGTGACGGACAGGTTGGTGCGCCCCGTCTGCAATCGGATGATGCGGTCGTCGTAGTCGACCTCCAACACATCGGTCATGCGGGCGACGCCCAGAATGACCGAATCGGCTGTCGGCAGGGCGCCCCCGGCCAGCGATGTGCCCGACCCGCGCGGAACGACGGGGATTTCCATGTCGTGGCAAATCTTGAGGACGGCGGCGACTTCATCGGTTGTGCGGGGCAGAACCACGGCCAGCGGTGGACATCTGTAGGCAGTCAGCGCATCGCATTCATAGGCGCGCGTCTCCTCCGGTTCGTGGATCACGGCGTCGTCGGGCAGGACCTGCAAAAGACGCGTGATCAGGCGGTCCTTCTTGGCGATCGTGAAGGGATCGACGTTCGGCATTTCCATCGCGGCGTCCTCCGGCTGACAACACTGACATCTGAACTGGCATCTGATGATATTGGTAAAATAATATAACCAATTTTGCGGAAGGCAAGGACCAAGGCATTTGATACGAGGGAGGCATGCTGGTTCCCCTCCTCTCCTCGTTCACCCTTCTCGATTTCATAGCCCTCGGGCTGCTTTTGTTCGCGTGGGTCGGAGCAGGGCTGGTGATCGAACATCCCCCGAAATCGCGGGCCTCGGTTACGGTGCTGATGCGACGGTACCGCAGTGACTGGATGACCGAGATGCTGACCCGCAAACCGCGCATCTTCGACGCGACGATTCTGGGCAGCCTGCGTCAGGGCACCACGTTCCTGACGTCGGCGGCGATGATCGCTGTCGGTGGGGTTCTGGCATTGGCCGGACAGCCCCAGACGCTGGATTCGCTGGTCATGGGGGTCGGGATCGAAGGCCATCCGGTGATTTTCTGGCAAACCAAGCTGGGTGTGGTCGCGCTGTTGCTGATGCATGCGGTGTTCAAGTTCATCTGGTCGAACCGCCTGTTCGGATATTGCGCGGTGGTCATGGCATCAGTGCCCAACGAAGTCGAAGACCCCCGCGCCATTCCTCGCGCCCGTCAGGCCGCCGAAATCAACATTCGGGCGGCGACGAACTTCAATCGCGGGCTGCGGTCGGTCTATTTCGCGCTGGCCGGGCTGGCGTGGATCCTGGGGCCCTGGGGTCTGATGCTGGCCGTGGCCGTGACCGGATGGAGCGTTCTGTCGCGGGAATTCGCCTCGACCTCGCGCGGCGTGTTGCTCGAGGATTGACGGCATGCGGCTGGCGTCTTTCTGTCCGACACGCGCGTCACGAAAGCGTGCCTCGACACGACCCCGGCAAATACCCCAGAAAAGTGTCATGCGCATCCTGTTCTCCTTCGTCCTGTTGCTGGTTACGCCCGCGCTGGCCGATCTGCCGATAGTCGAAGATGCCGTCGCCGCGCAGGCGCGGGACAACTGGACCTTTGCCGTGACCGTCCGTCACGCCGATACCGGATGGGAACATTATGCCGATGGCTGGACTGTTTCCGCTCCGGATGGAACGGAACTGGGCTATCGCAAGCTTGTGCATCCGCACGAGACCGAACAGCCGTTCACCCGTTCGCTGTCAGGCGTGGATGTCCCCGAGGATGTGGCGCAGGTGACGGTCCGCGCTCACGACAACGTTCATGGTTGGGGCGAAGATTACGTTCTGGACCTGCGCTGACCGCATTCAGGCCGGGCGTTTCGGCAGATCGAGCCACAGGTTTCCGTCGCGGTAGCCACCCCGCGCCAGATGCTCGGACATCTTTACTTCGGGAAAATCCTCCGCCCAGTCGCGATAGCGGTCGTTGGTGACGACGAAGGCCCCCATGTCCCGCGCCGCAGTCAGGATCTTGCGGTCGGCAGGTTCGCCCTTGTTGACGACCATCACGCGGTCTTCCGGCAGGCCCAGCGTCCGGGACAACCATCCGTCATGGCGATAACGGCCTGACAGAAGGTATCCGGCGTTGGCATCGAAGACGACACCGGGTGTGAAGCCTTGTGCGATCAGGCAGGCAAGAACTTCCTTCACCGGGTCCATATGGGGCGTTCCATCCTTCCAGTGCATTACGTTGGAGCCATCCAGCACAACCCAATCGGCCTTTGCATTCGCCCGATTTCGACGGACCTGCTGCACAAGCAGGAACAGGGCCGCCAAGGCGGTGGGCCCGGCCAGTAGCAAAAGGTCGGACCAGCCGGGAGCCACGAAGGCGACGGCGATTCCGACGAGCGAGACGAACGCGATGAGGATCAGAAAAAGTATCGGAAACCCCGGATATTGTCAGGCCGAATGCGCGCCGTCGGCCAGCGATTTCACATAGGCCAGAACGTCTTGCACGCTGTCGCCTTTGGCAATGCGGTCGACGATGGCCGAGCCTACGACGCAGCCGTCGGCGACCGCGGCAATATCGCGGGAGGCGTCGGGCGTCCTGATGCCGAAGCCAACGATGATCGGCAGGTCGGTCGATTGCTTGATACGTGCGACCTCGGGTCCGACCTTGGCGGCGTCCGCCACACCCGATCCGGTGATGCCGGTGATCGAGACATAATAGACGAAGCCGGACGTATTCTGCAGCACCTTCGGCAGACGCTTTTCATCGGTCGTGGGCGTGGCAAGACGGATGAAGTTCAGGCCCGCGGCCTGCGCCGGAATGCAGAGTTCGCTATCCTCCTCGGGGGGCAGATCGACGATGATCAACCCATCGATCCCGGCCTCCCGAGCATCGGCCAGAAACCGGTCTACGCCCCGTGAATAGATCGGATTATAGTATCCCATCAACACGATAGGGGTCGTGGTGTCGCCTTTGCGAAAGGCCCGCACGATGTCCAGCGTGCCTTGCAGGGTCATGCCACCTTCCAGCGCGCGCTGACCGGCCAGCTGGATCGTCGGACCGTCTGCCATGGGGTCGGTGAAGGGCAGGCCCAGTTCGATGATGTCGACGCCTGCACCGGGGAGGCCCCTGACGATTTCGGTCGTGGTCGCCGCGTCGGGATCGCCGGCCATGACGTAGGTCACGAAGGCCTTGCGGTTTTCGGCGGACAGGCGGGCGAAGGTGTCGTCTATGCGGGTCATGCGGCCTCTTTCTGCTGGCTCCGGAGTGCGACAGGCGGGTCCTGAGGTCAATCGCCTTGGCGCGCGGCATGCGGCAAAAAACCGGTACGGATGGACGGGTGATCCAGGGGTGATTTACGGGTGATCTGCGTCGGAGGCAGTTTCAGGTCCGCGAACGCCCTGCATCAGTCGCAGTTTACCATCCAGTCGACGCCGAAGCGGTCGGTCCCCATGCCGAAACCCCGCGCCCAGAAGGTCGGCGCGAAAGGCATCATCTGGCTGCCGTCGCGGGTGAGAGCCGTGAAGATCCGCTCTGCCTCTGCCAGATCGGCCAGGGCCAGTTGCATCGAATAGCCGGAGTGGCCACCCCTGGGTGCCTGCATCCCGTCGGAGCCCATGAGCGTCCGGTCCCCGATCCGAAGTTCCATGTTGGCGATCAGATCGAGACGATCTTCGGGTACTATCGAATGATCGGGCATGTCGCGGAATCGCATCCTGGACACGACGGTCCCGCCCAGCGCGTCGGCATAGAATGTCATCGCCGCCTCGCAGGTGCCGTCGAAATGAAGATAGGTGTTGAGCTGCATGTCCGGTCCTCCCCGCCCGTGGCCGTCGACAAAACATGCCACAGGACTGGAACAAAAGCACCGCCCGACCCATTTGCATGGCATGAACTATATTCTCGCCATCCTGCTGCCGCCTCTGTCGATCCTTCTGGCCGGACGCCCGATCCTCGGGGTCATCACCTTCCTGATCTGGATTCCCGCCTTGTTCTTTTCAGGCGGGCTTACCCATCCGATGTTCATCCTTCTGGCCTGGTTCGTGATTTTCGAGCGTCGCAACAAGCGGGCGTGAAGCCACTCGCGACTTGTCCCGACCTGCCCCCGGTCGTATGGGGTTCGCGGTTTCACGGAAGGGTCGAGACATGGGTTTCAAGATGGGCATCGTGGGTCTGCCGAATGTCGGCAAGTCGACCCTGTTCAACGCATTGACGAAAACCGCCGCCGCGCAGGCCGCGAATTTTCCGTTTTGCACCATTGAGCCGAACGTCGGTGACGTGGCCGTTCCAGATGCGCGGCTGGACAAGCTGGCGGCGATTGCCGGATCGAAGCAGATCATCCCGACGCGCATGACCTTCGTGGACATTGCCGGGCTGGTTAAGGGCGCGAGCAAGGGCGAGGGGCTGGGCAATCAGTTTCTGGCCAATATCCGCGAAACCGATGCCATCGCCCACGTTCTGCGGTGTTTCGAGGACGGTGATGTCACGCATGTCGAAGATCGGGTGAATCCGGTCGAGGATGCCGAGATCATCGAGACCGAACTGATGATCGCCGATATGGAGAGCATCGAGAAACGCCTTCAGGGTCTGTCGCGCAAAGTGCGTGGCGGCGAGAAGGAGGCGGTCGAACAGGAACGCCTGCTGAAGGCAGCACTGGCCGTGTTGAACGACGGCAAGCCCGCGCGAACCGTCGATGTGGCGGCCGACGACCGCAGGACGTGGAACATGCTGCAACTGCTGACCGCGAAGCCGATCCTGTATGTGTGCAACGTGGACGAAGGATCGGCGGCGACGGGCAACGCGTTCTCGGACGCCGTGGCCGAGATGGCCGCCGCGCAGGGTGCGTCGACGGTGGTCATCAGCGCCCAGATCGAGGAAGAAATCGCGCAACTGTCCGACGAGGAGGCGACCGAATTCCTGTCCGAGATGGGGCTGGAGGAGCCGGGGCTGGATCGTCTGATCCAAGCCGGATACGAGCTTCTGTCGCTGGAGACGTATTTCACCGTCGGCCCGAAAGAGGCCCGCGCCTGGACGATCCGGCACGGCACCAGCGCGCCAAAGGCGGCGGGGGTGATCCACGGGGATTTCGAAAAGGGGTTCATCCGGGCCGAAACCATCGCCTACGACGATTTCGTGACGCTGGGCGGTGAGCAGCCTGCCAAGGAGGCGGGCAAGATGCGCGCCGAGGGCAAGGCCTATACCGTCAAGGACGGCGATGTGCTGCACTTCCTGTTCAACACCTGACCGGACGGGGTGGCAGGCGCGCGAATCCTTTCCGCCGTTTGCACTGATCTGCCCGAGTCCGGTGGCGGATCGAAGGCCGTCCCGCCGGACGGCTTGGAATGTCCGCAATGCCCCCCGATTCCGGGACCGCGCCGCAACGGTCGGCATGGGAAAGCCCAGCACACAGGGTTGTGAACTTGAGAAACGGCCAAATTTATGGGCGAGTGCGTTATGTAACTGAATGAGCACCCTAGCTTCATTCCGGAAAGAGCTTGCTGAAGGAGATTTCACGATGGACAGACGTCAACTGATCTTGGGAGGGGCCGCCCTTTCGCTGTTCGGAAGCAGCGCGGTCATGGCCCAGGGCCTGCGCCCCGAATTCATGCCGGTCGAGGTTGCCATCCGCCCCGATATCGCCCCGAACGAAATCCACGTGGTGCCCGACAGTTTCATGTTGTTCTGGACGATGCCCGGCGGTCGCGCGATGCGCTATATGGTCGGCGTCGGACGTCCGGGTCTGTACGAGCCTGGTGAATTCTATGTCGGTGCCAAGAAGGAATGGCCAAGCTGGACGCCGACGCCCTCGATGATCCGCCGCGAACCGGAGGTCTATGCGAAATACGCGGACGGCGTCCCCGGAGGCATCAACAACCCGCTGGGCGCGCGTGCCCTTTATCTGTTCACGCCAACCCGTGGCGACACCTATCTGCGTATTCACGGCACCAATGCGCCGAACACGATCGGCACGGCGGTATCGAATGGCTGTGCCCGGCTGGTAAACGATCAGATCGAGGAGCTTTACGCCAAAGTGCCGATGAAATCGCGCGTCGTGCTGTATCCGAAATCCGCCTGACATGATGGACAGGCGCGGTTTTTGGCTGCGCTGACCTTATGTAAAAATCGTCGCTCTCACCTGTGAACCGGGTGAGAGCGTTCTGCTGTCTGCCCCGAGCAATCTCCGTAATGCGGCGATCACCGCTCCAAGGCAGCGCAGCGTATCAAGTCCACTTTCAGACGTATGAAGCGATCCCGAAGGCGCGGGATCACCTGCACACCGTCGCCCGAAAAGCCGTCGCCTGACACCCCACCCCGGTCAGCGGATGCGTTCTGCGGACAGGGCGATGGCCTTCTGATAGACTGTCGCAGCGTTCCATTCGTCCAGCACGCGGAAGTTCGCGGTTCCCTCCTGGAAGGACTGCCCCGGTTGCCAGCCCTTCTGCCGCAGATAATTTGCAGTCGAGGCCATGGCGTCGGGCATGGTGTATAAATCGACCCGTCCGTCACCGTCGCCGTCCTGCCCGTAGCGCAGGGCGTTGCCGGGAAGAAACTGGGTGTGTCCCAACTCGCCGTGGGCCGCGCCGTTCTGGCTGGGCGACAACATGCCGCGATCTACCATCTGCAATGCCGCGAGCGCGTGTGGCGTGAAAAAATCGCTGCGGCGGCAATCATAGGCGACCGTCAGGATCGAGGAGACGACGTTCTCGGAGCCCATGTTCCGTCCGAAGCCGGTCTCCATCCCGTGGATCGCGAGAAGCACACCGGCAGGCACGCCATAGCGTTGTTCCAGCGACTGGAAGAATGCGCGGTTCTGGTTCAGGCGACGGGTCGCCTGTGCGGCGAAACTGTCGAGCGAGCCGAGACGAATGCGGATGAAATCATTCAGCGCATATTTCACGCCCTTCTGGTTGCGGTCGGCGGCAATTGTGCGGGTGGCGTAACGCGCACCGGCCAGCGCGTTCAGGCCGGGTTGCTGAATTCCGGCGGCGGCGGCTTCCTGTGCGAACTGGCTTTTCCAGCGCTCAAACCCACTCGCGTCGTTGCCGCATGGGGCGGACAGAGCGGGGGATGCGATAAATGCGGCGAATACGGCTGCAATACGAAATACGGACTTGGGGAACATCGAAAACTCCTGACTCGATCGGCGGCTTCTGGCTGAAGCTAACACGCCGGGGCAGCGCGGCAATGATTTGCGTTCGCTATCTGATATCGACGGCAATCCTGCTCAAGGCATCCATGTCCAGTGCGGCGGCCAGATGATCGGCCAGCGCGTCCAGCGTCGTCTCGACCCCGTTGCCGTATTGCGTCGGCGCGCCGGTGGCGCCCAGTCGCGCAAGATAGGCGGCGCGGAAGGCATCGCCCGCGAACAGACCGTGCAGATAACAGCCGCGCACACGTCCATCGCCGCTGGCGGCACCGACCACCACGCCATCGCGCCGCAGCCAGCCACGGTCGGCGTCCGGACCGGTCGTGACGCCCAGATGGATTTCATAGCCGTCGACACGCGTCCCGCTGTCGATATCGGTGGCTGTGACGCGGGCCAGATGTTTGCGCGGCTGCATGATCGTGGCGACGTCCAGAAGGCCCAGTCCCGCGATTTCGCCCGGCGCACCCTCCAGTCCGTCCGGGTCGGCGATGGTGCGGCCCAGCATCTGATAGCCGCCACAGATTCCCAGAACATGTCCGCCGCGCCGGTGATGCGACGCAAGATCGATATCCCAGCCGTTGGCGCGAAAGCTGGCCAGATCGGCGATGGTGGATTTGCTGCCGGGGATCAGGATCAGGTCGCAGACGGGCAGGGGGCGGCCCGGCGCGATCACCTCGACCGACAGTGCGGAATCGGCGGAGAGCGGGTCCAGGTCATCGAAGTTGGCGATCCGGTTCAGACACGGCACGGCGATGCGGAAGGGCGCATCGCGCCGTGACGACCGGATATCCATGATGTCTTCCGCCGGAAGCCGCCATGCGTCTGCGAACCACGGCACCGTGCCCAGCGCGGTCCAGCCGGTGCGCGCGGCTATCTGACGGGTGCCGTCGTCGAACAGGGTCACGTCGCCCCGGAATTTGTTGACGAGGAATCCCTTGATCCGGTCGGAGTCGCCTGCGTCCAGCACTGCCCTGGTGCCGACCAGTTGCGCGATCACACCGCCCCGGTCGATGTCACCCACCAGCACCACCGGCACGCCAGCGGCCTGGGCGAAGCCCATGTTGGCGATGTCGCCCGCGCGCAGGTTGATCTCGGCCGGGCTGCCCGCGCCCTCGACGACGATCAGATCGCAGTCCCGCGCCAGGCGTCGAAAACTGTCGAGACAGGCGGCCAGCAGTTGCGGCTTGAGCGCCGCATAATCCCGCGCGCGCACCGTCGCCAGTCGCTGGCCCTGCACGATCACCTGACTGCCGGTATCGGTTTCAGGCTTGAGCAACACCGGGTTCATATCGACCACAGGTTCGACCCCGCAGGCCATCGCCTGCAACGCCTGCGCCCGCCCTATTTCGCCGCCATCGGCGGTAACGGCGGCATTGTTGGACATGTTCTGCGGCTTGAAGGGACGCACGCGCAGACCCTGCCGCGCGAAGTGACGACAGATTCCTGCGACCAGCATCGATTTCCCGACGTTGGACCCCGCGCCCTGTATCATGATCGCCCGCGCCATCCTCCGCCGCCCGCGCGGGTCAGGTCTTGGGCCGGGCGACGTCCCGCACGGCTTTGGCCACAGGATCGCCGATGATTTCCGGATGCAGCGTGACGGGAAACCCCGCTTCCTCCATCAAACGGTTCGAGGCGGTTTCGATCCGCTCCTCGAGCGCGGTCATGAACGTGGAACGGTCCAGACCGGCGGGAATCGGGTCCAGAAACTCGACCACACCCACGCCCTGCTTTCGCAGCAATCCGCGTTTGGGCCAGAAGAGTCCGACATTGGTGGCGACCGGATAACAGGGCTGGCCCAGTATCTCGTACATTGCGAAAGTGCCGACCTTGTAGGGCCGCACCGCACCCGGCGCGACGCGCGTGCCCTGCGGATAGATCATCAACTGGCCATCCTTGCGCTTGCCCGAGCGTATCTCGGTCAGCATCAACTTGATCGCTTCGGTCCGCTTGCCCCTGTGAACCGGGATGCAGCCCAGCCGCAGCGCATACTGTCCAAGGACGGGCGCGTACCGCAGCACGGATTTCATCACGAAGAACCCGCGCGGGATCGACGCCCAGATCACGATGATATCCAGAAAGCTCTGGTGCTTGGCGGCGAGCAGGGCCGCACCGACGGGCGGCGTGCCGCGGACTTCCGTCTTCAGGCCCACGAAGACACGCAACATCCAAAGCGTATGGCGGGCATAGATGTCGCAGGCCGCCCGCGCCCCGGCGGGCGACAAAATCGCCCAGGGCGCATAGATCAGGCCAATCACCCCCATCCAGACGTACATGGCGATGTTGAAGAACAGGGATCGGATATATTGCATGCTGGCTGTCCTAGCAGGTCGCGCGGTTACTCGAAACGGGCGAGTGCGCGAAACGCCGCACTGCGGGTGGCCAGGAAGGCGACACCGCCCGCAAAGATCGGAATCAGCGGCAGCAGCAACCATCCGGCCCCCTGAAACCCCAGGCCTGTCAGAAACCCGCCCGCCGCGTCCGCCGCAGGCAGGAAGGCCACGGCCAGCCCGCCGGAGGCGGCACCCAGGGTCGCGCCCAGGGCCGCGCGCAGCGTGAACCGGCGCGTGAAGGCGCGGGCCACATAGACGTCGCGCGCGCCGACCAGACGTAACACGCGGATGACCTGCCGGTTCGCCGCCAGCGCCGATTGTGCCGCCAGCGTGACCATTGCCGCCAACGTGCCCGCGATCAGTGCAAGCGCGGTCCAGCCCAGGGCGCGCAGGCGGTCGGCGGCGGCCACCAGCGGTTCGCGCCAACGGGTGTGGTCGTCATAGACCGCGCCCGGCACTTCGGCCGTCAGGCGCAGGCGCAGGCCTTCTGCGTCCAGACTGCCATCGCTTGTCACCTCGATCAGGCGGGGCAGCGGAATGGTATCCAGCGGCAGGTCGGGGCCCAGCCACGGCTCCAGCAGGGCGGCCTGTTCGGCGGGGTCCAGCGCGCGTGCGTCGGCGATGCCGGGGGTCGTCACCAGGATGGCCATGACGGCTTCGACCTGCGCGTCGGCCTGTTCGGCAGGCGCGGAAACGCGGATGGTCGAGGCCTGCGCCAGACTGTCGCCCCAGCGCTCTGCCAGCCGCCCGGTGGCCAGTGACAACGCCAGCGCGAAGACCGCCAGAAATGCCATCGCCCCCGAGGTCAGCACGGTCAGCCAGACGGTGTGACCCGTCGGCGGCACGACCCGGTCGGCCTGGCGATCGCCCCACATCGCGTCCAGAAGGGCCTGCAGACGCCTCACAACTCGGTTCCCGCCGACAGCGTGCCGCCCGCCAGCCGCAGGACACGGGCCGTGACCTGCGCCTTCGCCGCCCGTATCAGGGCCAGGTCGTGGGTCGCGACCAGCACGGTTTTGCCCATGCGGTTCAACTCGGCCAGCAGCGACAGAAGGCGTTTCGACATGTCCCAGTCGATGTTGCCCGTGGGTTCGTCCGCGATGATGACATCCGGATCCATGATGATCGCGCGGGCCAATGCGGCACGCTGGCGCTCGCCGCCGGACAGTTCCGGTGGCAGGGCATTGGCGCGCCGGGACAGACCGACCCAACCCAGAAGCTGTTCCAGGTTAGCGGCCTCGACGGCCACATCCCGGCCCGCGACGGTCAGCGGCAGGGCGACGTTCTCGTGGATCGACAAATGGTCGATGAACTGGCAATCCTGATGCACGACGCCGATCCGCCGTCGCATCCGCGCCAGTCCGTCCCGGTCCATGCGGCGGCTGTCGCGCCCGTCGATCGTCACCGCACCCGCCGTGGGTTTCAGATCGCCATAGCACAGCTTTAGGAGAGTCGTCTTGCCCGCGCCGGAAGGGCCGGTCAGAAAATGGAACGATCCCGGCGTCAGCTCAAGGTCCAGCCCGGACAGAAGATTGCCACCGCCATAGGAATATCCGACCCCCCGAAGCTCGATCACCTGGTTATGCCCCTACGCTTGTTTCGGGTCTGTTTCTGCGCCCGATCCTGCTTCGGGCCCTTCTGCCTCAGCCATCATTTCGACGCAATCTCTGCCAATCCTTGCGTTCAGGCCACATCGAAGGACCCAGTCAGGTCGTCAGGGTTGACAGAACGGGGTCAATGAGGCGCGGTAGGCGAAATTGTCAACCATGCACGACAAAGGACGAGAACTTCCGGCCCATGCGCATCACCTGTCCGAATTGCAATGCCCAGTACGAAGTCGGCGACGACATGATCCCTTCAGAGGGACGTGACGTGCAATGCTCGAACTGTGGAACCACGTGGTTTCAGGAAGGCCGCGCCCGTGCTGCGACTGCGGTCGAGGCGCGTGCCGTCCGCCGTCCGGGCCGCAAGGAGCCGAAGGTCGATGAAATTGCGCAGGACGCGGCACCCGAAGCACCGGGCGACGATACACCCGATGACCAGACCGAAGTCGCACCTGTTTTCCCGTCGCGCCATCGCCGTCCGACGATCGACGACGAAACCCTTGATGTCCTGCGCAAGGAGCGGGAGCGGGAAGACAGCCTGCGCACGGACACTCGCGCCTCCGCGCCTGTCGCCTCGGACGAGCCGACCGCCGAACCCGACCCGCGTGAACAGGCCGCCGCCGAGCGTGCGCGCATGGCCGCCGCTGCAACGCTGGCCCGCGCCCGCGATGCCGAGGTCGCACTATCGCTGGAGGACGATTTCGACGACGAAAATTCCGACGACGAAAATGATCCGGACCCGGCCCCCCCGCCGCCGGAAGACGACGATGTCAGCAACGCCATCGCAGCCACTTTGCGCGATGCCTCCGCGACCGAGGACGAGGCGGAGGACGAGACGCCATTCCCCGTGGCCCGGTCCGGCGCTGTTCCATCCGAGGCCAGGTCGGCGCGGCGCGAGCTGTTGCCCGATATCGAGGAGATCAACTCGTCCCTGCGACCGGACGAGCGCGCCGCCGAAGCCGAGGCCGAGGCCAATGGCAGGGTCGATGACAGTCCGGCCGAGATACGCCGCAGCAGTGGGTTCCGCATCGGTTTCCTGGTGATTGCCGCCTGTATCGCGATTGCCGTCGGTGTCTATGTCTTCGCCGGACCGATCGCCGAGATGGTGCCGCAGGCCGGTGCCGCGCTGGCCCGCTATGTCGCCTGGGTGGATGCCCAGCGGATCGCCCTTGCCGCCGCAGCCGAGGCGCTGACCGCCCGGATCACGCCGGAAAGCTGATCGCGCACCGCTTGAACCGTCAGAAGCGTTCCAGCAGCCGTTTCAGATAGTCGAGTTCCACCTTGGGCCGGTCGCGTTGCCCCGACCGGCGCCGGATTTCGTCCATCAGATCGCGGGCGCGGCGGGCGGCATCCGGGCCTTTGCCCAGGCTTTCCTGCGATCCCAATTGCCCGCCCTGACCCGATTGCCGTCCCAGCGGATCGCGGTTCAGGCCACGTCCGTCGCGACCTCCGGCCTCGCCCCGTTGCTGGTTCTCGATGCCCTGTGGACGGTCGCCCGCCAGGGCGCGGCCCAGTTCCTGCATTCCATCGCGCAGGGCATCCATGGCGCGGGCCTGATCGTCCAGTGCGCCGCCGAGGTTGCCATCCGCCAGATCGCGCTCGGCGTCCTGCATCGCGCCTTCCGCACGGCCAAGGGCTTCGCGGGCTGCATCGCCGGCCTCCGATCCTGCACCCGGCAGGTTCCGGCGCAGTGTCTCCAGACCTTGCCGCAGGGTTTCCTGACGTCGGGCCAGGCTTTGGGCATCGTTGCTACCCTCGCCATTCTCGCCGCGGCCGTCGGGTCGCTGGCCTTGCTGGTTCCCCTGCTGGCCTTGTCCATCCTGGCCTTGCTGGCTCTCTCCGGGCTGCCCTTGCTGACCGGGTTGTCCCTGCTGGCCGTCCTGACCCTGCTGCCCCTGTTCGCCGGGCCTGCCGAACTGTTCCTGCAACTGGCGGAAGGCTTCGTCGCTCAGGTCCTGTTGTTCGCGCAACTGGTCGCGCAGTTGATCCATCGCCTGTTCGCCTTCGCCGGGCTGGCCCTGACCGCTGCCCTGGCCCTGGGTGACCTGCATGTTCTCCATCATGTCCTGAAGCTGGCGCAGCAATTCCTGCGCCTCGGCGGTGCGGCCCTGCTGCATCAACTCCTCGATACGACGCATCATCTCGTCCAGCATGTCGGGCGTGATTTCCTGGGTATCGCCTTGCGCCTGCTGCTGTTGCTGGCCCTGCTGACCCTGCTGCTGTGCAAGCTGACGGGTGTAGTCGTCCATCGCGCGGCGCATTTCGGCCATCAGTCGCTCGATCTCCTCGGGGGATGCGCCCTGACGAATTGCCTGGGCCAGCCGTTCCTGCGCCTCGCGAAGGCGTTCCAGCGCGCTGTCGAGCGATCCATCCTCGATCCGGGTGGCGGCCTGCCACAGCATCTCGGCGATTTCGTCCCGCTGTTCCAGCGTCAGGGGGCCCTGATCCAGACGCCGGATCGCCATGCGCGTAATCAGATAAGCTGTCGGCGCATTCCACGTGCCGTCTGCCTTCCAGGTGATCGCGCGCAACAGACGGGCGACCCGGACACGGTTGGCGCGCGACCAGTTCAGATCGCGTCGTTGTTCTATCAGAGCGCTGGCGATGGGGTCATAGAATGCGCGCCCCGGCAGGATCATTCGCGCCTCGGCGGTGCCATCCTGACCGGCGGCATCTGTCGCGCTCAGCATCACGATAACGGGCATTCCGGCCAATGGGTTCTGCGTCAGATCGGCGCGAAACACTTCGGTGAAATCGCTGCGGTCGCCTGCAATCGGCAAGGCCATGTCCAGAACGAGCGGCTGTCTCGGTTCCGGTTCGACCTCCAGTCCATAGCGGCGGTCAGTGCCGTCCGCATCCAGGGCAATGGTGATCTCCGCAGCCGTCACGCCGTAATCGTCGGCGGCGCGCCACGGCAGCGTTACCTGATCGGGGAATTCGAACGCAGCATCGCCATCCGGCGCAACGGTCGGTGCGGTGTCGGGCGAAGCGGTCAGCGTCCAGACCGGCGCGCCCTGGGCGCCGTCGATGGCAACCGTTCCCGATTGCACGACGGTAAAGTCCTGCAGCGGCTCGCCCGGTGTGGTGGCATTGCGGCCCGAAACGGTTTCGGTAACCGACAGCGCCCCTGTCTCGCCATAGAGGCGCAGGACGACGCGCGTGCCCTCGGGCACATCCACCGTGCCCGGCTCGATCTCGTTGAGGTAGAGCGTTGGCAGGCCGGTGTAACGCGGTGGCTCCAGCCATCCTTCCCACGCGGGGCCGGTGGCAACCTGTCCGCCGATGCCGGGCAGGGCGGGGACTTCGGGCACCCGCCAGAGGGTGCCGAACAACAGGCCGATGGCGGCCAGCAACACCGCCATGTAGCGCAGCGCATAAGGGTCGCGGCGTGCCACCCGCAGATCGCCGGGCACCGCTTTCGCACCCGACAACCGCGCGGCCATGCGGCGTCGATGCGCGGCCCAGACGGCGGAGGACCCGGCGTCGCCGGACCCGATCGCCAGATCGTCGTCCAACGTCGCAAGCGGCCGACCGGGCAACGTTTCGTCCAGGCGGGCGCGCGCTTCGGCCTGGGTCGGGGCGCGGAACCCCCGCATCCCGATCACGACCAGAACCAGCGCCAGGATCGCCAGTGCCCCGATCAGGCTGAATTCCCAGAGTGGCCCGGCCAGGCCCGACGCCCAGACGGCGACCGCAGCGAGCACTGCCGTCCACGCGGGCCAGAAGGCCTGCGTGATGCGTTCGGCCCACAGGCCGATACGGGTCAGCGCGATGGCGCGCGCGATAGGTGGCTGTCGGTCGGTCAAACGGCTGTCCCCGCTGGCATGCCTGTGCTTCAAACTAGGGTCATTCGAGCCAATGGGGAACCATATCGCGCGAAATCATCTCGTCAAAGGTCGGGCGCGGGCGGATCACCGCGTATTGATCGCCCTGCACCAGCACCTCCGGCACCAGCGGACGGGAGTTGTATTCGCTTGCCATCACCGCACCGTAAGCACCCGCTGACCGAAAGGCGATCAGGTCGCCCGGAGCCACTGGCGGCATATGGCGGGCCTTAGCGAACGTATCGCCGGTCTCGCAGATCGGGCCGACGATATCGAAGGCCTGCTGATCCGCACCGGGGGCGGGCTCGATGACAGGCACAATGTCGTGGTGCGCGCCATACATCGCGGGGCGGATCAGGTCGTTCATCGCGGCATCCACGATCAGGAAGTCGCGGCCCTCGCCGTGTTTCACGAAGATCGTTTCGGTCAGCAGGATGCCCGCATTTCCCGCGATCAGGCGGCCCGGCTCGATCTCGATTTCACATCCCAGATGGCCGACTTCCTCGCGGATGACCCGCCCGTATTCCAGCGGCACAGGCGGCGCGAGGTTCGAGCGGGCGTAGGGAATGCCGAGGCCGCCGCCAAGGTCGAGACGTTCGATGGCATGGCCATCGGCGCGCAGGACTTCGGTCAGGTCCGCGACCTTGCGATAGGCCAGCCGGAAAGGTTCGAGGTCGGTCAGTTGCGAGCCGATATGGACGTCGATGCCGATGACGCGCAGTCCGGGCAGAGTGGCGATTTCGGCATAGACCGCGCGCGCGCGGCTGATCGGGATGCCGAATTTGTTGTCGGATTTGCCGGTCGCGATCTTCTCGTGCGTTCTGGCGTCGACATCGGGGTTCACGCGGACGGTCACGGGCACCTCGACGCCCAGTTCGCTGGCGACGCGCGACAGCAAGCGCATCTCCGGTTCGCTCTCCAGATTGATCTGACGGACCCCTTCGCGCAGGACGTGGCGCATCTCGGCTGCGGTCTTGCCGACGCCGGAAAACACGATCCGGTCCGGCGGGATACCTGCGGCACGGGCGCGGCGGTATTCGCCTTCGGACACGACATCCATCCCCGCGCCTGCGTCGCCCAGCAGCTTGAGGATGGCGACGTTGCTGGCGGCCTTGACGGCATAGCAGACCAGATGCGGACCCCAGGCCAGCGCCTCGTCGAACAGACGGAAATGCCGCAGCAGGGTCGCGGCGGAATAGACGTAGGCAGGCGTGCCGACAGTGCGCGCAATCTCGGACAGGGGGACATCTTCGGCGTGAAGTATGCCGTCGCGATACAGGAAATGATCCATCAGCGGCTCCGCAAAAACAGGTAGAGCGGCAGGCCCAGCGAGACCCCCACCAGATAGGTCGCCGGGATCGCGATCAGACCCGGCCAGTCGCGTTTGCGCGTGCAGTCCCAGACGATCCAGATCGTCAGCGTGACGGCGGCGACGGTCAGATCCCAGACCAGACCGGACGAGGCGGCATTCGCGTGCCAGGCGTCGACCATCAAGCCGATGTCCCAGCCGTTTTCATCGAACCATTTCAGGAAATAGCGAAACGGCAGGATCACCCCCGCCACGCAGAGGATGAGCCAGAGGATGCGGATCGGGGACATGGGCGGCTCCTGCTTAGGGTCGCGCCTCTTTAGCCAAGGTCGGCGCGGGTGGAAACTGGCGGAGCCTCCGGCAGGAATATTTCCGGAGCAAAGAGACCGGGAAGGCATGACCGGAGCAGCGCGATATGATGTTGCGTCACGATTGACCCTAGGGAGCGCCGTGGCCATACCAAGTCAGATTTTGCACGAGCCTTGAGAAGGAACCGCCCATGTCCGATGCGATCGAACGCGAAGCGATGGAATACGATGTGGTCATCGTCGGCGCGGGTCCGGCGGGCCTGTCGGCGGCAATCCGGCTGAAACAGCTGGATGCGGACCTGTCGGTGGTCGTGCTGGAAAAAGGGTCCGAGGTCGGGGCGCACATCCTGTCGGGGGCGGTGCTGGACCCGGTCGGTCTTGATGCGCTGATCCCCGACTGGAAAGACAAGGGCGCGCCGGTGAACGTGCCGGTCACATCCGACAGTTTCTTCGTTCTGGGCGAAGGCGGGCGCGTGCGCGTTCCGAACGCCGCGATGCCGCCGCTGATGTCGAACCACGGCAATTATGTCGTGTCGATGGGCAACGTCTGCCGCTGGATGGCCGAACAGGCCGAGGAGCTTGGCGTCGAAGTGTTTCCGGGCATGTCGTGTTCCGAAATTGTCTGGGATGGCGACAGGATGAAGGGTGTCGTCGCGGGCGAATTCGGGCGTAATTCCGACGGCACGCCGGGCCCGTCGTACGAGCCGGGGATGGAACTGCACGGCAAATACGTCATGCTGGCCGAAGGCGTGCGCGGCAGCCTGTCCAAGCAGGTTATCGCCCGGCACAATTTGGACGCCGAGTCGGACGTGCAGAAATACGGTCTCGGCATGAAGGAAATCTGGGAGATCGATCCGGCAAAGCATCAACCCGGCAAGGTGGTCCATACGATGGGTTGGCCGCTGGGCAAGAATGCGGGTGGCGGAAGCTTTATCTACCACATTGACAACAATCAGGTTTATGTCGGTTTTGTCGTCCACCTGAATTACAAGAACCCCTATGTGTTCCCCTATATGGAGTTCCAGCGCTTCAAGCATCACCCGATGGTGGCGGAACTGTTGGAAGGCGGAAAGCGCGTGGCTTACGGCGCGCGGGCAATCACCGAAGGCGGTTGGCAGTCGCTGCCCAAGACCGCTTTTCCCGGTGGCGTTCTGCTGGGCTGTGCGGCGGGCATGGTCAATGTGCCGCGCATCAAGGGCAACCATAACGCCATGCTGTCGGGCAAGGCCGCGGCCGAGGCGGCGCATGACGCCATCAAGGCCGGTCGCGAGGGCGATGTGCTGGACGAATACGACACCGAGGTCCGCAGCGGTCCCATCGGCAAGGACCTGAAGCGCGTCCGCAACGTCAAACCGCTCTGGTCGAATTATGGACTGGCGGCGTCGCTGACGGTGGGCGGCGCGTCGATGTGGCTCAACAACCTGACCGGCTGGTCGCCTTTCACGTCCAAGCATGGAAAATCCGACGCCGAGGCGACCGAGGAAGCATCGAAGCATACGCCCATCGATTATCCCAGGCCCGACGGCAAGCTGTCCTTCGACCGGCTGACCAACGTGGCGTTCAGCTTCACCAACCACGAGGAAAGCCAGCCTGCGCATCTGACGCTGAAGGACCCCGCCATTCCGGTGGCGGTGAACCTGCCGAAATATGCCGGGCCGTCGACGCGCTATTGCCCGGCGGGGGTTTACGAATTCGTGGGCGAGGGGGCGGACACCAGGTTCCAGATCAATTTCCAGAACTGCGTCCACTGCAAGACCTGCGACATCAAGGACCCGTCACAGAATATCGTCTGGACGGTGCCGCAGGGTGGGGACGGACCGAACTACCCGAACATGTGATGACTGAAATTCGCTTTCGGCCGGGGATCGGCGATGGCGCGCGTTGCATCCCCGTCGCGGCGCGCTTAGCGTGCCAAAAAGGATTTCGCCATGCTTCGTTCGCTTCTTCTGGCCGCCACGCTTCTGACTCCGCTCCCGGCGCTGTCACAGGGAATTGCCGGCCCTTATCTGGCTGCGCGGATCGCCGGCTTTTCGAACGACTACAGCGCGGCGGGCCAGTATTACCGCGATCTTCTGGCGCAAGGCGAAGACGATGCCCGCATTCTTGAAAATGCGATGATCATCTATTCGGTGCTGGGCGATTTCAACGCCGCCACCGCCGTCGCCGACACGCTGGACGCGACGGGACAATCGAGCCAGTTTTCGGCAAGCGGTCGCATGGTCAAGGCCCTGAGCGATGAGCGCTGGGACGATGCCGCCGCCCTGTTGGACGAGGGCAGCATCGCCGGTCCGCTTCTGGATGGTTTGTTGACGGCCTGGATTGCTGCGGCGCAGGGCCGCACCTCGGATGCGCTGGCCGCGTTCGATACCCTGGGCCAGACCGAGGCCTTTGCGCCTTTCGCTTATCTGCACAAGGCCTACGCCTTGGCTTCCGTCGGCGACTACGAAGGGGCGGACGATATCCTGTCGGGGCGGGCCTACGGTGTCCTGAATGCGACGGCGCGGGGCGTTGCGGCCCACGCCCAGATCCTCGTGCAACTGGACCAACGGGATGCCGCGGCAGAACTTCTGCAGAAAGCCAATGAAGCGACGAGCAGTGCGCTTCTGCGCGATCTCGAAGCGCGGATCACCGCGGGTGAAACGATCGCCTACGATATTGTCGCGACCCCGTTGCAGGGAATGGCGGAAGCCTATTTCGTGTTCGCCGCGTTGCTTGCCTCGGATTCCTCGACCACCTTCACCCTGATCAATGCGCGCGCCGCCATTTCGCTTCGGCCCGATCATGTCGAAGCATTGGTGATGACCGCCGAATTGCTTGAGGATCAGAACCAACACAAGTTGGCCGCGGACGTGCTTGCAGGTGTTCCGCGCGATGATCCGGCCTTCTATGAAGCGGAAATATCACGCGCTGAAATCCTGCTGGCTTCAGACCAGAACGAGGCGGCGCTCGAGGTTCTGGCGGCCCTGACCCGGTCGGACGCGGACAAGATCGAAGTCTGGGCCGCCTACGCCGATGCGCTGCGCCGCCTCGAACGTTTCGCCCCCGCGGCCAAGGCCTATGATCGCGCCATCGCCATGCTGTCCGAGGTGACGCCGCGCAACTGGCTGCTGTTCTATACGCGCGGTATCGCCCGCGAACGCCTTTCCGACTGGACGGGGGCCGAGGCCGATTTCCGTCAGGCGCTGACTCTGAACCCCGAAAACCCGAATGTCCTGAACTATCTTGGCTACGGTCTGGTGGAACAGCGGATCAAGCTGGACGAGGCGTTGGGAATGATCGAACGCGCCGTCGCCGCACGCCCGAACGACGGGTTCATCACCGACTCGCTGGCCTGGGTCCTGTACCGGCTGGGCCGCTACGACGAAGCCGTTGCACCGATGGAGCGGGCTGTGCAGCTGGAACCGCTGGACCCGCTGATCAACGATCATCTGGGCGATGTCCTGTGGTCCGTCGGCCGCAAGCGCGAAGCCCGGTTCCAGTGGAAACGCGCCCTGTCTCTGGACCCGCAGGAGCAGGTGGAGCGTATTCGCCGCAAGCTGGACGTTGGTCTGGATGTCGTCCTTGAGGAAGAGGGCGGCGTCGGTCCTATCAAGACTTCCGACAAATAGACCGGTGTCTGCCGGGCCCGCCTGTGCCAGGCTAGCCGGTTTCGCACCGGCAAAGGTCAACCTGACGCTGCATGTCACGGGGCGTCGTGCGGATGGCTATCACCTGCTGGACAGTCTGGTGGCCTTTGCCGATGTCGGTGATCATCTGACAAGCGCGCCCGGCGACGGTCTGACGGTCACGGGACCGTTTGCGGCGGGCGTGCCTGTTGGTGACGAAAACCTGATCCGCCGTGCATTACGGCTGGCAGGCAGCGCGCGTGCGATCACCCTCGATAAGCAACTGCCGCACCCGGCGGGTCTGGGCGGCGGGTCGTCCGATGCGGCCGCAGCCCTGCGTCTGGTCGGGGCTGACCTGCCGGTCGGCGACCTTCTGGCGCTGGGGGCCGATGTTCCGGTCTGTGCCATTGGACGTGGCGCGCGGATGCGGGGTATCGGCGATCGGGTGACGCCCGTGACCCTGCCACCGCTCCACGCCGTTCTGGTCAACCCCGGCCTGTCAGTAGCCACCCCGCAAGTCTTTGCAGCACTTGAAACATCCCGAAACGCGGGAATGGACGATTTGCCCGGCTGGGCCGATACGGATGCCCTGATCGACTGGCTGATCGCGCAGCGCAACGATCTGGAGGGTCCTGCGATCACGGTGGCACCGGATATCGTCGGCGTGCTGGGCGCGATCCGTGCAACCGGGGCCGCCGTCACACGCATGTCCGGATCGGGGGCAACCTGTTTCGGACTTTACCCCGATGTTGCCGCGGCGAAGGCCGGTGCCACACGTCTGGCCCGTCCCGGCTGGTGGGTGCGCGCCTGCGTCCTGTCCTGAGCGGTCAGAGCGCCCGGACCACCACGTAATCTGCCAGGTCGCCCAGCATGTCCCGCAGGTCGCTGGCGGGCAGGCGGTGCAACGCTGCCTTGGCCCGGTCACGCCAGATCAGGGCTTCGGCCCGCGTCTCCTCCAGCGTTCCATGCCGTTCTAGAATTGCACGAGCCCGATCCAGATCGTCGGCCCGTCCGCGCTCCAGTGCATCGCGCCAGAAGACCCGTTCCTCCGAGTTGCTTCTGGTCAGCGCACGGATCACGGGCAGGGTCAGTTTGCCTTCGCGGAAATCGTCGCCCAGATCCTTGCCGATGGCGTCGCCCGCGCCACCGTAATCCAGCCAGTCATCCATGATCTGGAAGCTGATGCCCATGGCGTCGCCGAACTCCGCCAGCGCGCTGACGTGGTCTTCGGACGCGCCCGCGATCACTGCACCGCTTTCGCAGGCCGCCTGAAACAGCGCCGCCGTCTTGCCGCGCACGACCTTGAGATAAGTTTCCTCGGTCGTCGCCAGATTGCGCGCGGCGGTCAGTTGCAACACCTCGCCCTCGGCGATGGTCGCGGCGGCACCCGACAGGATATCCAGAATCCGAAGCGACCCACATTCGACCATCAGCTGGAAGGACCGGGCGAACAGGTAATCCCCGACCAGAACGCTGCTTTGATTGTCCCAAAGCAGGTTCGCGGTGGGACGACCCCGGCGTTGTGCGCTTTCATCGACCACGTCATCGTGCAGCAAGGTAGCGGTGTGGATGAATTCGACGGTCGCGGCCAGCTTGATGTGATCGTCGCCCTCGTATCCGCACAGTCGCGCCGCCGCGACCGTCAGAAGCGGGCGTACGCGCTTGCCGCCCGCCCCGACGAGGTGGGCGGTGACTTCGGGTATACGGGGGGCATGTTCCGAGGCCATCCGGGTCGAGATCAGCCGCCCCACCGCTGCCATGTCATCGGCCAGCGCGTCGGCCAGACGGTCGTGCGGACGGGCGGTTTGCTGGATCGGAGTGGCGTCAGTCATGGTTATGGTCCTCGACAAGCGCGGAGTGCGCCCATAGCTGTCTGTCCATGAAAGAACTCTTGCGCACCAACGACCCTACGGTCATCGCCTTCGCCACGGCCCTTCTGGACGGCGAGGGTATAGATTGCTTCGTGCTGGATGCAAACATCTCGGTGCTGGAGGGATCGATCGGAATCCTGCCGCGTCGCATGATGGTTGCCGAGGCCGACCTGGAGGACGCGCAAAACGCGATGCGCGACAATGGCGTTGCCATCACCACCTGAAAACGGTCCAAACATGCCCGATGCCGAGGCAGGAACGCTTTGGACATGGGCAATTTCGCCGATACCCTTCAAATCCGATGCAACAATCCGCTGACCCGCCGTGAAAAACCGTGACAGATCGCCCTATGATGTGGTGTCCTGAATCTGTCACAATGACCCAGAGGAGAATGCCATGTCGCTCACGTCCCATCTGACGGAACTGCGCAAGAAACATGAAGTCCTTTCCCAAAAGGTGGAGGAAGGGGCCCGAAACCCCGCCACCGACAGTATCGCGCTGACCGAAATGAAGAAACGGAAACTCGCGATCAAGCAACAGATCGAAAAGCTGAGCGTTACAGCGACCCACTGACTTCTCTGGATTTTTTAGCGAAGGCCCGTGCCGGATTGTCCGGCAGCGGGCCTTTTGTTTTTCCGCTCTGCGGCTGTCGCCTGCGGTTTTCAGGTGGCTGTGACCATGCGCCGCCCGGCCCGATGGCTTTCCATGCGCCCGGCTTCCCGCTCAAGCCAGTCCAGAAACGCGCGTGTGGCGGGTCGTGTTTCCGCACCCTTCGGACAGAGCACGCGAAATTGCGCACGCGGCACCAGTGCGATGGGAAACGGCGCGACCAAGTGGCCCTGTCGCAGTGCCGCTTCGCCCAGCGAAACCCGGCCCAGAACGACGCCCGCACCCGATTGTGCGGCGTCGATGGCATGGTCCGCCTGACTGAAATGCGGGCCGTGCAGGTCCGGTGAGGCGATGTCGTGGGCCGCGAACCAGTCGGCCCAGCTGACGGAATTCTTCAGGAAAGTGATTGAATCGTCGAAGATGATCGTCGCATCCAACAGACTTGCGGGCGTCGGATATCGCGCCGCAAGGTCCGGGTGCATCATCGGCGTCACCCATTCCGCGATTGTCAGGGCCCGATGCAGCGTGGGATCGTCCGGTTGATCGGAAGACCCGAACCGGATCGCGATGTCGATATCGTCGATCGCGAAGTCCAGCATCCGCAGGGTCGCAGCGAAGCGCAATTCGATCTCGGGGTGCGACCCGGCGAAGTCGAACAGGCGCGGGGCCAGCCATTTGGCGGTGAAGGCCGGGCCTGCCGTGATGGTCAGGATGCCATTGTCGAGGACGCGTTTCGCCGCCCGCCATCCCGTCGTCAGCGTCTGAAACCCTTCGGACGCCTGCGGGGCCAGCGCCGATCCGGCATCGGTCAGTTCGACGCGCCGGTTCAGACGGCGAAACAGCGGCGCACCCAGATGTTCCTCCAGCGACTTGATCTGGAACGACAGGGCGGCGGGCGTAACATTCAGTTCGCTTGCGGCCGCCTGAAACGACAGATGGCGGGCGGCTGCCTCAAAGGCACGCAATGCGGTCAGCGGGGGGAGACGATCGGACATAACAGGTAAGTATATCTTATGTGAAATTATGAAAAGTCTCGTTTGTAATAATGTTCATGCAGGCACACATTACTATCAATGAAAGATAATTGATCCCAAGGAATGGCTGCCATGTTCGAAACACATATCTCCACCACCTATGACGAAGCTTTTGCCCGTGCCCGCCGGGAACGCTCCGAAGCCTTCCGCGTCCTGCTCTCGTTCTTCCGTCTGCCGCGTCGCAACGCGCTGCGTCTTACCACGACGACCTGACGGGACCGCCAGTTCGACACGAAAACGGGGCACCCTTCGATGCCCCGCTTGTCGCTTATCGTCTGTCCCGGACCAGATCGGTGGTCAGGACATGTACTGTCCGCCATTCGCGGAAATCGTCGATCCGGTGATGAACCCGGCATCGTCCGAGGCCAGAAAGGCTACGCAGCGCGCGATTTCCGATGCCTCGCCCAATCGGCCGACGGGAATCGCGCCGACAATGCTCTCCATCACCTTTTCGGGAATCGTCGCCATCATGTCGGTGTTGATATAGCCGGGGGCGACCACGTTCACCGTGATCCCGGCGCGCGCGCCTTCCTGTGCCAGGGCCTTGGTGAAACCGATGTCACCCGCCTTGGTCGCGGCATAGTTCACCTGCGCGAACTGTCCCTTCTGACCGTTGATCGAACTGATCGTGACGATGCGCCCGAACTTGCGCTCGCGCATTCCGCCCCAGACGTTATGCGTCATGTTGAAAACGCCGTTCAGGTTGGTGTCGATCACAGCATGCCAATGCTCGGGTGTCATCTTGTGAAACGGCGCATCGCGGGTGATGCCAGCGTTGTTCACCAGGATGTCGATGGGGCCAAGGTCGGCCTCGACCTGGGCGATGCCGTCCTTGCATGCGTCATAGTCCGCCACATTCCACTTGTAGGTCCTGATGCCGGTTTCCTTGGTGAAGGCGGCGGCCTTCTCATCATTGCCGGCATAGGTCGCGGCGACCTCGCATCCCTGGGCCTTGAGCGACTGCGCGATAGCAGCGCCGATACCGCGCGAGCCTCCGGTAACAAGTGCAATACGGGTCATGATATTTCCTCCTCAGTTTCTTCTAGGTAATCTTGTTTCGCCATCGGCGTCCATCCTCCTCGCCCTGCTTCCAGGCTTTTACCAGCAGCTCAGGATCGGTGAAGTTCAGTTTGTCCCCAGACAGGACATCCTGCGATGGCTGGACATAGGTGATACGCCCACCGTCATCGTCCGGCAGAATGCGGAACCTTTTGGTCAACAAAATCAGCGTCTGTCCATCGTCGGGGTCTGGCAACGGTGCCTTGTTCACCATACCGCCGTCGAACACGACCTCGCCTTTCCAGCGGTCCGCGCGAAAGGCGGGGGGCACGGTCGCTGCCATGCGTATCAGTTCCGGAAGGGTGCCATCGCGGGCGGCAGCGCGCGCATCGACCAGTCTCTGTTTCATGCCGGTTATGGAGGCCAGCCGGGGACGCGGGGTGGCCGCAACCGCCTGTTCCGCGTGATACAGCGTGCCGCCGATCAGCGCACGCAAGGTCGGAGCGACGGATACGCCGGGCGTCGACAGGTTGATCTGGAACGCCATGCCGTCGGCGATGCGCGCCATGGCGTCGGCATCGATAACGTCGGTGATGATCCTGGCGTATATCCGTTGATGGGGGGAGCGCCCGTGGTCGTCGCCCATGGCGCGCAGGGTGACATTATCATCCTGTTCAGCGATCGCCCGCTTGAAGCGGTCAAAAAGCTCCTGCTCGACCCCGGCGATCCAGGCGGCCGCCGACAGCGCGCCGCCTGAACTGCCCGTAACGCGGACCGGGGCAAGATCGTGCACTTCTTCCAGGGCGGCCAGAAAGCCGCCATGCCAGAAGCATCGAAGCCCTCCGCCGGAAAAGACAAGCTGATCGTATGGAAGGCGTGCCATCGTTATGGGGTGGGCCGCATGGCCCGCCCCCGTTCCGTCAAATCAATCCCGTTCGACGCAGAGGGCCACGCCCATGCCGCCCCCGATGCACAGCGTGGCGAGGCCCTTCTTGGCATCGCGCCGCTTCATCTCGAACAGCAGCGTATTCAGAACGCGACAGCCCGAGGCGCCGATGGGATGGCCGATGGCGATCGCGCCGCCGTTGACGTTCACGATCGACGGGTCCCAGCCCATGTCCTTGTTCACGGCGCAGGCCTGGGCGGCAAAGGCCTCGTTCGCCTCGATCAGGTCGAGGTCCCCGACTTTCCATCCGGCCTTTTCCAGCGCCTTGCGCGACGCATAGATCGGGCCGACCCCCATGATCGTCGGGTCCAGACCGGCGGTGGCATAGCTGACGATACGGGCCAGCGGCTCGATCCCGCGTTTTTCGGCGTCTTCCGCCGACATCAGCAGTGTCGCCGCCGCACCATCGTTCAAGCCGCTCGCGTTGGCCGCCGTCACCGTCCCGTCCTTGGTGAAGGCCGGGCGCAGTTTCTGCATCGCATCCATCGTGGCGCCATGGCGGATGTATTCGTCCTGGTCGACGACGGTGTCGCCCTTGCGGCCCTTCACCGTGTAGGCGACGATTTCGTCGGCGAATTTGCCGGAGGTCTGCGCGGCCTCGGCCTTGTTTTGCGAACTGACGGCGAATTCGTCCTGCTGATCACGGCTGATCTGCCACTTTTCGGCGACGTTCTCTGCGGTCTGGCCCATGTGGTAGTTGTTGAACGCGTCCCACAACCCATCCTTGATCATGGTGTCGACCAGCTTCATGTCGCCCATCTTCTGACCCTGGCGGATCGACTGGGCGTGCATCGACATCGACATCGATTCCTGGCCGCCCGCAATGACCACCGCGGCATCGCCCAGCATGATGTGCTGCGCACCAAGTGCCACGGCGCGCAGGCCCGAACCGCAGACCTGATTGATGCCCCAGGCTGCGGATTCCTGCGGCAGACCCGCATTGATGTGCGCCTGGCGGGCGGGGTTCTGGCCCTGGCCGGCGGTCAGCACCTGACCCAGGATGGTCTCGGAAACCTCGGACTTGTCGACGCCTGCACGGGCCACGACTTCTTCAAGGACGGCGGTGCCCAGATCGTGCGCAGGGATGTTGGCGAAACTTCCGAGGAACGATCCGACGGGGGTCCGGGCGGCTGAGGCGATTACAACATTTGTCATGGCAGGTATCCTTTCGGCGCGTGGCGGAGGGCGGGACGATCGGCCCCGACGGGATACCCCCGCCGCGTATCATCTCATGACTAGCGTGAGGCGCGCACCGGGGCAAATACTGTTCGCCATCCGGTCGGGCCTGTGGTTCGACCGGCTGGCGAGCGTTCGCCCGAAGGCCGCCGCCATATGATCTATCCAGTCCCGCGCAGCCCGTCGCGATGGGCGGGCGGTAACCAGTCGGGGCGGATTTCGGGCGCGCCGTAATAATACCCCTGCATGCAGTCGACCCCCGATTCGACCAGAAACTGTGCCTCGGCCCCGGTTTCCACGGCCCCGGCGACGGTGAACATGTCGAATTGCTGTCCGATGCTGATCAGCGCATGCAGAATGCATTGATTATCGGAATCGACATCGCAGTTGCGCACGAAAGACCCGTCGATCTTTAGGACATCGAAGTAGAATTCCTTGAGATGGCGGAAACTGGTCTGGCCGGCCCCGAAATCGTCCAGGGCGAAGGTGATGCCCCGGTCCTGAAGGTCGGTCATGAAGGTCTTGACCAGTTCCGGCACCAGCATCGCCGACCGTTCGGAAATCTCCAGGATCACGCGCTCGCCTATGGTGTCGTCGCGCCCCAGGTGGCGTTTGAGGATCTGCATCCATTTCGGATACCCGATCGACCGTGCCGACATGTTGATCGACAGGCGCAGTCCGGGCGTGCGTCCCAGTGCGCCAAGCCCGCAACGCAATGCGGCGCAATCGATTTCGCGCCCCAGGTCCTGTGTTTCGACGACCTCCATGAATTGCGATGCCGGGATGATCCGGCCTGTGTCGTCGGCGATGCGGATCAGGCCTTCGTAGAATGCGGGCTCTCCCGTTATGGAACCGATGACTGGTTGATAGGCCAGCATCGTTCGCCCGTCGGCCAACGCCTCCCGGACCATTTGCAGGGTAGATTTGTCCCGCTCCGTTACGGCGAAGGTGATCGGGTCTTCGGTTCCGGGTTCGGAGAAGGATTTGCGTGCCATCGTTGTCCCCTCGGGATTGGGACCAGATGACATGCAGAAATTGAACGCTTCGTTAATCGCTGCACCATTCGTGGCGCCTTCTTCGGCAATCTTGGCGACAATGCCGTTCAAATCATCGGGGTTTACGGCGGGTGGCGGTGTCCGTCGCAAACCGCATGATCCGTCGCGCTGCTTGCGTGTCCCTCGGACAGGGACACATCGTAGACATGAATCACAAGGTATCAGCGCAGGCCCATCTTGGATGGCAGGCACGTCTATGCTCCTTGGCATTGACGGGTGCCTTCAATCAGGCGGAGGTCGTGCAGGGACCGCAAGGAGACGTTTCGTGATGGAAAGATGCGGCTGGGTCGGCGCCGACCCGATCTACGAACTCTACCACGATACCGAATGGGGTGTGCCCGAACACGATCCTCGGGCGCTGTGGGAAAAATTGATCCTTGACGGGTTTCAGGCAGGATTGTCATGGATCACCATCCTGAGGAAGCGCGACAATTTCCGGGCGGCCTTCGCCGGGTTCGACCCGGAGATCGTGGCAAACTGGGGCGAGGCCGAGGTCGCGCGATTGTTGCAGGATGCGGGCATCATCCGCCACAGGGGCAAGATCGAAGCGACCATCGGCAATGCGCAAGCCTATCTTCGCATCCGGGATGCGCAGGGGTTCGACCGTTTCCTGTGGGATTACGTGGGCGGCGCGCCGATCCAGAACCATTGGGCATCATTGGCCGAGGTGCCGACCGAGACACCCCTGTCGAGGCAGATTTCCCAAGACCTGAAAAAGGCGGGGTTCAAGTTCTGCGGCCCAACCATCGTCTACGCCTTCATGCAGGCTGTCGGGATGGTGAACGATCATGTGGTGACCTGTCATTGCCACGAAGGCGTATCTCGTCTTCGCTGAGGTCTCCGATCAGAACCACAAAGGTCGGTCATCTTGCCGATGGTCCGGACCGGGTGCGTCAGGACATCCGCCGGATCAGGCAGTGCTGGCGACAGGGCAGACATGACTGACTCTGCAGGAAGGCAGAAGGGGCACCCTTCGGGGCGCCCCTTCGCAATGGGCCGGGGGGATATCGGGCAAATGCCGGCCCTACCGGCGGTCTGGCTGGGGGGAACAGCCGGACCGCCGTAACCTGCGCGTCAGCCGACCGCCGCGCCGTCCGACCGCTTGATCGTCACGACGGTCGACCGGGGCAGTGCGCCCTGACCATCGGGGAAGGGCGCACCGGGGTGCTGGATGCCGACGAACATTGTCCTGAGATCGCTCGACCACGTCAGGCCGGTCACTTCCGACCCGTTCGGACCTGTCAGGAAGCGGCGGATCTCGCCGCTTGCCGGATCGCCCGCCAGCATCTGGTTGTTGCCCATGCCGTCGAACTCATCTTCGTTGCTGTCGTCGCCGTCCGTCTGGATCCACACCGTCCCTGTCGTGTCGATCTGCATGCCATCGGGCGAGTTGAACAGGTTGCCTGAATTCACGTTGTCCGAGCCTTTGTAGAGACCATCCTGATTGGTCGGGTTTCCGGCCATCACGAACAGGTCCCAGGCAAAGCCGGGTGCGGCATGGTCGTCGCCATCGGGCATCCAGCGTACGATCTGGCCGTAGTTGTTGGCCTCGCGCGGGTTGGGACCGTTCACCGGGGTCTCGTCGCCACCGGCATTCGCCTTGATGCCGCGGTTCTTGTTGTTGGTGAGCGACACATAGGCCTGTGCGGCGACCGGGTTCACGGCGACCCATTCGGGCCGGTCCATTGTTGTGCCCCCGACGGCAGAGGCGGCCATGCGCGTATGGATCAGGATCTCGCCCGCATCCATGCCCGTCGTCTCGGGCGTCAGCTCCAGCCAGGTGCCGGTCATGTCGTCGTTGAAGCTGGCGACGAACAGTTTGCCGTCGTCCAGCAGGCCCTCGGTCGAGCCGCCTTCGGTATAGGTGCCGTTCGAGACATATTTATAGAGGTACTCGCCCCGTTCGTCGTCGCCCAGGTAGACCACGACCTGCCCGCTGGCTGCGATGACCACTTCGGCGTTCTCATGCTTGAAACGGCCCATCGCAGTGCGCTTGACCGGGGTGCTGTCCGGGTTCGCCGGGTCGATTTCGACGACCCATCCGAAACGGTTCGGCTCGTTCGGTTCCCTGGAGACGTCGAACCGTGCCTGGTGCAGCTCGTAGCCATAGCGGCCTTCTGCCCCCACACCATAGCGCGCGAAGCCTTCGCTGGCCGAGAATTCCGCTTCCGGATCTGCGACGCCGAAATAGCCGTTGAAATTCTCTTCGCAGGTCAAATAGGTGCCCCACGGTGTGATGCCCGATCCGCAGTTGTTCATCGTGCCAAGCACCGTCATGCCGTCAGGATCGGCCGATGTCTTTAACATGTCATGACCGGCGGCGGGCCCCGCGAAGGTCATTGGCGTGTTGTGATGGATGCGACGATTGTAGGGGCTGTCGATCACGATTTCCCAGCCGTCCGCACCTTCGGCCACTTCCATGACGGTAACGCCCTGTATGTTCTGCAACAGGGTCACGTCATCGGCGGTGAAGCCGTTCTCGCCCTTGTTCGGCAGGTTGGTGTCGATGTTGGGATATTCGTGGTTCACGGCGATCAGCTGCTTGCCGTCGACCGCGAAGAGTTCCATGCCGTCGGTATTTTCGCCAAACACCCTGTCGGAAGATGCGACGGGGATACCGTTGACCGGGTCGAACGGCTCTGCATCGGAAAACAGCGGGTCGCCCCACCGGGCCAGCACGTTCCAGTCGTAGCCTTCGGGAACGTGGATCGTGGCGTCCGTCTGAATCGGGATGCCGTCGAAGGCGAAATTTGCCGCATGGGCGTCGGCGCGCGCGGCCGAAGTGGTCGACAGCAGGCTGCCGACGCCGGTGCCCATCACTGCCGCGCCGGACCCGAAGGCGACGACACCCGACAGGAAGCCGCGGCGCGACAGGGCGCGCTCGACGACATCATCGAATTCGTTCGTATCGGGGCGCGGAAATTTGATTTCGTCCCAATCGTCGGCGCTGAGATGGCTAAGGTCGGTCATGATCGCTCTCTCTCTGAAAATGGGTAAAACAACGGAAGCTGGCCCGGCACGGACCGTTCCGCCCGTTGTTCCAGCATCTCCACTAAAAGAGATTCGTGACAGTCTGTTGACGGTGCAGCCCGGTCTTCGGGCGGATTGCCGCAGGTCCATGCCGGGCAAACCGATCCGCGCCCGGCCTCGCGTCATCATCGGTGTGGCCCTTCCCGTCTCGCGGCGGGGGGCAGGGCGATCCCCGCCACCCGGTCGCTGACCCGACCACCCGAAAGGCAGCGTTCGGCATGCAGGATATGGCCCCGGTTCGCCTCCGCGTGTCGGCGTCCGGTTACGCCCGTTCGTCCTTCGGACTGCCCATGACGACATAAGTCGTCAGCCGCGCCACCTGCGGCAGCACGCCCAGAACCTCGGTGTGGAAATGCTTGTAGGCGATCAGGTCCGACGCCTCGACCCGCAGCAGGTATTCGACATTGCCTGTGATGTTATGACATTCGCGGACCAGAGGGGCCTGCGCCACGGCGCGCTCGAAGGATTCCTGTCCGGACTTGGTATGATCGTTCAGACCGACCGTGATATAGGCGGTAAAGCCGATCCCGGCCTTCTCGGGGTCGATAACGGCGCGATACCCACGGATCAATCCGACCGCTTCCATCGTCTGCACCCGGCGCAGGGTCGCCGAGGGCGACAGGCCCACAAGACCCGCCAGCGCCTGATTGGTGATCCGGCCATCACGCCTCAAGGCGCGCAAGATTTTGCCGTCGATTTCGTCAATATCGGTCATACCTTGCGAAACATGCTGCTGCCGCGCGCATTTCGCAAGGACATCCCGTGTAAAATCGGCGAATCTCAGATCATGAGCCTAGAGATTCTCCTTGCCCTCGCGGGCTTTGCTTTCGTTTCCACGATCACGCCGGGGCCAAACAACATGATGGTCATGGCATCGGGCGCGAACTTCGGGCTGGCGCGAACGATGCCGCATCTTCTGGGCATCACCTTCGGATTCACTTTCATGATCCTTCTGGTCGGGCTGGGGCTGGGACAGGTATTCGGGCGCGTGCCCGGGGCAAGGGTCGTCCTGATCGTGCTGTCGGTCGGATACCTGTTGGTTCTGGCGTGGAAGATCGCGCACGCCGCGGCCCCTGAAGGTGGCGATGCCGGGGGCACGCCGCTGACGTTTCTGCAGGCCGCCGCGTTTCAGTGGGTGAATCCGAAAGCCTGGACGATGGCGCTGACCGCGATCACGCTCTACGCATCGGGCGGTGTCTTGTCGGCGGCGATCGTCGCGGGCACGTTCGGTGCGCTGAGCCTTCCCTGCATCGCAAGCTGGACGGTTCTGGGGCGGGAAATACGCCGGTTCCTGACCTCGCCGGCACGGCTTCGCGCGTTCAACTGGACGATGGCGGTCTTGCTGGTCGCATCGCTCTGGCCCTCGGTCGCTCCCCTGTTGTGACGCAGGGCCTCCGGCGGGAATATTTGCCGTGCAAAGACGTCAGTTCAGCGGCAGGTCCCGGCGAAAACTGCCGTCCGGGTTGAAGATCAGAACGCGATTGTCGTCGGTCGTGGCCAGCCAGAAGCTCGGGGCCTGGGTTACCGCGACGATGCTAGCGTCCCCGGGCACCGCCAGTTGGTCGGGTATTGTGATCGCCTTGCCCGGCAGCCGCGTGACAAGCAGTGCCACGACCGTTATCAGCCCGGCGATCATCACGCCGGTCAGAACCGTCACCAGTGCCTTCAGAAAGCGCAGGTCCGGCGGCAACCGGGGATCAACGGAGTTTTCAGTGTCCGACACGCCCATTTCCTCCACGTCCGTTTCCGCCACGACCGTCACCTTCATGATTGCGGCCGATCCGCCGTCGCGTCTCGATAAGGCAATTGCCCGCGACGTGCCAGCCGAGGCACATCTGTCCCGCTCCCGCCTCGCCCGCCTGCTGGAGGAGGGGCGGATAACCGTCGACGGGCGCGTGGCGCGCGCGCGTGACAAGGTGGAGTGGGGCGCGCAGATCGTCGTGACAGTGCCGATGGCCGACGATCCCGAAACGCGGGCCGAGGATATACCGCTCACCATCGTGCATGAAGACGCCGATCTGATCGTTGTCGACAAACCTGCGGGCATGGTCGTGCACCCCGCACCGGGATCGCCCGGTGGCACGCTGGTCAACGCGTTGCTGCATCATTTCGGCGGCGCGCTCTCGGGGGTCGGCGGCGAGAAACGCCCCGGTATCGTCCACCGCATCGACAAGGAGACCTCGGGCCTTCTGGTGGTCGCCAAGTCCGATGCCGCGCATCATGGTCTGGCCGCACAGTTCGAGGCGCACAGCGTGGAACGCCGCTATCTTGCCGTTTGTCACGGCGTCCCGAATGCAGGCGACCCGCGTTTGCGCGGCACAAGGGGCGTGAGTTGGGAGGAGGGGGACATCCTCAAGATCACCACCCGGCTGGCCCGGCACCGTACCGACCGCCAGCGGCAGGCCGTCTGCTGGGAGGGCGGTCGTCACGCCGTGACCCGTGCCCGAACCATACAGGCTTTCGCCGGGGCGGCCCTCGTCGAATGCTGGCTGGAAACCGGGCGCACGCATCAGATCAGGGTACATCTGGCCCATGCCGGGCACGGCCTGATCGGCGACCCGACCTATGGCGGATCGCGCAGGCTGCCCCGCGACCATCCGGCGGCGGAGGTTGTCGCGGCGTTCCCGCGTCAGGCCCTGCACGCGGAAACGCTGGGCTTCGACCACCCCGTGACGGGTTCGGCAATGCGCTTCACATCGGATTTGCCAGACGACATGGCAGGGCTGCTGAAGGCGCTGAAGGCCTGAAACCGTCTGCACGCCCCGTCTGCACGGGGGGTGTACGGGGGGTGTACGGGGGGTGCATGGCGGTTTTCCCAGGCGGCACAGGCTATCGCGGCGGGTGGCCTCCCTGCCGCAAGGAACGGTTGACGCATTTTTTACGTTTGTCGTGCGAAGCAGCACAGATGCCCCGCCGTTCCAGCCCTGTCGCACCGGCACGACGGATGCTAAACACCTATTCCCTTGGTCCGGGGGCGGCATCACCGTCCCGTGATCAGTCCGAACTTGAAGTCCCGACAGGCCGACCCCACATCCAGATAAACGGGGTGTTAAGCCTGTTAACATTAGGGAGACCAGACATGGCCGCCACATACGCCAACCTTCCGGCACCCAACCCCGAAGCCGGGTTGAACCGTTACCTTCAGGAAATACGCAAGTTTCCGATGTTGGAACCAGAGCAGGAATACATGCTTGCCAAGCGCTGGGTTGAAGAGGGCGATACCGAAGCTGCCCATCAGATGGTGACGTCGCACCTGCGTCTCGCCGCCAAGATCGCGATGGGATATCGCGGCTATGGCCTGCCGCAAGCCGAGGTGATTTCCGAGGCGAATGTGGGACTTATGCAGGCGGTCAAGAAATTCGACCCGGAGAAGGGCTTCCGTCTGGCGACCTATGCCATGTGGTGGATTCGCGCGGCGATTCAGGAATACGTCCTGCGGTCCTGGTCGATGGTCAAACTGGGCACGACGTCCGCGCAGAAAAAACTGTTCTTCAACCTGCGCAAGGCCAAGAACCGCATCGGCGCGCTGGAAGAGGGCGATCTGCGTCCCGAAAACGTCAAGCGCATCGCCACCGACCTGGGCGTGACCGAAGCCGAGGTGACGTCGATGAACCGACGCATGTCGGGCGGCGATGCTTCGCTGAATGTGACGGTCGGATCGGACGGCGAAGGCTCGACCCAGTGGCAGGACTGGCTGGCCGACGACAGCGCGGACCAGGCCGGCGATTACGCCGAGAAGGACGAATACGACAGCCGCATCAGCCTTATGACCGACGCGATGGACGTGTTGAACGACCGCGAGAAGGACATCCTGACCCAGCGCCGACTGAACGAAGAAACCGTCACGCTGGAAGATCTGTCCGGCAAATACAACGTCAGCCGCGAGCGTATCCGCCAGATCGAAGTCCGCGCATTCGAAAAGTTGTCGAGCCGGGTGCGGGAACTGGCGCGGGAAAAGGGAATGGTTCCGGCCTGACCCGGCCACAAACCTTTTCTGTTCTTTCAAGCGGGCCGTTTCCTGATCGGAAGCGGCCCGTTTTCGTGCTAGCATCAGGGCACATCAAAGGAGGTCACTATGAGCTATTTCGACGGGTTCGTCGCGGCCGTGCCGCAAGCCAACAAGGACGCCTATGTCGCTCATGCGCAGGACGCCTGGGACAAGATGTTCAAACCTTCGGGTGCTGTTTCGATGGTCGAGACATGGGCCGACGATGTGCCAGACGGCAAGGTTACGTCCTTCCCGATGGCAGTGCAGTGCAAGGACGACGAAGTGGTCGTCTTCTCGTGGATCGAATGGCCCGACAAATCCACGCGCGACGCTGCCTGGGCCAGGATGATGGAGGATAATGAGGATATGTCCGACATGCCCTTCGATGGCAGCCGGATGATCTATGGTGGTTTTCGGCCGCTGATGACGGTTCGCGCCTGACGTCGTGTCAGGCAGAATTATATGTATTTCATGGATGAGGAGGGGATGGCATGGCAGGAGGATGGGCGAAAGACGGTGCGGTCGCCGAACAGATCGAAGCCTCGATCTCCGATGAGTTGGCGCGGATGCGGGCCCGGAAGCAACCTTCGGGTCAGAGCCTGACGCATTGCGCCGACTGCGAAGAGCCGATCCCCGAAGCGCGGCGAGACGCGTTGCCCGGGGTCAAGCTCTGCATCGACTGCGCGGGTCAGCGCGATACGCGGAATGCACCGCGCGGTGGCATCAACCGGCGCGGAAGCAAGGACAGCCAGTTAAAGTGAACGTTCCCTTTGAGGGACCTGCGCGTCGAAAGTGACAGCACGCTGTCCTGCCGGTATGAGCGTCGTACCGATTAAATGCGCGCGAGGGCACACCGATGAACGATCCAATCCGATGGGGCATCTTGGGGGCCTCGAATTTTGCGCAACGCGATATGGCTCCGGCGATCCACGCGGCACGTGGCAATGTCCTGTCGGCGCTGGCCACCCGGTCACCGGATAAGGCCGCGCCCTTTGCCGACCTCGTGCCCGGTTTGCGCATCCACGACAGCTATGATGCTTTGCTGGCCGACCCGCAGATCGATGCCGTCTATGTGCCGCTGCCGCATACGATGCACATCGAGTGGGGCCTGAAGGCGTTGGATGCTGGCAAGCATGTGCTGGTGGAAAAGCCCGTCGCGATGCACGCGGATGATATTGCGCCGCTGATCGCGGCGCGCGACCGGACCGGGTTGATCGCAGCCGAGGCCTATATGATCGTGCATCATCCGCAGTGGCATCTGGTCCGCGAGCTGCTGGCCGATGGTGTGGTCGGGCGGTTGCGTCATGTCGAGGCGGTGTTCACCTATGACAATTCCGGCGACCCTGCGAATATCCGCAACCGGGCTGCGACCGGCGGCGGTATCCTGCCCGATATCGGTGTCTATACCTTCGGTTCGACCCGCTGGGCGACGGGGGCGGAGCCTGACGCGATCACCCATGCGGATCTCGACTGGGAAGACGGCTGTGACGTGCTTGCGCGCGTGTCTGCAAGGTTTCCGGACTTTACCGCGCATTGGGTAAATTCGATGCGTCTTTTGCCCGAGCAATTCGTTCTGTTCCACGGCGAGGCGGGTCTGATCCGCCTGACCGCGCCCTATAACGCCGCCCGTTTCGGCGAGGCATGGGTGGAATGGCGCGGGCGTGACGGCGTGACCCACACGCGAAGCTGGCCGGGCGTCGATCAATACGTCCTGCAGGTCGAGGCGTTTGCCGCCGCCGTCCGGGGAGAGGCCGCATTTCCGTGGACTCTGGAAGATGCGCGCGGGACGCAAAAAGTGATCGATATGGCCTATGCGGCTGCGGGCGACCGGCCGGTAAGCTGACGGCTCAATCGTCGCCCAGCCTCGATATGTCGTCTTCGCTGATCCGGGCGAGGGCCTGCATCACATCGTCTTGCGCGTCTTCGGCCTGATCTGCGACGCGGGTAAGTGTTTCCAGCGCGATCTGCCTGATGTCATCGGGCAGATCGTCGCGGAATACTGCCCAGACAGGATAGGGAAAGACCGGCGCTCCAGGCACCAGGTGCAGTCGCCCTGCATCGAGGTGACGCTTTGCGGACCTTGCGGGAACGTAGGCGGCGGCGCGTCGGTTGACGATATACTCTACGCCGAGCGCCTCAAGCTTCAGCGTCAAACCTGCGTTGGTCATGTCGGGCAGGCTGACCGCATGGGCCTGTGTGAATTCGGGTCCCCAATCAGTGTAGACATAGGCGTCGCCGATCCCACCAATGTCGTCGACCGGGAAGGAAGACAGCAAAAGCAGCTCGTCCTCCATCACCGGGACGACGGTCAGGCCCGGGCGTTGCTGCGCGATATATGTCAGAGTGGCCTGCACGACACCCTCGATCAGAAAGCGGGTCAGGCGGTCGGGCATTCCCATTTCGGCGCGCAACGCGAGGGTAGGGCGGGCGGCCTGCAATGCATCCAGCCATCGGAACCCGAGGCGCGGCCAAAGCGAGTACTGCGCCCCGATAATAAGTGAACTCGTGAAACCCTGCGGCACGCCGACCTGCTGGCGCGCTTCCTCCCAGAGTTTGATCATGCTGAGGGCATATTGTTCGAACGCGCGCCCCGCAGCGGTCAATTCGACACCCGCCTTGGAGCGCTGGAACAGCACCTTTCCAAGATTGTCCTCAAGCCGCTGCACACGCAGGCTGACTGCGGATTGGGTGACGAACAGGCGGGCCGAGGCGTTTACGAAACTGCCCGTATCGGCGACGGTGAGAAAGGTGCGGATGAGGGCGATATCCATAGCTCATGTATGAGCATTTATCGCGCTAATCGCAATTCTTATTCGTTTTTTTTATGTGAAGCGGCCTCCTAAATAGGGGCATCAGGACGGCGCGAACACGCGCTTCGTCCCGGCCCGGACAGTGCGCCGCCCGTCCGCCCAAGGCTGAAAACAAGACGGCGCAGCATGAAAGGAATACTGCCATGTTCTCGAAGCCTATCAAGATTGTCTCCGCCGTCTTTGCCGCCGCGATCACCCTGTCCGCCTGCTCTACTGAAAAGGTCGTGGACCGGACTGTGGACACCACGCTGTTTGCGGGAAAGACTGTCGTGAAAACCGGTGTCGGCGCTGGCAAGCTGGTCGTTCGTGGGGGCAAGGCGGCCATCCCCGGTGGCACGAACTAAGACCCTGTCGGGAGATTATTCGACCATTCGTTTCGGCGGAGGGGAGGCCGTCTGAACGAGAAAGGGCGCGGAGGTGTTCCCTTCCGCGCCCAAATCATGTCCGGTCCGAAAACAGGGATTACTTCTTGTTGTCTTCGCCTTCGACGGTCTCGGCATTCTGGTTGATGACTTCGGTCTCGACGACCTCGTCCTCGTCCTCGTCCTCGTCTTTGGACGAACCCATGACCGTAGGTGCCTGCATGTTCGCCAGAACGAAGTCCCGCTCGATCGTTGGCTTCGAGCCTTTTGGCATCTCTACATCCGAGATGTGCACCGTATCACCGATCTCCATACCCGAGCAATCGACCGTCAGGTGGTCGGGAATATCGCCTGCGGTAACCCTCAGCTCGACTTCCGGGCGAACGACTGTCAGCACGCCGCCCAGCTTGTCACCGGGGCAACCTTCGACATTCTCGAACACGACGGGAATGAACAGGTTCACCTTGGACGTGCGGCGCAGGCGCATCAGGTCCAGGTGCGTCGGCAGATCTTTGACCACGTCGCGCTGAACATCGCGGGCAATGACGCGCACGTCTTCCTGTCCCTCGACCTTCAGGTTCCAGAGCGTGGCGCGGAAGCGACCGGCCTTCAGCTTCTTGAGCAGTTCGTTGAAGGGGATTTCGATGGGGAGGGGGTCTTGACCGCCACCATAGACTACGCCCGGGACCATCCCGTTGCGGCGCGATTGACGAGCGGCCCCCTTGCCTGTCCCCGTCCGGGCATGTGCCACGAGATCCGGAATCTCTCCAGCCATGATAAACTCCAATATGTCTGTGGGCGGCCTCCAAGGGTGTCCGCCCGGGTCGTGAAGAGCCGCCCTTTAGAGTGGGTGTCGCGGCAAGGCAAGCCCCGGCGACCTGTTGTGATGTGCTTTGGTCGATTTTTTGCAGCGTCAAATGCCGCCCGGATTTCATCTGCTACGTTGCGTGCATCAACAGGCAGGTCTAATGCCGCGTGTGGAAGGAGCCTTCGCCATGATCGATGATCCCGCAACACTAGTCTCGACCCGATGGTTGGCGCAGCGGCTGACTTCGCCCGATCTGCGGATCCTAGATGCGTCTTGGTATCTGCCCGATATGAACCGCGATCCGTTCGAAGAATATGGCCAGGCGCATATCCCCGGCGCGCGCTTCGTCGATCTGGATAACGTCAGCGATGGGCGCAGTGCTCTGCCGCACATGGCTCCACCGGTCGAAAAGTTCATGTCCCGGATGCGCAAGATGGGCGTGGGCGACGGTCATACAGTCGTGATTTACGACGGCTACGGAATTTTTTCGGCGGCGCGGCTGTGGTGGCTGTTCCGCCTGTTCGGTCAGCGCGCCGCGGTCCTCGATGGCGGTCTGCCCAAATGGCGGGCCGAGGGGCGTCTGGTGACATCTGACCTTCCCAACATTCGCGACCGTCACATGACCGTCACCCGCAACCCCGATCTGATGCGCGACGTCACGCAGGTCGCGCAGGCCGCCAAGCTGGGCCACGCGCAGATCGTCGATGCCCGTGCCGCGCCGAGGTTTCGCGGCGACGAGGCAGAACCGCGCGCCGGCCTGCGCGCGGGCCACATTCCCGGATCGAAGAACGTGCCGTGGAAGACGCTGTTTGCTGCGGACGGAACAATGAAGGACGGTGCCGATCTGGCGCAGGTCTTCATTGCCGCCGGGGTCGATCTGGACAAGCCTGTCATCACATCGTGCGGCAGCGGTGTGACGGCGGCGATTGTAAACCTGGGCCTGACCCGTCTGGGGCATGGCGACCATTCGCTCTATGACGGCAGTTGGGCCGAATGGGGCATGTATCCCGATCTGAAAATCGAAAGAGGCTGAGACGATGCTGAACGCTTTGACCGCACAGGCCCCCGACAAGATTCTGGCGCTGATGGCAGCTTACCGCGAAGATCCGCGCGACACCAAGATCGATCTGGGCGTCGGCGTCTATAAGGACGCGACCGGCCTGACCCCGGTGATGCGCGCCGTTAAATCCGCCGAACGGCAATTGGTCGAGACGCAAGACACCAAGGTCTATACCGGCCTTGCGGGCGATCCGGCCTTTTCCGATGCGTTGTCGACGCTGGTGCTGGGCGCCGACAAGCCCGTCGACCGCCTGGCCAGCGTCGCCACGCCCGGCGGCACCGGTGCAATCCGGCAGGGGTTGGAATTGGTGCGCATGGCCTCGCCCGATGCCAAGCTGTGGCTGTCGATGCCGACCTGGCCGAACCACCCGGCGATCGCCAAGTATCTGGGGATTACGGTTGCCGAATACCGGTATTTCGATACGGACACCGGCGGCGTCGACTTCGATGCGATGATGGACGATCTGGGCCGCGCCGATGCGGGCGACGTGGTGATGTTGCACGGGTGCTGCCACAACCCGACCGGCGCGAACCTGACGCTGGACCAGTGGAAAACAGTGGCCGATCTGCTGATCGTGCGCGGGCTGATCCCCTTCGTCGACATCGCCTATCAGGGGTTTGGCGACGGGTTGGATGCCGATGCGGCCGGGATGCGCGCGCTGCTGGCGAAAGTGCCGGAGGCGTTGATCGCCGCATCCTGTTCCAAGAACTTCGGCGTTTACCGTGAACGCACAGGGCTGTTGATGGCCATCGCGCCCTCGGCGGACAAACTGAAGGTCACGCAGGGGGCCATGTCCACACTGAACCGTCTGAACTTCAGCTTCCCGCCTGATCATGGCGCCCGTGTCGTGACGACGATTCTGACCGACGATGCCCTGCGCGCCGATTGGGCCGCCGAATTGGAGGACGTCCGCTCCGGCATGCTGGGTCTGCGCGAAGCCCTGGCCACGGCGTTGCGCGACCGGGTCGGCTCCGACCGCTTCGGCTTTCTGGCGGCGCATCGGGGAATGTTTTCCCTGCTGGGCGCAACGCCCGATCAGGTCGAGATGATGCGCCGCGACCATGGCATCTACATGGTTGGCGATTCGCGCATCAATATCGCGGGCCTGAATGATCGGACGGTGCCGCTGCTGGCCGATGCGATCGTGGCGGCGGGTGTCTGACGACCTTTGCGGGCAGGGCATCGACGCCGGCGTTATTGGACTTCGGTGGACACAGGTGCCGCTTTGCGGTTCATCTGCGACAACCCTAATCCGGAGATGCAAATGACCCGCCACGGAGGCCAGATCCTTGCAGCCCAACTGAGCCTGCAAGGCGTACGCCGCGTGTTTTCGGTGCCGGGCGAGAGCTTCCTTGCCGCACTGGACGGCCTGCATGACAGTGGTATCCAGAATATTGTCTGCCGTCAGGAGGGCGGTGCCGCGATGATGGCCGAAGCGACGGCCAAGCTGACTGGCCGCCCCGGTATAGTCTTCGTGACGCGCGGACCCGGTGCCACGAACGCCAGTGCGGGCCTGCATATCGCTATGCAGGATTCGACGCCGGTGATTTGTTTCGTGGGCCAGATCGCGCGTCACCACCGCGACCGGGAGGCCTTTCAGGAGGTGGACTATCGCGCGTTGTTCGGCGGGCTGGTCAAATGGGTCGCCGAGGTCGATCAGACCGACCGCCTGCCCGAATACATCGCGCGCGCCTTTTCGGTCGCGCAATCCGGGCGGCCCGGACCCGTGGTGCTGGCCCTGCCGGAAGATATGCTGTCGGACGTGGCCGATGTGCCGGACCGCCCCGAGATCGTGGTGCCCCGCCCGGCAGTGCCGGACCTGACACAGGTTATCGACCGGTTGCGGGTGGCCGAACGCCCGCTGATCGTCGCGGGCGGCCCCGGATGGTCAGCTGAGACGGCAAATGATTTGGCCATTTGGGCGGATCGGCACGGCTTGCCCGTCGCGGTCACGTTCCGGCGGCAGGACTATATCGACAACCGCTCGCCCACCTATGTCGGCGACCTGAATGTCGGGCCGAACCCCAAGCTGACGGCGCGGCTGAAGGACGCCGACCTTATTGTCGCACTGGGCACCCGGCTGGGTGATGTCGCCACCGGCGGATATGAGGTGCTGGACCCGGTGCGGGACGCCCCCGCGTTGATCCACATTCATCCCGACGCCGGGGAGCTGAACCGGGTCTGGTCGGCAGGCGTTGCCATTCAGGCACGTGCACCCGACGTGATCGCGGCGCTTGCGGCCCGCGACGACGTTCTGCCGGGTTGGCACGATATTCAAGCCACGGCGCGCAGAGAATACGAACAGTGGATTCAGCCGAAGGAAACGCCCGGCGCGGTCAAACTGGAACAGGTGATCGAACATCTGGACATGACCCTGCCCGACGATGCCGTTCTGACCAACGGGGCGGGGAACTACGCCGCCTTCCTGCACCGTTATTATCGCTGGCGACGGTATGGAACGCAGTTGGCGCCGACGTCCGGAAGTATGGGTTACGGCTTTCCTGCCGCCATCGCGGCATCCATTGAACGGCCCGGCACGCCGGTGATCTGTCTGGCAGGCGACGGCTGTTTCCAGATGACCTGCAACGAGATGTCGACGGCGATCCAGCATGGGGCCACGCCAGTTGTGATCGTCGCCAACAATGGACGTTACGGCACCATCCGCATGCATCAGGAACGCCACTATCCGGGGCGTGTGTCGGGCACCGATCTGGCAAACCCCGATTTTGCCGCGCTGTCCCGCGCCTATGGCGGGCAGGGCTGGACGGTTGAGACGCAGGATGAATTCGTCCCCGCGCTGAAGGCGGCGATGGCCTGCGGCACAGTGGCGGTGATCGAACTGAAGCTGGACCCGGACATGCTGACCACAGGAGCGTCATTGTCGGATCTGGCCGCGGCGGTGGCGCGATGACCGCCCTGCATCTGACCCTGACAATGACCCGTGACGAGGCCGAAGTGCTGTTCGAAGCCCTGGTCAAGCTGACGCCCGAGGCGCTGCAAGCATCTGGTCTGGATCAGGTCGAGGCGCAGGCGCTCTATGATCTCGAAGCCGAGTTGGAGCGCCGTCTGCCCGATACTCTGGCCGAAGATTACGACACGCGCCTCGCCGCGACCAAGACCCGCCTTCTGGAGAATAAACCATGACCGGCACATCCGAGGGCCATCGTCTGGATCCGACCGACTGGTCGGCGTTCGAGGCGGACCTGCACCGTGTCGCCTCGGCCTGCGTAGCCCGCCTGCGCGCGGCGCGCGAGTTGCCGTGGCAGGCCCCGCCCGAGGACATGGCGGCGCGGGTCGCGATCACCGGTCGGGGTATGCCGACCACTGACCTGTTCGACCGGATCGCCACCGACATCATGCCGCATGCCACCGGAAACACGCATCCGCGATTCTGGGGCTGGGTGCATGGGACAGGCACCGCGACCGGCGTCGCCGCCGAGATGGTGGCAGCAACCATGAACGCCAACATGGGAGGGCGCGACCAGGGCGGAGCCGAGGTGGAGCGTGCCGTCATCAAATGGCTGCATGATATTGCCGGATGGCAGGACGGGTCCGGTCTGATGACGTCGGGAACGTCACAGGCGACGATCCTTGCGCTGTCGTGTGCGCGGATGCGCGCCTTTCCGTCAGTCCGGGCTGACGGTCTGGCAGCTTTGCCTGAAATGCGCGTCTATATTGCAGCAGGCGGTCATTCCTGCGTCAAGAAGGCGCTGGAGGTGATGGGCCACGGGGCTGCTGCCATCGTGCAGGTGCCCGCGCCAATGGGTCGGATGGATGTGGACGCCCTGCGTGCCGCCATCGCCGCCGACCGCACTGCGGGGCGACACCCGCTGGCGGTGGTGGGTACGGTCGGGTCTGTGAACCTTGGCACCTATGACGACCTCAATGCACTGGCCGACGTCGCCCGAGACGAGGAGATGTGGCTGCACTGCGACGCTGCATTCGGGTTCTGGACCCGGCTGGCCGATGCGCCTTGGCGCGACCTGTCGAAGGGTATCGAGCGGGCCGACAGCGTGGCGATGGATTTTCACAAGTGGATGGCGGTGCCCTATTCCGCCGGGGCGGTGCTGATCCGGGACGAGACGCTGCATCTGGCGACCTTCCGTGAACGGCCCGAGTATCTGGCCGCCGGGGCCGACGGGCTGGCAGGTGGCGACTGGTGGGCGACCGATTACGGTCTGGAGCTGTCACGCAGTTTCTCGGCACTGAAGGTCTGGGCCACGGTCGAGGGCTTGGGAATGGACGCTTTGGGCGCACAGATCACGGACAACTGCCGACAGGCGGCGCATATGGGCGACCTGGCCCAGGCGTCGGACGTGCTTGATCTGGCTGCGCCGGTGGTTTCCAACCTATGTGTGATCCGTCCCCTGCAGGGAGAGGCGTCGGCGCTGGCGGCGCAGTTGCAATTGTCGGGAGAGGCCGTGTTTTCGACGACGATCGTCGACGGGACCAGTTGCCTGCGGGCAGCGATCGTGAACCACCGGACGACGACGGTGGATGTCGAAGCTGCGGTGCGGGCGCTGGAGTCGGCGGCGCGCGCCGCCTGAGAATCGTCGGACGCGGCCCCGTTGGCAGACAGGCCGCGTCCGGTTTCGACCGCGCGTGGATTTCTCGACACGCCCGGCCAAACTGAAAACCGATCAGACCTTGGCGCGGATCGCGGCAGGCTGTTGAGCGGGGGTCGGCACAGGCGCTGGCTTGCGCGACCATGGCAGACGCACGTCGGCGATGCGGGCGGCTTCGATGGTGCGATCCATCCAGGTCTGTCGTGACATATCGTGCCCTCCGGCGTTGTCGGCGTTAACACTTTATGCAGACGGCAGAGGGCGGCGATTGGACCCGATCCGGGTCTTTCGGCGGCTTGATTGTGGCGAAAAGAGGCGCGCACGGCGCGACGCCGCGGCGACAATGACTGTCAGAGCCGGATAGCAGCGATCAGACGCCCGTAATCCGCCTCACCCGCATGGGTCGTGCGGCGATAGGAGTAGAAGCGTGCGGGGTCGGAATAGGTACAATGCCCGGTCCACTCCGCCTGCACCCCGGCCCGGCGCAGCCGCCACAACCCATAGGCGGGCAGGTCGAACAGGTATCGGTCGCCTTCTCCGTTCGCAAAGAACCGTCCCGCCTCGGCGTCAGCGTCAAGGAAGGGGTCCGGAAATTCCGGGCCGACTTCATAGGCACGCTGGCTGATCGACGGGCCGATGGCCGCGCGAATGTTCGGCCGGATCGCGCCCAGCCCCTCCATCGCCTCGATCGTCGCTTCGAGGATGCCATCAAGGGCACCTTTCCATCCGGCATGCGCAGCCCCGACGACGCCCGATTCGGAGTCATGGAACAGCACCGGCTGGCAATCGGCGGTCAGGACCGTCAACACCTGACCCGGCACGGCCGTCACCAGCGCATCGGCGCGGCGCGGCGCCCCGGTTTCGTCTGTTGCATCGCAGAGCGGGCCGTCGATGACGATGACATCTGCCGAATGAACCTGATGCACACTGTGCAGGGGCCCGCCCATGGCTTCGGCCACGCGGGCGCGGTTGATCTGCACAGCTTCGGTCTGATCGCTTGATCCGGTGCCGCAGTTCAGCCCTTCGAAAATGCCGGACGATGCGCCGCCATGCCGGGTAAAGAACCCGTGGGCGACAGGGCCAAGGATGTCGGCCTGAAGGGCTTCCAATGTCATCGATCGAATCCCGGTGGCAGGGCGGCACCGTCTGGAAGCAGCGCCATTGCCTTGAATAGGTCGCCCATGTCGGATGGGTGGGTCAAGCGCCGATGGGCCGCGACATGCGCGTTCAGTCGCGCGCCGCCCATTGATTGGGCAAGCGCCTGCGCCCGCGCAGTGATGCCAAGCCGTTCAAGAATGACCCCTTGAGATATCATTGCGCTGACGCTGCATAGACTTGCCGGTGTGGCACGGGCGATGGCCTCGAAATCGACATGCGCGGTCAGATCGGCCTGACCGGGGTGGGCCAGTGGATCTTCGGGCGTATGGTTGCGCAGCGCCTGTAGCGTGTCGCCGCGACTGCGCCAGTGGCCGTAGTCAATGAAGATCGCGGTCCCGCCCCGTGCCACCCGCGACGCCACCGTGCCGACAATGCCTGGCAGGGCAGGGCAGCGTTCGACCAGAGTACCGTCGGGCAGGGGGGCGGGAACGTTGTGATAATTCAATTCCGGCACCGGCATGGCGGGACCCAGGGCAAAGGACAGCGCACCTTCGGTTTCGGTCACCAGCCGCTCGCGCCATGTATTTCCATCGCGGACATGCTGGCGGACCGGCAGGGCGTCAAGAAATTCGTTGGCAAGAAGAAATGTCGGAAGATCGGGCAGATCGTTCACGGTGCCGTGCCATGTGACATCGTGCCCGAATAGCGTGTCGGCCTGAATCTGTCTCAGCGTTTCGGACGCTTCGACCAGATGGACGCGGGCCGCTGTGACGAATCCGGGAACAGCGCGCGTGGCGCGCAGAACGTCCGCCATCAACGTCCCCCGGCCCGGCCCAAGTTCAACCAGCGAGAAGAGTTTCGGACGGCCCTGGTCGATCCAGACCTGCGCCAGACACAGGCCCAGCATCTCGCCGAACATCTGACTGATTTCCGGCGCGGTGATGAAATCGCCGCCCGTGCCAAAGGGATCGCGGGTGGAATAATATCCCAGCGACGGGTGCAGAAGACAATCGGCCATATAGTCGGCGATGGTCAGCGGTCCGGTTGCGCGGATACGCCCGATCAGAAGGTCGCGCAGGCGATGTGCGTCAGGCACGCGCCTTGTCGGACTGTGCCGCGTCCGACCGCGCCGCGCGCAGCGCCAGCCAGGCGGCGCCCAGACCCACGATCACCATCGGCAGGGATAGAACCTGACCCATTGTCATGCCGTAGTCGCCCAGGCTGACGACATACCCCAGTGGATTGTCCGGCGTGATATACTGTGCATCCGCCTGCCGGAAATATTCGACGAAGATGCGCGCGAAGCCATAGCCGGCCAGGAAAATGCCGCAGATCATGCCGGGAATTTTCAGCCCGCCCCGAAGCGCGATCACCCAAAGCACGACCAGCAGAATGACGCCTTCCAGAATCGCCTCATAGATCTGGCTGGGGTGCCGGGCGCAAAGCTCTCCGACGTTGGAGCAGGCCTGCGCGGCGCTGCCCGGAAAGACCACGGCCCAGGGCAGGTCGCTGGGACGGCCCCAGAGTTCTGCGTTGACGAAGTTGGCCAGCCGGCCCAGTCCAAGTCCAAGCGGCGTGGCGAGGGCCCCGATATCCAGGATCGACCGGATTGGAATTCCGTGGCGTCTTGCGAAGAATATTATCGCCAGTCCTGTCCCGATCAGGCCACCGTGGAATGACATGCCGCCCTCCCAGACGGCCAGAATTTCCGCCGGGTTCGCCATGTAATAGCCGGGTTGATAAAAGATCACGTATCCCAGGCGCCCGCCCAGAACGATAGCCAGCGTAACCCAGGTCATCACGTCTTCGACCTGCAACGGCGTCATCGGCGATTTGCCTCCGCGCCAGAGAGCGGGGCGCATCACAAGCCAGCGCGCCATCAGCCAGCCTCCGACGATGCCGAGGATATAGGCGGCGGCATACCATTTCGGCGCAATTTCGAATCCGGCGATCGAAACACGGAAGATATCGGGCGAAATGTTCGGGAATGTGATGACCATGTTATTCATGGGGTCGCAATGCCTGCCCCCTGCAATCCCGTCAATCCCTTTGCGATCACGGGCTGGTGAAGCGCAGATCTTGAGACTTCGACGCGATGACCCCATATGAAGCGCAGCAAACCCGGAGACCCAGATTATGCAGACCCGCAACCGTTTTATGGATGACATCGGTCAGTTGATGACCAACGCGATGGGCGTGGCGCAGGGCGCGAAGTCTGAAGCCGAGACAGCGATGAAATCATTGCTGGACCGCTGGATGGCAGACCGCGATTTCGTCACGCGCGAGGAATTCGACGCCGTACGTGCCATGGCCCAGAAAGCCCGCGAAGAAAATGACGCGTTGAAGGCTCGTCTGGACGCGATGGAAGGAACCGGGGCGAAAAAGACCACAGCCAAAAAAAGCTGAGCTTCGTACCGGGTCAGACGCGGAGCCTTCGGCGGAGATGTTCCTGCCAGGAGGTAAAGTTCAGCCTGCGAACAGGGTCAGCAGGGCGTCGACCTCGGCGTTCGTCTTGGTAAAGTCGCAGACCAGACGGCACAGCGGCCCGCCCGCAGCATCATCGGCTTCGTCCATCAGATAATAATCTGCCTTGTTCAACGCCCGGTCGTGGGTCGCGCGGGGCAGACGGGCGAAGATCATGTTCGCCTGCGGCTCCCACTCCATCATCGCGCCAAGATCGCGCAGGCCGGTGGCCAGTCGCGCGGATGCGGCGTTGGATGCGCGGGCGTTCTTCAGCCACAGGTCATCGGCCAGATAGGCCATCATCTGCACCGACAGATAACGATGCTTTGACCATAGTTGCGCGCCGCGCTTGCGCCGCAGTTCCATTTCGCGGTGCCGGGCCGGATCGCGTATTACAATGGCCTCAACTGCCATACAGCCGTTCTTGGTGCCGCCGAAACTAACCATATCGAAGCCGCGCACCATATCCGCCGCGGAACATGCCAGCGCAGCACATGCGTTGGCAAAGCGCGCCCCGTCCAGATGAGTGGCGAAGCCGCCGTTGCGGGCCATCGTGGTCAGGTCGCGCAATTGGTCCAACGTATAGAGCGTTCCGGCCTCGGTCACGTTGGTCAGGCTGAGCGCGCCTTTCTGGACGTTGTGCAAGGATACACCTGTGCGCCCGATCTGTGCGGCCAGCGCGTCTGCGTCGATGCGACCGTCGGCCCCATCGACCAGCACCAGCTTCGCGCCGCCGGTGAAGAACTCGGGCGCACCGCATTCGTCTTCTTCGATATGCGCGATCCGGTGGCACAGCACCGCGTCCCAGGGGTTCACCAGACCGGCCAGCGCCAGCGCGTTGGCCCCGGTGCCGGTCGCGACGAGCAGGACCTCGGCTTCTGGCCAGTCGAACAGGGTGCGGAGTGCATCGCGCACGCCGGGCATCCAGGGGTCGTTGCCATAGGGCATCGCCGCACCGGTGTTGGCGGCAAGGATGGCATCCATGATCGCGGGGGCCACCGGGCCGGTGTTGTCGGAAGCAAAGTTCAGGTTCATCACGCGCCTCCCAACGGTTCCTCGATCACAAAATCCTCCCAATCGTCATCGTCGGGGACCAGCGTTTCGTTCACTGTCTCGTCTATCAAGGACGCGCCCGCTTTGTGTGGTGACATCGGGTCGCCGGTCAGAAGTGGATGCCAGGCGGGCAATTCACGACCTTCATGCAGGCGGCGATAGGCGCAGGTCTCGGGCATGAAATAGGCCGCCTTCGGCAGCGTCGCAGGGGTCAGCACGACGCATTCAGGGACATGCAGAAGCCGCAGGTCGTAGTTGGAGCATCTGCAGGTGCGGTCGTCGAACAGGCGGCAGGCGATGCGGGTCAGGGCGACTTCGCCCGTTTCTTCGTCTTCCAGTTTGTTAAGACAGCACTTGCCGCAGCCATCGCAAAGCGCTTCCCATTCCTTTTGGGTCAGGTCGGTCAGCGCGCGCCTCCAGAAGGCGGGCCGCAGTCCGTCGCGATCGATAGGGTCGGAACGAGGGTCAGAGGGCATTCAGCATCGCTTTCGCACGATCGGCGTCGGCCTTCATCTGGGCGATCAGCGCGGGCAGTCCGTCGAAATTCAATTCCGGGCGCAGATAGTCGACCAGCCCGACCGAGATGTGGCGGTCGTAAAGATCACCGTCGAAATCGAACAGGAATGTTTCGATATTCGGGGTATTTTCGCCGAACATCGGTCGCACACCAAGCGAAGAGACGCCGTGATATGCTCCCGCCTTCGGTCCTTCCAGCACGTCGACCAGCACGGCATAGACACCCAGTTTCGGCAGGTGCAGCCCGTCGACCGACAGGTTGGCGGTCGGATAGCCAAGATCGCGCCCGCGTTTTGCGCCGTGCAGGACGGGGCCTTCGATCCGGTGCCAGTGGCCCAGCAACTCGGCGGCGTCACGCGGACGACCCTCGGTCAGGGCGCTGCGGATGGCAGTGGACGACACCGGTGCATCACCGCCCAACAGATCGGCAATGGTCACATCGAAGCCAAGCCGTTCGCCGCCGTCGCGCAGGGCCACAACATCGCCCGCACGGCCCTTTCCGAACCGGAAATCCGCCCCGGTGACGACATGCGACAGACCCAAACCATTCGCCAGCACATCGGCCATGAAAACCTCGGCGGTGAGCTGGGCGATGGCGGGAAACGGCAGTTCGAACAGCAGATCAACGCCCAGTTTCGCCAACCGGTTGGAACGCGCTTCGGACGACATCAGACGGAAGGGCGCGCCGCCGGGGGCGAAGACCTGCCGGGGATGCGGCTCGAACGTGACGACGCCCAGCGGTGCGTCGCGTCGGGCAAGGTCAAGCACGTGCTGATGCCCGCGGTGCACGCCATCGAAATTACCCACCGCAGCCGATGCACCGCGCGCGTCGGCGGGAATGTCGTGATGGGTCCGGAAAATCCGCATGACCGCCGGGCTAGCCCGCCCGTTCAGGCGGTGCAAGCGGGCGGCCCGCTCGCGATGTTATTTCGACACGTTGACGGGTATCGTAATCAGTCGAACTTGCGCGACGGGGCCAGCACGACGGCCTCTCCCTTCAGGACTTTCCTGCCGTCGATGGCGCAGTGCGTTTCCATCGTAACGCGGCGTTTGCCAAGGTCCATGTCCACGACCGTCACCACTGCTTCGACCATGTCGCCGGGACGGACCGGAGCCAGAAACTTGAGCGTCTGTCCCAGATAGACAGTGCCGTGGCCGGGCAGTTGTTCCCCGATGACCGCTGAAATCAGCCCGGCAGTCAGCATGCCATGGGCAATGCGACCTTCGAATATCGTGTCTCGGGCGTAATCGTCGTCCAGATGCACCGGGTTATGATCGGTTGAAACTTCAGCGAACAATTCGATATCGCGGTCGGTGATGACCTTCCGCAGGCTGCGGGACATGCCGATTTCGATATCCTCGATGCAGATCGAGCCGCGCGGGGCGTTGTCGAGCATGGGGCGTCCTCCGAAATTCGTCATACGCAACATATACGGCAATGCCGCATCGCGGCAACATCATAAGTAATAATGCTTCACAAAAGTTGCATAAATAGGACTTATATTACCGCAACGTTCCGATCACATAGGTCGGAACGATACCTGTTTCGGCCAGATATACCTCCAATTTCGCAGGATCGGGACTTCCGCCTGGGGCCGTTCCCGTTTCTGCGGCACCCAGTCCCCCCGAGATGAACAAAAGGTCCAGGTCTTCGCCCATTGCGCCCGCCGCATCAGTCAACGGTCCGTCACCGATGGCCAGGATCGCGCTGTCTGGCACATCGGCGACTGCCGCCAGCCGTCGTCGCGCCAAATCGTAGATCGGCGGATGCGGTTTGCCGAAATACAGACTCTCACCCCCCATTTCGGAATAAAGTTCTGCCAGTGCGCCGGCACACCACTCCCGAACCTCGCCCCGGTCAACGACGATATCCGGGTTCGCGCAGAGCAGCTTCAGGCCGCGTGTCTTCGCTGCCAGAAACTCGGGTCGCATGACCGACGGGTCGGCCTGCGGGTCGAAGGGGCCGGTGCAGACAACGCCCTCGGCCTGATCCAGCGGAACGCGGGTGATAGTCATCGGGTCGGAGAGAATCGCCGGCGGCTCAAAGAACCCGAGGTCGTGATCGGGGCCCAGATGCCAGACCCTGGACCCCACAGCGCCCCGAAACAGCGCCAGCCGGGCTGAATCGCCGGAGGTCGCAATGGCGTCATAGGCATCTTCCGGCACACCGAAGCCCGCGATCTGTTTGGCCACACCTTCGCGGGGCCGGGGTGAATTGGTGACCAGAACGACCCTGCCTCCGGCGCGACGATAGGCCGTCAGCGCCTCGACCGCGCCGGGAATCGCGCGCACGCCATCGTGGACGCAACCCCAGAGATCGACAAACAATGCCTGATACTGGCCGGAGACCTGTGAAAGGGACTGAATGATCTGCATGTCGCGGCCTCGGCAGTGGGGGTCAATCGACCCCTACCTACAGGACGCGGGGGCAGGGTCCAGCAGTCGCGATTGACGGTGCGCACTCAGACCCCTGTCATCGCCAGGCCCTGTGCTTCGGAGACGGTCAGATACGGGATGCGCGGTGCATCAAACCCTGCACCGGACGCGGTCTGCGGGAACAGTTTCCCCATGTCGGATAACATCGTGCGCGTCAGATTGCGCCCGGTGGCGCGGGCGGGGTGATAACTTTCGACCGGCAGGTTCCCGACCAAGATGGCTTCCTGACCTGAACAGGCGATGCCGTATACCGTCACCTCGCCCTGTGGCACGATGGCGGTGATGGAGTGGCCATCCTCGAAGGCACGGATCGGGGCGAAAGCCTGCAATCCGCCGACCAGTTTGTGGCAGCGCGGACTGTCGATCAGGATATTTGCATGTGCCCCCAGCAGGACATCGTGATCCGGGCCGGACGCGCCGAAGGCATGGGCCGCAACACGAAAGAACATCGGTCGCTCTGCCCCTGCGTCATAGCTGCGCGATCCGATCCAGTCGATCTGTGCCGTGCCGCCGCCGCGCACGGCAACGCGGTCACCGGGAATCAGATCCTCGATCGGGACAGGACCGCGAATGCCGCGCAAAAGGGCACCGCGCGCGAAACTTGAGACGGAGGCCTCGATTTCGGGAGTATCGGGAAGTGCGCGACGGTCCCACGTGGCAAGGCCGCGAGTATCGACCCAAGACAGGTCATAGCTTGCCAATGTCCGGTGATCGGGCCCGTCAATGGTGTCGTGGGTCCCCGGAACAGGGCTGAACGAGGTTGAAGGAAGCCGTTGATAGGCAGACATGACGGGGCCGTCCTGGCGTTAGCAGTCCCCACCGCTGGCATCGGTTCTAATCGGTTTTGATCGGTATATCTACGGTGCAGCCTGAAACAATCGGTTTCCCAATGTCTTTTGGAGCGGGAATCTCCATGGTAGGCGGGGCCATGACCAATCAGACAGCGCCCCTCGCACAGCAGCTCGCCGCCGTCCGCAAAGCAATCGAAGCCGAGCGTCCGACAAGCGCGCGCGCGCTTTTGCGGACCTTGACCAAATCCTCGCCCAATTCCGCCGAGGCATGGCTGCAACTGGCCCGATCCGAATCCATGCTCGAAAATGCGGGGGCAGCACGGCTGGCGTTCGAGCGATGTCTGACGCTGGCTCCGAAAGAACCAATCCTGTGGATGGAACTCGCGATCTCGGAATCGCGCCACGGTCAGGGAAATCAGATCTTGAAACGGGCCCGGAAGGCCGGGCTGCCGCAGGCTTTGCTGAAAATGTTGCAGACGGCGGCGAAGGGGCAGGGGGCCAAGGCGCAGGGCACCGGAGGTGCGACCAGGGCCGACCTTGCGGCATTGGGCAAGGCTGCGGCCGGGGGCAACCTGCGCGCGGTCGAAACCAGGGCCGCACCTATCCTGAAAGCGCGGGCGGGGGCGGTGATCTGGGGAATCGTCGCGCAGGCCCGGGCCGATGCGGGCAAGTTCGCGTCCGCGGCCGAGGCGTTTCGGCAAGGTATCGTGCTGGAACCCTATGCCGTCGACCTGCGTCTGGGTCTCGTCCATTCGCTTGCCATGGAAACCGAAGTCGTGAAGGCCCTGGTCGAGGCGCGGCGGGCCGCACAGATCGCACCGCGTCTGACGTCTGCGCAACTGGTCTACGGACGGATCGTGCTTCAGGCCGGGTTGGCCGACAGGGCGATGGCCATCGCCGAGCAGACCCTGCGTGTCGATCCGAACAACGATGCCGTATTGGCGCTTGCCGCTGAAACGGCGATGCAGGTCGGGCGTCATCGCGATGCAATCGACTACGCGCGAAGGCATAGCAAAGCGTCGACCGAATACGATATTCTGCTGGCCCGTACGCTCAGCACCGATGGGCAGCTGGACGAATCGCTGGCGGTTTATGATGCCCTGATCGCCAGGCACCCGACCGATGCTGCGGCTTTGGCAGGGCGCGGACAATTACGCCAGACACTGGGCGACATGACCGCGGCGGAAGCGGACCTTCGCGCGGCAATGGCTGCCGACCCGACCGAGGGTTCCGCCGCGCGGGCCCTGGCCTATGGCACGAAACTTTCGGAGGACGATCCGGCGGTCATTGTAATGAAAGATGTGCTTGCGCGCAAAGAGATCGGACCTCAGCTCCGCCGTCAGCTGGATTACGCGCTGGCCCGCGTATTGCAATCGTCGGACCCCGCTGCCGCCGCCGCGCATCTTGCATCCGCCAACGCCTCGATGTTGCGGACCTTTCCATACGACGTGCGGCAGTTGCGCGAGCGGCAGGAAACCAGCACCGACCGCGAATGGCCGATCCTGCGCGCGGCGCTGGCGTCCGGTGTCCGCAGCACCTCCGAGGCCGCGCCGATCTTCGTCACCGGCCTGCCCCGGTCGGGCACTACGCTGGTCGAGGCGATTATCTCGGCCCACCCCATGGTAGCCGCCGGGGGTGAACTGGGCGTGGTCCGACGCAGTATCATGCCATTGGCCAGGCTTCTGGCGGAAGGCGGGACCCCGACCGAGGCCGATCTTACGGCAGCAGGTGACGCTTATGCCGACGCGGCCTGTCACGCCGCCGGTCAGACGCCGGACGGTCACCACCTGACCGACAAGTCGATCTTCACCTTCATGGATATCGGCCTGATTCAGGCGATCCTGCCGCGTGCGAAGGTCGTCGTGGTAACGCGCGATCCGCGTGACATGGGGCTGTCGATCTGGCGCAACCATTTCCGCGAAGGCACGCATCGCTACGCCGCAAGTCAGCCCGCAATCGCCGATCAGGTCGAGATGTTTCGCGATGCCATGAACATCTGGCAGAGAGACCTGCCGGACGCATATCATCGCATCGACTACGACGCCCTTCTGCAAAACCCTGAGGAGCAGGTGCGCGCGCTGCTGGAGTATCTCGACCTGGAGTGGAATGAGCGGGTGATGTCGTTCAACGAACATGCGGGCCGGGTCCAGACCCTCAGCTTCGCGCAGGTCCGACAGCCGCTCTACAAATCGTCCAGCGGCGGATGGAAGCGCAGCGCGGAGGAAATCGCCGAACTGATCGCTGCACTGGATGCAAAAGGGCTGCTGCCGCCTGACTGACCTGCGGGCCCCAGGTGCGGGTCAGTCGACGGTGGCGATATCTTCGATGGCATCGGTCAGCGTCAGGTCCGGGTTGAATTTCCCATTGCGGAGAAACGTCAGGATCTGCCCGATTACAATTGGCTGATTCATCATGAAGGTATGCGTCACCGACATTTCGATGTGATCGTCCATTCCGGCCACACGGGTGGAGGCGACGGAGACCTTGCCATCGTCCGGGCCGGGCAGGAGCGATGACCACAGCGGGTTCAGGCTGCGCGTGCCCGCGATCACCCCGACACCGGGCCAGACCGGACCCAACCGCGTCGGCAGACCATCTGTGCCCAGTTGCATCCCCGAAGGGCCGTTGATCCATTCGAAGGCGGCGACCTTGCCCATGCGGTCCACGATTTCGGAGCCCTGGTTCGGCGGTGCCAGCATCACGGTGCGTCCCATTCGCGGCAAATCGTTTTCGGCCATCCATGCCCGGAGCAGAATGCCGCCCATTGAATGGGTAACGAAGTTTATAAGCGGACTTGTTCCACAGCTTCGTATGGCGGAGGGCAGGGTCTCAGCGGCCAGCGTCTCGACCGTGCCCGACGTGCTGTCATAGTCGCTGTTCACCACGCGGTATCCCTGCGCAAGCAGCGTCTCCTCCAGCACCAAAAGGGAGGCATCGGTGCGCGCAAGCCCATGCAGCAGAACGACACAATCCGGCACCCGTCCGGAGATGCTGTCCGATTGGGCCAGCACGGGCGCCGCAAGGGCGACCAGGAGGAGGGCGAGCCGTATCACTCCCGTTATCTAGTATCGAGCTGAACCGCACACCAGTCTGCCCGTCAACCTGCGCCGCGAGGTTCAGGAGGAGGCGGGTCTGAAGATCCATGTCGACGCGCCCTGCCTGATCAACGAATATCACTCGCGCGCGCGATTTTCATCAGGTCGAAGTATTTTTCCGCTGTCATCTTGCCAGCGGGGAACTCCGCGACGACTGTCACGACCCCGAAGGTGTGGTGACGCGCCGCCGCTGGGTCAGCCGCGATCAGATGACGGGGTTGTCCTTCCGGCCCGCCGCGCTGCCCAGTGTGGCATGGGCCGACCCCGATGCGCCCGCCTATGACCCTCTGGAGCCTTTGCATGAATAGCGCGAGCCCGTGGATTTCGCCCCGGTCCGGATTGTCGCCAATCCGATCCCCGCCAGCACCAGTCCGCCTGCCGCCAATGCCCGCGCGCCCGGCACCTCGCCCAGCAGGATCGCGCCAGCCAACGTGGCGATGACCGGCACGATCAACTGTGCCACGCCCGCCGTCGCCACGCCCATCTGCGGCAGCACCCGAAACAACATGGCGTAGCCGATGCCCGACGCGATGCCGCCCGACAGCGCCGCCATCGCCGCCCCGAACGGTGTCACCGCCGCGCCCCACCACATCGGGGCGGCAAGGGCGAACAAGGCCGTGGCGATCAGGAAATTCCCTGCGCTGCCGGCCAGCGGTCGCGGCTCGAACTTTCCGGCGAAGGAATAGGCAGCCCAGGCAAGTCCGGCGACGATCATTAGGCCTGCGTCCATTGGGTCAGTCCGCACCGTGCCGCCCGGCAGAAGCAGCCAGACCAGCCCGGCCAGCGCCAGCCCCATACCGGCCAGTCTGACCGGGCCGCTGCGTTCGCCCCGCGCCAGAGACAGAGCGAAGAGACCGATTTGCACGGTGGCGAACAGGATCAGTGCACCAATTCCTGCATCCAGCGTGCGATAGGCCAGCGAAAACCCCAGCAGATAGACTACCAGTGCGATCGCCGCGCCCCACCGCCGCACGCCGGTCACGGTTATCCCGCGCCGTGCGGCCAGGGCCGCCAGCACGACAGCACCCGCCGCGACCCGGATCGCGGCAAAGGCCAGCGGATCGGTCCCGTCGACTACGCCCGCACGGGTCAGTAGCGAGTTGGCAGCCAGAAAACACAGGGCAAGCGCGGTGAGGAGGACGAGGGGCATGGGGCCTTGGTGCGGCGCGGCGGGGCGAAAGTCGAGGGTCCGCTGTGCCCGCTCCCCGCACGGCCGGTTATTGATTGTCCGCGGCAATTCCGTCGCCTTCGCTGGCCGTGACGGACGGGTGGGCGGTGCGACGTCCCGCATCGCTCAGACTGTAAACCCCGACCGATATCTTCATGAACCATCCGTAGTGGTCATCGCGCATGATCGCCGTCGCCCGCCCCACGCCGGTGGCGTCCTTTACGTCCCGTCCCCGACACGCCCCGTGCGCAGCCAAATATGCTGCCACCAACATCGCATCCTGCCGATAGGCCGTCACCAGCCCCACCCGCGTTGCGCCGCCATCGTTCGGGTCGCCGCGCCGTGTTGCGAATTCGCGCAGCAGGCGTTCCTTGGGCTTTTTCGACAGGCGCGGCCGGAACGGCCCAGGATCGCAATGCACCGTCACCAGCCCGTCACGCAGCCGCACCGTCAGAACGCCCAGACCCAGCCGCCGGGCCAGCTTGAGATTGGCTTTCAACGCCGTCCAACCCCGTCGTCCTGCCACATCGGGAACGGCCAGATAGACATGCGGTGTGACGGCCTGCCGGTCGATCCCCTGATGGATCAGGGCAAGGCTGAAAGCGGTCTTCAGCTCCACGATCACGGGTGGCTCGTCTTCGCGCAGCGCCATGACGTCTGCGGGCCCGATCTCGGCCTTTACGGTATAGCCCTGATCTTCCAGAAACACCTTTACGGGGGCGTAGAGATCGGTTTCGCGCATGGGGTCTCTGGCGGGCATTACGATGGCAGAGCCATCTTGCCGCCTGCCAGGGTTGGATGTGCTGCGAGGCGGGCGACCGTGGCCGACAGAAGCGTGCCGAAAGTTGCGGGAGCGGTGGGTCGGTAGATGCGGGCTTCGAGAGTGATCTCGCGTGCGGGGGGATAGGTCGCATTCAGTCCGCAGAAAACCCAATCCTTACCGCGCCGGTTCCAGGTCGCAAAACAGACGGTCAGGAATGCCGGAGCCACACCCTCCGGCATATAAAGGTATTGAACGATGGGTCGGGTGTCCCCCGGGCTCACTTCTGCACGCAAGGCCGGTTGCCGAAAGTATTCCGGCACGAGATTCCGGCTGCCCAAACGTTTCGGAGTTTCTTCTGGTCCAAACGGATATGCCGGATTGCTCGGGCGCTGGCTGATGGAGAGTACACTGCCCTGAGCTCCGGGCAACAGGTCTGACAGGACGATGTTCTGAATCGACCTGATCGAACTCAGCGGCAGGAAGCCGTTTATTCGCCCGGCGTTGCGGGGCGGCTCGCCCAGAAGGAACGTCCGCGACCCGATCGCGACCGTGAAATCTTCGCTGTCGGCTGCTTCCTGCGCGGCAGCAGGGGAAACCAAGGCGAGAACGTTCATGACTATCGCAAGCGGTAGCGTCGCACAGTGACGGAAAAGCATGAATGACCTCGAACAGGGGAAGGGCGTACGTGCCGGACCGCTATAGCACCCGAACGCGCTTTCGCCACTCCCGGCGGTCGGCCCCCCGTGACAATCGGAGCGGCGCAGGTTATGGCCCCGCCCGACCCTGATCGTACACCGATTTTCAGCACGGACCCCCGCAATGACCACCCTTGTCTTCGGCCACAAATCCCCCGACACCGATTCCACCGGCAGCCCGATCGCATGGGCATGGTACCTTTCGGAGTTCATCGGCATCGAGGCGACGCCCGTCCTGCTGGGCGAGCCGAACACCGAAGCCCTGTGGATGCTGAAGAAATGGGATCTGCCCAAACCGCGCATCATCATGGATGTCGAGGCCGGCCAACCTGTGGTCATCGTCGACACCAATAATCCGGCGGAATTACCTGCGGGCATCAATGCCGCCGATATCCGCGCCATCATCGACCATCACAAGCTGGTCGGCGGTCTGGAAACAGTGGGCCCAATCGACATCACCATCCGTCCGTTGGCCTGCACGGCGACAATCATGGCGGATCTTATGGGCAGCGCGCTGTCAACGGCGCCCGACGGAATCAAGGGTGCGATGCTGACCTGTATCCTGTCGGATACACTGGCCTTCCGCTCGCCCACCACAACTGACCATGACCGGGTCTTGGCCGAGCGTCTGGCGGCTGACCTGTCGGTCGATATCCCGGCTTATGCGTCCGAAATGTTCGCCGCGAAATCCGACGTGTCAGCGTTCTCTGAAGCCGAGCTTCTGCGCATGGACAGCAAGGAATATGAAGTCGAGGGCACCAAATTCCGCGTCTCCGTCCTGGAAACCACTTCGCCCGAGGCGATCTTGTCGCGCAAGGACGCGCTGATGGCGGCGATGCCACAGGTGGCCAGGGAGGATGACGTGACGCAGGTTTTGCTGTTCGTGGTCGATATCCTGGCCGAACAGGCGACGCTACTTGTGCCCGATACCCTGACCAAAGCAGTGGCCGAAGCCAGCTTCGGAGTGTCTGTCAACGGCGACAGCGTGGTTCTGCCTGGCGTGATGAGCCGTAAGAAACAGATTATTCCGGCGCTCAAGCTCTGACGGTTCAAGCTCTTTCATGATGACAGGAACGAGAAATGACCCGTTTTCTTGTTCTTTTTGAACGGTTCGCTTCTCAGATTTCGTTCTGAATCTGTCCATAAGCCAGCATGGCAAACAGACCCGTGCCGCCTAGAATATTGCCGATCAACATCGGCAGGATATGCTTGCTGAAAGCCGTGAGAATTCCCAGTTCTCCGCTGACCACCAGCGTGAAAATTTCGTTCGATCCAGCGACGACATGGGTGAAATCTCCGGCCGCGATCAGCCAGGTGAACATGATGATCAAGAACAGCTCCGTCCTTTTGGCCGAAGGCAGCATCCAGACCAACGCAGCAATGAAGAACCCTGACGGAATGCCACGAAGCAAAGTTTCCGATGGCGACATCGATGCAAGGTGACGCGAAATCTCGAGTATTGCGTTCAGGGTTTCTGGCGTCAGGATGCCACCATGCACCGCAAGACCCGCCGTTATGAATGTGCCAAGCATGTTGGCGACGAAAACGATGCTCCATAGCCGGGCGACGTTGTAGAAACCGTCACGCGACGGCTTCGCCAAAATCGGCAGGACGACCGTGATCGTGTTTTCCGTAAACAATTGCAGACGGGACAGGATGACCACGACGAAACCGAACGTATAGCCGAAACTCTGGACCAGTGTCAGATACGGATAGTCAGGTCCAAGGCCGGCCCGGATGACGCCTACCATCAGAACCGATGTGCTGATACCCAGACCGGCAGCCAGGCCCGACCACCAGAGCGATGTCTTGGAGCGATGGAGTTCTTCCTCACCTTCGCGCAGAATGATCGAATAGACCGACAGTGCCGACAGCCTGGCATGATTTCCGACGATCTGTCGTTCTTCCCGGGTCAAGGCCTTTTCGGTGGCGGTCGGCGTCTTTTCCCGCACTTCGCGTTCGCGAACCCTGGCTTCGGTTTCGGCCTCAGCCTCAGCCTGTATTTCTTCCGCCCGGTCCTGCATGTTCGTCCCCTGTTTTCCTAGGTCCGAGATGGGGCAACCGGATACGAAGTCCAGCCAGCCTAAATCAGGGCCGTCGCGCCACCATGTCGATTTCTACCAGCGCCCCGACGGCAAGTCCGGTTACACCGATGCAGGTCCGAGCAGGCAGTTTTCCTTCGGAGAAATAGGACTGATACATCTGGTTCATGGCGGCGTAGTCCCGCTTGAACTCGGTCAGATAGATCCGCGCCTGCGCGACATTCTCCAACCCCAGGCCCATCCCCGACAACACGATCTTCAGATTATCCATCACCCGCGCCGTTTGCGCCGTTACACCGTCGGGCAAGGCGCGTTCCGGCTCGCTTGGCCAGGTCGGCATCTGGCCGGTCAGAAATACCCAGCCGTCGATTTCCGAGCAGTGCGAAAAGGTTGCAACCGGCTGAGGCGCGCCGTCGATCATGTGGAAAGTTGGAAGGGGCATAGAAACTCAGTTCAGTTTTGACGGGATTGAGAAAGGATGCACCATAAGGGCCGCACCCAATGGGACATATCCTCTGATTTGCGAACCACCCTTCTCAAGCCTCCCGGCCCAGTCGCTCCTCGAGGACCTCGAACGGCACACCCGGCAGATCCTTGGCGCCCCGGATCACCAGCGATGTCTTCACCGACGCCACGTTTTCCGCCGCCGTCAGCGATCCGGTCAGGAACGACTGGAATGTCGACAGGTCGGGGGCCACGCATTTCAGAATGAAGTCGGTCTCGCCGTTCAGCATGTGGCACTCCCGGACCAGCGGCCAGTCGCGACACAGCGCCTCGAACGCAGACAAGTCGACTTCGGCCTGACGGACCAGCGACACCATCGCGAAGACCTGGACCTCGAACCCCAACTGTCGGGCATCGACGTCGGCATGATAGCCCTTGATCAACCCGGCTTCCTCCAGCGCGCGGACACGGCGCAGGCAAGGTGGGGCACTGATGCCGACGCGGCGCGCCAGTTCGACATTGGTCATGCGACCGTCAGCCTGCAATTCCGATAGAATCTGGCGGTCGATGGGGTCGAGTTTGGCGGGGGGCATATTGATCCTGTCTCTGAGTTGGCGGATGTGTCTCACAGCAAAGGGCTCTGCGCAACAATATTTCAATGTTGCGCAAGATTGCGTCGCGGAAGATGGAGTGAAGGAGGGACATCTTGACCCCTTCGGCCGATGCACAGAACCAGATATACCGGGAGGTCCGAGATGGATCAGGACGAAGACGACGATTCCGCACCTTGCTTCGCCCATCTGCTGGTGGACGGCCATGTTGTCGACCCACGGACAAGGCGCGACGTTGCAGCCTTCCGCAAGGCGGAGCGGCAGCGGCTCTACGGTTTGCGAAAAACACTGTCCGTATCCGATCGCGCTGCGGCCGAAACGTCGATAGCGCAGGGTATCGACGACGTGCTGGACGACCCGACAGGGCAAACGATCGCAGCCTACTGGCCGATCCGGGGCGAGCCTGATCTTCGCCGCTGGATGGCACAAGCGCATGAGCACGGCGCCAGGATCGCCTTGCCCGTCGTCGTGGGGCGGGATGCACCGGTCGGCTTCCACCTGTGGTCGCCCGGATGCGCGATGGAGCGTGGCATCTGGAACATTCCCGTTCCCCGCAACGTCATGCCTGTCGTCCCCGACGTCGTGATCGTCCCGTTGCTGGGTGTGGACGATGCGTTGTTTCGGCTGGGAAATGGAGGCGGCTATTATGACCGTACACTTGTTCGGCTGCCGGGACCGCGTCGTGTGATCGGGGTCGGTTACGGGTTTTCGCGTATGACCACGATCTATCCGATGCCATGGGATGTGCCGATGGATGTCATCGTGCTGGACGACGGCACCATCCAGCATAGGCAGTAGCCGTGCGCACCCCGCAGGGAAACATGCGCAGGGCAGGCTGACAACGGGGGTTCCTCCACCGCGCATCCCTCCCTATATCGACACCCCAGACGAAAGGATTTCCATATGTCCGATACGCGCCATTCCAAGGTTCTCATCATCGGCTCAGGTCCAGCGGGCTATACTGCTGGCATCTATGCCAGCCGTGCCATGCTGCACCCGCTGCTGGTGCAGGGTATACAGCCCGGCGGCCAGCTGACGATAACGACCGAGGTCGAGAACTGGCCCGGCGATACCGAAGTTCAGGGCCCTGACCTGATGGCTCGGATGGAGACACATGCCCGCGCTCTGGGCACCGAAATCGTCAGCGACCATATCGCATCGCTGGATCTGTCCAAACGCCCGTTCACCGCCGTCAGCGACAGCGGTGCGATCTACACCTGCGACGCACTGATCCTGGCGACAGGGGCGCAGGCTAAATGGCTGGGACTGCCATCCGAGGAGCATTTCAAGGGTTTCGGCGTCAGCGCCTGCGCGACCTGTGATGGCTTCTTTTATCGCGGCAAGGTGGTCGCGGTCATTGGCGGCGGCAATACAGCCGTCGAGGAAGCGCTGTTTCTGACGAAATTCGCCGATAAGGTCATTCTGGTCCACCGTCGCGACAGCCTGCGGGCCGAGAAGATCCTGCAGAACCGACTGTTCAAGCATCCCAAGATTGAGATCATCTGGGATCACGGTGTGGACGAAGTTCTGGGTGCCGAGACCCCACGCGGTGTAGAAGCAGTTCGCCTGAAGCACACCACCACTGGCGCAATGCAGGAGATCGCTGTCGATGGCGTCTTCGTTGCGATCGGACATGCGCCCGCCTCGGAGCTGGTGAAAGACAAGCTGGATCTGCACAACGGCGGCTATGTGATCACTGCGCCCGACAGCACCGCGACCTCGATCCCGGGTGTGTTTGCCGCGGGCGACCTGACCGATCATATCTATCGTCAGGCCGTCACTTCTGCGGGCATGGGTTGCATGGCAGCGCTGGAGGCCGAGAAGTTCCTGGCCGAACACGGGCAGGATAGCGAAATTACCCAGGATCATACCGAGCCTCTGGGGTACGGCGCGCCCGTGGACGAACCGGCACAGTGAATCCACGCTGCGGCGTCCACTGTCGGTGAAATGCGCATGTGTCTTTGCGTCGACCGGCGGGAATGAAGGAACGATCCGCACCTGATCCAGTCATTGTCTCACGGGGCGCTGCCGTTTTCGGTGCGGGCGTCTTGATATTGACGAATTAGAAAGCCTAGACGCGCCACAAACGTTCAGCGGCCTGCCCGGCCGATAAGGAGTCATGCCCCGTGTCTTTTGCCGCCAACCTTGCCCCGGTCCCCGAACTCTATGTCAATTACGACAGTGCCCAGAAGCTGAAGGCCGAAGCTGCCGATCTGGTCAGCTGGGATATGACACCGCGCCAGATCTGCGATCTGGAACTGTTGATGAACGGTGGGTTCAACCCGCTCAAGGGCTTCCTGGGCAAGGATGACTACGAGGGTGTGGTCGAAAATATGCGTCTGGCCGACGGCTCCCTCTGGCCAATGCCGATCACGCTGGACGTGACCGAAAAGTTTGCCGAGACACTGGAGGAGGGCAAGGACATTGCCCTGCGCGATCAGGAAGGCGTAATTCTGGCCATCCTGTCGGTCAGCGACATCTATCGCCCGGACAAGGCGCGCGAGGCGGAAAAGGTATTCGGCGCCGACGATCTGGCGCATCCGGCGGTCAACTATCTGCACAACATCGCCGGGCCGATCTATGTCGGGGGTGCGATCACGGGAATTCAGGCCCCTGTCCATTATGATTTCCGCGCACGCCGCGACACGCCGAACGAACTTCGGGCCTATTTCCGCAAGCTGGGCTGGCGTCGTGTCGTCGCGTTTCAGACGCGCAACCCGTTGCACCGCGCGCACCAGGAACTGACCTTTCGCGCCGCCCGCGAAGCGCAGGCCAACCTGTTGATCCACCCGGTCGTCGGTCTGACCAAACCCGGCGACGTGGATCATTTCACGCGCGTCCGCTGCTACGAAGCGGTGCTGGACAAATATCAGCCTTCGACCACGACAATGTCGCTCCTGAACCTCGCGATGCGCATGGCTGGCCCGCGCGAGGCGGTCTGGCACGGGTTGATCCGCAAGAACCACGGATGCACGCATATGATCGTCGGGCGCGATCACGCCGGACCGGGCAAGAACTCTGCCGGAGAGGACTTCTACGGCCCCTATGATGCGCAGGACCTGTTCCGGGAACACCAGGATGAAATCGCCTGTGAAATGGTCGATTTCAAACATATGGTCTACGTCCAGGAACGCGCTCAGTACGAGCCGAATGACGAGATTGCCGATAAGAAGAATGTCACGATTCTGAATATTTCGGGCACCGAGTTGCGCCGCCGTTTGCGCGAAGGCCTCGACATCCCCGATTGGTTCTCCTTCCCCGAAGTCGTGACCGAACTGCGCCGCACCTCGCCGCCCCGTTCTCAGCAGGGTTTTACAGTGTTTTTTACCGGTCTATCGGGGTCCGGTAAGTCCACGATTGCCAACGCGATCATGGTCAAGCTGATGGAAATGGGGGGACGTCCCGTCACGCTTCTGGACGGCGACGTGGTGCGCAAACACCTGTCGTCGGAGCTGACATTTTCCAAGGAACATCGAGACATCAACATCAAGCGCATCGGCTATGTCGCGTCGGAAATCACCAAAAACGGCGGCATCGCGATCTGCGCGCCGATCGCGCCCTATACCGCCACCCGCCGCGCCGCCCGCGAGATGATCGAAACCTATGGCGCGTTCGTCGAGGTCCATGTCGCCACCTCTTTGGAAGAATGCGAACGCCGCGACCGGAAGGGCCTTTATGCTATGGCCCGTGCTGGCAAGATCCCCGAATTCACCGGGATCTCCGACCCCTACGAGGCGCCAACCACGGCCGAGCTGGTCGTCGATACAGAAGGCTTCGAGGTGGACAACTGTGCGCAGCAAGTCCTCCTGAAACTCGAAGCCATGGGATTGATCTCAGGGTGACGGGCAAAGCCCGTCGCCCGTAAGCCACTCAGGGTGACGGCAGCGCCCGTCGCCCGTAAGCCACTCAGGGTGACGGCAGCGCCCGTCGCCCGTAAGCCACTAGGGTGACGGCAGCGTCGGTATTTATGAAATGTTTCTACGCACCATTTCCCTCTGGATGCGGAGACGACATCGCCGCGTGGGAGATGGAACAGCAAGACCAGATTGTGTCAGGACCGTGGCCAAAGCACGATGGCCTGCGGCATCTTGTGATAATCACGCAACGGTGATGTAAGTCCTGTAAATATTTACGTATTGGTTATCCCCCATAGCGGAACATCTTTCGGCCCAGCCCTGTTGTGTCGGTGAACAAATTGGAAAGCCGGGCATCATGCCCACTGCGAACGTCCAGGTTGGAAACCGACAATGCTCGACGAACACAACATCATGCTGGTTGAGGACGAGGCTCTGCTGGCGCTCGATCTGTCCCTGACGCTGGAAGAGGAGGGCGCACAGGTCACAGGGCCTTTCGCGACCGTTCAGACCGCGTTGGAAGGATGTGGTCGCAAGCTTGATGCGGCTGTTCTGGACGTCGATCTCTGCGGGTCGAACGTGTTCCCGGTCGCTGATCGTCTGTTCGCCGACGGCGTTCCCTTTGTCTTCCACACCGGACGCTCCGATCTGGCCTGCCTGATCAGTCGGTATGGCAGGGACGTCCCGATTCTGGTCAAGCCAGCACGGGGCGAGGAAATCGTGAAAATCCTGCGCAGCTTACTACACTGACGGCTATCTCGATCGCGGAGCGCCATACCAAGATGGCAAAAGGCCGCCTATAAGGGCGGCCTTGATCGTGTTTAACGTGTTTAATCAGTGGACGCTGACAGGGGTCAGGTCATTCTGCCGTGCCAGATTGAAGGCCAGCGACCTATCCCCGACCAGAGCGACCTGTTCGCCGTCGGCGCGGTGCAGCGCATATAATTCATCCAGACCACCTTCGCGGGCCTCGTCCTGAACGTCGGACGGAAGATCGTCCAGTTGGACCCTGCGAACATAAACGAGCGACCCGCCCAAGGCTTCGATATCAGTCAATTGCGTCATGACGTTATCCTTTTCCCATGTTCATGTCGTGGCGAAGCCGATGGTCGGTTCTGTGACTGTTCAGTGACCTGACTGCGTCCGCTGTCGATCTGTATTGTCTTTACAACGTTCTCGGGCGCAGTTCGTTGCAGGGATACGTGTAAAAGTCCGTGTTCCAGATGCGCACCCGACACGTCGACCCCGTCAGCCAGCACGAAAGCCCGCTGAAATTGCCGTGCGGCGATGCCCCTGTGCAGATAAATCCGTTCATCGCCCTGAGAATCATCCCGCGATCGGCCTCGGATCACCAATTGGCGGTCTTCCAGCGTGATCGATAAGTCGTCTTCGGCAAAACCCGCTACGGCCAACGTGATACGGAACCCCGCCGCGCCGGTCTGTTCAATGTTATAGGGCGGATAGCCCTCGTTCCCCGTGCGAACGGTATGTTCGACAAGGCGTTCGAGTTCATCGAAGCCCAGCAGAAACGGATGTGTGCCAAATGTTGGCTTGGTCATGATCTCGGGTCCTTTGCGTCAAGCGATCCGAAAGGTTGATCCCGGCCCTAGGCAGCGGCACCGGGGATGATGGAAATGTGGGGATGAAGCGGCGTTATGACAAGATGTGCAATGCACGCCCATAGACTGGGCTGTTGGACGCTCGAACCCATTGGACCCGGAGGCTGTCGCAGTATAATAGGCCCAGATCCCCGCCCGCCCATGCCGCTTGCCGGAGCCCTCCAGTGTCCAACGCCCCCGAAGAATTGACCCATGAGGATGTGCTGCGGATGCGGCTGCACGTTCTGCGACAGGATCACCGCGATCTGGATACCGCGATCCGTGCAATCGAGGACAGCGTTGCCCCCGATCTGTTGGTGATCAAACGGCTCAAGAAACAGAAGCTGACCCTCAAGGACCGCATGGCCCGGATCGAGGATGAACTGACCCCCGATATCATCGCCTGAGGTTCCATGACCAACACCACATCCACGTCCGCCACACCGCTGGTCGGTATCATCATGGGCTCGACCTCCGACTGGCCGACGATGAAGGAAGCCGCCGACATTCTCAATGCGTTGGGTGTGCCCTACGAGACGCGCATCGTCTCGGCCCACCGTACGCCCGACCGGCTTTGGGACTATGGAAAGACGGCCGTCGACCGCGGCTTGCAGGTCATCATCGCCGGGGCCGGCGGCGCCGCGCATCTGCCCGGCATGATGGCCTCCAAAACCCGCGTGCCCGTCGTGGGAGTGCCGGTCCAGACCAAGGCGCTGGCGGGTGTCGATTCGCTGTATTCCATCGTGCAGATGCCGAAGGGGTTTCCCGTGGCGACGATGGCGATCGGATCTGCCGGGGCGGCGAATGCCGGTTTGATGGCAGCAGGCATCCTCGCGTTGTCTGATGCCGAGCTTGCTGAGCGGCTGGACAACTGGCGCGCCGATTTGTCCGCCGCGATACCGGATTGCCCGGAATGACCGCGCTCGCCCCCGGATCCACTATCGGCATTCTCGGCGGTGGCCAACTGGGCCGGATGCTTTCGGTCGCGGCCAGCCGTCTGGGCTATCTTACCCACATTTACGAACCGGGGACGGCCCCCGCCGGGCAGGTGTGCGCCGCGCTCACACAGGCCAGCTATGAGGATATGTCGGCCCTGCAAGACTTCGCGAACGCAGTCGACGTTATTACGTTCGAGTTTGAAAACGTGCCCGCCACAGCTCTCGATCTTCTGGCGGCACTCCGTCCGATCCGCCCTGGCACCACTGCGCTTGCGATCAGTCAGGATAGACTTACTGAAAAGACGTTTCTTGAAGGTCTCGGCCTGACCTGTGCACCGTTCCGCGACATCGGCAGCTTATCGGCGCTCGAAGCCGCACTGACTGATCTGGGCACACCCGCGATCCTGAAAACGCGTCGTATGGGATACGACGGCAAGGGCCAGGTCCACATCCGTACACCCGGTCAGGCGCAGACCGCCTATGCCGAAATGCAGGGGCAGGATGCGATCCTCGAAGGATACGTAGCGTTCGAACGGGAGGTCTCCGTCATCGCTGCGCGCGGCGTCACGGGTGAAGTCGTCTGTTTCGATCCAGGTGAAAATGTCCACGAATGCGGCATCCTGTACACGACCACCGTTCCCGCGACGCTGACGGGCGCGCAACGCACTGACGCCGCACTTCTGGCCGGACGCATCCTGAACGCGCTTGAGTATGTCGGCGTTCTGGGCGTCGAACTTTTCGTGACATCAAACGGTTTGATCGTAAACGAGATCGCTCCCCGGGTTCACAACTCAGGCCACTGGACCCAGGCCGGATGCGCCGTCGATCAGTTCGAACAACATATTCGTGCTGTCGCAGGTCTGCCGCTGGGCGACGGGCGACGGCACAGTGACGTGGTGATGGAGAACCTGATCGGCGACGACATGGACCGATTGCCGGACCTGTTGGCGACCCCGGACACGCAGATTCACCTGTATGGCAAATCCGAGGTTCGGCCGGGCCGCAAGATGGGACATGTGAATCGCATCGTGACGTAGTTTCCCACACCGATCCGACACTCTCCTTCTCAAATATCCAACTCCTGACGGCAGCCAAAATGACCGAACGCCCCCACCGAAACTTTTACGGTCGCCTGAAGGGCAAGCATCTGAAGGACAGCCAGAAAGGTTACCTCGATTCAGATCTGGATGCGCTGTCGCCCGGTGCCGTGGGCTGGGACGTGAATCCAGGCCGGACATTGCTGAATCTGGGTAATGTTTTCGAGAACAAAGAGATATGGCTCGAAATTGGCTTTGGCGGCGGCGAACATATGCTGCATCAGGCGGTGTTGAACCCGGGCGTCGGTATCATCGGGGCGGAACCTTATATCAACGGTGTCGCCATGCTTTTGGGTAAATTGCGCAAGGCAGATGTCGAAAATGTTCGCATCCACCCCGGCGACGCCCGCGATCTATTCGATGTTTTGCCAGAAGCATCTGTCTCGAAAGCGTTTCTTCTCTACCCGGACCCGTGGCCCAAAGCCCGTCATCATCGTCGTCGGTTTGTCACCGAAGAACATCTTGTCCCCCTGGCCAAGTCCCTGAAACCGGGGGCGGAGTTCCGTGTCGCAACAGATATTCCCGATTACGTGCGCCAGACCCTGGAGGAGGTGCCGAAATACGGTTTCACGTGGCTGGCTGAAGGCCCGGAAGATTGGCGAACCCCTTGGAAGGACTGGACAAGAACGCGCTACGAAGCAAAGGCCGTTCGCGAAGGCCGCACGCCGCATTACATGACGTTCCGGCGGGATTAGACCGGCACGTCCCAGACCGCGCCCGGCGGTAACGCGCGCGGGCAAGGCCTGAGAAGCATTCGCTTCTTCTGGTTTTGGTACTGATCCTTCGTGCACCAGTGGTAAGGCCCGAGTTGCAGATCACGAAAACAGCTAGGGTGCAGCGTTTCCATTGACCTGCAGACGGGGCAGGTCACGACGCGTTGACAGGGGCGGAGCCTCCGGCGGGACTATTTGCGGAGCCAAGACGGGGAATGGACGTGCCTCGCGTCGCGGTCTATCCCGGCCCCGACCTGAGGAGATCGACATGAGCCACGGCCCCGCCACCCCCCTGACCGCCACCGCATCGGGTCCGTTGACGGGCGAGGCGCATGTCCCGGGCGACAAGTCGATCAGCCACCGCAGCCTGATCCTTGGCGCGATGGCCGTGGGCGAGACGCGGGTGACCGGCCTTCTGGAAGGGCAGGACGTGCTGGACACGGGTCGCGCGATGCAGGCCTTCGGCGCGCGTGTGACCAAAGACGGCGATACATGGGTCGTGAACGGCGTCGGTGTCGGTGGGTTGATGGAGCCGGATGATGTGATCGACTGCGGCAACTCCGGCACAGGGGTCCGGTTGTTGATGGGTGCGGCGGCCACGCACGGATTTTCGGTGACCTATACGGGCGACGCATCCTTGCGGAAGCGACCGATGGCGCGGGTGACAGACCCGCTGGCGCTGTTCGGGGCGGTGGCACACGGGCGCAGCGGTGGGCGCTTGCCGATGACAGTCGTGGGCGCGCCGGAGCCGGTTCCGGTGCGTTATGCCACGCCGGTCGCCAGTGCTCAGGTCAAATCGGCGGTCCTTCTGGCCGGGCTGAACGCGCCGGGCGAAACGGTCGTGGTGGAACGCGAGGCGACTCGCGACCATTCCGAACGGATGCTGCGCGGCTTCGGCGCGCAGATCGAAACGCGGGAGACGCGCGAAGGCCGCGAAATCACGCTGGTCGGTCGCCCCGAACTGAGACCCCAGACCATCGTCGTGCCGCGCGATCCGTCGTCCGCCGCCTTTCCGGTTTGCGCCGCCCTGATCGTGCCCGGATCGGATGTGCTGGTGCCGAATATCGGACTGAACCCGACGCGTGCCGGACTGTTCGAGACGCTGCGCGACATGGGTGCCGACCTGACCTACGAGAACCCGCGCCAAGAGGGCGGCGAACCTGTCGCTGACCTGCGCGCAAGGTTTTCACCTGATATGAAAGGGATCGAGGTGCCGCCTGATCGCGCCGCCAGCATGATCGACGAATATCCCGTGCTATCCGTGGTCGCCGCCAACGCGGAGGGCACAACGGTAATGCGCGGCGTGGCTGAATTGCGGGTCAAGGAGTGTGACCGCATCGACGCCATGGCGACCGGCCTGCGGGCCTGCGGCGTGACCGTGCGCGACGGCGCGGACTGGTGGGAAGTGGACGGACGCGGCCCCGGCGGCGTCACAGGCGGGGCGACCGTCGCCGTCCATCTGGACCACCGGATCGCGATGTCCTTCCTGTGTGCCGGAATGGCCGCGCAGGTCGGGATCACCGTCGATGACGCCGGTCCGATCCTGACATCATTCCCGATTTTTCGGTCTCTGATGGAAGAGCTTGGCGCAGACTTCACATCCTGAGGCGTCCTCGCGGGTTCATCCCGGCGTGCAGGTCATGGCTGACTTTGAAGTGTCTGGACGCGCGCCTCGTGCCGTGGTCCGGCGCGTGGACTTGCCCGCACCGGGCTGGTCGATGGATCTGAAACCTCGCGGCGACATCCTCGCCTGACGTCTGTGGCCGATACAATGGACGCCGTGAACCGGTCCCGCTAGGCATAAGGCAGGAGGAAGTCATGACCCGAACCGGAAGTTGCGTGTGCGGCCAGATAGCCTTCTCAACCACGCATAATCTTAGGTCGGTGACGGCCTGCCATTGCACTCAATGCCGCAAGGCGACAGGCAATTACGTCGCCGCCACCTCAGCACCCCGCGACGCCATCGCGATTGATGGGTCGGTGACATGGTTTCAGTCGTCGCCCAAGGCGCGACGTGGCTTCTGCCCGACCTGCGGCAGCAACCTGTTCTGGGACGGGCCGGGCGCGAACCTGTCGATCATGGCAGGGGTGCTGGATCAGCCGACGGGGTTGTCGATGGAGGGACACATCTATTGCGCCCAGAAGGGCGACTGGTACGAGATCGCCGACGGCACGCCGCAAGCCCCCGGCGCGGACGCCGATATGACAACACAGGTGAACACATGATTTTCACAGTCGCCATCGACGGTCCTGCTGCGGCGGGCAAGGGTACGATCAGCAAGGCCGTTGCCGCACGATTCGGGTTTCGCCATCTGGATACGGGGTTGCTCTATCGCGCGGTCGGTGCGCGCACGATGGAGGGGGTCGATCCTGTCGAGGCGGCGCGGAGCTTGCAACCGGACGATCTGGACGATGATGCCCTGCGAACGCAGGACATTGCACAGGCCGCCAGCCGGGTCGCCGTCCTGCCCGATGTGCGTGCCGCCCTGACCGAATTTCAGCGACGCTTTGCCCGCTCCGAAGGAGGTGCCGTGTTGGACGGACGCGACATATGCACCGTGATCTGCCCCGAAGCGGAGGTCAGGTTGTATGTCACGGCGTCTGCCGAAGTGCGCGCCAGGCGGCGGTTCGAGGAATTGTCGCCAGAGGATCAAACCATGACGCTGGACGACGTGTTACAGGATGTTCTTGCGCGCGATCAGCGGGATATGAACCGAGCCGACGCCCCGTTGGTGGCCGCACCGGGGGCTACGATTATTGATACCTCCGCCATGGATATCGAAGAGGCAGTCGAGGCGGCGGCGCAACGGGTCGCTGAGGCGCTGATTGCGCGATAAGTACTGCTCACCGAAAGGTGCATGGCGCGCATGAGCCTCCTCGGCCTAGCCTGTCGGCAGTTATCTGCGGAGGAATGCCATGCCGACCGCCCTGTCATTTCTGTCCGGACTGCTCAGCAGGTTTACGCTTGCCGCAGCGATGTTGGCCATCGGCCTGTCCTGGTCGGTCCAGGCGCAAGTCACTGCGCCGGAGTCGGAACCGGCAGCCGTTAATATGACTGTCGACCGGATGGAGGCGATCCTGACCGCGCTTGACCCGGATGCGGAGCGCGCGGGCCCGGCGTTTCGCCTGACGGTCGGGGATGTTCCCTTGCTGGTTGTCACCGATGCCCGCGCCGACCGAATGCGCGCCATGGTGCCGATCCGATCCGCCGAAGGGTTGTCGGGTACGGACCTGATGCGAATGATGCAGGCCAATTTCGATAGTGCACTGGATGCCCGCTATGCCATCGCGGAAGGCCGCGTCTGGGCGGTGTTCATCCATCCGCTCAGCTCGCTGAGACGCGATCAATTGATTTCCGGGCTCGGTCAGACGGTAAACCTTGCCGTCAGCTATGGCTCGCTGTTCTCGTCGGGGGCCGGGCAGTTCGGGCGTGGCGATAGCTCGGGCGAGCAACAGAAGCTGCTGGAGCGTCTTCAGCGCAAGGACGAAGACATCTGAGCGCCTTTCGCCCTTGTTGCCGGTGGATCGCTGACGCAGGTTCGGGGCATGAATGACCCTCGCATCACATGCCCCGCCTGTTCGCATGAAATTCCGCTGACCGAGTCGCTGGCCGGTCCGCTGCTGGTTAAAACACGACAGGATGCCGCCGCCCGGCAGGAAGCGGCGCTGGCCGAACAGAAGCGCACCATCGAGGCTGAGGCAGCCGCCCGCGCCACCGCCGCGCAGGCCGCGAAACTGGCAGAGATAGAAGTCCGCGCGCAGGAGCGGGAGGCCGAAATCGCGGCGATGAAGGTGCGGGACGCCGATCGCGAGACCAAGCTGGCCGCGGCCCAGAAGGCACAAGCTGCGGCGCTTGCGCGGGAAGAGGCGTTGAAAGATCGCGAGCGGGAGATGGACCTGACGATCCAGAAGCAGGTCGCCGCGGCGACCGATGTCGCGCGGCGTAAGCTGCAAGCCGAAGCTGAAGCCATGGCGACAGAGCGCCTGAAGACTGTTCAGGAGGTAAACGCGCTGAAGCTGGCAGAGAAAGATCAGCAGATGGAGGGAATGCGCCGCAAGGTCGAGGAAATGCAGAAGAAAATGGATCAGGGCAGTCAGCAGTTGCAGGGTGAAGCAGCGGAGGTGGTTCTGGAGGATCAGTTGGCCCGTGCCTTTCCCACCGATGTGATCGAGCCGGTGGGCAAGGGACAGCGCGGTGCCGATTGCCTTCAGCGCGTCGGCACAGTGGGGACGATCCTGTGGGAAGCGAAACGCACCTCGGGCTGGAACAAGGACTGGCTTCCCAAGCTGCGCGACGACATGCGTTCAGTGGGAGCGGACGTGGCCGTGCTGACATCGGCAGTGCGCCCCGAGGGACTGGAAACATTCGCGCTGGTCGACGGCATCTGGATCGCCGCGCCCCGCTATGCGGTGCCGCTGGCCTGTGTCCTGCGCGAAGGCCTGTCCCGTGCCGCCGAGGCGCGCGGCGTTCGCGAAGGTCAGGCGACCAAGACCGAAATGCTCTACGATTATCTCACCGGACCCCAGTTCCGGTCGCGGATGGAGGCGGTTATCGAACCGTTCGAGGCGATGCAGATGGCTCTCCTGAAAGAACGCAAACAGATGCAGGCGCAATGGGCCCTGCGCGAGAAGCAGCTTGAAAAGGCGATGGCGTCGATGATGGGCATGTATGGCGATGTGCGCGGGATCGCGGGCGCTGCCGTCGCCGAGATCGAGGCACTGGAACCGGATTTGTTGGAGGGCGACTGATGGGTGAACGCCACGTCTACGAAACCGCAGGCGAAACCATGGTCGGGTATCGTGCCAAACCGGATGCGCCGAACGGGGCCGGGCTGTTGATCGCCCCCGCTTTTTGCGGTCTTCGCGAGTTCGAGATGAAGCAGGCAGACCGGTTCGCCGCGCTTGGCTATGACGTTCTGGCCGTTGACTACTACGGCGACGGATGGCGCACGGAAGATGCGGACGCGGCTTCGGTCAAGATGGCGACGGTACAGAACGACCGGGCGGCATTGCTGCGCCGGATGCGCGCGGCTCTGGCCGAGGTGCGGGGGTGGGGGCCTGCAAAGGTGGGCGCGATGGGATTTTGCCTGGGCGGGAAAGCAGTACTGGACCTTGCGCGCGCCGGGGGCGGCGATGCCGCCGTATTGTTGCACGGTGTCTATGATCGCCCGCCGTTCGAGACCGTCGCCATGCCTCCCGTCCTGCTGTGTCACGGCTGGAACGACCCTTTGGCCTTGCCCGCGCAATTCGGTAAGCTGGCTGCGGAACTGGATGAACATTCCTCCGACTGGCATGCGCTCTGTTTTGGCCGGACCGGACACGCCTTTACCAATCCGGCGCGGGCAGACGGAACTTCGGACATGGGATATGTCAAGCGTTCGGCGGATCGGTCGTGGGCGGCAGTCGAGGCGTTTCTGGCTCAGCAGCTTACCTGAAGGGTGCTGATGAAGATCTGGACCGGCCGCACCCGGTGTCCGATGCCGTGCCCTTGCCCCCGCGCCCATTTTCCCCTATGCCCCCGCGCGTCACCCGACAGTGCGACGACGAACCGGTCCCGGCCGAATCTCAGGGCACTTTCCGACCAATCCGTTTCGCCGAAGGCGGACATCAATCCAGACCGGCGGAGACAACCGCGCGGCCAGCATACGTAAACAAAGGAATAGACACAGCCATATGGCTCAGAATGCATCCATGGAGGAGTTCGAGGCCCTCTTGAACGAAAGCCTCGAAATCGACACGCCGCAAGAAGGCAGCGTTGTCAAAGGCAAGGTACTCGCAATCGAAGCGGGTCAGGCCATCATCGACGTCGGCTACAAGATGGAAGGTCGCGTCGATCTCAAGGAATTCGCGAACCCTGGTGAAGCTGCGGAAATCGAAGTCGGCGACGAAGTCGAAGTCTTTCTGCGCAACGTCGAGAACTCTCGTGGCGAAGCCGTCATCTCGCACGAGATGGCCCGCCGTGAAGCCGCCTGGGATCGTCTGGAAGAAGCCTATGGCAAGGAAGAGCGCGTCGAAGGCGCCATCTTCGGTCGCGTCAAGGGCGGCTTCACGGTCGACCTCGGCGGTGCCGTGGCCTTCCTGCCCGGCAGCCAGGTCGACGTCCGCCCCGTGCGCGACGCAGGCCCGCTGATGGGTCTGAAGCAGCCGTTCCAGATCCTGAAAATGGATCGTCGTCGTGGCAACATCGTGGTTTCGCGCCGTGCGATCCTTGAGGAAAGCCGTGCCGAGCAGCGCGCCGAAGTCATCGGTAACCTGGCCGAAGGTCAGACCGTCGACGGCGTCGTCAAGAACATCACCGAGTACGGCGCGTTCGTCGATCTCGGTGGCGTCGATGGCCTGTTGCACGTCACCGACATGGCCTGGCGTCGCGTCAACGACCCGCGCGAGATCCTGTCGATCGGCGAGACCGTCAAGGTTCAGGTCATCAAGATCAACAAGGAAACCCATCGCATCAGCCTCGGCATGAAGCAGCTGCAGGACGATCCTTGGGACACCGTGATCGCCAAGTACCCGCTGGACTCGAACCACACGGGCCGCGTCACGAACATCACCGATTACGGTGCATTCGTGGAGCTGGAGCCGGGCGTCGAAGGTCTGGTGCACGTGTCCGAGATGTCGTGGACGAAAAAGAACGTCCATCCCGGCAAGATCGTTTCGACCTCGCAGGAAGTCGAAGTCATGGTGCTGGAAATCGACACAGCCAAGCGTCGCGTTTCGCTGGGCCTCAAGCAGACCATGCGTAACCCTTGGGAAGTCTTTGCCGAAACCCACCCCGAGGGCACCCCTGTCGAGGGCGAGGTCAAGAACATCACCGAATTCGGTCTGTTCATCGGTCTGGAAGGCGACATCGACGGCATGGTCCACCTGTCGGACCTGACCTGGGAAGGCCGTGGCGAAGACGTCATCGGCGACTACCGCAAGGGCGATATCGTCAAGGCGGTCGTGTCCGAGGTCGACACCGACAAGGAGCGTATCTCGCTCTCGATCAAGGCGGCCGGGGGCGATCCCTACGCCGAGGCGATTGGCGGCGTGAAGCGCGGCTCGATCATCACGGTCGAGGTCACCAAGATCGAAGAAGGCGGAATCGAAGTGGAATATGAGGGCATGAAGTCCTTCATCCGCCGCTCCGATCTGGCACGTGACCGGGCCGATCAACGCCCCGAGCGTTTTGGTGTCGGTGACAAGCTCGACGTTCGCGTCACCAACGTCGACAGCAAGGCCCGCCGTTTGGGCCTGTCGATCAAGGCACGTGAAATTGCCGAAGAAAAAGAGGCCGTCGAGCAGTTCGGCTCCTCCGATTCGGGTGCATCGCTGGGCGACATCCTTGGCGCCGCGCTCAAGGGCGACGACGACTGATCCAGCCCGCCCTCGGGTGGAAGATATTAACGGCCTCGCCTTCGGGCGGGGCCGTTTTTGGTTCCGGCCTGCGGACAGTCCAAACTGTCCAGACTGCGCCAAATTCCATTTCAGCTACGTCTTTTGACACTGACCGAAAGAGGCGTGGAGGTCATCTGCGCAAGGAATCGCGCAAAACGTTCGCTCCAGTCTAATGATCGCCAACAAGTTGATCTGCTAGATAAAGCAGCATAGGCAGTGGTATCGTCGGCAGACACGCCATATCCGATGTCCTGTCGCGGTTGCATGCCGGTTTCCGTCAATTGACGTCCGGAGACTGCTTTCGGGCGTGTAGTGAATTCGATATGTGTTCTGCACCTGCGGAAACGTTACCTCGGTGCAATAAATCGCGGGAAGGTTTGAAATGATACGATCCGAGCTGATTCAGAAAGTCGCTGACGAAAACCCGCATCTTTACCAGCGTGACGTCGAGAAAATCGTGAATACGATCTTCGAAGAGGTCATTCAGGCCCTGTCGGACGGCAACAGGGTGGAATTGCGAGGGTTTGGCGCATTTTCCGTCAAGCAGCGCGATGCCCGCACCGGGCGTAATCCGCGCACGGGCGAAGCTGTCGAGGTCGAGGAGAAGCATGTGCCGTTTTTCAAGGCCGGCAAGCTTTTGCGCGACCGTCTGAACGGCAAGGCGTGATGAATAGTTAATCGGAGGATATCTCCGTCATACGCTCCTGCTGGACAGGACGGCGTGGCGGAGCTAGGTCCAGATGATGATCTTTTTGCGCTATCTCTTCCTTGGCCTTCTGGCCCTTTGCCTTCTGGTTCTGGCGCTTGCGAATCGCGGTGCCGTGACCCTGCGTCTGTTGCCGGAAGAAATCGGCACGCGTCTTGGCCTTGATCTGTCGATAACACTTCCGTTGTTTATCGTGTTGTTCATCGCCATCGCTATGGGTCTGCTGATCGGTTTCGTCTGGGAATGGCTTCGCGAGCACAAGCATCGCGCCGAAGCCCGCTCCGAGCGGTCGCAAAAGGAACGTCTTCAGAAAGAGCTGTCCAAGACCCGCGCCGCCTCCGATCAGGACGAGGTTCTGGCGCTTTTGGGTGACGCCCGCTGACCGCCAGAAATCGGGGTCTTGCTGATATGATGCGCGTGACACGACCCGGATCGGGGGTTCGAACCAAGATCTGTGGTCTGACCAGATTGTCTGACGTAGCTGCAGTGTCCGAGGCGGGCGCCGCTTTCATGGGTCTTGTGTTCTTCCCGAAGTCACCGCGCAATGTCAGTCTTCCACAAGCGCGGGACCTGGCGCTGGCCGCGCCCGTGGGTCTGGCCAAAGTCGCTTTGTTGGTGAATCCCGACGATGCGCTGCTGGATGCGGTTACCGGAACGGTGCCACTGGATATGATCCAGTTGCACGGCACGGAGACGCCCGAACGCGTTGCAGAAGTCAGAACACGCACAGGCCTGCCGGTGATGAAGGCAGTCGGCCTGCGCGATGCCGCCGATCTGCCCATATTGGATCGTTATGTCGACGTGGCGGATCAGGTTCTCGTGGACGCCAAGCCGCCCGAGGATGCCAGTTTGCCCGGCGGGAACGGTGTCGGTTTCGACTGGCGGCTGATCGCCGGGCGAAAGTGGAAGACGCCCTGGATGCTGGCTGGTGGCCTGACGCCCGATAACGTGTCCGAGGCGGTGCGTCTGACCGGCGCACGACAGGTCGATGTATCCTCTGGGGTCGAGTCAGCGCCGGGCGTCAAGGACGCACGCCTGATCGCGGCTTTCTGCACGGCTGCGTCAGGCCAGTAACGCCTTCGCAGGCCTGTATCTCAATCGGGCCGCTGCGTCGTAGCTGCGTCGTAACAGTCGCCCGGAACGACGACGGTCGTACCGGTGCCTTTCATTTCGACCGTCAGGAGCATCTGCCGGGCCACCGCTTCGGCGGGGTGCCGGGTTGTCGAAAGGGCGTAGCCAATGCCCTTGGCATCCCAGCCATCGCGATCATTACATGCTGGAAGGCCGGGCTGGTTGAGATAGAGCAGGTTGAAGGTTGTTAAGCGGACGTCTTATCCTGATATGGCGCTCTCCTTCTTGTCTGGAGAGCTTAGCATACCCGAGAGGTGACAAGAGGTGTGCCCCCGTTGCGGCGAGCGCCCGCGCGCCCTAAACCCGGACCAAACGAGGAGAGATAATGCCCGACGATCTTCTGAACAGTTTCATGACCGGCCCGGACGAAAACGGCCGTTTTGGCGACTTCGGCGGACGCTTCGTCTCCGAAACGCTGATGCCTTTGATTCTGGAGTTGGAGCGGCAATACGAATACGCCAAGACCGACAACAGCTTCTGGGCCGAGATGCACGATCTCTGGACCCATTACGTCGGTCGCCCCAGCCCGCTGTATTTCGCGGAGCGCCTGACCGAGCGTCTGGGGGGTGCGAAAATCTATCTCAAGCGCGACGAGTTGAACCACACCGGCGCGCACAAGATCAATAATGTGCTGGGCCAGATTATTTTGGCGCGGCGCATGGGCAAGACCCGGATCATCGCGGAAACCGGCGCGGGCCAGCACGGTGTGGCGACGGCGACGGTCTGCGCCAAGTTCGGTTTGAAATGTGTGGTCTACATGGGCGCGCACGACGTCGAGCGTCAGTCACCCAACGTGTTCCGCATGAAGCTGCTGGGGGCTGAAGTCATCGCGGTCACGTCCGGGCGCGGTACACTGAAGGATGCGATGAACGATGCGCTGCGTGATTGGGTGACGAACGTGGACGATACATTCTACTGTATCGGCACGGTCGCTGGCCCGCATCCCTATCCTGCCATGGTCCGCGATTTTCAGGCAATCATAGGTCAGGAAGCCAAGGTGCAAATGCAGGATGCCGAGGGGCGTCTGCCTGACACGATCATCGCCTGCATCGGCGGCGGATCGAACGCGATGGGTTTGTTCTATCCGTTCCTGGACGACAAGTATGTAAACATTATCGGGGTCGAAGCGGGCGGTAAGGGTGTCAACGACAGGATGGAGCATTGCGCCTCGCTGACCGGTGGACGGCCCGGCGTGCTGCACGGCAACCGCACGTATCTGTTGCAGGACGATGATGGCCAGATTCTCGAAGGGTTCTCGATCAGTGCAGGTCTGGATTATCCGGGTATCGGACCGGAACACGCATGGCTGCACGACATCGGACGCGCGCAATACGTGTCGATCACCGATAAGGAGGCGTTGGAGGCGTTCCAGCTGTGTTGCAAGTTGGAGGGTATCATTCCTGCGCTGGAACCCAGCCACGCGCTGGCCCATGTCACCAAGATCGCGCCGGACCTGCCATCGGAACACCTGATCGTGATGAATATGTGCGGGCGCGGAGATAAGGATATCTTCACTGTCGCCAAGGCGCTTGGGTGGGAGATGGGCGAGGTTCTTTGATTTCATGACGCTTGTTCGGGCCGGTCTTGTGCTGCTGGCGCTGGCCGCAATCAGCTATCTGGCGTTTGCATTCTGGTGGGGAGGCACGGCGGGTGCGGGCCGCGTGATCGCCGGACAGTTCTGGCTTGGTTTCGACGGACGCCCGACAGCCCAGGTCAGCCAGACCGTCTGGACGATCTCGCTCTGGCATGGGCGGGTCGTTTTGGCCCTTGTCCTCTGGTGCGTCACCTTCGGACTGGTCTTGGCGGCACGCGGTCTCTGGCGCGGGCGCTAGCCGCGACTGCCCGAATTGTGCGGGGTGGCCGTCCCGGATATCGGGACCGAATACGCGTGGCTGCACCATATTGCGTGCGCAATACGTGTCGCTCGCCGGCGAGGCTATCCTCTCCGCCCCCAAGACGCATGGCCGAAAAGATGCTTGGCCGGAACATGCACGAGGTTCTTTGACGGGGAAGTCCTCGCGACAGAATTGTCTGCTGAACCGTACGTCCACTTTGAGCAAGTTTATGTGATCCGGGGCGGATGAACCATCCGACTGGTGGCACGTTGAAAGGGTTCAATCACTCCCAAGGAGGGAAGATATGACACGTATTTTCACTACGACCGTTGCCGCGGCTGCACTGCTGGCCGGGGCCGCCACCGCTGAAAGCAGGATCGACACAACCGGTGCGACTTTGAATGAAAACGAAGTTACATTCACCAATGTCACGGCGGATGCTGATGGCTATATCGTCCTGCATGAAGTGGTCGATGGCCAGCTTGTAGCCCCGGCCTCGATCGGTCACACCTCGATCTCGGCGGGCGATAACGTCAATGTGACTGTCGCGTCGGATTTGGATCTGCCTGAAGGCACACAGTTTGCCGCCATGCTTCACGTCGAGGATAATGGCAACGACACCTACGACTTCGCCGATGGATCGACCGATGTCGACATCCCGGCCATGAACGGCGATGCGCCTGTCGTGGTGATGCTTGAGGCCACGACCGAGATGATGGTCGAAGCCGAGATGATGCAGGACACGGTAACCGATATGGTCGACGTTTCTGTGGTCACCGTCAAAGGGGACGTCGTCACCTTTCCAACCGTTGAGGCCTCGCAGGACGGTTATCTGGTGATCCATTCGACCAAGGACGGTGCACCCGTAGTTCCGGCATCTATCGGTCACAAAGCCGTATCGGCGGGTACATCGACTGATGTCGAGGTCAAGCTCGACGCGCCGGTCGTAGCCGGCGATACCTACATCGCGATGCTGCACACCGAGAGCAATGGCAACACAAGCTATGATTTCGCCGATGGCATGACGGACGTTGACACTCCTGTCATGGTGAACGGTGAAGTGGTTGCTGTGCCCTTTGGCGGCTGATCATCCCTAATATCTGGTATCGGGGCCGTCCGCAGATGCGGGCGGCCCATTTCGTCTGACCGCTAGTGTATCCATGCGTTAACGAATGACGGGGATATGCGCTGCCGCCCCTTCCGGGATCGTGCCGGTCAGACGCGGGTCGTCGACGATTTCGATCTCGCGGCGAACCGGCATGAACCCCGACCGGATGTAGAATGGCAAGGCGACCGGGCTGTCGAAGGTGCAGGTGTGAATCTGAAGCTTGGTGATCGGGCGGGCAAAGGCCCGCTCGATGGCTGCTGACATAAGCGCCCGTCCCACGCCCGCGCCCTGCAGTGTCGGGGTCAGACCCAGGAACGCCAGTTCGCAGGTCGCACCATCCCTGAAATCCAGTTCCAGAAGGCCCTCGGCACGGTCCGCCCTCTCCAGTGCGAAAATCTCGACCTGCGGATCGCCGAGAATTGCGCCGAGCGTTGCATCGTCCATCTTGAGCCGGGAAAACCACAACCAGTCCAGCGCGCCAACGCGGGTGAACAGGTCGCGGTACCAATCCACGTTCGGGCGATCGACTCGGTTCATCCGAGTCCCATTCGGGAAAGAAGCAGGAGCGGACGCGGGCGGGACCAGCATCTCCAGATGCGTGACCACGGCGGCGATCTTGCCCGATGGAACAGGATAAACCCCCTCGGTCAGCATCGGCGCGTCTGATCGGGCATTCGCAGGTCAGGCGTATCGGTCAGCACGGGTCTGCCCGTCAGGCACAGGGCGGCGAATGGGTTCAGCATGTCAGTCCGTAACATAGAGAGTCAGGATATCCATCGGCACGATATCCAAAGTCCGCTGATGCGTGGCCGACAGGTCGACCTGCGGCGCGCAATCTTCTTCGTGGGCCTGAAGGAAACGCGCGGCACACAGGCACCATTTGTCCCCCGGTTTCAATCCGGCGAATCCGTATTCGGGCCGGGGCGTCGACAGGTCGTTGCCCAGATACTTGGAATAGGCGAGGAACTCGGACGTCATCACGGCGCAGACCGTATGCACCCCGCCGTCCATCGCCCCGGTGTTGCAACAGCCGTCGCGGAAGAACCCGGTCAATGGATCATTGGAACAGGAGGCCAGCGCATCACCGTGGACGTTCAGCGCGGGTAGTTGGCCGGGGGTTGTATCGGGCATCGGTTTCTCCTCTTGCGGATTGCCGCAACGCTAGCACAACGCATGCTGGCGTCTATTGCGCGGCGGCGATCCTGCGGAACATTTCGATAGTGCTCTCGGACACGCCCGGCTCTCGAAAGGCGCGGTCGGCGGCATTTACGGCGATCACGACATTGCGGGCGCGGTCGATGTAGACGAACTGCCCATAGACGCCCTGCGCCATGATCTCGCCAGCCCTCACATCGGCAGGCATCCACCATTGATACCCATAGCGCATCCGGCCCACCTCGGTCAGCGCGGAAGGCACGGTCGAGATGTTGATCCAATCTTCGGGCACGATCTGCCGTCCGTCCAATTGCCCGCCCTGTGCAACCAGCAGGCCCATGCGGGCATAATCCCGCGTCGTCATGTTCAACCCGCCCAACACGAATGCCACGCCTTCGCCATCGGTCAGATAGGTCGCTGCGCCGATACCCATCGGGCCGGTCAGTTTTTCGGCCATCAGATCCGGGATCGACCGATCCGTCGCGCCGCGCAGCACCATGCCCAGCACATGTGTATCCATCGAGACGTATTTCATCGCGGCACCCGGCACGCGGTCGCGTACCGACAGATCGGCAGTGAAATCGTCAAGTGCCCCGCCCAGGGCAATCACACGACCCATCCGGTTGATATCGCTGTCAGGGTTGAAGTAATCTTCGTCAAAGGCGACGCCGGATTCCATTTGCAGAATGTCCTGCACCGACACTCCGGCATAGGCTGAATTGGCCAGGGGCGGGGCGTATTTTTCGACCGGGTCCGACAGGGTCAGCGCGCCTTCGTCCACTAGGATACCGGTCAGCAGCGACAGGAATGATTTCGCGACCGACCAGCTGATCCTCAGATCGCCCGGCTGCGTATCCAGATAGTAGCTTTCGTGCGTGACCTTGCCGTCCTTGAGTACGACAATCGAGGTGATGGACCTGTCCGCGATCCATTTCTCTGTACCGTCGGGCAGCGGCACGGGCGAGCCATCGGGCAGACGGGTGCCCGATGCCTGGGAGAGCGGGACGTTCAGGAAGGCGCGGTCCATGTTACTGAAGTTCGCGACAATACGGTCGGGGGCGAACAGCGAATTTACCGCCAGAAGACGTGTAATCTCTTCCCGCTTCCAGAGCGCGGCGAGCGCCGCCACAACAGCGACCGCCAGGATGGCCAGTCCCAGCCGCTGGATCCATTTAACCATTTCCGCCCCCATACTTTTTGTTACCGAAGCACGGTCAGGCGCCGGGCGTCCAGTGTGGTTTGACCCAGTAACCAGTTGACCCAACGTCCGTGAAAGGTGAGCCCAAGGCGGCGCAGTTGACTGCCTGCGCCCGAAAGGCGTCTGTCAGCCTCACTTGAACCGCGCGGCCAATCGTTGGAGCGCCGACAATGGAGGATCGGGTTCCGCCTCGGGCCGGGGTGCAGGATCTGGTTTGGACGGTTTGGGAACATCGGCCTTTGCCTTGGGTCCGCCAGACCCCGACGACGGTCGCTGCGGCGAGACGCGCAACCCAACGGCATTGGAAAAGCCGGGTCCATCTCCGGCCGCCAACTTAGGTGCGCCATCGCAGATGCCACGCAACAGATCGTCCAGCCTCTCGCCCTCGGCCTTGGCAAAATCCGACAGGACGTAGCCCGCGACGCGATCCTTGTGCCCCGGATGGCCGATGCCCAGCCGCACGCGCGCATACTCCGGGCCTATGTGCTGGTGGATCGAGCGCAGACCGTTGTGGCCCGCATGGCCGCCGCCCTGCTTCAGCTTCATCTTGCCGGGGGCCAAGTCGAGCTCGTCGTGGAATACAGTGACGTCACCGGGCTCCAGCTTGTGAAACCGCATCGCTTCGCCGACCGATTGGCCGGACAGGTTCATGAAGGTCATCGGTTTAAGCAACCAGACCTTTTCGCATCCGAACCGCACTTCGGCCACAGCGCCCTGAAACTTGGACCGCCAGATCACGCCCTGATCCTCGGCGATCCGGTCCAGTGCCATGAACCCGATATTGTGGCGGTTGCCTGCGTATTTCGCGCCCGGATTGCCCAGGCCGACCCAGAGTTGCATCGTCGCCTCCGACATTCGTGCCCTTTGCTATGATATTAGACTGCGGGGGGCCAGTGTCAGGAAGCCGACCTGATCCGCACGCGCACCGGCGATCTGGCGGGCTTCATGCGGACCTGTGTCGAGGACGACCTGTACGTTTTGTCCTCCCCTCCATCGGGCGACCGGAGACAGGAAGGAAATCCGGGCGGGTTGCGGTGCTGCGCGATATGCTGGACTAGCTTCCGGATTGCCCGGTTCCGCGTTCGCCCGTCGCCACGCGAAGAGCAATCTTTCCGACATGCTGTTTCGCGGTGAACGCAGCCTGTGCGGCGGCCATGTCCCGCAGATCATAGGATGCGGCGATAACCGGGTGCAGACGACCGGCCTCCATATGCGCGATCAGGGTCGGTATGATGTGGTCGGGCTGCGCCGTGCTGCCCATCAATGTCAAGTCACGCAGGTACAGGTCGCGAATGTCCAGTTCGACAATTGGTCCCGCAATCGCGCCGGACGTAACATAGCGTCCGCCGCGCCGTAGGGCAGCCAGCATGTCGGGCCAGCGTGGGCCGGCCACCAGATCGACCACCACGTCGAACCCATCGGGCAGCGGATCATCGCGTCCGATGACGTGTTGCGCACCTGCCTTGGCCACAGCAGCGCCCTTGTCGCCTCCCGCGATGGCAGTGACCTCGGCCCCGCGCAGGCGCGCCAGTTGCACTGCCGCCAGCCCGACTCCGCCCGATGCGCCTGTGATCAGCACCCGTTCGGCGGACAGTGAGACGCGGTCCAGCATCCCTTCCGCGGTAGAGTAGGCGCAGGGCAGGGCACCCAGCTCCGAGTCCGTTATTGCATCGGCATGTACGGCATAGGCGTCAGCAGCTCGCGCGGTCATGTATTCCGCGAAGCCACCGTCGCGTTCCGACCCAAAGGTCGCGATGTCGAACGGCCCGCCGTTTTCGACCCGGTGCATTGCACGGGTAACGACGCGTTCGCCTACCCGTCCGGTTTCGACGCCGGGACCGGTAGCCACCACGATACCGCAGCAATCCGCGCCCTGGATGCGTGGAAACGAGAGCGCCCCGTTCCAGCCGCCATCGCCCGCATCATCATCGACAGCGTTGCCATCCGTCGCACCGCGGACCGATTTGGAATACCAGCCGATCCGTGTATTAATGTCGGTGTTGTTAACCGAGCTGGCCAGTACCGCGATCAACACCTCGCCCGGTCCCGCCACCGGCACGGGCAGATCAGTGCGCCATTCCAACACTTCGGGTCCGCCATGCCCCGTCAGAACCCAACCGGACATGGTCATGGGCAGGACGCTCATTCCTCCAATGCTTCCAGCTCTTCGATGAAGCCTTCGATCATCGACAGGCCCTTGTCCCAGAACGCGGGGTCGCTGGCATCCAGACCGAAGGGGGCCAACAGCTCCTTGTGGTGCTTCGATCCGCCCGCCTTGAGCATGTCGAAATACTTTTCCTGAAAGCCTTCGGGCGCGTCCTGATAGACCGCATAGAGGGCATTTACGAGGCCGTCGCCGAAGGCATAGGCATAGACGTAGAAGGGCGAATGCACGAAGTGCGGGATATAGGCCCAGAAGTGCTCGTAGCCCTCCATGTATTCGAATACCGGACCCAGGCTTTCGGCCTGCACCGACATCCACAATGCGTCGATGTCCTCGGGCGTCAACTCGCCCTCGGCGCGGGCCGCATGCAATTTTACTTCGAAGTCGTAGAAGGCGATCTGGCGCACGACCGTGTTGATCATATCCTCGACCTTGCCGGCCAGCATGACCTTGCGCTGCGCGTCGTCCTTTGCGCCGTCCAGCATGGCGCGGAACGTCAGCATCTCACCGAAGACCGACGCGGTTTCGGCCAGGGTCAACGGTGTCGACGACAACATTTCGCCCTGTCCCGCCGCCAGCACCTGATGCACGCCGTGACCCAGTTCATGCGCCAGCGTCATCACGTCGCGCGGTTTTCCGAGATAGTTGAGCATCACGTAGGGGTGCACGGTCGTGACCGTCGGGTGGGCAAAGGCGCCGGGGGCCTTGCCCGGCTTGACCTCCGCGTCGATCCAGCCCTTGTCGAAAAACGGCTCGGCCAGCTTCGCCATCTCGGGCGAGAACCCGGCGTAGGCATCCATCACGGTCTTGCGCGCCTCGTCCCAGCCGACCAGGCGCGTCTCCTCCATCGGAAGCGGGGCGTTGCGGTCCCAGACTTGCAGCGTGTCGAGGCCAAGCCATTTCGCCTTCAGCGCGTAGTAGCGGTGGGACAGGCGCGGATAGGCGGCCACCACGGCATTGCGCAGCGCTTCGACGACCTCGGGCTCCACGTGGTTGGCGATGTGGCGGCTGGCTTGCGGGCTGGGCAGGGCGCGCCAGCGGTCAACGATCTCCTTTTCCTTGGCGAGCGTGTTGTGGACCCGTGCAAAGGTGCGGACCTGTTTTCCGAACACCTCGGCTAAGGCACGGGCACCGGCTTCACGTTTCGCGCGGTCCGGATCGGTCAGCTTGTTGAGCGTCGCCTCGATCCCCAATTCCTCGCCGTCCACGTCGAAGGTCAGCCCGGCGATGGTTTCGTCGAACAGCTTGTTCCACGCGTTCGCGCCGACGACTGAAGTGTCGTGCAGAAACTTCTCCAACTCGTCCGACAGTTGATAGGGCTTCATCGCACGCATCCGGTCCAGCGCAGGCCGATACCGGGCAAGGTCCGCGTTCGCGGCCATCAGCGCGTCATAGGCGTCATCGTCGATACGATTGAATTCCAGCGAAAAGAACACCAGCGGTGTGGTGAAATTTGTCAGCTTGTCCTGACAATCGGACATGAACTTGGCCCGGTCGCCATCCGTCGTGACCTGATAATAGCGCAAGCCCGCAAAAGACATGATGCGGCCTGCGACTTCGTCGATTTTTTCGTTGCGCTGGATGCAGCGCAACATTTCATCTGCATCAAGGTCGGCCAGCTTGCCCTCATAGTCGGCGGCAAAGGCTGCGCATTCCGCCTCCAGCCACGACATGTCGCGGGCCAGTTCGGGCGCATCCTCGCCTGTATACAGATCGTCGAGGTTCCATTCGGGCAGATTGCCCAGCGGTTGGTTGCCGTGGCTGGGGGTCGCATCGCGCAGGATCGTCGTTTGAACGGACTGGAATGTCATGGAGGCCTCGTGTTTCTGGATTCAGAACTAGGTAGGTCCTTCGATGCCGGATCGCAAACCCATCGCGTCGGTCATGCCGCATGACTGCGGGAACGGACGCGGCCTTATCGCGGATACCTTCGGAAGACGGGGTAAAGGTTTCGCATCAGGCCAGCGTCAACGGCCCGGCCTCGGTCGCCATGCCTTCGGCCCGATCGAACCGCAGATAGGCCAGCGCGCGGTTGCCTGACACGGTGTGGACGGTGCCCGCTGGCCGTCCGTCCGAAAGGATCGCGGCACCGGGCAAGACCGCACCCTGCACCCGCGCCAGACCTTTGCGCAACTCGGTCTTGTGCTTCATGCGGGCGACGATTTCCTGTCCGACGTAGCAGCCCTTCTTGAAATCCACGCCGCCCAGCCGCTCGAACCCCATCTCGAGGATGTAGCTTTCGTTGGGGATCAATTCGGCCCCCGCCTGAGGCACCATGTTCTCGACCCGCACCGCGTTCCAGTCGACTTCATCACCGCCTCGTACGCCGTAATGCCGCCACCCCATACCCGGTCGCGGATCCGGGAGCGCGCCTGTCGGCATGTCGTCCAGCCCGCGCGCTACGGTCAAACCACTGTCTTCGATCGTGACCTTCGATCGCAGCCGGTACATCGACAACCGTTGCGCCAGCCCCGGCGCCATGTCGGACGCGACGTCAAGATACAGGGCCTCGGGGTCGGCGAACGTCACGAAATCGGCAAGGTATTTGCCTTGCGGCGACAACAGAGCGGCATAGCCGAGACCCGTCACAGGCACGTCCCGCGTCAGCAGGCCCTGCAGGAACTTCGCCCGGTCGTCACCGGACACGCGGAGGATGGTTCTGTTCATGCCTGACACATAAGCAAACCCGCCCCCATGCCAACCCCCGACCGCCGCACATTGACCCCGCGAAATGGCGGGCGTAGCGATCTGCCAACGCTTAAACAGGAGCTTCCATGCCCTTTGCCCATGGCCCCCAGACACTGGCAATTCCCGGCCCTTCGATCATTCCCGACCGGGTACTGCGTGCGATGCATCGGCCGTCGCCGAATATCTACAACGGGCCGCTGGTGGATCTGACGCATTCCTTGATCCCCGATCTGAAAGCCGTCGCCCGCACGTCGCACAACGCCACGATTTATATCGGCAACGGCCATGCCGCATGGGAGGCGTCGCTGGCCAACACCCACGCGCGCGGCGATCTTGTGCTAGTGCCACGCACCGGCAGTTTTGCCGACGGTTGGGCCGAAGTGGCGCGCGGAATGGGCATCCGCACGGAGATGCTGGACTTCGGCAACCGCGATGCGATGGACCCGGCGACCATTGGTGAAAGACTGCGCGCGGACAAGGATCACGAGATCAAATCGGTCCTCTGCGTCCACGTCGATACCTCGTCGTCCTTGCGCGCCGACCTCAAGGCGATCCGATCCGAGATGGATGCGGCGGGTCACCCGGCGCTGTTGCAGGCAGACTGCATGGCGTCGCTGGCCTGCGATGTGATGGAGATGGACGAGTGGGGCGTCGACGTCGCCTTCGCCGGATGCCAGAAAGGTCTGATGACGCCTGCGGGCATGGCCTTTGTTTTCTACAATGACCGGGCGGCGCGGGCACGAGAACGCTCCGACCTCGCCACGTTCTATTGGGACTGGATACCGCGCACCAACCCCGAGGTGTATTTCCGGTACTTCCAGGGGACTGGCCCGACGCACCATCTTTATGGTCTGCGCGAAGCCCTTGACATGATTGTCCACGAAGAAGGGGTTGATGCTGTCTGGGCGCGTCACGCCACGCTGGCACATACGCTGCACGCGGCGTTCGCCAAGTGGGAGAATCACGGCACCGGTGGAGTCGGGTTGGAACTGAACGTCCGCGACCCCGCCAGTCGCAGCCATGCGGTCACTGCCGTCCGTCTGCCGGGGAATGCCACACGTCTGCGTCACTGGTGCGAGGAGCAGATGGGACTGACGCTGGGCATCGGGATCGGCATGGCCGCGCCCGACGACCCGGCATGGCACGGGTTTTTCCGGATCGGGCACATGGGGCATGTATCCGGTCACAGCATGCTGGGAACGCTGGCCACCATCGACGCGGGCCTCAAGGCCACGGGCGTTCCGCATGGTTCCGGTGCACTGGAGGCCGCATCGGCCATTCTGGCCGGAACTGCTGGATAACATAGGCTAAACAAGTCTTCGCCGAATTTTGGCCATGTTCGCGGCTTTTGCTGGGAGGACGTAGACGGCATTTGTCCACTACGTCTGATAGCCATTCGGAAACGGACCATGACCTCTGACGATCCAGCGACCCATCTCCGCATGTCCCTGCGCGAAGTCGTCAGCGCGGCACCGACCAAAACACTCGTCGCCGCTGGCGTGCTGGGTCTGATGTGGGGACCGATCCTCGCATCTGTGCTTCAGGTTGCAGACATGCCGCCCCAGGCAATGACGACGGCCCCTTTGGACATTTCCCTGACGGCTGTATCGGGCGGTCCGACGACATCCGATGTGTCGTCCGCAACGCCAGTGCCGATCACCGGATCGTCTGCCAATGGCTCCATTTCGTCAGATCATTCCGTTGACCAAACCGCACCGGCCCGCGTCAGCAGCGTGTCGTCGGACGAGATTGCCTCAATCGCGGATCAGGATGCTGCGCTGGATCGACTCAGCACGATGACGCGGTTTTATCGCCTGTCCAATGCAGGGCCCTCGGAGAGTTCGACATCTTCCGTGCCGGGCTTTCAGACCAAGGACTGAACCTAAAGCCGATGTCAGTGGCGTTTCGCCAGCACGGCATCGACCCGTGCGTCCCAGGCAGCCAGTTGGGCCGCACGCCACAATCCCCACCGTCGGATCGCCAAGTGCAGACCCGCGCAGGTTGCCAGCGCGACAGGGTATCCCCAGACGCCCCACACAAATACCAAAACCGTAATCAGCATAAGATAGGCCATGCCCAGAAAGGCATTGGTGTAATCTTCGACCCGGTCAATTTGTCCGTCGTTGCGCATGGTCTGATCCGTCATACTGCCAAACCAACCTAGCGCATCGATCAGCCAAGTGAAGTCACGATCCTGCCGCCTCCGACAGGGCTCTTGGCAAAGCCGTCCGCAATGCGTCCATGTCCGCTGCCGTGCCACAACTGATGCGGATGCAGCGATCCAGCGGCGCAACACCCGGCATTCGAACGAAAATGTCTTGCGCAATCAGCGCCGCCAGAACACGCCGGGCGAAATCACCGTCACGTCCGCAATCGACGGCGACGAAGTTGGTTGCCGAGGGCAAGGGGATCAGCCCGTTCTGCCGGGCAATTGCGGCGATCGCATCGCGGGACTGCGCCACCCGCGCCTGCACTTCGGCCAGCCAGTCGGTATCGGCCAATGCGGCCACCGCCCCGGCCTGTGCGACGCGGCCCAACCCGAAATGGTTGCGCACCTTGTCGAAGGCCCGGATCAGACCGGCTTCGCCGATGGCATATCCGACCCGCATACCGGCAAGGCCGTGTGCCTTGGAGAACGTCCGCAAGCGGATGACGCGAACATCGTCCGTGTCTAGTGGTGGGACGGCTTCGGGCGGGGCAAGGTCGGCATAGGCCTCGTCCAGACACAGCAGCGTGCCGTCAGGCAGCGCGTCGAGCATGCAGGTAACGGTCTCTGCGTCGTGCCAGCTTCCCATCGGATTGTCCGGGTTGGCCAGATAGATCAATTTCGCGCCAACTTCGGCCGCCTTCGCGACCAGTGCAGCCGTATCCTCGTGATTGCCCGCATAGGGCACACGGTGCAGGCTGCCTCCAAATCCCGCGACATGATAGTTGAACGTCGGATAGGCGCCCTCCGAGGTGACGACTGCATCCCCCGGTTCAACCAACAGCCGCACCAGATAGCCGAGCAACCCGTCGATACCTTCGCCCGCCACGATGTTCGTGGCGTCGATGCCATGGTGGTCGGCAAGGGCGGTGCGCAGGGCGTGATATTCCGGGTCGCCATACATCCAGGCATCCTGCGTCACGGCTGTCATCGCGGCCATGGCGCGGGGTGACGGGCCGAACGCACTCTCGTTCGCGCCCAGACGTGCGGCAAAAGGCGCGCCGCGCGCGCGTTCCTGCGCTTCGGGTCCGACGAAGGGAACGGATGCGGGAAGGCTCTGGGCCAGAGAGGTCAGTTTTACCGGCGATGATTTTGTCATTGCAGGGCCTCGCTCCGGTCGACGACATGCAGAAGCGGCATGCCTGCCTCGCCCCGTCGAATGTTTTCGGCCACCACGCGTGCCGCAGTCGCAGGTCGCGTTGTCGAAGCGATGTGCGGGGTGACGGTGACCCTGGGGTGTATGCGGAACGGGTGATCGTCGGGCAGCGGCTCGATCCGAAACGTATCCAGCGTGGCGTGACCCAGCGGCCCGTCCAGCGCCTGCAGCAGCGCGCCATCGTCTACGAGGGCACCGCGACCGGGGTTCAGCAACACCGCTCCGGGTCGCATCCAGGCCAGTGTTTCCGCATTCATCAGGTTTTCGGTCGATCGCGTGTGCGGCGTCAGAAGGACGACGATCTCGGCTCCGGACAGCACGTCTTTCAGGCCATCGCGGCCCGTCACCGACCGGACACCCGCGACCGTCTTGGGGCTGCGCGACCAGCCGGTAACCGGAAATCCCAAACCCACGAGTGCTGAAGCGCAGGCCGTTCCCAGCTCGCCCATTCCCAGCATTGCAATGGGGCGGTCTGCCGCAAGCGGCGGGGACTTGGTGTCCCAGCCGATCATGGGACGGACCAGATGTGCATCGATTCCCAGATGGTGACGCAGCACATGCCCGGTGACCCATTCCACCATGCCGCGTGTCAGGCCGTTGTCGACCATCCGGCACAGCGGTGCAATCAGACTGCGGTTCCCCTCCACATCTTCGACCCCGGCCCACAGATTCAGCACGCCCTTCAGTTTTGTGTAAGGCGCGAAATTCTGAAGGTCGGAGTTCGGGGCGTAAACGATCCAGTCAATACTTGCCGGGTCCGGACGGTCGCTCAACTGGACAATTTCTGCCGTGACCCCGGCCTCGGCCAAGGCGGTCGGCAGGACGCCGCGATACTCCTCCCACCGATCCGGTCGCGCGGCGAAAAGCACCCGCGTCACGTGGCAAAGGCTCCGGCCGGATCCTGCATGCCTTTGAATTCCAGCGGATTACCAAACGGGTCCAGCAAAAACATTGTTGCCTGTTCACCTGGTTGTCCTGCGAACCGCAGCACCGGTTCGATCAAGAACTCCGTCGCTGCTGCCTCCAGTCGATCGGCCAGCGCGCGCCAGTTAGTCATTGGCAACAGCACCCCGAAGTGCGGCATCGGGACCATGTGATCCCCGACCCGGCCCGTCGGGCGATGATCGAACGGCTCGCCCAGATGCAGGCTTATCTGATGGCCGAAGAAATCGAAGTCGACCCATGTATCGGTCGAGCGTCCCTCGGCGCAACCCAGCAGGCCTCCGTAGAAGGCGCGTGCACCGTCCAGATCACGGACATTGAAGGCAAGGTGAAATATGCTCATGCGCCGGTTCTAGCGCTTTGGACTGTGGGTGAAAAACAAAGAATTGATATGGCTGAGTTCACGAAGCAAGTATCCTCTTGGCACAAATATCTCGGGGGTCTGGCCCCCAGCCTGTTCAACTGGGATCGCGCCACTGGTTGACGATTGGATAGCGACGATCCAGCCAGAACGCGCGCTGCGATAGACGCGCGCCCGGGGCAGATTGGAAGCGCTTGTATTCGCTTAGATATATTAGCTTCTCGATGTGTTTCACGACATCACGGTCATGACCGGACGCGACAATTTCGGCCACGGATTGCTCAACGTCGATCAGGCGTTTCAGAATATCGTCAAGAACCGGATAGGGCGGCAACGAGTCCTCGTCCTTCTGATCGTCGCGCAATTCAGCCGAGGGTGGTTTGTCGATCACGCGTTCCGGCATGACTTCGCCCGCCGGTCCTTTGAACCAGTCCATCGTATTGGCGTTACGCCAGCGGCAAACCTCGAACAGATCGGTCTTGTAGAGGTCCTTCACCGGGTTATAGCCGCCTGCCATGTCGCCATAGATCGTGGAGTATCCGACCGCGACTTCGGATTTGTTGCCCGTCGTCAAAAGCATCGCGCCAAATTTGTTGGACAACGCCATCAGCAGCAGGCCGCGTAGACGGGACTGGATATTTTCCTCGGTCAGATCAGGCGTCGTGCCCTCGAAAAGCGGTTCCAACGCCTCGGTCACGGCGGCACGCGGACCGGAGATCGGCAGGATATCCAGTCTGCACCCCAGGCGGTCGGCAACGCCGCGTGCATCCTCCAGCGAATGTTCCGACGTGTATTCCGAGGGCAGCATCACGCAATGCACGTTTTCGGGGCCCAGGGCGTCGGTCGCGATGGCCGCCACGATGGCGCTGTCGACGCCTCCCGACAGGCCCAGAACGGCGCGGTCGAAGCCCGCCTTGACCATATAATCGCGCAGCGCCACGACCATGGCGGCATAGTCGGCGCCAGGGCCGTCGGGTTGCGGCGCCTTGTTGCCATCGCGGGCGCGCCAGCCGTCGGGAGTGGCGTCGAAGTCGATATGGACGACGCTCGATTCGAACGAGGGCAGGTGATGCGTCAACTGACCACCGGGGTTCAGGACGAAGCTGGCACCATCGAAGATCTGGTCGTCCTGTCCGCCGACCATGTTCAGATAGATCAGCGGCAGCCGGGTCTCGACCGTCCGCGCAACCATGAGGGAATATCGGACGTCCTGCTTGCCGCGGAAATAGGGGCTGCCGTTCGGAACAAGCAGGATTTCAGCCCCGGTTTCAGCCAGGGTTTCGGTGACATCGTCGTACCAGGCATCTTCGCAGATCGGCGTGCCGATGCGGACCGGACCGATGGTGAAGGGGCCGGAGATGTCGCCCGACGCGAAATACCGCTTTTCGTCGAATACCTTGTAATTCGGCAGGTGATGCTTGTGGATTTCGGCCACGATCTTGCCAGCCCGTGCCACGACATAACTGTTGAACGGCTTTTCTTCTCCTTCGGGCCAAGCCGCCAGCCCGATCGCCAGCGCGGGGCCTTCGGAACAATCGGCCACCAGCGTGTCCAACACGGCGCGGGCGTGGGCGGCGAAGGCAGGTTTCCGGACCAGATCCTGCGGCTGATAGCCGGTCAGAAACATTTCGGGCAGGGCGATCATGTCGGCCCCGGCAGTCTTGGCGGTTGTCCATGCGGCACGTGCCTGTGCAGCGTTGCCCTCCAGGTCGCCCATTGTCGGGTTCAACTGGGCAAGGGTCAGGCGGAACGTGTCGGACATTCAAGGTCTCCGGGCGCGCGGGTCGGCGGTGTTGGTCGGGGCTGGGGCTGGACCTAGCGCGGCGCGCCCGCGGGGGGAAGCGCCGATGCCGATGCCGCCTGTGCATCTCCCGTTGCCTGTCGGCCCCCATTTGCCTAGCCTGTCAGGCAACAAACGGACGATGAGGGGGCAAGGTGATGAACGGGCTGATCAGGACCGCAGTATTGACGATGGTGGTGGCGCTGGCCGGCATTGCGGACGCGCAGGAGGTCATCACCAAGCAATACGACGAGGGTGGCGTCTATGAAGGAACATTCCTGAACGGCAAACAGCACGGAACGGGCACCTATACCCTGCCGTCGGGTTATACCTACAGCGGCGAATGGGCCAACGGCGAAATCGTCGGTCAAGGCCGCGCCGTGTTTCCGGACGGCTCGATCTATGAAGGCGCCTTCGAACGGGGGGAACCCAATGGCATCGGCACGATCATTTTTGCCGACGGCGCGACCTATACCGGCGAATGGGTCGATGGCCGGATCGAAGGCGAGGGCGTTGCGGATTACGCCAATGGCACTCGCTATACCGGCAGTTTCGTCAATGCCGTTCACGATGGCGAAGGCGTGATGGAGGCGGCCAACGGCTATCGTTACGAAGGTGGCTGGGTCGCGGGCGAAAAGTCCGGCATCGGGCGGATCACCTATCCCGATGGCTCGACCTACGAGGGTCAGATGGCTGGCAACGTACGTTCGGGGCAGGGCATTTTGCGGACTCCGGACGGGCTGATCTATGACGGGTTGTGGGAAAACGGTCAGATCAACGGCACCGGCACACTGACGCAGGGAAACGGCGACGTATATGTCGGCACGCTGGTAGACGGCAAACGCGAAGGGAAGGGCCGCGTCACCTATGCCAACGGCGACGTCTATGAGGGCGAATTCAAGGCCGATCGCCGTGATGGTCAGGGCACCTTCACCGGCACCGATGGCTACAAATACACCGGCAGCTGGTCAGAAGGTCGGATCGAAGGGTCAGGCGAAGTGATCTATCCCGATGGCTCGGTCTATGTCGGGCAGTTCCAGAACGATCTGGCGGATGGCACCGGCAAGATTACTTATCAGGATGGCGGCATTTACGAAGGCGAATGGAAGGAGGGTGTGATCGACGGCGAAGGCCGCGCGACCTATCCCAACGGCCTGGTCTACGAGGGCGGGTTCGTGAACGCACAGAACCACGGATTCGGCATCATGACATTCTCGGACGGGTATCGGTATGAGGGTGACTGGGCCGAAGGCCTGCGTCACGGGCAGGGCAAGGCCACCTATGCCGATGGCACTGTCTATGAAGGCGGATTCATCCGGGGTCAGCGCGAGGGTCAGGGCACGATCCAGATGGCCGACGGATTCAACTACACCGGAGGCTGGAACGACGGCGAGATCGAAGGCGAGGGGATCGCAACCTACGCCAATGGCGACGTCTACGAAGGATCGTTCAAGGCCGGTCGTCGTGAAGGGCCGGGCACGATGCGCTATGCCACCGGGCAGGTTGAGACGGGTCGCTGGGAAGGCGGCGGTCTGGCGGAACGCGAGACGTCGGAGACAGCACCCGCAGCCGATGTCCCGGCTGCCGAATCCGCCCCGGCGCCCGAAGGGGCTGAAGCGCCAGTGGCACCGGGCAGCGACGGGTGAATTGGAGCGTCTGTCTGAGGTTGGGAGTGGGTAACGGGTCAATCGCTATACCCATGATGACAAGCGGGGCATGACCGATCACTCGGCCATGCCCCCTGTTCCGCCCGGAGTGAGCGGTGCGGGAACGACGATGTCAGTCTTTCGGAAGCGTTTCGGCGATTGATGCCCAGAGCCCGCTTAGCGATGGGCGCGCGGGGATGTCCACAATCGGCAGGTCGGCATCCAGCAAGGCATCAATGACCATCAGTTGCTGAGATGGATCCGCAGCATTTTCGCGGATCAGCGCGACGACGGGCTGTCCATGTTCATCCACGATCAGAAGGTCGGCGGTCAGGCCCGTCAGGGGATCGGTGCCATCCGGGTTCGCAAGCGAGGTCAGAAAGCTGTTCAGGGCCACGCAGGCATGTAGTGAACAGGTCGGTGCCTCGGCCTCCATCCTGTCGGCGATCCAGTTATGCAGCTTCACATTTCGCACAGACATCAACGGACGGGTGCGAATGGTGCCTTCAGGGATCGCGTCTTGGGGTGCATTGGATTTTGTGCGGGACTTGCCCGGACGCGCCAGCGACTTCGCCCGTTCCACGGCAGTTTTGGCGACTGCGGATTTGGCGCCGCTCCATTCATTGGCCCAGCTTCCCGATCCGCGCGGCCCTGAAGCGTCTGCCTCCTTGCCGGTCGCAGCCACGGATGTGGAGCGCAGCCCCGCAATGCCGGATCTTGCGAGCCGGGTCACGGTTTTCATCATCAAGCGGTCGAACTGCATATCATGTCCTCGACAATATCGTCTTTGGACACGGTTTGCCCCCAGTGGGCGGCGAAATTGCGGCGGCGCTTGGGTGAATCGGCGATATTGTCGCGGCCTATATACGGTCGCCCGCATCCAGTTTTCGCAAGATGTCAGAGGCCTCGGTCAGCACGGTCTGACGGTGATCCGCGTCCATCCGATCCCAGGTGCGGTACATCTGCGCCATCCGGGGATTGCCTTGGAACCTGTCGCGATGACGATCCAGAAACCCCCAATAGAGCAGGTTGAACGGGCATGTGCCCTCGCCCGATTTCTGCTCCACGACATAGGCGCAGGTCTTGCAGTAGTCCGACATCCGGTTGATGTAATTTCCGCCCGAAACATAGGGTTTCGACGCCACCACGCCGCCGTCTGCGAACTGCGACATGCCGATCACGTTGGGTGCCTCGACCCATTCATAGGCATCGGCATAGACCACCAGATACCATTCATGCACCTGCGCCGGGTCCAGACCGGCAAGAATCGCGAAGTTGCCTGTTACCATGAGCCGCTGAATATGATGGGCATAGGCCTCGGCCATGGTGGTGCCGATGGTTTCGGACAGGCAGCGCATGTCGGTATCGCCAGTCCAATAGAATTCGGGCAGGTCGCGGTCTGCCCCCAGCGCGTTGCGGGAGGTGTAGTCCGGACCTTCGCGGAAATAGATCCCCCGGATGTACTCGCGCCAGCCGATGATCTGGCGGATGAATCCTTCGGCGGCGTTGATCGGAACATCGCCTGCCATCCAGGCGGCTTGGGCAGCATCGCAGACTTCGCGCCACCCCAGAAGGCCTGCGTTGAGGTAAGGGGATAGAAGCGCGTGGAACAGGAACGGCTCCCCGGTAACCATCGCGTCCTGGTAGTCTCCGAAAGTCGGAAGACTGTGTTGGACAAAATGCCCAAGACTTTCGAGGGCCATGTCGCGGCTGGTCCCGAACCAGAAGTCATTGACGGAACCATAGCGATCGCCGAAGCGGTTGCGCACCATTTCGATCACGTCGCGGGTAATCCTGTCGGGTTCGTGGCGCAGCGGTCCGGGCACGGTCAGCCCCCTGGGCGCGCGTTTGCGGTTGTCGTGGTCATAGTTCCATTTGCCACCCGCCGGCCTGTCGCCCTCCATCATCAGGCCGGTCTTGCGGCGCATCTCGCGATAGAACCATTCCATCCGAAGCTCCTTGCGGCCCTCGGCCCAACCCTCGAACTCTGCATGGGAACACAGGAAGCGGTCGTCGGGGAACAGATGGACAGGGATTGGCGCGTCCTCGAGTGCGGAAATCAGGCGAAATTCGCCCGGCTCGGTGCCGATCGCCTCGGTCGCACCCGTGGCTTCGGCCGCGCGCAGCATTTCGCCGGGAATGGACTGCGTATTGTCGGGGTCGTCCAGCGTGGCATAGCGGACGGTCCAGCCCTGTTTGCGCAGATGTGCCGCGTGCTTACGCATCGCGGAGAAAAGGAAGGCGATCTTCTTTGGATGGTGGGGAACGTAATCCGTCTCGGCCTGAACCTCGGCCATGACGATCACATCGCGGTCGGCGTCGCCTTCACGCAGGGCGCTCAGGTCGTCGGACAGTTGATCGCCCAGGATCAGAATCAGGCGCAGTTCACCACTCAACGCGTTTGCCCGCATAGTCGAAAAATCCGCCGGTGTCGTCGGGTGTAAGGTCCGTCAACACGCCAATCAGACGTTCCGCTGCATCCTTCGCGCTGATCTTCGGCGCGTTGTATCCTTCGGTGAACGGCGTTTCGACCGTTCCGGGGTGCAGGGCCACGACCACCGACCGTTTGTGCCTGCGCCCGATTTCGATCGCTGCGCCGTGGGTGATCTGGTTCGCCGCGGCCTTGGCGGCACGATAGGAATACCAGCCGCCCATGCGATTATCGCCGATGCTTCCCACCCGCGCCGTCAACACGCCGACGCGGGCATCATCGGCCAGAAGCGGTGCCAGATGTTGCAGGATAAGGGCCGGGCCGATGGCGTTCACGGCGAAGGTCCGGGCCATGGCGTCGGCGTCGATCGCGTCAAGCGCCTTTTCCGGCGCATGGCCGTCCGGGGCAAGGATGCCGGTCGCGATGAAGGCCAGATGGACCGGACCTTCGATACGGTTCATGACCCTGACGACCGACACCGGATCGGTGACGTCGAGACCATCGTCCCGTCGGCTGAGACGGGTGACGAAATGCTTTGCGTCCAGCCGGTCGGCCAAGGCCGCCCCGATACCGCCCGACGCGCCGATGACAAGTGCGTTGTCCATGTTTCCGATCTAGGCGGTGTCGTGGTGCCGTCCAGTGCGGGCGTCACTTCATGTCACGGGTCCAGACGCGTTCGATCCAGTCGGCGGAAAACCGATGACCGCCCGGATGGGTGCAGTACTCCAGATAAGTTTCCTCTTTGCCGTCCCATCGCTGACACGACAGCCCATCCGGGGCATCGACCGGACCCGCGGGTGTCAGGGCGCGGTCGCGGACATAGAATGCCAGTACTTCACCCATGTCGCCTTGCCGGGAGGAACCGATGGCCCGGCCGCCGATGGGGACCACGGTATCGGCGGTTCCGTGGTAATGCGTGACGGCGGCGTCAGCATCGCAGGACTGGGGTGGCTCTTTCCAGAATGTCCCCGACATCGGCACGAAAGCCGCGAACAGATCGCCACCCTGACAGATTACGTTCCACGTCAGCATGCCGCCCGCCGAAAATCCGGCCAGCAGCATCCGGTCGGGGTCCAGCCCAAACTGCGCCACGACGTCAGCCTTGACCGCAGCAACATAGGCGATCTCGTCCCGCGGCGGATCGTTGCCATGTTCCGGCGCGTTCGGCAGCGCCCAGTCTTTGCCAACGGAGGCCAATGCCACCAGCGCCACGCCCAACCGGCCGGCCAAGGCCCGAAATCGGTCATTGCGCATCGTGCCTGCCGCCGACCCTCCGTAGCCATGGGCAAAGAAAATCGCGCCATCCGCCCCGCCATCGGGCACATAGATGCGATACGTTCCGCCCGGCACCTCGCAATCACTGTCGATGCCGCAGGCGGCAACAGGTGTGGCGAAAAGAGCGAGGAGAAGGATCAGGATTCGCATTTCGAAACCCTAGCGCGAAATCGGGGCTTTCTTTCCAGTCACGATTCCGTATCTTTGCGCCATGACGAAGATCCGACTGACCCTGGACCTGCTTCTTATCCGCTCCTGAGCGTGCCATTCGGCGCGGTCGCTCGGGAGGGATGCAGCGCCGGACAGGAAACGCAAAGCACAGGATCAGTCACCATGAACACCCCCGTAAAACCCACCGGCAATCGCGTCATAATTTTCGATACTACCCTGCGCGACGGCGAGCAGTCGCCAGGTGCCACGATGACCCACGACGAAAAGCTGGAGATCGCCTCCATGCTGGACGAGATGGGTGTCGACGTGATCGAGGCCGGGTTCCCCATCGCCTCGGACGGTGATTTCGCCGCCGTCTCAGACATTGCGAAAAACGCCGACCGGGCCACGATCTGCGGTCTGGCCCGCGCCAATCTGAAAGATATTGACCGTTGTTGGGAAGCTGTGAAACACGCAAAATCGCCGCGCATTCACACGTTTATCGGCACCTCGCCGCTGCACCGCGCCATTCCGAACCTGACCAGGGACGAGATGGCCGAGCGTATTCACGAGACGGTCACCCATGCCCGCAATCTGTGCGATAACGTACAATGGTCGCCTATGGATGCGACCCGGACCGAATGGGATTATCTGGCCCGAACGGTCGAGATCGCCATCAAGGCCGGGGCCACCACGATCAACATCCCCGATACCGTGGGCTATACCGCGCCAAACGAATCTGCCGAACTGATCCGCCGCCTGATCGCCGAAGTGCCCGGTGCGGATGAGATTATCTTTGCCACGCATTGTCACAACGATCTGGGGCTCGCGACGGCCAATTCGCTGGCCGCGGTCGAAGGCGGCGCGCGGCAGATCGAATGCACGATCAACGGGTTGGGCGAACGCGCGGGCAACACGGCGCTGGAAGAGGTCGTGATGGCACTGAAGGTGCGCCACGACATCATGCCGTTCACCACCGGCGTGGACAGTCGCAAACTGATGGCGATCTCGCGTCGCGTGGCATCGGTCTCGGGGTTTCCGGTGCAGTTCAACAAGGCCATCGTCGGCAAGAATGCCTTCGCTCACGAGAGCGGAATCCACCAGGACGGTATGCTGAAGAACGCGGAGACGTTCGAGATCATGCGCCCCGAAGACGTCGGCCTGTCTGAAACCTCATTGGTGATGGGCAAGCATTCGGGTCGCGCGGCGCTGCGGTCCAAGATGAAGGAACTGGGGTATGAACTGGCCGACAATCAGCTGGCCGATGTTTTCGTCCGCTTCAAAGCGCTGGCCGACCGCAAGAAAGAGGTCTTCGACGACGACCTGATCGCCCTGATGCAGGACGAGGAGCGGCAGGCCGAAGACCGCATCAAGGTCGAACGTCTGCGCGTCGTCTGCGGCACCGACGGCCCGCAGGAAGCCGAGCTGACCCTGACCATAGACGGCGAAGCGAAATCATCCGAGGCGACCGGCGACGGCCCGGTCGACGCGGCCTTCAACGCAGTCAAGGCACTGGTCCCGCATTCGGCCACGTTGCAGTTGTATCAGGTGTCGGCTGTGACCGAAGGCACCGATGCACAGGCCACTGTTACCGTGCGGATGGAGGAGGATGGACGAATCGTATCCGGCCAGTCTGCGGATACGGATACAGTCGTGGCAAGCGTTCGGGCCTACGTGAACGCGCTCAACCGACTGCTGATGCGGCGCGAGCGGGGCGGAACTGACGGGCGGGAGATTTCTTACAAGGACGTAGGCTGACTGGCTTGCGACACCGCCCCGGCAACCCTCCGCCGACCCCGTAGCACACGCGCACTGGACCCCACCCCCCCGGAGCCGCTACACCGCACCAAACCTTCCGGGCCAGCCGCCACGGAGGCGAGTATGGTTTGGGGAAAGTGGAATGAATATCTTCGGAAGCCTGTTCAGCTCGGACATGGCCATAGACCTCGGCACGGCGAACACGCTGGTCTACATCAAGGGCAAGGGGATCGTGCTGAACGAGCCATCGGTTGTCGCCTACCATATGAAGAATGGCCGCAAGGAAGTGCTGGCCGTGGGCGAGGATGCCAAACTGATGCTGGGTCGCACGCCAGGGTCCATCGAGGCGATACGGCCGATGCGCGAAGGTGTCATCGCCGATTTCGATGTGGCCGAGGAAATGATCAAGCACTTCATCCGCAAAGTGCATCGCCGCTCTACCTTCTCTAAGCCGAAGATCATCGTCTGTGTTCCCCACGGGGCCACGCCGGTTGAAAAGCGCGCCATTCGTCAGTCGGTTCTGGGCGCAGGTGCGCGCAAGGCGGGCCTGATCGCGGAACCTATCGCGGCGGCAATCGGGGCGGGTATGCCGATCACCGATCCAACCGGCAGCATGGTCGTCGACATAGGCGGCGGCACGGTCGAAGTGGCCGTGCTGTCGCTGGCTGATATCGTCTATGCGCGGTCGGTTCGTGTCGGCGGTGACCGGATGGACGAGGCGTTAATTTCTTATCTGCGCCGTCACCAGAACCTGTTGGTGGGCGAGGCTACGGCCGAGCGGATCAAGAAGGAAATCGGCACCGCCCGGATGCCGGAAAATGGGCGTGGCGAGGTCATGATGATCCGGGGTCGCGACCTGTTGAATGGTGTGCCAAAGGAAACCGAGATCAGCCAGGCGCAGGTCGCCGAGGCGCTGGCTGAGCCGGTGCAGCAGATCTGCGAAGCGGTGATGACGGCGCTGGAATCCACGCCGCCCGATCTGGCCGCCGATATCGTTGACCGCGGAGTGATGCTGACCGGCGGAGGGGCATTGCTGGGCGATCTGGACCTCGCCTTGCGCGAACAGACGGGCCTGAACATTTCGGTCGCCGACGAATGTCTGAACTGCGTGGCGCTGGGTACCGGCAAGGCGCTGGAATACGAGCGGCAGTTGAGCCACGTCATCGACTACGACAGCTGATCCGCCATGGCGCGGTCCCGGCCCGGCGAGGATATCTACGGCAAGCCGCTCCGGCGGCTTTTCGTGGCGCTGACCTGTACCGTTCTGATCGCGTTGCTTTTGCTCTGGCGGATCGACAATCCCCGTGCCGAACGCATTCGCGCGGCGCTGGTCGACCGGGTTGTTCCGAATTTCGAATGGGCATTGGCCCCGGTCACCTGGGCCGGTCGTCTGATCGAGGATTTCGAGGGCTACGCCCGCGTCTATGAGCAAAATCAGGAGCTGCGGCGTGAGTTGCAGCAAATGAAAGCCTGGCGGGAGGCCGCGATCCAGCTGGAGCAGGAAAACGCCCGTCTGTTGGATCTGAACAAGGTGCGCCTATCGCCGGGCCTGACCTATATTACCGGTGTGGTGCTGACCGATTCCGGCAGCCCTTTCCGGCGTTCGGTCCTTCTGAACATCGGGGCGGACGATGGCATCCGTGATGGCTGGGCAGCAATGGATGGACTGGGGCTTGTCGGACGCATTTCGGGCGTGGGCAACCGGACGGCCCGTGTTCTGTTGCTGACAGATGGAAACAGCCGTGTTCCGGTCACGATCCAGCCTTCGGGCAAGCGCGCGATTCTTGCGGGCGACACAACGTCCGCCCCCGTGCTGGAATTTGTCGAAAACCCGGACGACGTACGGGCCGGCGACCGTATCGTTACCAGTGGCGACGGTGGAGTGTTTCCTCCGGATCTGTCCGTCGGACAGATCGTGCGTGGGGCGGATGGGCGGCTGCGCGTCCGGTTGTCTGCGGATATCACGCGGCTGGAATTTCTGAGGGTCCTGCGAACACGCGTGGCACAGGACATCTCCACCACCGGCGATCTGCTGCTGCCTGCGCCCGCACCGTTGCAGGGCCCGCCGATTCCGAAGGGCATCGCAGAACCGGATGCTGCCGCCGCCGCAAACGGGGGCTGAGATTATGGCGGCAAAGTCGATCTGGGGGTATCGGGCGACTTTCGTGGGTTTGTCGGCGCTGATATTTTTCTTTGCCCTGCTGCCATTCGATGCGGGTGACGGCAATGTGCCCGGACCAGACCTGGTCATTGCCCTGGTCGCGGCCTGGGTTTTGCGCCGTCCCGATTATCTGCCGGTTTGGCTTCTGGTGATCGTGTTGCTGCTGGGCGATTTCGTGTTGATGCGACCCTTGGGTCTCTGGACCCTGATCGTCTTTCTGATGAGCGAATATCTGCGCCGCCGGGTCGATCATGCCGAAGCGGCACCGTTCTGGTCTGAAGTTGGTGTGGTCTCGGTCTGTATCTTGGCGGCGTTTGCAGCAGATTACCTGGTGCTTGTGCTTCTTCTTGCCGAAACACCACCGATTCTGGGGCAGGGCTTGCACGCATTTGCAACCGTTGTCTTTTACCCTGCAGTCGCCATATTCTCACAGATGATCGGGGTTAGACGGCTTGCCCCCGGCGAGCTCGACAGCCTCGGCACTCGCGCCTGAGACCTCTATCGTTCAGCTTGCAAGGACGCGCCATGAAACGCAACGCACAGGATATCACTCTGTCGTCCCGGCGCGTTTCGCGTCGCGGTCTGATCTTGGGCGGTGTGCAGCTTGGGATCGGCGCTCTTGTATTGGGGCGGATGCGCTATCTGCAGGTGGACCAGGCCGATGAGTTTCTGCTGCTGGCGGAAGAAAACCGCATCAAGGTTCGCCTGATCGCGCCCGAACGCGGGGTGATTTACGACCGCAATGGCATCGAACTTGCTGGCAATGAGCAGATTTACCGCGTCTCGATGATCCGCCAGGATGCCGATGACGCGGATGCCGTGATCGCCAACCTGCGCGGTCTGGTGAAGCTGGACGAAGAGGTGTTGCAGCGAGCCCTGCGCGAGATGGATCGTCGTCCACATCAATCCGTCACGCTGGCCGACCGATTGACCTGGGACGAACTTTCGATGATTTCGGTCAACGTGCCCGCGCTGTCCGGGATCACGCCTGAAGTGGGACTTAGCCGTTCCTATCCGATGGGACCGGATTATGCCCATGTCATCGGCTATGTCGGAAGCGTGTCCGAGCGTGATATCGAGGATGCCGAAAACCCTGATCCGCTGTTGCTGACACCTCAGTTCCAGATCGGGAAAATCGGAGTCGAGCAGCGGTTGGAGGACGATTTGCGCGGGCGGGCGGGGGCCATGCGTGTCGAGCAGAATGCCGCGGGCCGTATCATGCGCGAGTTGGGGCGCACGGAATCCGGGCCCGGTGCCGATGTTCAGCTGACGATCGACGCGGGATTGCAGAACTTCACGCAGGCGCGCCTTGGCACGGAAAGCGCCAGCGCTGTGGTGATGGATGTGCTCAATGGTGATATTGTCGCCGCTGTGTCTTCGCCGTCATACGATCCGAACATGTTCGTGTCGGGCATAAGCGTGCCAGATTATTCCGGCCTTCGCGACAACGATCGCCGCCCCTTGCACAACAAGATCGTGCAGGGCCTGTACCCCCCCGGATCGACGTTCAAAATGGCAGTAATTATGGCAGCCATGGAAGCGGAGGTCATCACACCTGACGAACAGATCTATTGCGGCGGCTATATCAATGTCTCCAACCGCCGGTTCCATTGCTGGAAGCGCGGGGGTCATGGCAATGTGGATATGGCGAAATCGCTGCGCGAAAGCTGCGACATTTATTATTATGAAATGGCGCAAAGAACAGGGATCGACAACATCGCCAGGATGGCGCGCAGGTTGGGGCTGGGTATCGCGCATGATATCGAGATGACGTCGATCAGCGAAGGGCTGATCCCTGATCGCGACTGGAAACGCACCCGACGGGGCGAGGACTGGTATGTCGGCGATAGCCTGAATGCGGCCATCGGGCAGGGGTATGTCCTGACCTCTCCGTTGCAATTGGCCGTGATGACAGCCCGCATTGCGTCGGGGTTGGAGGTCAACCCCCGGATGGTCCGTTCGGTCGGTGGTGTGGCGCGCCCTTCGGGTGTCCAGGGGCCGCTGGACCTGCCGCGCAGTTGGTTGGATCGTGCGCGCGACGGCATGTTTCAGGTGGTGAACGCCCCCAAAGGCACGGCAGGGGGGTCCAAATTCGACCTGGCGGGCATGAAATGGGCCGGAAAGACCGGCACCAGTCAGGTTCGCAACATCACGACAGCCGAACGTGCGAAGGGCGTGATCAGCAACGAAGATCTGCCATGGGACCGGAGGGATCACGCCCTTTTCGTCGGATATGGTCCCTATGAAAACCCCAGGTATTCTGTCTCGGTCGTAGTTGAACACGGTGGCGGCGGATCTACTGTGGCGGCACCTATCGCCCGCGATATCATGCTCTATGCGCTCAACAACGGGATGCCGCCGCTTGACGCCTATCCCAGCCGGGACCGTGAAAAGGTCGAGGGTATTCTGTCCGATCTGAAGCTGAATCCTGCAATATCCAGCCGAACTTCGGGCACATCGGAAGCATGATGCAAAGATGAGCTACCTTGAATATAAAGTCGCCCGTGTGCCGTCAGGTCTGAGCAAGGTGCTCGCTCTGAATTGGGGTCTTGTGCTTCTGGTGACGGCAGTAGCGTCGATCGGGTTCATTGTTCTCTACTCGGTGGGCGGTGGCAGCTGGTACTGGGCCGAGCCGCAGATGCAGCGGTTCGCTCTGGGTCTTGTAGTGATGTTCGCGGCCGCCATGATTCCGATCTGGTTTTGGCGCAATGTTTCGGCTGCGATGTATGGCGGAGCCCTGGTTCTTCTTCTGGCGGTGGATTTTGTGGGTGCCTCGGGAGGCGGTGCGCAAAGATGGATCGACATCGGTTTCATGCGACTGCAGCCGTCCGAGTTGATGAAGATCACGCTCGTTCTCATGCTGGCGGCCTATTACGACTGGTTGCCGGTCACTAAGGTCAATCGCCCGCAGTGGGTGATCCTGCCCGTGCTGATAATTCTTTTGCCGACAATGCTGGTACTGAAACAACCCGATCTGGGCACCGCGATCCTGTTGCTGATGGGCGGCGCCATGATGATGTTTCTGGCAGGGGTACACTGGGCATATTTCGCCACGGTCTTCGCGGCAGCGGCGGGGCTGGTTACGGCGGTGATCAAATCACGGGGTACGACGTGGCAGATGATCGAGAATTATCAGTATCGTCGCATCGATACCTTTCTGGACCCGGACACGGACCCGTTGGGAGCGGGCTACAATATAACCCAGTCCAAGATTGCGCTGGGCTCGGGGGGCTGGACCGGCAAGGGATTCATGCAGGGCACGCAGGCGCGCCTGGACTTCCTGCCTGAAAAGCAGACAGATTTCATTTTCACTATTCTTGCCGAAGAGTTCGGTCTGGTGGGGGGTGCATCCCTTCTGGCGCTGTACATGCTTATCATCATATTCTGCATCGTATCGGCCCTGCGCATGAAGGATCGGTTCTCAGCCTTGGCAACGCTGGGTGTTGCGGCGACGTTCTTCCTGTTCTTTGCGGTCAATATGTCGATGGTCATGGGTATGGCCCCGGTTGTCGGTGTGCCGCTTCCGCTGGTCAGCTATGGCGGGTCGGCGATGCTTGTTTTGATGCTGGCGTTCGGGATCGTGCAATCCGCTCATGTGCACAGGCCCCGTGCGCAGGGCGAAGGACAGTTGTTCAAGCGATAGGGGTGGGCGGCGTCTCAGCCGTCGGACCAGACGGCCATCTCCGTTCCGCCGGGTTCACGGAACTGAAACCTGCGACCGCCGGGAAAATCGAAGATTTCCTTCGTGATCTCGGCACCGGCATCACGAATTCGCGCCAGTGCGTCGTCCAGATTATCGGTCCGCAGCACGATAAGCGGTGCACGCTGGCCCCCCCGCTCGATCCCACCGCCGGTTCCGGCATTCTGAATATCGCGATAGTCTGGACCATAGTCCACGAAGCTCCACCCGAATGCGGCGGCGAAGAAGGATTGCGTATCTTCCAAAGCCGGAGAGGTGAACTCTACATAGTCGATCTTCATGACATGTATCCTTGTGTTGGGTCGCAAGAGAATGCTGTGTTCGGGCTGAAACTTGCAACTGTTCCCGGAACGCAAAAGGCCGCCCCGAAGGGCGGCCTGATCCATTTTCATGAACTGTACGTTACTCGCGGTTGCCCATGAACTGCAGCAGGAACATGAACATGTTGATGAAGTCGAGGTAGAGGTTCAGCGCGCCCATGATGGCGGCTTTGCCCAACCACTCCTGATCGCTTTGTGCGGCGTGAGCGATGTACTCGGTCTTGATCTTCTGCGTATCGTAGGCCGTCAGACCCGCAAAGATCAGCACACCGATCGCCGAGATCGCCATGCCGAGCGGACCCGACTGGATGAACAGGTTGACGACCATCGCCACGATCAGGCCGATTACGCCCATGATCAGGAACGTGCCCATCGCGGACAGATCCTTCTTGGTCGTGTAGCCATAGAGCGACAGACCCGCGAAGGCGATCGACGTCACAAGAAACGTCTGCATGATCGATACGCCTGTGAAGACGATGAAGATCGAACTGAGCGACACGCCCATGGTGGCGGCGAAAGCGTAGAACACCAGTTGCGCGGTTGCGGCTGACATCCGGTTGATCATGGCTGAAAAGCCGAAGACGAAGGCCAGCGGTGCGAACATCACAACCCAGCGAAGGGCCGAGAAATACAGCGTTTCGCCCAGCGATGTCACCATGACCCCATTGGGCATCTGTGCGACAGCCTGCGTCGGATCGGTCGTGGTCGCGAGGCCGGACAGCGCCCAGGCTGCAGCGAATGTGATGAGCATGCCCACGGACATCGTGCCGTAGACCTTGTTCATGTGGGCGCGAAGGCCCTGATCAATTTCTGCGGCGCGGGCGCCGGAAACGGTACCGGTCCGCAGAGCGTCGAATTGTGCCATCTGGTTCCTCCATAGGGATGAGAACATGGGTGGGCCGGTGCGGCTTCCCTCGGGTGGAATATCGGGGTTGGCTGAAGACAATTCAAGCGGGCATTATGGCAGTTTCGCGGCTTTTCGATTGTTATTACCTATCGAAGGCTACTGTTTTGTCTATAGATGTCATCGCAGGCACATTCCAGATTGTGATGTGTGCCATGAAACCAATCTATTTCCGTTATTTGGGCCAACTTGTTAGAAAACCCGCGGAAGGAAAACCAGATGGCCCGAAATCTAGATCTTACCGCACTACGTGCTTTCGCCACCGTCGCCGCGACCGGAGGCGTAACACGGTCCGCCGTGCTTTTGCATCTGACGCAATCGGCTGTGTCGATGCAGATCAAACGATTGGAGGAGGCGCTGGATACCCGCCTGCTGGACAGGGCGGGTCGCGGCGTACGCTTGACGCCCGAAGGGGAAAAGGTGCTGGCCTATGCCCGGCGCATGCTCTCGTTGAATGACGAGTTGCTTGATCGGATGCGCGATGCTGTGCCCGAGGGCGAAATTCGTCTGGGCGTGCCGCACGATATCGTGCCACGTTGCATTCCAGCGGTCCTGCGGGCGTTTGCGGCAGAGTACCCGCGTGTACGGATCACCTTGATTTCCAGCGTCACCACCACTTTGCACGAGATGTTCGCAGAAGGCGGCTGCGATGTCATCCTGACTACCGAAGCTGCCCCCGGTCCGGGCGGCGAGGAATTGGTGCGATTGCCGATGATCTGGGTCGGTGCCGAAGAGGGCATCGCCTGGACACAGCGCCCACTGCGTCTGGCTTTCGAGACCGCCTGCGTGTTTCGGACCCGTGCGCAGGCCGCTCTGGATGCCGCGGACATTTCATGGGAGGTGGCGATTACTGCCGAATCCAGCCGCGCGATTGACGCTTCCGTCAGCGCCGATCTGGCCTGTCACGTCGTGATCGACGGTTTCGATACGCCGGAAATGTTGCCCGTTCCACATGGTGGGAACCTGCCTGAAATCGGCGAAGTCGGTATTTCGCTCTACTCCGCGCCGGCCCCGCTTGACCCTGCCCGTGCGCGCCTGACCGAGATCATCGGTGACGTCTATGGCACGCTTCGCCCGTCGCATCGCAAACCGGTTCTGACCGCAGTATCGGCCAGTCACTAAGGCCCTGCCGCATCGGTTCACAGCCGGAGCTGGACTGTGGCTGCAGGTGCCGTGGCCAATAAGGGTTCCTGCGGGCACCTGTGAGACAGGAGGTGAGACTGCGCTTGTCCTCCATGAGCAAACCTGACTCGGATCGAGCAGGTGTGATCTTGCGCTCAGAAACGAACCGCGATAACTGCGTCTACTGATGCGGGCGTTGTGTAGTGGTAAGACCTTAGCCTTCCAAGCTAATGACGCGGGTTCGATTCCCGCCGCCCGCTCCACCCCCCGACCAGGTCCATGAACTTGCGCCGCCCCCATGTCGCGCTTAGGTCAGCGTCAATACAGCCGGAGAACCGCATGGCCGATATCGCGAAGGTAGCCGATCGCACGGGGTCGAAGCGGATTGGCAGCCTGCGATCCTTGATTCCGTTCTTCAGGCCGCATCTGGTCATGGTGTTCGCCGCGATGACCGCGCTCGTACTGACTGCCTTTGTGTCTCTGGTTCTGCCGCTGGCGGTGCGCCGCGTGGTCGACGGGTTCCAGACGGGTGAAACCCAGCTTCTGGACCAATATTTCGGTGCCGCCCTGATCGTTGCAGGACTTTTGGCCTTGGGCACCGGACTGCGATATTATCTGGTCACGCGCCTGGGCGAACGGGTCGTGGCCGACATCCGCAAGGCGGTTTTCGCCCGGATGATCCGCATGTCTCCCAGCTTTTATGACAATATACTGACGGGCGAGGTTCTGTCGCGCATCACTACGGACACAACCCTGCTGCTATCGGTGATTGGGTCGTCGGTCAGCATAGCCTTGCGCAACGTCCTGATCTTTGGCGGCGGGTTGGCTCTCATGCTCTGGACTGCGCCCAAATTATCGGGGTTGGTGTTGTTATTGGTACCGGCGGTGATCGTGCCGATCATCGTGCTTGGGCGGAAGCTGCGGACGCTCAGCCGTGAAAATCAGGATTGGATCGCTGAATCCTCAGGCCGGGCGTCCGAGTGGCTGTTATCGGCGCAAACCGTGCAGGCCTATACTTACGAGGGGCAAGCGTCTGATCGGTTTGACGACGTGACCGAAAAGTCGTTCCTGTCGGCACGCACCCGCATCAAGGTTCGCGCCGTAATGACGGTGATCGTGATTGCGTTGATTTTCGCCGGCGTCGTTGGCGTGTTGTGGATCGGGGCGCGGGATGTACGAGCCGAAATCATGTCGATCGGTGAGCTGATCCAGTTCCTGATCTACGCCATCATGGTCGCCGGATCGGTGGCGGCCCTGTCAGAAATCTGGGGTGAATTGCAGCGCGCGGCGGGCGCGACCGAACGTCTGGTCGAACTGCTGGAAGTGGAAGACGATGTGCGCGACCCGGCGCAGCCCGTCATGTCGCCGCGCGCCGATGCCGTGGCTTTCGAGGGCGTGACGTTCCGCTATCCCACGCGACCGGAAACAAAGGCGCTGCACGACGTGGATCTGGTGGTGAACCCCGGCGAGACGGTTGCGCTCGTCGGGCCGTCGGGGGCAGGAAAATCCACCGTTATCCAGTTGATTCAGCGGTTCTATGACCCCGATCAAGGGCGCGTGACACTGGGTGGTGTCGACCTGAGGGATATGGATCGCGATGCCTTCCGTGCCAATCTGGCCCTGGTGCCGCAGGACCCGGTGATCTTTGCCGCATCGGCCCGCGAAAACATCCGCTTCGGCAGCCCCGAAGCCACCGATGCACAGGTCGAGGAGGCGGCGAAATCTGCCGCCGCACACGATTTCCTGTCTGCGCTCCCGCAGGGCTACGATACCTATGTCGGCGAACGCGGCGTGATGCTGTCGGGCGGGCAGAAGCAACGCATCGCGATCGCCCGCGCCATTCTCAGGAATGCCCCTGTCCTGCTGCTGGACGAAGCGACAAGTGCACTTGACGCCGAATCCGAGCGCGCGGTGCAGGATGCTGTGGCCAAGCTGGCGCAGAACCGCACCACCATTATCGTCGCGCACCGGTTGGCTACCGTAAAACAGGCCGACCGTATTGTCGTCATGGAAAACGGTCGCATCGCCGCGCAGGGTACGCACGAAGAGCTGGTGGCGCAGGGCGGGCTATATTCACGCCTGGCGCGACTGCAGTTCACCGACGGACTGGCGGCGGAATAGGCGCAGCTGGGCGGCTGACCTGGAAGCGAACCGACGGGCCCTTCTGATCCAGACCTTAACTGTGTCACTGGCTGATGATCCTGACAAATTTGGAAGGGAGTGAAAGCCGTCTCGCCGTAGCGTCTCACTTGCACCAACGCGCCCTGTCCCCCATCCTGCGCGGCACGAACCGGGGAGGGAGCCTCGGCTGACCGGGAGGGGACGACCACATGGCATCTTTCGCCAACAAGCAGGATATTCTGGACATCGAGGCGGCAGAGCCGTGGGAGTCTGCGCAGCCCGCGCAGACTCTGTATCAGCTTCTGTCGCAGACCGCGGCCAAGCATGGTGATCGCGCGGCCATCAGCTATCAATTGCTGTCCGGTTCGACCGACCCGGCCGAAACGCTGACGTGGTCACAGTTCCATGGTCAGGTCACTCAGGCCGCGAACCTGTTCCGATCGCTCGGCGTGTCCGAGACCGATAGCGTTGCATACGTCCTGCCCAATTGCACCGAAACCGCGACTGCCCTTCTGGGTGCGACCGTGGCCGGCATCGCCAACCCGATCAACCCGTTGTTGGAAGCACAGCAGATCGGTGCCATCCTGCGGGAGACAGAGGCCAAGATCGTCGTCACCCTGCGCGCCTTCCCCAAGACCGACGTAGCGCAGAAGGTAGCTGAAGCCGTCGCGCTGGCTCCGAACGTCAATACGGTGATCGAGGTCGATCTGCACCGCTATCTGACCGGCGTCAAAAAACTGATCGTGCCGCTGATCCGGCCCAAGGTCGAGGTCAAGCACAAGGCGCGCGTCCTGAACTGGACCGCAGAAATGGCCAAGCAGCCCAAGGATCGTCTGACTTTTGCCGACAGTGCCGGAGACCGCGTTGCCGCGTACTTCCACACTGGTGGCACCACGGGCATGCCGAAGGTCGTGCAGCACAAGTATTCCGGCATGATCTACAATGGCTGGATCGGCCATCGCCTGCTGTTTTCGGAACAGGACGTGGTGATCTGCCCGCTGCCGCTGTTTCACGTTTTCGCTTGCCACGTCATTCTGATGGCGATGGTCGCATCGGGCGCACATGTCGTCTTCCCGACTCCGCAGGGCTATCGCGGTGAAGGTGTTTTCGACAACATGTGGAAGCTGATCGAACGCTGGAAGGTCACGTTCCTGATTACCGTGCCGACGGCCATGTCGGCGATGATGCAGCGCCCAGTCGATGCCGATATCTCCTCGATCAAGACGGCGTTCTGCGGATCGTCCCCGCTGCCGGTCGAGTTGTTCCGTCGTTTTGAAAAGACGACTAACGTCAAGGTGGTCGAAGGCTACGGATTGAGCGAGGCGACCTGTCTGGTCAGTTGCAACCCGATCGACGGCGAGAAGAAAATCGGCTCGGTCGGCATTCCGTTCATGTACACGGACGTCAAGATTTTGACGACAGATGGCAATGGCGTAAAGGAATGTCCGACGGATACCGTGGGGGAAATCTGCGTTGCGTCTCCCGGTGTCTGGGCCGGTCATACCTACACCGAGGCAACTAAGAACACCGACCTGTTCCACTACGGCACGCATTTGCGAACCGGTGATCTGGGGCGGGTGGATGAGGACGGTTATCTCTGGATCACGGGGCGCGCCAAGGACCTTATCATTCGTGGCGGTCACAATATCGACCCCGCCGAAATCGAGGAGGCGCTGGCCGGGCATGAAGCGGTCGGCATGGCCGGGGCCATCGGTCAGCCCGATGCCTTCGCGGGCGAATTGCCCTGCGCCTATGTTGAATTGGTCGCCGGGGCCAAATGCACGCCGGACGATCTGATTGCCTGGTGCAAGGAACACGTCCATGAACGCGCGGCACTTCCGAAATATATCGAAATCCTGGACGAGTTGCCCAAGACTGCCGTGGGCAAGGTGTTCAAGCCGGACCTGCGCAAAAAGGCCATCACGCGCGTCTATGATGCTGCGCTGGCAGATGCCGGTATTGCCGCCAGGGTGCAGTCCGTGTTCGAAGATAAGAAACGCGGCCTTGTCGCCAAGCTGGAAAAGACCGGAGAAGTCGAGCAGCGGGACGTCATTGCCGTCATGGGCAATTACACTCGCCCGTGGGAATGGGCCTAGCGTTCGGCCGTTCATCTGACGTTCTGGGAGCGCAGCCTCCCGCTACGGCAGTTGCCATGCTTCGGTAAAAAATGCCCGCTTTCGCAGCCATCCCAGGTCGTCACGCCGCAATGGCGCGGCGTGACAATCAGTTGGCCAGTTTACGGTTCAGTCCAACGCCACGAGATCCGTGGCGGAGGTGCGGCCATCGCGACCGTCCCGCAACTCGAACTGTATTTTCTGATTGTCCCGCAAGCCCGTCAGACCGGCCTGTTCGACTGCGGAAATATGGACGAAAATGTCCTTTCCACCGTCATCGGGCGCGATGAAGCCGAAGCCTTTGGTAGCATTGAACCATTTCACGGTGCCAACGGCCATTCCCGTGTCTCCTTCGTGTCGTCCGTCCGCAATATCGCGACGGTATGGTGACCGGAGCACAAAGCGAGAAGGTGCTCGCGGAGACCTCCGGACACAATCCTGAGCTAAAGGTTGCGTTGAAAACGTCAAGGGGAGAGGGCAAACGTGCGCCTGAAAATGGGAGACTTGCCGATGATCGTCCTGCACGGGCTGAAAGCCTGCGATACCTGCCGTAAAGCGCTTAAACTCTTGTCACTTCAGGGGCATGATGTCCGGCTGCGCGATCTGCGAGACGATCCGGTGACACGCGCCGAGGTCGCGGACTGGCATGACGCACTGGGTGACACGATGCTGAATACACGGTCGATGACATGGCGCGGACTGCCAGAAGAGGTCCGTGCAGGTGATTTCGTGACACTGATGGTGGCGCACCCGGCATTGATCAAACGTCCAGTAGTGGACACCGACACAACGCTTCACCTGGGATGGACACAGGCAACGCGCGCCGCCCTCGGACTGACAGATTGAGATTGGCCAGGATCAGACGCGGGGCATCCGCAAAACAATATTGCGTCCGCGCTTCTGATAGCTCAGCTCGCTTTCGCCGATGGCTGTGACGCGGCCCCGGTCCAGCCTGTCGCCGACCTTGACCTTTACATATCGGCCATTCGACATCCGGACCAGGGCGCGACGATCTGTCGGGCGTCCATAGATGCCGATCAGGTTGATTTCGCGCAGGTGAATGGCGTTGGACTGTGTGGCCGCGCGGGCCACACTGCCGCCTGCCGACCGGATGGTCTGGCGAGTGCTGCTGGCCTGAGCTGCAGGCGCCCTGCTGGTCGCCTGAGGAGCAGCAGTCGCGCTGCTTGTGGAGGCGGAAGCGACAGTAGCCTGTTCGCGGCGCTGCGTGACAATCTGCGCGGCCTCGCGCTCGACCGAACGGGGGCGCGTGCGGGGCCGGTTCGACTCCGCAAGCGCCAAGCGGGATGTCGGAGCGGCGGACGATCGATTGGCCAGCGATGCGGCGGCAGCGGCGGCGGCGGCCTGAACGGCAGCATTCTGTTCGTCGGACGCGGCAACGGCGGCCGCGGCTTCGGAGGCGGCGCGGGCAGTAGCCGCAGCCTGCGTTTCGGATTGCGCGGCCGAGGCTGCGATGATCGACGCAGGCCGCTGGCGGGGCTGGACACGGGTCAGCTCCGCTTGGGTCATGCCATTGAACAACACCCGTTCCACCCGTTCTTCAGCGTCATTCGGGCGCTGGGTGGGACGGGTGCGCAACAGGACGACCCGCTGGGCCTCATCTTCGGCGGATCGGGTCGCGACTTGTGCCGCGCTTGTCTGGGGCCGGGGTACAGGAAAGACCTGCGGTCGCCCGGACACCACGGTATATCCGCCGGGTGCAAGCGTGCCCTTGGCGCTGGCCACGACAAGCCCGTTCGTGGCTGTCGGAAATTCGGTCCCGGCAGGCGCGGGCACGGTCTGCGGCGAAAATGTATCGGCGGGCGGCGCAGATTGCGGCAGGGCGACGGCGTCGCCCACGCGGACGGCCGGGTCGATCGATGCGACATATATGTCTTCCGGGTCTTGTGCCTGCGGTGCATCCGGCAGGGCCGTCACCGTGTCGAAGGCACCGGGTGTTTCGAACGTGCCATCCGCGCCTGCGACGTCGGTCTGATTTTCGGACAGTCCGACGTCGTCGGGGGCGTCGATGAGGCCCGCTTCGTCCATTTCCTCGGGTGATGCGCCGGGAATCGGCAAAGGCGGTGTCACCAGATCGGGCACCGGAGAGGCAACGCTGCCCCCCGCACTTCGGGTGGCACTGCTGCTGTCCGGCAAGAGCAATGCGACGTCTGTGTCGGGTGCCCGTTCGGGCGATGCCTCGGGTGTGGCATCCGGGATCAGCGTGGCCGATGCGGAATCTTCAAGCTTCGTCAACGCGTCATCCGCAACCTCGGGAACCGCATCGCCGGGTTGGAAGAGCACCGACCATGCCGCGATCAACGCCATGAGCCCAAGCAGGACCAGCGTCAGGACAAGGCCCATTCCGAGGCCGGACTTGCCCGCCGGTTGCGCGGCATTCTCGCGCGCAAGTCCCGGCAGTGTCATGGCGACCGTCTCGTCCGTGGTGGCTGACGCGGACGGGGCCGGTCGGGGTGACTTGGGCTGTCGGCGCAGACGGTCCGCAAGCGAATTTCGCGCCTTTGGGCGGGGTTGGTCGTAGGATGTTGACGCCTTGGCCGGAGACGTCGGCTGCGGCGGCGCAGAGGTTGGCGTATCGCCGGTCGCCGACGTCAGATCGTCGTCGCCTTTGTCGGCAGACAGGAAACTTGCGGCAGATACATTGGCTGGTTTCGATTGGTCCGCTGCGTCGGCCAAGGTATTCCTGTCGGTCACGGCGGTCGGGCCACTCAGGCGCGGAGTTATGCGCGCCAGATGTGGCTTCTTTGACTGTTCGGCCGCACTCAGTGGTTTGCGTTGAGTGCTGAATGTCGGGCCTTTTGTGGCGGGCTTGCGCTGGTCTGCCGGGGCGCGGGTGAAAACGTACGCGTCATCCAGACTATCCGGTATATTTTCGGTCGGCGCGCGGTCGGTCTCTTCTGAACCTGGCGTATCGGAGACGCTCTCGGTCGATACCTTAGGTGAAGACGGCGCGGATGCCGCCGCCGGAGTGACAAGCGTGGGCGGGGTCACGTCTGCCGGTTTCGCTTCCGGGATGGTCGGCACTTCGGGAACTGTCACATCGGGTTCCGGCAGTACCGCGGCAGTATCCTGAGGTCCTTGATCGCTTAAATCCGGTGCGCTGCCGATCGGCGGCGGCGGAACCGCGCGGACAGACGGCACAGGTTCGGCACGGGCGCGCGGCGGCGCGACCGGTGCGGACGAGGGCATGGGCGCGGATGGCGGAAACGTCGGAGCCGCGACTTTTGGCGGAACCGGGTCTTCTGCAGACGGTTTCGACCGATCATCCGCGTCGGATGCTTTGACGGCGGCGAGGGCTTCGCCGAAGGTTTCGGCCTCGGGCTCTTCAGGCATGTCCGGGGCGTCCGGGGCCGGGACCACGGTGATTTCGTCACCCAGATCAAGGATCAGCTTTTCGCCGTTCAATATTTCCGCTGCGATACCGGTCGGACCGAAGTCGGGCAAGCCGGGATAGGTGGCATCTTTCGGAGCGCCGATCAGGGCAACCGGGCGGAAGCCGAACTTGGCCGCGAAATTTTCCGCCTCCAGCAGCGTTTCCAGGGCAACCACGGCGACCTGCAGCCGGTCGCCCTTCTGGATAAAATCGAAGGTCAGGTCCTCGACCTCGTAGGGAGTGCGACCGCGCAGAAGGGCACGGATCGTCACCTTCGGGTCACGATCGTCGCGTTCCAGCGACGTGAACAAAAGCTGACTGTCGGGAATGATCAGAACCGAGGTGAAATTCTCGCCTACGCGCGCGGCGCAACGCCTGCGCATCCGGGTCAGCGCATCGCCCATATCGGGCACATCCAGCCGAACGATGCCCTCGCGCCACCATACCCCCCCTTCGGAACGGGACAGGATGGCGATGCCGTCAAGTGAAAGGTCGAGCGCGATCAATGGGGTCATGCAAAAGGCCTAGCACGGGGATGCGCGCCCTGGCGAGTAGGACGCCGAACAAGAAAGCAGCTTAAGGCAGGATACCGCGCAAGAAAAGCTGACGGAGTTTCCGGGGCGGACAATTGCTGTGTTCCGCCCCGGTCTTCGGTTTGTCAGGCAGACGCCTTGGTCAGCGCCTGATCCAGATCGGCTATCAGGTCATCGGCGTCTTCGATCCCGATGGAAATGCGGACCACGTCCGGACCGGCCCCCGCAGCCGCCTGCTGTTCCGGTGAAAGCTGCCGGTGGGTCGTCGAGGCGGAGTGAATCACCAGGCTGCGCGTGTCGCCAAGGTTGGCGACATGGCTGAAGATCTCCAGGTTGTCGACAAACTTGATGCAGGCGTCATAACCGCCCTTCAGGGCGACGGTGAACAAACCACCTGCGCCCTTGGGGGAAATTTTCTTGGCCAAAGCGTGATATTTGGACGACGGCAGCCCGGCATAGGTGACGTGATCGACCGCCGGGTGCTTTTCCAGCCAGCCAGCCACGGTTTCGGCATTGCGGACATGGCGTTCCATCCGCAGCGAAAGCGTCTCGATCCCGCACAGGGTATAGTGCGCGGCCTGCGGGTTCATCGTCATGCCCAGGTCGCGCAACCCGACCGCGATGCTGTGGAAGGTAAAGGCCAGGTTGCCGAATGTCTCGTGGAATTTCAGACCGTGATAGGCGGGCTCGGCCTCGGACAGGGATGGGAACTTGCCGGTTGCGGACCAGTCGAAGGTGCCGGAATCGACGACGCAGCCGCCGGTAACGGTGCCATTTCCGGTCAGGTATTTCGTGGTTGAATGGACAACCAGCGTTGCCCCGTGTTCGATCGGGCGGATCAGATAGGGGGTCGCCGACGTGTTGTCGATGATCAGCGGAATTTGCGCTGCATCGGCGATATCGGCCACCGCGCGCACGTCCATGATCCAGCCGCCGGGGTTGGCGATCGCCTCGCCGAAGATGGCGCGGGTGTCATCGTCGATGGCATCGCGCACGGCATCCAGATCGTCGAAATCGACAAACTTACAGGACCAGCCGAAGCGTTTGATCGTCTGGCTGAACTGCGTGACCGTGCCGCCGTAGAGACGCGTCGAGGCGACGATGTTGCAACCCGGCTGCATCAGCGGGAACAGCGACATGATCTGCGCGGCATGACCTGAAGAACAGCAGACCGCGCCCGCTCCGCCCTCCAGCGTGGCGATGCGTTCCTGCAGCACCGCGACGGTCGGGTTGGTCAGGCGTGAATAAATGAATCCGACTTCCTGCAGGTTGAACAGCGCTGCGGCATGTTCGGCGTCACGGAACACATAGGCCGTCGTCTGATAGATTGGCGTATTGCGCGCGCCGGTCGCCGGATCGGGGCGCGCCCCTGCATGAATCTGCAGCGTGTCGAAGCCGTATTGGCGGGTTTCTGTCATCTTCGCTCTCCCTTGCCTGGCACTATGGCGCGTGCCCTCTGTCCGCAGTGTGATATGAAGGTCGCAGATGTTTGTCCAATGCCCGCTGTCGCCGTTTTGGGTTTTCGTCTTGGGGTCAGGCGGGGCTACTCTCTCAGCCGAGGCAAAAAACACACAAAAAGGCGGAGACCTTGATGTTGCGTATTTCGAGCAGACCCGGACGTTTGTCCGGTTTTCGCCCATTGGCGATTGCCGTTTCTGCAATCCTGGCATTGTCCAATGCCGCCCCGGCGCAGGAGCTGGCGTTTTCGCTGGGGGTCCGCGAGACGGACGGCAACCGCGATGCGGAACTTTACGTCCGACGAATGGAGGATGAACGCGCCCTTGGGCTAAGCTTGGTCTATGGCGCGGCGATCACCGATGCCGGGGCCGTCTGGGCTGGCGTTGGTCTGGCCGGCCGGATTGAGACGTCGAGCGGATGGTTCGTCGGTGGATCGTTCATGCCTGGCGCCTACAGCCGCGGCGACGGGCCCGATCTGGGCCATACCCTGCAATTTCGCACGGACGTTGAAGCCGGAATTCAGCTGGGCAGCTCCAGCCAGATCAGTATCGGACTCGACCACACATCGAACGGCGGGCTGGGCGATTCCAATCCGGGATCAAATTCCATCTTTCTTAGATATTCCGTAGGCCTGCGCTGAACCATCAGAAACCACAGCGACCAGAGTCCGTCGCACCGGAGGGCACATGGCCTGGATATATCTCGCCCTTGCCGCCGTGTTCGAAGTGGCTTTCGCAGTTTCGATGAAGATGTCAGACGGACTCACCCGGACAGGACCGACTGTGATTACAATTATCAGCGTTATCGTGGGCCTTTGGTTATTGGCCCTGGCGATGCGGGACTTGCCGGTGTCGGTCGCCTATCCCATCTGGACAGCGTTGGGCGCCATCGGCACCATCGTGTTGGGCTGGCTCTGGCTGGGGGAGGCGTTCACGCCACTAAAGGTGGTGTCGGTCGCCCTTATCGTGGCCGGAGTTGCAGGGCTGAAGGTATCCGCCGGCTAGCGGGGTTACTCGGTCAAAGCGGTGCGCAACGCCACCGTTACCAGAAAATTGTCCCGAAACTCCGAAACGGACATCATCCCATTGCCGTCCCGGTCGGCATAGACCCATGCCCGCGCAAGGCCTGCTGCATGTTCGTCCACGTCCAGCGCACCCGAGCGGTCGGCGTCCAGCATGTCGAACACCAGACCCATCGTGGCACCATAGGCTTGGCCACGCCCCCGGAACTCGGCCAGACCGGACAGGCCGTTTTCCCAGCCAATCATCTCGTTGCGAACGACAAGACCGTCTTCATCGACATCCATCGACGTGAAAACCTGTCGCGTCGCGCTGTCCATCTCGATCGGCGAAATTTGCCCGTCGGCATTGAGGTCGATGGAGTAGGCAAACCCGTCGATGGCCGCTTCGCCCATATCGGTGCGCTGCTCGGGTTGTGACAGGACGGGCGGGGCGACCAGCATCAGAATGGTAGACAGCAAAAGGGCGGATCGCATCATGACAGGAGTCCTTGGTTTCAGATGGGAGGTAATATGGAAACTGAACCGATCGGCTCAATACGCATTCATGCACAGATACGCGACCCGTCGCGCACTGCGCCCTGCAACCTTGACCACCCGGCTCTGCGGTGTAGGAAGTGGCGTGCATCGCGCGGAGGATTGTCATGGCCGGATTTCTGAAACGCCTCTTTGGATGGTGGGACGGGCAGAGCTTTGGCACCGCACTCTGGACCCGACGCTTCGGCGAGAAAGTCGGCGAGGACGTGGCGGGCAATGTCTATTATCGCAATGCCGACGACAGCCGCCGCTGGATTCACTATGTCGGCGACAACGATGCAAGCCGCGTGCCGACCGAATGGTATGGTTGGTTACATCACACCTATGCGCTTCCGCCGACCCGTGACCCGATCATCCGCAAGACATGGGAAAAGCCGCATCTGCCCAATCTGACCGGATCGGACGGAGCGTTTTTCCGCAAGGGATCGCTGCGCCGGGCGGATGTCGAACCCGCCACCGACTACGAGGCGTGGAGGCCGGAGTGACGCGCTTTTTCGCCGCCATCATTGGCTGTGCCGCCGCCGCGGTTGTCGTCGCCTCCGTGCCCGCCTCGGCACAGGCAGTGCGCACCGGCACAGGCAACGGCGCGGTCCTGCGAACGCTCGACAAGACCAGCGGCGAAGTCATCGACGTTGAAATGTCGGTTGGCCAGACGATGGCCTATGGTCCGTTGCAGGTGACGTTGATCGAATGCCGCTTCCCTGCCAACAATCCCACCGGTGATGCCTTCGGCCTGATCCAGATCGTCGATGCGCGTGAAGTGAAGGAACTGTTCGCCGGATGGATGGTGGCTTCGTCACCGGCCCTCAATGCGCTGGAGCACCGGCGTTACGACGTCTGGCTTCTCAGATGCATGACGGCCGGAAACTGAGGCACCGGCCCGGTCAATTTCGCTTTTTTGGACAGGGCATCCTTTAGTCGAATGTGATACTGGCCGCGCGAGATTTCGATTGCGCCCAGGGACGCCAGATGCTCCGTCAGGAACTGCGTATCGAACAGCTTGAATCCATGCGCGTTCAGCAATGTCACCAGATAGGCCAGCGCCACTTTTGAGGCATTGCGCCTGCGCGAGAACATCGACTCGCCGAAGAACGCGGCACCCAGCGTCACACCATAGACCCCGCCCGCCAGTGTATCGCCGTCCCATATCTCCAGCGAATGTGCGAAGCCGGTTTCGTGCAGGGTGGAATAAAGCGCCATGATTTCGGGATTGATCCAAGTTTCTGCCCGGTCGGCGCATCCTGCGACCACACCGTCGAACTCTTCGTTCAGGGTGACGATGAACCGGTTCTGCCGGATGAGCTTTGCCAGGCTGCGTGACATACGGAACCCATCCAGTGGCATAACCCCGCGCCTTTCGGGGTCAACCCAGAATATATCGGGATCGGCCCGGCTTTCGGCCATCGGGAAAACGCCCGAGGCATAGGCCATCAGAAGGTTTTCGGGCGTGATCGGTGCGGTATCGCGGGGCATGATCCCATTGTCGCGCAGTCGATCCGTGTCGCCAAGACTTTTCAATCCTCTGGCGCGTCAGCCTTTCCAGCCAAGGTTCTCTTCCAGCCAGCCTTCCAGCCAATGAATCGTGTAATCGCCGGACTGTATGTTCGAGTCTTTCAACAGCTCGAAAAACAGCGGGACCGTGGTATCGACCCCATCGACGATCAACTCGCCCAGCGACCGTCGCAGACGAGCCAGTGCTTCGGGCCGGTCGCGGCCATGGACAATAAGCTTGCCGATCAGCGAGTCGTAATAGGGCGGGATGCGATACCCGTCATAAAGCGCCGAATCCATCCGCACGCCCAACCCGCCGGGGGCGTGATATTGCGTGATCGTGCCGGGCGAGGGCGCAAAGTTGGGCAGCTTTTCGGCATTAATCCGAACTTCGATGGCATGGCCATTGATCTTCAGATCGTCCTGCTGGAACGACATCGGCAAGCCGGACGCCACGCGGATCTGTTCGCGCACCAGGTCGACACCGAAGATGGCCTCGGTCACCGGGTGTTCGACCTGAAGGCGGGTATTCATCTCGATGAAATAGAATTCGCCGTTCTCGTACAGGAATTCGATCGTGCCAGCGCCGGCATAGTTGATGCGGGCTACGGCCTCGGCGCAGGTCTTGCCGATCTGCGCGCGCTGCTCGGGTGTAATCGTGGGGCCGGGGGCCTCCTCGAAGACCTTCTGGTGACGGCGTTGCAAAGAACAATCCCGCTCGCCCAGATGAACCGCACGGCCTTTCCCATCGCCGAAGACCTGAACCTCGATATGGCGCGGCGTGGTCAGGTATTTTTCCAGATAAACTTCGTCGTTGCCGAACGCCGCCTTGGATTCGGTGCGTGCGGTGCGGAACGCGGTTTCCATGTCGGCGGCGGTTTTGGCCAGCTTCATGCCGCGCCCACCGCCACCTGCCGTGGCCTTGACGATGACCGGATATCCGATTTCCTCGCCCAGACGCTGCGCGTCCTCCAGCGTGGGCACGCCACCGTCCGAACCCGGCACGCAGGGCACGCCAAGTTTGATCATCGTGTCCTTGGCGGTGATCTTGTCGCCCATGATGCGGATGTGTTCCGCCGTGGGGCCGATGAAGGTGATGTTGTGATCTTCCAGCACCTGCACAAAGGCGGCGTTTTCCGACAGGAATCCGTATCCGGGATGGATCGCTTCGGCGCCGGTGATTTCGCAGGCGGAAATGATCGCCGGTATGCTCAGGTAAGACTGGCTGCCTGGCGCAGGCCCGATGCAAATGGATTCGTCGGCCATTCGGACATGCATTGCATCAGAGTCGGCGGTGGAATGGACAGCGACGGTTGCCACCCCCATCTCGCGCGCGGCGCGTACGATGCGCAGTGCAATCTCGCCCCGGTTGGCGATCAGGATTTTCTTGAACATCGCGCTCAGCCCAGGATCACGAGGGGGGCACCGTATTCAACGGCGGCGCCGTCCTCGACCAGAATGCGTTTGACGGTGCCTGCGCGCGGGCTGGGGATCTGGTTCATGGTCTTCATGGCCTCGATGATCAGCAACGTCTGGCCTTCGTCCACAGTATCGCCGACGGCGATGAAGTTGGCCACGCCCGGCTCGGATGCCAGATAGGCCGTGCCGACCATAGGTGATGTGACCGCGCCGGGGTCTTGCGCCGGGTCTTCCTGCGGGGTGGCAGAACTGGAAGGAGCCAAAGCCGGGGGCGAATGTGGGGCAGAAATCTGCATCGGGGCCTGCGCGGCCGCAACGGGGGCAGAGATCAGTTGCCGCGCGACACGCACGTTCAGCGCGTCGTCTTCACCGTATTCGCGACTGACTTCCAGTTCGCTTAGATCGTTTTCGCGCAGAAGTTCGGCCAGCGCCTTGATAAAGGCGACATCGCTCTCGTGGTTTTTGGTCATTGCCATCTCCGCTGCCTGTTTGCCCGGCATTACCGCGTCCGTGCCGCGAGGGAAAGGACTTCGATGTGATCGCGATGATGGCAGCCCGACCAGTCGAGCGTCCGTTCGTCAGCCGCGACGGCTCCGGAATGCTGTGCCGACAAATGATTTCGCCTCCAAAGCTGCTCCCGCGCTCATAACCAAATCGTTAAGATCGCTGCGTGATCGAACTGCTTGGTAAAAGTCCATCGCGACCCGCCCTCCTGTCAGGCGGTGCGACCTCGTGGGGGTGTGCCACTGGATGCGATCCCATCTTTCGTGGTAGGGGTCTCGACCATCAGATTGGGTCGGGCTTCGGTCGGGAGAGGTATGCGAGACAGGAGTTGCTGGCTGACCAGCCGGTCCTGCGCTGCTTCGACATAACGTCGGGCACGATTTTCGTCGGCATCAGGCGCAAATGCCTGTAACAGGCGCGGGGCATCCATCTGTGCATTCTGCGGGCGGGCCACGCTGTCGCCACCATCCGATCCGGAGCGCGATGCGGTCCCGTTCACGCCGCGGGCATACGTCACGGGAGGGGTCTGGCCCGCAGACCGTGGCGCGTCTGCCTGCTGGCCATTTGCGTTGCCCGCGGTATGACTTGTGTCAGTCGATGTCGAACTGTCGGTGGATGCTGCCCGGTCCGGTTCTTACGCCTGACCCGATGTCGCTGTCGCGCCTTATGATGGTTGTGACGATCCGATAAGTCCCATGATAGCCATGTCGGCCTCCGTTCTGTTTGCTACGCCCGCTGGGCCAGAACAGAAAACCCCTGCATCACGGCGTCGAAACGGTAATGCAGGGGCGAGAATTTGACGTCGTTAACGTATATAAATCATATATTTATCGGTTCATTCGATTTTCGATCAGATCGTCCACAACCGACGGATCGGCCAAAGTCGAGGTATCGCCCAATGCACCGAAGTCGTTTTCTGCAATCTTGCGGAGAATGCGCCGCATGATCTTGCCTGACCGTGTCTTCGGCAGACCCGGTGCCCATTGGATCAGATCAGGTTTCGCAATGGGTCCGATCTCGGAACGGACCCAGTCTGACAACTCCTTACGCAATGCGTCGTCAGGCTCCTGCCCCCCCATGAGCGTGACATAGGCATAGATACCCTGACCCTTTACGTCGTGCGGGTATCCAACGACTGCCGCTTCGGCCACCTTGGGGTGGGCGACCAACGCGCTTTCGACTTCGGCGGTGCCCATGCGGTGACCGGACACGTTGATCACGTCGTCGACCCGTCCCGTGATCCAGTAGTACCCGTCGGCATCGCGGCGGCAGCCATCACCGGTGAAATAGTAATTCTTGTAGTCGCTGAAATAGGTTTTCTCGAACCTCGCGTGATCGCCCCAGACGGTCCGCATCTGGGCGGGCCAGCTGTCCTTGATGCAAAGCACCCCTTCGGCGGCGGTCTCGTGGATTTCCTCGCCCGTCGTGGGCTCAAGGATGACGGGCTGAATGCCGAAGAACGGCAGGGTCGCGCTGCCCGGTTTGGTGGCTATGGCGCCGGGCAGGGGGGTCAGCAGGTGACCGCCGGTTTCCGTCTGCCACCAGGTATCGACTATGGGGCAGCGGCCTTTGCCAATGATGTCGTTGTACCAGGCCCATGCCTCGGGATTGATCGGCTCACCCACGGTTCCAAGAATGCGAAGGCTGCTCAGATCATACGGCTCCACGAAGGAATTGCCCTGCCCCATCAGCGCACGCAGGGCAGTCGGTGCGGTATAGAACTGCGCAACCTTGTGTTTGTCGCAGACCGCCCAGAATCGGCCCGCGTCAGGATAGGTCGGCACCCCTTCGAACATCAGCGTCGTCGCGCCATTCGCCAGCGGGCCATAGACGATATAACTGTGACCCGTGACCCAGCCGACGTCCGCCGTGCACCAGAACACCTCGCCGTCCTTGTAGTCAAAGGTGTATTGGTGCGTCATCGAGGCGTAGACGAGATAGCCCCCGGTCGTATGGACCACGCCCTTGGGCATCCCCGTCGAGCCGGACGTGTAGAGGATGAACAAAGTGTCCTCGGCGTTCATCTCCTCAGGCGGGCAGTCGTCGGAAACCTCTGCCTCCGCTTCATGCAGCCAGACGTCATTCTCCGGGCGGAACGCAACCTGTTGTCCGGTTCGCTTGACCAACAGGCATTTGACGCTGTCGTCGCAATGCAGCAGCGCCTTGTTGACACTGTCCTTGAGGTTGGTGACCCGCCCGCCGCGCGGCGCGCCGTCAGCGGTGATGACGACCTTCGCGTCAGACCCGTTGATCCGCGCCGACAACGCCTCGGATGAGAAACCCGCGAAGACGATCGAATGGATCGCACCAATCCGCGCGCAGGCAAGCATCGCATAGGCGGCCTGCGGAATCATCGGCATATACAGGACGACGCGGTCGCCTTTGGTCACACCCATGCCTTTAAGGACGTTGGCCATCTTGCAGACATGGGAATGCAACTGCTGATAAGTGATGTGCTGCGCTTCGTCATCGGGCGAGTCCGGCTCCCAGATGATCGCGGTCTGCGTGCCCCTGTCTTTCAGGTGCCGGTCGATGCAGTTCGCGGCGACGTTCAGGGTGCCGTCCTCGAACCATTTGATCGATACGTTGCCCGGCGCGAAGCTGGTGTCCTTTACGCGGGTATAGGGTTTGATCCAGTCGACGCGCTTGCCATGCTCGGCCCAGAACGCCTCGGGGTCTTCGACACTGGCCTGATACATCGCATCATAGGTCGCGCGATCGGCATGGGCATTCGCCGCCATCTCGGCGGAGGGCGGGAAAATCTGATCGTCTGGCATGGGGTCTCCTTTGCCCGTGCGGGCCGCGTCGGGGCTGCATGGGCCCCCGATAATACATTCAAATCGCTAGATATTCTGCGCGCAGTTCCGCGTTGCTCAGCACCTCGGCTGCGGTGCCGTCGAAGACCACGCCGCCGGTGTCGAGGATGATGGCCCGATCACTGATTTCCAGGGCCCGGACGGCATTCTGTTCAACGATGATCGTGGTCATGCCCAGCTTGCGAATTTCGTGCAGCGTTTTCTCGATCTCGTCGACGATGACGGGCGCAAGTCCTTCATAAGGCTCGTCCAGCAGCAGAAGCTTCACATCACGGGCAAGGGCACGGGCGATGGCAAGCATCTGCTGTTCGCCGCCGGACAGGGTGATGCCTTCCTGTTTACGACGCTCACCAAGTCGCGGAAAAAGTTCGTAAAGGCGTTCAAGTGACCAGCCGACGGGCGGGGCAATCTGCGCCAGCTTGAGGTTTTCCTCGACCGTTAGACCGGCGATGATACGGCGGTCTTCGGGCACGAGGCCAAGACCGGCCTGCGACGCCTCATGCGCCTTCATCTTGTGCAGAGGTTTGTGATCCAGCCAGATTTCGCCGCGCTGGAGCTCCGGATTGCCCAGTCGCGCGCAGGTCCGCAGTGTCGAGGTCTTGCCGGCACCGTTGCGGCCCAGCAGCGCGAGAATCTCGCCCTCGTGGACATTGAAACTGACGCCCTGCACAATGTAGCTCTCGCCGTAATAGGCGTGGATATCGTGGACCGAGAAATACGCCGGGGCTGTCGCGGCCTGGTTCGCGTCGCGGGTGAAGTCGGGTTTGACGTTCATCGAATGTCTCCTCAGTGCTCGGCGCTTTCGCCCAGATAGGCTTCGCGCACCTTGGGGTGGCCCTTGATCTTGTCGGGCGTGTCTTCGACCAGCGGGGTGCCTTGCGCCAGCACAGTGATCCATTCGGCCAGCGAAAAGACGACGTGCATGTCATGTTCGATGATGGCGATGGTGATCGGACGCGAGTCCTTGATCTGCTTCAGCAGATCGATGGTGTTGTTCGTGTCTGCCCGCGCCATGCCCGCCGTCGGTTCATCCAGCAGCAGAAGGCGCGGTTCCTGGGCAAGGCACATACCGATTTCCAGCCGTCGCTTGTCACCACGCGACATCGCCGCCGCATGCATGTTCCGTTTGTCGGCCATGTTCATGTCTTCGAGCATGTGTTCGGCCCGGTCGACGATTTCGCGGTCGCTCAGCAGCGCATGATAGGCTTGCAGCGAAAACGCACCGTCCCGCTTGGCCAGGCAGGGGATCATCATGTTTTCCATGACAGACAGATCGCCGAAGATTTCGGGCGTCTGGAAAACGCGCGAAATGCCCATCTGGTTGATCTCGTGCGGTTTGCGGCCCAGTACGGACTTGCCTTCGAAGCTGACCGATCCGGTGTCGGGAATCAGCTTGCCGACAAGACAGTTCAGCAGGGTCGACTTGCCCGCGCCGTTCGGACCGATGATGGCGTGAACGGTGCCTTGGGTGATTGACAGGTTGATGTCCGACAGGGCCTGCAATCCGCCGAAGCGCTTACCGACGTTTTTGACCTCGAGAATACCCATGATGCTTACTCCCCAGCCTGACGTTGCTCGGCGGCATCGTCTTCTACGCCTGATGCCTTCCGGTCGCGCCGGAAGACTGTTGCAATCTTCTGCCCGCCCTGAACCAACCCGCCGGGCAGGAAGATGACGACAACCATGAAGAGAAGACCAAGCGTCAGGTTCCAGCCTTTGCCTACGAATGGGTAAACGATGGCGACGACCACATCTTGCATCCCGTCAGGCATGAAGGCGAACCAGGCTTGCAAGGTGGATTCGTTGATCTTGGAGAAGATGTTCTCGAAATACTTGATGAAGCCTGCACCCAGAACAGGCCCGATCAGGGTCCCGGCCCCACCGAGGATGGTCATAAGGACGACCTCTCCGCTTGCCGTCCACTGCATCCGTTCGGCCCCGGCCAACGGGTCCATTGCCGACAGAAGGCCACCGGCCAGCCCGGCGTACATTCCGGAGATGACAAAGGCGGCGAGCGTATAGGGCTTGGGGTTCAGCCCGGTGTAGTTCAACCGCTGCTGGTTCGACTTCACAGCTCGCAGCATCATCCCGAAAGGCGAGCGGAACAGCCGAATTGCCAGATAGAAGCAAATCACCATGAAGAACGCCGACAAATAGTAGCCGACGTTGAACTGGAAATCCCACCTTCCCAACGACAACGTCTCGGTCTCGCGCATGGCAAGGCCGAAGATATGGGGCGCATTCACAGTGGTGGCCGGGTTGTGAAAGATCTGAGGATCATTGGTGTAGACCTGCAAGCCCGTCTCGCCGTTGGTCAGATTGAATTTGGGATTCGACAGAACCGAATAGGCCAGCGCGAAGGACATCTGCGCGAAGGCCAGCGTCAGGATCGAGAAATAGATCCCCGAACGACGCAGCGAGATGAACCCGATCAACAGGGCGAACAAGCCAGAAATGATGATCGCCAGTCCGATGCCCGGCAGGACATTGTATCCCAGCAGCTTGAACATCCAGACGCAGGAATAGCTGCCGACGCCGAGGAAGGCCGCATGGCCGAACGACAGATAGCCGGTCAGGCCGAACAGGATGTTGAAACCGATGGCGAAGATTCCGAAGATCACGAACCGCTGCATCAGGTCAGGATAGCCCGCGTTGAATTGCGCCATGGCCGAATCGGTCGGAAAAGGGTTCAGCAGGAACGGTGCCAACACCGTCAGCAGAATGACAATGACAAGCAGGGCAAAGTCCTTGCGCGTCAATCCCAGGATGCCGCCGCCGACTCGTTTGCGGGCCGGTTTGGCGGGCTCTGACGTCGGGGTGGCGATATGTTGTGTCTGGTCGGTCATGTGCTCAGTCCTCCATCACGCCTTTGCGCCCCATCAGCCCGCGCGGACGCGTCAGAAGGACGATCATGGCGACGAGGTAGATAATGATCTGGTTGATGCCGGGTACGGCGTTCGTGGCCCATGTGGTCGAGGCGAAGCTCTCAAGGATGCCCAGAAGGAAACCCGCCAGCACCGCGCCGGGAAGTGACCCCATGCCGCCGACGACGACGACGACGAAGGATAACACGAGGAAGTCCATGCCCATGTGATAGTTTGGCGGGTTGATCGGCGTGTACATCACTCCGGCCAGACCGGCGACGGCTGCGGCGATGCCGAACATGATGGTGAACCGCTTGTCGATGTTGATGCCCAGCAAGCCCACGGTTTCCCGGTCGGCCATGCCTGCGCGGACTACCATTCCGAACGTCGTGAACTGCAGAAACGCGAAGACGGCGGCGATGATGACGCCCGCGAAAGCGAAATAGACCAGACGCCAGTAGGGATAGATGACGGTATTCGGATCGAAGCCCAGCAAAGTCCCGAAGTCGAATGACCCGCGAAATACGTCGGGGGCGGGGGTCGGGATAGGGTTCGCGCCGTAGAAATACTTGATGACCTCTTGCAGCACGATGGCGAGGCCAAACGTCACGAGGATCTGGTCAGCATGGGGGCGCTTGTAGAAATGCTTGATCAGCCCGCGTTCCATGATGAAGCCGAACAGGATCATCACCGGGATCGCCAGAAGGATGGCCAGTGGCACTGCCCAGTCAATCAGCGTGGCCCCGACCTCCGGCCCGAACCAGTTGACGACATAAGGCGTATCGATGGTTGCCGGATTTCCGAGGAAGTCGGTGCGGGTCGGGTCGATTGTCGTGGTCGACAGCGACAGCAGCTTGGACATGGTTACGGCCACGAAGGCCCCGACCATGAACAGCGCGCCGTGAGCGAAGTTGACCACCCCCAGCGTGCCGAAGATCAGCGTCAGACCCAAGGCGATCAGCGCATAGGCGGACCCCTTGTCTAGGCCGTTGAGGATCTGGAGGATGAAGGCTTCCATGGCCCGAGGTCTCCTGTAAGACGATGCGTTCTGATTATGGGGCGGCATCGGGGTGCATGGGACGCGGGACCGCTGCCTTTGACGATCCGGCGACCGATGAACCGGCTGGGAAGGAATGGGACCGTGCCAGTGACACGGCCCCTTTTGTCAGCTTTCGCTTACGCGCCCGGGTTGCATTCGCCCAGTTCGCCACCGGCAAACATCGGGTGATCGACCGGGTATGTGACCTGCTCGGCCGGAGTGACCTCGACGATTTCAACAAGATCGAACTCGTTCTCCGGGTTCTCCTTGCCGCGCACGACGACCACGTCCTTGAAGCACTGGTGATCGCCAGCGCGGTAAAGCGTGGGGCCATTGCCCAGACCGTCGAACTCATAACCCTCCAGGGCTTCGACAACGGCGCAGGGATTGAACGAGCCGGCGCGGGTGACCGCATCCGCATACAGCATGGTCTGCGCATAACAGGTCTGAGCGGCCTGTGATGGCGGGAAGCCGTACTTTTCGCCAAACGATTTCACGAAGGCATTGGTGCCGGTATAACGCGCGCCCTTTTCGTTTTCGAGTTTCCAGTCCCAGTTCTGCGAGCCCACGATACCGGCAATGTTCTCGCCAGCACCCTGCGCCATTAGCTCCGAATAGAGCGGCACGACGATCTCGAATTGCTTGCCGTTGGCTTGCGCCTGACGGAGGCCGAACTGAACCGCGTTGGTCAGCGAGTTGACCATGTTTCCGCCGTAGTGATTCAGGATCAGGACATCGGCACCGGAATTCAGAACTGGCGCGATGTAGGACGAGAAGTCCGTCGCGGCGAGCGGTGTGCGCACGTCGTTGACGGTTTCCCAGCCCAGAGCTTCGGTCGCGGCGGCAATCGATTCCTGTTGGGTCCAGCCCCAAGTATAGTCTGCGGTCAGATGATAGGCTTTACGGTCGGCACCATAAAGCTGCTCCAGCACGGGGGCGAGGGCGGCGGCGGACATATAGGCGTTGAAGAAGTGGCGGAAGCCATTGGCCTTCTTGTCCTTGCCCGTGGTGTCGTTCGAGTGCGTCAGGCCTGCCATGAAGATCACGCCAGCATCTTGGCAGAGGCCCTGAACGGCGACCGCGACACCGGACGAGGAGCCGCCCGAAATCATGATGGCGCCGTCTTTTTCGATCATCGACTTGGCCGAGGCGCGCGCCGCGTCCGACTTGGTCTGTGTGTCGCCGGTGACGAACTCGACCTTCTTGCCCAAGATGCCGGTGCCATCCAGAGCCTTGGACGAGAACGTCTGCATCATGCCGCCATCGCCCTCACCGTTCAGGTGCTGGACCGCGAGCTGAAACGCACGAAGCTCGTCCGCGCCTTCGTCGGCATAGGGGCCGGTTTGGGGCACGTTGAAGCCGAGCGTGACCGTGTCGCCCTGAGGCGCATTGGTGAAACCGCTATGGGCGTCGGCCCAGACCGCGCCCGAGAAAACCGTTGGAATGGCAAGTCCGGCACCGGTTGCGGCACCGGTCTTCATCACGCCACGGCGAGTGAAATTCGATTTGGTCATTGAGACCCTCCCTGTTTTTGACGCCCCGCTCCCCCTCCTCCGAAGGTCCGCGCGACAGGCCCGTCCAGCTTGACGGGTCAACGGCACTATCGACGACCTGAAGTGAAATCATCAATAACTCATAGACGGGATGCGATTTTATTGTAAATAATATGACAGACTTGTCCGGATACGTGTAAATTTTTTGTCCCGCACATGCAGCAAATCGCTTGCACGCGCAGCAATCGAACAAGGTCAGGAGGTTGTATGCCAAGGTCCATTCCAACCGGCAGCCGAATCCGCGAACGCCGCCTGGCCCTGGGACGCAAACAGACCGCCGTGGCCGGGACAGTGGGTATCTCGCCGTCCTATCTGAACCTGATCGAGCACAACCGCAGGGCGATCGGGGGCAGTCTTCTGTCACGCCTGGCCACAGCACTGGAAACCGATCGCGCCGCCCTGGCCGAAGACGGCGACGAAGCACTGATCGAGGAACTACGGGCGGCTGCAGGGGCACAGCAGAACAACGAGGCGGAGTTTGACGATGCCCCCGACCTGGCTCGTCGGTTTCCACACTGGGCCGGGTTGATCGCGGCGCAGGCGCGGGCCCTGGCCGCACAGGCCCGTACCATCGAGGCGCTATCGGACCGTCTGTCCCACGATCCGACACTGGCCGACGCAATGCACGAGTTATTGTCGACAGTGTCTGTCGTCCGCTCCACCGCCTCGATCCTTGCGCAGACGCCCGAGATCGACGCCAACTGGCTTGGCCGGTTTCATGCCAACCTCGACGCCGACAGCCGCAGGTTGGCCGATGGGGCCGAAGCCGTCGTCGGCCTGTTCGACCGGCAGGCGGCGCGCGGGGCGGACCGCATGCTGCCTTCCGAGACGGTTTCGCGGTTTCTGGACGATGCGGGCCACCGGTTCGATGTGTTGGAACGGGACGGGGTCGCCGCCGTCCCGGACCTTGTCGGCGGTCTGACGGGGGAGGATGCGCGCGTCCTGGCCACAGAAATTCTGACGGGCGACGCCGAGGACGCATCTCGACTGCCACGCGCGCTCGTCGAGGCAGCAGACGGCCCGGATGATCTGATCGCCGCTGCCGGGGGCGATCTGGCACTGGTTCTGCGGCGCATGGGTGTCGTCGATCCGGGGCGCGGATTGGTGATCTGCGATGCCGCCGGTGCACTGCTGCGGCGCAAGCCGGTGGCGGGATTTCCATTGCCGGTAATGGGGGCCGGATGTCCGCTCTGGCCTGTGTACACTGCGCTGGGTCAGCCGGGTCGCCCTCTGACCGTGGTGGTTGAAACGCCGGACGGCGCGGACTGGCGCGTTCATGCCATCGCTCAGGCGGTGGCGGTCGCGGGGTTTGGCGCCGCGCCCGTGATACGCGCGACGATGCTGTTGACCCGAACTCAAAGCGGCGGTGCGGGTGCGCCGGTCGGACCGGGCTGCCGCGTCTGTCCCCGCATTGAATGTCCGGCGCGTCGGGAACCGTCGGTCCTGTCGACGCGACCGGATATGCTGGACATGGTGGACCTGACGGGGGACACTTTACCGCGTTCATGATCGGAGGGGAGGCCGGACATGATTGATATACCTTCTGCCGATGCGCCTGTTGACGCGCCGCGCGGCCGTGTCCTGTTGATCGAGGACGAACCGAATATCGCCACCGCCATAGGCTTTCTGCTGCAACGAGAGGGCTGGCGCGTGTCCACCCATTCAGATGGCAGGACGGCGCTGGACGCGGTGGTGCGGCATGCGCCGGACGTGATCGTGCTGGACGTGATGTTGCCCGGCCAGTCCGGGTTCGAGGTGCTGGGAGGGTTGCGCGCCGGACAGAATGGCACGCGGGCAGATCTGCCGGTCCTGATGCTGACCGCCAAAGGCCAGACCAAGGATCGTGACCGGGCCGAGGCATTGGGCGTCAGCCGGTTCATGACCAAGCCTTTTTCGAACCGGGAATTGATCGAGGCCGTGCGTGATCTGGCGCGGACGGCACCCGGATGACGGGCCGGGCGACGGCGGACCGAATGGCCACGGACGCCCAAACCCGCGCGCATCGCAGGGCACGTCTGGTGGATGCGGCCCGGCTGCTGCCGTTTCTGGGGGCGGTCCTGTTTCTGATCCCCGATCTGGTGCTGTCCGATGATCCGGCCGCTGCCGGGGCTACAGCACCTTGGCTTACGTATCTTTTCGCTTCGTGGTTGGGTCTGATCGGTCTGGCGCTCTGGATCGGGCGGTTGCACATGCGGGATCTGCGTGACGATGCAGATCGCGAAAGCGGGGCTGAATGATCGGCCATGCGCTTCTTGCAGGGCAGCGGACATGAACCTGACGTTCAGCCTACTGGTCGCGGTCTGCCTGGCCTATGTGACATTCCTTTTCGTCGTGGCCTTCGCGGGCGAGCGTGCTGCCGCCAAAGGGCGCAGTCTGATGCGTGGCCCGACGATCTATACCCTGTCGCTGTCGATCTATAGCACAGCTTGGACGTTCTATGGTGCCGTCGGATACGCCGCCCGATCGGGGTTGGAGTTCATGACCATCTATCTTGGCCCGACGCTGGTCTTCATCGGTTGGTGGTGGGGCCTGCGCAAACTGGTGCGGATCGGGCGGGCAGAACGCATCACCTCGATCGCCGATATGATCTCAAGCCGCTATGGCAAGTCGAACCTGCTTGCGGTGATCGTGACGTTGCTGGCCGTGGTCGGCACGACACCCTACATCGCGCTGCAACTGCAATCGGTCACGCTGTCGTTCGGTGTCTTTGCGGCACCGGGAACGCAGGCCAGCGAGTTGACCGGGCTGGCATTCTGGGTGGCCTGCGGGCTGGCGGTATTCACCATTCTGTTCGGCACCCGCAAGCTGGACATAGGCGAACGTCACGACGGTATCGTCTCGGCCATCGCGGTCGAGGCGGTGGTCAAACTGGTGGCACTGTTATCGGTCGGCGCTTTCGTGGTCTGGGGGATCAACGGCGGGGCCGCGGCCACGGGCGAAGCCATCGCGACGTCACCGGTTGCGAACTGGACGGCAGTGCCGGGGCGTTGGGCCGGGCTGATCTTTGTGTCGGGTGCCGCCGTCATCTGCCTGCCGCGCATGTTTCAGGTGCTGGTCGTCGAAAACTCTGACGAGCGGCACCTGGTAACCGCAAGCTGGGCGTTTCCGGCCTATCTGATGGCCATGTGCATCTTCGTGGTGCCGATCGCGGTGACGGGTCTGGCGCGACTGCCTGCCGGATCGAATCCCGACCTGTTCGTCCTGACGCTGCCGCTGGCCGAGGGGCAGGGCGGGTTGGCGCTTCTGGCATTTCTCGGCGGATTTTCCTCGGCGACCAGCATGGTGATCGTGGCCAGCGTTGCGCTCGCGACGATGCTGTCGAACCACGTCGTCATGCCGCTCTGGCTGGCGGCGCAGAACAGAGATGGAAGCGGGCAGGCACAGGCGTCGATTTCCGGCGATGTGCGGGGCGTCGTGCTGCGGGCGCGGCGGGCGTCGATCCTGGTCGTGCTGGCGATGGGCTATCTCTATTTTCTGGCGACTGGCGGCACGGCGGCGCTGGCCTCCATCGGGCTGATCAGCTTCGTCGGCATGGCGCAGGTCTTGCCGGCACTGGGATTCGGCCTGTTCTGGACGGGGGCCACACGTCTGGGCGCGGCGGCGGGCATCGTCACCGGCTTCGTCATCTGGGCCTGGACGATGCTGGTGCCGGTGTTGGCGGGGCCGACGTCGGTCGGACCGTTCGGTATCGAATGGCTGCGCCCGGAAGCACCGTTCGGACTAACCGGCGATCCGCTGTTGTCCGCGATGATCCTGTCGCTGGGGCTGAATACCTTTGTCCTGTGCCTGACATCCCTGCTGACCCGCCCCACGCCGATGGAGCAGTTGCAGGCCCCGCGTTTCGTACAGGTCTTCGACCGTACCGCAGCACCTCGGGGCCGTCGCAGCTATCATGCCGGGGCCGAGGAACTTCTGATCATGGCGCAGCGCATTCTTGGCGCGTCCGAGGCACAGGAGGTGTTTGCTGCCGAATCCCGCGCCCAGGGACGTCCATCGGATCTGCCGGAAACGACGCCCGACCTACTGGATCGGCTGGAACGGAAGCTTGCCGGGTCGGTCGGGGCCGCGACTGCGCACGCGATGGTCACCGGCATCACCGGCGATGCCGCCGTATCGGTTGAAGACCTGCTGGCCGTGGCCGACGAGACGGCGCAGATAATGGATTATTCAGCCCGGCTGGAGGCCTCGTCGGCAGAATTGGTCCGCACTGCGGGTGAATTGCGTGCGGCCAATGACAAGCTGACGGCACTGGGTCATCAGAAAGACGCTTTTCTCAGTCAGGTAAGCCATGAGTTACGGACACCGATGACGTCGATCCGGGCGTTTTCCGAGATTTTGCGCGGAGACGAGGCTGACGGTAGGGTAAGCGATGAGGATCGTGCCCGCTATGCCGGGATCATTCTGGACGAGAGCGAGCGACTGACCCGTCTGTTGGATGACCTTCTGGACCTGAGCGTCCTTGAATCGGGGCAAGTCGTATTGAACCCCGCAGACGTTACACTGCGCACCGTGATCGACCGTGCCGTGACGGCGGCCGGCACGGTGTCACTCGGCCTGAGGATCGACCGAGACCCGGAGGGCGAGGATGTGACATTGCGGACGGACCCGGACCGGCTGTCGCAGGTATTCATCAACCTGATCACCAATGCCGCAAAATACTGCGATGCGGACGAGCCTGCGTTGCGGATTGCGGTGATGGCGGAGGTAGATGGCGTAATCGTCGATTTCACCGACAACGGGTCCGGTATTGCCGCGCCCGATCGCGGCCTGATCTTCGAGAAATTCGCACGTTTATCGGACCAGGCGGCGGCAGGCAGTGCGGGCCTTGGGCTTGCGATCTGCCGGGAGGTCATGGCGCGGCTGGGCGGCAGCATCGACTATCTGCCGGGGCAGGGCGGTGCCGCATTCCGCCTGCGTCTGCCGGGGGAGACGCGGACCGCGGGCACCGCGCGGGCGGCGGAATAGCCCCGCCCGACCCCAGTTTTGACCCGTGCAAAGGTTTTGTTAACCCGATTGCCGCACACAGGAGGCAGTGAGTCTCTTCGCAACCGGATGCCATGTCGCCCGATCTGTCCTCTTCCACACTCCGCCGTATGGCCGGGGGCCCGTCCGACGGGCCGGACTCCGGCATGTCGGGTCGTGCCGCCCCCTCGGCGGCACCCGATCTGCTGGGTGCGCTTGGAATGGCCGCACTGCGGGTCGGCGATGACATGTCGGGCCTTGGGCTTGCCACGGGCGAGCGGACGGCCCGACGCGTGATGGCCGAGACCGCGTTCGATGATCTGAACGAACGCGCGCTTTGCCTGCCGATCGATCCACCGGGAATGGTGCCCGGCGCGCCTACGGCGCATTCGCCCGAGGTTCTGGCCGCGTTGACCGGTCTGATCGTGCTGCATCCGGCGCTGACTGACGCCCTGGTGGAGGTGCAGACCATTGGCCGGGTCGATGGCCCCGCCCGCCCGGCGCGACGGGCCACGCGGATCGATGCGGCACTGGTCCAACCCTTCGCCCGCGCCCTGCTGGTGCAGATACAGCGTCTGCTGCCCGCCGCGACCGATGAGCCGCGCCCCGGAGCATTGCGCGGGGGCAGTTTCATTGCCGGGCCGGACTCGCTGGCCTTGATCCTGACGTCGCCGCAGTTCCTGCGGCTGGATATGGCGGTGAAGCTGGGCGACGGCCTGCGGGACGGGTCGATTTCGGTGATCCTTCCAGTGGACGCCGCGCCGCTTCCGCAAGTCGGAGAGGCGCTGGACCCCGAGGCCGACTGGAAAGCCGCGATGCGCGCCGCCACTGAAGAGGCCCCCGTGCTGCTGCAGGCCGTGTTGCCGCCGATGCGTCTGCCGCTGTCGCGTCTGATGGACATGAAAGCAGGCGACCTTATCCCGCTTGACCCGCAAGCCCTGTCGCAGATCGTTCTGCATGGCGGTGCCTCGGGCCTGACCTTGCCAGGCCGCAAACGTCTGCCACGCGGCGCGGCAATGATGGCGCGGCTGGGTCAGCTGAACGGCCTGCGCGCCGTCAAGATCACGGCCCTTCCGGGAGAGGCGGTCGATCGCGGTTGCGACGGGCAATCGGAGTTCGGCGGGACCGGCCAACTGACCTCTTCAAAGGCGGAGACTGCATCTGACGGCGAAGACGGGCCGAAAGCTGAACGGAGTGCACCGCAGGCTGCATCCGGTAGTCTGGCCGCGATGGACGAAGTGCCCGCGATGGACGGTTTGTCCGACATGTTGGAATTACCCGATCTGCCCGACTTGCCTGACCTGCCCGACTTGCCAGACCTACCCTGACGCGATCCTCCGGGCTTGCCCTCCACCCGCCGCCTTTTAAGGTTGCGTCCGACACCATTTCCGGAGGCCGCGACGTGACCGATCTGACCAGAGCCAGGGGACTTCGCGCCCGGATGCAGGCGGGCGACATGCTCGTCGGGACATTCATGAAGACGCCGAACCACGTCACGCTGGAAATCCTGATGCTGGCCGGATTGGACTTCGTTTGCCTCGATGCCGAACACTCGCCGTTCGACCGGGGTGCCATCGACGCCTGCATGGCCGTGGCGCGGGCACGGGACTTTCCGGTGCTGGTCCGCATCGGCGATGGGTCCCCGGCGCGCATCCTCGACGTAATGGACATGGGGGCGACGGGCATCGTGGTGCCCCATGTCGATACTGTCGAGAAGGCCCGCGCCATCGCCCGCGCCGCCCGGTTCGGCCATGGCGGGCGGGGTTATGCCGGATCGACCCGATGGGCCGGTTTCACGGCGCAGAAGATGCCCGACCTGCTGGCCCGCTCGGCGGCGGAAACCATCGTGCTGACCCAGATCGAAGAGCCGGAGGGCGTGGAAGCGGCCCGCGAAATCGCCTCCGTGCCGGGTGTCGACGGGTTGTTCATCGGTCCGGCGGATCTGACGGTCGCCTATGGCCACGAGACGCTCGACAACCCCGATCTGCCTGCCGCGATGACCTCCGTCGGACAGGTCTGCGCAGACGAGAACAAAACCTTTGCGACCTGGGTACCCGACATTGAAACGGCGCGAAACTGGCGCCCCAACGGGTTCACCATGTTCGTGGTGGCCAGCGAGCACAGCTGGATATTGCAGGGTGCGAAGGCGGTTGCAGTAGGTATTCGCGGGCTGAAATAGGCGGATTTTCCGGGTTGCATCTACTGCATGGGGGAAATGCTGCGCTGGCATTGGTTTTCTGCCGCATCGCGGCATAAGTATCTTTCAAGCAAAAGCGGAGCGTGTCCTACGCTCCTGATGCAGCCGGAGACGCAAGATGACACACCCAATCATGATCGACACAATGGAAATCGAAGCCAATGCCCGCGCCCTTCGTGCGGCCTTTGTGCGCGATATGGTCACAGCCCTTGCCGCCCGCATCCGCGGTACGCGCGCGACCACGACGACGGGCGACGTTCACGCCTGAGTCACATGACGACGGGCCTTTTGCCCGGACGTTCCATGCGAAGCCCCCTATTCGGGGGCTTTTGCATGTCGGGCAGGGCTTTCGCACGGCGTGGGCACCGATTAGGGGGAGGCGTATGTCCGACAGCACCCCCACGCCCCGCCCGACGCTCCGCCTGAAACCCAAGGTCGATGCCAAACGCATCCGGCACGGCCACCCCTGGGTCTATCTTGACGATATTGTCGCCGACCGCCGCAGCCGCGCCATCGCGCCCGGCAGCCTTGCCGTTCTGGAAGACGCCGATCGCGTGCCGCTGGCCACGGTCGGCGTTAACATGGGATCGCGGATTGCCGCGCGGGTGTTGTCGCTGGACCCTGACGCCGCCATCGATGGCGCATGGATCGCGGCCAGGTTATCGACTGCCGTGACGCATAGAGATCGGCTGATCGGTGCGCCTTTCTACCGTCTGATCCATGCCGAGGCTGATGGAATGCCGGGCGTCGTGATCGACCGTTTCGGGGAGGCCGCCGTGGTGCAGCCGAATGCAGCATGGGCGGATGTTCTGGTCGAGGAAATCGCGGCGGCATTGAGCGACCTTGGAATTGCGCATGTTCTGTTGAACGCCAGCGGTCGGGCCCGAACGACCGAAGGGTTGAGTGACGAGACCCGCTGGCTGCGTGGGGGACTCGACGCGGCGGTTGCGGTGCCGATGAACGGGGCCACCTATATGGCGGACCTGACAGGCGGGCAGAAAACCGGGCTGTTCTTCGACCAGCGCCCGAACCATGCTTTCCTCGCCGGGCTTGCCAAGGATGCGACCGTTCTGGACGTGTTCAGCCATGTCGGCGGGTTCGGGCTGGCGGCATTGGCGGCGGGCGCGGTATCGGCGCTGGCTGTCGACGGATCGGCCCCCGCGCTGGCGCTGGCCGAGGAGGGAGCGTCGCGGATGGGACGAGCCGAGGCTTTCACGACGCGCAAGGGCGATGCCTTCGACGTTATGACCGCCTTGGGCGAGGATGGCATGCGGTTCGACATCGTGGTCGCCGATCCACCGGCCTTCGCGCCAGCGAAACCGGCGCTGACGGCAGGCCTGCGGGCTTATGAACGGGTGGCGCGGCTTGCGGCCCCGTTGGTCGCGTCGGGTGGATACCTGACGCTGTGTTCGTGCAGCCATGCTGCGGAGTTGTCCAAATTTCGAGCATCGTGCATCCGGGGGATCGGGCGGGCCGGAAGAACGGCACAACTGATCCATACCGGGTTCGCCGGGGCCGACCATCCGGTGCATCCGCAACTGGCCGAAAGCGGGTATCTCAAGACACTGACGTTCCGGTTGCTGGATTGAAAGTCTTCCTTGATGCCTGTGTGCTGTATCCGACGGTTCTGCGCGAAATTCTGATCGGCTGCGCCCGCGCGGAACTGTATCGTCCGCTCTGGTCGCCGCGGGTGCTGGAGGAATGGGCAAGGGCCTCGCGCAAGATCGAAGGCGGCGAAGTGTTTTCGCGGGGTGAAATCGCGACCCTGCGAGCGCGTTTTCCGAAGGCGGAGGTCCTTCCTGGCGATGCAACGCAGGCCCGGCTCTGGTTGCCGGACCCGGACGACATCCATGTTCTGGCGTCGGCCTCGGACGCCGGGGCCGACGTGCTGGTGACACTGAACATCAAGGATTTTCCACGCCGCGACGTGGCTGCCGAGGGGATGAAGTTGCAGAATCCCGACGCTTTCCTGATGGACCTTTGGCTGGTGGATGGCGCGACTGTTGCGTGGGTCGTCGAAGACGTGCGTGCGACGGCGCAGCGTCTTTCAGGCACACCGCAACCCTTGCGCGCCCTGATGAAACGGGCGCGTTTGCCGCGGCTGGGCAAGGCCCTGTCAGACTGAAGGAGCGCCCGTTTAAGGTACGGGCAACAGGGTCGTGATCCCGACTGCACCGGCGCGCGCCAGATCGGGGTCCAGCGTCATCGGTATGTATTCGCCACGTCGCCACAACTCGCCCAGGTCGTCGTAATACTTGGACAGCGGATGCCCTGACTGCCCGGTCGAGGTGATGAAGACGCTGCTTTCCGGGTCGGCAAAGTCATAGACGCCGCGATAGGTCGCCGCCTGTACGTTCAGGAACGGGTCGGGCAACTCGCCACTGGTGCGCCCGCGTTGCAGCGTATGATCGCCGCCGGAGGTCGATTGGCGAATATTCACGATCAGTCCCAGACCGGGAATGTCGCCCAGAACGGGGTGGTCCGACCGGGCCTCGTGCGCATCGCCCCAGCGCCATGCCTCGACACGGGAGCCATAGCGGTCTTCCAGAAACTGCAGCGCATCGTCCAGCGACTGGCGCGCGATCTCGGTGCAGGTTTCCGGCGCGGTCGACTGAATGACATCGCACCACGCGCCCGCGCCGTCCGTGTTGCGGAAGACACGTTCGATGAACAGCGGCTCCATCAGGGGGTATTCCGATGTAAGCGGGCCAAGGTCGTCGCGGATCAGACGCTGTTGCAGGAATCGCATCCATGCGGAGTAGATCAGCGGCTCTGGCAGGTGTTCGGACATCTCGCCGTTCCATGCGGCCAGCAGTTCCAGCGCCACCTGCCTGCGCCGTTGCACACTGTCGGCGGGGGCGGAATCTCCGGTGAACCACAGATCCCGCCCGACCAGCGGCAGCAGCGATCGCGCGGCGAAAGACACGGTGTCCAGCTGCGCTTCCATCAGGGAGGCGCGGGTATGCACGTCGCGGGCCTGCAACAGGCGCTCCATGCGTTGCACCCGCTGACTGTCGCCCCATACGAAACTCAGATGATCGGGGAACGGCGTATCGACAGTCTTGTTGTTGGTATTGCCCAGCAACCCTCCCTCGGGGTCGGTCCAGACGGGATTCTCTTCGAAGGGTTTCGTGCCCTTCCAACGATTGGCCTCGACCCAGCCCGGTGCGGGGATGCGGCCCTGGGACTGATGCAGTTCGTCCCGGTCGGGCTGACGGCCCATCACCTGCATGGCGATACGCTTGCCATCGGTCAGCATCAGGTTCTGCGACGGCGCGACGAAATACCTGGCGGCAGCCAATCCTTCGTCCAGATCTGCGGCCCGCATCAAATCCAGCCCCGTGCGCAGCGACGTGTCGTCTTCGGCCAGCGCGGTCCAGGAGAGGGCGGGGACATAGCCCTGCGGGGTTACCGTTCCCAGATCGAACTGGCGTCCCGTCAGAATCGGGCCATTGACGCTCCGTCGCAGGGTCAGCGTGACGGGTTGGGCATCCTTGATTTTGATGATCGTCCGCTCGGTCTCGAAATCGGCCCATCCGTCTGGGGTGCGATACTGAGTGATGTCATCGGGGTTCAACTGCTCCATCATCACGTCCTGATCGTCCATGTAACTGGATGTCAGGCCCCAGCCCAGCTGGTTTGTCCGGCCAACCATAACGACAGGTATGCCGGGGATCGTACCGCCGATGGCGCCACCCGTCGATAGCTGCAACCGCGCCAGATAGAAGATCGTCGGTGCCGTCAGCCCCATATGCGGATCGTTGGCCAGCAGGGCGCCCCCGGCGGCCGCTCGTTCGGCGGCGACGGCGAAGGCATTGGACGCGCCCGACAGACCACGGCGCGGAACGGGCCACAAAAACGGGTCATCTTCGGGGTCGGCTTGGGCGAATTGGGTCTGCGACAGCGTCGGGAAAAGATCACTCGCCAGAACAACCTTGCCCTTGCCGGGAACGTCGGGATGCAGGTCGCGAAGACGCTCCTCCGGCAGGATCAGCGAGGCGCGGGCGCGCAGCACTTCTTCACTGGCCTGTCCGGACAATTGCAGCGCCATCAGCTTGACGATCGCGATGCTGTCGGCGGGTTGCCACGGGGCGATCTGAGGTTCGAACAGGAAAAACTCGGGCGCGCCACGTCCGCGCGCCTCGCGGTTTATGACCTCGATCCGGGCATTCACGCCGGCGGAATAAGCCTCCAGCATCGCCAGCGTTTCGTCGTCCTGCGCCGCGACCGACCGTACGGCGGCACGGTATAGGCCAAGGCGGCGCAGCAATTCGTCGGTGCGCAGGGTACGCTGGCCGAACAATTCCGACAGCTTGCCCTGCGCCGTGCGCCGCATCAGCGTCATCTGCCACAACCTGTCCTGCGCATGGGCATAGCCCAGCCCGAAGAACACGTCGGCATCCGTTTCGCCGAAAATGTGGGGAACATTGTAGGTATTGCGCACGATCTCGACCGGAGCTGTCAGTCCGGCGACGACCTCGGTCGCGTCATAGTCGGGCAGGCTGCGCCAGGCCAGCCAGTAGACAACGCCGATGGCCAGACCGGCCAGCAGCAGGACAGCCGCAACGATACGGAATGTCCAGCGGAACAGACGCTCCATACTTCCCCCTGTTGACCCCCTTGGTCGGGGCCGATCTAACCTTCACGACGAGTAGATGCAAAGGGAGGCCATCATGGCAAATGTCGCGTTTCTGGGAATGGGTGTGATGGGGGCACCGATGGCGGGCCACCTGGCAAAGGCCGGACACGATGTCTGCGTCTACAACCGCACGTCCGCCAAGGCGGAATCCTGGGTCGAAGTTCATGAAGGGACATCAGCCGAAACCCCCCGCGCCGCTGCGGCGGGTCGCGACATCGTGATGGCCTGCGTCGGCAATGACGACGATCTGCGCGGTGTCTGCCTGGGCGACGACGGGGCCTTCGCGGGCATGGCGGAAGGGGCGCTGTTCGTCGATCACACGACCGTATCCGCCGAGGTGACACGCGAATTGGCGGCGGCGGCGGCCGAGAAGGGCATCGCTTGGGTCGACGCGCCGGTCAGCGGCGGACAGGCGGGCGCGGAGAATGGCCAGCTGGTCATCATGTGCGGCGGCGCGCAGGACGACTATGATCGGGCCGAGCCGGTAATGGCTGCCTTCGCCAAGGTTTCGCGCAGAATGGGTGACGTGGGTGCGGGCCAATTGACCAAGATGGTTAACCAGATCTGCATCGCGGGACTGGTGCAGGGCTTGTCCGAAGCGATGCTGTTCGCGCAGAAGGCCGGACTGGACGGCGAAGCGGTGGTTGATGTCATTCAGGGCGGTGCCGCCGGATCGTGGCAGATGGTCAACCGCCACAAGACGATGCTGGAGGGCAAGTTCGATCATGGCTTCGCCGTCGACTGGATGCGTAAGGATTTGCGGATTTGCCTGTCGGAAGCCGAGAACATCGGAGCGCCGTTGCCGGGCACGGCTCTGATCGATCAGTATTACAAGGATGTGCAGGCGATGGGGGGCGGACGATGGGACACATCGAGCCTGATTGCACGGCTCAAGGCGTTGGGGGCATAGGCGGAGGCACGGGCCAGAACCGTACAAGTCTCGATCTCCAGACTGTCGAGTAGGCTGCGGACGTCACCGGCGAAACAGCCATGCCAGTCGCCGCTGTGCAACGGCTTGTCGGTGTCGCCAACCCGCCCGGAACAAGGCCGCGTGCGGCCACCGGGCGCGCGCCTGCCCGTCCGGGCGGCTTGGCGCGGTGCTGCCGTGGTGCGGAACGTGACGGCAGAGGGGTGGAACGGGGATAAAGTGGGATTCACGGGCGGTGCGGCACCATCACACGGACAGGCGCGCGCCCGGCGTGGGGGCGGATAGGGGCATTGTCAAAAAGGGCGCCCTCCCGGACGCCCCCTCCTTCACCGAAGAACCAAGCCTCAGTTCAGCGCCTGATCCATAATCATCGACGTCCAAGCCCCCTCGGGCGCTTCCGAAATTACTGGGTCGGAGCCGCCGGCCAGCAATCTATCGACCGTACGCTGATAATCGGCCTCGTCCAGCGATCCGTCCGACCCGGCGGTCAGCTTGGCGGTTTCGCCCATCATGCGGACTTGGTGGGCCGCGGTCTCGTCGTTGCCCGGGACGATGGCGGCGGTTTCCCAGCGAATGGAACGTTTGATCGAGACAGGTGTTGGCCTGCGCGGCACGTGATGCCGTTCGTAAAACAATTTCATCATCGGAGAGGACGCGACGATGGCCAAGGTCAAGACACTTGAAGATCTGTTTCTCGATACGTTGAAGGATATCTACTATGCCGAACGCAAGATCCTGAAGGCTCTGCCCAAGATGAAACGCGCGGCGACCAACGAGAAGTTGGCCGCGGCGTTCGACAAGCACCTTGGCGAAACGGAAGAACAGATCGAACGCCTTCAGAAGGTTTTCGAAATCCTCGGCAAGCCCGCGCGTGGCAAGACATGCGATGCAATCGAGGGGATCATCTCGGAGGCCGAAGAAATCATCGAAGAGTTCAAGGGCAGTCCGGCCTTGGATGCGGGCCTGATCTCGTCCGCTCAAGCCGTCGAGCACTATGAGATTACGCGCTACGGGACCCTTCACCGTTGGGCGAAGGAACTGAACATGGGTGATGCGGCAAAACTGCTGGATGAAACGTTGCAGCAGGAATGGAAGACCGACGCCGATCTGACCAAACTTGCGGACAAGACGGTCAACGATGCAGCGAAATCGCCCGTTGGAGCCTGAGGCCTGAGATCGTCTTTCAACTATGGGAGAGGCGATGACGTCAGGTTCACCCCCCGAAGCGGAAAAATGGCACCCGGCGGTGCCATTTTTTGGCTGTGAGCCGGATTTGCAGTCAAGAGCCGTACTGTTCAGCCAGCACGGCATGTGTCCAGGTCTTGTTGCCGCAACGGGGGCATGCAGTCAGTGTCCTGCCGGAGTCTTGTATGACCGTGCCGCATTTGCAGCAGGCCGCCCCTGTTCCGGTAACGACCGTGCCGGGGCCGAATTTTTCCGGAGGACATACACTCCATGCGGGTTCGATCGGCAGTCCGGGGCGTGGGGGCCTGGCGCGAAAGGTGCTTAACCGTCCGGAGGACTCGAGATATGCCTGCCGCACGGCGCCAAGGTTGACATAGCCCTGCTCGCGCAGACCCTCGAAGAGTTCGCTTTTGCCGAGTTTGCTTTTACGCAGGGTCTCCATATTGATCACGCCATCGCTGACTACCTCTGACGTTACGCCGTCGATGATTTCTTCTATCGGCTTGTATTGAAATATCAGAACATCGAGGAACTTGTTTATGAGCACCACGATGGTGATGACCAGCATGGCGTGCAGTATCGGCACCTCCGGGTAGAACATCGCATCGCCCACCGCTGAGCCCAGCGCGATGACAAGCAGGAATTCGACTACCGACATCTGCGCGATGCCTCGCCCGCCGACCCAGCGGATCAGAAGAAGGGCATAGGCGTAGATCACGAAAGTTCGGAATACGATCTCAAGGTAGAACAGCGCCGGATCTGTCCCGAAGAACATACGCATCAAATCGAATGGAACGATTGGATCTTCCATGGCGTGGTGTCCTCAGGGGTCGCTTCGATGGAACAACTATCGGTGTTGGTTGTGATTTTGCCGGCCCTCGGACGGAACCCTTGCTTTCGGCTTTTTGTTCCTTTCATGCGTTTGCCCTGATCCACTGGAGCCGGAGATCGGCCGTCATCGAATTAGCCGCGCATATCCGCCGAACGGAAAGGGGCGCCCCGCGAGACGCCCCCTCCTTCACCAAACACCAAGCCTCAGTTCAGCGCCTGATCCGTAATCACCGACGTCCAGGCCCCTTCCGGCGCTTTCGAGATCACCGGATCGGACCCGCCTGCCAGCAGGGTATCGACCGTGCGCTGGTAGTCGGCCTCGTCCAATGCGCCGTTCGAGCCCGCCGTCAGCTTGGCGATTTCGCCCATCATGCGAACCTGATGCGCCTCGGTCTGGGCGCCGGTTTCGTCATTTTCCAGAACGATCTCGGCGGCCTCCTGCGGGTTCTCCTCGGCGTATTTCCAGCCTTTCATCGAGGCGCGGACGAAGCGGGTCATCTTGTCGACGAAGACCTCGTCTTCCAGGTTGTCTTCCAGAACCCAGATGCCGTCTTCCAGCGTGGCGACGCCCATGTCCTCGTATTTGAAGGTGACGAGTTCATCCTCGGACACGCCCGCGTCGAGCACCTGGCCGTATTCGTTGTAGGTCATGGTCGAGATGCAGTCGGCCTGACGTTGCAGCAGGGGATCGACGTTGAAGCCCTGTTTCAGGACGGTCACGCCGTCGTCGCCGCCGTCGGTCGGGATGCCCTCCTGCGACATCCACGACAGGAACGGGTATTCGTTGCCGAAGAACCAGACGCCGATGGTCTTGCCGATGAAGTCCTGCGGGCCGGTGATGCCGGTGTCCTTCCAGCAGGTCAGCATCAGGCCGGAGGTCTTGAAGGGCTGCGCGATGTTGACGACGGGCAGGCCCTTTTCGCGCGCCGACAGGGCCGAGGGCATCCAGTTGAGCATGGCGTCCGCGCCGCCGCCCGCGAGGACCTGCGGCGGGGCGATGTCGGGGCCGCCGGGCTGAATCGTGACGTCGAGGTTTTCTTCGTCGTAGAAGCCCTTGTCCTTGGCGACGTAATATCCGGCGAACTGCGCCTGCGTGACCCACTGCAATTGCAGGGTTACCGAGTTCGCGTGCGCATCGGCGAAGGCCGGGGCGGTCAGGCCTGCGACGGCAAGTCCTGCGGAAGCTATCAGATGTTTCATGTCTCTCTCTCTGCTGTTGTGCGGACGGGTTGGACCGTGCGCTTGTCAGGGGCGGATGTCATCCCCGCCCTCTTTGTGAAGGATGCCAGAACGTCAGGCGTTTTTCCAACATGGCGATGGCCCCGTACCAGAGGCTTCCGGTCACGGCGGCAACGACGATTGCGGCCCAGACGACCGGCAGGTTCAGGCGTCCGACCTCTGTCGAGATGCGAAAGCCCAGGCCGAAGGTGGGACTGCCGAAAAATTCGGCGACGATGGCCCCGATGAGGGCAAGCGTGGTGGCGATTTTCAGGCCGTTGAACACGAAGGGCAGGGCGGAGGGCGCGCGGAGGTAACGCAGGTCCTGTCCCGCGGAGGCGCCGTAGGTGCGCATCAGGTCGCGCTGCATGGATGTCGTGTCGGCAAGCCCCGCGACGGTGTTCACGAGCACCGGGAAGAAGACCATGACGACGACGACGGCGGCCTTGCTTTCCCAGCCGAAGCCGAACCACATCACAAGGATGGGCGCGGTGCCGACGATCGGCAGGGCCGCGACGAAGTTTCCGACCGGGAGAAGGCCACGGCGCAGGAAATCGGAGCGCGCCACCAGAAGGGCCGTGGCGATGCCGGCGGTGCTGCCTATCAGCCAGCCGCCGAGTGCGCCTTTGAGCACGGTCTGGACGAAATCGGCCCGGAGCATGTTGGTATTTTCGGCAAGCGCCACGGCGATCTGTGTCGGGGCGGGCAGAATGACGCCGGGCACGTTGAACAGCCGGACGGTCAGTTCCCACAAGATCAGGAGCGTCAGGCCAAACAGAACAGGCGCGGCCCATGTGCCCGCCGTCGTCCGTGCCACGCCGACGTTGACCGCCCAGAGTGCCAGCCAGACCGCGAGCACAAGCGCCAGTTGCCATCCCACAAGGAACGCGACGCCGATCAGGACAAACCCGCCGAGGGCCAGACCCCACGGGGCCAGTCGAGCGGGCCTGTGCGCGGCGACAGTCATGACAAGCCCATGCGTTTCAGGGTCACGCGCTGCGCCAGCCCGATGGCCGCCACCAGTGCCGCAGCGACGATGGCCGCACCGAACAGAGCCGACCAGATCTGCACCGTCTGGCCGTAGTAGCTGCCCGCCAGAAGCCGCGCGCCGAGGCCCGACACGGCGCCGGTCGGAAATTCGCCCACGATGGCGCCGACGAGCGCGGCGGCAACCGCGATCTTCAGCGAGGTGAACAGATAGGGCAGCGACGTCGGCAGGCGCAGTGACAGCAGGGTGCGGGTGGCCGAGGCATTCCATGTCCGCATCAGGTCGAGGTCCGAGGGGCTGGGCGCGCGCAACCCCTTCACCATGCCGACCGTGACCGGGAAGAACGACAGATAGGCCGAGATGATCGCCTTGGGCAGCACCCCCTGCACGCCGATGGAATTGAGCACCACGATAATCATCGGCGCGATGGCGAGGATCGGGATGGTCTGCGACGCGATGGCCCAGGGCATGACGCTGAGGTCCATGAGACGCGAATGCACGATGCCCACGGCCAGCGCGATACCGGCCAGCGATCCGATCACGAAACCCAAGAGCGTGGGGGCCAGCGTGATGCCCGCGTGGCGCACGAGGCTGCGTTTGGAGGTGACGTTCTGGTTGACCGTGCTGTCCCACAATTCCGCCAGCACCTGATGCGGCGAAGGCAGGCGGGGTCGGTCCTGCGCAAAGGCGCGGGCCACGGCCTGGGATGGTTCGGCCAGCGTCAGGGCGAAGCCGCTCATGTTGCGCCGCTCGGACGCGGTGGCAGGGGTCAGGACGATGCCCTCGCGTTCGGCCAGCATCAGGCTGTTCTGCGCGTTCATCGGTATGGCGGCCAGATACCAGAGTGCAATCAGCGCGGCGACGACGGCAAGAACGGGGCCAAGCCGATGGTGCATCCCGCGCATGGCCAGCGCGACCCTGCCGGACCGCCCGATGCCCGCGCCGGGGGCAGAGATCTGCGTATCCGTCACGATCTGGCCCGCCAGCGCCGCAAGATGCGCCAGGCCGAGGTGGCGATCACGAACAGGGCCACGGCGCTGACCACCCGCCGCGCGGGAATGTCATCGAAATTGCCCGAGAACAGGAACCAGAGCGAGATCGCGATGACGATGATGTCCGCGATGGTCTGCCAGGTGTCGCGGGTCATGCGACCTCCATCCCTTCGCGCAGGCCTTCGCGGACGCGGTGGGCGATGGCGAGGAATTCGGGCGTGTCGCGGATATCGAGGGGTCGGTCGTGGGGCAGGGGGCTGTCGATGATGTCGGTGATGCGGCCGGGGCGCGGGGACATGACGACGATTTTCGTGCTCAGGTAGACGGCTTCGGGGATCGAGTGGGTGACGAAGAGCGTTGTCTTGTTGGTGCGCTTCCACAGGGCGAGGAGTTCTTCGTTCAGGCGGTCGCGGACGATTTCATCCAGCGCGCCGAACGGTTCGTCCATCAGCAGGACCTTGGCATCGAAAGCCAGCGCGCGGGCAATCGAGGCGCGCTGCTGCATCCCGCCCGACAGTTGCCACGGGTATTTGTTGGCAAACTTGTCCAGTTCGACCAGTTCGAGGACATCTTGGGTGCGCTTGGTGCGGTCCGACTTGGAGTAACCCATGATTTCCAGCGGCAGGGAGATGTTCCTGCCGATGGTCCGCCACGGGTAGAGGCCCGCGGCCTGAAACACGTATCCGTAAGCGCGCGCTTTCCGTGCCTCGTCGGGGGTCATGCCGTTGACGGTGAGGGTGCCGCCGGTGGGGGTCTCGAGGGCGGCGACGCAGCGCAGGAAGGTCGTCTTGCCGCAGCCCGAGGGGCCGATGAAGGAGACGAACTCGCCCTCGTTTATGTCCAGCGAGATGTCGGAGAGCGCGTGAACGGGACCGTCGGGGGACGGGAAGGTGAGGTCCAAACCCGCGGCATTAATCACGTCATCTGGCATCCGGCCTCCATTGACTAAGCCCTGCAACTACAATGGCGATCCCGCCACCACTCGCAACCTGAATTGCCAGTAGCTCTTTGGGCCCGCTGAAAGTCATAAAGTCGGCAGGAAGTGCGCATTCACGGTTCAACATTAGGCAGCCGGAACAGGATGATAGGAAGGAACAGTCTCATTATTTGGGCTGTTCATCTTGCAAATCTCCTGACTGATGCGGCACGGTCCAAACATGGCAAAGGGAACTTATTTGGGCGGCTCCACCATTATAAGGTGCAGACCGGTATTGAGTGGCTTCAAAACTAAGCACGCGTGGTCTCATGATGACGCGGGTCTGAAGAAGAAAGCGCGTCGGAAGAAGAAGGCCAAGGCGCAGTCTTCTGTGGGGCGAGCCTTTCTTTCCGACGAAGAGAAGGCGCAGACAAAGAACAAGATAAGACAGTCTCGCATGGAATCGCGACGCCGGACGGCGTCGGCTGAAGCGCGGAAGAACGCACAGTACGAAATGACTCGTGCCAGTTTAAGAGCATGGGCTGCAAAGCTCCGCGAACCCTAAACCCCCGCCGGGATGTTCATCGGATCGCGCTCGATCTTGCGCGGCGTGTTCAGCGCCTTCCACTTCGACAGCGCCTTCGACGCGGACGCAAACGGGTTCCGCCGCACGAATTTCCCCCGTCCCGGCTGCGGTTGCGAGTTCTGGCCGTGGGCCCAGATGACCTCTCCGCGCGACAGGGTGTAGCGGGGGGCGGCGGACAACTCCATGCCTTCGAAGACATTGTAATCTATGATGCTCTTCTGCGTGGCGACGGACACGGTGCGTTTGATCGACGGGTCCCAGACCACGACGTCGGCGTCACCGCCCACGGTCAGCCCGCCCTTCATCGGGTAGATGTTCAGGATCTTGGCGATGTTGGTTGAGGTGGCGGCGACGAATTCTTCGGGCGTCAGGCGGCCGGTGTCGACACCCTTGGTCCAGAGCATCGCCATGCGCTCCTCAAGGCCGCCGGTGCCGTTCGGGATGCGGGTGAAATCACCGACGCCCATGCGCTTCTGCTCGTCCGAGAAGGCGGCGTGGTCGGTGGCGACGACCTGCAACGACCCGGAAGCGAGGCCGGCCCAGAGGCTGTCCTGATGCATCTTGTTGCGGAACGGCGGGGACATGACGCGGCGGGCGGCATACTGCCAGTCCTTGTTGAAATACTCGGATTCATCGAGCGTCAGGTGCTGGATCAGCGGTTCGCCATAGACGCGCATGCCTTTCTGGCGGGCGCGGCGGATGGCTTCATGCGCCTGTTCGCAGGAGACGTGGACGATGTAGAGCGGCGTCCCGGCGGCGTCGGCGATCATGATGGCGCGGTTGGCCGCTTCGCCTTCCACTTCCGGCGGGCGGGAGTAGGCGTGGCCTTCGGGGCCGGTGATGCCGTCGGCCAGCAGTTGTTCCTGCTTGGCGGCCACGATGTCTCCGTTCTCGGCATGGACCAGCGGCAGCGCGCCCAGTTCGGCGCAGCGGCGGAAGGAGGCGAACATCTCGTCATCCTCCACCATCAGCGCGCCCTTGTAGGCCATGAAGTGCTTGAAGGTGTTGATGCCGCGGTCTTTGACAACGGCTTCCATTTCGCCCCAGATCTTCTCGTTCCAGCCGGTGATCGCCATGTGATAGCTGATGTCGGTGCAGATCTGGTCGCGCGATTTGCGGTCCCACTCGTCGATCGCGTTCAGCAGGGAGCCGTCTTCGCCCGGCAGGCAGAAATCGACCAGCATGGTGGTGCCGCCCGCCGCCGCCGCGAAGGTTCCGGACTCGAAGGTCTCGGCGGCGGTGGTGCCCATGAAGGGCATTTCCAGATGCGTGTGCGGGTCGATGCCGCCGGGGATGACATAGGCGTCGGAGGCGTCGATGACCTCGTCGCCCGAAAGGTTCTCGCCGATCTGCGCGATCTTTTCGCCCTCGATCAGCACATCGGCCTTCCATTGCCGGTCGGCGGTGACGATGGTGCCGTTCTTGATGACTTTGGTCATGGAAACCTCCTCATTCGGGGCAGCCGCGGCGGGTGGCGGTCAGATCCCGATCCTTGATGATGGTCGACAGGCCGAGGCTTGCAGATTGGGCGCAGACGTCGGCCACGTCCAGCGGACGGTCGGTGTATTCTGCGGCAAAGACCGGCTTGCCAGCGGCGATGTAGGGCGACATGGCGCTGCACCAGCCGTCCTGTGCGCAGCCTTCGGTGATGGCGAAATCCATATCTGAAATCAGCGCGGGCGTCAGGCCGGGGGCGTTCTTCTGTCCGATGGCCAGCCCGAGGCGGTGCGCGGTATCGGCCAGCGCGCGAATATAGGCCACGGCGTCGTCTTCGGTCAGCGGGAAGCCGGAGGCATTGTCGTAGACGTCCATATTGTCCGGCTCCACCCCGTCGAAGCCGAGCGCAGCGCAGCGGGCAATCCGCGCCTGCATGATCGGCACCAGGATGTCGAGGCGGCGGATGTCGAGGAACCGCTCGTCCGGCCAATCGCCATAGGTGCGACCGACGACGTCGGGCGGGAAGGCGTCCACATCGTCGCGCCAATCCTCGAGCGTGCCGACGCTGACGTAGCAGATGGTGGCGATACCGCGCGCCGTCAGCGCCGCGATTTCCGCAGGGTCGTGGTTGTCGGGATCGATGTCCATGACTGCCACGTCGCGGGTCATGTCAAAGGGTTCCGTAAGCTGCCAGTCCCAGCTTTGTCCCGCCGTGAACGCCCCGGCCCCGGCGACCGCGACGGCGGGCCAGACAATCAGCATCAGCACAATTTGGGACAACCCTGGCATCACAGGCAGTACTGCGTCCCGCGCGGGATCAGCACGGGGTAGATCTGCCCCTGATACTGATAGCCGTAGCAATTGTCGGCGACGCGGACGTCCTGCACGGTGACGCCACGCGGCAGAAGGCGGTTGACGGCGAAGGGGACGGGGGCCGTACTGACGCTGTATGCCTGGGGGTCGGGGACGGGACCGTTGGCCGTGGGCAGGGCACAGGCGGAGAGGACGAAAAGCGGGAGGAAGCGTATCATTTTGAGCGGTCTTTCCTGCGGGACATGAAGCGAAGGAACAGCACATATAGGGCCGTGGCGATCAGTGTCGTGACCACAGCCGAGCCGAAGGCTCCTGCGGTCACACCTCCCGCACGATACGCATCAAAGGCCAGGTTCGCCACGAAGAAGATCAGGGCGAAAATGAGGGCCGAGCGGGTAAGGGATCCGGTTTTCATTCGACAACCTCCGCCGTCTCGAGCACCGCATGCAACAGGACATCGGCCCCGGCCTGCGCCCACTCCCTGGTGATGTCCTCGGCTTCGTTGTGCGACAGGCCGTCGACGCAGGGGCACATGATCATGGCGGTCGGCGTCACGCGGTTGATCCAGCAGGCGTCGTGACCCGCGCCCGAGATGATGTCCATGTGGCTGTATCCCAGACGTTCGGCGGCATTGCGCACCGCCGTCACGCAGCCTTCGTCAAAGGTCACCGGGTCAAAGCCGCCGACTTTTTCCAGTTCGACCTCCATTCCCATATCGTCGCAGATTTTGCGGGCCGCCGCGTCCAGCCGTGTCTCCATATCCTCGATCACCGACAGGTCCGGCGACCGCAGATCGACAGTGAAGACGACCTTGCCGGGAATGACGTTGCGCGAGTTCGGGTAGACGTCGATGTGACCCGCAGCACCGACGGCATGGGGCGCATGGGACAGCGCAATATCCTCCACTTCCAGCAGGATGCGCGCCATCGCCAGCCCGGCGTTCTTGCGCATCGGCATGGGGGTCGAGCCGGTATGGCTGTCCTTGCCGTAGATGGTGATCTGCGTCCACGACAGGCCCTGCCCATGCGTGACGACGCCGATATCCTTGCCCTCGGCTTCCAGAATGGGGCCCTGTTCGATGTGCAGCTCGAAGAAGGCGTGCATCTTCTCGCGACGCGCCCCGACGTCTTCGTCGCCGCGCCAGCCGATGCGGTCCAATTCGTCGCCGAAGCGTTTGCCTTCGGCGTCGGTCTTGTCTTCGGCCCAGTCTTGCGTGTGGACGCCCGCAAAGACACCGGAGGCGAGCATTGCGGGCGCAAACCGCGTGCCTTCTTCGTTGGTCCAGTTGGTCGCGACGATGGGATGTTTCGTCTTGATGTCCAGGTCGTTCAGGGTGCGGATGACCTCCAGCCCGGCCAGCACGCCCAGAACGCCGTCGTATTTGCCGCCCGTGGGCTGCGTGTCCAGATGGCTGCCGACATAGACCGGCAGGGCATCGGGGTCGGTGCCGGGGCGGGTGGCGAACATGTTGCCGATCTTGTCGACGCCCATGGTGCAGCCCGCCGCATCGCACCACGACTTGAACAGAGCGCGGCCTTCGGCGTCGGCATCGGTCAGGGTCTGGCGGTTGTTGCCGCCCGCCACGCCGGGGCCGATCTTGGCCATTTCCATCAGGCTGTCCCACAGCCGGTCGGCGTCGATACGAAGATTCTGTCCTGCGCTGGCTGCCATGTGTCCCCCGAGTATTTGACCGTCTGGTCAAATGAACGCTATCAGAGGGTCGAATTCAGTCAACCGGCACGCGGGTCCAGATGCGGCGTTCCGGCACTTGCTCAAATATCCGGCAGTGCTTTTGTCCTGCCGCCCGAGGTCCATGCATGGTGAACGACGACACCCGTATCCAGCGCGACCGCCGCGCGCGTATCCTGGAGGCCGGGCTGGAGGTGTTTTCTGTCGAAGGCTTTGCCGGCGCCACACTGGACGGGCTGGCGAATGCGGCCGGGTTGTCGAAGCCGAACCTGCTGTATTACTTTCCGTCGAAGGAAGCGGTTTATCTGGCCCTGCTGGAGCGATTGCTCGACACTTGGCTGGACCCGCTGCGCGTGCTGGACCCGGATGGCGATCCGGTTGTGGAGTTTCTGGCCTATGTCCGCCGCAAGCTGCACCTGGCACGGGATTATCCGCGCGAAAGCCGCCTGTTCGCGGGTGAGGTTCTGCGCGGTGCTCCGGTGTTGGCGCCGGAATTGTCGGGTGATCTGCGCAAGCTGGTCGATGCGCAGGCCCGCGTCATTTCGGGTTGGATGGCGGCGGGACGGATTGCCCCGTCGGAGCCGCACCACCTGATCATGTCGGTCTGGGCGCTGACCCAGCATTATGCCGATTTCGCCGTTCAGGTCAGCGCCGTTCTGGGCGACACCCGCGACCCGTGGGAGGAGGCCGAGGCCCACCTGACCACGATGTTCACGCGGATGCTGACGGGCTGACGCCTATTCCGCCGCGACCGCGCCCGGATTGTTCGGATGCGTCGTCCAGTCCGCAGGCTCCGCCTTGACGACGATGCCGGTGCGCGGGTCGGTTGTGCCGGGGGCCATTGCCTCCATGGTGATGCAGTCCTCGACCGGACAGACGTCGACGCACAGGTTGCAGGCCACGCATTCCTCGTCGATCACGGTGAAGGTGCGGTCGGCGGACATGGCGATGGCCTGATGCGAGGTATCTTCGCAGGCGGCATAGCAGCGACCGCAGGAGATGCAGGCGTCCTGATCGATCTTGGCTTTGGCGATGTAGTTCAGGTTCAGGTGCTTCCAGTCGGTGACGTTCGGCACGGCGCGGCCCACGACATCTTCGACAGAAGTATAACCCTTGTCGTCCATCCAGCGCGACAGACCGGACGTCATCTCGTCGATGATCTTGAAGCCGTAGGTCATGACCGCCGTGCACACCTGCACGTTGCCCGCGCCGAGCGACAGGAATTCGGCTGCGTCGCGCCATGTGGTCACGCCGCCGATGCCGCTGATCGGCATGCCATGGGTGTCCGGGTCGCGGGCGATTTCCGACACCATCGACAGGGCGATGGGTTTGACCGCCGGGCCGCAATAGCCGCCGTGGCTGCCCTTGCCGTCGATCGAAGGCTCGGGCGACATCGTGTCCAGATTGACCGAGGTAATGGAATTGATCGTGTTGATGAGCGACACCGCGTCCGCGCCGCCGCGCCGGGCCGCCGCCGCCGGTTTGCGCACATCGGTGATATTGGGTGTCAGTTTCACGATGACGGGCATGCGCGAGTATTGTTTGCACCAGCGGGTCACCATCTCGATATATTCGGGCACCTGGCCGACGGCGGCACCCATGCCCCGTTCGGACATGCCGTGCGGGCAGCCGAAGTTCAGCTCGATCCCGTCCGCGCCCGTCTCCTCGACGCGCGGCAGGATGGCGCGCCAGGCGTCTTCCTCGCAGGGGACCATGATCGACGCGATCATCGCGCGGTCGGGATAGTCGCGCTTGACCGCCTTCATCTCACGCAGATTTACCTCCAGCGGGCGGTCGGTGATCAGCTCGATGTTGTTCAGCCCCAGCAACCGCCGATCCGCGCCATAGATCGCGCCGTATCGGGGGCCGTTCACGTTCACGACCGGCGGGCCTTCCGCGCCCAGAGTCTTCCAGACGACGCCGCCCCAACCGGCTTTGAACGCCCGGCGGACGTTGTATTCCTTGTCGGTCGGCGGGGCCGAGGCCAGCCAGAACGGATTAGGCGATTTGATCCCGATGAAGTCGGTTGTCAGGTTGGCCATTGGTCTCTCCTCGGTCTGTTGTCCGGTCGGGGTGGCGTTCAGGTTCGCCATGTCGGTTCGCGCGATCTGGCGCGCGCGCAATCAGGCGTCCTCTGTCTCGGGGTCACCCTTTGTCTCCGGCTCGCTCCTGGCGGCTTCAAGCCGGGCGGAGGCGGCGTCGCGGGTGGCCGCGTCGAAATCGTCGGCATGGCGCAGGATAACGGCTTCGCCTGTCATGTCCGACCAGCCGCGGGCCACCAGTGTATCGAAACTGCCGGTGTCGTCCGTTGCATCGGCGAAGGTTTCCAGTGCTTTCACGGCCCCGGATTTTGTCAGCTTGGTGCGTGTCTTGGTCAGGCGGACGGCTTTGCCGCGATCTTCGCGCAAAAGCTGCTCATAGGCGAAGATCGTCTGCCAGAGATCGTATTCAGTGCTGCCCGCTTCGGTATCCGAGGCACCCGTCTGCACGTCGGTCTGAACGAGAGCGAGGCGGCGAAAAGCGGCTTCCTGCACGGTATCGACGCCCATGCGCTCGGCATTCAGCATAAGATTCCGCAGCTTGTCGGGGTCGTCCATTTCGGCCACGCGGTCGAGCGCGGCGTGATTGCGCTCGGAAATTTCTTTTTCACTCAGGGTTTTGGGGGCGGGGGCGTTTTGCGCTTTTGATTTTTTCATAGGCGACCTTGGGTCAGAGCCGCGTGAATGTCCATCGCAGCATTGCGGCCTTCCGCCACGGCGGTGACCGTCAGATCCTCGCCCCCCGAGGCACAATCGCCTCCGGCCCATACGCCATCGACGCTGGTGCGCCCCGCGCCGGTCACGGCGATCTTGCCGCCGTCCAGCGCCAGACCGTCCACCGTTTCCAGCTTCTGGCCGATGGCGCGGAACAATTGATCGGCGGAGAGGCGCTGCGTCTCGCCGGTCGGCGTCATGTCGGCCCCGACGTAGGCCAGTTCGATTTCACGAAGGCGGTCATCGCCATGCAATGCCTGCGGGATAACCCCGAACATAAGGCGCACACCATGCGTCGCGGCCAGATCCTGTTCCCATCGGCTGGCGGGCATCCGGTCCTGCCCACGGCGATAGGCGATCGTCACCGTCTCGGCGCCCAGCAGTTTCGACTGCACGGCAGCATCCACAGCGGTCATTCCGCCGCCGATCACGACAACATGCCGCCCGACCGGCAGGGCGGTCAGATCGGGGGCCTGTCGCAGCGCCGCGATGAAATCGACCGCGTTTTCGGTGCCGGTCAGGGCCTCGCCCTCCAGCCCGAGCGCGCCGACGCCACCCAGACCGACGCCCAGAAAAACAGCGTCGAAACCGTCGCGCAGATCTTGCAGGGACAGGCCGTCGCCAAGCGCCTTGCCGGTCTCGACCGCGATGCCGCCGATCTTCAGCAGCCAGTCCACTTCGGCCTGGGCGTAGTCATTCGGTGTCTTGTAGGCCGCAATCCCGTATTCGTTCAGGCCGCCCGGTTTCGGGCGCGCATCATACATCGTGACCGTGTGGCCGTGCATCGCCAGCCGGTGGGCGCAGGCCAGTCCCGCAGGCCCCGCGCCGACGACGGCGACCCGCTTGCCGGTATCGGCGGCGCGCACGAACGGATGTTCCCCGGCTGCCATCATCGCATCGGTGGCAAAGCGTTGCAGACGCCCGATCTCGACCGGCTTGCCTTCCGCCACTTCGCGTACGCAGACCTCTTCGCACAGCGTCTCTGTCGGGCAGACGCGGGCACACATGCCACCCAGAATGTTCTGGTCGAAGATGGTCTTGGCGGCCGCATCTTCCATCCCGGTGGCGATCTGGCGGATGAACAACGGGATATCGATATCGGTCGGACAGGCCGTCACGCAGGGCGCATCGTGGCAGAAATAACAGCGATCTGCTGCGACCAGCGCCTCATGCGCGCCAAGCGGTGCATGCAGGTCACCGAAATTGCGGACCAGATCTTCGGCAGCCAGCCGTCCGGCGCGGATTCCGTCCTGACGCATCGCTTCTGTCATGTCACTCTCCGATTGAACTTTGTGGTGGACAGAGTGCCACGAAGTGAAATTTTATCAACTGGTAAAAAATCGGCAGGAGACGAACGATGCCCAAAGCCTATTGGATCGCCCATGTGACGGTCACGGACCCCGACCCTTATGCCCTCTATGCAAAGGGTGCGACGGAAGCGTTTGAGAAGCATGGCGCGCGGGTTCTGGCCCGTGGAGGAGAGGTCGTCGCGTTGGAGGGACAGAGCAGTCCGCGCAACGTGATTATCGAGTTCGAGAGTATGCAGGCCGCCCGTGCCTGCTATGACTCGCCTGAATATCAGGCAGCGCGAAACCACAGGATCGGCGCGGGCGAGGCGCAGATCATGCTGCTGGAGGGTGTCTGACGCCATCATGCGCCCCGATCGCGATGCTTGTGGATGACCCGGACTGCCGCCTACAAGGCAGCATGTCGAAATCCGATGAACCCAGCCTGATCCAGCTTGCCCGCGAGAGCGGTGCCCACATTCAGGCCGAGCCGCTTGATCTGGGAAGCCGCGTCCGTGATCTGCGCAAATCGCGCGGCTGGACACTGGAACAGGCGGCGCGGCAGGCGGGGCTGGCGCGGTCAACGCTGTCCAAGATCGAGAATGGGCAGATGTCGCCCACCTTCGATGCGTTGAAAAAGCTGGCGACGGGGCTGGAGATCGGCGTGCCGCAACTGTTCACGCCGCCCACCAAGGGGCAGGTGACCGGTCGGCGCGATATCACCATGTCGGGCGAAGGGCAGACCCACGTCACGACCACATATGAGCATGAACTGCTGGGCAGCACGCTGACGAAGAAATCCATGCTGCCCTATCGCTCCCGCGTCCGGGCCCGCAGGTTCGATGAATTCGACGGATGGGTGCGCCACGACGGAGAGGAGTTCCTGCTGGTCCTGACCGGCACGATCCGTCTGTATCTGGAGTTTTATGAGCCGGTCGAGATGCGTCGCGGCGACAGCGCGTATTATGACGCATCGATGGGTCACAACGTGATCTCGACCTCACCCGAAGACGCGGTGATCCTCTGGGTCACCAGTCTGGGATAGCGGTCTCGTCATAGGTCAGGTCCAGATCGAACCCGGTCACGGCAAGATTCGGATAGGCCCGCAACACGTCCATGAACGCCGCATATCGTGCGCGTGGCTCTGCGCTGGCGACGGTTTGACGGAACGACAATCGCGCCAGATGACGGCGATAGGATTGACCGTAGGTCCAGTATTGGTTCGGCGTGAGCGCGGCCGCGCCCTCGCGACCTGCGAACACGATCCGGATGCGCGCGTCGCCCGCGTCTGTCGTGTTCGGCGCGTCGAACCACAAGTACGAAGGATCGTAGTGGCCCGAAATATCGAGCCGTTCCTGCGCGATCGCCGGTGCGGTCAGCATCAGGGCGATCAATCCGGGAAGGGCGGCCTTCATCGGTCGCGCCCCACCGGGTTTTCGGTCTTGGCGTCGTCGCCGAAGCGCGCGTCGTCCGACATCGCGTCTTCGCCCTCGGCAATGTAATCGCCACTGTCTTGGATCGAGGCGTTGTCATGAACCGGCGCGGAATAGGCGTCGGCGGGAAGGGGACCGGACAGAAACTCGTGCAGGCGCTGGTGTGCCTCGTCTGTCGGTATCCCTTGTTTGTCGGCGATGACCTTGGACAGCAGCACGGTCGAACCATCGGCACCGGACAGATCTTCGTCTGTCAGTTCGGGATATGCGGACAATATCGGGTCGCGGAACGGGACCCAGTCGCGGGCAAAATCTTCACGGCTCATGATGGTTTCCTTCCTTGGTTTTGGGAAACGCACACCCGACAGCCTCGGTTCCGGTCAGGCGAACATCTCGGCCAGATCGACGCTCGACCGATCGCCGATGGCGTCGAAATCACGCTCCAGAAAGGCGTCTGCCGCCGCTTGCCCGGCGGTGCGAAGCTGCGCCATGACGATCGGGTTGGCAACCGACTTGGTCGCGACCGACAGCTTGCGCATCAACTCATCGTCCGCAACCATGTGAACCAGCACATCCTTCATGGCACCTTCGGGGATCGTGCCCGACCGCACCAGACGCTGCACGAAGTGGATGGCCCGCAATTCGCGAAAAAGCGATGTATTGAAGCTGATCTCGTTGATCCGGTTCTGGATTTCACGGGCGGTGACCGGCAGAATGGGGCGTTCCAGCGGATTTATGTTCACGATCAGGATGTCACGCGGCAGATCCGCAGCGAACAGCGGAAACAATGCGGGGTTGCCGGTATAACCGCCGTCCCAATAGGATTCTCCGTCGATCACGACCGCCGGAAACAAGGTCGGCAGACAGGCCGATGCCAAGATGGAATCCGGCCCGATGGCCTCGTGGTTGAACAGCTTGATCTTGCCGGTGCGCACATTGGTTGCGCAGATGTGAAACGCCGGTCCCGCGTCCGAACAGATGGCATCGAAGTTCAACCCCTCGACGACCTTGCGTAAGGCATTGGATGCGAATTCGCCTGTCATATAGGGCGACACGGCCCGCGACATGCCGTCGATCAGTTGATATCCGGGCGACATTTCAATCATATGACTGACCGCCAGGGGCGAAAAGCCGGCAAGCCAGGGGGCCAGCCGTTCGTCCGTCAGGGCACCGATATCTGTCCAGACCTGTTCCAGCGTGTCGAGTGCCAGATTCCGGCTGCCCTGCGCCAGACCGCATTTCACCGCCGCGCCGTTCAGCGCGCCCGCGCTGGTCCCCGAAATGGCTGCGATCTCGATCCGCTCGTCGGCCAGAATCCGCTCCAGCACGCCCCAGGTGAACGCGCCATGTGCTCCGCCGCCCTGAAGGGCCAGATTGATTTGCTTCGCCTTGGGTTCGGTTGCCATGCGTCTTCTCCTACAAGGCGATGAGATCGACGACGAATGCGCCTTGGGTCGTCATGCCGGAAACGCGGCAGACCTTTGCTATCGACCTCGATCAATGTATCGTTGTCTGCACCGCACCATCGGTGCGCGGGACCATCGCCGTGCCGATCAGTTCATCGCAAGTAGCGAAATGGCGCGCAGCGGCAAGTCCCATCGCGCTTTCCTGCCGGTGAAGGTAACGAATTTTTTACGAAATGACACTCGCATGCCGCCGTGTGTTGTATGATTACGGGATGGACCATGGATGCAACATCTGCGAAAGGCCCCTTCTGTATCTGCATGACTGCTCTGCGATGACGGCAGTCCGGCGGCGCGGCAGCTAGCCCGCAACTATCGGTAAAGCCAAAAAAAACGCCCGCACAAGGCGGGCGCTAAGTCATTGAGGCAGGTTTCATACAGGCAAGAAACCTATCGAGCAGTAAGTCTGTTATAGACCTTCATCTTACGGAGTCCAAGCTAAAGTTTAACGAGCGCTCACTGAGTGTTTCAGATAAACTTCAAAGTGAACAATACGTTACTGTTGGGCAAGACAATGATGAACAAGTGTTTCTCGCGAATCCGGTTCTGCGGGGGCGTGATACTCGCAACCATGGCGGGGCTGGGAATCGCCTTTCCGGTGGTCGCGGACGGGCATGGAATTGCGCTTTACGGCGAACCTGCGCTGCCCTCCGATTACACGAATTTGCCGCAGGCGAACCCGGACGCGCCCACTGGTGGAACCTTCGTGGACGGCCAGGTCGGCAGCTTCGACAGCCTCAATCCTCACATCCTGCAGGGCAACACGCCGTGGCAATTGCGCTTTCTGGCCTACGAAAGCCTCATGGGTCGCGCCTATGACGAGCCGTTCACCCTGTATGGCCTTCTGGCCGAACGGGTCGAGGTCAACGACGAGCAGACCCAGATCACCTTCACCCTGAACCCGGCGGCGGAATTTTCCGACGGCACCCCGGTCACGCAGGACGACGTGATCTGGTCCTGGAACATTCTGGGGCAGGCGGGGGCGAACGGACGTTATCGCAGCGCCTTCTCCAAGGTTGAAAGCGTCGAAAAGGTCGGTGATCGCGGCATCCGGTTCACCATCGGTGCGCCCGACCGGGAACTGCTGATGACGCTGGGGTTCCGCCCGATCATGAAGTCCGCGCAATACGCCGACGACGAAAGTGCCTTCTTCCGTTCGGGTCTGAACAACATCCCCATCACGACCGCCCCCTATGTCATCACCGATTTCGATCCGGGCCGCTTCGTCGAGCTTTCGCGCAATGAGGATTACTGGGGGGCCGACCTGCCGTTCCGTCGCGGCACGAATGTCATCGACACGATCCGGATGGAATTCTTCGGCGATGCGACGGCGCATTTCGAGGCATTCAAGGCAGGCGAACTGTCGACGATGCGCGAAACCAATGCCGCCAAATGGGCGCGCGACTACGATTTTCCGGCGGTCCGGTCGGGCGACATCGTGCTGTCGGAAATTCCCCATCAACGCCCGTCCGGCATGACCGGGTTCGCGATGAATACGCGGCGCGACCTGTTCGACGACTGGCGGGTGCGGCAGGCGATGATCGAGGTCTTCAACTTCGACTATATCAACAACGTCATCAACGGCGGCACGCAGCCCCGGATCACGTCGTATTACTCGAACTCGCCATTGGGCATGGAACCCGGACCTGCGCAGGGCGCAGTTGCCGACCTGCTGGAGCCTTTCGCGGACAGTCTGCTGCCCGGCACCATCGAAGGATACAACCTGCCCGAAACCGATGGGCGCGCCTCCAACCGCAAGGGTCTGCGCGCCGCCAGCCGCTTGCTGGAGGATGCCGGATATACCGTCGAAAACGGGGTGCTGACGGGGCCGAACGGGCCGGTGACTTTCGATATCCTGGTCCAGACCGGATCGTCCGAAGTGCAGTCCATTGCCGATATCTACATCGAATCGCTCAAGGGTCTGGGCATAGACGCCCGTGCCGTGGCCATCGACAGCGCCCAGTTCACCGACCGGGTCACGAATTACGACTTCGACATGGTCTGGTATCAGTGGGGCCTTTCGCTATCGCCCGGCAACGAGCAACTGGCCTATTGGGGTCCCGATGGCGTGACCGCGCCCGTCTCGCGCAATGTGATGGGTGCAGACGATCCGGCGATATCGGAAATGATAGATGCCATGCTGAACGCAGACTCCCAGGAAGGGTATGTCGCCGCCATTCGCGCGCTGGACCGGGTGCTGACGGCGGGGCGGTACGTCGTGCCGATCTGGCATAATCCCGTCAGCTGGATCGCGCATGACAAGGCGCTGACCTATCCGGCGGACCGGCTGCCGATCTATGGCGACTGGATCGGATTTCAGCCCGATGTCTGGTGGTTCGAAAATTAACGCCCCGCCGTCAGGTCCAATGTGGCAGTTGCCCACCCGGCAGTGCCGTGCGGGCCTGCAACAGACGGTCGAAGGGCAGGGATTGCGCCGTGCAGACGCCCTGCACCCAATCGTCGTTCAGCAATACGAAATCCAGCACCGCACCCAGAAAATCCGGATCGGCGGCAGCCCCACGGATCGTTTCGCGGTCGGCCCCGGTCGCGCTCTGGAACGTGTCCAGCAACTCGGCCTGGGCCAGCCATGCCAATGCCCCGAGGGCGATCACTTCGGCGTCATCCTGTCGCATATTTCCCCCGCTCTCTACGAAAAGCGCTCCGCTGGAAACCTTTTGTTAACCTTAAGGCCTGCATATCGACTTTGACGATTTTATGAACACTTGCGAGAACCCTGCCATGCCCGGTCGCATCCTCGTTGTCGATGACGTTGCCACGAATAGAATCGTGATGAAGGTCAAGCTGTCGGCCGCGCGGTACGATGTCGTTCCGGCGGTCAGCGGCGCCGAAGCTCTGGAAATCGCACGCGCCGGTGGTATCGACATCATCATCATGGACATGATGATGCCGCGCATGACCGGGGCCGAAGCCTGTCGTCTTTTGCGGGCCGATCCTCTGACCGCCACGATCCCGGTGATTCTCGTGACCGCCTCGGACGACGTCGAGGCCAGGATGCAGGGCCTGTCCGCCGGGGCCGACGATTTTCTCTCCAAGCCGGTTGACGAAGTGGCGCTGCTGGCCCGCGTCCGTTCGCTCCTGCGCTCGCGGGAGGAGGAGCGGGATTATCACGCGCGCGGCGGCGACATGCTGGAAATGGCCCGCACGTCGATCCCCGGCCTGTCCGAAGCCGGGGGGCAGACGGGGTTCCAGCCTCGCCCCGTGCCCGTCGACGGACGTATCGCCCTGATCGGTGCACCCGAAGCCAAATGGCTGCCGGTGCAGCGCGACCGTCTGCGCCCCCTGTTCCGCGAGGCGGTGTCGATCATGGGCCGCGACGTGGCGTTGGCGCTCAGCGAAGATCACGTGCCGGACCTGTTCCTGATCGAGGCCGACCTGGCCGCCCGCAACGAAGGCCTGCGCCTGATGTCCGAGTTGCGCTCGCGCAATGCCACACGGCATGCCGCCTTCATCGTGCTTTTACCGCAGGGCGACAGCGAACGCGCCGCGACCGCACTGGACCTGGGGGCCGCCGACGTCAGCTATCATCCGTTCCCGGTGGACGAGATCGCGATGCGGATACGCACGCAACTGGCCCGCAAGCGTCGTGCCGACAAGATGCGCGACACGCTGGATACCGGGTTCAAGATGGCGATGTTCGATCCGCTGACCGGGTTGCACAATCGCCGTTATGGCTTGCATCACCTCGATCTGGTCGCGACACGCTGCCGGGCACAGGGCATCCGCGCAGGCGTCATCGCGATGGACATAGATCACTTCAAACAGGTCAACGACACCCACGGACACCCCGTTGGCGATAGCGTTCTGGCCCGCGTGGCACAGGTTCTGCGCGACAGTCTGCGGTCCGAGGATCTGGTCGCCCGCATCGGCGGGGAAGAATTTCTCGCTATCCTGCCCGACGCCGATCTGGCGCAGGTGCGCATCGTTGCCGAACGGCTGCGCTCGGCCGTCGAGACGATGCAGGTGCCTCTGCCCGGCGGCGCGCCGCTTTCGGTGACCCTGTCGCTGGGCGTGGCAATGCTGGAAAATCGCGATGATGCAGGGTCGGAGGTTCTGTGCCGCGCCGACCGCGCCCTTTATTCCGCCAAGGACGGCGGACGCAATCGCGTGCAACTGGCGACGCCGGACTGACGACAGCGCCTGTTGCCGGATTATTTGCGGGTCCGCGGTCGCGAGAGATGTTCAGCCAGCGCCACGCGATCCTCGACTGACAGATCAGCGATGACCTTTCCCAGCATGGTGATGCCGCGCCCGGCGATTTCGCCCTGCAGGTCACGCTGCATCCGCATCGCCGTCTCGAAGGCTGCCCGGTCGAATGGCTCGGCGCGCAGGGCGTCGACAACGACAGCTTGCGCCGTTCGCATGCGCGCGCGCCCATCGCCCAGACCGCCGTCGGCGCGCAACGCCATGAACAGCGCACGGCGTGCGTCGCGGTCCAGCCCGCGTGACAGCGCCGCGATTTCAGGCGGGCCACCGAAGCCACGCCGGTCGTCGTGCATGATCGGCTCGCCGGTCAGCATCGCGCCGATCACGGCGGTCGCCACGGCCACGTTCACCGCCAGCGATGCGATCAGCGCCCATTTGATCCACCTTGCGGTCATCCTGCGTCCTCCTCGGACCAGACGGTCCCGAAAATCTCGTCCATCAGCGCGGCGTCCGCCGTGTCCACGCCAACATCCGCCGGAACGAATTCCAGAACGACCGTCGGCTGTGCCATACCCAGCCACAACCCCAGCACCGCCGCTGCGGGCACGCCGACCAGTCCGCCAATCCAGGCCCGTACCCGGTCAGCACCCGAGGCCGCCTGCGCAACAGCGGCGGGAACTGCATCCGCCAGGATACGCGCCCTCAACCCGTCGCCCAGCGGCGTCGTGTCGTCCCGCGCGGCGCGCAGCATAAGGTCCAGATCTTTATCGGCCATGGTCATCCCCTTCCGTCTCCCGCAACAGGTCCGCCAGCCGCCGCTTGCCACGTGCTGTCAGGCTTTCCACCGCTTCGACCCCACATCCCAGCATGGCGGCAATATCCGGGTTCGAATACCCTTCGACGTGCCGCAACACGACCGCCTGCCGCTGTCGGTCGGGCAGTGAGGCCAGCGCCGCATCCAGTGCAGACAGGCCTTCGGCCCGGATCATCCCCGCCAGGACCGGCATGGCGTCGTCCGCCGGTTCCCCGGCATCGTCGAGCGGTGCGGTCCGTGCCGACCGGCGTTTGGCGTCCACCGCCAGGTTCGCGGCCACCCGGCCCAGCCAGGTCGACATCTGCGCGGCACCGGCGGCATCCCAGCTGGCCGCGCGCTTCCAGAGTCGCAGGAACGCTTCCTGCACGATATCCTCGGCCAGCGCGCGGTCGCCTGCCGTCATACGCAGCGAGAACGCCATCAGACGCGGGCCCAGCCGGTCGAGCAGGGCCGCCGCAGCCGCCCCGTCGCCCTGACCCGCACGGGCCAGCAACCCGGCCTCGATCTCGCGTGCATCTTCCATTGCCCCCCCGGCATATGCGGGCGACAGAGCCGCCCGCATGGGTCTCAGTTTTCGTCACGTTCCTTGCGGGGGCCCATGGCGTCCCACTCCTCGGCGCTCAGGCTGCCGTTGTCATCGACATCGGCCCGTCCGAAGAACCGCGCGCCGCGATCATCGCTGTCACCCCGGTCGCCACGTTCATGGCGCTCGCCGCCCCGCGACCCGTGGCGCTCGCCGCCGTGACGCCCGCTACGCTTTGCGCCGTCACGTCCGCCCCGCTTGTCCATACCGGCTTCCATCTCGTCCATGCTGAGCATGCCGTCTGCATCGCTGTCCAGACGTTCGATCATACGCGCGGTGCGGTTTTCGGTACGCGCTTCGGCCATGGCGCTCAGTTCGGTCGCAGACAAAAGACCGTCGCCATCGGTGTCGGCGGACGTGAACCGTGCCGTGCTGCGGTTTTCGCGGAAGGCGGCCATCTCTTCGGGGGTGACGGACCCGTCACCATTCGCGTCGACCTCGGAAAAGGCGGGTTTAGCCGGGGGGGTGCCCTGGGCATTGGCCACCGAGTTCAGCGACAGGCCGGCGGCGATGGCCAGGCCAAGGATTGCGATCTTCTTCATGTCAGTCTCCAACTGCTCGATTTTATGGTATGACGCATCGCCCTCATTGGCGCCGCGTTCCTCCATTCCACGCCGCCGCGCAGGTATTCCGTCGCGCCGGTTCCGAAAAAAGCGACATGGCGCCGCAACGGCATCTGCGGCCTTCCCCCGCGAAGCCCGCGTGATTAGGTGGATGAGCAAAGGATCTTTCATGACCGACACACTGCCTTCCAGCATGCCGAACCCGACCCTCGAGCCCCCGCGCGAAATGCCGAAGGCAATGCTGCGGGGCTGGCGACGGCGATGCCCGAACTGTGGGTCCGGGCCCATGTTGCGCGGCTATCTCAAGGTCCGCGATAACTGTCCGGTCTGCGACGAAGCCTTGTATCACCACCGTGCCGACGACGGTCCGCCCTATCTGACGCTGCTGATCGTGGCCCATATCATCGGCCCCGGCATGCTGTGGTTCTTCATTGCCTTCGAACCGGACCCCTATACCTTCATGGCAATCTTCATGGTCGCATCCGTGGCGCTGTCGCTTTGGTTCCTGCCACGGCTCAAGGGCGTCATCGTCGCCGTTCAATGGGCCGCCCGGATGCACGGCTTTGGCCACGGAGACGCGCGTTCGGACGTCAGAACGTGACCGACATGCCCCCGCCCGACATGCCCCGGCCCGACATGCCCGTGCGCGATGCCGCGACGATCGTTCTGTTGCGCGACGGCGCGGCCGGGCCATCTGTCCTGATGGGCCAACGCGGCGCAGGGGCGGCGTTCATGCCGAACAAATACGTCTTTCCCGGTGGCGCGGTCGATGCCGCCGACGCCCGGGTCCCGCTGGCGCGTCCGCTGGACCGGGCGACCCACGCGGCCCTGTCCGTGAAATCCGTCACACCGCCGAACATGCTGGCGGTCGCCGCCCTGCGCGAACTGGCCGAGGAAACGGGCCAGATCATCGCGTGCCCCGGCGACGGATGCGATTGGCCCGGCTTTCGCAACCTGTCGCCCGATGCATCCGCCCTGCGCTTCGTCTTCCGGGCGATCACGCCGCCGGGCCGTCCCCGCCGGTTCGACGCCCGGTTCTTTCTGGTCCCCGCCGATGCCCTGCTGACCGACCCGGACGACTTCAGTCAGGCCGAAGACGAGTTGGGCCATCTGCATTGGGTTCCCTTGTCCGAGGCACGCACCCTCGACATGCCGTTCATCACCGAAGTCGTGCTGGCCGAAATCTCGGCCATCGCCGCCGGGACCGGCGCGACGGGGACGCCGTTTTTCGACAATTCGGGCGCGACGTCGGTGTTTCACAGGCTCTAGCCGCGGCCGTCAGGCCTGCAACAGGACCAAGCCGATCACGCTGACGCCGACCAGGGTGATGGCCAGCAACTCGCGGCGGCTGAACCGCTCGCCCAGCACGGTCCATGAAATGACCATCGACAGGATCAGTTCGACCTGTCCGACCGCGTTCACATAGGCCGCCGTCTGCAAGGTATAGGCCGTGAACCAGCCCAGCGATCCGGCCATCGACGTGGCCCCGATCAGCGCCGTCGCCCGCCACCGCCTCACGACTGCGATCAGTCCGGCCCTGTCGCGCGCGGCCAGCCAGGCACCCAGCAAGACAGCCTGCACCAGCGTCGCCAATCCCAGAGTGACCGCCGCGCGAAGGACCGGCGCGTCGCTTTCGATCAACAGCGATGCGCCCCGGTATCCCACGGCGGAGATCGAGAAGAACACGCCTGACGCAAGGCCGAGCGCCGAGGCACGGTTGAATACCTGCCACCCGCCCGTCACCGGAACAGACAGGATCAGGACACCGATCAGGCCGACGCCCATGGCCAGAAGATCGGCCCATGTTACCGTCTCGCCCAGCACGATGAATCCGGCGGCGACGGTAAACAGGACGGTGATTTTGGAAAAGGCGATTCCCACGGCAAAGTTGCGCCGGGCGAACAGGGCCACGACGCATATCGTCGCCAGAATCTGCGAGATCGCGCCCGCAACCGCGTAGGGCCAGAAGCCTGTGCCGATCGCAGGCAGTGTTTGTCCGGATACGCCCAGCCAGATTGCCAAGCCGGCGGCGATCACGAAGGGTGCATGGACGAAACGCGCAAAGGTCGCCGCGGCAGGCGTCAGCCCGGACATTGCCAGCCGTTTTTGCAGCAGGAATCGCAAAGCCTGGACCGAGGCGGCGAACAAAGTGGCAACAATCCAAAGCGACATTGTGGCATCTGACACGGGCATCAGCCGCTTCGCCAGACCCAAAATCTGCATAACATTCCCTATGGTAAGGGGACAGAACAGCGCGATGGCCTGAATTGTCGCGCTAGAATGGACGAACTCTGTCGTATTCGTCACAGTCTGGCCTTAAATCCGCTGTAACAAAGTCTTAATCTTACCGGAGTTCTGCCGTAATGCCTCTGCCTGCCCTGCCGGTTTCGTTCCTTTCCCGTCTTAGCGCCGCCGCTCGTCTCAGCGGCTCGGACGCAGCGGACGGGGGCAGGCAGGCTGGGGCATCCGGGCTGGAAACGGCCTGTATGGTCATCGGCCTGGGTGGCATGGCACTGGCCCTTGGGGTGACCGTCGCGCAGGCCACGTTGCCCCCCGTGTTCGAGACCGAGACCGCATTGCGTCAAGCCGTGGCCGAAGCCGGGTTCGACGATGCGATCTGCCCGGACGGCTGGGCGGACGACCACGCCCGCCTTCTGGATCTGTCCGAGGCCGAGGTCACGGCCTGGTATCTGCGCGATGCGCTGACCCTTTCGGATGCCGACGTGATCGCCTCCGTCGGTCTTTACGTGACCCGCGCCAGTGATTTCCGCGAAATCCAGGGCCCGGCCCTGACCCGCAATCAGATTTTGCTGTGCATTGCCGAAAGCCGCCGCCTGACGACGCAGCTTGATCAGTTGGTTCCGCCAGCCTTGCGGACGAACTACGACGACATCTGACTTCGGTCAGGCCGCAACCTTCTGTCCGTCCGCAATTTCCCCTGTTGTCAAATCTTCCCCGTTCATGGACCAAAGGACCGAACCGACTTGTGACAGGCCGATGCCTGCTCTGGTCGGTTGAGATTGTTTAATGTTAAACGATCTCGAATGCGCGGCACGGAGACTATGATGAGCGACAAGAACCACGACGACGCCCAGGCTGCCCAGCGGCAGGCCGCGCTCGACTATCATCAGTTTCCCAAGCCCGGCAAACTCGAAATTCGCGCGACCAAGCCGCTGGCCAACGGGCGCGATCTGGCCCTCGCCTACAGCCCCGGTGTTGCCGACGCCTCCACTGCCATACACCAGAACCCCGACAGCGCACGTGATTATACCGCGCGCGGCAATCTGGTGGCAGTCGTCACCAACGGCACAGCCGTTCTGGGCCTTGGCAACATCGGCGCGCTGGCCTCCAAGCCGGTGATGGAGGGCAAGGCCGTCCTGTTCAAGAAATTCGCGGGCATCGACTGCTTTGATATCGAACTTGACGAAGCCGACCCCGAAAAGCTCGCCGATATCGTCTGCGCGCTGGAACCGACCTTCGGCGCCATCAACCTCGAAGACATCAAGGCTCCGGATTGCTTCATCGTCGAGAGGCTGTGCCGCGAGCGGATGAACATTCCGGTGTTCCACGACGACCAGCACGGCACCGCGATCGTCGTCGGCGCGGCGGCGCTCAACGCGCTCAAGCTGACCAACCGGAAATGGGCGGATATCAAGGTCGTCAGCACGGGCGGGGGTGCTGCGGGCATCGCCTGTCTCAACATGCTGCTGACGCTGGGCGTCAGGCGGGAAAACGTGTTCCTCTGCGATCTGCACGGCTTGATCCACCAGGGCCGCACCGACGACATGACCGAACAGAAGGCCGCCTATGCGCAGCCCGGCGGCCCGCGCCAGTTGGGCGATGTGATCGAAGGTGCGGACCTGTTCCTCGGTCTGTCCGGTCCGGGCATCCTCAAACCCGAGATGGTCGCCCGGATGGCCGCGAAACCCATTATCTTCGCGCTGGCCAATCCGAACCCGGAAATCGCCTATGACCTCGCCAAGTCGACCGCGCCCGACGCGATCATTGCCACCGGGCGCAGCGATCATCCCAATCAGGTCAATAACGTCCTGTGTTTCCCCTTTATCTTCCGGGGCGCGCTGGACGTCGGCGCGACCGAAATCAACGAAGATATGAAAGTTGGCTGCGTGGAAGGGATTGCGGCATTGGCCCGCGCCACCACCTCCGCCGAAGCCGCCGCCGCCTATCAGGGCGAGCAGCTGACCTTCGGGTCCGACTATCTGATACCCAAACCCTTTGACCCGCGCCTGATGGGCGTTGTCGCCAGCGCCGTCGCCAAGGCGGCAATGGACTCGGGCGTGGCCACCCGCCCGATCGAGGACCTTGGGGCCTACAAACGCCACCTCGATGCTTCGGTCTTCAAATCCGCCCTTATCATGCGTCCGGTGTTTTCCGCCGCGGCCCAGGTCCAGCGCCGGATCGTCTTCGCCGAGGGCGAGGACGAGAGGGTATTGCGCGCCGCACAGGCAATGATGGAGGAAACCACCGACATTCCGATCCTGATCGGGCGCCCGGACGTGATTGCCAACCGCATCGATCGCGCGGGCCTGACGTTGGAGCCGGGGCGCAACCTTCAGATCGTGAACCCCGAATCCGATCCGCGCTATCGCGATTACTGGGAAACCTATCACGCACTGATGGCACGGCGTGGCGTCGCACCCGACATCGCCCGTGCCACGATGCGCACCAATACCACCGCCATCGGGGCCGTCATGGTGCAGCGGGGCGAGGCCGATTCACTCATCTGCGGCACCTTTGGCCAGTTCCTCTGGCACCTGCGCTACATCGCAGACATTCTGGGGCAGGGGGGGCTGCATCCCATCGGTGCATTGTCGCTGATGATCCTGGAAGACGGGCCGTTGTTCATCGCCGATACGCATGTCCATGCCAATCCGACGCCCGTGCAGATTTCGGAAACCGTGATCGCCGCCGCGCGCCACGTTCGCCGCTTCGGGGTGAAGCCGCGCATCGCGCTTTGTTCCGGTTCACAGTTCGGCAACCTCGAGTCGGCCAGCGGCACCACCATGCGGGCCACGATGGCGATTCTCGACGCGATGAAGCTCGATTTTCAGTACGAGGGCGAAATGAACGTCGATGCCGCCCTCGACGCCGACCTGCGCGCGCGTTTCCTGGCCGATTGCCGGATGGAAGGTGCGGCCAACACCCTCGTCTTCGCTTCGACCGACGCGGCGGGTGCGACCCGCAACATCCTCAAGGCCCGCGCCGGGGGGCTGGAGGTCGGGCCGATCCTGATGGGCATGGGCAACAAGGCGCATATCGTGACGCCCTCGATCACCGCACGGGGGCTTCTGAACATCAGTGCTCTGGCCGGAACGCCGGTGACGCACTACGGTTAGCATCGGTCGGCCACAGTTCGTCGCGGGCAGGTGTCCTAGACGATCTCGACCGTGGAATGGTCGATCTTGAAGCGCGATTTCAGGACGTCCTTCACCTGCGACTTGACCTTCTGTGCATTCTCGCCCGCACTGACCTCGATCTCCAGCGTGATCATCGGCCGCTCCTGCGTGACGGACCAGGCATGGATGTGATCCACCTTCCGTATGCCCGGCACGTCGTTCATCAGAACCTTGGTGACGTCGCGCCGGTCGATTCCTGCGGGCGCGCCTTCCAGAAGAATATGTCCGCTCTCCCGAACCACGGCCCAGGCCGATCTCAGAATGATCAGCACCACCACCACCGACAGGATCGGGTCAATCGGGGTCCAGCCGGTAAAGATGATGACCAGCGCCGCAACCAGGGCGGCCACCGACCCGAGCAGGTCCCCCGCGACATGCAGGGCGGCGGCGCGGACGTTCAGATTATCGCTCTCCCCGCGGGTCAGGACCCAGAACGCCACCAGATTGACGGCAAGCCCGCCAAGCGCCACCCAAAGCATCATTCCGCCCAGAATTTCCTGCGGGTTAGAAATGCGCTTGATGGCTTCGATCGTGATCCAGATCGCGATCGCGAAAAGGGTCAGTCCATTGACCAGCGCTGCGAGGATCGAGAAGCGGTCGAACCCGAAGGTCAGTTTCCAGTCCGCAGGCCGTCTGCCCAGCCGGATCGCGCCCCAGGCCAGCACCAGGGATGCGAAATCCGTCAGCATGTGACCCGCATCCGCGATCAGGGCGAGCGAGCCGGACACGACGCCGCCGATCACTTCGGCGAACATGAAGCTGCCTGTCAGAAGCGCCGCAATGGCGATCTTGAACTCGTTTTTGGGCACATGGCTGTGCCCCGGTGCATCATGATCGTGATTGGCCATTGGCATAGTGGACCTATGGGGATCGGGGGTTGATCGGTTTCAGGAGGGTCGGGCGGCGGAATGCGGCGCGCGACCCTTCACCGGATATGGATGGATTGTGCGCGGGGCAATACCGTTGCCGGACGTTCGAGCCTTTGCCGAACGAACCCGACTGTGTTTCAGGTCTTCTCGACTTCCAATGACAGCTTCAGCACCCCGTGCCCATCGTCCTGTTCGATATAGAGCGCCGGATCATCCTCCGATCCGTTCCGCGTGACCTCCGACCCCTGCAATGTCCGGGTGATCTTCTTCTCATAGATCGTTTCGACGGTGCCGGTCCCGGTGCCATTGCCCCAGTTCCATTTCACCGTATCGCCGACAGTGTAGTTGGCCATGTCGTGCCTCCCTGCGCGCGTTGCCTACATGAAAACCGGCATCCTGCGGCCTTGGTTCCTATCCATGTCCTGCAAATTTCTAACCTGGACTTTCGATCAAAATCTTGGCGCGACGTGGCCATGAGGCATTGAGCGTGGAGACCTCAAATATCGGAACGCTCAATGCCCTTGCAGGTCGTCCAGAACGCGGTGAAGACTACCGAAGCGCCCATTTCAGCCAATGTTGCAAACGCCACGAATGGTCGGTTCCGCAAGTTTTCCGGCCTCGGCGCTGCGCGGTCTGCTGAGCTTGGGCCCGCTCTCAGGCCTTTTCCAAGATTGGAAATCAGGCCCGTGGGATCATTCTGCCGTCGTGAACTTCGTCTTTAAGCGCGGCCCATTCGAAAATCGGCCGCGCTTGTCGGTTACGGTCAGGCTGTGATCTTTTGGGCGATCACTCCGCCGGGGTCAGGCGCAGCAGTTTGCCGTCCTCGTAATCCGTCAGGATCAGGATCGCGCCATCATCTGCCTGCATAACGTCGCGCACCCGGCGGTAAAGGTTGATCTGTTCGGACCCGCTTACATTCTCCCCGTCAAAGCTGACGCGCACGAGGGCCTGTACGCTAAGGCCGCCGAGGAATGCGTTTCCCTTCCAGTCCGCAAACATGTCACCATTGTAGAACATCAGCCCCGAGGGCGACACGGCGGGCCGCCAATAGAACAGCGGGCGTTCGAACCGCTCAAGTGCGGTTTCATGGTGGGCGATCGGCTGCCGGTTGTAGTTCTCGCCATTGCTCACTTCGGGCCAACCATAGTTGCCGCTGGGCACGGGCACGTTGAGCTCGTCGCCGTAAAGGGGCCCCATCTCATGGGTGTAGAGCTCCCCTGTCTCGGGCCGGATCGCAGCGCCGAGCGGGTTGCGGTGGCCGAGCGACCAAACCGCATCCAGCGGCGATCCGGCTGTCCAATACGGGTTGTCCTCGGGGATCGAGCCATCATCGTTGATGCGCAGGATCTTGCCAAGGTTGGTTTCGTAAGACTGTGCCGGCTCGAAGCGCTGGCGGTCGCCGGAGGTAATGATGAGTGTGCCGTCGTCACGAAAGACAAGACGGCCGCCGAACTGGCCCAAGCCGACCGAGAAAGGTTCTTGCCGCCAAAGCTCCTTGCCCTCAACCAGCGTGTCTCCGTCCAGGCGTGCGCGCCAGACAACACCGCCTTTGAGCACGCGATCCTCGGTGTTGACGAAGGGCCCCAGCCGCGGGTCGTTGTCGAGCGCCGGTTCCTCGGGCTGGTCTTCGGCGGCCATCACGTAATATAGATAAACGAGGCCATTCTCGGCGAAGTCCGGGTGCAGTGCTACGTCCAGCAGGCCGCCTTGGCCCTGATATTCGATTTCCGGCAGTCCACTGATGGGATCGGACAGGCCGTCCGCCTCAGACCAGCGGCGTAGTGCGCCGACCTTTTCGGTGATCAGTAGCCCGCTCTCGGGTAACGCTTCCATGCCCCATGGGAATTCGAGCGTGGCGAGTTCCTCGATCTGGATAGGTCCCGCGCTCGACAGGACACGGTTTTCATCGCGGCCGGAATGCTGCTGTGCGGTCGCCATCGTTGAGATCAGCGCAAAGGCAAGAGTGGTGGTGGTTCGGATCATGGGACATCTCCTTTTTCCTGTACATGCGCTGGACGGACGGAATGTAAGATGGGCCTGTCTAAGTTCATTTACCGTCTGCATACACGTCGTTTTATTGTGAACTGTGCGGCAAGATTTGTGGGACCGCGTCGTGTAAAACTCGTTTCAACCGAAACATGATGGATAAGAAGCAAACAGGCCAAGGTCCGTTAAAGTTCCGGAAAGGTCGGTTCTCGGAACAAGCACACGCTCAGCGCCGCCACGAACGACCGCTTGTCCCGCATCTCACCAGTTCGCATCCGTCGGGGGCGTCCGTTCCAGGCTTCACGCATGGCCACCCGAGAAACCGCCGCCCTCATCTTCTCAGGGTCGTAAATCGAGGCAATACTCTATGCATGATCCTGGGGGTGCGGGCGCGGGGGCAGCCGGTCGCCGCCGCCGCGTTCCGTGATACGCGTATAATACGGAGGTAATACGGGAATAATACATCCGTTACCGCAAGCCGCGCGCTCGCATCTCCGCCCGTGCCACTGTCCTGAGATGCACGGCGTCCGGCCCATCGACCAGTCGAAGCGTGCGAAGATGGGCATATATGCGCGCCAGATCGGTGTCCTGGCTGACCCCCGCCGCGCCATGCATCTGGATCGCCGCATCGCAGACCTCCAGCGCCACGCGGGGTGCCATGATCTTGACCTGCGAGATCAACGGAGCGGCGGCTTTCATGTCGCCCTGATCCATCGCCCAAGCCGCCTTGAGGCAGAGTAACCGCGACGCCTCGATCCCGATCCTGGCTTCGGCGATCCGTTCGGAATTGCCACCCAAGCTATTGAGATCGCTTCCGAACGCCTGACGTGCCGCGCCACGCTCGACCATCAGTGTCAGGCATTTTTCGGCCATTCCCACAGCCCGCATGCAGTGATGGATACGTCCCGGACCCAGCCTGCCTTGGGCAATCTCGAAGCCACGTCCTTCGCCCAGCAGCATCGCATCCAGCGGCACCCGAACATCATCGTACCGGATGTGCATATGTCCGTGGGGCGCCTCGTCATCGCCAAAGACCTGCATCCCGCGCAAGACGGTGATCTCTTTTTTATCCGTCGGTACAACCACCATCGAATGCGACCTGTGCCGCGGCCCGTCTACCGCAGTGCGGCACATCACGATATGCACCGCGCACCGAGGATCCCCCGCCCCCGTCGCCCACCACTTCTCGCCGTTCAGAACCCATTCGTCGCCGTCCCGTTCGCAGCGCAGGGCAATGTTCGACGCATCCGACGATGCCACTTCCGGCTCGGTCATCAGATAGGCAGACCGAATTTCACCTGCCATAAGGCGTTCCAGCCAAAGGCTTTTCATATCTTCGGTGCCGTAGCGCGCAAAGACCTCCATGTTGCCGGTATCGGGCGCATTGCAGTTGAAGACCTCGGGTGCCAGCCAGCTTTGGCCCATCTCCTCGGCGATCCAGGCGTAGTCGACCGTGGTAATCCCCGGCCCACCCGGCAGATGTGTTTGCCACAGGTTCCAAAGCCCCTGTTCGCGCGCTTTTTCTTTCAGAGATTCAAGAATTTCCGTTTGGCGCGGTGTATGCTGCCACCGATCGCCGGTGCCCCCGGTCTCGGCATGAAACGGTGCGTCCAGCGGTGCGATGTCCTCGCGCACCATCGTCGCCACGGCATCGCGCAGCTCCCGCCCGCGCGGTGTCAGTCCAAGGTCCATGGTGTGTTCTCCTCGCCGCCACTCTTGCCAGCGGCGCTGCGGCGCGCAACCCTGCGAATATGGACGGATTGCCTCAGACCCTTGCATCCTATCTGACGGAACGCTTGCCGGGGCATCCCCGTATCACCGGCGCGCGCCGGTTCGGCACAGGTCAATCGAACCCGACATGGGCGCTATTGACGGATGCGGAACCTCTTGTTCTCCGTGCCAAACCGTCGGGCAAGCTATTGCCCAAGGCGCATATGATCGATCGTGAATTCCGGGTTATGCGCGCCCTTTCAGGCAGTGCCGTGCCAGTGCCCCGGATGATCCTGCTAGATCAGGAGGCCAACCCGATGGGCCGCGATTTTTATATTATGGAGTGTCTGGAGGGCCGTATTTTCTGGGACCCGACCTTGCCAGAGGTGCCGGAGCGGGGGGCGATCTATGATGCGATGAACGGCGTGCTTGCCGATCTGGCGCGGGTTGATCCCGCCGGGGTCGGCCTGTCGGACTTCGGTCGCGCCGATGGATATTTCGAACGCCAGACCGCACTCTGGTCCCGGCAATACGCAGCCAGCGTTGCCACGCCCGATCCTCGCATGATCGCACTGGGCGACTGGTTGGCGTCGCAGCGCGTCGAACCGGCGCAACCGGCCATCGTGCATGGCGACTTCCGCCTCGACAACATGATCTTCCACCCGTCCGAACCCCGCGTCATCGGTCTTCTGGATTGGGAGCTTTCGACGCTGGGGCACCCGACAGCCGATCTCGCCTATCAGTGCATGCAGTGGCATCTGCCACACGACGGCCCGTTGCGCGGTCTCGGTGGATGCGATCGCGCGGCGTTGGGGCTTCCGTCGGATGCGGAATACGTCGCGCGGTATTGTGACCGCCGGGGGATGGTCGGGGTTGACGACTGGTCAGCGTGGCTTGTTCTGTCCGCCTATCGGCTGGCTGCAATCCTTGCAGGGGTCGGCGCGCGGGCGGCGGCGGGAAATGCCTCGAACCCGGAACAGGGCAGGGCCTATAGCGCGCTGGTGCCCGAGTTGATCGCGCTGGGCGAAAGCTGGACCTGAGGCGCGTGCCTTACCTCAGGCTGGTGTCTGGGTTTCCGGTCAGGTGTCGCATCCGGGACATGACGTCGACGCCCATCTGGTTCATCAACCCAATTGTATCGTTGGGCAACCAGTTCTCGGCAATCTTGCCGTCGTCGTCGAGGCGGTAAAAATCCATCACCCGCATTCGCAGCTTCCGCCCGGTTGCCGCGATGCCCATGTAATCCGCGCCGGTATGCGTCAGCGCCACGTCGCCCCCGGTCACCGCAAAGGGACCATCGGACAGTCGCACGAAATGGCCTGCGCCGACACGATCGGGAAAGGCGCGCAGAAAGGGGATCTGATGATGCGCTCGAAACCCAGACAGCCCCCGACTGGCGCCGATATTGCCTGCCGCATAATACATGAAATCCTTGGCCCAAGCTTCCATCGGCATGGAATTCAGGTCGCGCCCGTCGAAGCGGTGCAATGCATCATGCATCGCCAGAACGCGGTCCAGACTGTCGGTGTCATCCGTCGGTAGCATCCGCAGACCTTGCCCCCCCTTCGGTCCAGGCCACAGACCCGCGTGCCCCAGCGGCGCGGCCATCGGCCAGCATCCGGCCTGCATCATCAGGCCCGCGATGTCCCATACCAGCCAGGATTGCCGGATGCGTCCACCCTCGATGTGATGCGCTTCGCCATAAGTCAGGGTGACGACACCATTGGTCGGCGGAATCCCGGCGAAGGGCGCGCGGAACGTGCCGACATAGGCACCGGTCGCGGCAACCATTTGCGCGGGCCGTGAGGCGGTCCAGCGCGCGTCGTCGCGGTTCGCGCCCGCCAGAAAGATGTCGTCCCGCCGTTCCAGGTCGGGCAGGGCGTGGCGCAGGTCAGACATCAGCGTGGCATAACCCGCCGCGTCTGACTGACCGAACGGCTGCGAGGCGTCCGCAGTCGCATCGTGTGCGATCACATCGGTCTGGCCCCGAGCCAGATCGTTCAGTCGTTGCATGGCCTGTAACCGGAAATCAGCATCGTCAGGTCGCATCGGCCTCTCCTTGCATACGCTTGCAAAATGCTTGCCGCAGAGGCGTGGCGGTGTCTAGGGTAAGAGGGCACTGACTGCAGATCGGGCATCGAATGGCTGAAATTCAACTGAAACGGGTGACGAAGCGCTGGGGCGATTTTGTCGGAGTTCAGGAGTTTGATCTGGAGATTGCAGATCGCGAGTTCCTCGTGCTGCTGGGGCCATCGGGGTGCGGCAAGACGACAACGATGCGGATGATCGCGGGGTTGGAGGATCCGACCTCAGGCGACATTCTGATCGACGGCAAGCGCGTCAACGACCTGGACCCGAAGGACCGTGATGTGGCGATGGTGTTCCAGTCCTACGGGCTTTATCCGAACATGAACGTCTGGGAGAATATCCGCTTCCCCCTGAAGGTCCGAAAGGTACCTGAAGCGGAACATGAGGAGCGAGTGAAGCGCGCTTCGGCCATGGTCGAACTGGACGATTTCCTGCATCGCAAACCCGCTGCCCTGTCTGGCGGTCAACGGCAGCGGGTTGCCTTGGCCCGTGCTATCGTACGGACACCCAAGGTGTTCCTGATGGATGAGCCGCTGTCCAATCTGGACGCCAAGCTGCGGGTCTCGACCCGTGCGCAGATCAAGAACCTGAGTCATGAATTGCAGGTCACCACGATCTACGTGACACACGACCAGATCGAAGCGATGACGCTGGCCGACCGCGTTGTCGTGATGAAACAGGGGATCGTGCAGCAGGTCGGGACCCCCACTGACATCTACGACAGCCCGGCGAATACCTTTGTTGCCGGGTTCATCGGCAATCCCGCGATGAACCTGATTGATGGCGAGGTGGTTGACGGAACTTTCCATGCGGGGGGTGTGGAAATCGCCGGTGTCGCGGGTGTCAATGGAAGCGTCACGCTGGGCTTCCGTGCCGAGGATGCGCGGGTTGCCGGGGATGGGCAAGGGAACATCCAGGCTCCGGTCTATTCTATGGAATTGCTTGGCGATTCTACGATGGTAACAGTCCGCGCGGGAGGGGCATTGATCGCGGTGAAGGCCGCGAAAGACTACCGAACCGAGATAAAGGCCCCGTTTGGCGCGCATGTGCCAGCTTCGATCTGTCACTTGTTCCACGCCAAATCTGGCGAACGTCTGGTTTGATACGTCGAAAGGGCGGCAGGTATCCGCTTTGTGACGGGAACAGATCAGCTTTCTGGAGATCGCCGCGGCAGCGACCAGATGGATCACACCAACGTTATTGCAGAAGTCGACCCACTGAGGAGTCGCATCGTGACTCCATGGCTCTGGACGGGCTGTATGACGGAGTCATTGTCTATTTCAAAAAATGGTGCCCCCACACGGACTCGAACCGCGGACCTGTTGATTACAAAGGGCTCACGGCCCAATACTCCACCCTACCCCGCTATACTCCAAATTGTTGTATTTGTAGCGTTATTATTGACGGCGACCGCGCCGCAACCCTACGCCTTACTCCACGGTTTCCGACCGCTTGCGACCACTAAACAAGGTCTCAGCGGTTTTTAGGGGAGTACGACCATGGCCAAACTGACCAAGCGCACGGTTGATGCGATCAAACCAAAAGCTGAATGCCTCTCTGTCCTCAGCGCTCAGAGTTTATACCGAAATACAGAAGGTACTTGTCGATTGCGCGAGCAATTTCTTCCTTAGGTTTGGCAGGTTCAGGCATACGGTAAATGTGTTGGCGTATCCCGATGTAGACGATGCCGCCATGCAGGTTCCAGACGTCTTCCATTTTTGGTGGTGTATCGGTGCGGGCAAGCGCTTTGGTTTCGGCAAGAAGTGGGCGCAGAATGACCTCTCCCAGGTGTTCAAGATAGCGGTGATTCAAGGACGCTCCGGCAAGGCCGGAAAACATGAAGATGCGCATCCATTCCCGTTCAAAGATCAGCGCGCTGTACTCGGTGTAAAAATCAATAAGACGCTGCCGTAAGGGCACGCTGCGATCTGTAAGGCGCTCTGGCCAGTCGAGTGATAGGCGGCCGATGTAGACCTTTTCGTAGACCGCTTCGATCAGGTCATCCTTGGTGGCGAAGTAGTTGAAAATCAGAGACTGCGTGACACCAAGACGACGAGCAAGTTCGCGCGTTTTTCCCTCCAGCCCAACCTCAGCGAAAAAGCGCACCGCTTCTTCGACGATCTGTTGGCGGCGCTCAGCCGGAGGAAGGCGCTTCCGTAAGGCGCTGTCTTCGCCTTCACGGTCGGGTTTTGCAGACTGTCCATCCATCATGCGCCCTCGGCGGTTTGGTAGTGGCAAAAACTTTTTCTTGCAACGACTCGCTATTAAAGATCATCTGTTCAATAGAATTGATCAAGTGCTTAATAAGACATTGGTCGAATAAAGGGGAGGACGCCATGAAGGCATCAGCGGGAGGCTATGCCCGGGCTGAGAGCGTCGGACATGCGCTCGATTTGCTGGCAGGATCGGACGGTCAGGGGCGTGTGTTGGCCGGTGGTCAAAGCTTGATCGCTGCGATGAACATGCGGCTTTCGGTTGGGGATCTGCTGGTTGATATTTCGAAAATCAGTGAATTGTCTGGCGTAATCGTCTCAGGTGGCACCCTGCGGATTGGCGCGTTGACCCGACACGCGCAGGTTGGTGCGTCGCAGGTGGTTCGCACGCATGCGCCGCTTCTGACGGACGCTGTTTCACATATTGCCCATGCGGCCATCCGCAATCGTGGCACGATGGGGGGCGCATTGGCGCATGCCGACCCAGCTGCGGAATTTCCGGCCTGCGCTTTGGCGCTGGGCGCGACCATGCATTCCGAAGGGCCCGAAGGAGCGCGCGCCATCCCAGCGGAAGATTTCTTTGAAGAGGTTTTCACCACCGCGCTGAAAGAAGATGAAATTCTCACCAGCATGACCCTGCCTGTCGCTGAAGAAGGCGAAGTTCAGATTCTCGAAGAGGTTGCGCGCCGCTCGGGCGATTACGCTTTGGTTGGGTTGTGCCTAGTCAAGCGCGCTTCAGGCCATCGGGTTTCTCTGTTCTCGGTCGGGCCGAAACCCATTCTGGCGACGGTGGCCATGGCAGCGCTTGATGCGGGTGATCTGGAAGCCGCCGTCGATGCAGTGTCATCCGAGATCGACCCACCGTCTGACACACAGGCCAGTGCCGCCTATCGCCGACATCTCGCGGGCGTCCTGCTGCGCCGCGCTGTGGCCCGCCTGAAAGGAGACACCGCATGACCGAGATGTTTCGTGACAAAATTGACGTGTCCCTGACCGTCAATGGCGAACCAGTCGAGGCGCGTGTGCCAGCCGGACAGCACATGATTGATTTTCTGCGCCTTGAGCTTGGTTTGACCGGGGCGCATGTCAGCTGTGAACACGGCGTTTGTGGTGCTTGCACGATCCGCGTCGATGGGGATGCAGTGCGCGGATGCCTGATGCTGGCCGCACAGGCGGATGGGGCTGAGGTCTGGACCGTCGAGGGATTGACTGACACGAATGCTATCAGCGACCTGCAGGATGCGTTCGTCGCGCGTAACGCTTTGCAATGCGGTTTCTGCACTCCGGGCATGCTTGTCGCGGCAGAGGAGCTGCTGTCCAAAGGCGACGTTCCAAGCCGTGCGGAAATTCGTGAACACCTGTCTGGCAATTACTGCCGCTGCACGGGGTACGAGGCGATCATCGACGCTGTCGAGAGCGTCGCGCAAGGCCGCGCTGGAAAGGGCAAAACATGACCATTCCATTCAGCAATCCCGACCGACCCAATTCTTATATCGGAAAGACAGTGCCGCGTCCGAATGCCGCCAAGCTGGTGCAAGGTCGTGGCCGCTATGTCGATGACATCGTACTGCCCCGTATGCTGCACGTGGCGTTTTCCCGTTCGCCTGTCGCACATGCGAAGATCGGTGAGATTGATCTGGACGAAGCCAAGGCTGTCAAAGGCGTGTTGCGCGTCTTCACCGGAAAGGATCTGACAGAGGTGTGCACGCCCTGGGTTGCCGTTCTGGCGCACCTTAAGGGGCTGAAATCACCGCCCGAACACGCGTTGGCCGTGGATCGAGCTTGTTGGGTTGGTGAACCGGTTGTGGCCGTAGTTGCAACGACCCGTGCTGCGGCCGAAGAAGCGGCCTCAGTGGTTATGGTCGATTACGAAGACCTGCCTGTTGTCACCGAGACTATGACCGCGCTGGACAAAGATACACCGGTCATTCATCCTGAATTGGGTGACAACCTCGCCTTTCGCCGCTTGCACGAAGAAGGCGATGTCGACGCCGCGTTCGAGAGCGCGCATAAGGTGGTATCGGCCAGCTTCCGCACCGCGCGGCACACAGGCGTCACGCTTGAGCCGCGTTCGATCCTTGTTGATTGGAACCCGGCGGAAGGGCAGATGACTGCTTATCACGCGACGCAAGCGCCGCACATGATGCAAACCGTCTTGGCCAAGCATCTCGACATTCCGGAAAGCCGTGTGCGTGTCATCTGCGGCGATGTTGGCGGATCTTATGGTATTAAGGTCCATGTCTACCCGGATGAGGTGGCGACCGCCGCCATCGCCAAGGTGATGGGACGTCCGGTCAAGTTCATCGCGGACCGTCTGGAAAGCTACACCACCGACATTCATGCCCGCGACCACGAAATTGAGGCCAGGATTGCGGTGGACGCGGATGGCAAGATCCTCGCGATGGATGTGGATGACTGGACTGGGATCGGACCGTATTCAGTCTACCCGCGCACCTCGGCGATTGAGGGAAATCAGGTCGTCAACCTGTGCGGCGGGCCATACGACTTTGCCAACTACCGGGCGCAGACCACGGTTGTATTCCAGAACAAGACGCCGACCTGCCAGTACCGCGCCGTGGGCCACCCCATCGCCGTCGCAATTACCGAAGGTTTGGTCGACATGGCGGCGGCGGCGATTGGTATGGACCCGGTCGAAATCCGGCGACGCAATATGTATGCTGACGACGCCTATCCGGTGACGTCCCCGGCCAAGATGAAGTTCGAAGGCCTCTCGCATCATGCATCGATGGACAAGCTGATCGAGATGATGGACTACGACTCCCTTCGCGCCGATCAAGCCGAAGCCCGCAAGCAGGGTAAGTACCGCGGCATTGGCATTGCGTCTTTCATCGAACTGACCAACCCTTCACCTTTCATGTACGGCATTGGTGGTGCGCGTATCTCGGCGCAGGATGGCTGCACGGTGCGCATGGACCCGGATGGGTCGGTCGTGGCGCTGTCAGGTGTGACCGAACAGGGGCAGGGCACCGAGGCGATGCTGAGCCAGGTTGTGGCCGAAGGCGTTGGCGTGAAGCCGTCCAACGTGCGGGTGATCACGGGCGACACGCAGGTCACGCCATATGGCGGCGGCACATGGGCTTCGCGCGGCGCGGGCATTGGCGGCGAAGCTGCGTTGCAGGCGGCACGTGCGCTTAGGGACTCTATCCTTGAGGTGGCTGCGGCAATGTTGCAGGCCGAGGCTTCCAAGCTAGATATTCGCGATGGGCAGGTCGTCGATGCCGATACTGGAGAAGAGCGTATGCCGCTCGAAGAATTGGGGCGCATCGTCTATTTCCGGGGCGATACGCTGCCCAAGGATTTGCCGCGCGAGCTTGTGCAGACCCGTCACTTTATCACGATGGAGTATCCCTTCGCCTTCACCAACGGTGTGCAAGCCTCTTACCTTGAGGTCGATACGGACACCGGCGTTGTGACCTTGCTCAAGCACTGGTGCGTCGAAGACTGTGGTCGCGTGATCAACCCGCAACTGGTCGACGAACAGATCCGGGGAGGGATCGTACAGGGCCTTGGCGGCGCGCTCTACGAGGAAATTCACTACGACGAGGACGGTCAGCTGCTGAATGGCTCAATGGCAGATTACCTTGTGCCGATGGCGGCCGAGATGCCTGATATGCAGGTCGCTCACGTGGAAACACCCACCAAGGAAAGCGAACTGGGTGCCAAAGGCGCCGGCGAGGCCGGCACCGCCGGGGCACCCGCCGCCGTGATGAATGCCATCAACGATGCTTTACGCCCGCTGGGCGCGCAGGTGACCGAAATGCCCTTTACGCCGGAACGCATTTTGCGGGCGCTGGGTAAAATTGACGACTGAACCAAAAGGGCGCCGGGGAGTGCGCCCACCAAAGGGAGGACAACCATGAAACTCACAGCACTTACCGCGATCGGTGCGATGCTGATCGGCAGCACGGCGATTGCGCAGCAAAGCCTGACGGTCAACATCGGCTCATCGCATCCAGAGGCCAATATCTGGGTCTACGCGATGAAAAATACCTTTCAGCCCGAGGTGAACCGCATCCTTGCCGAGAACGGCAACGAATATCAGGTCAACTGGGTCGAGAACTATGCCGGAACGCTCTACAAGTTCACCGACACCCGCGAGGCGGTGATGGACGGGATCGTCGATATCGGCATGGTCGGCACGGTCTGGGAAGGCGCGAACATGCCGCTCCAGAACGTGACCTATTTCACGCCCTTCGCGACCGAAGATCACCGCATGATCATCGAGATCTTCGACGACCTGTCCGAGAACCTGCCGGAGCTGAAGAACAGCTGGGCCGAGAACGGCATGGTGCACCTGTCGTCGCTGATCACCGACAGCTACGACATCTACGCTACCTTCCCGGTCAAGACGATGGCCGATCTTCAGAACCGCAAGCTGAACGCGCCGGGCACCTCGGCCAACTGGCTGCGCGAAACCGGCGCAACGCCGGTCGACGGAGCGCTTACGACCTATTACACCAATATCCAGACCGGCGTGACCGAGGGCACCCTGTCGTTCGCGTCGGGCATCCTGCCGACCCGTGTCTATGAGGTTGCACCCGAACTGACCCGCGTCGGCATCGGGTCAATGTATTTCGGCGGGATCGCTGCGAACAAGGATTTCTTCGACGGTCTTCCCGAGCCGGTCCGGACGGCGATGCGCGAGGCGGCGAAGGCGACGTCGATCGCGCATGGCGATTACGTCGCCGAGCTGGCGGCACGCGCGATGGACGAGATGCAGGCGGCGGGCCTGACCGTCAGTCAACTGCCCGATGAGGAGAAGGCCAAATGGGTGAACGGTCTGCCCAACATCATCGAACCTTGGCTGGAACAGACGGGCGAGGCGGGCAAGACCGTGCTCAAGGCCTATTTCGCCGCTCTGCGCGAACGTGGCGCGACGCCGCTTCGGAACTGGGACGAAGGTCTCTAAGATCGTAATGTGAACAGAACGCCCGCCCGGACCCATTTGGACCGGGCGGGCGTAACCTTGCCAGCAGGACGCCCGGCCATGAGCACAGAAGATACACCTGAGCTGCAAGAGGACCGATTTGTCCCGTCCTTTTACGAGGCCCCCTATGGCGCCGTTCTCGGTTCGGTTGCCGCAGCCATGTCGGCGGTCGGCACGGCCAGCATCGGCGCTTTGATGCTGTTGATCGTGGCAGATGTGATCGGGCGGAACTTTCTGGATGCCCCCATCACCGGGGTATCTGAGATTGCCGCCCGAGCCGTTGTTGCCATTGTCTTTCTGCAGGTCCCCGCTGCAATCCTGCAATTGCGACTGACGCGCGCCGATTTTCTGGTCCGCCGTATGCAAAAATTCAGCCCCAGGCTGGTGGCGTTGCTTGAGTCGCTGTTCTGTCTTGCCGGTGCAATTGTTTTTGCTCTGATCCTCTGGGCGTCATGGCCCAAATTTTTGAGCGCGTGGCAAACCGCAGAGTTCTTTGGCGTGCAAGGCGTCTGGACCATTCCGACATGGCCGTTTCGCGGCATCACAATTTTGGGCTGCATCGTGGCGGCGCTGGCCGCCCTCTACAGGGCGCGCGTAGAAATCCGCAGCATCGGGAGCACTGCATGACCACCCTGACTATCGGTTTCATCCTGATCGCTCTGCTGATCGGCCTTGTGCTCTTGGGGATGCAGATCGCCTACGCTCTGTTTGGCGTGGCGTTCCTTGGTATCTGGATCATCCGCGGCAATATCGACTTGTCCTTTCGGATGCTCGAGCTGACCGCGTATTCGGGGATTGCGGATTACCTCTTCGCCACCATTCCACTGTTTGTCCTGATGGGGCTTCTGGTCAGCGTGTCCAATGTCGGGCGCGATACGTTCGAAGTGGCCGAAGAGTTATTGCGTCGTATGATCTGCGGCCTTGGCGTCGCGACCGTGGCCGCGAATACCATCTTTGCCGCTGTCACCGGCGTGTCCATTGCTTCAGCTGCCGTCTTTACACGCGTTGCGGTGCCAGAAATGACGCGCCACGGCTATCGCCCGGCCTTTTCCGCCGGCACAGTCGCAGGGTCTTCGGTGCTGGGGATGCTGATCCCGCCCTCGCTTTTGCTGATCATCTATGGGGTGCTGGCCGAGGTTTCGATCGGCGGCATGTTCATTGCGGGTATCATTCCCGGGCTGATGCTGGCGCTAGGGTTTGTGGTCATGTTGATCGGGATCACCATCGCGTTTCCCGATTTCGTGCTGAACGATCCCGACGCGGTGCGCGAGCGGCGTTTGGATCGCGATTTCACCCCCATGCCGTTCAAGGTGCTTATCCTTAAGCTGGTGCCCATCTTCATGCTTGTCGTCCTTGTGCTGGGGGGCCTCTACACCGGGTTCTTCACTCCGACCGAGGCGGGCGGCATCGGGGCATTCGGGGCTCTGATTGTTGCACTGTCCCGCCGCAGCCTTGATCGGCACAAGCTTTGGCAAGTGATGAAACAGACCGGGGTGATTTCGGTCTCGATCCTGTTGCTGCTGATCGCGGCATCTTTCTATTCAAGGATGCTGGCGATTGCCGGGCTACCCAATGCAATCGCGGGCCTGGTGACCGACTCGGGGTTTGGTCCGCTGGGGTTCATGTTCTTCTACGCAATGATCATCTTGCTGATGGGGATGATCCTTGACAGTACATCGATCCTTTTGATCATGGTGCCCATCGCAGCCCCGATTGCACAGGGACTCGGTATCGACCTCATGCATTTCGGAATTGTGACTGTTCTCGCTGTAGAGATTGGCCTTCTGACGCCCCCCTTCGGAATATCGGTGTTTACGGTGCACAACACGCTGAATGATCCCAACGTGTCGGTCGAACAAATATTTGGCGCGACACTGCCCTTCATCGCCGTCATGTTGGGGGTGCTTGTGATCGTGGCGCTAGTTCCCTCGACCGTAACCTTGTTCCTCTATTGAAGAGACTATTGATGCGATGACGGACAAGCCGCAGAGTGCGTTCGGTAAGCTTTGCATTTTGGTTATGACTGGGTGTGCTAGGTGTTTAGTCCCGTCATCTGGTGGATCGGATCGACGATGAAGCGGTCTGGCTCTGAAGTCCAGATTTTGCAGATGTATTCGTAGGGTGTGAGCCCGCTGAGAGTCTTGAGACGACGGGCGAAGTTGTAAGCGTCCAGGAAGTCCGCGATATGGCCGCGGAGCTGATCGTGGCTGTCGTAGTGGTATCGCTTCACGGTCGCATCCTTGATCGTGCGGTTCATCCGCTCAACTTGGCCGTTGGTCCACGGGTGGTTCGGTTTGGTGAGCCGGTGCTCGATCCCGTTGGCCTCGCAGATCATGTCGAAGCGCATCTGCCGGGAGT
>NZ_FNZQ01000008.1 GCF_900109285.1 Jannaschia helgolandensis
AGGCTCACTGGCGGCAAATCCACTCAACCAATCCGCTTGAGCGCCTGAACAAAGAAATCAAGCGTCGCACCAATGTCGTCGGTATTTTCCCCAACGAGCCAGCCATCAAACGTCTCGTCGGTGCCCTGATGCTGGAGCAAAATGACGAATGGGCGGTCACGCGCCGTTACATGACGCTGGAAACCGTCGCCACCGTCTGCGAGGATAACACCATGGACCTGGCGAAAATCGCCGCCCTGTAAACCGGCTCAGCACCCAGCCGGAGAACAAATTACACCACGTCCGTGGACGCTACCTGTCATGGTGAAGTTCTCCCTGTGATCTTGTTTTGACGCTCAATGGTCAAATTGAAGTCCCGGCACATATGGTCGATATTTATTGATATGCTCCGGTCGAAATACTTAGTCTTGTCACACCTTATTCTTTGAATTTTTTCAGCACCCTGCAGTGTGCTCTGCCTGCAGTGGCTGTGATCGGCCCCTTACCTCCCACCGATCTCCTCCGTCGCTGCCGCGCGACATCTGCACCCGCAATCGTCAAACTGGGCGCGCCGCCAAACCCGTGCCTGATGCAGCGTGAATGAGTTCAAGGCAGACGCCATCACTCGCCATTGGAAGATGAAAGCGTTGTTAACTGCCAATTGTCAACATTTTTCTACTGATTGACATACCTCCTTGACCAGTCAATCTGGTCTTTCCTGGCAAACCCTGCCGCGCCAAGCAACTTGGTGCGCGTGTTTCGTTGCCCGGCAAACAGGGCGGAATGAAGGGGAGCAGATCATGAACAATCGGGCGTTAGAGGGCAAAACAGCTTTTGTATCAGGCTCCGGGCAGAATATCGGACGCGCAACTGCGGTGCAGTTGGCCCGGATGGGCTGCAACGTGGTCGTGAATGGCTCTTCCAACTTTGCCGCCGTTGAAGAAACGGTTGCGGCGGTTGAAGCCGAAGGTGTGGCATCGCTGATCGCCATGGGGGACATGGGCGAAGAAGACGCAATCCGCACTATCGCTGACGCGGCGCTGTCTCGGTTTGGTCGTGTTGATATCGTAGTGAATAACGCCACACGTCGACCACACAAACCCTTCCTCGAAATGACCGAAGACGACTGGCACGGCGTCATGGACGTGGCCCTGACTGCGGTGTTCCGCACCAGTCAGGCGTTTTTGCCGGGGATGGTGGAGGCGGGCTGGGGCCGCATCATCAACTTTGCCGGCATGAAAGCCATCAAAGGTTATAACGAAGGCGCACCGATCTCGGCCGCGAAACATGGCGTCTGGGGCCTTACCAAAGCGCTGTCGACCGAGTTTGCGTCAAAGGGCATCACAATAAACACCGTATCCCCCGGCCAGATCCGCAAAGACAATAAAACTGAAGATGACCCGGCGCGCGCAGCGCGAATCCCGGCAGGAGTCATGGGACAATCGCAAGACATCGCGTCGATGGTGGGGTATCTTGCGTCACACGAAGCCCACTTTGTTACCGGTCAGATGATCGCGGTGAACGGCGGCGAAACAACCTGATCGAGGTACAACGCTGAGCAACAAGGACAGTACGTTGCGACGGGCAATCAACCGCTGGCTCTCAAACTGCACGTCGTGCCAATGGGGCTCACTATCATCTTTGCTCAGCCCATGAGCGGCAAATCCTGCATTCCTTTTTTATCTCTTCGCATCTTGCAGCGTTACGTCTGCCAATAAGCGCATTATGGCGAAATACTCTGACTATACGGTAAGAAAGCCACGAGCTTTCCCGCATCTGGTTTGACCCTCCCCGTGCTTTCTGCGCCATGAAAATCGCCAGCCCGGTCAGGACATTTCGTTCTGTGAGACATTCAGACTGTTGTGCATCTGGTGTTATCAGCCTGAGGAAGGCGAGGCGGAAATGGTAAACACCGTGTCTTGAAGTGGAAAAATAAGCCGACAGCGTCATGGGCTTGTGCTCCACATTGTATCGCACTTGTCTTCCCAACCTCTAAGTCATTGAACTAGAAGGCTCTGGCGGAGACGAAGGGATTCGAACCCTCGAGACCCTTCCGGGCCTACTCCCTTAGCAGGGGAGCGCCTTCGACCACTCGGCCACGTCTCCGCCGACCCGTCTATTTGCGCCGAACATGGGGGGCAAGGACAAATTCGGAAACTTTTATCCAGACGTAGCGGGACATAGGCCCGACGAAACCTGTCATCGCCGATCAGTCTTCGAAAGCAACCAGGCATCCGACACGTTCGCCTCCGGTTCCGAAGGTTGCTGACAATAGTCAGCTGGCTCAGCTTCCGCTCTGTGAACAGTCCAGCGCTCGTTTTTTGCAGCGTCTGACATTGGAGCTTGTAGCAACTCGCTTTCACCTGTCTTCGGAGCTGATGACATTGCGGACGCGGTCCCAGGTGTTCTTCAGGTGCCGTTCCATTGTCTCGGCGAGCCGACTGCCATCTCTTGCGCGCAGTGCCTCGGCCATCTCTGCATGCTCGTGCACTGCGGCAGACCAAAAGTCCGGCCGACGATTGCCGATGAAGCGGATACGTTTGAGTCGTGCCTGCAGGCTCCGTTGCGTTTCCGCCAGCACACTGTTGCCGGCGGCTTCGGCGAGGCGTGTATGAAACTCCTGGTTCAACTTATAGTACGGGAGCCGGTCACGGGCCTCGTAGAGGACGATCATCCGATCATGCAGGTCGAGCAGTCCGGCAATCTCCGCATCCGTAGCGCGCTCGCATGCGAGGCGACCAGCCAGGCTTTCCAGATGGGCTTGCAGTTCGAGCAGACCATGGACTTCCTCGGTGGAAAGCTTCCTTACCCGGCTGCCCCGTGAGGGACGGATCTCGATCAATCCTTCCGCTGCAAGAGTTCGCAGAGCTTCGCGGAACGGAGTGCGGGAGATGCCGAGTTCGGTCGTAAGTGCAGCTTCGTCAATACGGTGTCCAGGCTCCAGGTGACCCTCGATAATCAGATCACGGATCTGCTCCACGGCCTGATCATGCAAGCTCCGCTTCTGAATGGTCTGGATCGGGGTTCGATGATTGTCGGGCAATGTAATCTCCTGATCCTATCCTGCCCTTATCAGCATCCCACTTGTCATTCGAGATCATTTATGTATTTTGTATACAAACGGAGCGACCTATGACTGACAGCCGACGAATTGCGATGGCGCTTGGCGATGCGGGCGGCATCGGTCTGGAACTGGCGGCCCGCGTTCTGTCCGACGCCCGCGAGGGAACGGACATCCTTGTTTTCGGCGATCGGCGCGCCTTGGAACTGGGTGCACGCCAAGCAGGTGTAACGCTTGACCTGCCGGTCATTGGCCTCGATGCCCTGGGCGGCCCCATCGAGGGTAACGCATTGATTGATCTGAGCACCTTCGATCCCAACGATGCAATGATCGGCACAGCTACCGCGTCGTCCGGGACCGCCGCCCTCGAGAATTTCCGCGCGGCCCTTCTGACGGCGAAAGCGGGACTGGCGGATGCCGTTGCATTCACTCCCTTCAACAAGGCCGCGATGCGCATGGCCAAGTCAGACTACGTCGACGAAATCGGCTTCGTCGACGCGGTGCTGGACGCGCCCCGGTCGGGGCGGGAATTCAACGTGCTGGAGGAGGTCTGGAATGCCCGCGTGACGTCGCATATCCCTCTGCGTGACGTGGCCGGGATATTGAACGCGGACCGTATCTTCGACAGCCTGCAACTGACCGTGGAGGTGATGCAGGATGCAGGCTTCGAACGGCCACGCATCGGTGTCGCAGCCCTTAACCCCCATGCGGGCGACGGGCGCAACTTCGGGACGGAGGACGAAGACATCATCCTCCCGGCCGTCGAGCGCGCAAGGGCGCATCAGATGGCGGTAACTGGCCCCGTGCCATCGGACACCGTGTTCGTGCGCGCGCTGAAGGGCGAATTCGATGCGGTGCTGACGATGTTCCACGATCAGGGCCAGATCGCGATGAAGCTGATCGGTTTCGACCGCGGAGTAACGCTGATAGCGGGTTATGGCTTTCCCATCGTCACGCCGGCGCATGGCACGGCCTATGATATCGCCGGACAGGGCATCGCCGATACGGGTGCGACACTTGCAGCGCTGTCGCTTGGCCGACGTCTTGCGGGGCGCACCACGCAGAGGGGCACCGACGACGCGGCGCGCGCAGATTTGCGGGCGGCGCTGACGAAGCGGCCAGACTGGGCCGCTGGGAAGACCGGCACCACCAAAGCCATTGCCGGGAGCTAGGACTGTCGGCGAACGCCGACCACAATGGATCATTCAGGGAGGATGAAATGAAAACGATGAACCTGAGCGCGCTGGTCGCGCTGGCAATCGCATGGGGCGGCGCGGCAGCGGCGCAGCAGGAGATCATCTTCGGCATCTCCGCCACGCCAAACTCTTTGCAAGGGCAATCGGCCTACGAATTTCAGCGCCGCGCCAACGAGAAGCTGGGCGATCTGGGGGAGGTCAAGGTCTTCGACAGTTCGCAGCTGGGCAAGGACAAGGACATGCTCCAGAAAATTCGACTGGGAACGATGCATCTGACCTTGCCGTCTTCCATCATGCCGGAAATCGCGCCGGAATATGCCATTTTCGATCTGCCGTTTCTTGTGGCCGACCGGGAGCATCTGGCGCGGATGGATGAGACGCTGTTCAGCGATACCCTCGTCCCTGCGGCCGAGGCCAAGGGATACCGCCCGCTCGCCGTGTGGGAAAACGGGTTTCGCCAGATCACCAACAACGAGCGCCCGATCAATGTGCCCGCCGATCTGGAGGGTTTGAAGATCCGGACGCCCAACTCCTCTTGGCGCGTTTCCATGTTCGAGGCCTGGGGGGCCAACCCGACGCCAATGGCATTCTCCGAGGTATTCGTGGCCTTGCAAACCGGTGTCATCGATGGACAGGAAAATCCGTTGACCAACATTGCGGGTGCCAAGTTCGAAGAGGTGCAGGAGTACCTTTCGATGACCGGCCACGTGTATTCGCCCGCCTATCCTACCGTTGGCGTAGAGACATTCGCCAAGCTGGACCCGGAGATCCAGTCGATCCTGACCGAAACGGCGCAGGAAGTCGCCGTTTGGGCGCGCGAACAGGGTGCGAGCCAGGACGAAGAGCTTCTGACAAAACTCAAGGATGCAGGGATGGTGGTGAACGTTGCTGATCGCGCTGCCTTCGTCGATGCCTCCAAGCCGATCTATGAGAAGTTCGCGACCGAGGTCGAGAACGGGCAAGCCATGATCGACGAGGCTTTGGCACTCGCTGACGGGTCCTGACCCGGATCTGACGAAATCGGGCGGCGCGACGTATCTGCGCGCCGCCCCCTTCCCGCACTGGAGCGTCCCACATGCGCAATCTGGCCATCCGAACGCTCGATCTCGGGTTGCAGGCAACGACGTTGGCGATGATCGTCACGCTGGCCTGCATCGTCCTGTTAGGTGTCGGCTTCCGCTATTCAGGATCGTCGCTGATCTGGTACGATGAAGTCTCTTCCGTTCTACTGGCCTGGATCACCTTCACGGGTGCGGCGCTGGCCGTCCTGCGCAATGCGCACCTGGGCTTCAACGGCCTGCTGTTCGGACTTCCGGGACCGTTCCGCATGGGTCTTTTCTGGCTGGTCGAGGTGATCTTCCTCACCACCTTCGGTATCGTTGCCTGGGGAGGATGGGCAATTCTGGACTTCTTTGGATCCGAGACGATGACCACTCTTCGATTCGTGCCGCGCACCTTGGTGCAGGGAATCCTGCCGGTCGCGGCGGTGCTTATGCTGCTGGCCCGCCTCCTGACACTGCCGGAACGCCTGATATCCGTGCGCGCGGGCGCAGATCCCGAGAGTGAGGAGATCGCGCTGGAAATCGCGCGGGCCGAGGCAGAGCTATCGCGCGCGGGGCGCGGATCGTGACCGAAGCCTTCGTACTCCTGTCGATGTTCGTAATGATCGCCATCGGCCTGCCCATCGCGGTATCCATCCTTGCCAGCGCTCTGATCGGCGTCTGGCTTCTGAACGGAACACCGGGGTTCCTGAATGCCGCCCTGTCTCTGTTCGACGGCGCGACGAGCTTTCCATTGATCGCGATTCCGTTGTTCATTCTGGCAGGCGCGTTGATGAATACTGGCGGCATCTCGACCAGGCTCATTGCCTTCGTATCGGCTCTGATCGGGTTCGTGCGCGGTGGACTGGCGATGGTGAACGTCGGAGTATCGCTCTTCTTCGCCGAAATTTCGGGATCGGCCGTAGCCGATGTGGCGGCGACCGGGTCGGTGCTGATCCCGGCGATGAAGCGCAAGGGCTATTCTCCACGCTTCGCTGCGGCGCTCACCTCCTCTTCCGCGTCGCTGGCGATCATCATCCCACCGTCGATTCCGATGATCCTCTATGGCGCGCTGTCGAACACTTCGATCGTGCAGCTATTCGTGGCGGGCATCGTGCCCGGCCTGATGGGGGCCTCGCTGCTGATGGGAATGTGCTATTACTTCGCGGTCCGCTATGATCTTCCGCGCGAAGAGAGCTTCTCGCTGTCCCGCCTTGGCCGCGCCACGCGCGAGGCTGTCTGGGCGCTGATGCTTCCCGTTATCATCCTTGGAGGCATCTTTGGTGGTGTCGTCACCGCAACCGAGGGCGCGGGACTCGCCGTGCTGGCGGCGCTTGTCATCGGCCTGCTGGTCTATCGCGAGCTGAACCTGCGCAAGCTCTACAACGCGCTGGTCGACGGGGTGCTTCAGACGTCGGTGGTGATGCTGCTTGTGGCATCTTCCGCCGTTCTAGGCCTCTACCTGACCGAGACACAGATGCCACAGAAACTGGCGGCATCCATCACGACGCTGACCGACAATCCGTTCCTCGTTCTGATGATAATCAATGTTTTCCTGCTTTTCGTGGGTATGGTGCTGCACGGTGCGGCTGCGATCATCCTGACGGTCCCGATCTTCATGCCGCTGGTCAATCAACTCGGCATCGACCCCGTCCATTTCGGTATCCTGCTCACGCTGAACATCGCGCTGGGCCAGCAGACGCCGCCGGTGGCGAGCGTGCTGGTCACCGCCTGCTCCATCGCCAGGACCGACGTTTGGGCTACGACGAAGACCAACCTTCCATTCATCGCGGTGCTCGTGTTTGTCCTGCTGATCGTCACTTATATACCCGCCGTACCGTTATGGCTGGTCGGCGTGTTCTACTGACCCTTACACCGCCCTTCATTCAAGCGAGATACCATGACCCAGACCATCCTTGTCACCGGCGCCGGAAGCGGCATCGGCCGCGCGACCGCACGCCTCTTTCTGGACCGGGGCTGGCGCACGGCGCTCATGGGCCGACGGGCCGATGTTCTGCACGAAACCGCAGGCGATGCGGACGATGCACTGGTCTTGCCCTGCGACGTGACCGATCCGGACGCGCTCGACGCCGCCTTCGCGCGTATTGAATCGGAATGGGGCCACCTCGATGTCCTTTTCAACAATGCGGGCACAAACGTGGCCTCTCGTCCCATCGACGAAATTTCCGTAGCTGAATGGCGTCAGGTTCTCGACGTCAATGTCGGTGGCACGTTCCTCGCCGCGCGCGCGGCCTTCGGCCTGATGCGCCGACAATCGCCGCAGGGCGGCCGCATCATCAACAACGGCTCGGTCTCGGCGCATGTACCCCGCCCCGGCTCCGCGCCCTATACCCTGTCCAAACACGCTGTGACGGGCCTTACCCGGACGTTATCGCTCGACGGCCGCCGCTTCGGCATCGCCTGCGGGCAGATCGACATCGGCAACGCATTGACCGACATGGCCGAGAAGATGACCCGCGGCGTGCCGCAGGCCGACGGGACGGAAAAGGTCGAGCCTGTGATGGATGCGCGACACGTCGCAGAAGCCGTCCTGCACATGGCGTCACTTCCGCTCGATGTGAACGTACCCTTTATGACCGTGATGGCATCGGCCATGCCGTATATCGGTCGGGGCTAGGCAATACGTGCCTCTTGATCGGCTGGGGGCCAGAACGTGAAAGATGCCGGCGTCGACGATACAGTTCGTAAATGAATGGCAACCGAGGCGTGCCGTGGTGACACCTACCTGGCTTTACCGCCAATCTTGAGCATAAGTGCGCGGTTGCGAATTGCCCGGCGACCTTGTTCGCGTGGCGGCGAACTTCCGCTGGAAATCCGCAGGGGCGTGGCGGGCCGGGGATGGAGGTGTGTAATGACACGGCGCAGATGCACGTGCCTGCAAGGACCAACCGTTGACCGAAATCTTCGTCTTTGCCTTCGACCTGACGGAATCGTCACAGATCAGGCGTCTGAAAAGTTTCAGGGCGTTGGGGTATCGTGTTCGCTCTGCTTCCTTCCGACGGGAAAATATGAACACTGCGTTCGTCCCGGATTGGCCCAACATCGACCTGGGTCTTATGCAGAACGAGCGTTATGGCAGACGGATGATCGGCATCCTGCGCGGCATCTACCGGGTCATGAAACGTCGCGACGCGTTATCTACAGCCGACGTTATCATCGCTCGCAACTTCGACCTGCTGATCATTGCCTGGATCACCCGTTGGATGACCGGGCAGAGTCATGTGCCTTTGGTTTACGAATGCCTGGATATCCACGGCCTGTTCACGCGCCCAGACGCCGTCGGTGCCGCGATGAGATGGTGCGAACGACGATTGTTGACGCGTGTGCAACTTCTACTGGTATCGTCGCCGGGGTTCATGAGACATTATTTCGAGGCGATACAGGGCTACCAAGGGCAATATGCGATTCTGGAAAACAAGCTCTGGTTCGATGAAGATCCGATTCCCCGCCCGCCGATGCGGCGCAGCAGATCGTCCGATACGCCCCTGACGATCGGTTGGGTCGGATCGATCCGCTGCGCACCAAGCCTGAACCTCCTGATGGAAACCGCCGATCATTTCGGAGATCGGGTCGCCATAGAAATCCATGGCAATATCCATCGCCACACTTTGCCGGACTTTGACGAACAAATCGACCGGCGCGACAACGTCAGTTACTTTGGCCCGTACGAGTATCCAGATGGTTTGGCCGAGGTTTATGGCCGGTGCGATCTGGTCTGGGCGCAGGACCTCTGGCAGCGGGGTGCAAATTCCGATTGGCTTCTGCCCAACCGAATTTATGAAGCAAGCTGGTTCGGTTGCCCTTCCATTGCGGTGGCCGGGACCGAGACCGCACGCAAGGTCGCACGGAATTCCCTGGGGTTCGTGGTGGATGAACCGTCCGCCAAGGCGCTGATCAGTCTTTTGGACGGCTTGGATCGCGGCGCAGTTAGGGCGATGTCCGACAGTATCCTCTCTATGGAGGATACCGAGTTCCGGCTTACCCCTGACGCAATCAGAGTGGCGCTCCAGCCTGCTTTGTCGGCGAGCAGCTAAGGCTCTGCTTTGGCGTAGTACCGTTTCGCCACGTTCAGGTGTGGTCGGCGCAGTGCGGAAGCTGTGCCGCCCTGACCTACACGGTATTGCCCGACCCATGGAAACCGTTGCAGAGTTTTGCGTTGTTTACCCGTCCGCGTCACATGCTCGACGCTAAAACTGTCAGTATTGTCCCATAATGCGACCAAGGCAAAACGCTCTTTGCAGGGATCGGAATGCTGCGGTGCAGATTCAAGCGTAACTCTGCCTAAACGGTAAGTAAAAAGTTTCGAAGTGTCGGCGGGTTTCCGTCACTTCAGCGCCTACAAGGCATACGTGACGTTAACCCTTTGATTTATATAAAAAAACATTCTTTATGCATGTGCAATTTGACTGCCAAGCGCATGAATTATGAGCAATTCAGAATCACGCCCGCACATTCAATGGCCGTTTTTCGCCAATTTATAAAAAATCATAGATGAAATGCTGCACCTGCAAAATTGTCGGTAGAGCATGGAAAAGCGAATGTCGATTCTGAATACAGGAGTTAGGTCATGCCATCCACTAGTTTGAGAAACCTCGTCAAAGAGGGTCTGTCTGAATCAACGTCGATCGCAACCGGAATCACACGCGCGGACACAGTGCTTGGTGGCCCTGCAAAGCGAGGTCTCGACCTGGCTGTCGCGCTGATTGCACTGGTCCTCCTGGCACCTTTGTTTCTCTGGGCCGCACTTGCCGTGAAACTAACGTCACGGGGACCGATCTTATATGGGCATTCGCGCGTCGGTCATGGCGGACGGGTATTCAAATGCTGGAAATTCCGGTCCATGGTAATAAACGGTGATGACGTTCTCGGTGAATATCTGGCCACCCACCAGGATGAGCGAAACGAGTGGCTGCGCAGCCGTAAACTTCGCAACGACCCCCGTGTCACCCGTATCGGAGCCGTGCTGCGCGCTTACAGTATCGACGAGCTTCCACAGATCATCAATGTGCTGATGGGCGACATGAGCCTTGTTGGCCCTCGCCCCGTGGTCCGGGACGAACTGGCGATGTATGGGGCGGCAGCCAATCTCTATCTTCAGACACGACCAGGCATCACTGGTCTCTGGCAGGTCAGCGGGCGCAGTGACGCGACTTATGAACAGCGCGTTTCCTACGATACGCTATATGTTCAGCAGTGGTCCATGCGTCAGGATGTTGCAATTCTGGCGAAAACGGTTCCCGCAGTTATCTCGTCCAAAGGGTCTTACTGATCCTGGACTGTAATTCTGGATAAATCATGCCCTTGAAAAACCGCATCCGCTGCTCCGCCATTTTCATCGTTGCGCAGTTTCTGGCAACTGTGGGCTGGGCCCAAGTCTATCGTGTCGGCATTAATGACACCCTGAATATCCAGATTGCCGTCTGGGATGCCGGGAAGACCGAAGTCGTGGATACCTACGAGTTTTCGGACAGCTATCCGGTCGGGGCTGACGGAGATATTGCAGTGACCCTCGTCGGTTCGTTGGTGGTTGAAGGTATGACGACCACCGAAGTGGCGAAGGCGCTGCAAGAGGCCATGAAACCTTTCACCGGAATTGGCCAGACCCCTCATGCCGCAGTCAGTGTCGAGCGCTATGCGCCGATCTATGTCGATGGAGACGTACAACAGCCCGGCGTCTATGACTACGCGCCCGGCCTTACGGTGCAAAAGGCCGTGACACTGGCCAGTGGACTTTCTGGCGTCAAAGCGCTCGACGGCGAGGAACGGAACTACCTGAATGCACGCGGCACCATCCGTGTCCTTCAGAGAGAACTGACATTCCTGACGGCAAAACGCGACAGGCTGATGGCGGAAATTAACGGAGACGCCGATTTCGGGACCCCTGATTCCGATCTCGATCCGGTCGCACAAGCCGCGGAATCCATTATCCTGCAAGCCAGAAATACCCGGTACGATCACGAAGTGACGTCGTTGGCACGGTCGCGAGCGGCGCTTGAAGGTGCGTTACAGGTCCTGGAGGACAAGCTTACGACCAATCGCGAACAACTCGAAGCTGGACAGGCCGAATTGCAACGCGAGGAACAGCTGGCCGAACGTGGCCTGGTCGCATCGACACGGGTCTTTGAACGGGCATCCTATGTGAACGAGCTGGAAAGTCGCTTGCTCGATATCGAACGATCGATCCTTTCAGCGCGACAGGAAATGCAGGGATACGAGCGCAACGAGGGTCTGCTAATGGCTGTTCGCAACGAGGAGAACGCGATGACCTTGCAGCAGGTCAACACCAGCATTGCCGGGGTCGAGGCGAAGCTTGACGGTCAATACGACCTTTTGGCAGCGGCTGCGGGCCAGCAAATCGGCCAGGTTCCTGCGCTCGACCCCTCAACGGCCACGATCAGCTATACGATCACCCGCGTGCGCGGGGACGATCCGGCACCTTTCGTGGGTGACCCCAGCGATGTGCTCATGCCCGGCGATGTTGTCGAGGTGGACCTGGACTCCTACGCCGAAGCCCCGCCGTCCAATTGATGGTGCGGGTATGAGCACTCCGGCTGACATCGCAAAACCATCGACACTCGGCCCTGCGGACGATTACCACCCGCATCTGACCACGGGACGTTCTGCTTCGGCCATTGTCGGCGTGCTGTGGTCGTCCTTGCAGACGCTTATTCCGACCGTAAGTTCCGCTGTGGTGTTCTTTGTCAGCGCGATGTTTCTGTCGCCTGCGGATTTCGGACTGGTCGGATTGGCCAGCAGCATCGTGATTTCGGTCGTGGCGTTTTCTCCACTGGCCTTCGGCGAAGCTCTGATTCAGCGCCGGACGTTGCTGAAATCCCATGCCGACAGCGTTTTCTGGCTGACGGCGGGATTTGGAGTGCTGGCATTCATTCCATTCGTCTTCGGCGCAGACTTGATTTCAAAGCTGATCGGCGACCCTGCGATTGCGATCATTTTGCCCGTTCTGGCACTTCGCATTCCGCTGGATCTCGCCTCGGCCGTGCCAAACGCGATGATCGTCCGGTCGATGAAATTCAAGCTGATCGCGATGCGCACTGCTGTGGCGACCATGGTAAGCGTTGTCATCTGTTTGACGATGCTGGTCGCGGGCTTTGGATACTGGGCGCTGGTCGGCAGTCAGGTCACGGCCAGTCTTGTAACCTGCGCGATGGCTTATTGGGTGTCCGGCTGGAAGCCCGGACTGTCCGTTACCTGGACTGCCCTTCGGGATGTGTTCGGTAATGGCGCATTCCTGTCCGGAGACCGGATGTTGTCGACGATCAAACTCGACCACCTGGTGCTGGGCATGTTTGGCGGCACGGTGATCCTCGGCCTGTTCCTCTTCGCGCAGCGGATTTTCAGCATGCTGACGCAACTGATCGGCGGGGCATTGTCGTCCGTCACTTTTGCCTTGTTGTCGGCGTTGCAAGACGATGCCGACAAGAGCACCCAGGCGTTCGAAATCGCATCCTTCGTATCGGCTGCTGTCAGCCTGCCGATGTTCGTTGCCCTTGCCATCGTGGCGCAGGACCTGCTTGCTGTGATGCTCGACGAGAAATGGGCGGGCGCGGCCTTCGCGGTGCAGGCATTCAGCGTGGTCGGCGTGCTGGCGGGCATCGGTGTAGTACAGGCCGCGCTGATCAAGAGCCAAGGTAAGCCTCAGTGGTGGTTCTATTATCAGCTTGTTCAACAAACCACGTCAGTCGCCGTCATTTTGCTGACTTACAGGTTTGGCCTGCCGACGCTGATGATTGTGCTTGTGGCAAAGACCGTCCTTTTCTGGCCGGTGTCTGTGGCCATGACCGCACGCCTTCTGAAGCGGAGCGCCTGGAGCTATCTGGCCAGTTTTCAAAATCCCATGGTGGCGACTGCTCTGATGGCGTCCGCCATGATTGCCGTCCCTTCCGTCTTTCCCGATCTGGGGCAGGCTACAAGACTTGGCCTCCAGTTGGCCCTGGCCGTCGTCATCTACTGTCCAGCGATCCTGCTTCTATCGCGCGCCCGGATGCGCGAACTCCGCAGTTTTCTACCCACCAAAGGGAACACCACCGCATGAAACTGACATATTTTCAGGGCGATCCGCCCAACTTTGGGGACGAACTGAACGCGACCATGTGGTCACACCTTCTGCCCGCCGGTTTCTTTGACGACGACGCATCCAAACTGTTCATTGGAATCGGTTCGATTATCCAGCACGGCTATCCGAAGGACGCGCGAAAAATTGTCGTCGGCTCCGGCTATGGTGGCTATACCATTAAGCCGGATGTTCACGACGGCAGTTGGGACTTTCACTTCGTGCGTGGCCCCCAGACGACCGAGGCCTTGGGCCTGAACCCTGATCTGGCCATCGCCGATTCTGCAATTCTGTTGCGCCAGACGCCCTTGCCCGCGCCAGCGACTGACATCAAGATCGGCTTCATCCCGCACTACGAAAGTATCGAGCGGGGCAACTGGAAGGTCGCCTGCGATCTGGCGGGCATCAGTTTCATCGACCCGACAGACCCGCCCGAGCGCATCATTCAGCAGATTCTGGGTGCCAAACTCGTCATCACAGAAGCGATGCACGGTGCGATCGTGGCCGATGCTCTGCGCACCCCGTGGATCGCCGTCCGGACCATGCATCACATCCATCGGTTCAAGTGGTACGATTGGGTCAAGTCCCTGGACATCGACTACCAGCCTGCCTTCCTGTTTCCGTCGAACCTGCGCGAAAGCTGGGCCGTCACCACCGGGCGGTCCGGGTCGGGACCGCGCGCCAAGGCGGCTTGCACCAGCAAACTGGCGCAGCCTTTGAATAACGCCTGTCACCACATGGCAGCGCGCAGCCTGCAAAAGCTGGCGCAGATGAGGCCAAGCCTTTCGACGGACGCCAATATCGAACGGGCCACGGATCAGGCCATGTCGGCCATCGACGGTCTGATCGCCAAATATGGGCGCAAGGTCGCGTTTGCCTAGGTGCCGCGCCGATGGGCATCCAGCCCGCGCGTGGCATAGACAAACGCGCATATCACGATGACAGTCCGCAGCGAAAACTGAAAGAAAACATTAACTTCCACAAAGCTCAACATGACGATCATCGCGACCAGAACGAACAGTAACGACGCCTCGGCAAGGCGGGTGCGCAAGGCCCAGAGACCAGTTGCCAGAGCAGCCCCATAAAGCACGACAACCTGTAGAAAGACGCCGAGTACCCCGATCTCCACTGCATTGGACAAATAGGTGTTGTGAAAATTGAAGCCGCTTCGACTTTCGATCGCGAAATTGTACCACAAGACCTCGGCCGGGGCGTAACCCTTGACCCAGAATGCCTGGTATCCGATGCCAAAAAACGGACGTTCCGCGATCAGTTCTCTGGCAATCCGCCAAAGATCGGTTCGGCCCGTCAAGGTCACATCCTTGCCAGTCGTCTCCAGCAACAGGTCTAAAAGCGCATCGGCGTAGATCGTCACGAGTAGAGCCATCATCGCCGCCAACAATACAGCGAATGTCATCGCAACAAGGCGTTGAACGACAGACAGCCGATAGATGAGCAGAAGCGAAAACAGCAGGAAAAGCGCAGGCGGCACCACGATCAGCGCGCCTGTCGACTGAGCAAGTAAAAGCAGCATGGCGCCGATCATCAACCCGAGAACTGCCATCAGCCGATGACCATTGGAGGCCGTGCGGTCCAATATCTGAGAGGTACAGACAATCACATAGGTCGCAGCCTCGCCTGCCAGTGCATTCTTGCTGCCGTAGATTCCCAACCAGGCCCCTGTGTCGCTGCGTACATCGCCGAACAGGATGCTGGTCAGCATCGCAAGAGAGAACACTCCGAACAATGCGCGGCTGAACGCACGCGCCGACGTGGTCGAAGCCATTGCAATCGCGATCAGCACAGTCGCCGTCAGTTGGACACCGAAGCGGAAGGAGATTGCAGGATATTGTGACCAGACCGCCGACAGCAGGCAGAATATCGGCAATGCCATCAGATACCAGTATCTGATGCAAAGGTTCAGCACGATCTGGATGCGACGAACCAGCAGCGCGCATCCTCCGGTCAGAAAAATCAACGCACCGTAAGTTTCCAGGGCGGGAATGAAAACGAGGCCAAAAAGGGCGATCACCAGAAGAACCACATCCGGTTCGACCGTGATTACGTCAATGCCGGTGCCCGGCCGATCTGCGCGGATGCTACTCATTCTTGCAGACGACCGAGGACGGAAATTGGCAGGCGTCCCCCTGCGCAGTGAATGCAATCCAGTCGACTTCCATCTTCAGATCGGTTTCCGGCTCCACGAACCGGCCCATCCAGTCCGGAAAACTGTCGCTTCCCCAGAAGCTGGCGTAGATCTTCTGCCCGTTCGTGGGCAGTACGGCTTCGGGTGGCGTCTGATGCACCAGCTCACCGTCTACATACCATTTTATCCCGGTCGGCTGCCACACAAACGAATAGGTCAGGAACGCATCATCGGCAGGCATGGGCAACGCCACCTGTTTGCCGTTCATGGGGGTTCCGTCGACATAGGTATTCAAACTGACTGAACTCGTATCGCGGGCCAGGACCTCGAAATCGATCTCGTCATGCGGCTTGCCATGGTATGGACCAATATAGGTGAAGAAAGCCGCATTCAGGCCCGACCCGGCCGCGGTTCGGTATCGCGCCTCGTATGTACCATATCCATAGACATTCAGTGATTGAATCTCGCCGCAGCTATAGTCGCGCTGATCACCCGTCCACCCTGAGAAAGCCAACGTCAGCATCCCTTCTTTGACGGCAACGTTGTCGCCAGACCAGACGCAGTTTTGCCAATCACCATTGGCCCACCCGTCAGAAATCCCCCAGAGCGACTTATCCAATGTTTCGAAATCGTCGAAGAAACTGGCACCTTGCGGTGTTTCCTGTGAAAATACCGGCAAGGGAAGCAAAAAAACAAAGCTAATCACGCATTGCTTTGACGACTTTATCACCCTGCCGACATTTTTTGACGCCTGAATCATTCCGGTCCTCCGAATACAATTATTCAGCAATGTCTATACAGCCGAAATACGCTCCGCAAAGCTGGACGGCTTGCTCCGGCGCGTGCCCGCCGAAAGCCCCCGGATATGGGCAGGCCTATGGGAGTTCGGCTGCGAGAGTCTATCCTTTGAGTCAAACCGATATCCGAAAGTGCTGATTTGAAAAACCTTGCCGAACCGCCTCTGGTTTCCGTCATCATGGCGAATTACAATGGTGCGGACCACCTTGCCATGGCGCTCCGGTCTGTGCTGGCTCAATCGGTCGGGCATATCGAAATTCTGCTGCTGGATGATGCTTCGAGCGACGATAGCATCAAGGTTGCGCGTGGGGTCGCGGACACCGATCCCCGCGTCCGCATTTTTGAAACGTCCCGGAATGCCGGACCCGGTGCTGCGCGAAATCGTGGCTTTGAAATGGCTACTGGCAGATGGATTGCCATTGTCGACAGTGACGACATCATTCATCCATGTCGGCTTGAACGGATGACGACCGCCGGTGATGCGCTGGAAACCGACGCCGTGGCGGACGATCTGACCTATTTCCACGACGCCAGCATTCGGCCAGCAGGCACCCTTATGGGCACGAACCGTCCGGAAAAGCCCGCTGGATTGTCAGCAACCTGTTTCGTATCGGCCGATCCGAACGCGCCGCAACTGGGTTATCTCAAACCTCTGATCCGTCGTACTGCGTTATCGGGGTTGCGCTACCGCGAAGATATCAAAATCGGCGAAGATCATGATTTATATATGCGTTTTCTCTTGAATGGTGGGCGAATGCACCTACTGCCGCAGTCCTATTACCTGTATCGTAGGCATAACAGTTCCTTGTCGTACCGAATGCATCCCGACGACGTTGCCGCAATAATCTCTGCGCAGGACGATCTGTTGAGGGATTATCCGGATCTGTCCGATGGAATGCTTGATCACATGGCGCTTCGCCGCGCCGCGTTACAACGCCCGCTGGCCTTCGAAACACTGGTGCAAGAAATTCGCGGTCGCCATTTCGGTCGCGCAATGGGGCAATTGGTCCACCGACCTTCTTTGCTGCCCCAACTTGTCAAAGTTGGCAAATCCCGTCTGGCACGCGCGCTTGTGCGGCCCAGAAATGCGTCTGCAGTCATTGCCCGCGACCCATCGGAATGGACGCTGCAAGACTGGTCTGTAATGTTGGAGAAAACGATGTGATTGTTTGTGCTGCCCACACTAAGCAACATGGCTGATCATTGTTTCTGTCTTCCTACCAAGGGATCGTTGCCCTTGGTCTTCGTTCTCGCATCGGACGGCTTCGGTTTCCGAGGCCGAACGAGCCCGCTGACAAGTGCCAGCAGAAAGTACGCGGTCTGCAGAACCACCAATACTGCGACAACACGCAGCACGATGACCCAAAATCCGGACCCAGCAAAATATGACCCGATCGCCGTCACGATGGCGGCAATCAGCATGAAACATATGAACACAGACAAACGCACCAACCTAATCCCCCAATAAGGCTGGCTCAGTCTACGCTATGTCAGGCTATCGTGCCATCGTTACGCGGTAACGCGTCAAACGAGTGTCGAATCTGCTTCGGTATAACTTTCGGGCCATCCAGGACGGGCGTATTTCGACAACTTCTGAATATCCACTCTGTTCAGAGCTACCCCGATGATTTTCTTTGCGATCTCAGACTCATGGGCAAGATACTGCGTCACGAGAGACCGGGGGGTCCTGCCCCAGTCACACACCAGAACGATCTGGTCGATATGTGCGATCATGGCCTTGGCCTCGGCCGATTTTCCCAAGGGCGGCATATCCAGAACGATACAATCGTAATGATTTCGCAGTTCCGCCATCAAAGCCCGCGCGTTCTGCTGATAGAGAATGTCCCCCGCGACCGATTGCTCGCGGTCGGGACCGGGCAACAGAATGTGCAGGTTTGTGAACGGCAGCACATGGATTGCGTCAGGCAGCGGAGCCCGGCCGCGAAGCACGTCCACAACGCCAGGACTCTCTGGAAGCCGAAGCGACGTGCTCAGGCCGGAACCCCTGATGTCCGCATCCATCAGCAAGACGCGCGCCCCCGACTTCGCCAGCATGTTGGCGTAATTCATAGCCACAGTCGTCTTGCCTTCGTCCGGCAACATCGACGTGAACGCGACGACGTTGCAAAGGCTGTCCCCAGATTCCAGTCCGATTGTGGAATGGATATTTCTCAGCGTGCCGCTGAACGTCGACTGCGGCATCAGCACGGACCAGAACAGTTCCGGCGACAGGGTCTTCGCCTCTTGCCATTCCGCCTCCATCGACGATGCGTCGGACGGAGCCGCATCGTCACCCTCTGGCGAACCGCCAGAATGGGTCTGTTCGTTCAGAACGATCGCACTGGTTTCGGGCGGCGGCCTGTCGGAAAGATTTTTCAGATCGATCCGGGGCAAATGTCCCAGAAACGACTTTCCGGTGTGGTTGTAGACCTCGGTGCTGACGCGGAAGGCCTGTTCTCGCATTTCACGCAGAACGGCGATGGCGAATCCCAGCATGAGACTAAGCAATATCGCGACCGCCAGCGTCCGGGACAGCTTGGGTAGGGCCGGGTTCTTGGGCACCGGCGACCGTGTCAGGATACGACCGTTGGTGACCGGAAACGACCCTTGGATGGACACTTCCTGATACCGGGCCGCGATCGTTTGATAGAGCGAATTCAAGGTCGATTCCCGCTGCGCCAACTGGCGCAGCTGCGCAACCTGGGTCGGGTCGCTCTGACGCAGGGCCGCGGCCTCGGCCTGAATTTCGGCGGCACGCTGTTCAAGTTCGGCCAGGCGCCGGACCATCCACTCCGCCGTCTGTTCGGTCGACTCGACGTTGGCGTTCAGGTGGTCTGCAAGATAGGCTTCTGCGTAGGTATTCACGATCTGCGACGCCAGTTCCGGATCATGGCCGATGTAGGCGATGTTGATCGAAAAACTCAGCCCGATCCGTTCGATAATGATATTGCCCTGAAGTTTCGACGCCGCGCCAAGAATGCGCGCCTCCTGCTGTTGCTCCGCAGTCAGGGTGGGCACCGGGTCTTCCGACCTGACAAGTCCCATGATTCCCGAAACGATGTTGCGCGCCAGAGAAGACGGCGGAAAAAGGAACAGATCACTGTTCTGCAAATCCGTGCGGCGCACGACCTCGGTGGCAAGCTGCAGGGATTTCAAAACCTGAATCTCATTCAGGAACGAAGTATCATTGCGCGCGAAAGGAATGCTGGCTGTGACCTGTTGATCAATCTCACTGCGCCGGTCGTCGACCAAAACGGTGGCCGAAGCATAATACTGCTTGGGCGTCGTCGCATAATGAACGAGCCCAATCAACAATCCGATCAGGACACTCACGAATAAGGGGACGGCCTGGCGCCGCGCGGAAGCCAGCACATCGCCAAGGGTCGTCGCCTCGCCTGCCGCCCGTTGCTGCAGACGTTCCGCCTCCAGATCGGCATCGCGGATTCTCAAACCGATTTCCTTCATGGCATCAAAACCGATCCGCTCATTCATGGGTCCTGGAGGTGAATTGCGGGGCATACAGTCGCAGCGGGCGGCCACCAGCCAAACCCGCAAGTGCACCGACGTGTAGCGCTCCGCGCAGGATCGCCTGATTGCGCCGATCGACGCTGAAGACCTGAACCGCAGCCGCGCCCGCACAATATAGCGCCTTTGCCGTCGTCACCGGAATCTGCCGCACTGCGCGTCGCGTTCCCGAGATCGACCAGACATGCGTCTGCCCCATTCTGAAACGGCGGCGCAGCAGCCAACCCAAGGTCGCGCGGTCCTCGGGGACGTCTTCGCGCACGACGGCCTCGGGCGCGAACGCGATCCGACCCCCATCGGCCACGACACCGGCGAAGAATGTCGAGTCCTCTCCGCCCGTCTGCCCGAGCTCAAGGTCAAACACCCGATTTTGCAGGGCAGCACCCTGTCGATCGATCAGCACGTTGCCGGTATAGCCTGTGAGGATCACACCTTCGATCCAGACGGGTGTTGTGCCGTGGATTTCCGTTCGGCGCATCCAGGCGGGTGCGGCCTTGGAATAGACCGCCTCAATCGGCCCAAGGACGACATCGACATCGTCCCGCTCCATAGCTCCCACAAGATGTACCAGCCATTCCGGCGAAGCGACCTCGTCGTCGTCTATAAACGCCAGATATCGCGCGGCACTGTGGGACAAGGCCCCGTTCCGCGCGATCGAGATGTTGCCCTGCGGACAATGCACATGACGCAGCGGGAACGGTGCGCTCTCAGCCATTGCTTCGACGTCGGCCCGCGCACTGGGCGTGTCGTCGTTGTCGATCACCAGAACCGATACCGCGAACCCCGGCGGCGGGGTCAGAGCGAAGAGCGACGCAAGGGTATTCGACACCTGCGGGCGGCGATAGGTGCAGACGCAGATCTCCAGCTGCCTGTCCCCGGTCATCGGGCCACCCGGCGAGTCTGCGGGATCAATTCGCGGATGACTTGCTGCCAGAAGCCGACCGACCATGACAAATGCATGATTATGGCAGAAACGCCGCACAGGATCAGGGTCGGGTCGCCGTCGCGGCGCGCCATGCGGATCCCCGCTGACAGGCAATAGATGACCCAGATCAGGGCCGGGATCGCAAATATCCAGTGAACCGGCGACAAAAGAGCCAGCAGTACCGCAGGAAAAACCATCATCACCTTGGTCTGACGCAAACGCGGCAGAACGCTGTGCTTCAGAAGATTTCGGGCCCGACCAGTGCCGTAGTTGAAATACTGACGACCCACCCCCCACCAAGACCGACGCGGATAATAGGTGATCGTTGTCGCGGAGGTCAGCCAGATGCGGTAGCCAGCCTGTCGCAACCGATAATCAAGTTCCGCATCCTCGTTGTGTGTGAACGTCGGATCGTATCCACCGACATCCGAAAACGCCGCGACCTTAATCAGGGCATGATGACCGTGGTCCACATAGGTGCCGGACGGCACCGACCGATGCGCAGACCCGCCATTTCCAAAGCTTGCATTCTGGGTCGCGGCATTGATCCGCTGAACCGTCTGGTCCCCTTCGGCAATCATGCTGACGACGATGCTGTCCGCGTGAACCGACCGGGCCTGCCGCATGAGAACATCGCAGAAATCGTCGGGATAGGCGCAATGCGCGTCGATCCGGATCAGGTATTCCGCCCGCCCGGCATCCTGCGCGACGGCCATATTGACTGCCACGCTCTGAATTTTCTGGGGATTGTGCATAAGCGTGACGTGGTCGTCGGAAGCCGCAATCTCTTGGACGATCTGCACCGTGCCATCCGTACTGCCACCGTCAGCGACGACAACCCGGCCGTCCAGCCGCTGCATTGCAGGTTTCAACTGACGCAACAGACGACCGATGTGCCCCGCTTCGTTCAGACAGGGGATCACAACCAAAAGGTTACCAGTGCGGTCAGATCGCGGGTCTTTCTGCATCTTGATACCTTCGGGCATGTTGAACGGGGCGAAATCAACAAGAAGCGGGACGCAAATTCGCGGGACATATTCACCTCCGGTTCTAGAACGCCAATGGGTCAGGCGCACGTCAGCTTCGAAACAGTCGGCCATTACTTGCCAAGCCAGGAGCGGATTTTGGTCATGCTTTCTCTTGTTGCCCGGAAACGCGGCAAATTGGGATGACTGGTTCGGAACATGGCTGATATTGCAGTGGGAAGATGGCGCAAGCGGGTAGCGCCAGATCCGCTAGCGAAGGCATAGATCAGCTTATCCGAATAAAATCCGCAATGTATTGCCAGTAAATTGGGGTCCAAAGGCCATGTATTATGCCTGCCTTGTCATCCAAAAAGTTAGTTTCGATCATATCACACACGTCGCACGGTTCGTTCATGCCACTCTGACGGCTAATTTCGGGGCCGACACAGCCCTCTATGTCTGCGATGAAATCGACCAGGCGGACCACCCGGACAATGCTATTGTCTTCGTGATCGGAGAAGGCTTCGCCCGACACCGTCGGCGACGTGGATGTCTCTATGTCTATCTGAACTTTTCGGTTGTCGCCGTCATGGGGAACCCCCTGCGCGTCAGCAAGGAGGGGTGGAGCGCGATCCGGCGCAAACGCCGGATGCTCATGGACAAGCTGGTCGGCTACGATCTTCTGCTCGACTATTTCGCGCCGCAGACCAGGGTTTTGCAACGACATCTGAGACTACCCGTCCTGGGTTTTGGCATCGGTGTCTCTCCGAATGTCACCGGCCCGGCGATCGCCCTGGCGGACAGACCCTACAATGTGTGTTTTGTCGGTCAGATGACGCCGCGACGATTGCGGATCATCGAGGATCTACGCCGACGGGGACTGCGCATGTCTCCGCATTCCGGCATTTCCCTTGAAGAGGTCGCGGCCCAGTCGCAGTGTTGCATCAATATCCACGCCCATCGATCGAACCATCTGGAAACGCCGCGCATCATCGGTGCACTGGCCGTCGGTACGCCTGTGGTGACCGAAAAGTGTTACGGATTGCAGGGTCTCCTCCCGTCCGATCTGGTGAAGACTGCCAAATTGATGCGGTTCGCGGAGATCACTCAGGATATCTGCTCCAACCTTGATGAATTGCAGGCGCAGCAGGCGCTTGCGCAACACTGGTACAGGCAAACTTATCTGCCGCAATGTCGACGGAACTGGTCCGATATCTGCGATCACGTAAAGTCATTGATCCCCGGAACCGCTTTGCCCCCCGTCCTTCCGGAAATTGCAGAAAAAATACCCGGTGCCACCGCAACACAAGCCGCGCCGATGTTTCTGGATCAATTGTAATCCGAGACCAGCAGATACATCGGTGCCTCATCTTCTTCTATCCGGGAGAACCGCCCGATGGGCTGCTCGAAGACATTGTCTGTCCTGTCATCGTTGACGGTGGAGACCTCTCCCACCAGACAATCGCCCCCTTCGGCCCAGAACGCGTGCCATATGCCTGGCATCAAGGTCACGCTTTCTCCAGGCTTCAGGCGCAGGTGTCCACCTGCCGATAGTGTGACAGGCATGCCGTCGCTTGGCACGGTAATATCCGAAGACCGGTCAATACCGCCGTCGGCGTCCGGGGCGAACAGTTCGATCACAAGATCGCCACCGCCGCGGTTGATGATATCCTCGGCTTTCACATTGTGCCGATGCATCGGCGACAACTGCCGGTCGCGGGTGATCATGATCTTCTCGGCATAAAGCATGCCCTTGCCGTTGTTCAGGTGCTCGACCTGTCCGTTGCGCGTTGTAAACAGGAACAGGCCCATTTCGTCGAAGCGGCCCTCGCCGTAATCGGTAATATCCCACCCCAGGCCCCGTGCATGGATGTCGGTGCCGCTGGCCGCACGCATCTTTTCGGCAGACCAGTAGGCGAAGGGCGGCAGAACAAAACCAAAGCTGCGGATAAAGGCATCACCTTCGGTCAGGATGGAATTAACGGCGGATCGTTTCATGAGAATTTCCTCGGGCTAGCGCAATTCGGCGTGCAAAATCATGGCGGGCCTATGAAAGCCTGTTGGATGCATTTGAGTGGAAAAATCATGTTGGTCCAGCCAGTGATGTCTAGTCCGACGCACAAAATTGTACCGGAACGGCAGGGACCTCACGGTGTTCCGGCGATCCGACCCTGATGATCCTGGGGCACGACCGAAGCACCCCAGATGCTTTTCAGATCATCCTGTTCATAACGGCTTTGGCCACCGCCTGATCGCGAGTTTTCGCATCCAGCCGGATGCGGGCGTTACGCAGATGCATCTCGACCGTTACTTCCGCAATTCCAAGCCGCGCGGCAATTTCCGCTACGCGCAGGCCATCCGCGACATGCGCCAGGCAATCGCGTTCCCGAACAGACAACGCGGACGGCTTCCGAACACCGGACATAAACCACAGGCTGGCGAAGGTCAGTTGCGACCAGGCCCGCCATTCGGCTTCCCGATCGGCATACAACTCACTGAACTCGCGCGCCGACAGTCGGGTCATCAGATTCCATCCGGCGCCTGCACCGTCAATGCCGGGGATCGACGTTATGGACACGCCAGTAGAAATTCCAAGAGCGGCGCTTCCAATTGCGATCTCTTCCTGCTCCGGAAGGGTCAGGTAATCGTGCGCCGCCAGATGTCCAACTCCGGTAAGCACCGCTTCGACACGGGACAGGCAGACGCGTGCAAAGGGATCACGTCCGCATTGAACAGAAGATTGGTACGTGCGTGTCCAGTGATCGTCGGCTGTGCTGCGGACGCGGACCGCATTCGGATTGGTAGCATCGACGAAGATCGCTGCATCGATGTCCAGATCGGGCAGGACCGACACGGCGACATCCCACACCTGATCCGCACCGATACAACCCTGAAGCCGATCCGCCATTTGCCGTAACATGAAACGTCCCCAATACAGTCAAACCCGAACGACGTTCGCCGCCTCGGATGGTGACAGATAATTTAAGTTGTCCGATTGAAACGTCAAACTTATGTATTTTATATTAATTTTCGGTTTTATGATCCGATGGCCGTCTGGGTGGCGGGCAAGCCACAAGGATCGATATCGTACGATCGGCGACGGCCTCTGCGACCTCGCACCGCTGACTTTTTTGCCGTCGATATTGCTCATCTGCTTGATGATGATCCAGGTTTATGACGACGCTGTAACCCATCGGCATGTCTTGACGCCTAACGACCGAGAATATTCGCCGCGTCCAGTTTCGCCCAGTCGAAGGCCACACCGATGCCCGGTGTATCCGGGGCGATGGCACGCGCGTTTTCGACCACAAGGGGGCGCATCGTATATGTGTCGATCGGAAAGGAATGCACTTCGATCCAGCCCGCATTGGAACGCGCCGAGACCAGCGATACATGCAACTCCTGCATGCCGTGGCTGCACGCCGGGATGCTGTGCGCCTGTGACAGTTCGGCGACTTGAAGCCAGCCCGTTATACCACCGCAATTCGACGCGTCGGGCTGGATATACGACAGCTTGGCCTGATCGAAAGCGTAGCCGAATTCGTGAATCGTGTGCAGGTTCTCACCCATCGCCAGCGGCATTCCCGTTGCCTCCGCGATGCGGGCGTATCCGGCGTAGTCGTCGGGAATTGTCGGCTCCTCGAACCAAAGCAAGTCATATGGCGCGAAAGCCTGCGCCGCTGCGATCGCCTCGTCGACTGTCATCGAATAATTCGCATCGACCATGAATGCCACGTCCGGACCGATCAGGTCGCGGACGGCGGCGATACGCTCGACATCTTCAGCAAGCGTCGGTTGCCCGATCTTGATCTTAACTCCGTCGAAACCGCGTGACAGATAGCCTCGCACACTGTCCAGCAGCTTGGGCAGTGAAAAGCCCAGGTCTATTCCGCCGCAATAGGCGCGACAGGTCCGCCCCGCCCCGCCCGCCATCTGCCACAGCGGCTGACCCGTCCGCTTGCCGCGCAGATCCCACAGCGCGATATCGACCGCCGAAATCGCGAACGACGCAATGCCACCGCGTCCGACATAATGCACATGCCACTGCATCGCATCATACAGATCCTCGACATCCGCCGGGTTCTTGCCGGTCAGAAAGGGCGCCAGATCATGTTCGATCATCGCGGCAATCGCATGCCCCCCCTTGCCGCCGGTATAGGTATATCCCGTGCCTTCCGATCCGTCCGTCAGCCGCACGGTAGCGGTGACAAGCTCGAAGAAATGATGATCGCCATGCTTGGCATCCACCAGCACTTCGGCCAGCGGAATATGGAAAAGGCGCACTTCGATGGAGTCGATGGTTGTCATATGGCCGTTCCCTTTATGTCTTGATCCGTTGTTCCTCGCAGCGAAGCACGAACAAGTTCCATTTCTACCTCGGGCAAACCTATCCCTATCACGTTCAGCAACGCCGAAACGGGGTCGCCCTCGCCTGCCGCCTTGGCCAAACGCTCCGCCATCGGATCGTCCAATACAGTGCCGTCCTGCCCGATCACGAAGCGGCACCATTCTGCCAGGGCAAAGACATGCGGGCCGGTATCGCCACCTGTCGCCGCCAGTTCGGACAGCACAGCTCCGATCCGCACCGGCATCTTCTGCGAACCGTCCATCGCGATCTGCGCCAGCGCGTGCTGCAATGCCGGGTTGTCGAAGCGCACAATCAATGCCTCGCCATAGATGCGCAACTCATCCTCGCCGACACCCTGCAACGTGCCTGCTGCTGCCTGCATCAATGCCCGACACCGCCTTCGCAGGTCGGGGTCCGCAACCGCCTCGTGGACATGCACGAAACCACGGTTCAGCCCGGCATAGGCCAGCATCGAATGCGCCCCGTTCAACATCCGCAGCTTGCGCGCCTCGAACGGGGCGACGTCCGCGACCAGCCGTGCACCCGCAGTCTCCCAGGCCGGGCGCGGCCCTGCAAAATCATCGGCGATCACCCATTCCGAAAAGCCTTCGGTGACAACCGGCGCGGCGTACGGCAAATCTATCGCGGCAACACGATCCGAAAGGTCGTCCGGCGCGCGCGGCGTGATCCGGTCGACCATCGTATCGGGGAATGTGGCCTCTGACAGGGTCAGACCCAGCCCCGCCGCCTGCGCGAAATCCATCACGGCGGTTCGCAGCTTGGCGCCGTTGCCGCTCAGATTATCGCAACTTATCACGCTGATCGGTCCGGCCATATCGATTTGCCGTCGCATCAGACCCCGCGCCAGATACCCGACGAGTGTTCGTGGCAGGTCGGTGTCCAGATCCGCAGCCACCTCTGGATCCGACAGATTCAACCGCCCGTTCGCATTCAGATGATAGCCCTTCTCGGTCACCGTCACGGTGACCACCTGCACCGATCCGTCGGCAAGTGTATCGAGCACTGCATCGGGGTTCTCCGGCGCGACCAGAATGTCGTCCAGCACAGTCATCCGCTCCATCCGCTCCCCATCGGCATCGCGAATGACCAGCGTATAATCGAACGCCTGTCCCGCCAGCGCATCCCGTGTTTCGGCACTTTTCAACGACACACCCGTTATCGTCCAACCGCCCGCCTGCTGGGTAAAGATTGCCTGGTGCGCCCGATGAAAATTACCTGGCCCGAAATGCAGGATGCGACCTGTCACGCCGCGTCCAACCGATAGGCATCGACCGCCGCATCATGGGCCAGCCAACGCCCGATCCGCGCGGCATCGTCCCGACCCATAAGACCGCGATCGCATTGTTCGGCCAGGTGCAGCGCGACACCCCGCCGCCACAGGTCATGTCGTGCCGGGATCGACAGGAATGCCCGAGTATCGTCATTGAACCCTGCCAGGTTCCAATATCCCGCCGTTTCCACGACTTGATCCAGATAACGGGCAATGCCGTTGGCGCTGTCGTGGAACCACCATGGCGGGCCCAACCGCAACGCAGGCCAGTGCCCGGCCATCGGGGCCAGTTCGCGCGCATATGTCGTCTCGTCCAGTGTAAAGGCCAGCAGGCGCATCCGACTGTCGTTCCCGACCCGGTTCAGCAGTGCGTCCAATCCCCCGACCCAATCGGTCCGACGCGGAATGTCGGCGCCCATGTCCTTGCCGAAGCCGTCGAGCAACGCCTGATTGGTCGACCGCTGAGACCCGGCGTGTATCTGCATCACCAATCCGTCGTCACACGACATCTGCGCCATCTCGATCAGCATGTGACCGTGCAGGCGGTCCTGTTCCCGTGCCGTCAGCGACCCCTTGATGGCTCCCGCAAATAATCGCCCGGCGGTCGCATGATCCAGCCATTCGGTCCTGAGTTCCGTCACCGCGTGATCGGTTGCCGTCGCGCCCAACTTGCGAAACATCTCGCGCCGCACCCGCAGCGCATCAAGGTATCCGGCAAAACTTTCGCTATCCTGACCCGTAAGTTCGCCCAGCCGCTCAATGTCACGGGCATAATCCGGGGCCGCCGGGTCCAGCACGGCGTCCGGTCTGAACGTCGGAATCACCCGTCCGGTCCAGCCGCTTCCTGCAATGGCCCGATGCGCCCGGAGGTCGTCCAAAGCGCCGTCCGTCGTCGCCAGCGTCGAGATGCCAAACCGCTCGAACAAGGCGCGCGGGCGAAACTCAGGGGTCTGGAGCGCCGCGTCTATATGGTCGTAGATGGCGGATGCGGTTTCGGGCGTCAGAGGCATGTCGATGCCGAAGACGTCGCGAAACGTCGCATCCAGCCACAGGTGCGAGGGCGTGCCGAGAAACTTGTGCCAATGCGCCGCCAGGATGTCGAAGACCGCGCGTGGATCCCGGCCTGCACCAGCCCCCAGCCCCAGATCCTCCAGCGCAACGCCCTGGCTGTAGAGCATCCGAAAAACATAATGATCCGGCTTGATCAGCAAAGCGGCGGGATCGGGAAAGGCCGCGTTTTCGGCAAACCAGACCGGATCGGTGTGCCCGTGCGGCGAAACGATGGGCAGGTCTGCCATCTGTGCATGCAAGTCTTTGGCCAGGCCCTTCAGGCGCAGCTCTGCCATGGTCCCGGTCATCGCCGTCTCCCCCTGGTGAAATAATCGGAATGCCGTGCGGCAAGATCGTCCAGCACATCCAGAACCGACCTCAGGTGCGCACGCATCGTGGCCTCGGCTGTTCTTGCGTCGCCAGAGCGGATGGCCTGCGTGATGGCACGATGCTCGTCCAGAAGTACGCCCAATCGCCTGCCATCGCGCAGGGACAAAACGCGTAGCCGGTCCAGTTGGGCCTTTTCCTGCATCAGCACGACGGCAGGTCGTTTCAGTCCCGTTGCCTCGGCCAGCAAACGATGAAACGCATCGTCCAGCGCCTGAAATGTCATATCGTCGGCGCATGCGATGGCATCAGCCTGCGCCTGAAGATTGGCATCGACCGTATCCGGCAGATCGGCTTGTGTCAGTCGCATGACATTCGCCACTTCCAGCGCTTCGCGCAGAAACTGCGCCTCGCGAATACGTGCGGCGTCCAAAGGCGTGACATAGGTGCCGCGACTGGGCCGTGTCTCGACCAGCCCCAATTCACGCAGACGCATCAAAGCCTCCCGCACCGGGGTTCGGCTGGCCCCTAGCACCGTGCCCAGGTCCGCTTCTGACAACACCTGTCCCGGTACGAAATCCATCCGCAGGATCGCGCCGCGCAACGCATCGAAGATTTGCGGGCCGGCGGGACGGGCCGGGTCGATCGGGCGCAGGATAAGGGGGGCGGACAGCATTATTAACCTGTATACCGGCATCCCGATCCTTTACAACCTCCCGATCCGGTCCTACCCACGACGCCGGAGGAGACTAAGATGAAAGCAGCCCTGATCGGCCTCGGCATGGTCGCTGAAACCCATGTCCGCGCCATCGCCGATGCGGCGGGCGTCACACTGGCGGGCGTGATGTCCCGCGATGCGACCCGCGCTCAGGCCTTCGCCAACCGCATGGCCTCTGTCATTGGAACCGCGCCGCATGTCTTCCCCGATCTTGCCGCCATTGCTGCGTCTGACGTCGATTTCGTCATTCTCTGCACGCCGCCCGACTCCCGCGCCGATATCGTCGCCACGCTGGTCGCTGCGGGAAAACCCATCTTGATGGAAAAACCTGTCGAGCGGACGGCGAAAGCGGCCCGCGCCATCGTCGATATCTGCGCGGCGGCAGGTGTGCCTCTGGGCGTCGTGTTCCAGCACCGGTTCCGACCCGACGCGATGGCCCTGCACGACCTGCTTGCGTCGGATGGCCTTGGCACGCTCGCTGCGGTGCAGATCGACCTGCCGTGGTGGAGGCCACAATCTTATTACGACGAGCCGGGACGCGGCACCTATGCTCGCGACGGCGGCGGCGTGTTGATCACCCAGGCGATCCACATCCTGGATCTGGCGTTGACCTTCACTGGTCCGGTATCGCGCGTGCAGGCGATGGCCCGCACGACAGCCCTGCACCGGATGGAGGGGGAAGATTTCGTGACCGCCGGTCTGGACTATGCTTCGGGCGCGGTCGGGTCGCTGGTCGCAACCACGGCCAGCCGTCCGGGCGGCGGCGATTGCATCACCCTGCATTGCGCGAACGGCAGTGCGCGCCTGGTTCACGGGCGGCTGACGATCGACTGGGCCGACGGCACGACCGAGAATATCGGCCTTTCGTCCGAGACCGGTGGCGGTGCTGATCCGATGGCGTTCGGCCACGCCTGGCATCAGGCTGCGATCGAGGATTTCGCCGCCGCCCTGCGCGACGGTCGCAACCCAACCAGCACCGGTGCGGAAGCCCTGCGCATCCATGTCCTGATCGAAGCGATCATCCGGTCCTCGACCGAAGGTCGCGCCGTGGAGATTGCCCCATGATCCGCTTCGCCGCACTTGGCATCGACCATCGGCACATCTTCGGAATGGCCGCCAACCTGCTGGCGGAGGGTGCTGATTTCGCGGGCTACTGGACCGATGGCACGCCGGAGACGCTGGCCGGATTCACCAAACGTTTTCCAAATGTCTCCCGCTGCGACAAAGCCGCCCTGCTGGCCGACCCTGATATCGACCTGATCCTGATCTCCGCCGTTCCCGCCGACCGCGCCGATCTGGCCATCGCGGCGATGCGCTCGGGAAAGGACGTCATGAGCGACAAGCCGGGCTGCACCACTCTGGCACAGCTCGACGCGATCCGGGCCGCGCAGGAGGAGACCGGGCGCATCTGGTCCATCGATTTTTCCGAACGGTTCGAGGTGCCCGCCATGACCCGCGCCGCCGAACTGGTGGCCGAAGGCGCAATCGGGCGCGTCGTCCAGACCACCGGCCTCGGTCCGCATCGCCTGAATGCGGCCACCCGACCCGACTGGTTTTTCGATCGGGCACGATACGGCGGCATCCTGACCGATATCGGCAGCCACCAGATTGACCAGTTCCTGTTCCTGACCGGCAGTACGGACGCCACGGTCCTCCGGGCCTACGTCGCCAATTATGCCAATCCGATCCACCCCGGCTTGCAGGATTTCGGCGAAATTGTCCTGCAATCGGGTGACGCGCATGGCTATATTCGCGTCGACTGGTACACGCCCGACGCCCTGCCGACCTGGGGCGACGGGCGGCTGACGATCCTCGGGACCGAAGGATATATCGAGCTGCGAAAATATATCGACGTCGGTGGCACGAAGGGCACCGACCACCTGATCCTGGTGAATGGCGCGCGCTGCGAAAAGGTCGACGCATCAGACGCGGGCCTGCCGTATTTCGCGCGACTTATTGACGACATCCGGAACCGAACAGAGACCGCAATGCCGCAGGCCCATACCTACAAAGCGATGGAACTGGCGATTCGCGCGCAGATGCTGGCGGAGGGCACGACATGAAACAGACCTGGCGCTGGTTCGGCCCCCACGACGCGGTCACCACCGACGATATGTTGCAATCGGGCGTCGAGGGCGTGGTCACCGCCCTGTATCATATCCCACCGGCCACTGTTTGGTCCGTCTCCGAAATCGAGACCCGCCAAAAGGCCATCGCCACGCGCGTCGACGGCACCCCCTCCGGCCTGACATGGGATGTTGTCGAAAGCCTGCCGGTGTCCGAGGCGATCAAGACGCAAAGCGCTGACATGGCCGCGCATCTGGACGCCTATCGCATTTCCCTGCACAACATCGCGGCCTGCGGGATTGAGGTGATCTGCTACAACTTCATGCCGGTGCTCGACTGGACCCGCACCGACCTGCGCCGCCCCATGCCTCATGGCGGCAACGCCATGTCCTTCGACCTGATTGACTTTGCCGCCTTCGATCTGGGCATTCTGGGGCGGGACGGGGCGGCGGAGGATTATTCCGAAACGCTGGTCCACGCTGCGCATGACAGGCTTTCCGGGATGGACGATGCGGCCCGTCGCACCCTGACTGACAATATCGTCGCGGGCTTGCCCGGCGCGAACGACGCCTGGACGCTGGAAGAGGTGCGGCGCCATCTGGCCACTTACGCCGACATCGACGCGGGCCGCCTGCGCGCGAACCTGATCGACTTTCTGGCCGAGGTCGCGCCCTTGGCGCAGGAATTGGGACTGCGCCTGTGCTGCCACCCGGATGACCCGCCATTTCCCCTGCTGGGCCTGCCGCGCGTCATGTCGACCCAGTCTGATTACGCGCAGGTCACTCAGGCCGTCGACTTGGCCGCGAACGGCGTCACCTTCTGCACCGGCAGCCTTGGAGTCGACCCCGACTTCGATCCGGTCGCCTTCATCGAAACCCTTGGCCCGCGCATCCATTTCGCCCACCTGCGTAACACCACCCGCGACGGCTTCTCCGACGAGCGGCGCTGCAGTTTCCACGAGGCCCTGCATCTGGAGGGCGACACCGACATGGTCGCCACCCTGCGCAGCCTTCTGGCCGAGGAATCGTGTCGCCGCGACGCTGGACGCAACGATCATTCGATCCCGATGCGACCCGACCATGGCCAGCAGATCCTGTCCGATCTGACCCGCGACAGCGCCCCCGGATATCCGCTGATCGGGCGGATGCGGGGCCTTGCGGAGTTGCGGGGGATCATCGCGGCCCTGAGCTAAGCCGAACCCATAGGCGAGAGCGCCAGCAAATCGTCGATTTCCGCCCGCGTCGGCATCGACGCCGCCGCACCGGGCCGCGTTACCGACAGCCCCGCGCAAGCGCACCCGAACCGCGCTGCATCGACCGGATCGCGCCCTTCGGCCAGGGCGGTGGCGAAGGCCCCGTTGAAGGCGTCGCCGGCACCCGTCGTCTCGACCACCGGGCCGGCAGTGACTGCCGGGATAGACACCGACCGTTCGGCGTCGTGATAGAGCACACCCTGCGCCCCCAGCGTCACGATCACGGCGTGCGCCACGCCAAGCCTCAGCAAGGCATCCGCCGCGGCGCGGGCCGAGGATAGATCGGTGACAGCGATGCCCGACAATGCCTGCGCTTCTGTCTCGTTGGGCGTGATGTAATCGCAGAGCGCCAGCATCCCGTCGGGCAGCGTTGCCGCCGGAGCCGGGTTCAGAATGGTCGTCACATCCGCGCGCCGCGCGATCTGCATGCCGCATATCGCGGCGTCCATCGGCTGTTCCAGCTGCGTGACGAAAACCGCGGATCCGGCGATCACATCCGCCTGCGCTTCGACGTCGGCGGGCGTGATGCCCCCGGCGGCACCGGGTGCCACGATGATGGCGTTGTCTCCGGACCCGGTCTCGATGAAAATCATCGCTGCGCCCGTCGGCTCGTCGCATTGGATGATTGCCGGCGTGACGCCCGCTTCGGACCAGACGGACAAGGCCATATCGGCGAAAGCATCGCGTCCCAGCCGTGCGATGAAATGGACGTCCGCCCCGGCGCGCCCGGCAGCGACCGCCTGATTTGACCCCTTCCCCCCCGGTCCGAGGGTAAAGGAACGGCCTAGGATCGTCTCGCCCATCTCCGGCTGGCGGTCCGCCGTAAAGGTCGTGTCGGCGACAAAAACGCCAAGGATTGCGACGCCGCTCATGTGACGGCTCCGTCCGGTCCGACCACGCCCTTGCGCAGCATGATACAGCCATAGGGCCGCCTCTCGCCGGTCTGGATTACAGCAAAGGCGCGCGCGGCCAGATCGTAGAACGCGAACCGCTCGACGCCCACCATCTGTCGCGTCTCGCCCGTCGCGGCGATTGCCTCCTGCGCCTCTGCCTGGACGGACGGGATCGTGACCGGATCGCCCACCACTTCCATCCGGGCGGCAAAATCCTCGACAAATGTGTCCATCGGAAAGACCGACAACACCGCTTCGGCCACCTGACGGGTGTCCAGGTTCTCCATCCGCAGCATCTTGCCCCGCGTCGTCTGCCGCGCAATCGTCTCGGCCGGAAAATTCGTGTCGCACAGGATCAGCATGTCCCCGTGCCCCATCGCGCGCAGCGCATACAGGACGTCGGCATTCAAAGCCGGATGTATCCCGATCAGCATGGTGTTCCCTCCTGCAACATCGACCTGACCGCCTCGGCCAGGGCCAGGCCCAGCGCCTGTTGCGCCGCAACCCCCATATGTACACCGTCCAGCCCATCGACCTCCGCCACGCGGCCCGCGTCGAAGAACGCACAGCCCAGCCGATCCGCCTCGTCGCGCAGGGCCGGCGCGATTGCCCGCGACCGGACGCGCCCGCCCTGGAACATTTCGGCCAATATGCCCGCTTCCTCGACCGGAACCGGAGCGACGAGCATCACGCGCGGCGCCGCGCCGCCCGGTCCGGCATTCGATGCCTGAACCACCTGCGCCAGCTTGCCCACACCCGCAGCGATATCCCAGCCGCGCAGCCCAAACCGTGCCTTGCAGTCGTTCGTGCCCAGCATGACGATGACCAGATCGAGCGGACGGTGGCTTTCAAGTATTGCAGGCAGCGCCCGCATTCCGTTCTTGTGCACCCCGTCGATCGGATCGTCATGAACCGTCGTTCTCCCCGGATGGCCTTCGCTTATCACTTCGATTTCGAGCGCGCGCGCCGCCACATCGGGCCAGCGCGCCGCTTTCGGGTGCCGCGCGACCCCGCCCAGTTCGGCCAACGGCATCGTGCCGTGACTGTTGCTGTCGCCAAACACCAATATTGCCATCGCACACGCCCCTTTGGATCGGCAGGCTAGCTTCCACTGTCAGCGTCTGCAATCCACGTGGTAAGCAGGCGTGCAACCCGCCGTGCCGCAGTGGAGCCACGGCGAACGGTGACCTGCATGCCCTCGGCCATGGGGACACGCCCGCCAACCTCGACCAGTTTGCCATTGGCAAGTGCCGATCCGACAAGCGAAAGCCGCCCCATCAGAACGCCGCGCCCGGATTGGGCATCCTCGACGGCAAGGGCATAGAGCGAATGAACCGGCCCGGCCCCGCGACCGGGCAGCGCCTCACCCGGCAGCGCGCGGTGCCATGTCGTCCAGTCTCCGACCCAGGTCGCGTCCGACAGGCGTGGTCCATCGGTCCACCCGGGGCCCGCGACCGGCACCAGCCAATCGCGCCCGCCCGAACCGATGAACAGCGTCAGGTCGGTGGCGTCACGCCGGGTATCGGGCGGGGCCTCCATCGCCGTGATCGACACCGCCAGCCCCGGCATCGTCGCCTCGAGCGCGGCCAGACGCGGACGCAGCCACAGTTGCGCGATTGACGGAAGCGTTCCAATGGTCAGCGACAAGGGCGATGCTTCCTGTCGCAGTGCGGTCTGGGCGACCTCCAGCGCGTCGAAGGCTGCGGTCAGCTTCGGCAGGACGCGCACGCCCGCTTCGGTCAGAACGACACCGCGCACTTCTCGCGAGAAAAGGGTCAGGCCAAGTCGTGCTTCCAGACCCTTGATATGGGCGGTGATGGCCGCGGGCGTCACGCCCAATTCCGCCGCGGCCGGGGCGAAACCGCCCAACCGGCCAGCCGCCTCCAACGCGCGCAAGGCCGTCATCGGCAGGTCGGGGGCGCGGGCGGGACGAAGTGCCATGCTATGCCTTCAGTTTTTCTGACCCTCAGTTTCACGAAACCTGAATTGACCGCAACCGCCGATCCTCGCGATATGCCGTCAGCTTCGAAACGCCGTCTGATGGAGACCTCCCATGACCGATCTCGCCCGCCGCCCCTGGTTGCCCGCTGCCGCGCAGAGACGGATCGATGCCCTGCCCCTGCCTGCCGATCCCGTCACCCGGATCGAGGATTTGGCCCATGCCGCCTGCACCACGCACGACCGAACCGCCTTTAACCTGAACCCCGCCACAAACGTGATGAACCCGCGCGCCGAGGCCTTGCTGTCCTCGGGCATCGGCAGCCGCCCGTCACTGGGGTATCCGGGCGATAAATACGAAATGGGCCTGAGCGAGATCGAGGAGATCGAAACGATCACCCACCGCCTCGCCTGCGCGGTCTTCGATGCGGATTATGCCGAGGCGCGGGTACCGTCGGGGGCCATCGCCAACCTGATGGTGTTCATGGCGCTGGCCAAACCGGGCGACGCGATCATCGTCCCGCCTGCCAGCATCGGCGGCCACGTCACCCACCACGGCGCCGGGTGCGCAGGGCTGTTCGGCCTGACGATCCACGAAGCTCCGGTCGACGCCGACGGCTATACCGTAGACGTTGCCGGATTGCGCGCCCTGGCCAAACAGGTCCGCCCGCGTATCATCACGCTGGGTCAGTCGCTGAACCTGTTCCCGCATCCGGTGGCCGACGTGCGCGCCATTGCCGATGCCGTGGGCGCACATCTGATGTTCGACGCCGCCCACCAGTGCGGGATGATCGCAGGCGGGGCCTGGCCGAACCCGATCGGACAGGGCGCGCATGTCATGACCATGAGCACCTATAAATCTCTGGGCGGGCCCGCCGGAGGTCTGATCGTGACAAACGACGCAGACGTGGCGCAACGGCTGGAGGCTGTGGCCTTTCCGGGTCTGACCGCAAATTTCGACGTCTCCAAGACCGCGGCCCTGGGTGTCACGCTGCAGGATTGGCGCGATCACGGGGCGGAGTATGCGACGGCAATGATCGACCTGGCCCAAGCCTTGGCGCAGGCTGCCATGGCCGAAGGGCTGCCGGTCTATGCCGCCGACCGCGGTGCCACGCAAAGCCACCAGTTCGCCCTCGACGCGCGCCAGCTCGGCGGTGGCCAGACCGCCGCGCGGCGGCTGGAACGCGCGGGTTTCCTGACCTGCGGCATCGGCCTTCCTATCCAGGCAGTTCCGGGCGACATGAATGGTCTGCGCATCGGCACACCCGAACTTGCGCGGCGCGGCGTGACATCCGCCGACGCTCCGTTGATAATGAACTTTCTGGCCCGCGCCCTGCGGGACGATCCTGATACGCTCGCTGCCGAAGTCGCCGCCTTTCGCGCGCGCTTCGACAAGATCCTGTTCTGCAACCGAGGCCCTTCATGACCCTTCCGACACGACACTGGGACCGCCTGGACAACGGCGGCCTGACCTTTACCGAGCTGGGCTTCGGTTCCGCACCGCTGGGCAATCTGTATCGCGCGATCAGCGACGACGCGGCCCAGGCGACATTGCAGTCGGCCTGGGACGGTGGCGTGCGCTATTTCGACACCGCGCCGCTTTATGGACTTGGGCTGTCCGAGACGCGGCTCAATCGTTTCCTGCGCGACAAGCCGCGCGACGAATACATCCTGTCGACCAAGATCGGTCGTCTTCTGAAACCCGCGACCCAGACCACCCGCGACGGCATCGGCAAATGGTTCGAAGTACCCGCGCGCAACGAGGTCTATGACTTCAGCTATGACGGCGTGATGCGGTCGGTTGAGTTTTCGCTGGAACGACTGGGCATCGACCGCATCGACATGCTGTTCGCCCATGACATCGACGTCCCGAACCAGGGCTCGCGCGCCAACGTCGACGCCAAGGTCGACCAGCTTATGGCAGGCGGATATCACGCACTGGAACGGATGCGGCTAGACGGCACCATCAAGGCCTTCGGCGCGGGCGTGAACGAATGGGAAGTCTGCGAGACGCTGCTGAAACGCGGCGACTTCGACATCTTCCTGATGGCCGGTCGCTATACCTTGCTGGAGCAGGAGGCGCTGACGTCTTTCCTGCCGCTCTGCGAGGAACGCGGTGTCGGCATCGTGACCGGCGGGCCGTATAATTCAGGCATCCTTGCCACCGGCCCGGTGCCCGGCGCGTATTACAACTATGAGCCCGCCACTCCGGATATCCTCGACCGCGTCACCCGGATCGAAACCGTCTGCAAGGCCCATGACACCCGCCTGATCGACGCGGCTTTCCAGTTCCCGCTGCTGCATCCGTCCACGGTCTCGGTCATTCCGGGCGGTCAGGGTCTGACTGAATCCGAGGGCAACCTGCAAGCGGCCAAGGCACGGATTCCGGCTGGCCTGTGGGCCGACCTGAAGACGGAAGGCCTGATCCGGCAGGACGCCCCGGTCTGAGTTACGGCGAACCGGCGTCCGGTTTCTGCGGTTGCGATGCCATGCTGGCGGGGGTGACCCAGCGGGTTCTGCGAACCGTCGCGATCAGGTGGACGGCCCGCGCGCCGCAATGAAGGCCTGCAACGTCGTGACCTGCGCCGCGTCCATCCGCAGCCCCAGCTTGGTGCGCCGCCACAACACGTCGTCTGCCGTCCGCGCCCACTCCCGGTCCATCTGCCAGACGACTTCCGCTTCGGTCAAAGTATGCCCGAAGTCCTGCCCCAGATCATCCGTCGTTTTCGCATCCCCCAGAACCTGCGCCGCCTGCGTCCCGTAGGCCCGCACCAGCCGCAGCGCCCAGTGATCGGTCAGGAACGGATAGAGCGCACGCAGCTTGCCAACCTGCGCCATCTGCCCGTCCACCGGAAAGTCGCCACCGGGCAGCGGCGCGTCATGGGTCCAGGGTCCGGTGACGTTCAGATGCTCGCCGATCTTCACCATCGCCGCATTGGCCAGCTTGCGGAAAGTCGTGATCTTGCCACCGAAGATGTTCAGCACCGGCGCGCCCGTCGCATCTACCTTCAAAACGTAATCCCGCGTCGCCGCCGTCGCCGAGGTCGCACCGTCGTCATACAGCGGGCGCACCCCGGAATAGGTCCAGACCACATCGGCATCGGTCAGATCGCGTTTGAAATAGCCATTCGCGAAATCCAGCAGATAGGCCTGTTCCTCGGGCGTGCAGACGGGCTTGACGTCAGGGTCCATGTGCTCGGCATCGGTCGTGCCGATCAGCGTATAGTCATATTCATAGGGGATCGCGAAGATGATCCGCCCGTCCTTGCCTTGGAAGAAATAGCATTTGTCATGATCATAAAGCCGCTTGGTCACGATGTGCGACCCGCGCACCAGCCGCACGCCTTCTGTCGCATTCGACCGCACCACACCTGCAATCACCTCACCGACCCAGGGCCCGGCGGCGTTCACCAGCATCCTGGCGCGCACCTTGCCCGCGCGTTCGCCGTTCAGCGTGACGACCCATTCATCGCCGTCCCGCTCAGCACGGGTGACGCGGGTGCGCACGGCGATATCGGCCCCCCGGTTGGCCGCATCGCGGGCGTTCAGAACGACCAGCCGCGAATCCTCGACCCAACCGTCGGAGTATTCGAACGCCTTGATGAACCGATCTTCCAGCGGCGCGCCCTCGGGCGTATCGACCAGCGAAATCGTCGTCGTCCCCGGCAGAAGGCTGGACCGACCCAGATTGTCGTACATCGCCAGCCCCGCCCGGATCAGCCAGTCCGGCCTGCGTCCGCGCAGCCACGGCATCACTATGCCCAGCAGAGTGGAGGTGGGAGTACCGCCCTCGAACCGCATGTCCGACGACAGGGGCAGCACGAACCGCAGCGGCCAACTGATATGTGGCATGTTGCGGATCAGGATATCGCGTTCGCGCAGCGCCTCGCGGACCAGCCTCATCTCCCAGTATTCGAGGTATCGCAGACCGCCGTGGAACAGCTTGGTCGAAGAACTGGACGTCGCGCCCGCAAGGTCGCCCATCTCGGCCAGACCGACCGACAACCCCCGGCCCGCCGCATCGCGCGCGATCCCGCACCCGTTGATGCCGCCGCCGATGATGAAAAGATCGTAGGACTCGCGCATGGGATTCCTTCGAAAGCGAACTTGAACGAACGTCTAGACGGAACCAACCACGCCATCAACGCCAGCCCCGGTCGCGACCGATCATCCGTCATCTCGGACGGCTATGCAAAGCGCTTGCACAGGCGTAGCAGACGGGCATCTATCCTGTGAATGGACCCTACAGTGACCGAAACTTACAGCCAGCCCGCCAACCAAAAACGCCGCATTGCAACGCTTCGGATTTCGATGGCGCTGTGCCTTCCGGCGATCCTGTTCACACGTTCGGCCGATGTCCTGCCTGAATTGGCAATGGAGCTTATCGAATCCACCGGCATCTTGCTGATCATTGCAGGGGTGCTGGGCCGGTTCTGGTCGATCCTGTATATCGGTGGGCACAAGAACGCCTCGATCATTCAGGACGGGCCGTATTCGATTTGCCGGCACCCGCTCTATCTGTTTTCGACGATAGCTGCGGCAGGCTTCGGCATGATGCTGGGCAGCCTTGTCCTGATGACGGTATTGACCGGTGCGGTGCTGATTATCCTGTCGGACATTGCCGCCAAGGAGGAACGGTTTCTGCGCGACAGGTTTGGCCTTGCCTATGACGCCTATGCCGCCAAGGTTCCGCGCATCCTTCCGCGCGGGCGCGGGTTTTCAACGCCGAAACAGGTGACATTCGATGTTCATGTCCTGCGCCGAAATCTTTCCGACGCGCTTGTGTTCCTCAGCCTGATCCCGCTGGGAGAGTTGATGTCATATTTCAAGGAAGAACCCCTCTGGCCGATGATCCCGATCTACTGACTCAGGATCAGTCCCATGGCCGATCTGAACCGGCTGGTTCACCGTCGCGACCTGCCGTAAGCACTATTCCGGCTTGAACCGGAGACCAGGCCACGCAGGTCGCGCAATGCGGCTACTGCCAGTCCGGCCAGATCATGCAGGCCGCGGCCCTACTGGCTCTGAACCGGCCCCAACGGATGACGAGATCGACGCGGCCATGTCCGACAATCTCTGCCGCTGCGCCACCTATTCCCGTATCCGCGCCGCCATTCGCCGCGTCCTCCAGGGCGAGGGCACATAGATGGGTCGCGCCATTCCGGGGGCGTGGCCTTCGGGGTCCATGCCTATCGCAAGCCGGTCGAAAACCCGATTCTGGCAGACCTGCCCCCCGGTGCATCGTCTCTGAATCCCTTCGTGCTGATCGACGCGACGGGCATCACGCTGATCACACCGCGCGCCGACGTCGGGCAGGGCGCGGTCTCGATCCAGACCCATCTTCTGGCCGAGGAACTGGACGTCGACCCAAGACCGTTCGCACCGGTTTCGGGCCGGTGTCGGGGGCCTACTACAACTCCAGAGTCGCGGCCGAAAGCATTCCGCTGGCCGCATGGGACAAAGGATTTGCGGCGCGTAGCGGACGGGTGGCCGGGGCCGTCGCCACCAAGTTCCTGGGCCTGAACATTCCCCGCGGGTCGACGACAGTGCCGGATTCCCACGACAGGCTGCGGGCCGCCGGTGCCTCGGCCCGCGAAACGCTGAAACAGGCTGCCGCCGACCGGCTTGGTCTGGGCCGCGCCCCGAAATCCGTTCGGCTGGCGCTGGCCGGGCAAACCGTTCCTGCGGACGGACATGGTGGCGAACTCCACCGGCACCTTCCGGTATGGCGGCGATCTGGTGCAGGACCGGATGATCCATGCGACCGTCGTGACCATCCCGGCGATGGGCGACGGCGTGCTGTCCGTCGATGATCGGCAGGATGGCCGTGACGCCGCCCATTCCGTGGCCGAGAGCCAGATCTGACGCACGGGCCTTCCCGCCATCGGACACGACGTTGCCATCGTCGCTACCGCCTGGGACGCGCCCTCTGTGCTCCCGGATCGGCGGGTAACGGGCTACCGCGTCCCGGCAGGTGTCAGTATTTAATCCTGGCGGTCGGTCGGCGCATCGCACAACGGCTTTTTCATCGAACCTTCATGGACGAACCGATCCAGGAGGCCGGGGTGGACCCGATCGCCGAACACCTCCGCCTGATCCATCACGAGCTGTCGCGCAGGGTCGTCGAAGCGGTCGCCGAGATGACGTCCTGGGACGGGGCAACGCCCGCGCCGGGGGTCGGACGCGGCATGGCATTTACCTTCGCCTTCGGGGTGCCCTGCGCCCGGATCATCGAGGTTTCAGACACGCCCTACGGCATCCGCCTCGACAAATTATGGCTGGCCTCCAATGTCGGTTGCAAGCCGGACCCTGCACCGCTGCTTCGGGTCATTTCCGATCTGGATACCGATCCCGGCAACACGGTTTGTGTCGGCGACTCGGTGACCGATTGGCAGACGGCCCTTGCGGCAGGTGTCGCCTATGCCCATCTTGCCGGAGGGTATCAGCGCACGCCGATCCCCGGCCTCGCACCCTGGCTTAATCTTGCCGATCTGCGGGACCTGAAAAGCGCCTTTTGACGGCTGCTGAAATCCGGCATTTGCATGCGAATCACCTGTATGGCATGATCGGAACCGGCGCGTTGCGCCCAAGGAGCCAATCGGTGAAGAAGCCCAGAGAGCAGATAGCGGCCCTCCCGCTGCGATGGAAAGACGATGAAACGGTTGAAGTCCTGATGATCACGTCCCGTGATACGGGTCGATGGATCGTGCCGAAGGGATGGACCATGAAGGACGTCAAACCTTGGGCCGCCGCCGCGATCGAGGCCCTGGAGGAGGCCGGGGCCGAAGGGCACATAGCGCGCGAGGTATTCGGCACCTACGGATACGACAAGATCCTGGATGACGGGACAGCGCTGCCATGCCGCGTGCGCGTCTACCCGATGATCGTCGATAATCTGAAAACCGACTGGAAGGAAAAGGGCGAGCGCACCCGCAAATGGTTTCCGCTGTCCGAAGCCGTCAAGCTGGTGGATGAGCCGGAACTGGCGGACATGCTGGCCCGTCTGACGGTCAAGCCCAAGAAGGTTCCGGTCGCCGGACCCATGCTGCGCCGGGCCGCATCCTGAACTTCACCTGGCGCGAGACAGTATAAATGTCGCGTAGGACCGGTTGAGCTGATTGGTAAGGTCGTCGCCTGCCTGACCTAGCGCGGGCGGCGCTTATCGGTGCGAACCGGAATCGGAACAGCCTCCGGTTGAGGGACGAGCCCGTCGAGAAGGTCCGAAAGACGGTCAGTCACCGCATCGATCAGTTTTCCGAAGCTACCTTGTTTCACAGCCATCGTAGTCTCCCTTCTCATACATTAGATGGAGCGGTCGCGGCCCCGCTTCAAGTCGGGCCCGGCCGATTTGCGGAAATTCGCCGCCCGTGCCGGTGACATTCCTGCCGGTTGCCATGCCTCAGCCTGTGCAGCCCATCACCTCGACCGCGCCCCGGTCGCCGATGACGGTGATCAGGATGTCGCTGCGGTCGACCGACAATTCGCCCTCGCCCATGACCAGCATCTCCGCGACCCCCGTGATCCGGTCGCCCTGTCGTACGGTATCCGCATCCGTGACCCAGATCGTCGGGTCAGGCACCTCGAATACGACCGTCTCGGAGGTGCCCTGACGCGGCACGTCGATCTGGCCGGTCACGGACATTCCGTCCTCGATGGGCCGCAACTGACACCGCGCGGCGGCGCGGAGGCGGCGGGGCCGGTCGGCCAGCGCCGCCTCGATTCTTCTGTCGACGCTGGACAACGGCTCCAGCACGGCGGCGACCGACAGTCGGGCGGGCAGGCAGATATCCGCGCAGACCCCGACGTCCAGAACGCCATTCAGCCGGATCGGCCCGGCATCACGGGGCGCGATCAGCAACGGCAGGATGAAGTCACGGTCAAAGCCGATCGAAAGACTGCCACCCTGACGGAACACCTGCGGCGTAGGCCACATCGGCGTGACCGAATGCATGTTATCCGACCCGCGCCAGTTCATCTGAGGCGAGATACCCGCCGCACCGGCGGCGCGCCAATACGTCTTCCATCCCGGTTTCAGCGTGATCCGGAGACCCGCAACATGCACACCGTCGGCGCGCCGCCAGCCGGGCAGAACTTCGAGCTCCATGACCTGGGATACATCGGTGATCTGCGCGGTGGCGGGCCGGGGGATACCCGCTCCGAACGCCAGCAAAGCGGCGGTCAGGGCAGCAAAAGCGAAACGCGGGTAAATTCTGGCCATGCGCCCATCTATGCCCGAAGCGACGCCGGGGGGAAATCACGGCTTTGCCAGTGCGGATCTCCGGGATGCGCGGGATGCAATCAATTCGATACTCAGCATCGTTGATTGAAATCGCGAATGATCGTATCCGTCCCCGCATGCTGATCCAAAATCTGCCCGGATGTCTGACCGGCACCTTGCTGGTTGCCTCTCCCGCCCTCACCGAAGCCGGGTTCCGTCGATCCGTGGTCTTTCTGTTCGCACATTCCCCGGACGGGGCGATGGGGCTGATCGTGAACCGCGCGCTTCGGACGGGTTCGGCACTTCGACACCTGCGGGACAGTGGCGTTGCGGGTGAATCAACCGACCCGCGCCCCCTGCATATCGGTGGCCCGCTGGACCGGGCGCGATGCCTGCTGCTTCATTCCGATGACTACCACGCCGTCGAAAATACGGTGCGAACGCCTGTCGGTCTGGGTGTGACCGCGTCGGATGATGCCCTGCATGCGGTGGCCAACGGGCGCGGCCCGGAAAATTGGCTTCTGGCGCGGGGTCATGCCGCCTGGGCACCCGGCCAGCTGGAACAGGAACTGAACGAGGGGGCCTGGCTGACGGCCCCGGCCCTGGACTGGACGATTTTTCGGTGTGACGACAACCTGAAATGGCCCGCCGCCCTGCGCGGCCTTGGCATCGCGCCCGAAGGGTTGTCGGCCCAGATGGGCCGCGCCTGAAATTACCGTGGCGATGCGGCGCGGCGCAGCCGGTCGTTGATCGCGCGGCCCAGCCCCGCCTCCGGCACCGGGGCAATGTCGATCCACAACGCCTCTTGCGCACGCGCCAGCCTATCGGCCCGGTGCAGCATATCGAACAGGTTTGCCGCCGCCTCGACAACATCGCCCTCCGCCGACAGGGTCAGGTCGCCCGCGACGGCCCCGAACCCGATCAGCACGGCGTCCGGCGTCGGCTCCGTCACGTCCAGATGAACGGGCCGCGCCGGGGCATAGTGCGACGACAACTGCCCCGGCGCCTGCACCTTGCCCGGCGTGGTATCGCGCGACAGCGGCTGCCCCACCGCCGCCTCGATGGCTTCGGCGGACAGCCCACCCTCGCGCAACAAGGCCAATGGCGCAGTCCTCAGGATCGTCGACTCCAAACCGACCGCGCAGGCCCCGCCATCCAGAACGCCGTCGATCAGATCGCCAAGACCGTCCCGCACATGCTCCGCCCGCGTCGGTGACACACGCCCGGACGGATTGGCCGAGGGCGCGGCCACCGGACGTCCGACCGCCACCAGCAAACGACGCGCAAGCGGTGCGGACGGCACACGGATCGCCACGCTCTCCAGCCCGGCGGTCACTAATGGCGACAGACCATGGCCTTCGCGCAGCGGCAGAACCAGCGACAGCGGACCGGGCCAGAACCGCGCCGCCAGATCGCGGGCAAGATCGTCGAATACCGCCAGACGTTCCGCTGCCGCCAGATCGACCACATGCACGATCAGCGGGTTGAACACGGGCCGCCCCTTGGCCGCAAAGATACGCGCGACCGCCTGCCCGTTGGTGGCGTCGGCACCCAGTCCATAGACCGTCTCGGTCGGAAAGGCCAAAAGCCCCCCGTCCCGCAGGATCTGTGCCGCCAAAGGCACCTGATCCGGTGTCAGGCGACCCTGCTTTTGAGTGTGACGTTGTGTTTTGGTTGATGCCATGCGCGGGCGCACCCTAGGTTGCAGCTAAGTCAGTGCCCTATACTGCCCTTTTTTCCCGAGTGGGAGGTTTCTGAATGCCCTATCGCGCCCCTGTCTCCGAGTTGAAGTTCGTCCTCGACAAGGTAGTCGGTTTCGACCGCGTCGCCGCCACAGACAGGTTTGCCGAGGCGACGCCCGAAACCGTCGACGCGATCCTGACCGAAGCGGGCCGTATGTGCGAAGAGGTCCTGGCCCCCCTGAACCCCGCCGGTGACCTGCATCCCGCGCATCTGGAAAACGGCGTCGTCCGCACGTCGCCCGGTTTTGCCGAAGGCTTCGCCGCGATTGCCGAAGGCGGTTGGCTGGGCATGTCCGCCGACCCGGACTACGGCGGCATGGGCCTGCCCATCGCGCTGACCATGGCGGTGAACGAGATGATGGGGTCGGCCTGCCTGTCGTTGCAACTGAACCCGTTGATGACCCAGGGCCAGATCGAGGCTCTGGAGGCCCATGCCTCGCCCGAAATTCAGGCCCTGTATATTCCCAAGCTGATCTCCGGCGAATGGTGCGGCACGATGAACCTGACCGAACCGCAGGCCGGGTCGGATGTCGGCGCGCTGCGCTCCAGGGCGGAACCCAACGGCGACGGCACCTATGCCGTAACGGGCCAGAAGATCTACATCAGCTGGGGCGACAACGATTTTTCCGGTAACATCTGCCACCTCGTTCTGGCGCGGCTGCCCGATGGGGCCGAGGGAACCAAGGGCATCAGCCTGTTCATGGTGCCCAAGCGCATCCCCGATGCAGACGGCAATCCGGGCGTGGCCAACGCGCTGAATGTCGTCTCGCTGGAGCATAAGCTTGGCCTGCACGGCAGCCCGACTGCCGTGATGCAATACGACGGCGCCACCGGCTGGCTGGTGGGCGAGCCGCACAAGGGCATGGCCGCGATGTTCACGATGATGAACAATGCTCGTCTGGGTGTCGGCGTCCAGGGCCTGTCGATCGCCGAGGCAGCCATGCAGCACGCCGTCGGTTATGCGCTGGAACGCCGTCAGGGCCGCACGCCTGACGGCCCAGAAGATAATGGCGGCACGATCCTGCAACACGCCGACGTGCGCCGCATGGTTCTTTCGATGAAGGCCGATACGTTTGCGGCGCGCGCGCTGGCGCTGGATTGCGCCGTTGCGCTGGATATGGCCAAGGCGACCGGCGATGCCGACTGGCAAGTCCGTGGCGCATTCCTGACGCCCATCGCCAAATCCTTCGGCACCGATACCGGCATCAAGGTCGCGGGCGACGGCATTCAGGTGCATGGCGGAATGGGCTTCATCGAGGAAACCGGTGCCGCGCAATACCTGCGCGATGTACGCGTTACCGCGATCTACGAAGGCACCAACGGCATTCAGGCGATGGATCTGGTCGGTCGCAAGCTGATGGACGGGGGGGCCGCCGCGTTTGCTGTTCTGGACCGGATCGAGACGACGAAGAACGATGCCCTGCGCGACGCTGTCTCCGACCTGCGCAAGCTGACCGAATGGATGGTCGGGCAGGACATGCAGGACCGCTTCGCCGGATCGGTATCCTATCTGAACGCCTTCGCCCGTGTTCTGGGGGTCCATTATCACCTGAAGGCTGCCGAATCCGACGACGCCCGTGCGCCGCTGGCCCGGTTCGCTGCCGGTCGCATGCTGCCCGAAGCGCTGGCCGAAATGGCCAAGGCCCGCACCGGTGCCGGAGAGCTTTATGCGGTGTCCAACGAGGTGATCGCAGCCTAGAGCGATACCATGAATGATCTGACCCTGCCCGACGGCTATGCCGGACTGAACTTCCCGTGGGACACGCCCCCTTCGGAAGGCGAAGTGATTGAAGTCGCCGATGGCGTCCTCTGGGCACGGCTGCCGCTGCCGATGGCGCTGGATCACGTCAACGTCTTCTTCCTGCGCGAACCCGATGGCTGGGCGATGGTCGACACCGGCTTCGACACCCGACGCACCCGTGCCATCCTGCAAACCCTGCGCGACGGGCCGCTGAGCGGCGATCCGATCACCCGCCTGCTGGTCACGCACCACCATCCCGACCATGTCGGACTGGCCGGATTTCTGCAATCGCAGGGTGCTGAGCTTCTGATGACGCGCACGGCATGGTTGATGGCGCGGATGCTGACACTGGACGATCAACCCCTGCCGACGCCCGAAACGCTGGACTTCTGCCGCAAATGGGGGATGGACACCGATGTTCTGGCCAGGCGTGCAACGGAACGCCCCTTCAATTTCGCCGACATCGTCGCGCCCCTGCCCGTCGGCTATACACGGATCGCAGACGGCGACACGCTGTCCTTCGGCGGCCGGCGCTGGCATGTGGCGCGTGGCGACGGCCATGCGGCGGAACACGCCGTGCTCTATGAAATCGGCGGCGACCTCGTGCTGGGCGGCGATCAGCTTCTGCCCGGCATCTCGCCGAACCTCGGCCTTTATCCGTCCGAGAACAACGCCGATCCGATTGGCGACTGGCTGACGGCCTGCGACCGCCTGACCCTTTTGGCGCGCGACGGCCACCTTGTCCTGCCGGGTCACAAGACGCCGTATCACGGTCTGCCGACCCGGATGGCTTCGCTCCGGCAGAACCATATTGCCGCGCTGAACCGTCTGCATGCGCATCTGGCAACACCGCGCGTAGGAGGCGAATGCTTCGCTCCCCTGTTCAAGCGCAAGGTCGAAGGCGATATCTATGGCCTCGCCTTTTTCGAGACGATCGCCCATTTGCAACACCTCTACCTGACGGGTCGCGCCACCCGCACCACCCGCGACGACGGGGTCTGGCTCTGGCAGGCTGCCTGATGACGGATGAGTTGCGCCGCCTTGGCCCATTGGCCAAGGTGTGTATATGACTGACCCCAAGACCACGGTCGAAGCCATGGAATCTGACGCCTTGCAGCGCTGCGCCGAGTTGCGGGCCGATGGCATTAACCATGCTGTGCCGGTGCCCGCCAACTTGAAGAACAGTCCAGGCAAAAGCCCGGCAGAATGGGCCTACCAGCGTATCATACTGTATATGAAGGCTTTCGAGGAGGCCCTGAACGACGCGGAGGTTATGGCCATGGGCTTCACGGGCGGCCCGTCCGGTATTCTGCGGATACAGGGTGTAGGGTTTCATGCCCCCGATCTGGTGACATTTTCGGGTGTGAACGAGGCAGGAGAAATGATGCAGGCGATTCAGCACATCAGTCAACTGAATGTGATGTTGCGCGCCATGCCCCGTCCTGTCGATCAGCCCACGCCCGAAAGGATCGGTTTTCAACTGGCGCGCGCGTTGGAACAAGCGGAAGAACAGACAGATGAAATAGGGGATGCCGCGCAAGCTGACGCACCCGCGACATCGTGACAGGGGCTACCACATCGGCTAAACGACTGCGCAACAGAACAATCTTGGGACAAGGAAAAACGCATGACCGAGGAACATAAACCCGGAAGCATGGACATTACCGAACAGGAAAAAACCTTCGCAGGCTTCATGACCACGGTAAAATGGACCGTGATCGCGATTATCGCCCTGCTTGTCTTCCTCGCGATCTTCCGGACGTAATCGCTATGATACGTATTTTTGCACTGCTCCTGCTGTTTCCGATCCTGTCCGCTTGCGGCGCTGATAACGTCTACGCTCCGATGACAGAAGTGAACAACCGCGCCTACAAAGCGTCCGGCCCGACCACGCTGACGCTGATGACGGCCATCAACAATCGCAGCGGGGCAGGCGGTCATTCCGCCCTGCTGATTTCCGGCAGTCAGCGGGTGATCTTCGATCCCGCCGGAACCTGGCGTCACCCGAACGCTCCCGAACGGGGTGACGTGCTGTTCGGCATCACGCCGACGATGCTGGATTTCTATATCGATTATCACGCCCGACCGACCTATCGGATGGTCCTGCAAGAGATCGTCATACCGCCAGAAATGGCGGAACGCGCGTTGCAGCTGGTTCAGGCCGTCGGCCCCTCCAACAAGGCCACATGCGGGCAGGCGGTGACGGGCGTATTGCAGGAACTTGGCTTCACCCAGATCAAACGGCGCTGGTTTCCCGACCGGATCATGCGCGATTTCGCCACCATTCCGGGGGTGACGGAACGGGTCGTAACCGACGATACAATCGATCCGTATTCGCCTGAGAAAAAGGGCGTGCGCGCGATCACCGACGACGGGATCATCCTCGAGGGATGACGGTTTGCCCTGACTGATTGCAAAGACAGGTTCGGCCCCGTAATGCGGGGCCGATTTGCATTGGGGCAAACGCCCGGCACCTGACAGATCACGCGAAATCTGCCAGTCTTCCACCCGATGACCAACGCCCTTCCCCTTCCCTGCACTCCCGTTCCCGCGGTCGCTGCTGCCCCGCAGGGCGCGCGTGGCACCTTGATCGCGGCCACCGTCGCCTCCAGTCTGGCCTTCGTTCTGGGCTCCATCGTGAACGTCGCGCTGCCACAGATGCAGGCCGATTTCGGCACCGGGCCGTCGGGGGCGCAGTGGATCGTCAACGCCTACCTTTTGCCACTGGGCGCATTGGTGCTGATGGGCGGTGCGCTGGGCGATCATTTCGGGCGCAAGCGTGTGTTCCAAACGGGTTTGGGGGTCTTCGCCGCGTCCTGCCTGCTGGCGGCGGGCGCATGGTCCTTCCCGGTCCTGCTGATCGCCCGCGTACTGGAGGGTCTGGGCGCGGCGATGATTGCCCCCACGTCGCTGGCAATTCTGGCCGAGGCGTTTTCCGGCTCCGACCGCGGGCGCGCGGTCGGCACATGGGCCGGGGCCGGGGCGGCAGCGGGCGCAGTGGCCCCGGTTGCCGGCGGCTGGATCGTGGACGTCGCGGGCTGGCGCTGGGCCTTCATCGCCGTCCTGCCGTTTGCGGCGTCGGCCTACGTCATCGCCAGACACAGCATCCGCGAAAGCATCGCTGATGTGAACGCACGCGCGCCACTCGACTGGCTGGGCGCGGCACTTGTTTCGGTTGGATTGCTGGCCGCCGTCTGGGGACTGATCGCTCTGCCAGACACAGGCACCAGCGGCACGACGATCCCGGCCCTGATCCTGGGCGCGGCGCTGCTGACCGGATTCGTGGTGGTCGAGGGACGCAAGGGCGATGCCGCCATGATCCCCCTGGTCCTGTTCCGCGATTCCGGGTTCTCCGGTCTGACGTTGTTCACGTTCTTTCTCTATGCCGCACTGGGCGGCCTGATGCTTCTGCTGCCCTACACGCTGATCTCCGGTCTGGGCTACGCTGCGTCCGCCGCCGGGCTGGCGATCCTGCCGATGCCGCTGATTATCGGGGCGATGTCGCGGTTTTCAGGCGGCGCGCTGGTCGACCGCTTCGGCACCAGCAATCTGCTGGCAGGCGGCGCGGCCTTGGTGACAGTGGGCTTTCTGCTGCTCGCGCAATTGCCTGCGGATGCGACATATCTGCCGGACATCCTGCCCGGATTGCTGTCTTTGTCGGTCGGCATGGCGCTGGCCGTCGCGCCCCTGACATCGGCGGTGCTCTCGTCTGCGGGTGCCGCGCGGTCCGGCACGGCCTCGGGCGTGAACAACGCCGTCAGCCGTATCGGCGGTCTGGTCGCCACCGCGCTTCTGGGTCTGGTGCTGTCGGGCGATCTGCTGGCCGGATTCGCCGTCGCGGCCTGGGCCGGGGCCGCGTTGGCCGGGCTGTCGGTCGCCGTCGCGCTGCGCCTGCCGGACGGGGGAAATGAAAAACCCCCGGACACCTGAACGGCCTCCGGGGGGTCAATTCTCAAACTCTGGCAATCACAGGACGACTTACATCATCCCTTCGCGCTGGAGCTTCTTGCGAGCGAGCTTACGGGCACGACGAATGGCCTCGGCCTTCTGGCGTGCTTTCTTCTCGGAGGGCTTCTCGAAATGTTGCTTGAGCTTCATTTCACGAAAGACACCCTCACGCTGCAACTTCTTCTTCAGGGCACGAAGCGCCTGATCGACGTTGTTATCGCGAACGCTGACCTGCATGTGGTTTTCACCACCTTTCTAGGTTTGAGTGGGTCGGATAAATCCGTGCAGGAAGTGGCCATATAGGCGCGGGCCCCTATCTTGTCCAGTGAGTCGCAGCAAACCCAACCGGAGGCCGCCATGCCCAATCTCAAGGACCGCCTGATCGACGCCGCCCTGCCCCACGTCGCCTTCGACGGCTGGTCGGCGGCCACGTTCCGCAATGCCATCCGCGATGCCAAAGTCACGCCGGCACAGGGCCGCGCCGCCTTCCCGCGCGGCTCCGTCGATCTCGCCATGGCCTTCCACCGACGCGGCGACGACCAGATGATCGCCAGACTCCGCGCTCAGGACCTGACCGAAATGCGGTTCCGCGACCGCGTGGCCCACGCCGTCCGCACCCGTCTCCAAATCGCCGAACAACACCGCGAGGCCGTGCGCCGCGGCATGACCCTGTTCGCCCTGCCGATCCACGCCGCCGACGGATTGCGCGCGGTCTGGGGCACGGCGGACGCCATCTGGGACGTTCTGGGCGACAAGAGCACCGACGTGAACTGGTACACCAAACGCGCGACCCTCTCGGGCGTCTATTCCGCCACCGTCCTCTATTGGCTGGGCGACCAATCCGACGGCTACCGCGAGACATGGGGGTTCCTGGACCGCCGCATCGACGATGTGATGCAAATCGAAAAAGCCAAGGGACAGGTCCGCAAATCGCCCCTGCTCTCGCGCCTGATGGCCGGGCCGAACCTGATTCTCGACCGCATCAAGGCCCCGGCCCGCCCCCCGCGCGGCGACATGCCGGGCATGTGGCGCGACCCGTCCTGACGCCTCCGCCCGACACACATTGCTCCTTTGCGGCAGACCCCCTAACCCTGCACCATGTCGGACACATCAAACCCCACAAGCCCTGCCGGACCCTTTTCGCAGGCCGAGCGCGACGCCGTCTATCGCGCCATCGAAACCCGCCGCGATGTCCGCAGCCAGTTTCTGCCCGACCCCATCGACCCCGACACCCTGAACAGACTGCTCCGCGCCGCCCACCACGCCCCCTCGGTCGGCCTGATGCAGCCGTGGAACTTCCTCCTCGTCCGCGACCCGGCGATCAAATCGCAAGTCGCCGCCGCCTTCACCCGCGCCAATACCGAGGCCGCCGCGCTGTTCCCCGAAAACCGGCGCGCCCTCTATTCCTCCCTCAAACTGGCCGGCATCGAACAGGCCCCCCTCAACCTGCTGATCACCTGCGACCGCACCCGCGGCGGCAAAGTCGGGCTGGGCCGCACCCACGCCCCCGACATGGACCTGTATTCGACCGTCTGCGCCGTCCAGAACCTCTGGCTCGCCGCCCGCGCCGAGGGCATCGGTGTCGGCTGGGTCAGCATCCTCCGCGACACCGACCTGCGCACGATCTTCGCCCTGCCCGACCACATCGTCCCGGTCGCCTACCTCTGCCTCGGCTATGTCGTGGAGTTATACGACGAACCGGAGTTGCAGGCGAAAGGCTGGGCAAAGCGGTTGCCACTGGAAGAGTTGGTGTTCGTGGATCGGTGGGGGGCGACGGGTGACGTGAATGCTTGAAGGTCGGCTTCGAGCCCGAAGCTGCAAATTTTTTGAGGCGGCAGGTATCATCAATCACCGGTCCGAGGGCACCTTTTCAGGCAGCCACCAACTGGCCTGCGACTTCGCTCGAACTTAAGGTTGGCGAAATTCCGAGTCTTTGACGGGTTTCTGTGTCTAGCTCGCCAAAAGCGTCAGCGCGCCAACCAAGAAAGTGGCAAGTCCAAAGCCGATTAACTTCTGGAAATGGAACCAGCTTTCTACCAACCAGCTCCCGTGGTCGATAGCTTTGTGCTTCTCGCTGAACTCGACTAGCGGCAAAGCGGTTTCGAGCGAGTACCAGAATTTCAGATGGAGCGGCCTGAGAAGCTCCGCGCTGCTGAACAAAGCAATCATGAAGCCAATGACGACGAGCGTGAAATACCAGTACACAGCGAAGAACGGGTAGACGCCATAGCCAACGACCCAACGCGATGAAGCGCGGGCTAGGGCGACCATAAAAAATTCGCTGTCTTGTGACAGATCGCGATGGCGGAACTTAGCATAGCGAATAGCTTTAGCCTTGCTCACTTGGCCGTTCTCACCCAGCACATCGGCTAGCTGCTCGTAAGGCTGTGGATCATAGCGATCGTCGCCCAGTCTGATGCCTACGAGCCAGTTCACAAGCCCCGCGGCGGTTTCGTCGCTCAGCGTATTGGCTACTCCGCCGAGCAGTCCCGCGAGGCGATCGTATGTGAAGCCGGAGAGGTCGGCTGAGATCCAACCGCCTTCCTTGTTCCGCCAAGAGGAAGTCCGAGACTGTAATACCACGACCGCGGTGTTGCGCAGATTAAGCCGCGCATTGACGCTCCAGATCGGATCATCAGTGTGATAGCGCCCTTCGCTGACCATGTTGGGCTGAAAAAGTACAATCTCATTAGCCGAACTTGCGGAAAAATCGAAATCGCCGTCGAACTTGCTTCCGGCCAGCAGCAGTGCTCCGGAGATGGATGCGCGAGAGATGTTCACCCTTTGAAAAGACGAGCCGCCTCGGAGAAATAGGTCGCGACCGACCGAAAGTCCTTCCGCGATGAACGAGCCCTCGAAGGTGGAGCCCATGGCATCCACCTGACCACCCACCTGAGCCCCATGAAGGGACACATCTTTGCTGGCTACAACCCCACTTAGCCCAATGCCACCTCCGACCGAAAGGTTGTCAGCACGGAGTGAGCCCTCGAAGTTCGAGCCGTTCGCGATCACCGAATTCCCCACATGCGCACCGCTAAGATCGACGTCTTGAAATGACAGAACTTCTGTAAGATCTAAAGTGCCACCAACCGAAAGGCGTACCGCTCGGAACAACCCCTCGAAGGTCGAACCGCTAGCATTTAACGAACCCCCTACTTTCGCGCTGTTTATGTCAACATCTCGAAAAGAAGCGCCGCCAAGATAAAGGTCGCCGCCGACCGAAAGCCCTTGCGCTGAGAAACCGTATTGGAAGGCTGTGAAAGAAGAGGATGAAGGTCCAAAGGACGAGCCTATGAAACTCAAATCGCGATCAAAGTTAGCTCTAGTAAATGTGGCACCGCGGGGCATGTGGCTTTGTATCAGCGCAAATGATGGGGAGACTTTGACGTTATCCAGCTCGAGCGGTCCCCCCAACTTGGCGCACTGGATGAGCACCTGGGGCTTGGCAAGAGCCTCTACCCAGTGGGCGCGGGTAAGAATGAGGCGCAGGAATTCGGGACTGAGTACCCGGTGCTTAGGCACCTCCCCCTCAATCTCCGCAGGATTACAAGGCAGTTTATCAAAGCCGTCGGGCCCAGCCAACGCCATGCTTGCGATGCGGCCTCGACAGACTTGTTCCCATGCCCATTTCTCACCCTCAGTCCAACCTCCTGCAGGGCCGGGTTGGACTAAGTCGATTGGGCAAGCGTCGTCCCCAGGCATTGAGAAGGCACGCTCGAGAGTTTGTGCAATAGAGGGTGGAGCAAGAGTTACCGTTGTCAAAAGCAAACTCGCAATGAAAGTACGCATCGGTCTTTTTCTTTCTTCCCGTTACCCCTCATTAGAGGGTTGGCACGGGTGCGCGCTCATGCATAGGGAAGAATAGTGCAGGCCTTGGTGTTGCGGCCGTAAGCCAGCCTTGGTGCAATAGCCGCCCAGTCCCGCAGAGCCGCCATATATCCCCACCCCCTACCCAACCCCCGCCCCCACCTGCTACCCCTGCCGCAACCCGAGCAGGAGCCACGCCGATGACCCTCCCCACCACCATGCGCGCCGTCGAGATCACCGCTCCCGGTGGCCCCGACGTCCTCCAGATCACCACCCGCCCGGTGCCGACCCCCGGCCCCGGCGACATCCTGATCGCCGTTGACCATGCAGGTGTGAACCGGCCCGATGCCCTGCAACGCGCCGGGGCCTATGACCCGCCGAAAGGTGCCAGCGACCTGCCCGGTCTGGAATGTTCCGGCACCGTCGTCGCCACCGGTCCGAACGTCAGCCGCTGGCACGCGGGCGACAAGGTCTGCGCCCTGTTGCCCGGAGGCGGATACGCCGAATATGTCACCACCCCCGCAGACCACGCGCTGCGCATCCCCGAGGGGATGAGCATGGCGCAGGCCGCCGCCCTGCCCGAGACCTATTTCACCGTCTGGACCAATGTCTTCGACCGGGGCGGCCTGCACGGCGGCGAGCGCTTCCTCGTCCACGGCGGCACGTCGGGCATCGGCACGACCGCGATCCAGCTGGCCCGCAGCTTCGGCGCGCGGGTCTTCTCCACCGCCGGAAGCGATGAAAAGGTCGCCGTCTGCGCCGACCTCGGGGCCGAGGCCATCAACTACAAGGACGTCGATTTCGTCGATGTCCTGCGCGAGGCGGGCGGCGCGAACCTGATCCTCGACATGGTCGGCGGCGATTACATCAACCGCAACATCAGGGCGCTGGCCGATGACGGACGGCTGGTGCAGATCGCCTTCCTGACCGGCCCCAGGGCCGAGGTAAACTTCGCCCAGATCATGGTCCGCCGCCTGACCGTCACCGGCTCCACCCTGCGCCCGCAATCCAGCCTGGCCAAGGCCCGCATCGCCGACAGTCTGCGCGACAAGGTCTGGCCCCTGCTGGATGCCGGAAGCGTCGCGCCGGTGATGGACCAGACCTTCGATCTGGCGGACGCCGCCAAGGCCCACGCAAGGATGGAAGCCGGCGATCATATCGGCAAGATCACCCTCAAGGTGCGCTGAACGTCCCCCGGAACGTCCGACGTGGATCACCCGCGGATCACCCACCGTTTCGACAGCCCATTTCGCATCCGCCCACTGGCATCGCCGCCCGCTCCGTGGCAGGAACACAGGCATGGATCTAGACGTCACCCACCCCGCCCTCTCCGACCTGCGAACCCGCGCCAGACGCCGCATGCCGCATTTCGCCTTCGAGTACCTCGACAGCGGCACAGGCCGTGAAATGGGCCTGCGCCAGAACCGACAAGCCTTTGATAAGGTGAAATTCCGGCCTGCCATCCTGCAAGGCGAAATTGCTCCGGACCTGCAGTGCACCACGCTGGGTCATAGCCACTCCGCCCCCTTCGGCATCGCGCCCGTCGGGTTGGCCGGAGTCCTTTGGCCCGACGCCGAACGCCACATGGCCGAAGCCGCCTGCCGCCTCCGCATCCCTTACGGCCAGAGCACCGTCGCCGCAGCTTCCCCCGAAGACACAGGCCCCATCATAGGCGACCTCGGATGGTTCCAGCACTACCCCGTCAACGACCCCGAAATTCGCCGCGACATGCTGGCTCGCATCAAGGCGTCCGGCTGGCGCGTGTTGACCGTCACCGTCGACGTTCCGGGCGAAAGCCGTCGCGAACGCCAACGCCGTGCTCATGTATCGATGCCGCCGGTAATGACGCCCCGGATCGTCGCATCAATCATGGCATGCCCTGCATGGGCCTTGGGAATGGCGCGCAAGGGCAAGCCTGAAATGGTCTTCCCCGGCAGTTACACCAAAGGCGAAAAGGGGGCCGACAGTTTCACCCACGCGGGCCGACTCATCCGCGCCTTCCCCGACTGGTCGTATATCGAGGCAATCCGCGCCGAATGGGATGGGCCGCTGGTCGTCAAGGGTGTTCAGGACCCGGACGATGCGGCGCGCCTGATCGACATGGGGGTCGACGCGATCTGGGTGTCGAACCACTCGGGCCGCCAGTTCGAAGGTGGCCCCGCCGCACTGGATGCCTTGCCTCCGGTGGTTGAGCGGGTCGCAGGACGGGTGCCGGTTTATTATTGTTCAGGTGTTGAAAACGGACTGGATATCCTCCGCGCGATCGCCTTGGGCGCAGATTTCGTGTTTCTGGGCAAGGCCTGGTATTTTGCGCTCGCCGCTTTCGGGCCCCGTGGCATCGACCATCTGCACCATATCCTGACGGCAGACATGGTGGCGAACATGACGCAGATCGGAGCGCGGTCGCTCGCCGATCTGAAGGGTCGGCTGGTGACAGGCTAACGCGTCAAGGTGCGGGCGACGGCATCCTGCCAGCCCGCATATTTTTCGGCGCGGTCGGCTTCGTCCATCTTCGCCTCGAACCGTTCGTCCAGCGCCCAGGTCTCGGCGAAGCCAGCCTGATCCGGATAGACGCCCGCGCGCATCCCAGCCAGCCATGCAGCCCCCAGCGCAGTCGTTTCCAATACTTTCGGACGGTCGACCGGCGCGCCCAGGATGTCGGACAGGAATTGCATCGACCAGTCCGACGCGCTCATCCCGCCATCGACCCGCAATACGGTATTACCCAGGTCGCCGCCGACGGTGGCGTAATCCGCTTTCATCGCCTCCAGCAGATCGCGGGTCTGATACCCCACGGATTCGAGCGCGGCACGGGCGAATTCCGCAGGACCGGACCCGCGCGTCAGGCCGAAGATCGCGCCGCGGGCGTCCGGGTCCCAATGCGGGGCGCCAAGACCGGTGAAGGCAGGCACAAGATACAACCGCTGTTGCGGATCGGCCTTGTCGGCAAGCGGTTGTGTGTCTGACGCCTGCCCGATGATGCCCAATCCGTCGCGCAGCCATTGTACGACCGCGCCCGCCACGAAGATCGAACCTTCCAGGGCATAAGTCGGTTTGCCATCCAGTTGATAGGCAATCGTTCCCAGCAGGCGGTTGGTCGAGGTCACCGCAGTTTGACCCGTATTCAGAAGGGCAAAACAGCCCGTGCCATAAGTTGATTTCAGCATTCCCTTGTCGAAACAGGCCTGCCCGACAGTCGCCGCCTGCTGATCGCCCGCGACACCCAGAACCGGGATCGTGGGACCCAGCAGATCGGTTGTGCCGAAGTCGGCGGCGCAATCCTTGACCTCGGGCAGCATGTCCATGGGAATATCCAGAAGTTTGCAGATTTCGGCGTCCCAGCGACCTTCGTGGATATTGTAGAGCATGGTGCGCGCCGCGTTGGTCGCGTCGGTAACATGCGCACGGCCCTCGGTCAGCTTCCAGATCAGATAACTGTCGACGGTACCGAACAGCAGTTTGCCTGCCGCGGCCTTCGCGCGTGCGCCCTCCACATTCTCCAGGATCCAACGCAACTTCGTACCCGAGAAGTACGGGTCCATCAGCAGGCCGGTGCGCGCCGTCACCATCGGCTCGTGGTCTTTCATGTCACGGCAAAAGGCGGCAGTGCGGCGATCCTGCCAGACGATGGCGCGATAGACCGCCTCGCCGGTATCGCGATCCCAGACAACGGTCGTCTCGCGTTGGTTGGTGATCCCGATGGCCGCGATGCTGTCCGCATCGATATCGGCTTTGGCCACGACATCGCGACAGGTCTCGACCACCGTTCGCCATAGATCGGAGACGTCGTGCTCGACCCATCCGCTGTCTGGGAAATGTTGTGGGAATTCCTGTTGAGCGGTCGCGGTAATTTTCATCTGTGCATCGAAAAGTATGGCCCGACTCGATGTTGTGCCTTGGTCGATGGCAAGAATGTGGGTCATGTCGCGGCCTCCCTCTTTGCCAGTTGTTTGGCCGAGGTGGCGACGCGGAGCAAGGCAATCACCGCAGGTGGCACCTCCCGCCCTGTCAGATCGTTACCAAAATCCGGAAATTCTCACAGACCGGAGAGCCAGAAACCCCGTTTCGTGAACCCGGTGCGCAAAGACAATATGATTGTGCACATATGCACCATTACCAGCAAATTATCACGCTTCTGTTCATTGAAAATGAGCATGGCACCCCGCATTTTACCCTCACCAGCAGGGCAGTATCGCCCTTCATCACCACCAGGGCCCGCCGCAATTCACAGGGTCCGCACCATGAATAGGACATTCGTCATGAAAACCGTTTTCGCCTCCGCCCTGATCGCCGTCGCTGCGCTTGCTGTTCCGGCGACCGCAGAAGTTGCTTCCGGCTCAGCCGCCGCCGTCGCGCATTTCAATCAGGATTACGACAGCCAGGACAATCGCCGCACCCTGCGCAATGTCGACAACTCCACGTTTGTCTCGACCCGTTCGGGCAACCTCGATGTGGTCTATGGTAAGTTCAACGCCGACTATGACGGTCAGGATAACGTTCGCGGCCAGAACGGCGTGACCGTGATTTCGAACCAGCCGTCATACGGTGCCGGTATCTTCGCCGATATCCAACGCGCCAACGCGGAAGACGAATAATCCAGAGACCGGGCGTGTCTCTCCTCCCAGGTCGCCCGGTCTGGATTGAACCGCCCCCGTCAGAAATTACTGACGGGGGCGTTTTCAATTCTGCGCTGTCGCCTGCGCCGCAAGTTCCACGACGCGCGGTCCGAATGCCGCAACGATCAGGCCCACGCCTTCACGATTCGGATGAATCCCGTCGGCCTGCAGATACCGTTTCCGCGCCGTCGCAAGATCGACTTCGGCAACGAGGGGCGACAGGAAGCTCCGCTCCAGCAAAACGCCGTATTTCCTGGCCAGGTCAGGATACATCGCATTGAAATCAGATTGATAATCCGGGCCGTAATTTCCCGGTGCCTCCAATCCGATCAGCAGTACTGGCAGATTGGCGTCACCGGCAATTCGGCTCAGGATGGCGTCAAGATTTTTGCGAGAAGACGCGACCGGCAATCCGCGCAACAGATCGTTGCCGCCCAGCGCCACGATCATCGCGTCCGTATCGTCCGACAGTGACCAGTCCAGCCGCGCCAGGCCGCCCGCCGTGGTATCGCCCGATACGCCTGCGTTCACGATTTCGACATCCGCGCCCGCGTCATCCAGCCACGCTTGCAGTTGCGGCACGAAACCCTGACCGTCCGGAAGGCCGTATCCAGCGGTCAGACTGTCGCCCAGAGCCACCACCTGAACCGGCTGGGCCATCGCGGATGTGCCTAAAATCAAGGCAGCGAATGAAAACTGAACCGACTTGTTCATCCGGGTGAATACCCCATATGCCAAGGCACCCAACCGAAGGAGTTTCCCCATGGTCCTGTCACTGCGCGACGTCTCGCTGTCGCTGCAAGGTAACGCCGGTATGGTGGATATCCTGCACAGCATCTCGCTTGAGGTCGCACGCGGTGACACGCTGGGGCTGGTGGGTCCGTCGGGGTCGGGCAAGTCGTCTCTCCTGATGCTGATGGGCGGGCTGGAAAAGGCCACCGGCGGCGAGGTCATGGCACTTGGCAATGACCTGACCGAAATGGACGAAGACCAGCTGGCCCGCTTTCGCCGGTCACATATGGGGGTGGTTTTCCAATCCTTCCACCTGATCCCGACGATGACGGCGCTGGAAAACGTCGCCACGCCGCTGGAACTGGCCGGGGTGGTGGATGCGTTCGACCGTGCGCAGGCCGAATTGCAGGCCGTGGGCCTAGGCCATCGCACCGATCACTATCCCGCGCAATTGTCGGGTGGCGAGCAACAGCGCGTCGCACTGGCCCGTGCCGCCGCACCACGTCCCGATATTCTGTTGGCAGACGAACCGACGGGCAATCTGGATCAGGCGACGGGAGAGGCGATCATGGATCTGCTGTTCGGCCTGCGCGACCGGTATGGTGCCACGCTGGTTCTGGTGACGCATTCGACGGAACTGGCAGCGCGGTGCGACCGCACGATCCGGCTGGTCGATGGACGTCTTGATACAGAAACCGTGAACGCAAAGGCCGCAGAATGAACTGGCTGCGACAGGCCGCGACTATTGCACGGCGGGAATTGCGCGGCGGGCTATCGGGGTTTCGCGTCTTTCTGGCCTGCCTGGCGCTTGGCGTCGCGGCCATTGCCGCCGTCGGGTCTGTCCGGGTGTCAATTACCGACGGGCTGGCGCGCGAAGGCAGCGTCATCCTGGGTGGCGATGCAGAGTTGCAGTTCCACTATCGCCGCGCCAGCGACGAAGAACGTGCCGTTCTGGAGGGTCTGGGATCGGTGTCCGAAATCCTCGATTTCCGATCGATGGCCGCGACGGGCGACGGGCCCGATGCCGACCGCGCACTGACGCAGGTCAAGGCGGTGGATGACCTGTATCCGCTGGTCGGTCGGGTTGAGTTGTCCCCCGACATACCTTTGTCCGATGCGTTGGCCGACAACGGCATTGTGGCCCATCCGGTGCTGATGGATCGGTTGGGCATGGCTATCGGCGACGCGCTTTACCTTGGCACCAAGCGTTTCACCCTGCGCGCCGCGCTGACCCGCGAACCGGATGCTGGCGGTGCGGGCTTTGGCCTCGGGCCGCGCACCCTCGTGTCGCTGGCGGCATTAGACGGGTCCGGTCTGGTCTCCGAAGGCAGCCTGTTCGAAGCGCAATATCGCATCGACATGGGCGACGTGTCGGACGAGGTGCTGGATGCGACCGAAGTTCAGGTTGGAACCGCTTTCGCCGATGCAGGCGCGCGCTGGCGCGACAGGCGCAATGCCGCGCCGCAGGTGGAACGCTTCGTCGACCGCATCGGCAGCTTTCTGGTGCTGGTCGGGCTGGCCGGGCTGGCCGTCGGCGGCGTCGGTGTATCGGCGGCTGTCCGCAGCTACCTGGAGCGCAAGACCGGCGTGATCGCAACGCTCAAGACGCTGGGTGCCGAAGGGCGCGTGATCTTTGCGGCCTACATGATGCAGATCGGCGTACTGGCCGTGCTCGGCATCGCCATCGGTCTGGCACTTGGCGCCGCGATTCCCCTGGCCATCGGCCCGCTGATCAAGGCGCAGCTGCCGGTCCCGGTGGCCCTGGGCGTGCATCTTGGTCCGTTGCTGGAAGCGGCTCTCTATGGTGCGCTGACGGCTCTGGTCTTCACGCTCTGGCCGCTGGCCCGAACCGAACAGGTGCGCGCGGCGTCGCTGTTCCGCGATGTGTCCGGCGCGGTCCGCATCTGGCCGCGCAAACGGTATATCGCCGCTTTGACGCTGGCCGTAGTGGTGTTGATCGCGTCGTCGGCCATCCTGTCGGGCATTCCGACGCTGGCGCTTTATTCCGCGGGCGGAATTATCGTCGCATTGGCCCTGCTGATCGGCGCGGCCTGGGGGGTTCGGCGGCTGTCACGGGCCCTGGCCGGAACGCGCGCGGTGCGCGGGCATCCGGCGCTGCGCCTCGCACTCGGCTCCGTCGGCGGACCGGGGGGCGAGGCGACGGCAGTCGTTCTCTCGCTGGGCCTTGGCCTGACGGTTCTGGCCGCAGTCGGTCAGATCGACGCCAATATGCGCGCCGCCATCGACCGCGACCTGCCGGAAATCGCGCCGAGTTATTTCTTCGTGGACATCCAGCCGGACCAACTGCCCGTCTTTCTGGATCGGGTCGAGAACGATCCTGCCGTCAGCCGCGTCGATACCGCGCCGATGCTGGGCGGCGTTGTGCGGTCGATCGCCGGGAAACCTGCGTCCGAAATCGACCATTGGGTCACGCGTGGCGACCGTCGTATCAGTTTTGCGGACACCCCCGGTGAGGGCACCCGCGTTGTCGAGGGAGAGTTCTGGCCCGAGGGTTACACCGGTCCTCCGCAGATCAGCTTCGCCCGCGAAGAAGCGCAGGAGTTGGGCATCAAGCTGGGTGACGAGATCGTCATGAACGTGCTGGGCCGCGACATTACCGGCACAGTCACCAACTTCCGCGAGGTCGATTTCTCCTCGGGCGGGATTGGCTTTGTCATTATCTTCAATACGGCTGCCTTGCAGGGCGCGCCGCATACCTGGCTGTCGACCGTCTATGCCGAAGAAAGCGCCGAAGCTGCGATCCTGCGCGACGTGGCGGGCGACGCGCCCAATATCACGGCCATCCGTGTGCGTGACGCCATCGCCCTGGTGACCGAAGTCCTGGGTGCGCTGGCCGCGGCGACAAGCTGGGGCGCGGGGGCGACCCTGCTGACCGGCTTCATCGTCCTGATCGGTGCGGCAGCGGCGGGCGAGCGCAGCCGCACCTTCGAGGCCTCGGTCCTCAAGACGCTGGGCGCGACCCGCGCGACGATCCTGACCAGTTTCGCCATCCGGTCCGCTTTGCTGGGGGCAGCGGCGGGGACCGTCGCGATTATCGGCGGTGCGCTGGCCGGCTGGGGCATCCTGACTTTCGTGATGGAAGCGCCTTTTACCTTCGAATGGCGCTCGGCCCTGGCTATCGTGCTGGGCGGGTCCTTGGCCACGCTGCTGGCGGGGCTGGCGTTTGCCTGGCGGCCCTTGGCGGCGCGGCCGGCCGGCGTGCTTCGGGCGCAGGACTGACCGACGCACAATTATCGTGCAAATGCGCGATGGCCGATCTCGGTTGACGGGCACCCCAATTGCGGCGCCTCTCTGATCTGGACGGGGTGTGACGATATGGCATGGCCGCCGAGCAAATCGGCGTCGACGCGGCCAAGGCTTCGGCCTTCCGCTGGATTATGACACTGCCTAACCACCATGACGCTCTTTCCAGCGCCTGCCCGCACGTCTAGCGTCGCGGCGATGATGCACATGATCCTGCTCCGGCTGCTGTCCATGACCCTCTCGCTTCTGGTGGCGAGCGTGGTGATCTTCGTCATGCTGCAGGCCGTGCCGGGTGACCCCGCGGCCTTCATGCTGGGTCTGAATGCCCAGCCGGATACGGTTGCAGCCCTGCGCACGGAACTGGGGTTGGAAGGCGGGCTGATCCAGCGCTACGTCGCTTGGGTCGGCGGCATGGTGACCGGCGATTTCGGCACGTCCTATACATATCGCGTCCCGGTCGCCGGACTTGTGGCAGATCGGATCGTCGTGTCGGGACCGCTGGCGGCCTATGCCTTGATCTTGACCCTGATTATCGCAATTCCTGCGGGCGTGCTGGCCGCCGCACGCCGGAACCGGGTCTCCGACTGGGGCATCATGGGGTTCACCCAACTGGGCATCGCGGTTCCGAACTTCTGGTTCGCCATGCTGTTGGTGGCTTTTTTCGCGGTCTACCTGGGATGGTTCTCGGCAGGTGGCTTTCCAGGCTGGTCGACACCTGTGCAGGCGATCAAAGCGCTGACCCTGCCCGCCATCGCGCTGGCCCTGCCGCAAGCGTCGATCCTGGCCCGCGTATTGCGCGGCGCACTGATTGACACGCTGGATCAGGACTATATCCGTACCGCCCGCGCCAAGGGCCTGTCGCGGCGGGCCACTGTTATCCGCCATGCCCTGCGCAACGCCGCGATTCCGGTGCTGACGATCCTCGGCCTGCAATTCAGCTTCCTGCTGGCGGGCGCGATTATCATCGAGAATGTGTTCTTCCTGCCCGGTCTCGGGCGGCTGATCTTCCAGGGCATCACACAACGCGATCTCATCGTCGTGCAATCGGTGACAATGCTGCTGGTCTTCGCCGTCATCGCCGTCACATTCGCGGTCGAGATCGCATACACTCTTGCCGATCCGCGTCTGCGCCGCCGGTCCGCAACATGACGGCTACCGCATGAGACCGGCGATGGCACTGGGCGCGGCCCTGACTGCGATATTCACGCTGGCCGCTATGATCAGCGTTGTCTGGGTGCCCTACGACACCTCCGTTCTGACGATTGCGAACCGCACCCTGCCCCCGTCGCTAGCACACCCGCTCGGCACCGATCATTTCGGGCGGGACTTGCTCTCGATGCTGATGGCAGGCGCGCGCACCTCGATCGCCGTGGCGCTGGTCGCGGTCGGCATCGGCATTGGCGCGGGCGTGCCGCTGGGTCTTGCGGCAGCGGCCCGGCACGGTGGCTGGCTGGACGAAATCATCATGCGCGGCAACGACCTGATCTTCGCCTTTCCCTCGCTGGTCATCGCCATCCTGATCACCGCTGTCTTCGGCCCCTCTGCCTTCAATGCAATCCTGGCCATCGGCATCTTCAACATCCCGGTTTTCGCCCGTGTGGCGCGGGGCGGGGCGCTGCCGCTCTGGACACTGGATTACATCAAGGCCGCGCGTGTCGCGGGCAAAGGTCGCGGTCTCATCAGCGTGCAGCACATCCTGCCCAACATCGCCAGCCTTCTGATCGTGCAGGCGACGATCCAGTTCTCTCTCGGCATCCTCGCCGAAGCGGCCTTGTCCTACATCGGCCTTGGCGCGCAACCGCCGACGCCGTCCTGGGGCCGGATGCTGGCCGACGCCCAGACGCTGATCTATTCGGAACCGCAACTGGCGATCCTGCCCGGCCTTGCCATTGTCGGCATGGTTCTGGGCCTCAACCTGCTGGGCGACGGGTTACGCGATGCGCTGGATCCGCGTCTGCGGCGGGTGCGCGGATGATCGAGCTTGCCGACCTGTCGCTGTCGATCCACGGCATGCCGATCCTGCGCAACGTGGACCTGACGGTCGCGTCGGGAGAGATCACCGGGCTGGTGGGCGAGAGCGGCTCCGGCAAGTCGATGACCGCGCTCGCCATGATCGGACTGCTGCCGTCCGGGGCGACGACGACCGGGGCCATCACCCTGGACGGGCGCGACCTCACGCATCTGCGCGAACGCGACTGGCTGGGTATTCGCGGCACCGACATCGGCATGATCTTTCAGGAACCCATGACCGCATTGAACCCCGTTCAGACCATCGGCGCGCAGGTGAGCGAGACGCTGCGCCTGCGTGGCACCCCCCGGCCCGAGGCCCTGCGCATCGCTCGTGACCGGCTTGACCGGGTGGGCCTCGCCTCCATTCCCCTCGACCGCTATCCGCACGAATTGTCGGGTGGGCAGCGTCAGCGGGTTTGTATCGCGCTGGCCATCGCGCATCGACCCCGCCTGCTGATCGCGGATGAGCCGACAACCGCGCTCGACGTGACGACGCAGGCCGATATCCTTGATCTTCTTCGCGGCCTGGTCCGCGACGGCTCGGATGATGGGATGGCGCTTCTGCTCATCACCCACGATCTGGGCGTCGTCGCCGGACTGGCTGATCACGTCGCGGTCATGCGCCACGGCGAAATCGTCGAACGGGGCCGGACGGAAACCCTGTTCCGCACCCATGCGCATGCCTATACCCGCGACCTGCTCTCCGCCTCGCGCCCCCTGCCCCGCGCGGCCCGCACCATTGCTCCGTCGCCGGTCCTGCAAGCCACAGACATCACCCGAAGCTATGGCGGCTTTCGCGCCGTCGCCGACGTCAATCTGACGCTGAACCGGGGTGAGTGTCTGGGTTTGGTGGGCGAGTCGGGCTGCGGCAAGTCCACTCTCGCCCGCGCGCTTCTGGGGTTGGAGCCGGTGCAAGGTGGCCGAATCGACCTGCTGGGCAAACCTGGCGGCACCGCGATGACGCGGGCGGATCGCGCGAAGATCAGCGTCGTATTCCAGGACCCCTACGGCAGCTTCAACCCACGCTGGACCGTCCGCAAACTGGTGCAGGAGCCCTTTCACCTTACCGGTTGCCCCAGAGACGCGGAGGCGCGGGCCACCGACGCGCTGAACCAGGTCGGGCTGACGGTCGGAGATCTGGACAAATATCCCCACGAATTCTCCGGCGGCCAAAGGCAGCGTATCGCCATAGCGCGCGCCCTGATCACCGAACCCGAGGTTCTTGTGCTGGACGAGGCGGTTAGCGCGCTTGATGTCCGCGTCCGGGCGCAGGTTCTGGCCTTGCTCGAGAATTTGCAGGAAAGGCTGGGGCTGGCCTATCTGTTCATCACGCATGATCTGACGGTTGTGCGCGCGATTGCCGACCGTATTCTGATCATGCGCGCCGGCCGGATCGTCGAACAGGGGAAGACGGCACAGGTTTTCGACGCTCCGCAACACGATTACACCCGCACATTGATCGCCGCCGCGCCGGTGATCCCGGCAGATTGGCTGGCCGCATGACACTGCTTCGCGTTTCCATCGCCGCCCGCGCCCCTGCCGCAATGGCACAGACGCTGGCCCGCATCCTGGGCGGCGAAGCCCTGCCGTTTCCGCCCTGTCCCGGTGCATGGATCGCCTTCGCCAGGGACGACGGAGGCACCGCGGTCGAGGTCTACCCTGCCGGAACGCGCGTGACGAAAGGCCCGGACGCCGTGGCATTTCAAGGCGGCCCACCACGTCGCGCCGCCAGCGCGACGCATCTGACCGTTGCTTCGCCCCTTGCCGCCACCGAGATCGAGACCCTTGCAGACACCGCCGGATGGACCGCGCGGCCTTGCGAACGTGGCCCATTCACCTGCATCGAAGTCTGGACCGGCGAGGGCCTGCTGATCGAGGTGCTGGACGCCGCCATGCTGTCCGACTACCGCGATGGAATGGCGGCGGCGAATTGGCGCGCGATGTACGGCACGGAGGAATGACATGACGATCTGGTTCGACACCGAGGAAATGCTCATCGGCGGCCGCTGGCTGCGCGCCGCAGATACGCTGACGCTGGAAAATCCGTCGACGGGGCAACCGCTGGCGCAGATCGCGCGCGGCCAGTCGCGTGATATCGACGCCGCCGTCGCCGCCGCCCATCAGGCGCTGTCGGGCGATTGGGGCCGGATGCCGGCGTTGGAACGGGGGCGGGTTCTGACGCGCATGGGACAGATGGTGCTGAACCGCGCCGACGATCTGGCCGTGCTGGAAGCGATGGACGTCGGCAAGCCGCTGAAGCAGGCGCGGGCCGATGCCGTGGCGCTGGCCCGCTATCTGGAATTCTACGGTGGGGCCGCCGACAAGGTGCATGGCGAAACGATCCCTTATCTGGACGGCTATACCGTTTATACCCTGCGGCAGCCGCATGGTGTCACCGGCCATATCGTGCCGTGGAATTATCCGATGCAGATTATCGGGCGCTCCGTCGGCGCGGCGCTGGCGATGGGCAACGCCTGCGTCTTGAAACCCGCCGAGGAAGCATGCCTGACCGCACTGGCCTTCGCGCGTATCGCGACCGAAGCCGGATTGCCCGACGGCGCGCTCAATGTCGTGCCGGGTCTGGGGGGCGAAGCGGGAGCCGCGCTGACCGCGCATCCCGGTGTCCACCATATCAGCTTCACCGGGTCCGTGGCGACCGGCGTAAAGGTTCAGCAATCGGCGGGCGCGAATGTCGTGCCGGTGACGCTGGAACTGGGCGGCAAATCCCCGCAACTGGTCTTCGATGACGCCGACCTGGACGCGGCGCTTCCATTCCTCGTGAACGCGGGCATTCAGAACGCCGGGCAGACCTGTTCGGCGGCTTCGCGCATTCTGGTGCATCGATCGATCCACGATGACGTGGTCGCCCGAATGGCCGAGCGATATGGCGCGCTGAAGGTCGGCCCCGCGATGGACGACCTGGATATGGGGCCGGTCATCTCGGCGCGCCAGAAAGCCATCGTGGATGGATTCCTGGCACAGGCGGGCGACCTGACCGTGGCCGGACAAGGCGAAATCGTCGGGACCGGGGGTCACTACGTCGCGCCGACCCTTCTGACCGGAGCGACCGGGGCTCATGCGTTGGCACAGGCGGAAATCTTCGGCCCGGTGCAGGTCGTCATCCCGTTCGAGACCGAGGCCGAAGCGGTACAGATCGCCAATGGCACCGATTACGGCCTGGTGGCAGGTGTCTGGACCCGCGACGGGGGGCGTCAGATGCGGCTGGCGCGCGACCTGCGCGCCGGTCAGGTGTTTCTGAATAACTACGGCGCCGGCGGCGGGGTCGAATTGCCGTTCGGTGGGGTCGGCAAGTCGGGTCACGGACGCGAAAAAGGGTTCGAAGCCCTGTACGGCTTCAGCCAGTTGAAGACGGTGGCCGCGCATCACGGATGACGCGGAGCGGCCCTGTCATCCGCCGTAGAAGAATTCCTCCCGTACGATCTTGCCATCGGCGACGTGATACAGGCCAACCTCCTTGCCGTGATGCTCCTTGCCGGAATCCTTGTCGCGGGTGTGCATGGTGTAATAGACGGCGAACCGGTCGTCGCCGTGTGGAAACGGCCCTTCGACATCACCACCCAGCCATTCGACGGTATTTTGCCACCAGTCGTGCTTGGCCCTGATGGCGTCAACGCCTTTGACTTCGCGCCCGCCGCCCATATCCAGCGCTTCGACCGAAACGGCATCGGGCGCATAGAGCTTACCGAGATTTTCCTTGGCGCGGTTCTCGCGAACTCCGGCCACCAGTTCGTCAGCGATTTCCTGCAGTGTCATGTCCGATGTCCTTCCTGTGCGATGAAACGTCCCGATTTTATCCTATCACACATCGGGCACGACCACAGGACGGGCTGGCGCTGCAGTCAGGGGTCGGGCATCAAGTAAGAAAGGGAGGCTGCAATGCGATTAAGGGACAAGACGGCCATCGTGACCGGCGGCGCCTCGGGCTTCGGACGCGGCATCGTCGAGAAATTCGCGGCCGAGGGCGCGCGCGTTCTAGTGGCCGACATGAATGCGGCGGGCGCAGCAGAGATCGCGAAGAGCGTCGGCGGGACGTCCGCTCGGATAGACGTGTCGAAAGACGGCGATTGGGTCGCCCTGACGGCCCAGGCGATGGCCGACTGGGGACGGATCGACATTCTGGTGAACAATGCCGGCATCTCGCACCGGCCAATGGCAATGGAAGACGTGACCGAGGAGGATTTCGATCGCGTGCTGGCCGTCAACGCCAAGTCGGTCTACCTGTCGGCCCGCCATATCGTGCCTTTGATGAAGGCAGCGAAATCCGGCGCTATCCTGAATATAGCCTCGACTGCCGGGGTCAGCCCACGGCCCCGCTTGAACTGGTACAATGCCAGCAAGGGCTGGATGATAACCGCGACCAAGACGATGGCAGTGGAGCTTGCGCCCGCAGGGGTGCGCGTCAACTGCCTGAACCCGGTTGCGGGCGACACGCCCCTGCTGGCGACGTTCATGGGCGAGGACACGCCCGAAATGCGCGCGAAGTTCCTGTCGACCATACCGCTGGGCCGCTTTTCCACGCCCCAGGACATGGGCAACGCCGCATGCTTCCTGTGCTCGGACGAGGCTTCGATGATCACCGGCGTCGGCATGGAGGTGGACGGTGGCCGCTGCATCTGACGCAGGCAGGACCGGGGGGCGGGTAGGCGCGACATGAAATTCCGTGTGTCGATTGGCGTGTTTGCTGGCGATTTCCCGGCGCAGCAGCTCGTCTTCGCGCATTTGATGGACGTCTGCCCTGACGCCGACCTGGATCAGGTTGAAGTATTGGCCCGCCCCTTCGCCCCGCGTCTGGGCCACTTCTTCGACGCGGGCACGGTTTCCGACTTGCCGGAAGACACGCTTGTCCTGACGTTTCCCGGCGCGGGCGTGCCGCTGACAGCCACCGACCGATTGCGCGTCGTCGGACGGTTCACCGGCACGATTACCCGTGCCCTTCTGCCCGAGGATTGACCCGATGCGCCCCGGACCCAGAAACCTGATTACCGATGTCGCGGGCCTGCGGGTCGGCAATGCACATGATGTCACTCTGCGATCCGGCTCCACCGTCCTGCTGGGCGACGTGCCCTTCGTCGCGGGCGTTCATGTCATGGGAGGCGCACCGGGCACGCGCGAGACGGATCTGCTGGCACCCGACAAACTGGTGCAGGAAGTCGACGCGCTGGTGCTGTCGGGTGGGTCGGCCTTCGGGCTTGATGCGGCATCAGGTGTGGCGGACGGGTTGCGCGCTGCGGGACGAGGGTTCGCGGTCGGCGAACAACGGGTTCCGATTGTGCCTGCTGCGATCCTGTTCGATCTGCTGAATGGCGGCGACAAGGCCTGGGACCGCAATCCCTATGCGCCGTTGGGTCGGGCCGCGCTGGAGGGGGCTGCGGTGGAGTTCGACCTCGGGTCCGTCGGGGCCGGGTTCGGGGCGACGACAATGGATTTGGCCGGGGGGCTTGGGTCGGCATCGCTCGTTCTCGATTGCGGTATAACCGTCGGGGCACTGGTGGCGGTAAACGCCCTTGGCCGGGTCTGCGACGATAATGGGCGGTTTTTTGCAGCACCGTGGGAAATCGAGGGCGAATTCGGGGGACACGATGTCGGGCGTCTGTCCCCGACATGGGAACCCTATGGCGACACCACCCCCGGCCAATCGACCACCATCGCCATCGTCGCAACCGATGCTGTGCTGACCCAGGCACAAGCCACCCGGCTGGCCGTCGCCGCACATGATGGCATGGCGCGCGCGATCCTGCCCAGTCATACGCCCATGGATGGCGATCTGGTCTTCGCCGCCGCGACGGGCGCGCGCGATCTGCCCGATCCGGTCTGGGACGGATTGCGATTGGGTCATGCCGCCGCGGCCTGTTTGTCACGGGCGATTGCGCGGGGGGCGTTCACCGCACGCTCCGCGGCGTTGTCATCGTGGCAGGAACGGTTCGGGACGCGATAAGGCGAATCGCCTGACGCTAGCGCCGTTGCGCGAAGAATTCCTTAAGAAGTGCGGCACAGGCTTCTGCGTCGATGCCATCGTGAATATCGGGCACATGGTGCGTCTGGCGGTGTGTGAAAATTCGCGCACCGTGCAAAACCCCACCCGACTTGGGGTCGGAGGCACCGAAATGAAGGCGATCCAACCGGGCGTGTGCGATGGCCTGCGCGCACATCGCACAGGGCTCCAGTGTCACCCAGAGGTCGCATCCAATCAGACGATCCTGAGCCAGTGCCGCGCAGGCTGCGCGGATCGCAAGCATCTCGGCATGGGCCGTCGGGTCGTTCAATTCACGGGTCCGATTACCGCCCCGTCCAATGATATCGTTGCCACGCGTCACCACGGCCCCCACCGGCACTTCGCCGCGCAAGGCGGCTGCGCGGGCTTCGGACAGGGCATCGGACATGAAGGAACGGAACATGGCACCGGGATGCCGCGACGACCCGCGCGACGCAAGCCGCTTCCCCCCGTGCCCCAAGAGGCGTAGAGCGCGCCCATGACCGATGAACAGAACAGAGCCGGCGACCGGATCGCCAAGGTAATCGCCCGCGCGGGCCTTGCGTCGCGCCGGGATGCCGAGACTATGGTGACCGACCTTCGCGTCGCCGTGAACGGACGCACCGTGTCGAATGTAGCGACGAACATCGTGCCCGGCGACAAGATCACCGTGGACGGCGTGCCACTGCCCAAGGCGGACGGCGCGCGACTGTGGCTATACCACAAGCCCGCCGGTCTGGTGACGACGGAGCGGGACGAGAAAGATCGCGAGACGGTATTCGAGACGCTGCCCGAAGAATTGGGGCGCGTATTGTCGGTCGGGCGGCTGGATCTGAACTCCGAAGGGTTGCTGCTGCTGACCAACGACGGCGACCTGAAGCGTCAGTTGGAGCTGCCGTCGACAGGCTGGCTGCGCCGATACCGCGTGCGGGTGAACGGCAAACCTGCCGAGGCGGCATTGCAGCGTCTGCGTGACGGTATCACCGTCGAGGGCGAGGACGGCCCTGAGGATTTTGCACCCATGCAGGTCACGCTCGATCGCCAGCAGGGCGCGAATGCCTGGCTGACGGTGGGGCTTCGCGAAGGCCGCAACCGCGAGGTCCGCCGGGCGATGAATGCGGTCGACCTGTATGTGAACCGGCTGATCCGGATCAGCTATGGGCCGTTCCAGCTGGGCGAACTGCCCGCTGGCGAGGTCGAGGAAGTGAAGCCCCGCGTTCTGAAGGAACAGCTTGGCGGCACGTGGGATGGTGAATTGGCCGAAAGCCGGCAGGTTTCGACGGCGGCCGAAGACGAGAAAGCCGACCGACGCGGCATCAAGGGCGATAGCCCGCGCAAACCCCGGTCTTCGGGCGATCGCCTGATCGACAAGGGACGCGGGCGCGAGACGTCGGACGCACCGCGCGGCCCCGCCAAGGCCCGGACTGTCAGCCCCGCCGAGGCCCGGTCCGCGCGCGCCGCACGACCCGACCGTCCCCGCACCGGCAAACCGCCGGTGACACGCAATGACGGCGACGGATCACGCCCCGAGCGCACCGCGCGTCCGACCCGCGATGGGGACCGCAAACCTCGGTCGAAATTCGGCGACAAACCCAATCGGGATGGTACGAAACCGCAGCGGGATGGGGACAGACCCCAACGCGACGGCGGAAAACCTGCCGCCGCGCGCAAGCCCTGGGCAAAAGATGGCGACCGTTCGACCCGACCCGCCCGCGATGGTGATCGTCCGGGACGCAGCGGTCCAGGTTCGCGCAAGCCGTGGGACGGGAACCCCGATCGTCCGTCGCGCGATGGCGACCGCAGCCCGTGGGACAAGGGTGAAGGCCGGCGTGACGACAAGCCGCGCCGCGACGGGGATCGCGCCGGCAAACCCACGCACCGCCCCGGCCATCCGGATCAACCGAAGGAAACCAAGTCGGAACGCACCGCGCGTCTTCGGTCGGACAGTTCGATCAGTCTGCGCAAGGGCGGTCAACGCGGGCGCGGCGTCGCAAAACCCAAGAAGCCCCCTTCGACCAAGCGGATGAAAAAGCCCGACGACGACAGCAAGGACTGAAAGGGCTTCAGGCGGCGGGGATTACTCCTCCTCCACCTTTTCCTCAGGGGTATGTGCCTTGAGCAACCCTGCCTGCGCGATGAAGAATGCGAACATCGCCACCGGCAGGCCGAAGGTCTTGAAACTGACCCAGGCGTCCGTCGACATCGTGCGCCAGATGACTTCGTTCGCGACAGCCAGCCCGACGAAGAACCATGCCATTCGCTTGGTCAGAAGCATCCAGCCTTCATGCGTCAGCGGCAGCGTTTCGGACAGGACCATCGCCAGATAGCTGCGCCCGCGCCATAGCCCGAAAAAGAACACGGCGGCGAACAACAGATAGATCAGCGTCGGCTTCATCTTGAAAAACCGCTCGTCGTTCAGCCAGACCGACAGACCGCCGAAAACCGTCACCAGAACCGCCGTCACGATCTGCATCTGGCTCAGTTTACCGGTCAGCCACCAGAGCGCCGCCGTCGAAGCCAGAATCAGCGGAATGAACAGGGCCGTGACCACGATGAACCCGGCGTATTCGGTGCCGCCGACGGTGAAGGTCTCATCCTTCAGATATATGTACCCCAGGAAGAACAACGCGACCGGTCCAAGCTCCAGTGAGGGCTTGACCCATCCGGGGATCTGGCGGTCGGTCATGGCTGTCCTCATAAATATTGGGTGGCTTAAGTTGGCACATAAGGGCTTCAGCCCGCGAACTCCACCACCACCGCGCCCAGCGCGATCAGCGAGATCAGGATCAGGCGGCGGGGACCCACCGATTCCTTCAGCAGGACCCATCCGATCAGTGCGGCAAACACGGTCGAGGTTTCGCGCAGGATGGCCGCCTCGCCCACACTGTCGAGCCGCGTGGCCAGCATGATCGACCCGAACGACCCGAACGCGATAATCCCTCCGATCAGGCCGAGCCGGATCAGGTGCGGCTCGGGCCTGCGCCATTTTCCGCGGAAGGCTGCAATAAGTGGAAAGTCCCAGGATGTCAGCATGAAGAACCACGCGAGGAAAGTGAACGGATCGGCCACCGACCGGATGCCGAAGGCGTTCCACGTCGTATAGACGGCCACCATCAATCCGGTCAGCACGGCAAGTCCCAGTGCCGGTCCCAGCGTCGCCCGGTCGACGGTGATCTTCGCCAGATTATACGCCGACAGACCGAACAACCCGACAATCAGGATCGCGACGCCCAGCCATTGCGCCGCCGTAAACGTCTCGCCGAAAATCGCGCCTGCGCCCAGCACGGTAAACAATGGCCCTGTCCCGCGCACGACCGGATAGACGACCGTATAGGCGCCCCGCTGATAGGTCGCGCCCTGCAATGCCTTGTAGAGAAACTGGATCGCAACCATCCCGACCAGAACCCACCAAAGGCGCAGGGGTGGCCATGGCACGACGAACAGCGCCACAGGGGTTGCGATGCAGAAAATCGCCACGTCCATCGCAGTGCGCGAGGTCCATGGGTCATAACGCCCCCCCTTTTGCAGTGCACCGAACAACGCATGCAGAAATGCCGCCGCCAGGGCCAGCCAAAGTGCCGCGTTCCTTCCCGCCGGGGTGCCTTCAATGGCAAATATCCATTCAGTCATCGGAAAGCCGCTTCCGTCAGTCCAGGCGCCCGTCCCTCCAACTCTGTCTTGCAGTAGCTGGGGCGCACGACCGGCAGATCGCGGTCATGCGACGGGATGGCGAAATGGCCCATGAACCCGAGGGGACGATCGGCGCAGGCCGAAATGCCAGCAACCGCCAGAAGATCGTTGCGTTCCCTGGCGGTGCGGGGGGCCAGATTTTCCCCAAGGTGCAGGATCATGGGGCTTCGGGCGTGTCAGTCATACGGGCGGCCAAATCCGGGGCCATGCCACCGATCCCGACGTCCTGCAGACTGCGCGGGTGCGGCAGCATGTCTTGCATCGCTATCCCGCGCCCCGGCATTGTCGGCTTCGGCCTGCGTTGCTGCGACAGCCAGGGGGCCGACATCAAAGCGACCGATATGGCGCGGATCACACGTCCAGCCCCACAAGGGCAGAGGCGAATTCCTCGGGGTCGAAAGCGTCCAGATCGTCGATCTGTTCGCCCACGCCGATGGCATGGATCGGCAATCCGAAACGGTCGGCCAGCGCGACAAGAACGCCGCCCTTGGCAGTGCCGTCCAGCTTGGTCATGACAAGGCCGGACACATCCGACAGCTTCTGAAACACGCCCACCTGTGTCAGGGCGTTCTGTCCCGTCGTGGCATCCAGAACCAGCAGCGTGTTGTGTGGCGCGGTCGGGTCTTTCTTGCGGATGACGCGGACGATCTTGGCCAGTTCCTCCATCAGGTCAGCGCGGTTCGACAGGCGTCCGGCGGTGTCGATCAGCAGCAGGTCGGCACCGTCCGCCTCGGCCCTGGTCATCGCCTCGAACGCCAGTGACGCCGGGTCCGAACCCTGAGGCGCGACCATGACAGGCACACCAGCACGCTCGCCCCAGACCTGCAATTGTTCCACCGCAGCAGCGCGGAACGTGTCACCCGCCGCGATCACGACGGACTTGCCCGCGGCGCGAAACTGACTTGCCAGCTTGCCGATTGTCGTCGTCTTGCCCGAGCCATTCACACCGACGACCAGAACCACCTGCGGGCGGTGCGCAGTCAACGGCATGGGACGGGCGACCGGGTCCATGATCCGGGCGATCTCGGTGGCCAGAAGACGTTTGATCTCTTCCGATGACAGGCGCTTGCCCATACGGCCTTCGGCAAGGTTGGCGGTGACGCGCATCGCCGTCTCAACACCCATATCCGAGGCGATCAGCAATTCCTCCAACTGCTCCAGCATGTCATCGTCGAGGGCACGGCGCGGGGCAGACGGCGGCAGCGCGCGTCCCACCAGACGCCCCATCAGACCCGGTTTCGGCGCGTCCTGGCGCGGCGGGTCGGGTTCGTCGTTCGGGGACGCAGGTGCCGGTGCCGGTGCCGGTGGAACAGGCATCGGCACGGGGGTATTGTCCACAAGCGGTACGTGTGGGACGGGCGGCGAGGCTTGCGGTTCGGATGCGGCGGCAGGCTCGGCCGGCGGTTCCGGAGCCGGATCTGGCAATGGCTCGTGCACAGGCCGCGCTTCGACGGCATCGTCAGTCCCCGCATCGACGATCGCGTCCAACCCCTCTTCGAGTTTCGACGACGACCGCGTCAGACGATCTTTCAGCTTCTTGAAGAACGACATGGTACCGACCCTTTCACACCCCACCTAATATGCCTCGCGGTCCGGCGAAAGTGCGTCTGAAAGGCCAGTTGACAGCCCTGTCCCCAGACCCGACCGTTCGTGCATGTTGCGCGCCACTTTCTCTCTGTTTGCCATAACCTTGGCGCTTGCCGTCCCTGTCCAGGCCGACCCTCCGCCCGCCATCACCTGTTCCGAGGGCGCGAGCGGCAAGCGACACTGCATCCGGCCAGTCAGTTTCGAAGCCGACGTCTGCCTCCAGATCGAGGCCGAGGCGCGGCTGAACGGCCTGCCGCCGGGCTATCTCGCGCGCCTGTTGTGGCAGGAAAGCCGGTTCGATCCGAATGCCGTCAGCCCGGCCCGCGCGATGGGAATCGCGCAGTTCATCGCGCCAACCGCCCGGTTGCGGGGGTTGGCCGATGCGTTCAATCCGGCGCAATCCATCGAAAGCTCCGCCTCCTATCTGGCCGAGATGACGCGCCGGTATGGCAACCTCGGATTGGCCGCCATTGGCTACAACGGGGGTGAGCGGAGGGTCGAAGGCTGGATCGCGGGGACCGGCGGGCTGGCCCGCGAAACCGTCGATTATGTCCGCATCGTCACAGGCCATACCGCCGAGAGATGGCGCGACGATCCGCCGATCGGGCTGACCTTCGCCCTGGACGACGACAAACCGTTTCAGGCCGCCTGCATCGCGATGGCCGCCAACCGCAGGGTTACACCCTTGGCCGTCCCCGAACCGCCGTTGTCACCATGGGGGGTGCAGGTTGGATACGGGTTGAACCCCACCCGCGCCCGTTCTGCCTATGATGCGTTGAACCCGTCTTGCCGCCGCGTCGCGCCCGCCTCGCGGTTGCAGCTCGTCCCACAGCCCCGGCGGGGTTCTTTGCCACCGATTATCGCCGCACGGGTCGGAGCGGAGAACCGGTCGCAGGCGCTCGAACTTTGTCGCGCGATCAGCGCGGCGGGCTGCATCTGTCGCGCCTATCGTAACTGACGGGCTGCGGGTCAACCGTCCAGCGCATCGTTCGTATCATATCCGTCGCTGTCGGGCATTGGCGCGACGCCACCTCCGACTTCCTCGGCGAAGTGCCTCATCACCAGTTTGATCGGGTTTGGCGCGGCCTGCCCCAGACCGCAGATCGAGGCGTCGACCATGGCTTGACTGACCTCTTCCAAAAGGCCCGTATCCCAGATCTTGGCCTGCATCAGCTTGACGGCCTTTTCGCAGCCCACGCGGCATGGCGTGCACTGACCGCAGCTTTCCGCCTCGAAGAAGCGCAGCATGTTCAGCGCGGCATCCCGCGCCCGGTCGTGGTCGGACAGAACGACGACGGCCGCCGAACCGATGAAACTGCCCAGCGGTTGCAGCGTGTCGAAGTCCAGTGGCACATCGTCGATCGACGCAGGCAGCAGGCCCGACGACGGTCCCCCTGGTTGATAGGCCTTGAACACGTGGCCGTCGGCCATGCCGCCCGCCGCCGCGATCACGTCGCGGATCGTCGACCCGGCAGGCAGAAGGTGCACGCCCGGATCGGCCACGCGACCGGACACCGAATAGCTGCGCAGACCCTTGCGGCCATTCCTTTCGACCGATGACAGAATCTCCGGTCCTTCGCGCAGGATACGGGCGATCCAGTGGCAGGTCTCGATGTTGTGGACCAGCGTGGGTTGCCCGAACAGCCCGACCTGCGCCACGTAGGGCGGGCGGTGACGGGGAAGGCCGCGCTTGCCCTCGATGCTCTCGATCATCGCGGATTCCTCGCCACAGATGTAGGCACCCGCACCGCGGCGCAGATCGACGTAGCCCGGTTCGATCAGACCCGCCCTTTCGAGGGCCGCGATTTCGGTAGCAAGGATGTGCAGCACTGCCGGATATTCGTCGCGCATATACAGATAGACACGCTCCGCCTCGACCGCCCAGGCCGCGATCAGCATGCCCTCGAGGAAGAGGTGCGGCACACGTTCAAGATAGTAACGGTCCTTGAAGGTGCCCGGCTCGCCCTCGTCGCCATTCACGGCCATGTAGCGCGGGCCCGCATTGCCGCGCACAAAGCCCCATTTCTTTCCCGACGGAAAGCCCGCCCCGCCCAGGCCCCGCAAGCCGCTGTCGGCAATCGTCTGCTGCACGGCCTGCCAGTCGCCACCCGCGCGCAGGTCGGTCAGCCGCACGTACCCGCCCCCGGCGAGATAGGCGGCGAGGTCTTCGTAGTCTGGGATGACGGCGTGCAGATCGCCCGCCTCAAGCGTCTGGGCCACCAACTCCGGCGTCGCGTGGTCGATGTGGCGGTGGCCGATCTCCAGCACCGGCGCGGTATCGCAGCGGCCCATGCAGGGTGCGCGCAGCACACGAACCTTCGCGGGATCATGGCCCGATTCCAGCGCCGCGATCAGTGTCTCCGATCCCGCCAATTCGCACGACAGCGAGTCGCAGACGCGGATCGTCAGGTCAGGCGGCACCGGGTCGTTTTCGCGCAGCGGATCGAAATGGGCATAGAAAGTCGCGACCTCCCAGACTTCGGCCATCGACAGGCGCATGTCCTCGGCCAGCGCGCGAAGGTGGGCTGCAGATTGGTGACCGTATTCGTCCTGGATCAGATGCAGGAACTCGATCAGCAGATCGCGCCGTCGCGGCCGGTCGCCCAGAAGCGCCCGCACTTCGGCGAGTGCAACATCGTCGTATTGCCGCCCCTTCGGCGTCGCCCGCCCCCGACCCTTGCCGGATTTCCAGACGCCTTTTCCGGATTGGCCCGTCCCGTCGCCGTCTGTCTTATCGTGATCCAGCATGCCGCATCCTTCCTGTCGTCACCGCGAGCCTAGAATGGAGACGGCGCGTCCCGGCGCGCGATTGCGACGCCGAGCCTTCTGTTTGCGCTGTTCCCTGATGTGTCGCAAGACGCGTGGCGGCGATGCGCGCCAATCGCTCCGCAGAATACGCGCCTATCATACGCCGATGTCGCTGATCGGAGACTGCCATTTTCAATCGTTCTCAGCGGTGCCCTGCTGACGGTCGAGCCATGACAGTCCCGGAAATCACTCCAAGGCGGGCTGCCTGCGCCACCCTCGGGATGGACACGGCGGTCAGCTGCGGCAAAAGTGTTCACAAAGGAGAAGTCGATGCATTCGTTTCTAACCTATCCATTGCTGGTCAGCCTTACCTTGTTTGCCGCACCCGCTTTTGCGGAACGCACCATGACTGCGGATGAATTCGCCCAGATGGTGACTGGCAAGACATTGTATTTCAATCGCTTCGGGGAAGCATTCGGAGCAGAACAGTATTTCGACGACAAGCGCGTCATCTGGGCATTCGAGAATGGCCAGTGTCAGCGCGGCATCTGGTTCGAGAATGCAGCGGGCGAAATCTGCTTCATCTATGATAATGATCCAGGGTCGCAATGCTGGAACTTTCTGGAGGGCGACGGCGGCGAGTATCGCGCGCGCCTGGCCGGGGCCGATCCGTCGCAGGACCTCGTAACACGGAAGATCGGCACCGACGCGCTGGACTGCCCGCTGCCCGATCTGGGGGTCTGACGCCGCCAGGGACGCAGGTCCACCACGCGTTCAGTCCGGCTGTGCGGGCCGGGCCGCTAGATCTGCCTTTCCGGACGGTCAAGCGCGCCGATCCCCGCTCCCTGCGGAAGCACAGACGGCATCGCCGGTATCATCGGCGGCAGGCCACGGCATCTTTTGCCGCAGCGTTGGACCACAAACCAATTTCGCGCGCGCGGATTGTCCACCCGTCATAGGTTACGGCCAGCATCCGAGACCGGTCGGCGTCCGACAGAACGATTTCCGGTCCCTGCCCACAGTCGCGCAAGCCGCCGTGGATGACTTCATCGCCGATAGCATGACTGGTCAGCCCGGTTGCGGCCGCAACCTCGCGGAAGTCGCCGGCGGCATAACGCCAGATGCGCAGGATCTTGGCCAAATGGGGCCGGTCGACATAGGCGATCTCGACATATCCGTCGCCATCCAGATCGCCCGCTGCGGCTGGAGCCAACCAGCGATTGCTTTGCCCGATATAGGGAGTGGCGGCGATTTCGATCAGGGCGCGATCTCTGTGCTGATAGATGACCAGCTGCGCACCACGATCAAGATTGGACCGGACGGCGATGATTTCCGGGGTTCCGTCGCCCGTCACGTCGACCAGTCGCGGGGCAGTATCCTCGAATACGTGCCCATCGCCTGCTTGTGTTGTGACAATACGGCAGTCCCCATCTTCCGTCGCAATTTTGGCAACCAAATCACGTGCATCCGGGACCGACCCCATAATGCCATGACCATAGATGCCGGTCGGAGTGCTATACCACGCAGCATTGGGCTCTGCTTCTGCGGCCTCGACCAGACTGCCTCTGATGACGTCCGCAGGTGGCGGGGCAAGACATGCGGCGGCGGGCCGGGACAAGGCAAGCGTCGCGAGAACCGCCAGACGGATCAAATCTGCTTTTCCGGCATCTGTACCACCAATCCGTCCAGTGCATCCGTCACCTTTATCTGGCACGTCAGGCGAGACTTTGTGGCGTCAGGCTCGTAGGCGAAATCCAGCATGTCTTCCTCCATCGCGTCCTTGGCAGGCAGCTTCTCGACCCAGTCGGGCGCGATATAAACATGGCAGGTCGAACAGGCGCAGGCCCCGCCGCAATCGGCTTCGATACCGGGAATGTTGTTGTCACGCGCGCCTTCCATCACGGTCAGGCCGGTGGGGACGTCGACGACATGCTCTTTGCCGCCGTGCTCGATGTAGGTGATCTTGGGCATAGGAACTCCTGCGATTTTCATCTTGTGGGTTAGCGGGGTGGTGACGTATGCGCAACAACCCGCAGGGGCGATCCGGCCGATCTGACAACCTCGTATCTGCTAATGTTTGTCCTTGGCGGCACTTAGTTTAAGGTCGCATGAACGCGCGGCGACAGATCGCGCCTCGAGGCCCGTGCATATGCTCCGAACGACCCCCCTTCTCTTGCTGATGACGGCTTGCGGTATTTCCACGGTCGAGCCTGTGACCAGGACGATCGGTCCTAGCAATGCTCTGCCTGGCACTTGCCATGCGCTTGGTGTGACGCCCGCCATTCTGGAAACGGTGACAGAACAGCGGTTGGAGAGTGCCGAAGTTCGGAACTCCGACGGTATAGTGGTGGAGCCTGCGCGGTTCCGTACCTTGACGTCGACACGCATCGTGCAGGAACGGGGCGAAAACTGGTTCGAAATCCCCTGCGCGCTGCGCGACGGCGACCCGGCCTTCATTGCACAGATTCAACGCGCCCTGGCGGCTCGGGAATTATACGCGGGCGATATAAATGGCATGTACGATCCGCCGACCCGAAAGGCCGTGCGGACATTCCAGGCAGCTCGCGGTCTGGAAAGTGGAATGTTATCGAAAACCTCGGCACAGACACTTGGATTGGTCGAACTGGGACGGAACGGCATATGATTATCACCAAAGGGCGTCTGATCGCGGTCGATTGGATGCGGACGCTGGCTTTCGTTGCCATGGCCATCTTTCATTTCGGACGCGACTTCGAGGTGCTGGGACTGGTCCCGCCCGGCACGACCTTCGGCGGTCTATGGGACATCTCGGCCCGCACCATTGCCGGCAGCTTTCTGTTCTTGGTCGGGTTCTCGTTGTGGCTGGCGCATGGGTCGCGCTTCCGGGCCCGGTCCTATTTCAAGCGTCTGGCCGTGTTGATCGTGGCCGCGGCGGGGGTCAGTCTTGCGACCTATTTTGCTGTGCCCGGGGCCTGGGTGCGGTTCGGCATTCTTCATTCCATCGCTCTCACGTCACTTATCGGACTTCTGTTTCTGCGGGCCCACTGGGTCGTCACGCTGGCGGCAGCCGCAGCCGTATTCTGGCTGGCACCGATGTTGCGAACGCCCGCGCTGGACGGAGCATGGTGGATGTGGACCGGCCTGGGCACATGGGTGCCACCGTCAATCGACTATGAACCGTTGGTGCCATGGCTTGCACCTTTGCTGGCGGGGCTGGCCTTCGGACAGGCCGGGGGAGGCAGACTGATGCAGTGGGGGCCCAAGCAGCCGGGTCAATTGGCCGAAGCGCTGGCCTGGCCGGGGCGCCACGCATTGAGCCTGTATCTGATTCATCAACCAATTCTGGTGGCCGTCGTGTTCAGCGGGGCATGGGTCTGGCGCCAGTTGTGAAAACGGGCGCCCAAAGACGCCCGTTTTACACATTGCTTCAAACCCGAAGGCTGAAATTCATGGTATAAGGTTATTCCCCGTCCAGCGGCAGTGCCACGAACCGGGCGTCCTCCCCGCGACGTATCAGCAGAAGGAAAGACTTCTGGCCGGCATCGCGGGCTTCGGCAATCCTGTCTTCCAGATCGGAAAGGGTTCCGACGGCAACCTGTCCCGCCTCCTCGATCACGTCGCCGATGCGGAGGCCTTTTTCGAAGGCTGCCGAATCCTCTTCGATGTTGGATACGACCAGACCTTCGACATCGGCTTCCAGGCCAAGTTGCGACCGCAATTCATCAGTCAGGGTCGAGATGGTCAGACCCATGATCGTGCTTTCGGTTGCCTCATCAGGAGACTGCAGCGAAGCAGGAATCGTCCGTTCCGCATCTTCGCGACGACCCAGCGTAACCAGAAGGGTCTGCGTTTCGCCGTCGCGGAAGATCACGACCCGCACGGCGGTATCGACCGGTGCATTTCCGACGGTGCGAACAAGCTGCTTGGTGTCCACAATGTCGATCCCGTCGAAGGTCAGGATGACATCACGTGGTAATATCCCGGCCTCGGACGCAGGCCCCTCCGGCACATCTGTCACAAGGGCACCGCGCGCGGTTTCAAGACCCAGCGCATCGGCCAGTTCCGTATCCACATCCTGAATGCGCACGCCCAGCCAGCCGCGGCGGGTCTCGCCGAATTCCTGCAACTGGCCCACGACATTGTTGACGACATTTGACGACATCGCAAACCCGATACCGATCGAGCCGCCATTGGGCGACAGGATGGCGGTATTCACCCCGATCACCTGACCGTCCATGTTAAACAGCGGACCGCCCGAGTTGCCGCGGTTGATCGCGGCGTCGGTCTGGATAAAGTCGTCATATGCGCCCTGAAGTTCCCGTCCCAAAGACGATACTATGCCCGCACTGACCGAAAAGCCCTGACCCAGCGGATTGCCCATGGCCATGACCCAGTCGCCTGTCCGCATAGCCTTGCTGTCGCCGAATGAGACGAAAGGCAGCGGTTCGGAGGATTCGACCTTGAGCAGGGCAAGATCGGTGTTGAGGTCGGTGCCGATGATCTCGGCAGGCAGTTCCTGACCCGAGAAGAACTCGATCATGATCTCGTCCGCATTCGCGATCACGTGGTTATTGGTTACGATATAGCCGTCTTCACTGATCACGAACCCGGAACCGAGCGCACTGCCACGACGGCGAGGCATCTCGGGTACATTCCCGTCGGGCGAATTGCGGCGGCGGAATTCCTCGAAGAAATCCTCCAGCGGGCTGCCTGAATTCGGACCCTGATCGGCGGCGGCAATCGAGGTATTCGTAGTGATGTTCACGACCGCGCCAGAAACCTGATCGACAAGATCGGCGAATGTGTCGGGAGCGCGTTGCGCAACAGCCGCTAGGCTGGATGCGACCAGCATCGCTAGCCCCATCACGAGCGTCGTCAGCGCGCGAAGCGCAGCGGTGACTGACAATTGCGGATTCGTGTCTGTAGTCAAGGAAGGTCCCTCCTGAGATACCTGTTCATGCCCTTGGCAGAGCAAATTGGAGTCCCGATTGAACTGACGCTGCCGGGCCCCGGGTCCGTTGCATGTTCGCATCGGTTGCCAAACTTTCAACGCACTCGCCATCACACTCGCGTGAGAGGTCAGGTCCAAACTACAACCTTCGCATCCGCGCGCCAAGGGTGAAGAAAAAACGGCCGCCGCATTACGGAGCCGTGTCTGCCAGGTGGAACGGGCCGACCTGTGAAAGCGGCCCGTTCAGTTTGCCATGGTGACGGACTAGTTGCCGGAGCCAGCCGTGACACCTTCCGCAGGCACGGCAGCGTCGCCTGCGGGTGCAGTGGAATCGTCCGGTGCGATTGCGTTGTCCGCAGGTGCGGTTGCGTCATCTTCGGGCGCAGTGGAATCGTCTGCGGGGGCGGTCGCCTCCTGCGATGATGCTGGGAGAAGCGCGGGCTGAGCCGAACCGATCTCGCGCTGTGCAGCGCCGGAACTGCCCGCAATACCGTCTGTCTGCAGATAGTCGAAAAACTCCGAGTCCGGCGACAGAACGAGCGTCGAGTTCGAACCCTGCAGCGCCCGCGTATACGCCGTCAGCGAACGATAGAACTCAAAGAACTCCGGGTCGCTGCTGAAGGCTTCGGCGAAGATGCTGTTACGACGGGCATCTGCCTCGCCTCGGACGATCTCTGCTTCACGGCCTGCGTCGGACGTCAGCTCGATCACGGTACGGTCGGCCTGGGCGCGGATGCGCTGTGCGGCTTCTTCACCGCGCGCGATCTCGTCAGCAGCTTCGCGTTCGCGTTCAGCCCGCATCCGGGCGAAGGTCGCGTCGAGGTTCTGCGGCGGCAGATCGGTGCGCTTGAGGCGCACATCGATGACCTGCAACCCAAGGTTTGCCGCCCGCGTCCGCGAAGCCGATGCGATCCGCAGCATCAGCGCGGCCCTGTCTTCCGACAGGATCTCGTTCGAGGACACCGAACCCAGGACTTCGCGCATCTGCGACCGGATAATATCGTCCAGACGCTGTTCCGCCTGTTCGGTTCCGCCCGTCGGATTGGCCTCCCGGAACTGGAGCAGATCGGCGATTCGATAGCGCGCGAAAGCGTCGACCACGAGGCGACGATCGTCGCTGGGAGTGACCTCCATCGGGTCAATATCGCGCGACAGAATGCGGTCGTCATAGTAGGCGACGTCCTGGATCAAGGGGATCTTGAAGGCGATCCCCGGATCTTGCTTGACGTCAACGACGCGACCGAATTGCAGCACCAGCGCCTTCTGGCGTTCGTCGACCACGAAGACCGACGAGAAGATCGCCACGAGAATTACTGCTGCGATCGGCAGGAGATATGCTGTCCGTTTCATCAGTTGTTTTCCTCGTTACGCGTACCGCGCAGTTCGTTGAGAGGCAGATAGGGCACGATACCCTGACCGCCGCTGCCGCCGACACTGGTGTCGATGATGATCTTGTCGACGTCGCCCAGCACCTGTTCCATAGTTTCCAGATAGAGACGTTTGCGGGTGACCTCGGGCGCGGCGGAGTACTCCGTCAGAACCGAAGTGAAACGGCTGGCTTCACCGGTGGCTTCATTGACGACGCGGGCGCGGTAGCCTTCAGCCTCTTCGAGAAGCTGTGCGGCTTCACCCCGCGCGCCGGCGAGCACCTGATTGGCATAGCGGTCGGCCTCGGACTGGAGACGGTTGCGCTGCTGCTCGGCGGCCTGCACCTCGCGGAAGGCGTCGATCACCTGCTCGGGCGGGTCGGCCCGGTCGAAGTTGACCCGAAGGACCTGCATGCCCGAATCGTAGCTTTCGAGCGTGGCCTGGATCAGAGTCCGAAGTTCTTCGGCGATGATGCCCCGGTCCCGGTTCAGGACCGGTGCCAGATCCGACCGGGCGATGATTTCACGCATGGCGGATTCGGACACGGCGCGGATCGTCTGCTCCGGGTCGCGCAGATTAAACAGATATTCGGCCGGGTCATTGATGTTCCAGACGACCTGGAAGTCGATGTCGACGACATTCTCGTCGCCAGTCAGCATCAGGCCCTGTTCGTCGCGGTTGCCGCGGTTGACACCGATGGCCACCGTGCGCTCGGACGTGACCGAGAGAACTTCTTTGGTAACAATAGGCCACGGCGCGAAGTTCAGACCGGGTGCGCCCACATCGGAGAACTTGCCCAGGAACAGCTCGACCGAACGCTGATCGGCCTGCACGCGATAGAACGACATGAACAGCCAGATCAGGAGAACCCCCAGCAAGCCGATCACGATAGTCGCGCGGTTCAGTTCGAACCCGCCCCCACCGCTGCCACCGCCGTTGGGGTTGCCGCCACCGCGACCGCCCATGAGAACCCGGAGCTGGTCTTGCCCCTTTTTCATCAGCTGGTCGATTTCCGGCACGCCTTGCGGACCTCGGTTCGGGGGGCGGCGCCCGCCATTCGGACGCTGCGAGGCGTCCCGGTCGTCGCCGTCCCCGCCACCGGATTTCCCGCTGCCCCCCCAGGGGCCTCCGCTACCTGCCATCAGGATCGTCCCTTCATTCCATTTATTCTATCACGTGGTGTTACAGATTGGTCCCGCGACCTAACATATCAAGCAAGGTCCCGCACGGGGTGTGTCATCGTCACCAATTCCTCGGCCATCGTCGGGTGGACGGCGCAGGTCCTGTCGAAGTCCGCCTTGGTCGCTCCCATCTTCAGGGCAATGCCGATGAACTGGATCATCTCTCCCGCACCGGGGCCGACGATGTGGATGCCCAGTACCTTGTCGGTCTTTTTCGAGACCAGCATCTTGAACAGCATCCGCTCCTCTCCGCCGACGAAAGTCGTCTGCATGGGGCGAAAAGCGGTGGCATAGACCAGCGTCGGTTCCTGTTCGCAGGCTTCTTCCTCGGTCAGGCCAATGGTGCCCATCTCGGGCTGGGTAAAGATCGCTGTGGGGACAAGCGCATGATCGACGGGGGTCTTGTTGCCCTGAAACACGGTCTGGTGAAACGCGACACCATCGCGGATCGCCACGGGCGTCAATTCGACGCGGCCTGTCACGTCGCCAATCGCATAGATCGACGGAACGGCGGTCTGGCTGTACTCGTCGACGCAAATTTCACCCCGCCGCTCCAGCTCGACGCCCAACTCTGCCAGACCCAACCCGCCGGTATTCGGATTGCGACCCGTCGCCCAGACCAACAGATCGAACTCCTCTTCGTGGCCGTTGGAACCCTTTACCCAAATCCGGTCGCCGCGCTTTTCGATTTTCATCGGGGCGCAGCCGGTATGAATCCTGACGCCACGCTGCTGCATCGCGTCGCCGATATGGCCCCTCGCCTCCTCGTCGAATCCGCGCAGGATCTGTGCGCTGCGCACGAACATGCTGACCTCTGACCCGAGGCCGTTGAATATGCCCGCGAATTCGCAGCCAATATAGCCTGCGCCCACGATCAGCATCTTTTTCGGAAGCTCGGGCAGATTGAACAGGTCGTCCGACATAACCCCAAGATCGGCGTTCTTTATGTCTGGCAGTATCGGATGACCGCCCACGGCAACAAGAATGTGTTTGGCGGTGTAGGTGGTGCCGTCAGCCAATTCAACGGTATGCGCGTCCATCAGCACGGCACGCTGATCGTGGATCGTGACGCCTGCCTTCTGTAGATTCGTGCGATAGATTTGTTCGAGCCGATCCAGTTCGGCATTGAGATGCGTGATGAAATGCGGCCAGTCGAATTTACCGTTCGAAACATCCCAGCCGTACTCTTTCGCCTGCTGCATCAGTTCGGCATAGCCCGAGGCGAAGACCATGAGCTTCTTCGGAACGCAGCCACGAATGACACAGGTGCCGCCCATGCGGCTTTGTTCCGCCAAGCCGACCTTGTGTCCATCCTGTGCCGTCAGTCGCGCGGCCCGCACACCGCCCGAGCCGCCACCTATAACGAAGAGGTCATAGTCGAAGTTCATTGTAGATCCTTCCGGGAATGTCGCCGTGGTGGGATATCTGCGCGGGCGCGCACCGCACGCGGCCTCGTCGGATTACGGATGCGGCCTTGCCGCACCTCAGTCCGCGATCGCCACGAAGATGTTGTCATCGTCCTGGATATCGACCTTTTCGTAGGTCACGGTTCCATTGTTGATATCGCGCACTTCGACACCGCCATCCGCATCGCCCATGATCACCACGTCGCAGATATCCAGAAACAGCCCATTCTCGACCACACCGGGTATCTGGTTCAGCACAAGCGCAAGTTGCCGCGGATTACCGATACGACGCAGATGAAGATCGAGGATCAGGTTGCCCTCGTCTGTGCGATACGACGCATCGCGGTTCAGGCGCAGGGTGACCGACCGGCCCGCGACGTCCATGCCGATCAGCGATTCCTCGATCAACGCCTTGGTAGTCTGCCAGCCGAAGGGAATGACCTCCACCGGCAGGGGGAAAGCGCCAAGATGATCGACCTGTTTTGACTTATCGGTAATGACGACCATCATATCCGAGGCTGTCGCAACGATCTTTTCCTGCAACAGTGCGCCACCGCCGCCTTTGATCAACGCCAGATCGGGGTCGAATTCGTCGGCACCGTCAATCGTCAGGTCCAACCACTTCACGTCTTCCAGAGTGGCGATCGGAACACCGCATTGACGGGCCAGTTCCGCCGTGCGTGTCGAAGTCGGCACGCCGGTCACGCGCAAACCGTCCTGACGGATCATTTCGCCCAGACAGCGAACCATCCAGGCGGCGGTGGATCCGGTTCCCAGGCCGACCCGCATGCCGTCCTGAACATAGTCCAGCGCGCGGCGGGCCGAAACGTATTTGGCCATGTCGATAGGGTTCGGTGTGGCGGACATCGCTGCGCTCCTTAAGGTCGTCGCTGTCTTATAGACGGGAGATCGCCGCTCTGCGAGGGGTTGCGTCCAGCGATTTGAGCAGGGTTGGCAGTGCATCCGCCGGCAGGATCAGCGCCATCGGTCCATCCAGCCGCAAACGCACGTGCCCGATGACTTCATTCGAGGTTCCGGTACGCATGGTGGGACCGAACTCCAATCCGTCGATCGGCCAGAGCAGCCCCTCGGACGTGCCGCGCACCGGACCCATCGGCCAGAGCGACAGGCGCGTACCGGCCTTCAGTGCCAGATCAAGCGAAGGCGGCGCGATGCATATGCAGTCTTCTTCGCCCAAAAGCACGCAATTCTCACCGCTACGAACCATTTCGGTCAAACACGACAGAAAATGATCGACGCGTGCACCGATGAACCCCACCGCAATGGTTAGGGCTGCGGGACTGATGCGCAGCGCCTTGGCAAAATCTGTGCTATTCTGTTCGGCGATGTGATGCAGGCGGTCCGCAAAAGCAGAACGTGCGGCATCCGAGATCGAATCGAGGTCGCCGATCACTGTTTCGGGAACCATGCCTGCGGCCAGTGCGGCATCTGCACCGCCATCTACGGCAATGAGACGGGGCGCATGTCTTAAAGCTTCTTCAAGGGTTCGGATGGTAACAGGCGCCCCACCGACCAGTGTTTGCCCTTCCAGGGTTGGAGGTATGTCGTCAATGAGACCAATTCGTTTCGAATCTGGCAAGAATCCGCCCTCGGCATCGTCAAATGGTCCCGATCCGGGCACGATTTGAATGGAATCGTTTGTTTATGTGCAAGGTGAAGTGAAACAGGATTCCCTCGCGGGAATAAAGTGGAGGCGCCCCGATGGTCCCCGACAAAAAGATTCTCACTGTTGCCTACGGCACGTTTTCCTGCACCCTGGAAGGGTTTGACGATCCGTTCAGCACGATGACAGGCATCGCGGAATATTTCCGGGATCTTGCTGCGGATGACCGATTCTTCGGTGCGGAACCTCCTACCCCGGATATGGCAATGCTGCGCATGATTGCGGAAACCCGCGCCAAGCAATCGGTCGAGGCCAAGCCCGAAGACGGCGGCATCCTGCTGCGTCCGTCGGCGTTGCCTGCCGCCGATGCGGTTTCTGCCGCCTTCGATGCCCGCGAAGCCCCCGCCGATATCGCCGCGATGGTGTTGGCCGATAAGGCTGAAGCGGTATCCGAAGCTGACGCCACCGAAAAAGACGACGTCGCCACAGAGGACAGGGGCGACGAGATTGACACCGGACAGGACGATGCGCCTGAGGCTGATACCGTATCGGCAGGGCCGGACGAAGATGCAGTTCAAGCCGATGTTGCGGACGCTTCCGACAGTGTTGCTGCGAAACTGGCGCGTATCCGTGGTGTGGTCGAAGCTGATCGCCAGTCATCCGCTGTCTATGCCGAAGATGAACATGCCGACGACATGATGGATGATGCGTCCTACGAGGATGACGGCTACGACGACGCGCCGATGGCAGACGACACGCTTGCCGCTGCGTTTGCCGCCGATGCGCTGGACGATCTGCCGACCGATGCTACCGTGGAGGATGATGGGTCAGAGGAAGCGGACGGCGAGGACACGATGGCCGCTGATCTGGCTGCCATACTGTCGTCCGATCTGGATAAGCCTGCCGAAATCGAACCGACCGAGGAGGCGATTGAACCCGCCGCACCTGAGACAGTCATTACCGAGGACAGCACGCCCGTCGAAGCTGCCGGAAGCGGGACCGAGACCGACGATCAGGAAAACGACGCACAGGTCGAAGACGATACGGACCCCTCCAATGGGGAAGAGGCCGAAGCCGCCGTGCCCCGCCGGATACGGATCCGGAAAATTCGCCGCGCCGAGGCTGCGGCCAAGCGGGCCGCCGAGGAAGATGCCGCCGTCGTGGAAACAACCGAGCTTGAGGCAGAAGATGCGTCTTCCGTACAAGCTGCGCCGCCCGAAGTGGCAGAAGATGTTGCTGCATCCGACGAGGATGAAGGTGACGAGCTGATGGCCGAACTGGCCGCCATCGAAGCCGAACTGACCCTTGATCCGATCAATGCGACGGGCGAAACGGCGATCCCGGCCACGGAAAAAGCTGCCACGCAAAACGCGGCCGATGAAGACGATGACTTGATGGCCGAACTGGCCGCGATCCGTCTGGACGAGGGCGATGACCTGACGGCCGAAGATGAAAATGACGGTATCGTAAGCTCGATTCTCGGGATGGACGACGAGGACGACGACGCAGATCTCGTGGCCGCCCTGCAGGACGACGATGCCGAGCATGATGCCGTCATCAAAGACTCTGCGCCGAAGCATGACGATCCCGTCGTGGAAAATGCCGAGGAAGATCTTGCCCATCCGGTCGCCGAAAACGATCCGAGTTCAGAAAGCGGCGGCGATCTGGTGGAAGATGAAGAAGAACGCGCCGCAGTCCCTTCGGACCCCGACATGGAACGTCTGTTCGCCGCCACAGACAGCCGTCTGTCGGGCGAGGACACGTCGCGCCGCCATGCCAACATCTCGCACCTGAAAGCCGCCGTGGCCGCCCGTCGTGCCGACGGTCCTGTCGAGACACAAGACCAAGACGATACCGGTGCCTATCGCGCCGATCTTGCCAGCACAGTTCGTCCGCGACGCAAGGTCCCCGCCGAAGGCCGCTCCACCCCGCGCCCCGAACGCCCTGCACCGCTGGTCTTGGTGTCGGAACAGCGGGTCGAAGACGCCACACCTGCCGCCGAGCCCGCTCCGGTTCAGCCGCGCCGCGCGCCGCGCACCGCCGAGATGGAAGTTCGTGACGACGCGCTGATGGGAGCTGAAGACTTCGAAGCCTTCGCAGCCGATGTCGGCGCCAGCGATCTGGCCGACATTCTGGAGGCCGCTGCGGTCTACAGCGCCAAGGTCATGGGGCAGGACAATTTCTCGCGCCCCCGTCTGTTGCATCTGGCTGCCGAAGCGGTCGACGACCTGAGCCGCGAAGATGGTCTGCGTGGTTTCGGTCAGCTTCTGCGTGACGGTACGATCCGCAAGGTTAGCCGGGGCACATTCGCCCTGGCCACCGACAGCCGCTATTCCGATCAGGCCGAGCGTCGCGCGGGCTGAACCTGCGGAAATCAACTTCAGAAGGCTCCGTCGTGCAACCGGCGGGGCCTTTTCATTTGTCCTATCGGGTTTCGTAGTTGGTCTTGTCAAAAGGTGGGTGCTGACTTGTGCCGCCCAGTCAAACCGGACTTGCAAACCGGTCTTTCGGATGTGTCAGGTTGACATAATCTCGCGCCAAATCAGCCTAAGGCGGCGACACGGTCTGTTGTCTTGGAAAAAATTCTCCTCGCCAGCCAAAAAACCGGATTGGCATACGACGTCTGGATAGTGTCGACGATTTCCGCATAGCGCCAGTTGCTGCTTGAATGGCCCGGACCCGTCGATCGTGGAGTGAAATCGCCGGACTTCTGGGCTAAAAGCGCCAAACTTCATGCGCGCTGCTCGGGAACTTTGCCTCGAGACGCTCATGATCAACGGGTCATTCGTGCTGTTGGAACACTCGCCATCGGGTATATGGATGCTGCTGAACCCGATCGAGGCTTCGACATGCCGTAGCCGCAAGTCGACAACCGGGCAGAGCCCCTGCGCTGTGGATCTCGGGTGTATCCATCAAATATCCGACTGCTTCGCCCTTGTTGGCCGTCGATCACATCGGTCAGCGGGTTTGCCATGGCAGACAGCCCAGGTGGAGTCGCCCGCAATCAGCAACCGCATCGCGCCCATCAACTCCAGGCCTGCAAACCGGCAAAATCAGCAGTTTAAAGGTGAGGCTCTGGCCTTGATGTCGGGCAAGACACAAGACACCCGGGCCACTGATCGCAGCATAACGGCACATCCATGCAACGGATCAATCGGCATCACCTTCAGACGCATCCGGATCTTCGCGACTTGTGCCCAGAAAGATCGGTTTCAACGGGAAGAACGCCACCACGCCCAGCACGATATAGATTGCCAGCTCGATGAGCAGCGGCGGTTGCCCCCAGCGGTCGTAGATTATCCCCATGATCCCGACGACCAACACGATATACAGCGGCAGCCCGACGACGAGGATGAGAAGCGAAAGACGCTTTCGGGTCTTGTGTGACAAGGCCATGGGTCAGTCCTCGAACGGATCGGTTACCAGGATCGTATCCTCGCGTTCTGGCGAAGTGGAAAGCAGGGCGACGGGGCACTGGATCAACTCTTCCACACGGCGGACGTATTTGATCGCCTCCGCGGGCAGGTCGGCCCAGCTGCGCGCACCTTCGGTCGATTGCGACCAGCCGGGCATTTCCTCGTAGATCGGGTTGCACCGCGCCTGTGCGTCCGCCGCGAACGGCAGATGATCTATGGTCTTGCCGTCCAGCTCGTACCCGGTGCAGATTTTCAGCGTCTCGAACCCGTCGAGCACATCCAGCTTGGTCAGCGCGATCCCATTGACGCCCGATGTGGCGCAGGTCTGCCGCACCAGCACGGCGTCGAACCAGCCGCAACGGCGCTTGCGGCCTGTTACCGTTCCGAATTCGTGCCCGCGCTCGCCCAGACGCTGACCGTCGGCATCGTCCAGTTCTGCCGGAAACGGGCCTTCGCCGACGCGGGTCGTATAGGCCTTGACGATGCCCAGAACGAAGTCGATCGCGCCCGGTCCCATTCCTGTGCCGGTAGCGGCCTGACCCGCGATGACGTTGGAGGATGTCACGAAGGGATAGGTGCCGAAGTCGATGTCGAGCAGCGCCCCCTGCGCGCCCTCGAACAGAATGCGTTTACCAGCGCGGCGCTTCTGGTCCAGCACCTTCCAGACGGGTGCGGCATATTCCAGAACGGCTGGCGCGACATCGCGAAGCGCAGTCAGCAGCGCATCGCGGTCGACGGGCTCCATGCCCAGGCCACGACGGAGCGCATCGTGGTGCGCAAGCGCGCGGTCGACGCGGGTTTCCAGCGTTGTTACATCGGCCAGATCGGCGACACGAATGGCACGGCGACCGACTTTGTCTTCATAAGCCGGGCCGATGCCGCGTCCTGTGGTGCCGATCTTGGTTCCCTTGGCCGAGGCCTCTTCCCGCGCGCGGTCCAACTCGCCATGGATCGGCAGGATCAGCGGCGTGTTTTCGGCGATCATCAGGGTCTCGGGCGTGACAGTGACACCCTGTTCGCGCAGCTGGTCGATTTCTTTGATCAAATGCCAGGGGTCCAGGACCACACCGTTGCCGATGACCGACAGCTTACCGCCCCGCACGATACCCGATGGCAGCAGCGACAGTTTGTAGACCTTGCCATCTATGACCAGCGTGTGGCCCGCGTTATGCCCGCCCTGAAATCGCGCGATCACATCCGCGCGTTCCGACAGCCAGTCGACGATCTTGCCTTTGCCTTCGTCACCCCACTGGGCACCGACCACCACTACGTTCGCCATTGCAGGCCCTCGATCCGGTTGAAACCGTTCCCCCCTAACCCGGCCCGCGGTGACAGGGAAGCCTTGCAAACACCCATCGCCGCGCAGGGCTTGCGGGGCCGCGCCGCAGACAATAGGTAGCCCAGCGAACAAGTCTGAGCGGGCCGCCATGGAAAACGTCATCCTCGTCATTCACCTGATCATCGCATTTTGCCTGATCGGGATCGTGCTTTTGCAGCGGTCCGAGGGTGGCGGCATGGGTATGGGCGGGGGCGGAGGCGGCGCGATGACCGGGCGTCAGGCAGCCACGGCGATGACCAAACTGACCTGGGTTCTTGCGATTTCGTTTCTGGTTACATCGGTGACGCTGACGATTGTGGCGGCACAGAACGCGGCCGGCGGATCGGTGGTCGATATTTTGCCGTCGACCCCCGAGAATAGTGTGTTGGCCCCGGCGCCGCCCTCGGGTGACAGCCTGCTGCCACCGACGGCGGGGGATTCTCCGGCAGTGCCCCCGCGTTCTGAATAAGACCCGACGGGCATATCTAGACAGGACGGGACGAAAACTCTCAGGATATAGCGGGCGGCGGTTGCGGCCCGGCATATTGTCCTGTTATTCTCAAATCCCGTGATTGACGATTTTGGGCCGTGATTCTCGGCCCCGGATTCAGGCGTATTCGCGGGGGCATCTGGCATGGCACGATTTATCTTCATCACCGGCGGGGTCGTATCTTCGCTGGGCAAGGGGCTTGCCTCGGCGGCCCTTGGTGCGCTGTTGCAGGCACGGGGATACACGGTTCGGCTGCGCAAGCTTGATCCCTATCTGAACGTCGATCCGGGAACGATGTCGCCCTTCGAACATGGCGAGGTCTTCGTGACCGACGATGGCGCGGAAACAGATCTCGACCTTGGACATTATGAGCGGTTCACGGGTGTGGCGGCGCGGTCGACCGATTCGATCAGCTCGGGCCGGGTCTATTCCAACGTGCTGGAGAAGGAGCGGCGGGGCGACTATCTGGGGAAGACAATTCAGGTCATTCCGCACGTCACCAACGAGATCAAGGATTTCATCCGCATCGGCGAGGATGAAGTTGACTTCATGCTCTGCGAGATCGGCGGCACCGTCGGCGATATCGAGGGCCTGCCCTTCTTCGAGGCGATCCGTCAGTTTGCGCAGGAAAAGGAGCGGGGTCAGTGCCTTTTCATGCATCTGACGCTACTGCCATTCATTAAAGCTTCCGGCGAATTGAAGACCAAGCCGACGCAGCATTCGGTCAAGGAACTGCGATCCATCGGCCTGGCCCCCGACATCCTCGTTTGCCGATCCGAAAGTCCGATTCCGACTAAGGAACGCGAAAAACTCGCGCTGTTCTGCAATGTGCGGCCGGATGCGGTGATCGCGGCGCAGGACCTGAAGTCGATCTACGAAGCGCCGCTAGCCTATCACCGCGAGGGTATGGATCAGGCCGTGCTGGATGCCTTTGGCATTTCGCCTGCGCCCAAGCCGAACCTGGACCGATGGGAAGATGTCGTCGACCGTATCCACAACACCGATGGCGAGGTGCGCGTCGCCATCGTCGGTAAGTATACGCAGTTGGAAGACGCCTATAAATCCATCGCCGAGGCGCTGACCCATGGTGGCATGGCCAATCGCGTCAAGGTCCGGATCGAGTGGATTGATGCCGAAGTCTTCGAGAATGAAGATGCCGCCCCGCATCTGGAGCGGTTGAACGCGATCCTTGTGCCAGGTGGCTTTGGCGAACGGGGAACCGAAGGCAAGATCAAGGCCGCGCAATTCGCGCGAGAGCGCAAGATCCCGTATCTTGGCATTTGTCTGGGGATGCAAATGGCGGTGATCGAGGCGGCCCGCAACATGGCCGACATGGGCGACGCCGCGTCCGAGGAATTTTCCGAGGGCGTCGATCCGCGCAATTTCACGCCCGTCGTCTATCACCTGAAGGAATGGGTGCAGGGCAACGCCAAGGTAACGCGCACCAAGTCCGACGACAAGGGTGGCACCATGCGTCTGGGTGCCTATGACGCGGTGCTGACCGAAGGATCTCGCGTTGCCCAGGCCTATGGCGGCATCGCCATCGAGGAGCGGCATCGCCACCGCTATGAAGTCGACATCAAATATCGTGAGCAATTGGAGAAGAATGGCCTGCTCTTCTCCGGCCTTTCGCCCGACGGTCGCCTGCCCGAAATCGTCGAGGCCAAGGATCACCCTTGGTATATCGGCGTGCAGTTCCACCCGGAGCTGAAGTCCAAACCTTTCGCACCGCATCCCCTGTTTGCCGATTTCGTGCGAGCCGCGAAGGAGCAATCGCGGCTGGTGTGACCGTCGCCAGAGAGAGTGGCTTACGCTGAAACCGGCCTATGGATTGCGCGTAACTCCAACACGGGAGAACACCTTGATAGACCTGCCCTTTCAAGTCTGGGACGTATTCACCGACGCGCCTTTCAGCGGCAACCCGCTGGCAATCGTCGAGACATCAGGCGACCTGACGGCGGCTCAGATGCAGTTGCTGGCGCGGCAGTTCAATCTGTCCGAGACGATCTTCCTGATGCCGCCTCGCGACCCGATGAACACGGCGAAGGCGCGCATTTTCTTTCCGACCGCCGAAATCCCATTCGCGGGGCATCCCACAATCGGCGCGTCGCTGTTCCTGGCCACGCGCGATGATCTGACCGATCTGGTGCTGGAAGAAAAAGCGGGCCTCGTGCCGGTCACCGTCCGCGACGGGATGGCGCAATTCACCGCGCCCGTTCTGCCCGCGCCGCATGGCGGGCCAGTGGCTGTGACGTTATGCGCCGAAGCTTTGGGCCTCTCGAAAGATGCAATCGGCCCGCATACACCCGGCACCTTCGCGGGCGGGCCGGCTTTCGTCTACATTCCGGTTCGCGACCGCGATGCGCTGGCCCGCGCCCGTCCGATGGAACCGGCATGGACGGGCCTCATGGATAGCGCCGGAGTGGATAGTGCCTGGGTCTACGATCCGGATCTGAACGCGCGGATGTTCTCGCCGACCGCGGGCATTCCCGAAGACCCGGCGACCGGGTCCGCCTGCGCGATCTTGGCAGCACAGCTTCTGGCAAACGGGGCTTTGCCCGATGGCACGACCGTGCGCACGATCCGGCAGGGCGACGACATGGGACGGCCCTCGCGCATCTGCTTCGAAGCAGACGTCGCAATGGGAAAATTACAGGCGGTCAGAATTTCGGGACGGGCCGTGCCCGTCGCCGAAGGGCGGATCAGAAGCCCAGGGTGAAGCGGCGTGTGATGCCGATGCTTGCCGAAACCTGATCGTCGTTCATCGTGATCGGGCTATCGGCGGCATCGCCCCGCAACTTATCGTAGCTGACGACAGCATCGATGCCCCAGTTGTTGTCAAAGCGATATCCCGCACCGAATTGGACCCCTGTGGAGATAAGCCCGCCACCGGCATTGAATTCGGTAAAAGCACCGCCGCTTGCCACTTCTTCCCCAGCGGTCACGCCGAAATAGGTCGAGGCATAATCGCTGTCGCCAAACAGGGCGCGCGGCCCCATACGCAAGGTCAGACGGTCGGTCGGGCGCGCAAAGACATCGGCCCCAAGCTCGCCCACGAAGGCTTCGTGGCCGACGACGCCATAGCGCACGTTGCCGAAAACCTGGTAATCACGTGTCGCATATCGCAGCCCTGCGCCCAATTCGAGTGAAGCGTCGACATCGTTGAGGCCGGCAAGCTCGGGGCTGTCTTCTGCCGTCCGCTCGCCGATGTAGCGGAACGAGCCGTTGATGCCGAAGCCGGTCGGAACGAACAGCGGGTCGGGGTCGCCGAAGGTGAAACCACCCAGACGCAGATAATTGACACCAAAACCCAGCGCCGGAGCCGCTTCGTTCGAGTCGGCACCGAAATATTCCGGCGCGGTCGCCACGCCGCCGCGCAGAGTGAATCCAAGGGCGGGGCCCTGACTTTGCGACGAAAAGACGGGCGAGGCCGGATCCTGCTCCTGCGCCGTGACAGCGGCGGAGGTTGCAATCAAAGCAAGGGCAGCGAGTGTTGGAATGAAGCGCGACATGCGAATCCAGATGCAGAAGGTTAGTTAGTGTCTGACTATCATATGGGGTCGGGATCGCACGAGCAAACTCGTCTCGCAGCTTGCGTCGTTGGTGCTCCGCCGATAGCCCACGGGCCATGCTGTCCTATCAACACGCCTACCACGCCGGAAACGCAGCCGATGTTCACAAACATTCGCTTCTTACCGTTGCGCTCAACTATCTGACCAAGAAAGATAAAGCTCTCAGTTATATCGAGACGCACGCGGGGCGCGGTTTGTATGATCTGACCGATGCGGCCGCACAGAAAACGGGTGAGGCTGCGCAGGGTGTGGCGCGAATGCTGCAGTCATTTCCCCGCGATCACGATTACGTTGAAATGTTGGGAACTTTTCGCGCGACCCATGGCCCGGATGCCTATCCCGGATCGCCCCTTATCGCGGCACAACTGCTTCGCCGATTCGACCGGATCGACCTTGCGGAACTGCATCCTGCGGAACATGCCGCGCTGGTTCAGACAATGCCGGTCAGCCCGAACACCCGTATCCACAAGCGGGACGGTCTGGAAATGGCCAAGGCCTTGACGCCGCCCGATCCGCGCCGCGGTCTGATGCTGATCGACCCGTCCTGGGAAGTGCGCGACGATTACGTCCGGCTGGCGACCTTGCTACCTTTGCTCCATCGCAAATGGGGCGTCGGAATCCTGATGATGTGGTATCCGCTGCTGGCCGACCGTCGTCATGCGCCAATGACCCGCGCCCTGCGCGAGGCCATACCCGATATCATGATCCACGAAGTCCGCTTCCCGCCCGCCCGCGACGGGCACGGCATGGTCGGATCGGGCCTTGCTGTGGTAAACCCACCATGGGGCCTGGACCGTGAGGCGGCCCGTCTGACAGAAATCTTCACAAGGAGCGGCTGAGCGATGACCAAAGGATATTGGATCTCCCATGGGCGCGTCGATGATCCGGCGAAATATGACCTTTATCGTGCTGCGAATGCAGCCCCGCTTGCCGAGTTCGGCGGTAGGTTCCTGGTTCGCGGCGGCGATCGCGTGACCAAGGAAGGCACGGCCAAGCCGCGCACCGTGGTAATAGAATTTCCCAGTTATCAGGCTGCCCTGGATTGCTACGACAGCCCTGCCTATCAAGAGGCGATCAAACTGCGCCAAGGCATCAGCGAAAGTGATCTGGTCATCGCCGAGGGCTGGGCCGGTTAACAGCTTCGATGCGGACTGGTCTCCGGGTGGTACTCGTTCTATATGGCCCGCCATGTTTGCTGACCTGCTGCGCCGCCTGACGGCCCCCGAACCCGATCGCCTGCCGGAACCCGATGCCCGCCTTGCGCTGGCCGCACTGATGGTGCGCGTTGCCCGCAGCGACGGCGATTATGACCCGGCCGAGATTGCCCGTATCGACCGCATTCTGACGAAACGCTACGGTCTCGGCCCCGAGGCTACGGCCAATCTGCGGGCGCAGGCCGAAGCGCTGGAGCAGGAGGCCCCCGATACCGTCCGCTTTACCCGCGCCATCAAGGGTGCCGTCGATCTTGAGGAACGCAGCGCGGTGATCGAGGCGTTGTGGTCTGTCGTTCTGGTGGACGGCGAACGCGACGCCCAGGAAGACAGCCTGCTTCGCCTGTTGGCGAACCTGCTGGGCATCAACGACCGTGACAGCAACATCGCCCGCATACGGGCCGAAGAGGCCATACATCCTCGCAACAGTCAGGCGTGATCGCCAGCCTCGCCTGGTATCCGGCCACGCATTCGGCGTGGGACCGGCTGTGGGATGCGACGCGGGCCGGACTGGGCCCGCATCTTTCGGATGCACCGACCCGACTGACATGGCCTGTTGATTTCGCCAGCCATTGGCGTGCCCCGGACCTGATCCTGTCGATGACATGCGCCCTGCCCCTGCAACTGGGCCTGTTCGACCGCGTCCACATTGTCGGCACTCCAATCTGGGATGTGCCCGGACTGCCCAAGGGGCATTACGCCTCGCACCTTGTGACACGCGCCGATGACGGACGCGCCCTTTCGCGGGCTGCGGCATCGGGCATTGCCGTGAACGCGCCCGACAGCCAGTCCGGATGGGGCACCCTTGTTGGCGCCGGATTAACGGGACCGTCCATCGTGACCGGCAGCCATGCCGCCTCGATGCAGGCCGTCGCCTGCGGGCGCGCCGATCTGGCCGCCATCGACGTCGTGACCTGGGCCATGATGGGCGGCGATGCCCGATTGGCAATCCGGGACACCACCCCACCTACGCCCGCGACACCGTTCATCACTGCGAGGGCCGACCTGGCAGCGCCTTTACATGTTGCGTTGACCCAGGCGATTGCGGATATGTCGGCGGCGGATCGGGCCGTGACGGGCCTGTCTGGCCTGACCCGCTTGTCCGACGCGGTTTACGCGCCCTTACTGCGTCGCAGCGCATGACGCACCGACTCCATTGCATTCCCGTGGAAATTGCGGCGTAAACATCAAGTCCAGAGACCCGAGGCCCGTTTGTCACAAGCCCCGCCCGTAATCGAAATCCGCTCCCTCCATAAGGCCTATGGTCAGCTGGAGGTTCTCAAGGGCGTCGATCTGACTGCGCGCCAGGGGCAGGTAATATCGCTGATCGGATCGTCCGGTTCGGGCAAGTCGACGCTTCTGCGCTGTGCCAACCTGCTGGAAGACAGCCAGCAGGGCGATATCCTGTTCTGCGAAGAGCCGGTGAAATGGCGCGGGACCGCCCATAACAGACGCCCTGCCGACGCCGCCCAGATTACACGGATTCGCACAAACCTGTCGATGGTATTCCAGTCGTTCAACCTCTGGTCGCACATGACGGTTTTGCAGAACGTGATGGAAGCGCCGGTCCAGGTTTTGCGCCGCGATCCGAAGGAGGTCGAGGAAAAGGCCCGCATGTATCTCGAAAAGGTCGGGATCGGCGACAAGGCCGACGCTTTTCCTGCGCAACTCTCGGGTGGTCAGCAACAGCGGGCGGCCATTGCACGCGCGCTCTGCATGGAGCCTAAGGCCCTGCTGTTCGACGAACCTACCAGTGCGCTGGACCCCGAGCTGGAGCAGGAGGTCATCCGCGTCATCAAAGATCTGGCTGTCGAAGGACGTACGATGGTCATCGTCACGCATGACATGGCGCTGGCCCGCGACGTGAGCGATCACGTCATCTTTCTGCATCAGGGCCTGATCGAGGAAGAAGGTACGCCCGACGCCCTGTTCGGCGCCCCGAAATCCGAACGGCTACGCGGGTTTCTGTCCGCCAAATCACACTAGTTCATCCGCCAACCCCGACCAACCGGGGGGGCTCAACATGGAGAAAGCGATATGAAACTGATCCTGACTGCCGCCGCCTTGGCCGTCGCCGCAACGGGCGCATGGGCTGATGCCCACGGCAAAACCATACGCATGGGCACCGAGGGTGCTTATCCCCCCTATAATTTCCTGAACGATGCCGGCGAAGTCGACGGCTTCGAGCGCGAAGTGGGCGACGAGCTGTGCGCTCGGGCTGAACTGACCTGCGAGTGGGTAACGAACGAGTGGGATTCAATCATCCCGAACCTGACCTCGGGCAACTACGACACGATCATTGCCGGGATGAGCATCACCGACGAGCGCGAAGAAGTCATTGATTTCACGCAAAACTACTTCCCCCCCGCCGCCTCGGCCTATGCGGCGATGTCTGGCGATGCCGATCTGACGGGCGGCGTGGTCGCGGCCCAGACCTCGACCATCCAGGCGGGGTACGTGGCCGAATCCGGCGCGACCCTGCTGGAATTCGCCACATACGATGAAACCGTCGCCGCCGTTCGCAACGGCGAGGCCGATGCAGTTTTCGCCGACAAGGACGCGCTGGTCCCAACCGTCGAAGAGTCGGGCGGCGAGATGGTCTTTGTGGGCGACGATGTGCCGCTGGGTGGCGGTATCGGCCTTGGTCTGCGCGAATCGGATGACGAGCTGCGCGAGAAATTCGACGTGGCCATCCAGTCCATGAAGGACGACGGCAGCCTGAATGAGTTGATCGTGAAATGGTTCGGCGACGACGCCAAAGTCTTCGAATAAGATTCGAACAAGACAATCGGGGCGGAAGCACTCCCGCCCCGATTTCTGAAGGTTATGCGAAGAAGACGTCCGAAACGGGCGCATGCGCCGGGGACATCTTACCATTTTCGCCTGCACGGACCCTGAAACGCTGTCCGGCCTGAACTGGCTGATCTGCTACCTGACGACGGGCAAGCACCTGTTGTTCTATGCCGCCTTTGGCACGGTCCTTCTGTTGCTGGCGATCACCGCGCCCGCCGCCATGGCCTTCGGGTTCGGCGGGGCGATGGCGGCGCGGTCACGGATCGCGCCGCTGCGCTGGTTTGGCAAGGGGTACATCGCCGTCGTGCGCGGTGTGCCCGATATCGCATTCTTTCTGTTCTTCGTGATCGCGCTGGATCAGGGCATCGAATATGTCCGCCACAAAATCAAATGTCCTGACTGGGATCAGCCCGTCCGGCAGGGTAGCGATTTTCTGGTTTGTCAGGCCGCCAAGATGCCCTTGGGTAACTCGCCGCAATGGGTTCACGAATCCTATGGGTTCGCTTTGGCCGTCCTGACATTCGCGATCGTCTTCGGAGCTTTTGCGGCCAACGTCCTGTTCGGTGCGATGGCCGCCGTACCGCGCGGTCAGGTCGAAACAGCCGAAGCCTATGGCATGACTTCTCGCCAGACGTTCTGGCGCATCACCGTGCCGCAAATGTGGATTTATGCCCTGCCCGGCCTGGGCAACCTGTGGATGGTTCTGATCAAGGCGACGCCGCTACTGTTTCTGCTGGGGGTCGAGGATATCGTCTACTGGGCGCGCGAGCTGGGGGCCGCCAAGACGCCGCGCTTCACCGACTATCCACACCCCGACTGGCGGATGTGGTATTTTCTGGCGCTGCTGGTGTTCTACCTGGCCTTCACCCGCGTGTCCGAGATCGTCCTCGCCCGCCTGACCCGCCGCCTGTCGTATGGGCAGGCGACCGCAGGCGGTGAAGCGATGCGACGGGCACAGGCATGATCGATTGCCTCGACACCATCGCCGACTATGGGCTGCGCAGTCTGGGATATGGCGAGCGTCTGCTGCCGCGCAGCGATTTCACGCTCTGCCAGCAGGTGACGCTGATCGGGTCGGGCATGATCTGGAATGTCTATTTCGGCCTGCTGGCCCTGATTGCCGGGTTCGGACTGGCGACGGTGGTGGCGGTCGGCAAAGCCTCGAGCAAACGCTGGGCACGCAAACCGGCGGAATGGTTCATATTCCTGTTCCGGGGCAGCCCTTTGTTCATACAATTCTTCTTCGGATATTTCCTGTTCCTCTCGCTTAAACAGGTATCATCCGCCTTCGACGCCTTCGCCTCCGCCTGGGCCGGGGCGCTGGTCGTCCTGTTTCTGAACACCGCCGCCTATACCGGCGAGATTTTCTACGGCGCGCTGCAATCCGTTCCAAGGGGAGACCAGGAAGCCGCCGAAGCATACGGCCTGACCGGCTGGCGCAAATTCCGGCGGATCACCTGGCCGACGATGCTGCGGCTGGCATGGCCCGCTTATACCAATGAAGCGATCTTCCTGTTTCACGCCACCACACTGGTCTTCTTCACCGGCTTCCCGGCAGTCCAGCAAAGGGGCGACGCGCTCTATTATGCCAGTTATTTTGCCGACAAGACGTTCAATCCCTTCGTACCCTATCCGATCCTTGCGGGGTTCTTCATCCTCTTGACCTTGTGCATTATCGCGATCATGGGCGCTGTGAACCGGCGCCTGAACCGGCACCTTCCCCAAGCCGCGACGCGACGTCCCCGGCTGCTTCCCCAGATCATCCGATGACAGATGCCGCACCTGACGGCTGGCTTCACGCCAACCCCCAGATCCACTCCGTTCGTGCCGCCGCCTGCGACCTGAATGCACAGGCGCGGGGCAAACGCATCCCCCGCCGCTTCGCGCACAAGCTGGAAACCGAAGGAACGCGGTTTCCCTTCTCGATCCTGAACCTCGACATCTGGGGCGAGGATATCGAGGACAGCCCGCTGGTCTTCGACACCGGCGATGCCGACGGCATTCTGAAACCCACCGAACGCGGCTTTGTCCCGATGCCGTGGCTCGATACGCCGACAGCCCTGTTGCCGGTCTGGATGTATCACCACGACGGGCGGCCCTTCGCAGGCGATCCCCGTCATGCGCTGGCTGCCGTATTGGCCAGATACGCCGCGCGCGGACTGACGCCCGTCGTGGCGACCGAGATGGAATTCTACCTGATTGACGACAGCACGCGGCAGTTGCGCGTGCCCAAGGCCCCCGGTTCGGGCAAGCGGCGACCGGGGGCCGAGACGCTGTCGATGCGGGCGCTGGATGCCTTCGATCTCTTCTTCACGCAGCTGTATGACGCCTGCGAAGCGATGGATATTCCCGCCAATACCGCCATTTCCGAGGCAGGCATCGGCCAGTTCGAGATCGACCTCGCCCATCAACCCGATGCCTTGAAGGCTGCCGACGATGCGTGGTTCTTCAAGCTTCTGGTGCAGGGTCAGGCGCGCAAGCATGGCTTCGCGGCAAGCTTCATGGCGAAACCCTATCCCGACTATGCGGGCAACGGGATGCATGTGCATTTTTCGGTCTTGGACGCAGACGGAAAGAACATTTTCGATGACGGCACGCCTCTGGGGTCGGATGCGCTGCGCCATGCGGTCGCGGGGCTGCTGGCTGCCGCGCCCGCGTCGACTCTTGTCTTCGCCCCGCACCTGAACAGCTATGACCGCTTGGTGCCCGACGCCCATGCGCCCACAGGGTTGAGTTGGGCATATGAAAACCGCACCTCCGCCGTTCGTATCCCCGCCTCGCCCAATGTCGCGCGCCGGATCGAACACCGTGTATCGGGCGGCGACGTGAACCCCTATCTGCTGCTCGCGACGATCCTGGGCGCGGCCCTTCACGGGATCGAGGATGCGGTCGAGCCGCCCGCCCCGATCACTGGGAATGCCTATGCCCTGGATCTGCCGCGTGTGCCGTCCAGCTGGCCCGAAGCCGTGGACCGGTTCGAGCGCGATCCCTGGACCGCGCGTCTTCTGCCGCCCCCGCTGATCGCGAACATGGTCCTGACCAAACGACAGGAGATCCGCGATATCGAGGAGCTGTCAGAGGCGGAGCGGATCGACCTTTATCTCGATACGGTCTGACATCGGCGACCCCGCAGGTCCGGGATGCCCTGCCATATCCGACGCGCTTCCATGCCGACATCTTGCGGCGCGCGCTGGCGCGGAATAGCCTGTGCGCAACCAAGCCAAAGGGCACTTTACATGAAAATCGGTATCCTTCTGGCCGGGCACACGCGTCCCCAGCTTCTGTCGGCCCACGGCGATTTCGACGCGATGTTCCGGCAACTTCTGAACGGTCATGGCTTCGACTTTGTATCCTATGACGTTGAGAACATGATTTTCCCGGACAGCGTTCGGGACGCCGACGGCTGGCTCATCACCGGGTCGAAGCATGGCGCTTACGAAGACCACGCCTTCATCCCGCCGCTGGAGCGTTTCATTCGCGATGCCTATGCCGCGGACGTGCCGATGGCAGGTATCTGTTTTGGCCACCAGATCGTTGCCCAAGCCCTGGGTGGTCGGGTGGAGAAGGTCGATCGCGGCTGGGCCGTGGGGCGCGCTGAATATTCGACTGCGGGCGGAGGATCGCTGGTGCTGAATGCGTGGCATCAGGATCAGGTCGTGGAGGTGCCGCAGGGTGCGACCTGCCTTGCCGGCAATGCGTTTTGTGAAAACGCCATCCTCGCCTACGGGGACCGTGTCTTCACTGTTCAGCCGCACCCCGAATTTTCCAACGAACTGATCGCGGATTACGTCGATATTTTGCGCGGAACGGGTGATTATCCTGATGATCGGATGGACCTTGCGAAGGATGCAACGCTCACACCGGTCGAAAATGCCCGGCTGGCCACTTCCATCGCCCGATTTTTTCTGACGAGGACAGCCAATGTCGACGCTTGACTGGATCAACCGTGCACCTCCTCATGTGCGTGCCTTCCTCGACGGGCGCAGGCTGGACGAAGTGGAATGTATCGTCGCCGACATGTCCGGCATCGCACGCGGCAAAGCCATGCCCGCCGCCAAGTTCGCCAAGCAGAAGCATTTCTATCTGCCCAACTCGATCTTTCAGCAGACGATTACCGGCGAATGGGCCGACGACGGCGACACCGCATTTCTTGAACCGGACATGATCCTGACGCCGGATGTCAGCACCGCCTGCGCCGCACCCTGGACGGCAGACTGGACGATGCAGGTTATCCACGACATGCACGATCAAGCCGGAGCGCCGGTCGCCACGGCCCCGCGCAATGTGCTGAAACGTATCGTCGCCCTATATGAAGCTCGCGGCTGGACACCTGTCGTCGCACCCGAGATGGAGTTCTATCTGGTTGCCCGCAACACCGACCCCACGCAGCCCGTCCTGCCGCCGATGGGTCGGTCGGGACGACGAGCGGCGGCACGGCAGGCCTATTCAATGTCGGCGGTCGATGAATACGGCAAGGTGATTGACGACATCTATGACTTCGCCGAGGCCATGGGTCTGGAAATAGACGGCATCCTGCAGGAAGGCGGTGCCGGCCAGGTCGAGATGAACCTGCGGCATGGCGATCCGGTCAAGCTGGCGGACGAGATCTTCTATTTCAAACGGCTGATCCGCGAGGCGGCGCTGCGGCATGACTGCTATGCGACTTTCATGGCCAAACCGATTCAGGACGAACCCGGATCGGCCATGCACATGCACCATTCGGTCGTGGATCAGGCAACGGGACGCAACCTGTTCGATGGTGGCGACGGCACGGAAACACCAGAATTCTTGCACTTCATAGGGGGGATGCAGAAACACTTGCCGTCGGTGATCGCGCTGTTGGCCCCCTATGTGAACAGCTATCGACGGTATGTCCGCGACTTCGCCGCGCCGATCAATCTGGAATGGGGACGCGACAACCGGACGACGGGTCTCCGTGTGCCGGTGTCAGAGCCGGAGGCCAAGCGGGTCGAGAACAGGATCGCGGGGATGGATTGCAACCCGTACCTTGGAATCGCCGCCAGCCTGGCCTGCGGATATCTGGGACTTGTCAACAAGATAGACCCTGCACCGCAGTTTGCCGGCGATGCCTATGACAGTGCCGACGGCATTCCCCGCGATCTTTCGACGGCGCTGGACCTGTTTGACGCGGCAACTGAGATACACGAGGTGCTGCACCCGCACTTCGCGTCGATCTATTCCGCCGTCAAGCGTCTGGAAAATGGTGCTTTCTTGCAGGTTATTTCGCCTTGGGAGCGGGAACATCTTCTGCTGAACGTATGACGTCGTGGCTGCACGCGAACGGCGACCGGAGGTTCTGGCCTGCGACATGGTATGCGGAAGGTGTCCAGTTTCCTGAACCTTTTCCGCCGCTTGAAGGAAGAGTGAAGGCTGACCTATGTGTGGTTGGCGCGGGGATCACCGGGTTATCTGCTGCTTTGCACGGTGCAAAAGCGGGAATGTCGGTGATCTTGCTTGAAGCTCAACGGGTTGGCTGGGGCGCTTCCGGACGGAACGGAGGACAGGTCGGCTCCGGGTTCAACTGGTCCCAACGGAAGCTTGCCGCGAAGCTGGGTGCGCAAAAAGCGCGCAAACTGTGGAACCTGGCGGAAGAAGCCAAGGCCATGACGCGACAGGTTGCGGCGGTGCGGCCGGGAGTTCTTCATACCGTTTATAATAAACGACAATTGCAGGATATTCAGGCCGAAAACGACTGGATGATGTCGCATTACGGGACCGATGCACGGGTTCTGGATGGCTCGGAGGTTGCCGACAGGATTGGAAGTCCTGCCTATGCGGGCGGGGTCCTGGATATGTCGGCGGGAGTTTGTAATCCGCTGGCATATACGCTCGCCTTGGTGCGGGCCTGTGTGGCGGCCGGCGTGACAATCCATGAGGGGTCTGAGGTTCATCGCATTGATAATAAACACATTTACACGGCGAAGGGAGCGGTTACGGGGCGGTTCGTTTGCCATGCGACGAACGGGTATGGCGCTCATCTGATTGGAAAATCGGCGGCCCGGATATTGCCGATCAACAACTACATAGCGGTGACAGAGCCGCTGGACGTGCCGCCGATGCGGGAGCGGATGGCGGTTGCGGATTCCCGTTTTGTTGTCAACTACTTCTGGCAGACTGACGATAGGCGGCTGGTCTATGGCGGGGGCGAAAGCTACGGCAGGAAATTCCCCTCACGGGCCCGGATCGAGGCCAAGGTCCGGGAAAATTTATCGCGCGTTTACAATGATTTGTCCGACATTCGATTCACCCATGCCTGGGGCGGGACGCTGGCGGTGACGGCGACCCGGCTGCCGTATCTGGCGGAAGTAGCTCCGGGCGTGTACTCGGCGGGTGGGTACTCGGGGCACGGATTGGCACTTTCTGCAATGTCTGGAAAGCTTTGCGTGGAGGCCATGCAGGGGGACAGGTCCCGGTTCGACCTGATGGCAGGCCTGCCGGTGCCCGCCCTTCCGGGGGGCCGGATGCTGGGCGCATGGATGGCGCAGGCGGGGATGCTCTGGGGCGCAACGCGGGACAGATTCCATGGGTGATGCACGGGTGATCTATAGGTGATCCGGGTCGGACGTTGCAAAGGGTGGTCCGCGCCGCAGACGTGACCTTCGTGTTCTGGGGCGCTTCGGGTTTTAGGGGGTGAGGGACGGTCCGGGCAAAGCCCGGATCGGATCGTCCAGTTTACGATCCGAAGTCCCGAACGCGTGATCCGCAAGGATCGCGCCTGGGGTTTCTGGTTGGGTCTCTTGGGGTGGGGATTGGCAAGGTAATTTAGAAGTAAATTATTACCGCATCGTTCGCATCGCTGACGATGGCTGGCTTTTCGCATCTTTCAAGAGGTCATGAATATCAGGCGCCAATTTAGCCGCACCAGCGCTTTTCGTCCTGTCTTCAAAACGCTCCACTGCACCGTTTCGCCCGGCTATGCCGGGTTGCGCACGACCCCCATAAACTCCCGCCATTCCCCCTTGCTCATCCCGCTCGTCTCTTGCGTCACATCCTCCCCGGCGACCATGCGGCGGACGCATTCTATGCCCTTGCCGCTCAACTGCGCGCCGCCCAGCCGGTAGTCCTCGAACGCGCCGTAGGCCAGGGGCACCCAGTCCTTAACGATTTCGCAAATCTTTTCGGCGTAAACACGAATCTCCATCTGGGCGTGCGGGTCAGCGCGCAGGCGGAGGAAGTGAAACAGATTGTGGAGGTCCACCTTCCAGTACCATTGCGTATAGATATTCGCGGGCAGGTTCATGCGCGCCAGTTCGCGGGCCAGACCGGCCTGCGGGGTGCCGTCGGGGGCGGTCTCCGCGATCATCGCCTCGTAGTGGTCATAGGCGCGGTCGGAATCGTGGCGCAGGTGGTCGAGAACGCGCTGTGCCTCCTCGCCCGAAAGCGCCGCGCCCCGGCCCTGATTGTTGACGACGGACTGGGCGGCAAGGTCGTCGGTGGCGGGAATATAGAATTCGCGGTCGAGGATCGAATAGCGGGCGGAGTATTCGTTTACGTTGGCGGTGCGATGCCTGATCCACTGGCGGGCAACGAAAACCGGCAGTTTGACGTGCAGCTTGATCTCGCACATCTCGAACGGGGTCGAGTGCCAGTGCCGCATCAGGTAGCGGATCAGGCCCTCGTCGTTGCTGACGGCCTTGGTGCCGCGCCCGTAGGAGACGCGGGCCGCCTGGCAGATCGCTGAATCGTCGCCCATGTAGTCGATGACGCGGACGAAGCCGTGATCCAGCACGGGGTGAGCGGTATAGAGATGTTCCTCCATTCCCGGCACGGTGGCGCGGCGTGTCTGATGCGATTGCGCGCGTTGGTCGTCGATTTCGGCCTGTTGTTCCGGTGTCATGTCGTCCCCCGTCGATTCTGTCGCATCAGGTTAGCGCGGCGTTTGAGGGGTTGCACCGGGGGTCGGTCGGATTACCGTCTGCGCTGTCACCGAAAGGAAGCGAATATGTCGATCAAGTATCTGCACACGATGGTCCGCGTGAAGGATCTGGACGCGTCACTGGCGTTTTACAAACTTCTGGGGCTGGTTGAGCGGCGGCGGAGCGAGAACGAGGGCGGTCGGTTCACGCTGGTCTTCCTGTGCCCACCCGATCAGGCAGATGGCCATGCCGATCTGGAGCTGACCTACAATTGGGACGGCGACGATGCCTTGCCGGACGACAGTCGTCATTTCGGGCATCTGGCATACACGGTCGACGACATTTACGCGACCTGCGCCGAGTTGCAGGCGGCGGGCGTCACCATCAACCGCCCGCCCCGCGACGGCCACATGGCCTTCGTGCGCAGCCCCGACAATGTGTCGATCGAGTTGTTGCAGGCCGGCGACCGGAAACCCTCTGAGGAACCCTGGGCCAGCATGGAAAATACCGGCAAATGGTAGGAGCGTTATAAGGTCGGTAATTGTGGCGGCGTTCGGGCGAAGGTTCGGACGTTGCCTCGCATTTGTCTCGAAATGAATCAGAAGCGCGCATTTTCGCGCCAAATTCTGCGCTCATCCATGAGTCAACGACATGGAGCTGTTCAGATGCAAAAGATCACCGACTTTCTCCGCTGCGAAACCGGCGCCGTCGCCGTCGATGGTGTTGTTTTGATTGCCGGCGCGACCGGTTTGGCGATGGCCGCGATGGCTGCCTATTCGGATCAGCTGAGTCTGGTTTCCTTCAACGTCGGAGCCGGGGTCCAGCAGCGGGAAACACGGCCCTCGTATGCCTATGTGCCGCATGATGGGTTGGCATACAGCGCCTATACCCAGATGATCCTGGCCCTGCCCACGGACGATCTGGGTGTGTTGTCGGCCTGGGCCAATTCAGTGCGTGCCACGCGGGATCAGATGACCGATCCGGCTGCGATTGCATTCTTCGACGACTTCGACAATGCGATCACGATCTCGCATGCGCGCCGATATATATCGCGAGACACCGGCACGGAATTTTCGCAGGACGAATTCGACCGTGTGGCAGATGCCATCGGGATCGGTGCCGGGTATTACGCGGGCGGCGGCGTCAACTACTACGCCGACTAGGGTCGGTCAGGCGGGCACGTCGCCGGTCGGCCCGACCACGGGCAGAACGGCCGCGGCAACGCGCCGCCCTTCCCCCATCAGAACATTATAGGTGCGGCAGGCGGCCGGGGTGCTCATGACCTCAAGGCCGATGCCCACACCTTCGACAGCGGTGCGCAAGTCGCCCGGCACATGCGCAACCTCCCGGCCCGTGCCGACAAGCACCACATCCACCGCATCGGCCAGCCGCGTCAGCGCCGCGGCGTCGGCATAGCCGTCCCATGACGACAGACCACCGGCGTGAAGAACCAGCGCGCCATGATGCACCTCTCCTCCGACCCGGAAAAAGCCGGGGCCGTAGCCATCGAAGGGACGGGCATCGTGGAAGGTGACTTCTGTCAGGTTCATGACAAACTCCGGATTGATTGCGGCGGCGAGCGCGGCACCCGCGATAATGACATGGGCCGTATGCAACAGGCCCGGCCCTGCGAAGGTCTGGAACGACATGCGCGTGTTACATTGAAAGCCGGATCGGGCGCAATCAGTGCCGCGCCAAGCAAAGCGGTGCGGACGCCTGCCGGGCCGCACCCGAGAGTTCAGGCGAAGATCGCCTCACACCGCCAGACATATCGGGACATTCGCCCTGATTCATCGCTGGTGCCAAGACATCGACATACAAGTCAGCCGCCCAGGCAAATCCTCGCCAAAGGCGCAGTCGCGGCAGGCGATTCAGATCAGATCGCCAGACGCAGGACCGCTTCAGGCGTCGATGTTGGCGAACTGGGTTCCGGCGTCTGAGGGTTTCTTGGGGTCACGGTCGACGCCCAGCATCAGCACGACGTTCTTGGCGACATAGACCGACGAATAGGTGCCGACGATCACGCCCCAGAAGATCGCGAAAACGAACCCGCGGATGACGTCGCCGCCCAGAACCAGCAGGGCGATCAGGGCGATCAACGTGGTGCCCGAGGTCATCAGGGTGCGCGACAGCGTCTCGTTGACAGACTTGTTCATCACATCAATCAGCGGCGTTTTCTTGAACTTGATCAGGTTCTCGCGCAGCCGGTCGAAGATCACGACGGTATCGTTGATCGAATAGCCGATGATGGTCAGCAACGCGGCGATGGTCGCCAGATCGAAACGGATTTGCAGCAAGCTGAATATCCCGATGGTCAGGATCACATCGTGGAACAGGGCGGCGACCGCGCCGACCGAGAACTGCCATTCGAATCGCAGCCAGATGTAGAACAGGATCGCGATCAGCGAGGCACCCACGGCGAGGAAGGCAGTCGTCACCAACTCGCCCGAAACCTTGGGGCCGACGGATTCGACCGAGGGGAAGGTGATCGCCGGATCGACGCCCAGCAGCGCGGACTTCACGGCAGCGATCGTCTCAGTCGTCACCGATTCAGCGCCATCCTGAACCTGTATACGAATCTGGGCCACGTTCTGATCGGGCGCGAAGGTCGGGTCGAAAAGCTCGGTAATTGCGATGTCACCAAGCCCCAGCGGGGTCAGCGCGTCACGGTAGACGCCAATATCCACGGATTGCGTCGATTCCGTGCGGATGGTCGTCCCGCCGAGGAAGTCGATGCCGAAGTTCAGGCCGACCGCAAGCCAGATGATTAGCGATGCGATCATGGCGATGATGGAGGCACCGAACGTATAGTGCCGCCAGCGCATGAAATCCCAGTTGGTGTCTTGCGGAACGAGTCTCAGGCGCATGTCAGACCTCGATCTGCTTGGGGCGGCGGCGTTCGAACCAGAGCACGATCAACAGGCGCGTCACGAAGATCGCCGTGAAGACCGAGGTCAGGATGCCGATGCCGAGGGTCACCGCGAAACCGCGCACCGGACCGGAGCCCAGCGTGAACAGGATCACGGCGATGATGAAGGTGGTGATGTTGGCGTCCACGATGGCCGAGAGCGCACGTTCATAGCCCAGCGCGATGGCGCGGGCCGGGCCGCGGGCGGTCTTGAGTTCCTCGCGGATACGTTCGAACACCAGAACGTTGGCGTCGACCGCCATGCCGATGGTCAGCACGATACCGGCGATGCCCGGCAGGGTCAGGGTGCCACCGATCATCGACAACACCCCGAAGATCAGTGTGATATTGATGCCCAGCGCAATGGTCGCGAAGGTGCCGAACAGGCCGTAACTGGCGATCATGAAGACGACGACGGCGGCCATGGCGACCAGCGACGCGACCTTGCCGGCATCGATGCTGTCCTGTCCCAGTTCGGGGCCGACGGTTCGTTCTTCGAGGAAGGTCATGCCGGCGGGCAAGGCACCCGCGCGCAGCAGGATGGCCTGGCGGTTGGCTTCCTCGACGGTGAAGTTGCCGGTGATCTGGCCCGATCCGCCGGTAATCGCCTCGCGGATCTGGGGGGCGGTGACGACTTCGTTGTCGAGAACGACGGCAAAGAGCGAGCCGACATTTTCGGCGGTATAGACCCCGAAGGCACGCGCGCCGGACGGATTGAACCGGAAGGTGACGGCGGGACGGCCGTTCTGATCGAAGGCGGGCTGACTGTCGACAAGATCGTCGCCGGTGACGACAGCATCCTGTTCGAGGATGTAGAACTGCCCCGGATCGTCCAGGGCGGGCAAGACGATCTGATCGCTTTCGACACGCTGATCGAGGCTGGTGGCATTGCCGCGAACGGGGTGGAAGGTCAGCTTGGCTGTGATGCCGATCAGCAGCTTCAACTCCTGCGCGGAGCCGATACCGGGCACCTGGATCAGGATGCGGTCGGTGCCCTGACGCTGGATCGTGGGTTCTCGCGTTCCGGCCTCGTCCACACGGCGGCGGATGATCTCCAGCGATTGCGCCATGGTGCGGTCGTCGGTTGCGGTGCGTTCGGCCTCGGACAGTCTGACGGTGATGGTCTCGCCCGCGCCGGACACCTCGATATCGTTCTGGCCGACACCGGTCAGCGAAACGATGGGCTGCGCCAGATCGCGCAGGGCGTCGACGGCAACCTGCAACCCGTCCGGATTGCTGATGCGGACGCGCAATTCGTCGGCGGGTGCGGTGCGATCCCGCTGCACGCCCCCGACCTGATCGCGGAGCGGGCGCAGCGCATCGCGCACTTCGGGCCAATAGCCGTCGAAGCGGCTGGCGTAGACGTCCTCGAGCTGGACTTCGGCCAGAAGATGCGCACCACCGCGCAGGTCAAGGCCAAGATTAACGACGGCGGAGGGCAGAAAATCGGGCCACTGATCCAGATCTGCCTGAATCTCGGGCGTGGTGACGGCACCGCGTTCGATCGCGGTGACGGCATCGTTGTAGCGCTCGGCGCGGGTGTAGAAGACATTGGGCAGCGCCACCGCCAGGCCCGCGAGGCAGACGAGCAGAATCGTCAACCGTTTCCAGAGCGAGAGTTCCAGCACGTCAGGCGGCCGGATCAGTCTTGGACAGGACCTGCGTGATGGTGGCGCGGACGATGCGGACCTTTACGCCCTCGGCGATCTCGACCTCGACCTCGGCGTCGTCCTTGACCTTGGAGACCTTGCCGATGATGCCACCCTGGGTGACGACCTGATCGCCCCGACGCAGGGCTGCGACGATGGCCTTGTGTTCCTTGACCTTCTTCTGCTGCGGACGGATCAGCAGAAAATACATGATCGCGAAAATGGCGATAAGTGGAATGAAGCTGCCGAATCCGGCGGCGACGCCACCGGCGGCCTGGGCGTAGGCGGGGGTTGCGAACATGTGTGGTCCCTTGCGTGGTTGTGCGTCTTTCGGACGGTCGCGTCGCGCCCCCGTTGAAAGTGGCGGCAACCTATAAGCCGCATCTGGGGGGCGCAAGCGGGCGGCGCAACCTCTGACGGCCACTGGAATCGGGTGTTTCGCTGTGGCATGTGGCGGGAAGCACACGCCATTCGCCCAATAAGCAGGAACCGCCCCGATGCACGACATCCGACAGATCCGCGATAATCCGGCCGTTTTCGATGCGGCGCTGGCACGGCGGGGGCTGGAACCGATGTCATCGGACCTGCTGGCGCTGGACAGCGCGCGACGCGCTGCCGTCACCGGATCGGAGACCGCATTGGCCGAGCGCAATGCCGCCTCCAAACAGGTCGGAGCGGCCAAAGCGTCGGGCGACGAGGCAGAGTTCGAACGTCTGCGGGCCCTGGTTGCCGACAAGAAAGACGAGATCGCCCGATTGGAGGAGGAGGCCCGGACCACGGATGCCGCCCTGCGCAACCGCCTGCTGGAGATCCCGAACCTGCCGTATGACGACGTGCCCGACGGCATGGATGAGACCGACAATGTCGAGATAAACCGCTGGGGCGAGCCGCGCGTGCTGGACTTCACGCCGGTCGAGCATTTCGACATTGCGGGCGTCAGACCCGGCATGGACTTCGAAACCGCCGCCAAGCTGTCCGGCGCGCGGTTCGTTGTTTTGCGCGGCGCGGTCGCCCGCATTCACCGGGCGCTGGCGCAATTCATGCTGGATACACATACCGAGGAAAACGGGCTGGTCGAACACATGACCCCGGTTCTGGTCCGCGACGCGGCAATGCTGGGCACCGACAAGTTGCCGAAGTTCGGGGACGACAGTTTCCTGACGCGCGAAGGGTATTGGCTGATCCCGACGTCCGAGGTCACGCTGACCTATTCGGTGGCGGGCGACATTCTGGACGAAGCTGCCCTGCCCCTGCGGATGGTGGCGCATACGCTGTGCTTCCGGTCCGAGGCCGGGTCGGCGGGGCGCGACACCTCGGGTATGCTGCGCCAGCACCAGTTCGAGAAAGTCGAGATGGTATCGGTCACGCACCCCGACGAAAGCCGGGCGGAACTGGACCGGATGACACGGTGCGCCGAAGGTATTCTGGAGAAACTGGACCTGCCCTATCGCACGGTGGTTCTTTGCACCGGTGACATGGGTTTCGGGGCGCGCCGGACGAATGACATCGAGGTCTGGCTGCCCGGCCAGAATATGTATCGCGAAATTTCGTCCTGTTCGACCACCGCCGATTTCCAGGCGCGCCGGATGAACGCGCGGTTCAAGCCCGCGGCGGGCGGCAAGCCGGAGTTCGTGCATACGCTGAACGGGTCGGGTCTGGCGGTCGGGCGTTGCCTGATCGCCGTGCTGGAAAACGGGCAGCAGGCGGATGGGTCGGTCGTGTTGCCGAAGGCTCTGGCGCCATGGCTGGGCGGCAAGCTGACGCTGACGGCGGAGGGCGTGCTGGTCTGACGGCAATGCACGTCAGAGGGACGCGATCAGACCCGGCAACAACGCCAGCGTTTCGATCCGGCGATAGCGGGGCGCGGCTTCAGGGGCGGGTGCCGCCTCCAGCGCCCATTGGATTTCCGACGGACAGAAGACGCCCCAGGCCCCGGCTTCGATAGCCGGAATGACGTCCGATTTCATCGAATTGCCGACCATCAGAGCGCGGGCGGCGCCATCGCCGTGCATTTCGAACGCGCGGGTATAAATGGCCGGGGTCTTGTTGCTGACGATTTCGATGCCGTCGAACAGGTCGCCCAGTCCCGACAGGGCAAGTTTACGTTCCTGATCCAGCAGGTCGCCCTTGGTAATCAGGACCAGACGGTGCGTTTCGGCCAGACTTCGCACACAATCCTCGGCTCCCGGAAGCAGATCGACGGGATGGCACAACATCTCGCGTCCCTCCTCCAGAAGCTGCGCGATAATGCCGGCAGGGACGCGACCCTCGGTGACCTCGATGGCCGTCTCGATCATCGACAGGACGAATCCCTTGATGCCGAATCCGTAATGGTCGAGGTTGCGCCGCTCCGCTGCCATAAGGCGGTCCATCAGATGATCGGTGTCGGCATGATCGGCCAAAAGGGACGCGAACCGCTCCTGCGTCAGGCGAAACACCGTTTCGTTGTGCCAGAGCGTGTCGTCGGCATCGAAACCGATTGTGGTAACCGTCACTGTCTCAGCCCCCTTTTCCTGTGCGGTGCGATGCTTATATGGTGGAACCGACCGCGTCACCCCAGCCCCGGACCCGAATCTCATGCGTCTTGACCCGATATCCATGGCCGACCTGCCCGATGATGGCGATGGCGACACCACGGTCGTCACCAAGACAAAGACCAAAACGGCGCGCCCGCCGTTATACAAGGTCATGTTGTTGAACGACGATTACACGCCGATGGAGTTCGTCGTGATCGTGCTGGAGAAGTTTTTCGGTATTACCCATTCCCAGGCTGTCGAGATCATGCTGACCGTCCACAAGAAGGGTCTGGCCGTGGTCGGTGTGTTCAGCCACGAGATTGCGGAAACCAAGGTCGCGCAGGTCATGGACTTCGCGCGCCGCCACCAGCACCCGCTTCAATGCACGATGGAGAAGGAGGAGTAATCCTCCACGCCATCGGGTCCCCCCATGAATGAACGCCTGTCCCTCGCCCTTGCGGCCGATGCCGTAAGCCTGCCGCCGGGGCGCGTTCTGCTGCTGCGTCCGCCCGCCGACCTGGATCTGGACGGCCTGCCGGAGGACGTGGTTGCGGTGCATGGGTTCCGGCCCGATCATGATGCGCTCTCGGGCCGGGGTGTGCAGGTCGCCGCCGAGGTCGAGGGGGCGTTCGATTCGGCGGTCGTCTTCGCATCGCGATCCAAGGCATTGACCTTCGATATGATCGCCCGCGCCTGCGCAGCCGTGCCCGCCGGTGCACCGGTGGTGGTGGACGGAGCCAAGGGCGACGGCATCGATTCGGTGGTCAGGCTATGCCGTGCGGTCTTTGAGGTGGGTCAGGTTTTTGCCAAGGCGCATGGCAAATGCTTTGCCTTTCCGGCGGGTCCGGTGCCCGTAGGCTGGGCCGCAGTACCGACACAGGTCGACGGATTCACGACGCGGGCCGGAGTGTTTTCCGCCGACGGTATCGACCCCGGATCGGCGCTTCTGGCCGCGCATCTGGGTGGCATATCAGGCCGGGTCTGCGATCTCGGCGCGGGGTGGGGCTATCTGGCGCGACAGGTTCTGGCGTCCGACAAGGTAACAGCCTGTGACCTTGTCGAAGCGGAGCATGAGGCATTGACCTGCGCCCTTGCCAATATCACCGATGCCCGCGCCACCTTCCACTGGGCCGATGCGACGATATGGACCGGCGGCCCGTTCGATGTGGTCGTATCGAACCCGCCGTTTCACACCGCGCGCAAGGCGGACCCGTCGATCGGCCGCGGTTTCGTGATGGCAGCCGCACGCCTTCTGACGCCCGGCGGGCGGCTTGTGATGGTGGCGAACCGGCATTTGCCCTATGAAGAAACGCTGACCGCCGCCTTTGCCGACCATGTGGTTCTGGCGGATGCCAGTGGTTACAAAGTGATCGAAGCACGCCGACCGAAACGCCAGCGGGGACACAGATGAGCAATAGCATCGAGGGCAAGACCGCCATCGTAACGGGCGCGGCCAACGGCGTCGGTCTGGCCATCGCGCGGCATTTCATCGAGCAGGGTGCAAACGTCATGTTCGCCGACCGCGACGAGGAGCGGCTGCACGACGAAGTCGGCGACGCGCAGGTCGAGGACGGCGCACGGCTGCGATATTTCGCGGGCGATTTACGCGAACGTCTGACCATCGCGAACCTGTTGTCAGCGACCATAGACGCCTATGACCGGGTCGATATTCTGGTGAATGCCTCGCGGCAAATCATGGCGACCGATCCGCTGGACCCGGAAGACGACAGCGTGGCGACCTTGCTGGAACAAAACCTGATGACCGCCCTGCGCCTGTCCCAGGCAGTCGCCAAGCGTATGATCCATCAGGCCGAAACCGATGGCCGGGACGAAGGCACTGTCGGCACCATCGTCAACATCAGCTCCATCGCGGGACGGCGGACGCAGCCGGAGTTGCTGGCCTATTCGATCAGCGCGGCCGCGCTGGATCAGGCGACACGCAGCATGGCGGTCAGTCTGGCCCCCGAGCGCATTCGTGTGAATGGCGTCGCGGTCGGGTCGGTCATGTCGGCCAACCTGCGGTCCCGATTGGGCGAAGCAGACGGGCTGCGACAGGCCATTATCGACGCCACACCAATGGGCCGCATCGCCTCGCCCTCAGAATTGGCGGAGACGGTGCAGTTTCTGGCGTCGGATGCTTCGGCCTTCATGATCGGTCAGGTGCTGACCGTCGACGGGGGACGCACCCTGATCGACCCGGTGGTTGAACCCGCGCATTGAGTCGGACCGACCGGCGGCTTGCGGTGCGGGCACAGGATGTCGCGTCGCCCCCCGAGGCCAGCAAAATGACGATCCCGATCCTTCGACAGGACCAGTCGGTAGTCGAAATGTATCGATGACCCGCCTCCTGTTGTTTTCACGGCAGGACGCTGGCACCCCAACCCCAAACATCCTGCCGACGCAGCGCCCGATTGCGGCGCGCACCCGGCCCGCCTATATCGCGCAGATGCCAGACACCCAGATTCCCTACCGCCCCCCGCTTCCGCCGGAAATCGGCCGTCGCCGGACCTTCGCGATCATCTCTCACCCCGACGCGGGGAAGACGACGCTGACCGAAAAGTTCCTGCTGTATGGCGGTGCGATCCAGATGGCCGGTCAGGTCCGAGCCAAGGGCGAGGCGCGGCGCACGCGGTCGGATTTCATGAAGATGGAGCAGGATCGCGGCATCTCGGTCAGCGCCTCGGCGATGTCGTTCGATTTCGCGGGCAAGGATCGGGAATTCCGGTTCAATCTGGTGGACACGCCGGGCCACTCGGATTTTTCCGAGGATACCTATCGCACACTGACTGCCGTGGACGCCGCCGTGATGGTGATCGACGGCGCAAAGGGTGTGGAAAGCCAGACGCAGAAACTGTTCGAAGTCTGCCGGATGCGCGATCTGCCGATCCTGACGTTTTGCAACAAGATGGACCGCGAAAGCCGCGATACCTTCGAGATCATCGACGAGATTCAGGAAAATCTGGCCATCGACGTAACGCCTGCGTCCTGGCCCATCGGGGTCGGGCGCGAATTCATCGGCTGCTATGACCTGCTCCATGACCGGCTGGAGCTGATGGACCGTGCCGACCGGAACAAAGTTGCGGAGACCATCCGGATCAGCGGGTTGGACGACCCGAAACTTGCGCAGCACGTCCCGGCGGAGTTGCTGGACAAACTGCGCGAGGAGCTGGAGATGGCGCGGGAGCTGCTGCCAGCGATGGACCGCGATGCCTTCCTCGAAGGATCGCTGACGCCAATCTGGTTCGGCTCCGCAATCAACAGCTTCGGTGTGCAGGAGTTGATGACGGGAATCGCCGAATTCGGTCCCGAACCGCAACCGCAGCGCGCCGAACCGCGACAGATCAGCCCGGACGAGACGGCGGTGACCGGCTTCGTCTTCAAGGTTCAGGCCAACATGGACCCCAAACACCGCGACCGGGTGGCCTTCGTGCGGCTGGCATCCGGGCATTTTCAGCGAGGCATGAAACTGACGCATGTGCGGTCGAAAAAGCAGATGGCGATTTCGAACCCGGTGCTGTTTCTGGCGGCCGACCGCGAGTTGGCCGAAGAGGCCTGGGCCGGTGATATCATCGGCATTCCGAACCACGGCCAGCTTCGCATCGGCGACGCGCTGACCGAGGGTGAAGCGTTGCGCTTCACCGGCATCCCCAGTTTCGCGCCGGAGTTGTTGCAGGGCGTCCGTGCAGGCGACCCGATGAAGGCCAAGCATCTTGAAAAGGCGCTGATGCAGTTTGCCGAGGAAGGCGCGGCCAAGGTATTCAAACCCGCCATCGGATCGGGTTTCATCGTGGGCGTCGTCGGCCAGTTGCAGTTCGAGGTCCTGGCGTCGCGGATCGAGCTGGAATACGGCCTTCCCGTCCGGTTCGACCAGTCGCAGTTCCAGTCGGCGCGCTGGTTGTCGGGGGCGAAGGATGCGGTCGAGGGCGTGGTGGCGAAGAATCCGCAGCACATCGCCCATGACAACGACGGCGACCCGGTGTTCCTGACCCGTCTGCAATGGGACATCGACCGGATCGAACGCGACCACCCGGCGGTGACGTTGTCTGCCACCAAGGAGATGATGGTGTGATCCCGCGCGGTATGGTCGCCGCCTCGCTCGGCCTGTCGGAGACGACCGATGCCCTGCCGCCGGGCGATCTGCCGCTGGATCGCTTTGCGGTGCGGCTGATCGGGTATCTGTCGACGCCCGATGCGGAGGCCGACACGCCGGATGCCTGGACCGGCGCGGTGATGGATGCGCTGATTGCCGACGACCCGGATCTGGCGCTGGCCGCGATCCGCGCAGGTGCGGGCCTGCCGGGGGCCGCAGTTCTGGCCGATCCGCTGGCCGAATTGGGCGCCAGCGATCCGGTGATGCGCGACCGGATCGAAACGCAGGCCGGGGATGATGCCGATCTCGGGGCGCTTGTATCCGCGATCGAAGGGTGACGCATCCCAACCGGGTTCAGCCGGACGGCACATTTCTGGCGACGCCTGCGCGCGGCATGTTGATGGGCAACCGGGGGGTGCTGCATCGCGATGGGGTAATCGGCCTGGCGCGATGGAAGCACAGGAATTGGGTCTGCTGCGAGGTATCGTTTCGCGGACGGCACAGGGCGATCATGCCGCAAGGACGTTGGACAGCGCTTTTCTTCCTGGACGAGGCGGTGGCGATGGCGGCGGGGCATCGGCCCTGCGGTCAGTGTCGGCGGAACGATTATCTCGCGTTCGCGCAGGCCTGGGAGGGCGCGTTTGGCAAATGGCCCGGCCCCAGGTCCGCGGACGCGATCCTGCACGGGGCACGGGCGCAGCCCGGCGGGCATATGTTGCGCTGTCACAGGGCCGAGGCGCGGACGCTGCCGCATGGAGCGATGTTCCGGACAGGCGGGTCCGACTTTCTGGTAGTCGACGGTGCGGCCCGGCCCTATGCGCCCGAAGGGTATGGCCAACCTGTCGCATTGCCAGAGGGACGGGTCGACGTCCTGACCGCCCCTCCGATGTGCGCCGTACTCCTGACCGGATATCGTCCGCGCCTGCACCCCTCCGCATCGGGGCAGGTGGCGGCGCAGCGGTCCGACCGGACGGATGCGTCCGGCGTCCCGCCGCCCGCCGGTTAGACGACCTTGGCGTCCATCGTGATCTCGGCTGTCAGCAGCTTGGAGATCGGACAGTTCGCCTTGGCACCTTCGCAGGCTTCCATCACCTTGTCCGGGTCGCCGTCAGGAACACTGACAGTCACATCCAGATGCGACTTGGTGACGGCAAAGCCGCCGTCGACCTGATCGAGCGTCACCGTTGCCCGTGTATCGATTTCCGAAGCTGTCATTCCGGCCTCGCCCAGAACCATGGACAGGGCCATCGAGAAACAGGACGCATGGGCTGCGGCCACCAATTCCTCTGGGTTGGTGCCGGGCTTGTCCTCGAACCGCGTGTTGAAGCCGTAGGGCTGATCCTCGATCGCACCTGATTCGACGGAGACCGTCCCCTTGCCTTCTTTGAGGTCACCTTCCCAATGGGCGCTTCCATATTTTTTCGGCATTGTACTCTCCTATGTGCGGTTGGTCAGTCCAGAGGAACCCTTCGGACCCCTTCAGCGTTCCTTAGAATGCCACGTGCGTTGACCACGCGCACACGCTTTGTTAGTGCGGCAACGCACGGATAAGGATTGTCCGGCAGATGCAATACCGAGGGGCGCATGAGTGATGGGCGTCCCGCCACCCCAGAGTTCGGGCAATACGGCCCACGACTCCAACCAGGACGCACATGACAAGCTTTTCCGACCTGAACCTCGATCCGAAGGTTCTCAAGGCCATCGAGGCCGCCGGCTATACAACTCCCACCCCGATTCAGGCCGGAGCGATCCCGCCAGCACTGGAAGGGCGCGATGTATTGGGCATTGCCCAGACCGGCACCGGCAAGACCGCCAGTTTCACCCTTCCGATGATCACGCTGCTGGGCAAGGGTCGTGCCCGCGCCCGGATGCCCCGGTCGCTTGTACTGGCGCCGACGCGGGAACTGGCCGCGCAGGTGGCCGAGAACTTCGATACCTATGCCAAGGGATCGCGACTCAAGAAGGCCCTTCTGATCGGTGGCGTCTCGTTCAAGGAACAGGACATGCTGATCGACCGGGGCGTCGATGTCCTGATCGCGACTCCGGGCCGCCTGATCGACCACTTCGAGCGCGGCAAGCTCTTGCTAACAGGCGTCGAGATCATGGTCGTGGACGAGGCCGACCGGATGCTGGACATGGGGTTCATCCCCGATATCGAGCGCATCTTCGAGATGACGCCCTTCACCCGCCAGACGCTGTTCTTTTCGGCCACGATGGCCCCCGAGATCGAGCGGATCACCAACAAGTTCCTGTCCAACCCCGAAAAGATCGAGGTCGAACGTCAGAACACGACGTCGCAGACCATCACGCAGATCCTTGTGGAACATACGCCCAAGCGGCGCGATATGGCAGCCAAGGACAAACGCGAAATCCTGCGCGCGATCATTGAACGTGACGGCGACGATTGCCGCAATGCGATCATTTTCTGCAATCGGAAAACCGAAGTGGATGTCGTTGCCAAATCGCTGAAAAAGCATGGCTACAATGCCGAGCCGATCCATGGCGATCTGGAGCAGTCGCAGCGCACACGCACCCTGGACGGGTTTCGCGACGGATCGATCCGGTTCCTCGTAGCCTCCGACGTGGCGGCGCGCGGTCTGGATATTCCCAATGTCAGCCATGTGTTCAACTTCGACGTGCCGAGCCATGCCGAGGATTATGTCCACCGCATCGGTCGGACCGGACGCGCGGGCAAGTTGGGCACGGCCTATACCCTGTCGACGCCATCGGATGCCAAGTATCTGGATGCGATCCAGTCATTGGTAAAAACTGAACTTCCGCGCGGCGAAAACCCCTGGACTCCACCGGGTGTCAGCAAGCGCGAAGAGGCTGCTGCCGAGGAAGAAGCGCCCAAGCGCACTTCGTCGCGCACGCGGTCCCGGTCCAAGAAAGTCGATGCACCGGCAGCCGAGACGCCCCAGCCTGAGGTGAAGGAAGCTGATACCAGGACCAAGGCGCGCAACGAGGCGCGGCGCGAACAAAAGCCCGACACGCGAAATGAACCCCGGACCGAGGCGCGCAACCAGCCCCGTCAGCAGGAAGATCGCAGCGGCGCATCGTCATCGCGATCGCGCGGCGGACGTGGACGTGGTGGCGACAGGGACAACGGCCCGCGCGTTGTTGGGTTGGGCGATCATGTCCCCGGCTTCATCGAAATGAGCTTCGAGGAACGTCGCGGCAACAGCTGACGCGCGTTCCTTTCTCTCTATACTCTGCCTAGCCCGGTGCCCCTCGCGCCGGGCTTTTTCCTTGGCAGCCCAACGCCGAAAGGTCGGACCTTTGGCCGAGCCGAAGCCGCACGGTGTTGTTGTTCTGTGTGGCCTTGGTCCAGCCTGCCATACCGGGGCTGGCCAGCCGGGTTACGGCGGACGATGCGCAGGGGGAATTGCAAGGTGTCTTCGCATCAATTACGGCCATCGCGGCCATCATCTCAGCCCTGCGGATGACGCGGGTGTTCAATCTGGCCACTAAAAGGGGGCGGCGTTTTCCCGGTGCCTCCTTTCTGGTGGCGTCTGCCCTGATGCTGATAGCCTGAGGGATGTATCGCCGTCAGACCATTGCCAGAGCGCGGGCGAATATCTGAGCGTCGACATTTCCGCCCGACGCCACCACTGCGACATCGCCCTCGTGATGGAACAGTCCCGCCGCCAGGGCGATGGCACCACCCGGTTCCAACACGATCCGCAGATGCTTCCACGCTATTGCCATGGCACGCAAAGCCTCCTCGTCGGTGACGACGAGGCCGGGGCCACACAAGCGCGACAGGATGGGAAACGTGACTTCACCTGGAGAAGGCGTCATAACCGCATCGCAAACCGAACCTGTCATCGTCGCGTTCGACAGCCGTTGGCCCGCTATCAGCGACCGGGTGACGTCGTCGAAGCCCTCAGGCTCCACCGGGCGGACGGACGCGCGACCTTCCAGCGCCAGTGCCACGCCCGAGGTCAGACCGCCGCCCCCGCAGCAGACCAGCACCTCGTCGAGGTCTTCTGGCAGATCCTCGACCATTTCCAGCCCGCAGGTGCCCTGCCCCGCGATGACGCGCGGGTCGTCGTAGGGCTTCACGAGGGTCAGGCCACGCTCCGCGACCAGTGCTGCACCTATGGCGTCCCGGTCCTCGGTCGCGCGGTCGAACAACACGACTTCGGCCCCGTACCCCCGCGTGTTGCCGATCTTTATCGCTGGCGCGTCGGACGGCATGACGATCACCGCCTCGCGTCCCAGCATCCGGGCCGCCAGCGCGACGCCCTGCGCGTGGTTGCCCGACGAAAACGCGACCACACCGCCCGAGGTCTGGCTGACGGCGTTGAAGCCACCGCGAAACTTGAAGCTGCCGGTCTTTTGCAGGCACTCCGCCTTGACGAAGATACGCCGCCCGAAAGTCGCATCCAGCGAGGGAGCATTTAAAAGCGGCGTGCGAACGGCATGTCCGCGCAGGCGATCCGCCGCGGCGCGGATGTCCGCAAGCGTCACCACATCGATCACAAAAGCATCGTCCATTCGTTCAGCGCCTCCAATGCCTCGGGTTCGTCCAGAAACGGAACATGGCCGCGCCCCGGCACTTCGGCCACGATCATGTCGGGGCGGCGGCGCGCCATCTCGGCCAGCGTCTCGGGCGTCAGCAGATCGGAGTTCGCGCCCCGGATGCAGGCCAGCGGCAAACCTTCCAGCGCGTCGAACAGCGGCCAGAGATCGGCCACCGGCTGCGTCCCGCCATCCAGCACCGCATCGCGCAGCCTGGCATCGTAGTTGATGACCAGCCCGTTGTCGGTCTCGCGGTAGTGATGGTGCACTTCGTCGCGCCAGCGGTCGGCGGGCACGTTATCGAAGCCGGCCATCAGCGTCGCGCGTTCCAGCGCCGCCTCCTCATAGGTCTTGGCCGACGGGTTCAGGCCGACGTAATCCTTGATGACATCCAATCCCTCTTCCGCCAGTTCCGGGCCGATATCCACCAGACACAACCCGCCCAGACGGTCCTTGGCCAGCATCGCCAGCGCCATTCCGATCAGTCCACCGCGCGACGTGCCGATGATCGGCACTTGGGCAAGCCCCAGTTCGTCCAGCAGTTCCAGCACGTCCCGCGCTTCGGTCGGGATGGTATAGGTCTTCCAGTCGGGCGCGCGCTGCGATTTGCCGCGCCCGCGATAATCCAGCCGGATCACCCGGTGTTCGCCCAGAAGATAGGGCAGCACATAGTCGAAATCGGTCGAATTGCGCGTCAGGCCGGACAGGCACAAAAGCGGTTGGCCATCGCCCTGATCCTCGTACCAGAGGCGCAGATTGTCCGATGTCCTGAATTCGGGCATCAGGCGCGGCCCGCCAGATCGGGGATATCCGACAGATCGGTCAGAATGTGCGTCGGCGTCCACGGCAGGCGATCCACCGGCAGGCCCATACGGTTTACCCAGGCGGTGGTGAACCCGTATCCCGTCGCCGCCGCCGCGTCCCAGCCATTGGACGACACGAACAGGACGTTGCCCGCCTCGCAGCCAAACGCCCGCCCGACCAGATCGTAGACCTTGGACGATGGTTTGAAGATGCCGACGGATTCGACCGACAACACGTGATCCAGCAGGCGTCCGATACCTGCCGAGTTGACCGCACCCTGCAACATTTCGGGCGATCCGTTCGACAGGATGCCGGTCGCCAGGTTCGCATCTTTCAACGCGCCCAGCATGTCCGGCACTTCGGGATAGGCCGACAACTCCCAGTAAAGCTGCTTCAGACGGTCGCGCAGCGCCGCGTCTCCAGCCAGATCGGCCGCATCAAGCGCATAGTCGAGCGCCTCGGTCGTGACCTGCCAGAAATCGCTGTGATCGCCGGTGATGGCACGCAGCCAAGTGTATTGCAGCTGCTTGTCGCGCCATACGGTAGCCAGCGTCTGCCACGTATCGGCCAGGGCGGGGAATGCCGGGTCCTCCGACGCCTGTCGCGCGGCCGATGTCACGTCGAACAATGTTCCGTAGGCGTCGAAAATGCAGGTGTCGATGGCCATGTCACGCCCCTTTGATACGTCGGGCGCGACCCTGCCACGCTGTCTGATCCTAGTCGAGAGGCGCTAACCCAGACCGCGCCGGGTCATGCTGCATTCCATCAGGGACTGGATCGTCTTGTTGCGGGTCCAGTTCGGTATGCCGCGATTGGCCGCCACCAGACGGTCCCGCTCGCTCAGCAGGGCCATGTCAGACAGGGTGTCGCCATAGGTTGCCATCCAGTCGGCGATGTCCACGGGATCGGAACCGCCAGACGCGATTCGCGCCGCTTCCCGGTCGCGCAGTCCATCTATCCCCGTGGAACACAGGTCCGCGCCGAAACTTTGACGGATCACCTGACCGCGCAATTGCGAGGTCGTGCCCAACGAAGCGGACTCGATGCCGCGTGTCACGCTGCCTGTGATCGCCATGCCGGTGCCAAGGATGACACCGGTCAGGACCACCCAGTCAAAGGTGATGGTGCCGTCTTCGCACCGGAAGAAAGACCGAAAATTGATCGACATGAATATTGCCCGCAGTCGGATAGATTAGATTCCACCCACACAGGATGCCCGACAGACTTGGCAAGATTAGGGCCAAACCCCCTTAAAAAGGGCCGGATTTGCGTGTTATAAAGCGTTTTCCGGCAACGATCCGCCGGAATTGGCAGTACCGTTAATCACTTTTCCGCCGAAACCGAAAACGCCGTCAAAGATTATCAGGCCGGGGCATTCCCATGATGTGATAGCCGCCATCGACATGAATCACTTCGCCCGTCGTCGCGGCTCCGACGTCGGAACACAGGTAAAGGGCTGTCCCGCCGATCGCCTCGAGGGTCGCATTGGCGCGCATCGGGGCATTTGCCTCGGCATGACGGAATGTCTTGCGTGCCCCGCCGATTGCGGCCCCCGCCAAAGTCTTCATCGGGCCGGGACTGATGGCGTTCACGCGGATGCCGTCGGCCCCCAGATCGGACGCAAGGTATCGCACCGAAGCCTCCAGCGCGGCCTTGGCAACACCCATGACATTGTAGAACGGCATGACCCGCCGCGAGCCTTCGAAGGTCAGCGTCACGATGCTGCCGCCGTGGGTCATCAGGGGGGCGGCCCGGCGCGCCACTTCGATCAATGAATAACAGGAAATATCCAGCGAATGCTTGAAGTTGGCCCGGCTGGTGTCGACGAATCGCCCCGTCAGTTCGGATTTGTCCGAAAAGGCGATGGCATGGATCACGAAGTCCAGCTTGTCGCCCTTCTCCAGCTCCGCGAAGGCCGCATCCAGCGAGGCGTCGTCGGTCACGTCCACATCCAGCAGGGTTGTGGCTCCGATGGTCTCGGCCAAGGGGGCCAGCCGCTTGCCGAACGCCTCACCCTGATAGGTGAAGGCCAGATCGGCCCCGGCCTGTGAAAGCGCGCGGGCGATGCCCCATGCAATCGACCGCTCGTTCGCGACGCCCATGATGAGGCCGCGTTTGCCCTGCATGTTCATGGCGATCAGTCCCGGTGCCTGGAGATGATGACGGTGCCGTTGGTGCCGCCGAAGCCAAAGCTGTTGGACAGAACGCTATCGATTTCGACGTCCGTGCGCAGTTCGGTGTTGATCTCGGACGGCGACAGCGCCTCGTCCAGTTGCGTCACGTTGATCGACGGCGCGATGAAGCCCTTGTTCATCATCAGCATGGAATAGATCGCCTCCTGCACACCCGTCGCGCCCAGGCTGTGGCCGGTCATCGACTTGGTGGACGATACCGGCGGCGTGTTCCCCTCGCCGAAAATATTGCGCAGCGCGACGATTTCCTTGATGTCACCCACCGGGGTCGATGTGCCGTGCGCGTTGACATAGTCGATCTTGCGATCTTCGGGCAGTTGCGACAGGGCCAGACGCATCGCCCGCTCACCGCCCTCGCCCGAGGGTGCGACCATATCGGCCCCGTCGGACGTCGCGCCGTAGCCGGTCACCTCGCCATAGATCTTTGCGCCGCGCGCCAATGCCCGCTCCCGCTCCTCCAGCACCACGACGCCGGCACCGCCAGCGATGACGAACCCGTCACGCGTCGCATCATAGGGCCGCGAGGCCGTTTCCGGCGTATCATTGTACTTGGACGACATCGCGCCCATCGCGTCGAACAGGCACGACAGCGTCCAGTCGATTTCCTCGCCGCCCCCGGCGAACACGATATCCTGCTTGCCGAACTGGATCTGCTCGACCCCGTTGCCCATGCAATGAAGAGATGTCGTGCAGGCCGAAGTGATGGAATAGTTCACGCCCTTGATCCCGAATGGCGTCGCCAGACAGGCTGAATTGGTCGATGACATGCAGCGTGTCACCATGAAAGGGCCCATGCGCTTGGGACTGCCCTTGTTGATCACGGTGTCGAAAGCGGTGAAGAAGTTCGACGTCGACGGCCCGCCCGACCCCATGACCAGACCCGTGCGTTCGTTCGAAACGTCGTTCTTTTCCAGACCCGAATCCGCGATCGCGCGTTCCATCGCGATGAAGTTGAACGCAGCCCCCGGCCCCATGAAACGCAGGTCGCGCTTGTCGATGTGGTCTTCCAGAACAATGTCCGGCACGCCGTGGATCTGCGACCGGAAGCCGTGTTCGGCATAGCTTTCCGAGAACGTGATACCGGACTTGCCCGCGCGCAAGGATGCCTCGACTTCATCCGGTGTGTTTCCGATGGGCGAGACGATCCCGATCCCGGTGACGACGACGCGACGCAGCATGGGCATGCTCCTTTGAATAACGTGTTCGGATCAGCTCTCGGAGAGAGCGACCTTCATGTCCTTGACGATGTAGATGACTTCACCATCCGCCTCGACGATACCGTCTGCGACACCCATCGTCAGGCGGCGCGTCTGTAACGCCTTGGTAAAATCCACCTTGTAGGTCAGCATCTTGCGGTCAGGGCGGACCATCCCGGTCAGCTTGACCTCGCCCACTCCCAGCGCATAGCCGCGTCCCTGCCAACCACGCCAGCCCAGATTGAACCCGGTCAACTGCCACAGCCCGTCCAGACCCAGGCAACCGGGCATGATCGGATTGCCGGGGAAGTGGCAGTCGAAGAACCAAAGGTCAGGTTTGATGTCGAATTCGGCGACCACATGACCCTTGCCATGCAGTCCGCCATCGCCCGAAATCTCGGTGATGCGGTCCATCATCAGCATCGGCGGTTCGGGCAACTGCGCATTGCCCGGCCCGAACAACTCACCCCGTGCGCATTTCAACAGGTCGTCCCGGTCGAAGCTGGTCGGATATTCGCTCATGTGCCCCCCTCGGCGTGTTTCGAACCCACTATCACCGCATGTTTCAACGTCGCAACCCTGCGTGCGCGGTCATACCGTCAGAGGCTGGGACGAATCCGTTTGAAAATCGTCATGTCGCACCTCTATATTGCGGATGTGACCGCGACCGAGAAATCCCGAGGCGAGGCCTGGCTGGCCCGCGCCGATCTGCGCCCGACACGGCAGCGTGTTCTGTTGGCGTCGCTGCTGGTGGGTGACGGACGGGATCGCCATGTGACGGCGGAATGGCTGCATGATGCGACACGGCAGTCCGGCGAAAAGGTGTCGCTGGCGACGGTCTACAATACGCTGCGGGCCTTCACCGACGCCGGTCTGGTGCAGGAAATCACGGTCGACGGAACCGGCAGCTATTTCGATACCAGGCTGGACGATCACCCCCACTTCTACTGGGAGGAGGAGGGGCGTCTGTCGGACGCGGGCTCCGAAGCGTTGCAGATCGTCAATCTTCCCGACACGCCCGACGGCATGGAAGTCGCCAAGGTCGACGTGGTGATCCGGCTGCGCTCCAAGACCTGATCTTAACGCTTGCCCAATCTGACCGGAGGGCGAAAGATGCCTGACTTCGCCCATTACCCTTCCCTGTCCGGAAAGACCGTCATGATGACCGGCGGTGCGTCCGGCATCGGGGCCGAGATCGTGGCCGCATTTGCCGCACAGGGGGCGAAGGTCGGCTTTCTCGACATCGACGCGCGCGGCGCGCAGGCGATGTCCGACGCGCACCAAGGCGTCACGCATGAAGTTTGCGACCTGCGGGACATAGCGGCGCTGCGCGACGGCCTGGCCGCGCTGAAATCGCGGATCGGTCCCGCCAACATCCTGATCAACAACGCCGCGCGCGACGACCGCCACGACTGGCGCGAGGTGACGCCCGCCTATTGGGACGAGCGCATGGCAACCAATCTTCGCCACATGTTCTTCGCCATCCAGACTGTCGCGCCCGACATGGCGGCGCGGGGCGGTGGGTCCATCGTGAATATGGGCTCCAATTCGTGGTGGGAGGCGGGGGGCGGGTTTCCGGCCTATGCCACCGCCAAGGCCGCCGTTCACGGGCTGACCCGGACGATGGCGCGCGACCTGGGCGGCGAACGGATTCGCGTGAATACCATCGTGCCGGGCTGGATCATGACGGACCGGCAGAAAGACCTCTGGGCGACGCCCGACGCACTTGAGGCGCATCGCGCGCGACAATGCCTGCCCGACCTTATCGACCCGGTCTATGTCGCGCGCATGGTGTTGTTTCTGGCCTCCGACGATGCGGCGATGTGTACGGCGAACAATTATATGGTCGAAGCGGGAAGTATTTGACCGAAGGTTTCAAGGTGAGGGAAAATATGGAAAAGATCGGTTTCGTGGGTGTCGGCCTGATGGGTCATGGCATGGCGTCCAACCTGATGGCGGCGGGTCATCCGTTGACGGTGGTCGCGCATCGCAATCGCGGCCCGGTCGACGATCTGGTGTCCAGGGGCGCGACCGAGGCGGCGGATCTGGCCGAGTTGGCGCGGGCTTCGGATATCGTCCACATCTGTGCCCCCGGTTCGCCGCAGGTCGAGGCGGTTGTGGACGTCCTGTTGGCGAACATGGCCAAGGGGGGCGTGATCGTCGATTGCTCTACTTCGAACCCGGTCTCGACCGAGAAACTGGCGCAAAGTGCTGAAACCGCCGGGATTGACTGGGTCGACGCCCCCTTGGGCGGCACCCCGGCGCAGGCCGCGACGGGCGAGCTGGCGGCGATGGTCGGTGCGGATGAAGATGTCTTTGCGCGGGTCGAGCCGGTGATCGGTACATGGGCCAAGGCCATTGTCCGCATCGGCGGGCCGGGTTCCGGGCATAAGATGAAGTTATTGAACAATTTTCTGGCGATGGGCTATGGCGCGATCTATGCCGAGGCACTGGCCCTGGCCGAGAAATCCGGCGTCGGCACCGCCATGTTCGACAGCGTCATTCGGGGCAGCCGGATGGACTGCGGGTTCTACCAGACGTTCATGGGCTATGCCGTCGAAGGCAACCGAGAGGCGCATAAGTTCACCCTGACCAACGCCTTGAAAGACATGGCATATCTGGCTGCGATGGCGGATGGGTCGGGCGTTGCCAACCCGGTCCAGGGCGCGGTCAAGAACAGCTATGCGATGGCCGTGAACACCGGTGGCGACGGGCCCGAGGACTATGTTCCGCACCTTGTGGACTTCGTGGCGAAGGTGAACGGTATCGACGGGTGATCCATGGGTGATCTGCGGGTGATCCGGGGCGGACGTTCAGCCCAGTCCGAGTTCGCTGAACGGGATGTAGTGGACCGGATCGCCCGGTTCGACCGTCACCGCGCCGTCGGGCAGCAGGACGAAGCCTTCGGCCCAACTGAGCCCTGATACCAGACCCGACCCTTCCGAGCGGAAGATCTCGGCTTGACCGCCCCTCAGCCGGGCGCGCAGAACTTCGCGGCGCCCTGCCTTCTTGCGCTTGGCGAAGCCCGCCGGAACGGTGATTGCCTGCGGCTCCCGCCACCCGGCCCCCGCCATCTGCAAAAGCGCCGGACGCGCGAAGAGCGCGGCGCAGGTGAAGGCCGCGACCGGGTTGCCGGGCAGACCGAACAGCGGCGTGTCGTTCCAGTGTCCCAACATCAGCGGACGACCGGGTTTGATCGCGATGCGCCAGTGATGGACGCTGCCAAGGTCGCGCATCAGACGGGACAGGTGATCCTCGTCCCCAGCCGATGCGCCGCCCGAGGTCAGAATCGCGTCGGTCCCGGCCTTGTCCAGTATCGCGGCAAGCCTGTCGGCCTCGTCGGGGGCATGGCCCAGATCGACAGGCTCCAGCCCCCATTGCCCGAGCATTGCCAACAGCATGGGACGGTTGACGTCCGGTATGCCGGTAGTGCTGCCGGGGGGCGTGATCTCGTCCCCGGTCGATAATACGCCGACCTTCAACCGGGTGCGAACCGACAGACTGCCGTGACCGGCGGCGATGGCGACGGCGATGTCGCCGGGCCGCAGGATCGTGCCCGCCGACAGGACCGGATCACCCGATGCCACGTCCTCGCCCGCCTTGCGGGTGTTCGCGCCGATCCTCGGGATAGCCTTCAGATACAACAGATCATCCGAAACATGCGCGTCTTCCTGAAGGGCAACCGTATCGGTGTCAGAGGGAATTTCCGCCCCGGTCAGGATGCGGACGGCATGACCGGGTGGTATCGACCCCGCGAACGGCTGCCCGGCAGCGGATCGGCCCGCAACGACCGGGATGCCGCCGGGGGCGAGGGTGGCGTGGGCGAAGGCCCAGCCATCGACGGCGGCGTTTGCATGCGGCGGGTTCGCGCGGGTCGCCACAAGGTCGGCGGCGAGGATGCGACCCGGTGATGCGTATATCGAGATCGTTTCGCGGCCCATCCCGCAGGGCGTGCCGCTGCGGAGCGTCTCCAGCGCCACATCGACCGGCGTCCAGTCCGTTCCCGGCGGCAGGGCAAAGCAGTCGGAGGGGGGCAGGACGCCGAAGATCCACCCTTCCTCGGTGGCGATGCGGGAGGCGTCGGGCTGACTGGCGGGGGCGGTGAACCAATCAGCGGAGGCCGCGCGCAGGGCGCGGGCGGTGGCGATGACCTGACCGGCGTCCTTGATCGGATGATCGGCGGGTTCGTAGAGGCTGGGGTAAATCTCGACGAGCAGGTTTGCATCTTTCACATGTTCAAAACCGGTTTCCTGCGGCCAGACCCGCAGGGAGGCGTGGCGCGCGCGCAGGCCGGACAGGGCGGCGCAGCCCAGAAGGCTCTGCGATCCGACCGATCCGGTGGTGAAGAGTTTCAGAACGGATTGGGCAGAAGGGGTGAAGCCCTCGACCGTGCGATGATCGGGGACCCCGTGATCGCGGCGATCGGTGCCCCTGTCGGGCAGGTCGGGATGGTCGTGTGTGCCGGGCCGCCCCCAGAGCGGGCCGATGCCGGGAAAGCGACGGTTGATCGTTTCGGCCACGTGGAAGCGGTTGTTGGAATTGTCGGCATTGTCCTCGACGTGTCGGGCCAGCCAGTCCCAGACCGACAGGGCAGTCGGCTCGCCAGTCAGGGTTTCGGCGAAACCGGACGGAAAGCCCATGGCGAAGTCGAACCCCAGAAGGGTGCGATGACCCCGGTTCAGCCAGTCGTCGATGAAAGCCAGGGCCTGCGCGCGCGTCGGGAAATATTCGACGGTCTGACGCCCCTGAAGGTCGGCACAGACCCAGATTGCATCCTTGCGGGGGGTCTTGCCCGTGGGTCTGGCGGCGGCGGACCAGTCTGCGACGAGGATCAGGTCGAACATATGAAATCCGCGATGGCGGGAATGTCGTTCAGGTCGAGACGCGGTTGCGGCAGGTCGCAGGTGCCGGTGCAGGCGATGGCGAGGATCGAGGTATCGGCGGCGGCGAGCGGGGGTTTGCCCGTCTCGGGACGCCAAGCTTCGAGGCGGGGGTGGGTACCGTGCTTCCACCCCTCGGCCAGCACGATGTCGCAGGGGGCCAGACGAGAGAGGAGGTGGTCGATGGTCGGCTCCGACACCTCCTCCATCAGGGTCAGGCGCTGATCGGTGGCAAGCACCACCTGTCGTGCGCCCGCCATGCGATGACGATGCGTGTCGGAGCCGGGCTGTTCCAGATCGACGGCGTGATGGGTGTGCTTGAGGGTGCTGACGGTCAGCCCGCGCTGCGCGAGTTCGGTGACCAGCGCGGCGGTGAGCGTCGTTTTGCCCGCGTTCTTGTGGCCGATGATGCCCATCAGGATCATGCCATCGCCTCGGCCCGCGCGAGGTCTTCGGGGGTGTTCACATTGAAGAACGGGTCCCAGGGCGTTGTGGGGAAGACGGCGAGGCCCGCGCCATGACGGTCGGTCCAGTGCAGGATCTTGCGCGTACCGGCGGCCAATGCGGCGCGCAGATCGTTGCGCAGCGCGGTGGGCCAGAGACCGAAGGTCGGTTGCGGCCAGGTCTTCGCACCCTCCTGCGTGGCGGCAAGTGCCAGACCCGTGGGACCGGCGGCGGCCAGCAGGCGGGGAACCAGATCGGGCGGCAGGAAGGGGGTGTCGGCGGCGGCGGTGACGATATGCGGACAGCCCAGCGCCGCGGCCCAGTCCAGACCGGCGAGGACACCCGCCAGCGGGCCGGGATGGTCGGGCGCGGTATCGGGCAGGACCGGGAGGTTCAGATCGGCCCAGCGCGTCGGGTCGCCGTTGGCATTCAGCGCGATGCGGTCGACCTGTGGCGCGAGGGTGCCGATGACACGGGCGATGAGGGATGTGCCGTTGATAAGCAAACGCCCCTTGTCGATGTTATTGGCATCGGTGCCGCCCATGCGGGTTGCGCGCCCCCCTGCGAGGATAAGGCCGTGAGGCTGAGTCATCGGCACCGCTGCAATCCGTAGCGGTCGCCGATGGTGAATATCTCGACCTTGACGACAAGGGGGCGGTCGTCTGCGTCGAAGGTGGTGCGGATCAGGCTGTAGACCGGCGCGCGCAAGGTATCGGACCACAGCGCCTTGCGGTCCATGACGCCGATGATCAGCGGCATGGTTTGTCGCCCGCGCCAGATGTCCACGGTCGCCGGGCCAAGGTCGGACACCTCCTCCACGTTCCAGCGGGCCGGGCATCCGGGATGCGCCTGAGGCGCGACGATGGTCGCGACCCAGGCCCGGATGGAGTTGCGGTCGCCCAAGGCGTTGAAGATGGCAAGCAGACAGGTCTGATGGTCGCGGGCCGACCGGGTTCCGGGCCAGTCATAGGACGCGAGGTCCACCACGACGGCGCCGGGCAGGTCCGCGCGAAGGCAATCTGTGACGTTTACCGTGGCACGACTCGACAGAAACCGGGTCTGGGTGACGGCGACGGTGGGAAGCATCGCGCCGTATCCATTGATCACGATGTCGACGGGGCGCAGATCCTGCCGGAGGCGGAGCAGTTCGTCACCGGCGATGCCACGGCCGGGCAACAGGACCGCAAGCGCAAGCAGAACGGCAATCACTCCGCGTCCCATATCACGCGCCCTTCCCCGCTGAGGCAGACGAAGCGCGACCCTTTCATCCGACCGATTACGGTCAGGCCGACCTGTCGTGCGATTTCAACGCCCCAGGCGGTAAAGCCGGAGCGGGAGACGAGGATCGGAACCCCCATGAGAGCGCATTTTATCACCATTTCGGACGTCAGGCGACCGGTCGTATAAAGCGTCTTGTCCGCCGGATCGGTGCCGGTGTCGCGCATCCATCCGGCCAGTTTGTCGACGGCGTTGTGGCGACCGACGTCTTCGAAATACGCCAGCGGGTCGGGCCCCCGGCACAGGCAGGTGCCGTGGATGGCGCCCGCTTCCAGATAGAGAGACGGCGTGCGGTTGATGGCGCTCGACAGCGCATTGAGGTCGCGGACATGCAGCGGAGTGGGCGGCAGGGTCAGGCCCTCCAACCCCTCCATCATGTCGCCGAAGACGGTGCCGACGGCACAGCCGGAGGTTCGGGTGGCGCGGGCCAGCTTGGCCTCGTGGTCGGTTTCCACGGCGGTGCGGACGACAACGGTTTCAAGTTCCTCGTCGTAATCGATGCCCGTCACTTCGTCCGCGGCGCGCACCATTCCCTGATTGACGAGGAATCCCAGCGCCAGCCATTCCGGGTGGTCGCCGATGGTCATCGCCGTGACGATTTCGCGGCTGTTGAGATATATCGTCAGCGGGCGTTCCTCGACCACGCGCAGGCCAATCGACGCTCCGGTCTGGTCCACGCCGGTCACGGCCCGCGTCAAACGCGGAGAACTCGGGTCGGGCGCGACGCGCAGGGTGGAGGGAGTTTGCGTAGACACTTGAGACCTGTCGGACGGAGAGTTATCGCAACCTGTCTGTCACGCGAGAGGGATGCAAGCGATGGTAAGGTCTCCGTTCCGGCGCGGGGTGGCCGAAGGGCTGCCGTTTCTGGTCATCATGGTCCCCTTCGGAGCGCTGTTCGGTGTGCTGGGCGTGGAGGCGGGTCTGCCCATCGCGCAGGTCATGGGCTTTTCAGTACTGGTGATCGCGGGCGCGTCGCAGTTCACCGCCGTGCAACTGATGCTGGACAGCGTGCCAGCGGTGATCGTCGTCCTGTCGGCCCTGGCGGTGAACCTGCGGATGGCGATGTATTCCGCGGCGATGGTGCCGCACATCGGGGCGGCACCGCTGTGGCAACGGTCACTGATCGCGTATTTCCTGGTGGATCAGACCTATGCGCTGTCGGTCAGTGCCTATGAGGACCGGGTCGATTGGGGCATCGCCGACAAGGTCGCGTATTTTGCCGGAACCGCGCTGCCGGTGTTTCCCGCCTGGGTCGGTTCGACGTTCGTGGGGGCCGTCCTGGGCGCGCGGGTGCCGGATGAATGGGCACTGGATTTCGCGCTGCCGCTGGCATTTCTGGCGCTGGTCGGACCCTTGTTGAAGACGCGGGCGCATGTTGCCGCGGCCTTCGTGTCGGTCGTTGGGGCGCTGGCACTGGTGTGGGTGCCGTGGAATCTGGGGCTGATACTGGCCGCGATCCTGGCCTTGATGACCGGCGCGGAAGTCGAGCGCAGGACTGCGGCGCGACCCGTCGGCACGGAACAGAGAACATGAGTCCCGTCGAGATCGGAGGTCCCGGCGTCTGGGGTATCATCGCGGCTCTGGGGGTGCTGACCTATCTGACACGGTTCGTGTTCCTGGGGATCGTCGGCGACCGGCCCCTGCCCGGCTGGCTGTTGCGGCATCTGCGTTATACCGGGGTAGCCGTCCTGCCGGGGCTGGTCGCACCGCTGATCGTCTGGCCCGCCGCGACGGGCGGCGAAACGGACCCGATCCGTCTGATTGCATCCGCCGCCGCACTGGGTGTCGGCGTCTGGCGCAAGGACGTCGTTCAGGCAGTCGTCGCGGGTGCGCTGGTGATGGGCGGGCTGAGCTGGCTAAACGGGTAAGGCCGTCGTCTTGAACACCGTCTTGAGCGCGAAGGACGACTGCATCTTGGACACACCCGGAAGCCGCGCCAGATGGCGGCGGTGGATGGTGGCGAAATCTTCGGAATCGCGCGCGACGACCTTGAGCAGATAGTCATAGGCCCCGGTCATCAGGTGGCATTCCAGAACATCGGGGATACGCGTGACCGCCGCCTCAAACGCATCGAGGACGTCATCGGCCTGTGTCGCGAGGCTGATCTCGACAAAAACGGTGGTGGGGCGTCCAACGGCACGCGGGTTCAGCAAGGCGACGGTTTTGTGAATTATGCCGGTCGCCTCCAGTCGTTGCAGGCGCCGATGACAGGCGGAGGGGGAAAGATTCAACTTTTCAGACAGTTGCGCCGAAGTAAGTCGGGCGTCCCGCTGCACCAGGCGCAGCAGACGGGCGTCGGTATCGTCGATCTGATGCTCCACGCTGAAATTTCCAGTTTTTGATGAAACAGCGCAAATTATTCGCGCAAGATGGATTTGATACGCCTGTGTTAACGAAATACATGCAATCCGTCACCCTTATGATCGCGCCCATATAACTCAGGGAGAACATGATGCTCATCGGCTGCCCCAAGGAAATCAAACCGCAGGAATTCCGCGTTGGCATGACGCCTATGGCCGCGCTGGAAGCGATCGCCCATGGTCATTCGGTGGTCGTCGAAACAAACGCGGGAGTCGGCTCGGGCTTCGACGACGCACAATATCTCGCGGTCGGTGCCAAGATCGTCGACACCGCCGAGGAGGTCTTTGCGACCGCCGATATGATCGTGAAGGTCAAGGAGCCTCAGTCGGAGGAACGCGCGCGCCTGCGCGAAGGCCAGATATTGTTCACCTATCTGCACCTTGCGCCAGACCCCGCCCAGACCAATGATCTGCTGGCATCGGGCGCGACCTGCATCGCCTATGAAACCGTCACGGACCGTGCAGGCGGCCTGCCCCTGCTGGCGCCAATGTCCGAGGTTGCGGGCCGTCTGGCACCGCAAGTCGGGGCATGGACCCTGCAGAAGGCCAATGGCGGGCGCGGCGTCTTGCTGGGCGGCGTTCCCGGTGTAGGCCCGGCGCAGGTCGTGGTTATCGGCGGCGGTGTCGTCGGCACCCATGCCGCCAAGATCGCGGCAGGCATGGGTGCGGATGTCACCGTGCTGGACCGCTCCCTGCCGCGCCTGCGCTATCTGGACGATGCCTTCGGCGGCACCTTCAAGACCCGCTTCGCCAGCGCCGGCAATACCGCCGAGTTGGTGATGGCGGCCGACATGGTGATCGGTGCCGTGCTGATCCCCGGTGCTGCCGCGCCGAAACTGGTCAAGCGCGCGGACCTGTCGCACATGAAACCCGGTGCAGCGATCGTCGATGTCGCCATCGATCAGGGCGGATGCTTCGAGACGTCGAAGGCCACCACGCACGAAGACCCGATCTACGAGGTCGACGGCATCATGCATTATTGCGTGGCGAACATGCCGGGCGCGGTCGCGCGCACCTCGACGCTTGCCCTGGGCAACGCGACGCTGCCGTTCCTGTTGTCGCTGGCCAACAAGGGCTGGAAAAAGGCCTGCGCCGATGACGCGCATCTGAAGAACGGATTGAACGTCCATGCCGGCAAGCTGACCTATGCCGCCGTGGGCGAAGCCCTGGGTCTGGAGTCGGTCGACGCGGACAGCGTTCTGGCCTGAGCGAATGCTTTGACGAATGTGTAAGGGGCCCGCGCTTGCGGGCCCGTTGCACGCTTGGAGAGCGGATTATGCCCCGCGCTTCAGATTGTCGCGGATCTCCAGAAGGACATCCAGTTCGGATGGGCCGGTCTTCACCTCGGGGGCAATGTCGTCTGGATGCTCCGCCACGGATTTCACCCGGTTGACCATCTTGACCAGCATGAACACGACAAAGGCGATGATCAGGAAGTTGATGCAGGCGGTGATGAACGCACCATAGGCGAAAATGGCCGCGCCAGTTGCGCGCGCCGCCTCGAGTCCCGTACCCGCGGGTACATCGCCGGACAGCACGACATACATGCTTGTGAAATCGACACCGCCGAGGACCAAGCCGATGACCGGGTTGATCAGATCGCCCACCACCGATGTGACGATGGCGGTGAACGCCGCCCCGATGATGATGCCGACCGCCAGGTCCATGACGTTGCCCTTGGCGATGAAATCCTTGAATTCATTTATCATATTGTCCCTCGCTTGGTCGTTATCGTGCTAATCCCGGCAGTCCGGGTATTCGGGCACAGGCATTGTCGGTTTTCGCGACTGAGTCACCCGTTTTCTTCGCTTTCAGCGGGTATCGGGTGAGAGGCAAAACGCGAGAAGTTGCGCATGACCGACCTTTCAGCCTTTCGCTCACACGTCATCGGGGGCCGGAAGATGCAACCCGGGTTACAGCTTTTCCGCTTTCCGACACCGAATGTGACTGTCGCCATTGCGCTGGAAGAAATGGGTTTGGCCTACGAGGCGCATCGCGTGACGCTGACCGATGCGGATGTGAAGTCGCCCGCGTTCTGTCGCTGAACCCCAACAGCAATATCCCCGCGATCATCGACCCGGATGGACCGGACGGCACGCCGATCGGGCTTTGGGAAAGCGGGGCAATCCTTTTGTATCTGTCGGAAAAGACTAGGCTGCTGGGCGGCGCGACCGCATCGGACAAGGCGCGGGTCACGCAATGGCTCATGTGGCAGATGGCTGGGCTGGGCCCGATGCTCGGTCAGTTGGGTTATTTCGTGAAGTTCGCAGGTAAGGACATCCACGATCCCGGCCCCGCGACCGGTACGCCGCCGAGGCGAAGCGTCTGCTGGACATCCTGTCCGGATCGCTGGCGGATCGGGACTGGATCGCGGGCGGGTACTTCATCGCCGACATAGTCATTGGGCGATGGCTGGCCGTCATTGCGGAATCGGAAGCGTGGCAACCACGGCCGTTCCGAGGAAGACAAGCCCGAGGCAGAGCGCGGCGATCTGGAATCGTAATATCATGGGTGGTCTTGTAGGGCCGCTTCCTTGAGAACCCGTTAATTGCCCGGAATTCCTTTGAAGAGACGCCGCACCCCTTAAGCGTTCCGAAAGATTCGGCTGTTAGCAACGGCAGCATGATGAACAAACGCGCCCTTGTTGCCGGTCTGGCGTTGCTGTGGTTTCCGATCACGAGTATTGCCGCAACCCTCGCCGTCTTGCCCGGTGCCACGCCGGGGGCTCCCGTGCTGGTCCTGTCCCGTCCATTTGGCCCGTCAGCCGAGTCGCTCGTTACGACGGCCGGTGGATATCTGATCGACCAAGGCGCATCGCCATTCGGGGTTGTCGCAACTTCCCCATCGGCATCCTTTTCGTCCAGGCTCAAGGCTTCCGGCGCCCTAATGGTGTTGGACGCGGCTCTCCTTCCCGGCTTCATGTGTGGTGCGAATGCCTGACAAATCCCTGAATCGCAGTCGCGAAAAGGCGACACAACTGGCGCTTCTGGCCTGCCTCGCCTGCACCGTTCCGATCGGCATGGTGGCGATTGCGAACGATATGACGCCGTGGGTCCTGATCCCGCTGTCCATGGCACTGCCCCTCGTCGGCTTCTGCATCCGCAGATTGGACCAGGGTATAGGCCGGATCGCCGTGGGGCTGGCACTGGTCGGGCAGGTCATGCTTCTGACGACCGCGATGGCGGCGCATCCATGGCAACTGGACGTCCATCTGTATTTCTTTGCAGCACTCGCCGCCACTGCGGCCCTCGTCGATCTTCGCGCTCTCATTATCGCGGCCGCGGCCATTGCGCTCCATCATGTCTTGGCAACAGTCGCGATGCCCGCCCTGTTCTATGGATCGACGATCGCAGACCCATGGCTTCTGCTTCAGCGGACATTGATCCATGTTTCCGCAGTCGTGATCAACGTCGCCTGGCTCGGCGCTGCGATCCATGTACGAACGCGTCTGGTCAATGCTGCGGTGAAGGATAAGGCCAAGATCGAAGCGGCCACGGCGCGGGCCATCACCGCCGAGCGGCAGGCATCCGCTGCGCTGGTCGATGCGACGACCGCCCAGACGCAGGCGAATGTCGCACGGCAGGATGCAGAAAACGCGCTCGAACAAAGCCGGATCGACGGGCAGCGCGCCAAAGCTCTGGACGCAGAGGCCATGAAACTGCGCACGATCGAAGAAGAACGTCAGGAAAAGGAGCGAATGGTCCAGCTGAATGCGATCACGGTCTTGCGGCGCGCTTTGGAACGCCTGGCTGACGGCGATTTGTCGTCCCGGACGTCGGGGACTCTGCCGAAGGGGTACGAGGATCTGGCGGACAGGTTCGACAGCACTCTGGAATCTCTCGAATTCGCCTTGTCCGACATACATCAGGTTTCGCTGACGATTTCGGACGAAACAGATGAAATTGCGTCCGCAGCCACGGATCTGTCCCAGCGGACCGAACGTCATGCGGCCACTCTGGAGGAAATAAGCCGATCGACCGAACAGCTTACGCAGTTGATCCGTATCACGGCCGAAGATGCGGGACAGGCCGAGGCGATCATGGTTACCACGGGATCCGAAGCGGAAGCAGGCGCGCGGATCATGGGACAGGCTATCGCCGCGATGGCCGAGATCGAGGTTTCGGCAGGAGAGGTGCGAAAGATCACATCCATGATCGAGGATATTGCGTTCCAGACCAATCTATTGGCTCTGAATGCGGGAGTGGAGGCCGCCCGCGCCGGTGATGCGGGACGTGGTTTCGCCGTCGTCGCCTCCGAAGTTCGGGCGCTGGCGCAACGTTCGTCGGAAGCGGCAAACCGGATCAACACTTTGATCGCGCAATCCGGCGATCAGATCGTGCGGGGGGTGACACTCGTCCACGACACCGGCGACGCATTGGAAAAGATCATTGCCGCTGTCGAAACTGTAACGACACGGATCAGCACGATCGCCGCAACGTCGGAGGAACAGGCCACCGGGGTTCACGACATCAATGCGGCATTGCGTGACCTTGATCGGGTATCGCAGCAAAATGCCACCATGTTCGAGGAAACCACTGCCGCCTGTCAGACCCTCCGAACCAGCGCGCACGGACTCTCCCTGGCGATCCGAAAGTTCGGTGGCGCGGGTCCCGACGTGACCGAAACGGAGGTGCAAGCCGCGTAGGCCCCATGTCTCGTCCGCAGCCGAGGTAACCATGGCGAACGGTGTACGATTTCTATGAGAAATCCATACGATTTCTCGCAAAGGCTACGATAGCGACGAACATGTCTCATCATGCTGACGTCAATTCCAGCGAAAAGGGTCATACCAGCAAATCATGGAGTCAAATGTCCAAGGCAACCCGGCCGGGCTGATTGCGCAGGAAATGTAACCGCGTGGCTGTTGCGAAACTAAGACTTCAAGCGGCACCATCTTACATGGGCATTCCGGCCTGCATGTCCGCAGGCTTGTGGGAAGCTCCGCCATCTGGAGGCTGCGGCGTTGCCCATTCTGAAATCGCGCTGCGAAGAGATGGAAGGCTAATACAGCACGATCCGATGTATGGTGATGGGGACAGGCCCGTCTTGGTCGCTGTGCCATGGATCGATCAATGGGTGCATCTTTCAAATGAAAATTCAGTCAGGCCCGATCATTCCGAGCCCATATGCATCCGAAACCCTGCGCGGGAGAGCGGGGGCGGTTTTCATCGCCGGACCCCTTGATCCGGTTTAAACAAAATCTATGCGCCAGTTCTCTCCGGCGTCTTCCATGCACCTGAGCGGCTCGGCTCTGTCCTTGCCATGGCACCGTCACTCACAGAGCAAGATCATCCGGCAATATCTCCGAAAGCGGTCAGCCGCTTGTTGCCGCCGAACGTATCCTTCGAGCAAGGCACGACCCCAGGCACCAAGTTCATCAGCATCGCCCCCGGACCTGCATTGCACCATATTCCGGCATTGCCCGGATCAAGAATGAGAGCGACCTGTCCGGCTAGTTGGATCACACAGGCATGAAGTGTTCCCCAAGCCACGGGTGATCTGGCTCACTGCATCCTAAAGCGTTTTGCTTTTAACCTGAGGCATATCCAGCAGCCTTGACGGAGTTCCAGCATTCCTGTGGATCGAAGAGGTCGCAGATGTCGCCAGGAGCTTCAAACAGAGCGTTGGAAGTTCTGGCCCCGATCCGTCGCAAGTGGGATTTGAGCTTCGGGAACGCCAATTTCCGGGACTAGGTGTTTAGTCCCGTCATCTGGTGGATCGGATCGACGATGAAGCGGTCTGGCTCTGAAGTCCAGATTTTGCAGATGTATTCGTAGGGTGTGAGCCCGCTGAGAGTCTTGAGACGACGGGCGAAGTTGTAAGCGTCCAGGAAGTCCGCGATATGGCCGCGGAGCTGATCGTGGCTGTCGTAGTGGTATCGCTTCACGGTCGCATCCTTGATCGTGCGGTTCATCCGCTCAACTTGGCCGTTGGTCCACGGGTGGTTCGGTTTGGTGAGCCGGTGCTCGATCCCGTTGGCCTCGCAGATCATGTCGAAGCGCATCTGCCGGGAGTAGGCGGTATTTCGGTTCCGAGGCT
>NZ_FNZQ01000002.1:0-376906 GCF_900109285.1 Jannaschia helgolandensis
GGTGGTTAAGTCGTTCGGCCGCGCGTTCATGTGCCTGGGCACCGCACAGTTGGTCCACATCCAATGCCATCAGCCGGTCGGCCACAAACCCCAGCATCTCGGCCAGGATCTGATGATCGGCAGTCTCCGAAAGAAGCGCTTTCAACGCGGCTGTTTCTGATATCGTGCTCTTGGTCATGGGTGATCTCCTTGATCGGTAGGTCAGGTTTCCAACCCAAACCCTACCGGAGAACGTCCATGGCCGCCCGGCAACCCGCGTGGGCTTCGCCTGAGCTACGCGTGGCTCCGCTCAGCCCACGCTACCGTCGGAATTACACCACCACCCGGGGCACTACCCAGATCGGTGCCTTGAACACAGCCAAAGCGGACAAGATCTTTCGTGAAGTTGCGTCGGGCCGGACAGTGAAAGGTCGTCCTCAGTTGGAACGCGCGATCGATGCCTTGGGGATAGGGGACATCCTCGTCATTGCCGAGTGGGACAGGGCGACCAGATCGATGATGGATGGGATCAATATCATCCAACGCGTCGCGGACAGATCAGCGACCGTCAAAGTTTTGGACAAACCCTGGCTCGACCTAACGACCCCAATGGGCAAGGGTATCCTCGCCTTTCTTTCGGCCTTAGCGGAGGACGAGCGTGAACGTATCACTCGACGCGCTAACGAAGGCCGCAAGATAGCCGTTGCAAACGGAACCAAGTTCGGACGCAAACCGAAGCTTACAGAACACCAGCGTCGACTCGCCCGCGAGCGCATGGCCGACGGCGAAACTTGCCGAGCGATCGCACGAGACCTTGGTGTCGCTCACACTACGATTTCGAGATTGCGCTAATTTGAACGCAACCGTCAGAAATTCCAGCAGTCAGCGCAGATCCTCAACCGTTATTGGGTCACCCGCTACTGGTCGGAGCCCCTAAGGTTTCGAGGAATGCGGAGACTTTTGTCGTGCGGATGATGATGTAACCTTTAAGGGCATCCAAAAGTTCGGAGGTTTGCGGGTCGTCTATACCAGCCGCTTCCAACTTTTCGATTTCGTCTAAACATCGGACCAACGAAAAAGGCTTGCCGTCTGGGTCAATCAATCGTTCAGCGGTTTCGTAATCTAGCCTACTAACAACCTGCTTTGGCAAGCAGGAACGAGCTTCAAAAAAGATCAAGCGCGTTCCAAACTCCCGTAACCGCTCATCTTCCATGGTTTGAACTATCTCGAATCTGTCGAGCCATGGTGTCGTGTGGAACTGGCTTGCACGTGCATTGTCTTCATCGCTTAGAAAAGTGCCATGCAGTCTCTCTTCGATGTGCGTCGGTTCTACGAACGGCTCGCGACTATTTGTGTAGACGTCAACAAGGCGGCGCTTCAGCGCGTCATCCTCAGCAACCTTCCTTGCCCGATCTTCTAACGCGTCGATACTAAGGGGCTCTAGTAGGCTTGCAGATGCTTCCCAGAGCGGGGTCATCGTCGGGCCGGTGTTTGTTCGGATTTTTCGGACGGGGCAAGGTCTTAGGGATAGTGTCGAATGCAATTCCTGCGTGGTCAATGCTGCGATCTGATCAAAGTCCAGCCGCAAGTCTACGCAAAGCCGCCCGTTGCCAGGGATGGGGTCTTCACCAATATAGACGACCGGCGTGTGATAAGCTTGGTTTCTAAAAGTCTCTGTGAGTAGAAACCCTTCCTCTGTCGCAATAAACTCTGAAACAGCGGCCTTATTTGAGAAGCGTATGAAGCGTTGCCATAAATCGGGGCACCGTTGCTTGATCAGTTTGCATAGAGACAGTGTTGTCTCTGTGTCGGACATCGCGCTATGGACGTTGCTTGCAGATATACCGTTTGCTGCCGCTAGCTCCGCGAGGCGGAAGATTGGCGTTCCATCGTCGCGCTGTGACACTATGATGGCATCTTGACCGATGGCATCGGCGGCCAACGCTAAGGACAGGACATCATTTCTGCCATTGTTGTGAAAGCTGGTCAAATACGCTGGGTGTAGAGTTTGAAACAGCGCGTGACGGAGCATCTCTTCATCGAATTTGATCGAGTTATAACCAAGGAAAATGGACGGTGACCAACTGCGTAGTTGCGATTCCAGGTGCCGGACCATTTCGTAGTGAGACGGTAGTTCCTTATCGAGAAGCTGTTCTATTGGCAGCCCATTAATAGTCAACGCACTGGGGGATGGAACGATGTTCGGGTTCAGCCTTGAGCGCACCTCAAACCTGTCGATCTCGTCAAGGTTTTCATCAGTTTTGATCGCCGCAAAATGAACGATCTGATCAAAACCTTTGTGAAGTCCAGTTGTCTCAGTGTCGAAGAATACAAACGCCAAAAATAACTATCCTCAAATCAAACTGCCCAAGCGATACTTCATTGCCGAAACACTCACTCGGAATTTTTTTGCCAATTTTTCAACACTTGTATCGTCGTCTATGTCCAGGCCGTCTGGCCCGATTTCCTCGAGTAAGAATTTTTCTGGCATCAAGAGCTCTGAAGCAAATGTATTGGCGTCAATCTCCAACGGATCACTACCCAGAGAAGATATAGGATCACGACGCAAAGCTCGCAGCCCTTTTGAAACATGAACAGTTGCTTGGATTTCGGCAGGGTGTAGGACGTGATGGCCTAGTTCATGTGCCGCCGAAAACCGTTGGCGGTTTGGGTGATGCAGAGCATTAATGCCGATAATCGAAATGCCGTCTTGAGTGTATGCCATTCCGGAAAGCTCCTCATCAAGCGGGGCATATTCAAGCACTATTTTCTTAGATTTAATTATTCGCTCGATGGGGACGGGAATGCGTTTGATGTTAAATTCATCGAGCACTTCTTGCGCTGCTTCTCTTGCCCTAATCTTATCAGGGATCATCGTCCCTGTCTCTTTTGATCACCCTGTCTTAGGGCCTTTTTGATCAAGTCGTTTACGCTCGCTCTGCTTGTCTCTGACAAGGCTTCGCTTGTTTGCATCATATCATTTTCCTCCTGAAATTCTGTTCCAGCTTTCAAAGATGGCAACAAATCCGAAACACTTGCAACATTGAGGGCTGAGGCAATCGCATAAAGGTGATGAAGGGCTACGTTTTGGTGGCCGCGCTCCATATTTGCTATGGACGCACGAGAAAGGCCAGTTCGCGATGCAAGGTCACTTTGTGTCAACTTGAGCTGCTTTCGCCTGGAGGACATATTGCCTCCAAAGGCTGTATAGATGGTATTATTCGACATGGATACTGTTAGCCTTCTAAACGATAGCGTGTCAATGAAGTAAACAATTGTTTGAAATATAAACATGACAATGTTTACATTGACAACCTTTCGTTAACTATGCAGTTTACGACCATGAGATTCGGAGTATTCGGATCAAACCTTATAATGGAAAAAGGATATCAATCATGGCCGTAGAGCATACCCCCACAGGAGAAGTTCATTCAGGTTCAAAAGGTGGCACGACCGGATGTGGTTTCGATACTAAGGAACACTCCAGCCATTGGGTGAACACATCTAAGCGCATCACATGCGATAAGAATGGCTGCAAAAACTAGTGGAGCTGCGTGATGAGCGTGCGTCACTCAAGCTAATAATCGCCAGCTTTTTAAGCAACGGGATGCGCAGGCAGCAACGCATCTGCGCGTCTATTTTAAGCCCATTCTGGGCTTAGGACTCAAAAATTATCCAGTTAAGGAACAGAAAATGGCTACTAGACGTAACACAGAGGTAACTGGGAAACGCGCGGCATCAGCAGCGTCAAAAGTTTTGCGAAGCCCCACGGCCAGTAAAGCCGCCAAGAGCGCAGCTGGCTCGGCATTGACGCAAGTGCGGAGCAAAGCCGGTGTCAATGAAGTCACAAGCAAAAGGGCTGCTAGTGCTGCTTCCAAGACGCTTCGGAACCCCAGCGCTTCAAAAGCGGCAAAGTCCGCTGCAGGATCTGCATTGACTCAGCGTCCAGGCCGCAAGCGTTAACCATTATTACAAGTTTTCAAATCGTCCACATCGGTGAAGAAAGAAGATAAGAATGGCAAGATGTACTGCACCAAGAAATGGCCATCGCACAGCGAGCGGGCGAGAGAACTGCCCCGCATGTCGTAGCGGCTCTCGCGGCTATAGGTCGTACTCATCCCCATATTCTTCGCGATCTTACTCCAGCCCAGGTTACAGTGGTGGTGGGCGGAGCAGCGGCGGCGGTTCCAGTTCTGGTGGTAGCAGGCCTAGTTGGTCACCCTCTGGTTCGTCTGTCATGTACACGACTGCAGAGGTGAGGGCACTCACTCCAATCCGCCGCAGTGTCGAGGCACGAACACCTCCGCCTGATCCTCGTGACGTGTTTCTCTGTCATGCGTGGGACGATCGTGGAGGGGCTGCCAAAGAACTGCACGATTTGTTGGAGTCTCGGAATGTCTCAGTCTGGTTTAGCGAGAAGGATGTCCTCCTTGGTTCGACGTTGCTGCGGGAAATCGACAAGGGGCTCGTAAAATCGCGTGTCGGGGTCGTTCTGGTAACGCCTGCGTTGCTGGAACGCCTTCAAGGGGAAGGTATCGCCGACAAGGAGCTCTCGGTTCTTCTGGCGACCGACCTACTCGTTCCAATCGTGCACGACACAACATATGAAGCGCTTCGCGACGTCAGCCCTATGTTAGCCTCTCGAAGTGGTTTGAGCACTGCAGAAGGGACAATGACTAACGTTGCGGCTAAGCTTGCAGAGTTAATTTCCCTGTAACCTATGGGTTAATAATGCTCAGTTTTGATTTAGGTTAGCTTATTGCGTCGCATCCAAATCTGTATAGAGGTGAGTTGGTTTTGGGATTGAACGCCCAGTGCAATAAATGCGAGAGTTTGCACTCTGTGTTCGCCAAGTGGCTAGATTACGTTCTTGTTAGATGCTGAGCAAAGTGACCCCATTTACACAAGATGATTTTCAATGCCCCGCAGCCGAAAAACAACCAGATCCCGAAAATCAGCCTCAGAAACATCGTCCGTGGGTCGACTGGTGCAACCTATGCAATTGAGGCAATGAAGCAGGCCACCAACCCAACCGAAATGACCGAGATGGCGCTATGGTTAAGGCGTCACTTCCGATTATCTCCATATTTTAAATACCTAATGCCAAGGAACCCTTCAAATGTTGGGGGGCTAAGCCTCGGGTCCACACAAGACGTTTTGAACGAACTGATGTGGGCAATTGGCATACTTTCTGCTGAACAGAAAATATTGAAGGGATATATTCCCCAAAAGGCGTTGCTGGATAGTTTGATGGCTGACGGCGATTATGAAGCAGCCAGTGTTTGCCTTGATAATGTGGTGAAACTAACTGGTTGGTCCCATCTCGCCTTAGGGATGAAATGTTACTTGATTGGTCAAACCGAAGGTTTGGAGGCGCAAAAATCCTGGATTGCTAGTCAAGTCTTTGAACGTACGAGTGCGCCTGTAGTCTTCTTTGCCTACTGGATTGGTGTTAGAACCGAACCCGCGGGCGAACCTTTGGTTTTCGAGCGATCAATAAAGCAGTACATTGATAGCACCATGGACGAAGAAGAGCGTGTCTTTCTTCTGCATATCATGTTGGGAGAACCGGCTCCGGCAGCTTCTGAAGCCCTGCTGCTCAGACAACTCCAAAACCAGTCTGTTGTAGACCTATACGAAGGATTGGTTTCTCAATCCATCGCGGCCGCGTCAGACTTCCGAGATTCATCGCAGCATTTTTATGAAGCCTTCTTGCCGTTTATGTCAGAGATTGGTGACCCGCGTGCGGTAAGTATCGCAGCGGCGATGGGGGACGAGAGAGCATTTGCTAGTCTAAGGTCGATGTTGTCTGAATGGACACCATCCCAAGAACTCAACTTTGCCAGGACACTTGGACTAGAACCTATCAGTAAGGGGCCCGAAGCCTTCAAAAAATTGGTTCATTCTTTTTGCAATGACGCTTTGAATGACAGAGAGCTTCGATCATCGCTAGGAATGACGGCATATTCGGCAGTCTGGAGCACATTTAGTCAGTACGCTGCCACTGCTTATCGCCTTAAGTCGACCACATCGCTTGAAGAAGCTATATTTCAGTACCGTATTCGCTTTGTACACGACGGTGGCCTAGACCCGTTTCTTTGTGGCTTGTTGCATCCTGCTGTAGTTGCAGAGCATATCGATGAGGCTCAATTTGAAAGTAACGGCAGGCACGTCGAGCTTTTTGAGCTTGGGCGAGCTCTTGCTGCCCATGACCATTCCTCAATCCAAGGAAATTGCCGAAATCTTACCCACAGCATAGGGCGCGAAGACCCGGAACTGCTTAGGCTTGAGGTTATCTCGCATATTGAGGAAGGTTCATTACTTCCTTTGATCAAACGGCTTCATCCGTTGATCTCGACATCTCCTGAATTGATCCAATGGTTGCCGTATTCAAAGATCGCAGACGCGATGACAGACGATGTGATCCGTCAACTCGGACAGCATCCAGAAACAGCAGTTTTACTCGCGCACGTCGTACCCTTCACGGGTGAACAAATACGATCTCAGTTGATCTTTGCAATCGAACACTTTCTTTCCTCGATGGGGTGCGATCGGGCTTCAGAGCTTGATCCGGAATTCGTTCGATCTAACCCAGCGGTCAAGGAGTTGATCTTATTGGGTTGCAAGATGGATACTCTTGCTCTTTCGCTATGTTACGAAGATGGCGATGAAATGCAGTCTGAAAGGATTTCCGAGCTACAGTTGCTCGCCTCAGTCGATGATGAGCTGGCCACTCAATGCAGCGAGGAGATCGAAGAGATTGTCCGTTCTCAAGAGATTGCAAACGCAATCGATAAGCTTAAGACCGGCAAAATCAACTGCGACGAAAATCAAATTCAGGCATGGGCAAGAGAAAGCCTTTCTGGGAAGTTTGACGGGTTTCGAGCCTTCGTAGATGCGGGGATTCTGCCAACGACACCCGGACTGGCAAAGGAACTTTTGGTCGCCATTCGCGAGGGTAGCGCGTCAACGCTGATTTTCGAAGTACCTAAAAATGAAGCGGCTTCGATTGCTCAAGAGTTAGTGGGTGATTTGATAGCAGCTTACAGTTTTGACCCCGTTTTTGGTTTGAATAGTTACCTAAGTTTGAGAGTCCGCCATGGGACAGTGTCTGGGCAAATCAGGCGATCGTGGACTGAGGAACGGCTTCTTACAACAGCCGACAGTGATGGTGATCGCTATGAGTTGAATGAGCATTGGTTTGAGATACTTAGGGAGTCATTGCCTGTCGACCAGGCGGCTTTGATCGGCAGACTTTTAGGTGACTTTTCCCGCGATCTTGATCAAGCGATCACGGGATTAACGGACGAAAAAATTCAAATTCTTAGTAAGGCCAAACCAGACGGGATTATTGCTACTGGCTTGGCCGATATTGTAAAATTGAGCTTCTATGATGATGCGTCCAGTTTAGAGACATTTGATGAGTTTTTGGCCGGTTTCTCTTCGTTGTTTTGGTCGAATTTGGACACCACATTGGAGGGTACTAGAAAATACTTGGGGCAAGAATTCCGCTCCGAGCTCGAAGTGATGTTTGATCAGCTTGACCAAGAAATCTCACGCATCACGTCGATGGCTCGTGTTCCGCCACTTTCTGATGCCATTACAAGAGCTAGACTGACAACCAATCAGTCGGTGGACGAAATGTTGGATTGGTTTCGAGGCTCAAGGCCGGTTGATACAGACCCGTTCCCTATTCAAGATCTAGCGAGTATCAGTCTCGAAATCGTTAAACGACTAAACCCTGAGTTTGATCCCATCTTAGTGGTCACTGGGGATACGGACTTTGTGGCTGTGTCGGCATTATTCCTGTTTACCGACGTCTTTTTTGTTCTGTTTGACAACGCTCAAAAACACTCTGGCTTCCGAAGGCCATCGATATCGATAGATGTCGAAGTCACAGCGCAGAAGTTGCTCAGAGTTGTTTTCTCCTCCGATTGCTCTGAAATTGAAACGGCCGGGAGGGAAGCAACGAAAGCTAATACAATGATATCAAATCGAGAATACACTTCCGGCCTCGCGGCAGAAGGTGGCACCGGGCTAGCAAAAATCGCGAAAATTGTTGAAAACTCAAGATCACAAGTTCCGTTGCAGGTTTCAGTTACTGAGCAACCTGACAAATTTGTGGTAGCTATGGAGTTTTCGTACGTCGATCTTGGAGAGACCAAATCTATGGGGGAGCTAGAGTGACACAAGTCCTTTTGGTCGAAGACGATGAAAACAAGCGTTCAAGGATAACTGATTACTACTGCGAGCGATTTCCAAGAGACGCATTTACCTACGCCGATGCTATGGTAACGGGCCTTAGAGCAGCTCGCGAGATTAGGCCCGACTTGATAATTTTGGACATGACACTTCCCAACTATTCGATATCGGCAGCACAGGGCTACAATCCTATGCGGCCCTTTGGTGGACGTGATTTCCTTAGGCAGCTCTTGCGTCTTGACCTTGTTACTAAGGTAGTGATTGTGACTCAGTTCGAAACCTTTGGGTCACCACCCAATTTGGTGAACCTTTCCGGTCTGGATGACGAATTACGTCGGGAATTTGATCCCGTCTATTTAGGATCGATTTACTACCATGCCTCGAAAGCGTCCTGGCAAGCGGAGTTAAGTATGTATCGAGAAACGTTAAAGCCGGAGAGCGAATGAGAATCCTTATCGTTGATGATGACCAGAAGAAGGTCAGGGAGATTTTGAAGGTCTTTTCAAAGGCAGGCATATCTGAAGATGCTATTGATACTTCAGGGTGCGTTGTTGGTGCGGTGGAGCTGCTCAAAAAGCACGAGTATGGACTGTTAGTCTTAGATCTAGTTTTGCCCATTCGGCTGTCAGATGAGCCAAGTGAAACTGGAGGCAGCCGGCTTCTCACTGAACTCGACAGAAATGAGGGACTGAATCGTCCCGAACACATTGTTGGTCTGACGGTCAGCTCGGAAGCGCTCGCGAAGGCCGAACCTGAGTTCAGTAGAGGCCTTTGGAGTATTGCGAGATACGGCACAGATGCGATTGAGTGGAAGGACGCGCTTACGGAGAAGGCGCGATATCTACTGGCACGCAACGCTGCGGATGAAGCAGAAGTAATAACTGAATGTGACGTCCTCTTCATTTGCGCTTTGGCCCGGCCAGAACTAAGCCAACTCAAAGTCGCGGTATCTTCAAATTTTGAAGAACTTCAGATCGTAGGAGATCATACACGGTACTTTGAGGCGGAGGTTGAGATCGATTCAGGGAAATCCGGTCGGATTGTTGCCTGTTCAGCTCCGTCGATGGGCTTAACTGCTGCGGCGGCGTTAGCCACAAAGGCATGCGCACATTTCAAACCAAAAATTGTTGTCATGACCGGGATTTGTGCGGGAAGAAAAGGCGAAGTTCAATTTGGAGAGTGCATTGTGGCATCGACGACGTGGGATTATGGGAGCGGTAAATTTATCGGGTCTGAGATGGGTGTTCAATTTTTTGCAAATCCATATCAGTTACCAATCGATCCACGTGCTCAATCGGCGGCAGAAGCAGTTCTGGGCGACCAAGCCGGGCTTGATAGGATTCATGACAGTTTTCAGGGTGCAAAGCCAGATAGCAGGCTTAGGGGAACCTTGGCACCGTTAGCGAGCGGTGCGGCTGTCCAAGCCAACGGAGAATTTTTCGAAGCGCTGGCGCAAAAGCAAGTTAGAAAAGTTGCAGGAATTGACATGGAGGCATTTGCCGTTTGTTGGGCGGCACGAGAGGCTACGGAGCCTAAGCCGATTTGCATAATCGCGAAGAGTGTAGCTGATTTCGCTGACGAGGAGAAAGCGGATGGAATGCAAGAGTATTGTTCCTTCACCAGTGCTGCAATCGCTCTCAATATTGCTCGGCGTCTCCTCTAGAATTCAGCTTTCTGGAACCAAGGTTTGGTTGACCAGAATTTTTGGCAACTTTGGTCAATGTGGTGCACGGTTCATATACGGAGGCTTCTAAGCGTGAAAATTTGGGCTAAAGCAACTTTGCACGCCAAGGTGTACTGAATTTGGCGGCCTCGGTAACCGACGATAGTTTTGAGCGGGTAGGGTTGCTATTAGGTCGGAAAATCTCTCAAATTTTACTAGATGATCAAAATCGCATAATAGTCAGTATGGTTTATGTGGATTCATCCCAGCGCTGTAACTTGCACCTAGAACCTTACTTCGGCTAGACGCCTCTGTCTGAGCGACGTTTCCGTGGGAACTGGCCATTCCGAACCAATTTAAGCGCGTTGTCCCGCTTCGTGACTTCAGCCAGCCAAGTCCAATCAGCGTACTTGTCGCCAGTTTGACGTAGGTGCGTATAGCGCTTTAGTGACGTCCAAGACCGATGGCCTGAATTGGCGGCAACGTACGGAATATTGAGGCCAAGCTCGAACAGCCGTGAAACTCCGTCATGCCGCAGATCGTGAAAGTGCAGTCCCTCTATTTCCAGCAGTTTGCAGGCACGCGTGAACGCCGCGCTGATGGCATCCGTCGAGTATGGGAATATCTCGTCTTCTATCAATGGCATCGCTTCGATGATCGCCAGGGCCTGTTCTTGCAGATCACACCAGACGTCGTTGCCGATCTTTTCGCCAGGGTTCTTCATGTCCCGGACCAATATGCGTTTGCCTTCCACGTCGAGGTCCTTCCAGCGGATGCGGACGATCTCTTCCTGCCGTCGGGTGGAAAAGATGGCAAAAGCGATGATCCGGTGCATGGGGATTGACGTGGGGCGACGTCGCGAGCGGTCGAGGAAGTGTTGCATCAGTTGGTCTAGCTCATCGAGCGTGGGACGCCGATCTCGTTCGCGGCTCTTGCCGGTGATACCCAGTTTGTCCGCCACTTTCCGGGCGTCCTCCATAGCCTGCGCGTTTAGTGGAAAGCCCCATGCGGGTCTGGCGATGGAGAACACCGCGCCGAGATGCGAAAGGTAGTTGGAGACTGTTTGAGGCTGAACGCCACTATTGAGCTTTTCTTGCGCAAATTCGACGATGTCAGCGCTGGTTATCGCGTCACAATGTTGGTCCGCGATATCAAACGTCTTGATGCTCTTCAGGACCTGGGTCTTGGTCCGGCCGATCTGTTTGATGCTCTCTTGGACATACCTGTCGATGGCATCGCTCAGGGTCGGTGTCTTCTTGCTTTTCGGTTGAGTTTTGAGCGCATCAAGGGCGCCGGGTCGCGCCAGACTTTCTTCGCGATTTTCGATCCAAGCCGCAGCAGTTGATCTGCGCTCGAATGTCTGACTTTCGCGAAGTAAGACTTTACCTTGCCGCATCACTGAGATTTGAGCGAGCCAAGCTATGGTGCCATTCTTGCGACGACGCTTTATGATGGTTCCCATGATTTACAACATGGCCTTTCATTTTACAACACGTGTTGTAAATGTAGCAGATAATGGGCCTAAATGGCAATATATCGAACATAGACGAACTTGAACACTCGGAGATAAGTATTGGAAAAGGCGGTAAAATCGCAGCTTGGCGTAAGTAGCAGATTATCCGTGGCTCCGATGATGGATTGGACCGACAGGCACTGCCGGGCCTTCCACCGTGTCCTGTCGCGTGAAGTGTTGCTTTATACGGAAATGGTCACGGCTGCGGCGCTGGTGCGGGGCGGGGCGACGCATCTGCTGGCCTACGGCACGGAAGAACACCCGGTCGCGCTACAACTTGGCGGCAGCGATCCGGCGGAACTGGCCGAGGCGACCGCGATGGCCGTGGCATATGGCTATGCCGAGGTGAACCTGAACGTCGGTTGCCCGTCCGACCGGGTGCAATCTGGCTGCTTTGGCGCAATCCTGATGGAACGACCCGGTCTGGTGGCCGATTGCCTGTCGGCCATGGTGCAGGCGGCAGGCGATATTCCGGTCACGATGAAATGCCGTCTAGGCGTCGACGAGCAGGACCCGGCCACCGTGCTTCCGGACCTGTTGGCACGGATGGAGGATGCGGGGGTGGGTCGCGTCACTGTCCATGCGCGCAAGGCCTGGCTGCAAGGCCTCAGCCCCAGAGAGAACCGGGACATCCCGCCGCTTGACTATGATCTGGTCCATGCGATGAAGCTGCGCTTTCCGGCGCTGAATCTCTCGATCAACGGCGGCATCGCGACGCTGGATGACGCGCTGGAGCATTTGAAAGTCGTGGATGGTGTGATGATCGGGCGAGCGGCCTATCACGACCCTGGCGCGGTCCTGTTGCAGGCCGACAGCCGCATTTTCAATCGGCCCGACCCTTGCCCCGACCGGGTGACGGCAGCCTTGCGGATGATCCCGCACATCGAGGCGCATCTGTCCGACGGCGGCAAGCTGGGTCAGGTGACGCGACACATGCTGGGCCTGTTCGCCGGTCTGCCTGGCGCGCGCGGCTGGCGGCGGACCTTGTCGGAGGGCGCAGCGAAGCCCGGCGCCGGAGCGGACGTGGTGCGCACGGCGCTGGATCACGTGGCGACGGTGGCGGCCTGAACCGGGACCAGCCGTGCCAAACCCGCCGACAGCACCCCGCACAGGGCGATGACCGCGATCATCGGCACGGCGGTTCCGTCAAAAAACGGACCGGCGACGGCGACCATCGCGCCGCCCGTGACCATCTGCAACGTGCCGCCGAGCGACGACGCCAGCCCCGCGATTTCGCCCTGATCGTCCAGCGCCATGACCATCACCGACGGAATCACGAAACCCAGGCAGAAATTGCCCGCGACCAGCAGGCCGACAATCACGGGCAGGGGGGCCAGACCGGCTAGCGCCAGTCCCAGCAGCAGGACCGTGCTGGCCGCAAATCCGGTCGTCGCGCCGCGCACGACCCGGCCCATGCCCCAACGGTTGCCCGCATTCGAGGCCAACTGGCTGCCGGTGAAGAATCCGGCGGCGTTGATCGCGAAGGCCAGCGAAAAACCCGTCGGCGACAGGCCGAATTCGCCGGTATAGACAAAACTGGCCGAGGCGATGAAGACAAAGAAACTGGCCATGCCGAAGGCGCCCACGAAGGTCAGCACCATGAACCCGCGATGCCGCAGCAGATATCCGGCATCCGCCAATAACCGGGCGGGCGCGATGGGGCGGCGGCGCGCCGGGGTCAGCGTTTCCGGCAAAGCCAGCGCCGTGACCGTCAGGCTGATGGTCCCCGCGACGGCCATCACCCAGAAGATCGCGCGCCAGTCCGCCACCAATATCACCATCGATCCTGCCAACGGAGCCAGCATCGGGGATACGGAAATCACCAGCATGACCATCGCCATCAGCCGCGTCGCTTCCGTTCCGGTGGACCAGTCGCGGATGATCGCGCGGGGAATGACCATCACCGCCGCAGCACCCAGGCCCTGCATTGCTCGCGCCGCCGTCAGGTTCGTGATATCGGGCGCCAGCGCGGCCCAGACAGACGCCAGAAGATAGACGCCAAGACCGAAATACAGCGGCAGCTTGCGCCCCGCGGAGTCGGCCCAGGGACCATAGACCAGCTGCGCCAGACCGAAGCACAGGAAGAACGCAATCAGTGTTGTCTGTGTCCCGGCGATTGTGCTGGCCAGATCTTCTGCGATGGCGGGCATGGCAGGAAGATACATGTCGATGGCGAAGGGCCCGACGGCGGACAGCAGGCCAAGAATCGCGGCGCGGCGGAACATCTCGGACATCGGGAAACCTTTCGTGGGGGTGGCGTCCGGTTGAACCCGTAGCGCAGAGAGGTCAAGATCCGACGCGGACGCTGCCGATAATCGCCACTGGTAGCAGGCCGGGCTGGGTTGTAGACGCCGCGGGACACAAACCAACGGACCATGCCGATGCCAGACCTCGCCACCTTTCTTCCGCTCGTCGCGTTTCTGATGGTTGTGGGGGCCTTCGCGGGCGTCCTTGCCGGATTGCTGGGGGTCGGGGGCGGCATCGTTCTGGTGCCTTCTTTTTATTATGTCTTCCAGATTCTTGGCTATGACGGGCCCAATATCATGCAGGTTTGCGTTGCAACCTCGCTGGCCACAATCGTCGTGACCAGCCTGCGGTCTGTGCGCGCCCATCATGCCCGGGGCGCGGTCGAGGTTTCGATCCTGCGCGGCTGGGGCGCGGGCATCGTCGGGGGGGCTTTGGTCGGCTCTCTGGTGGCAACGCAGCTTCGGTCGGAAACGCTGACTGCTATCTTCGCGGGGCTGGCCCTGATCGTGGCATTCTACATGGCGTTTTCTCGCCCGCACTGGCGGCTGGCCGACACCATGCCGACGGGGGCAAAGCGATATCTGTATTCGCCTGCCGTCGGCTTCGCCTCGGTCCTGATGGGCATCGGCGGCGGCAGCTTCGGGGTGCCGCTGATGACGTTGCACGGCGTGCCGATCCACCGCGCGGTCGCCACCGCGGCGGGTTTCGGACTGCTGATCGCGGTGCCAGCCGTCCTGTTGTTTCTGATCCTGCCCACGTCTGGCCTGCGCCCGCCGATGACCATCGGTCTGGTCAACATACCGGCCTTCCTGATCGTAATTGCCATGACCCTGCTGACGGCCCCACTGGGCGCGAGACTGGCCCATTCGATGACCCCGGCCCCGCTCAAGCGCGTCTTCGCGGTCTTTCTGTTCCTCGTGGCGCTGAACATGCTGCGCAAGGTCTTTGCGGGCTGACGCTTATGGCTTGACTTCGGGTCACCTTGCGATCTGATGCACTGGCACAAGGGATCGGAGGGGGCCACATGGACGATACGCAAATCGGCGAGCGTGACCGGCGCGGCGATTGGGCCCCCAAGGCGCGCATCGCCTATCCCCCGGTGCTGACATGGCCAGCAAAACCGGTCGCCGCGCTGCGCTGGATCTTTGGCTGGCCGGGGTATTTCATGCCCTGGAACATGCTGTATTTCCTGGTCGCGCTGGTCGTCTGGGTGTACCTCAGCCCGCCGATGCAGGCGATGGCTGACCTCGACCCGCTGTGGATCGCGTATCTGCTGGCGCGCAACGCCGCCATTGTCGCCGTGTTTTTCGGGGCGTTCCATTTGCGGCTCTACGTCCAGCGGGCACAGGGCGACCGCTTCAAGTTCAATGCCCGCTGGCCGTCGCGCGACAGCGGGCAGTTCCTGTTCCGCAACCAGACGCTCGACAACCTGACATGGACCTTTGCCAGCGCCATTCCGATCTGGACCGCGTTCGAGGTGCTGATGCTCTGGGTCGCGGCGAACGGCTATGTGCCGCAGGTGACCTTCGTTGACAATCCAGTTTATTTTGTTGTCCTTCTGGTGCTTGTTCCGGTTCTGCGCGATCTGCATTTCTATGCCATCCACCGGGCAATCCACTGGCCACCGCTGTATCGGATGGCGCACAATGTGCATCATCGCAACGTCAATCCCGGTCCATGGTCCGGCCTGTCGATGCACCCGATCGAACACATACTTTATTTCTCCGGCGTGCTGGTCTTCCTGCTGATCCCGTTCCACCCGCTGCACGTGCTTTCTGTGCTGATCCACACCGCACTCAGCCCCGCGCCGGGCCATGCCGGGTTCGAACGTATCGAGGTCGGCGACAAGACGTCGATCAAGACGCATTGCTACGCCCATTACCTCCATCACAAATATTTCGAGTGCAATTACGCCGACGGAATGTTCCCGCTGGACCGCTGGTTCGGTACGTTCCACGACGGCTCACCCGAGGCGAAGGCCCGCATGAAAGAGCGTCTGCGCAATCGCAGCAGGGCCAGGACGCGCCCGACCTGACGGTCAGCCACCGCGTTTCAACCGGGCCGCACGACCGCCTCGCCGCACAGGGGCGGCGGCCTCGGCACGGGCGGGAAGGGCATCCATGATCGCGCGGCGGGCTTCGGACGTCATGCGGGACCATTCCCCGATTTCGTCCATGGTTCTATGACAGCCCATACATAACCGCGTTTGCGGATGGACCACGCAAAGTTTCACGCAGGGACTTTCGATTTCGGAACGGCTCCAGACGCCATCGGATGTCGGATCATGAGTCACAGGGCGGCTCCGATATGGCGCAGACGGTCCAGCGCGCCTTGCAGGATAAACCCGGCGGCGACGTGATCTATGACCTCTGCGCGACGCTTTCGAGACGTATCCGCCTCCAGCAGGATGCGTTCGGCAGCCACCGTCGACAGACGTTCGTCCCAGTATCCGATGGGTGTATCGATCCGCCGTGCCATGTTGCGGGCGAAGGCGCGGGTGGCTTGACCGCGCGGCCCCTCGCTGCCGTCCATGTTCAGTGGCAGGCCAAGGATGATGCCGACGACCGTTCGCGCCGTCAGCAGCGCCTCGATTGCGACGGCATCGGCGGTGAACTTGGTGCGGCGGATCGTCTGCAATGGCGTGGACACGCTGCGGAAGGTATCGCTGACGGCCACCCCGACGGTCTTGGTCCCAAGGTCCAGCCCCATCAGCGCTCCGTGCGGGGGCAGGGCGGCGGCGAACCCTTCGATGGTCTCGTGGATCAAGGGTTGATCCCGGCACGGTCTGCGGCGCGGGCCAGCGTGTCCAACGCCCCCCGGTCGGCGGCGAACACGGTCTTTGCCTCGGCATAGACGGTCGCGGCAGCATCGGTGCGTCCCAGCACGCCGTAGGAGGTGATCAGCCGCGCCCATTCCTCCGCCGTCCCGCCCTCGCTCGCCAACCGTTCGGACAGGCCCTGTACCATGTTGCCGATCATCTCGATCCGATCCTGCGGGGTCATGTCGCCCGCCGCCTCGATATCATCCACCGACGGTCCGCGCGGCTGCGGCAGCTCATCAAGCGGGGTCGGGTCGCCCGCCAGAACCGAAATTTCTTCGATCTGGGCATAGATCGGGTCCAGCCAGGGGTCACCCGGTGCGCTTTCGGCAATCAAGCCGCGCCAGATTCCAAAGGCGCGATCCGGGCGACCGCCCTGCGCATACATCAGCCCCGCATAATATCGCGCTGTGCCGTTTGCCCGGTCGCGGCGCACCGCCTCGGACAGCGCGGTCTCGGCCTGGGGCGAGACATAGCCGCCCGCTGCCAGAATCATCAGCTCGGCCAGCAGGGCGAATTCCTCGGCCCCGGCCTCCTCGCCCAGAATGGCGATTACCCGGTCCTGCGATTGCCAGGCCGCCTCCAGATCGCCAAGTCCCGCTTGTGTCTGCACCGCCAGCCGCCAGCCCCGCAGGTCGTCGGGACGGGCCGCCAAAACCTGCTTCAACTCCTCGGCCAGACGGGTCACGTCGGCGCGGCTGTCGTCGATCTCGTCGGGCACGGCAGCCTCGGCACGGGTCTGGTCGGGGCGCGCGGCACGCGCCTCCTCGATCCGCAGAATGCGCCCTTGCAGGGGGTAATCCGGCTTGCCCGGTGTGCCGATCCAGAAATAGATGCCCAGCGATACGGCGATCACCGGCACCCCGATCAGGCCCAGTCCCAGCCAGGAATTGCCGCTCCCGCGCACGCCGTCGTCGCGGACCCGGTCGGCGGCCAGAAGACGGCGCGCCACTTCGGTGCGGGCGGCCTCGGCCTCCTCCGGGTCCAGGGTTCCGCGCGCCGCGTCCCGCTCCAGCTCGCGGAGCTGATCGCGGTAGACATCCACGTCAGGACGAACGCCCGGTCCGGCACCGCCGCGCAGCGCAGCCGCCATCACAAGAATACAAGCCGCAAGAAGCAGCGCCACGACAATCCAGAACATCAGCAATCCACCCGGTCTATCATTTCGCTCCTCTAACGGTCTTGGAGCGGCGACAGAAGCCCCCCTTGCGGCTTCGTGATCGGACGGTCTAGGCCATGCGAAACGGCCTCGGAAAGGGACCGATGTCGCGGATGTTCACAAACATGCCGCTGTGCCCATATTGCCTGCGCCAAGATCGGGGCAAACCGGGCCAACGTATCGAGGGGAGCCTTTGCGCATGCGACGTTTTTCCGCCTTTGCCATCGCCCGCGAAGCCCTCCGCAACCACGAGGGCTGGGGCCGTACCTGGGCCAGGCGACCGCCGGGCAAACGCTATGACGTCATTATCGTCGGTGCGGGCGGGCACGGGCTGGCCACGGCGTACTATCTTGGCAAGAACCATGGCATCACCAATGTCGCGATCCTTGAAAAGGGCTGGCTGGGCGGCGGTAACACCGGGCGCAACACGACAATCATCCGCTCGAACTACCTTCAGGATCCGTCGGCGGCGATCTACGAAAAGGCGCGCTCGCTCTATGAGGGCCTGTCACAGGAACTGAACTACAACATCATGTTCTCGCCGCGCGGCGTCATCATGCTGGCCCAGACCCATCACGAGGTGCGGGGCTATAAGCGCACGGCCCATGCCAATTCGCTGCAAGGCGTGACCACCGAATGGATTGGACCGCAGCGCGTCAAACAGCTCTGCCCGATCATGAACATCGAAGGGCCGCGCTACCCCGTCCTTGGCGGTTTGTGGCAGGCCCGTGGCGGCACCGCACGCCACGACGCGGTGGCCTGGGGCTACGCCCGCGCCTGCACCGACATGGGCATGGACATCATTCAGAAATGCGAAGTCACCGGCATCGCGCAATCGGGCGGCAAGGTTACAGGTGTGCAGACGACGCAAGGCGATATCGCCTGTGGCAAGCTGGGCCTGGTGACGGCAGGTCATTCCGGCGTTCTGGCGCAGATGGCCGGGTTCCGCCTGCCGCTGGAGTCGGTCGCGCTGCAGGCCCTGGTGTCCGAGCCGATCAAGCCCTGCATGGATGTCGTCGTCATGGCCAACACCGTCCACGGCTACATGAGCCAGTCCGACAAGGGTGAAATGGTGATCGGCGGCGGAACCGACGGTTATAACAACTATACCCAACGCGGCAGCTTCCAGCATATCGAGGAGACGTTGCGCGCCCTGGTCGAAACCTTCCCGATGATATCGCGTCTGAAAATGCTGCGCCAATGGGGGGGAATCGTTGATGTGACGGGTGACCGCTCCCCGATCCTGTCGAAAACTCCGGTGGACGGTCTCTTTGTCAACTGCGGCTGGGGCACGGGCGGCTTCAAGGCGATCCCCGGATCGGGCTGGGGCATGGCCGAGTTGATGGCGAAGGGTCATTCCCCTCTGACAGCCGCCTTCGGCATGGAGCGATTCCGCGAGGGTCGGTTCATCGACGAATCTGTCGCCGCCGGGGTGGCGCACTGATGGCCGGTTCCTTGTGCGCCGTGCGCAATACTTCACGACACTTTGAAACACTGTGTCGCAGGACTAGGCGAAACCTATGGCAGACTCTATGTGTTAAGGATTACCTGTTTTCTTACTTAGGCCAACTGCCATGGCTCGCATTTTACCCAGACGCCTTCCGCGCGGTATCAACTTCCTTCTCGGCGGTATTGTCGTCGCCGTTGGTTTCATCATGTTCGCGCTTCTGGGCGGATCGTTCGACCTTGGAGTCGGCGGTGCGCCTGAAGTTCGGATCGAAGCCAGCTCCGCGACGCAATAACAGCCTGACACCGGGCACCTCCGCCCATTTTGACGGAAGTGTGCGATGCTGCTGCTGACCTGTCCGAACTGTGGCCTGTCGGTCGAAGAAACAGAGCTTGCGCCCGGTGGACAGGCGCATCTGAAACGCTTCGGGCCTGAATCTACCGACGAGCAATTCGAAGAGTACATGTTTCTGCGGGACAACGCTAAAGGTGTGCACTTCGAGCGCTGGCGCCACGCCTATGGCTGCGGCAAATGGTTCTTCGCCGCGCGCGATACTTCCAGTTTGCAGGTCTACGGCACCTATTGTGCACAGACGACCGAACCACCTGCCGACATCCTTGCCCTCATCGCCAAAGGACGCAGCGCATGAGCCGCCGCCTCAGGACCGGCGGCCGTCTGATCGACCGCAGCAAACCGATCGAGTTCACTTTCGACGGGCGAATCCTGCGTGGCTATATCGGCGATACGCTGGCCTCCGCCCTTCTGGCGGATGGCCAGATTGTGATGGGCCGCAGCTTCAAATATCACCGACCCCGGTCCGTCGTCGGCTCAGGCCCCGAAGAACCCAATGCCTTGATGCAGATCGGCGAGGGGGCGCATTTCGAGCCGAACCAGCGCGCCACGATGCAACCGCTTTATGACGGTCTGGTTGCACACAGCCAGAATGCCTGGCCGTCGCTGGCCTTCGATGTCGGACGGATCAACGACTTCGGGTCGCGTTTCCTGCCCGCCGGATTCTACTACAAGACGTTCATCCATCCGCGCGCCTTCTGGAAACATGTATTCGAGCCGGTAATCCGCCGCGCCGCCGGTCTGGGGGCCGCCCCGACCGAGGCAGACGGCGATCGCTACGAACATCAGTATGCCTTCTGCGACACCCTGATTGTCGGCGGCGGCATCGCGGGCCTGACGGCAGCCCTTGGATCCGCGAAGACGGGTGAGCGCGTCATCCTGGTCGAGCAGGGCGCGACCTGGGGCGGTCGCGCCGTGGTGGACGGAGCGACCATCGACGGGAAGACCGCAGCGGATTGGGTAAAGAACGCAATCGAAGAACTTGAAAAAAAAGATAATGTGACGATGATAAATCGTTGCGAAGGATCGGGCGTCTACGACCACGGATACGTCCTGTGCACGGAAAATCTAACCGGTCATCTGGCCGCTAAGACCGGTCCGCGTGAGCGGCTTTGGCGCATACGGGTCGGGCGTGTGATCACGGCAACGGGGGCCATCGAGCGCCCGCTCAGCTTCGCGGGCAACGATGTGCCCGGTGTCATGCTTGCATCGGCCCTGCGCGATTATGTCGTCAATCATGGCGTCTCGATGGGCGAGCGCACGGTCGTCGTGACCAACAACGATGATGCCTATCGCACAGCCAAGGTGTTGATCGAGGCGGGCCTCAGGGTACCGGCAATCATCGACACGCGCCAAGCTGTCGATAGTACAATGGTAAAAGAAATCAAAGCGCTCGGGGTCAGTGTTCACACGGGTCGCGCCATTGCCAAGGTGCATGGAAATGCCAAGGTTACGGCTGTGTCCATCTGTCTGCAATCCGGTGACGGCACCGTCCTGCAGGAAATTCGCTGCGATGCCGTGGCTATGTCCGGAGGTTGGTCGCCGGTCGTCCACCTCTGGTCGCACTGCGGGGGCAAGCTCTGGTGGGATGAGGAACGCGCCATGTTCCGCCCCGATCCCGATCAGCCGCCGAGGGGGGCAGACGGCAAGGGGTTTGTGATCACTGCCGGAATGGCATCGGGTGCGCTGACCACCGCCGAGGTGTTGGACGATGCCGCCGAAGCCGCCGGAATCGACGCCCCACCTTGCGAAAGCTCGCCCGAGGCGCCGATCCTGCCGGTCTGGATGATGCCCGAAGGCGCGGATCATGCGCTGCGGTCGAAGATGTGGCTCGACTATCAGAACGATGTGAAAGTCTCCGACGTCCGCCTCGCCGCGCAGGAAGGGTTCGAGTCGGTCGAACATGCAAAACGCTATACCACGCTGGGCATGGCGACGGACCAAGGAAAATTAAGTAACATCAACGGGCTGGCTATCCTTGCTGAAAGGCTGGATGCAACTATTCCGCAGGTTGGAACCACGACGTTTCGTCCGCCTTATACGCCGACGACAATCGGGACTCTGGCAGGCGAAGCACGCGGGGCTATTTTCCAACCGTTGCGCCGCACACCGATCCACGATTGGAACGAGGCCCACGGTGCGTTTTGGGAACCCGTCGGCCAATGGCGTCGCGCATATTGCTTTCCGCAGGGCAGTGAAACCCATGCGGAAGCCGTCTCGCGCGAGGTGAAGAATACCCGGCAAAGCCTTGGAATGCTTGACGCTTCAACTTTGGGTAAGCTCATCGTTCGCGGGCCGGATGCCGGGCGGCTGATGGATATGCTCTATACCAACATGATGTCCACGCTGAAGCCGGGACGATGCCGCTATGGTCTGATGTGCGACGAGAACGGTTTCCTGATCGACGATGGCGTCGTGGCGCGGATCGACGATCAGACATGGCTTTGCCACACCACGACCGGCGGAGCGGATCGCATCCATGGGTGGATCGAAGATTGGCTGCAATGCGAATGGTGGGACTGGAAGGTTCATGTCGTCAATGTCACCGAACAATTCGCGCAGATCGCCGTCGTCGGGCCGAATGCGCGCAAGGTGCTGGAAAAGCTGGGCGGTATGGACGTGTCTGCCGAGGCATTGCCTTTCATGGCCTGGACCGACGGGCGTTTGGGCGACTTTGCTGTCCGCGTTTTCCGCATCAGCTTTTCGGGCGAACTGTCCTATGAAATCGCCGTGCCCGCGTCGCAGGGTCTGGCCCTCTGGACGGCTTTGATGGAGGCCGGGGCCGAATTCGGCGCGACTCCCTATGGCACTGAAGCGTTGCATATCATGCGGGCCGAAAAGGGATTCATCATGATCGGGGATGAGACTGACGGCACAGTCATTCCGCAGGATCTGGGGCTGGACTGGGCGATTTCGAAGAAGAAGGACGATTATCTGGGCAAGCGCGGTCAGGCACGGTCCGAGTTTCAGAAACCGGACCGATGGAAACTGGTCGGACTGGAAACGCTGGACGGTTCGGCGTTGGAAGACGGGGCCTATGCGGTAGGCGAAGGCGTTAACGACAACGGGCAGGCGATCGTGCAGGGACGCGTCACCTCGACCTATATGTCGCCGACGCTGGACAGGGGTATCGCGATGGGTCTCGTCGAACGCGGCCCGGACCGAATGGGCGAGGTGATCCGCTTTACCCGTATCGGCCAGTCGCCGGTCGAAGCCAGGATCGTCGATCCTGTCTTCTTTGATCGGGAGGGAGAGAAATCAAATGTCTGACATTTCGATTACCGTGCGCCCGCCGGTCGGCATGATCACCCTTCGCGGCGACATGACAGCACTTGGCAAGGCCACGAAGAAAGTAGCGGCCTGCGCTTTGCCGCCGATGCGGATGTCGACGGCGTCCGACACCGGACGCCTGATGTGGATGTCGCCGGATGAACTGATGCTGGTATGTGATCACAGCGATGCGGATCGCCTGGTCGCCGATATGACACAGGTGCTCGGCACGGCGTTCACCACCGTCATCAACGTGAGCGACGCACGGCAGATTTTTGATATTAAAGGAATAGATACCGAAAATCTTCTGTCAAAACTGATGCCCGTCAATTTCGACACTTTTGCTGAAACCGAGGTGCGCCGCACCCGAATGGCGCAAATTCCCGCCGCGATCTGGCGCGAGGGCGACCGCTGGCGGGTCATGTGCTTCCGCTCCGTCGCCCTCTATGCCGAGGATGTGCTGCGCAACGCGATGCCTGTCGGGGCTTGACCCGGACAGGTTCAGACCGACATGTCCCTAAGTGAACCCAACAGGAGAGATATCATGGCCTTTGAGCTTCCCGACCTTCCCTATGCCCACGACGCCCTGGCCTCCAAGGGGATGTCGAAAGAGACTTTGGAATATCACCACGACCTGCACCACAAGGCCTATGTCGACAACGGCAACAAGCTGATTGCCGGGACCGAGTGGGAGGGGAAGTCCCTTGAGGATATCATCACCGGCACCTATCAGTCCGGGTCAGTTGCCCAGAGCGGTATATTCAACAACATCAGCCAATTGTGGAACCATAACCAGTTTTGGGAAATGATGGGACCGGGCGACAGCAAGATACCGGGCGAAGTCGAAAAGGCGCTGACTGACAGCTTTGGATCGGTCGACGATTTCCATTCGGAGTTCGCCGCCGCCGGTGCCGGGCAGTTTGGCTCGGGCTGGGCCTGGCTGGTCAAGGACAAGGACGGCGGCCTGAAAGTCACCAAGACCGAGAATGGCGTGAACCCCGTTTGTTTCGGTCAGACCGCGCTTCTGGGCTGCGATGTCTGGGAACATTCCTACTACATCGATTACCGCAACAAGCGGCCCGCTTATCTGGACAACTTCCTGAAAAACCTTGTGAATTGGGAAAACGTCGCTTCGCGTATGTGAAGCCCCATCAAATGTCAGACATATGAAAAGGGGCCAACAGGCCCCTTTTTTCACACCTGGAACCGGCCTACGTGATGGAACGTTGATTAGCGAACTTGCAACGGAGGACCAACCATGGCCGAGCGACATCGCTCCAGCGACGGAACCCGCGAGACGGATCAATTCATCAAGGACATGCCCGACACGCCAAGCCAGCAAGGTCGCACGGGTGGGGAACTTGCTCGTGATATTGGCACCGAAGACGCGCTCAAGCGGTCAACCAGACAAGGTGTGTCCGGTGTGACGCGCGTTACGAAGTCCAAAGAAGATCAAGATTTGGAGGACAAATGATGCCCAGTCTGAAAAACGGCACGATGGTCGTTGTCGCCGACAGTGAAAAGGTCCTGTTCCTCGTGAACCTGACGGACGCCGAGGATCCGAACCTTGAAGTCGTACGCAAGGACGAGGAAGACAATCCGCCCGATCGCGAGCAGACCGAGAACCGTCGCGGCCGGGTGCAGGAAAGCGCCGGATCCGGAGTATCCGCATACGAAGAAACGGATTTTCATGAGCTGCAAAAGGAGCGGTTTGCGAGCGATCTGGCCGAGAAGCTTTACATGATGGCCCACAAGGGTCGGTTCACATCGCTGGTGATCGTCGCGTCGCCGCAGGTGCTGGGCGTCTTGCGCGCCGAGATGCACAAGGAAGTCGCCGACAAGGTGGTCGCCGAAATTCCCAAGACGTTGACCAATCACCCGCTGAACGAAATCGAGAAGCTGGTGAAACACGATTTGGCCGAAATGAATTCTGCCGCCTGACAGTCATTCCAGCATGGACAGGGCGGTCTCTGCATCAGGGGCCGTTCTGAAGAAAGACAGAATCGACGCGTCCGCGAATCCGCGTGCGACGATGGTATCCAGCAACGTCAGAAGCGGGTCCCAGTATCCCGCGATATTCAGCAGAACGATGGGCTTTTCGTGCAGCCCGAGCTGGCGCCAGGTCAGCACTTCGAAGAATTCGTCCAGCGTACCCGCACCCCCGGGAAGAACGATGATGGCGTCGGCGTTCATGAACATGACCTTTTTTCGTTCGTGCATGGTTTCGGTGACGACGAAGGCCGTCAGGTCCAGCTTGCCGACCTCCAGCGTCATCAGATGCACGGGAATGACGCCAAAGGTTGTGCCGTCCGTCGCCTGGACGCTGCGGGCGACCCGGCCCATCAAGCCAACGTCGCCCGCGCCATAAACCAACCGCCAGTTCCGATCCGAGATGCCGCGACCCAAAGCGTCGGCCGCCGTGGCGAAGGATGGATCGTTGCCATCGCGCGAGCCGCAATAGACACAAACCGATTTCGTCATGGCATACATCCTTTTGTCGTTTTGACCGAAGCCTATGCCGTTGCTAGGGTCGCGGAAAGCCCGGCTACGGGTCCAAGGGGGATTAAGGAAATGACGAACGGCGTTTCAGCCGGGCGTAGGACCATCGGGGTCCTCGTCATTCTGGCAATCGGGTGGGCCGGGTTCGTCCTGCTGAAACCGCGCGACCTGCCGTCGATGCCGGAGATGGGGACCGGATCGCCCGACAAAGTCTCGGGGCCAAGCGAGGTTCTGGTCATGCCGGATACCGTACCGACGCCCGAAACTCCGGATGCGCCCAAGGTCCTGGCCGACATGACCCTGCCAAAGATGGACGTCGTGCGCGTCGACGGATTGGGCGCGACGGTCGTGGCCGGAAATGCCGCCCGCGACGTGGACGTCATATTACGCCTGGACGGGCAGGAGGTGGCCACGGCGCGCACCGATGCCGACGGTAATTTCGTATCGCTGTTCGATTTGCCCATAACCGACGCACCCCGCATTCTGACTGTCGAGACGCGGGGTGCGGACGGCGTGGTGGCGCGCGCCACCGACAGCATCATCGTTGCCCCGACCTTCCCGACGGCGCCCACGCAAGACGACATCCCCAGAACCGTGACGGAAACGGTCGCGTCGGAGGCCGACGTCCCGCGACCGCCGGACAACGGCGCACTCCCGCCCGTGGACAGCGATAACCTTCGCGTCGCGGCGGTGCCGCCCCCGCAGATCGCCCCCGCGCCGACTCGCCTCGATAGCGCTTCCACCGCAGAGGGCGGCGTGATTGCGGAGGACGTGAGCGTGGCGGATGCGACCGGGACGGGCGCAATCGTTAAAGACCAGACCGTGTCGGATGAGATCGGGACGGACGCGACTGCGGGCATCGCACCCTCGCAGACGTCCGATGCCCCGGAGATCGGAACAACCCGGATCGTGACGGCCGGGGATGTCCCCACCGTCCCCCCTCAGATCGACGTCGCGCCAGCCGCCCCCTCTTCGGTGTCGTCGATTACCGCGTCAGATGCGCCCTTGCCGCCTGTGCCGTCCCCGTCACCTGCACGCGCCGCGACGCCGCCGCGTCTGTTCCGTGCCGGGGCAGGTGGCGTAACGGTGTTGCCCGACAACACGTCCCCGCCGGACGTTCGACAGGATCTGGGCATCGACGCCATCAGCTATGACGCGGCGGGCGAAGTCCAGCTGGCCGGACGCGGTGTCGGCGACACGCAGATCCGCATCTATCTCGACAATCGGCCCATTCAGCAGGCCCGCGTCGATCGCGCAGGCACCTGGACCTCGCCACTGCCCAATGTCGACAGCGGAACCTATACCCTGCGCATCGACTCGCTGGCCGCCGATGGCACCGTCACCGGTCGTGTGGAAACACCGTTCCAGCGCACCGCCCCGGCAGTCGCCGCGGCCTCGCGCCGCGATGGCGTGACCGCGATCACCGTGCAGCCCGGCTATACGCTTTGGGCGATTTCCGAGGGGTATTTCGGCGAAGGCATTCGGTACGTTCAGATATTCGAGGAAAATCAGGATTTCATCCGCGATCCTGATCTGATTTACCCCGGTCAGGTTTTCAAACTCCCCGACGTGGAATAGGCACCGGCAGCACAGGTTTCCATTCTGGCCACCGCGCCATAGGTTGCAAGAAACCGATATATCCGGAACATCCATGGCCCCCACCACCCTGACCACGACAGAAGCGCCGGCGGACGCCTGGGGCATCATCCGCCGCGTCATGCCGTATCTGTGGCCCCCCGGCGACAGCGGGGTCAAAATTCGCGTTTCGGCGGCGCTGATCATGCTGGTGGTCGCAAAGGTCATCGCCGTGACGACACCGTTTTTCTACAAGGCCGCCGTCGACGCACTCGCACCCGATACGATGACACCGGCGTGGGCTCTCGGCCTGGGAGCGGTCGGCCTGACCGTCGTTTACGGCATTGCGCGGGCCTTCAACATCGGTTTCCAACAACTACGCGACGTGATTTTCGCCCCCGTGGGTCAGCGGGCACTGCGCCGTCTTGCCGCCGAAACCTTTACGCATATGCACCGCCTGTCGATGCGCTATCACATCAGCCGCAAGACCGGCGGTCTGTCCCGCATCATCGAACGGGGGGTCAAGGGTGTCGACTTCCTGTTGCGGTTCCTGCTGTTTTCCATCGGACCGCTGGTGCTGGAACTGGCGATGATCTGCGTCATCCTCTTTTTCGTGTTCGACGTCTGGTATCTGGTGATCGTGCTGGTCACCATCACGGCCTACGTCGCCTTCACATTCAAGGTCACCGAATGGCGGGTGAAAATCCGCAAGGTGATGAACGATCAGGATACCGACGCGAACCAGAAGGCCATCGACTCCCTGCTGAACTTCGAGACGGTCAAGTATTTCGGGGCCGAAGCGCGCGAAGCGGCCCGCTATGACGTTGCCATGGCACAATACGAGGGCGCGGCTCTCAAGACGGCCTATTCGCTCGCATTCCTGAACTTCGGTCAATCCGTTCTGATCACCGGGGGGTTGGTCGGTGTTATGGTTCTGGCCGCGATGGGGGTGCAGGCGGGCGATCTGACGGTCGGCGATTTCGTCATGGTGAATGCCTACATGATCCAGATTACGCTGCCGTTGAACTTCCTTGGTACAGTATATCGCGAAATCCGTCAGTCGTTGGTCGACATGGGCGAGATGTTCGGCCTGCTGGGGCAACCGGCCGAAGTGCGCGATGCGCCGTCTGCGCCGGAGTTGCGCGTTGATCGGGGCGAGGTCGTCTTTCGGGATATCCGGTTCGGCTATGATCCTGCGCGCCCGATTCTGAAAGGTGTATCGCTGACCGTCGGGGCCGGGCAGACGGTCGCCGTGGTCGGGCCGTCAGGGTCCGGAAAATCGACCGTCGGACGTCTGTTGTTCCGGTTCTACGACATCGACGCCGGTGCGATCGAGATCGACGGGGTCGACATCCGGTCCGTCTCGCAATCCAGCCTGCACCGCAAGATCGGCGTGGTGCCGCAGGATACCGTGCTGTTCAACGATACGATCCGCTACAATATCGCCTATGGTCGCCCCGATGCCAGTTTTGAGGAAATTCGCGAAGCCGCCCGCGCCGCCCGCATCGAGACGTTCATCGACATGTTGCCCGATGGCTATGAGACAACGGTGGGAGAACGGGGGCTTAAGCTGTCGGGCGGCGAGAAACAACGCGTCGGGATCGCGCGGACCTTACTGAAAGACCCGCCGATCCTGTTGCTGGATGAGGCGACGTCGGCTCTGGATACTGAAACCGAACGGTCCATTCAGTCCGAATTGCGGACCATGTCGCAGGGTCGGACGGTCATCACCATCGCGCACCGCCTGTCGACGGTTGTGGATGCCGATATGATTGTCGTGCTGGAAGACGGGCTGATCGTGGAGTGGGGCACGCACGATCAGCTTCTCCTGCACGACGGTCGATATGCCTCGATGTGGCAGCGGCAGTTGTCGGAAGACGAAGCAGCCTGACCAGACAAGCGCGCGATGGTCTGTCTGTCCCGCCCGCGATTGCGAACTCCGAGTTGTCGATCTTGCATTTGACCCCGTTCGCGGTGGAACCGTGCGGTTCGGACAGGGGGAAGAGCAGGGTGTCACCGCAATTTGCACAGGCGGTCGTACAGGCAGGGTATACGACAATGAAGGCTGTCGAACCTGGGACCGGCGGACCATCTGAACGTCGGACAGGAGCTAATTTCGGATAGCAGTACAATCGGTTGAACCGGATCTACCGCCGCAGATCTCTGTAGCGCGTGCCCGTCAGAACAATTCGTCGCCATCCGTTTCCCCGAGATCGGGCTGACCGCTGAGCCGTTGTCGAAGGCTCTTCTGCCGCGCGAGCGCGATAGTGGCGAGGGAAATCGGTTCCCCGTCGGCAACTGCCAGTTTTGCAAAGACCTCTCCCAGATCGGCGATCGTCTGGCTGACCTGATCCAGGACCTGAAGCTCAGCGATCATACGGCCGGATACATCCTGGGCCGCGATTTCTTCGCTGATGGCATCTTGCAGGCGCAGAAGACGAAACGCCGCCTCCCGGCATTCGCTCGCAACGCGGCCCGCGAAATCCCCGGAACAGACGGTCATCTACAGGCGACCCACCACCGCTTCGATACAGCTTTTCAACTGTGCCGCGGTGAAAGGCTTGGTCAGGAAATTGTTCATCCCGAGCCTCTGCCCCGTCTCGATGACCGTGGCATCGCCCCGCCCCGAGATCAGAATGAACCCGACCTTCTGGGTCAAGGGTTCCGCCCTGAGATGCTGCAAAAGCTGCAGCCCGTTCAGTTCCGGCATATAGAGATCGGACAGCACCAGATGCGGAACTTTCTCACGCGCGTAAAGCATGCCGGTTCTGCCGTTTTCAGCATAGCTCACGTTGCCTATCCCAAGCGTATCGAGAGCCTGCAGCAGGATCCCCCGGCTGGTCGACATGTCGTCGACGACAAGAACGCGCAACATGTCCCTCAACGGCATCGGATGGCCTTTCGGGCTAAAACATTTTCATCCGGTAAGGGACGTCGAAAGGTCGTGCGACCGGCAGATACCAGTTCGGGTCGGTCACCCAGCAGGCGCTCGGAGTGACCAAGTACCAGCATTCCGGCAGGAGCCAGGCGCGCCCGCAACCGTTCATGCACTGCTTTTTGTACGACCGCGCTGAAATAGATAGTCACGTTGCGGCAGAAAATGGCGTCGAACTGGCCGGGCAGGTCGAGATCATCCAGCAGGTTGTGATGCCGATATGTTATTCCCCCACGCAGCAGCGCAAGAAGGTGATCGGGAGCTTGCGGCAGATCTCGGGTGCGTCCTCCAGGCAAACTCGAAACCGCCGCCAGGGCAGGTCCAAGCGTGGCGCTGTCGTCGCGGGTGCGGGCCGTTTCCAACACGCTCAGATCTACATCGGTGGCGATGATCTGGGCATCATTTGTCCAGCTCGGCCCGAAGACATGCAGACAGACCGCGGCGATGGACAGTGGCTCCTCCCCCGTGGAACACCCCGCCGACCATATCCGCAATCCGCCGCCCGCCTCCACACCCTGCCGCCGACGGTCCAGCAGGTGCTGCGCCAGCAGATCGAAGTGATGTGGCTCGCGGTAGATTGCCGTGACATTGGTGGTCAGGGCCGATACGAGGTGCCGCCGCTCGGTCGTACCGGCCGCACCCGGATCGCCTATCAGCCGGACATAGGTCTCGAAATCGTTCAGCCCATGAAACCGCAGGCGTCGTTGCAAGCGGGACGCAAGAAAGGTCTTTTTCGTCTCGGGCATATATAGTCCGGCTTCGCGCTCAACGATCGCAGCGATTGCCCGATAAGATCGGTCGGCAAGCGCGATCACGTCATCGTCCCAGCGAATTGCGTTCCGATAGGTGGGAGGATGCGCGCGATGAGCAGGACCTGGATCATCACATCGTCGACCACAAACAGCCGGTCCGCCATCGCATTGTCATCACCGTCCCCGACCTGCGGCACGTCCTGCAACTGGTCCATCCGCGGATGCACGATGTCCGAAACCGCCTCCACCAAGAGGCCGTGAACGCGGGCCCGGTCCTGAATGACAATGATGACATTGCGCGGATCGTCATCTGTCGGAGGGCTGCCCAACCTATGGGCAAGATCCATGACAGGCAGGACCGAGCCGCGCAGATTGACCATGCCGCGCATGAAAGGCGGGGCATGGGGCAGGGGTGTCGGCTGACTCCAACTGCGAATTTCACGTACGGACATGATGTCGACAGCATAGCGCTGACCGCCGCAGCGGAATGTCAGCAATTCGCTGCGGTCCTCAAGCGGATCGACCGGACCAGCGGCAGCGACGGATGGGGCGATGGTGGCGGTCTGGTTCATTGAAGCGAACTCTCAGGAAAAAGGGCGGGTGTCGGACGTTTGGTCTGCAGACCAGATGTCGCGGCGATTCCGGCCGGATCGACAATCAGTGCGACATGACCGTCGCCAAGAATGGTGGCAGCGGAAACGCAGGGAACATGGCCGAAATCCTCGCCGAGGCCCTTGATGACCACCTGTCGCTGAGCCTCGATGGCATCGACCCGAATGGCGAAGGGGCCGCTGTCGTCGGATTGCACGAACAACAGGGCAGTGTCGTCATCATCGGCCGCATCGCAGTCGGCGCTGCCATCTGAACGGGAACGTAAGGCGGACGGAAAGCCCATGCCCTGCGCCAGATCGACCATCGGAACGAAGTGATCGTGGAGCTGAACGACCGTCTGCCGACTGCCTAACCGTTCGATCCGCGCGGCACTGATGGTTTGCGTTTCGATAATTGCAGAGAGCGGTATCACCATTCGCTGGCAGTTGCTGCGCACAATCATACCATCAAGGATTGCCAGGGTCAGCGGCAGGCTGATCGAAATCGCGCAACCGAGTCCTTCGGTCGATGTGATTGCGATAGTGCCGTTCAGATCGCGGATCGCACGCTGCACCACGTCCATTCCGACGCCACGGCCCGACAATGACGACACAGTCTCCGATGTCGAGAAACCCGGCAAGAACAGCAATCTGTCAATTTCGCCTGCGTCCAGTATTTTTCCTGCGGGCACCAGGCCGCGGGCGATGGCCCGTTCCAGAACGCGATCTCGATCAACGCCGCGACCGTCGTCCGATACCTCGATTACGACACGATCCGATTGCTGCCGGGCCGACAGGCGCACCACTCCGGTCGGTTGCTTTCCAGCCGCAGTACGTGCCTTGGGATCTTCCAGCCCATGGTCGATAGCGTTGCGGATCATGTGGGTCAGCGGATCACCAAGCCGTTCGACGACGGTCTTGTCGATTTCAGTACCTTCACCATCGGTTTCAAGGCGTACGTCTTTGCCGGTGGACTGCGCCGCCTCGCGGACGATGCGGGTCATCCGCTGGAACAACGATTTGACCGGCTGGGCGCGGATCGACATGACGCTGTCCTGCATGTCGCGCGTCAGCTGTTGCAGGTCGTCAAGGTTGGTTACCGCTTCCGAATGCTGATCCAGACCGGCTCGGATCATGCCCTGTGCCAGCATCGACTGACTGATGACGAGTTCGCCGACCAGATTCACCAGCCGGTCCACGCGCTCCAAGTCGACCCGAATGGTTGTCATCGGGGGCGGTTTAGGGAGCGGCGTCGCTGGCGCGTCGGGCGGGCGCGGGCTGCACGGCTCAGTGTCGGGCAGACTGTCGAGCCCCGGCTCATCGGGCTGTTGCCGCAATCCTTCCATGGGCGGGGTTACGGATTGATGGGTGACAGGAGCGGACGTCAGGGCGATGGTTGGGGCCGGGGCCAGGCAGATGTCGAGGACGCAAAGGTCGAGGGCAAACTCGAATATCGCCTCGATCTCGGTCTCGGTAAGATCTGGTGCACTTGGGATCAGCCGGATCATCCACCGCAGGCCAAGCACCTGCGGGTCCATGTTCCCGAGCGGGGGCAGGCCTTCGAGAAGAGCCTCGACCTCGATCCGGCCGAGGACTTCAAGAGCGCGAAACAGGAACAGCGGTTCATTCCCGCTGATCAGAAGATCAGGAAGCGGTTCAAATGTAACGATCCAGGTGCGATTATCAGGGACACCTGTCGCTTCCGGCATGTCCGTAAAGGCGTCATCGAACAGGGGCGCGACATCCAGATCCAGCATAACAGGTGCAAAATCCACCGCCGGATCGGAGCTGACAGCAGCATCGTCCGTCCCGGCGAGCAAGCCCATCAAATCCGCCGTATCTGGCACGGTTGGCGTATCGCCGTTGCGGCAGGTTTCGATAAGGTCGCCGAGTTGGTCTCCGGCTCGCAGAAATACACTGACGGCGGCGGCGTCCGGGGCGAGGCGGCCACTGCGAAGTGCATCGAGAGCCGTCTCGAATTCGTGCGAGAACGCGACCAGCGGCTTCAGGCCGAAGGCTCCAGCACCGCCCTTGATCGAATGCACGGCCCGGAAAACCGCATCGACGGTATCGGCATCCTGCGTCCCGGCGTGCAGCGCCAGCAGCCCGGCCTCCAGACTTTCCAGAAGCTCCGCGCATTCCTCGAAGAAAGTGACCCTGATCGCGTCCATCGGATCCATCAGGTCAGTCCGGTCACAGTCCGCAATGCCCCGACAAGTCGGGCGGGATCGAAAGGTTTGACGATCCAGCCCGTCGCCCCGGCGGCGCGCGCGCGCAATTTCAATTCGCGTGCATTTTCGGTTGTGAGGACAAGGATCGGTATCCCCGAATATTTCTCCTGCTTGCGTATCCTTTCAATGAATCCGAACCCATCGAGCCTTGGCATGTTCAGGTCCGTCAGGATGGCATCGGGGCGCTTTTCCAGCCCGTCCAGCACCTCGATCCCGTGGAGTCCGTCTTCGGCAAGGGTCGTCTCGATACCTTCGCGTTCCAGCGTCAGGCGCACCATGTCGCGGATTGTCCGGCTATCGTCTATGGCCAGAACCCTCATGTCGGACACTCCGCCGTCTGCATCCGCTCAAGCGACACGCCCAGTATCCGCGCCGATGCCATGAACGCCGCCGAGGGACGGTCGATCCGCAGACTGTGCTGTCCGGCCATCTGATGATCACGGGCCGCGGCAAGAACCTGAACTGCAGGTGCCGTCATGACCGAAACATGGCTCGCGTCCAGGACGATGTCGCAAGCCGCCGCCAGCACCGCCGTGCGCAGATCGCGTGCTGTCACGATGTCGAGCCGGTCGGCAAGGACGATCGTTTCGCCCCGACCTTCGGAGGCAGTCGTGCCGCCATCAGTCATGCTGTCGTCAGTTGCATCGCACACCGCCTCTCGCAATTGGATGAGGCATGCCTAATCGCAGGTCGCTAAGAAACCGTTACCGGACCAACCCTTGAATGCCGATCATTCCGAGTGTTCGATGATCTCGCGCAAATGCGCCGCGCATCCGGTCAGGGCGGCAAAGTCGTCGGTCACCAGATGCACCGGAAAATTCGCCATGAATCCGGCGAACCGGCCCTTGTCGCGGAAGGCCTCGGCAAAGCCCATCGCGGCCAGATGCGGGGCCATCGCGCGGGCTACGCCGCCGACCAGATACACACCGCCCAGCGGCAGGTGGATCAACGACAGATTACCCACCACGGTGCCCAGGATGCGGATGAACTGCTGCACGGCGGCTTGCGCCCGGGGATCGGATGTAACCCGCTGCATGATTTCGGCGGCCAGAAGTTCGTCGGTGCTGCCTGCCTCGGATGCCAGCCAGCGATAAACCTGTTCCAGACCGCGCCCCGATAACACATCCTCGACCGCCGGAAACCCGTGAGAGGTCGAGGCGAAGGTGCAGAGCCGCAGTTCGGCTTCGGTGCGGATCGGCAGATTGGCGTGACCGGCTTCGCAGGCCGGGACAAGACGGCCCTGCGCGGTCTGATGGACGGGGGCCGCATTGAACCCGGTGCCGACGCCGATGACCAGCCGGACGGCTTCCGGGACGCCATCAACAGCGATCACCGTCTGGCAGGCATCGGCCGACAGATGACCCAGGGCATGGCCCTGCGCCTGCAGGTCGTTGAGAATCGCGCCCTGTCGCGCAGAGGTCGCCTCGATCAGGCGTGCAGTGTCGATCGACCAGTCGAGATTGGTCAGCTCGGCCCGCCCTTCGGCCACAGGACCCGCGACGGCAACGCAGGCGCCCACCGGGTCGGGTCCGGGCAGGTCGACGCGGTATTGGCGCAGAACAGGCGCAAGATTGGCGAAGTCGCGATTGGAGTAGCGGCGGATCGTGTCAGGCAGGACGATGCCACCCTCGGCCATGGCCACGCGGGTATTGGTTCCGCCGACATCGGCCACGAGGAAGAGCGCATCTGACATGCCCAAGCCCGTATCAATCGGCCAGCGCGCGGGCAAGCGCGTGATAGCTTGCCTTGGGCGTGCGCGCCTGTGTCGCGAAGTCGACATGGACCAGACCGAACCGCTTGTCATAGCCCAGGGCCCATTCATAATTGTCCAGAAGCGACCAGAATGTATAACCTTTCAGCGGCAAGCCATCGGCAGTCAGATCACGGGCCACGGCAACATGGGCGTCCAGATATGCGATTCGTTCGACGTCGGCGCGGGTGGCGGTGTCACGATTGGCCATGCCGTTCTCGGTGATGAAAAGTGGCGTGTCGCCGGTGTAGTCGGCGACGGTCCGGCGCAGCAGCCAATCGAAACCCTCGGGGCAGATTTCCCATCCCATGTCCGTACGGGGGGGCGGTCCCTGAACCAGATCCATGTTTGGCCAGTCCCCGGTGCCAGCCGCGATCCGCTGGCACGTGTAATAGTTTATGCCAAACCAATCAATATCTTGCGATACAATCTTCATGTCGCCTTGCCAATCGTTCGGCAGATACGCCTGGAATCCCTCGAGAATATCGACGGGATAGCTCCCCTGCATCATCGCCCCGGCAAACCACCGATTGTAGATGCCGTCATATCGCTGTGCTGCGGCGCGATCTTCCGGGCTGTCGCTGGCCGGGATAGCATATTCCATGTTGCAGACGGCCCCCAGATTGGTCGCGCCAGCGCCGCGCAGGGCCTGAATGGCCAATCCGTGTGCCAGGCCGACATGGTGCATCGCGCGGACCGCCGCGCCAAGGTCGGTCAGGCCGGGGGCATGGACCCCCATGTAATGGCTGAGCCAGGCAACGCACCAAGGCTCGTTGATCGGTGCGACGGAAAACAGCCGGTCGCCCAGCCGGTCGCCGATCATCGCGGCGAAATCTGCAAACCGTTCAGGGATGTCGCGAACCGTCCAGCCGCCAAGATGTGCCAGCGTATCGGGCAGTTCCCAGTGATACAGGGTCGCCATTGGTTTCAGCCCGCGCTCCAGCATGCCATCAATCAGCCGATCATAAAAATCAATACCTTCCGCGTTGACGTTCACGCCGTCCGGCATCACCCGCGCCCATGACGTCGAGAACCGATAGGCGTCCAGCCCCAGATCGCGCATCAGATCGAGGTCTTCGGGCCAGCGGTGGTAATGATCGCAGGCGATATCGCCGTTTTCGCCGCCTTCGACCTTGCCGGGCGTGGCGGCGAAAGTGTCCCAATGGGTCCGTCCTGCACCGCCATATGCATGCCCCTCGATCTGATAGGCCGAGGTGGCGGCGGCGAACAGAAATCCGTCGGGAAAATCGCTGCGTCTGAAGGTGAAGTCTGTCATGTCGGTGCCGGCCCCGTGGACGCCCCGAGAACCAGTTCGCATTCCCATGTCTCCTGCACGGGCGGGGGGGTGTCGTCGCCGATCCGGTCCAGCAGGATCTCGGCGCAACGCCGTCCTGCAGCCCGGACCGAGGATCGCGTGGCCGTGAAGATCGGCACTTCGACCCCGTTGGCCAGATAGCTGAGCATATCGTCGTGGATCACGACAGAGACGTCGCGTCCCATCCGCAAGCCACGGTCCTCGATCGCCCGGCGCACACCGATTGCCATGATAAGTGACGAAACCAGAAACGCGGTCGGCGGATCAGGCAGAGCAAGCATCGACAAGGCTCCGGAATGGCCGCTGAGTTCCGTCATTTCGGACGATGCCATCAACTCCGGATCAAGTTCCACAGCCCGTGCCGTCAATGCTGACGTCATCCCGTCACGGCGTCGACGCGCGAAGTCCATCGTCTCGATCCCGTTGAGAAAGCCGATCCGCCGATGGCCAAGATCCAGCAGAAGATCGGTTGCCCGCTTGAACGCCCGCATATTGTCGATATCGACATAGCTGTAATCCTTCGGCTCGACCGGGGCGCGGCCATGGACGACGAACGGCAGGCCGGTGGTTTGCAACAGCGCGATCCGGGGGTCGCCTGTTCTTGGCCCATGAACGATCAGCCCATCCACCGATCCGGCGCTGGCCATCTGACGATAGGCGCGTTCCTCGTCGCCGTCCGACACCACTGACAACAGCATATCGTATCCGGCCTTTGCATAGACATCGCCGGCACCCGCAATGAAGTCGGCGAACACAGGGTTCACCATCTCGTGGTTGAAGGCAGTGGGGATCACATGGCCGATCGCCATGGCGCGCCCGGTCGCCAGGGCCGCGGCGCGTCGATTGGGACGATACCCATGGGCGATGGCGGCGTCGTGGACACGGCGACGGGTCTCCTCCTTCACTTCGGAGTAGCCACCGAGCGCCCGGCTGACCGTGGTAGGCGATAAACCCAAAACCTTCGAGAATTCCCTGAGGTTCACCCGAACCTCCCATATAAAGCGTTTTCAAATTTTCCGAGTATTATCCGGATGGTCATATTGGTGCCCCTCAAAGCAGGTTGCGCGCAAGCTCAAATTGCCGTTGCCAGCATGGCATCTGAGCCAATGTGATCGTTGACATAGATGTCACATTCGGACAATCTCGCAACATGAAAGCGGTTTGGTTATTACGCCGCAGCGCAGCGAGAACAGGCAGAAATGCCTACTGGGAGGAAAGATGAAAAATCTGTTGACCGGCACCGCCGTGGCGATGCTGACCGCGGGGATCGCATCCGCCGAAGGGCACCTGGCATTCACCCCCGGTGAGGGTGACTTCAACTGGGACAGCCTGACGGCATTCGGTGAAACCAATGACCTGACCGGCCAGACCGTGACGGTGTTCGGTCCGTGGCGCGGCGATGATCAGGCCCTGGTCGAGAATGTCATCGCCTATTTCGAGGATGCGACCGGCGCGACCGTGGAATATTCTTCATCCGAGAACTACGAGCAGCAGATCGTGATCGACGCCGAAGCGGGCAGTCCGCCGGATGTCGCCGTCCTGCCGCAGCCCGGCCTGATCGCCAACCTGGCCAGCCGTGGTTTCATCACACCGCTGGGCGACGAGACGCAAACGTGGCTTGAAGAAAACTACGCCGCTGGCGAAAGCTGGGTCAGTCTGGGCACCTATGCCGGGCCGGACGGCGAAGACCGCCTTTATGCCTTCCCCTATAAAATCGACGTGAAATCACTGGTCTGGTATTCGCCTGAGAACTTCGAGGACGCGGGCTATGAAGTCCCGACCTCGATGGAAGAGCTTAAGGCGCTGACCGAACAGATTGTCGCCGACGGCGGTACGCCCTGGTGTATCGGTCTGGGGTCGGGCGGTGCGACCGGCTGGCCCGCCACCGACTGGGTCGAAGACATGATGCTGCGCACGCAGCCACCGGAAACCTATGACGCATGGGTCAACCACGAGATTCCGTTCGACGACCCGGCCGTCATCGGCGCCATCGAGGAGTTCGGTTATTTCGCCCGTAACGACGATTTCGTCGCCGGTGGGGCGGGTGCTGTCGCCTCGACCGACTTCCGCGACAGCCCCAAAGGCCTGTTTGCAAGCCCGCCGCAGTGTTACATGCACCATCAGGCCAGCTTCATTCCGACGTTCTTCCCCGATGGGATCGAACTGGGTCTGGACGCCGACTTCTTCTACATGCCGTCCTACGCTGGCAAAGATCTGGGCAATCCGGTTCTGGGCGCAGGCACGCTGGCCTTCATTACCAAGGACGGCGACGGGGCCCGCGCATTTCTGGAGTTTCTCAAGACGCCCATCGCGCATGAAATCTGGATGGCTCAGTCGGGCTTCCTGACGCCGTTCAAATCGGTCAACACCGCCAATTATGCCAACGATACGCTGAAGAAGCAGGGCGATATCCTTCTGGATGCCACGACATTCCGCTTCGATGCGTCCGATCTGATGCCGGGCGCCGTGGGCGCAGGCAGCTTCTGGACCGGGATGGTCGACTATGCCGGGGGCAAGGACGCCGCCGAGGTCGCCGCAGAAATCGAGCAAAGCTGGCCCGCCAACTGAGGCGTGTCTTACCGGGCCGCCCGCAGACTGCGTGGGCGGCCCTTTCCATGATCGGAGGCCCGCCATGAACCCCGCGTTACTCGGACTGATTACCATAGTGCTGGGCGTGGGCGGGTGCATCGGCTATTTCTGGTTGTCCAACCTGCTGCTGGACACCGTGATTTTCCCGCCGCGCGGTCCCAATGCCGGGCGAAACATCAATCGGGCGAATGCGATCAGACCCTGGCTGTTCCTTGCCCCGGCGCTTCTGGCGCTTGGCCTCTACCTTGCCTACCCGGTGGTCGCGACCTTCTGGCTGTCCTTGAATGACCGTGTGGCCGGAGGCGGCAGCGAATTCGTCGGCCTCGACAATTATGTGCAGATGTTCGGGGAGTCGAAGTTCCGCGAAGCCATTCTGAACAACATGATGTGGCTGGTTGTCGTGCCCGCCGCCTCGACCGCCTTCGGTCTGATTGCCGCGCAGCTGACCGACCGGATTTCGTGGGGCAATATCGCCAAATCGCTGATCTTCATGCCGATGGCGATTTCCTTCGTCGGTGCGTCCGTCATCTGGAAACTGATCTATGACGCCCGCCCGCCAGGCACGGACCAGATCGGTGTTCTGAACGCGCTCTGGGTCGCCTTCGGGGGCGAGCCACAGCAATGGCTGACGATTCCGGGTTGGAACAACCTGCTGCTGATGATCGTTCTGATCTGGATTCAGACCGGCTTCGCCATGGTCATTCTGGGTGCGGCCCTGCGCGGCATTCCCGAAGAAACGGTCGAGGCGGCCATCGTAGACGGCGCATCGCCCTGGACGATCTTTTTCCGCATCAAGGTGCCACAGATCATGCCTACCATCGTCGTAGTCTGGACGACGATCACGCTGGTCGTGCTCAAGGTCTTCGACATCGTTCTGGCCATGACCAACGGCCAGTGGGAGACGCAGGTTCTGGCCAACTACATGTACGACAAGCTGTTCCGGTCGTTCGACTGGGGCGTCGGGTCGGCGGCGGCGATGATCATCATGCTGTTGGTGTCGCCGATCCTGATCTGGAACGTCTACAGCGCCAACAAGGAAATGCGCTGATGGATAACATCGCCGGGACCAGATCGTCCCTCCAGTGGGCCGTTCACATCTCCGTCGCCGTCCTTGTGGCGCTTTGGCTGTTTCCGACTGTCGGCCTGTTCGTGTCATCGTTCCGGACCGGCGACCAGATCAGCAGTTCCGGCTGGTGGCAGGCGCTGTCGACGCAGGAAAGCCAGCTTCCCGCCATCCGCATCGAAGGTGAGGAGGTTCCCGCAGACGGTGCTTTCACCATCGAGGGGCGTTTGATCGCGGGCGATACCACGGTCAGTGCCTGGGGCGCGTCGTCGCGCGCGCCCAAGGCCTATGCGCCGGGCGAGACTGTCGACATCGGCGACGGCCAGACCCTGACCGTCGCCGAGGACAGCAGTTTCTTCCTGACCAGTCCTGATACGACCGAGGGCACACGCCTGCCGCGTGTCTTCCTGACCGCCTCCAGCCCGCCCGAATTCACCTTCGACAATTACCGCAACGTTCTGTTCTCGGGCACGGCAGCGGCGGGCATCGGAAAGGCTTTCATCAACACGCTGACGGTCTCGATCCCGGCGACGGTCATCCCGATCCTGATCGCGGCCTTCGCGGCCTATGCCCTTGCCTGGATGGAATTTCCCGGCCGCGCACTGCTGATCGCGGCCATCGTCGGCCTTTTGGTGGTGCCACTGCAACTGGCGCTGATCCCACTGCTGCAGCTTCACAATAATATCGGAATCGGGAAGGGTTACCTGGGCGTCTGGATGGCGCACACCGGATTCGGCCTGCCGCTCGCCATCTACCTGTTGCGAAACTACATGGTCGGCCTGCCACGCGACATCATCGAAAATGCCAAGGTCGACGGCGCCAGCGATTTCCAGATCTTCACCAAGATCATCCTGCCGCTGTCGTTTCCGGCGCTGGCCAGTTTCGCGATCTTCCAGTTCCTGTGGACGTGGAACGACCTGCTGGTCGCGATCGTGTTTCTGGGCGCGGATGACGACAGTCTGGTCTTGACGGGGCGTCTGGTAAACCTGATGGGGTCGCGCGGCGGCGATTGGGAAATTCTGGCGACATCGGCCTTCATTTCCATCGCGGTTCCGCTTTTGGTGTTTTTCACCATGCAACGCTATCTGGTGCGCGGCCTGCTTGCCGGCTCCGTGAAATAGGATAACGCATGACTGCGATCTCGACCGCGCAATTCCCTGCGCCCGCGTCCGACCTCGACTGGTGGCGGGGCGGCGTCATCTACCAGATCTATCCCCGGTCCTTTCAGGATACCTCGGGCGATGGCATCGGCGATCTGAATGGCATCACCAACCGGCTGCCCTATGTCGCATCGCTGGGTGTGGATGCGATCTGGATCAGCCCGTTCTTCACCTCGCCGATGAAGGACTTCGGCTATGACGTCAGCGATTACCGGAATGTCGATCCGATGTTCGGCACGCTGGAGGATTTCGAGCGCCTGATCCAGGCCGCGCACCGCCTTGGCCTTCGGGTGATGATCGACCTCGTGCTATCGCACAGCAGCGATCAGCATCCCTGGTTTCAGGAAAGCCGCAGCAACCGCGTCAACGACCGCGCCAACTGGTATGTCTGGGCCGACCCGAAACCCGATGGCACCGTGCCCAACAACTGGCTGTCGATCTTCGGCGGTCCGGCCTGGCACTGGGACGCGCGGCGGCAGCAATACTACCTGCATAACTTCCTCGTCTCGCAGCCTGATCTGAACTTTCATGAACCTGCCGTTCAGGATGCCCTGCTGGACGCGACGCGGTTCTGGCTGGAGCGCGGCGTCGATGGCTTCCGACTGGATACAATCAACTTCTATTTCGCCGATGCGCAACTGCGCGACAATCCGGCCCTTCCGGCCGAACGGCGCAACGCCAAGATCGCGCCCCAGGTGAACCCCTACAACCATCAGGAACACCTGTTTTCGAAGAACCAGCCGGAAAATCTGGCCTTTCTGAAGCGCTTCCGCGATTTGCTGGACGAATTTCCCGGCACCGCCGCCGTGGGCGAGGTCGGCGATGCGCAGCTCGGGATGGAGCTTTTGGGCCAATATACGAAGGAGGGGCAGGGTGTGCAGATGTGCTACGCCTTCGACTTCCTGTCGCCGGATCGACTGACCGCCGAGCGGGTGGCCGAGGTGTTCGACCACCTCGACACCGCCGCGCCCGATGGCTGGGCCTGCTGGGCGTTTTCAAATCACGACGTCACGCGGCATGTCACCCGCTGGGGCCTGGGCGACAAGGGCGCGCGGCTTTATTCGACGCTGATCTGCTGCCTGCGCGGCTCCGTCTGTCTCTATCAGGGCGAGGAGCTGGGTCTGCCCGAGGCCAGCGTCGCCTTCGAGGATCTGCAAGACCCCTACGGCATCGAATTCTGGCCCGAGTTCAAGGGCCGCGATGGCTGCCGCACCCCCATGGTCTGGGAGGCGTCGAACCGGAATGGCGGGTTCACGGACGGCAAGCCATGGCTGCCGGTCGCGGTGGAACATCTGGCCGCATCCGTTGGCGTGCAGGAACATCTGGAGGATGCACTTCTTCACCATTACCGACGGATCATCGCCCTGCGATCCGTCAACCCGGCCTTGCGGCACGGCACGCAGGACAAGCTAACGGTCGATGGCGACCTGCTGACCTTCATCCGGTCGGAAGGCGGCGAAACGCTGTTCTGCGCGTTCAACATGGGTGATCAGCCTGCGCAGACGGCACTGCCCGACGGAACATGGCTGCCGGTCGAAGGCATCGGCGGGACCGCGCCGGACGCCTCAGGCCTGACGCTGAACGGATGGGGCTATACGCTGATGCGTGCAACCTGAACGGATGATGGAGGGACGATCATGGCGAACCTGAAGCTGACCGATGTGGCCAAGACCTACGGCGGCAAAGTCGAAGTCCTGAAAAACATCGATCTGGACATCAAGACGGGTGAGCTGATCGTCTTCGTCGGCCCGTCAGGTTGTGGCAAGTCGACCCTTCTGCGGATGATCGCGGGGCTGGAAAAGATTTCGGGCGGCACGCTGGAAATCGACGGGCAGATCGTCAACGACATCCCGCCATCGCAGCGTGGCATCGCCATGGTGTTCCAGTCCTACGCGCTCTACCCGCACATGACGGTGCGCGACAACATGGCCTTCGCCCTCGGGATCGCCAAGATGCCGAAGGACGAGATCAGGGCCGCGGTCGACGCCGCCGCCAGCAAGCTGCAACTGACGGAATACCTCGACCGCCTGCCCAAGGAGCTGTCGGGTGGTCAACGCCAGCGCGTCGCCATCGGGCGCGCCGTCGTGCGCAGCCCCAAGGTCTACCTGTTCGACGAGCCGCTCTCGAACCTCGACGCCGCGCTGCGCGTCGCCACCCGCATCGAGATCGCCCAGCTCAAGGAACAGATGCCCGACTCCACGATGGTCTACGTCACCCACGATCAGGTCGAGGCGATGACGCTGGCCACCCGCATCGTCGTGCTGGCCAACAAGGGCATCGCGCAGGTCGGCACCCCGCTTGATCTGTACGAGCGTCCCAATTCCGAATTCGTCGCGCAGTTCATCGGCTCGCCAGCGATGAACCTTGTCGCCGGTGAAATCGTCGGCACCGGGCCGGTCACGACGCTCAAGGTGCATGAAGGCGGCGGGACGATTACCTCGAACGTGCCGTCCGAGGCCGAGGACATGGGCGCGCAGGTCAATGTCGGCTTCCGCCCCGAAGACGTCGTGCAGACCGATGGCGACGCCTATGCCTATGAAGGTGAAGTCGAAATCCGCGAGTCGCTGGGCGAGGTCACCCTGATCTATTTCAAGCGCAGCGCCCCCGAAAACGATGCGGTCATCGCCAAGCTGCCCGGCATCCATACCGGGTTGCGCGGCAAAACCCTGCGCCTGACCGCAGATCCGGCGAAAGTGCATGTATTTCGAAACGGAGTGTCTCTGCTTTACCGACAATAGGCCCGATTTTGGCCTGATTGCAGAACCAGTATGGCGCGGAGTTTTCCGTCTGCCCGAGGTTCCGATGGCTGTTCTGCGTTTTATCTATGCCTTGTATCTGCGTCTGACCGGCCTGGGCCTGTTGTTCATGGTGTTCGTTTATTTCGGACTGAAAACGAATGCCGGCAACAACCTCGGCGTGACAATTCCTCCGGTTGAACTTTGGGTGCAGGCCACGCTGGCAGGGCTCGGTGTGTTCCTGTTGATCCCTTGGTGGCTGCCACGAGGCCTCCGCCGTCCGACGCAGGGCCGCGATCTGATCTGGCTCTCGGTGCATGGCATTATCGTTGTCGTCTACCCGCTTCTGTTAGAGCCGATGCTGGCCGCGATCCTCGCGCTTCCCGATATTCCGCTTACTGCCGCCCAGCAGAAGTCGGCCTCCCCGATGTGGTCACTCTTCATTCCATTCGGTCTGATGCTGCTGCTGGTCATGCCGGATATGCGTCGGCAGAAACCGCCGCGCCCCGACCCGAACGACCCAGCCCGTGCCATCCCGGTGGCCGAGCGCAAGCCGGTCCCGATCGCAGACTTCAACAAGAAGCTTCCTGCCATCGGCGGCGCGATGAAACTCTACGTTGCCGCAGACTGGCTGATCCTGCGCCTTCTGGGGCTGGGACTGATGGGCACGGCCTATCTGCTGTGGGACATGATTTCGACGGGTCGCACCTTTCAGGCCGGGCAATTGGCCTTCGGCAACGATCCGACCCGCGCCATGTATGCCTATGCCGCGGTCGGTGCGATCATTGCCCTGCCGTTTCTGCTGCCGCGCCGCATCGCGGCACCGCGACATGTCGGCTTTGGCCTCGTAAAGGCAGTAATCCTCGTGGCTGTGGCCTTCGTGCTGATCACACCGCTGAGCGTTGCAATCGAACTGTTCGCGCCCGAAGCCTATCGCCCGACGCTGATCGCGACCGTGCCCAACCTGTTCAAGGCCATTGCCGGCATCGCCGTCACCTCGGTCCTGCTGATCGCCTTCTTCCGACAGCTCAACACCCTGCCTGCGGTCGACTACAAGGGCGATCCGAAAGTCTCGCTCAGCCAGCAACAGCTCCATGATCTGCGACTGGCCCGCATGGGTCAGCCCTGAACCGCATCCCCGGTCATCCGCACCGCTCCGATATAGGGCAGGTTGCGGTTCCGCTGGGCATAATCGATGCCATACCCCACGACGAAGGCATCGGGAATCTCGAACCCTGTCCACGTCGCGCGAATGTCCACTTCACGCCGCGTCGGCTTGTCCAGCAGGGCGATTGTCTCCAGCCGGGCCGGATGACGGGACCGCAACATCTCCGTGACCTGGTTCAGCGTGTGGCCGGTATCGACGATATCCTCGACCACCAGCACGTCGCGCCCGCCGATCTCGCCGCGCAAGTCCTTCAGAATGCGCACCTCGCGGCTGGATTCCATTGCGTTGCCATAGCTCGACGCCTCCAGGAAATCGACTTCGACCGGCAGGTCCAGCTCCCGCACCAGATCGGCGATGAACACGAATGATCCGCGCAGCAACCCCACCACGATCAGTTTGTCGGTCCCCGCAAATCGCATCTCGATCTCGCGCGCCAACTCTTCGATCCGCGCGGCGATGGATTTCGCGCTGATCATCTGGTCGATCACATAGCTTTCGGTCATGTTGCTCCCCCCGGACCTTCCGGTCTAGACGCGCGTTAACACAAGGATGATCCCCAACCCAAGAGGCACGATGCCCCGCCATTCCGAGACCCGAGATCTGCCTTATTCCGCCCAGCAGATGTACAATCTGGTGGCAGATGTCGCCCGATACCCCGAATTTCTGCCCTGGACCGCTGCCGCCCGCATCCGGTCGCGCGATGGCGGACCCGAAGGCGAAGTGATGCTGGCCGACCTGGTGGTCAGCTTCAAGGTGTTCCGCGAAAGCTTCGGGTCCAGGGTCGTCCTGTGGCCATCGGAGTATCGGATCGAAACGGAATATCTGGACGGTCCTTTCAAGCGCATGGATTCCGAATGGCGCTTCGAGCCGATTGACGGCGGTTGCCGCGTGCATTTCTGGATCGATTACGAGTTTCGCAACGTCATCATCGGTCGGGTCGTCGGCGTCGTCTTCAACGAAGCGATGCTGCGGGTAGTCGCGGCCTTCGAAAAACGCGCGCGGGCGCTTTATGGCTCCGATCCGGGCACACCAACGGCCTGACCCAACAGCATCAACGCGTGATCCCGCGCCGCCAGGCGCACGGCATCCCGGCCCAGGGCGCCGAATTCCACCGTCTCCGTCCGTGTCTCGTCCGCCGTAGCTATTCCGAAACACACACGCCCCTCTGGCTTGAACTCCGATCCGCCGGGGCCCGCGATCCCGGTGATCGACACCGCGATATCCGCACCCGAGCGAGCGAGCGCACCCTGCGCCATTTCGCGCGCGACCTCCTCGGACACGGCGCCATGTGTGACCAGCGTCATCTGCGATACGCCCAGCATCGACCGCTTGGCCGGGTTGGAATATGTGACCGCCCCCCAAAGAAACATCTCCGACGATCCGGGCAAATCCGTCAGCGCGGCGGCGATCATCCCGCCGGTGCAGCTTTCGGCAGTCGCAATTGTCAGACATTTGACCCGTGCCGCCGCCAGCAGGTCCGCGACCCCACTCACAGATGCGCCAATGCAGCCAGCGCCACGACGCAAATGGCTGCCATTCCTCCGGCGATCGCATCGTCCAGCATCACACCCCAGGCATCCGTGCGCCGATCCATCCAGCCGACGGGACCGGGCTTCCAGATATCGAACAGCCGAAACAGCAGCAGTGCCGCAATCCATCCGGGCCAGAGACGTTCGACCGCAACCCCCGCATTCGCCGCGCCCCAGACCAGCGGCAGCAATGCGATCCATTGGCCCAGCACCTCGTCAATCACGATTTCCGATGGGTCATGGTCAGCCTGTCCGCGCGTTGCCGCAGCCGTCGCCCAATAGCCCAGCGGCAGGATCAATGCGGTCAGGACGGTGAACACCAGCGGCCCGCCCTGCATCGCCAGCCAGCCCAGCGGCAGGGCAGCCAGCGAGCCCCATGTGCCCGGGGCAGGGCGCAACAGACCGACGTATCCGACCGTCGCGACGGCCCTGGCGATCCTTTGATCACGCCCCACGTCGCCGCTCATGATTTCACCAGGGTTACAGTCGCCATGCAGGCGATCCCCTCGCCGCGCCCGGCAAACCCCAACCGCTCTGTCGTCGTGGCCTTGACCGAAACCCGGTCAAGTTCCAGTCCCATGATATCGCACAGTCTTTCGCGCATTGCCGTCGCGTGCGGCCCGATCTTGGGAACTTCGCAGATCAGCGTGGCATCGACATTTCCGATCCGATACCCCTGAGCGCGGGCCAGACCTGCCGCATGGGTCAGGAACACGGCGCTGTTCGTGCCCTTCCACTGCGGGTCCGAAGGCGGAAAATGCTTCCCGATATCGCCCATCGCCAGCGCCCCATAGATCGCGTCGCTGATCGTGTGCAGACCGACATCGGCGTCCGAATGGCCCTGCAGCCCACGCTCGTGCGGCACCCGCACACCGCACAGCGTCACGTGATCGCCCGGTCCGAACCGATGCACATCGAACCCGTTTCCGACCCTGATATCCATGTCCGTTCCGTGTCCCATAAGCCGCTTTGCCCGCGCGTAATCGCCCGGTGTGGTGATCTTGATGTTGTCCTCATCGCCCGCGACGATCGTGACGTCCAGCCCGGCGGCAAGCGCCACTTCCACATCGTCCGCAGCATCGCCATCGAAGGCATCATGCGCCGCACGCAAAGCTGCCGTATCGAACCCCTGCGGTGTCTGTGCGCGGTGCAACCCGGTGCGGTCCTGCACTGCCGCGACCCGGTCGTCCCCCAGCCACAGCGCATCCGTAACCGGCACCGCCGGAGCCGCCCCCGGCGCGTCGTTCAGGGCCGTCAGCACCCGACCGATCAACGCGGCCGACACCAGAGGCCGCGCCCCGTCATGGATCAACACACGACCCGTCTTCACCGCCGCAAGCCCCGCCCGGACCGAAGCGCCGCGTGTCGCACCGCCGTCAATCAACGTCGTGCCGGGCAGTATTGCGGCGACCCGCGCCCGATCTTCGGGCCGGATCACAACAATCACCTCGTCCACCAGCCCGCGGAAGGGCAGCACCGCCCGGGCCAGCACCGAAATACCGTCCAAATCGCCGAATTGCTTGGGGATATCGCCGCCGACCCGTGTGCCGGATCCAGCGGCGACAATCAGGGCGGTGGCGTCGGAGAAAGGCATGGGAATTCCGTTCAGTCGGTCGCGCCTTCCTATCCTTCGCCAGACAGACTCGGCAAGAAGATGGCGATCTGACAGGCATTCCTGTAACGTGTTGCCTAATTTTTGTGCATAGGGCATCGGTTCATCCGCAAGATGCAGGTCAGCCCTGCCAATAGGGACGTCCGTTTCGTAGCACTTCCCCTGGAACCGCCCGGAAAATCAGCACGTGCCTGAAAATACTGCAATCCCACTCGACCCCCGGCTGGCCGCTCTGGGCCTGACCTCGCCTGTCGCCTTGGCACCGATGGCCGGAATCACGGATTTGCCGACACGGCAGGTGGTCCAGAGCTTCGGGGCGGGTCTCGTCGTCTCGGAAATGGTCGCCAGCCGAGAGATGGTCGAGGCCAAGCCTTCGGTCCGTGACCGCGCCGAACTGGGCGCCGATGTCACCGGCACGGCGGTCCAGATCGCCGGCCGCGACGGCTATTGGATGGGCGAGGCGGCAAAGCTGCTGGCCGGGCAGGGCGCACGGATCATCGACATCAACATGGGATGCCCCGCCAAAAAGGTCACGGGCGGCCTGTCCGGATCGGCCCTGCTGCGCGATCATGACCACGCCCTGCGCCTGATCGAGGCAGTGGTCGGTGCCGTCGACCTGCCAGTCACGCTGAAGACCCGGCTGGGGTGGGACGACCACAGCCGCGATACCGCGGATCTGGCCCGCCGGGCCGAAGCGGCGGGCATCCGGATGCTGACAATTCACGGGCGCACACGGTGCCAGTTCTACAAGGGTGCCGCCGATTGGGGGGCCATCGCACCCATCGTGCGGGCCGTGGATATTCCGGTGCTGGCCAATGGCGACATCACCGACGCCGCCGCCGCCCGTTGCGCCATCGCGCAGTCCGGCGCGGCGGGCGTTATGGTCGGACGCGGCGCTCAGGGGCGGCCATGGGCACTGGCGCAGATCGCGCAGGCCCTGGGTCACGGGGCTGCACCGGATGTCCCGACCGGCTCCGGTCTGGTGCATCTCGTCACCGAGCATTACGCCGCGCTGATCGACTTCTACGGTGCCATTCTGGGCGGTCGCGTCGCGCGCAAGCATCTGGGCTGGTACATGGACGCGGCCGCGACGCCAGCGGATCTGCGCCGCCGCATCCTGACCGCGAATGCTACAGATGTTCCGGCCCTGCTGCCTGCCGCGCTGATCCCGGCGACCCGGTGCGCGGCATGACCGGCAGTCCCATCTGGCAGGCCCTGCCGATCCCGGCGCTTGTTCTGGACGCCGACGATCGGATCGACGCCGTCAACGGCCCGGCCGAGGGCTTCCTGAACCGGTCGGCCAAGCATCTGGCGGGCGCGGCCCTGCCGTCGCTGATGGACCTGGAAGACGGGCTGGCTGCCGCCACGACGCGGGTGCGCCGGACCTTCGCCCCGCTGACTCTGCACGATGCGACGGTGCGGCTGGGCCCGTCGCTTGCCGTGCGCTGCGACCTGCATCTGGCCCCGCTGGACAACGGTATTCTGATCCTGATCTCGCCTCAGGATATTGCCGGGCGGCTGGACCGGGCGCGCGATTCCCGCTCGGCGGCGCGCAGTGCCATTGGCATGGCCGAAATGCTGGCCCATGAAATCAAGAACCCGCTGGCCGGGATTACCGGCGCGGCTCAGCTTTTGGGGATGAACCTTACCGGAGAAGACGTTGAATTAACAGATCTTATAGTCGAGGAAAGCCGCCGCATCGTGAAACTCCTGGAACAGGTGGAGCAGTTCGGGAACCTGCGCCCGCCGCAATGCCGGGCCGTGAATATCCACGACATCCTCGACCGCGCGCGCCGCTCCGCCATGGTCGGATTTGCCGCCCACATGAACATTATCGAAGCCTACGACCCCTCGTTGCCATCGACTTGGGCGGACCCCGATCAATTGCAGCAAGTGTTTCTGAATCTTCTGAAGAACGCTGCTCAAGTGGCTGAACATGATGGTGAAATTACTATCAGAACCTTCTATGAACTGTCATTGCGTGTGCGTCGGCCGGATGGAAGCGGCGGATCGGTGCCGCTCCAGATCGAGATCATCGACAATGGTCCAGGCATCCCGCCGGAGCTGACCGGCAACCTGTTCGAACCTTTCGTATCCGGCCGCGAGAACGGCACCGGACTGGGCCTCGCGCTGGTCTCCAAGATCGTTCATGATCATGACGGCTGGATTTCGGTCGACAGTGTGCCAGGGCGGACGGTGTTTCGCCTGTCTCTGCCCTTGGCTCCAAAAGACATGAAGACCGACCTGCAAAGCACTGAGGAGTAACAAGAATGGACGGAACAATTCTGGTCGCCGACGACGACCGTACGATCCGCACCGTCCTGACGCAGGCACTGACCCGTGCCGGATGCAAGGTGCATGCCACGTCATCGCTGATGACGCTTCTTCGCTGGGTCGAGGAGGGCAAAGGCGATCTGGTTATTTCGGATGTTGTCATGCCGGATGGCAACGGTCTGGAAATGCTGCCAAAAATCAGTGCCGAACGACCCGGCCTGCCGGTGATCGTGATTTCGGCCCAGAACACGATCATGACCGCGATCCAGGCGACCGAGGCCGAGGCCTACGACTATCTGCCCAAGCCCTTCGATCTGCCCGACCTGATGAAACGCGCCGCCCGCGCCCTGGAACAGAAGCGTACCACCAGTCCCGCGACGGCCGAGCCGGAAAAGACCGACGACCTGCCGCTGGTTGGTCGCACGCCGCGGATGCAGGCGCTATATCGGATGGTCGCGCGGGTGATGAACAACGACCTTCCGGTTTTGATTACGGGTGAATCGGGAACTGGCAAATCTTTGATTTCCCATGCAATCCATGACTTCAGCGATCGCCGGACTCTGCCTTTCGTGATTGCGACCGGAGCGGATCTGGTCAGTTTCGATGGACCCTCGGACCTGTTGGCCAAGGCGCGTGGCGGCTCGATCCTGTTTGACGAAGTGGGCGATCTGGAACCTGAAATTCAGGCTCGCGTCGTGCGCCTGATCGACAGTCTTCCCAGCGACGGCCCCCGCATCATGGCGACCGCGCAACGCGATCTGACGCCCCGGCTGGACGTCGACGGGCCGGGTGGTTTCCGATCCGATCTCTATTATCGGTTGGCCGGGGCTCAGCTTGACGTGCCGGCCCTGCGTGAACGGGTCGACGATATTCCGCTTCTGGCGGCACATTTCCTGAGCCGTGCAGAACGCGACGGCGCCACCCTGCGCCGTTTCTCCGACGACGCCATGGCGCAGATTCGCGCGCATCCCTGGCCCGGCAATGTGCGGCAACTGGAGAATACGACACGCCGTCTGGTCGTGATGTCGCCCGCCGAGGAGATCACCCGCTCCGAGGTGGAACAGGTTCTGGGTACCTTCGCCGCCGGGCCGCGCGTCATTGCCGCGACCGACAAACTGAGCGAGGCGGTGGAAAAGCATCTCCGCCGTCACTTCGATCTGCAGGGCGGACAGCTTCCGGCCCCTGGCCTGTATCAGCGCATTCTGCGCGATGTCGAAGCCCCGCTGATCGAGATCGCGCTGGATGCGACCGGCGGTAATCAGGCGAAATGCGCCGATCTTCTGGGCATAAACCGCAATACGCTGCGCAAGAAGATCACCGATCTCGATATCCTCGTGACACGGCGGCGCAAATTGATGTAAAACCGCCACAGGCGTTGCAGATCGGGAACAACCCGGCAGGCAGTCGCGCGGTAAGACATTGAAATGAGGCTATTTTGCGGGCTTCTGCCAGCCACGTGAGCCCTGTGCCCCGCGCCATACTCTGGAGCGGTCGTCGGCAGGCACAGGCGATTCTGACGGTCTCCCTCGTGGTGATGGGGCCGGTTCTTGTCGTCCTGACGTTTCTGTCACTGGGTTTGCGGGGGCCTGATACGGGTGACCTGTCGTGGCTCCGCGCTGTCCTGCTGGCCGATCTGGTTTATATCCTGGCTGTCGCGGCACTGGTGGTCCGCCGTGTCACCCGGATGATCGCCGCCCGGCGCAACCGTTCTGCCGGGTCTCAGTTGCACCTGCGGCTGACCGGGGTGTTCACTGGCATCGCCCTGATCCCGACCATCCTGACCGCGGTTTTCGCCACGGTCACGATCAATATCGGTCTGGAAGGGTGGTTTTCCGACCGTGTCCGCAACGCGCTTGGCAATTCGGTTGAGGCCGCGCAGGCCTATGCGCAGGAACACCGCGATGGCCTGACCGAGGATGCACGCGCGTTGGCGGGGTATCTGAACGTCGCCAAGCGATCGCTGTTCTTCATGGCAGACGGCGATCTGCGACAGGTTCTTGCACAGGGACAGGAGCTGGTGCAGCGCGGCCTGGCCGAAGCCTTCGTCGTCGATGGTGCCGGCGAAATCCGCGCACGGGGCGACCGTTCCTATCTGTTCGACTTCGTACCGATCGACCCGCTGCGGTTGCAACAGGCTGCCGAAGGCTCTGTCATTCTGATGGAGGACAAGGATGTCAATGAGTTCCGCGCCCTTCTTAAACTGACAGCCTTCAATGATCGCTATCTTTACGTGTCGCGCACCGTCGACGGGGACATCCTGCAACTGCTGGATGAAACCCGCGAGACAGCCAAGCTCTATCAGCAGCTCGAACAGGATCGCGGTCGGCTGCTGTTCGAATTCGGGCTGCTCTATCTGGGCTTTGCGCTGATCCTGATCCTGGCGGCGACCTGGGCCGGAATGTGGTTCGCCGAACGCCTGTCGCGCCCGGTCGGGCGGCTGGCCGGCGCGGCACAGCGAGTCGGGCAGGGCGACCTCTCCGTTCGCGTCAAGGAGGAGGCGGGGGACGATGAAATCGCCATGCTGGGCCGTATCTTCAATCAGATGACCCGGCAACTGAAAGGGCAACGCGACGCGCTGGTCGAGACCAACATGCAGACCGAACGCCGCCGTCGCCTGTTCGACAGCGTGCTGGGATCAGTGACTGCGGGTGTCATCGGCTTGGACCCGGATGGCAAGATCGACTTCATGAACCGCTCGGCCCAGCGTTTGCTCGGCATCGACGGCGAACGCTATGGGGTGCTGCTGGATCAGGTCGTACCGGAATTCACACCGCTGTTCGAACGGCTGCGCGACGCCCGGTCCGAAACCATGCAGGAAGAGATCCGGCTGGCTCGGGGCGGACGGCTGGAGAACCTGCTGGTCCGGATCGCAACCCGCCCCGGTGCCGACGGTGCGGCCGAAGGTTACGTGGTGGCCTTCGACGACGTGACCGAACTGGTCTCGGCGCAGCGCATGGCGGCCTGGGGCGACGTGGCACGGCGCATCGCGCATGAGATCAAGAACCCGCTTACGCCGATCCAGTTGTCCGCCGAACGCCTCAAACGGCGCTTCACCCGCGAACTGGAGCCGGAAAGCGCCGAGAAACTGGGTGAGCTGACAGATGTGATCGTGCGCCAGACCAATGACTTGCGACGCATCGTTGACGAATTCAGTAAATTTGCACGCATGCCCGAACCCGAGCGCCGTCGCGGCGATCTGGCCGGGCTTCTGCGGGAGACCGTGATGTTGCAACGCGCCGCGCTGGACCCGGTGGAGATCGTCGAGGATATCCCCGCAGGCAAGCTGCAGGCGGAATTCGATCAGACGATGATGGGACAAGCCTTTACCAATCTCATCAAGAACGCGGGCGAGGCGATCGAGACGCGCGTGGAAAAGACGGGCGATGATTTCGACAAGCGGGTGGGTGTTTCACTGATCAACGACCCAAATGGCAGCCATTTGGAAATTCGCATCAGCGACAATGGCATAGGTCTTCCGGAAGACCGCGCGAAACTGTTCGAACCCTATGTGACGACGCGCGACAAGGGCACCGGGCTTGGCCTTCCGATCGTCAAGAAGATCATCGAGGAACACGGCGGCACGCTGGAACTGGCGGATGCCGCTCCGGATGCCACAGGTCATACAGGGGCGGAGGCCGTCATAAGGCTTCCCCGCATTGAGGAGAGTTAACACATGGGCGACATCCTGATCACGGACGACGAGGCAGATATCCGCAGTCTCATCGCGGATATCCTTGAAGATGAAGGATATTCCTGTCGAAAAGTGGGTACGGCAGATCAGTGCATGAGCGCGATCGAGGACGAGGCGCCCAGCCTGATGATCCTGGATATCTGGCTCAAGGGCAGCGACATGGACGGGATCGACATTCTGAAATCCGTGCGCCGCAGCCACCCGGATATTCCGATCATCATCATTTCGGGCCATGGCAACATCGAGATCGCGGTCGCCGCCATCAAGCAAGGGGCCTACGATTACATCGAAAAACCCTTCAACATCGACCAGTTGATGGTTGTCGTGGGCCGGGCGATGGAAACCTCGCGTCTGCGCCGGGAGAACAGTGAGTTGCGACGCAAGGATGCATCGTCCGCCGAGATGATCGGCCAGTCCGTCGCCTACAAGGGTCTGGTGGCGCAGCTTAAAAAGGTCATGAACTCGAATGGGCGCGTCATGCTGACCGGGCCTGCCGGTTCGGGCAAGGAGGTCGCCGCCCGTTACATTCACGCCAAGTCGAACCGCGCCTCGGCGCCGTTTGTCTCGGTCAGTTCCGCCTCGATCGAACCGGACCGGATGGAGACCGTGCTGTTCGGTCGTGAAAGCCCGGAAAAAGGCGTTGAACCCGGTCTTCTGGAACAGGCGCATGAAGGCGTCATCTATTTCGATGAAGTGGCCGATATGCCGCTTGGCACGCAGTCCAAGATCCTGCGGGTGCTGGTCGATCAGGCCTTCACACGGGTTGGCGGGACCGAGAAAGTCCGCGTTGACCTGCGGGTGATTTCATCGACCAACCGCGATCTGGATCATGAAATCCGCGCCGGTCGTTTCAGGGAAGAACTGTTTCATCGCCTCAATGTCGTCCCGATCCCGGTGCCCAGCCTGGAGGACCGCCGCGACGACATTCCCGTGCTGGCGGATCACTTCATCGCATCGCTGAACAAGGCGCAGGGCCTGCCGTTGCGGGAACTGGGCGAGGAGACCAAGGCCCTGCTGCAAACCATGCGCTGGCCCGGAAATGTCAGACAATTGCGCAACGTCATCGAGCGCGTGCTGATTCTGGGCGAGGGGACCGGCCCGATCGAGCCGACCGAACTGCCCAGTCCGAACAATGGCGGCGGCGATTCCGGCGACATGACACTATCGGGCAGCCTGGCGTCGGTGCCGCTGCGCGAGGCGCGCGAATTGTTCGAACGCCAATACCTGATGACGCAGATCAACCGTTTCGGTGGCAACATCAGCCGCACGGCAAGCTTCGTCGGGATGGAGCGCTCGGCGTTGCACCGCAAACTGAAGTCGCTGGGCGTGGTGACCAGCGCGCGCGGCGGATCACGGGTCGCGCGCGTCGACGACTAACAGCGGCGGATCATCGGGCGGGCGCGGCAATCCGGCCATTCGCGACACACAGGCCGGTCGTGTCGAACGGCTGACTTTGCAGTTGCGTTGCAGTGCGGGCCTTGCAGACGGGCAGGCTGCGCTGATTGTACCCGCGCCCGGCCATGCAGGCCGACACCGCGCGGTCGCGCAAACCGGCATTGGCATCGCGGTTGAATACGTCCGATCCGTTTTCGACACCGACGCAGATACCGCTGCGACAGCCACCCGCCCCGATGGTGACACGGGGCGAGGTGTCGATCCTGCGGTCAGCGGGAAAATCGCGACGGGCCTTGGCGGCGCAACTAAGGTAATCCTGCTCGGCGGTCAGGGCTGGCGTTCCGGGTTTGAGCCAGACGGGCTGCGTGGGACCGGCCCCGCAAGCGCTCAGCGCGATCAGGATGGGTAACGTGTACTTCATGGCTTCTTACCTAGCAGCCGCGACAAAGCTGGCAATCACTCGGGGCAGGCTTTCAAATGTCAGACATTTGATTTCGACCTGTTGACCAAATGTCAGACATCTGCTGGCCCCGTTGACCCGCACCGCCGGGCAGGCTTATCCATTGCCTTCTGTATCCGGGCCGCAAAGGGCGCACTATGAAGGTCATCATCTGTGGCGCAGGGCAGGTCGGTTGGCAGATCGCGCGCCATCTGGCGGGTGAACGCAATGACGTCACCGTGGTCGACAACAACCCCGAACTGGTGCGCCGGGCCACCGATACGCTGGACGTGCAGGGCATTACCGGCTTTGCCAGCTATCCGGACGTGTTGGAGCGGGCCGGGGCCGAGGACGCCGACATGCTGATCGCCGCGACCCATTCGGACGAGGTCAACATGGTGACCTGTCAGGTGGCGCATTCGATCTTTACCGTGCCGCGCAAGATCGCCCGCCTGCGGGCGCAATCCTACCTGTCGGCTGTGCGCGCGGATCTGTATCGCCGCGACCACCTGCCCATCGACGTCGTCATCAGCCCCGAGAGGGAGGTGGCGCAGGCCGCGCTGCGCCGCCTGCGCGCGCCCGCAGCCTTCGATGTCGAGGAATTCATGGACGGAAAGGTGCAATTCCTTGGTCTGCAACTTGATGAAGACTGTCCGGTTCTGGACACACCGCTGCGGCAATTGTCTGAACTTTTCAGCACGTTACGTGCCGTTGTTGTGGGTGTGCGTCGGCAAAACCGGCGCCTGTTCGCGCCCGATCCCGGCGATCAGCTCAAGGCGGGCGATCAGGTCTATATCCTGACGCATTCCGACGATCTGAACCGCACGCAGGAGATTTTTGGCAAGAAGGTCCGCAAGCAGGAACGCGTCGTCATCATCGGCGGCGGCAATGTCGGCCTGGCCGTGGCCGAGGCGCTGGAGGCGGCCCCCGAACGCATCCGCGCCAAGATGATCGAGCGGGACCGCAAATCCGCCGAGCGCGCGGCCGAAGCGCTGGAGCGGACGATCGTCCTGTCGGGCGACGGCCTGGACATCGATCTTCTGCGCGAAGCGAACATCGACCGTGCGGATGCCGTGCTGACGGTAACGGACGACGACAAGACCAATCTGCTGGCTGCCGTGCGCGCCAGGGCCGCGGGGTGTTCCAAGACCATCGCGCTGATCAACGATCCGACGCTGGTGCCGCTTCTGGAACCGCTGGGTATCGACGCCTATGTGAATCCACGGCAGACGACCGTGTCGTCGATCCTGCGGCATGTTCGACATGGCCGGGTCCGCAACGTCTATTCCGTCGGCGATGCCGAGGCCGAGGTGATCGAGGCGCAGGTCTTGTCCACCTCGCCCATGACCGGTCGCATCATCAGCGAAATCGACTTTCCCGAAGGCGCATTGGTCGGCGCCATCCAGAAATCCGGCGGGCGCGTCATCCGGCCGGAAGGCAGCACCCGCATCGAGGAGGGGGACGTGGTCGCGATCTTCGCATTGTCCTCCGACATCCCGGAAGTAGAGCGGCTGTTGCAGGTGCAGGTGGACTTCTTCTGATGCGCCGGTTTCTGACGCCCCGCACCGTGACGGACCCGGACGGCAGCTTCACAGTGCGGACGCCGGCGCAGTGACCGGCATGTTCCGCCGCGTGCCGCTGATCGTCAAGCTCTCGGCGGTGTTTGCGGCGTCGATGTATATTCCGGCACTGCACGCACTGACCCTCAGGGCGCACCACGAGGCACAGGCCTTCTTCTATACCGGAACGCTTCTGCTGGCGCTGCTGGCGGCGATCGCCGTGGCGACGGCGCGCGACCGCTCGCGCAATGCGACGCGCAGCCATCTGATCGCGTTGCTGTCGGCTTTTACCCTGCTGCCCCTGATGGCCGCGCTGCCGCTGGGCCGCATCGTCTCGAACACCCGCGCCATCAACCTCTATGTCGAAATGGTCGCCGCCATCACCACCACCGGCGGCAGTCTGTTCTCGCCCGACCGCCTGTCGTCGACGGCGCATCTGTGGCGGGCAATGGTCGCATGGCAGGGCGGCATGATCGTATGGGTCGCGGCCATCGCGATCCTGGCCCCTCTGAACCTGGGTGGCTTCGAAGTGGCCGAGGCGAACACGACGCGGCGCGCTGAAACCCGTTCCACCCGCGATCTGGCGCAGGCCATCGAGCCCGAATCGCGGGTCCGCAGGGCAGTGTCGACGCTGGTGCCGGTCTACGTCTCGCTGACGGTGATGCTATGGGGCATTCTCGTGATCGCGGGGGAAAACGGGACGACCGCCCTGATCCATGCCATGTCGACGATGTCGACATCGGGTATCACCGACGGCACCAAGATTTCAGGCAGCGGCGCGGGCTGGCCGGGCGAGGTGGCCGTGGCGGCCTTCCTGATCTTCGCGATCACCCGGCAGGCCTTCACGACGGACATGAACCGCGATCACATGCGCAATCTTGCCAATGACCGGGAGCTTCGGATCGCGGGCATGATCGTCGGCACGGTGACGGTCGTCCTGTTCGCCCGTCACTGGATCGGCGCCTACGAGGTGGGTCGCGCGGACGATGCGCGTGCCGCCGTCGGCGCGATCTGGGGGTCGGCCTTCACCGCGCTGTCCTTCCTGACGACAACCGGATTCGAAAGTGCGCAGTGGCAGGCGGCGCAGGCCTGGTCGGGTCTGGGCGCGCCTTCGGTCCTGTTGCTGGGTCTGACGATCTTCGGGGGCGGGGTCGCGACCACGGCGGGCGGTGTCAAGCTGCTGCGCATCTATACGCTCTATGCGCAGGGCCGCCACGAGATGAACATGCTGGTCCATCCGCATTCCGTCGCGGGCAACAGCGGGGCTGTGCGCCGCATTCCCCCCGGCGGGATCGAGGCGGCCTGGGTGTTCTTCATGCTGTTCGCCACCTCCATCGCGGCCGTGACGCTGGCCCTGACACTGACCGGCCTCGATTTCGACGGCGCGCTCGCCCTGGCGGTGGCCTGTCTGACGACGACCGGACCGCTCGCCGAAATCGTGCTGGGCGGGCAGGGGGCGATGAATGCCCTGCCCGATATGGCCAAGATCGTCTCGGCCCTGGCCATGGTGCTGGGCCGCCTGGAAGCGCTTGCGTTTATCGCACTTCTGAACCCGGAATTCTGGCGCGATTGATCGACCGGGGACGTCCTGCGGTGGCGGCCCGACTGTCGTTTCGGCAACGCCCTGTCACGCCACGTCAGAATCCTGCGGATCAGGGGTGGAAACTTCATCGTGCCCGCCCCATAAAGTCCGGATTGTTAACTGACGCCCGAAAATGGGCGCGTGGGACAGGGACGGGCTGACATGGCATCGGACAAGCAGAACCTTCAGGACGCTTTTCTCAATCACGTCCGCAAGACGAAGGTGCCGGTGACGATCTTTCTGATCAACGGCGTCAAATTGCAGGGCGTTATCACTTGGTTCGACAACTTCTGCGTGTTGCTGCGCCGCGACGGCCAAAGCCAACTGGTCTACAAGCACGCGATTTCCACGGTGATGCCGGCGCAGCCGATCAGCCTTTACAACGGTGAGGAAGAAACCGCTGGCGAACCCACCTGACGTCACCCACTCGACCGAGGCTGTGCCGACGCGCGCCCTGGTCCTGCACCCCGACACCCGCGCTGGCGACCGCTCCGGTCGAACGCCACAACACTCATTGGACGAATGCATCTCGCTGGCCCACGCCCTTCCGGGGCTGGACGTGGCGGGCGGAGACGTCGTGCGCCTGCCCAACCCGCATCCCGGCATGTTGTTCGGCAAGGGCAAGGTCGAGGAATTGCGCGCCCGGATCGAGGCCGACGAGATCGAGTTGATCCTGATCGACGGCACCGTCACGCCAGTACAGCAACGCAATCTGGAAAAGGCGTGGAAGGTCAAACTGCTGGACCGCACCGGCCTGATCCTCGAAATCTTCGCCGACCGGGCCGCCACCCGCGAAGGCGTGTTGCAGGTCGAACTGGCGGCGCTGACCTATCAGCGGACCCGTCTGGTGCGCGCCTGGACCCACCTGGAACGGCAGCGCGGTGGACTTGGCTTTGTAGGCGGGCCGGGCGAGACGCAGATCGAGGCCGACCGCCGCGCCATCGATGAGCAGATGACCAAGCTGCGGCGTCAGTTGGACAAGGTCGTGAAGACCCGCGAATTGCACCGTGCCGCGCGCGCCAAGGTGCCCTATCCGGTCGTCGCGCTGGTTGGCTATACCAACGCGGGCAAATCGACGCTGTTCAACCGCCTGACCGGGGCCGACGTGATGGCCAGGGACATGCTGTTCGCGACGCTGGACCCGACGATGCGATCGGTCGACCTGCCGCATGATACCAAGGTGATTCTGTCGGACACGGTTGGGTTCATCTCCGACCTTCCGACGCAACTGGTCGCCGCCTTCCGCGCCACGCTGGAGGAGGTGCTGGACGCCGACCTGATCGTGCATGTCCGCGACATTTCCCACCCCGAGACCGAGGTTCAGGCGCGGGACGTCGAAGCCATCCTTGAGGCGCTTGGCGTCGACGACGACATCACACGGCTGGAAATGTGGAACAAGGCCGACGCTCTGACATCCGACGATATGGCCGCGGCGGAAAATCTGGCCGCCCGGCGTGACGACGTCTATCTGGGGTCGGCACTGACGGGGCAGGGGCTGGATGCGCTTCTGGAGCGCATCGCCTCCGAGATGACGGCGGCCTTGAGCGAAATCACGCTGACGTTGCCCTTCGATGCCGGGAAGGCCCGCGCATGGTTGCACGAAGAAGGCGCCGTCCTGGAAGAAACGCAGGGCGAAGACGGCATTTACCTGTCCCTGCGATGGACTCACCGGCAGGCCACCCGCTTTGCCGCAGCCTTCCCTGAAGTCGCGCCCGAGGGCACCGGGACCGCCGAGACCGGCACCGATCCGGGCGCTGCTCCCGCCGCGTCAGAGCCGTGGCATCCCTGAGGGGTGACAGGTCCGACAGGGGCTGCTAATATTTCGCAACGGATCGGGCATCAGACTTCGACCGTCAGAGCAGACTTGGACAGGACACAACCCATGACCGTATTTTCACGTCGTCGCTTCCTTGCGACGGCTTCCGCCCCGTTGGCGCTGGCCGCCTGCGGCAACGGCATCGGCAGCGATGGCGGTGACCGCATTGATGGTCGCGTCGATGCAGCCTTCAACTTTATGTATGCGACCCTGCCTGACACGCAGGTCCTGGCGGGCAAGGCCGCGGGCATCCTGATGATGCCGGTCGTGACCGAGGCCGGATTCGGCTTCGGCGGGGCGTATGGCCGCGGTGCGCTGCGCATCGACGACGTGACGGTGGATTACTATTCCACAACTGCCGCGTCCTTCGGATTGCAGATCGGCGGGCAGCAATACAGCCACGCGCTGTTCTTCATGACGCAACCCGCGCTGGCCAATTTCCGCGCGTCGCAGGGTTGGACCGCCGGGGCGAACCTGGAATATGCCGTGTCCTCCAATGCGGGCAACCTGTCGACCGACACGACTGCACTGCTGACCCCGGTGATCGCCGTGGTGTTCGGACAGGCGGGTCTGCTGGCCGGTGCGACGCTGGAAGGCCAGAAATACACCCGGATCATTCCCTGACAGACCGGCACCGGCTCCGCCGGTGTCGACCATCAGGGGTGTCATTCCAGAAGAAGTGCGCGCAACACAGCAGCCTGCGCCGATCGTATGACCCGCGTAATACCCGAATATGCACTGTCGCCATACATTGCGTTCACCGCGATTTCCCCTTGCGCCCGGACACCGCACCCCCTAGACGCGACCCACTTCACAGGCGGGGGCGGGCCCTCGGGGGAGACATCCCCGAACGGTCCACCGGTTGAGCGTCATGCTCTGATCCCCCGCTCAGGTTCAAACCGGAAAGGATTAGAGACATGGCATTGCCTGATTTCTCCCTGCGTCAGCTGCTTGAAGCCGGCGTTCACTTTGGCCACCAGACCCAACGCTGGAACCCGCGCATGGGGCCGTACATCTACGGTGCCAAGAACGGCATCCACATCATGGATCTGACGCAGACCGTCCCGATGCTGGACCAGGCATTGCAGGTCGTGCGCGACACCGTCGCCCGTGGCGGGCGCATCCTGTTCGTCGGTACCAAGCGCCAGGCCCAGAAGCCCGTCGCCGACGCCGCCGAGCGTTGCGCGCAATACTACATGAACCACCGCTGGCTGGGTGGCACGCTGACCAACTGGAAGACCGTGTCCAATTCGATCAACCGCCTGAAATCCATCGACGAATCGATGGAACAGGGGTTTGCCGGCCTGACCAAGAAAGAGCGTCTGGGCATGGAGCGGGACCAGACCAAATTGCAGGCGTCGCTTGGCGGCATCCGCGAAATGGGAGGACTGCCCGATCTGCTGTTCGTTATCGATGTGAACAAGGAAGATCTGGCCATTGCCGAAGCCAAGAAGCTGGGCATCCCGGTGGTTGCGGTCGTCGATACCAACTGCTCGCCCGATGGCGTCGACTATATCATTCCCGGCAACGACGATGCGGCGCGTGCCATCGGCCTGTACTGCGATCTGGTCGCCCGCGCCGCTCTGGATGGCATGTCCGCACAGCTGGGCGCCGCCGGTGTAGACATCGGTGAGATGGACAACGTCGAAGAATCCGTCGATCCGGGCGAAGCCGTGGAACCCGATGTGGATGATGCAGAGTCCGCGTCCGCACCCGAGGCCGAGAAAGCCCCCGCCAAGGAAGCCCCTGCCGAGGCGTAAGCCCAGGGACATCAATCGGTTACGGGGCGCGGTCATCTAGGCCGCGCCCATCCCCATTTCTAAAGGAGACAGGATCATGGCGATTACTGCTGCGATGGTGAAAGAACTGCGCGACACGACCGGCGCGGGCATGATGGATGCCAAGAAGGCACTGACCGAAAACGACGGCAGCATGGAAGCTGCGGTCGACTGGCTACGGACCAAGGGTCTGGCCAAGGCTGCCAAGAAATCCGGCCGCACCGCCGCCGAAGGCCTTGTCGCCGTGGCCGTGGCCGACGGTATGGCCGTCGCCGTCGAAGTGAACTCCGAGACTGATTTCGTTGCCAAGAACGCCGACTTCCAGAAAATGGTGTCGGATATCGCCGAGGCCGCGCTGAAGGTCGACGATATCGACGCGCTGAAGGCCGCCGAGGTCGGTGGCAAGACCGTCGAATCGATGGTCACCGACAAGATCGCCACCATCGGCGAGAATATGTCCGTGCGTCGCATGGCCAAGTTGTCCGGCGGGTCAGTCGTTTCCTATGTCCACAACGCCGCGGCGCCGGGCATGGGCAAGATCGGTGTGCTGGTCGCGCTGTCGTCGTCGAACGACGCCTTTGGCAAGCAGGTCGCGATGCACGTCGCCGCGGCCAATCCGGCATCGCTGTCTGAAGCGGACCTCGACGCGGCAATCGTCGACAAGGAGCGTCAGGTCCAGATCGACATCGCCCGCGAAAGCGGCAAGCCCGAGCAGGTCATCGAAAAGATGATCGAAGGCCGGATGAAGAAATACATGGCCGAAGTCACGCTGCTCAACCAGCAGTTCGTGGTGAACCCGGACGTGACCGTCGCCCAGGCCGCCAAGGACGCGGGCGTCGAAGTTACCGGCTATGTGCGTCTGGAAGTGGGCGAGGGCATCGAGAAGGTGGTCGAAGATTTCGCCGCCGAAGTCGCCGCAGTCGGCAAGAGCTGATCTGTCTGCCATCACGATAATGGTGCGGCGCCAAGGGTGAACCTTGGCGCCGATTCCATTTCGGGGCTGTAGGGAAGAGACTGTCCCCGAAGTGCTCGGTTCCGGGGGTAATTCCCCGGAACCTCGCGGGTCCGAACTTCATCGGGCGGAGCGCAATGGCGGTTTAAGGGCACCGTCACACCGCGTCCGAATAGTTCTTGGCGAAATTGCCATCACTCACAGAACACGTTCAGGATGTCATTTGCCTTTACCCAAGGTAAGTAGGGAAAACCTTACCTTTCGGTAAAAATTAAAATTTGGTTAAGGATCATACATAAAAAACTGATTTTGAATTGATATTTTCAATATCGCCTGAGCTGTCGTTTCGACATTCAGTTCTTTGCGCGCCAGTCTCAGGTGTTTCTCGATCGTCGCAGGCGATTTTTTCAGCAGGACTGCTATATCCTGGACTGTCTTGCCATCGGCTATCAGTTCCAGAACCTCGCGCTGGCGATTCGTCAGATTCCGCCCGTGCAGACCATAGGGCAGGGACAGGAACGTCAGATGTGTAACGTGGCAGATCAACTCGATCTCGTTGCCGCTGCTCGCCCAGATCGCATCCGCTTCTGCTTGCGTCATGGTCGTGCTGCCCAGCCCGATCCCGTGACCTGCGCGGACGGAATGGCGCGGGAAGCTGATACCATAGCCCGCTACGATGCCATGCTTGCGATTGAATTCGACCACGCGCATGACTTCGGGAGGCAATCGGCCTTCGGAGGCATCACGGGCAATTTCACCCCAGGACAAGGTGCCCACGTTCTGCATAGCCCAGCGGACCATGGGGGCGTCGCGAAACAGGCCGCCTTCGAGATAGGGGTCGGTGAATTCCTTGGGATAGTTGGTCAGGATGAATGCATCCCTGAGATCGCCTGTCGTGTGATCCGTCCGAAACCGTGTGGCCGCATAAAGAACACGGTCGAACCCGTAACCGGCCATACGATCCTTTAGCTTGGACCAGGCATTCTCGATATCCGGCTGAATCATCAGATCGAGTAGAAACTGCTCGGTATCGGTGGCACGCTTTGACATTCAAACAAACTCGTTATCAAAGAAATTCACCTTGGACGACCGTTCCACCCGTGTCGAGCCGACCCTGCCTTCAGGGTTGCCCTGATCCAGGGCAGGCTATTCGTGCGCATCAGAGTTCGGGGTTGCGTATTCCAGACCATCCGGCGGAGATATGCCACCGACAGTATGGACCCGCACCTTATGACGCTCCGCTTCTTTTCCGATGCCAATCGTCCGGTTCACATGGGACCGTATCCCTCGGAGCGCTTGGCGCGCAGCGATGCGATGCCTGATCTGTCGACTGTCCCTTCGGCCCGCCCGCTGATCTTCCGCAAGAGCGATGCAGCGTCGATCATCAATGCGATGGCCGAACATCAGGCCATGCTGGACGCGATCCGCGACGGTCCGGTCAACCCGATTCTGGCTGGCGCACCAACCGATGTGAAAAATCGTTCCAACCACCTGAAGGCATTTGGCTATTTTTGTGATGCGGCTGTCGTCGGGGTCTGTCGCCTGCCACGAGCGGCGTTGTTGAAACAGCCGCATTCGAACCCTGATGTTGCCCGGTTGGCCAGAGATCTGAAGACCCGGCAGATCAAGACGCTGGCCTCTGGCATCGACACGATCATGGCCGACCTAAGGGACTCGCTTGAAGCCGCGCCCACGACCATCGACGATCATACTCATGCGATCGTCTTTCTGTACGAGAACCCGCGCGATCCGGAAAAGAACGAGGTCGGCACCGAATGGATTGCCGACGCGCAGGCCCATCGCGCGGGGTTGCTGGCTTCGGAAACTGCCATCGTCGTGGCCAATTACCTGCGTTTGCTGGGATATGCCGCGCGTGGACATACAGTGTCGTCATCGGATGTCGATCTGAACCGGCTTGCGGTTGCGGCAGGTCTAGCGGTGGTGCGGGACGGGGGGCTGACCCACCCCTACATCGGCTCTCGTTTCGGACTGGCCGCCGTTACAACGACGTTCAAGATCGCGCCGGACCAACCGCTGGCCAGTGAGCAGCCAGCTTCGGCACACGGTCTGGCGTGGAAGGTCGGGGCAGGGTTCGCCAAGAACGCATTCAACGCGGTGCCATTTGCCAAGCGCCGCTTTGTCGACGGCGCGCATCCGTTCGAAACGCTGCGCCGCGTCGACACGCCCACGACCTATATAGACGAGCCGAATGTCGCCCGCGTGCCCAAGCGCGCCGACATGTTCGCCCGTGCGCAATTCGGCGACATGGGCAAACCGTTGCAGGAGGCCTCGAAGGGCGGGCATTACGTTCGCAAGGCCGCTCCGTCGATGGCGCAGCGTCGGGCCCTGGCGGCATTCTTATTGCTGCAAGACGGGGACTCAGCGGTCGAAAAGGCACGTCTGGACCCACAGGCCGCCGCAGATCTGGTCAAGGCGACGGGGTATTGGCTGGGGGTCGATGCCATCGGGATCAGTCGCTGTCCGGACTGGGCATGGTATAGTCATGACGCGCGCGGCGACGTGATCGACCCGCCGCACGATCAGGCGATCAGCATGATCATCGACCAGGGCTACGAGACGATGGAGGGCGCGTCCGGCGACGACTGGATCAGCGTTGCGCAGTCAATGCGTGCCTATCTGCGGTTTTCACTGTTGGGCGGGGTGATCGCCAGGCAAATCCGCAATCTGGGCTACAAAGCCAAGGCCCATTCGGTGATGGACGGCGAGGTTCTGCAGCCGCCGCTGTTGCTTCTGTCCGGTCTGGGCGAGGTCAGCCGCATCGGCGAGGTGATCCTGAACCCGTTTCTGGGCCCGCGCCTTAAATCGGGCGTCGTCACGACAGACCTGCCGATGGCGCATGACAAGCCGATTGATTTCGGTCTGCAGACGTTTTGCGATAGCTGCAACAAATGCGCGCGGGAATGCCCGTCGGGGGCAATCACAGCCGGTCCGAAGCTGATGTTCAACGGCTATGAGATCTGGAAATCCGACAGCCAGAAATGCGCCACGTATCGGATTACGACCGAGGGTGGCGCGATGTGCGGCCGGTGCATGAAGACCTGCCCGTGGAATCTGGAGGGCGTGTTCAAGGAAAAGCCGTTTCGCTGGGCTGCGATGAACGTGCCGAAACTGGCACCTGCGTTGGCAAGACTGGACGATGCGGTCGGAAACGGCGGCCTGAACCCGATCAAGAAATGGTGGTGGGATCTGGAGCTGGACCACGACGGCGGATACCGCTCGACAGACAAGCCGGTCAACGAACGCTCGCTGCAACGCGATCTGGAGCTGAAATACAAGGATCAGACTCTGGCCGTCTATCCCGCGCCTCTGGCCCCGCATCCATGGCCGTATCCGTTTCCGATGGATCGGGAGGCGGGGATCGCGGCCTATCAGGCGATGGTAACGGCGCAGGAATACAAGTCCCTGCTGGAGCGGGATGAGCGCGGGCATTTGCACATCTATGACACCGGAGGCGACAGCCCGGTCATTCAGGTCGAAGTCGCGGCGGCAGAGGTCACGGCCGAGGGTGTGATGTCATACACGTTTCGGTCGCCAGACGGCGGCGACCTGCCGGAATGGCAGGCCGGCGCGCATCTCGATATCGTCGTAGCGCCCGAGTTCCTGCGGCAATATTCGATGTGCGGCGACCCCGCCGACCGCAGCACCTATCGCATTGGTGTGCTGCGCGAGGACGGTGGGCGAGGGGGCTCGAAGCTGATGCACCGGATTTTCACGCCGGGGCGACGTGTGTTCGTGTCGCGTCCCATCAACCATTTTGCGCTGGATCCTGAAGCATCACATACCGTTCTGATGGGCGGTGGCATCGGCATTACTCCGATGATTGCCATGGCACATGAGCTTTATAGCGCAGGCCGTTGTTTCGAAATGCATTACTCTGGAAGGTCGAGGGCCGCCATGGGGTTCTTGGACGACATCGCTGGCGCACCATGGGCAAATCGCGCGACATTGCACGTCACCGACGAAGGATCACGCGCCGATTTTGGAAGGATCCTGAGCGGTCTGCCGGAAGGCGCACATGTTTATACCTGCGGCGCGGAGCCATACATGGCTGCGGTCATGGCGGAGGCAGAGGCTACCGGCATCCCGGAAGCGGCGCGGCACCTGGAATATTTCTCGGTGCCGGAGCAGGTCGAATACGAGAACCACGACTTCATACTCAGACTTGTGCGGTCAGGTCGAGAGTTGCACGTTCCCGCAGATAGCAGCGCGACAGACGTGTTGACCAGGAATGGCATACCGATCGACGTGAAATGTTCCGATGGGCTATGCGGGGTCTGTAAATGCGGGCTGGTATCTGGTGATGTCGAGCATCGGGATTACGTATTGTCCAAGGCACAGCGAGAGACAACGATCATCCTGTGCCAAAGCCGGGCGACGGAGCGTGACGGTGTGGTGGAAATCGATCTCTGAGCAACCTCACACAATATCGCATGGCATTATTTTACATAATCTTGGTTATCGGATAATTATGCCTTGGTTCAGGCAGGCTTCGCAGTGCTTTAAAGTCACGGTTCAAGTTACTGAAAATGAAGATTACTACCCTAGCGCGTAACCTGCCCCACGCACTGTGCGGATCGGGTCGTCGACACCTGTCGCTGTGCGCAGCGCCTTGCGCAATCGCCCAACATGCACGTCAACGGTCCGGCTGTCGACATAGATGTCGCGGCCCCAGACCCGGTCCAGAAGCTGGTCTCGCGACCAGACACGGCCTGGGCGTTCCATGAATGTTGTCAGCAGGCGAAATTCGGTCGGACCCAGATGCAGCTCGACGCCGTCGCGGAACACACGGTGCTGGACGGTATCCAACGTGACGTCCGCGAATTCCAGCTTTTCACCGACAGACGCCGGTCGGACCCGACGCAGCTGCGTGCGGATGCGGGCCATGAGTTCGACGACGGAATAGGGTTTCACGACGTAATCATCCGCGCCGGTTTCCAGCCCCCTCACCCGGTCGACTTCTTCCGATCTGGCCGAGATCATGATGACCGGAATGCCGCGTGTTTCAGCGGTGGATTTCAAACGGCGGCAGACTTCGATGCCGGTCACCTCGGGTAACATCCAGTCCAGCAAAATCAGGTCCGGATTATCTTCGCGCGCAAGCTCCAGCGCGGCATCACCGGAGGTCGCCTGACGAACGTCGAACCCTTCCGCTTCGAGGTTATAGACAAGCACCTCGCGCTGCGGGGCTTCGTCTTCGACCACAAGGACCGAGGGCTGGGTCACTTGACCGTCCCACCGCGTGTCGTGCTGGTGATATCGGCCTTGGTACGGTCCTCGTCCGGCAGGACGCCATCGACCAGATAGATGACCTGTTCGGCGATACCGGTCACCAGATCGCCCATGCGCTCGATGTTTTTCGCCATGAAATGCAGGTGCATGCAGGCCGTTATGTTGCGCGGATTTTCCATCATATGGGTCAGGTATTCCCGGAACAGACCATTATACATCTGGTCTACCTCCTCATCACGGGCGCGCACGTCGTAGGCCAGAGCGGAGTCGCGTTGAATATAGGCGTCCAAGGCATCCTTCAGCATGGTCTGAACTGCCTTGGACATGCGTTTCAGGGATGCAGTTCCACCCTCCACCGGATGAAGTTCCTGAAGAATTTCAGTCCGTTTCGCGATGTTCTTCGCGTAATCCCCGACCCGTTCAAGCGCGGCGGAGATGCGAAACACCGACAGTACGGTCCGCAGATCGGTGGCAATGGGCTGGCGCAGGGCGATCAGACGGGCCGCTTCTTCATTCACGCGAAGTTCAAGCGCGTCGATGGCTTTGTCACCGCGCCGGGTCGCATTGGCGAGGTCCAGATCGCTGTCCAGAAGCGCGGTGGACGCGTTTTCGATTGCCTCTTCGACCATGCCGCCCATCTTCATGATGAGACCCTGAATGGTCTCCAGGTCGCGATCGAAGGCGCTGGCGATGTGGGTGTTGCTGATCATGGTTCTCTCCTCAGCCGATCCGGCCGGAAATGTAGCTTTCGGTTCGGGGATCTTCGGGCGACGTGAATATCTTTCCCGTCTCGCCGTATTCGACCAGATGCCCGAGATGAAAGAACGCCGTCTTCTGGCTGACGCGCGCGGCCTGTTGCATCGAGTGGGTAACGATGACGACGGAATAGCTTTGGCGCAATTCGTCGATCAGTTCCTCGACCTGGGCGGTTGCGATCGGGTCAAGCGCAGAACAGGGCTCGTCCATCAGTAGTATTTCCGGCGCAGTGGCAACCGCACGGGCAATGCACAAACGCTGCTGCTGGCCGCCCGAAAGGCCGGTTCCCGGCTGTGACAGGCGGTCCTTCGCCTCGTCCCAGAGTGCGGCGCGACGCAGGGCGTTTTCAACGATCTCATCCAGATCGGACTTGTTCCTGGACAACCCGTGAATACGCGGACCATAGGCAACGTTATCATAAATCGACTTGGGAAACGGATTCGGCTTCTGAAACACCATGCCGACCTTGGCGCGCAACTGCACCGGATCGACGCGCTTGTCATAGATATCCTCCCCATCGATACGGATATCGCCCTCGACCCGTGCGATGGAAATAGTGTCGTTCATCCGGTTCAGACAGCGCAGGAATGTCGATTTACCGCAACCTGATGGGCCGATGAAGGCCGTAACCGTCTTGTCGGCGATATCGACATTCACATCCTTGATGGCATGTGTATCGCCATAATAGACCTGCACGCCCTTGGCCGTGATCTTCGGTTTATCGGTTTCGGTGTCCAAGACTCTCTCCGTCAATCGCATGTCATACATGGCTTCGGCCCCTGTCCTACCACCGCCGCTCGAACCGGCGGCGCAGGAAGATGGCCGTCAGGTTCATGAGCAGCAGGAATACCAGAAGAACGATGATTGCCCCACTGGCCCGTTCGACGAAAGCCGGATCGGACCGTTGCGTCCAGTTGAAGACCTGCACCGGAAGTGCGGTGGCCGGATCGAACAATCCACCCTCCCACGGTGCTTCGGGATATTCGCGCACGAAGGCGACCATGCCGATCAGAAGCAGCGGTGCGGTTTCGCCCAGGGCTTGTGCCAGACCGAGGATCGTGCCGGTCAGGATACCCGGCATGGCTAGCGGTAGGACGTGGTGAAACACGCTCTGCATGCGGGATGCGCCGAGGCCGAGCGCCGCATCGCGGATCGAAGGCGGCACGGATTTCAGCGCGGCGCGGGTGGCGATGATGATCGTGGGCAGCGTCATCAGCGTCAGGACCAGCCCACCGACGATGGGTGCCGATTGCGGCAGGCCCGCGAAGTTGATGAAGATCGCAAGTCCCAGTATACCGAACACGATGGACGGCACGGCGGCGAGGTTCGAGATATTCACCTCGACCAGATCGGTCCAGCGGTTCTGGGGCGCGAATTCCTCAAGATAGACGCTGGCCGCCACGCCGATGGGCAATGCCAGCACCAGCACGATCAGCATCATGTAGAGCGACCCCAGAATGGCCACGCCCAGACCGGCAGCTTCGGGCCGGGTGTCGGACGCATCCGGTGCAGTCAGGAACAGCCAGTTGAACGATGTGTTCAGCAGGCCCTTATCCTCGAGCGCTTCGGCCAGTTGCAGCTGTGCCGGACTGATATTGGTATCGCGCTCAGCCGAGGCATAGGTCACACGTCCCTTGTAGAAGCCGTCGATGCGACCCGATGCCATGACCTCGACCGAAACGGTCTGGCCGATCAGGTCGGGGTTGCGCAGGACGCGGTTGCGCAACTGCGCGACGCTTTCGTCCGAGATCAGTTCCGCAGCGTCCTTGGCTGAAAGTTCTGTCTCGATGCCATTGGCCGCGATGGTCGCCTCAAGCCCGTCGCGCAGCAATGGCGCATAGCCGAAGGTCGTGACCTTGGCCATCACCTCGGGGTCGCGGACGCCGGACTTGTCCAGCTTCTCTTCGGGCAGAGTCACCTCGATCTGGATCGTCGTCTGCCAGAACGCCGACAGACCGGATGTCAGGATCGACGTCAGCAGCAGGATCAGCATGGCGATACCGATGCAGACCGCGATCAGGCCATACATCTTGAATCGGCCTTCCGCCCCGTTGCGCTTGGCGGTGCGGCTATCCTTGATCAGCAGGCTGCCTTGCCCGGCGCCGGCCGGGGCGGTGTTCGCGGTCGCGTCGGTCATTCGTACTGCTCCCGGTATTTGCGGACTATGAACAGGGCCAGTACGTTCAGACCCAGCGTGATAACGAAGAGCGTCAGGCCAAGTGCAAAGGCCACAAGCGTTTCCGGCGAGGCGAAGTCAGTGTCCCCAGTCAGCTGCGAGACGATCTTGACAGTTACTGTTGTCATCGCTTCGAACGGATTGAGGTCAAGCCGGGCCGCGGCCCCTGCCCCCAATACCACGATCATCGTCTCGCCGATGGCGCGGGACGCGGCCAGAAGCACTGCCCCGACGATACCCGGCAGGGCGGCGGGCACGATGACCTGGCGTATGGTTTCGGATTTCGTGGCACCAAGACCAAGGCTGCCGTCGCGCATCGCCTGCGGTACCGCGTTGATGATGTCGTCCGACAGGGACGATACGAAGGGGATCAGCATGATGCCCATGACCAGACCTGCAGTCATGACCGACGATGCCGAATTTCCGAGACCCAACGGCGAAGCGAAGGCATCGCGCAGGAACGGCCCGACGGTGATCAACGCGAACAACCCGTAGACGATGGTCGGGATGCCGGCCAGTATCTCGATCAGCGGCTTGGCGACGGAGCGAAATTTCTTCCCCGCATATTCCGACAGATAGATCGCGGCAAACAGTCCGATCGGCACAGCGACGATCAGCGCGATTGTCGAAATATACAGCGTACCCCAGAGCAGCGGCAGAATGCCAAGTTGCGAAGCCCCGCCCCGGCCCGAGAAACTGGGCGACCAGGTGGTCGAGAAGAAAAACTCCGTCCACGAATACTGGCGGAAGAAGTTTGCAGTTTCGAACAGCAGCGACAAAACGATGCCGAGGGTGGTCAGGATGGCGATGGATGCCGCGGCGATCATCAGGATAAGGACGCCGCGCTCAACTACATTTCGGGCCCGAAACTCACCCCTGGACCGGCTGACGGCCCAGGCTCCGCCGATCAGCGCCAGACCGATGACAGCAATAGTCATGATCCATGACAGGCTACTGCGGGCCTGCCAATAAGACGTCGCGGCCGTGAGAACCTCACCTGTAAGCGCACTGCCGAGCGCTGTGCCCTCGGATGCCAGCAAGCCGCCGACATCTTCGACCGAGAGATCGCGCAGTTCGTCGCGTGTGAAGGAACCCGATGAAATGCCGCTGTCGATCCCGTCGGCCACCCGGCGGACATCCGACATGACGAGCGCGGCGGTGCCGCCGTCGGGAACCGCGCCGGCAGGCAGATCGGCAAGGATGGAACGGTCCAACAGGATCGGCTGGACCAGAAGCCAGATTGCCAGAAGACCAAGCGCCGGGGTCAATGCCATCAACGCGCCGTTCAGGCCATAATAGATTGGAAGGCTGTGCAGGCGACGTGCATCCCCGTCGACGGTAGCGATCGCGCGCGACCGGGCCATCAGGAAGGCGATGGTGCCAATGACGGCAAGGATCAGCAAAATCCAGCTGAGGGGCATGGCAGCAGCTCCGGGTCGACGTGGCAGAAAAGAAACGGGGGGAATCGCCCCCCCCGTCTCGGTCGTGTCTTACTTCATTGTCGTTTCGTCGGATACAGTTGCCTGTGTCGCTGCCAGTTCCGGATCGGGAACGAGACCATAGTCCGAAAGCGGTCCGCCGGGACCGGCAATATCGTCCGAGACGAAGAATTCGGCGTATTCCTTCAGTCCGGGGATGACACCCAGATGCGCTGCCTTGATGTAGAAATACAACGGACGCGATACCGGGTATTCACCCGAAGCGATGGTTTCGGTCGAAGGCGTGACGCCATTCATCGTCGCAACCTTCAGCTTGTCGGTGTTATTCTCGTAGAACGACAGGCCGAAGACGCCGATACCGTTGGCGTCGCTTTGGATGCGGGACAGGGTTTCGGTGTAGTCACCGTCGATGTCGACGCTGCGGCCATCGGCGCGGATCGACATGCAGGCGGTCTCGGCGTCGTCTTCGGACATGCCAGCGGACGTCATCCGCTCCAGCGCGCCAGTATCTTCGCATCCCTGAAGGATCACCTTTTCCTCGAAGACTTCACGGGTGCCGTGCTTGGTACCAGGGATGAAGGCCAGGATTTCTTCGGCAGGCAATGCCGCATCGACGTCGGCCCAGGTGCTGTTGGTATTATCGACCAACGCTCCGTCCTCGCCGGGGATCTGAGAGGCGAGTGCCAGATACCACTGCGACGGCGTGAAATCGTTGTAGGCCGGGCCGTCCTGCTGGCTGGCGAAAACGATGCCATCATAACCGATACGGACTTCGATGATATCCGTGACACCGGCGTCGGCGCAGGCAGAAAGTTCCTTGTCGCGGATTTTGCGCGAAGCGTTGGCGATGTCGATGGTATTCTCGCCGACGCCTTCGCAGAACCGCTTCAGACCGGCGGAGGAGCCGCCTGATTCCACCACCGGGGTCGGGAAGCCGAAGTTCTCGCCGAAGGCTTCGGCGACGATGGACGCATAGGGCAGAACGGTGGACGACCCGGCGATCTGGACCTGTTCGCGCGCTGTTGCCACGGTGGCCGAGAGGGCGATGATTGCAAAACCCGAAACGGTGGCTTTGTTTATGGACATGGAATGCTCCTGGTTGGCATTTGACGTCAGGCGAACCCCGTCTTGAGGTGCGCTCTGGGCAGCACTAGTCAATTCGCGTTGGCCTTTTGTGACGAAAGCGTAACGGTTTTATGACAGTCGGTTCTGTGACAGTCATGACGCAGCGTCAACTGGCCGGCAGGATCACCGTAACTTCTGTCCCCTGCCCTTCGACGCTTTCGATCCGAAGGCGCCCCCGATGTCGGTTGACGATATGCTTGACGATGGCAAGGCCCAGCCCCGTGCCGCCTTGCGTCCGCGACCGCCCCGTGTCGACGCGGTAGAATCGTTCAGTCAGTCGCGGAACATGCTCCGGCGGAATTCCCGGCCCCGTATCACTCACGGTCAGCCGCCAGGCCGGGCCGCGCAGCACCGGCTCGCGGTCGATATGGAGCAGGCTCAGGCTGACAATCCCGGGATGTGCGCCGTATTTGATCGCGTTCTCGATCAGGTTGCTTACGATCTGGACCAGTTGATCCCGATCACCGATAACCTGTGCGGACGCAGGTGCATCGAAGCGGATTTCGACCGCATCCGCCTCGGCTCCGGGTCGCAGCATGCCGATCGTTTCAGACACCAGTGCCGCCATGTCTATGCGGTCGGTGGGCCGCTTGCGCGACTGACCCTCCAACCGGCTAAGCGACAGCAGGTCGGACACAAGCCTGTTCATCCGCGCCGTCTCCTGCGCCATAAGCGCCAGAAAGCGGTCGCGCCCCTTCGGATCGTCGCGCGCGGGACCCTGCAATGTTTCGATAAATCCCATAATGGCGGTCAACGGGGTTTTCAGCTCGTGGCTGACGTTGCCGACAAAGTCACGACGCATCGACTCGCCTGCCCGTGCCTCTGACAGGTCGCGAAACACCAGAAGGACCTGCCGCCTCCCGTCCGGTACCGGAATCGGCGAGACCGTCACCTCGAACAGCGTTTCGACGGCGCCCGTGCTGTGGACGAAACGGGTGACACCGGGTTTGCCCTCTGCAAAGGCCTCCTCGACCGGCTGGAGCAGGGAAGGCTGACGCAACACGCTGACATAGGACCGACCGACAACCCAGACGCCGAGCCGATCCTGCGCGGCCGGGTTGGCGACCGCCACCCGCCCGGCGGCATCCAGCAGCATTGCCGGTTCCGCCAGCGCATTCAAAATCGATTCAATCATATCGGGGCTTCCGGTCAGGCCAGCGGGATCGGCATTGCCTATTCCAGGCACAGGGTTCAATCAATGATCAGCAAACCCCAGACCGTCACAGTGTTACTCGGACCCGGCCAAACCTGGCCGGAATCTAATTCCCCGGTAAACCGCGGCTTAGCGCGCGGCATCCAGTGCGACGGTGAAGTCGTGCTGCAACAACTCCAACGGCTCGCAGCCGATGGAAACACGAAAGAACCCTTCCGTAATGCCGAGCGCGGCACGGCCTTCGGGCGTCAGGCCACGATGACTGCTGGACGCCGGATGCGACAGCGTCGTGCCAACATCGCCCAATGTCGGCGCGAAGGCGAGGTTCGGGGCGGCCTTGGTCAGCGCATTGGCCTGCGCCCGCCCGCCCTTCAGCCGGAAACTGACCATATTGCCCCACTGTCCGTCCAGCAGCGCGCCCGCCCGATTGTGGTCGGGATGATCGGACCTGCCCGGATAAAGCACCGTCTCGACCGCGTCATGATCCGCGAAAAGCTGCGCCATCGCGGCGGCGTTGGCCTGCGCCCGTTCGAACCGCATGTCAAACGTATACAGGCCCCGCTCCGCCATCCAGCAATCCCAGGGACTTGGCGTCAGACCCAGTGTGACGTTGGTGTCGTAGATCGCCTTGCGGTGGTCCGGATCACGCGCCAGCACATATCCCAGCGTGACGTCCGAATGCCCTGCCAGAAGCTTGGTCACCGAATGGATCACGACATCCGCGCCGCGTGCATAGGCCGGAAAACCGTAGGGCGTGGTAAAGGTGTTGTCGATGACTAGGATCAGACCGCGGTCCTTGGCCAGCCGTTCAATTCCCTCCATGTCGGCGATCCGCAGGGTGGGATTCGACACTACTTCGACCAGCATCAACCTGGTCGCAGGCGTGATCGCCGCCTCCATCGCCGGGACATCGGTGGGGTCAACTAGCGTCGAGGTTATGCCCCATCGCGGCAGATCCTGCGTCATCATCCGCAGGCTGCGCCCATAAAGCTGATTGCCGCCGACGATATGATCGCCTGCTGACAGCAGGCCCAGAAGCGTGGCGGTCACAGCGGACATGCCGGAGCCGGTTATGATGCCGCCTTCCCCGCCCTCCAGACGGTCGATCATCCCGGCCAGAACGTCGGCGTTCGGGTGACCCTCGCGCCCATAGGTGTATCCCTTGGCACGCCCCTCGTATTGATCGTCCAGCGCGTCGGGGCTGGGCGAGGAATAGACGACCGAGGGCTGTAACGGAGTGACGACCGCGCGGCTGACGCTACTTGGAAAGACCGTCCGGCGGACGAGGTTCGGGCGTTTCGACATGAACTTCGCCTTATATACTACTGATTATGAACGGATCGCACCGTTTCCGGAAACGAGGTATTTGAAGCTGGTCAATTGTTCGGCCCCGACCGGCCCACGTGCATGCATCTTGCCGGTGGCGATGCCGATTTCAGCGCCCATCCCGAACTCTCCGCCGTCGGCGAACTGGGTCGACGAGTTGTGCATAAGGATCGCCGAGTCCAGTCGCTCGAAAAAGCGGGCCACCGGGGCGGCATCTTCGGCGATTATGCAATCGGTATGATTGCTGCCGTGTTGGCGAATGTGTGCGATAGCATCGTCAACATTTTCAACAACTTTTGCGGCAATCTTCATGTCAAGATATTCGGTTCCCCAATCGTCGTCCGTCGCCGCGACACTGCCCTGCAACCCCTCGCCTGCATGAACCTCGACGCCTTCGCGCATCAGGTCGGCGATGATGTCTGCACCCAGTGTGCCGGCCACGTCACGGTGGATCAGCAGGCATTCTGCGGCGCCGCAGATGCCGGTGCGGCGGGTCTTGGCGTTCAGGATGATCTTGCGCGCCATGTCCGCATCGGCAGAGGCGTCGACGTAGATATGAACGATGCCTTCCAGATGGGCGAAGACCGGCACCCGCGCTTCGCGGCTGACCAACCCGACCAGACCCTTGCCGCCGCGCGGGACGATGATGTCGATATGGTCGGTTGCGGTCAGCATGGCGCTGACGGCGGCGCGGTCGCGGGTCGGGATCAACTGGATCGCAGCCTCCGGCAGGCCCGCGGTCCGAAGCCCCACTACCATCGCGGCATGGATCGCGCGGCTGGAATGAAAACTCTCGGAGCCGCCGCGCAGGATGACGGCGTTCCCGGCCTTCAGGCACAGCGCCCCGGCATCGGCGGTGACGTTGGGACGGCTTTCGTAGATCACGCCGACAACACCCAGCGGCGTCGCGATGCGGCGGATGTGCAACCCGTTGGGCCGGTCCCATTCCGCCAGTATGCGCCCCACTGGATCGGGCTGTTCGGCAATGGAACGCAGGCTGTCGATGATGTCGCGGATGCGGTCTTCGTCTAGCGTCAGACGATCCATCATTGCGTCGGTCAGGCCCTTCTGACGGCCATAGGCCAGATCCTTGGCGTTCGCGGCCAGCACGTCGCCCCGGCGTGCCCAGAGCGCTTCGGCGGCGCCGATCAGGGCCGCATGCTTGCGTTCGGCCGAGGCACAAGCGAGTTCGGCGGCAGCCGCGCGGGCTGCTTCGCCGATCCCCTGCATCAGGGCGGGAATATCTTCGGTCAGATCTTTCATCGGAGCACTCCGTCAGAGAGCCATGTCGTCGCGGTGGATCAGCGCCGCCCGTCCCGGATAGCCCAGCGTTCCGGCGATGTCACTGGACCGAAGGCCCTTGATCATCCGCGCTTCGTCAGCGGTGTAGCGGATCAGACCCTGCCCGATCTTGCGCCCGTCGGGTCCTTCGATGGTTACCGGATCGCCGCGCCCGAACGCACCGCCGACATAGCTGACACCCGCAGGCAACAGCGATTTGCCGTCGGCCAGGGCATTCGCCGCACCATTGTCGATTGCCACGGTCCCGCGCGTCTTCATCGACGCGATCCAACGCTTTCGTGCGGCACGCGGATCGTCCCGGGCCAGAAACCATGTCGCCCTGGCACCCGCGGCCAATGCTGAAAGCGGACGGTCACCGCCCCGCGTTATGACCAGCGCGCAACCTGCTTCGGTCGCGGTACGGGCGGCCATGATCTTGGTGATCATGCCGCCCTTCGACAGGCCCGACACCCCCTCGCCCGCCATGGCGGCGATATCGTCGGTGATCGTCTCCACCACTGACAGATGTTTAGCATCTGGATCGATATTCGGATTCGAAGTATAAAGCCCGTCGACGTCCGACAGCAGGACGCAGACGTCCGCACCGGCCATCGCCGCGACCTGCGCGGCCAGACGGTCATTGTCGCCGAAGCGTATCTCGTCAGTGGCGATAGTATCGTTTTCATTGACGATTGGCACGACGCCGAGGTTGAGAAGCGTCTCGAAGGTCGCACGCATATTGAGATAACGGCGGCGGTTTTCGCTGTCGTCGAGTGTCAGCAGGATCTGGGCCGAGGGGGCCAGCACCTCGTCATAGGCAGCGATCAGGCACAACTGGCCGACGGCGGCGGCGGCCTGCGATTCCTCCAGCGACAAGGGCGGCGTCAGACCCAGGACTCGGCGGCCAAGGGCGATCGAACCGGACGATACCAGGATCACCTGCACGCCCGCCTGCTGCAATTCGACCACATCTGCGGCCAGACCGGCCAGCCACGGCGAGCGGACCGCGCCCGTCTCGGCATCCACCAGAAGGGCCGAGCCGATCTTGACGACGACCCGTCGCGCGTCGCGCAGCGCGACGGCCCCGTTGCCGGATGTCAGACCGGTGACCACGGGGCGTCCGAGATGCTGTCATCCGGCTCCGATGCGGGCGCGCGTCCGATCAGGATCCGCAGGGCGCGCAACACGTCTGTCACGCCGTCGCCCGACACGCCGGACATGGTCATGACCTCGCTTCCGATGGCTTCCGACAGGGCAGCGCGCTTTTCTTCCAGCTGGTCGTCGGGGATGGCATCGGTCTTGTTCAGGACCGTCAGGCGCGGCTTGTCGACAAGGTCTTCGCCATACATCTCAAGCTCGGTGATGATGGTCTGATAGTCCTCGACCACATTATCGGTGGTGCCGTCGACCAGATGCAGCAGCGCGCCGGACCGCTCAACGTGGCCCAGAAAACGGTCGCCCAGGCCCCGGCCTTCATGCGCACCCGCGATCAGGCCGGGAATATCCGCGACAACGAATTCGATCCCGTCGACCGCCACGATACCAAGGTTCGGAACCAACGTGGTGAAAGGATAGTCAGCAATCTTGGGCCGCGCGTTCGAGGTCGCAGCTAGAAACGTCGACTTGCCCGCGTTGGGCAGGCCCAGAAGGCCCACGTCCGCAATCAGCTTCAGCCGCAACCAGATTTCCCGCTCCACACCTTCCTGTCCCGGATTGGCGCGGCGGGGCGCCTGGTTGGTCGAGGATTTGAAGTGCAGGTTGCCGAAGCCGCCGTTGCCGCCCTTGGCCAGCACGATGCGCTGATCGGGTTGGTCCATGTCGGCGATGACGGTTTCCTGATCGGCGTCGAGGATTTCCGTGCCGACGGGAACATACAGGACGATGCTGTCGCCATCCTTGCCGGTGCGCTGTTTGCCCATGCCGCCCTGCCCCGACTTGGCGAAGAAGTGCTGCTGGTAGCGGAAGTCGATCAGGGTGTTCAGACCCTCGACCGTTTCGACGATGACATCGCCGCCGCGCCCGCCGTTACCGCCATCGGGGCCGCCGTATTCGATGTATTTCTCGCGCCGGAAGGATACCGCACCCGCGCCCCCGCCACCGGAGCGGATATATACGCGTGCAAGGTCGAGGAACTTCATGAGACTGGTATCCGCTGGGCGATCAGACCCGTCCGATAGACGCCTTTGCCCAGAGGCTCAAGCGATGGGGTCACACCTTGCTGGCGGGCATCTGCCGAATATAGGTCCAGGTCGGAACGACGGCGTTGCGCGCGACGCAAAACGTCTCGGCGTCACCGATGTAGTCGAACCCGGCGTTGGTCAGAACACGGGCCGAGGCCGGGTTGTCCTGAAAGATCGTTCCGAAAATCTGTCTGGCATTCATCGGGTTCGCTTCGATCAGCGCGGTCACAGCCTCGGATGCAAGGCCGGTGTTCCAAACGGCAGGTCCAACCCAGTAACCGATTTCCCACTGGTCGCGGTCCATTCGCTTAAGGCTTACGACCCCGACAATTTCATCAAGCCCGGCGGCGGTCGCGTCCATCGCCCAGACGGTATCCTCTCCTTCGCCCGCCATGACACGGGTGACGAAGGCATCGGTTGCACCCGGCGGCAGGGGGTGCGGAATCGACGGTGTGTTCAACGCTACGCGCTTGTCGCCCGCATAGAGGTCGATGAGACCCATGTCGCTGCGCCGCAGGGGTCGCAGCGTCAGGCGACTGGTGGTCAGTATGGCCTGGTCACCGGTTTCGACACGATCGACGCGCAGGGGCGCACGTTGCGGGGTCATTACGTTCCTCCTCCGAACAATACGAACAAAACACTAACTACGGTAAGGGTGGCGAGGGTCCACATCAGGTAACGTTCCCCGGTGGTGCCGCGAAGGTGATGAGCGACCAGGCTGCCGCCCCAGGTCCAGAGCGGGTGCAACACAACCTGTGTCGCCAGAAGGATCGCGGCGATGGTCGCCGTCGCCTGCAAAGCGGGCGTGCCGGGAACGGTGAAGGCGGTGAACCCGCCGGTGATCATCGCCCAGGCCTTTGGGTTGAGGGGGTGAACAATCAGCCCGGCAAGAAAACCCGGTGCCTTTGCCGCGCCCCTATGTTCCAGGCGCATGTGTGCAACGCGCCAGGCCAACCAGACGATATAGGCAGCGGAGATCCATTTCAGCGTCTCGAATGCCCAGGGCGCGCGGTCGGCCAATTCCATCAGACCGAAGCCGACAGGCCAGATGACAAGCTGCTTGCCAAGTGCAACGCCCGCCACGAAGGGCAGCGCCGCGCGCAAACCGTGGGCCGCACCCGTGGTCATCAACGCCATGTTCGCCGGGCCGGGTGTGCCGACCTGACTGATGGCGAAGGCCACGAAGGGAAGGACTGCAACGCTCAATCCGGCACCCATTCGGAGGCCAGAAGTCCCATCATCACATCGTCGCGCCAGCCGTCGGCGGTGCGCGCCGACTGGCGCTCGCGTCCTTCGGTGACGAAACCCAGTTTGGCATAGCACCGGATCGCCCGTTCATTGGTGTCGAGAACCCGCAGCGACAACCGGTTCAGACCCATGCCATCGAAGGCCTGTTCAATCACGAGACGCAATGCTTCGGTCCCGTATCCCTGCCCCAGATGCGCTGCATCCAGCAGGCCGATGGCAAGGTTTGCCCGACGGTCAGCCATGACGTGGCTATGCAGACGCACTGTTCCGATCAGATCGCCGCCCAGGGTGATCATCCACGCCAGCGCCGCCTGTTGCTCCGCCAGCCATGCTTGGCATGCCGTTTCGGTCAACGACGGCACGGTCGCAGAATCCATGCCGTAGGCCTGCAAGACCTCCGATGAGTGGCCCAGGGCCAGCCGCCTCGCCGCATCACCGGATTGTGGCGCACGCAGAACGATGCGCGGTCCCGTCAGGGTCGGCACATGCGGCTGATCGGCAGCATGGGGGATGCGGTTGATCATCGGAACCTCGCGGTCAGATGGGGGCATGAACGACGAAGGGGACCGGCTTGTCGCCGATCCCCTTGAAAAGGTGAACCTGAAGGTTCGGCTTACTCGGCTGCCTCCGCCACGGGAAGGACGCTGATATAGGTGCGGCCCTTGAAGCCCTTGCGGAACGTCACGGCGCCGTCGGTCGTAGCAAAGATCGTATGATCCCGACCAAGGCCCACGCCTTCGCCCGGCCACCATTTGGTGCCGCGCTGACGCACGATGATGTTGCCTGCGATGGCCGCCTGGCCACCGAAAAGTTTCACGCCCAGACGACGACCCGCAGAATCGCGGCCGTTGCGGGAGGAGCCACCGGCTTTCTTGTGTGCCATCTGTCCTTACTCCTGTTCTGCGGCGAACTTGGTCGCCTGATCGATCCAATCGTCGCGCTCGATGCGACCCTTGAACGACAGCTTGTCATCCATGTATTCGATTTCGGCCGGTCCCCAAGCGGAGATCTGGTCGAAGTGGAATACACCATTCTCGTGCAGCAGGCCTTCCAGCTTGGGACCCACGCCAGAGATCTTCTTCAGATCGTCGGCCTTGTCCCCGCGCGCCTTCTTCAGCAGGTTGCCGGGCTTGCTTCCGACCGAGGCTTCGGCTGCATCGGCCTTCTTTGCAGCAGCCTTCTTGGGAGCCGCGGCCTGCTTCGTGTCGGCCGCGTTCTTGGCGACGACAGCACCGGCAGCAACGGCGGCACCAGCGGCGACAGCCGCACCGGTGGCCACAGCCACCTTGGTTGCGGTCGAAACACCGTCATCCGACTTTTTGCCAGCGACCGACTTGTTGCCAGACTTCGACGTCTTGGGCTTGTTCGACGCGGGCTTGGCGGCGGCCTTGTCTGCGGCCGACAGTGACCCGGTGCCCGTCGCAACCTTGACGCCCGACTTGTCACCACCCGAGGCCAAGATCGACGTGATCCGCAGCAACGTCAGCTTCTGGCGGTGGCCCTTGGTGCGCTGCGACGAATGTTTCCGGCGGCGCTTGACGAAATGGATCAGCTTTTCGCCCTTGATCTGATCGATCACGTCGGCCTGAACGGCGGCTCCGGCGATCAGGGGCGCGCCGACGGTGACCTTGTCTCCGCCGAGCATCAGCACATCGTTGAACTGGATCGTATCACCGGCTTCTGCAGCCAGACGCTCCACGCGAAGCACGTCGCCTTCGGCGACCCGGTACTGCTTCCCACCGGTTTTCAGAACGGCAAACATCCGCTCTCTCCTTGCTATGTATCCGCGTCCTGCGGTCCCCCTTTCGGGGCGTTCCGGCCGACACCCATCGGATGCCAGACCACCTCGGACAGCGCGTCCCAAGGGGACAGGCGTAAAAATCAATTGGCCGCAAGAATCCTTACGGCCACGACGGGGCTATTTCACGCGGTCCCATGCCTGTCAAGGCAAGGCCGGGCTTGAGCGGGGCCGAAAGTATCAGCGGGTCAGAATACCACTTGTGCCATGAACCAGGCTGCCGCAACGCTCTGCCCGCAGGGTATCATTCCGAATGCCACATCGGCCCAACGGATCATGGCGGCATTATAAAAGCGGTCATCGGGGCCGCGCGGGCACCGACCTGATCCCTCGCAGGGTTTGGCCCGGATAGCGCCTGCGCCGAGGCCTCGGTGCTCCCGGTCGATCGGTTCGGTCAACGGACCCTACAGGGCCCCAGAGTGCTGAACACTGACAGTTCCTTTCATGCCACGCCCCTCCCGCATCAAGCCCATCGCGTGTGAGCACCGGTACAAGGGAGTGAGAGTCGCATAACCCGGCGCAGGGTTAAGATACAAAATGAGGCCTGATCCTCTTGCGGCAGTCGCGCCTCTTGCCTAAAGACGCGCCACCACCCGTGCGGAGAGGTGCCGGAGTGGTCGAACGGGACGGTTTCGAAAACCGTTGTGGATTAACGTCTACCCAGGGTTCGAATCCCTGTCTCTCCGCCACCAACACCTGTAAGTAATTGTTTTTAAATAACTTGTAGGGTGGCACGGAATTCTTCCCCCTAAAACTTCCCCGTTGCAGCTACGTTCTTTGGGTGGCTGTGGCGTCGTCTAGACACTTCTCTCACCGTACGCGGCTGCGCCGTTCCAGAAAAATGACATCACGCCATTGCCCCGCCACAGGCCCGTGCGTCATCCGTCCCAACCCGCGACGCGTGCCCAGAACGTCGAATCCCACATGGCGATGCAAGGCCAGACTGGCATGATTTTCAGGGAAAATCTGCGCCACAAGGGTCCACCAGCCCGCCGCTTCACTGTCGGCGACAAGACGCGACAACAATGCTTTTCCCAGTCCCCGCCCGACAGCCTGGGCGGCGACATATGTGCTGACTTCGCCGACCCCCGCATAGGTATCTCGGGTCGAGGTTGGGGCAACCGCGGACCAGCCCAGAATGGTCCCGTGCTCTTCGGCCACCAGGGCAAGTGCATACGCGTCGTGGAACGCGTCCCAATCAACCGGCTCAGCTCGGAAGGACGCGTGCCCGGTGGTCAGCCCTTCGGCATGGATCGCCGTGATCTGCATCGCATCGGCGGGCCGCGGCGGGCGCAGGATCATATCCTAGCGTCCCCGGAACAGACCGCCAAGTACGCCCCGCACGATCGACCGCCCGGCGCGCGTGCCCAGCGACCGGGCAAAGGACTTGGCAAAGGCCTCGCCGACACTGTCGCCCCGCCGCGTCCGCTTCGACGTCGACCGGCTGACACCGCCACCGCTATAGCGCCGGCCGGCCTTGTATTCGCGCACCGCCGCCTCGGCCTGTTCCTCCTCCGCCTCGGACTGCTCAGCGGCCTTTGCGGCGGCGTCCGCCCGTTTCGCCAAGACTTCGAAGGCGCTTTCGCGATCGACCTCAGTTTCGTATTTTCCGGCAAGGCCCGATGACTGCACCACGTCCTTGCGCTGCGCATCCGTGATCGGCCCCAGTTGCGAAGCGGGCGGACGGATCAACGTCCGCTCGGCCACACCGGGGATGCCCTTGCGTTCCAGGAGCGATGTGACCGCCTCGCCCACACCGACCTCGCGGATCGCATCTTCGATATCGAAACGCGGGTTTTCGCGGTAATTCTGCGCCGCCTGCCGCAGGGCCTTCCTGTCCTTGGCTGTGAACGCGCGCAGGGCGTGCTGGATGCGGTTGCCAAGCTGGCCCAGAATATCCTCTGGAATGTCCTCGGGGTTCTGGGTCACGAAATAGACCCCTACGCCCTTGGATCGGATCAGACGCGCAACCTGTTCCACTTTATCTATCAGGGCTTTGGGCGCATCATCGAACAGTAGGTGCGCCTCGTCGAAGAAGAACACCAGCTTGGGTTTGTCCGGGTCGCCGATCTCGGGCAATTGTTCGAACAATTCGGAAAGCAGCCACATCAGAAACGTCGCATAGAGCCGTGGTGAAGCCATCAGTTTGTCGGCGGCCAACACGTTAACCATTCCGCGCCCGTCTTCCGTCAACCTGAACAGGTCGTCCAGATCGAGCGCCGGTTCCCCGAACAGCAACGCACCGCCCTGCGTCTCGAGTGTCAGAAGCGCCCGCTGGATCGCCCCGACCGAGGCGCTGGCCACATTGCCATATCGCGTCGACAGCATCTTGCGGTTCTCGGCCACCCAGACAAGCAATGATTGCAGATCCTTCAGATCAAGCAGGGCCAGGCCTTCCTCATCAGCGACACGGAAGGCAATGTTCAACACACCTTCCTGGGCGTCGGACAACTCCATCAGACGGGCCAGCAGAAGGGGACCCATCTCGGACACGGTGGTGCGGACCGGGTGGCCGGATTCGCCCCACAGATCCCAGAAGGTGACGGGCGCTGAAGCATAGGTCAGGTCCAGCCCGATTTTATCCGCGCGTTCGGTGAAGGCGTCGTGCAGCTTGTGCCCATCGGACCCGGCCCACGCCAGTCCGGACAGATCGCCTTTGACGTCCGACAGGAACACCGGCACGCCCGCGTCCGAGAACCCCTGCGCCAGGATTTGCAGCGTCACAGTCTTGCCAGTTCCGGTCGCGCCCGCGATCAACCCATGCCGGTTCGCATAGTCCAGCCGCAGGTTCTGCGCCGTGGCATAGGCATCTCCGCCCCCCCCTGCGAATATCACATCCTTGTCGTTCGCCATATGTTCACCCCATCTTAACCTTACCCTGACATAACAGTCCCGAGCTGCGACGCACAGGGTCGCGTCCCGGCTCACCTCCCTGTCGAACTGGCCGCGCTGTCCTTGGATGGCGCGGTCCTTTTCTTATCCGGCACGGGGTCATAACCCAGCCGCAAATACACAGTACTGTGAAATATGTCGTTGACGGGTTGCAGAACGCTGCTTAGGGTCCGCCATATCAAGTCGGCCAGTCCGACGGGGAGAGAAAAAATAAAATGAAAAAGGGTCTGTTCACAGACCCTTTTTCTTTGCCTCGCTGGAAGTTGGCCCGGCGGCGGCTTTTGATCGCCGGAAGTCGTCGAAGCCCCCTGCACCTTTGCGGTGGCGCATGCTAAGTCAGCTTCGGAAATGACCTCACGAGGAGAGTTGAACGTGACCATAGCACTGATCCGCCCGCATTCCGCACTCGTTGCCGCGCTGGCCCTTGCCCTTACCTTCGCATCGCCCGCTTCTGCCCAGGATGCCGCAGGTGACACAGCCGACGAGACGCCGGCGCCGACGTCTCCGGGTGGAGATCTGACCACCGGCCAGAGCGTTGGTCAGGCCCTTGGCGGCGGACCCGAAATATATGTGCGCGAAGAGCATGGCGACTGGGAAATCCGCTGCCTGAAAGCGCCCGAAGGACAGGACGACCCTTGCCAGCTGTATCAGCGTCTGGCCGATCAGCAGGGCAACCCGACGGCCGACGTGAACTTCTTCGATCTGCCCGATGGCAACGAGATCGTCGCCGGGGCCACGGTGCTGACACCGCTGCAGACGCTGTTGACGGCGCAGGTCACGATGACCGTCGATGGCGGCCAGCCGCGCCGCTATCCCTACAGCTTCTGCGACACCACGGGTTGCTACAGCAGGATGGGCTTCACCGCCGAAGATATCGCCGCCTTCAAACGCGGTGCCAAGGCCACGCTTATTGTCGTCCCTGCCCTGGCGCCTGACCAGCGGGCCGAACTGACGATGTCACTGATTGGATTCACTGCCGGTATGGCGGCAATCGAAGTGGCGAACGACAACTGACCCGTTCCGAATCCAATTCCTGAAAGGGCGTCCTTCGGGGCGCCCTTTTCGTCGATCAGACAGCGCGCAGCGCCAGCACCGCATTCATGCCGCCAAATGCAAAGGCATTCGACAGGCTGGCCCGCACCACTGCCTCCCGTGCCGTGTTCGGCACGATGTCCAGCGCGCATTCCGGATCGGGTTCCCGCCAGTTCGCCGTGGGCGGGATCACCCCGTCGCGCAGCGCCATGATACAGGCCAGAAGTTCGATCGCCCCTGTCGCGCCGATGCAATGGCCGTGCATCGACTTGGTGGAACTGATGGCGAGACGGTCCGCATGGGGGCCGAATACATGGGCGACAGCGGCGCTTTCAGTCTTGTCGTTTGCTGCCGTGCCTGTGCCGTGCGCGTTGATATACCCGATGTCCGACGGGGTCATGCTCGCGTCGCGCAACGCCCCCGCCATCGCCCGCTCGGCACCCTGACGGGAGGGCATGACAATGTCCGACGCGTCGGACGTCATCGCCACACCCGCGACTTCAGCCAGAATTTCCGCGCCCCGCGCCCGCGCCCGTTCGTATTCTTCCAGAACGAAGATCCCCGCCCCCTCGCCCTGGACCATGCCTGACCGGGTGGCGCAAAACGGGCGGCAGGTATCACGCGACATTACGCGCAGACCTTCCCACGCCTTGACCCCGCCGAAGCAAAGCATCGCCTCGGCCCCGCCGGTCACCATGACGTCGGCCATGCCGGAACGGACGAACTGGAATGCCTGCCCGATGGCATGGTTCGAAGAGGCGCAGGCCGTCGCCACGGTAAAGGACGGACCTTTGAGGTTGTATTCCATCGACAGATGCGCGGCGGCGGCGTTGTTCATCAGCTTGGGCACGACGAAGGGGTGGACGCGGTTCTTACCCTCTTCGTAGACGACGCGGTAATTCTCATCCTGGGTGTTCAGACCACCGCCGGACGTGCCGAGAATGACACCGGACCGCGCCGCAAGCTCGCCCGAAAACGCAAGCCCCGACTGTGCCAGCGCCTGTCCCGCTGCCAGCAAAGCGAATTGCGTGTACCGGTCGAACAGCGCGATCTGCTGGCGATTGAAATGCGCACTCTCATCATAGTCCCTGACCTGCGCGCCGATGCGGATGGTCAGGCGGTCGGCATCGCGGATATCGAGGTCACCAATTGCGCAATGACCCTCACGCATGGCGGCCATGGTCGACGCCACATCGATGCCCAAAGCGTTGATGGTGCCCGCGCCAGTGATGACGACCCGCCTCATGAGGGGTCGGTCACCCCGCGTTGCTCGCACACCAGACGGGTCACCGCCTCCACGATCGCGCCCACGGAGGAGACGTCGAAGTCGGACTTGGCAGGTTCGTTGGCATTGAACGGAACCTGGATGTCGAACGCCTCCTCGATGGCGAAAATGGCTTCGACCAACCCCATGGAATCAACGCCCAGATCGGCCGGAACCGAGGCGTCGCTGACGTCCGTCGTGTCGATCATCGCCTGATCCGCCACGATTTCATGGACGCGCGCCCGGATGTCATGTTTTGTCGTCATTCCCGTCCCCTAGCCCCTTTTTCATGACAATTGCACGAAGGCTGGCCAGTTGTTCCAATGCGCGCGGCAAACGGCGCAGGGCACGATACATCGCCATGTTCGTTTCCATCTTCACCGCAGGAGAGCCCATGACGACTTCGCCGTCGCGGACACGCGAATAGATGTCGCTGCCCCCCCCCGCGACCACGTCGTTGCCGATCGTGATGTTGTCGTTGACCCCCACCTTGCCCGCCAGTACCACCCGGTTGCCGATCGTCGTGCCACCCGCAATGCCGACGTGACCGCACAGCAGGCAATCTTCTCCGATCCGGTTGTTGTGGCCGATCTGGACATGGTTATCGATCTTGGTACCGCGTCCGATGGTGGTATCCGCTACCGTTCCCTTGTCGATGGCAGAGTTTGCGCCGACCTCGACATCGTCGCCGATGGTCACCGATCCCAAGGAATGGATGCGGATCCAGCGCTGTTCGCTTATATCGCCCTGATCTCCGAGCGTCTTTCGGGCGCGCTCGACCCCCGACTCCTCGGGCGTGACAAAACTGAAACCGTCACCGCCGATCACGGCATTGGGCTGTGCGATGAACCGGTCGCCGATGTTTACCCGCGATCCGATGCGGACACCTGACATCAACAACACGTCGTCGCCGATCAACGCGTCTTCCGCGATGGTGACATGCGCCGCGATGCGGGCCCGTGCACCGATGCGGACACCCGCACCGATGACAGCGAGAGGCCCGATGGCCGCACCCTCGCCGATGATCGCATCTTTTTCAACAATGGCAGAGGGATGCACGCCGATGTTCATGCGTGGTCCACTATCCAGCGCGGCGGTGACCCCAGCCATCGCCAGCCGGGCGCGTGGCACCAGAATAGCTCCGCGCAGGCCGAAACTTTCCCAATCCGCGCCATCCCACAGGATCGCGGCTCGGGCCTGACCGGCGTTCAACGCATCGGCGTAGTCAGGTGACATCGCAAGGGCAAGATCGTCCGGTCCGGCCACAGCGGGTTCTGCGGCACGATGCAGGGTCAGCGATCCATCCCCGAGAACCGGCTGGCCCAGAACTTCGGCGATGTGTGCAAGCGTGAACATGGCGGTCCTCCTGGGGTGGCGTGCCCCTTTCGACGCCGATCTAACCCTGCAACGCGCCCAATTCCACCCCGGCCTCGCGCCGCGCAGTCAGCTCGCTGCATGCGCAGGGATCGTCCGGATAATTAATGCAGTCAGGATTTTCCGGGTTCATTCATTATTTCCAAAGAAAGTGCTTGTAGGCAGGTTGGCAACAGGACTCGAAAAGGTTCCATCCCGATCATCGATGGGCGAAATTCTGCTTATTGGCTGTGCAGGTGTCATCAGAAGTGGAGAATCGAAAAAATTATGCCACACCGACGAGGTCACATGGGGATGAGACACCTGAGGCCGCAAAGACGGTCCAAGACAGTGAATGGGGCAATTATCGTGAATGAACACACCTCAACGGGCGTGCAGGCATCTTCGATGCCGATTTCTTTAACCAGACGCGGACTTCTCGGCGCTTTTGCTGCGACTGCGGTCGCTGCTGCGCCAACATATTCCAAAGCTGCAGGGTTTCTGCGTGGCGGCGGCGACATCCGATCCATTAAAATGCACAACGCCCGTACCGGCGAAAGCATGGAGACGATCTATTGGGTCGAGGGCGATTATGTCCGCGATGCCCTTGCTGAAATCAGCTTTTTCTTCCGCGACTGGCGCCGGAATGAGGTCAAGCCGATCGACAACCGCGCCGTCGATATCATCTCCGCGACCCATCGTCTGGTCGATACGCGTGAACCGTTCCTTCTTCTGTCGGGCTATCGCTCGCCCGCGACGAACGCGATGCTGCGATCGCGGTCCAGCGGTGTCGCGCGCAACTCTCTTCACCTGAAGTGCCAGGCTGCAGATATCCGTCTGTCTTCGCGGTCCGTCAATCAGGTTTCGCGTGCGGCCGCATCCATCTCCGCGGGCGGTGTGGGAAAATATTCACGGTCGAACTTCACGCATGTTGATTGCGGCTCCGTCCGCAATTGGGGTGCCTGACAGCTTCTCCGATTTTCTTCTGCTAAACGATCAGCCGCCCTGTTGCCCCGGGGCGGCTTTCTCGGGTTATATGTGTCAGGTCCCGTCCTTGTGGGCAGGATTTCCCAAAAACATATGATCCGTGGTTCATTATGCTCCATGTTTTGGCGGACCGCGACGTGACGGCATGGCACGGGCGGTCACATATCTCACCTCAATTTGGCTGCGACGTGCTGCACCTTCAGATCGGGCAATCAGTCTTCTGCGAACTGCGGTCGCGCGATACCCGGCAAATTCGGACACTTCAGACGGGTCGTTGAAGCGTTCGAGGAACTGGCCACCGCATATACCGTAGTGCTGGCACGCATATCCGTCGGGCCATGAACGCGAGATTACGAAGTAACGCTCCAGCGCAGGATACTTTGCCATTTGGAGGCGGCTGCCGGGACGAATTCAGATGAAGCCCTGACAGGTTAAAAGGTCCCGATCTTAATCCAGTTATGGAAACACGAAACAGCGATCCCGTCGAATCGACAGCCACATCACCGTTCCAGGCTTCGGCAGGAACACAGCGGGCACCGTGGCCGTGACGCGGCTGGTCGCGTCGTCCATCAGAAATTCCACCAGGCTTTCTTTGCCCATGAATCTTGCGCGCAGAACCGTTCCGCGCGCGGGCGCCCCCTCCGCAGGAGTCGGCGACGGTCCCTTGCCCGCCCGGTCGAAATCGATGCGCACATGCTGGGGCCGGAACACGATGTCGACGGCAGTCCCATCCGGCAGACCGGGGGCCAGGAACTGACCAAATGGCGTATCCGTCAATGCCCCGTAAACTTCGCCAGATAGAACATTGATATCGCTGAAAAATGCCGCTGCTTCCCGATCAATGGGAGCATTGTAGATATTATAGGGCGCGGCCTGTTGCACGATCCGCCCGTCCCGCATCAGCGCGATTTCATCGGCCATCCGCATGGCTTCGTCCGGCTCGTGCGTGACCAGAAGAACGGCGGTCCCTTCCTCCTTCAGGACGGACAGGGTCGCGTCCCGAATCTCATCGCGCAGACGATTGTCGAGCCCCGAGAAAGGCTCATCCATAAGCATGATCTTCGGTCGCGGTGCCAGCGCGCGGGCAAGGGCCACACGCTGTTGCTCGCCACCTGACAGCTCGTGCGGATGCTTGTCTTCATACCCGACCAGATCAATGCGGGTCAGCAATTCGGCGATCCGGGCGGCCGACACCGCATCGCGTGGCAAACCGAACCCGATGTTGCGGGCGACTGAAAGATGCGGGAACAGGGCGAAGTCCTGGAACATCAGACCCACGCCCCGCGCCTCGGGCGGAACATGAGTGCGGGCATCGGCCACGATCTCGCCGTTCAACCGGACCGTTCCGGCATCCTGCCGGTCGACTCCCGCGATAATCCGCAATGTCGTCGACTTGCCACAGCCCGAGGGGCCCAGAAGACAGGTCACCTGCCCTGCCGGAACCGACAGAGAAATACCATCGACGACGTTGCGCCCACCCAGGTGGCGGACCAGTCCTTCGGTCTGCAGGCGTGGCGTCATCGAATACCCGAGCATTAAAGTCAGGCGTGCCTAACAGCCGAATTGCAAGGGGTAAAGCGGATCAGAGAACCTCGCCGACCTGCTTTTCCTGCCGGGTATAAAGATAAATCAGGAAGCTGAGCAGTATGACAAGACCCATCGTCACCCAGGGCATGACGCCACCGCCGACCAGCGCGATGATCGTGGGGTTTGCAAAAAACGCTGCCCAGACCGCCAGCACGACAAGCGTCAGAAACGCGAACGCCGTCATCCACACTGCCGGACGCAGATGTGCCAACAGACACAGTGACCCGATCAGGGCCAGCGTGACATGCGCCCCCCAGACACCCTGGACCCAGGCCGGCACCCCGGCGAGCCAGTTGATCTGCTCGGGCGGATACATATCCAGCCACCCCATTCGGAGTCCGTAGGACACCATCACGTATTCTGCCAGGGAGACGAGTCCGTATCCCAGCGAGATCAATCCCATGACGTAGAAATGCCAGCGCTGCATGTCGCCTCCGCGCGTTACCTCAGAAGGGCGACTTATCACGAAAACCGACCGCTACAAACGGTTACGGGGCCCGCAGTTCAGCGCGCCCCGCTCCGTCGAAATGGCCACCTCCATTCAGGGCGCGGCCAATCAGGATGACATCATTTAAGTAGCAGTTCCGCTTCCTGACGCTTGAGCATCCGTCGCGCGGCGGAATATCCCTCGCGGCCTTCCCGTTCGCGCAACTCGGGGAAGATCGCGAATATCTCCTCGCGCTGCGCCTTGCCCAGACCTTTGAGGGAGTGATCACCGGGCTGGAAACTTTCGGTCCAGGCCCCGTCAGACAGGATGACCTCGTGATTGTCGAACATGACGTGGATATAGGTAACGTCCACCGCATCCATCCGTTCGACGCCGGGGCGTCCGACCAGATGCTTGGCCGCAACCAGAACTTCGCGCTCATCAAAGTAGAGCATGGTTTCGTCATTCGCGATCAGGACGCGGTGCTGCGGCGACACGATCATATCCCGTTCGGGCAACCCATGACCCAACGCGCCTTTTCGGACCAGAACGGCACGCAACGCGCTGTTTTCGCTCAGCTCGGTAGCAGCGATTTTACGCTTTCCGTTCCAACGGATCACCTGGATGCCATTGTCGCGGGTGATAACCCTGTCGCCGACCTCCAGTGATTCCACAGGAACTTCGCCCTGCGGCGTGGCGATCAGGGTGCCCGGCGTGAAACAGGGAACGACCGCCTCGATGTCTTCGAACTGCGCGGTCGTGTCATCGCGGAAGGTGATGATGCCGTCTTCGCGGTCGTCGGAGGTATAGGTGATGAAGGCCACGTCCGATCCGGTCAGGTCCAGAGTGTCGAAATCATCACTGCCCGAACCGCCGTCGATCATGTCGCCGGTGGTTGCGCCAAGGATCAAATCGCGATCGTCGCCAGCGGCGATCATGTCGGCGCCGTCATCACCCGAGATGGTGTCCGCACCGTCTCCGCCCTTGATCCAGTCTACGCCGTCGCCGCCGGTGATTAGGTCATCACCATCGCCGCCACCGATCTCGTCGTCACCCTTGCCGCCGAAGATGCTGTCATCACCGTCTTCGCCCTTGATGGTGTCATTGCCACCGGCACCCTGAATGGTGTCGTTGCCGCGGCCCCCAAGGATCGAATCTTCGTTGGCGCTGCCTGAAATGGTATCATCGCCCTTGCCGCCGTCGATGGTATCGTTGCCACCGCCGCCCGAGATGGTGTCGTTGCCGTATCCGCCGGTAATGAAGTCGTTGCCGGTACCGCCCATGATATCGTCGTTACCATCACCGCCATCGAGCGTATCGGTCCCGTCACCGCCGCGAATGGTGTCATCGTCATCGCCACCGGCAATGCTATCGTCACCTTTGCCACCAAGGATCTTGTCATTTCCCTTGCCGCCATCGATCGTATCGGTTCCGCCCGCGCCCTGTATGGTGTCGTTACCATAGCCGCCGGTGATCAAATCGTCGTTGGCGCTGCCCGAGATGCTGTCATCACCCTTACCACCGTCGATCACGTCGTCGCCGCCGCCACCTGAAATAGTGTCGTTTCCATCGCCGCCATTGAGCGTATCCTGGCCATCTTTCCCGTCGATCTTGTCGGCACCGGCACCACCATCGACCAGATCGTCGCCGTTTCCGGCATCTACGACATCGTCGCCCTCGCCCGCATCGACTTCGTCGTTGCCTTCACCGGCAAGGATCGTGTCATTACCAGCACCCGCAACGATGATGTCGTCGTCGCCCACTTCGCCATCCAGCAGCGCATCGTTGTTGTCGACGAAATCGCCATCAGGATCACCGTCGTAACCATCGTCGATCTTGTCGTCGCCTGACGTGCCTTCGACGATGCCGTCACGTGTATCGACCGCGCCGATGACGTTCTCGATATTGATGAACCTGGCGGTCTCGCCCGTCCGCGTACCATCGTCATCCAGGAAGAAGATCGTACCGTTCTCGGCATTGTCGGCATCGTATTCGACCGCGGCATTCGCACCGGTCAGGTCCAGCGTGTCGAAATCGTCACCGCCTTCGCCGCCGTCGATCATGTCGCCCGAGGTGACATTGACGAAATCATCGCGATCATCGCCACCCGACAGCGTATCGGCGCCGTCGGCACCCGATATCGTATCGTTTCCGGCACCGCCTTCGACCAGATCGTCGCCCTTGCCGCCGCGGATGGAATCATCTCCCGCGCCGCCGTCCACCGTATCGTTGCCGCCGGAGCCAGACAGAATGTCGTCGCCCGCGCCACCGAACATCAGGTCGTCATTGGCGCTGCCCGAAACCGAGTCGTCGCCCGCGCCGCCGTCCAGCGTATCGTCACCACCGTTACCGCGCAGGGTATCGTTGCCGTCACCGCCCAGAATGGAATCGTTGTCGCGACCACCGTCGATCAGGTCATCACCTTCGCCACCGTCGATCGTGTCCTGACCGTTGCCGCCCGAGATGGTGTCGTTTCCGGCTCCACCTTTCAGCACATCGTCACCTTCGCCACCGTCGATGCTGTCATTGCCAGCGTCGCCGAAGATCGTGTCGTTGCCCTCGCCGCCCTCGAGCGTGTCGTCGCCGCCTTCGCCGAACAGACGGTCATTGCCCGCCTCGCCGCGCACGATATCGTCGCCGACGCCCGCGTAGACGGTATCATTGCCCGCACCGGCCAGAACCAGATCCTCGTCACCCGTGGTGCCTTCGACTCCCAGGGCGTCGTTATTGTCGATCCGGTCGCCCTGTGCATCGATATAGGCCAGGTCGATCAGCTCGCCCGCCTCAGTACCGTTGACGATACCGTCGGGCTGCATCTGAGGAGTGAACTTCAGGTTGTCGACTGCGCCGGACCCGGCCAGCTCAATCGTCATGTATTTCGCGCCGGGCGTGTCGATCTGAACGTCCTTCTGACCATTGTTGGCAGTCTTGACGCTGATCTTCTTCAGAAACTTGCCATCTTCGTCATAGAGCCTGATCCAGGCACCTTCTTCAACGTCGAGCAGCGTGATCGAGTCGACGGTAACTTCATTGTCAAAGGTGAACAGGAACTTGCCACCGCAAGCATTGTCGTCCGGGTCGCTGCTGTCGCGATCTTCCGACAGGATCAGAACCTTGCCCAGGTTATCAGTCTTCAGGTCCCAGTCGCCGCCGCTCGGCTTGGACGAATCGAAGATCATCGCCGGGTTCTTCGTGTCCATCGACCCGTCGTTGTTGATGCTGCCGATCGTAACGCCCTGGCTGGAATACTGGCCGTCTATGATCGTCCCGGCACTTTGATCGTTGAAATCAATGAGGGTTTGACTGGTAATGGTCATGGCAGTGACTCCTTAATACCGCGACATGGCGCGCAGGTCGCGCAGCAGATCGGCAGAGATAAAATGAAAACGGACCGAGGCAATCCGGGTGACGGCACCTTCTTGGCGCTTGCAGTTCGGCGACGTCATCATGACGGCATCTCCACCCGGTCCAGTTGCGACTTTCCCGAAGGTGAGGAGATGGGCGGACCATAGATTGCGGACGCACCTGAAGGCACTTTCCCGACAGTCAGCCGCTATAAAAATGCAGAAGGGTCGGCAGACCCGCGCGCAGCCCAAAAGGCATGCGCCCGCACATTACAGGCGGCATCCATACGGATGCTCACAAGTGCGGCCGCCCCCGTGGCCAGCAGACATCACCCCCCAAAGGGCGTGCTTCCGGTGTAGCAACTGACTGCTATCGAGGAAAGCGAAATGTGGCGCAATTTAGGTTACTTGGCCACAATTGCGTCATGTCGGGGAACGTCGCGACCGGAAATGTCCGAAAAATTCTCGAATCACGTTTCCGTAGCAGAAACAATAAGATGTGGCTCTTCGTTGCAATCACCCTTTCATCGCAGGGCGATCAGCCAATGCTGCCCTTCCTGAGTGATGTAGGCCGCAGCTTATGGCACCCATGCCGACCGGCCAGCCACATTCGCATCGTTGACGATCTGGCATCGAAATATGGCAGGATTTGGATTGGCTAAAGATGGTCTGTTTCTTTCACGGCAACCACAATTGTGACAAATTTCCTGACATCCGAAGTATTCGGAGTGTCTGATCCCCCGAAGCTTCGATCGACCCGGCGGATGCCGGTGTCGATCGGGGATGCTGTTGCCTGGTACCCGTGGCCGGACTCGAACCGGCAAGCCTCGCGGCGGCGGATTTTGAATCCGCTGCGTCTACCAATTCCGCCACACGGGCCGATCAGGGACAGCGCGCGAAGCCCTAGCGGGCCATCCGCGTCTCGTCAATCGTCGCGCTAGAGGCTCTGCGCCGAAAACGTATCGCAGGCCTCCATGCGACCCTCCTCATAGCCTATGGCGAACCAGCCCGCCCGCTGCTCGGACGTTCCATGCGTAAAGGTGTGCGGCATCGGCACCTTGCCCTGACTGCGCTGAAGCCGGTCGTCGCCGATTTGTCGGGCGGCATTGACCGCTTCTTCGATATCACCGCGCTCCAGACTGTTGAAACGTGCCTGCGCCTCGCGGGCCCAAATGCCTGAATAGCAATCTGCCTGAAGCTCCACCCGGACAGAAATGGCGTTCGACTGCTGCTCCGACGATTGAGCCCTGATCCGGTTCGCCTGTCCCAGAATGCCCAATTCATTCTGAACGTGATGCGAAACCTCGTGGGCGATCACATAGGCGGCGGCAAAATCGCCCCCCGCGCCCAATTGCTGATCCAGTGTCGTGAAGAACGACGTGTCCAGATACGCCTTGCGGTCCGCCGGGCAATAGAATGGCCCCGTCGCGCCCGAGGCCCCGCCGCAGGGACTTTGCGTCACACCCGAAAACAACACCAGCGTGGGCGCATCGTAATTCGTGCCGACCTGCGTGCGGAACAGGTCCGCCCAGACTTCCTCGGTATCGGCCAGCACGACGGACACGAATTCCGCCTCGCGCTGTTCGGCCTCCGAGATGGGACGCGATTGCGTGACCGATGACTGTGTGCCGCCGCCCTGCAAGAACGGTGAGACGTCGATCCCGAAATACCAGCCAATCAGCACGACAGCTATCAGGCCCAGGCCCCCGGCCCCGCCGGTCATGCCCACGCGGCCACCCCTGCTGCGCCGCCCACGGCGGTCCTCGATGTTGCGGCTTCCCCGTCGTCCCTGCCAGCGCATCGCCGCCCTCCGTTTTCTTCCTGTCAATCGCACTTGACCCTGCGACGGTTCCATGGGACCGGCAAGCCCATGATCCGAAGCCTGTATGACTGGACCCTTTCCTGGGCTGCACACCCGAGGGCCTTGTGGGTTCTTGCTCTGGTCAGTTTCGTCGAAAGCTCGGTCTTCCCGATCCCGCCGGATATCCTGCTGATACCTATGATCATCGCCGCACCGTCACGGGCCTGGCTGATCGCTGGCGTCTGCACGGTGGCGAGCGTCCTGGGCGGGATGCTGGGATATGCCATCGGGTTCTACGCCTTCGACGCCTTGGGCGAACCGATCCTCCGCGCCCTGGGCAAGGCCGACAGTTTCGATGTCTTCCGCACCAGGTATAATGACTGGGGCGCCTGGGCTGTGCTGATCGCGGGGGTCACGCCCTTCCCCTATAAGGTCATTACCATATTGTCTGGTGCGACGCAGCTATCCTTGCCGGTCTTCATCGTCGCCAGCATCGTCGCACGGGGGCTGCGGTTCTTTCTGGTGGCTGCTTTGCTGTGGAAATTCGGTGCGCCGATCCGCACATTCATTGAACGCCGGCTTGGCCTGGTATTCACCGTTTTCATGGTCTTGCTGGTGGGCGCAGTCTATCTGATGAAATTCATATGAAACGCCTGATTGCGCTTGCCACCTCGGGCCATATCACGCTGCTGGGTGGCGCATTTCTGTTTCAGCTTGCGGGATATGCCCCCTGTGCGATGTGCATCTGGCAGCGTTGGCCACACGCGGCTGCGATCGTGTCAGGACTGATCGCCCTGAGCGGCGTCATCCCGCGGACAATGGCGGTCCTGGCCGCACTGGCGGCCCTGACCACAAGTGCCATCGGGTTTTTCCACGCGGGCGTCGAACAGGGCTGGTGGCCCGGACCCAGCAGTTGCACCGGCAACGGCGATGGGTTGTCGTCGCTTTCGGGTGCAGACCTTCTGTCGACCGACGTGTCCGACACAATCATCATGTGCGATGATATCGTCTGGCAACTGGGCCTGACGATGGCAGGCTGGAACGGCGTATTTTCCCTGGTACTGGCGGTGGTCTGGATCATGGCGGCGCGGCGCGCCTGAACTTTCGGCACTTCGAGAGGTTCAGGGCGTTGAGCCTATATCCGGGGGGTGCTAGAAGAACCTTCAACCATATCTAGATCCGATCCGAGGCCGAGAATCGCATGAACGACGAGCCGGAAATGCCTGAAAACGAAGACGAAACTCCCAAGCGCGTTGTCATGCACCACGATGGGCCGCAGGTTTCGATCATCGACGAGATGCGAACCTCGTTCCTCGACTACGCCATGTCGGTCATCATTTCGCGCGCGATCCCCGATCTGCGCGACGGTCTGAAGCCGGTTCACCGCCGCATTCTCTATGCGATGCACGAGACAAACAACACGCACGACAAGTCCTATCGCAAGTCGGCGCGCCCCGTCGGCGACGTCATGGGCAAGTATCACCCGCACGGCGATTCCGCGATTTACGAGGCGCTGGTGCGAATGGCGCAGGACTTCTCGATGTCGCTTCCTCTGCTTGATGGTCAGGGCAACTTCGGCTCGATGGACGGCGATAACGCGGCCGCCATGCGCTATACCGAAGTGCGGATGGACAAGCCTGCCGCATACCTTCTGGCTGACATCGAAAAAGACACCGTCGACATGGTACCGAATTACGATGGCAAGGATATGGAGCCGTCGGTCCTGCCCGCCCGCTTTCCCAACATGCTGGTCAATGGCGCGGGCGGCATCGCCGTCGGCATGGCGACGAATATCCCGCCGCACAATCTGGGCGAAGTCATCGACGCCTGTCTTGCGCTGATCGAAAACCCGGACCTGACGTCCGAAGACCTGATCGAATACGTTCCCGGTCCCGACTTTCCGACCGGCGGCATCATTCTGGGCCGCACCGGTATCCGGAAGGCATATCTGGAGGGGCGCGGCTCCGTCGTGATGCGCGCCAAGACCCGTATCGAGGAAATCCGTAAGGATCGTTTTGCCATCGTGCTCGACGAAATTCCTTATCAGGTGAACAAGGCCACGATGATCGAAAAGATCGCTGAGGCCGCCAAGGACAGGCGCATCGAGGGTATCGCCCACGTGCAGGACGAATCCGACCGTGTGGGCGTCCGCGTCGTGGTCGAATTGAAGCGTGACGCCACCGCGGAAGTCGTCCTGAACCAGTTGTTCCGCTTCACACCGATGCAGACCAGTTTCGCCTGTAATATGCTGGCGTTGAACGGTGGACGGCCCGAGCAGCTGACCCTGCGGGCATTTCTGACGTCTTTCCTGTCGTTCCGCGAGGATGTCATTGCCCGGCGCACGGCCTATGAATTGCGCAAGGCCCGCGAACGCAGCCATATCCTCTGCGGTCTGGCCGTCGCCGTCAGCAACGTGGACGAAGTCGTCCGCACCATCCGCGCCAGCCAGGACGCCGCCGAAGCGCGCGAAAAGCTGATGACCCGCGCCTGGCCCGCCGAGGAAATCGCCCCGTTCATTCGCCTCATCGACGACCCGACCCATACGTTGAATGACGACGGCACATACAACCTGTCGGAGATTCAGGCCCGCGCCATTCTGGAACTTCGCCTGCAACGCCTGACGCAACTGGGCGTCAAGGAAGTTACGGACGAGCTGGAAGAGCTTGCGGGCAAGATCAAGGAGTACCTCGAAATCCTCGGATCTCGCGCGCGCATCCTCGACATTATCTCGACCGAGCTGCGCGAAGTGCGCGAGTTGTTTGCCGTCCCCCGCCGCACCGAAATCACCGAATGGTCCGGTGACATGGACGACGAGGATCTGATCGAACGCGAGGATATGGTCGTGACCATCACCTCGTCCGGTTATGCCAAGCGCACACCGCTGGTCGAATTCCGTGCCCAGAAGCGGGGCGGCAAGGGCACCGCCGGCATGGCCACCAAGGAAGAGGATGTCGTCACCACCCTGTTCGTGGCCAACACCCATACGCCGCTTCTTTTCTTCACGACAGACGGGATGGTCTACAAACTCAAGACCTGGCGCCTGCCGCAGGGTGGACGCACCTCCAAGGGCAAGGCGCTGGTCAACCTTTTGCCGATCCAGATTGGTACCGGCATCGCCGCCATCATGCCTGTCGACCGCGAAGAAGAGGACTGGGGCGATTTGCAGGTGGTCTTCTGCACCGACCGCGGCACGGTACGGCGCAACAAACTCTCGGATTTCGCCAACGTCATGCGTAACGGCAAGATTGCCATGAAGTTCGAGGGCGAAAGCGCGGGATGGTCGCTGATCAACGCGCGCATCGCGTCGCACGACGATGACGTGATGCTGGTGACGCGGTTCGGTCGCGCGATCCGATTCCCGGCGACCGACGTGCGGGTCTTCAACTCGCGCGCCTCGACCGGTGTGCGCGGTATCAGGATCGGTAAGGACGACGCCGTCGTGTCAATGGCCGTGATCCGCCACTTCGATGCGACGTCCGACGAACGCACGGCCTACCTGAAAATGCGCCGCGCGGTGGCCGGGTTGGCCGACGATGCGGAATTGCCCGACGACGAGGAGGCAAATGCCAATGCCACCATCGACCCCGAGCGCTATGCCGAGATGTCGGCGCATGAAGATTTGATCCTGACCATCACTGAAAACGGCGCTGGCAAGCTGTCGTCATCGCACGATTATCCCGTTCGGGGCCGCGGTGGCATGGGCGTCGGGGCACAGGACAAGGTGGCGCGCGGCGGCCCGATCGTTGCCGCGTTCCCTGTCGAGATGGACGACCAGATCATGCTTGCCACATCGACCGGTCAGTCGATCCGCTGCCCGGTCGACGGCATCAGTTTCCGCTCGCGCAGCGCCGGCGGCGTCAAGGTCTTTGATACCAAAGGCTCGGAAAAAGTGGTCTCGGTCGCGCGCGTCGCTGACAGTTCGGACGACGATGTGTCGGAAGATGGGACCAACGTCACAGATATGGAGTGAACCATATACGGCAACTTTGCATGACATAATCGCAAATCCGCCGTCGCAGGCGTGACAGTCCCTCCAATCTCGTCCTATGAGTGAGGGGACCCGCAGAAAGCAGGGATGTCTCGAAAATGCCTAAAACATTGGACAACTGGGACGATCTGAAGTTCGTCCTTGCGATGACGCGGCACGGAACGATGTCAGCCGCCGCGCGGTATCTCAACACAAATGTCGCGACCGTGTCTCGCCGTCTTGACCGGCTGAGCCACGATCTCTCGATTTCGCTGTTCGAAAAACGCGGGACCGGATTTGTGGCGACACTTGCGGCTGAACGTCTGGCCTTGATCGCCGAAGACCTGGACCACAGACTGCGGTCTGAAATCGTCGGCATGGCCGAAGGCAATGACGACGTGATGATTTCGATTGAAATCGCTGCGCCGCCCGCCGTTCATCGCCAGTTCGTGTTGCCCCGCACCAGCGAATTGAGTGAATATCTTCCGCAGGTGATCCTGACGCTGACCGACAAGACCTTTTCGCAAGGCCTGGGTGAAGCGGATATTCAGGTTCGCATCGGACGCCCTGAAGGTGGTCGCCTGAAGGCGCGGAAGTTCTGCGACTACTCGCTCCGCGTCTATCACGCACGTGACGCCGTACTGAACGGCGAATGGATCGGGCTGACCCAGCGCTTCCCTGATGCCGATTACCTGATGAGTGTATATCCAGACGCCAAGCCCAGTCCACGCTACCGCGTTGAATCAATGCCGATGGCGCTGGATATGATTGTCCAAACCGGGCTGCCGGGGCTTCTGCCCGATTTCATGGTTCAGCCGCATCACAATCTGGTTCTGGCCGATCTGCCGAACAACGATCTGAAGGGTGAATTGTGGATCACGTATCACGAAACCCGCCACAGTGACACGACACTGCGCGCCGTCGTGGATTGGTTTTGCAGCTCCAGCTCGAAAAGCGGTCTGAAGTTGGCCAGCCAGTGAAGGTTCTCGATCCCGGACATAAATAGCATGCACGCGGCGACGCTCCACCAACATTTCGTCGCATGGAGGTGGGACGAAGTGCCGTAGCCTGCGCCATGGCGGATCAGCGGGCGCGCATGGATTTTCGTTCAATATTCACCAGTAACTTGTGTCCAAGTTCGCCAATCTTGATACCCAAGACGGCTAATGCGGCTCGGGCCGACAAACCGCCCCTGACAGGAGGCGGTTTTTTCATATGGGCTTTCGCACGATCCGGCGGGGCCGTATGAGGGGCGCATGGCAGACAGACTTCATATCATCGGCGGCGGCATGGCCGGGTCCGAGGCCGCGTGGCAAGCTGCGCAGGCAGGCGTTCCCGTCACCCTCCACGAAATGCGGCCCAAGGTCGCCACCTTCGCGCATCGCACAGGATCACTGGCCGAAATGGTCTGTTCGAATTCGTTTCGGTCGGACGACAGCGAACAGAACGCAGTCGGCCTGCTGCATTGGGAAATGCGCGCAGCGGGCGGCATCATCATGGAAACGGCGGATGCACATCGCCTTCCCGCCGGGGGTGCTCTGGCCGTGGATCGTGATCCCTTCGCTGAGGCGGTGACTGCCAGATTACTGGCGCACCCCCTGATTTCCATCGAATACGAAGAGATCACTGCCCTGCCCGACAGCGGAAACTGGATCATTGCCACTGGCCCCTTGACCGGGTCGGGGCTGGCGCAGGCCATCGCCGCCGAAGCGGGTCAGGACAGCCTCGCCTTCTTCGACGCCATCGCCCCCATCGTTCATTTCGACACCATCGACATGGACACGGCCTGGATGCAGTCGCGCTATGACAAGGGCGAGACCGAGGAAGAACGCACCGCCTATATCAACTGTCCGATGAACCGCGAACAGTACGAGGCATTCATCGACGCGCTGCTGGCCGCCGAGAAGACCGGGTTCAAACCGGGCGAGACCGCCGGATATTTCGACGGCTGCCTGCCCATCGAAGTCATGGCAGAACGTGGGCGTGAGACGCTGCGCTTCGGCCCGATGAAACCTGTCGGCCTGACCAATCCGCACAACCCGACCGAAAAGGCCTATGCCGTTGTGCAGCTGCGGCGCGATAATGCGCTGGGCACACTCTATAATATTGTCGGCTTCCAGACCAAGATGAAGTATGGCGCGCAGAAGTCTGTTTTCGCTATGATTCCCGGCCTGCAAGATGCGTCCTTCGCGCGTCTGGGCGGCATTCACCGGAACACTTTCATCAACTCGCCCACCCTGCTGGACGATCAGATGCGCCTGAAATCCAAGCCCCACATTCGCTTTGCCGGGCAAATCACCGGGGTCGAAGGCTATGTCGAAAGCGCCGCGATGGGCCTGCTGGCCGGGCGGATGGCCGTCGCCGAAATGACCGGCACGACCCTGCCCCCGGTGCCGCAGACGACCGCCATGGGCGCGCTGATCCACCACATTACCGGCGGGGCCGAGGCCAAGACCTTCCAGCCGATGAACGTCAACTTCGGTCTGTTTCCCCCCGTGATCGCGAAGGGCGGTCGCAAGGGGCGGCAGGTCCGTTACAAGATGTACACCGACCGCGCCAAGGCCGATTGGCAGGACTGGCTGGGGCTGCGCGAAGCGGCGGAATGATCACCCGCTTCGCCCCGTCCCCCACCGGGCCGTTGCATCTGGGCCATGCCTGGGCCGCGATGGTGGCGGACGATCTGGGCAAGATGCTGTTGCGGATCGAAGACATCGACCAATCCCGCGCCCGCCCGGAGTGGGAGGCCGCGATTTACGACGACCTGCACTGGATGGGTCTGGACTGGCCCACACCTGTGATGCGTCAGTCCGACCGCCTGACATCTTACACTGCCGCACTGGACCGCCTGTGGGACGCGGGCGCCCTTTATCGCTGCACCTGCAACCGCCGCGATATCCAAACCGCCGCCTCCGCCCCGCAGGAGAACGCGCCGTTGCTGGGGCCGGACGGCATCGTCTATCCCGGCACCTGCAGGGGGGCATCCCGCACCGGACCCCGGCCCGACGGTATGGCTCTGCGGCTGGATGCGGACGCGGTGCCGAACCTGTCTTGGACCGAACGGGGCAACCCGCGGTCAATGTCCGCTGACACTTTCGTACGCAGCATCGGCGATATCGTCATCGCCCGTCGCGAGATGGGCACAAGTTATCATCTGGCCGTCACCATCGACGACGCGGCGCAAGGGATCGATCTTGTCACGCGGGGCGAGGATCTGGCCGAAGCCACCCCGATCCATGTTGCCCTGCAACGTCTGCTGGACCTTCCGACGCCCACCTATCACCACCACGATCTGGTCCGGGATGCCGACGGCAGGCGGCTGGCCAAACGCGACGATGCGCGCAGTATTGCCAGTTACCGCAGTTCGGGATGGTTGGCAGGCGACCTGATCGCCCACCTCCGCCGGAGTCGCATCGCGCCCTAAAGCGGCTGCGCCGTCTCGACCATCCGGGCGAAAAAACTGGCCCCGATGGGCGCGATGGCGTCGTTGAAGTCGTATTCCGGGTGGTGCAGCACCGGCCCGTCCCCCGCGCCCAGAAACAGATAGGCACCTGGGCGCACGTTCAGCATGTAGCTGAAATCCTCAGCCCCCATTTCCTTGCGCGCATCGGGTGTGACCTTGTCCTCGCCCACGACATCCGCCGCAACCGACGCGGCGAATGCGGCCTTCTCGGCATCGTTTATCGTCGCCGGATAACCCCGTTCATACCGGCATGTCGCGTCGACGTCATAGGCCGCTGCCTGCCCGGTCACGATCTGGCCCAGCCGCCGCTCCACCATGTCCTGCACCGCCGGGTCGAATGTCCGCACTGTGCCCTCGATATAGGCCGTGCCCGGAATAATGTTGTCCGCCGTGCCGGTATGGATCTGCGTGATTGATACGACCAGTTCGTCCAGCGCGTAGTGATTGCGGCTGACGATGGTCTGGATCGCCTGCCCGATGCCAAGCGCTGCGACGATCGGGTCCTTGGTGTCGTGCGGCATCGCGCCGTGCCCGCCCTTGCCGGTTATGTCGATGTGGAACGTGTCGACGGCGGCCATGATCGGGCCGGGCGTGGTGAAGAATTCGCCTTCTGCAAAGTTCGGCGCGTTGTGGATGCCATAGATCTGCGAGATGTCGAAGCGGTCCATTATACCCTCCTGCACCATGACGTTGCCGCCGCCGCCGCCCTCCTCCGCGGGTTGAAAAATCAGCGCCACGCGACCCTTGAAGTTGCGAGTATCGGCCAGATATTTCGCCGCGCCCAGCAACATCGCCGTGTGCCCGTCATGGCCGCAGGCGTGCATCCTGCCGCTGGTTTCGCTGCTGTATTCGGCCCCTGACGCTTCCTTGATGGGCAGCGCGTCCATGTCGGCGCGCAGACCGATGGTCGGGCCGTCGCCCTGTCCCTCTATGATGGCGACGATGCCCGAAGTGGCGATACCCTCGTGAATTTCGCCGATGCCGAACTCGCGCAGTTTCCCCGCCACGAAGCCCGAGGTTCTGGGCAGGTCGAACTGAAGTTCCGGATTGCGGTGCAGCCAGCGACGCCACTCCTGCATTTCGGGTTGCAGCGCGGCGATGGAATTGAGGACTGGCATGACTTGTCTCCTGTTCGCTTTGAGGGGCAGACAACACAGAGAACGGAGGAATACCAATGCCGGAAAATCCGCAAAACGACCTTTGCACTGCTCCCGGCGGGGGATTGCCCCGTCTGCTGGCGATCATGGACCGACTGCGCGATCCTGTCACGGGCTGTCCATGGGACATCGAACAGGACTTCGCATCAATCGCACCCTACACCATCGAGGAAGCCTACGAAGTCGCGGATGCGATCCAGCGGGATGCCTGGGACGAACTTGAGGGGGAATTGGGCGATCTGCTGTTGCAGGTCGTCTATCATGCCCGGATGGGGGCCGAGGACGGGCGCTTCGACTTTCATTCGATTGCCGAGCGGGTTGCGCAGAAGATGGTCGACCGCCATCCGCACATCTGGGGCGACGACAGCCGCGATAAATCCGCCCAGCAGCAGGTGCAGGATTGGGAGGCAGCAAAGGCCAGGGAACGGCAGGGCCGGACACTGGATGGCGTAGCGTTGGGCCTGCCCGCGCTGATGCGGGCCGTAAAGTTACAAAACAGGGCGGCGCGCGTCGGCTTCGACTGGCCCGAAACCGTCGCCGTTCTGGACAAGCTGCGCGAGGAAGCCGTCGAACTTGTCGATGCCAGGGATACCCTGACCGCCGACGAAGTGACCGAGGAGATGGGCGATCTTCTGTTCGTGATGGCCAATCTCGCCCGCCATCTGGATGTCGACCCCGAAGCCGCACTGCGCGCCGCTAACGCAAAGTTTACCCGCCGCTTCGAGGCCATTGAGGACGCGCTGGCCACTGAGGGCCGTACACCGAAAGATTCCGATCTCGCGGAGATGGACCGGCTATGGGACGCGGTAAAATCGGCTGAAAAAATACCAAAGTGATTTTGTCGGGATTGACCTGAGTGTTTGAGTCGGGAATACCTCCTTCATCCAACCACAGAGGATTCTCCGATGTTCAGAACTTTCATCCTTGCCACTACGGCACTCGCTGCCCTGCCTGCGTTCGCAGGTGAGGTGAACGTATATTCCTATCGTCAGCCCGAGCTGATTGAGCCGCTGATCGCGGGCTTCCAGCAGGCGACGGGCAATACTGCAAACGTCGTCTATATCGACAACGGCATCACGGAACGCCTGGTCGCGGAAGGTCCGCGGTCGCCTGCCGATCTGATCTTCACCGTAGATGTCGCCCGCCTGGAAGAGGCGCGTGAAGCCGGCGTCACCCAGCCTGTGCAAAGCGAGATCCTGAACGCGAATATCCCTGCAGAGATGCGCGACCCCGACGGCAACTGGTTCGGCCTGACCACCCGCGCGCGCATCGTCTATGCCAGCAAGGAACGTGTCGGCGAAGGCGAAGTGACAACCTACGAGGACCTGGCCGATCCGAAATGGGCGGGCCGGATCTGCACCCGGTCTGGCACCCACGCCTATAACATAGCGCTGCTGTCGGCGATCATCGAACATGACGGCATCGAGGCCGCGACCGATTGGGCCGAGGGCGTGAAGGCCAACCTCGCCCGCCCGCCCGAGGGCGGCGACCGTGATCAGGTCAAGGCGATCTGGGCCGGGGAATGCGACATCGCCCTGGGCAATACCTATTACATGGGTGCGATGCTGGCCGACCCCGAACAGCAGGACTGGGCCAATGCCGTCCGCCTCGACTTCCCGACCTTCGCCGACGGCAGCGGGACGCATGTGAACATCTCGGGCGTGGCGATGGTCAAGGGCGCGTCGAACGAGGCGGAGGCGCTGGCCTTCATGGAATACCTGTCGTCACCCGAAGCGCAGCAAATCTATGCCGAAGTGGTGAACGAATATCCCGTGACACCGGGCACCCCACCGTCGGACCTGGTTGCAAGCTGGGGTGAGCTAACGCCCGACACCACCTCTCTGACAGCCGTCGCAAGCAATCGCGCCGAAGCTCTGAAGATCATGCAGTCAATCGACTTCGACAATTGACCGCCTGCGGTCCCTGACGTTGCGCCGCGCTCTGGACAATCCGGGGCGCGGCGTTTTGATGACCGCATGACACGTAAAATCATCATCGATACCGACCCCGGACAGGACGACGCCGTCGCGATCCTGCTGGCGCTGGCCTCGCCCGAATTGCAGGTGCTGGGTCTGACCGCCGTAGCGGGCAACGTGCCACTGGACCTGACGGCCAGAAACGCCCGCATCGTTTGCGAATTGGCACGGCGGCCCGATGTGCCGGTCTTCGCCGGATGCGATCGTCCGCTGGCGCGTGACCTGGTGACCGCCGAACACGTGCATGGCAAGACCGGCCTCGACGGGCCGCAGATGGCCGAACCGACGATGCCGTTGCAGGACATCCATGCGGTCGATTTCATTATCGAGACCTTACGGGCCGAGGCGCCCGGCACCGTCACGCTCTGCCCGCTTGGGCCGCTGACCAACATCGCCACCGCATTCCGGCGCGCGCCCGACATCGTCGCGCGGGTGCAGCGCATCGTATTGATGGGCGGTGCGTATTTCGAGGTGGGGAACATCACCCCCGCCGCCGAGTTCAATATATATGTCGACCCCGAAGCCGCCAAGATCGTCTTTGCCGCCGGTGCACCGATCACCGTCCTGCCGCTGGATGCCACGCACAAGGCCTTGACCACCGCCGACCGTGTGCAGGCGTTCCGCGATCTGGGCACCGAAGTCGGGCGCATGGTCGCCGCATGGGCCGATTTCTTCGAACGGTTCGACAAGGAAAAATACGGCTCCGCAGGCGCGCCGCTGCACGACCCCTGCGTGATTGCCTGGCTGTTGAAGCCCGACCTGTTCACCGGGCGCGAGATCAACGTGGAAATCGAGGTCGACAGCCCGCTGACCCGCGGTATGACCGTCGCGGACTGGTGGCGTGTAACGGACCGCCCGGCCAATGCGCTGTTCATCGGCGACGTCGATGCGGACGGGTTCTTTTCGTTGTTGACCGAGCGTCTGGCCCGGCTGGGGTAGCGCGGCTCTGCCTCGTGCGCCGGGATATTTAAGGAAAGAGGAAGCGCATGTTCGCCTTCGACAACAGCTACGCCCGCCTGCCCGGGCGCTTCTATACCAAGATGGCACCCACCGCCGTCAGTACACCCGGCTGGATCGCATTGAACGAGGGGCTGGCGCGCGATCTGGGGCTGGACCCCGACCTGTTGCACGATCAGTTGGACGTGTTTGCCGGGAACGCCTTACCGGACGGGGCCGACCCCTTGGCGCAGCTTTATGCGGGGCATCAGTTCGGCGGCTGGTCCCCGCAACTGGGCGATGGGCGCGCGATCTTGCTGGGCGAACATATGGACGGCAACCGCCGGGTGGACGTGCAACTCAAAGGTTCCGGCCCGACCCCCTACAGCAGGATGGGCGACGGACGCGCGGCGCTTGGGCCAGTAATCCGCGAATACATCCTATCCGAGGCGATGCATGCCCTGGGTGTCCCGACGACCCGTGCCCTGGCAGCCGTGACCACGGGCGAGACGGTTCTGCGACAGGAAGGGCCTCTGCCCGGCGGCGTCCTGACACGGGTGGCCGCCAGTCACATCCGCGTCGGCACGTTTCAGGTCTTTGCCGCGCGGGACGATGTGGACGGCTTGCAGGCTCTGCTGGACTACACGCTCGCCCGTCATGCGCCGGACGCCAAAGGCCCGATGGGCCTGCTGCGACATGTGATGGGTGTTCAGGCCAAACTGATTGCGCAATGGATGGGTCTCGGTTTCGTCCACGGTGTCATGAACACCGACAACATGACCATCTCCGGCGAAACCATCGACTATGGCCCCTGCGCGTTCATGGAGTCCTATCACCCCGATACAGTGTTCAGCAGCATCGACCAGTTCGGACGCTATGCCTGGAAGAACCAGCCGGACATCGCGCTGTGGAACCTGGCGCAACTGGCGACCGCCCTCTTGCCCCTGATGGGTGAGCGGGAGGCGGCGGTGGCCGAAGCAACCGGCGCTCTGGACGGATTCCGCGACCTCTATGCCGCCGAGTGGACCGCCGTGATGAACGCGAAGATCGGCGTGGACGACATGAGCCTTGCCATGGAACTGCTTGATATCATGTCCGAAGGTCAGGGCGATTTCACGAATGTCTTCCGCGCGCTGACCACCGCGCCCGGACGCGCTCGGGACGAAGTCCTGACCCGCGACCGGTTCGACGACTGGCAGGCGCGATGGCTGGCCCGCAACCCCGATACGGCTGCGATGGGCCGCGCCAATCCCGCGATCATCCCCCGCAACCACCGCGTCGAGGAGGCGATTGCCGCCGCGTATACGGGCGACTTCGCACCCTTCCATGCGCTCAATGCCGTATTGACCGATCCGTGGCAGGAGACCGAGGCCAACGCCCCCTATCGTATCCCCGCCGCCGCGCACGAGCGGGTGACGCAGACGTTCTGCGGCACATGACCGACTGCGCCACAATTGCCGCGCGCGTCGTGGCCCGCTAGGAGGCGGATATGACAAGCTCGGCGCCCTCCATCCTCGACCGCTGTGAAGCCCATGGATTGCGTATGACGGGCCAGCGCCGGACCATCGCGCAGGTGCTGGAAGATGCGTTCGATCATCCCGATGTCGAAACGATCCACGCGCGGGCCAGTGCCATCGACCCGAATATCTCGGTCGCCACCGTGTACCGGACAGTGAAACTGTTCGAGGAATCGGGGCTGCTGGAGCGTCGCGAATTCGGAGATGGCCGCGCGCGGTATGAGGACGCCGAACGCGAACACCATGACCATCTGATCGACATGCAGACCGGCAAAGTGATCGAATTCGTCGACCCCGAGATCGAGGCCCTGCAGGAAAAGATCGCGGAACGGCTGGGCTATGACCTCAAGGGACACCGGTTGGAGCTGTTCGGCGTGAAGCGAAAGCCAAATGTCTGACATTTGGCGAAGCCGCCGCGTTTCGTCTCGAATGTCTGACAATTGGACCGCCCGATGACCGACACGCTGCGCGGTGCTGCGCTGATGGTCGGGTCTATGGCCTGTTTCGCGCTGGAAGATGGGCTGATCAAGGCGCTGTCGGGCACTTTCCCGGCGGCTCAGATCATCTGGATGCTGGGACTCGGCGGATCGCTGGCCTTCGTCGGATGGCTGATCGCCACAGGTCAGACGGTCTGGTCGCCCCATTACCTGCGCCCGCAGGTTCTGTTGCGCTCGGGGTTCGAGGTGACGGGCACGCTCTGTTTCGTATCGGCGCTGGCGCTGATCCCGCTGGCCACTGCCTCGGCTGTCATTCAGGCCACGCCTCTGGTCGTCGCGATGGGCGCTGCGGTGTTTCTGGGCGCGTGCGTCGGCTGGCGGCGCTGGCTGGCCATCGGTGTCGGATTTGCAGGCGTGCTGATCATCCTGCGCCCCGGCTCCTCCGCTTTCGACCCCGCAACCCTGTTGGCGGTGGGCGGCATGCTTGGCCTGGCGGCGCGCGATCTGGTAACACGGACAATGCCCGGCATCGTCTCTGGCGCGCGTCTGTCTCTGCACGCCTTCGCATCGCTGGTGCCCGCAGGCTTGCTGCTGCAGTTTTTGACCGGCGCGTCCTGGGTGATCCCGGATGCGGCGCAGATCGGCATCCTCGCCATTGCCGTCGCCGTCGGCATGGTCGGCTATCTGGCGATCGTGGGGGCCACGCGATTGGGCGATATTTCAGTCGTCTCGTCGTTCCGCTACAGCCGGATGCTGTTCGCCCTGATTGTTGGCATGGTCGCCTTCGGCGAACGGCCCGATGCCCTGATGATTGTCGGCGTCGTGATCGTAATCGGGTCGGGTGTTTTCACCCTGCTGCGCGAAGCGAGGCTGCGGGCGGCTTCCCAAGCGTAACAGGGCGCGCTAGACCCTCGGCCAAGCACAATTCGCCCCGGAGGCCCCATGTTCACGATTACCGATATTCATGCCCGCGAAATCCTCGACAGCCGGGGCAATCCCACGGTCGAAGTCGATGTGTTCCTCGAAGACGGCACGATGGGCCGCGCGGCTGTGCCATCAGGCGCATCGACCGGGGCCTATGAAGCGGTGGAAAAGCGCGACGGCGACAAAAGCCGCTATGGTGGCAAGGGTGTGTTGGGCGCCGTGGATGCCGTAAACGGAGAAATCGCGGAGGTGATTGCCGGGTTCGATGCGACCGAACAGGAGGCCATCGACGGCGCGATGATCGAACTGGACGGCACCGACAACAAGGGCCGTCTGGGTGCGAACGCCATTCTGGGCGTGTCGATGGCCGTCGCCAAGGCGGCTGCGGATGCCAGCGCCCTGCCCCTGTTCCGATATGTCGGCGGCACCTCGGCGCGGGTTCTGCCGGTGCCGATGATGAACATCATCAACGGCGGCGAACATGCCGACAACCCGATCGACATTCAGGAATTCATGATCATGCCGGTCGCTGCGGCCAGCATCGCCGAGGCTGTCCGCATGGGGTCCGAAATCTTCCATACTCTCAAGGGGGAGCTGTCGGCGGCGGGCCTGTCGACCGGCATCGGCGACGAAGGCGGTTTTGCTCCCAATCTGTCGTCGACCCGCGATGCGCTGGATTTCATTCTCAAGTCCATTGAAAAGGCCGGTTACGCACCCGGTGAAGACATCATGCTGGCGCTGGATTGCGCGGCGACGGAATACTTCAAGGACGGTTCGTATCACCTTGCCGGGGAAGGAAAAACGCTCTCATCGGATGAGAACGTGTCGTATCTGGCGGAACTGGTCCGGGACTATCCGATCCTGTCGATCGAAGATGGCATGTCCGAGGACGACTGGGACGGCTGGATCGCCCTGACCGAGGAGTTGGGCGACAAGGTGCAACTGGTGGGCGACGACCTGTTCGTGACCAATCCTGCTCGACTGGCCGACGGCATCGAAAGGAAGGCTGCGAACTCGCTCTTGGTGAAGGTCAACCAGATCGGCACCCTGTCGGAGACGCTGGAGGCCGTGTCGCTGGCCCATCGCAACCGCATGACCTGCGTCATGTCGCACCGTTCCGGCGAAACCGAGGACGCGACCATCGCCGATCTGGCGGTCGCCACAAACTGCGGTCAGATCAAGACCGGGTCGCTTGCGCGCTCGGACCGGCTGGCCAAATACAATCAGTTGATCCGGATCGAGGAAATGTTGGGCGAGACGGCCGTGTTCGCCGGTCGTTCGATCCTGCGCGGCTGACCGGGCGTATCGCGCCCAAGGCCGATCCGGTCCCCTTTGGCAGGCGTCATCACTATGGTCGGACTGCCGATGATCTTGATCGGGTTGATGCCGTCGGCGATGTCCCGTCCGTCTTGCGAAGGGCAGGCATCGCCACAACAATCTGCACCGGGCCTTGCACCCAGTGACAAGAACGGTGGAGAGCATGACGGCGGACGAGATCATCACCCGGCTGAACCTGTCGCCACACCCCGAAGGCGGATTTTACCGCCAAACCTTCGTCAGCGACGCACCCGCTGGCACCCGTCCCGCCGGAACCGCCATTCTGTTCCTACTGCGTGATGGTGGCGGCAGCCACTGGCATCGTGTCGATGCGGACGAGCTGTGGTTCTGGCACGCCGGGGCGCCGCTGATCCTGTCGACGTCAGCCAGCGATGCGGGACCAGCCACCGACCTGACCCTTGGTCCCGACATGGATGGCATGGCGTTTCAGGGCATGGTCCCAAAGCACCACTGGCAAGCCGCCCGCACCACGGGCGACTGGACACTGGTCACTTGCACCGTAAGTCCCGGTTTTCAATTCGAAGGCTTCACGCTGGCGCCATCCGATTTCGACATTCCCCACATGAAGAATGGGACCTAACGCCATGGATTTGCTTCAGATTGCGTCTCTTCTGCTGGTTCTGGCCGCAGCGTTCGGGGCGGTGAACTATCTGTTCCTGAAACTGCCCTCCGCCATCGGCATCCTGATCGTTGCCCTGGCGGCCAGTTTCGGAATCATGGTTCTCGACTGGTTCGCGCCGGGTCTGGGCATGGCCGATAACGTGCGCTCGGTCGTTCTGAACATCGAGTTCTCGGATGCCCTGCTGGAAGGCATGCTGGGCCTGCTGCTGTTCGCGGGCGCGCTGCATGTCAAGGTGTCCGACCTGAAACGCGAATGGTTGCTGGTGTTGCTTATGGCGACGGTTGGCGTCGGCCTGTCCACTGCAATCGCTGGCGTCGGTTTCAGCTGGATCACGGGCGCGCCCCTGCTGATCGCGCTGGTCTTCGGCGCGCTGATTTCGCCCACCGATCCGGTTGCGGTGCTGGGCGTGTTACGCGCGGCCAGCCTGCCCAGAACACTGGAAACCAAGATCGCGGGCGAGTCGCTGTTCAACGACGGCGTCGGCTATGTCGTGTTTCTCGTTCTGGTGGGCATCGCCTTCCCGTCGGGCGAGGTCCATGGCGCCGGCCTGTCGGCAGCCGCCGGTCTTTTCGTTCAGGAGGCCTTTGGCGGTGCCGCACTTGGCGGCCTGCTGGGCTGGATCGCGTTCCGCATCATGCGCCGCATCGACGACCCTCCGCTGGAGGTTCTGATCACCCTTGCCCTGGCTTTTGGCGGCTATCAACTGGCGGTCTGGCTTGAAATCTCGGCCCCGATCATGGCCGTGGTCGCGGGCCTGCTGATCGGGGATGTCGGCAGCAAATACGGCATGTCCGACGACACCCGCGCCCATGTCGATACGTTCTGGACGCTGGTGGACGAGATCCTGAACGCCGTTTTGTTCCTGTTGATCGGGGTCGAGGTCTTCGCCGTCGCCTTTGACGCCAGCTTTCTGATTGCCGGCATCGCCTCCATCGGCCTGCATCTGGTCGCCCGTTTTGCCGCCGTCGCCGTGCCGATTGCCCTGCTCAAACCCTTTGGTCCGAACTTCGAGGACGGCATCACCCGCGTCATGACCTGGGGTGGCCTCAAAGGCGGCATATCGGTCGCGCTGGTGCTGGCCCTGCCGGAGAACGAATGGAAGCCGCTGATGCTGACCTGCACCTATATCGTGGTCCTGTTCTCGATCATCGTGCAGGGATTGACGGTGGCGCGGCTGGCGAAAAGACTCGGGGGCGAGCCGGAGTTGATGTAATGCCTCCCGCGACGACGCCGCCACTGGCCGATGGTTTTCGCGCCCCAGCACAGGATGTGCTGATCGAACGATTGCTCCAATGCTCGCCGGGCTTTCGTCTTGCGCATGGAACGGCGCTCAGGCCTCCAGCTCGGCGTCCCAATACAGATAATCCATCCATGACGCATGCAGGTGGTTCGGCGGGAACTTCCGCCCCAGATTCATCAACTGTCCGGCCTCGGGCCGGCGTGGCGGTTTGCGAAGATGGAACCCGACCTGTTTCAGTGATTTCGAACCCTTGCGCAGGTTGCATCGTCCGCAGGCCGCGACGACGTTTTCCCACGATGTGATCCCGCCCCGCGCGCGCGGCACGACATGGTCAAACGTCAGATCGCCCTTCGATCCGCAGTATTGGCAGGCGAATTCATCGCGCAGAAACAGGTTGAATCGGGTGAAGGCAACGCGGCGCTGCGGTGCGACGTAATCCTTCAGGACCACCACCGACGGAATACGGATCGTGGTAGAGGGCGACCGCACCACCTCCTCGTATTCACTGACGATGGTGACACGGTCCAGAAACGCCGCTTTCACCGCATCCTGCCAGGGCCAGAGCGACAGCGGGTAATAGGACAGCGGGCGATAATCCGCATTCAGAACCAGCGCCGGAAAATGCTTCAGGCCCGCCGGATCGCGAGAGAATTCAGTTCTGAAATCAGGCCCCGTCGCGGTCGAGGCGGCTTGCAACAAGGCGGACATCTCTCGCCCTCCACATCTGGGGGCGGCGCGTCCGTTGATCCGGGCGCGCGGCCCCTGTTGATTGCGACTATATCTGGGGACGATCCCCTGACAAGCCTCAAGATGCGGTCTGGCTAGACGGGCAATATGAATGTTTTCAGACGGTGGTCACTCAATCCCGAAGACATCGCGCAAAAAGGCCAGTGCGACCTGCAATCCGTCCGGCGCGATCCCGTGGCCGGTGCCCTTCATGACATGCGCATAGACCCGCTCGAATCCGGCGGCTTCCATCGCCTCTGCGGCTTCGGGAAGGGACTGGATCGGAACAACTTCATCCGAGTCACCATGCACCAGAAGGACGGGCGGGCGGCTGACGACCTCCTCCGACAGATCCTCGGGCTTGAGCATCCGGCCCGAGAAGCCGACGATCCCCGCAAAGGCATCGGCCCGGCGTGGCCCGACATGCAACGCCATCATCGTGCCCTGACTGAACCCGAACAGGACTGTCTGCGCCGCCGTCACGCCCTCGGCCTCCATGGTCGTGGCCAGCCAGTCGTTGAGGTCGTCGACGGCGCGGTCCATGCCCGCCATCGCCTCCTCCTCCGACGATCCGTCGATCCACGGGATCGGAAACCACTGATACCCCATCGGCGCACCGGCGCAGGCCTCCGGCGCGTCGGGGGCAATGAAGGCGGTGTCGGGCATATGCGGTGTCAGCGGATCGGCCAGACCCATCAGGTCCGCGGCATTCGCACCATACCCGTGCAGAAAGATCACAAGCCGCTTCGGCGCATCCGGCCCCCGGCGTTCGTGGCGCAGCGTCATCGGATGCCCTCCCGTTTCTTGGCCTCGGCGTAGTATGCCCAGAGCAGGCGGGCCGCAACCGCCCGCCACGGCGACCATTGTTCCGCGATGACACGCATTTCGCGTTCCTTGGGCCGTTCGGGCAGGTCCAACAGCATCCGCGCGGCTTCCTGAAGGGCCAGATCGTTCGGCGCAAAGACATCGGCATGACCAAGCGAGAACATCGCATAGATCTCGGCCGTCCAGCGTCCGATGCCGGGCACTTCGGTCAGCGTGGCGACGACCTGATCGGTTGGCGCGGTGCGGAGGGCGTCGAAGTCGATCCGCGCCTCGGCCAGTGCGCCGATATAGCGTATCTTCTGGCGCGAGAGACCGCAGGCGCGCATTTCCTCCTCCGTTGCCCGACGCGCGATCTCCGGGTCATGCAAGTCCGCCGCCTCGCAGCGCGCGACGATGGCATTGGCGGACGCGACGCTGACCTGCTGGCTGACGATCGCGCCCAGAAGCGCGCGGAAACCGTCGGCCCGGCGGCGCAGCGGCAGCGGTCCGGTCAAATCGAGAGCTGCGGCAAGGCGCGGGTCGTGGGTCGCCAGCCATGCCGCGCCTTCCGCAATGTCAGCGTCGGTCTCGATCCGCCGAATGGTGTCGGACGAAGGCGATGGCGCGGTCGATGTCATGACTTTCCTCTCCGCCGGGGTCTTTCGGCCGGGCGATCATGTGGACGGCTAGCCCAAGATCGCGCGCCGCGTCCAGCTTGGCCCGCGCGCCGCCGGCATTCTTGCTGACCAGATGCGTGACACCCAGCAGGGCGAAAAGGGCGCGTTCACCATCCTCGGTGAAGGGGGGACGAGCAACGATCCACGTCACGCCGTCGCGCGTCGGGGCATGGTCGATACGGCGGCACCAGAGATGCAACCCACGCTGCAAAAACGGCACGAGCGATCCCGGACCCGTCGACAGGAACACGCGCGCGCCGGTCGGAATGGCATCGGCGGCGGCGGCGGTGGTGGCATGGACATGCCATGTCGGATCGTTCGGCCATGGCGGTTGTTGCAACCGCAGATAAGGCACGCCCATCTCGCGGCAGATGCGCACCGTCCGTTCGGTGACCCGCGCCGCAAACGGATGCGTCACGTCCAGAACCGCCGACACGCCTTCAAGAGCGGCCCGAAACCCGGCCTCGCCGCCGAACCCGCCGATCCGTGTCGGCACCTCCAGATCGCACGGCACCTCCGTCACGCCCGCCAGGGACGCAAGCACGTCGCAATCCGCGACAGCGGCGCAGACCCGCCGCGCCAGCCCCGTGCCGGCAAGGATCATCACCTCACCCATCGTGTGCCAGAATACGGCCTGCACGGTCGATCACCACGATATCGACCTGTGCACCGATCATCGACATGACCTGTGCGCGCGCTCTGCCCGCCACGACCCCGGCCAGCGACGGCACCCGCTCCACCGCCTCCAGCGCGGTGTTGCAATCGGACAAATTCACCCCGGCCCAGTCCGACAAAAGCCCGAAATCCACCTGCGACCGACCGGAATGCAGGTCCATCGCACCCTGCGCCAGCTTGGACAGTTTGCCGATTCCGCCGCCCACGGTGACCCGCGCGACGGGATGGCGGCGCAGATATTTCAGCATGCCTCCCGCGAAATCGCCCATATCCAGCATCGCATGATCCGGCAGGCCATGCAGCGCCTGCACGACGCGTTCGCTGGTCGCCCCGGTACAACCCGCCACATGGTCCTGTCCCGAAGCGATGGCCACGTCGATGCCCCGGTGAATCGAAGCGATCCAGGCCGCGCAACTGAACGGCCGCACGATGCCCGTCGTGCCCAGGATCGACAGACCGCCTTCGATGCCCAACCGGGGGTTCCAAGTCTTGCCCGCCAGTTCTACGCCACCGACGACGGACACCGTGATCTCCACATCCGGCGCACGGGCGTATTCCGCGGCCAGTTCGGCCACTACCTCGACCATCATGGCGCGCGGCACCGGGTTGATCGCAGGCTCACCAACCGCAATCGGCAAGCCCGGTTTCGTGACCGTTCCCACGCCTTCGCCCGCTCGGAACACGATACCGCCCTTCGAGGCCGCGACCCGGACCCGGATTTCCGCGCCATGCGTCACGTCGGGGTCGTCGCCCGCGTCCTTGATGACGCCTGCCTCATGACCGGCGACGTTCACGATCTCGAACGTCGGCGTCTCGCCCCTGGGCAGCGTGATCGTCACCCGGTCGGGCACCGTCCCGCCCCACATCCCCGTCAGCGCCGCCTTGCAGGCCGCCGTCGCACAGGCACCCGTGGTCCAGCCACGGCGAAGTTTGGGCGTCTCGTTCATTCCACCTCCATGCCATGCCGCCCCCGAAGCGCCAATGGTCGCGCGCCACCTTTCGCATGGGCTGGGGCGGGCATATAGAACGTCATGGACATGCAACTCCCCTCTCACGACTGGCCTGAACTGGCCCCCGGCTGGGTCTGGCTGTGCGGGGCCGGGCCCGGCGATCCGGGGTTGCTGACGCTGCATGCGGCGAATGCGCTGCGACAGGCGGACGTGATCGTCTATGATGCGCTGGTCCACGAAGGTATCCTCGACTGGGCCGCCGCCGGGGCCGAGAAGGTCTATGCCGGAAAACGTGGCGGCAAACCGTCCGCCAATCAGCGCGACATTTCCCTGCACCTGGTAGAGCTGGCCCGCGCGGGCAAACGTGTCCTGCGGCTCAAGGGGGGTGACCCTTTCGTCTTCGGGCGGGGCGGCGAGGAAGCGCAGACGCTGGTGCAGCACGGCATCCCGATCCGCATCGTGCCGGGCATCACGGCGGGCATCGCCGGGCTGGCCTATGCGGGCATTCCGGTCACCCACCGCGACGTGAACCAGTCGGTCACCTTCGTCACCGGCCACGATCGGGCGGGTGCGGCCCCCACGGCGCTGGACTGGGCCGGATTGGCGCGGGGCAGCCAGGTCATCGTCATCTACATGGGCATCAAGCATATCGGTGAAATTGCCGCCAGACTGATCGCCGCGGGCCGCTCCCAGTCCGAGCCGGTCGCCGTCACCACGACGGCTACACTGGCCGCTCAGCGGACCATCGAAACCACGCTTGCGGACGTCGAAGCCGATATTGCCGCCGCCGGACTGGAGCCGCCCGCCATCATCTGCATCGGCATGGCGGTCGCGCTGCGACAGGCTCTCGACTGGCAGGCTCAGGCACGGGGCGAGGCGCCGCGTAACCTCGACCCCCTCGACCTCAGACGACCTGTCGAGACCGGATGATGCTTTTATCTTTGCTCTATAAATATTCATATCCCGCAGGACGATGCCGGGCCTGATCCTTGCCGCCCCCGCATCGGGCAGCGGCAAGACCACCGTCACGCTGGGCCTGCTGCGCGCGTTACGCGACCGCGGCATTGCGGTCCGGGGTGCGAAATCCGGCCCCGATTACATCGACCCGCGATTTCACGAGGCCGCCTCCGGTGCGTCCTGCCCCAACCTGGACGCCTGGGCAATGGACCCGGCAATGATCGCGGGGCTGGCCGCAACGCCCGACCTTCTGCTGATCGAAGGCGCGATGGGCCTGTTCGACGGCGCCCCTCCCGACGGGCGCGGTGCGGTCGCCGATCTGGCGCGACAGTTGCACCTGCCGGTGGTGCTGATCGTCGATGCGGCCCGCATGGCGCAATCGATCGCGCCACTGGTCGCCGGGTTCGCGGATCACGACCCGGAAGTGAACGTCGCGGCCGTCATCCTCAACCGCATCGGCAGCCCGCGTCATGAAGCCATGCTGCGCGCCGCCTGTCCCCTGCCGGTTCTGGGGGCAGTTCCCCGCGATGCCGCGCTGGCGACACCCTCCCGGCATCTGGGGCTGGTGCAGGCCGGTGAGCATCCTGCATTGGAGACATTTCTGACGCAGGCCGCCCGCATCATGGCGGACCGCATCGATCTCGACGCGCTGATCGGTCTTGCCGCACCTCTGAAGGGTGCGGACTGCAGCCCGCTGCCGCCCCCCGCGCAGCGTATCGCCGTCGCCCGCGACGCGGCTTTCGCCTTCGTCTATCCGCACCTGCTGAGCGGCTGGCAGGCCGCCGGGGCGGAGATAGCGACGTTTTCACCCCTCGCTGACGACCCTGCACCGGACGCCGATCTGGTCTATCTGCCCGGTGGGTATCCTGAACTTCATGCCGGACGGCTGGCCGCGAATACGACGTTCCTTGCTTCGCTACGGGACCGGGAGGTCTATGGTGAATGCGGCGGCTATATGGTGATGGGAGAGACGCTGACCGACGCCGCGGGCCAGCACCACGCCATGGCGGGCCTTCTGCGGTTGCAGACCAGCTTTGCCGATCGCCGCCTTCATCTGGGGTATCGCCGATTGCAGGCGAACCATGGCCCCTTTGCCGGAAACTGGCGTGGTCACGAATTCCATTATGCCACGACCCTGCGCGCCGAAGGCGACGCGCTGTTCACGGCACAAGACGCCGAAGGCACAGCCCTGCCAGCTGCGGGTCTGCGCGCCGGTCGGGCCAGCGGCTCTTTCGCTCATCTCATCGCGCCCGCACAGGTCTGACCCCCCCTGACGCACCGTCTGGATACAATCCCGCGCTGGCCCCCCGTCCGACCGGCGCGTAGGTATGATCCATGACGACAGCTTCCCTGGACATCCTGCAAGACGACTCACGCGCCAAGCGCAATGTCCTCGTCCTCGTCGCGGCACAGGCGCTGCTGGGCGCGCAACTGCCGATGAACTTCATCGCGGGCGGACTGGCCGGTCTCGCTCTGGCCCCCACCCCCCTGCTCGCTACCCTGCCGATCAGCCTGATCGTCTTCGGCTCGATGACCACGGCGCCGTGGATCAGCCCGCTGATGCAGGCGCGTGGGCGCCGGTTCGGCTTTGTGCTGGGCGCGCTGGCCGGGGCCGCCGGGGCCGGGCTTGCGGTGCTGGGCCTGACGACGGGCAGCTTCGCGATCTTTCTTGCCGGGGCTTATCTGACCGGCATCTACATGAGCACTCTGGGCTTCTACCGCTTCGCTGCGACCGACACCGCCTCCGACGCATTCCGGCCCAAGGCGATCAGCTATGTCATGGCAGGCGGATTGTTGTCGGCGCTGGTCGGGCCGCAGATTGTCAAGCTGACGGGGGACGCGACCATCATCCCCTTCGTGGCCAGCTATGCCACCGTCGCCGTGATCAATCTGATCGGGTTGTGGCTGTTTTTCCTGCTGGATATTCCGACGCCTGCCAAACCGGCACTTGACGCGGCGCGCGGGCGGACACGGGGCGAATTGCTGCGCTCGCCCGCCATCGTCGTGTCGATCATCTGCGCGATGGTGGCCTATGCGCTGATGAACCTGGTGATGACCTCGACCCCGCTGGCGGTGGTCGGCTCCGGGTTCAGCACGGGCAATGCTGCCGACATCGTCTCGGCCCACGTGATCGCTATGTATGCGCCCAGCTTCTTCACCGGCCATCTGATCGCACGGTTCGGGGTGACCCGTATCGTGTCGGCGGGGCTGATCCTGCTGGCCGCCGCCGGGACGGTGGGCTTGTCCGGCGTGACCCTGCCGCATTTCTACGGCACGCTGATCCTTCTGGGGTTGGGCTGGAACTTCGGTTTCATCGGCGCGACAACCATGCTGACCGCCAGTCATTCGCCCGAGGAACGCGGCACGGTTCAGGGGATGAACGACGCGCTGGTCTTCGGCCTCGTTACGCTGGCGTCGCTGTCATCGGGCGGATTGATGAGTTCCTCCGCCGATGCCGTCAGCGGCTGGTCGGCAGTGCACTACGCGATGGTGCCGTTCCTGATGCTGGCGGGCGGTGCGCTGATCTGGCTGCGGATGACGCGCGACCGGACGGCCTAGCCTCCCGGCGGGGCGACAGGTCGGGATCGCAGGCCCGAGGTCGGGCGTTGTTCCGGCCAAGGTGTCTCCGGCCAGGAAAAGGGCGACCCGAAAGCCGCCCCGATCCGATCCTCAGCTGCGCCCTTTCCAGGGCACCAGCCAGTCCTCGGCCTTGCGCATCAGGATATCGATGCTGAACCCGATGACACCGATCAGGATGATGCCCATGACCACGATATAGGTCTGCTGGAACTTGGACGCCGTGGTGATCATCATGCCCGCACCGACATTCGCGGCCACCAGCTCGGCGGCGACCACCGTGCCCCAGCAGACGCCCATCGCAACCCGCGCCGCGGTAAAGATTTCCGGCAGGGAATTCGGGATGATGACGTGCCGCAGGATCTGCCATTTCGATGCCCCCAGCGAATAGGCCGCGTGCACCTTGCTGATGTTCACGCCCGACACCCCTGCCCGCGCGCCGATCGCCATGATCCAGAGCGCGGCCAGGAACAGCAGGACGACCTTGCCGGTCTCGTTGATGCCGAACCAGATGATGACCAGCGGGATCAGCGCCAGCGGCGGCACCGGGCGCATGAACTCGACGATCGGGTCGAACCAGCCCCGGAACCAGTTCGACAGGCCCATCGCATAGCCCAGCGGAATGCCCACGATCGCGCCCAGCACGAACCCGGCCAGCACCCGGAACAGAGACCAGCCCAGATGCTCCAGCAAGGTAAAGTTGCGATAGCCGTCCCGTGAGACTTCGATCAGCGCCTCGACCACCCGTTCGGGCGACGGCAGATAGAGCGGCTGCATCTGGAAGCCCCGGTCGGGTACGAAGTTCATGCCGCCCCTTGCGTTCATCGAAATGCGGCCGTTGTCCGTCTGGACCGCTTGGTTGGCATCGATGGGTTCGCCATTGATCGCGATGATCATATAGCCTTCCTCATCTCCGCCGATGTCATTGGCTGTCATAGGGATGATCTTGGAGCGGTACAGCCCGATCCGCGCGACATCGTTCTTGGCGAATCCGTCGCCCGGCTCGACCACCGGATCGTCGACGGCGGCGCCCACTTCGTGGACCCGCACGGTGACGGTCGCATCGTCGGTCGCACCGGTCGCGTTCTGCGCCGTATAGGTGAACGTCGTGTCCCCTTGAAACGGTCCCGGCACATGGATCGGCGACAGCTTGGAGCCGGTGAACGCCCCCCAGATCAGGAACAGCACCACCACCGAGATGACCGAAGCCCAGCGGTTGGGCCGTACGGCGGTTTCGTCGCCGAAGGTCACCGTCTTGAGCGAGGTGAAATCCTTGCGCCTCGTGCGGGCGGTGATGGCATTTACCAACAGCATCGAGATGACGAAGAGAGCGGCATAGACCGCGATGATCAAAAATCCGGTCATATCAGGCGTCCTCCGTCCGGCCCATGATTTCCTCTTCCATTTCCCAGATCATGGAGAGGATCTCTTCGCGCCTTTGCCCGAATTCGGGATGTTTCTTCACTTCGCGAAGGTCCTGCGCAACGCCCATTTCCGCGAACGGCAGGCGATATTCCTTGTGGATGCGACCCGGTCTCGGGGCCATGACCAGCAGGCGCTCGCCCAGAAGCAGCGCCTCCTCGACCGAGTGGGTGATCAGGATGATCGTCTTGCCGGTCTCTTTCCACAGCTTCAGGACAAGGCCCTGCATCTTCTCGCGGGTCAGCGCGTCCAGTGCGCCCAGCGGCTCGTCCATCAGGATGACATCGGGATCGTTCGCAAGACAGCGGGCCAGAGCCACGCGCTGCTGCATTCCGCCCGACAATTCATAGATCGCCTTGTCCTTGAAGTCCTTCAGGCCGGTGATTTCCAGCAGCCGGTCGGCACTTTCCCGACGCTCGGCCACGGGCGTGCCGCGCATGCGCGGACCGAACTCCACGTTCTCGCGCACGTTCATCCACTCGAACAGGGCACCTTGCTGAAACACCATTCCACGCTCGGCGTCGGGGCCTTTGACCTCGTGGCCGTTCAGGATGACCTTGCCATCGGTCGGGGCCAGAAACCCCGCCACGATATTCAGAAGCGTGGTCTTGCCGCAGCCCGATGGCCCCAGCACGCTCATCAATTCGCCGCTTTGCAGGTTGAGCGATACATCCTCAAGCGCCTGAACATAGGACCCGTTGGGCAGGTCGAAGCGCATGGAAAGGTTCTCTATCGACAATCCGTTCATTCGTCGTCCCCCGTTCCGGGCCGCTCTGTGGGGCCCTTTGTCGTGTCCGGGGGCGGCAACGCAAGGCCGCCCCCGAAGGCGTTTTACATGCTGCTTGCGTCGGTCAGCGGACCGGTGTTGACCGTATCCTCATAGCTGTCCAGCGCGGCGGGGATGGAGCCAGCCTCGACGAAGACGTCGGCAACACCCTTCATGAAGGTCGCCGCGTTCCCGCCAAGCCAGGCTTCGGAAAGCTGCTGCTCGATGGTCGGGAAGGTGAAGCCGGTAAGATCGCTGCGCGCGGTCTCCAGTTCCTGACCGGATTCCTTGGCGATCACCTCCAGCATCTCCTCGGACTGGTTCGCTGCCCACTCGGCATTGGCATCCGCCGTCACCTTGACGAACTTGGCCGCCATTTCTGGGTTCTCTGCAATGAACTCGGCCGGGGCGGAGGTCACGTCGAACACCAGAATGCCCAGCTCTTCCTTTTCGGCACCGGTCAGCAGGACGTTGCCCGATTCCTTCATCCGCGAAAGGCCACCGCCGTAACCGCAGGCGAAGTCCACATCGCCCTGCGCCAAGGCAGCGGACCCGGTCGGGGGATCCATGTCAACAATATCGAGCGTCGAAATATCGACGCCGAAGTAATCCATCTGCCGAAGGAAACCATAGTGCGCGGCGGTGCCCAACGGGACGGCAACTTTCTTTCCTGCCAGGTCGCCGGCATTGTCCTTGGTGATCTGCAGGTCCGAGCGTACGACGCAGTTATCGTTCTCCGAGTAGGACACTGCGACGTCGATGATCTGCAGGTTCTGACCGGCCGAGACTGCGACGACGAAGGGAGGAACACCTTGGCTGACAGACATCTGCACATCGCCGGAAGCCATGGCGGCGCTCATCGCGGTGCCGGTCTCGAAGCTGACCCATTTGACCGGAACGCCCAGTGCCTCGTCATAGGAACCGTCGGCCTTGGCCGCCAGCATCGGCATCGGCCATTCCAGGAAATAACCGACCGTGATCTCGTCGAGATGGGCGTCGGCCATGGCGGCCTGACCGGACATCAGCGCGGCGGCTGCGGTCATGGTTGCGAGAGTGAACTTTTTCATTGGTAGTACTCCGAGTTGTTGACGGCGCGGTTCGTCCGCCCCTTCGTTGACCCACCCTGTCAGGCGGGATCCGTATTGGGTATCGACCGGGACCCGGCGGCGGCACCGGTCCTGCGACCCATTTCCAGTTGGTCGCGGATTCGCAGATAACACAAGGCCAAGGGCGACCCTGCGGACTGGATTTCGCGAAAAGCATAAGGTTTCATCGGCGTGATCGGGAAAACGAGGCTGTCAGCAGGCGCCCCCAGCGCCCGCCGCGCCATCTCGCGCCCCATCAGATGCGACATCGCAACGCCGCGTCCGTTGTAACCCAGACCGGCGATCACGCCCGGCTGGGGTTCGTGCATATGAGGAACGCGGTCCTGCGTCAGCGCGATCTGCCCGCCCCAGCGATATTTCCATGTCACGCCGCGCAGCGCCGGGAACAGACGCGGCACGTCCTGTAACATCCACGAATACCCGCGCCGTCCCATGCCCGGAAGCGTATAGCCGATGCCACCGAAGACGAACTGGCCACCGGGCTCGCGCCGCGAATACATGATCAGACGGCGGGTGTCGGAAATCGTATGCCCCTCGGGCAGCAGCTCGGCCAGCACGTCGTCAGGCAGAGGCTCCGTCGCGATCTGGATCGAGGTGAACGGCAGGATCGTGCGTCGCAACCCCGGCTGCGTCCCGTCGGTATACCCGTTGGTGGCCAGCACCACCTGACTGGCCCGCACACGGTGCGCGCCCACCGAAAGCGTCCAGATGCCGTCGGCGCGGGTCATACCGGTCACGCGGCTCTGCGTCGCGATGCGCGCTCCTGCGCGGGCTGCGGCGCGGGCCAGACCGCGCACCAGCGACAGCGGCTGCACCGCGCCGCCCTTCGGCGCCATGACCGCGCCCAGATAGCCGCGTGCGCCGGTCTTGCGGCGCGTCTCCCCGGCATCCATGAATTCGAACCCGGCCCCGAAAGAATTCCACAGCCTCGCATTGTGCCGCGCGACCCTGGCGGCAGACGCACAATGTTCCGCCCGGATCCAGCCGTGCTGCCGCGCCTCGCAGTCGATATTTTCAGTGCGGATCAGTTCGAACAGATCGTCCGCCGATGCCAGCGACGCCGCTGTCATCCGCTCGAAATAGGTATCGCCGACCGCGTCGCGCAGGTGTTCGGGCTTTGCCACGGGCAGCATCGGGTTTACCTGGCCGCCGCTGCGCCCGGACGCCCCCTGCCCGATCTGCCCGCCTTCGATAACCTGAACGTCCGTCCCGGCATGAGCCAGATCCAGCGCAGTCCGCAGTCCGGTAAAGCCTCCGCCGATCACGACCACGTCACAGGTCACGTCCCCTGCAATCGGATCGTAATGATCCACCGGGGTGCCAGTAACTGTCCAAAAGGCGGTTTTGGTTACCATTCTCTCCCTCTCGGACGCAGAATCGAGACCTCCCGTCTCATCCCGCGTGCGGCGACCCTAGGGATGGCATTCCGTATCTCCAACCCAGTCGTCAGTCTGGACATAGGACCACACCCTCACTGGCCCTATCGGTTGGCCTGATTCTGGTGCCCTTGTTATATCATGTTAAAGACAATCGCGGCGCCGGGCCTCCGTGCGCGCTTACCGGGAGGATCTGAAATCATGGATAACATTACCCCCAACGACATGACCGCCATCGTCGAGGCGGACCGCGCCCACGTCTGGCACCATCTTCTGCCCCACAAGCCGCTTGAAACCAACGACCCGCGAATCATCGTCGAGGGCAAGGGGATGCGCGTCTGGGACCAGAAGGGCAAAGAGCATCTGGACGCCGTGTCCGGCGGCGTCTGGACCGTCAACGTCGGCTATGGCCGCGTGGAAATCGCCGATGCCGTCCGCGACCAGCTGGTCAAGATGAACTATTTCGCGCAATCCGCCGGATCGATCCCCGGGTCGCAGTTCGCCGAAAAGCTGATGACCAAGATGCCGGGCCTGACGCGGCTGTATTATGCCAACTCGGGGTCCGAGGCCAACGAGAAGGCCTTCAAGATGGTCCGCCAGATTTCGGCGCGCCATCACGGCGGCAAGAAATACAAGATCCTGTACCGCGACCGCGACTATCACGGCACGACCATCGCCTGCCTGTCGGCGGGCGGCCAGCAGGAACGCAACGCGCAATACGGACCCTATACGCCCGGTTTTGTCGCCGTCCCCCACTGCCTTGAATATCGCAAGGCCGATCAGGGCTGGGGCGACGTCGAGGATTACGGCCGCCGCGCCGCCGATGCCATCGAGGAAGTCATCCTGCGCGAAGGCCCCGACACCGTCGGCGCGCTCTGCCTGGAGCCGATCACGGCAGGTGGCGGCGTCATCGTCCCGCCCAAGGGATACTGGGAGCGGGTGCAGGAGATTGTCGAGAAATACGACCTGCTACTGCATATCGACGAAGTGGTCTGCGGCGTCGGGCGCACCGGCACATGGTTCGGGTATCAGCACTACGGCGTGAAGCCCGATTTCGTGACGATGGCCAAGGGCGTCGCCTCGGGCTACGCGGCGATTTCGTGCTGCGTAACGTCCGAGAAAGTCTTCGAGATGTTCAAGGACGACCCGTCCGACCCGATGCACTACTTCCGCGACATCTCGACGTTCGGCGGCTGCACGGCGGGTCCGGCGGCGGCGCTGGCCAATATGAAGATCATCGAGGACGAGGACCTGCTCGCCAACTGCACCAGGATGGGTGACTACATGCTGGACCAGTTGCATGCGATGGCCGACCGCCACGCGGTCATCGGTCAGGCCCGCGGCAAGGGGTTGTTCGTGGGTGCCGAACTGGTGGCGGACCGCGACACCCGCGCGCCCGCCGACGAAAAGCAGGTGCAGGCCGTCGTGGCCGATTGCATGCAGCAGGGCGTCATCATCGGCGCGACCAACCGCAGCGTTCCGGGGCATAACAACACGCTATGCTTCTCGCCCGCGCTGATTGCCACCAAGGACGACATCGACAACATTCTGGAGGCTGTCGACGGCGCCTTGGGCCGCGTTTTCGGCTGATCTTGCACAGGCCCCGTCCGGGTCATCCGGGCGGGCACGCCTTTCGTGCGAAACGTCCGCGTGATCCATGCTGAACAAACTGAACAGGTCAGGGTGGTCGGTGACGAACGCGGTATGGCTGTCGACATGGATGAATGACAACGCTGGCTCAATCTTTCCCCGATCCTGCAGTCTGCCCCTCAAGAAACAAATTGCCCGTATCGATGTCAGATCCATCCTCCCTCGCACCCGAATGTCATCGACCGTGACGGACCGTGCTTTGACTAAAGCTCCGCCGCCGGTGAAAAGGTTCTAGCCCTAGAATGTTTTCCCATGGAGATCACATGATGAACGTACTGAAAACGGTTGGCCTGACCGCCATGGCGACGATGATACTTCTGTCTCCTGCCAATGCTGAACCCGTGTCAGTGCAGGCCGTGATGGTGCCGCAGGAAACCATCCGAATGGATTTCGGGGATGGCAGCAATCGTTTCGTCCTGATGGTTCGCCGAGAAGGCGAATCGGAAGGCACAGGCGCGCTTGCCAATGCATCTGTGTCCGAATTCGGCTGGCATGATATCGATCCGCCAAATGGCGGCGATCCCCGCGGCTACCTTCAGTTCACAACCGATAACGGCGACGTTGCGAATATCAAATTCACCGTAAGAGCGGTCTTCATAAACGACGGTGACAAGCCGCGTTTGGCCGACTACGGCTTCTGGGAGCTTGTTTCGGGCACCGGCCAATTCGCGTCGATGACGGGGGTCGGCACGCTGACCATCAAGTCGGCATCCGAGACGGATCGCCTGTTCTCACTGGAAGGCGAACTGGGTCCGCGCCCCTGAAGTCGCATCGCAGGCGTAGCGGCTGACCGACGTCAGCCGCTGCATCCTGATCATGGCCGCATCGCGGAACATCGGTCGGTCTGGACCGAAGCGTTCGTTCGCCATCCCGCCGTCCATCAGGCACCGCCCGTATCATCTTGGCGCGGCAGCAGCGACGCGACCGTCACAGTCGCGCGCGCCCCTCGCCTCAGCCGACCTTCACCACCATCTTTCCGAAGTTCCGCCCCTCCAGCAGATCGTTCAGCGCGCCCGGCGCCGCCTCAAGCCCTTCGATCACCTGCTCCTGATATTTGACGCGGCCCTCCTTCAGCCAGCCGGTCATGTCGCTGACGAATTCCATCTGCGCCGATTTCGGGAAGCTGTCGAAGATGATGAACCCCTCCATCTTGACCTTCTGCCGCAGGATCGTGCCCATTATCTGCGGCCCGTGGTCCGGGCCGTCGGGCAGGCCGGTCTCGTTGTACCAGGCCACCATGCCGCAGACCGGCACCCGCGCGAACGGGTTCAGCAACGGCAGCACCGCATACAGGACGCGCCCGCCCACGTTCTCGAAGTAGACGTCGATGCCGTCGGGACAGGCCGCCTTCAGCTGCGCCTCGAAATCGTCGGCCCGGTGGTCGATGCAGGCGTCGAAGCCCAGCGTATCGACCACATGCGCGCATTTTTCAGCCCCGCCCGCGATGCCGACGACACGGCACCCCTTGATGCGCGCGATCTGCCCGACCGTCGCGCCCACCGGGCCGGAGGCGGCGGCGACCACGACGGTTTCGCCCGCCTTCGGTTCGCCGATCCGCAAAAGTCCTGCATGCGCAGTATATCCGGGCATCCCCAGAATCCCCAGCGCCCAGGACGGATGTTCGGGCGATGGTCCCAGGTTCAGCACCTGCGTCCCGTCCGACAGCGCATAATCCTGCCAGCCGCTGCCCGCCAACACGTGATCCCCCGGCGCGAATTCCTCAAGGTTCGATGCCACCACCTGCGCCACGACCTGTCCGGTCATCACGCCTCCGATCGGCACCGGCTCGGCATAGGATTTCGCGTCGCTCATGCGCCCGCGCATATAGGGGTCCAGCGACAGATAGATCGTCCGCAACAGCATCTCGCCGGGTCCGGGGTCCGGCACGGGCGCGGTTTCGAGCCGCAGCGTCTCGTTGTCCGGCAGGCCCTCGGGCCGGTTGGCAAGGACGACGCGGCGGTTCGTGTCTGGTGTCTGGGGCATGATCGTCTTCCGGTCTGTTTACAGGTCTACTCCCCAGACCATCTGCCACGACGGGCGTCAAACCGGACACCGCGATCCAGCCGAAATCCGCCCCACTATTCAGTCCAGTCATCCGGCGCTATAGGTCCAGACATGGCCATTGCCGTCGAACAGTTCTTCCTCGATCCCGCACACCGCGGCACCCTTCAGCGTCAACTGCAGGAGATCGTGACAGGTGCCATCCTCGCCGGTCGCTTCCGGCCCGGCGACCGGATGCCGTCGTCCCGCGGGCTGGCCCGGCATCTGGGCATCAGCCGTATCACCGTCACGCTGGCCTATACCGAACTGGTGGCGAACGATTACCTGTCGTCGCGCGGTCGGTCGGGTTATTTCGTGTCCGAGAGCGCCCCGCGCCCGCCCAGCTTTCCGACGCAGACCCCCTCGGAATCGCGCGTCGACTGGTCGCGCGTGCTGGGTCAGCGGTTTCCGCCCGCCACGATCCTGACCCGGCCCGAAGACTGGCGGCGCTACCGCTATCCGTTCATCTACGGCCAGGCCGACGCCCGACTGTTCGATCACCAGAACTGGCGCAAATGTGCCTTGCAGGCCCTGGGCGCCCGCGATTTCGCCGCGATGACCGAAGACAGCTATGGCCGCGACGATCCGCACCTGATCGAGCAGATCATCCGCAACATCCTGCCGCGCCGGGGCATCGTCGCGACCCCGGCCGAGGTGCTGGTGACGATGGGCGCGCAGAATGCGCTGTGGATGCTGGCGCAGGTCTTGCTGACGCAGCGCCGCACGGCGGCAATGGAATTCCCCTGCTACCCTGCCCTGCGCGAAATCCTGCGGCAGGCACGCTGCAATACGCTGGAGGTGGCGGTCGATGGCCACGGTCTGCCGCCCGACGATGTGCCGCCCACAACCGACGTCGTCTTCGTCACGCCATCACACCATTGCCCGACCTCCGCGACGATGCCCGTGGCCCGGCGGCGCGAATTGCTGGCGCGCGCCGAACAGGATGATTTCCTGATCGTCGAGGATGATTACGAATTCGAACTGGCGTTCACCGCCTCCCCGTCACCCGCGCTCAAGTCGCTGGATCGGGGCGGCCGCGTGGCCTATATCGGCAGCTTCGCCAAGTCGCTGTTTCCGGGCCTGCGCCTTGGCTACATCGTCGCACCCGAGCCTTTGATCCGCGAACTTCGCACCCTGCGATCGCTGCTGGTGCGCCACGTTCCGGGCCACATGCAACGTGCGACGGCCTATTTTCTGGCGCAGGGGCATTACGACGCGCAGGTCCACAAGATGGCGCGCGCCTACCGCGAACGCCGCGCCGTGGCCGAAGTCTCGATCCAGTCCAACGGGCTGAGCATCGCCGGTGCCAGCAGCTTCGGCGGATCGTCGTTCTGGATGGAGGCCCCGCCCGGAATCCAGTCGGCGGCCCTGGCGGAACGGCTGCGCCAGCGGCAGGTGCTGATCGAACCGGCGGCGGCCTTCTTCGGCGACGGGCGCGACCCGGGCACGCATTACCGGCTGGCCTATTCGTCGATTTCGGTGGCCGACATACCCGAAGGAATCCGCCGCGTGGCCGAAGAATGTGCGGCGATGGCGCGGGGGGCGGCCTGATGGCTATGGGACAAGCCGTTCCAAGCTTGCAACTGGCCCTAGGCTGCAGGCCTTGCTGGCCCTATCGAAGCCTTGACCGGAAGCCTAATGTTACGGCAAGTATAAGACAAATCGAGACTTAGAGTCTCATTTTTGATATCCAGCGGGAGGAGAGACCCATGAAGATGACCACCGAGGAAGCCTTCGTAAAGACCCTGCAAATGCACGGCATCCGGCATGCGTTCGGCATCATCGGGTCGGCCATGATGCCGATTTCGGACATCTTCCCCAAGGCCGGGATCACCTTCTGGGACTGTGCCCACGAAGGCTCCGCAGGCATGATGGCCGACGGATATACCCGCGCGACCGGCGAAATGTCGATGATGATCGCCCAGAACGGCCCCGGAATCACCAACTTCGTGACGGCCGTCAAGACCGCCTACTGGAACCATACACCGCTGCTGCTGGTAACGCCGCAGGCCGCTAACAAAACCATCGGTCAGGGCGGCTTCCAGGAAGTCGAACAGATGAAACTGTTCGAGGACATGGTCGCCTATCAGGAAGAGGTCCGCGACCCCTCGCGCATTGCCGAGACGCTGAACCGCGTCATCATGGAGGCCAAGCGCGCCTCCGGTCCCGCCCAGATCAACATTCCTCGCGATTTCTGGACCCAGGTCATCGACATCGACCTGCCGATGATCGTCGATTTCGAACTGCCCTCGGGCGGCGAACAGGCGATGAAACGAGCCGCCGATCTGCTGTCGCAGGCCAGGAACCCGGTCATCCTGAACGGTGCGGGCGTCGTCCTGTCCGAAGGCGGTATCGCCGCGTCGATGGCTCTGGCCGAACGCCTCGATGCGCCGGTCTGCGTCGGCTATCAGCACAACGACGCCTTCCCCGGATCGCACCCTCTCTTTGCCGGACCGCTGGGCTATAACGGCTCCAAGGCCGGGATGGAGCTGATTTCCGAGGCCGATGTCGTTCTCTGCCTCGGCACCCGTCTGAACCCGTTCTCGACCCTGCCGGGCTATGGCATGGATTACTGGCCGAGGGACGCCAAGATCATCCAGGTCGACATCAACCCGTCGCGCATCGGTCTGACCAAGAAGGTCACCGTGGGCATCGTCGCCGATGCCGCCAAGGCCGCCAACGGCATCCTCGCCCAACTGTCCGATACGGCGGGCGACGCAGGCCGCGCCGAGCGCAAGTCGAAGATCGCCCAGACCAAATCGGCCTGGAAACAGCAGCTTTCCTCGATGGATCACGAGGAGGACGATCCCGGCACCACCTGGAACGAACGTGCCCGCGAGGCGCGTCCCGACTGGATGTCGCCGCGTCAGGCGTGGCGCGCCATCCAGTCCGCCTTGCCGCGCAACGCGATCATCTCGTCTGACATCGGCAACAACTGCGCCATCGGCAACGCCTATCCCGACTTCGACGCTGGGCGGAAATACCTTGCCCCCGGACTGTTCGGTCCCTGCGGCTACGGCCTGCCGTCCATCGTCGGCGCCAAGATCGGCTGTCCCGACGTGCCGGTCGTGGGGTTTGCCGGCGACGGTGCCTTCGGCATCGCGGTCAACGAACTGACCGCCATCGGTCGCGAGGAATGGCCCGCCGTCACGCAGATCGTCTTCCGCAATTATCAGTGGGGCGCGGAGAAGCGGAACTCGACTCTCTGGTTCGACGACAACTTCGTCGGCACGGAACTGGATATGAAGGTGTCCTACGCCGGTATCGCTCAGGCCTGCGGTCTCAAGGGTGTGCAGGTTCGCACCATGGACGAATTGACCACCGCGCTGGACACCGCGATCAAGGATCAGATGGACAACAACGAGACCACGCTGATCGAGGTCATCCTCAACCAGGAGCTGGGCGACCCTTTCCGGCGCGATGCCATGAAAAAGCCCGTGCGTGTGGCGGGCATCGACAAGAACGACATGAACGTCGCGGCGGAGTGATCTGTTACAAAACGATAAGCGGAGCGGCGACATGACCTCGCCGCTCCTCGCCCTGCGCGACATGGCCCGGGCCGCATGCCATCATATCGTCCTGCCGGAAGGCACCGATCCTCGCGTCGTCGAGGCCGCAGGCCGCGCCGTGGCCGACGGTCTGGCGCGGGTCACGCTGCTGGCTCCGGCGGACACCGATACGCCCGATGGCGTCACCCTGCGCGACCCGGCCACGGCCGATACCGACGCCATGATCGCCGCCTATATGGAGGCCCGCGCCAAGCGTCACCCGACGCCCGAGGATGCCGCGCAGGCGGTCACCGACCCCCTGATCCACGCCGCTCTCATGGTCCGGACGGGCCTGGCCGACGGCACCGTCGGCGGTGCGGTCGCCATCACGTCTGACACCGTGCGCGCCGCGCTCCAGATGATCGGCACGGCCCCCGGTGCCCCGCTCGTCTCCAGCTTCTTCCTCATGGTCCTGCCCGACACGCATGCCACGCGCCCCGGCACGGGCCTGATCTTCTCGGACTGCGGCCTCGTCATCGACCCGGACGCCATCCAACTCGCCGCCATCGCGCATCAGGCCGCCGCCAGCGCCCGCGCCCTGCTCGGCACCGAACCGAAAGTCGCCATGCTGTCCTTTTCCACCAAGGGCAGCGCACACCACATGGCCGTCAACAAGGTCACGGAAGCACTTGAAATCGCGCGCAAGACCGCGACATTCCCCATCGACGGCGAGCTTCAGTTCGACGCCGCCTTCGACGTCGGGGTGGCCGCATCCAAAGCCCCCGGCAGCCCTGTCGCGGGTCAGGCCAACGTGCTGATCTTTCCGAATCTCGACGCGGGCAACATCGGATACAAGATCGCGCAGCGGATCGGCGGGGCGACTGCCATCGGCCCGGTCCTTCAAGGTCTCGCCAAACCCGCCAACGACCTGTCGCGGGGTTGCACCGCCGACGATATCATCGACATGATCGCGGTCACCTCCGCCCAGATCGATCAAGGGAAAAGCACATGAACCAACCGGTCCTGAACCTCTCCCCCAAGGTCTCCGACGAGGTGCGCAAGACGACCTGCTACATGTGCGCCTGCCGCTGCGGCATCGACGTCCACATGAAGAATCAGCCCGACGGCACCCAGAAGGTCGCCTATATCGAGGGCAACCGCGACCATCCCGTGAACCGCGGCGTCCTCTGCGCCAAGGGCAGCGCCGGGATCATGCAGCACAACGCCCCCTCCCGCCTGCGCGCCCCGATGAAGCGCACGGGCGAACGCGGCAGCGGCAATTTCGAGGAAATCTCCTGGGACGAGGCCTACGCCATCGCCGAATCCTGGCTCCGCCCGATCCGCGAAACAAATCCCGAAAAGCTGGCTTTCTTCACCGGACGCGACCAGTCGCAGTCCTTCACAAGCTGGTGGGCGCAGGCCTTCGGCACCCCCAACTACGCGGCGCACGGTGGCTTCTGCTCGGTCAACATGGCCGCCGGCGGCATCTACACCATGGGCGGCGCGTTCTGGGAATTCGGCCAGCCCGACTGGGACCGCACCAAGCTTTTCATCCTGTTCGGCGTCGCCGAGGACCATGACAGCAACCCGATCAAGATGGGCATCGGCAAGGCCAAGGCGAACGGCGCGAAAATCGTCGGCGTGAACCCGGTCCGCTCGGGCTATAACGCGGTCGCCGACGACTGGTTCGGCATCACGCCGGGCACCGATGGCCTGCTGATCCTGTCGCTGGTGCATTGCCTGATGAAGGCAGGCAAGATCGACCTCGAATACCTGCGCGACTTCACCGACGCCCCCGTCCTGATCGACGCCGATCCCGACAGCCAAACCCACGGCCTCGCGCTCCTCGATGACGACGGCCACAAGCTTGTCTGGGACCGCGCCGAGCAACGCGCCCGTTGTTATGACGCCGACGACGTGGCACCCGACCTGACCGGCATTTGGGAAATCGACGGGCACAAGCATCGCACCGTCTTTCAGCACATGGCCGACAAATACCTCGACGCGCAATATGCCCCCGAGGCCGTTGCCGAGCGCGTCGGCATTCCCGCCGGGCGCATCCGCGCGCTGGCCAGCGAAATCGCCCGCGTGGCTTTCGACGAGGCCATCGAGATCGACCGTCAATGGACCGACTTCCGCGGTCGCACCCACCAGACAATGAAGGGCCGCCCGGTCAGTTTCCACGCCATGCGCGGCATCAGCGCGCATGCCAACGGGTTCCAGACCTGCCGCGCGCTCCACCTCCTGCAGATCATCATCGGCAGCGTCGAGACTCCCGGCGGGTTCCGCATGAAGCCGCCCTACCCCAAGCCCGCGACCGCGCACCCGAAGCCGCACAGCAAGGTCACCCCCGGTGCCCCGCTCGACGGCCCGCACCTGGGCTTTGTCCATGGCCCTGCGGATCTTGCGCTAAAACCCGACGGCTCCCCCGCGCGCATCGACAAGGCCTTCACCTGGGAAAACCCGATGTCTGCGCATGGCATGATGCACATGGTCATCTCGAACGCACACGCGGGCGACCCGTACAAGATCGACACGTTGTTCATGTACATGGCGAACATGGCGTGGAATTCGTCGATGAATACCACCGGCACCATGAAGATGCTGGCCGACAAGGACGCGAATGGCGACTACGTCATCCCGCACATCATCTATTCCGATGCCTATTCGTCCGAAATGGTGGCCTTTGCCGACCTGATCCTGCCCGACACGACATACCTTGAACGCCACGACTGCATCTCGCTGCTGGACCGCCCGATCTGCGAGGCCGAGGCCGCCGCCGATGCCATCCGCTGGCCCGTGGTCGAGCCGGACCGCGACGTCAAGGGCTTCCAGTCCGCGCTCGTCGATCTGGGTGCGCGGCTGGGTCTGCCGGGGTTCGTCCGGGACGACGGCAGTCCGAAGTTCGCCGATTATGCCGACTACATCGTCAGCCACGAACGCCGCCCCGGTGTCGGCCCCCTCATGGGTTGGCGAGGCAACGGTGACGAAACGGGACGCGGCGCACCGAACCCGGCACAACTCGACCGATATATCGAGAACGGCGGCTTCTGCGTCGCCCACATCCCGGACGAGGCGCAATTCTACAAACCGTGGAACAAGGCCTATCAGGACTGGGCGGTGGAAATCGGCCTGTTCGACAAACCCGCGCCTTATATTTTCACGCTCTGGTGTGAACCGCTCCGCCGGTTCCAGCTTGCTGCCGAAGGCCACGGCGACCGCCAACCGCCGGATCACCTGCGCGAGCGTATCAAGGCGACCATGGACCCGCTGCCGATCTGGTATCCGGTCGACGGCGCGGATCGCTGCGGTGACACCGATGAATTTACCGTTCACGCCCTGACGCAGCGTCCCATGGCGATGTATCATTCCTGGGGCAGCCAGAACGCCTGGCTGCGGCAGATTCACGGGCGCAACCCGATGTATCTGCCGACCGAAATCTGGGAAAAGCACGGCTTTGCCGATGACAGCTGGGCGCGCATCACCTCGCCGCATGGCGACATCACCGTGCCAGTCGCGCACATGCCCGCGCTGAACCACAACACGATCTGGACGTGGAATGCGATCGGCAAGCGCAAGGGAGCCTGGGCGTTGCACGACAACGCACCGGAGACCAACAAGGGGTTTCTGCTGAACCATCTGATCCACGAATTGCTGCCCCCGAAACAGGACGGCATGCGCTGGTCGAACTCCGACCCGATCACCGGACAGGCCGCGTGGTTCGACCTGAAGGTCAAGATCGAGAAAGTCGCCGCCCCCGCCGATCTGAAATCGGAACCTGACGCCGGGTCGCAGGTCAGCCCTGTAGGCAAAGGCCCCGACGAACTGGAGTGGGTCGTCAAATGAGCGCACAGATCGGCAACTCCGCTGGGCAATCGGTGCGCCCAGTGACGTCATACGCAGATAATACTGCGGTATGCACCGCCGTAATACTTCCGATCCCACGCCTTCCTCTTTCCCGAAATATCCCCGCCGGAGGCATCCAACCTCTCAACCCGGAGGCCCCGACGACATGACCGCACTCCCCGCCACGACCGCCAGGAAACTCGGCCTCGTCATCGACCTCGACACCTGCGTCGGCTGTCATGCCTGCGTCACCGCCTGCAAAGGCTGGAACACTCAGAATTACGGCGCGCCGCTCTCGGACCAGGACGCCTACGGCGATGCCTCAGGCACATTTCTGAACCGCATCCACAGCTTTCAGGTTCAGCCGGAACCTGTGAACGACGTCCCGCAACTTGCTCAAACGACACACTTTCCGAAATCTTGCCTGCATTGCGAAGACGCGCCCTGTGTCACGGTCTGCCCCACCGGGGCAAGCTATAAGCGCGCCGAAGACGGCATCGTTCTGGTCAACGAAGATGCCTGCATGGGGTGCGGATTATGCGCCTGGGCCTGCCCGTATGGCGCGCGGGAAATGGATCAGGCCGCGGGTGTCATGAAGAAATGCACCCTCTGCGTCGACCGTATCTACAATGAAAACCTTGAAGAAATCGACCGGCAACCCGCCTGTGTCCGAACCTGTCCCGCAGGCGCGCGGCACTTCGGCGACCTGGCCGATCCGGATAGTCACGTGTCGAAACTGGTGGCCGAGCGCGGCGGTCTCGACCTGATGCCGGAACAGGGAACAAAGCCCGTAAATCAGTATCTTCCGCCCCGTCCCCGCGACACGATCCAGCCCGTGATGTCGGGCGACGAGGATATCCTCGCCCCCTTTCTCGCCCCCGTCGCCGAAGAGCCGAAGGGCTTTCTCGCCTGGGTCGACCGCGCGCTGGAGAAGCTCTGATGCAACCCGCCCCCTCCGTCATAATCTTCTCGACACTTTCGGGCGCGGGCTTCGGCCTGCTGTTCTTCCTCGGCATCGGCTTTCCCGTCGTCTCGGGCGGCGTCGCGTTCGTTTTCTACCTGATCGCCTTCGGTCTGGCCGTCGGCGGCTTGCTGGCGTCGGTTTTTCACCTTGGAAACAAGAAGAACGCGTGGAAAAGCTTCAGCCAGTGGCGCACGTCCTGGCTGTCGCGCGAAGGCTGGTTCGCGGTTGTCGGGCTGCTGGTGATGGGGCTTTATGCTTTCCTTCAGGTGTTCTTCGACACGACGGTTTTCACGCTCGGTTTCACCGGCGCGGCCCTGTCCCTGGCCACCGTTTTCGCCACTTCGATGATTTATGCCCAGCTCAGGACCATTCCCCGCTGGAACCAGCCCGCCACACCCGGCTTCTTTCTGTCGGCGTCCCTCGCAGGTGGCGCGCTGTTGTCGGGCAACGTCACAACGGCCGTTATCTTCCTGATAATCCTCGGGGCCATCACCGTGTTTCACTGGTGGAAAGGCGACCAGCGCTTTGCCGAAGCCGGATCGACCATCGAGACCGCGACACAGCTCAAGGGCCGCGTCAGCCTCTGGGAAAAGCCGCATACCGGGCAGAACTACCTGACGCATGAAATGATTTTCCATGTCGCCCGCAAACACGCCGTCAAGCTGCGCGTGATTGCCATCCTGGCCATGTCGGTCGTGCCTGTCGTGCTTCTGGTCCTGTTCCCCGTCCATCATGTGCTGGCTGCAATTGCAGTGCTGTCGTATCTGGCCGGGGTTTTCGTCCAGCGCTGGCTGTTCTTCGCCGAGGCAGAGCACGTCGTGGGCCTGTATTACGGCGCCCACGCCCGCGCATGATCATGACCGATCAGGGATAGAGGTCGCCGAATTTCGCTTCCAGATAGGTCAGCAGCGGCTCTGCCGACAGGGCCTCGCCGGTGGCGTGTTCGATGGCCTCTCGTGGCGGGCGCAGGGCGCCGAACTGCTGCAGGTTCTTCCGCATCCAGCCGGTCGCCGCCGACGGGTCGCCGCGCGCCAGATCGGTATCCAGATCAGGGATGTCGCGCCGTGCGGCCGCCATCAGGCAGCCTGCGAACAGGTTGCCCAGAGAATAGGTCGGGAAGTATCCCATCAGCCCGACCGACCAGTGCACATCCTGCATGAACCCGTTCGACGGAACGTCGACGGCCACGCCGAAGTCCGACAGGAACCGGTCGTTCCAGGCCGTCTCCAGATCGCCGACCTCCATCTCACCCAGGATCAGCGAGCGCTCCAGATCGAAGCGCAGCATGATGTGCAGGTTATAGTTCACTTCGTCCGCTTCGGTGCGGATAAATCCTGACCCGACAGCATTGACGGCGCGGTAGAAATCCCGCTCCGACCCGACACCTATATCGCCGAACACATCGCGCATCCGGCCATAGAGCCAGCCGCAATAGGCCTCGGACCGGCCCATCTGGTTTTCGTAGCTGCGCGACTGGCTTTCATGCACGCCCATCGACACGCCGCGTCCGATCGGGGTCAGCAGATGTGTGGCATCCACGCCCTGTTCATAGGTGGCGTGCCCGACTTCGTGGATCGCGGAATAGATGCAGTTGAACGGATCATCCTCGTCGACGCGCGTGGTGATCCGCACGTCCAGACCACTGCCCGAGCTGAAGGGATGGACCGCCAGATCCAGCCGTCCGCGCGTGAAATCATACCCGAACGCCGTCGCGATTTCACGCGACAAGGCCATCTGATTGGCCTGTGGAAAATGACCGGACAGGGTCGGTGCCTCTTCGGCCGCCAGTGCCCGCTCGCGGATCGCGAGCAGCCGAGGGCGCATCGCGTCGAACATGGTGGCCATATCGGCGGCGTTCCCGCCCGGCTCGTAATCCTGCATCAGCGCGTCGTAGGCATCCATGTTCGTGCCGACGGCCAGCGCTGCCCCCTCCTCGCGGCGCAGGCGGACCACTTCGGCCAGCACCGGCAGGAAGGCGGCAGTATCCTCGGCGGCACGAGCAGAGGCCCAATGCCCCTGCGCCAGCGAGGTGACGCGCGCCAGTTCCGAAGCCAGATTCGCAGGCACCTTGAGATTTCGGTGATAGCTGCGCCGCAGCTCCCTCAGGTTGGCGTCCCCGGCAGCGTCCGGGGCATGCGCCTCGTCCAGCCAGTCCCCCAGACGCGGGTCGGTGCGGCGCGCATGCAGCACCTCTTCCAGCGCGGCCATTTCCTCGGCGCGCTGCGGAGCGGAGCCGCGCGGCATCACCGTTTCCTGATCCCAACCGGTCCGGCCAGCGACCTGTCCCAGAGCTTCGGTCGTGCGCTGGAACGCCATCAGATCGTCGTATGCGGGCATCGGGTCAGGTCCTGACGGATTGGGGCAAGGGATATTTCGCGCGGTGCCGCGCGCGCACTGTCAGGCAGATCAGCAGGACGGCCCCGAACTGGTGCAGGATCGCCAGATACCAGGGGCTGGAATACATCACCGTTACGATGCCCAGCAGCATCTGAACGGAGGCCATCGCCAATACCCCGCCAAAGGCCACCGACGTCTTGAAATTCGCCGACTGCCGCGCCCGCCACCAGACGGCGAGGATGACGACGAACAGGACATAGCCTGTCAATCGGTGGAAGAACTGCACGGTGCCGTCGTTTTCGAACAGGTTGCGCCAGACCGGCTGCAACTCCCACATGCCAGGTGGGGTGAAGCCCCCGGCCATCAGTGGCCAGTCGGTGTAATTGCGACCTGCGTCGATGCCCGCGACCAGCGCGCCCAGCAGAATCTGCAGCCCCGTCAGTCCGATCAGCCAGCTGGCTGCGCGTTTCAGCCGCGGTTCCGACAGGCGACGGGCCTGGATCAGCGCGCCCGCTGGTCGCGACAGCGACAGCAGGAACCACGCGATCAGCGACAGCAGCGCGAAGGCCCCGCCCAGATGTGCCGCCAGACGATAGGATGCGACGTCCAGCATCGACCCCTGCAGCCCGCTCGACACCATCCACCAACCGATCGCACCTTGCACCCCGACACCGGCCCCCACGATCACCAGCCGCCCTGTCCAGCCCGGCGGAATGCGTTTCGTCAGCAACAGGCCGAAAAAGCCCAGTGCCCAGATGACGCCGATCACCCGACCCAGTTGCCGGTGACCCCATTCCCACCAATAGATGGACTGAAACTCCGACAGGCTCATCCCCTTGTTCTGAAGCTGATATTCGGGAATGGCGCGGTATTTTTCGAACTCCACATCCCAGGCTTCGGCGGTCAGGGGCGGCACGGTTCCGGCCACCAAGTCCCATTCCGTGATCGACAGGCCGGAGTCGGTCAGCCGCGTCATGCCGCCGACCGGAATGATGGCCAGAACCAGGACGAACAGCAAGATCAGCCATGCGCGCACGGCCCTGCGCGACCCGCGCCTGCCTGCGTCGATTCCACCGGTTGCCGCAGCCGGGCGCGTCGTCGTCGCGACCTCTTCGAATATCGGGCGTTTTGCCATGCTGTTCCCCTCGTCTGGGTGCTGACCTAGACCGTCAGCCCCGGTCTTTCCAGCGCACCATCTGTCGCATCATGCCGTGAAATATCTGCACGTCCGCACGGGTAAGCGGCAACCGCGACCACAGGTTCCGCAGGTGCAGCTTCATCGCCGGGGCCCTGGCATCGGGCCAGAAGAACCCGGCCTGGTCCAACCGCTCCTCGAAATGCACTGACAGCGCGTCCATTTCGGCGTGGGTGGCCCAGTCAGTTCCGGCCAGTTCGACCTCCATCGCGGGCGGCATATCGTCCGAGCGACGCCATTCGTAGCCCATCAACAGCACGCATTGGGCCAGGTTGAGCGAGGCGAAGTCGGGGTTCGTCGGGACCGAGACGATGGCGTTGGCCAGTACGATGTCGTCGTTCTCCAGCCCGGTGCGTTCCGGTCCGAACAGCACGGCAACCTTTTCACCCCTCGCACCGCGCTTGCGCGCCTCGGCCATTGCGGCCTCGGGCGTGAACACCGGCTTGGTCAGATCGCGGTTGCGCGCCGTGGTCGCGAAGACGAACGTGCAGTCTGCCACCGCCGCTTCGGTCGTGTCGCAGATCATCGCGTCATCCAGAAGCCGTCCTGCCCCGCTGGCCAAGGCCACAGCCCGTTCGTTCGGCCATCCGTCGCGGGGGGCGGTCACGCGCATATGCTCCAACCCGAAGTTCAGCATGGACCGCGCGGCGGCGCCGATATTCTCGCCCATTTGCGGGCGGATCAGGACGAAGGCAGGGCGCGGGTCGGGGGCGGGTTCGGACATGCCCGGCGCCTACCCCGCCTGCCCGGCACGCGCAACGGCGGATGCGGCCGAACGCACGCTGCGACCCGCTTGTCCTTGCATCCACGCATGGGGTAGGTCCGGCGCAGCCAAGGGAATGCACGATGACTGACATGCCGCAACTTTATCTCGTGACTCCGCCCGAAATCGATGCCGGGTTCGAGGCACGCCTGTCCGCCGTTCTCGATGCCCATGCAATTGTCTGCCTGCGTCTCGACCTTGCCACGCGGGACGAGGACCGCATCACACGCGCCGCCGATCTGTGTCGCGACGTCGCGCATCGCTACGACGTGCCGCTGATCGTCACCGACCATGCCGCACTGGTCGACCGTCTGGGTCTGGACGGTGTGCATCTGTCCGACCCGAGATCCCTGCGTAAACTACGGACCGACTGGGGCCCGGACCCCATCATCGGGGCGTATTGCGGCACTTCGCGTCACGACGGGATGCTCGCCGGCGAAGCCGGAGCGGATTACGTTGCCTTCGGACCCGCCGGAATTGCGTCGTTGGGCACGGGCGAACGTGCCGAGGTCGAATTGTTCGAATGGTGGTCGCAGATGATCGAACTTCCCGTCGTGGCCGAGGGCGCGCTAGACCCCGCCACGATCGAGGCGCTGGCACAGGCAACCGATTTCATCGCCCTGGGCGAGGAGATCTGGTCCACCGATGACCCCGCCGCCGCCTTGACGCGGCTTACCGCACCGTTTCGGAATTGACCGGCGAAATCGTTTCGGAAAAAGCCGCTTCGAACCCTGCGCGCACCGCCGCCTCGGCCGCCCGTGCCAGTGCCTTGCGGTCGGGGTAATCGGTGACGGTCAACGGCGCATGGTAAATCACTTCGACCATGCCATGCCGCGGGGCCGACAGCATCGCCAGCAGATGCGCGCCGAAGCTCTGATCGCCCCACCAGCCGTAGAATGTGACCGGCGCGCCAGCGGGCGCATGATAAGCCAGGGTGACTGGCTGCACCTTCATGTCGTCGGGCAAGTCGGTCGAATGGAAGGCCGCGAATAATGTCGTCTTGAACGGCAACACGCGTCGCCCGTCGGTGCTGGTTCCTTCGGGGAAGAACAAGAGACGATGCCGAAGGCGCAAACGTTCCTCGAATACGATCTGCTGCGCGCGCGCATCGCGCCGGTCACGGCGGATGAAAACCGTGCCCGTGGCTCGCGCCAGCCAGCCGATACCCGGCCAGCCCGCGACTTCGGATTTCGATACAAAGTAAACCCGTTTCGATGCGTTGAGTGCAAATATATCAAGCCAGGATGCATGGTTCGATACCACCGCTCCGGTGCCGTGCATCACCGACCCCCGCACATCGCGCCGCATCCCAAGGATAACGAAGGCAGCCTTGCAGACGCCCTGTGTAATCCATGGCGTCACAGGGCGGCGCATTCCGAATGCCGGTCGCTCGATCAGGCGCACCGTGAGAAGTAAAAACAACCCGCCGAACACAATGCCGCCCAATGCGCCCCCACGCAGGACGGTGCGCAACCAGCCAAGCGGACCGGGCGTCACCACGGGCGGTTGCGGCGCGTCGTCCCAGATCATCGCGGCAGTCCGGGCAACGCGACACGCGACAGATCGAGGACCATGCAGACGTCGACGGTATTGAACGCCCGGTCGATATAGGCCCCGTCCCCGACCTGCGCGCCCGCCCGAAGATAGGTCTTGATCAGCGCGGGCACGCCCGCCATGGCCGACCGGGGCGCTTCACCCTCGATGACGACCGCGCCATCCCCATGTGCGACCGGCCGCAGGCTTTCCGGGGCCAGCGCCGCGTGTCGCAGACGGCGCAAGCCGGGCAGATGGCGGGTCAGGTCGGCCCCTGGAAAGGAAGCTGTGCCGACTGCAAATGCAATGTCATGACTGTGAAGAACGTTTAGCAAGCCTTTGAAAAGAATAAATCCTGCCATTCCATTACGATAGGCAGGATGCAGGCAGGCCCGCCCGGCCTCGGCAAGCGGGCGCCCGGCGGATTTGAGCGCCGACAGATCGAATTCCTGTTCGGTATAAGCGGTGCCCAGTCCAACGCGGAGTGTCGCGACGACGCCTGCGGCGGGGTCCGCCGGATCACGCAGAATGACGTGATCGCAATCGGCATCGAAGTCATCGCCCTCCAGCCCCTCGCCCGCCAGACCACCGGCAACCGGACCACCGGCGGTCGGAACCGCACCCAGTTCCTCGACGAAGACAGCATGTCGCAGGCGTCTGGCCTCCCGGATCGCATCGGGATCGCGGGTGACGGTCAGGGTCAGTCCGGGCTGCATGACCGGCTGATTAGGCCCCGGCCCGCCCACGCGCAAGCGGCGAAATCCCGAGTCCGGGCCGGGGCAGACGACAGGGCGTAAAGACTCTGGTAACCATTTGCTGCAAGACAAGAGACTGATGAGCGTCCGGTCGGGTCTATCGACCGGACGCCCCCCCCTGATCGAAGACGGGCTGCAAGATGACGCGTTTACCATCCAGAACCTGTTTGCCGACATGTTCGAAGTTCACGGTGATACGGCTGTCGATACAGGATTGCACCTGTCCCAGCCCCCAGTCGGGCTGGGCCGGGTTCCGCACCAGCATGCCGGGTTCGAGAAAGGAGTTGGGGTCAGTCATGAACGGGGCCTGCGCATGAGGGATTCTGTGGATCAGGACATGTTCGATACTGCGGAGGGACCTGATCTTCTGGCCCTGCTTGGATCGCGGCTTTGCCACGACCTCGTCAACCCCATCGGAGCGATCGGCAATGGGCTGGAACTGCTCGAGATGACCGACGGCGATGGCATCGAGGAGATGGCGCTGATCCGCGCGTCACTGACCGCCGCGATGGCGCGGATCCGGTTTTTCCGGTTCGCCTTCGGGGCCGGGGCTGATAATGCGCAGGTGCCCGCCCGCGAAATTCGCGAGGCGCTGGAAGAGATGTATGGCACCACCCGCACCAGAATTCTGTGGCGTGACGAGGAAACCCGCCCCCGGTCCGAAATCCGTCTGGCCTGCCTGGCGCTCAATTGCATCGAGGTGGCGACACCCTGGGGAGCGCAGATCGAAGTAACGCGCAATAACGCGGCCTGGGTGCTGCATGTCGACGCCAAGCGCCTGAAGATCGACGAGACGCTGTGGCAGTGTCTGGGTCGCGGCGATCTGCCCGCCGATCTGAAAGGGTCCGAAGTGCAGTTCGGCATCCTTGCCCGCGCTTCACGCCGGTTGCGCCGTCCGGTTTCGGTCAGCGCCGACGATTCCCACCTTAGCCTGATCGTCTAGCGCGCCTTCAGGCCCTTGCGGAACCGTGCCGCATTCGCACTGTAACCCTGCGCCGAAAGCAGCAGCTTATCACGGGCTGCGGCATCCAGTTCCCGCACCACCTTGCCCGGTGCGCCCATGACGAGGCTGCCATCGGGAATGACCTTGCCTTCGGTGATGAGCGCCCCGGCACCGATCAGACAGCCCGCGCCGATCACCGCGCCATTCAGCACCGTCGCACCCATACCGATCAGCGACCCGTCCCCGATGGTGCAGCCGTGCAGCATCGCCTTGTGCCCCACCGTCACATCAGCCCCGACGGTCAGCGGAAACCCCATATCTGTATGCAACACGCAGTTTTCCTGCACATTTGACCGCTCACCCACGACAATAGGTTCGTTGTCACCGCGCAACGTGCTGCCGAACCAGACGCTTGAGCCTTCGGCCAGCGTTACATTGCCGATGACATTCGCATTTGGAGCGACCCAGGCATCGTCGGCCAGGATTGGTGTCACGCCGTCCAATTCATAGATCATGTCGAGGCCCTTTCCCGAAATTCATTGTTCAGCGCGCGGGTAAAACCCGTCAGCCAGGGTTGCCGGTCCCGCCGCAAACGCTCCGCCGCCAGAATGGTCCGCAGCCGCGTTTCGCAGGCATCCGGATCATCGTTGACCAACACATAGTCGTATTCCGCCCAATGACTGATCTCCGCTTCGGACTTCGCCATCCGGTCTTCGATAACATCGTCGCTGTCCTGCCCGCGTTGGCGCAACCGGCGTTCCAGTTCAGCGATGGAGGGCGGCAGGATGAAAATGGACACCACGTCCCGACCCATCGACGAATTCCGGATCTGTTGTCCGCCCTGCCAGTCAATATCGAAGATCACGTCGCGCCCCGCCGCCAGCGCCGTCTCGACCGGCGCGCGGGGGCTGCCGTAATGGTTGCCAAAGACCTCGGCATGTTCCAGCATTTCGCCGTCCAAAACCATCTGGCCAAAGGTCTCGCGGCTGCGGAAATAATAATGCTGACCCTCGACTTCGCCGTCGCGCGGCAGTCGCGTGGTGGCTGAAACCGAAAACGTCAGGCTTGTGTCCCAGGCCATGAGTCGCTGCGCCATCGTCGATTTTCCTGCGCCGGACGGGCTGGACAGGATAATCGCCAGGCCGCGTCGCGTGCCCTGGTCCATGCTGCGTCGTTCCATTCTCCCCCCGCGTTCCGGGTGCTTCGGGACGGTCCCGTTACCCAAATCCTGCCGAGGGCCTAGCCTCTCGGATTTCGTGCGGCAAGAGATCGCCGTCATTAACTAATGGTAAAGGAATTGCGGGCAATTTGGCGAGACATGCCTTATTTCTTCTCTTGAGCGGTGTAGCAGGTGGCACCACGATCCGGTTCAGGATCGGGTGCGCCCGGTTTCAGGGGAAGGTGGAATGGCAGGCAAGGACGAAATTCGCGGACCAAATCCGGTTCGGACCAATGACGTTCGGGACTTCACGGGGCTTCGAATGATACGCAGATCCCCCTTGCTGGAAGAGACCTGGCGCTATTGGACCTCGCTGCGCACCGGGACTGACCTGCCGCGCCGGTCCGCGCTGGACCCAAAGGCAATGTCGCGCATTCTGGGCCACGCGATGATCCTGGATCAGGTACGCCATGGCACCGTTCGCGTCCGCCTGGGCGGCAATGTCATGCATCAGGTGATGGGCATGGATGTGCGTGGCCTGCCGATCCGGGCATTCTTCGATCTGGCCGACCGCACCCGCGCCGTCGATCTGATAGAACAGGTCTTCGACACGCCATCGACGCTTGAACTGGACCTGATATCCGAAGGCTGCGACGGACTGATGACGGGACGGATGCTGGTGCTGCCGCTGCTGGATGCGACGGGCGCGGTGACCAAGGCGCTGACCGTGATGGTGACCGACCGCGTGATCACCGATGCGCCGCGGCGCTTCGCGGTCACGAATGCGACACTTGTGCCGGTCGACGGGGCGGCAGCTGCGCCCCGGCAAGGCCTGCTTCGCCGCCGCGTCACAGATCATCATCTGCCGGTCGAGATCATGGCCGGCATGGCCGAGGACGCCGCGCCATATGCGACGCGGCCGTCGCCTGTCCCGTGGCTGCGGGTCGTCAAATAACGGCTCGGCGGCGCGTCATGACCTGCATCGCAGCGACCATCACGATGCCATAGAGAACGTGGCCCACCAGGGCGACCCAGGTGATGCCCGTGAATCCGAGGAAGAACGGCAAACCGGCGATTGCGGTGATCCCGCCGATGGCGAAAATCCACAAGCCGAAGCCGTAGACCGCCGAAGCCAGCGGCCAGCCACCCGGCGCGCCGGTCACGCGCACCCAGATCGGCGCGAAGATAAAAAGCCAACCGACCGGATAACCGATCAATCCGACAAGATAGAAATGCATGAAGTAGCCCGCGAAATCGTTGTTGGGCAGACCGAGCGCGCCGAGCAGGCTCTTGGCGAGGCCGTGGGGCGAGAGATTGGCGAAGCCGAGGCCGGGGCTGAGGATCTGCCCCCAGAAATCAAAGGCGACCGTACCGAAGAAACCACCGATGAACATCAGGCCGAGCGTGGCAGCGGTCAACGGCGGAAAGACGGCGGGCATGGCGTTGGTACGTGTCATGGGGGTCTCGCTTTTAAGGCTGTGCAATTGTGCTTGTGACCTCGCTTGCCCCCAAGTCAACGATCCAAGCCACTGGATCACATGGCATTGACCGGCCGTCATCTATGGCTCACGGGTCCGCGACTGCCGATGACACTCCTGTTACAGAGCACCCTTCGGCAGCGGCGTCCGTGCTGACCCGGCCTGATACATCCGCGCGACCGACCGTTTCAGGCCAGTCACGCGCTATGGGCCGGTCACGATGCCGCGCGCATCCGATCCTGCCGCAAAGCGGACAGTTCGTCGGCCACCAGAAACGCCAGTTCCAGCGATTGCGAGGCGTTCAGGCGCGGGTCGCAGGCCGTGTGATAGCGGTCCGACAGATCCTCGTCGGTGACGGCACGCACACCGCCTGTGCATTCGGTCACGTCCTGCCCCGTCATCTCGAAATGAACGCCGCCGGGGATGGTGCCATGGTCGCGGTGGACGGCGAAGAATTCCCGCACTTCGGCCAGCACGCTGTCGAAGGGTCGCGTTTTATAGCCCGAGGGAGACTTGATCGTGTTGCCGTGCATCGCATCGCAGGTCCAGACGACATTTGCGCCCATCTCCTGCACCTGCTTGATCAGGCGCGGCAGATGTTCGGCCACCTTGCCCGCGCCGAACCGCGCGATCAGGGTCAGGCGACCCATCTCGTTCTGGGGGTTCAGCGTTTCGATCAATTGCTTCAGATCTTCGGCGGTCGTCGTCGGACCGCACTTCAGCCCGATCGGATTCATGACGCCGCGACAGAATTCCACATGTGCGCCATCGGGTTGCCGCGTGCGATCACCGATCCAGATCATGTGACCCGATCCGGCAAGCCAATCGCCGGGGTGAGTGCTGTCCTCGCGGCACAGTGCCTCTTCGTATTCCAGCAACAGCGCCTCGTGCGAGGTATAGAAATCGACCGTCGACAGTTCCGCATTGGTGTCCGACGTCAGGCCCGCGGCGGTCAGGAAATCCAGCGTGTCCTGAATGCGGTCGGCCATGTCGCGATACTGCGCCGCCCGCTCTCCGCTTGCGAAATCCAGTGTCCATTGATGCACCTGATGCACATCCGCGAAGCCGCCCTTGGAGAAGGCACGCAGCAGGTTGAGCGTCGCGGCGGCCTGCGTGTAGGCGTCCAGCATCTTTGACGGGTCAGGAATGCGGGCCTCGGGCGTGAAGGCCAGCTCGTTGATGATATCGCCACGATAGCTCGGCAACTCCGTACCGTCGCGTATTTCGGTGGGCGCCGATCGTGGCTTGGCGAACTGGCCTGCCATTCGACCCAGCTTGACGACCGGCACCTTGGCTCCGAACGTCAGGACCATCGCCATCTGCAACATGACCTTGAAGGTGTCGCGAATGTTGTTGCTGCTGAATTCCGCAAAACTTTCGGCGCAATCGCCGCCCTGCAACAGGAAGGCTTCACCGCGTCCGGCAGCCGCCAGTTCTGACTTCAGCGTCCGCGCTTCGCCTGCGAAAACCAGCAGGGGGTGGCGGCCCAGCTTGGCCTCGACCGCGCTCAGTGCATCGGCGTCTGGATAGTCCGGCATCTGGACGCGCGGCTTCGCGCGCCAGCTCGACTTCGACCAATCGCCCATCTGTGCGTTCTGGTGTGTCTTGTCGTGTGCCATGTGTCTATTCCCTCTGGCCGGATTCGAGGCTCGTGCGATAGCCCATTCATTGCGCCGCCGCAAATGCCGGATTGGCTTGATCCTTGGCGAATGTTGCGCGTAGGCGTCGTCTGGGGGATTGATGCGACTCGATGGGTCGATCACGCAAAGGGAGGCCGTGCCGATGGCGGGTCACGCAACGGCCAAGCTCGGCACTGCGCCGGAGACATCGGCTGTGGTCGCGCCAGAGCGTCCGCACCATTTTGTCTTTGTTCTGCTGGATCAGTTCACGTTGCTATGCCTTGCCAGCGCACTGGATGCCCTGCGACTGGCCAACCGGATGTCGGGCACGAACCTTTATACATGGTCGCTGGTTGGCGAAGGCGGCAAGACGGCAACCTGTTCGGCGGGCACAAAATTCGTCCTGGACGGCGATCTTGTTCCTCTCGAACGGAACGACACGGTTCTGGTCGTCGGCGGAGTCAATGTCGGACGGGCCACCACGACGCGACTTCAAAGCTGGCTGCGGCGCGAGGCACGGCGCGGCGGCATGATCGCGGGGCTGTGCACTGCCGCGTGGTCGCTGGCGGCCAGCGGTCTTCTGGATGGCAAGCGCGCGACGATCCACTGGGAGAATCAGGACGGATTTGCCGAAGATTTCCCCGATATCGAACTGACCAAGGCGGTCTTCACCATCGACGGCAAGCGGATCACCACGGCGGGCGGCACCGCATCGGTCGACCTGATGCTGCACCTGATCGCCCGCGATTTCGGCGAGGATCTGGCCGCGCAGGTTGCCGATCAGATGATCTATTCCTCGATCCGCACCGACCAGGATACTCAACGCCTGTCGATCCCGACGCGCATCGGTGTCCGCCATCCCCGCCTGTCCCATGTCATCCGCGAGATGGAGCAGTCGATCGAAGACCCGGTCAGCCCGGCCAGGCTGGCCGCAGACGTCGGCATGTCCACGCGTCAACTGGAGCGTCTGTTTCGCCGGTATCTTGATCGCAGCCCCAAGCGATATTACATGGAACTGCGCCTTGGCCGCGCCCGCAACCTGCTGATGCAGACCGATATGTCCATCATCAACGTGGCACTTGCCTGCGGCTTCACCTCGCCCTCACACTTCTCAAAATGCTATCGCGCGCATTACGGCACCACCCCCTACCGCGAACGGGGCACCCATAGCTGACGCCCCTTGTGTCAGCGTTCGATGCGCGCCGCCCGACCGCCGCGCCGCCCGGTGCGCACAGGCTCGCCCAATCCTTCGCGCAACACTTCGGTCATCGGGTGATCGCCCCGCCCGACCAGCAGCCGCTCGATGGCCGGGCCGGTATCGCCCGAGAGGCTCAGCGCCCAGTCGAGAAAGATCGAACGGCATTCGGCCTTGTCGATTCCGTCGATGCGATAGGCGTCTGCGATCAACCCCTTGGGATCGTCCGGTCCCTGTCCATCCTTGGCCATCCCTGTCTCCTCATGCGCCAGACCCGCAGCTAGCGCAGCCCCGCACGTCCGTCCAGCGCAGCTATTTCAGCGCCTCGTCAATGACCGCCGCCGCCTGGGCCGCCGCCGCATCGCAGGCTGCCGTGACTGCCGCCAGATCGGGCAGATCCATGCCGTGCGCCACGAAGGCTTCGCCGCCTGCGCCCAGATCGCCGGGCGGGTCGGCATCGGTCAGCAGCCGCAGCATCTGGTTGACCCGTGACAAATGTTCATGCGCCCGGGCCAGCACCGCGCGTGTCTCGGGTGTCAGCCAGCCCTCGACGCCCAGCTGCCCGACCACGTCCCGTGCCGTGTTCCCCGCAATCAGCGCATGGGCCTGCGCGGCCAGTTCGATGTCCTGCATCCGTCCCGGTCCGGACTTGATCGACAAGCCACCCCCATGCCGTCCCGCATCAACCAATCGTGCGCGCATGTCGGTCAGGGCCTCGATCACCTCGGCGTCCGTGAAGCGACTGCCCCGAATCACGTCGCAGCGTGCGCCCTCGACCATCGGCCGCAACGCAGGATCGCCCACGACGACCCGTGCTCGGGTCAACGCCATGTGTTCCCAGACCCATGCTTCGTTGGCCTGATAATTCAGGAACCCCGACAGCGGCGTCGCCACTGGCCCCTGACGTCCGGAAGGCCGCAACCGCATATCGACCTCGTAGAGTCGCCCCTCGCCCATCGGCGCGGACAATGCGGTAATCAGGATCTGCGTGAACTTCGCTGCCCATTGCCGCGGTCCGAGCGCCCGTCTGCCATCGGATTCAGCCAAGTCGTCCGCCCCGTCGTGCAGCAAAACCAGATCCAGATCCGACCGGGCCGCCAGCCGTCTGGCACCCAGCGATCCCATTCCCATCGCCACCAGCTGCAAACCCGGCACCCGGCCGTATCGACGCGCCGTCTCGAAGTCCGTGGCAACCCAGGCCGAGGCCATTACCGCCTCGGCCAGCCGCGCATAGGACGCTCCGGCGTCAATCGGATCGATCAATCCGCGCAGCATGTGCACGCCGATGCGGAAATGCGCCTCGCGGTGCCATTGGCGAAGACGCGTCAGACGTTCTTCGAAGTCGCCCTCGACGGGCGGCAAGGTCCACACATCCGGCAGCGGCTCCAGAAACGTCCCGCCGATCACCGCATCCAGAACGCCTGCGTTCTGGGACAGATATTGCGCCAGGTCGGGGGCGGTGGCGCAGATATCCGCCAGCAAATCGACCAGTTTGGGATTGGCCTCGAACAGAGAGAGCACCTGCACACCTGCCGGCAGTCCACGCAGGAACCCGTCAAAGGCGGCCAGTGCCTCGGACGGTCGGGCCGCGCGCGCCAATGCGGCCAGCAAGCCGGGCCGCAGCCGATGGAAAATCGCCTGCGCCCGGTCAGAGCGCAGCGCCGGATAGGTCGCCCAGCGGTCGGTCACGGCAGACGCGCCTTCGATGATTTCGCCCACCGGCCCCGCCTTTGCCTGCCCCTGCGATGGCGGCAGGAAGGACGGCACGGTGATCGCTTCGACCGCGCGCATCCGGTCGCGCAGATCGGTGACGAAACGGTCCACGTCGCCCTCGCCCATGAAACACGCCAACCGCCGCAACCGCTCCGGGTCGCGTGGAATGCGGTGCGTCTGGGCGTCCTGCACCATCTGCACCCGATGCTCCACCGATCGAAGATAGCGGTATTGCTCGGACAGGACATCCCGATCCTGCGGCGTCATCCAGCCGGCCTCGGTCAGACGGTCCATCCCCTCCAACGTGCCGCGCACACGCAGGCGTGGGTCGCGTCCTCCGGCGATGATCTGCTGCGTCTGGGTCAGGAATTCGATCTCCCGGATACCGCCCTGCCCCAGTTTCACGTCGTGGCCCGGCACGTCCCATTCGCCCGCCAGCCCCTTGTGGTCGCGGATGCGGCGGCGCATGTCGTGCGCCTCCTCGACGACGGCGAAATCGAGGTGCCGTCGCCAGACGAAGGGGGTCAGCCGTTCCAGAAATCCCTCGCCTGCCGCCTTGGCCCCGGCACAGGCGCGCGCCTTTATCCAGGCCGCCCGCTCCCATGTGCGGCCCATGGCTTCGTAATACCGCTCTGCGGCTTCCATCGACAGAACGATGGGCGTCGATCCGGGATCGGGCCGCAGCCGAAGATCAGTCCGAAAAACGTAACCCTCGGCGGTTATGTCTGACATCGCGCCCATCGCCGTCCGCGCCGCTTTCAGAAGAATCGCGCGGGCCGTGCCGTAATCCGATGGGTCATATCCCGACTCGTCGAACAGGAGGACCAGGTCTATGTCGCTGGAATAGTTCAACTCTCCCGCGCCCATCTTGCCCATCGCGATGGCAACCAGCCCGCCATCGCCCGTCACCGGGCCTTTGGCGTGCCGCGCCAATCCATAGGCCAGCGCGCGATTGAGCGCCGCATCCGCAAAGCGCGTCCAGCCCGCCGTCGCCTGCATTACCGGCCAGACCCCGCCCAGTTCGGCCAACCCAACCAACAGGGCCGCCCGCCGCTTGGCCTGTCGCAGTGCGGCTTTCGGGTCGCCGTCGATGGCGTCGATATCAGCAAGTAATGCGGCCAATGCCGCATCCGGTTCGCGGTCCCAAAGGTCTGTCAGCCAGTCCCTTTCCCGCTCCATCGTGGCGGCCAGAAACGGACTGCACCCCGCCGTGCCCGCGATCAGCGGAGCAACTTCTGGCGGTGGCGACAAAATCGCGACGGCAACCTGTCCGGCCTCTGCGTCGAAGGGGATCGGTGTGCGGGTGATACGGCTGCGAAACATCGCTCCGGTCTGACCCCTTGGCAGCGTCGGCGTCAACGGGCAGATATCCGATATGAGCAAGAGTTTTCGCCGCGTTCTCACCGCACTGAGTGCAGCAGGTATCCCGTCCGAGCCTGTCGAACTGGGCGAGTGCCGTACTGCGCGGCAGGCCGCCGCGGCATGTCTTCCCGATCGCACCCGGATCACTGGTGAAGTTGACGGGAGCAACCGTTGCGGATTTTATCTGAACGTCACGTCATAACCAACTGTCACGAAAACAGATCGTGGCAAAGCTCCAGCGCATCGACCAGCGTATCGACCTCCGACCGCGTGTTATATACTCCGAAGCTGGCCCGACAGGTGGCCGTGACCCCCAGGTGTTCCATAAGCGGCTGGGCACAATGATGCCCGGCCCGAACCGCCACGCCCTTCTTGTCGAGTACCGTCGATATGTCGTGCGCATGCGCCTGACCGGTCAGGGTGAAGCTGAAAATCGCGGCCTTGGTCGGTGAATTTCCCTGCACATTCAGCCAGTTAAGTCCGCCCAGACGGCTTCGGGCGTAATCCCGCAGATCGGCCTCATGTGTGGCGATAGCATTCATGCCAAGGTCCATCATCCACTCCAGTGCAGCCCCCAGACCGATGGTCTGGACGATGCCGGGGGTGCCTGCCTCGAACTTCATCGGCGGATCGTTCCACGTCACTGTATCGCGATGAACCTCGCGGATCATATCGCCGCCCCCCATGAAGGGAATCATCTCGGCCAGGCGCTCGGGTTTAATGAAAACTGCACCGGAACCGCTTGGCCCGTATAACTTATGCCCTGTAATCGCATAGAAATCGCACCCGATGTCAGCCACATCCACGGGCATATGGACGGCCCCCTGCGATCCGTCCACGACGACCGGAACGCCCCGCGCCCGCGCCCCGGCACAGATGGTTTTTACATCAACTACGGTTCCCAAAACGTTGGAAAGATGTGTAATCGCGATCAGTCTGGTGCGGTCCGTCATGGCATCCAGCACCGCCTGCGGGTCCAGATCGCCGCGCGCATCCGTATCGACCCAGACCAGCTTGACGCCCAGCCTTTCACGCAGAAAGTGCCAGGGCACGATATTTGCGTGATGCTCCATGATCGACAGGATGATCTCGTCGCCCGCCTGCAAACGTGGAGCGGCCCAGGCATAGCTGATCAGGTTCATTGCCTCGGTCGTGCCGGTGGTGAAGACGATGTGGTCTTCCGACGGCGCGTTCAGGAACCGCGCGACCGTGCCGCGCACGGCTTCGTAATTCTCGGTCGAAATCGTCGAGAGCGTATGCAGGCCTCTGTGAACGTTTGAGTATTCCTCACCATAGGCGCGCTGGATCGTATCCAGCACAACCTGTGGCTTCTGCGCGGATGCCCCATTGTCCAGATAGGTCAGCGGCTTGCCGTTGATCTGTCGCGACAGAATTGGAAACTGCGCGCGGATAGCGTCGATATCGATCATGGCAGCGGTCCTCCGAGCGACAGATAGATCAGGCCCGATACGATCGGTCCCACGAAATAGGCGACGAGGAAGGCGCCGCCTGCAATCAGCAGTGCCGTCAGCCAATCATCCAGCCGATGCAACACGCGGACAACGACGACAAGGACCAGCAATGTCGCAGAGAAGCCGATGAAGAAAAACGGCCCATAGGTATCGATCCCCGTCGCAAGCGCGAAGACCCAGGTGCCCATCTGGACCAGTTCGAACAGCAGGAGGGCAAGCGCATATGCGACCATTAACCAGATCGCTTCGGCGGCTGTGGCCCGGCTCCTGGCGAACCAGCGCCCCAGCAGAAGCCCCGCACCCGCCATCGCGAACACGGTGATCACATCGCGCATCGCACCGAACAGCGCACCGAACTGCCGCTTGCCCTGCGGCGTATGCGGAAAGGCCAAGGGCCCGTAGGTATAGTCCACGATGGTCATCAGCAACGTTGTCCCCACCAGCGCCATGGCCGCAATGCGAACCGGAGGTGTGGTGGCCCGCATCCCGTCGAGCGCGCCGACGGGGTCAGACAGGAAACCGCCGATTGCCCCGGTCAGCCCCGATATCTCATGTCTCACACCGAATATTCCGCCACATAGAGGGAACTGAGCCAGATCCAGAAGAACCCCGCGAAGGTCACCAGACCGACCGCTGAAAGGGCGGGACCTGGCCCGATGAAGCCCGCCGTCAACCCGTTGAGCAACATTGCCGGAGACACCGCGAGAAGCGCCCAGAAAAGTGAAATCCGCGCACCCAGGCCCGTGCCGCGACCGCCAAACAGCCGGGCGGCCACGTGGCTGATCAATGCCAGAATATAGAACAGCAAGGGTGCCAGAAAGACCCAGGCCATCAACGTCCCCCCCATCAGAATCATGAAATCCTCGTCCCGAAGGAAGGCTTCGCGCGACAGGCGGGGCAATTGCGAGACAAAGACCAGTGAACAGCCGACCATGAGGAATACGAAGGCCGTGTCATCGCGCAGGCCGCGAGCCAGATGTTCGGCCATCACGACGCGCGGACGCAGCCATGCGCGGGGAATATCGCGGGTGACCGACACGTCAGTGCCGCGATAGCCAGTCGGCGAGAACCGCGCCGATATGGGCACGCAGATCCTCGTCGGCGATTTCCTCAACCGCCTCGGCCATGAACGACAGCACCAGCAGGTCTGTCGCCACCCGTTTGGGCACCCCACGCGAACGCAGGTAGAACAGCGCCGTCTCGTCGATCGCGCCTGTCGTGGACCCATGCGAACAGGCCACGTCGTCGGCATAGATTTCCAGCTCCGGCTTGGCGAGGAACTGTGCGTCGTCGTCCAGCAGAAGGGCCTGGCTGATCTGATAGCCATCGGTTTTCTGAGCGCCTTCACGCACCAGGATCTTGCCCTGGAACACGCCAGTTGCCCCGTCGCGCAGGACCTTCTTGAACACCTGACGGCTTTCGCCGTTCAGCGCGCCGTGAGTCACGAAAACCGTATCATCGTGGTGGAAATCGCCCCGCCCGAAGGCCGCGCCGCCGACATGCGCGCTGGCATCGTCGCCGACGATTTCCAGAATGGCCTCGTTGCGCGTCAATTGAACGTTGGCCGACAGGGTGAAAGACTTGAATGTCGCGCGCCGACCCAGCCGGGCGAACAGATGGGTGTCGATCTGCTGCGTCGCGTCGGGTCCCTGCATACGAATATGATGGAACGCGGCGGTGTCGGCCACGTCGACTTCGGTAACGATATTGGACCGTGCGCCCGCCGAACCCGATTCCAGTACGGTGACGGATGCGTCGGCATCCACCTTGATCAGATGATGCAGGATCGGATCAGTGCCGCCGATGGTGCGGATGTGGATCGGGCGCGCGACCGGGCCGGTCACGCGGATCGCCAGACCGCCGGTGGCGAAGGCGCTGTTGAGCATGGCAAAAGGCCGCGAAACGGGGCGTGATCCGGCGGCTTCCAGCGTCGCATACAGGTCGCGTGCCCAGTGGATGTCGGCCTCGGCGGCTTGCGACAGAGTGTTGATCTCGACCCCGTCGGGAGCGCCGTCGGGCAGGTCGAGCGCATCGCCGTCGATCGTGATCACGTAGGCATCCATTCCGGCGAACGGGTCTTCACCCGGTCCACCCGCGCCCTGCGCAGGCGTCGCCCGATTGAACGGTGCGGGGTTGGTGTAACGCCAGTATTCGTCGCGTCGTGTCGGCAGGCCAACGGCCTGCAACCGGCCCAACGCATTCTTCCGGGCCGCACCCAGCCAGCCGCCCCCGGACGGCAGGGTCAGGGCCGCAAGACGCTCATCCGTAGTTATTTTTCGTGCGTCGACCACCATCAGGACGTCCCTTCCAGGATGTCGGCATAACCATTGACCTCGACTTCTATCGCCAGTTCGGGTCCACCGGATTTGATGATGCGACCACCCGCCATGATGTGCACGACATCCGGTTTGATGTGATCCAGAAGCCGCTGATAATGCGTGATCACAAGGAATCCGCGGTTCGGATCGCGCAGGGCATTCACGCCCTCGGACACCAGCTTCATCGCATCGACATCCAGGCCCGAGTCCGTCTCGTCAAGGATGCACATCTTCGGTTCCAGCATCGCCATCTGCAGGATTTCGTTACGCTTTTTCTCACCACCCGAGAAGCCGACATTGACAGGACGCTTGAGCATCTCGGCGTCGATCTTCAGATCCTTGGCCTTGGCGCGGATTACCTTGAGGAATTCACCTGCCGACAGTTCCTCCTCGCCCCGCGCTTTGCGCTGCGCGTTCACTGCGGTCCGCAGGAAAGTCATGTTGCCCACACCGGGAATCTCAACCGGGTACTGGAACGCCAGGAAAAGCCCGGCGGCAGCGCGTTCCTCGGGTTCGATATCCAGCAGATCGACGTCGCCCAGATGCGCCTCACCCTCGGTAACCTCATAGCCGCCGCGCCCGGCCAGAACATAGGACAGCGTCGACTTCCCCGATCCGTTCGGTCCCATGACGGCATGCACTTCGCCCGCCGGAACGGTCAGGTCGATTCCCCTGAGGATCTGCTTGTCCTCGTCTTCCAGTTTCACGTGCAGGTTCTTGATCGTCAGCATGTCATACCTCTCGCCGGTCGGCGTCATTGTCTCGTGTCAGCGAATTTTAGTCAGCGTATCTTGAAAAATGTATCCACGAAGATCGTCAGGTCCTTACCGTCGAGCTTCCATGTTCCGTCTAACTCCCAGACGCCGATACGTCCGACAGTTTGCGAGGGAGGCATAAACTGGCCCGCCCGGCTGTAGGTTGATCGCCCTGTATAGTCGTCGAATAGCACCGTAACCGGCTTGGTTGCACGGGCCAGTACGGTCAGGAAACAACCCACCCGGAAACGTCCGTCGATCAGGACCACGTCCGGATGCTCGAAAAACGGCTGCTCCCAGACCTGTAACGGATAGCGTGGATATTTCATCCAATAGTCGTTTCCGTCAGGCGTGCCCCACTTTTTCGTCGGCCCGATATCGGCGTGATACAGATCAACCTTCGACTTGGGCTTCCGGTCGTCCACGATACGCTGGATGTTGTCGAGCCAGTCCTTGTCGCTCTCCACCGCGATCAGATGCGGCACACCGACGTCCAGCGCCAGAACCGTCGAGCCGCCGGTGCCGTATTCCAGTACTGTTTGCGCCCCCGAATACATCTCGCGTACCAGTGCCTGTTCTTCGGGCGGGAACGTCAGTTCAGGGACATAGAAGCCCTTGTTCTCGGCAGTCTCGGTCATATCGCGGTTCCCGTGCAGCAGGCCTCAGCCCACCGACCCCTCCAGCGAGATCGCCACAAGCGCCTGCGCTTCCATCGCGAATTCCATCGGCAGCGCCTGCAGCACCTCCTTGCAGAACCCGTTGACGACCAACGCCACGGCCTCTTCCTCGTCCATCCCGCGCGACCGGCAGTAGAACAGCTGATCGTCGTCCACCTTGGATGTCGTCGCCTCATGCTCGACGCGCGAGGAATTGTTCTTCACCTCGATATACGGCACCGTATGCGCACCGCATTTCGACCCGATCAACAGGCTGTCGCACTGGGTATAGTTGCGCGAATTCTTGGCTTTCGGGTGCATGGACACCAGCCCGCGATACGTATTCTGCGCGCGGCCAGCCGAAATGCCCTTGGACACGATCCGGGATTTCGTGTTCTTGCCAAGATGCACCATCTTGGTGCCGGTATCGGCCTGCTGCATGTTGTTGGCGATGGCGATGGAGTAGAACTCGCCCTGGCTGTCGTCGCCGCGCAGGATGCAGGACGGATATTTCCACGTCACGGCCGAACCGGTTTCGACCTGCGTCCACATCACCTTGGACCGATCGCCCCGGCAATCGGCGCGCTTGGTCACGAAGTTATAGATGCCGCCCTTGCCGTTCTCGTCGCCCGGATACCAGTTCTGGACGGTCGAATACTTGATCTCCGCATCGTCCAGCAGCACGAGTTCGACACAGGCCGCGTGCAGCTGCGCGATGTCGCGCTGCGGCGCGGTGCAACCCTCAAGATAGGACACATAGGAGCCTTCATCGGCGATAATCAGCGTCCGCTCGAACTGGCCGGTGTTTTCGGCATTGATGCGGAAATACGTCGACAATTCCATCGGGCAGCGCACACCCTTGGGGATATAGACGAAACTGCCGTCCGAGAACACGGCGGCATTCAATGTCGCGTAGTAGTTGTCGGACGCCGGAATGACCGAACCGAGGTATTTCCTCACCAGATCCGGATAATCCTTGATCGCTTCGGAAATCGAACAGAAGATCACACCTGCCTTGGCCAGTTCCGATTTGAACGTCGTGCCCAGGGACACGCTATCGAATACCGCATCCACGGCGACCTTGCGATCCTCCGGTGCCGGTTCGACGCCCGCCAGCAACGCCTGCTCCTTCAATGGAATGCCCAGTTTCTTGTAGGTTTCCAGAAGCTTGGGGTCGACTTCGTCCAACGACTTCGGCTTTACAGCCATGGAAGCAGGGCGGGCATAGTAATACTGGTCCTGAAAATCGATCTCCGGGTAGTCGACCATTGCCCACTTCGGCTCGTCCAGTTTGACCCAGCGACGATAGGCATCCAGACGCCAGTCCAGCATCCACTCCGGTTCGTCGTTCTTCGCGGAAATCAGGCGCACGATATCTTCGGACAGACCCTTCGGCGCATATTCCATCTCGATATCGGTGTTCCAGCCGTGCTTGTAGACACCGGACAGGCCTTTCACCGCCTCGACGGTTTCCGCGTCGACACCGTCCTTGACCACCACATCATCCAAAGCCGTCATGCCCGTCTCCTGTCCTTTAGGCGGCGGAACGCGTTCACGAACCGCGCCACCTGTTCTTCCGTCGTGTCCGGGCCGATGCTCACGCGGATCGCGCAATCGGCCTCGCCCGGCCCGTATCCCATTGCGCGCAATACGGCGCTTTCGCGGACCTTGCCGCTTGAGCAGGCCGATCCCGCGCTAACCGCGAACCCCGCAAGGTCCAGCGCCATCACCTGCGTCTCGCCCTTCCAGCCCGGCGTAATCAGGCAAGAAGTGTTCGGCAGGCGTTTCGATTCCTTCCCGACTAAAATAGTCGGATTGATATCATCCTCAAGACTTGTTTCTAGAAAAGTTCTAAGTTGCGCAACCCGGTCCCATGCCCCGGAATCCAAATCGCGCACTGCCGCCCGCGCTGCAGCCCCGAATCCGGCGATGCCGATTATGTTCTCGGTCCCGGACCGGCGTCCCATCTCCTGCCCGCCGCCCCTGATCCTGCTTGCGACGTCGAGACCCCGCCGGATCACCAGCGCCCCCACGCCCTTCGGCCCGCCCAGCTTGTGCGCCGAGATCAACGCCATCTCGACCCCCGTCCAGTCGAAGGCCACCGGCACCTTGCCGAAACCCTGCGTCATGTCGCTGACGGCCAGCCCGCCGGGCAGGGCTTGCATCACGCCGGTCTCGGAGTTGGCCAGCTGCACCGCGCTCCGTGACGGATCATCGAGGCCGACACGCCCCGCCGCATCCACCGGCAACGACCCGTCGCCCCAGGCTGCCACGGCCTCGTGCTCGACCGGCGCCGTGGCCAGCCCCCGCCCCGCCATCGCCAGCGCCGCCGCCTCGGTCGCCCCCGACACGAACACCACGTCCGACCCGACGGCACCGAACGCCGCCGCCACCTGCCCCCGTGCCCGCTCGACAAGTGCCTTGGCCGCGCGCCCCTCGCCATGCACGGACGATGGATTGCCTACGGCATCCATCGCCGCCAGCATTGCCGCCCGTGCCTCGGGTCGCAGCGGTGCCGTCGCATTCCAATCCAGATAGAGCCGCTCGGCCATCGTGCCCTCGTCTTTGCTTTCAAATATTCCGGGGTTCGGGGCTGGCCCCGACCTACTCGTCCACGATCTCGAACAGGATCGGCACGGCAGGGCACGGCGTCAGCTCGTTTCCGACTACGTCCGACAGGCGCGTCTGATGCAGGAACACATAGACATGTGCCGACATCGACTCCCACAGACGGTTTGTCATCGACTGCGCCCGCGACCCGGACGACCCGCCCGACGCGCCCGCGCCGGTGTGCATGGCGCTGACCGTCTCGTCGACCGCCTCCAGCACGTCCGACACCCGGATCTCGGATGCGCTCCGCGACAGGCGATAGCCGCCACCGGGTCCGCGCACCGATGCGACCAGCCCGGCGCGGCGCAGTTTGACGAACAATTGCTCCAGATAGGGCAGCGAAATATCCTGCCGCCTGGAAATCTCGGCCAGCGAGGTGGTCGCCTCCCCGTCCGACGCGGTGACCTGTTGCGCAAGATCGACCAGTGCGACCATTGCATAGCGGCCCTTGGTGCTTAACTTCATGACTTCTCCGACCTCAGGGGACCGATGCAGTCGCCAAAAGTTGACGACCCCGCCCCGGTCGCATACCTGCGTGAGAACCCGGCGGGGATGGCAGTTCATGGGGCTTACCCCTCGCCCCAACCCTGCGTCAACAACGACCGGCCAACCGGCCCCAGAACAGACCGAATGGAACGCCAATGCCCGAAGTGATCTTCCCCGGCCCCGAAGGCCGCCTCGAAGGCCGCTATCACCCGCAGAAACTCAAGGATGCGCCGATCGCGATCATTCTGCATCCGCACCCGCAGTTCGGCGGGACAATGAACAACCGCGTCGTGTATAACCTGCATTATTCTTTTCTCGACCTGGGTTTCACGGTGCTGCGGTTCAACTTCCGCGGCGTCGGCCGCAGCCAGGGTGAATACGATCAGGGCATCGGCGAATTGTCCGATGCGGCGTCCGCCCTCGACTACCTGCAAGCGATGAACCCCAACGCCAAGCACTGCTGGGTCGCGGGCTTTTCGTTTGGCGCGTGGATCGGGATGCAGCTTCTGATGCGTCGCCCGGAAATCACCGGCTTCATCTCGGTCTCGCCCCCCGCAGACCGCTATGACTTCAGCTTCCTCGCCCCCTGCCCGGCATCGGGTCTGGTCATCAACGGTGCGAACGACCGGGTTGCCCCGCCCGCCGACACCCGCACGCTGGTCGGCAAGCTGCACGAACAGAAGGGCATCACCATCACCCATCAGGAGATGGAGGGCGCGGGCCACTTTTTCGAAGACCCGCACATGGACCCGATGATCGACAGCGTGAAGGGCTACGTCGCGCGTCGCCTGACTGAAACGACGCGCTGAGCGCCCGGAGACCTCGCAGATGTCCCTCGCCGACGATCTTGCCAACAAACTGGCCGCCAAGGTCATCGCGCATGTCGAAAAGACCGGCGACGAAGACATTATCAAGATCATGTCCCAGTCGCTAGGCGACAGCTCGCAGACGCTGCAGGAGGCGTTCATCACCTCGGTCCGGGTCCAGCGCGCCGCGATCCGGGCCGACCGCCAGCTTAAGGCTCGAATTGCCGAGATGGAGAATAAGTCGGCGGCACCGGAAGGCGATGGCTGATCCGGTGTCGCCTCCGTCCGATCTGGACCGGCAGATGGCGTTCCTCATGGAAGCCGACCGCCTGAAATCCATCACCCGCGCCACCCAATTGGCCGATGGCTCGCGCGATGAGAATAGTGCCGAACACTCTTGGCACCTGACCCTCTTTGCTCTGACCCTCGCGCCGCAAGCACCGCCCGGCGTGTCGATCGACCGGGTCATCCGCATGCTGATCCTGCACGATATCGTCGAAATCGACGCCGGTGACGCGCCGATCTATGGCGACACCTCCACGCAGGTGGCGGACGAACTGGCCGCCGCCGACCGCATCTTTGCCCTGTTGCCGGATACGCAGGCCCGCGAATTTCGCGCCCTCTGGGACGAGTTCGAAGCCGCCGCCACCCCGGATGCGACGTTCGCCAAGGCCCTCGACCGGTTCCAGCCGCCGAACCTTAATCTGGCCAATGGCGGCGGTAGCTGGACTGCCTACAACGTTACCGAAGATCAGGTCCGCAACCGGATTGGCAGCAAGATCGAGCGCGGCGCACCGACGCTCTGGGCCTGGCTTGGCCCGAAGATCGCGAAATTTTTCACGGACCCGTGAAACTCCTGTCGAACCGTCGCGTGTCTGGGGGGCATAACAACGGGAGATCGACTATGACTTCGACTATCAATATTGCCGCCCTCGCCTTTCTGGCCTCCGCCTCGGTCGCACTTGCCGATGCGCATGCGATGGCCCCTTCGATCACCGCATCGGACCAATCCGTCGCCAACGGCGTTGTGTCCGCCGAAAGCATTACCGCGTCGGAAAACGGCTGGCTGGTCGTTCACAGCACTGATGCCGACATGAAACCCGGCCTCGTGGTCGGCTATGCCCCGATCCGTGCAGGCAAGACCACCGATGTCGCCGCCATCCTTCAGGAAGACGTTGCCTCCGGCCAGATGCTGATGCTGATGGTCCATGGCGAAACCGGGGGCACTCAGACCGGCGTGTTCGAATATACGCTGGGCGCCACCGAAGACGGCCCTGTCAAGCCCGAAGGCGCACTCGTGATGGCGGTCGTAACCGCAGAATAACCATGTCTTCCCCCGTAGCGGCCCAAGACCGCCGCGGGGACCGGATCGACCGCGACAGTTCCGACACATAGGACTGCGGTCCCCTGGTCCATGCTGTTTTTCCTCCGGCATGGACCCGTCGCCGCCTGGTTTTTGGTTCCACGACCGAACTGGCGGCAGGCCCGGCGCAACTGACGCCGGGCCGCTTTGTCTTCTCTGGATAATCTCGACCTGTATGCCACGGCATACAATCTGGCCGTCGGTGGCGGACCCTGCTATGGGACGCGCGAAACATGTTCCAGCCGGAGGCCCCCATGTCCAGGATCAAGGTAGATAATCCCGTCGTCGAGCTCGACGGGGACGAAATGACGCGCATCATCTGGCAGTTCATCAAGGACAAGCTGATCCTGCCGTATCTCGACATCGACCTGCTGTATTACGATCTGGGCATCGAGGCGCGGGACGAGACGGACGACCAGATCACCATCGATGCCGCCGAGAAGATCAAGGAAATCGGCGTCGGCGTGAAATGCGCCACGATCACACCGGACGAAGGCCGGGTCGAGGAATTCGGCCTCAAGCGCATGTATCGCAGCCCCAACGGCACGATCCGCAACATCCTCGGCGGCGTCATATTCCGCGAGCCGATCATCTGCTCGAACGTGCCGCGTCTGGTGCCGGGCTGGACCCAGCCGATCGTTGTCGGTCGCCATGCCTTCGGCGACCAGTATCGCGCCACAGACTTCCTGTTCCCCGGCAAGGGGAAGCTGACCATGAAATTCGAAGGCGAGGACGGCGAGGTCATCGAACGCGAGGTGTTCGACGCACCATCCTCCGGCGTCGCCATGGCGATGTACAACCTCGACGAGTCGATCCGCGATTTCGCCCGCGCCTCGCTGAACTATGGTCTGGGCCGCAAGTTTCCGGTCTATCTTTCGACCAAGAACACGATCCTCAAGGCCTATGACGGGCGCTTCAAGGATATCTTTCAGCAGATTTTTGAGGAAGAGTTCGAAGCCGGTTTCAAGAAGGCCGGCATCACCTATGAACACCGCCTGATCGACGACATGGTCGCCGCTGCAATGAAATGGTCGGGCGGCTATGTCTGGGCCTGCAAGAACTACGACGGCGACGTGCAGTCCGACACTGTGGCCCAGGGCTTCGGCTCATTGGGTCTCATGACGTCGCAGCTGATGACCCCCGATGGCAAGATCGTCGAGGCCGAGGCCGCGCATGGCACCGTCACCCGGCACTACCGTCAGCACCAGGCCGGCAAGGAAACCTCGACCAACTCCATCGCGTCGATCTTCGCCTGGACCGGCGGCCTCAGGCATCGCGCCAAGCTGGACGACAATGCGCAGTTGACGGCCTTCGCCGAAACTCTTGAGAAAGTCGTCGTCGGGACCGTTGAATCCGGTTATATGACCAAGGACCTGGCCCTGCTGGTTGGCCCCGATCAAAAATGGCTGACTACGATTGGTTTCCTTGAAAAAATCGCTGAAAATCTCGACGCGGCTTTGACCTGAGTGGCGAAGCGAGGAGTTTCTCCTCGCGCTCAGAGTATTTGCAGAACAAAGACGGGACGCGCCCAACGTCCAAGCCCCTTACCGGATGTGTTGTTGGTCGCGCCGCGATACGTCGCGACCATTTGGTTCGTGGTTTGCTATGCGCTCAGATGCGCCTTCAACCGATCCAGGTCCGCTTGCACCAAAGCGGCGTCACCTGCGAGGCGGTCGTCGTCCCATCCGTCCTGTCGGAAGAGGATGAAGCTCAAGATGCTCGCGTCCCCGTCGGGAACAACCCGCATCGGGTTGAAGAACTTCGCTCCATCGGGAGTCGCGGGTGTCTGCTGCCACATGGTGGTGCCCTTTCTATCGTCCCATGCACTGCACATGGGACTGAATAGTCGCGGGCCGCTACGGTCATAACGGAAGGACCCGCGGATGCGGGGGCCGGGCTAACCTTCCCGACCTAACCTGTTCTAGACGCGGTCAGCTTGCTTCCGCGCCGACAAGCCGTCAAGGGGAAGCGGCACTCCGCCCCGCACAGCTGACCTCGGCGCAAGCTACGCTGCCGCAGATTTATGCGGGTGAGGGAGCTGATACTGCCCCTGCTCTACGTGCATTCCGTGCACGCGGCGCAACACTTCTGGTAAGGGGCTTGCCCAACGCCGTGCGCCCTTTTTCGTCAGACCGTTGAGACCGCTGCTGGACAGCCCGATCCGTGACAAATAGGTCCGTGGAATGGCCCGCTCTTCTCCACCTCCCGACAGCCGCGAACCCCATCGCCCGTCCCCCCTCCGGCACACGATGCTGGAGGACGCGCAGGCCTTCGTTCTGGGCACGACGCTCTGCGCGCTGGGTGTGCAGTTCCTGACTGCCGCCGGTCTGGTCACTGGACAGACGGCGGGCGCGGCGGTGCTGTTGTCCTATATGGGCGGCTGGAGCTTCGGCGTCTGGTTCTTCCTGCTCAACTTGCCATTCTACGGTCTGGGTTGGGTCCGCATGGGCCCGCGCTTCGTCGTCAAGACGGTGATTGCCGTGACTATGGTTTCTGTCCTGACGCGCCTGATGCCCCTTGTCGTCACCTTCGAGGCATTGAACCCCTGGGCCGCATCGGCCCTGTCGGGCGCGGTTATCGGCATGGGATTGATTGTGATCTTCCGACATGGTGCATCGCTGGGTGGCATCGGCATCCTTGCCCTTTGGGTGCAGGAGCGGTTCGGCATACAGGCCGGCTGGGTCCAACTCGGGTTCGACGCCTTGCTGTTCGCGCTGGCCTTCGCCCTGCTTGACCCGTGGTTGGTTGCCGCATCCCTTTCAGGAGCCGTCGTCGTGAACCTGATCATCGCCACCAATCATCGCCGCGACCGCTACGTGGGGCGCTGATGCACTGGCTCTGGCTCATCCTGGCTATCGCATTCGAGACGGTGGGCACGACCGCGCTCAAAGCGTCCGACGGGTTCACCCGCCTCTGGCCGTCGGTCGTGACGTTGACCTGTTTCGTGACGGCGCTGTTTCTCCTGTCGCTCGTTCTCAGGACGCTTCCGGTCGGGGTGACCTATGCGATCTGGTCCGGCGTCGGGATCGTTATGATCGCCATGATCGGCTGGATCGTTTTCGGCCAGCGGTTGGATGCCCCTGCGATCATCGGCATGGGTCTGATCGTTGCCGGCATCGTCATCATGCAATTGTTCTCATCGACCACCGGGCACTGAGGCATAGCGGGTGATACGCAGATAATACCAACGTCATCCCCGCATCATACCTTCGATAACGCCTCCCGAACCGCCGACAATGCAGCATCGGCCTGAGCGATATTCGCGCCCCCGCCCTGTGCCATCTCAGGACGTCCGCCACCACCGCGACCGCCAAGCGCCTCGACCGCGGTTTTTACCAGATCGACCGCGGACACCCGCTCCGTCAGGTCCCTGGTGACGCCCACCGCCACCGCAGGCTTGGCCCCCGTATCCGCAATATAAACGATCACACCGGACCCGAGCGCCGCTTTCTGCGCATCGATCATCGGTCCGAGATCCTTGCCCGAGACGCCGGAAACAACCTGAAGAACGGTCTTCATGCCATTGATTTCAATTGCCTCAGCACCCTCGCCCATCGACAGTTCTCGTCGTAGCTGTGCGACTTCATTTTGCAATGCCTTGCGTTCGTCCATCAAAGCCTTGACCCTTGTGCCAACCTCATCGGGCTGCGCCTTCAACAGATTGGCCAGTTCCGACATACGACGGTCCTGCGCCTGCAGATGATCCATCGCCGCCTGCCCGGTCAGCGCCTCGATACGGCGCACGCCCGCGCTGACAGCCTGATCGCCCAACGTAACAAACGCCCCTATTTCGCCGGTATTGCGAACATGTGTGCCACCGCACAGTTCGATCGAGTAGGTCCGCATATCGCTGCCTTTGCCGGTGTCATCCCTCGACCCCATCGAAACAACGCGGACTTCGTCGCCGTATTTCTCACCGAACAAGGCCTGCGCCCCCAGATCGCGGGCGGCATCCGGTTCCATGATCCGGGTCGAAACTTCGGAGTTCTGGCGGATGAACGAATTCACTTCGGCTTCGACCTGAGCAAGTTGCTCCGCTGTGACGGCGTGCCCGTGACTGAAATCAAAGCGCAGACGATCTGAATCATTCAGCGATCCACGCTGAGCGACATGATCGCCAAGGGCTCTGCGCAATGCCTCATGCAGCAGGTGTGTCGCCGAATGGTTCGCCCGGATCGAACTTCGACGGGCATTGTCGACCGTCAGTTCCGCAGATTGACCCGGCCTGATCTCGCCTTCGTCGATCTGCGCGATATGCATGAAAACGCCTGCGGATTTCCGCGTGTCAGTAATGGTTGCGCGCCCTGTTTCCGTTTTCAGGACGCCTGCATCGCCGATCTGACCACCTGATTCAGCGTAAAACGGCGTCTGATTGACCACGATGCTGACCGCATCACCGGCGCGCACCATATCAACCGCCGCCCCATCCGAGACGAGGGCAAGCACCTGACCTTCGGCGACTTCTGTGTCGTAGCCCAGGAACTCCGTCGTTCCGTACCTGTCCGCCAGGTCGAACCAGATCGCCGCATCCGCCTGTTCGCCCGAGCCGGACCAAGCAGCCCGCGCCCGCGTCTTTTGCTCGGCCATAGCCAAGTCGAATCCATCGCTGTCGACAGACAGACCCTTTTCGCGCAGGGCATCCTGCGTCAGGTCCAGCGGAAACCCGTAGGTATCGTAGAGTTTGAACGCCGACGCACCGTCCAGGACGCCTCCTTCGGGCAGCGCCTGGACCTGATCCTCAAGAAGCCGCAACCCCCGATCCAGCGTTGTGCGAAACCGCTCCTCCTCGCCGCGCAATGTCTCCTCGATCATTGACTGCGCGCGCGTCAATTCAGAATAATGCTGTCCCATCTGCGTGACCAGCGCGGGCACCAGACGATGCATCAACGGATCCTTCGCGCCTGCCTGATGCGCATGCCGCATGGCGCGCCGCATGATCCTGCGAAGAACATAGCCGCGCCCCTCGTTCGACGGCATCACGCCATCGGCGATCAGGAACGACGTTGACCGCAGGTGGTCGGCAATAACCCTGTGATGCACATTTTCAGGGCCATCGGGATCGGTCGACGTGGCCTGGGCCGACGCTTCGATCAGGGCGCGCATAAGGTCGGTGTCGTAGTTGTCATGCTTGCCCTGCAGCAGCGCGCCTATCCGCTCCAGCCCCATTCCGGTGTCGATCGACTGCATGTCTAGGGGGCGCATCGTGCCATCCTCAAACTGCTCGTTCTGCATGAAGACAAGGTTCCATATCTCGATGAAACGATCGCCGTCTTCGTCTGGAGTGCCTGGCGGACCACCCGGAATATGCTCGCCGTGATCGTAGAAAATCTCGGTGCAGGGTCCGCAAGGCCCCGTCGGCCCCATACGCCAGAAGTTGTCGTCGGTGGCAATGCGGATGATCCGCTCATCCGGCAGGCCCGCGACCTTCTTCCAGATCGCCGCGGCTTCGTCATCCGTATGATAGACCGTGACCAGCAGGCGGTTCGGATCTATGCCGAACTCCCTGGTCAGCAACTCCCACGCGAAATGGATCGCATCGGATTTGAAGTAATCTCCAAAACTGAAATTGCCCAGCATTTCGAAGAACGTATGATGGCGCGCGGTATAGCCGACGTTATCCAGATCATTATGTTTGCCACCAGCGCGAACGCATTTCTGGCTGCTCGTCGCGCGATCGTAACTGCGGCTTTCGACGCCGGTGAAGACGTTCTTAAACTGGACCATCCCTGAATTGACGAACATCAGCGTAGGATCGTTGCGCGGCACAAGCGGCGAACTGGCAACCTTTTCATGACCGTTCTTGGCGAAATAATCCAGGAATGTCGTGCGGATGTCATTCAAGCTGGCCATGATCTTCCCTCTGGTACCTTGCGTGTCCGTCCTAGCCCTGGCTCATCCTGTCGACAAGCCAATCCCAATCCCGCGTGTGGAAAGGGCCGCCCTTTCGGACGACCCTTCCCTGATCACGCCACCCGGCGGGACATTCCAGAACCATCAATCGTCGAGGATCTCGTCCCGGATCTCGGTCTTGTCCGCTTCGCCCATTTGAAAATCCAGTCCGTGCGCCGCGCGGATCTTGTCTTCGATTTCGGTAGCAATCGACGGATTGTCTTTGAGAAACTGCTTGGAATTCTCACGTCCCTGCCCGATCCGGTCATCGCCGTAACTGTACCAGGCACCGGATTTCTCAACCACACCGGCCTTGACGCCCAGATCGATCAACTCGCCGGTCTTGGATATTCCCTCGCCATACATGATGTCGAATTCGACGACCTTGAATGGTGGCGCGACCTTGTTCTTGACCACCTTTACCTTGGTGGTGTTGCCAACAATTTCGTCCCGGTCCTTTACAGCACCGATCCGGCGGATATCCAGGCGGACAGATGCATAGAATTTCAATGCGTTGCCACCCGTTGTCGTCTCCGGTGAGCCGAACATGACACCGATCTTCATCCGGATCTGGTTGATGAAGATGACCATGCATTTGGATCGGTTAATCGATCCGGTCAGTTTCCGCATCGCCTGACTCATCAAGCGCGCATGTACGCCGACCGAGCTGTCGCCCATGTCGCCCTCGAGTTCGGATTTCGGTATTAAAGCGGCCACCGAGTCGACCACCACCATACTCACCGCGCCCGAACGGACCAAGGTATCGACAATCTCTAGTGCTTGCTCGCCCGTGTCAGGCTGCGAAATCAACAATTCGTTCAGATCGACGCCAAGCTTCTTGGCATATTGCGGGTCAAGCGCATGTTCCGCATCGACGAATGCACAGACACCGCCGTTCTTTTGCTCTTCCGCGACTGCGTGCAGGGTCAGCGTCGTCTTGCCGGAGCTTTCCGGGCCATAGATTTCGATGATCCGGCCCTTCGGCAGACCGCCGATACCAAGCGCGATATCGAGGCCGAGCGACCCCGTCGACGTCGCTTCGATGTCGGGCATCTGGTTCTGCCCGCCCAATTTCATAATGGACCCCTTACCGAACTGACGTTCGATTTGGGCCAAGGCGCTGTCGAGCGCCTTCTGCTTGTCCGCGCTACGTTTGTCAGCCATGTCGAGTAGGTTCGCCGTTGCCATGATTTCGGCCCTTGTTGCATGCTGCCGCAGGCGCGGCAATCTGGTTATCGTTCACGTCTTGTTCCCTGAATGATATGGAACATATACGGAACAGTTACAAGCCCTTTGGACTTGCCCCATCGTGGCGACACAGGGTTAAAGAAGCGTTACCGGCAATTTTGCCAACCCGGAGGACGAGATGCTCATATTCTGGAAGGCCAGGCTGGCAATTCTTGCGGTGCCCAAAACCGGGACGACGGCGCTGGAGTTAGCACTTGCTCCGCATGCTGACGCAGCAATACTCAATCCACCGGGTCTGAAGCATTGCACTGTAAAAAAGTATCGCCGGGAATTGGCCGGTTTCTTCGAACAAAAGGGGAAGCGTCCGCTCGAGTTGCTGGCAGTGATGCGCGAACCCGTCTCTTGGCTTGGTAGCTGGTATCGCTATCGGTCGCGGCCGGGCCTGTCCGGACAACCCAACTCGACGGCAGGAATAAGTTTCGACAGTTTCGTCGCCTCCTATCTAGCCGATCCGCAGCCACCTTTCGCTCGCGTCGGATCGCAAGCACAGTTTCTGGACGGTGGCGTGGACCATCTGTTTCGTCACGGCGACACCGATGGGCTGCTACGCTTTCTAGAAGGCCGCATCGGGATGAAAATCGACCTCGAAAAAACGAATGTCTCGCCCGGAGGAGATCTCGATCTGTCTGACGAAATGCATTCAAGATTGAAGAGCGAACGCGTCAAAGACTTCGATATCTGGGATGGAATCGGCTAGGATACGCGATGGAAAAAACCCGACCCAAAAGCTATTACAAAAGCGCGCGTTCGACCGTCCGCGTCAGATCCGAGAGCGAGAAGGGTTTGGGCAAAAATACGGAATTGGGGACAGGGACGCTGGTTTCGGACAGTGCATCCTGAGTATATCCGGACATGAAAACAGTTCGCACATCCGGTCTCATCTTCATCGCCTCGCGTACCCAGCTGGGTCCATCCAGTCCGGGCATCATTACGTCCGTGACGAAGAGATCGACCAGAAGGTTGCGATCTGACAATTGTGCTAGTGCGGATTCGGCGTCTTCCGCCTCCATCACCTCATATCCGCGCAATCGTAACGCGCGGGACGCAAAGGCGCGAACGGGGGCCTCATCCTCGACAAGGAGAACAACCGGCTTGGTGGGCTGAAGATCGCACTTGTCGACATCGGATGAGACCTTGGACTCTGCCTGTTTGCCAGCAAATGGCAACGTCTTCGGCTCGTCGACAGCATCAGGTGGTGTCGGGTGCGACAACGGATCAGATCGTGAAGTTTCCAGAACGCCGCGCAGCATGGCCGACATTTCGCCTTCCCCCTCCGCCGGTTTCGGGGCATCGACGACTTCCCCATCGAATGCGCTATCGCTTATGGTGGATATGGAACCATCAGGGTCGTTTCCAACTTCGCCATCGTCCCTCGCCCCATCCGAGCTATGGTGGGTGGATGTCTTAATGGTTTGAGTAAGATCGGAAACAGGCTCGGGGACAGGCAGTTGGTCGAGTGCGCGGTCAACCGGTGCGGCGGTCGCGTCAGGGAGGTCTGGCGCTTCGACAAGTTCCGCTTCGGCGGCATCGGTCAGCGCCGGAAAATACAGGCTGAAACGGGTGCCCTGCCCCGGCGTGCTGTCGGCAAAAATGTAACCGCCCGATTGCTTGACGATCCCGTAGGCCATGCTCAGCCCCAGGCCTGTTCCTTCGCCGGGACGTTTGGTCGTGAAAAACGGCTCGAAAATGCGGGAAAGGTTATCGATTGTTATACCGGTTCCCTCATCCGTCACGCTGACGATTACATATTGACCCGATGGAACGGAGACTCGATCCCTTAACAGAGGAGCAGGAAGATATCTGCACTCCGTCTCGATCAGGATCTCGCCGCCGTCTGGCATCGCATCACGCGCATTGACCACGAGGTTCATCAGAACCTGTTCAAGTTGCCGCCTGTCTCCCCGGATCGGAATCAGCGCAGGATCGTGCTCAAGCCGCAGAATTACGCGATCGCCGACCAAGCGGTTCAGCAAATGCGCAAGATCTCCCAGCGTATCCCGAAGGTCGATAGGACGCATCTCCAGCGTCTGCTTGCGGGAAAATGCCAGCAGCTGACCGACCAGAGCGGCTGCGCGATTGGCGTTTTGCGTGATCTGAGTCAGATCTGCGTGATCCTCATCGCCTTCGCCATGCCGCAACATGAGAAGGTCGCAATGACCCGATATGGCGGTCAGCAGATTGTTGAAATCATGAGCGACGCCGCCGGCCAGCTGACCGATCGCCTGCATTTTCTGGCTTTGGACGAATTGCGCTTCCAGAGTCTTGAGTTCGGTCGCATCGTTGAGAACCGCCAGAAGCCCACCTTCGCCATCGCCAAGCGGACGACCGAGCGTGATCTGAAGATAGGTCTCGACCTCGGCACCGGTCACGCGGACGACCTCGGCGCGGTAAAGACCGCGACCGGCCGCCGCTTCGCTGACCCATTCGCGGACACTGCGGCCCAATCCCTCGACCAACGCTGCAAGCCTGCTTTCGGTCCCCGTGTTCGTCGCAGGCAGGAGTTCACGGGCCTGCCGGTTCGCAAAGGCCACCCTCCCGCTGCTGTCCAACCGCAACAGCGCGACCGGCAGAGCATCGAGCGCGACCTGACCATCCGTACTATCGCCGGAGGGCAGAACGAAAACCTCTTGCCGACCGTTCACAGGCGCGGACAAAACGACCCGCACGCTTTCAGCGCCATTCTTGGCAACAAGGCGGTTCAGTCCGCCGTTGACCAACGGAACTTCTTCGAACAGGTCGCGCAAACGTTTGACCCGCCGGCCAGCGGCAGTGCGGAGAACTTCGTTCATATAAAGAATCGTGCCGGAGGGTCCGAATGTCAGCATCGGAAGACCGATACCGTCCGCAGACCGGGGTGGCCGATCGACCAGATCCTCCAGTCGCCAGAGATGCCCGCCCGGAATCCGGTGGACTGCAACGCGAACATGACCTCTTCGGGTCACGACATCTTCGCGCGCAGCTTTCTCGTCTATGGCGGCACTGCGCAGCCGGTGCACCACAGCATCGGGATTGGCGAAGAGCGGTTCGAGCGCGCGAGTCATTGTGCCGCCGTCCTGAACGCCGAACCGCTCCGTCGCAGCGCGGTTCTGCGCGAAAATTGCCCCGATCTCGTCCGTGCAGAAGCCGGGCGCGCTGTCATATTCGAGAAATTCCATCACGATCCGAAGTCGGCGATGCGATATCCATGCCATGATCCATGTCGCGACATGCAGTGCGGCGACGATTGTAGTCAATGCCATCGCTGCCGTGAGAAACAGCGCATTCGGCATCGCGCCAGCTGAAACGAATGCCATCGCAACTGCGCCCACTGCAACAACGAGAAGGACAATCGATCCGGTGCGAAGCCTTCGTAGGAGTATTGTCGTCTCGCCCAAGCCCTCGCCTCCGGACCGATCCCCGCAAGGAGCGGTCACCCTAGAATCGTTCTCACGCTTTTTATGGCCGCAAAAGTATTAAGACGCTCTTAACGACACCGCCCGATCCATAGCATGATCGTGATCCGACCCCTAGCTTTCACGCTTGAGAAGACAAACGTGAAAGCCGTCGTGACCACCGTCGACTGGCAGGCTGGACCATTGGTCACCAATGGCGACATCACGATGGCGGTTCAGCGCTGACACCGCACGATCGGCATTTTCGCGCGCCAGAATGGAACAGGTCATGTAGGCGATCCATCCTCCCGGGCGCGTCAGGGCGATCGCCCGGTCCAGGATGGCGTCCTGCGTTTGCGTCAGCTCGGTCAGGCGGGCCTCGGTCAGTCGCCATTTGGCGTCGGGTGCACGGCGCCAGCTGCCGCTACCGGAACAGGGAACATCCGCGACCACACCATCGAAGGGCGCTGCACCTTCCGGGGCCGTGATCTGACTGATCCGCGCACCGGCACGTGCGGTGCGGGCGGGCAGATCGCGCATCCGGGCCGGATCCGCGTCATGGGCGAAAACCTGTTCCGGACCCCTTGCTGCAAGGGCAAGTGCCTTACCTCCGCCGCCGGCACAGAGATCCAGTATCCGCGCATCAGGCGATACCGGGATGCGGTCAACAAGGGCCTGAGACCCGGCGTCCTGTAACTCCCATAAACCGTCCCTGAACGACGGCAGAGCGGTCAGACCACGCGGTGTGCCGGTCAGGCGGATAGCCGTGGGCGACGCCGCGTCCGGTTCGGCTGCCACGCCTTCCTCGGATAATTTCGCGAGCAGGTCCTGCCGCGTGATACGGGCAATGTTGGCGCGCAGAAAGACTGGCGCGCGGGTACGCAGGGCAAGGGCCACATGCTCGGCGGCACTGCCCAGATCGGCGCGCAGGATCGGCAAAAGCCAATCGGGCATATCGAGGCGGACGGCATCGGGTGCGGGGCCAAGATCGACAGGCGGAGATATCGGCTCCGGCGCATGGCCTTGTCCATTGAAAATGGACTTAACGTCAACGTCTTCACCGATCAAACGCCCTGCCATGATCGCGCGCGCGATACCTGGCGCAATCTCCGCCTCTCCGCCAATCCACGCCGATGACCGCAATGTGCGAAGCGCGTCGAATACGTGGTCCCGAACCGCCGTGCGGTCCTTCGACCCGGCGTAGCGACTGCCGCGCGCCCAGACCGTCAGCTCCCGCTCGGCCGCGCCACCGTCGAGGATACGGTCCAATATCTCGATTGCGGCCTGAACGCGCGCGCCGGGGGTCACGCGCCATACCTTGGGTCAGTCATGTCAGGCCGCCTCTCAGGAGCGATAGTTCGGGCTTTCCCGGGTGATCTGGACATCATGGACATGGCTTTCCTTCAGCCCGGCGCCGGTAATCTTGACGAAGGTACAACCGCCCCGCATCTCGGCCACCGTAGCACATCCGGTGTAGCCCATGGCCGCACGCAAACCGCCGACCAACTGATGCACCACCGCCCCGGCACTGCCCTTGTAGGGCACCTGCCCCTCGATCCCTTCGGGAACCAGTTTGTCCGACGCCGCGTCTTTTTGAAAATACCGATCCGCCGAGCCGCGCGCCATGGCACCCAGCGACCCCATCCCACGATATGATTTGAACGTCCGACCCTGATACAAAACCACTTCGCCGGGCGATTCATCCGTGCCCGCGATCATGCTGCCAACCATGGCGCAGGATGCCCCGGCGGCTATGGCCTTGGCGAAATCGCCGGAAAACTTGATGCCACCATCCGCGATCACCGGCACGTCGCCTGCGGCCGCGGCGGCATCCATGATGGCGGTCAGTTGCGGCACGCCGACACCCGCGACAATGCGGGTGGTGCAGATCGATCCCGGCCCGATGCCGACCTTGACCGCATCCGCGCCCGCGTCGATCAGGGCGCGTGTCCCCTCGGTGGTCGCCACGTTGCCCGCGACGACCTGCACCTTGTTGGACAACCGTTTGATACGGTCGACGGCGATGCCGACGCCTTCGGAATGGCCGTGCGCGGTGTCGACCACGATCAGGTCGCAGCCGGCATCTATCAACGCCTCGGACCGTTCGAACCCGGCATCGCCGACAGTTGTCGCGGCAGCAACGCGCAAACGGCCCAGAGAATCCTTGCACGCCTGCGGGTTCAGCACCGCCTGTTCGATATCCTTGATCGTCAAAAGGCCAGTCAAATGGCCCTTCTCGTTAACTACGAGCAGCTTCTCGATACGGCGGGCCTGCATCATCGAACGCGCCGCATTCAGGTCGGCGGGTTCGCGCAGGATTGCCAGATTGTCTGCGGTCATCATCGTCGACACCGGTGTCGAGTCATCGACAGCAAACCGCATGTCACGGTTGGTCACGATACCCAGCACGCGGCCCTTGTCATCAACGACGGGAAAACCGGTGACGCGATATTTTTCCTGTAAGGCCTTGGCATCGGCCAGTGTCTGATCGGGACGCAAGGTAATGGGGTTGTAGACGACGCCACTTTCGAACCGCTTGACGCGGCGCACTTCCTGCTGCTGGTCGTCGAGGTCCAGATTGCGATGAATCACGCCCATGCCGCCCGCCTGCGCCATGGCGATGGCCATGCGCGCCTCTGTCACGGTATCCATTGCGGACGACAGTAGCGGGATGTTCAGGGCAATAGATTTAGTGACGAACGTGCGTGTATCCGCAGTGCCGGGCAGCACCTTGCTGGCACCGGGAACAAGCAGAACATCATCGAAGGTCAGGGCCTCGCGAATCTCCATCGGGGGTCTCCGTTGGCGGGTATCGGTTGGCGCTTTCCTGTTTCACGGGCGGGGGCCGAGGGCAAGTCCGTCAGTCGTGATGGTGACCCATTCGCTTCTTGAAATCGGGCACGAAGATGCACTTCAGAAAATCGGGACGCATCAAGAAGGTCATCCCACTGGAACCAATACCCATCAACCCCAAACGGGCCGTCAGTGTCATTGCGTCAGGCATAGCCTTGAGGTCGAAGCCGACGGCCAACACCTCATACCCGATCTTAAGAAGATGACCCCGGTCTATCTTTCCAGATGTGAATTAAGTTTGACATCCGACGTCACTCTGAAGTCGGGAGAGCACAACTTCTTCTGATGACAAACGGCCCCCCGTAGTGATGCGGCAGCCTTTCGCTGTTCTGCGAGAGGCTGCCATTCGTCAAAAATCAAAGCGGCGGCGCGATCAGCACGTCGCAGGGCGCATTCAGCGCCACGTCCTCGGCCGTCGACCCAAGAAGGATACGGGCCAGCCCGGTGCGCGCGTGTCGCCCCATTGCCAGAAGGTCGGCGCCATGCTCCGCCGCGTATCGGCGCAGAACATGCCCCGCCGGACCTATGATCACATCCGTCGCGGGCGGCGTGCCGTCCTGCACCATCTCCATTGCCGCGCGCTGCAGTTTCGACCGCAGACGATCGAGGGCTTCCGCCGGAATCGTACCGCCCGTCTCGAACCCATAGGGCGTGCCAGCAACCGGGTCCTGCCACGCATGGATCAGCGTCATCGCGGCCGATGGCGCGAAATCCTGCACTGCTTTCGCTGCAGCCTCGCCGGCCGGGGAAAAATCCCAGCCGATCGTAACGGTTTCATATGTACCCTCCGGTCGACCAACGGCGACGAGAACCGGCACATCGACACTGCGCAACAGCCGCGACAGCGTTGGTGCGCCGAAGACATCCGCCAGGCCCCGACGCCGATGGCTGCCGACAACCAAAAGGTCGATATCCCGTTCGCGCATCAATTTGGGCAAAAGGCTATCGAGATGGCCGGCCTCTACGTCCAGGGACGGTGACAGGTCGGCGAGCGCGGGGTTTTCGGCCACCATGGCCGACAGCGTCGCCTCCACCTCGGTGGTCTGGGCAAGCAACATCGCACCGGGCAAGTCTTCATCTATGACGTGAATAATGTGCAGCGCGGCCCCCGTGTCGCGGGCCAGATGTGCGGCGCGCAGCACGGCGCGGTCAGACCGCGCGCTTAGATCGGTAGCGGCAAGAATTGTTTTCATCGGAACCTCCTGTTCGATGGGATGGCTACACCCTGCGGCCTTCGACTAGCCGGACGCCTTGACGTGGAACAAACCCGCCGCCAAAAGCGCCCCATCATACCCGCAATCGGGCGTTCCGTGGGCGCCAAAACGACGGAGGACTCAGATAAGATGTCCCAGATCACCCTTACCTTCCCCGATGGTAACACACGTGACGTCCCCATCGGGACGACACCCGCACAGGTAGCCGAAAGCATCAGCAAGTCCCTGTCGAAAAAGGCCATCAGCGCCCAGGTCGACGGCGCGCACTGGGATCTGGCATGGCCGATCGAAGCGGATGCGAAAATCTCTATCAACACAATGCAGGACGACGACGCCGCGCTGGAGCTGATCCGCCACGATCTTGCGCATATCATGGCGCGCGCCGTGCAAACGATCTGGCCTGACGCAAAGGTCACCATAGGCCCGGTCCGCGATTTCGGCTGGTTCTACGATTTCGACCGAGCGGAACCTTTCACACCCGAAGATCTGGGTGCGATAGAAGCCGAAATGAAACGTATCATCGCCGCGCGCGAGACGGTTCGCACTGAAGTCTGGGACCGTGAGCGGGCGCGCAAGCACTATGCCGATTCCGGCGAGTCCTTCAAGGTGGAGCTTCTGGACCGAATTCCGGGCGATGAGCCGATCCGGATGTACTGGCATGGCGAATGGCAGGACCTTTGCCGCGGCCCGCACCTGCAGCATACCGGCCAGATCCCTGCGGATGCTTTCAAATTGACGCGCGTGTCCTCGGCCTACTGGCTGGGCGACAACACCCGCCCGCAGTTGCAGCGCATCTATGGCATCGCGTTCCGCAACCGCGACGATCTGAAAATGCACCTCAAGTTCCTGGAGGAGGCCGAGGCCCGCGACCACCGCCGCCTGGGCCGCGAAATGGACCTGTATCACATGCAGGAAGAAGCGCCGGGCCAGGTATTCTGGCACCCCAACGGCTGGACAATTTACACCACGTTGCAGGACTACATGCGGCGGCGGCAGCGCCGCGGTGGCTATGTCGAAGTGAACACACCGCAGGTCGTCGACCGCAAATTGTGGGAAGCCTCGGGCCACTGGGACAAGTATCAGGACCACATGTTCATCGTCGAGGTAGACGAAGAACACGCCCGCGAAAAGGCGATCAACGCGCTCAAGCCGATGAACTGTCCCTGCCATGTGCAGGTCTTCAACCAAGGCCTGAAATCGTATCGTGACCTGCCGCTCAGGATGGCGGAATTCGGGTCTTGTGCGCGGTACGAGCCGTCGGGCGCGCTGCACGGCATCATGCGGGTACGCGGCTTCACGCAGGACGATGGTCACATCTTCTGCACCGAGGATCAGATTCAGGCGGAGTGCACCGCCTTCATCAATTTCCTGTCCGAAACCTATCGCGATCTGGGCTTCGAGACATTCGACATCGCTTTCGCCACCCGTCCTGAAAAACGCGTCGGCAGCGACGAGAGCTGGGATCACGTCGAAGGCGCACTGGAGGCGGCGATCAAGTCGACTGGCAACCCCTACCGCGTGGAGGAAGGCGACGGGGCGTTCTATGGCCCGAAACTGGATTTCTATCTGACCGATGCCATCGGACGCGTCTGGCAATGCGGCACCTTTCAGGTCGATCCGAACCTGCCTGAGCGTCTGGGGGCCAGCTATATCGGCGAAGACGGCAACAAGCACCGTCCCTATATGCTGCATCGCGCGGCGCTGGGGTCGTTTGAACGGTTCATCGGCATCCTGATCGAAAACTCCGCAGGCAAGCTGCCGTTCTGGCTGGCACCGCGGCAGGTCGTCGTCGCTTCCATCGTCTCGGAGGCGGACGATTACGTGGCGGAAGTCGTGGAGGCCCTGACCAAGGCTGGCGTTCGGGCCGAAGCCGACATCCGCAACGAGAAAATCAACTACAAGGTCCGCGAACATTCGTTGGGCAAGGTTCCCGCGATTCTCGCCATAGGACGGCAAGAGGTCGAGGATCGCACTGTCACCCTGCGCCGCCTGGGCGAAAAGGCCACGCAGGTGATTTCGTTGGACGAAGTGACGTCTGCCTTGTCGGCGGAGGCGACGCCTCCGGACCTGCGACAAAAGTGATCGTTTCCGAAATCGGGACAATTCCATGACCACACGGAATTGTCCTGACTTCACCCCACCATTGCCCCAATCACGCCACATTTCACCTGCATAAATAAGATCAAGGCGACGATCCGGTTGGGGTTGATCAAAATCCTCCCCCCTTGCGGTCCCCCGGTCGGGTCGATTGTCTTATCTCTCTCCCTGAAGATTGGTCGGCCCGCGTATTGCGCGGGTCGCTCCATGCAGAAAATCCGCATTTCGCAGGCCTATTTCGCTGAATGACTGCCATGCATCTGCATCCCGGCTCGGGCTGTCAGTCGACTGTGACCGGAAACTCGATTTCGGTGCGATATCCATCCGGTGACGGGAAAGTCCGCAGCAAGCCTTCGAGCTGCGCGGCCGAGGCTTCCATGATGCGTTGGCCGAGGCCGGGCTCCGATGCGTCGACGGATCCGACCCCGTCATCGGCACATGCGATGGCATATCGCCCCGCATTGGTTTTCTGGCCGCTCAGGACAATCCGCCCGGTCCGCCCATCGGGAAAGGCGTGCTTGCAGGCATTTGAAATCATCTCATTGATCAGAACGCCCAGTGCGGACGCGCGTCGCGCGATCAGGGCCACGGAATCGAAATGTACTTCGATTTCCACACCCGGAGGGGACATATCGCGCAGGTGGCTGGCCACCCGCTCCAGATAGTTCGTAACCTCGATCGGCTCGTCCGGATTGTCGGATCGATAAAGATCGTTATGAAGTTCCACCATCACGCTGATCCGCTTTTCAACGGACAGCATCGCCTCGCGCACTTCGGGCGTGGCGCTGCGGGCGGCCATGCGCGTCATTGCCGCGACATTGGCCAGACTGTTCTTGACGCGGTGGTCAACTTCCCGGCGCATGGCATCCTGCTGTCGCAGCGCCTCATGCAATTCCAGACGCTGCATGACCTGATTGGCCAGGATCCTCAGCGCGCGGCGTTCGGCATCGCCCAGACGACGGGGACGCCGATCCAGCACGCACAACGAACCCAGCGGGATGCCCGCCTTTGTGGTGATCTGAGCACCTGCGTAAAACAAGATCGGATCGGGACCGGTGACTAGCGGATTATCCCGCGTCCGGATATCTACCCTCGTATCCGGAATCTCAAGAATTTCCTCCTGAAGGATGGCATGACTGCACATTGAAGATTCCAAATTGGTTCCATGGAAATCCAACCCACAAACAGCTTCAAATTTCTGATCGTCGGCATGCACGATAGAGACAAGGGCAATCGGGCAATTCGACATCTGCGCCGCCAGCTCGACGATGCCATCGAAGGCCCCCCCATGGGCTTGGGTGCCCAGATCATAACGGCGAATCGCAGCAAGCCGCTCTTTCTGATGGGGATGAATTGGGGCAAGCATCGGCAACTTCCTTAAAATCGCGATCGGCCTGATCGTGATCATTATTGAACAAGTATCAAAAAATACGCTTCTAATATGTAATGTTATTCTTCCGATGTCTGCAATCGAAGTATCCTGCCTGCATCATAATCGAAAGGGGCGAGGAGTTTTCCTCGCCCCGATAATAATTTCCACGCATCGATCAGAGGTGCCTGAAAATCGCTATGTCATTTCGCTACGATGCGATCATCGGTGAACGGCGTATACGGGCCATTCTGGATCAGGTATTCCGCCGTGACTTCAGCAAGATCAGGGCCGAAATCGTAAGCGTCTGCTGCAGATTTGAACATCTCATATCCATCACCGCCATTTCTGACGTAGTTATTTGACACGACGCCATAGGTCTTGGCGGGGTCGAGCGGTACTCCGCCGATCAAGACATCGCTGACACGGCTGCCGGGGTCGGCACTCGCGTCGAAGGCGAACGACATTCCCGACACCTGCGGGAATCGGCCTCCGCCCTCCTCGACCTGGCTGACGCCGTTTTCCAGCGCAGCCAGAAGCGTCGCGCCGTCCACGCGGAATGTCGACAGCGTGTTCTGGAACGGCAGCACCGTCAGGACTTCGCCCATAGTTACGTCGCCCGCATCAATCGAGGCGCGGATACCGCCCCCGTTCTGGATCGCGACGTCGATGCCCTGGTCCTTGACACGGTCCAGCATCGCGTCGGCGATCAGAACGCCCATTTCGCAAACCTCCGCGCGACAGAATGTGCGGTCGCCTTCAATCGCCTGATCGATCTGGGCAACCACCTTGGACCGGATCTCCTCCAGCGGGGCTGCCATTTCGGCGATGCGCGCCACGGTTGCCGCATCTTCTTCAACAGACGCGTCGATCAGGACCGGCACGCCCTCGGCTGCGGTGACATTGCCGTCGTCGTCGAACGTTACGTTCAACTCGCCCAGGTACTTGCCGTAGGCATAGGCAGAAACGATGGCCGTCTGGCCCACCATAGTGGGATAAGGCCCTTCGGAACGCTCCATGCTTCCCAGCAGGGTGTTCGAATGGCCGCCGACGATGACGTCGACGCCGGTCGTGCCTTCTGCAACAGCCTGATCGACGCCATAGCCCGAATGGCTCAGCACGATGATCTTGTTCACGCCCTCGGCGGTCAGCTTGTCGACCTCTTCCTGAATTGCCGCAATCGGGTCGCTGAATGTGACATTATCACCGGGCGATGCCAATTCGTCGGTGTCCTGCGGTGTCAGGCCGATCAGGCCGATCTTCTCGCCGCTCCGTTCGATCACTGTCGATTTGGCCAGTTTGTCGGCCAACAGCGGTTCGCCCGAGACATCGGCATTCGACATCAGGATCGGAAAATCGATGGCCGTCATGAAGGACGCCAGCACTTCGGGGCCGTCGTCGAACTCGTGGTTGCCGACCGTCATGCCGTCATAGCCCAGCATGTTCATCATCTCGGCCGCTAGCTTACCTTTGTAATAGGTATAGAACAGCGTGCCCTGAAACTGATCACCGGCATCCACCAGAATCGTATTGTCTGACCTGGCGCGTGCTGCCTCGACGGCGTTTACCATACGGGCCGTGCCGCCGAAGCATTCGCCCGCGGTGTTGTCTTCCGCAGCACAGGGACCGTCGTATTTGCTGATCGGCTCAAAGCGAGCGTGAACGTCGTTGGTGTGAAGAATTGTCAGCGAATACTCGGCGCTGGCCATGCCAGTGGTCAACGCGAGCGCCGCCGTTGCTGTCAGAATACGTCTCATCGGTCTAACCCCCTAGGTTGGATATCGTCGATGTTGGGCAGCTAGCGGGCCATTGTCAAAGCGATATGAACGCGGCGCGGCTTGACGTGACAGAACCGCACGGGCATCCCGGCGCAATGATCTACAAATTGTTCCGAACGCCCGAATGGCAGGCCCTCCGCGCGGAGGGGTCATCCACGGGCGCGCCGATTGATCTCTCCGATGGCTTCATCCATTTCTCGACAGCGGAGCAAGTCGCCGAAACCGCCGTCAAACACTTTGCCGGGGTCGAAGGTCTGTGGCTGATCGGCGTCGAGGATGCCGTCGTCGCCGATAACCTGCACTGGGAGATCTCGCGCGGCGGCGCGAAATTTCCGCACCTCTATGCGCCGTTGCGCCTGGATCAAGTTGCCTGGGCGCAGCCGCTGCCGATGGTCGGCGGCGTTCACGTCTTCCCTGCAGGCCTGATGTGATCGAAGCGGCGGGCCTTGCCCTGATGCACCGTTTCGACCCGGAACGTGCGCACCGGTTGGCCCTGTCGGCACTGAACTCCGGGCTGGGGCCGCGCGGCGGGCCGGTCACGTCCCCCCGCCTGGCGACAACACTGGCGGGGATGGATCTGCCGAACCCTATCGGGCTGGCTGCCGGGTTCGACAAGAATGCCACCGCCCTGCATGCCCTGTCGCGCTGCGCATTCGGCTGGCTGGAGGTCGGGGCCGCCACGCCTCACCCGCAACCCGGCAACCCCCGGCCGCGCCTGTTCCGCCTGACCGAGGACGGGGCGGCAATCAACCGCTTTGGCTTTAACAATGACGGTGCAGCGATCATCGCCGACCGGCTGGCGAAACGACCTGAGGGCGCGGTCGTCGGCCTGAACCTTGGTGCGAACAAGGACAGTGACGACCGTGCAGATGATTTCGTAAAGGTCCTAGCGCATTGCGACAGGCACATCGATTTCGCGACCGTCAATGTCAGCAGCCCGAACACTGAACGGCTGCGCGACCTTCAGGGCAAGGCCGCACTGGCGGGCATTCTGGACCGGGTTTGCGCACAACGCGACGACCGGGGGCTGGATACGGCGATCTTCCTCAAGATCGCGCCCGATCTGGACGCCGCCGCGTTGGAGGATATCGCAGAGGTCGCGCTGAGCTCCGGCGTGAACGGCATCATCGCGACCAACACAACGCTGGCCCGCGACGGTCTGCACAGCGTCCACGCTTCGCAAACCGGTGGCCTGTCCGGTGCGCCGCTGTTCGATGCCTCGACCCGAATCCTGGCCCGCCTGTCGGTGTTGACGAACGGTAAACTGCCGCTGGTGGGCGTTGGCGGCATTGCCAGCGCCGACCAAGCCTATGCCAAGATCCGCGCAGGCGCGTCTGCCGTGCAGCTTTACACCGCGTTGGTTTATCACGGCATCAGTCTGCCCGCGCGTATCGCAAAAGGTCTCGACGATCTGTTGGCCCGCGACGGGTTCGCCAATGTCGCCGACGCCGTGGGTACCGACCGCGACCGCTGGCTCTAAGCCGCCCCGCCCGTCGCCGCCCGCTCCAGCCCCGGATATTTCCACCCCAGCGTCACGCCGCGCACTGCAAACGAGACCATCAGCGCCGCCCAGAGTCCGTGATTGTCCAGCCACGGCACCAGCACTGCCAAAGCCACCAGATAGACCCCAAAGCTCAATACCATCATGTTGCGCATGTCGCGCGTGCGGGTCGCGCCGATAAACACACCATCCAGCATCCATGATGCGAACCCGATCAAGGGTGCCGCGACCATCCACGGCAGATAGTCGCGCGCGACCTCCCGGACCTCGGTTGCCTTGGCCATCACGTCGACCAGCAGTCCGCCGAACACCGCGAACGCCAGCGCCAGAACTGCCACCGTCCCCAGCCCCCATGCACCGCACAGGACCACCGACCGCCGCAAGCGTCCCCTGTCGCCCGCACCGAAGAAACGCCCGACCAGCGCCTCGACCGCAAAGGCGAACCCGTCCAGCGCATAGGCCGTGATATACAGGAATTGCAGCAGCACCTGATTGGCCGCCAGCGTGACCGTCCCGAACAGGCCACCCATCAACAGAAACGACGCGAAGGTGATCTGCAACAGAACCGACCGGATCAGGATATCGGTGTTGACCGCCAGCATTCGCTTCAGACGCGCGGACTCGAATACCTGCACCCTGTCGCGCCAATCCGACCCGACGAAGGCATCCCGGCAGAACCATACCGCCAGCATCACGCCCGACCATTCCGCGATGAAAGTGGCCCAGGCGACCCCCTCGACGCCGAATCCCAGACCCAGCACGAACCAGACATCCAACGCGATATTCGCCCCGTTCATCGCCAGTTGGATCACCAGAACGGCGGCGGTGCGTTCCTGCGCGATCAACCAGCCGGTCAGGCCATATATCGCGATCGCCGCAGGGGCCGACCAGATGCGGACCTGCATATAGGATCGCGCCAGTCCCTCGACCTCCGCTGATGTGGGTGCCAGCCAGAACGCGCCTGTGAAAATTGCCCATTGAAGTGCGATCAGTCCCGCCCCCGCCACGGCGGCAATCAGCAGTGCCCGTGACAGCAGCGCGACCAATTCGGGACGGTCGCCCGCACCCAGGGCCTGCGCCGCCAGACCTGTGGTGCCCATCCGCAGGAACCCGAAAATCCAATAGACCGACGACAGGATGATCGCGCCCGCGCCCACGGCGGCAATCGGTGCGGCCTGCCCCAGTTGACCCACGACGCCGGTATCCACCGCGCCCAGAATCGGCACGGTGGCGTTCGACAGGACGACGGGTATGGCGACCTTCAGGATGCGGCGGCTCGACAGCGCCGCCTCGGGCCGCCCTTTCGTCAGGGGCACAGGGTCACTCACCCGTCCGGGTCCGTCCTCTGCGGCATGAGAAAATGGCCGGTGGCCTGCGCAAACAGACGCTCGCGATTGTCCTGCCAGCCTTCGACATGGACGCTGGCATATCGACGACCGGACCGGTTCAGGCGGGCGCGGGCATAGGCGTCACGGGGCAGCCCGGCGCGCAGGTAGTCGACAGAAAAGTCGATGGTCTTGGGCAGACGCGGCAGAGCGTCATGGGTCAGGCCCTCCGGTTCCAGCCGTCCGGCCTCTAGGTCGTCCCAGAGCATCGACCACGACAGGGTGACGATAGCCGTGACCTCGAGGAATGCCGCCGTCACACCGCCATGCAGTGCAGGCAGCGCAGGGTTGCCGATCAGCTTGGGGTCGTAATGCAGAACCCCGGTCAGCTCGTCGCCGCGCCGGTCGAAGGTGATATTCAGAAACTTGATATATGGCACGCCGTCGATCAGGCCACGCAGGGCGGAATCGCGTCGTTGCTTGACGACCTGAACGGGTTCCGGCGTCTTCATTTCGCCCGCGCCCGTTCCAGTGTAAAGGCTCCGTTGGCGACTGCGACGGGGCCCTTGTCGGTATCTTCGTCAAAGGCTTCGGCCCGAACGAAGGCGACAGACCGCGTGACATGATGACAAACGGCCCGCGCCGTGATCGTCTGGTGCGGCGTGGCTGCGCGCATATAGTCGATCCGCAGGTCCATGGTAGCCGTGGCAATGGGAGCGGTCGGATGGCTGAGGACAGCAGCACCCCCGGTCGTGTCCATCAGCGCGGAGACCGCACCGCCATGGATCACGCCGGTCAGCGGATCGCCGACAAGATCGGCGGCCCAGGGCATGGAGATCGCTGCCTCCCCCTCGCCCACCGACTCGACGGTCATCGACAGGGCGCGACAATGCGGCAAGGCGGAGATGAACTGATGCGCGGCCCTGATGCGTTTGGCGGCGGCTTCTGAGGTGTCGTCGGTCATGCCGCAGCCTTGCCGCGAAGCGTATCGACCTGCAAGCCCGTTTGGCGTCCGGCTAAGTGACCCGGCTGCTGGCCCGGATGGACAGAACGGTCCTGACCGTGCCAGACTGACGCAGGGAGGAATCGATGACGGAACGGCTGGATTTCAAACAGATGTGCGCTCGTTTCGACGTGACGCCCCGGACATTGCGTCACTACGAGTACATCGAACTTCTGTTCCCCGAGCGTGAAGGACGCGCGCGATATTATGGCGCGCGGGAAATCGCGCGAATGACGCTGATCCTTCGAGGTCGCAAATTCGGCTTTTCCCTCGAAGAAATCCGCCAATGGCTGGAACTGTATGACGCGGATCCCGAGGGACGCACACAGATGCAGGCCTGGATCAATCTTGCCGATGGCCAATTGGCCGAACTGGCCGACCGCAAGCGTCATCTCGACGAGGCCATCGCAGAACTTCAGGCTCTGCGGGATGGCGTAAACGCCGATCTGAAAACCAGGGACTGAACACAACCTCAAGGTGATTCATCTCCACCCGACGCAACCTCAGCGATCTGGCTCGCCCTATATTCAGTGTTGCACGTTATCCGCGCAGCGATTGACGCAAGCGATCCTTACGTCAACCCGATAAGTGACGTTACGTTCGGGTTACGTAAACGTCAGCCTGGGTTGTATCGCTATGGTCGGACCCGCATCTCGACTGCATCGCCATAAGTGGCACCGAGACAAGGATGGAAAGTAATGTCTGACGAACTGATGACGATCCGACAGATGTGTGACGCGTTCGACGTTACACCCCGGACGCTTCGCTTCTATGAGGCGAAAGAACTGATCAGTCCACAACGCGAAGGCCAGAAACGCTGGTTCACCCGCCGCGACCGGGCGCGCTTGAAATTGATCCTGCGCGGCAAGCGGTTCGGATTCTCCCTCGAGGATATCCGCCAGTTGCTGGATCTTTACGATCTGGACGACGGCCAGCTGACACAGGTTTCCCGCACCTACGAGATCGGTCACGAGCGTCTGGCAGCGATGACCGCCCAGCGCGATGAACTGAACACCGCCATCGCGGAGCTGTCGGAACAGCTGCGTTGGGGGGAGAAAATAATGAATCAGGCGCAGCCCCGAAAGTTTGGCTGACCGCGACCAACGGGGGCGCAGAGACGCCCCCGACGATTTGAGGAGGATCGAACATGCCCAGCTATATCGCACCCACCAAGGACATGCAGTTCGTGCTGCACGATGTTCTGAAGGCTTCAACGCAAGACATTTCAGGCTATGACGAGATCGACCGCGATTTCACCGGTGCCGTGCTGGAAGAAGCAGGGCGTATGGCGTCCGAAGTTCTGCACCCTCTCAACGTTGTCGGCGACCGCGAAGGCTGCGTTCTCGAGAATGGCGTCGTCCGCACGCCCACTGGGTTCAAGGCGGCTTTCGATCAGGTCCGCGATGGCGGCTGGACGGCACTGGATTGCGATACAGAATACGGCGGCCAGGGCCTGCCCTATCTTATGCACACCGCGGTGGGCGAGATCCTGTCCTCGTCCAACATGGCCTTCAACATGTACCAGGGCCTGACCCACGGTGCCTATTCCGCGATCCACGCCCACGGCACGGACGCTCAGAAGCAGAAATGGCTGCCCAAGCTGACCACCTGCGAATGGACCGGCACCATGAACCTGACGGAGCCGCATTGCGGCACCGACCTGGGACTGATGCGCACCAAGGCCGAACCGCATGACGATGGTTCTTACAAGATTACCGGCCAGAAGATATTCATCTCGGCGGGCGATCACGACATGGCGGACAATATCGTCCACCTCGTGCTGGCCAAGATCGCCGGCGGACCCGAGGGCATCAAAGGGGTGTCGCTGTTCATTGTCCCCAAGATCATGGTCGACGACGATGGCAATCTGGGCGCGCTTAACGACGTCTCGGTCGGCAAGATCGAGGAAAAGATGGGCATTCACGGCAATTCGACCTGCGTAATGAACTATGATGGCGCGACAGGCTATCTGTTGGGTGAGGCGCATAAAGGCATGCGCGCCATGTTCACGATGATGAACGAGGCGCGCCTCGGTGTCGGCCTGCAAGGCTATGCCCAGGCCGAAATCGCCTATCAGAACGCGCTGGCCTACGCGCTGGACCGCCTCCAGGGCCGCGACGTGACCGGCGTCAAGAACCCCGACGGCCCGGCCGATCCGCTGATCGTTCACCCCGACATCCGCCGCAACCTGATGGACCAGAAATCCTTCGTCGAAGGTGCGCGGGCCTTCGTATTCTGGGGCGCGATGATGATCGACCGCGCGCACCGCAACGAAGACAAGGACGCCGATGGCCTGATCTCTCTGCTGACGCCGGTCATTAAGGGTTTCCTGACCGACAAGGGCTATGAGATGGCCACCAATGCGCAGCAGGTCTATGGCGGTCACGGATATATCGAGGAATGGGGCATGTCGCAGTTTGTGCGCGACGCCCGCATCGCCCAGATCTACGAGGGCGCGAACGGTGTGCAGGCGCTGGATCTGGTCGGTCGCAAGCTGGCCCTCGATGGCGGCAAGCATGTCATGGCTTTCTTCGACATGGTCAAGACGTTCTGCAAGGACAACGCCGAGGACGAGACTCTCAAAGCGGGCTTCCTGGAACCGCTCAAGGCCGCATCCAAGGACCTTCAGGCGGCGGGCATGTACTTTATGCAGCAGGGCATGAAGAACCCGAACGCCGCGCTCTCGGGCAGCTATGATTTCATGCACCTTTTTGGCCACGTCTGCCTTGGCCTTATGTGGGCCCGCATGGCGCAGGCTGCCGGTTCAAAACTGGGCGAAGCAGGTGCGGATCGCGATTTCCTTGACGCAAAAATCGCCACGGGGCGCTACTACATGGCGCGTCAGCTTCCGGCGACGGGGATGCACCTTGCGCGCATCCAGACCGGGTCGGAGACGGTAATGGCGCTTGAACCCACGGCTTTTTAAGGCAAAACCACGGTCGGTCCGCACGCCGGGCCGACCCCGACCGGAGGATACATGCCCCGCCCGCAACGCCTGACCCGACGCTTTCCCGCCCGTATGACCGAGGCGGGATACCGACGTCTCCGCAAATTCGCGGAGGAGGCTGGACTGGACGAAGGTGAAGCGCTGTCGTTCCTGTTCGAGAACTTCGACAGCGTGACGCACCGGGACAATCTGATGCACCGGCTGGACCTGCATCTGGCGATGCTCGCGAAACGCGGCGACACCGGCGCGTAGACACAGACAACGACCGTATTTCGGGAGGGAAGCGCATATGACCATCAAGCTGCATTGCTTCGGCGAGTCGGGGAATTCCTACAAGGCCGCGCTGGCGCTGGAACTGTCCGGGCTGGATTGGGAGCCGGTGTTCGTCGATTTCTTCGGCGGTCAGGCCCGCACACCCGAATGGCGGGCCGAGAACGGCATGGGCGAAGCGCCCGTGCTGGTCGATGACGACATGCGCCTCAGCCAGTCGGGGGCAATCCAGCAGTGGATTACGGACAAGACCGGCAAGTTCGGCGGCACACCCGAGGACCGTTACGAGGTTCTGAGGTGGATCTTGTGGGACAACCACAAACTGTCGAGCCAGGCGGGCATGACCCGGTTCCTGATGAACTTCCTGCCCGAAGACAAACGCCCCGCCGAAGTGATCGCCTTCAGCCAAGGCCGCCTGAAGGCAGCCTATGACGTGCTGAACCGCCATCTTTCGGGGCGCGACTGGATCGTCGGCAAGGGTGTCACCAACGCCGACCTGTCGTGCTGCGGCTACCTCTACTACCCCGAGCCGTTCGGTTTTGATCGCGCCGACTGGCCTAATATCGACGCCTGGCTGGACCGCATCGCCGCCCTGCCCGGCTGGAAATCCCCCTACGACCTGATGCCCGGCCGTCCCTCGGACCGCCAGTAAGGAGTCTCCCATGACCGAAGAAGCCTATATCTACGATGCCATCCGCACCCCCCGTGGCAAGGGCCGAAAGGACGGATCGCTGCATGAGGTCACCGCAGCGCGCCTGTCCGCCGACGTGCTGAACGCACTGAAGGACCGTAACGGGTTCGAAGGCCATGCGGTCGAGGACGTGATCTGGGGCAACGCCACCCAGGTCGCCGAACAGGGCGGATGTCTTGCCCGGACCGCCGTTCTGGCCTCCGATCTGGACCAGCGTATTCCCGGCCTGTCGATCAATCGCTTCTGTGCATCGGGCATGGAGGCCGTGAACCTGGCCGCCAACCAGATCCGCGGCGGGGCCGGTGACGGCTATATCGCGGGCGGTGTGGAATGCATGAGCCGCGTCCCGATGGGCAGCGACGGGGCTGCCATCGCCGTCGATCCATCTATCGCGATGAGCACCTATTTCGTCCCGCAGGGAATTTCGGCTGACATCATAGCCACCGAATATGGCTTTACCCGCGATCAGGCCGATGCCTTCGCCGTCGAGAGCCAGAAGCGCGCCGCCGCCGCGTGGAAGAATGACCGCTTCAAGAAGTCGATCGTTACCGTGCGTGATGTGAACGGCCTGCCCATTCTGGACCACGACGAATACATCCGCGAAGGCACCGACATGCAGTCGCTGGGCGCGCTCAACGCTGCGTTTCAGGCGATGGGCGAGGTCATGCCCGGCTTCGACAAGATCGCCCTGATGAAATACCCGCATCTGGAGCGGATCAATCACATCCACACGGCGGGCAATTCGTCGGGCATCGTCGATGGCGCGGCAGGCGTTTTGATCGGCAATAAGGAATTCGGCGAAAAATGGGGCCTGAAACCCCGCGCCCGCATCCGCGCCACAGCCAAGATCGGCACCGATCCGACCATCATGCTGACCGGTCCGATCCCAGTGACTGAAAAGATCCTGTCGGAGAATGGCTTGACCATCGGCGACATCGACCTGTTCGAAGTCAACGAGGCGTTTTCTTCCGTCGTGCTGCGCTTCATGCAGGCTTTCGATGTCGACCATGACAAGCTGAACGTGAATGGCGGCGCTATCGCCATGGGCCACCCGCTGGGGGCGTCCGGCGCGATCATCATCGGCACCCTGCTGGATGAGTTGGAGCGCGCGGACAAGGAAGTTGGCCTTGCCACCCTGTGCGTGGCGTCCGGCATGGGGGCAGCCACGATCATTGAGCGGGTCTGATGCAGGACGCGCAAGCCATCTATCAGGACCACCTCTACATGGTGTTGATGCCGCAATGGCAGCGGGTCTTCGATAGTGTCTGCGCGTATTTGCATTTTTCCCTGCGGATCGAGACGGCGGATGCTGTGGCTATCATTCAGACGGCTCAGAAAATGCGAAAATCGCTGGAGGCGTTCCATGCGTCGCTGGTGCGTCTGGCCGCGCAGGCCTGTCACCGCGTCTGCTTGTCGGCGGCGGTCGGCCCGCCCCGCCCCCAACACATTGTCGGACGGCATCGCACCTGTAACATGAGGAGTGGGCAATGATGGATCTGGTGCTTGCCGGTGACAGGTGGTGCAGTTCGTGCATCCGGTCCAACCATCGGAACGCTGCCTGTCCTGTCATCAGCCCCGAACGTCACAAAACGTTCGGCAAGGAGGACGGAGGATGACGCAGGCGCACGATATCTATCAGGACTTCCTCGACACGGCCTCGATCGCGCTGTGGAACCGTGACTACACTACCGTCGCCGCAATGTTGTCTTATCCCCACCTGATCCGCCTGCCCGAGACGGACCGCATCATCCAGAATGCCGCCGAACAACAGCTGGACGCGCAGGCGTTCCGGGAAAGCCTCAAGGGCCTGGGCGCGACGGCCTACCACAGGCTGTGCCGTGACGCGCAATTCGACCCTGACGGGCCGGATCGGATTACGGGCGCGCATACAACCTACATCATGCGCGGCGGCAGTTATCTGACCGATCCCTATGAATGCCGGATGTCGCTAATGCGTCAGCCCGATGGACGCTGGCTTGCGGACGCCATCAATGTTTCTGTTCGTAAAAGCGGCATGGCCTACTATCATCCCGACAACATCCGCGCTCGCACCGGGCGCCCGAAATGATTACCAGCACCGCTGCCGCTCTGGACCCGAACTGGAAGAGACCCCGATGAAAGACGCCCTGACCATCTATCAATATCACCTCGACTCCGTATCTCAGCTTATCTGGGACCGCGATTTCGAAGGCGTTACGGCACTCATGACCTATCCGCATGAACTGGCGACCGCGCGCGGTGTCACGGTCGTCGATCGCCCCGAGACGATGGTCGACTGGGCGCGCGAGTTTCGCGCCCACCTCGATCAACTGGGCGCGACTTCGTATCACCGGGTCGCCGTCGCCGCCGCCATCAGCGGCGAGGACGAAAGCGAGATCAGTGGCTTTCACCGCGTCTATGTCCTGTCTGGTGCGACCCATCTGATCGACCCCTACATCAGTGAAGCCACCCTGAAACTCTGCGACGGGGTCTGGCTGGGCAGTGGTGTGCGCGCCGTCCTGCGCAGCACCCGATATCCGGTGGACGACGAAGCCTGACGTTCATCCCCACCTTTCCCCTTTACCGAAAAGAGACCGCCATGACCGATTTCACCCTGACCAAGGACGCCGACGGCATCGCTACCATCACATGGGACGTGGTGGGCAAATCGATGAACGTCCTCAGCCTCGAAGGCTGGGACGATCTGGATGGCTGTGTCACCGACGCGCTGGGCGACGACGCGGTGAAGGGCATCGTCATCACTTCCGGCAAGGACACGTTCGCCGGTGGCATGGATCTGAACGTCATCGCCAAGATGAAGGCAATGTCCGGCGACGATCCGGCGGCGGGCCTGATGGACGGCTTGATGAAATCCCACGCGATCCTGCGCAAGATCGAGCGGGCCAATCTGGACCCCAAGACCAATAAAGGGGGCAAGCCGGTTGCCTGCGTCCTTCCGGGCACAGCGCTCGGTATCGGGTTCGAGATCCCCCTTGCCTGCCACCGCATCTTCGCCGCCGACAACCCCAAGGCCAAGATCGGCCTGCCGGAAATCATGGTCGGGATCTTCCCCGGCATGGGCGGCACGACCCGTCTGGCGCGCAAGATGGGCGCGATGGCCGCTTCGCCGTTCCTGCTGGAAGGCAAGCTCTCCGACCCGAAGAAGGCCAAATCGGCCGGTCTGATCGACGAGGTTTCCTCCGATCCGATGGCCGACGCCCGCGCCTGGGTCCTGTCGGCGACCGATGCCGATATCGTCAAACCGTGGGATGCCAAGGGTTACAAGATGCCCGGCGGCACGCCCTATCACCCGGCAGGCTTCATGACCTTCGTCGGAGCCAGCGCGATGGTGAATGGCAAGACCCAAGGCGCCTTTCCCGCCGCCAAGGCCCTGCTGTCGGCAGTATACGAAGGTGCGCTGGTGCCCTTCGACACGGCGCTTAAGATCGAAGCACGCTGGTTCACCCACGTTCTGATGAACCCCTCGTCCGAGGCGATGATCCGCAGCCTGTTCATTAACAAGGAAGCACTGGAGAAAGGCGCGAACCGGCCCGATGCGCCCGATCAGAAGGTGTCCAAGCTGGGCGTCATCGGTGCGGGCATGATGGGCGCGGGCATCGCCTATGTTTCGGCGAACGCCGGTATCGAAGTCGTATTGATTGACCGCGAACAGGCCGCCGCCGACAAGGGAAAGTCCTATTCCGAAGGCATCCTCGATAAGGGCATCTCTCGTAAGAAGGTGACCGAAGACAAAAAGGCCGAGGTTCTGAGTCGCATCACTGCCACCACGGACCTGAAGGCACTCGAAGGGTGCGACCTGATCGTGGAAGCCGTCTTCGAAGACGTTGACGTCAAGGCCGATATGACAAAAGCGGTCGAAGCAATCGTGGGCAAGGATTGCATCTTCGCCACCAACACCTCCACCCTGCCGATTACCGAACTGGCCAAGGCCAGCGCCCGGCCCGATCAGTTCATCGGCATTCACTTCTTTTCGCCCGTCGACAAGATGCTGCTGGTCGAGATCATCAAGGGCAAGCAGACGGGTGACATCGCCGTGGCCAAGGCGCTCGATTTCGTGCGCCAGATCCGCAAGACCCCGATCGTGGTGAACGATGCACGGTTCTTCTATGCCAACCGCTGCATCATCCCTTATATCAACGAAGGAATCCGCATGGTCGCCGAAGGGGTTTCCCCGTCGCTGATCGAAAACGCGGCCAAGATGCTGGGCTTCCCGCTGGGGCCGCTGCAACTGGTGGACGAGACCTCCATCGATCTGGGCGTCAAGATCGCGGTCGCGACGCGGGCGGCAATGGGCGACGCCTATCCCGATGGCGCGGTGGACGAGGTTCTGTTTGCGTTCAAGGACGCGGGCCGTCTGGGTAAAAAGTCGAATGCGGGCTTCTACGACTACGACGACAAGGGCAAGCGGCAAGGCCTGTGGCAGGAGTTGGGCACGCGCTATCCGGAGGCCGGGGAGCAGCCCGACCTGCATGAGGTTCAGAACCGCCTGATGTTCGCGCAGGTACTGGAGGCGGTTCGCGCTCTGGAAGAAGGCGTACTGGAGGACATTCGCGAAGGCGACGTCGGTGCGATTTTGGGGTGGGGCTTTGCGCCGTGGTCCGGCGGACCGTTCAGCTGGCTCGACATTGTTGGCGCGGCCTGGGCTGCGGATACCTGCGATGCACTGACGGTCAAGTACGGCGACCGTTTCAAGACGCCTTCGATGCTGCGGCGGATGGCCGAAGACGGAACGGCGTTCTATGGCGACACCGCGCAGCAGGCGGCCTGAACGCGTGCATTCCGAACGTGCCGGGGGTTTCACACCCCCGGACCCCCGCGGGATATTTTCACCAAAAGGATGCCGGTTTTAGGTGGCTGTTAAGACTTGTGTGCTTTGATAATCGGGCGGTACAGGCGGGGACGCCGATGACCGTCCAAGGGGAAGCCCCGGCTTCTTCGATCCCCATGGGCAGCCAGTCAAGTCTACTGCTCATCGGGGGTCTTCCTCTTGGTCAAAATATCCCCGCCGGAGGCATCTTGCGAAGGCGAACAGGCCGCGCGGTCAGGCCTCGATTGTTTCCCAACGACCCATGTGTCCGTCCACGGTCCCGCCGTATTTCGCCTGTATGGTTAACCCCTAAGCCCCCCAACTGACTGGGATATGGGAACCGAAACCGACACCTGAAAAGCAACACCCGCGATCAACGCCTTGCTCGCCTGCGCCGTTACGGCGCAGGCGCTGGACCTTCCGTAGGGTTCCCCGGGTCTGACGTTCTCTTCCGGGCACCACGGACGCCGGAACGGACGCAGACCTAGCGCTTCATGACCGGTTCACCCACTGCGTGCATCGCCTGAAAGGCTGCCCGCACCAGGTCGCGGTCCAGTGTCGCGGCCTCTCCCGTGTCGACTTCGCAGGGCACGCCTTCGGCCTCGACCACCGCCGGGAGGCCAAAGGACAGGCCATGGTAGCGCAGGTCGGCAAGGGGCCGTTCGACGATCAGACCGCGCAGGCCGATCAGGTCGCGGACCGGTACAGACACTTCCGCGACGCCGCAGATCCGCGCCAGAGTCTCACCCGACAGCAGAATGCGCTGATCGGGCGACAGGCGCATGGGCCGACTGTTCCCCAGGCTGCCGACCGGAATGCGGACGGGCCAGGCCGACCTGTCGAACGTCCAGTCTGCGCGGGATTTCCGCATCTCGCCCAGACGCGCGATCCGCATCGGTCCGGCACGTGTGATGACGGTATCGCCGACAGCCAGCATCTCGATGCCGCACGGCCCGTCCGGCGTGGACAGCCGGGTGCCCGGCACGAACCGTGGGATGGTTTCGGGCGACCCGGCAATCGGAAAAGCGTCGTGACTGAACAATTTGACGTCTGACATGCGGGTTTCTTTCGTCCCTTGGGTGTTACGGCAGAAGATGTACTGGCAGACACCGATGCGACCCTGCCGCGCTTTGGCCGCCGCCGTGGCGAAACCTAGCGTCGCCTTGATGCCACGGCGAGTTTACGCCGGTTCACCCGGATCGAATGAGTAGGAAAAGGCCGAGATATCCTGCGCGCAGATATCCGCCACACGTTTCTGTGTGGCATCGTCGTAATAGCCGCGCCAATCGCGTATCCGCACCGAACGGTTGGCCATCGGCAGCATCAGGTCGAAGCCAAGCAATGCGCTGAACGGGGCAAGGTCGGTGTCCAGATGCTCCAGCCGAAGAAAGATCGGATCGCGCCCCCCGGCGACGTAGCTGGCATAGGGATTGCGCCGGAATCCCTCGCCGACCTCCGCATCCATCACGAAGTCCGCAAAGCCGGACGTTTTTGCCCGCCCGACCGCCGGATGATCAAAGCTTTGTTCCTTGAGCCAGTGATAGTAGCTGACCATACGATCCCATGGATTGCGCACCAGCGTCACTGGCACCAGGGCGTCCAGAACGCTATCGGGGATCAAACCGCGCACGTCCCGCAACGTGGAATGTTTCCAGAGCCGCCCCGCCGTTTGCGCACCCTTCAACCGGCCCCGGCGACGCCGCGCTTTGGGTGTGTCCCCGATCAGGATGTCGTCGGCCATCGCCCGCGCCTCCAGCGCAAGTGCCATGGCGGTGCCGCCGGTCTTGGGGGCATGGACGAAGGCATATCCCCGGCCCGGTGACAGGATCATGCCGGAACACCCCGCCCGCGCAAGGCGATCAGACTGCCCGCGGCTGCGATAAGAAGCAGCCCGAGCATCGCCGGCACCGACAACACATCGCCCCAGACCAACAGGCCGAACAGCGCCGAGAACCCCAGAACGGAATATTCGAACACCGACACCAGGGACGCCTCGGCCAGTTGATAGCCCCGTGTCAGCAGGACCACGGCGATCAGGCTGCCCAGCGCCTGTACGATGCACCACCACAGGACCTCGGGCGTCGGCCAGACCCATCCGCGCGTCAGGAAATCGGCCCCCTCGCCCCCCGCGACCGCAATGCTGACGATACCCAAAAGACCCCAAAGCCCCATGAAAGCAAATCCACCCAGTGTCAGGGTAAGCGCGTGTTCGTCCGGGCACCATTCGCGCGTGGCAATGGCCGCCATGGCATAGAACAGCCCCGCGGCCAGCGGCACGAATGCGGCAGGTGAAAGGGTCGATACATCCGGCGAAAGAACCATAAGAACACCAGCGAACCCCGTGAAGGCCGCGACGATCCGCACCGGCCCAATCCGCAACCGGAACAGCGCGACCGACAGGATCAGCACGAAGATCGGTGCGGAGAACAGGCCCGCCGCCGCCTGCGCCACGGGCAGGAACCCAAGGGCACCGAAATAGATGAGCAGACCCGTGGCATTGAATGCCGACCGGGCCAACACGCCCCTCCAGCTGACCACCTCCAGCCGTTTGCGAGAGATCGCCAGCCAGGCCAGCGCGATCGTCCAGATCATCACCGACCGCAGCAGATGGAACGTCCAGAGGCTGCTGTCGATGGCGATGACACGGATGAACTGGTCGATCAGCCCGATGATCGCCATCGCCGTCATGATATGTGCGGCCGCAATGAGGGGTCTGTTCTGCATCTCGTCCCTTGTCCTCGGCGGCCCTGTCTGCACACTATCGCGAGCCCGGGGGACAAGGGCAACGGCGCAGGGGGGAAACGCATGGGCTGGCTCAGCGACGAGATGGGACTGGAGCGATGCGCGGCGAACCACGTCGCGCTGACGCCGCTGTCGCACCTGAACCGTGCCGCGCAGATCTGGCCGGGGCGCGAGGCGCTGGTTTACGGCGCATCCCGCTGGACCTATGCGCAATATCGCGACCGCGTGACCCGGCAGGCCGCGATGCTGGCCGCGCGTGGTATCCGCCCCGGTGACGTCGTGGCGACCCTTCTGCCAAATGTCCCCGCGCAGGTCGAAGCCAGCTTTGGCGTGCCTTCCTGCGGGGCCGTCCTGAACACGATCAATACGCGGTTGGATGTGGACACCGTTGCCTACATCCTGTCGCACGGTGGCGCGAAACTGATGCTGGTCGACACGCAATTCCTGTCGCTGGCCGAAGACGCCTGCGCCACGCTCGACACGCCGCCCCTGTTGATCGAGATCGCGGACGACGCTGCGGGTCACCCGGCATCCGGTCGTCATCCGGAATACGAGGATGAACTCGCCCGCGCTGACCCGGCGTTTGACTGGATATTGCCGCAGGACGAGTGGGAAAGCATCGCGCTGAACTACACGTCGGGCACGACGGGGCGGCCCAAGGGCGTCGTCTACCATCATCGCGGCGCCTATCTGATGACCATGGGCACCGTAGTCAGTTGGCGCCTGACCCTCTATCCCCGTCTGCTGGTCGTCGTGCCGCTGTTCCATTGCAATGGCTGGTGTCACAGCTGGATGGTGCCGGTTCTGGGTGGGACCATCGTCTGTCTGCGTGACGTCACCGCACCTGCGATTTTCGACGCATTGGCGGACGAAGGCGTGACCCATTTCGGAGGCGCGCCCATTGTACTGAACGCGCTGGTGAATGCGCCCGACCGCCGGGATTTTACCCAGCATGTCGAAGTCTATACCGCCGGTGCCCCGCCCCCCGCCGCGACGCTGGCGCGGATGGAGTCGCTGGGTTTCAACGTCACCCATGTCTACGGCCTGACCGAAACCTACGGCCACGTCGTCGAGAACGTCTGGCAGCCTGGCGAGTGGGACGCACTGGACCCTGCCGCGAAGGCCGCGCTCAAATCGCGACAGGGGGTCGCTTATCCGATGATGGAACATGTCGATGTGCTGGACGACTCCGGCCGGCCTGTGCCAGCCGATGGCACGACTCAGGGTGAAATCGTGATCCGAGGCAACGCCGTGATGAAAGGCTATCTCAAGAACGCCGATGCCACAGCCGAAGCGTTTGCGGACGGCTGGTTCCATTCCGGCGATCTGGGCGTCAAACACCCCGACGGCTATGTGCAGATCCGCGACCGCGCCAAGGACATCATCATTTCAGGCGGCGAAAACGTCAGTTCGGTCGAGGTCGAAGGCGTGTTGATGCACCACGATGCCGTCTCGCTTTGCGCCGTGGTTGCCGCGGCCGACGATTACTGGGGCGAAGTGCCGCACGCCTTCGTCGAACTGCGCGACGGGGCGGACGTGACCGAGGCGGAGATCATCGCCCACGTCCGTGCACGCCTGGCTGGTTTCAAGACGCCCAAGGCGGTCACCTTCGGGCCATTGCCGAAGACCTCGACCGGCAAGATCCAGAAATACCTGTTGCGCGATCAGGTGCGCGCCGCCCCGGCAGGTCGCCCCGGATGACTGCAATCGACGGACTGGAACGACTGGAATCCCCCGCGCTCTGGCGCCCCGGAGCGGGGCAGCAGCGGCGCGATGTCTACGTTGCCATCGGCAACGCCGAACTGGTCATTCAGGACAGTACCGGAGCGGCCTTGTCGCATTGGTCCCTGCCTGCACTAGTCCGTCGCAATCCGGGCGAGACGCCTGCCCTCTATGGGCCTGCCGCCGCCGATGACGAGGAACTCGAAATCGAGGAGACTGCGATGATCGCCGCCCTCGACCGGGTCATGGCCGCCGTCGAGAAAGGCCGCCAGCGACCGGGGGCGCTGCGGCGACTGATCCTCGGGTTGGTCGCGGGCTTTTTGGTCGGGGTCGCGTTGATCTGGTTGCCAGATACGCTGCGCCGTCAAGCCGAGAATTTCATGCCCGTCGCACAGCGGGCCGAAGTGGGCGACCGGATGCTGGGCGAACTAACCCTTCTGACCGGTGCACCCTGTGGCACGGCGATAGGAAACGAAGCCTTGTCCATCCTGCGACAGCGTATTCTGCCGACCACACCGATCCGGCTGACAGTACTGCGAGATCTGCCGCAACCGGCAATGGCCCTTCCCGGCGGAACAATTGCGATCTCGGACAGTATCCTGGTCACTCAGGACGACCCCGACGTCGCCGCCGGGCATATTCTGGCCGCCGCCATATCGGCCCGACAGCAGGCTCCCCTGTCCCGGTTCCTGAAACAGATGGGCTTCATCGACCTGCTGCGGCTTCTGATGAAGGGGCAGATCACCGACCGGGCGATCACCGAACATGTCGAGGGCTTGTTGCTCGCGCCCGAACGCAGCCTTTCGGTCGAGATACTGCGCCCGGGTTTCGACATGGCGCGCCTGGCATGGGGACCCTATGCCACGGCCGTGGGCCTGCCCCGTGGCGACGTCCCGCCATCGCGGATGCCCCCGGCGCTGGACGATCCAAGCTGGCAGGCGCTGCGCGAAATCTGCAATGGCTAGCCTGTCACGCGTTCAATGCGCCGTCTCGTCCACATCTCCCACGGTGAAGAAGAAATCCCCGGCCACGTCGGCGTCCAAAACTTGGTCGGGCACGCAATCCGGCCCCGCCAGAAACACGTTCGCTCCGAAATGTCCGTGCATCCGGCTGAGCCGTTGCATCCGCCGCCCGGTGATCTCAGCATAGAATGCGGCGAAGGCATCCCCGTTCCGCAATTCCGCGATCCGTTTGCGGTGTGCCGCGACACAGGCCTCATGCTGCGCCGCCACGCCGGGCAGCGCTTTCAACGCCGCCATCTCCGCCTCCAGCGCGGGTAACATCCGTTGAATCGACCGATCCTGCTCCGCATTGTTGTTCATTCGAAACCAGTACCCAAGTCCCTGATCGCGCTCGACGTGATTCACGCGACCCCGGTCGCGTTTGACAAGAAAGCTTTCGGCATCCCGCACGGCATAGTGGTTCAGCGTCACCAGATCGTATCCATAGGTATCCAGCGACGACCTCCATCCGGTCCGCAGCATGTCCTTGGGCATCGGCTGTCCCGACCCGTTGACCCAGGAAATCTCTTCCCACAAGCCGGGTTTCAGGCCCTTGGGACGATGCACCCCCATCTTGCGATAGATGCCGTTGTTGCGGAACAACGTCTTGAACCCCCAGGCCTGATGCGGTTTGCGGATCAGTTGCGGCGCACAGCGATCGAACCTTGCGGGCGTCGGCGCATCCTCGAAATCGTGCAGGTCCGAGTTGCCGAACAGACGCCATGTCATCGAAATCATGTTCGCGTCGCCGACCGCTGCATAGAGGTCGCGCAGATGGCCGTTCCCGGCATGAATGTTGATGAACTCGTCCACATCCATGCAGATCGCCCATCCGGCACGGGCCATGATCGGCTCTGCCTCGGCGGCCTCCAAAGCGGCATGCTGGGGCTTCATATCCGTGGCTCGGAACGGATTTTCGCGATGCGCGACGATGCCCTGATCCTGTAACAGGTCCAGAAGCGTGTCGGTCCCGTCCGAGCAGTCGTTCGTATAGACAAGAAAATCATCGACCCCGATTGCACGATGATAGGCGATCCATTCCAGAACGAACGGCCCTTCGTTCTTCATGCAGGTCACGATGGCCGTCCGACCGGGTACCGACGCCGCAACCCCGATGGCACCCGACCTCTCGGACACCGGAGGCAGGATCGGGTCGTGACCGAAACCATTGCGGGCCAGCGCCAGCAGGTCGTCGTCCACCACCAGCCCGGCCTTGGGGGCCAGTGGCGCGTCGGCGTCATTCTCGGGGGTCTTGGCCGCCATCGCACGATAGAAAAACGCCACATCGCGCGCGCCAGGCTTCAACCCGCCGACGCGCACCAGACGAAACGGCGCATCCCTAGGCAAGCGCGCAGGTGCCGCGACCCAGCGCCGGTTGCCACCCGGATTGTCGAACTGGTCGCAGATATGATCGCCGAATGTCGCAGCCTGCCCCTTGCGCACGCGCCACGGGTATATCCGCCGCCCGATCAGCGCGACCACGCCCAGATCGGACCCGTCGATCAGGTCGAAAGCGCGGCGCCCCGGCGGCGCGGGGGACAACATGTCCGACACGTCCAGAAAGGCCACAGCGCGCGCATCGGTCAGGAACCGCCAGCGCAACGCCTCCCAGACGATCATCGCCGCCATCGGTGCGGTCCACGGATCGGTTTCGGGTACCGCCATCCGGTCCTTGCCGGGCGCGTCCGGGGCCTGAAGCGGATGCCGTTCGCTGATCGCGTCATGGCCCAGGGGCACGGGACTGCTGACCACGACCACCCGTGTCAGACCCGCCACGGGCGCGGTCTCCAGCAACATGTCCAGCGCCGGTGCCAGCCCTTTTTCGCCCGGTCGCACCCGGTCGAGGATCAGCGCGGCATCAGCCCCCTGCGTCGCGACATGATGGCGCAGCCAGTCGCGCACCAGTTCAGGTGTCTCGCCATTGCGGGCCCCCATCAGGACGCGCGCGCCCGTGAATAATCCAGGCTCGGGTGCGGCGACGTCAATCCTGGCCGCGATCCCCCGCACCGGCAACGCGGCCCGGCCCTTGCCCGACCAGTCGCAGCGCACCATCAGCGACGAATTGACCGAAATCGCCTGTTGCGGCACCACCTTGCCCTGCCGCCCTATCTGGTTCGGATCGGTTCCGGCAGCGAAAAATACCCGCAGGCCCTCGGCATCGCCAATCGCGTCCAGCACGGTGACGCCTTCGATCACCTGCCCGTTCAAAACCCGCGTTTCGATCATCTGCCCGCCTCCTGCGCGCGGGCATAGAGGTCCAGAAGGCTGCGGCCAAGGGCGGGTGCGGGGGCGCGACTGCCCGCTGCCAGCACCAACCTGCCGCACAAACGCGCGCCGTCGGGCGTGGCCAGAATGCGCGAAAGCTCCGCGTCATGCCATGCCCGTGCCGCCGCCTCGGCCATTGCGACGCCAGGCATGTCGCGCAGGCGCGCTGTCTCCGCCATCATGGCAGGCAGTTGGGAAGCGATCATATTGCAGCGCGTCTCGTTGAAATTGCGTTCCACCCAATATTCCAGATCGACCGGCTTGCCGACGTGGTTCGGCAGGCCCCTGTCCCGCTTGACCAGAAATTCATGAACGGACCGTGTAGAATAATGGTTCAGTTGTGCAATACGCCCGTCCGGCACCTGCCCGCCGCGCCACAGCAGGATGCGTTTCGCGGCCTGCGCAAGTGCGTCGTTCCGCGCGCCGGTATCGTCATACAGGACCGGGGGCGCGGACTGGCGCGGGCGGTGGATGCCGAAACCGGTGAACGGGCCGTCACGCCGGAACAGCGTCTTGAAGAACGACGCCAGCGCCGGATAGGCCACGCCCGCGGGGGCGGCGCGGTCGAACCGCTCCGGTGTGCTGCCCTGCCCCGGCTCCAGCCGTCCGGCACAGCCGAATAACCGCCACGGCAGCACGATGGCCTGTGCGTCGGGCATTCGGGCGACAAGGTCCGGCAAGGTCGCGGGCCCGTCCAGCGCAATGAATTCATCCGGGTCCAGATGCGCCAGCCAATCCGCGTCGCGGCAGGCCGGATGATCCCATGCCGCGGCCATAGCGCGCCACTGCGGCGCAGGGTTCGACCCTAGAATGTCGCCCTGCGGCATATGAACCACCCCTGCGGGTGCCAGTGCATCCAGCAACGCGCCGGTCCCGTCGCGGCAATCGTTTGTGAAGGCGAGGATTTGCCCGACACCCAAAGCCCGCAGGTGGGCGATCCATTCAACCGCGAACGGTCCTTCATCGCGCAGGCAAGTGACAACGGTAATCGTCGGTAGGGGGTGTTGGATCGGGGATTCGGTCATGTTGCTCCTGACGGGTAAATCCGCGGCAGGCGGCTTCATCATTGCCGATACGGCGACAATGCGGCAGGAATATCAAGCAAAGAGGACGTTTTTTGGCCTGAAACTGCGGGGTTTTCGCGTTACGATATACCCCTGTCCCGTGACCCGAGGATTCTCATGTCCAAACCCATGCCCCAGTTGATGACCCGCGCCGCCCACCGCGCCGCGCTGACGCAGGCGGCAGGAGACGTTGGGTATCTGCGACAGATCGGTGACGAGCATCTGGCGCTGCACCGGCCCGGCGGCGACACTCTTTTGGTGACGTTCGAATGCCTGGACACCACGCGGGCACGTGACGGCGGCCTGCCGCTCAGCAGCGGATTGGCGCGCAAACGGGGCTGGGCCACCCTCGATATCATGGCCGAGGGGCGGACCTGGTTCCGTGACGACGACCTGCACGACTTCTTCGACGGCCTGACCGACGATGGCTTCTTCGACGACTACGACACCGTAGTCTTCGCGGGCGGCGGCATGGGAGCCTACGGTGCCGCGGCGCACAGCGTGGCAGCCCCCGGTTCGATCGTCTTTCTGATGCAGCCCTATGCCACACTCGCCCGCGATATCGCGCCCTGGGAACGCCGGTTCCGCAACGCGTGGTCGCTGCCTTTCGGCCCGCGTTATGGCAATGCCGCGCGGATGATCGACGGGGCGGCGCGGGTCTATCTGATCACGGACCCGACCGAGTCTGCGGATGCGATGCACGCCAGCCTGTTCCAGGCCGGCCACGTCATGCGCCTGCCCGCGACCCATGCAGGCACGGACATTCAGGCCCGGATCGAAGGGATCGGCATCCTCAACCGCCTGATCGCCGGGGCCGTCAACGACACGCTGACCCCGCTGCGGTTCGCCCAGCTCTGGCGCGGACGTCGGCAGGACCCGGTCTGGCTGACGGGTCTGATGCGCAAGATCGATCGCCTGGATCGTCCGTGGCTTGCGGCGCTGATCACAGGATACATGGTTCGCAAGGGGGCGGGTCGAATTGCCCGCCGCCGCCTGAACGCGGCGCTGTCGCAACTGGCCGCCGAGGGTCGCACGGCCCCCGGCAATCTGGAACCGGCCCCCCGGCCCGATCATGCCCGGACCTTACTGGCGGGAGAGTAGCGCGGGCGGGCACATGGCCCCCCGCCTCTTGCGTCAGCCTTGAGTTTCGAACCGTACGTTGCTGCCCAGCGGCGCGGCGAACAGACGGCGTACACCATCCACGTCAACTACCAGTATTTCCGCGCGCGGCCCGGTGCCCGCAGCGGGGACCTCGATCTGGAATCGCTGCGGCACGCTGCCTTGCTTGAACATCACCGTATATGGCAGCGCATAACCGCAATCGGCAGTCACGCCCGACCAACCGCCCGGCGTCCCCTCGGGGCGGGTTCCGGTGCAGCGCGCTCCATCCGACAACCGGATCGTGACTTCGCCGGGCGTTGCTGCGGCCGAGACGACCCGCACCTCACCCGGAGGCACGATCACATCGGATTGCGGCACATCCCCGCCAGTCGCGGTAGCAAGGGTTTGGCACGCCCCGAGGACGAGCGGCAGAAAAATCAGGATAGAGCGCATTTAGGCCTCCCAGGCAGTTCCAGATGATCGTTCAAAGCGGCCAGATCAGAGGGATCAGCGCAGACGAGACGAGAGCGACAATGACATTCAAGCCGATTCCCACCCGTGCGAAATCGGTAAACCTATATCCGCCCGGACCATAGACCAGCATGTTCGTCTGATAGCCAATGGGTGTCGAAAAGGCACAACTCGCCCCCACCATCACTGCCACCACCAGTCCGCGCGGGTCTACGCCAAGGGTCTGCCCCAAGGCTATGGCAATCGGCGTGACCACCACGGCCACGGCATTGTTACTGACCAGTTCGGTCAGGGTCGAGGTCAGCGCGAACACCGCCAGTACCAGAAGCGGCCCCGGCAATCCCTGCAAATACGGTGCGACCGCGTTAACGATCATCTCGACCGCACCCGAAGATTCCAGCGCCGCGCCCACGGCCAGCATTGCGAAGATCATCGCCAGCAACCGGCCGTCGACGAAACCGAACGCCTCGTCCGCGTCTACGCTGCGCGTCAACAGAACGATCACCGCACCCAGCACTGCAAGTGCCAGGATCGGCGCAAGGTCCATTGCCGACAACACAACGATGCCCGCGACCACGACCACCGGGATCCAGCTGCGCTCGCGGCGGAATGCCTGCTCTCGCGGTGCGCTGACTTCGACAAGATGCATGTCCAGAGCCAGCCTGTGAATATCGTCGCCCGCGCCTTCCAGAAGCAGGGTGTCACCCACCTGCACGACGATATCGTCCAGTTGCCCCGATATATTCCGGTCCCGCCGGTGCAGGGCCAATGGATAGACCCCGTACCTGCGCCGCAACCGCAGGTTACCCAGCCGTCGACCGACCATTCTTGCGTCCGGGGTAATCAGAACCTCGACCGTCGTGGTCTCGACCGCGCCCACCTGATCCAGTCGCTTCAGGTCGGGATTGCGCTGCAAGGTCAGCAGTTCCGCGATCTCGGTGCGAAGGATCACGCGGTCGCCGGTCTGAAGCGTCACGGCGCTCAGGTTGCGGCGCAACGACGCATCGCCCCTCACCACGTCGACCAGTCGCACACCATCGCGTTTGAAAAGTTGCACGTCTGTCGCCTCGCGCCCGATCAGGTTCGAATCAAGCGGGATAATCGCCTCGGCAAAGAATTTCGCGGCCTTGCGCGATCCGCCCAGCATGGCCGCCATCGACGTCCGCTCGGGCAAGAGGTGCCGACCGATGAAATACAGGTATGCCATGCCCACCAACGCCACAGGAATGGCCAGCGGCGAGACTTCGAAGATGGTGAACGGCTCCATCCCCCGCGCCCGTGCCACCCCGTCGACCAACAGATTGGTCGACGTCCCGATCAGGGTGATCGTGCCGCCCAGGATCGACGCATAGCTGAGCGGGATCAGCAACTTCGACGGTGCCAGCTTCATCGCGCCCGCCAGTTGCACGAACACCGGAATCATCACGACCACGACGGGCGTATTCGCCACGAAAGCCGAGGCGACAAGAACGAAGGCCAGCAACATGCCGATGGCCAGCCGGGGCCGGGTGCCGACCTGCGCCTCGGCAAAGCGCGTAAACCAGTCCAGCGCGCCGGTCCGCACCAGCGCGCCCATCAACAGGAACATCGCCGCGATAGTCCAGGGTGCCGGGTTGGACAAAACCGCAACGCCCGCCTCGTAGGGCAATATCCCCGTCGCCAGCAGGATTGCCGCGCCGCCCATCGCCACCACTTCGGTCGGATAGACCTCACGGATGAACAGACCCAGCATCACCGCGAGAACGCCCAATGTAATCCAGGCTTCGGCGGGTTGCGACAGGTCGAGCCAGCTCATACCGCGGGCCCTGTGGCTGGACCGCTCTGCGACAGGCGCCCGCCCTGCCGCACCTGCACGACCTCGCGTGCCAATCCGGTGGCGTCATCGGTTTCGACGAACAGTCCGCACAGCGTCGCCTCGCCGTTCGCAGGTTCGAACCTGTCTCTGGTCATGCCGGTGATGAACCGCCGCAGCGGCTCGGTCTTTTCCATCCCGATCACACTGTCATAATCGCCGCACATCCCTGCATCCGATTGAAACGCCGTTCCTCGCGGCAGGATGCAGGCGTCTGCGGTGGGAATATGGGTGTGGGTGCCCACCACGATGCTGGCGCGCCCGTCGCAGAAATGGCCCATCGCCATCTTCTCGGACGTCGCCTCGCAATGCACGTCGACCAGCGTGGCATTGACGGCGCGGCCCAGCGGATGCGCCTTCAAAACAGGTTCGATCGCCGAAAACGGATCGTCATAGGTCCGCGACATGAACACCTGCCCCAGCACCTGCGCGACCAGCAGCTTGCGGCCCCCGATGTCGAACACCCGCCAGCCCTTGCCGGGTGCGGATTTGGCGAAGTTGATCGGGCGCAGGATGCGGGCGTCCTGTTCGACGGCCTGCATCATGTCCTTCTGGTCGAAGGCATGGTCGCCCAGCGTGACGATATCCGCCCCCGCATCAAACAGACCCCTGGCCTGACTGGCGTTCAGACCCCGCCCCGATGAGGCGTTCTCGCCGTTCACAACAACTGCATCCAGTCGCCAATCGGTGCGCAAACCGGGAAGGCGTTCGGTGATGGCAGTGCGACCGGTACGTCCCATGACGTCGCCAAGGAAAAGAATACGCATGGCGCCGGGTTACGCGTCCGCGCAAGGGGTTGAAAGTGCTTTTGCTAAAGACGGCACCGATCCTTCGCGAAAGGGTCGGCATCGGCTGAATTCGTCGAAGAAGGCATGGCACGACTTTTCCTGGGAAAACCATCGGACAGCCCATGTATGTTCGCATGACGGAAGACGTGGGGTTCCAGGCTGAGTGTTTTTGCGGACCGGGAAGGCTTCAGTCACGCAGCAGCCCGCTCGTTCGCGCCGTGCAACGCTTCATCGGAGTGTCGCGTCCGGATTATGATGAACCGGCGTTCATCCCTTCACGGCCCCCGCCGTCAGGCCCGATACGATCTGCCGCTGAAAGATCATCACCAGCAGGAACAGCGGTGCCGTGATGCTGACCGCCGCGGCCACCGCCTCGACCTGATCGGTGGTCGTCGTCTCGCGGTTGAAATACCCGGCGATCGCCGGAACCATCGTCTGGTTCGACGCATCCAGCAGCAGCGACGTCACGAGGAAATCGTTGTAGGCCAGCAGGAAACTGAACAGACCCGTCGTAATCACCCCCGGCCACATCACCGGCATGATGACCCAGCGAAAGGCCTGAAAATGTGTGCAGCCATCGACACGCGCGCTTTCATCCAGATCGACCGGGATGTTCTGGAAGAACGAGCGCAGCATCCAGATCGTGAAGGGTTGGTTTATCGACACCAGCACCGCGATCACCGCCAGCGGCTGACCGTAGAGCGTCGGTGCATTCTCCCCCAGGACGGGCCGGAGAATTTCGGCCGAGTTGATAAACACCGGCAGGTATCCGGCAACCAGAACCGAATGGGGCAAGGCTCTGAAAATCAAAGCGATAATCAAAATCCAGAATGCGAATGTCGACCCTGACCGGGCCAGCCCATACCCTGCCAATGTCCCCACCGTCAGCGACACTGTGACCACCCCGAATGTCACGATCATTGAGTTGCGGAAGTTTTCGTAGAATGCGTTTTCGACCCAGACGGCGCGGTAATGTTCCGCAGTCAGCCCCAGCACCGGTCTGCCCAGCGGCCCGAGAAGCGCATTCAGCGGCCCAGAGATCCAGGGCACGATGAAGAAGAACCCGATGATGAACAGGACCGCGAACCCCAGTGCGATTACCGCCCAACTGAAGATGCGCTGCACGGTCCCCTCGCCCGCCGCCATCGGCATCAGCCATTTCGTCGCTGCCCTGATCGACAGCCATGCCACCGTAAGGCCCAGCAGGATATCGACGATGGACAGCCCCTTGCCATCGGCCAGCGTCCGAGGGCCCACAAGAACGTTGATTGCCGAGGAGGAGAAGGCATCGACAGGCGATTTGAACGACATCGCCACAATCCAGAACAGCGGAAAGGCTGCCAGTGACAGCCATGCCAGCAGGAACAGGTTTGACGCCAGTTTCAGCGATAATGGCTGCCGCAGGGCGCGTGGAACGGATGCGTCGGACATTTCTATGCCCCTCTGTGGTCGCGCCAGGTGCGGCGCAGCGGCGCGGCCAGCAATACAACGACCCCGATCATCGTCAGCATCGCCGATGCGCTGGCCGACGAGATCTGACGGTTTCCCGCGTCGTCCGGCGTCAGGTAATCATAGGTCAGGTATTGCAGCGTGATCCGGTACGATTCGGACGAAAACCCGATGACCTCCTCGAAGGCGCGATAGGCGTCCATCAGGTGGATCAGCGTGATGAACACGATCAGCGGCATAAGGTGCGGGATCACGACGTATCGTAGTCTTTCCCACCGAGACGCGCCGTCGATGATCGCCGATTCCAGCGTGTCCTGATTGACCGTTTGCAGGCCCGCGTAGAAGATCACGAAGGCGAAGGGCGCAACGTGCCAGACGCGATAGAACATCATCAGGAATTCGATCGCCCAGCCATTTGCGGCGACCGAAAGGTTGGTGTCGAACAGCGCCTCCAGCCACACCGTCACGATCCCGTCGCCATAGAACAGCCAGCGGATCGACAGCGCGCCGATGACCGGTGTTATGATGAATGGCAGCAGCGAAACGAAGATCACCGGTCCTTTCACTGCCGTGGCGGCGTTGTTGACCACGACCGCGATGGCCAGCCCCAGTCCAAGGACCAATGGCAGCGTGACAAGCGTGAAGGTCAGCGTGAACCGCAGCGCCTTCCAGAAGTCGATCTGCAAGACAGCGCCAAGGTCGAAGTCGGACAGGGCGCGGGTCAGACGTTCGCCGCCCAGGACATTGGCATAGGATGAAAAGCCGACCCACCGCGTGGTCGTGACCGTCTTGCCGTCACCGTCCAGAACCGGGATCGTCTTGATCTCGGTCGTGCAGGTCTGGGTGATGAAACCGGGGGTGCAGGTTTCGGTCTCGACGACCTGGAACACCGGCTGCGTCACCTGGAAGGAATTCAGCAAAACCGTCACCAACGGGAACGCGATGAACATCAGCATCATGACGACCGACGGTCCGACGAACATGGCGAAGGTGCGGAACTTCATGGCGCGGTCCCCGGAGCTGGTGGAACGGGACGTGTGGACGTGTCCTCAGGGGCGGCCGGAGGCGCAATGCGGATTGTGCGCCCCCGGCGGGGTCCGATCATTCCAGCAGACCGGCTTCTTTGGCTTGGCTGATGTAATCCTCTTCGACGGCGGCCAGCGTCTCCTCGGCGGTCATGTTGCCGGTGAAGAAGCCATCCAGCTTGTTGCCGAGGGCCGTGTGCATCAGGCCCATCTGGCTGGTCGAGGGATAGCTGATGGGCGCGGGCGTGGCCGTCGCCGTGGCGATCGCACCCGACGCCATGTCACCCGGCGTATAGCCTGAAATCAGCCATATCGCGTCTTCGTTCGCACCCTGCACCATCTCGCTGTCGAGGCCCTCCATTGCGACGCGGAAGGCCGCGTCGGCAGTCGCATCGTCGATATTCTTGGCGATCACGATGCCGTCCCACCAAAGCGTCGTTGCAGGTGGCCCGCCCTCGACCGCGATGGGCGCGGCAGCCGATCCGACCTTGCCGACGACCTGGCTTTCTGCCGGGTCGTCCATGGCGCCGCCGCGCGACCCCCAGAGGTTTGCCATGGCGATCTTGCCCTGCTGGAATTGCTGCTGGACGTAGGTGGAATCCGAGACGAGATACTCCGGGTCCATGTATGCAGTCAGCTTTTTCATCATCTCCAAAGCCTTGATCCCGGCTTCGGAATTCACCGCGGGCGTGCTGTCTTCGTTATAGAAGGTGCCGCCATAACCAAGGAACATGTTGTTGAAATCCTGCGCGATGTTCCAGCCAGAGGCCATGGTGGCCCCCAGCGGATAATCGACGACCCCGGCGTCCTGAATGGTCTGTGCAGCGACAAGCACCTCGTCATAGGTTCTGGGGACGTCCAACCCCAGATCCTCGAAGATATCCTTGCGATACATAAGGTGCTGCGTATTCACCATCATGGCGATGGCGATCACCTCGCCGTTGACCCGGATCAGCTGGTTGGGACTTAAGTTTTCACCATATTTCGCAACCAGATCGTCCAGTGGTCGGATCGTGCCTTCATTCAGAAGCGGCGTGACAGTGCCATTCGAAACGCCACCGATCGCATAGAGCGAGGGGTTGGCGGCAAAGGCGGCAGGCTGCTTGGTGCGGAACTCCTGATCCAGCTCGGCTGATACGTTGCCGCACTCCGCCATGGCGTCGGTCACGGCCTTCCATGCCTCGAAACCCGCGCTCAGCGTCTTGATTTCAACATCGTTCTCAAACGAACAGGCGGCCACGGCGGTGGTTGTCATCACCGTGGCCGAAAGCGCGAAGGCGCCCGCAAGGGCAAGGTTCTTGATCAGCATCGGTATCTCCCCATCGGTTTGCTATGCGTGTCGTGTGCCCGGTTTTCCGGTGCGGCCGCCCTGTTCCTCCCTCTCGGGTCATCAAGACGACTTTGGCTGCGAAGGTGCTTCCCTTTCCCGACCTCGCCGTTAGGATCAAGGCGTGCATACGCTTGCAAGAACGCTAGCCGGGCAAGTGCCGCGCGCGCAAGATGAATCTTCCATGGGTTCAAAGACTGATTTTCGCAGCGATAGAAACACGGGATTTTCGGTTTTTCACCACATCCGGCAGCCCCTCGCCCCTCCGGCGGCCGGGGTCCGGTGCCGTTGCACGTAACCCGCCACCGTCGTATCCATCCTCCGACAAACGGAGACGACAGCATGACGACCGCAGTGTTCATCGACGGCGAGTCCGGGACCACCGGCCTGCAAATCCGTGACCGGCTGGAGGCGCGGGACGACATCCGTCTGGTGTCGGTGCCGACCGAACACCGCAAGGATGCAGCCGCCCGAAAGGATGCCTTCGCCGAGGCAGACGTCTCCATTCTGTGCCTGCCCGACGATGCAGCCCGCGACGCGGTGATACTGGCGGGCGGCACCCGGATCATCGACGCCTCGACCGCGCACAGGACGGCGGCGGCCTGGGTCTACGGCATGCCCGAATTGCCCGGTCAGCGGGATCGCATCCGCGACGCGACCCGTGTCGCGAACGTCGGTTGCTATGCCACCGGGTCAATCGCCATGCTGCGGCCCCTGACAGATGCGGGCCTCGTACCGCACGATCACGGTGTCGTTCTGACCGGCGTGTCCGGATACACCGGCGGCGGCAAGGCGCTGATCGCGGAGTACGAGGCAGGGACGGCGCCTGACCTTTATCTCTATGCGCTGACCCAGTCGCACAAGCACATCCCCGAGATCATGAAATACGGCGGCCTGACCCGAAAGCCCCTGTTCCAGCCAATGGTGGCGAATTTCGCTCAGGGCATGATGGTTCAATTGCATCTGCATGCGGATCTGTTGCCCGGCGAAATTGCCGGACACGCCCGGATCGAGGCAGCACTGCGCGATTTCTATCACGGCGATCCGTTCGTCAGCGTCGAAATGGCAGGTGATCGGATTGATCCTCAGGCCACGCGCGACACCAACCGAATGATCCTGTCTGTACAGGGTGACGGCGCAGGCCGGGTGACGGTAACGGCGGTTCTCGACAACCTCGGCAAAGGCGCGTCGGGCACGGCTGTCCAGAATTTGAACATCATGATTGGCGCCAAAGAAACCGCCGGGCTGACATAAATCGTCCTGATTCTCGCCTTATTGACAAGGCAAGCATTGCGGGTCTGCCAACACCGAGGTTTTAGTCATGATCCGTTACATCGCCCTGTCCGTGATGCTGCTGCCCGGCATCGCACATGCCCAGAAATTTGTGAGCGCCACAGATGGCTCCGACGCGACAGTCGTCGAAACGGCCGTCGAGCAGCCCGCCGACAGCTTCACCGTCGCATCGACAGAGACCGCCGTAGGCGATCCCGTCCAGACCGCCAGCCTGGAAGAGCCTGTGGATCCCGCCGCCGACTATGGCGACAGCATCGTCATCAACTCCACAACCGATCTGGAGCTTCCCGATTTCGTCGTTCAGACGAACGTATCCGGCAGCACAAGCATCGATGGAAACACCCTCATAGCCCGCGTCGAGATCGACAGCGAAGGCGAATCGACGCTGGCGCTCGCCACGGCCGGATCGAGCGCCGAAATCTACGACGAGAGCACGGCAACATCTGATGCGGCCAACTTCGAAGTCGGCGAATGCAATGCCGGGACCGACTGGGCCAACAACGACGCCAACTGCTGGAACAGCTACCCAACTGCAGTAGATTGACGCATCGACCGGATCGCAGACCCGGCACCTGATGAACGCGAAATCCGGAACCCGTTGTGGATGGCCTCGTCACCGCAACGGGTTCTTAACGTTTTGGGTTCATGACTCCGTCACCTGACCGCGCGGTGAACGGAGTCTGCCTTGACCTATCAGCCGACGAATGTCCCGGTTCCGGGCCTTCCACCTTCGGGCGGCCCGCTGACACGGCGCCAGAAAGCGGCGGTGGTGATCCACCTGCTCGTTTCCGGAGGGGCAGATCCGGGCCTGCGCGACCTGCCGCCCGATCAGCAGCGGCAACTGGTTGATGACATGGCCCGGTTGCGCTTTATCGATCGCGGCACTCTGGCTGATATCATCGCCGAATTTTCGGCCGAACTCGACAGCATCGGCCTGCACTTTCCGCGCGACCGCGCCAAGGTGCTTGCTCTTCTGGAAAGCCAGCTTTCGCTGGATGTGGTTGACGCAATGACCAATGAATTAGGGAATGCCGCCCTGCCCGGCAGCGGACCATGGACCAAGATTTCCGAACTCGATGCGGCCGGCCTGAAGACAATGATCGACGGCGAATCCGACGAAGTCTGCGCCGTTCTCCTCTCTAAGCTCCCTGCGACGCGGGCCGCCGAACTGATGCAGTTACTGCCGCCGGAACGGGCGGACCGCATCGCTGCCGCCTTTGCCAAAACCGAAGATGTCACTCCGACTGCCGTGGCTCAGATCGGCATTGCGCTCGGCCGCGAAAGGGCATCGCGCAAGCCTGTCGCCTTTGCGACCGACGGGGTGCAGCGGGTCGGCAATATACTGAATGCGGCAACCTCCGGCGTGCGTCGCGCCATCCTCGACAGTCTGGAGGCGACCCATCCGGATTTCGCGGCCCGCGTCCGCTTCGCCGTGTTCAGCTTCGAGAATATCGCCGACCGCATTTCCCCGCGCGACATGCCCAAGGTTCTGCGCGGACTGGACGGGTCTGTGATCGTTACCGCCCTTGCCGGCGCGGCCGACGACATGGCCGAGGTCGTGGATTTCATCCTCGGTTCTATCTCCAAGCGGATGGCCGACCAATTCCGCGAGGAGATCGGCGAACGTGACCCTCCGACCCCGGAAGAGACCGAGCTTGCGATGAGCGAGATCGTCGCGATGATCCGCAAGATGGAAGACGACGGAGAGTTGACGCTGAACGCACCCGAAGGATGATACATTATAGGCCTGCGGCCATGACTTCGTTCCCAGCCATATACGGCAGGCAACGCGCCTATGAACCTGAAAAACGGGAAAGGCCAGTTAAGCCAAGCCTCTCGGTTCCATGTCAGGTCGGTTCAGGCTGGACTGCGGAATACGAAGATCGCCACCACAACCGCCAGGAACGCTAACATTCCCAGACCCGTCTGGGTCATCGTGATGCTTTCACCGTGAACCTGGCTCATCACGTCGCCAAGGCAGATTGGGCCGGTTTTAAGGCCATTTAAGCAGACATTCATCATAAACCCCCCGGTTTGAATAAGGCAGTTATGCCGTTACAATAAGGCAATCTGGGGGCAACACTGTGGATCGTGGCACAACTATGGCACGGATTCGACCCTATTGCGGCCCGCAAGTGTCAAAATTCAGGGGCTATCGAGGAGTGCTCCATGTCGGAGGAATTTGTGATTCGCCACATTCCCGCCTGAATCTGGACGCCGACACAGATGTCGGAAAAGCTTACGGCGTCTGGCGACTGGTCCTGATGACGATCAGGCCCTAAATTATCACCATGGTTCTCGAATTTCGTGACGAAGGCATCTATTGCCCCGCCGGCGGCTTCCACATCGATCCGTGGAAGCCGGTCGATCGTGCGCTGGTGACCCATGGCCACGCCGACCACTCCTATCCCGGGCATCGCCGCTATTTGACAACACACGCAGCCGCCCCGGTCATACGCCACCGGCTGGGGGAGATCACACTCGACGGGATCGCCTTTGGCGAAAGACGCGATATCAATGGCGTCACCGTCAGCTTTCACCCCGCAGGTCACGTCCCCGGCAGCGCGCAGATCCGCGTCGAGCACAAGGGCGAGGTCTGGGTCGTGTCGGGCGATTACAAGACCACCGCCGATGGCCTGTCAGAGCCGTTCGAGCCGGTGAAATGTCACGCTTTCATCACCGAATGTACCTTCGGATTGCCGGTGTTCGACTGGCGCCCCGAAGCTGAACTGGCAGCGCAGATCAACGATTGGTGGCGGGCGAATGCCGAACAGGGCCGCGTGTCCGCGATCGGCGCCTATTCGCTGGGCAAGGCGCAACGCGTCATTACGATGCTGGACCCAGACATCGGTCCGATCCTGACCCATGGCGCGGTCGAGAACACGAACGAAGTGTTGCGCGCGCAAGGCCTGCGCCTGCCGGACACGGTGCGCGTCACCCCCGACCTCGATCCCAAGGCCTCTCCCGGTGCCATGCTCATCGCACCGCCCTCTGCACTCGACAGCACCTGGTCCCGACGCTTCGGGCCGGTCGCCACGGCCTTTGCATCGGGCTGGATGGCGCTGCGCGGCGTGCGGCGCAGGCGGGCAACCGAGCGCGGTTTTGTCGTCAGCGATCATGCCGACTGGAAGGGTCTGAACGCGGCTGTCGCGGAAACCGGCGCGACGCGGATCTTCGCGACCCACGGCTATACTTCGACGTTCCGCGACTGGCTGGAGCATCAGGGCTACGATGCGCAGATCGTGCAGACCGAGTTCGGGGACGAGTTGCTCGACGCCGAGGATATCGCATGAGTTGGCGGGATCGGGCGCTGGTGGTGATCTGCCGGGGCATCGTCAAACCGGCTCTGACCCTGCCCCTGCCCTGGGCGCTGCATCGGCATGCGGTCCGGCTGCTGACTCCGCGCACGCCGCAGCTCGACGGGATGACAGTCACAAGAAGAACAATCGCGGGAGTCCCCTGCCACGTTTTCGCACCCATGGATGCGGCAGGTTCCCTTCTCTGGATGCATGGCGGCGGATTCGTTCTGGGATCGGCCCGCAGCTATGCCCGCCTGGCACTTGCCCTGGCACAACGATCGGGGCGACACGTGATCCTGCCGGAGTATCGTCTTGCGCCGGAACATCCTTTCCCGGCCGGGCCGGACGATTGCATTGCCGTTGCCCGTGAACTGATCGCCGCAGGCCCGCTTGCCCTGGGCGGTGACAGCGCGGGCGGAACCCTTGCCCTGACGACATTGGCCGACCTGCTGGCGGACGGCACACCGCCGGAACGGGTTGTTCTTGTCTCGCCTGCAGTCGACCTTGATCCATCCCGACAGACGCCGGACACTCGTGGCGAGATGATCTTCCCCTTGGCACTGCTTCACCGTGTCGCCCGCGATTACGTCGGATGCGCCGACCCCAGAAATCCGCGCGTTTCCCCGATCCACGCGGTCTTCGACAATTCTCCGCCGGTGCTGATCCAATGTGCCACGGGCGAGGTGCTCGAGGCGGATACGGACGCCATCGCGGAGCACCTGGTCCGCGCGGGCGTCTCCGTAGAAGTGCAAAAAACGGACGGTGTGCCGCATGTCTGGCAATTATTCGTCGGCCGCACGCCCAAGGCCGACCACGCCGTCGACGCGATGGCGGCCTTTTTGCGGGGCGGCACGGCATGAAACGTTTCGCCACCCTGTTCACCGCGTTGGATCAGACCACAAAGACCACGCTCAAGACTGCTGCGCTGGCTGCGTATTTCGCCGATGCGCCGGAACAGGACCGCCTCTGGACGATTGCCCTGCTGTCGGGACGCAGACCCAAGCGCACGGTCAACGCCAGACGCTTGTCGGAATGGGCTGCCGAACTGGCGGACCTGCCGATGTGGCTGTTCAAGGCGAGCTATGATGTGGTGGGTGACCTGGCCGAGACCATCCATCTGGTCCTGCCCGAACCGGGCGCGACCTCGGACCGCAGCCTGACCGACTGGATCACCGATATACGCGCCTTGTCAGCCGTCGATGAACCCACGCGCAAGGCCGCGATCCTGCAGGCGTGGGATCGGCTGGCAGGCACGGAGCGCTTCGTCTTCAACAAGCTGATCACAGGCGGGTTTCGTGTCGGCGTGAGCCAAAAGCTGATGACCCGCGCGCTGGCCCGTGCCACCGGCATTGCAGAAGTGGAACTGGCGCATCGCCTGATGGGCAACTGGACGCCGGACAGCACAGGCTATGCCGCGCTGATTACGGACCCGGACCCTGACGCTGACCTGAGCCGACCCTATCCCTTCTGTCTGGCCTATGGCGTCGAGGGAGATGTGGCCAACCTGGGTCCGCCTGCGGATTGGCTGGCGGAATGGAAATGGGACGGCATTCGCGGACAGCTGATCCTGCGCGGCGGACAGCATCACCTGTGGTCGCGCGGAGAGGAGTTGATGACCGACCGTTTCCCCGAATTCGCCCGCGCCGCCGATTTCATTCCCGATGGCACGGTTCTGGACGGCGAAATTCTGGTCTGGGACGCCGAAGCACATCGCCCCCTGCGGTTTTCTGCGCTGCAACCGCGCATCGGGCGCAAGACGGTGCCGAAGAAATTGCTGGCCGAAGCGCCTGTGATCCTGCGTGCCTATGACCTGCTGGAACAGGGCGGGAAAGACCTGCGCGCCCTGCCCTTTGTCGAACGACGCGCGCGTCTGGCGACGTTGCTGGCCGACCTGCCGTCGGACGCCCCGGTCGCCATGTCGCCATTGATTCCGTTCGAAACTTGGCACGATCTGGCGAAGGTCCGCGCCACCGCCCGCGATGCGGATGCCGAGGGTCTGATGCTGAAACGCCGCGACAGCGTTTATCACGTCGGCCGCAAGAAGGGCGACTGGTGGAAGTGGAAGCTGGACCCTCTCTCGCTGGATGCGGTGATGATCTATGCGCAGGCCGGGCACGGGCGACGGGCGAACCTGTACACCGATTTTACCTTCGCGGTCTGGAAGGGAAACGAGCTGGTGCCGTTCACCAAGGCCTATTCAGGCCTGACCGACGAGGAGTTTCGCAAGATCACCCACTGGGTGCGGCGCAACACGCTGGCGCGCTTCGGTCCGGTTCGTCAGGTCCCGCCCGAGCATGTGTTCGAGATCGGGTTCGAGGGCATCCAGAAATCCACGCGCCACAAGTCAGGCGTGGCGTTGCGATTTCCCAGGATGTTGCGCTGGCGCAGGGACAAGCCGGTGCAGGAAGCGAACTCTCATGATGATTTGCTGCAAATGCTGGAGCAATATGGCTGACAGCCGTTGATGACATTGTCGCGGGGTGGTCCGGTCGATACACTTGCAACATGACACTGCCGCGCTCCGATCCGCCGCTGCCCGCGACCGCGCCCGCCCGCCGTGCGCCGGAGGGGGCCTGTGATACGCATGTTCACATGCTCGGCGCGCCATCGGATGCCCGGCTGTGGGACGGGCGGGTCGAGGATCCGGCCGAGGGCTGGAACTTCCGCGATTACATTGCCGCCTACCGCGCGCAGATGACGACCCTCGGCACAACGCATACGGTCATCGTCCAGTCCATTCTTTATGGAACCGACAACGGCCTGGCCGCCCGGACCATAGATACCCTGGGCCGGGAGACGACCCGCGGGATCGGCCTGGTGACCGATACGGCGACCGAGGATCAACTGGATGATCTGCAGTCCGAAGGGTTCGAGGGCGTGCGCCTGAACTATGTTCATGGCGGCGTCCTGTCGTGGGATGGCGTCGAGGCGATGGCCCCGCGTCTGGCCGACAGGGGACTGCACGTGCAGATGCTGTTGCAGGCCGACCGCCATATGGCCGAACTTGCCCCCCGGATCGCCGCGATGCCTGTGCCGGTCGTTCTGGACCACATGGGCTGGCCGGACCTGTCGAAAGGAGTCGACGAACCGGGGTTTCGCGCCCTGCTCGACCTGATGGAACATGGCCATGTCTGGGTGAAACTGTCGGCGCCCTATCGCTTTTGCGCGACACCGTTCGAGGCGGCGGATGCGCATGTTGCGGCGATGCTGGCAGCCAATCCGCTGCGCTGTCTGTGGGGGTCGGATTGGCCGCAGATCATGCTGGGCGGGGCAAAGCGCGGCGCGGCAGGCGCGCTGCTGGATGCGTTTGACCGGGTTTGCCCGGACGACGAGGTGAGGCAGGCCGTTCTGGTGGACAATCCGGCCCGTCTTTACGGGTTCTGATCAGCCCGCGCGTTGCAAAGGTGTCGACCGTTCCGCGCGCCATGCCCGACAGGCATCGCCGAAAGCCTCGAACAGCGGGCGCGACACCGGGTCGTCGTCCGCATTCCACTCCGGGTGCCATTGCACGGCCAGCGCAAAGCCCGGTGCGCCGTCGATGAAGATGGCTTCGGGCGTTTCATCGGGGGCCCAGCCATCAATCCGGACGCGCGGCCCCGGTTGCTTGATCCCCTGCCCGTGCAGCGTGTTTGTCAGGACGGTCTCGGACCGCATCAGCCGGGCAAACGGCCCGCCCGGCGTGAAATGCACGTCGTGGCGCAGGGCAAATTTCTCCTCGAGCGTGCCGTCGGGGGGCATGCGGTGATTGGTGCGCCCCGGCAGGTCGCGGATTTCGGGATGCAGCGTTGACCCGAAGGCGACCGCGATCTCCTGAAAACCACGGCAGATACCCAGAACGGGCTGACCCCGCTCGACCGCCGCGCGGATCAGCGGCAGGGCCACGCGGTCGCGGTTGCGGTCGAAGGTGCCATGCGCCTCGGTCTCGGCCTCACCGTATTCCTCGGGGTGGACGTTGGGCCGCCCGCCGGTCAGCAGAAAGCCGTCGAAGGTTTCAAGCAACTCGTCGATCCCGACCACCGAGGGATCGCCGGGAAAGGTCAGCGGCATCGCACCCGCGACCTTGGATACGGCATCAGTGTTCATAGAGCCGTTGGCATGGGCAGGATATTGGTCGTTGATAAGATAGTGGTTCGAGATGATGCCGACGATCGGGCGCATGTCAGTCCTCCGGTTACAGGGGAAGATAGCGACCCGGATGCGCTCGCGATAGTCCGGCATCGGCAGATGCGGGGATGCGCTGGCGCACAAGGCCCGTCTGGCCCGTGGATGACGGCAGGAGCGGCCTGCACTATGCCGCTATCCAGATTGATCCCGAACCGAAGATGGGCGCTTGCCGCGGTCCGTGGGCGCAAAACTCCCGCAACCCGAGCGGTGGCGGTCAGGCCTCGCCCTTAAGGCCCGCCGCTTCGATCCCGGCAAGGCCCGCAACCGCGTCGTTGTCCGATGTGTCGCCGGTGACCCCGACCGCGCCGATGATATTATCCTTGGCATCACGCACCAGTATGCCCCCCGGCACCGGAACGACCTGCCCGCCGAACACACCGTTCACGGCAGCCATGAAATAGGCCTGCTGTTCGGCACGCGCCATCTGGGCCTTGCCTGCCATGCCCAGCATGATCGAGCCATAGGCCTTGCCGTGTGCGATGGCGAAACGGCCCGGTGCGGCGGCATCGTCCCGTTCGAACGCCTTCACGTTACCACCCGCATCCAGCACGATGACGGACAGTGGTTTCAGATCCATCTCCTTGCCACGCGCCATGATGCCTTTGATGATCTGGCGGGCGCGGCGCAGGTTGATTTCGGCCATTGATATGGTCCTTTCGATAAGTTTTCGGTGGGTAGCGTCAGCTGGCCTTCAGCTCTAGCCGACGCCGGTGCAGCACCGGTTCGGTATAGCCGGATGGCTGCACCCGGCCCTTGAACACAAGGTCCTGCGCAGCCTTGTAGGCGATACCGTCGAAGCCGGGCGCCATCGGCACATAGCTTGGATCGCCCGCATTCTGGGCGTCGACCTTGGCGGCCATCTTCTGCATCCCGGCCTCGACCTGATCGGCAGAGATCACACCGTGGTGCAGCCAATTCGCCAGCGCCTGTGACGAAATCCGGCAGGTTGCGCGATCTTCCATCAGGCCGACGTCGTTGATGTCCGGGACCTTGGAACATCCGATGCCGGCATCGATCCAGCGGACAACATACCCCAGGATGCCTTGCGCATTATTCTCGATTTCCGCCGTGACCTCCGCGTCCGACAGGTTGCGCCCCTCCATCACCGGTATGGTCAGCAGATCCTCCAGCGTGCCCCGCGCGCCACCGGCGGCCAGTTCGTCCTGACGGGCCAGAACGTCGACATGATGATAATGCGTCGCGTGCAGCGTCGCGGCGGTCGGCGACGGAACCCAGGCACAGGTCGCGCCAGCCTGCGGATGACCGATCTTCTGTTCCAGCATGTCGGCCATCAGGTCGGGCATGGCCCACATCCCCTTGCCGATCTGCGCCCTGCCCTTCAAGCCGCAAGCCAACCCGATATCAACGTTCCGGTCTTCATAAGCCTTGATCCAGAGGGTTGATTTCATCTCGCCCTTGGGCAGCATCGGTCCGGCTTCCATACTGGTATGTATCTCGTCGCCGGTCCGGTCCAGGAAGCCGGTATTGATGAAGGCCACGCGCGTCTTGGCGGCCCGTATGCACTCCTTCAGATTGACCGACGTCCGGCGCTCCTCGTCCATGATGCCCAGTTTCACGGTATTCGCGGGCAGACCCAGCAGCGCTTCGACGCGGGAGAATATCTCGTCCGCGAAGGCGACCTCTTCGGGGCCGTGCATCTTGGGTTTCACGACGTAGACCGACCCTGTCACCGAATTGCGTGGCCCATCGGTCTTCTTCAGATCGTGCATCGCGATCAGCGTCGTGATCGCCGCATCCATCAGTCCTTCCGGAATCTCGCTGCCGTCGCGAAGCAGGATGGCCGGGTTCGACATCAGGTGCCCGACATTGCGAATTAACATCAGGGCGCGTCCCTTAGCAGTGATGACGCCACCCGGACCGTTGAATTCCATGTCGGGATTCAGCGCGCGGGTAAAGGTTTCGCCGCCCTTGGTCACCTGCTCCGAGAGATCGCCTCGCATCAGCCCCAGCCAGTTCGCATAGGCACCGATCTTGTCTTCCGCATCAACGCAGGCAACCGAATCTTCGCAGTCCATGATCGCGGAGAGCGCCGACTCCAGATGAATCGCGTCCAGACCCATCGGATCGTCACGGCCGATCGTGCCGTCCCGCGCGATCACCAGAACGATCCCCAGCCCGTTATTGCGCAAAAGAACACGGATCGTGACATCAGTCTCGACCCATCCTTGATAAGCGTGTGGATCGGCGATCTCCACGACGTCGGCACCCTTGCGCAGGACGGGTCGATCGTCCTCGATCTTCAGATCGGTCACGTGCTTCCACGACCCCTGAGTCAGCGGCAGCACCTGATCCAGAAACCCCTTGCCCCAATCGATCACCCGCTGACCGCGCGCCGCGTCATACCCCTTGCCAGACGGCAGATCGCCGATCGCATCCGTGCCGTAGAGCGCGTCATACAGGTTGCCCCAGCGCGCATTCGCAGCGTTCAGGGCATACCGTGCATTGGTGATCGGCACGACCAGCTGCGGGCCGGGAACCTCTGCGATTTCCGGGTCAACGCCTTGCGTTTCCAGCGTGAAATCGGGGCCTTCGGGAAACAGATAACCGATGTCGGTCAGAAAAGACTTATAGGCTGTGGCATCGTGCGGTTGACCGGCGCGGGCCCTGTGCCAATCGTCGATCCGGGTCTGGATCGAAGCGCGTTTGGCAAGCAAGGCCGCGTTCTTCGGTGCCAGATCGTGGACGAGCTTCGAAAAGCCGTCCCAGAAGGCGGCGCTATCGACGCCGGTGCCGACAAGTGCCTTGTCGTCTATGAAGCTGGCCAGATCGGTCGAGACCTGAAGGCCGGATTTATTGATACGGGTCATGTCGATCCTTCCTTGAGCGTTTGAAGGGATGTAACGCGCAGGTTTCCTATCGGCAACAAGGATTGGTCAAGTTTTCTTACCGCTTCGCCTCATACGGCATTTGTCTGAACAATATCGCACCTGGTCCCCAACCCTTTGCCCACTTCGACGTCATGTGAACGGTCGCACGCAGGTCGCGCAGGTTTTCATCGGCATATTCGCCTTCCCCATCATCCTGGCCATGTCGACACCGCCCTCATTTCGCTGTGTTCCCCGCCTCAGCGGAAATAGACTGGCGCCCCCATTCCGCCAGCCCTAGCTTGCCCGCAAAAGGAGCCTTCCATGCGCGATGCGACCCCCGAACAGGACCAGACCATCTATCTGGCCGATTATGCCCCCGTTCCCGTGACGGTGACCCACGTCGATCTGCAGGTCCGTCTGGACCCCTTGGCAACGCGCGTTTCTTCCCGCCTGACCTGTATCCGTCAGGGGCCGGGCGACATGGTTCTGAATGGCGAACTGCTGAAGCTTCGGGCCGTCCGGCTGGACGGAGAGGAGTTATCTCCAGACGCCTACAGTCTGACCGATACGACGCTGACGATTCTGAACGCCCCCGACAGCTTCCTTTTGGAAACCGAGGTCGAGATCGCGCCGCAGACCAACAAGGCCCTGTCCGGGCTGTACATGTCCAACGGCATGTATTGCACACAATGCGAGGCCGAGGGGTTCCGCCGGATCACCTACATGCTGGACCGGCCCGACGTGATGGCGACCTATGACGTGCAGATCGACGCAGACCTTCCCGTAATGCTGTCGAACGGCGACGAAACCGCTCATGGACACTGGCGCGATCCATGGCCCAAACCGACCTATCTGTTCGCGCTTGTCGCGGGCGACCTGATCGCGACACACGACAGTTTCACCACGATGGACGGACGCGACGTTGCGCTGAATGTCTGGGTCCGGCCCGGCGACGAGGGGCGGACCGCATATGCATTGGACAGCCTGAAACGGTCGATGGCCTGGGACGAAAAAGTCTATGGCCGCGTCTATGACCTGTCGGTGTTCAACATCGTGGCGGTCGATGATTTCAACATGGGCGCAATGGAAAACAAGGGGTTGAACATCTTCAACTCGAAATATGTCCTGGCTTCGCCTGAAACCGCGACCGATGCGGATTTCGCCAATATCGAACGTATCGTCGCGCATGAGTATTTTCACAACTGGACCGGCAACCGCATCACTTGCCGCGACTGGTTTCAGCTGTGTCTCAAGGAAGGGCTGACGGTGTTTCGCGATCAACAGTTCAGTCAGGACGCGCGCGGTTTTGCGACGCAGCGTATCGGCGATGTGCTGAACCTGCGCGCACGCCAATTTCGCGAAGATGCCGGGCCGCTGGCCCATCCTGTCCGGCCTGAAAGCTTTGTCGAGATCAATAATTTCTACACCGCCACCATCTATGAGAAAGGTGCCGAGCTTATCGGCATGCTGCGCACGCTGGTGGGGGCCGAAGGATATGCTGCCGGATGCGCGCTTTATTTCGAACGGCACGACGGGCAGGCTTGCACCATCGAAGACTGGCTGGCCTGTTTCGAGGCGGCGACGGGTCGTGATCTGACACAGTTCAAGCTGTGGTATACGCAGGCTGGAACACCAGTCGTGAAGGTGACAGAACACTTTAACGACGGCACGTATCGTATTGACCTGGAACAGGTCATCCCCGACACACCGGGTCAGGCAAACAAGAAACCGATGCCGATTCCACTGGCCTTCGGACTACTGGCTCAGGACGGGTCGGAAGTTGTCGGAACGCAGATCCACGAGCTGACGTCCGAGACCGACCACCTGTCGTTCGATTTGGACGCAAAGCCGGTTCTGTCAATTCTGCGGGGCTTCTCCGCGCCCGTCATCCTCGACTTCGTCCAACCCGACGCGGAGCGGCTTACCCTGCTTGCGCATGATACCGATCCGTTCAACCGATGGGAGGCCGGTCGGGCGCTGGCCAAGGACCGGCTGATGCGTGCGGTAACGGACGATGCTGACTTCGACGCGCCATGGCTGGACGCGATGACAACCCTTGCGACTGATACCGATGCCGATCCGGCGTTCCGGGCACTGGCGCTTGCCCTTCCGTCCGAAGACGATCTGGCACAGTCGCTGCACAATGCCGATGTCGTCCCCGACCCGGATCGGATCTATGCCGTCCGCCGCGCCGCACAGCTTGCGATGGCCGAGCATCTCCGAGACGACCTGTCCGACCTGCGTGAGAGCAATGCCACCCCCGGCAGTTACGACCCGAAAGCCGAGGACGCCGGCAAACGGGCGCTTTCCGCTACCCTGCTGCGGTTGCAGACGATGCTCGATGGCGGCAAGGCGGCGCGTGCGGCTTATGACGTGGCCAACAACATGACCGATCGCATGGCGGCCTTCGCCTGCCTTCTGGATGCAGGCGACGAGACGGTCGCCCACAGCTTCGAACAGGATTGGCAGGATGATCGCCTGGTGATGGACAAGTGGTTCATGGCGCAGGTCGCCCATGCCGCGCCGCGCGATGCGGTGGGTGTGGCCGATCGCTTGACCCGACACAGGGATTTCGACGCGTCGAACCCCAACAGATTCCGGTCCCTGATCGCGGGGCTGACGGGCGGCAATCCGGCAGGATTTCATAATCCCGATGGTACAGGCTATGAATTCCTGGCGTCATGGCTGTTGCACCTTGATAAATCGAACCCCCAGACTTCGGCTCGCCTGTCGACGGCATTCGACGGCTGGACCCGCTACGATGCCGACCGTCAAGCCATGATGAAGGCACAACTGGAGCGAATTTTGGGAACAACAGGTCTCAGCCGTGACCTGTCGGAGATGGTGATCCGGATGCTGAAAGCATGACACGTCCGGATTATCGGGTATCGTCGGGCAATGGGGATCATGCCGACGCGGCTGATTGATTTAGGTGGGTGTTACGGCGCGGCTCATGAGGTCACGCAAGCCATCATTCGGGTGCAGAGCGGGCAGGCTTCTTATTTCACCGATATAATGATTAGCGTGCCGCAGGAGCGATGCGTGAAACCCCACGACAGCGGGTTTTTGCGTTCACCACCAATACGCAGTGGAATTGCTGGCCACGCAGGACTATTTGTCTCATAATCTGACAGGGCTATCATGGACCTGACACTTAGAATGCTGAGGAAGCGCCATGCGCGACCGTCTAGATCCAATGATTGCTGAACGGGCCCCATGGTTGTTCGAACCGGGTGTTTCCTCCCGAGCCGCGCGCGGCATCCTTGACCGTCTTCTGGCCTATGAACGCTCGGTCGAAATCGGCACACATTATATCGATTTGCCCGTCCCCGACATCATGGCGGACCTTGCCCGCCGCATCGCCCGTCGCGTCACCGCAACGGGCATTGAAAACGTCCCGACGACCGGTCCCGCCCTTGTCGTGACGAACCATCCCACCGGCATCGCCGACGGCATCATCCTGCACGATCAGCTGATGCAGCGGCGGTCCGATGCATTCTACTATGCCAACAGCGATATCCTTCGCGTCTTACCGCAGTTTTCGGACATCATCGTTCCCGTCGAATGGCGCGAGGACAAGCGCACTGTCAGCAAGACACGTGAAACGATGCAACTGACGCGTAAGGCGCTGGAAGCCGGGCGTCTGGGCGTTATCTTTCCCAGCGGACGACTGGCCAAGCGGCGCGGCCTTCGCCTGCACGAACGTCCGTGGATGGCCTCGGCCGCCATGATCGCGCGCAAGTTCGAATTGCCGGTCATTCCTCTGCACATCCGGGCGCGCAATTCGGCGATGTTCTATGCCTTCGATGCAATCCACCCGACATTGCGCGATATAACCTTGTTTCATGAAACGCTTAACAAGGACGTGCAGCCGTATCACCTGACGTTCGGACGGCCACTGGACGGTGCATTGCTGCCAAAGGATGCGAATGTCGGTATCGAAATTCTGCGCGAAGCGACGCTGCGCCTGGGGTCCGAGCGTCACGGCGAGATCAGTTTGACCGACACCCGCCCGGCATGGCGCGGCTGGGGCACACGGACGGCCTGACCTGCCCCGGTTCACGTGCGTTTCGAAATGCAAAAACGCCGACCCGATGAAGGGACGGCGTTTTGGCATTTCTGGCTGGTGCGGTCGGGGGGACTCGAACCCCCACGAGTGTTACCTCACAGCGACCTCAACGCTGCGCGTCTACCAATTCCGCCACGACCGCAAAGCCAGTTCAGCGTGGCGCGGGGATAGCCGCGCCGTACGGGAAAGGAAAGAGGGTTTGTCGGGCGATAGCGCGAAAAGCGCCGTGTCGCGAATGGCCTTTGGGTCGGACCCCAGACCGTGGGCGCGACTTGCGGCGCGGCGGTCTCCGACCTAGTCACCGATCATGCAACCCGACTGGATCACTTCGGACGCGCCCGTCCCTTATCCCGACGCCCTGACCGCGATGCAGGACCGGGTCGCGTCGATCCGCAACGGCACGGCGAACGAGGCGATCTGGTTGCTGGAACATCCAGCGCTGTACACGGCAGGAACCTCGGCCAGACCGGCGGACCTGACCGACCCGGCCCGGTTTCCCGTCTACGAGGCCCGGCGCGGCGGACAATATACCTACCACGGGCCGGGGCAGCGGGTCGTCTATACGATGCTGGACGTCGGGGCGCGGGGTCGCGACGTGCGCGCCTTCGTGCAGACGCTGGAAACCTGGGTCATCGCCGCACTGGCCGAATTCGGACTGACCGGGCATATCCGCGAAGGTCGGGTCGGCGTCTGGATCGAACGGCCCGATAAACCGCCCCTGCCCGACGGCACCCCGCGCGAAGACAAGATCGCCGCCATCGGCATCCGCCTGTCGAAATGGGTCAGCTTTCATGGCCTGTCGATCAACGTTGAGCCAAATCTGTCGCATTTCAATGGTATCGTGCCCTGTGGCATCACCGGACATGGAATCACGTCGCTGGTCGACCTGGGGCTGCCGGTGACGATGGACGATCTGGACGCGGCTTTGAAGCGGACGTTCGGGCATGCTTTTCCGAATGTCAGCGACGCATAGGCGGCATCAAACCGGGTTCGTCAAACTGACGTATCCAGCCCTTCGACACAGACCAGTCGAGCAGAACTGCAGGCATCCCTGATCGTTTTGAGTCCTTGGTAGGTTGGTCCGTTGTAGAACCCCTCCCACGCGGCGACGGATGGGAACTCGATCAAGACGATCCGTCGCGGTTCCCAATCGCCCTCGTGCACCCTGTGCGGGCCGCCGCGCGCCAGATATTTCGCCCCTGCCTCGGCCAGGGCTGGCTTCACGCGCGTCATGAAGATCTGATACTCATCCGCATCGCGGATATCGACGTCGAAGATTACGTAAGCCTTCATATCGATTGGCCTCCTGATATTCGGCAGATACGTCGTCCCACCGCTCAGGCGAATCTACAGGCTGTCGTGACGTGGCGTAAACGGTCGAATGCCGATTTTGTGTTCGATGAGCGTTTGACGCGACTCTGCGGCGATCCATGTTGTCGCGAACGGCGGTCTTAATCCGCTCTCGGGATAATTGGCCCATGACTGTTATGCTTCACGGGCTGGCGACCGTATTGCCGCCACACGACCTGCCACAGGATCTGGTTCAGGCCCGTGCCGAAAAGATCCTTGGTCCGCGGTATCCTCAATTCGCCCGTCTCCTGACAACCTTTTCGCAGTCCGGCATCGAACGCAGACGCTCGGTCGCACCGCTGGAATGGTTCGACGATGCCGCCCATGGGTGGGAAGAGCGCAACCGCATCTGGCACGATGGCTGCGCCGCGATGGTCCGCGATGCCGCTTCGGCCGCATTGGATGACGCGGGTTGGACCGCGAAAACGGTTGACGTGGTCGTGACCGTCACGTCAACAGGCATCGCCACACCGACGCTGGAGGCAGTGGTCTGGAGCGATATGGGATTCCGCCAGGATGTGATGCGAGTGCCGGTTTTCGGGCTGGGGTGTGCGGGCGGCGCCTCCGGTCTGTCGATCGCCGCACAGCTTGCCAAGGGGCGTCCCGGCGCGCGTGTCCTGCTGATCGTAGTCGAGGCCTGCACCCCATCGTTCCGCACGGATCGGCTGCAAAAGTCAGATATCATCGCCACCGTTCTGTTCGGTGACGGCGCTGCGGCGGCCTGTCTGTCGACCAATGGCGCGGCTGCCATCACGCTGGACGCGGGCGTTCAGCACATCTGGCCCGACACATTGGAGATCATGGGCTGGGACGTGGACGATTCCGGCCTTGGCGTGATCTTCGACAGGTCCATTCCCGCCTTTGCCATGGCGCATATGGCAGGGGCGGTCGACGCGGCCCTGACCGCCATGGGTCGGACGCGGGCCGAATTCGATGGCATGATCTGTCACCCCGGAGGAGCAAAGGTCATCACCGCGCTGGAAACCGCGCTGGACCTGCCCGACGGCACGCTCGACCTGGAGCGCGAAGTGCTCCGCGACCATGGCAACATGAGCGCGCCGACCGTCCTGTTCGTGCTGGATGCCGCCCGAAAAGCCGGGCGCACGGGCCGGTTCCTGATGATGGCGCTCGGCCCGGGCTTCACCGCGTCCTTCGTTCCGCTGGAGATTTCCGCATGATCGGCCCGGTCCTGTTCCTGACCTTCGTGATCGTGCAGCGATTGGTCGAACTGGCGATCGCGCGGCACAATACCGCCCGCTTGCTCGCACGCGGGGCAGTGGAACATGGCGCGGCGCACTATCCGGCCATCGTCGTCCTGCACATTGCGTGGATCGGGGCGATGGTCGTCTGGGGCTGGGATGAGCCGCTTCGCCTGCCCTGGTTAGCGGCCTTCGTCATCTTGCAAGTCCTGCGGGTCTGGGTTCTGGTCACGCTGGGCGAGCGATGGACCACCCGCATCATCGTCCTGAACGAACCGCTGGAGTCACGCGGGCCGTTCCGCATAATCCCCCATCCGAATTATGCGGTCGTCATTGCAGAAATCGCCGTGACGCCCATGGTTCTGGGACTGACCTGGGTTGCGCTCCTTTTCACGGCCCTGAACGCCGCATTGCTGTTCGGCGTTCGCATTCCTGCGGAAAACCGGGCTCTGGCGCAGTACCGAACCTGAGACAGGACCGATAAAACAACCCCTGCGGCAATTTTCCCGCCCTCCGCGACCTCTTGTGCCGTTGCCCCAGCGGGATACGAGGGCTAGAACGCCCTGTATCACGGAAGGGTGTCCGCATCCCGCCGCAGAATCGATTTTCACGTCACGGGAGCGACCGCATGGCCGACGCCGCACAGACCGGACACGACACGCACGAGAAGCCGGGCTTCTTCACGCGCTGGTTCATGTCTACAAATCACAAGGATATCGGGATCCTTTACCTGTTCGTTTCCGGACTTGCGGGTTTCATCTCGGTGTCGTTCACCATCTACATGCGGCTCGAACTTATGGAGCCGGGTGTTCAGTTCATGTGCCTCGAAGGGGCGCGGCTGTTTGCGAACGCCGCGGAAACCTGCACGCCGAACGGTCACCTGTGGAACGTGCTGATTACCGGCCACGGCATCCTTATGATGTTCTTCGTGGTGATCCCGGCCCTGTTCGGCGGTTTCGGCAATTATTTCATGCCCCTGCACATCGGTGCGCCGGACATGGCCTTTCCGCGCCTCAACAACCTGTCTTTCTGGCTGTTCGTGGCAGGCACTTCGCTGGCCATCCTGTCGGTGCTGGTGCCCGGTGGCAACGGTCAGAACGGGTCCGGCATCGGGTGGGTGCTGTATCCGCCGCTGTCCACGACCGAAGCGGGCATGTCGACCGATATCGCCATCTTCGCCGTCCACGTATCGGGCGCGTCGTCCATTCTGGGCGCGATCAACATCATCACGACCTTTCTGAACATGCGCGCACCGGGCATGACGCTGCACAAGGTGCCGCTGTTCGCGTGGTCGATCTTCGTGACGGCCTGGCTGATCCTGCTGGCACTGCCGGTTCTGGCCGGAGCGATCACCATGTTGCTGACGGACCGGAACTTCGGAACGACGTTCTTCGATCCGGCAGGAGGCGGTGACCCGGTGCTCTATCAGAACATCCTGTGGTTCTTCGGTCACCCCGAGGTCTACATCGTGATTCTGCCCGCATTCGGCATCGTGTCTCATGTCATCAGCACCTTTTCAAAAAAACCGATCTTCGGTTACCTGCCCATGGTCTATGCGATGGTCGCAATCGGCGGTCTGGGCTTCGTCGTCTGGGCGCACCACATGTACACGGTCGGCATGTCGCTGACACAGCAGTCCTACTTCATGGTCGCGACGATGATCATCGCGGTTCCGACGGGGGTGAAGATCTTCTCCTGGATCGCGACGATGTGGGGCGGCTCGGTCAGCTTCGAGACCCCGATGCTGTTCGCGGTCGGGTTTATCTTCCTCTTCACCGTCGGCGGCGTGACCGGCATCGTGCTAAGCCAGGCCGGGATCGACCGGGTCTATCACGATACCTATTACGTGGTCGCGCACTTCCACTATGTGATGTCTCTGGGTGCGGTATTCGGCATCTTTGCGGGCATATATTACTGGATCGGCAAGATGTCCGGTCGCCAATATCCCGAATGGGCCGGAAAGCTGCACTTCTGGACCTTCTTCATCGGCGCGAACCTGACGTTCTTCCCGCAGCACTTCCTGGGCCGCCAGGGCATGCCACGCCGCTACATCGACTATCCGGATGCCTTCGCGCTCTGGAACTATGTGTCGAGCTGGGGTGCCTTCCTGTCCTTCGCCTCGTTCCTGTTCTTCATCGGTGTGGTGTTCTACACCATCCTCGCGGGTCGCAAGGTCACCGAACCGGCCTATTGGGGCGAGCATGCGGACACGCTGGAATGGACCCTGTCAAACCCGCCGCCGGCGCACACGTTCGAACAGCTTCCCACGCGCGACATGTGGGACAAGCAACCGGGACACTGATGCCCTACGAGGTCACCGTAGACCGACAGCAGGCCCCGGCATCGTCCGGGGCCTTGTTGTATGAAGTGCGGCTCTGGCCGCATCAGTCACTAACCGGGACCGGCTTTGTCTGGATCATGGGCGGCACCTCCGTCATGGCGATGTTGCCGCTGGTCGCGCTTCTGGGAACAGTCGCCCTCTGGGGTATCCTGCCCTTTGCGATGTTATCGGTCGTCGCTCTGTGGTGGTCGCTAAATCGCAGCTGGAAAGACCGCGATATTCTGGAAGTGTTTTCCGTGACGGCAGATACCGCTACCCTGACCCGGACAGACCCCGATGGTTCCACCCGCGACTGGCTGGCGAATTCGCATTGGGCGCGCGTGAAATGGCACGCGAAAGTGGGCCGGGTCGAGGATTACCTGACACTGGAAGGCGGTCCGCGCGCGGTCGAGATCGGATCGTTCCTGACACCGGGCGAAAGACGCGCGTTGCTGCCGGGCCTCGAAGCCGCGTTGCATCGCGCGCGCTAACTTCCGCCCCCCACGTCCGATCGCGCCACGCCGCTGGTCTTGAGGACGGCCCAGACCTTCTGCCCCACGCCCAACCCCAGCCTGTCGAACGACCGTCGGGTCAGCCTTGCCAGCAATACCCCATCTCCGGCCTGTAACCGCAGCATGACGCCCGGCCCCTGCCCGGCCTGCACTGCTTCGATCACGGCAGGCAGGGTATTGAGCGCGGACAAGCCCTGCGGCTCCTGGGTAGCGACGATAACGTCTTCGGCCCGGATGCGGATGCGCACGCGGCCCCCGGTCACGCCCGCGACGTGCAAGACGCCCGCCGGGGTCCGGATTGCGGCCAAGCCATCGGCGACCTCGATCACATCACCCTCCAGCACCGCGCCCGCCTGGCTCGGTCCCATCAGCGCGGCAGCCTCGGGGTCGGAGAGGATTTCGGTCAACGGCCCGGCCCGCACCACGCGCCCCTCCCGCAGCAGAACCAGGGTGTCCGCCAATCGCGCGACCTCCTCGATGGCGTGCGAAATATAGAGGATCGGCACGCCAGCCCCCCTCAACCGCTCCAGCCATGGAAGGATCGTCTCGCGCCGCCGGGCATCCAGCGCCGCCAACGGCTCGTCCATGATCAACAGTTTCGGCTGCCGCAGCAGGGCGCGTCCGATAGCGACCCGTGCCCCCTCGCCACCCGAGAGACCGCCGGGGCGCCGGTCCAGCAGATCGGCAATACCCAGCATATTTGCCACATCGGTCGGGTCCATGTCGCGCCGCGCGCCATACATCAGGTTGGCCCGGACGCTCAGATGCGGGAACAACCGCGCCTCCTGAAACACATATCCTATGTCGCGCCGATGCGGCGGCAGGTCCGTATCGCCATCGAACACGACCCGCCCGTCCACTGCGATCCGCCCGGTATCCGGTCGCGTCAAACCGGCGACGCAACGTGCCAGCGTGGTCTTGCCCGCACCCGACGGGCCGAAGACCGCCGTGACGCCGGATGCGGTCTGCAAATCGACGTCCAGCGTGAACGCCCCGACCCGGTGCTGAACTGACACGTCCAACATCAGCGACCCGCCACGCGGGCAGCGATGCGCGGCGCCAGCCAGTTCGAAACCAGGACTGCTCCCACTGCGACCACAACCGCAATCGCCACCAGTCCGCGCAGGCCCGCCCCGCCATCCGGGACTTGCAAAAAGGCATAGATCGCCGAGGGCAAGGTCCGCGTCTCGCCGGGGATGGAGGCGACGAAGGTGATCGTCGCGCCGAATTCGCCGAAGGCCTTGGCGAAGCCCAGCGTCGCCCCCGCCAAAACGCCCGGTGCGGCCAGCGGCAACGTGACCGTCCGCCAGACCCGCCAGGGCGATGCACCAAGTGTTGCCGCCGCCTCCTCCAGTTTGGGATCGACCGCTTCGAACGCCAGCCGGATCGCGCGTACGATCAAGGGGAATCCCATAATCGCCGCTGCCAGCGCAGCCCCCGTCCAGCGGAAGGCAAGGCCGAGGCCTAACGGCTCCAGCACCGCGCCCAGAGGCCCGGAGCGCGAGAACAGCAAAAGCAGGGCGTATCCGGTTACGACCGGCGGCAGCACCAGTGGCAGGTGGACAAGGGCATCCAGCAAACCCCGACCGCGAAATCGGCCCCGCGCCAGAATGTGCGCCACCCAGATCGCCACGGGCAGCGACAGGACGGTCGCCACGATGGATACCTTCAGAGACAGGCGCAGCGCCTCCCATGCCTCGGGCGGCAGCTCAATCATTCGGTCGGTGCGGCGGTGAAGCCGTAAGCCGCGAGGATGTCACCGGAGGCGCGGAGATGCGACAGGAACTCCGCCGCCTCGGGCCGGGCCGTCACGCAGGCGGCCAGATAGAGGATCGGCGCATGGCTGTCCGCAGGAAAGGTTGCCGCGACCTCTACTCCGGTGCCGACAGCATCGGACTTGTAGACCACACCCAAAGGCACATCGCCGCGCGCAACATAGGCCAGCGCGGCGCGCACATCGGTGGTCAGCAGCAGACGATCCGAGAGACCGGTCCACAGGCCCAGCGTCTCCAGCGCCTGTTGGGCATAGCGCCCTGCGGGCACCGACATCGGATCGCCCATTGCCAGCCGTCCTGGCCCGAGCGCCGCCGATATGCCCCTTCCAGAAAGCATGACGCGACCGACACCGGCGGGTCCCACCAGAACAAGCCGGTTGCCCGCCACAGGGACCGGATCGCCGACCAGCACATTCTGTCCGGCCAGCCAGTTCATCCAGTCCGTCGCCGCAAGCAACACGACATCGGCTGGCGCGCCGGCAGCGACCTGACGTGCAAGGGTGCCGCTTCCCGCATATGATAGCGTCACGTCCCACCCCGCAGCGATTTCATCCAGAGCGGGCTTGAGGCTGGCGGCTGCGAAGACGGACACCTGTGCATTGGCCAACACCGGCCCTGTAAAAGCCAGCGCCGCACCCGAGGCCAGAGCGGCCCGTCTGGTGATATCAGACAGGATGAGGCGTCCCATCATAGGTTTCGAATGCACCGGTCTGTGCAAGGGTCAACGCCTCGAATCGATCCCATAATCCATTGGCCGAGGTCTCGACCGAGATCGCAGCCGAGTTGCCACCCATATCGGTTCGGACCCAACCCGGATGATAGATACCGACCGCGATGCCCCGCTCCCGCAGGGCATCCGCCAGGCCGAGTCCCAGATTGATCGCCGCCGCCTTGGACGCGCGATAGGCGAAACTGTTGCCGCTGGCCTGTGACGAAGACCCCATCTGCGATGAGATAATGGCAATCCGGCCCCCTTCGGACAGATTTTCAAGCTGCGCCTGCACGGTCAGGAACACGCCGGTCGCATTGGTCGCGAAACTGTCGTTCAGCGCCTCGGCGGTCAGGGTCTCCAGCGTCGCGCCTCGATCGAGGAAGACGCCTGCATTGCAGACAAGCAGGTCAATCGCGCCGATTTCTGCCGCGACACGGGCCTGCGCACTCGTATCAGTTACGTCAAGGGTCGGCGCATCGCCCGAACGGGTCGTACCGATCACTTCGTGCCCGCGCGCGCGGCCCTCGTCGACCAATGCAGCACCTATGCCGCGCGACGTGCCGGTAATCAGGGCACGCATGTCAGTTCGCCTTCGATTTCGGCAAAAACGGCAACGGCGCGATGGGCACGCCATCTTCCAGCAGCGACTTCACTTCTGCCGCATTCGCTTCGCCGTAGATCGCCTTGTCGCCTTGTGTGCCATGGATCGCCCGCGCTTCTTCGGCGAAGCGACCGCCGACATAGGTGGCTTCGGATTCAACCTTGCGACGCAGGGCCGCGATTTTCTTCTCGATGTCAGACGCGGGTACGGCAAGGCTTCCGACCTTGGGCGCCATGAGCGCCTTTTCCACGCGATCACTACCGCATGCGGCACAGGTCACCAGCCCCTTGGCCGCCAAAGCGTCGAAGGCGTCGGCGGACTGGAACCAGCTGTCGAAGGCATGGCCATCCGTGCATTTCAGCGAATAGCGGATCATAGGATCCCCGATGTCGTTACCCCTTTCAATCTAGGAGGTTTTGCGTCCCGCGCAAGCCGTAGCCCCTTGATTGCAGGCGCGGTCCGGCTAGCCTCGGGGGGATGTACCATGACATCGCCCCCCCATGCTGACCCATACCGACATCGGGTTCGTGTTCGGCGCGCGCGAAGGCGGAACCATCGGCCTCGACACCCAGAAGGATTGCATGGTTTTGATGGTGCGCACCGCATCGCTGTGCGGGTTCACCGATCAATACGCGGATCGGCGGACCTTGCAGAAGATATATGGCGAAAGGCCTGACTGGAACTTCAACAAGATGCGGCTGAATCCATCGGGCGGGATTGACGCTGCCGGGCGGGTGGGCACCCGATCGATGTCGCCGCAGATGACGCGCGCCATCGAAGCCATCCTGCCGAAAAAGAGCCCAATCCCGTGACACCGCTTCTGCTCGGGTCGGACATCTATCGCGGGTCGAGTTATGGCACGTGGCACCCTCTGCGCGTACCCCGCGTTTCGACGGTGCTGGACCTGACGCGCGCAATGGGATGGCTGCCTGCATCGCAATTCCGAACCTCGCCCCGCGCCAAACCCGCCGCCCTGTCCGTCTGGCATACGCCTGCCTATCTTGCTGCCTTGCAACATGCCGAGGTCTCCGGCGCAGTGGACAAAGATGCCCGCGCGCGACATGGCCTCGGCACAGTTTCGAACCCGGTCTTCCCCGAGATGTTTCGCCGTCCCGCAACCGGAGCGGGCGCATCTTTGCTGGCCGGAGAACTGCTGCGCGACGGCGGCCGCATCCATAACCCCGGCGGTGGGACGCACCATGGGATGCCGGATCGGGCGAACGGGTTCTGCTATCTGAATGATGCCGTGCTGGGCATCCTGTCGCTGAAACGCGCGGGTGCTGTCCGCGTGGCCTATGTCGATATCGACGCGCATCACATGGATGGGGTCGAATACGCCTTCGCCGATGACCCCGACACGCTGCTGATTTCGACGCACGAGGAAAAACGCTGGCCGTTTACCGGACTGATCGGGGATGCGGGCGTCGGCCAGACCTTCAACCTGCCCCTGCCGCGCGGTTTGAACGACAGCGAGATGGCGCTGGCCCGAGATCGCCTGATGCTGCCGGCAGTCGAACTTTTCGCGCCCGACGCCATCGTCCTGCAATGCGGGGCCGATGCGGTCGACGAAGATCCGCTGTCCCGGCTTGCCCTGTCGAACAATGCGCATTGGGATCTGCTGGCGGCACTGATACAACTGGCCCCGCGATTCCTGCTGCTGGGGGGCGGAGGGTATAATCCCTGGTCGGTCGGGCGGCTCTGGTCGGGGAACTGGGCGGTGCTGTCGGGTCAGGACATACCGGACCGCCTGCCCCCCGAAGCCGAAGCCGTGCTGCGGGGCCTGCGTTTTGACGGCAATTCGCGCGGGCGCAACCCGCCGGAGCACTGGTTTACCACCCTGCGCGATGCGCCGCATATCGGCCCGGTGCGGACCGAAGTGTCGGATCGGGTGACCTATCTGGCGGGGCGGATCGTTGACATGCCGGGCCTTAGCGTCTGAGGGCGGAGCTAGGGACTTCCCTTCGCGCCCCCGGAGTATTTACAGAGCAAAGAAAGAGCGGCCCTGCATGAAGCCGCCCTGATCTTCGTCAAAGATCACGACACTCCGGCACCGGGGTCTTGACCGTGCCGTCCTTGAGCCATTGCGTCAGATTTCCCACTGCAAGATCGCCCATCGCCTGCCGCGTCTCGTGGGTGCCGGACGCGACATGAGGGGTCAGCACGACGTTGTCCATCGACTTGAGTGCATCGGGGATTTTCGGCTCCTCCGCGAACACGTCGAGGCCTGCACCTGCGATCACGCCATCCTGCAAGGCCTTCACCAAGGCCCGCTCATCCACGACGGACCCGCGCGCGACGTTGAAGAACAGACCGTCGGAGCCAAGCGCCTGCAACACTTCGGCATTGACCATGTGCTGCGTCGACGGGCCGCCGGGTGTGATGGCGACCAGAACCTCGACCGCTTCGGCGCAGGATTTCGCCGTATCATGGTAAGTGTAGGCCACGTCCTTTTTCGACCGGGAGTGATAGTGGATCTCGGCCCCGAAGGCCTCGCACCGGTCGGCGATGGTCTGGCCGATGCGACCCAGGCCGAGAATACCCACACGCCGGTTCTGCACGGTGCGGGTCAATGGATAATTCCCCTCCGTCTCCCATTTGCCCGAACGCGCATGACGATCCGACGGGATCAGCGACCGTGAGACCGCCAGCCAGAGCATGACGAAAGTATCCGCTACCTCGTCATTCAAAACGTCGGGTGTGTGCGCGACCTTCACGCCACGGCGCGCATAGGCGTCGGCGTCGATGGCATCATAGCCCACGCCATAGCTGCTGACGACCTTGAGATTCGGGGTCGCAGCGGCGACGTCGTCGGGCACCCCCCAGTGCCCGTTGGTCAGAATCGCCGGGTATTCAGCGCCGTTTTTCGTCAGAAATACTGCGCGGTCGTCCTGATCGAATAGAACGTCAATGTCGAAATGCTCTGACAGGGCATCGCGCATCCGGTCGGTAATGTCCCCGATCTGGAGGAGGCGCGTCTTAGTCATCGATCTTTACCTCCTGACGCTGCGATCCCAGCTTGTCGATCGACAGCTCCATCACATCGCCGACTTTCAGATAGACCGGGTTCGGCTTGATCCCCATTCCGACGCCCGGAGGGGTGCCTGTGGTGATGACGTCGCCCGGATGCAGGGTCATCAGCCCGCTCAGGTGGCTGATACATTGCGCGACCGTGAAGATCATGGTGTTTGTGTTGCCGGTCTGCATCCGCTTGCCATTCACTTCGCAGGACATGGCCAGATTCTGCGGATCGCCCAACTCGTCCCGTGTGACCAGCCATGGGCCGATCGGCCCGAAGGTGTCGCAGGATTTACCCTTGGTCCACTGCCCGGACAGCTGCGTCTGGAAATGCCGTTCGGACACGTCGTTGACGATGCAATAGCCCGCAACGTGGTTCAGCGCGTCATCTTCGCTGACGTATTTGGCGGTCGTGCCAATCACTACACCCAGCTCCACCTCCCAGTCGGAACGGGTCGATCCGCGCGGCATGACGACATCGTCGTTCGCGCCGATGATCGAGCTGGTGGCCTTGTGGAACACAATCGGATGTTCGGGAATTGCCGCGCCGGTTTCGGCGGCATGATCGGAAAAGTTGAGGCCGATGCAGAGGAACTTGCCCACGTTGGCGACACAGGGGCCGTATCGGACCGGGCCTTCGACCAGCGGCAGTTGCATCGCATCGACCTTGGACAGGATGTCGAGCGACATGTCCGACAGGGCTTCGTTCCCGATATCGGCGACTTCGTTCGACAGATCGCGCAGATCGCCATTGTGGTCGATCAGACCGGGCTTTTCGGCACCCGGTTCCCCAAAGCGGCACAGTTTCATGTTGTATCTCCTAGAAAAGTATTAATATTTTATGACTCAGTGGTTGTCGCGAGCGACACCCTTTTGCGCCGTTCCACGATAGGCATCTGCTCCGCGCAGGGTCATGCCTTCGGACAGCGGGCCTACGCGGTCGCGGAATATCTCCTGCCACGGCGTCTCGCTGTCGGGTGTGAAAGGATGCGGCGGCAAGGCGGCACGACGTTTGGCCAGCGTTTCCTCGTCCACCAGCATGTCTGCGGTCCCTTTTCCAAGATCGATGCGCAGGCGATCACCCGTCGCGACCAGTGCAAGACCTCCGCCGACTGCCGCTTCGGGACTGGCGTTCAGAATCGAGGGACTTCCCGATGTGCCGGATTGTCGGCCGTCCCCGATGCAGGGCAGCGTATGAATGTCGCGTTTCAGCAGATACGAAGGGGGACGCATGTTCACGACCTCGGCCGCTCCGGGATAACCGATTGGCCCAACTCCACGCATGATAAGGATGCAGTCTTCATCTATTTCAAGGGCTTCGTCGTCGATCTTCAAGTGATAGTCTTCAGGTCCGTCGAATACGATGGCCCGACCCTCGAAGGCCTCCGGATCATCGGGATTGGACAAGTAGCGTTTACGGAACTCCGGCGAAATGACCGAGGTTTTCATGATTGCACTGTCGAACAGATTGCCCTTCAGATTGAGAAACCCTGCATCCTTCAGCATCGGCGCGTCGATAGGCAGAATCACGTCCGGCAGTTCAGAGGTATGCCCTCCGCAATTATCCTGCATCGTCTTGCCGTTCGCGGTAAGCGCATCCGGATAGGGCAACATTCCTGCGGCCAGAAGCTGTCCGATCACGGCTGGGACGCCGCCTGCATGATAGTAATCCTCGCCAAGATATTTCCCGGCAGGCTGGAGATTTACCAGCAGGGGAACCTTGTGCCCGATGTCTTGCCAGTCGTCGTTGTCCAGCGGCACACCAAGATGTCGCGCGATGGCATTCAGATGGATCGGCGCATTGGTCGACCCACCGATGGCGGAGTTGACGACGACAGCGTTTTCAAAGGCATCGCGCGTCATGATGTCTGACGGTTTCAGATCGTCATGGACCATCTGCACGATGCGCTGGCCAGTTTCATAGCTGATTTGGCCCCGCTGACGATAGGGCGCTGGAATCGCCGCGGCTCCGGGCAGCTGCATTCCAAGGGCTTCGGCCAGCGAATTCATCGTCGTGGCGGTGCCCATCGTGTTGCAGTACCCGACGGACGGCGTTGACGAAGCGACAATCTCCATGAACCCGGCGTCGTCGATCTCGCCCGCGGCATGCATCTCCCGCGCTTTCCAGACAATGGTACCAGACCCTGTGCGAGTGCCCTTGAACCAGCCGTTCAGCATGGGGCCGACGGACAGGGCGATGGCGGGAATGTTGACCGTCGCGGCCGCCATCAGAAGCGCGGGCGTCGTCTTGTCGCAGCCGATCATCAGGACCACGCCGTCGAGGGGATAGCCGTTCAGCGTTTCGGACAGCGAAAGATAGGCGAGGTTGCGGTCCAGCGACGCGGTGGGGCGTTTTCCGGTTTCCTGAATGGGATGGACCGGCACCTCCAGCGGCACCCCCCCGGCAGAGATGATGCCGTCGCGGACCCGTTTGGCCAGTTCGATATGGTGGCGATTGCAGGGGCTGAGATCACTGCCGGTCTGGGCGATGGCGATGATCGGTTTGTTGCCCTGCAACTCTTCCCGCGTCAGACCGTAGTTGAGATAGCGCTCAAGATAGAGGGCGGTCATCTCGCGGTTGTCGGGGTTGTTGAACCACAGGCGTGAGCGAAGTTTCGACATGAAGGTCGCCTCGTAAGATATTGTTATTGTCCGGACCAGCCGCCGTCGATGACATGCGGATGGCCCGTCGTGAACCCGGATTCGTCGGACGCCAGATAAGTTACAAGCGAAGCGATTTCCCTGGCGGTCGCGACACGCCCCATCGGCTGGCGAGAGACGAATTGTTCCAGCGCCGTGTCGTAGCTGCCCAATTCTTCGCCCAAGGCTTTCACCCGGTCGTGCCAGGATGGCGATTCCACGGTGCCGGGGCAGATCGCGTTACAGCGGATGCCCTGCTTGATGTAATCGACCGCGACCGATTTCGTCAGGCCGATCACGGCGGCCTTTGTGGTGCCGTAGATGAAGCGGTTCGGCGCGCCGATGACCGATGAACAGGCCGATGACATGTTGACGATCGACCCGCCGCCCCGTTCGATCATGCCCGGCAAGGCGGTCCGTATGGTGCGGAACATGCTGCGGACGTTCAGATCGAAGCCAAAGTCCCAGTCCGCGTCTGTCGCGTCGAGGGCATTGCCGTGATGCACGAAGCCCGCGCAGTTGAACAATACGTCCGGTTTCGCTGTCGCGACCCCGGCCTGGACACTTGAATCATTGCGGGCGTCGATCATCAGGGTTTCGCAATCGAGGCCCGCCAGAAGATCGGTATTCACATCCGAGGCGAAGACCTCTGCCCCTTCCGCAATGAACATCTCGGCGGTGGCGCGGCCAATGCCTTGTCCGGCCGCGGTGATCAGGGCGCGTTTGCCCTTGAGACGGTCCGTCATGTGAATCTCCTGATTGTAAATTGGGCTAGTGAGTTTCTAGTGTAAGCGCAAACAGGGGACCTGATATGACCAAGCTCACCCTTCTGGGAACCGGCCTGATGGGCGGCCCGATGGCCCGTAACCTCTTGGCGAAAAAGCACGATCTTACGGTTTGGAACCGATCCGCCGACAAGGCTGCGCCGCTGGCCGGTCTGGGTGCAACGGTGGCCGAAACGCCCGAAGACGCGGTTGCGGGTGCCGGTATCGTGATCTCGATGCTGTCCGACGGACCGGCCTCGAACGCCGTGCAGCAGGCTGTCTGGGACAGCTTTGCCATAGGCACGACCTGGGTCGAAATGGCGTCGATCAGACCCGAGGAAGCCCGCGCCCACGCCGCGCGGTTTGCAGGCATTGGAATGGGATACATCGACGCGCCGGTGTCCGGCGGCACCAAGGGGGCGCAGGGCGCGACCCTGGCAATCATGGCAGGCGGCGACGCCGATACTTTCGCGAAAATCCAGCCGGTCCTGTCCGCAATGGGCCGCCCGGTGCATGTCGGGCCGGTGGGTGCGGGACAACTGGCGAAACTGGCCAACCAGGCCATTGTCGCCTGCACTATCGGTGCCGTGGCCGAGGCGATGCTTCTGCTGGAACAGGGGGGCGCCGACCCCGCCGCCGTGCGCGACGCGCTGAAGGGCGGGTTCGCAGACAGTGTGATCCTGCAGCAGCATGGTGCACGAATGACAAATCGCGATTTCGTTCCGGGCGGGCTGACCAAGTTCCAGATCAAGGATCTGGACAACGTGCTGAGCGAGGCTGATTCGCTCAACCTGACGCTGCCCACGGTGAGCGCCGTCAACGACCGGTTCAAGCACTTGCGCGACGCGATGGACGGCGGCGAAATGGATCATTCCGCCCTGTATCTGGAACTGAGGGCGCGCAACGGACTCTGATTGAGTGGAATGGTGCATCATCCAAAGTGCCGCCGTTGATGATGGCGAATTGCGGCACGCAGGGCATCTTCGTCGCGCGACAGTGCGGCGTCGAGAATCGCCTGGTGTTCAGCGACGATGTGATGAAGGAATTCGGGCGAATAAGCCTCTTCCAGCCCGGTGATCTGCTGGCGGAACTGTTTGTAGATTGACGCGAACGTCTCGATCAGTACAGGCATTTCACACGCCGAGATCAGCGTTTCATGGAACGTCAGTTCGGCATCCGACCACAGGCCCAGAAGCGATCCCATCTTGCCCTGCCGCTCGATCTCACGCTCGATATGGCTCAGGGAATGATGCGCGGCTGTCAGGCGCGCTTCCCATGCAAGTCCCCCCTGGCGCATTGACCCGACCGCCCCCTCCTGTTCCAGCAGGATGCGAAAACGGGCGATATCGCTGCGCCGCGCAGCCGAAATCCGGCGCGCACGAAAGCCGCGCTGCATCTCGAAATCGACCAGCCCGACCTTGGACAGCTGCAACAGCACGTCGCGCACGGTATTGGCTGAACAGCCATACTCATGCTGCAGCGCCGATGGCATCAGCTTGGCCCCTGACGCAAAGCCCGCCGTCATCAGACGACGCTCCAGATCGGCATAGATATCGGGCGTTCCGGTTCGTTCGGCAGGCATTCGTGTCCCTCCCGAACTCGATTGCATGGAATTTTGATATTCCAGAAAATAATGCAATGTCCATATATTTTCATTTTCCTTGTTGCGCCACGCAAAATCCCCGCTAGGCTTTGGCGGCGCCCCGAGGGAGGCCCGCTGCGGGCACGGGGATAGCCATCGAAAACCGGGAGGATAAAAATGAAAACGTTCACGCTGGCCGCGCTCGCTGCTGCCACCACTGCTCTGACAGGTACCGCCGCACTGGCCGACGCCCATGCCACCACGACGCTTCGTATCCAGACGCACTATGCACCAGAGACCGAATCGGGACGCCTTGCAGCGGCGTTCGTTGACAACGTTCAGACCATGTCCAACGGCGAAATCGCGATCGAGATGTTTTATTCGGCATCCGTGGTGAAACCGACGGAAACTTTCGACGCCGCCGCGTCCGGCATCCTTGACTGCGACATGACGGGCGGAGCCTATCAGACCGGCAAGAACCCTGCGTTCCAGTTCGTTGGCGACATCATGGGTGGCTATGCAACCCCGTACCAGCAGCTGTCCTGGCTGTATTACGGGGGGGGGCTTGAAGCCGCGCAGAAGCTTTACAATGCCTATGACATGCAGCTGGTCGGCTGGTGGATCTACGGTCAGGAGAGCTTTGCCTCGACCAAGCCGATCGCCCAGATCAGCGACTTGCAGAACTGGAAGTTCCGCTCGCCTCCGGGGATGGAAACCAAGATTTTCGAAAAGCTTGGCGCGACACCGATTGTGATGGATTTCACCGAGATCTTCACCGCGCTGGAAACCGGCATCATCGACGGGGCCGACGCATCCGGTTTGGCCAACAATGTCGGTCTGGGTCTGTATGATATCGCCAAATTCGCAAACTACCCCGGCTTCCACTCGATGCCGTCGGATCACCTGGCGTGCAACAAGTCGGTCTGGGACGGCATGCCCGAAGCCCATCAGCGGATCATGTCCGTGTCGATGGAAAGCCTTGCGCTTCGGACGGCCCTGACGTTCGAGAAGAAAAACGCCGAGGCCGCAGCGCAACTGCGCGAAGAAGGTGTCACCCTGTCGGAATGGTCTGCGGCGGACCTGCAGGAATTCCGCAACGCCGCGCAGTCCACCTGGCCCGAGTTCGCAACGACGCCGGAAGCCGAGGCGCTGGTGGAATCGCACCTGGCGTATCTGAAGCAGCTGGGCCTCGTGCAGGAGTGATCCGCACCTGACCCGACCCGGATGCGGCCCGCTTGCAGGGCCGCATCCCACCCTTGACCATGCACCATTCCCGAAAGAACGGTGCAATCCCTTTTCGACAGCCCAAGGCCCGCGCCCGGCGCGCCGTGCCCGAGGACCGACTCTCATGGCCACACCACGCAACATCACACCGATCGAAACCAGCGCGGACGCCGGAAGCGTGATCTACAAGCCCCGCGCCATCGAGGTGTTCGTGCCGCTGTTGTTTGTAGGCAGCATGGCCTGGACGATCTGGAATTTCCCCGGCTTCATTATACTCCTGCGTGAACCCGGTCCTGAAGTGGACCGTTTGGCACGCGAGTGGTCCGTGCTTGGGCCGATAGACTGGGGCATGGCACTGGCCGTGATCGTGTTGTTCGTCATCGGCGTCATGACGGTGCGCCGCGCTCCGATGGAATGGCAGGACTGGGGCCTGTTCGACCGAATTTCCTGTTTCCTGGGCCGCGCAACGATGGCGCTGATCGCGATCCTGGTCTGTGTGATGCTATTCGAGGTTCTGGCGCGATACGTGTTCGAGAAACCGACGCTCTGGGCCAACGAAGTGTCGCTCTGGCTGGCGGGATTCACGTTCCTGCTGTCGGGCCTCTACGCGATGCAGCAGCGCAGCCATATCCGCATCTACATCCTGTATGACCTGTTCCCGCGCTGGTTGCAGCGGGTCTGTGACGTTATCTCGACTGTGCTGATCGTAACCTTCGCATTCTTTCTGTTCTACGGCGCATACGGCGAAGCCACGCAGAAATTCCTGCGGTGGGAGCTCTATGGCACGGCCTTCAATCCACCGATCCCGGCGACGATCAAGCCGATGATCATCGTGGTGGTCATTCTGGTCGCGGCTCAGGCCATCGCCAATCTGTTCCGGGACTGGAACATGGTGCCGGTGATCCATACCGCCGCCGATGACATCGACGAAGACGAGCTGGAGCGGTTGCGCCGCGCGGTTTCCGACGACTGACGCCCACAGGGGGCTGGTAAATACGGCACCCGAAAACGGGGCCACAAGGGGGAAGACATGGACGTCGGAACGATTTCTCTGGTTCTGTTGATCGGCCTGATGCTGTTGCTGGCTATAGGGATGCCACTGGGCCTCGCGTCGGCGGTGCTTGCGGTTTTGGTGCTTGTCATGAAGTTCGAGCCTGCGCTGCTGACCGCGCCGTGGGACTTCGGCGAAGGCCTGCTGACGGGCCGGTTCGGATCGGGGCCGTTGAACATTCTCAGTCAGAAGATCTTCGGATTGCTGACGGATTACGTGCTTATCTCGATCCCGCTGTTCATTTTCATGGCCTCGCTGCTGGAACGCTCCGGCATCGCCAAGTCGATGTATTCCTCGCTCAATGTCTGGCTGTCGCGCACACGCGGCGGCATTGCCATCGTCACGTCGATCATGGCGGTTATCATGGCGGCGATGTCGGGCATCATCGGCGGAGAAGTCGTGTTGCTGGGCCTGATCGCGCTGCCGCAGATGTTGCGGCTGGGCTATGACCAGAACCTTGCCATCGGTACGATCTGCGCGTCCGGCAGCCTGGGCACGATGATCCCGCCGTCGATCGTGCTGATCATTTTCGGCCTGATCACGGAAACGTCCATCAAGGCGCTGTTCACCGCGGCCTTCCTGCCCGGTTTCATGCTGGCGTCGTTCATTATCATCTACATCATCATCCGCACGCAGATGAACCCGGCGCTGGCCCCCCTGCCCGCCGATGACCCGAACGATCCGAGAGGCGCCGAAAAAGCCAAGCTCTTCGGCGCATTCCTTGCAATTCTGGCGGCCGGGTTCTCGACCGCGTTGTTCTTGCGGGCGCTGTTCTTCACCGTTACCGGCCAGAATGCGGTCATCGCAAACGTCGATCCGATCACCATGGGACAGCCGCAACACGTCTGGATCACGGCCATCGCGGTCGCCATATCGCTGGCGCTGATCTTCTTCGTTTTCAAGACCCACCGGGCCAAGCGAGGCTGGGCGATGGGCAAGGGACTGGTCGCGCCCATCGTGGTCATCGGCGTGGTGCTGGGGTCGATCTACGGTGGCATTTCGGGCATTACCGAGGCGGCGGCAATGGGCGTCATCGCGGTGTTCCTGATCTCGCTGTTCCGGGGTGAGGCCTCGGTCGAGCTGGTCTGGGACAGCCTGATGCGCACCCTGAAATCGACGGGCACGATCATCTGGGTCACCATCGGCGCGGCAACGCTGGCCGGTGCATACACCATCGCGGGCGGCCCGACCTATGTGGCGAACCTGATCGTGTCCGCAGACCTGCCGACAATGGGCATCTTGCTGGTAATGATGCTGATCCTTTTGTTCATGGGTGCTTTCATGGATTGGGTCGGCATCGTCCTGCTGATCATTCCGGTGTTCCTGCCCATCGTTCAGCGTCTGCCCATCGAAGAGATCGGCCTGTTCGGCACGCTGCAGCCGAAATATCTGTCGGTCTGGTTCGGTGTATTGTTTACCATGAACATGCAGGTCAGTTTCCTGTCGCCACCGTTCGGTCCCGCCGCGTTCTATCTGAAATCGGTCGCGCCTCCGCACATCAGCCTGACCGACATCTTCAAGGGCTTCCTGCCGTTCATCTGCATTCAGCTTGCGGCGCTGTCGGTCCTTTTGATCTATCCTCCGATCGTCGAGATCCTGTTGGAGTGATCGCCCGACTTCGACCCTATCAGGGTCGACAGGTCTTCCATCTGGTCGCATGGCGCGGCCCAGCCTTTTCGTGAGTCCCATGCATACTACCATCCGCCTGCACACCAGCGACACCGTCGTCACCGCAACCCGCGCGCTGGAGGTCGGCGCCCCGGTCGAGGAGACAGTGACCGCAGACCTTATCCCTTCGGGTCACAAGATTGCCACCGCCGCGATGGACGTCGGCGAGCCGATTCGCAAATATGGCCAGATTATCGGTTATGCCAGCCAAGCCATCGCACCGGGCGATCACGTCCATACCCATAACTGCGCCTTCGCCGCGACCGATCACGCCTATGAATTCGGGACTGACCTGCAACCGGTCGCGCCTGCCACCGGCGATACATTCATGGGCTATCGACGCGAAAATGGTGGCATTGGCACCCGGAATTACATTGCCATCGTCACCTCGGTGAATTGCTCGGCCACGGCGGCACGGCGGATCGCCGATTCTTTCGGGCCGGAGGAACTGGCCGACTATCCGAACGTCGACGGTGTCTGCGCCTTCGTCCACGGCACAGGCTGCGGCATGGCGTCAGACGGCGACGGGTTCGAAGCGTTGCAGCGCGTAATGTGGGGATACGCCAAGCATCCGAACCATGCGGGCGTCGTAATGGTGGGCCTGGGGTGCGAGATGAACCAGATCGACTGGCTGTTGGAAGCCTGGGGGCTGAAGCACACACCGACATTCCAGACGATGAACATTCAGAATGTCGCGGGCCTGCGTCGGACGGTCGAACTTGGGGTCGCAAAGGTGCGTGCGATGCTGCCCATCGCGAACCAGGCGCGGCGCACGCCCTGCCCTGCGTCCGAATTGAAGGTGGCACTGCAATGCGGCGGATCGGACGCATGGTCGGGGATCACGGCGAACCCCGCCTTGGGACATGCCTGCGACTTGCTGGTGGCGCAGGGCGGCACTGGCGTGCTGGCCGAGACGCCGGAAATCTATGGTGCCGAACACCTTCTGACCCGCCGGGCCGTGACACGGGCGGTGGGTGACCGGCTGGTCGGCCTGATCGACTGGTGGGAAGATTATACCGCCCGCAACAAGGGTTCGATGGACAACAACCCCAGCCCCGGCAACAAGAAGGGCGGCTTGACGACCATTCTCGAAAAGTCACTGGGCGCGGCGGCCAAGGGCGGGACGACGCCGCTGACGGGTGTCTACAAATATGCGGAGCAGGTAACGGCCAAGGGGTTCACCTTCATGGACAGCCCTGGATACGACCCTGCGTCGGTCACCGGCCAGATCGCGGGTGGATGCCAGTTGGTATGCTTTACCACCGGACGCGGATCGGCCTTCGGGTCGAAACCAGCGCCGACGATCAAGGTGGCGACGAACCAGTCGCTGTTCGACCGGATGCCCGAGGACATGGACATCAACGCGGGCGACATTCTGGACGGGCGGTCGTCGGTCGAAGCCAAGGGGCGCGAGATCTATGAGATGTTCCTGCGCGTGGCCAGCGGAGAGGCCAGCAAATCCGAGACGCAGGGTTTGGGCGATTATGAATTCGTGCCATGGCAGATCGGGGCGGTGATGTGACCCGACTTCTGCTGGCCGGAACGGGGCTGATAGGCGCACGGCATCTGGCGCATATCGAAGCGCATCCCGATCTGATATTAGCAGGCATCATCGACCCTGACGTGGCACGGCGGGCGCATGCCACTGCCCCCGGTTTCGCAAACATCGACGCCGTAGATGTCGCCGCCGACGGCATCGTCATTGCGACCCCGACCTGCAGCCATGCGCCCCTGACGATCGCTGCCGTAAAACGAGGCTGGCACGTACTGGTCGAAAAGCCGGTGGCGGACACGCTTGGAAACGCCGACGCCATGATCGCGGCGGCCGATGCCGCAGGTGTCAAGATACTGGTCGGGCATCACCGGCGGCACCATCCTCGCGTTGCCAAGCTGCACGAGATCATCACGTCAGGCAGGCTGGGCCATCCGGTCGCGGCGAACATGATGTGGCTGATGCGCAAGCCGGACGAATACTTCGACGCAGACTGGCGCGCAGGAATCGACGGTGCGCCGATCAAGCAGAACCTGATCCACGACGTCGACATCTTGCGGTGGCTCTTCGGTGAGGTCACGGATGTCTTGGGACTTGCATCAAATGCGATCCGGGGTGCCAAGCGGCCCGAATCCGGTGGCGCGGTCTTGCGGTTCAACAGCGGCGTGATCGCGACATTGACCTATTCCGACACTACGCCGACGCCCTGGGGCTTCGAGGCCGGAACCGGCGAAAACCCCCACATTCCCTGTACCGCTCAAGACAGTTTGCGGATCGCCTGCACCGGCGGTGGAGTGGAGTTCCCCTCCCTACGCGTCTGGTCCGGGTCCACGCATTGGAATGAGAAGCCGCGCCCGTCCGAAACCCCGGTGGACGAAGGCGTTCCCCTGATCCGTCAGTTGGAGCATTTCGCAAAGGTGATCGCCGGTCGGGTCAAACCTTTGGTCGATGCCGCCTCGGCCCGTGCCACCCTGGATGTCATCTTGCGGATCGAACGGACAGCGAGCGTGACATGACCCTGCTCTGTGGCCTGATCGGTGAGAATATCGGCAACTCGCGTCTGTCTAAAGCCCTGGACATCATGGCTGCGGACGTCGGGATCGAGGTCGCCTTCACCTCGATAGACACCCTGGAGATCGAGGGTTTCGATTTCGATGACCAGATCGATCTGTTGCGTTCGGATGGCTGGACCGGCGTAACCGTGACCCACCCGTGGAAAACCCATGCCGCGACGTGGGCGGACGGCGCGATGGTGCCCGGCACTGCGCACCTCGGCGCGGCAAACACGCTGATTTTCGACCCGGTGACAGGGCACAATACCGATTATACCGGCTTTCTGTCAGCCTTTCCCAATGTCCTGAACCGTTCCCCCGGAAGCGTTGCAGTCGCCGGGGCGGGCGGCGTCGCGCGGGCCGTGGTTCCGGCGCTGATCGCTTTGGGCGCGGGGCCGGTGCATATCTGGGACCTGGACGCCGACATGGCCCACGAACTGGCGGCGCGCACCGGGGCCATTGCTGTCGACATCGCGGACTCTACGGATGCCATTCGCGATGCAGACGGACTGGCGAATTGCACGCCCTTGGGCATGGCCCCCTATGGCGGCACGGCCTTCGATCCGTTACTTCTGGGCCACCAGAAATGGGCATTTGACGCAGTCTATACCCCGACCGACACACCGTTCGCATTGGCGGCGAAATCGGCCGGGCTGGATGTTCTGACCGGGTTCGACCTGTTCCGCTTCATGGCCATGCAGAGCTTCGAAGCCTATACCGGGATCACGCCCGACCCGGTCATGACCCTGCCGAAACTGGCCGCGCTGAGACCACGGGAGTGATGCGATGGAAGTCCTGACCCAAGACCAGAAAGCCGCCTATGACCGGGACGGATACCTTGTGCTGGAACGTCGGCTGACCACGGATCAGCTGTCCATTCTGCATGCCGAGATCGACCGCTACACCGCCAAGGCGCGGGGCCTGACCGAAGGCACAGAGGAACTGGACCTGGAGGACAGCCATACGCCGGACGCGCCCCGCCTGCGGCGGATCAAGCTGCCGCACAGGCATTCCGACGTATTCCGCGACCTGATGTTCTCGGACACGATTCTGGCCCCGGCCCGCGACCTGATCGGCCCGGACCTGCGGTTGCACACAACCAAGCTGAACATGAAGGAGGCCGGATACGGCGCGGCCGTCGAATGGCATCAGGACTTCGCCTTCTACCCGCATACCAACGATGCCGTGCTGGCCGTTGGCGTCATTCTGGACGACATGGGGCCGGAAAACGGGCCGCTGATGGTCTTTCCCGGCAGCCACAAGGGCCCGATCAACGACCACCATGCGGGCGGATATTTCGTCGGTGCAATGGATCTGGAGCGCGACGGATTCGACATGGCCGATGCGGTGCCGTTGATGGGACCGGCCGGTTCGATATCGCTGCATCACGGGCGGATCGTGCATGGATCGGCGCTGAACACATCGACCAGATCGCGGCGCATTCTGTTCTACGAAATGATGGCGGCGGACGCCTGGCCGATCATGGGGTCGATGACGAAGTTCTCGGACCTCGCGGATTATGACGCTCGGATGCTGTGTGGCACATCGCGGCAGCCCAGATTGGCCGACACACCCGTCCGCATCCCCCTGCCCGCTCCGCCTATCGGCAAAACGATCTACGAGATTCAAAAGGGATTGCAGACGCGATCCTTCGCGACAGCAAGGGACTGACTGACATGGCAAAAATCGGATTTATCGGGCTTGGCCTCATGGGCTCCGCAATGGTGCAGCGGCTTTTGGACCAGGGTCACGACCTGATTGTGCTGGGAAACCGAGACCGCACAGGCCTTGATGCGGCGACTTCTCGCGGCGCTCAGGAGGCCAGAACGGCCCGCGCTGTGGCCGAAGAATCCGATATCGTGATGCTCTGCATGGGCACGTCGGATCACGTCGAAGGCCGGATGCGCGGCGACGACGGTGTGATCGCCGGGTTGACCAAGGGCGCGGTGGTTATCGATTTCGGCACATCGCTGCCCGGCTCAACCAAGACGCTGGGCGCGGAGGTCGCGGCGGCGGGCGGAACCTATCTGGATGCCCCCATCGGGCGGACCCCCAGCCACGGCCGCGACGGCAAACTGAACCTGATGTGTTCGGGCGACAAGGCAGCCTTCGACAAAGTGCGCCCGGTGCTGGACGATCTGGGCGAGAATGTCTTTCACCTGGGCGATCTGGGCAACGGACATACGATCAAGCTGATCAACAACTTCTTCGCCATGACCACCGCCAACGCAATGGCCGAAGCCTTTGCCATGGCCGATCGCGCCGGGGTAGCGCGCAAGGATGTCTACGACGTCATGGCGGCAGGCCCGTTACGGTCGGGAATGATGGATTTCATCAAGGCTTACGCAGTGGACGACAATGCTGAAATGCTGGCCTTTTCGGTGCGCAATGCGGCCAAGGACGTCGGATACTACAAGCAGATGGCGGACGATCTGGGTGCGGCCACAGTGATGTCGAACTGCGCCCGCGAAGCGCTGACCATGGCGGTCGAGCAGGGGCGCGGCGAAGACCTGGTGCCGCAGATGGTCGATTTCTACGTTGACCGGTTCAGGGGCTAGACCTGCGTGGCTTCGCCCGCCCCGGTCTCGCATCTGGCCCGCGCCCGGCAAGACGATCCGGGTCGTGGCATCGCATTGATGTTGCTGGCGTATGTTTTGTTCGCCTTCACCGACACCTCGGTCAAATGGCTGTCGCTGGCGAGTATCCCGGCGATGCAATTGGCATTCATGCGGTTCGGGGTGCATCTGGCCTTGTCGACTGGTCCGATGCTGGGGGCGGATCATTCCGGCTGGACCGCGCCGCGCGCACAGGCCCTGGCCATGCTGGCGCGTGGCGGGCTGTTGCTGATATCGACGACAACGAACTTCGTTGCACTCCGTTATCTGGATCTGACGGTGTCGGCGGCAATCATGTTCTCCTCCCCTATACTGGTATCGGCATTGTCGGTACCGCTTCTGGGTGAAAGGGTCGGGCCATGGCGGTGGGGCGCGATCCTGCTGGGGTTTGTGGGCGTGCTGATCGTTGTGCGCCCCTGGTCTGCGGAGTTTCACTGGGCCGTCATATTCAGCCTGATCTCGGCGACGTCGCTGGCGTTGTTCTCGATCCTGACCCGCAGGCTGGCGGGAGTTGCAGCGCCCCGAACGATGCAGCTGTATGCCGGACTGGTCGGCACGGTCGTCCTGCTACCGGTCGCGATCTGGGTCTGGAGCAGCCCGACAACCCCGCTTGACTGGATACTACTGTTCGCCATTGGCGGCTTTGCCTGGACCGGGCATCATTTTTTCAGCCAGGCGCACGGTTATGCCCCCGCCAGCGTGTTGATGCCGTTCAGCTATTCCTTTCTGATCTACCTCGCGATCAGCGGATATATCGTCTTCGGCACGGTGCCCGACGTGATGACCATGTCGGGGGCAGCGGTCATCGCCGTTGCCGGATTGGTCATCTGGTGGCGCGAACGCGTGGCGCGGGGTGAATGACTTGCTGACCTACGCCCTGGCCGTCTTCTTCCTGATAGTAACGCCTGGACCTGGCGTTCTGTCGACGGCCGGTGTCGGATCGGCTTTCGGCGCGCGCGCGGGCCTGCGCTACGTGACGGGCCTTTTTATCGGAACCAACCTTGTGTCGTTCGCAGTGATTTCGGGCGTTGCGGCGACGCTGCTGGCGTGGCCGCCGTTGCGTGTCATGCTGTTTCTGGCGTCAACAGGATATCTTCTGTATCTGGCGTTCCGCATCGCCACCGCCGGCTCGAAAATCGCCATCATCCCTGCAATACGCCAACCGGGCATCCGCGACGGCCTCGCCCTGCAAGCCATCAATCCCAAGGCATACGCGGTCAACACGGCGCTGTTTTCAGGTTTCGCTTTCCTGCCTGACTCGCCGCTGGTCGAGGTCACGGCAAAACTGCTGATAATGAACGCCATCTGGCTGCCGCTGCATTTCGCCTGGCTGGGTCTGGGGGTCTGGCTGCGACGTCTGGATCTGAGCGGCCCGGCCCAACGCGCCATCAACATTGCGATGGCAGCATCCATGCTGCTGGTCGTCGGTCTGGCCTTGCTGAGCCTGCGCTAGATCTTGGAGGCGAGTACCGGAATCGAACCGGTGTACACGGATTTGCAATCCGCTGCGTAACCACTCCGCCAACTCGCCGCAGTGCCTTGTTTCCTTACGTCTGCCGATGCAGGGCCGCAAGCCTTGATCAGCTTTTTACACATCGTTTTACAGGTTTTCTGTTCGTTCATGGTCCGTCTCGCTGAGACAAAGCCCCGTGGATGAGACCACGATTTTCGTGTTCTTCAGTCTCACAACTGTCCACACACCGTTCGGCTTGAAAAGCAGAAAACGGAAGTATCGACTCCAATCTTTCAGCTTTTCTCGATGTTGAAATATCCCCGTCTTTGTCGCGAAACGCCAACGTGGCCCTCCCTAGTGACAGTTCGACAACTCCTTGGTTCCAAAGCTGAAAGTTGCGGCTCGTACAGCGGAGTAGTCGCTGGCTGACAAGACCTAGGCCAAAAACGGTCGTTTTTGACCTTAACGATGTTGACCGCACTTTGAGAGCGAAAGAGAAAGGGCAGCCAAAAGCCGCCCTAACTCACTTGGTCTAACCCTGATGCATGCGCATCAGGTGAGGTCGAACTCACCGTCTTTAGCGCCAATCAGAAAGGCACCCCATTCGCTGTGCGTGAAGCTCAGCGTGGGGCCGCCCTTGTCTTTGGAATCGCGAACAAGGATGCCGTTAGGGGCCCGCTTGATCTCGACGCAGGCGGTGGTGTTCAAGAGGCTGGATGCCGAGGACTTCAAGAAGTCCTGGTCAGTCTTTGTCTTCATATTTTTAGTCCTTTCGGGATTTGCCACAGACAGCTTGGCATTGAGCCATACGGATCAGGTGAGGTCGAACTCACCGCCCTTGGCGGCAGCTAGGAAGGCACCCCATTCGCTGTGCGTGAAGCTCAGCGTCGGGCCGCCCTTATCTTTGGAATCGCGAACAAAGATGCCTTCAGGGCCTCGCTTGATCTCAACGCACCAAGGTGAGTCAGCCGGGGACAGCGACGACTTGAAGAAGTCTTGATCGATCTTTAAACTCATGTTTTCATTCCTTTTTCCATCGTTTTCAAGTAGGGGCAGATTTTGACGAGCGGGACATCTCATGACACCCCGATCCAGAATGTTTGAACCGTTCTTACTTGCTACGCTCGGTACGCGTGATCTGGCTGTGTGGCGCAGACTGACGTAGCCTGCACCACACGATTGCTTACTTAGGATTGTTACTTACTTCTGGCTGTTCGCGTGATCGCGCCCAAACTGATAGTCACTGAGCTTTTCATTGACCTCTTTGAGGCCGTCTGAGGTCCACGTGAAAGCTTCTTCAGTGTGGCTGACAGGTCGATTGTGCTCGCCATTCGACGCATCCGTCTGGCCGTTGTTATGGTCTTTCTGGCTCATCGTACTCTCCCTTTGTGCATATGAGCTACACTGACCTGATTTATTTCAAGTCTTCGAATAGCTCCTGTTTAAGTTCATCACCACAAGCGGTGACATCACCTTTATACACGGCACATTTCCACAAAGCATCGAAGCCGGATCGAGACGTTCATTCATACAAGCGATTTACAAGTTGATTTTACGGCAACACCTGCGATGCTGAAAGCCAACAGTACATCGAGAGGGCGCCATGAATTCAAGGTTTTCTGCAGCAATAAGGGGAGGGCTTTCTTTCCGGAGTGTCTCTCAGGCTACTTTCGCTGAAGATATTGACGTCTCAAATAATACAGTAACATCTTGGGTTACGGACAAGACACTTCCCAATAAAAGATCTATGCCCTTGGTCCAAACATACTTTGAGTGGTCAGATGCAAAACTTCTCATGTTGTTAGAAGACTGGCATCTTAACGTCCGCAGTGAGAAGGCCTGCCACATTGCTGGAACAGATTTCGTTACGTGGAAATATGGGGGGGATTATGTCCGCTTCTTAGAAGAACTGATTGCTCTTGATCAAGAGACTATCGATGGTGCCGTTGGAGAGCATGAAGGAACGCCTGATCAATGGGCACCTATATTCAAAAACAACCCTGACACTTGGAAATTACTTGTAAAAGGGGATAAGGTTGTCGGTTACTGGCAGTTCCATTGTCTCAAAAGAGAAGCTTATGACTTAGTTGTCAATGGTGATATTACCGATGCCGATATCACTTTAGACATGGTAACTTACCCAGAAATAGCGGGGAACTATTTTGCACATTTGCCAGTTATTACCACCCGCAAAGAAATACGAGGTATCAGAACAATCAAACTTATTATAGATTCACTCTGCGCAAGCATAAGGCAGTTCGCATCGGATGATGTCTATTTTGAGTCGTTTGCAGCAGTTGCATTCACAGACCAAGGCAAGCAATTATGTGAGCGACTTGGCTTAAGGTATAAAATTGACCACCCGAGAACGAACATAAGCGGGATTTCAAAGATCTACGAAATAAACGGTATTGATGTGCCTGCATCATATTTTGGTAGAGACCCACTAATCAGGGAAAAGTATATCAAAGCCTTCCAATGACATGGAATGAATTACAGTTCATATATACTGACCTAAAAGTTGATCAGATCTTCTCTGCATTTCCTTGCCAGTGTTAGGTTCTGCCCAGGGTTTGTGGCCAAGACACAAGCGGCCGTTATCGCCGTCCCGCCCTGCCCCACACCAGATCAATCGCTTAGGTTGGACAAAAACCTACGGCAAAACCTTTGCGGTTTTGGCAGGTTTTTGGCACAGTGAGGCATGATCATTGGATATGCTCGCGTCAGCACTGACGACCAGAACCTTGACGCACAGACTGACGCGCTGACAGCGGCTGGAGCTGGCAGACTCTTTGCCGACAAGATCAGTGGGTCGAAGCGCGAGCGGCCCGAGCTGGACAGGATGCTGGACCAGCTCCGCGACGGCGACGTTGTAATCGTCACCAAGTACGACCGCCTCGCCCGATCACTGAAAGACCTCCTAGAAATCGTGGAGGCGATCCGTGAGCGCGGTGCCGGGTTCCGGTCCCTGGCCGAGGACATCGACACAACCACGCCAGCTGGCCGGCTTGTGTTTCACGTCTTTGCATCCATCGCACAGTTCGAGCGGGAGCGGATTTCCGAGCGGACAAAAGAAGGGCTCGCATCAGCGCGCAAACGCGGGCGCATCGGAGGCAGGCCCCCTGCCCTGTCAACCGCCCAGAAGGACGAAGTGCGGCGTATGAGGGACCAGGAACTTCGCGCGATCCCAGAGATCGCGCGCCTGTTTAAAGTCAGTGAGCGGACGGTTCGCAGAGCGTAACATATAGCTTATACTTGACACATTCAATATATGTTACTACCTGATGCGAAATATTTGGCGGAATGTGATGCGGGACAAACATGCGAAATTCAAGAAGCTGGCGGAATCGCGTGTAAATCGCGCGATCAAGGACCTGCGTCTGATCGGCAATCTCTCCAACAAGAGTGCCTATGCCTTTGAGGATGACGACATCCGAAAGATTTTCAGAGTGCTTCACAAAGAGCTTGAAGACGCCAAAGGCCGTTTCGGTGGTGCCCGTAACGCCAAAGAAGAGGATTTTCGTCTGTGATGAATATTGCAAGCGCTCAAACCTGGAACTGGATTTGGCCACACGTTGGGGCCACGCCGATCAATCAGGGGCTGGATTCGGAGATGTTCGACCGAACAGACTATCCGTATTCCGAGACCTTTGTCCGGGAAGCCATACAAAATAGTCTTGATGCACGGCTGGACCCTACAAAGCCGGTGGTAATGAACTTTACCTTTCATTCTACGGGGATAGGGCCGAGACGAGCTTTTCTTGAACCGGTCATGACCCATCGTAAGAAGGCAGAGCTGGAGGTTCCCGAAGAATGGGCAAATGGCCATGTCAGGTGGCTTGTTGTGGAGGACTTCAACACTAAAGGCCTCAGTGGAAGCCTTACCAGCCGCACGAGTGATTTCTGGAACTATTGGCTCAGCCTGACCGTCAGATTGGCTTTGACAATTCCTTCGTCGTCGTCTCGCTGAAGTCCTACACCGATGTTCTCCAGAGCCTTTGGAAGGCTTTGTAATTGGCGAACTTGTTCAGGTGACTTCAGCTTTCCCGCCAGGGTTCTGAGACCCATTATCTGATCCGGCGCTAACTTGATGTTAGAACAAAAAGCGAACAATTGCCATAAACAGGGTTCCCAAAACTTCTGTGACGGATTATGACATGTTGTCAATAATCAACACAGAGCAGGGGCAGGTACATGAACGCGCATCCACGGACGGAATTTGCGGAACTGATGGAGCGTGCCGGTCTCGACATCGACACCGCAGCCGAGCTTCTGGGGGTCAGTGACCGCACGGTCCGACGCAACATGAAGGGCGAGGGCAAGCGGATCGACCGGCTGCGGCTGGAGAAGCTGCGCCATACAGCGGATGCGCGCTGCACGGGCGAGCGACCCGAGGGCTTCCGGTTCATTGACCTCTTCGCGGGGATCGGCGGATTGCGCCTGCCCTTCGAGGCCATCGGCGGACGTTGCGTTTTCACTGCGGAGTGGGACCGGTTCAGCCGGGAGACCTACAGTGCCAATTTCCCCGAGCCTGCCGACAGCGAACATATCTTTGCCGAGGACGTGCGCCCCTATGCGAACGCACCGGAGACAATCCCGGCCCATGACGTGCTTCTGGCCGGGTTTCCCTGTCAGCCGTTCTCGATCGCGGGTGTGAGCAAGAAGAACGCCCTTGGCCGTCCGCATGGTTTCCTCTGCGACACGCAGGGAACGCTTTTCTACGATCTGGCCAAAATCATCGACCATCACAAACCGCCCGCGTTCCTTCTGGAGAACGTGAAAAACCTTGAGCGCCATGACGGTGGCAAGACCTTCGCCACGATCATCCACGTGCTGGAGAAGGAGCTTGGCTATCGCGTCTTTCACAGGGTCATCAGCTCGACTCCGTGGGTGCCGCAGAAGCGCGAGCGTATCTTCATCGTCGGTTTCAAGGATCACAGCGTGGAGTTCGACTTCGACCGGCTCGCCGTGCCGGAAGGCGACGGGCCAAAGCTGGGCTCGATCCTCGATAAGGACGTCGATTCGAAATACACGCTTACGGAACACATGTGGAATTACCTTCAGGGCTACAAGGAGAAGCACCGCAGCGCCGGTAACGGGTTCGGGTTTTCCCTTTTCGGCCCGAAGGACGTGGCCCGCACCCTGTCCGCCCGCTACTACAAGGACGGCTCCGAAATCCTGATCGAGCAGAAAGGCGACCGCCCGCGCCGCCTGACACCGCGTGAGTGCGCGCGCCTGATGGGGTTCGAGAAGCCCGGAAGGACGGACTGGAAGATCCCCGTGTCCGACACGCAGGGCTATCGCCAGTTCGGCAACGCGGTTGTCGTGCCGGTTGTGAACGCGGTCGCGCAGCTCATGCAGCCGCGCATCATCGAGGCGATGGAGCTGGACGGGCGGCAGGTGCCTGCCACTGTGCAGGTCCAGCTTCCCCTGCCCGAGCCCGGTATCGCAGCGGAGTAATGCCTGCGGATACCGTCACGCCCGCAACCCGAAGCCGGATGATGGCAGGCATCAAGGGCAAGAACACCAGACCGGAGCTGATAATCAGGTCAGCGCTGCACAGGCGCGGTTTCCGGTTTCGACTGCACCGCAAGGACCTGCCCGGCAAACCCGACCTTGTGTTCGCGGGACGGGGCGCGGTGATCTTCGTTCATGGCTGTTTCTGGCACGGGCACGACTGCCATCTATTTCGCTGGCCGAAGAGCCGCGAGGAGTTCTGGCGCGACAAGATCGGCAGGAACATCGAGCGCGACCGGCAGCAGTATCAGGCCCTGACCGAGGCGGGCTGGCGCATCGGAACGGTCCGGGAGTGCGCCCTGAAGGGCAAGACCCGCCTGCCCTTCGACAGCGTTGTCGATCAATGCGCCATATGGTTGAAATCCGATACAAAAACGCTGGAGGTGAGCGGTGATACAACGCGGGCAACTGTCTGACTATTTCGAGGGTGTCGGGGTCAAGCGCCTGTCCGCCGTCGATGCCGAGCCTAAACGGTCCAACCAGCACGAAGTGAATACGACGCCCCAAATGCGGGACGAATTTCTGGGGGACACACAGCACCAGAAGTTTCCCGCAATCTACATCTGGCTTGGCGGCGATCAGGAGGGTTTCACCGAGGAGAGCTGGGCCACGCACTACGACACCCGCCTCAATAATCCGGATCGCTCGCCTGAATGGCGGCTCTACTACCCCTCCAACCCCGTCACGGAGGCCATGAAGGCCGGGGACACCCTGTTCCTCGCCAAGGACCAGGGCGGCGTCCTGTGGTTTATCGTTGCCCCCGAGGGGTCCACCAGTGAGCAGCAGCTCTTCTGGCTGTTCGGTCTGCGCCCCGAAGGCAAATCCTTCGTGTCGCGCGAGTTCTCCGACGAGGAACCGGAGCTGGACTTCGCCGCGCGCTTCATCCTGGACGAGATCGGCGTTGAGTTCGAGGAACCCGAAGCCGACAAGCTGGACAGCATCATCGAGAGGTTCGGCACCACGTTCCCGAAGACGGCCGAGTTCTCCCATCTGGCCCGTCTCACGCTGCCCGAGGTCCGCGCCGAGGACGACCCGGACGCGGCGCTCATTGCTTGGCTGGATCACGAAGAGGCCCTGTTCCGGCGGCTGGAGCGCAAGGTCGTATCGTCGCGGATCGAGGCCGGGTTCGTGGACGACAGCGGCACGGACGTTGACGGCTTCATCAGCTTTTCGCTGAGCGTCCAGAACCGGCGCAAGTCCCGCATGGGGCATTCGCTGGAAAACCACCTTGCCGCCGTTCTCGGGGCGCATGACATCCGGCATGTCCGGGGCGCGGTTACGGAACACAACCACAAGCCCGACTTCCTCTTTCCCGATCTGGAGACCTACCAGGCTGCCCCGGCCGGGGGAGACCCCCGCCTGACAATGCTGGGGGCCAAGTCCACCTGCAAGGATCGCTGGCGACAGGTTCTGGCCGAGGCCGAGAAGATCAGCCGCAAGCACCTGCTGACGCTGGAGCCGGGGATTTCCGAGCCGCAGACCAACCAGATGGAGGCGTCCAGTCTTCAGCTCGTCGTCCCTGCCCCGGTTCACGGCAGCTACACCGATGCGCAGCGCGGCTGGCTCTGGTCGGTCGGTGATTTTATTAAGAAAGTTCGTGCGCGCCAAGCCTGAAGCACTTTCTAATGACGCAAAACTATCCGAGAGTTTGACGAAGTGACCGTCAAGCTAGCGGATTATTTTCCGCCCTGTCGATGCTTTTACGACTCAGTATCGACTGCGGCAGATACCTCGTGGATGGACGATAGAACATGTGTTGCCTACCCTAGCTAGGGACGCGCAGATCCTGCTGCACAAAATTAGCTCTGGTGCTGATAAACGCGCGGGGAACCTTCCTGCGGGTCGGCGGTGACGAGGTTATTGGGGGTGGCCCCTCCCAGTCAACGTCGATGCCGCAGCGCAAGCCGAATTCTAAATGACTAACGCCTATATCAAGCACCCGCCGTCCGGGCAGAGAGAAGCCGTAGCGGGAACGTGACACAAGGGTATTCAAGAAAGCGCCACGTTGACGAGGATCATGATCGAAGCAATGGTCTGCCAAAGCGAAATGCAGTCAGCAATGGCCACATCACGCGGCCCGAAATCAAACACGCCCGCAAGATCCCATTTTACAGATTCACCCCCTGTTCCGGGTCTGTCCGGTAAAATATTTGGGGTTATGCGATTGACTACAAACGCGAAATCCACGGATTTGCAATCCGCTGCGTAACCACTCCGCCAACTCGCCGCAGGGTGCGCCTGCATTAGCGCTCCTGATCCCGGCCTGCAAGCGCCTGTGGCGAACCCAAAGGGGCTTTCACGTTGCAGCGAACTGGAAGACATGCTTTTTGGGCGTGAGACGAAATCATACCCGTGGGCTTAGATTATGATTGCCGCAACGCAGACACTCCGAACGATCATGGTTGATACGCAGGTTCGCCCGTCGGATGTGACCAAGTTTCCGATCATCTCCGCCATGCTCGACGTCGAACGCGAGGCCTTCGTTCCACAAGCTGCGCAGCCCGTCGCCTATATGGACGGCCCCGTGCAGCTGGCCGACGGGCGCGAGATGCCGGAAGCCCGCGTCTTTGCCAAGATGCTGGATGCGCTGGACATTCAGGCGTCCGATCAGGTTCTGATCATTGGCGGAGGCCTGGGTTATTCCGCCGCCGTTCTGGCCCGGATGGCCGAGTCGGTTGTCATGGTCGAAGAGGATGTCCAGCTTGCGACGGATGCCGAAGCCGCATTGGCCCAGGCCGAAGTCGACAACGCTGTCGTGCTCCAGGGCGCGCTGTCCGAAGGGGCCGCAAAACCCGGTCCTTTCGACGTCATTCTGATCGAAGGCGCAGTTCAGAAAATCCCCGACGCCATACTGGGGCAATTGGGCGAAGGCGGACGGATTGCTGCCATCTTCATGGACGGGGCCAATGGCGAAGTCCGCGTCGGACGCTTGGTGGACGGTCATCTGGGGTGGCGGTTCGCCTTTAATGCGGGGGGCCCGATCCTGCCTGGCTTCGCAGAAGCCGCGGAGTTCGTTCTGTGATGCTGCGACGCCCGGATCGGGCGTTTCGCGGGGCGGTAGCCACGGCGCTGGCGATTCTTCTGACGCTTCCTGCCGCTGCCGATACGTTGAGCGATGCCCTGATTGAAGCCTATCGCAACTCGCCCCTGCTGGAGCAGCAGCGCTACCTGTTGCGCGCCACCGACGAGGATGTTGCAATTGCCGTTTCGGCCCTTCGCCCGGTTGTGAATTTTCAGGCAAGTTACGGGAAAACTGCGACATTTTCTGATTTCGGTGGTCAACTGACGTCGACGAGCGGATCGTTGTCGCTGGTCCTTGAATATACGCTCGCCGATGGCGGGCAGCGGAACCTGCGGATCGGGGCGGCCAAGGAAGCTGTTCTGAGTGCGCGCTATGGTCTGATCCAGACAGAACAGGGCGTTTTGCTGGATGCCATCAATGCCTATCTGAACCTTCGACTGGCTGCGCGGATTGTCGACGTTCGTGAAAGCAACGTCGGCTTGATCACGCAGCAGTTGCGCGCAGCACAGGACCGGTTCGAGGTCGGTGAAGTGACACGGACTGACGTGGCCATCGCGCAATCGCGCCTCGCGGCATCGCAATCTCAGCTGGCTGCATCCCGGGGCCAGGTCGACGTTGCGCGGGAACAATATCGCCTGACGGTCGGGCGCCTGCCTGTCGGTGCCCTGCAATCCCCGCCGACGCCCCCGACCCTGCCCCCCTCGGTCGAGCGTGCGCAGGCTCTGGCGCTGCAGGTCCATCCTCTGATCGCCGCCGCTCAGTATGACATCACGGCCCTGACTCTCCTGGCGGACGCACGGGCAGCGGACCGTCGTCCGTCCGTCGGCCTTCAGGCCAGCGCCGGGCGGACACGTCTGAACACTGACAGTGTAAGCATAGGTGTGACAGGCAATATCCCGATCTATACCGGTGGTCGCCTGCCCGCGCTGCAACGGCAGGCTATAGCACAGGCGCAGGCTTCACGGTCCAATCTTGGTCAGGTTAGCCGCACGATCGTCGACGGGGTGGGTCAGGCATGGGCCGGGCTAGAGGTCGCACGGGCGCAGATCACGGCAAGCCGGCAAGGCGTACGATCGGCGCAACTGGCCTTCGACGGCTTCCGCGAGGAGGCTCAACTGGGTGCGCGAACGACGCTGGACGTTCTGAACTCCGAGCAGGAACTCCTCGACGCCCGCACCTCACTGATCACGGCAGAGACGGATGCGCAATTCGCCGTCTACAACGTGCTGGCCGCGATTGGTCTTTTGACGACCGAGCATCTGGGCCTGTCTGTCGAACGCTATGACCCGACGGATTATTACAACACAGTGTCCAACGCGCCGCGCGCGGTCCCGGGCGCGCGCCCATCGACACAAGGCAATCGACTGGATTCGGTGTTGCGGCGTTTCGGTCGCAACTGACGGCGCAATTAACACTTTAAGGCAGTTGTTCGTGGACGGCCCCCCTGCGGCGCGTGCTACGATTGCCGGACCAGCAGAACGGGACGAGGGCAATGGCACAGACACATGATATCGAAGACGTGTTGTCGTCCATTCGGCGACTGGTCGCGAATGAACCAGGCGCTGCACGAACATCGGCACCCGATGGCCCGACCCTCGTCCTGGACGCCTCGCAACGTGTAACGGAACCCGAAGACCCGTTTCAGATGATCCGCACACTCGCACAGGAAGAACGGGACGGGCGAGACGCGGAACATCTGACGGACGCGCTGCCGGATGATGTGGCGGCGATCACCGGCGATCTGGTGAATGTGCCCGACGACGATGCCCAGACGCCCGACGCGGGTCGGACCGTGATCTGGGCCGACGACGAAACCCCGCCGGAAGCGGTAGACCCCATTGCATTTGTTCACACCAAATCCGCCGTCGAAGCGCAGGTTGAGGATGGTTCCGCAACAGTGGATCTGTCTGATGACTATGCCGAAGACACGGATTACGAGGTCGAAATGCCGACCGATGCGAGCCCTGTCGAGCGGGACATGGACATCGCATCCCCCGAGACGGAGGCGAATACCGCCCCTGATCGGGACGCGCTAGCCGATCTGTCATCGGCGTTGAACGGGGACGATGCCCTGCGTGACCTGATTTCCGAGATCGTCCGGCAGGAATTATCCGGCGAACTGGGCGAGCGCATCACCCGCAACGTTCGCAAGCTGGTCCGTCGCGAAATACGACAGTTGCTGGCGTCCGAAGAATTCGATTGAATGTCGTCTCGTAACAGGCTGGCAAACAACAAAAAGACGTCGGATATATCCGACGTCTTTTCCAATTTCAGACGGTGATTTTCAGGCGGCTTCGGCGGCCTCGGCCAGTTCGGCGGCCTGACGACGTTCGCTTTCTTCGCGCGAGAGGGCGACGGACGTACGAACACCCCGGCTGACAAATTCCATCAGACCCGAAACCACACGCTCGTTCGGGTCTATGCCAGCGCAGGACAGCACTTCGCGACCATCGCGGGAGCGGGCCCAGCGAGCAATCTGCTCAGGGCCGTTGCCGAATTTCTTGTCGTCGGAGATGGCGTCATCCAACGCGGCCAGCACCACCGCGGCAAACAACTTGCGTGCCCGTTGTCCCTGTTCGAAATTGAACGCTGTCGCGTCGACAAAGTCAGTCATCCCGCTCTCTCCATATTGTTCTTGCATCTTCCCCGGTGCGTCGTCCTAGCACAGCAACTTGATTCGAGCTATGCGATATCAGAATACCTCGCATGCGAAATACTCATGGCAATCGCGGCCCGATACCAAGTTTTGGTCCTGCACATGGTGTATTCGAACAATATATGGCCCTTGCCGTTAATCAATCAAGGTTTTGTCACTTTTCTGACGCATTCGACTGAGGCATCGGGATTCGTCCCTCTCGACATTTCGAAACTACCGTGTGACCGGCACTGCAGGCCCACGCCGTCGCTTGTCTGCACCCGCTCCGGCGGATAAGGACGCCGGTGACACAAGGTCCAACCGAAAGCGCGTCCCATGCCCAAGATCAACGGCAACGAAATCCGTCCCGGCAACATTCTCGAACATGACGGACACCTGTGGTCGGCGGTCAAGGTCGATCATGTAAAGCCCGGCAAGGGCGGCGCCTTCGCGCAGGTCGAGATGCGTAATTTGCGCAACGGGTCCAAGCTGAATGAACGGTTTCGCAGCGCCGACAAGGTGGAGCGGGTGCGGCTGGAGCAGAAGGACCAGCAGTTTCTGTACGAGACCGATGGTCGCCTCGTCTTCATGGATACCACGACCTACGATCAGGTCGAAATCGATGCCGATATTCTGGGCGAACGCCGCCCGTTCCTGCAGGATGGCATGATGGTGAAGGTCGAATACTACGACGATGAGCCGCTGTCCGCCGAAGTGCCGCAAAAAGTGACATGCAAGATCGTCGAGACCGAGCCTGTGGTCAAAGGTCAGACCGCCGCCAATAGCTTCAAGCCCGCGCTTCTGGACAATGGCGTCCGCGTCATGGTTCCGCCCTTCGTCGGCCAGGACGAGGACATCATCGTGAACACAGAGACGATGGAATATTCGGAACGCGCCTGAGGCGATCAGCCAACGCCGACCATGCCGCGCGCCATATTGGCATAGATTTCCTCGACGGCGGTGCGGTCCAAACGCCCGCCGTCGCGATACCATGTATTCACGCCGGTCAGCATCGCAATCAACGCCATTGCGCCCAGCTTGACGTCACCGACCTGCATTCTGCCAGCTGCAACACCATCGCGCAAAATCCCTTCGGGAACGGCTTCATATCTGCGACGCAGAGTTTCCACTGCGGCGAAAGATCCGGGCTCCAGCGACCGCAACTCCATATAGGCGATGAAAACGGCATCCGGGCGGTCCAGGTGAAATCGGATATGAAACCGCGCGAAGGCCTCCAACCGCGCGACAGTGTCGCCGCCGGGGTCCACCGCGTCCCATGCATCTAAAAGCTCCTCCAGGTGATCGCGCATCAGGCGGCTCAGCAGGGTCTGCTTGTCGGGCGTATAATGATACAGCGCGCCGGCCCCGATCCCGACGTCGGCGGCGATCTGGCGCATAGACACGGCGGCATATCCGAACTTTGCGAACAATCGTTCCGCCGCCGCGCGCACGCGGGGTCCGGTCACGCCTGCATCTGATCCGCTGGGTCTGGCCATGCCAAGGAATAAACCGAACGGGCGTTCAATTCCAAGCCATCTTGTCGCTTCCATCCGACCGTCCTAGGGTCGCGGCGATGATACGCACCCTGCCCCTGATGCTGCTGCTGGCGGCCTGCGACCCGAACCTGCCGCCCGTTGACGCCGCCATCTCGGCCAAGGCGCGGGCGCAGACCTTTCCGGTTCTCGTGCCGCTGGACGCGATTCTGGCCGAGGGCAGCCGCGCTTCGCGAGCCGCCGCGGCACAGTCTGAATTGCAGGGCCGCGCTGCCGCTCTGTCGCGTACCACGATTGCATCGCCCGGCACCGGAGATCTGGCCGCCCGCGGCAGGCGCCTGCGGGAACGGGCCGAGAGGTTGCGCGCAATTCCCCTCTGACCTCGGAGCCGATCCGGTCAGACCTCCTCCGGTCGCCGGACCGTTGCACCCCCTGCCCTCAGCCGCTACCCAAAGCGAATTCTACACATTTTCCCGGAGCAATGCGCATGACGATCCAACCCCTTCGCCTCGGCATAGCAGGGCTCGGCACCGTAGGCGTGGGCGTCGTACGGATCGTACAGGAACATGCAGCTTTGCTGACCGCACGCACGGGACGCGCTGTTTCGATCACCGCGGTATCGGCCCGGTCACGCAACAGGGATCGTGGCGTCGATCTGTCGGGATATGGCTGGGAAGACGACCCCGTGACGTTGGCTCGGCGCGAAGATGTGGACCTGTTTGTCGAATTGATGGGCGGATCGGATGGTCCGGCGAAAGCCGCGACCGAGGCGGCGCTGGCAGCAGGCAAACCGGTCGTCACGGCCAACAAGGCGATGCTGGCACTGCACGGTCAGGCGCTGGCTGAACTGGCCGAGGCGAATGACGCCGCCCTGCGGTTCGAAGCCGCGGTCGCAGGCGGCATTCCGGTCGTGAAGACGCTTGTCGAAGGACTGGCGGGCAATGCAATCACCCGCGTGTCGGGCGTGATGAACGGCACCTGCAATTATATCCTGACGCGCATGGAATCGTCCGGCCTTCCCTATGCCGACGTGTTCAAGGAAGCGGACGCCCTGGGCTATCTGGAAGCCGACCCGAACCTCGATGTCGGCGGTATCGACGCCGGGCACAAGCTGGCGATCCTGTCGGCCATTGCCTTCGGCACACAGGTCGATTTCGACGGCGTGCAGTTGCAGGGGATCGAACGGGTCAGCATCGACGACATCCACCGTGCCCGCGACATGGGTTATCGCATCAAGCTGCTGGGCGAGGCGAGGATCACCGCCGCCGGGGTCGAACAGTCGATGCGACCGACACTGGTGCCCGCCGATAGTCCATTAGGTCAGTTAGAGGGCGGTACAAACATGGTCGTCATAGAAGGCGACGCCGTGGGGCAGATTGTCCTGCGTGGCGCGGGCGCGGGCGAGGGCCCAACGGCAAGCGCGGTGATGGGCGACGTCTGCGACATTGCGCGTGGATTCACCCTGCCCCCTTTCGGGCAGCCCGCCGCCACGCTGACCAAGCCCGTCCGTGCCAATGCCGCAACCGAATGTGCGCATTACCTGCGCATGTCGCTGCGGGACGAGCCCGGAGCACTCGCCCGTGTTGCGACAGTGTTGGGCCAATCCGGCATTTCCATCGACCGGATGCGCCAATACGATCATCCCGGCGACGACGCCCCTGTCCTGATCGTCACGCATCCCTGCGCGCCGTCGGACCTGAGTGCGGCGTTGCAAGGCGTCGTGGCCACGGGCGTCGTGAATGGCGACCCCATCGCCCTGCAAATCCAGATCCCCTGAGGTATCCGACATGACTTATACACCCTCCGACACACGTTACGATACGATGTCCTATCGCCGCTGCGGCAAGTCCGGGCTGAAGCTGCCTGCCGTATCGCTGGGCCTGTGGCACAACTTCGGCGACGACACACCGCATCAGGTCAAGCGCGACATCTGCCGTACGGCCTTCGACCAGGGCATCACGCACTTCGATCTTGCAAATAACTACGGCCCGATGCCCGGCAGCGCGGAACTGGCCTTCGGTCAGATCCTACGGGAAGATTTCACGGGCTATCGGGACGAGTTGATTATTTCCTCCAAGGCCGGATACCTGATGTGGCCTGGCCCCTATGGACAGTGGGGTAGCCGCAAGTACCTGATTGCCTCCTGCGACCAATCGCTGAAGCGGCTGGGCTTGGATTACGTCGATATTTTCTATTCGCATCGTTTCGACCCCGACACTCCGATGGAAGAAACCATGGGCGCACTGGATCACATCGTCCGCTCGGGTCGCGCGCTTTATGCCGGGATCAGCAGCTATAACTCAGAGCGCACGCGCGAGGCGGCAGCGATCCTGCGCGACCTCGGCACACCCTGCCTGATTCACCAGCCCAGCTATAACATGTTGAACCGCTGGGTCGAACGCGACGGGTTGCTTGAGACGCTGGACGAGGAAGGCATCGCCTTCACGCCGCTGGCGCAGGGCCTGCTGACGCGCAAGTACCTGTCCGGCGTCCCCGAAGGCAGCCGTGCGACACAAGGCAAATCGCTGAACCCCGATGCCGTTACACCCGAAATGGTGAAGGCGCTGAACGGTCTGAACGACATCGCGCAATCACGCGGTCAGACCCTGGCGCAAATGGCCATCGCCTGGGTGCTGCGCGGTGGCGTAACGACGGCCCTGATCGGCGCGTCAAAGCCGGAGCAGGTGGTCGACTGCGCGGGTGCCGTGGACAATCTGGCGTTCACCGACGACGAACTCTCGCGCATCGATGAGCTGTCAGGCGAAAAGGGGCTGAACCTCTGGGCCGCGTCTTCCGAGGGTGTCTGACGCGCGTTTCCGCATGTTAGCGCCCACAGTCCAGTCCGCTTGCCTTGCCCCGGTGAACAAGGCGACCTAAGCCGGTCGCGACATCAAATTCAGGATATTTCCCATGGCCCAGCCCGATTTCAACGACCGGATGCTCTCCCTCGGGCTTGCCCGTGTGTCCGAGGCGGCAGCTCTTGCTTCGGCGCGCCTGATCGGGCGCGGCGATGAAAAGGCCGCCGATCAGGCCGCCGTCAATGCCATGCGCGATCAGCTGAACCTGCTTGATATCGCTGGCACCGTCGTCATCGGCGAAGGTGAGCGGGATGAAGCACCCATGCTCTATATCGGGGAAGAGGTGGGCACCGGCAAAGGGCCCGAAGTGGATATCGCCCTGGATCCGTTGGAAGGCACCACGCTGACCGCCAAGGACATGCCCAACGCCCTGACAGTCATTGCGATGGGCCCGCGCGGGTCGATGCTACACGCACCCGACGTCTATATGGACAAGCTGGCGATCGGTCCAGGCTACCGCACCGGCGTCGTGACGATGGATATGTCACCTGCCGAACGCGTCAATGCGCTGGCCGCCGCCAAGGGGTGTTCGACCGAGGATATCACCGTCTGCGTTCTGGAACGTCCCCGGCACGAAGACATGATCGCGGAACTGCGTTCGACCGGTTGCGCCATCAGTCTGATCACCGATGGCGACGTTGCTGGCATCATCCACTGCGCCGAAGCCGACAAGACCGGCATCGACATGTATATGGGATCGGGGGGCGCGCCCGAGGGCGTTCTGGCGGCAGCCGCCCTGAAATGCATGGGCGGGCAGATGTTCGGCCGCCTGACCTTCCGCAACGACGACGAACGGGCGCGCGCGGCGAAGGCCGGCATCACCAACCTCGACCGGGTCTATACACGCGACGATCTGGTGACCAAGGACGTTATCTTCGCCGCGACCGGCGTCACCGACGGATCGATCGTCGCAGGCATCAAGCGGGAGGTCGGGTATCTTACCGCCGAGACGATCCTGATGCGGTCCAAAACCGGCTCGGTCCGGCGCATGATCTATCGGAACCCGGTCTGACCGGCCATTTCACGTGGGCTGGCTTGGCGTCACCTCCTCGGCCACAGGCCGTCGCTGGGTCGGCCTGACGCCCGAACAGGAGCGTTTTGCCGAAGCCATAGCCCAGACCGGCCAGCCCCTTGCCCTGTCGCGCCATCTTGCGCGGCGCGGTGTGCCGCCCGATGAGGTCGCCAGCTTTCTTGAACCACGGCTGCGCGACCTGCTGCCCGACCCGCTGACATTGCGCGATATGGGAACCGCTGCCGACCGCATACTGGTTGCCGTTGAAAATCGTCAGCGGATTGCGATTTTCGCCGACTACGATGTAGACGGTGGGACATCTGCGGCCCTTCTGGTCTGGTGGTTGCGCGGCCTGGGGCGGGTGGCCACAACCTATGTCCCTGACCGCATCGACGAAGGATATGGCCCCAACGCACCCGCCATCGCCGCCTTGGCCCGTGACCACGATCTGATCATATGCGTCGATTGCGGCACCCTGTCCCACGAGGCGCTGGCCGCCGCCGACGGCCTGGCCGACGTTATCGTCCTGGACCACCATCTGGGCGGCGAGACCCTGCCCCCCGCAGTGGCCGTTGTGAACCCGAACCGGCAGGACGAGGATGGCACGCTTGCCCATCTCTGTGCTGCCGCCGTCGTTTTTCTGTGCCTGGTCGAGGCGAACCGACGCCTGAAAGCCGACGGCACAACCGGGCCGGACCTGATGGCTATGCTCGATCTCGTAGGCCTTGCCACCGTGGCCGATGTCGCGCCGCTGGTCGGGGTGAATCGCGCCTTGGTGCAGCAGGGGCTGAAGGTGCTGCGCGACCGCCGTCGACCCGGCCTGCGTGCCTTGGCCGACGTCGCCCGCATGGACGGCCCGCCGACGCCCTACCACCTTGGCTATCTGCTGGGGCCGCGTATCAACGCGGGCGGGCGTGTCGGCGCGTCGGATCTGGGCGCGCGCCTTCTGTCGACCGACGACGATGCCGAGGCGGCAGCTCTGGCCGAACGGCTGGACGCTTTGAATGGCGAACGCCGCGCGATCGAGGCGCGGGTGACCGAGACCGCGCTGGAACAGGCGCTGGACCGACTGGCCGATGGCGGCGCGCTGGCCTGGGCCTCGGGCGACGGCTGGCATCCCGGCGTTGTGGGCATTGTGGCGTCTCGTCTGAAGGAGGCGAGCAACCGCCCCTCTGTCGTGATCGGCATCCGCGAGGACGGCTTCGGTCAAGGTTCGGCCCGGTCCATCGCGGGCGTCGACATCGGTGCAGCCGTGCAGCGACTGGCCGCCGAGGGCCTGTTGGTGAAAGGCGGGGGCCACCGCATGGCGGCCGGGTTGACGGTGGCTGGCGACAAGATCGACGCAGCGATGGCCCGCCTGTCGGACCTGCTGGCGCGTCAGGGGGCCGACCGCACCGGCCCCCGTGACCTGATCATCGACGCGACCCTGATGCCCGGAGCCGCGACCCGCGATCTGATCGCGAAGCTGGAACAGGCCGGGCCATTCGGCCAGGGCGCATCGGCACCACGTTTCGCCTTCCCGGACCTGCGCGTGGCCCACGCCCGACCTGTGGGTGACGGGCATCTAAAGATTACCTTCACCGGTGGCGGACCGGGCCGTCTGGACGCCATCGCCTTCCGTGCCAGTGCCAGTGGAATCGCCGCCGCAATCGACCGCGCCGCCGGTGCGCCGCTTCATGTCGCCGGTCGATTGGAAGTGAACCGTTGGCAGGGCCGCGAGGACGTGCAGCTGAAGCTGGAGGATGTGGCTTTGGTCGCGGAAACAGACCGTTGAAGACACCCGTACCTCGGACGCAAATTCCGTCGACCAGACTGCCAAAAACCGCTTGCAGGCTCAGGACCCCTCGCCTAAGAACCCCTCACGCCAGAGAATGGCCCGTTCGTCTATCGGTTAGGACGCCAGGTTTTCAACCTGGAAAGAGGGGTTCGATTCCCCTACGGGCTGCCACTTATTCTTACAGGTAATTGATTTTACTTCGGACCGGCGTTTTTTCACAACTTTGACTTTGGACGCTTCATGTCGTGAATTCATGCGGGTGCATGAACAATTATGACCAGAGCCTCGTCCGCAGAAAGCGCGGACCGACCCGGCCCAGCCATAGCGCAGCGTTGCGTTAACGCGGCGTACGGCTGAACTGGGTGGACAATGGAAGGACATGGCACGCACCGCATCAAGGTCGTCCCGACCTCCGCCGGTCCTCTCGGATGCTGCCCCTTCAGGTCCGCCTATCGCTCAAAGTGCTATCCTGAGCTTTCTTGTGGCAGATTGCTTCGACTGGAAGGCTGCACCACAGAACAGGTTGGCGTGATGATGTCTCCTTGCCGAGCCCGCCTCATACAAACAATTGAAATAAAGTAATTATTTCAAAATCTCTTTGATATCAGGTCGTGACTGCGGTGGCTTGTTGTTGTCAGGTCGCACGACACCTGTTTAAGTCGATGCAGTCACTGGGGGGGTGCTCGCAAAGATATGAAAGACACTGGACCGGAAACCTTCCTGCGTTTCGACAACGTCAAGAAAAGCTATGACCAGAAAAACCTCGTGGTTAAGGGCTTTGACATGGACGTACGAGATGGTGAGTTTATCACGCTTCTCGGGCCGTCGGGGTCAGGCAAAACCACCGTATTGATGATGCTTGCCGGGTTCGAAAGCGTCACTTCGGGCGATATCGCCATTGCCGGCAAGTCGATCAACAAGACAGCGCCGAACAAGCGCAACATCGGCATGGTCTTTCAGAACTATGCCTTGTTTCCACATATGACAGTGGCCGAAAACCTGGCCTATCCGCTGAAGGTGCGCAAATTGCCCAAGGCCCAGGTTAGGGACAGGGTGGCGGAATACCTCGATCTGGTTGAGTTATCGGAGTTTGGAGACCGGCGTCCGGGGCAACTGTCGGGGGGGCAACGGCAGCGCGTGGCCCTGGCGCGGGCGATGATATTCGAGCCGACGTTGATCCTGATGGACGAACCGCTTGGCGCGCTGGACAAGAACCTGCGTGAACAGATGCAGTTCGAGATTACCCGTCTGCACAAACAAATGGGATTCACTGTAATCTACGTGACCCACGATCAGACCGAGGCTCTGTCGATGTCCAGTCGGATCGCTGTCTTCAACGATGGGATTGTACAACAATGCGCCCCACCGGCCGAGCTTTACGAGCATCCGGCGAACGCTTTTGTTGCGGAATTTATCGGTGAGAACAATTTTATCCCCGGCACGGTCATTACGCGCGATGCAACGAGCGCGAAGGTCCAGACTGACGGCGGCACGATTGTCGCGCAGGCAGCGGAAGGCTTGACCGAGGGCAGCGCATGCCGGGTGTCGATCCGGCCTGAAAAGCTGTTCATCCCGCCCACAAACCACGACTATGACAACGCCCTGACTGTACGGTTCAATACCCGAATCTACGTCGGCGATTTCATACGTTATTACTTCAAGCTGACTGACGGCACAGATATTATCGTCAAGGTTTTGAATGACTTATCCGCGCCAGATTTCGACAATGGCGCAGAGGCCCAGCTGCTTTGGCTGGCATCCGATTGCATCGCCTTCCCTGCCGGGTAGGTGACACAGGACAAACCGGGGTCCTGCAAAACGCCCGGACTGACAAGGAGAAACCGATGAAAAAACATCTAACGTTACTTGCCACCTTGGCGCTGACTGCCAGCCCCGTCGTGGCACAGGATCTGACAGTGACCTCCTTCGGCGGGGCCTATGGCGCCGCACAGAAGGAGCATATGATCGATCCTTTCGTGGCCGAGACCGGCACGAATATCCTGTTTGAAGATTATGGCGGCGGCATCGCCGAGATGAAGGCGCAGGTCGAAGCCGGCAATATCCAATGGGACGTCGTTGATATCGAGGTGATCGACCTCGAACGTGCGTGCGCCGAGGGATATCTCGAGGTCATCGATCAAAGCACCCTGCCCGACGGTGACGACGGCACCCCTGCGGCGGACGATTTCATTGAAGACGCTTTGGCCAATGAATGCGGCGTCGGTAATATCGTCTGGTCGGTCGTCTTTGCGGTGAACACCGAAAACGGTCCCGGTCCGCAAACCATTGCAGAGTTCTTTGACACCGAAGCCTTCCCCGGCAAGCGAGGCCTGCGCAAGCGTCCGCAGGTCAACATGGAATGGGCCCTGATCGCCGATGGCGTCGCTCGCGAAGATGTCTATGATCTGCTGTCGACCGAAGAAGGGCAGGCTCGGGCCTTCGAAAAGCTGGATACGATCAAGGAAGACATCGTCTGGTACGATAGCTGGTCGCAGGCTCCCGTTCTGCTGAACGATGGCGGTGCGCAGATGGTGCAATCCGCCAACGGTCGCATCTTCGCGGCCATTCAGGACGACGGCGCGCCGTTCAGCATCGTCTGGGACAGCCACGTCTACGACCTTGACGTCTGGGCGATCATGAAGGGCACACCCAACAAGGACAAGGCGATGGAGTTCATCCAGTTCGCCACCCGGACTGTGCCGCTGTCGGGGATGCAGGATGTTGCCTATGGCCCCACACGTCGCTCGGCCCAGGCGCTCCTGCCCGAAAGCGTAAAGCAGGATTTGCCGACGGCCCACCTTGAGGAAGGTCTGAAAGCCGACGGTATCTTCTGGGCCGACTTCGGCGAAAGCCTTGGCGAGAAGTTCAACGAATGGCTGCTGCAATGAGCCGCTGCCCCCTGCGCCGTCCTGAGGTGCGGGGGGCGTCAGAAATTATATCATGACCACAGCACCACACCGATTGGATCCCGCCGACGCCCGCAATGCGGCGCGCGAAGTGCGCAAGCGCAGGCTACAGGCGTTCCTGTTCGTGGTGCCTTTGCTGATTTTTATCGTCTTTGCCTTTGTGGCCCCGATCACGACGATGCTGTTCCGCAGTGTGCACAATCCGACCGTCGCAAATCTCGTGCCCGACACATTGGCCGCACTTGACGACTGGTCTGGCGAAACCACACCGGACGAGACTGTTCTGATCCAGTTCGCGTCAGACATGAAACGGATGGCGAACGATCGCACGTCCGGTCAGCTTGCAGATGAAATCAACCGGGCGCTGCCTGGTATGTCGAGCGTCGTCAAATCCACAGCGCGAAGTCTGCGCCGGGTGGAGGATACCGAGATCGCCGCAAACGGTGCATCCCTTCTGCTGGAGGCCAACGACCGCTGGGCAGATCCGGCCACATGGCATGCCTTGAGATCCGCAGGGCAGGTCTATTCCTCAAGCTATTACCTGACATCTGTCGACCTTGAACGAAAGGCTGACGGCAGCATCGCCCAACGCGATACGCAGATTTACGTGAAACTCTATATCAAGACTTTGCGTATGGCCCTCATCATCACGGTCCTGACAATTGTGCTGGGCTATCCGCTTGCCTTCTTCATGGCGCAGGCGTCGGACGGGCTGGCTAATTTCCTGATGGTCTTTGTACTTCTTCCATTCTGGACCTCGCTATTGGTACGGACCACGGCATGGATCGCACTGCTGCAAACAAACGGCGTCGTGAACTCCACATTGATGGCTATAGGGGTCATCGATCAACCGCTCGAATTACTTTACACCGAATTTTCGACCATCATTGCAATGACGCATATCCTTCTGCCGTTCATGGTCCTCCCGCTTTATGCGGTCATGCGCGGGATTGATCAGAGTTTCATGCGGGCTGCCATTTCGATGGGAAGCCGACCGCTTGGAGCCTGGTATCGGATCTTTCTGCCCATGAGCCTGCCAGGCTTATCGGCAGGGGCGCTTTTGGTGTTCATCATATCGGTGGGCTACTACATCACGCCTGCTTTGGTTGGCGGGACCGACGGGCAGATGATTTCCAACATTATTGCATTCCATATGCAGCAATCCAACAATTGGGAGCTGGCCGCCGCACTGGGGTCGCTCCTGCTGGTGCTCATCTTGTTGCTCTACTGGTTGTTTGATCGCCTTGTCGGTGCCGATAACATCAAACTGGGATAGATAATGAAACGGTTTCCCGAATATTACTCTTTCTGGCATTATTCAGGCCACTACGCGTTGCGGGTGGTCGCGTTTCTGGTGCTGGTCTTCCTGATGCTGCCGATCCTCGTGATCATGCCACTGTCTTTCAACTCCGAGCCATTCTTCACCTTCACCGAAGGCATGTTGTCGCTGGACCCCGATGCCTATTCGCTGCGCTGGTATCAGGAGATCCTGGACGATCAGAAATGGCAGTTGGCGATCCGGAACAGCTTTGCGGTCGGGATCGCGGCGGCGTTGATCGCCACGACCCTTGGAACACTGGCCGCAGTCGGCTTGTCCTCGCCCTGGATGCCATACAAGCGCTTGATCACAGCGCTTTTGCTGTCCCCTATGATCGTGCCTCTGATCATCATCGCAGCGGGCATGTTCTTTTTCTATACCAGGTTCAATCTGGTCGGCACCTTTACGGGCTTGATCATCGCCCATGCCGCCCTGGGGGTCCCTTTTGTCATCATCACTGTCACGGCCACGCTGAGCGGGTTTGACAGGTCCCTGTTCAGTGCGGGCCTGAGCCTTGGTGCACAACCGGTCAAGGTATTCTGGGACATCGTCATCCCGTTGATCCGGCCCGGCGTCATCGCGGGCGGACTGTTTGCCTTTGTGACGTCATTCGATGAGGTCGTACTGGTGCTGTTTCTGGCAGGACCAGAACAGCGCACAATTCCAAGGCAGATGTTTTCGGGTCTGCGAGAACAGATCAATCCGACAATTCTTGCCGTGGCGACCCTGCTTGTCGTCCTGTCCGCTACATTGCTTTTCACGCTTGAAGCCCTGCGCAGGCGATCGGCGCGTCTGAGCGGGTCAGCCTGACCTTCAGGCCCATCCATTTCGGATTTTGCAGTCTAGGGTCAGGACCCATTGATACTGGCTCGAACTTCTGACTCACTGCTCCGAAAAAGGAGTGGTGACATGAGTGATCTCTATTGGCTTACCAACGCGCAGATGGCGCGGCTTGAGACCTTCTTTCCGAAGTCACACGGCAAGGAGCGGCATCAAATCGCGACAGTTCCAGATCCCCTTCTTGCGAGATGCGACGATCTTGTCGTGGATGCGCCCGCCGATGCCCGAGATTCGAACCGGCCTCTTCCACATGACGCGATCAGGTAGAGTGTGGCGGTTCGGGTTCGGGGTTTCCTCATTCGTCGGCGGCATCGATTGACAGCTCCCGCTTGCGCCGCGATGGTTCCGATATTGATGGAACCATGGATCGTCGCCATGCCGCTCCCCCGAACTCCCCTGCAAGCGCTGGAGGCCTTCGAGAAGGTCGCCCTGTCAGGGTCGATGCGACAGGCGGCGCTCGAAATGAAGCTGTCGATATCCTCGGTATCGCATCACGTCGCGCGGCTGGAGGAGCAGCTCGGCACGGCTCTGCTCGATCGCTCGTCACGGCCGCTCGTCCTCACCCGCGAGGGCCGGGAAGTCCTCCACCACCTGTCCCAGGGCTTGGGCCATCTCCGACGGGCGACGAGCGCCACGGCCATCGGCGGGTTGCTGGGCGCGCGCGCCCTTCGCATCGGCATCATCGAGGATTTCGAGGCCCGCGTGACCCCAGGACTGGCCACGGCGCTCGCGGGCCAAATGCCGAACGCGAAGCTCTCGATCCGGAGTATCCTGAGCCATGACGTGCCTGGCCTTCTGAACCAAGACGAACTGGACGTCGCCATCGCATCCGAACCGGAGAGCCGGGCCGAGAGTCTTATCTGCGATCCGCTGCTGCGCGATCCGTTCGTTCTGGTTATGCAAAAGAACGCCGGTTTCGATCCGGTCGCCCTGCTCGATGGCAGCGATGCGCTACCGTTCCTGCGGTTCAATCGCGAACACCTGATCGGGATGCAGGTCGAGGCCCATCTCGCCCGCAACCGGATCACGTTGCCCGACCGCTATGCATTCGACAGCGTGCAGTCGATCCTGGCGATCGTCGCGGACGGGAACGGTTGGTCCATCATCACACCCCTCGGATTCGCGCGCGCGCAGCGCTTCGCCGAGCGCGTTGCCCTGCATCCGCTTCCGCTCCCCGTCTTCGCGCGGCGGATCTCGCTGATGTCGCGGAGCGATTCCGATCGGCCCGTCGCACATGCGATCGCCGCACTTCTACGCAGCATCGTCGCCCAGAGCGAGGTCGGCCCCATCATCGCCGCGTATCCCTGGCTCGCTGGCGTGTTCGCAACACTCGACCCGTCGGACTGAGACAGCACCGCTCCGGCAGGCAGTCGGTCTCGGAACAGAGTTCGCATCATTTCGAAACTGTCCGTTGGGACTTGCCTCGATTGAATTCCGGTCCTTGATGGATCTGAGACGGGGTCGTGGCCAATCGAGGAGCAAGGTACGCATGCGGGATCAAGCTAGGGTTGTGGTCATCGGTGGCGGGATCGCGGGGTGTTCGACGCTCTATCACCTCACTCAGGAAGGCTGGACGGACGTCATGCTGATCGAGCGCGACGAGCTGACCTCCGGGACAACCTGGCACTCGGCGGCGCAGGTCACGAACTTTGGCATGACGCAGACGATGGTGGGGCTGAAGAGTCATTCCATCGCGCTCTACAAGGAGTTGCGCGACGATCCGGATTATCCCGTCGGCTATAATCACGGCGATGGCGGTATCCGGCTTGCAAACACGCAGACGCAGATGGACGGGTATCGGCATTTCGCGTCGATGGCCGCCGGGATGGGTGTGGAACTCGAGGTCATCGACGCTATCGAGTGCGGCCGCCGCCACCCGCTGATCTCGACCGACAACCTGCTGGGCGGCCTCTGGGATCCGACCGACGGCCATATCGACCCGGCGCAACTCTGCCAGGCACTGGCCCGTCGCGCGCGTCTGGCCGGTGCCGAGGTCAACCGCCATACACCCGTCACCGGCCTGACGCAGCATCCCGACCACAGCTGGACCGTCCATACCGCCAAGGGCGATGTCCGGGCGGAAATCGTGGTGAACGCCGGCGGCTATCGCTGCAACGAGATTGGCGCGATGATGGGCGTGAGCCACCCGGTCGCCTCGATGGAGCACCAGTACTTCCTGACCGAGGACATCCCGGCCATCACCGACGCCCGCCATCGGATGCCGCTGCTGCGCTGCCCGATCAGCGACTATTATTGCCGCCAAGAGAAGGGCGGCCTGCTCATCGGCTTCTACGAGCAGGAGTGCCGGACCTGGGGCATGGACGGGATCGACCCGCATTTCTCGAACGCGCTCTGCCCCGACGACCTCGACCGTGTGACCGACGTGTTGGAAGGTGCCTTCGCGCGGATGCCCGCGCTAATGGAGACGGGGATCCGCGAGGTGGTCAACGGCCCGATCACCTACACGATCGACGGCGCGCCGCTGGTCGGGCCGATCCCCGGCAAGCGCAACGCGTTCTGCATCGTCGGCCTTCGTGCCGGATTGGGCGAGGGCGGCGGTCACGGCTGGCTCCTCGCGCAGCAGATCGTTCACGGCGAGGCGGAGTACGACACCTGGGTCATCGACCCACGCCGTTTCACCGGCCACGCAACGGTTGAACTGACGGCGCTGAAGGCGGTCGAGGATTACCAGAACGAATTCCGTTTCCACCTGCCCCACGAGCACCGCCCGGCGGGGCGTCCCATGAAGACGACGTCCCTGACGACCTTTCTGGCATCCGAGGGGGCGGAATTCGGCACTGTCAACGGGTGGGAACGCATCGACTACATCAAGCCATCGCCGGATTTCGAAGAAACGTTGAGCTTCCGGTTCAACGAGGTCCATGCCGTCGTCGCGAAAGAGGTGGAGGCCGTCGCGACAGGCGTCGGTCTCACCGAAGTGTCCGGCTTCAACCGGTTCGAGCTGACCGGTGCCGACACCCACGCCTTTCTCGACCGGATGGTCTGCGGCGCGGTCCCGCGCAAGCCGGGCCGCGTCGGGCTGGGCTATCTGCTGAACCACCACGGCCTGCTGAAGGCCGAGGCGACGCTGGCCAACATCCCCGCGTCCGACCGCGGGCCGGACCGGGTCTGGTACGGCTCGGCTGCGGCGTCGGAATATCACGACATGGACTGGCTGGTCTCGCACCTGCGTCCGGACGACGACGTCCGCATACGCTCCCTGACCAACGCTCAGACGATCCTTGTACTGGCCGGGCCGCGGGCGCGGGACGTCCTTTCCGCGGCTGCGCGCGGAGACTGGACGCGGGAGGCGTTTCCGTGGCTGTCCATAAGGGAAGCATATGTCGGCATCGCTCCGGCGACGGTCCTCGGCGTCAGCTTCTCGGGCGAACTCGCCTACGAGATCCATGTGCCCAACGAAAGCCTGCACGCGGCCTTTGCCGCGCTGCGCCGCGCCGGCGAGCCGCACGGCCTGCGCCTTTTCGGATCGCGCGCCATCGAATCTATGCGCCTTGAGAAGGGGTTTCTGCACTGGAAGGCCGATATCCTGACGGAGTTCGACCCGTTCGAGACGGGGCTGGATCGGTTCGTCCGGCTCCAGAAGCCCGATTTCGTCGGCAAACCGGCCTTGCTCGCGCGCTCCGAGACCGGACCGCGGCGGAAGCTCATCACGCTCGTCGTCGATACCAACGACGCCCCGGCACATGCAGGAACGTCGGTCCGGGCGGGCGCGGACATCGTCGGCACGGTGACATCCGGGGACTGGGGCCACCGGACCGGGCTCAACCTCGCCTACGCCTTCATCGAGCCGACCCTGGCCGCGACCGGCACATCCCTTGCCGTCGACATCCTCGGTCGAAGCGTGGCCGCAACGGTCATCGACTCCGGCCCTTACGATCCCTCCTTCGCGCGGATGCGATCGTGAGCCGTAGCGGTGTCGTGCCGCCGGCCTCAGATTGACGATATGCGTCGCGGTCGTCTTCACCCCTCGTTCGATGGGTAAAGATTGTCCGGCGGGCAAAGACGGTGCGGTAAATTGGCCCTGCAGCGGGCCAGTTCAGTGCACGCGGAACGGAACCGACGTTCCATTCAGACGGAAGCGAAGGCAATACGTATCTTCATGCGCTTCGATACGGCACCGAAGATAAGTTCATGACGGCCTTCAAGGTTTATCAGATGGTCAGCACCGTCGACCTTTTCGTGTCGAACCTATTCGACCCCGGAAAGTTACCACTGTCCGATTTAATCAGGCCGAAGCAGCCCCATAACCTGCGCGCCGCCCGAATACGGCGCCGGATGTCAGACCGGAGCCGCCCGGATAACCTGCGAAAAAGACACCGCCCACAATCTCACCACAAGCGAAGAGTCCGTCTATCGGATGCCCGGTCTCAGCAAGGACATTCCCAGAGTCGTCCACTTTCAACCCGCCATAGGTGAAGGTGATCCCCCCCGTGACAGGAAACGCGCGAAACGGGCCATGGTCGATGCGCTGTGCCCAGTGTGATTTGGCAAGCGAAAGCCCCTTCGTGCTTTTGCCATCGAGAATTGTCGGGTCGAAAGGCACGGCGTCGTCCACAGCGGCATTGTAGGCATGGAGTGTTTCGAGCGCGGCGGCCGCATCCACTCCTTTCAATTGTGTGACCAGTTGCTCCAGCGTATCGGCCTGAACGAAATGCGCATCGTGGAACCGGTATTCCGCATAAAGCAGATCGAAAACCTTGCTGTCGAAGACCTGCCACGCGAATTGTCCAGGCTCATTCAGAATTGCGGCACCGTATTGCGCATAGGTATAATTGCGAAAATTTGCGCCCTCGTCCACGAAGCGTTTGCCGTTCGCGTTCAGCATCACACCCAGGAAATACGAAATCTTGCGGTAATTCTTGCGCTCGCCCGGCGGCAAATCCAAACCTCCGAAATCCGCCATGTAAAGGTCCATCGGTGTGGCGTGGCATCCTGCATACAGACCGTATTCAGCCGCGCCCGCCGCGACGGCCATGCTCAGCCCATCGCCGGTATTGTGCGGGGTGCCGCGCACTTTCGCAGCCTTCCAGTTCGGTCCCATGTGCTTGACGCGTAACGCTTCATCAGCTTCGAAACCGCCGGATGCCAGGATCACCGCATCGGCGCGTATCTCTTCCTTACCCACTTTCACGCCTGTCACACGGTTCCCATCCTGGATCAGCCCTGTGACTGCGCTGTTGTAGCGCACGGTACCCCCCATTCGCCTGACCGCCGCCAATTCCATGTCGAACAGGCCAACCCCTTCATTCTGTGCAGCCAGCGTCAGCCCTCCCCAGAATATGTGACGCCCGTCCTTCTCGAAGCTTTGCCGGGTATAGATCGGTTCAAACCGAACGTCGTGCGACGCCAGCCATTGCATCGTTTCACCTGACAGGCACACAAGGCTTTGCTGCTCGGGCGAGAGCGGGCGACCGTCATTGAACCCCAAAAGGTCCTCCGAGAATTTGTCGACCGTATAGCTGCCGAAATCGGTTTGCGGCAGGCGCGGGTCATCCATGTCGCGCAACAGCGGCATGAGGTCGGCTTTGCCGTCATATGCAAAGCGCATGGCCCCCGCGGTATATTTCGTGTTGCCGCCAGCCAGCGCCTCATCGGCTTTTTCCAAAAGCAAAACCTCTGCCCCCTTTTCCAAAGCTGCGATGGCGGCGCACAGGGCGGCGTTTCCGGTTCCGACAACAATCACAGATCTGGGCATTGGCATTCCTTCATTTCGAACGTATTGTATCCGAGTGGATACAATACTTGGACTATTAGAATGACCAGCCTGGACCCGCAAGACCTTTCACAGGGAGAAGCCGCTTATCGGAGCCTGCACGCAGCCATCCGAAAAGGTCTCTACCAGCCCGGCGACCGGTTGAGAGAAGTGGAGGTGGCCGACCGATTGACGCTGTCGCGGACCCCCATCCGAGAGGCGCTGCGCAAATTGGAAAGCGACGGTATCGTCGAACATCGCGCCCGGATCGGCGCTGTCGTCCGGACCTTGTCCCAGACCGAAGTCGTCGAACTATACGAGATGCGCGTCGTTCTGGAACGCACAGCGGCCGAAATGGCCGCCAAGCATGCCAGCGACGCGGAAATCGATGCTTTGGAAGAGGTAAACCAGCAGATCAAAGCCGCCGGGGATGACGCGTTGGTAGCATCGGCCTTCAATCAGGATTTTCACCGCTGCGTCTATCTGGCGACGCGCAATCGCTTCTTGCTGGAATCCGCCCGCGCATTGAACAACGCGCTCATCTTGTTGGGCCCGACGACTTTGGCGGACGAGGCGCGGATCAAAGTCGTCTGCCAGCAGCACAATGACATCATCACAGCCATCCGCGCGGGTGAACCGGAAGCGGCCGGCGCCGCCGCCGAGACACATCTACAGACTTCGCTGCGCCAAAGGCTGAAGGTCATGCGCGCGTGATCGGATACGCATCGTCTCTTGCCATAGCGGCCCTGGGAGTGACTGCATTCAAGCTTTTGCAACTCCCCCTGCCCTTTCTGCTGGGCCCCATCGTGGCCTGTCTTGTGGCCGCGCTGATTGGAATGCCGATGCGGGGCAACAAGCTGATCGGGGACGCGATGCGAACCATCTTGGGGGTAGCGGTCGGTGCGACTTTCACGATCCCCCTTCTGATCTCGATGACCTCAATGTGGCCCACGCTGCTGATGATCCCCGTTATGGTCATCGTCATCGGAGCGATTGGTGTGCCGTATTTTCAACGCCTCTGGGGTTTTGACTTTCAAACCAGTTACTATGCATCCATGCCCGGCGGATTTCAGGACATGGTTTTGTTCGGGGAAGAGGCCGGTGCCAATCTGCGGATATTGTCGCTGGTCCATGCGACCCGGATCATGGTGGTGGTCGTGGTGCTGCCCTTTCTGCTGAGTTGGGTCTGGAACGCCGATCTCAGCAATGCACCCGGCGCGCCTGCGTCTACTATCGGCCTGCCCCAGTTGGCGCTGATGGCGTTCTGCGGGATCGCCGGTTGGCAGGTTGCACTGCGGCTGGGAATGTTCGGTGCCTCGATCCTGGGTCCCCTTCTGCTGGCTGCGATCTTCAGCCTTGCCGGCATTCTTCAGTATCGCCCCCCCGCCGAGGCGATCTGGGCCGCACAATTCTTCATCGGGATGAGTGTCGGCATCAAATACGCGGGCGTCACGATGTCCGAAATTCGCACATGCATTACCGCAGCCCTGGGATTTTGCGTCATCCTGTTGCTGCTTACAGTTGTGTTTGCCGAAGTGATCTTTTGGTTCGGGCTTGCCCCGGCAATGGAAACCATACTGGCATTCGCCCCCGGAGGTCAGGCGGAATTGACAGTATTGGCGCTGATCGTCGGGGCGGATATGGCGTTCGTCGTTGCCCATCATGTGCTAAGAATTTTCGTGGTCATTCTTGGTGCGCCGCTGTTTGCGCGGTTTTTCCGGAACCGGGCCGCAAAACGGCCCTGAAATGGAAATCGCGGCAGTCCAGAGCATCAGGGAAAGTGAGGCAGAAAGACATGGAATTGAAAGCACTGGCGCATGATGGCGTGCTGCGCACCGCCATCAATACCGGAAACCGCGCGCTGGTTCAGGGCGATGCGAACACTCTTGCGGGGATCAGCCCGGCGCTGGCGAGGAGACTGGCCGATGAGATCGGCGCAACGATGATGCCGGTCGTTTATCCAGGCGCGGGGCGGGTTTTCGCAGATGCGCAGCAAGATAAATGGGACGTCGGCTTTCTGGCGATCGACCCGCAACGCGCCCGCGCCATAGCCTTTACCCGCCCTTATCTGACAATCGAGGCGACATATGCCGTGCGGGCGGATTCAGACTTTCATGATGTGGACGACGTGGACCGTTCTGGTGTGCAGGTTCTGACCTCGGCCGGATCGGCGTATGACATGCACCTGACGTCTAGCCTGCAACACGCGAGGCTCCAGCGGTCGGGCACCCCGCCAGAAAGTTTCGCGGCGTTTCGCGATGGCCAATGCGACGCCGTGGCCGGTGTGAGGGCTTCGCTTGTCGAGGACTTCGAAAATGACCCCGCTATTCGCATCCTGCCGGGCGTCCTGACCTCGGTCAGACAAGCGATGGTCCTGCCGGATCCACAGGCTCCTCTGATCGCGGCCCTGGACGATTTTGTCGCAAGGGCGATCGGCGACGGATTCGTCGCGTCCATCATGGCTGAAACTGGGCACGACTGAATCACTACCCACAGTGTTCAGGCATCACCCTCTGCCCTGCTCCAGACGGATGGATTGATCATGTGGATCGGCTTGCCCTCAGAATAGGCATTGATCTGGTCGAAGATGTCAGAGAACTGCAGGTCGAATTCATCTTCCGTCACATATCCGATGTGCGGCGTCGCCAATACGTTCGGATGGGTCAGCAAGGGGTTCCGAATGTCGGTCAGGGGTTCCTGATCGAAAACATCGACCGCCGCATGGATACGTCCCCTAGCGATTTCGGCTTCCAAAGCACCTGGCTCGACCAGTCCCGAACGTGACGTGTTCACGAACAATGCGCGTGATTGCATCGCAGCCAGATCTTTCGCCGTAATGAGACCACGGGTTGCAGGCTTGAGACGCACATGAAGGCTGATGATATCCGAGGTCGCAAAGAACGCCTCGCGCGAGGGTGCAACGGTTTCGCCTGCCGCTTCGGCCCGCGCACGCCCGTCCGGCGACAACCACCATTGCACCTTCATCCCTATGGCCCTGGCGTAATCTGCCACGGCTCCGGCGATCCGACCATAACCATAAAGCCCCAATGTCCTGCCGCGCAATGTGCGCCCGACGCCAGACTGCCAGCTGCCCGCCTGCAACGACGCCGTCTGTTGCGGGATCTGGCGATAGCTGGCCAGTATCAGCGCAAGCGTATGCTCGGCCGCCGCATAGGATGGCGCATCGGAATGCATGTTCGAACAGAGCAACACGCCGTTGGCCGTGCAGGCTTCAACGTCGACATGCGGATAAACGCTGCGTTGCGAGATCAGTCTGAGGCTCGGCAAGCGCTCCAGAAGTTCCGCGCCGATCCTGGTGCGTTCGCGAAACAGAACGAGCGCTTCGGCGGTCTGCACCCGCGTGGCCAAGGCGGTGGGGTCGGGTTGGTGATCCGTCCAGACGGTGACATCGTGATCCGCAAGTTTGCCAAAACAGGGCAGACTGCGAAGCGTATCGAACCAGTCGTCGAGAATATGGACCTTCATGCATTCATTTCCCGGCCCAGACAGACCTCGGCACGAAGACATCACCCGCCGCCAATTTACGCGACGTGCGAACCAAACCGGCCGATTTGATGTCGAGGCCCTTTGCCGTTTTGTCGAAATCGACGACGACGTCGATTGTTCCGGAAGGATGTTCAAGCGTGATCCGGGCTGGCGATTTTTCCGGCTGCGAGGCCAAACCCTCGGCGACCGTTCCCGGTGTCAGCAGGCAGGACGACAGGCATTGCGCCCCTGTGACCGCCATCGTGGGGTGGCATTTCCACGGCATGAAATATCGAGCTGCGGCCGTGCCGCCTTGCGATGACGGGGCAAACAGTCCGAATTTTGGCATCACCGATTTGGAAACATCACCCATACCCATCAGTTCTCCGGCTTTCAGGCGGACAGCTTCCAGTCTGGCGAAAAACGCAGCATTATCGTCCAGTTCGGCGGCCGTCTCGTATCCCGTCAGACCGAAACTGTCTGCCCGCGCAATCACCATGGGCATGGCGACGTCCATGCAGGTCACCTCGATACCGTCAATGACGTCCTTCGCATTTCCCGTCGGAAGCAGCGATCCGGTCGCCCCGCCGATCGTATCCATGAATTTCAGGGCCACAGGGGCGGACGTGCCCGGCACGCCATCAATCTGCGTCCCGCCATCGTAACTGACCACCTTATCCGGTGTCTGAACCACGGCGGAGATCTTCGCCCCGGTGTTGACGGCGAGAATGTTGACAGTCGTCACGCCGTCATGCGGGTCGACCAGACCCATCTCGATGGCGGCAGGCCCCACACCAGACAGGATGTTTCCGCAGGTCGGTTTGAAGTCGACCAACCGGTCTTCAACGCTGACTTGCGCAAAGAAATAATCCACGTCGGCCCAAGCGTCATCCGAGCGTGACAGCATGGCAACCTTGGTGGTAACCGCCACGCCGCCCCCAATTCCATCGATATTCAGCGGATGGCCTGACCCGACAATGGCAATCAGCACATTCGCCAATGTTTCAAGGTCATCCGGCAGATCGGCGCGGTTCATATAGGGACCGCGTGAACTGCCCCCGCGCATAAAAAGAAATGGTATAGCCGTTTGGGTCATGTCGAATTCCTCAATTGAACGGCCAGGGCAGCTGGGTATATTCCTGCAACAGGCCAGGCGGGAAATCCCGGTTCAAAAGCCATGCCATCGTGCTCATGAAGGCGATGCCAAAACCAGTATAGACCAGTGCATAGACCGCGCTGATCCGGGCGCGCAGCTTCATGAAACTGAACAGGAACAGTCCCAGGGCCAGGATGAAGCCAAGCAATGCGGTCAGCCCAAGAAGTGCTGCGAACCATGCCAATGTGGGCCACAATCCATGAGTGGCGTCGGCGTCTTCGCCAACCAGCTCGCGGTCGGCAAAAATCGTATCCGTTTCCGGTTTGAGCATCATGCGGACAATCAGGGCGAGGCAGCCAAGTAGGCTCACCCCTGCGACGAACATCGGAAAATCTCGATCGCGGCTGAACGCGGGGATCGAGGCCGCGTCGTAAAATGCATAGGCGATGTAGCCGGTGATGATGAGTAGAAAAACGAAGGGCGCGCGTTTCGATCCCGATTTCACGTCGCCCTCGGCAAGTATGTTCTTGGCTTGCCGCAGCCCCACCACCACCGAGATGACAGTGATGACAAGCAGGATGATGACGATCGGAGTGAAGATGTAGTCGATCCCCTCGCCGACTCCCTTGCGGAACCGCGACTGCGCGATCTGCAGCGCTTGGTTCGCGTAAGTCTCGGCCGGATTAGACAGCACGAAACCAATCAGGAATGCGGGACGGGACCAGTCGAACCTGCGCATCATGATGCCCAAGAAGCCGATCCCGAGCAGAGCCGCAAGGTCCATCAGGTTCTGACCCGACTGGAAGGCCGCGAAACTGATGATCATGAAAAGAAATGGGGCCAGCAATGCGAACCGGATCGTGGTCAGCTTGGCGATCCCCCCAGACGCGGCGATGCAGATGATCGTTCCGACTACATTCGCAAGCGCCAGAAGCCAGACGATGGAATATGTGATGTCGAGGTTGTTTTTCAGCATTGCCGGTCCAACCTCGATCTGTCCGGACCCCAGAAGCGCGATTGCACCGATGAAAATCGCCATGGACCCCGAGCCGGGAATGCCGAACAGGAGGGTCGGAACAAGTCCCCCCCCTTCCTTGGCATTGTTCGAGCTTTCCGGCCCGATCACGCCGCGCACTTCACCCTTGCCGAAATTGGACTTGTCCCTGGTGGTCTGCACGGCGTGGCCGTAGGCAATCCAGTCGACGACCGATCCACCGAGACCGGGAATGACACCGACGATCACCCCGATGATGGAGCAGCGGACCGAAAGCCAGATATTGTCGAACCAGTCCTTGACGCCTTCCAGCCACCCCCCGCCGATCTGCGGCTCGGCCGAGATGGCGCGGTCCTGTCGCAGAAGAGAAATGATCTCGGGGATGGCGAATATGCCAAGTCCGACAATGACCAGTTTCAGTCCATCCGTAAGGTAGGGAAAATCATAGGACGACATGCGCAGATCGCCCGAAGACGCGCCTTCGCCGATCGTCCCGACCAGCATGCCCAGACCAGCGGCGACAACACCCTTTATGGCGATACGCCCCGCAAGAATGCCAACCATGGACAGACCGAAGATGGTAATCATCAGCAGTTCTGGCGTGCGGAATTCCAGAACAATTGGCCTGGCAACCAGAATGAACACGGTCAGAAAGCTGGCGCCGACAAGCCCACCGAACAGGGAAGAGGCGAAGGCCGCCGAAAGTGCGCGTGCGGCCTGACCCTTCTTGGCCATGGGGAAGCCGTCCAGCACGGTAGCCTGGCTGGCCGAAGACCCAGGTATTCCCATCAAGACCGATGCAAAGGTGTCTGATGTAGGAACAACCGCGACCATGCCTACCATAAGCGCAAGCCCGAGGATCGGGTCCATGCCGAACATGAATGGCAGAAGCAGAGATAGTCCCGCGATGCCACCCAGGCCCGGAAACACTCCGATACATAGACCCATCAGGACGCCCAGGACGAGATAGCCCAGGACGACAGGCTGCAATATCAAGCCCCACGCGCTGCCCAGTGCCGGCAGTGCCTCCATGATCACATCCATGAACTTCCCCCGCCTTGCTTGACGGAACGCCCCGCCACGATGGCGGGGCGTTCAAAAAGCAAGGCTCAGTTCAGCGACACGCCGTACTTTTCCTGCAGCCAGTTCACCACGAATTCCTTAGCTTCGGGCGAAACGCTGGTACCGCTTTCAAGCGCTTTTTGCGCCGCGGGCCCGGTCATTTGCGGATATTTCCCCAGACGGTTTTCGGAGATCTCCACAAAGTCGGGGCGCGCCTTGATGGCCTCGAAGGCATCCGTGAAGGTGGCGATTGCCGCATCGGATGCACCGTTGGGCAGGAACACCATCTTCTGGGCCGGGAATCCTGCGATGAAGAAGGCTTTCCATGCGTCCCACTTTTCGCCCGACGTCTCGCAGCCTTCGGTGGCTTCGCAGACTTCCTTGAAGGTCGGAATATCCGGGAATGTCGGATCGCGTACGATGTTGCCATCATCGTCAAGCGCACCCCAGGTCATCATCGGTACGGCAGTGCCCGCTTCGACCAGAGGCGTGACGCCCGACAGGTAGGATGATGACGTCTGATAATCGATATTCGCCTCGCCCCGCTCGAACATCAGCCGTCCGTCGCCGCGGCCCTTGATGCCCATGACGCTTTCGACGTTCAGGCCCAGCATTTCCCATGCCAGCGTAGGAACCAGATCAAGCCGGGTTGCGCCCTGATTACCGTAAATGAAATCGACGTCCTGCAAGGCGCTGGCGTCCATTCCATCCATTTGCGCAGCCAGTTCGGGCGGCAAATAGGCGACGCCACCTGTGCCGGACGCCAGAACCACATTCCAGTCGGCATAATCGTACTTTACCCGGGGATCACCCAGCAAAAACGGAAACTGGGTAGAGCCGCTGGACCCGAAAATCGTGGTGCCGTCCTCGAATTGCTGATCCTGGAAGAAATTCGCCCCCTTGGTCGATCCTGCACCGGGCATGAATTTCACGACGACCGTTGGCTGACCCGGCAAGGCTTCGGACAGAAGCGGAGCGTAAAAATTCGCCCATTTGGCCGAACCGCCGGTTTCCGAGAACGGAATGATCCATTCGACGGTCTTGCCTGCCATGTCCATGGCATGGCTTTCGGCCTGCGCCTGAAGCGAGAACGTCGCTGCGGCTGCGGCCACAAGGCCGACGGCCACGCGACGCGTGGTTTTCAAAGTGGACATATATTCCTCCCTAAAGCTCGGCCCTGACGTTAAGGGCCAAAATCGAATCGCCGGGGGGTGTCCGCCCCCTGTTGATGTCGCTTGTCTGACCTGCGAACCTTGCGTGAAACTTGCATGTCCGAGAAATCCTGCCGTGCGTATTACTCTGGTCGAAGACAATATCAGCCTCGCCAAGGGCATCTGCTATCGTCTGGAAGACGCAGGTCACGCTGTGACTGTACTTGGAAACGGAAGCGATGCGGAAAGCCATCTGACGGGCGACGGCGCGGACCTTATCATTCTGGACGTCAACCTGCCCGGAACGGACGGGCTGACGCTTCTCAAACGGATGCGCAAGCGTGGCGACACCCGCCCCGTGATCCTGTTGACGGCGCGCGCCCAAACCGAAGATCGCGTTCTGGGTTTGGACGCGGGCGCAGACGATTATTTGATCAAGCCCTTCGAAATGGCCGAGCTTGAGGCACGCGTCAGGGCGTTGTTGCGTCGGCGCGCGACACCGCAGCAGCAGATTCTCCGGATCGGTGCGCTCAACTATGATGCAGTCTCCCGGCAGTTATTTGCGGACGGGGTCGAAATTGACATTCCCCGCCGGGAGTTTTCCGTATTCGAATGCCTGTTCGCCGCGGCTGGTCGCCTGGTGTCGAAAAGCGTGGTCCTCGACCATGTCTACGGGGTGGGTGCGGATGTCGAAGACACTGTCGTAGAAGTCTATGTCTCGCGTTTGCGCCGCCGTCTCAGCCCCTACGGCTTGCAAATCAAGTCGCAGCGCGGTCTTGGCTACCAATTGCTGGCCGATGCATCGCAATGAGGTCCCATTCGCTCAGATCCCGGTTGATCCTGATTATCCTCGCACCCCTGCTGGTCATCTCGCTCGTGGCTGGCGCATGGCAATTTCGAACCACAACCCTTCGCGCGGAAAGCATATTTGATCGCGGCCTTCTGTCTGCGGCGTTGGCCATCTCGCGCGACATTGCGGTTTCTGACGGCGACGCACTAAGTCCCGCGACGCGGCGATTGATCAACGACACCTCGGGCGGGGAACTGTTCTACCATGTCTTCGCCCCGGACGGAGTTTTCGTGACCGGTTATTCGACCCCGCCCATATTGCCGAAAGCTGCACCCCTGCGACAGACAGAGCCTTACTACTTCAATGCACGGTATCAGGGTCAGGATGTTCGCGTGCTGCGCTTTCAGGATGGCACTACCGTCAGCGGCATTGCCGGCATCTTCAACATTACCGTCTGGCAGAACGCCGATGTCCGCAGCAGTTTCGTCCGCGAAGTGGTTTCACGATCGTTCGCGGTGATTGCCCTTCTGATCCTATCGGTTGCCTTGGTTGTGTGGTTCGGTGTGGGACTGGGTTTGCGGCCCCTGCTTGATCTGGAAAAGGCGATCGCGAAAAGATCTCCGACCGAGTTGGAACCTATTCGCCGTGCCGTCCCTATCGAGGCGCGGGGACTGGTCGACACGTTGAACCGGCTTCTTGATCGGATTTCGCGGCGGATCAGTTCCAAGGACGAATTCATATCGAACGCCGCGCATCAGCTCAGGAATCCTGTGGCGGGCGTCCTTGCCCTTGCCGAGGCGGTTCACAACGCGCCGAATGTCCAAGCCGCCAAACAACGCAGTGCTGAACTGGTACAAGCGGCGCGGCAGACCAGTATTTTGACCAACCAGCTGCTTTCCTTCGAGAGGGCTGGAGGAAAGGAACTCGATCAATCCGGTGAGCCACTGGACCTGAAAGCTTTGGTCGAGCAGGTCGTCGACAGCTTTCGCCAACAGAACTCCGATACGAAGATCGAGATTTTTTTGGGTCTGCCAGAGGCGGATGTGCGCATTCAGGGCGATGCCGTCATGCTACAGGAAGCAATCCTGAATATTCTGACCAATTCGGTCGTTCACGGCGGATCGCGTGTGTCAAAGATCAGCCTCGACCTGTCTTGCGCCCGCGGACAAGCTGTTCTTTCAATTCGGGATGATGGCGTCGGTATCCCCGCCAAGGATCATGTTGAAGCTGTAAGCCGCTTTGGACAGACGCGAGGCGGACCTGGCAGCGGGTTGGGTCTGCCGATTGCTGCCCGTGTCATGAAAAACCATGGTGGCGCGCTACGGATTGAAGACGTTTCCAGCGGTACGATGATTGTCCTTATATTTCCGATAGAAGGTGATTGATCACCCGTTGAATTGATTGCACCTGATAGCGTGGGCCGTCCCTACTGGCCTTTCAGACAGCCATCATCGACGTTGGTTCTCCTATGCCCACGGGCTTCGAGAGGTTGCCTGAGGCTCAGTGGCCCTTTTTTGAATGTTAATTGCTTCAATCGCCACTGTTGGGCGCAGCAGCAACGACTTCCGCTACATTTTGTATGTAAATCCACTTAACTTTTTCGCCCCAAGCCCTTGCAGTACGTGTTTCGCCTCCCCATTTCTGATCATGTGAAAGACATTCACATCGTAATGATCCACAAGGAGTGACCCTGATGAATACCGCTGCCGCATATGCCACCTCCGCCGCACAGGGCGGCTGGTTCACCCGAACGACCGATTGGCTCGATGCCCGCGGCAAGGGTGCCTGGATCGCATTGATGATCCTGGGTTTCATCTTATTCTGGCCCGTTGGCCTTGCCATTCTGGCCTACACGATCTGGAGCAAACGCATGTTCAACGGCAACAAATCCATCTCATCCTGCAAGTCTCGCCGTATGGCACCGACCCGCTTCCGCAACACCGGAAACCAGGCCTTCGACAGCTATAAGGCCGATATGCTGCGCCGTCTCGAGGACGAACAGGAAGCGTTCGAGACCTTCCTTCAGCGTCTGCGTGAAGCCAAGGACAAGGCCGAGTTCGACCAGTTCATGGAAGATCGCGCCAAGCCCTCGACCGCCGACAATGGTGATACCGCAGAGGCCTGATCTCCCCTTCCCTGCGCCTCCTCCCGGCGCGGGGATTGTCCATTCCCATCCAAGCGGAGCCCCATAAAGTGACCCATTGGACCGATATGACCAATCGAGACAACAGCGGCTTGCCCGACCCGGACCAAACGCCGGAATTCTATGAAGGCGTACTGACCAAACGCGCTCTGGCGTGGGTTGTCGACATGGCGGTCATTACCGCGCTGACCCTTGTCGCAGCCATCGTCACATTGACCGTAGGCTTTTTTCTCTGGCCGCTGTTCTTCCTCGCCATCGGTGCCCTCTACCGCGTGACGACACTGGCGCGCGGCTCGGCGACATGGGGCATGCGACTGATGGGAGTCGAACTGCGCAGCCACGGCGGCGACCGTTTCGATACACCGCAGGCCATTTTGCATGTCTCGGGTTACTATGTTTCGATGATGTTCGTACTGCCTGCGCTGGTGTCGATCGGTGCCATGCTGCTCACCGACCGGCGACAGGGTCTGACCGATCTGATCCTGGGATCGGCTGCGATCAATCGTCCGTCCTGATCAAATCGCAGCGTCCCCAACCTTGCCGGCAGGTCTTTTTAATTGACCTGCCGGGTCTTGCGTCTAGGCTGCGCCATGGAACCAACGCCTTACTTGCATTATCGGGAAACCCTGTCTTCATGCGCCACAGCCTACCGCTGACGCCGCAGTTCTATGTGACGGCACCGCAGTCCTGCCCCTATATCGATGGGCGCCGGGAGCGGAAGCTCTTCACTGCACTACAGGGCTCCGGCGCGGCCGAGCTGAACGACAAGCTGTCCAAACAGGGTTTCCGGCGGTCGCAAAACGTCCTCTACCGGCCCAGTTGCGCCGATTGCACGGCCTGTCTTTCGGCGCGCATCCGCATCGCCGATTTCAAGGCATCCCGGTCCCAACGCAGGACCATGGCCCGCAATGCCCACCTGCGACGCGAGGTAACGTCGCCTTGGGCCACCGAAGAACAATATACCTTGTTCCGCCGTTATCTGACCGCGCGCCACGCCGACGGTGGCATGGCCGATATGGATATCTTCGAGTTTGCCGCGATGATCGAGGAAACCCCGATCCGCACCCGCGTCATCGAATATTGGGACGATCGGCCCAAAGCCTGCGGAGGGCAGCCCGCCTTGCGCGCTGTCTGCCTTACGGATGTCCTCGATGACGGGCTGTCGATGGTCTATTCCTTCTACGACCCCGATTGCCCGCAGGATTCGCTGGGCACACAGATCATCCTCGACCACATCGACATCGCCCATGACGGCAAACTGCCTTATGTCTATCTCGGATATTGGGTGCCTGGTTCACCCAAGATGGGCTACAAAGCACATTTCTCGGCTCTGGAAATCTTCAAGAACCGCGAATGGCAGGCCATCGGCGATGCCCTTGATCACGCTGACGAAACACATCCGCTGTCGGTCGAACCCATCGCGGAACAGGTGGCGCAGATCGACCTGCCGGGGGCGGCCTTCGGCTGACCACCATTCCCGGTCGGATCGGATGCAGCTCAATTTGCCGGAACAGTCAGCAACAGCACGGCCGACAAAGGCGCTGGCAGGATCTGGTCCGACCGATTGCCTGATCGCCATGAATACAATGCCGCAATGGTCTCGGGCGATGTCCGGCCGACCACCACGGCCATCCCTGTGGACGCCGCCTCAAAGGTCGCGCGGTCCAGATATCGGCTTATAACGGCGGCACGTTCGCCCTCTGCGTCCAGCACACGATACAGCGTCGCCGCCGGAATCCCGCCGCGCAAGGCCGCACTCACGCCACTGTTCAACCCGCCGGGATAGGCGACGAAACCCATGCCGGCCTCGGACAATGCGGGCAGCAGCGCCTCCAATGCGGTGCGATTGTCGGCAAATCCATTATCGGACAGATCCAGTACACCAATGGCCTGGGGTACTGCCATTCGCGCTCCGGTCATTGCCACCTCGATATCCTGCGGGGTCCCGTTCGGGGACAGGGCATCCGCCAGCCAGATGACTTCATGACCGGCCTGGCGATAGGCTGTGGCGGCTTCAGCCGATCCAGCGCGCGAGGGGTCAACGGCAAATGTGACCGGAAAGTCTATGCCGATCAGGCTTTCGCGATCAACGCCCGCATCCGGATCGTCGATCAGGACGACAGACAAAAGCGGCAATTCTTCCGGGTTCCGGAACCTCGCCGCGTTCGCCAGCAGCGCGCCACGGGCGGGAGATTCGACGACAGCGTCCTCCCCTGTCTCGTCGGCGCGTTCGCTGTCCAGAACCAGACGACGCGGCATGACGACGGGGGTATCCTCCTCCGGTTCCGGTTCCACGCGTTCGGGAACGATCGGGTCCAGCACTTCGGTAATGGGAGACGACGGGGCCTGCACCACATCGACGTCCCGCCCATCAACGGCGGCCTGTTCGGCTGCCGCATTCGTTGGATCGGTTGCCACCGTATCGCTGTCGGATGGCGCGGGCGTCTGGATGATGGCGGTCTGGGTCCCCTCGGGCATAGCGGTTTCATTCACGGGTTCGACGATCTCCACCGACCCGAACGTCTGCGGCGCGTTTTCGACCGGAACATTCGGTAAATTCGGCGCATCCCCGGCTTCGGGCGCGGCGGACAGACCAGCGATCGTTGTCGGTTGCGGCTGTGCGGCACTTTCGGTTCGCAAGTCCGGTGCGTCGACCCGAACCGCGCCGGCGTCGGGCCGGGTCGCAGAAATGACAGCACGCGTTGCGATATCCGCCTGCGGCGTGATCGCATCGCCGTCTTCGGGCGGACGGTTGAACTGGCTGCCCGCTGGCAGATCGACCGCAGGCCGGACGGTGGTCGTGACCGTCGCAGTCTGCGTCGTGGTTCGCGTGACACTTTGGGGCGTGCCCGTTTCGGCCGGAGAGGGCTGCGGCGTGATCTCCGCCGGGATGATCGGCACCGTGTCGACCGGCGGCTCGGGCACGCGGACGGCGACTTCTGATTGGTCGCGCAGGACAGGCGCGTCGGGACGCACCGCGACAGGACGGTCGGACACGAGCGAAGGCGGCGGCACCAGCAACGACACCGAAGCCACGAACAACGCCGCCAACGCCAGCGCACTTGCCCCCCCGAGCAACAGACCCTTGATCATATCCTGAAATACCCCTTGCCCAAAATGGACCCTCAACAACACCCTGCTAGGCCTTTCGCCGGGCCTTTCCTCCTGTATAACCCGAAGGCCGGACATTCACACCCCGCGCGATACCCGACAGGAGGGATTGGCTTGCTTCTGCTGATCGACAACTACGACAGCTTCACCTGGAACCTGGTGCACTATGTGGCCGAACAGGGTGCCGAAGTGAAAGTGGTGCGCAACGACGCCATGGACGTTCAGGCCGCTATGGCATTGAACCCGACCGGCGTGCTTTTGTCGCCTGGCCCCTGCGCCCCCGATCAGGCCGGGATCTGCCTTGCAATGGTCGCCGCCTGCGCCGAGACGCGCACCCCCCTTCTGGGCGTCTGTCTTGGCCATCAGGCGATCGGTCAGGCATTCGGCGGCAAGGTCGTCCGAGCGGGCGAAATCGTGCATGGCAAGCTGGGGCGGATGCTGAACGACGGCAGCGGAGTGTTCGCCGGGTTGCCCGATGCGTTCGATGCGACACGTTATCATTCGCTGACGGTCGATCGTGACAGCCTGCCCGACGATCTGATCGTCAATGCCGCTTTGGACAGCGGTATGATCATGGGCCTTCGACACCGCACGTTGCCGATCCACGGCGTGCAGTTCCATCCCGAAAGCATCGCCTCGGAACACGGTCATGCGCTGATCCGCAATTTCATCGAGATGATGCCCCCTCTCAACACCCGGACGGCTGCTGCATGATCGACATCAAGGCAATCCTGAACGTGGCTCCCGACCGTCCCCTGACCGATGCAGAGGCCGAAGCCGCCTTTGCTGCCTTCTTCGACGGCGATGCCACGCCCTCGCAGATCGCCGGGTTGCTGATGGCACTGCGCACACGGGGTGAAACGACCGGCGAAATCGCGGCTGCCGTCGCCGCCATGCGCGCCCGGATGAACCGTGTTTCGGCCCCCGATGGCGCGATGGACATCGTCGGCACCGGAGGCGACGGCAAAGGCACGCTGAATATCTCGACCGCCACGGCTTTCGTGGTGGCGGGTGCGGGCGTGCCGGTCGCCAAACACGGCAACCGCAACCTGTCGTCGAAATCCGGAGCGGCGGATGTGCTGACCCAGATGGGAATCGACGTGAACCACGGCGCGGAAATGGCTGAAAAGGCGCTGAAAGAGGTGGGCATCTGCTTCATGATGGCGCCAATGCACCACCCCGCAATACGCCATGTCATGCCCGTTCGCGGCGAACTGGGGACGCGGACGGTATTCAACATTCTCGGCCCTCTGACCAATCCGGCAGGCGTCAAGCGACAACTCACTGGCGCGTATTCTTCCTCCCTGATCCGTCCGATGGCCGAAGTTCTGGGCGCGCTCGGGTCCGAGGTAGCATGGCTGGTTCATGGCGAGGACGGCACCGACGAGGTTTCAATTGCCGGTCCTACTTCCGTTGCCGTTCTGGAGAATGGCGATGTCACAGAGCGTATCGTCACCCCCGACGATGCAGGTTTGCCGACCCATCCGTTCGAGGCGATCATGGGCGGCGATCCGGCCGAGAACGGTCGCGCCTTTCGCAAACTGCTCGATGGCGCGCCCAGTGCCTATCGAGATGCCGTCCTGCTGAACGCCGCAGCCGCGCTTATCGTGGCCGGTCGTGTGAAAACCTTATCGGATGGCGTTGAAATCGCCTCGAAATCAATCGATTCAGGCGCGGCTATGGCAAAGGTCGACGGGCTGGCAAAATTCACAACGGAGACCGCAGCATGAGCACGCCCACGATCCTCGAGAAGATCAAGGCCTACAAGCTGGAGGAGGTGGCTGCCCGCAAGGCCGAGCGTGATCAGGCGACGATCGAGGATGCCGCCCGCAACGCTCCGAAAGTTCGGCCTTTCGCGGATGCACTGCAAAAGGTGATCCTGGAAGGTTACGGGCTGATCGCAGAAATAAAGAAGGCCAGTCCGTCCAAAGGCTTGATCCGCCCCGATTTCGACCCGCCCGCGCTGGCCGAAGCCTATGAGGCGGGCGGCGCCACATGCCTGTCGGTCTTGACCGACGGTCCTTCGTTTCAGGGCGATGACAGCTATCTCGTCTCCGCGCGCGCGGCCGTCGACCTGCCGGTGCTGCGCAAGGATTTCCTGTATGACCCGTGGCAGGTCGCCGAAAGCCGCAGCCTGGGCGCGGATTGTATCCTGATCATCATGGCCAGCGTATCCGACGCACAGGCCGCTGAATTGGAGTCTGCGGCCACCGACTGGGGCATGGATTGTCTGGTCGAGGTCCACAACCGCGAGGAGCTTGAGCGGGCCGAAAATCTGTCCTCGCGTCTGTTGGGCATCAACAATCGCGACCTGAACACATTCGTCACCGATCTTGCCGTCAGCCGGGACCTTTCGCGCCACGTCCCCGTGAATCGCATCCTGGTGTCTGAATCGGGCCTGAACACCGCCGAAGACCTGGCGGATCTGGCCCGTTATGGCATGCGCTGTTTCCTGATCGGGGAAAGCCTGATGCGTCAGGACGATGTTGCCGCCGCAACCGCCCGGATCCTGACCGATCCGTTGGTGCCCGGACGATGAGCCGTCTGACACATTTCGACGATGCAGGGGCCGCCCATATGGTCGACGTGTCGGGCAAGGCCGAAACCGACCGGGTCGCCGTGGCCGAAGGTTGGGTGAAGATGTCAGCGGAAACACTTGATATCATTAAATCAGGCACGTCAAAAAAAGGCGATGTTATCGGTATCGCGCGGTTGGCCGGGATCATGGGGGCCAAACGCACCTCCGACCTGATCCCTCTCTGCCATCCTCTTCCGATCGCGCGTGTGGCGGTCGACCTGACCGTCGACGACGCGCTGCCGGGTCTTCGGGTCACGGCGACAGTCGGGACCGCCGGGCGCACAGGGGTGGAGATGGAGGCGCTTGTCGCCGTCAGCACAGCCTGCCTGACGGTCTATGACATGGCCAAGGCGGTGCAGAAGGACATGCAGATCGGAGGCATTCGCCTGCTATCCAAGACCGGCGGCAAGTCGGGCGACTGGAAAGCGTCACCGCCGTGATTTCGGTCGCCGAGGCTACGGCGCGACTGCTGTTGCTAGTCGATGTCCTGCCCTCCGAACAGGTTCCGCTGCGCGCCGCCTCCGGGCGGATCATGGCCGGGCCGCTGACGGCGCAGCACGATCAGCCGCCTTTCCCTGCCTCTGCCATGGACGGATATGCCATTGCGGGCAACGCAACCGCCGGAGACATGTTTCGTGTGATCGGCACCTCCGCCGCAGGCCACCCGTTCGGCAGGCCTGTCGCGGCAGGCGAGGCCGTGCGCATCTTCACCGGCGCGCCATTGCCCGACGGTGCGACCCGCGTCGTCATTCAGGAAGATATCGCGCGCAACGGCGACGAGATCCGCATCACGACTGACCCCGGACCGGCAACTCACATCAGGCCCGAAGCGGGAGATTTCGCCAAGGGTATGTCGTGGCATTCGAAGACCCCTCTGGGCAGCCGAGATGTGACACTTCTGGCCGCGATGGGCCACAATGCCGTGCCGGTCGTGCGTAAACCCGTCGTCGCGTTCATTATGACCGGGGATGAACTGCGGATGCCGGGCGAGACGCTGAACCCCGGACAGATCACTGCCTCCAACGGCTTCGGATTGGCGGCAATGGTCGAAGGGGCCGGGGCCGATGCCCGGCTTTTGCCCATCGCCCGCGACACAGTCGATAGCCTGGAGCAGGCCTTTGCACTGGCCCGCGATGCAGACCTGATTGTTACCATCGGCGGCGCGTCGGTCGGAGATCACGATCTTGTCGCAGGGTCGGCCAGGGATGCCGGTCTCGATATGGCATTCCACAAGGTTGCAATGCGCCCCGGAAAGCCATTGCTGGCAGGACGGATCGGATCTTCCACACTGATTGGCTTGCCCGGTAATCCTGTTTCATCAATGGTTTGTGGTGTAATCTTCATATTACCACTGATTCGGCGCATGCTTGGCCTTCCGCCCGAACTGACCGAGACGTCCCACGTGCTTGCCACATCTGTTCCAGCCAATGGCCCTCGTCAGCACTATATGCGGGGGCGTCTTTCGCCGGAAGGCGTGGTCGTGGAACCCCGTCAGGACAGCAGTTTGCTAAGCGTACTGGCGCGGGCCGATCTGCTTGTGGTGCGCCCGCCCGACGATCCTGCACTGCCGATCGGGCATCGCGTCCGCACCGTCATGCTGCCAAGTTGAAGCGTTCGTATCATGTCCGCAGAATTGCCAATCGTTCGAAAGCCACCAGTTGACACAAAACGGGAACCTTTCTAGAACATAAGGCGATTGCCCGATATTCCGGGCCGGATTTCAAGGGGAAACTAACCATGCTGACCCGCAAACAACGCGATCTTCTCGCTTTCATTCACAAGCGGGTGCAGCGCGATGGCGTGCCGCCGTCGTTCGACGAAATGAAAGACGCGTTGGACTTGCGATCGAAATCCGGCATCCATCGCCTGATAACAGCGCTGGAAGAACGTGGCTTCATCCGTCGGCTGGCCCATCGCGCCCGTGCCATCGAGATCACGCGCCTGCCGGAAGATCTTGGCGGGGCATCGACCTTCGTGCCGACCGTGATCGAAGGCAATGCCCGGCCGGCCAATTCGCACCCTGCCCGCGCCCTGCCGGTTCAGATCGACGCGACCGAATTGCCGGTGATGGGCCGCATCGCCGCCGGCGTTCCGATTGAGGCGATCAGCGAAGTCTCGCATCACGTCGCCGTGCCGGGTCAGATGCTTGATCGGGGCGGCGATCATTATGCCTTGGAGGTCAAGGGCGACTCGATGATCGACGCTGGAATCAACGACGGCGATGTCGTGGTCATCCGTGAACAGAACACTGCCGACAACGGCGATATCGTCGTGGCGCTTGTCGAAGGCCACGAGGCGACGTTGAAACGCTATCGCAGGGTCAAGGGTATGATCGCGCTGGAGGCGGCCAACCCCGCCTATGAGACGCGCCTGCTGAGGGATGACCAGGTCGAGGTTCAGGGGCGTCTGGTCGGTCTGATCCGAAGCTATTGATCGATGCGGATGCGCCGGTATCGGTGCAACCGCCCTTCTCATGTCGATCCTTAGACGCGCCGCTATCGGGTGTCAGTCGACCAGGGTCGGTCGCCTTGCAGAGTGCGGGCGGTTCTGACCTCGACGAGACCGTCATTCCCCTGAAACAATGCAATTGCCCCGGTCTTCCGCAAACGCTCCGGTTCCAGCAAATCGCAGCCGGGGGGGATAGTCTCGACCGTTTCTGGCAGGATCAGCCATCCGGGCCGAGCGGCACAGGCCGCGACCGCCTCGGGAATATCGCGCTTGCCCCGCGCATGATACAGTATGATGCCGCGCGCGCGCAGGTCGGGCCGGGCACGGCTGGCAGCTGCGATCTGATCCGCGATATCACCATCGTTTTCTAGCCATGACGCCGCGACGAACCCGGCGCCGCTCTCGCGGTTCAACCAGCGTCCGTCGCCCGACATGATGCCAATCAGACGCGCATCGTCCGAAATCAGAACGTCCGGGCGGGGGCTTTGCAGCCAGAGCGCGGCGGCAAGGATCAGGGCCGCCACGCCTCCGCCTCGCGATACACGTCCCCGTCCTGCCCCGAGCAAGCCGTATCCGATGCCGAGGATCGGCAGGACCGTCCAGTCTGGCGCGGACATGGCCCCGATGGCGCCGGGCAAGGCCGCAACCCGGTCGGCCACGAACAATATCCACTCGATTCCCCAACCCGCAACGCGCAACGGCACCATTTCCAGTCCGATGGGCCATAGGATCAGACCAATGAAAAGCAGCGGCATGACCGCCAACCCCATCATCGGCACTGCCAACATGTTGGCCAGCACACCGTATTGGCCGATCCGGTTGAAATGCAAAGCCGCGAATGGTCCTGTTGCCAGGCCGGCCACGACCGACGACAGCAGGAGTGAAATCACTGCGCCCCGCCAGCCCCGCATCCAGTCGGGCCGGTCGCTCCGCGCGAATGCACCGAAGGCCAGAACCAGGGCACCGGTCGCAGCAAAGGACATCTGAAATCCGGGGCCGGTCAGGCTTTCGGGTCGCCAGATCAACACGAGGATTGCGGCGATCGCCACGCTTCGGATCGACAGTGCGCGGCGGCCCAGTAAGATTGCACCCAACATTACGGCGGCCATGACGAAGGCACGCTGTGTCGCTACGCTGCCGCCCGAAAGAAACAGATAGGCGAGCGCGAAGGGCAAGGCTGCCGCCGCCGCCCAGGCCCGGGTCGGATGGCGTAACGCGATCGAGGGGATCAGGGCCAGACCGCCGCGAACGGCCCAAAAGACAAATCCGACAAGCAATCCCATGTGCAGTCCGGAAATCGCCAGAAGGTGGGCCAGATTCGAAGCGCGCAGGTCGGCGGTCACCGCGTCCGACAAACCCGCGCGGTCGCCGGTGGTGATCGCCGCCGCTACTTGCCCCGCCTGCCCGGGCATGCGGGCACGGAAACCGTCGCCTACGGCCGCGCGGATGCGTGCAACGACAAGGGACGCGCCACCTTTCGACGGCTGGGCCAAAAGCAGCGGCACCTGCGTATAGCCGACACCGCCCAGTTGCAGGAACCAGGCGTGACGCTGGAAATCGAAGCCCCCCGGTTCGGTCGGGCCCGAGGGGGCGAGCAGATGGCCAGTCGTCATGACGCGCAAGCCGGGCTGAGGGGTGACGCCGGTATCGTCCTGCAGCGAAATGCGGACGCGGCGCGGAGTGGCCGATGGCGCCATCCGGTCCAGCCGGACCCGATCCAGAGTCAGGCGCGTTGCACCCGAGGCGGAGCGGTCGATAAGGATTATCCGCCCCTCGACCGCACCGTAATAGCGATAGCCCAGGACAGGACCGGCTACCAACTGCGTGCGAGCCTGGGCGATGAGGACGCCCAGCACGGCACATGCCAACAGGAGTGGGATGAGGCCAAGGCCGCCGCGCCAGAGAAAGGCGGTGAACAGCAGGCAAGCTGCAACGAGGCCCATTATGATGGCAACGGTGTCCGATGGCTCCACCGGGAGAGCGAAATAAATGCCGACCCCGGCGCCAAAGGCCAGAGCCAGCCACGGAAGTCGGTGCCCGCGCAGTGACTGACACGCGCCGATAGCCCGCGCCAGCAGGCCGGGCGCGACAGGTGGCGCGACGTCGACGGGGTGCATCCTTGCCCTATCCCTCGGGGGTGCCTATCACCCACCCGATCATGCGCGCCGCCGGGTTTACAAATCGTTAACCATGCGCAGTCACACAGCCGTCAGACGAGGAACCCCACGCCATGTCCGAACCCCAGATCGCCCCCGTGGTGACCCGTATCGCCCCGTCCCCCACCGGCACGATGCACATCGGTACGGCGCGGACGGCGCTGTTCAACTGGCTGTTCGCGCGGCGTCATGGCGGGCAATTCCTGTTGCGGATCGAGGACACCGATCGCGAACGCTCTACCCCTGAAGCGACCGATACGATCTTTCAGGGTCTGAAATGGCTTGGTCTTGACCACGATGGCGAGGCCGTCAGCCAATTCGATCAGGTCCCGCGTCATGCCGAGGTGGCGCATGCGATGCTGGCCTCGGGCCATGCCTATCGCTGTTTCTCGACCCAGGAAGAGATCGAGACATTTCGGGAGGCCGCGCGCCAAGCCGGCACCACGACCCTGTTCCAGTCGCCCTGGCGCGATTCCGATCCATCCGATCATCCGGACACGCCATCGGTCATTCGTCTGAAAGCCCCGCGCGACGGCACGACCATAATCGCCGATGCTGTTCAGGGTAAGGTAACCTTCCGCAACGATCAGCTGGACGACATGGTGCTGCTGCGCTCCGATGGCACTCCGACCTATATGCTGGCGGTTGTGGTGGACGATCATGACATGGGTGTCACGCATGTGATCCGGGGCGACGATCATCTGAACAATGCCGCGCGTCAGGCGCAAATCTACGATGCGATGGGTTGGGCACAGCCGGTATGGGCGCATATTCCCCTGATCCACGGCGCCGATGGCAAGAAGCTGTCCAAACGGCATGGCGCGACTGGCGTCGAGGAATATGCCGCAATGGGATACCCGGCGCAGGCGCTGCGGAATTACCTTGCGCGGTTGGGGTGGAGCCATGGTGACGACGAGTTTTTTACCGACGAACAGGCCCGTGCCTGGTTCGATCTGGAAGGCATCGGTCGCGCTCCTGCCCGGCTGGACCTGAAAAAACTGGAAAACCTGTCCGGACAGCATCTCAGCGCGATGCCAGACAGCGATATTTTGGCTGCCGTACAAGATTGGATAGCCCGCGCAGACGTGCCCTCCGTTGACATCGACCGGCTTGCCCCTGCGATCCCAATCGTGAAGGACGCCAGCCGCACCCTGCCCCAGATTGTCGAGCGCGCGCATTTCGCATTGGTCGATCGTCCGGTAACGCCCGATGAAAAGGCCGCGAAAGCGCTTGATCCGGTATCCCGTGGCATACTGTCGGAATTGACGCCGCACCTGCAAACTGCTAGCTGGACACGCGATGTGCTGGAGGGTGTCGTGGGTGATCTGGCACAGTCCAGGGGACTGGGTCTGGGCAAGCTGGCTGCGCCACTCCGCGCAGCGCTTGCCGGTCGAACCGCCACCCCCAGCGTTTTCGATATGATGCTTGTTCTCGGACAGGACGAAACGCTTCTGCGGCTTCAGGATGCCGTTGGCGAACCGGAGTCCGGAGAGCATATTTGAGCCATTCGGGCGCGCTCAAATTCGCGCTCAACCGAACTAATGGTTCGGCAATACAACAGGATGCATCATGATCTTCATGTTGCATCATCTCGAAAGGACGGACATGGCTGACACTCGGAAAACTGCGACGCTGACGCTGGATGGAAAAACCTACGATTTGCCCATCCATTCCCCGACAGTCGGTCCCGACGTGGTCGATATCCGCAAGCTCTACGCACAGGCCGGGGTATTTACCTATGATCCGGGCTTCACGTCCACAGCGGCCTGCGACAGCGCGATCACCTTCATCGACGGCGAAGAGGGCGTTCTGCTGCACCGCGGCTATCCCATTGGCCAACTCGCCGCCGACTCTCACTATCTGGAAGTGTGCTACCTGTTACTCTATGGTGAGTTGCCGTCCGCCGAGCAGCTTGAGCTGTTCGAAACCACGGTGACCAAGCACACCATGATCCACGAGCAGATGCACAATTTTTTCCGCGGATTCCGCCGCGACGCGCATCCGATGGCAACGATGGTGGGCGTGGTGGGCGCGATGTCCGCTTTCTATCACGACAGCACCGATATCAACGACACATGGCAGCGCGAGGTCGCATCCTTTCGCCTGATCGCGAAGATGCCGACCATCGCGGCAATGGCCTATAAATATTCCATCGGACAGCCTTTCGTCTATCCAAGGAACGATCTGGATTACGCGTCGAACTTCCTGAACATGTGTTTCAGCGTGCCAGCCGAGGATTACGTCGTCGATCCGATCCTTGCCCGCGCCATGGACCGTATCTTCACCCTGCATGCCGACCACGAACAGAATGCCTCGACTTCGACCGTTCGCTTGGCCTCGTCATCCGGGGCGAACCCGTTTGCCTGCATCGCAGCTGGCATCGCCTGTCTTTGGGGCCCGGCGCATGGGGGTGCCAACCAGGCCTGTCTGGAAATGCTAAACGAGATCGGAACTGTGGACCGCATCCCGGAATTCATCGCGCGCGCCAAGGACAAGGACGATCCGTTTCGCCTGATGGGCTTCGGACACCGGGTCTACAAGAATTTCGACCCCCGTGCGACCGTAATGAAGCAAAGCGCCGACGAAGTGCTGGAACTTCTGGGCATTCACAACAATCCGATCCTTCAGGTCGCCAAGGAACTTGAGCGAGAGGCGTTGGAAGATCCGTATTTTGCAGAGAAGAAGCTGTTTCCGAATGTCGACTTCTATTCGGGCATAATCCTCGAAGCCATGGGCTTTCCGACCTCGATGTTTACGCCGATCTTCGCGCTGTCACGTACCGTCGGCTGGATCTCGCAGTGGAAGGAACAGTTGTCGGACCCGGACCTCAAGATCGGTCGTCCGCGCCAACTTTATACCGGCGCGACGGCCCGAGATTACGTGGAAGTCGAAGACCGCTGACTCTGAAATTGTCCTAACACGCCGCCTTGTGCCGGGCGGCGTGTTCATTTTCCGGCGAGCATGATGATCTAACGGTGCAGGCTGTCGTAGTGTCCGGCCAGTCGCTGCAATGCGATCCGCAGGACGATTTTGCCGGACCGCGCGGCCCATCCCATACGCTTTTCAGCTGTTTCCAGACCTTCCAGAAAACAGCACACCCGCAGCACCACATCAGCCAGACCTGGACCCAGGGCACGCAATGCCTGACTGACCCGTTCGCGTGCATCCCTGGGGCCTGAACAATTGCTGCCGGGGCCCATCTGTCCGCGCCCCCCCGCGGTTAGGAACCTCTCCCAGTTCTGGCCGACGCGCGGACCCATCTGCGCCCGTTCGAAATCTTCGCGCAGACGTTCGCCCGCAATGACCAGATCCATGCTCAGGAACGGTTTGCCATCGCGATCCTTCTTGCGGGCCAGGGCCCCCAGCGGAGATTCCGCCAGATTGATACGCATGACTTCATCGCCGCGCGGGCCAGGAACCGCCCGTTCGCCCATTTCCATATGCTGAGTCAGGAAAGGGCTGGGTGACTCGGCCATGCCCCGCGCTTCCTGTCGCGCGTTCAGCGTGTCGTTCAGAAGACGCTTCAAAGCGGCGCGCCCGGCCTCGGTGATGCGATAGCGGGTGACGCGACCAGCCTTGAAACAGCTTACCCAGTCTTTCAGCACGAAGGCCTGGGCCACGGATTTTTGCACCGTCGCGGTGCGAGTCGGCGTCTCGCCATTTTCGCGCAGGACGACGGCTTGCGGCATGCCCTGCCCGACCGCAAGGAAGGCATCGCCTTCACACAGGCGTCGCAGGACGCGCCGGGCCTCGCGGTTGAGGGTTTCGTCGTCGATCAGGGTTGCGCGTTGGGGAATGGCGGACATGGGGGATATATCCTTTGCTGCTGTGGAATCCGTACCGTCAATGGCGGCTTCTGCGAGCCGTTCGATAATGTCGTCCACAAGCGGGTCATCCCGGCGTTGCTCGATACGCCGCACCTGCCGCAACACGGTCGATGCCGCACAGCCCGACTCCTCGGCGACGGCACGCAGAGGGCGCCCCTCAAAGGCATGCGCGACATAGGCGCGGGCCGATCCGGGGACCCAGTCGGGCCACCTTTCCATGGAGCGATCTGCAAGGCGGGACGGCATTGAAAACTCCGAAACGGGTCCTGTGGAAAACTTGGCCCAGAACTCGCTCCGATTGGTTACCAAGACGTTAATCATCCACGGCCCGGCCACAATTGTTTCCAAAGTGTAAACGCAACAACGCATGCGAACGGTGCTTTTGGAAACCGCGCAACAATGCCGTCCGGTGGCGCAGGATCAGGGCAATCGCAACACAAGATGGACCTGCCCAAGATGTGCAAGATTTCTTCCGAACTCGCCGCCCTTCGTCGCCCCGGCCTGCTGGTCGATGCCGCCAACCACGGCTCAGCCCGATACGAACGCCGCCGCGATCTGCGTCGGATGCTACGCGTTGCGATCCCTGCATCGCCCCGCGCGGCGTTGGAAAAACTTCTACCGATCGAGGCCGCACTGGAGCGACGCCGCCAGACCTCAGACAAAAACTACAGCTTCGTCCGCCACGTCGACATCCTTGTCGCGCTGGTGTCCGAGGCACGGGCCTTCGGACGCGCCTGAAGCGGCACCGCCATTACATGAAGGCGTCGGGCATCCCGGATTTCTTCTCGGCCACATATGAGATCAGGGCCTCGCGTATTGCGGGGTCCAGAGCAGGTTGCTCATAAGTCGCTAATAACTTTTCTACCCGGGCCGAGGCCAACGCGCGGGTATCCCGCGACCCCTCGTCCGCCCATGTCTCATAGGGTTTGTAATCCAGTAATTGCGACTTCCAGAAGGCTTGTTTGTAGTTCGCCTGGGTATGCGCACAGCCCAGAAAATGCCCGCCGGGGCCTACTTCTCGCAGAGCATCCATCGCTTGCGCGTTCTCGTCGATCTCAACTCCGCGTGCCAACCCGTGCAAAACGCCCAACTGATCGGCGTCCATCACGAACTTTTCGAAATCGGCGACCAGACCCCCTTCCAGCCAGCCGCAGGCATGCAGCATGAAATTGACCCCCGACAGCAACCCTGTGTTCAGTGAATTCGCTGTCTCATAGGCCGCCTGTGCGTCCGGCAGTTTTGATCCGTTGAATGACCCGGCGCTGCGATACGGCAGACCCAGCCGTCGTGCAAGTTGCCCCGCACCATAGGTAATTTGCGCCGCTTCCGGTGTGCCGAACGTCGGCGCCCCCGAATTCATGTCGATCGACGTAACGAACGCCCCGAAAACCACGGGCGCGCCCGCACGTACCAACTGGCTATAGGCGACACCGGCCATCACTTCAGCCAGAACCTGCGTCAGTGTGCCTGCAACTGAAACCGGCGCCATCGCCCCGCCCACGATGAAGGGGCTGATTATGACGGCCTGATTGGCCTTCGCATAGACTTCCAACGCGCCCATCATGATCGAATCGAAGGTCAGCGGAGAGTTGATGTTGATCAGGCTGATCATCGCGGTGCGGTCGTTCAGGCCCGATCCGGTACCGTCGTCGAACAGGATGTCGCACATCTCGACCGAATCGGCGGCGCGGCTGGCTTCGGTCACCGAGCCCATGAAGGGTTTATCGGTCAGTGTCATATGCGCGAGCAACATATCGAAATGTCGTTTGTTGACCGGAATGTCCGTCGGCTCGCAGACCGTGCCGCCCGAATGGTGAAGCCACTTGGACATATGCCCCAGCTTCACAAACTTGTGGAAATCCTCCAGCGTGGCATAACGCCGACCGCCCGCATCGCGCACGAAAGGTGGGCCATAGACCGGAGCCAGCACCAGGTTACGTCCGCCGATCTCGACATTGCGGTCAGAGTTGCGGGCGATCTGGGTAAACCGAGAGGGTGCGGTGGCGCATAACTTGCGGGCCAATCCCTTGGGAATATGCACCCGGTCTCCGCGCACATCCGCCCCGGCCTGACGCCATAACTCAAGCGCAGTCTCGTTCTCGGGGAAGGCGACGCCGATTTCTTCCAGTACGACTTCGGCATTGGTCTCGATGATCTCAAGCGCTTCAGCCGTCAGAATCTCGAAGTCGGGGATGCCGCGGGTGATGTAGGCTGCCTGCTCGACCTTGGTGCTTGTGCGCTCCGCCCGCCGGGCCGCGCCACCGCCGCCCCGCCGTCCCCTTGCCGCTTCCGCCATGACAAACCCCTTCGGTTCCTTATCCTGAGCCGACTGCTACCCCGCGCCAAGCCGCCCTCACCCACCGTTTGCGTCCCGGCGGGGCCAAAGGCGACATCGCCTAATAGCGGGGTCCAATACTTGCCCCCCGCCCAGCCCCGGCGTAAGCCGCGCGGCATGGATATGCCCGATCATCAACGCCTTCTCATCGTGGACTTCGGATCGCAGGTTACGCAGCTTATCGCGCGGCGTCTGCGGGAACTGAATGTCTACTGCGAAATCCACCCGTTTCAGAACGTGACGCCCGACTTTCTGCGCGACTTCGCCCCCAGGGCGGTGATCCTGTCGGGCGGTCCGGCCAGCGTGCCCGACGCGGATAGCCCCCGTCCGCCTGCGGAAGTCTTCGACCTGGACGTGCCGGTTCTGGGTATTTGCTACGGCCAGCAGGTGATGATGCAGATGCTGGGCGGTCTGGTCATCCGCGGCGAGGGAACGGCGGAGTTCGGGCGCGCTTTTGTCACTCCATCACAACCGCTGGATCTGCTACAAGGCTGGTTCGACGGCCCCGAATCGACGGGCCGCGAACAGGTCTGGATGTCACACGGCGATCACGTCAGCCGCCTTGCCGACGGCTTCGAGGTCTATGCCACCTCGTCCGGCGCACCCTTCGCCGTGGTCGCCGACACCGACCGCCATTTTTATGGCATGCAGTTCCATCCCGAAGTTCACCACAGCCCCAAGGGCGCCAAGCTCTACGAGAATTTCGTAAGGCTGGCCGGGTTCACCGGCGACTGGACGATGGCCGGGTATCGCGAGCAGGCCATAACGGCGATCCGCGAACAGGTCGGGACTGACAAGGTAATCTGCGCCCTGTCCGGCGGCGTCGATTCTTCGGTCGCAGCGGTCCTGTTGCACGAAGCGATCGGCGATCAACTGACCTGCGTCTTCGTCGACCACGGGCTTTTGCGGCAGGGTGAAGGCGAGGAAGTCGCGAAGATGTTTCGCGACAACTATAACCTTCCCCTGATCCACGCCAATGAAGAGGAGCTGTTTCTGGGTCAGCTCGACGGTGTGTCCGACCCCGAAACCAAACGCAAGATCATCGGTAAGCTGTTTATCGACGTCTTCCAGAAGCATGCCGACGCAATCGAAGGCGTCAAGTTTCTGGCACAGGGCACCCTTTACCCCGATGTCATCGAATCGGTCAGCTTTTCCGGCGGCCCCTCGGTCACCATCAAATCGCATCACAACGTCGGCGGGCTGCCCGAAAAGATGGGCCTGAAACTGGTCGAACCCCTGCGCGAACTGTTCAAGGACGAGGTGCGCGCCCTGGGTCGCGAACTTGGTTTGCCGCCCAGTTTCATTGGTCGCCACCCCTTCCCCGGCCCCGGTCTGGCCATTCGGTGTCCCGGTGAAATCACCCGCGAAAAGCTGACGATTCTGCGCCGCGCCGATGCCGTCTACATCGATCAGATCCGCAAGCACGGTCTGTATGACGATATCTGGCAGGCCTTCGTGGCGATCCTGCCGGTCCGCACGGTCGGCGTCATGGGCGACGGGCGCACATATGATTTCGCCTGCGCCCTGCGGGCCGTCACCTCGGTTGATGGCATGACCGCCGATTATTACCCGTTCACCCATGACTTCCTGGGCGAAACCGCAACCCGCATCATCAATGAGGTGCCGGGCATCAATCGCGTGACCTACGACATCACGTCCAAGCCTCCGGGTACCATCGAATGGGAATGAACCTAGGATGTCTGATTATCCGCTTAAGTACGAATTGTTTGTTTAGTATATAGTGAAAAACAGTCCGCGCGTTTCATCAAACGCTATGGCGGTATAAGTATTTATATAAGGTGCTAATACATAAGCAAAGCTCAAGCGTGACACGCGCCGGATGCAACGTGATCGCAAGGCTTGCCGGTATATGGAAATGGGAATCGTCTGAATGGCCAAACGTTGTCGTGTCGGAGTCGTCGGATGTGGCTTCTTTTCTCAAAACCATCTCAACTCATGGCATTCCCTACACGCTCAGGGTGTCGACCTTGTGGCCGTTTGCGATTTGTCACGGGAGCAGGCCGAAAAAGCCGCGAAGGCCTTTTCAGTTCCCGGCATTCATACCGATATGGCTGCGATGATCGCCGAGGGTGACCTCGACATCGTCGATATTGTCACACAGGTGAACTCTCACAGGGCGCTGGTCTCGCAGTCACTTGATGCCGGGATTGCCACCATTGTTCAAAAACCCTTTGGTCGCTCGCTTGCTGAATGCGAGGGAATGCTTGCCAAGGCGCAGGCATCGGGACAGTTTCTGGCCGTGCATGAGAACTTTCGCTTTCAGCACCCGCACATGATGATCAGCGACATCCTGGCATCAGGCAAAATCGGCGATCCCACCTGGGGACGGATCAGTTTTCGAACCGGCTATGACATCTATTCAGGGCAACCCTATCTGAGGGAAGAGGAGCGGTTCATCCTGACCGACGTGGGCGTGCACGTCCTTGATCTTGCGCGCGTCTTTTTCGGAGAAGTCCACCACCTGTCTGCCGAATTGCAGCGCCGGGATCGTGACGTAAAGGGAGAAGATACGGCGACGATGATGCTGCGGCACCTGTCCGGCGCGGTCAGCGTGGTAGAGTGCACGTATGCTTCACAGCAGCTACCGGACCCCTTCCCCGCCACGCTCATTGAAATCGAAGGCACACGAGGCGCACTCCGCCTCGGTGCCGATATGAGCCTGACGGTCTCGTCCGGCGATCAGTCGACGACCATCAATGCCGACGCCGCCGTTCTTAGTTGGGCGGAGCGGCCTTGGCATGTGGTTCAGGACAGCGTGCGCAACACCTGCCAGCACATTTTGAATCGATGGAAGGAAGGGAAGCCGGCCTCAGTTTCCGCTGTCGACAATATCAAAACCTACGCGCTCTGCGATGCCGCATACGAAGCCGCCGGGAGCGGTAACGCAACGCGACCAAAGCACTGAAGCGCTGCCACCTGTATCCAGGCCCGAGGACATGGCTTCACATTCGGATGCAGGTTCATAAAATGCCTGGCGGAGAATGTCCGCGCCTGTTGGTTGCGCAATTGTCGTTCGGCACTCGCAGCGAATTCGGCTCGGCGCACATCGCGCCAATAGCAGAGTTGAACTTTCACACGCGCCGTAATTCTGGCACCGAACAGGATCTCTATCCTGTTGTGCCGTTTGACTTGTTTGATAGGGTCTCCGTCCTTGGTCCGCCCGATCAGCCAAGCACGCTCCCTTTTCAACCGCAGTCTGGACGCCGTGCAATGCGCCTGAGGCAGATCACATCCACTGCCCGGGTTCCTGACAGGCTGAAACAGGAAATATCCCAACTGCGACCACTGAAAACGCGTTCACCCGATCAACTTGCAACAGAACTGACGAAGCGTCGCGATACGCGCTTCCGCTTCAGCCGACCGGAAAACGGACCGGGTCGAACGGCGTGCCGGTCGATATCCATTAACCTTGGCATGGGACCAGGGGAAAGAACGGCAGAGGGCAGTCGATGGACAATCGCAGGCTACTCCCCCCCACTAACTGCAAGGTTCCACACCCTGTTACATCCGATGCCGGTCAGATCAGCCGGTATTGTGCCGCCTTGTTACGCAAGAACGGCAGGCCCCGTTCCAGTACGACATCGCGACTCTCGGCAACCGGGCGCCACACGGCGAGGCCATTGGCAATCTCGGGCGGCATATCAATGAAGCTTTCCATGGCAAGACCACCGCTGAACCCTACTGCCGCCAGTGCGCCATAGACCTCGTCCCACCGCACGTTGCCCGCACCCGGCGTGCCCCGGTCCGACTCCGACAGGTGGATATAGGCCAGATGGTCCCGTCCCTCCAGAATGCCCATCGCAATGCCACGCTCCTCGATATTCATGTGATAGGTATCGAGATGCAGGAACATGTTCTCCGCGCCGATCCGCTCGATCATCTCGATGCCTTGGCGGGCCGTGTTGATCAAATGGCTCTCGTAGCGGTTCACCGGCTCGATGCCGAAGCGCATCCCAAGACGCGCGGCATGGGCTGCGGCACGATCCAACGTGATGGCGACATGGTCCAGTTCCTCCGTTGTGGGCGGCGTGCCGGTGGTCTCGCCGATACCGCCATATGTCACGCCCGACAGCGCTTCGGCCCCGATCGCATGGGCCACGTCGAGCGCGCCCGTCAGGAATGCGACGGCGTCGTCAGGCCCGTGCCGTGACGGCCAGACCGCTTCCGGCAGGCCCAACGAACAGACGGCCGGCAACTCAGCCGCCTCCAGCAGCTCGCGGGAGGCGGTAGGATCGACCGCATCGGGCGATAGCAGCGCGATCTCGATGAAGTCGAAGCCATGGGTCGTCGCGGCTGCGACCGCTCGTTCCGACCCCGCCTTGTCCCAGGTCATCGTCCACATGCTCGTGTGGACCCCAAATCCTTTCATGCTTCATCCTCCTTCAGTATGATCGCCAGCGCCTCATCCACCACGATCCGGTCCACCAGACCGGCGCGCAGCAGGGCGCGCGTCGCCCGCGCCTTGGACGTGCCCGCCGCCAGCAGCGTCACCTCGGCCCGCTTCATGTCATTCAGCCCGATGGCCGGCGTCCGGTCGTTCAGATCGACGGGGGCAAGGGTTCCATCTGCGCGCAGGAACTTGCCCGTCGTATCGGCCACCACTTCCGCCGCCTCCAGCGCGTCCAGATCCGCCGCGTCCAGAACGCCCGATGTGGTCAGCAGCGCGTCGCGCCCACCTTCGCCCACCGACACGATCATATGGGTTGCCGACCGCGCCACTTCCAACGCCTCGCGGACCAGACGCTGGCGCATCAGGACCGCGGCATCCTCGGACGTGTCGGCCAGAAATGGTGCGGGGAGGAACAGGGCCTGCCCCCTCGCGACGGCGGCGATCCGGGCGCAAACGTCGATCGGCCCTTCGGGGCCGGTTCGCACCATCGCCCCCATCAGGGAAACGACGCGCAGGTCCGGGTTTTGCAGACCGGTCAGCGCGTCGGCCATCGCCGACAACGTGCGCCCCCAACCGACGCCAACGGTCAGCGCCCCGGTCGCGGCGACACGGCGAAGCCATCCGGCGGCGACCATCCCGACCGCGTGTCGCGCCGCGCCCTCCGCGCCACCGACGTCCGGAGCGACCAGCGCGTCCTTCAGTCCGAACCGCAGCCGCAACGCCTCGGCCAATGCCAGCGTTCCGCCACTGCGATGGTCCAGCGACACGACGACCTCGCCTGCCGAGCGCGCGTCCGACAACAGGCGTAGCACCTTGAACCGCGACAGCCCCAGCCGCTGTCCCACCTCATCCTGACTCAGCCCACCGACGTGATACAGCCAGGCCGCGCGGATCCGAATATCGTCGTCCATGTTCACTCCAAACCCGAACTTGACCCAACGTCCACAGCATTTTACACATGTGCTTGCAGATTGCACAATTGTGCAAATCAGCGTGTAACGGTGGGAGGGGCGCAACATGACCACGTACGTCCTCGGCATCGATGGTGGCACCGAAAGCCTTCGGGCGCGAGTGTTCGATCTCTCCGGACGATCACTCGGCGATCATGCCGCGCCCTATGCGACCGATTTTCCCGCCCCCGGCCATGCCGAGCAGGACCCCGAGGCATGGTGGGCCGCCGCCGGGATTGCCACACGGGGTGCCATCGTGTCTTCGGGTGTGGACCCGGCGGACATCGCGGCGCTGGCTTGCGACACGACAAGCTGCACCGTCGTGGCGCTTGATGTGGCTGGAACCCCTGTCCGCCCTTGTCTTTTGTGGATGGACGTCCGCGGCCATCGGCAGGCAGCAGACGTTCTGGCCACCGGCGATCCCGCCCTGCGTATAAACGGCGGCGGTGCCGGGCCGGTCAGTCCGGAATGGATGCTGCCCAAGGCGCTCTGGATCAAACAGCACCAGCCCGATGTCTGGGCGCGTGCCGCGAAGGTGGGCGAATATCAAGACTTTCTGACACTGCGTATGACGGGGCGATGGGTCGCCTCGCTCAACAACATGACGATGCGATGGCATTATCAGACGCGCCATGGCGGCTGGCCCGACGCCCTGCTTGCGCAGATCGACCTGTCAGATCTGCGCGACCGTTGGCCCGCTGAATTTGCCGCTCCGGGCGAAGTGATCGGCCCCCTCACCCGCGAGGCCGCCGTCCATCTGGGCCTGCCCCAGACCTGTCAGGTCGTGCAAGGCGGGGCCGATGCTTTCATCGGCATGATCGGCCTGGGCGTGACACAGCCTGGCGATCTGGCGCTGATCACCGGGTCGTCGCACCTGCAACTGGGCGTCGCGATGCGAGAAACCCACGCGGGAGGCGTCTGGGGCACCTATGCGGATTGCGTTTATCCCAGGCGCCACATCATCGAGGGCGGCCAGACCTCTACCGGTTCAGTCATCGCCTGGTACAAGCGCAATTTCGCTCCCGATACCGCCTACGAGGATCTGAACGCCGCCGCCGCCGCCCTGCCGCCCGGGGCCGAGGGCTTGCTGGCAGTGGACCATTTCCAAGGCAACCGGACACCTCATACCGACGCGCTGGCCCGCGGGGCCGTCACCGGCTTGACGCTCAAGCACACCTCCGCACATGTCTATCGCGCGCTGATCGAAGGCATCTGCTTTGGCACCCGCTCCATCATCAGTGCCTTCGGCGGCGCATTCGAGGCGCGGCGCATCGTGGTTGCAGGCGGGGCCGTTAACGCGCCCTTCTGGCTGCAAACCCACGCCGATACGCTGGGCTTGCCGCTGGAGGTCACCGAACAGCCCGAGGCACCTTGTCTGGGTGCCGCTATCCTCGCCGCCGTCGGCGCCGGTGCTTATCCCGACATCGACGCGGGTTGCGCCGCCATGGTCCGCACGTCGCGCGTAATCGTGCCAGACATGGACGCACATGCTGCCTACGCCCCCATCTTTGACCGCTACCAAGCCGCCTTTGGCGCATTGAAGAAACTTCGTGAATGACCTTTGCAAACGACGCTCCCCTCGCCCGCTATCGTACGATGCGCCGGATCCGAACCTTCGAGGAGCGGGTGGGGGAATTGTTCCTCAAAGGCGAATCCGCAGGATCCATGCTGCATCTGTCCATCGGAGAGGAGGCCGTCGTCGGCCTGACTGACCACATGGCCGAAGGCGATACGTTCACCACCCACCACCGCGGCCACGGCATATTTCTGGCGCGCGGGGCCGATCCGATGCGGATGCTGGCCGAAATCGCTGGACGCGAGGCCGGGTATTGTCGTGGCAAGGGTGGCTCCATGCATATCGCAGATCGAGGTCTGGGTCATCTGGGCGCGAACGCCATCGTCGGTGGCGGCATCCCGCATGTGGTGGGAGCCGGGATCACAGCGCGCAACACCGGCACGCGGGTCGTATCAGTGGCTTTCTTCGGCGACGGTGGCATGGGTCAGGGTATTCTGTACGAGGCGATGAACATGGCCGCGCTCTGGAAGCTTCCGGTCGTGTTCTGCTGCATCAACAACCAGTACGGCATGGGAACGCGGGTCGACCGCTCTGCCGGACGACAGGATTTCCCCGCACGGGCCGAGGCGTTCGGACTGCGGGCCGCCCGCGCCGACGGATCGGACGTCGAGGCGGTGCATGACGCGGCGCAGGCCATCGTCGAGGGGGCCCGCGACGGACAGCCCGGCTTCATGGAGATCGACGCCTACCGCTTCCACGGTCATGCACGCATGGACAAATCACCCTATCGCACCCCGGAGGAGGAGGAGGAGGGCCGCGCCCGCGACCCGCTTGCCACTGCCCGCACGTCTCTGGCCGACGACACCTTGCTCGACACCATCGACGCCGAGGCGGAGGCTGAGATGGATACCGCCATGAAGACCGCCATCGCCGCCACCCCTCCGGCATCGGACACGATGTTCCAGGACGTCTACGACCCGTCCACCCCCGCGCCGCGTCCGCAGCGCGCCCGCCTCGCCGATGTTCTGGAGGAACGAGCATGACCCAGACCACATATCGCGACGCCCTGCTTCAGGCCCTGCTGGATGCGATGGATGCCGACGAGACAGTTATTCTGATGGGCGAGGAGGTCGGGCTTTACGGCGGGGCTTACGGTGTGACCAAGGGTATGCTCGACCGGTTCGGGGCCAACCGCGTGATCGACACGCCCATTTCCGAGCCTGCAATCGTCGGGGCTGCCATTGGCGCAGCGATGACCGGGCTGCGCCCCGTGGCCGAGATCATGTACGTGGATTTCGCGGGTATGGTCATGGACCAGCTCGCCAATCAGGCGGCCAAGTCGCGCTATATGTTCGGCGGTCAGATCGGCGTACCGATGGTTCTGCGCACCCAGGGCGGCACCGGCCGGTCGGCGGCGGCCCAGCACTCCCAGTCGCTGGAGGCCTGGATGATGCACACCCCCGGATTGCGCCTGTGCATGCCCGGCACGGTGTCGGATGCCTATCACCTTTTGCGCGACGCCATGCGACAGCCGGACCCGGTGGTCTTCATCGAGCACAAGGGGCTGTATACGATGAAGGGCGAGATCGGGGATGTGCCTGATGCGCCATGGGGCCAACCTGCGATCCGCCGCCGGGGCGGCGACCTGACCATCGCCAGCTATTCGCGCATGTTGCAGGAAACGCTGACTGCCGCCGAGGCCCTTGCCCCCGAAATCGAGACCGAAGTCGTCGATCTTCGCTGCCTCAACCCGCTGGACGACGGCCCCTTGATGGACAGCGTGCGCCGTACCGGACGCTGCCTGATCGTGACCGAAGCCGTGACCACATGCTCCGTCGCATCCGAGATCGCGGCGCGTGTCAGCGAACAGTGTTTCGACTGGTTGGAAGAGCCGCCCCTGCGTTTGGGCGGCGAGGATATTCCCATCCCCGTCTCGCCCGCCCTGGAACGCGCCTCGATCCCCGACGCGCGTCTGATCGAAGACGTCGCGCGCTGGCTTGTCGCGCGGGAGGCACCGTCATGGGCCGCGTAATCCTCACCCTGCCCCGTCTGGGCGAGACGATGGAGGAGGCGAAGGTCACCGAATGGCTCGTCGTCATCGGCGCAGTCTATGCACGCGGGGACGTCCTGCTGGAGGTGGAAACCGACAAGACCGTCGTCGAAGTGCCCGCGCTGGCCGCAGGCACTCTGCTGAAACAGCTTGTGGCCCCCGGCGACATGGTTGAACTCGACGCACCCATCGCCGAGGTCGAGCAGGAAGGTGATGTTTCGGTCGCCGGTCCCGAGCCTACGGCACCGATTCCGACCGCCGATATGCCGGCCCCGACGAAACCTGCACCGACGCCGCCGTCCGCACCACGAGACGCCAGCGGCCGCATCGCCGCTTCTCCCGCCGCGCGGGCCGAGGCACGCAGACGCGGGGTGTCGCTTTCAGGTATGTCCGGCAGCGGGCGGCGCGGGCGCATTACCGCCGATGACGTCGGGGGCGATGATGACGGAACCGTTGTCCTGATCCACGGCCTGTTCGACAATTCGACCGGCTGGCGCGGCTTGCCGCAGCGCCTGGCGCGACGCGGCCTCGCCTGTATCACGCTTGACCTGCCTGGCCACGGTACCGACACCACGTCTGCCGACACATTTGATCAGGCAGCGGCCCTGCTGGCCGACCGCCTCCCCATTGGTCCTCTGCACCTCGTCGGCCATTCGCTCGGGGCCGCCCTTGCCGCGCGCCTTGCCACCCGGATCGGTGCGCGTGCGCGGTCCCTGACACTTTTCGCACCTGCCGGTCTAGGGGCTGCGATCTCGGCAGACTTTCTGACAGGTATGGCACAAGCCAGTTCCGCAGAGGCATTGAAGACAGTGCTGGCCCTTCTGGACGGCGGACCGATCTCCGACGCAGCCATTGCACAGCAACTGCCCCAGCATCTCGCGGGCCTCGCCGTACGGTCCCGGCTGGCCGAAGCGGTCGCGCGGGATGGCAGGCAACAGATCGACGCCACGGCCGACATTGCAGCCGCGCCCTGCCCCGTCACGGTCGTCTTCGGAACCGCCGATCGGATCCTTGACTGGCGCGATGTAGCCCATCTGCCGGCCGAGACGCGCATCCACCTCATCCCGAACGCGGGGCACCTGCCCCATCTTGTTCGGCCCGATCTTGCCGCAGCGCTCATCGCGCCCCGGCATGACCCTGCGGAAACTGCTTGATCGAGCTGCTCCGCTGTTTACCGTGCGTAGGCATAACCCCGGTTGAGACCGGGATAACTTCTGGGAGGAAGACAATGAAACACCTGATCACCACCGCCGCTGCGTTGATGGCGACAACGATGCTGGCCACACCCGTTCTGGCGGACGCCCATAGCAAGCAGATGGCCACCGTCGTCAAGATCGATGGCATCGCCTGGTTCAACCGCATGCGTCTGGGCGTGGATGAGTACGCCGCCGAGACCGGCAATAACGCCTATCTGGTAGGTCCGGCCCAGGCCGACCCGCAGCAGCAGGTCGCGCTGATCGAGGACATGATCGCGCAGGGTGTCGATGCCCTTCTGGTCGTGCCTATGTCGCCAGAAGCGATCGAGCCTGTGCTGGGCCGTGCGATGGACGCTGGCATCACCGTCATCACCCACGAGGCGGCGAGCCAGGAAAACACCCTGTATGACATCGAGGCCTTCAAGAACGAGGACTTCGGCGCCAACCTGATGGATCGCATGGCCGCCTGCATGGAGGAGGAGGGCGAATATGCCGTATTTGTCGGTTCGCTGGGCAGCCAGACCCACAATCAGTGGGTCGACGGCGCGATCGCCCGACAGCAGGAAGCCTATCCAAACATGACTCTCGTCGGCGATAAGAACGAGACCGCCGACGATCAGCAGCAGGCCTATGCCAAGGCCCAGGAAGTGCTGCGGGCCTTCCCGAACATCAAGGGCTTGCAAGGATCTGCCTCGACCGACGTGGCCGGTATCGGCCTCGCCATCGAGGAGCGCGGGATGGAGGACGCGACCTGCGTCTTCGGCACGTCACTGCCGTCCATCGCGGGTCAGTACATGGAGACGGGAGCCGTCGACGGCATCGGCTTCTGGGATCCCAAGATTGCGGGCATCGCGATGAACAAGGTCGCGATGATGGTGATGAACGGCGAAGAGATCACCGACGGCATGGACCTCGGGCTTGAAGGCTACGAGGCCGTGACGCTGGAAGGCAAGGTCATAACCGGCAAGGCCTTCGTCGACGTCGATGCGTCCAATATGGGCGAATACGACTTCTGATCGTCCCGATCCTCTCCTTGGCGCGCCCCCCAAATCGTGGGGGCGCGTCCACAACAGGGACGTACCATGGCCAAGAACCCAGAGACGATGCCGCTCGTGACGCTGGAGTCGGTTACGAAACGCTACGCCGCGATCACCGCGCTGGACGGCGTCGACCTGAACATCCACGCCGGAGAGGCCGTGTGCCTTGCCGGTGAGAACGGATCGGGCAAATCGACGCTCATCAAGGTGCTGGTGGGGGTGGAACAACCCTCGGCGGGTCGTGTCCTGTTCGACGGCGTGCCCCAGACCCGGCTGACCCCGACGACCGCGACCTCCGCCGGGGTCCAGGTCATTTTTCAGGATTTCAGCCTGTTCCCGAACCTGTCCGTCGCCGAGAACATCTCGATGACCGCCGAACGGGCAACCGGCACGCTTATGGTGCGTCGAGCCCGCGCCCGCGCCCGCGCCGCTGAAGTGCTGGCGCGCGTCGGCGTGGACCTAGACCTCGACGCCCGCGTCGAACGCCTGCCCGTCGCGCACAAGCAACTGGTCGCGATCTGCCGTGCGCTTGCCGCTGATGCGCGCCTCATCATCATGGACGAGCCGACGACCGCCCTGACCGAACGCGAGGTCGCGCGCCTGCTGGACCTTATACGCAGGCTCAAGGCCGATGGCGTGGCCGTCCTTTTCGTGTCCCACAAGCTGGCCGAAGTGCTGGAGGTTTGCGAGACTGTCGTCGTCTTGCGCAACGGGGCCAAGGTCGCCGAAGGACCCGCTGCCGACTTCGACTCCGCCTCGCTGACGCGGGCGATGACCGGGCGAGACGTGGCTTCCGGCCCGCCGACCCCTCTGGATGCCGCTGCACCACCATTGCTCCGCGTCGATGGGCTGTGCCGCGCCGGGGCCTTCGAAGACGTTTCGTTATCTTTGCGCGCAGGCGAGGTTCTGGGGGTGGCGGGCCTGCTGGGTTCGGGGCGCACGACGCTGGCCAAGGCGCTGTTCGGACTGGCCCGACCCGACCGGGGCCAAGTGACATTGAACGGCGCGGCCATTCCGCTGGGCGATCCCATCGCGGCGGCGGCGGCAGGCATCGGCTACGTCCCTGAAGACCGCCTGACTGAAGGCCTGTTTCTGGAACAGAGCATCGCCCACAACATCGCCGTCGGTCGTTTCGACGCCCATTCGCACAGCGGTGTGCTCAACCTGAAAAACCTTTGGGAGGAGGCCACAGTCTGGCTGAAACGCCTGTCGGTCAAGGCCCCCGACCCGACCGCCCCGGTCCGCTCCTTGTCTGGCGGAAATCAACAGCGCGTGGTGCTGGCCCGCTGGATGGCCCGCAAGCCGCGCGTCCTGATCCTGAACGGTCCCAGCGTCGGCGTCGACGTCGGGTCCAAGGCGGAAATCCACGGCATCATGGCCGATCTGGCCGCCAAAGGTCTGGGCGTCATCGTCATCTCCGACGACCTGCCCGAGTTGCTGGCCACCTGTCACCGCATTCTAGTGATGAAGGACGGCATCATCACCGAAGAAGTTTCGGGCGGTGCAGGCGTCACCGAGTCCGAACTGAGCCACAGGCTCGCGTCATGACGGTACAGACAGACTTGACCACAGGCGCAACACAACACAGGCGAAACAGGATGAAATCCATCGACTGGGCCCGCAACGAAACCCTCGTCTTCGTCGTTATCGTCGCGTTCTGTGCGCTGGCGGCCATCAGCGACCCGAACTTCCTGTCGATCCCGACACTGACCGACCTGATGCGCAATTCGATCGTGCTTGGCATCTTTGCCGTAGGCGCGATGGTTGTGCTGGTATCAGGCGGCATCGACGTCAGCTTCACCGCCGTCGCCGCCTTCGCGATGTATGCCACGACGGTCCTGTTGCGCGACCTTGCCCCCGACCTGCCCTGGCCGCTGGCGTTTGCGATTGCCACGATGATCGGTGCCGTTCTGGGGTCGATCAACGGCGTGCTTATCGCATTCTGCGGTTTGCCGACGCTGATCGTTACACTGGGCACGCTGTCGGTGTTCCGTGGGTCCCTGCTGACTTTTGTCGGCACGCTGCAAATCTCGAACCTTCCGCCGGGGATGCGTGATTTCAGTCGCTGGATGATGGTTCGCGGTACCAATTCGGACGGCTCGTTCTATTCGCTGCCATGGGCCTTCGCGGCGCTGGTCATCATCGTGGCTGCGACTTGGTTCATCCTGAACCGCACCATGTTGGGCCGTGCGATCTATGCCATTGGGGGCGCGCCCGAAAGCGCGCGACGGATCGGCATAAACGTGCGCCGGACGCAGTTTTTCATCTATGTCTTCGTCGGTGCGTTGGCAGGCCTTGCAGGCATCATCCACGCATCGATGGCCCGCATCTCGAATCCGTTCGACCTGGTCGGTCTGGAACTTAGCGTGATCGCCGCCGTCGTGCTGGGTGGCGCGCGTCTGACCGGGGGTGTCGGCACGCTGACCGGTACGTTGCTGGGCGTTGCGCTGATCGTGCTTGTGCGCAATTCGCTGATCGTGATCGGCATTCCCTCGACCTGGCAATCGGTCGCGATCGGCGTCCTGATCATTGTCGGCACCGGCCTGCCCGCGTGGCAGGCGAAACGTGCGGAGGCGCGGGAAACATGATGGGCCGCATCCTGCAGTCGACCGAAGGTCGGTTGGCGATCATAACTCTGGTCGTTTTCATCACCATGTCGATCCTGGCACCCGAGAGGTTCCTGTCGCCCGCCAACCTGACATCCATGGCCTTCCAATTCCCCGAATTCGCGATCCTGGCGCTGGCCGTCGCGGTCGCCATGCTGACCGGGGGGATCGACTTGTCCGTCGTCGGCGCCGCCAACCTCTCCGCCGTGGTCGCGGCCTTGTTCATGAGCCAGTTCGCAGGCACGGTAGCGGATGGCGGCACAGGCACCGGCATCCTGCTGGCGGCCATAGCCTTGTCGCTGGCCGTGGGTCTGGTGACGGGTCTGTTCAACGGTATCCTCGTGGCGACCTTCGGGCTGCCGCCGATCCTTGCGACTCTGGGCACAGGCCTGATTTACACAGGACTTGCCATCGCCATGACCGGGGGCAGCGCGGTGATGGGCCTGCCGCCCGCCGTGGCCTGGGTCGGCAACGGCACGCTGCTTGATATCCCGGTGCCGCTGGTCATTTTCTCCGCTCTTGCCATCGCCCTGGGCTGGGTTCTGAAACGCACTGCCTTCGGGCTCAAGACCCGCATGTTCGGTGCAAACCCCCTTGCCGCGCGCTACGCCGCGATGGACACGGGCCGCGTCCTGCTCAAGGTCTATGCCCTGTGTGGCGTGCTGTCGGCCATCGCGGGACTAATCGTCATGTCGCGCGCCAATTCGGCCAAGGCCGATTACGGCAGCAGCTATCTGCTGCTGGCCGTCCTCATCGCGGTGCTAGGCGGGGTGAATCCTTATGGCGGATACGGTCGGATTGTCGGCGTTGTCCTCGCCGTTCTGTCGATGCAATTCCTGTCTTCGGGCCTGAACCTGCTGCAAGTCACCAACTTCGCGCGCGAAATGATCTGGGGCGTTTTGCTGATCGGCGTGATGCTTATCAACCTTCTCACCTTCCGGAGGAAATCATGAAAAAGATCCTCAACGATCCCGAGGCCTACGTCGACGAAACTCTCGCCGGCCTTTGCGCTGCGCACCCCGAGACCTATCGTCTTGTGGGCGAAGAGGGACGCGCCGTCGCCCGCACCACGCCAGGCCGGGACGGCAAGGTCGGCATCGTGTCGGGCGGCGGATCGGGTCACCTGCCGGTCTTCACCGGCTATGTCGGCGCGGGTTTGCTGGATGCCTGCGCCATCGGCGACGTTTTCGCCTCGCCCACGTCCGAACAGATGGCCGACGCCATCCGTGTCGCCGACCGGGGCGCGGGGGTGCTGCGGCTGTATGGAAACTACGGCGGCGATGTGATGAATTTCGACATGGCCGGCGATCTGGTCGAGATAGAGGATATCGAGACCACCACCGTCCTCTTGGCCGACGACGTCGCCTCCGCCCCGCCCGAGGAGGCCGAGAAGCGGCGCGGCGTGGCAGGCATGGTCTATGCATTCAAGATCGCTGGGGCCGCCGCCGAGGCCGGTCTGGATCTGGCCGGGGTCACACGCGTCGCACAGAAGACCGCCGATGCCTGCCGGTCGGTCGGGGCGGCGCTGTCCTCCTGCACCGTGCCGCAGGCAGGTAAACCCACCTTCGAGATCGGCGAGGACGAGATGGAGATGGGCATGGGTATCCACGGCGAGCCGGGCGTCTGGCGCGACACGCTGCGCCCCGCCGATGCCATTGCCGAAGAGATGTTGGACCGCCTGCTGGCCGATATCGAGATCGGTGGTGGCGACCGCGTGTCGGTCCTCGTGAACTCGCTGGGCGCGACACCGCATGAGGAGCTGTATATCCTCTACCGCAATGTCCACGCCCGGCTGAAAGCGGCGGGTGCCGAGGTCGTAATGCCGCTGGTCGGACGCTATGCGACGTCGATGGAGATGACGGGCGTGTCTTTCACCCTCTGCAAGCTGGACGCGGAATTGGAGGGGTATCTCAAGGCACCCTGCGACTGTGCCTTCTGGATCGTCAAATGATTACCGTCGCCGACCTTCGTGCCGCGTCCCTGCGCCTGCGGGATGCGATGGAGGCGGAGGCCGATGCGCTCAACGCCGCAGACGGCGCGTTGGGTGACGGCGACCTGGGGGTGACGATGCGGCGTGGGTCGCGGGCCGTGGCGGAAAAGGCAGAGGATTTGCCGGAGGATTTCGGCATGGCCCTGATGGCCTGCGCGCAGGCGTTCACCAAGGTGTCGGCGTCGTCCTATGGCACATTACTGGCGACCGGACTGATGGCGGCGGCGAAAGAGGCCAAGGGGCGCGAGGGCATCGACCCTGACGAGCTTCCCGCGCTGCTGGACGCGGCGGTGACCAAGATGATGGCGCGTGGCAAAGCGGAATTACGCGGCAAGACGGTGCTGGATTCGCTGGATGCAATGGCGCGGGCGCTGACACGCACGGACGACCCCGCCGCGACGGCGGTGCAGGCCGCCGAGGACGCGCAGGTCGCCTTTCGGAGCAAACCCGCCACTGTCGGTCGGGCACGCATCTTCGGCGAGAAATCAGTAGGCATGGACGATCCGGGCATGCTCGCCATGACGAAGATCGTGAAAGCGCTGACCGGACGTTAGGACCGGCCAGCTTTTCACGAACTTCAACTATGGCTTGTAACCCTCTAGCCCGTCTACCTTTTGCCCTTTGTGAAGCGCCCAGTCCGCCTCAGAGAAACGCGGCTTGGCGAACTGGTGTTGATGCCAGTGCGGATAAATCAGCGGCGGGCGCGACACTGCATCCAGACGCTGGATTTCCTCGGGTGTCAGCGTCAGATCAACCGCGCCGAGCGTCTCGGAAAACTGCGCCTCGGTCCGCCCGCCCACGACCAGAGTCGCCACCGCAGGTCGCTGCAACAACCAGGCCAACGCCACCTGAGCGACGGAACGGTCTGCTGCCACTTCGCGCAGCGCATCCACGATATTCCACAACCGGTCCCAGTCTCGGATCGGCGGCTCCGACCAGCCCTGCGCCTGACGCGAATCCTCGGCGAACCCTTCGCGGGTATGTTTGCCGGTCAGCAATCCGGCAACCAGCGGCGACCAGATCATCACACCAAGGCCCTGATCGACCGAAAGTGGCAGCAGCTCGTACTCCGCCTCCCGCGCCTCCAGAGTGTAGTGAATCTCCTGCGCTGTGAACCGTTCAAGCCCGCCTGCGCCGCTGGCCATGAGCCCCTTCATCACCTGCCAGGCAGACCAGTTGGAACAGCCGAAATACCGGACCTTGCCGTGCTTCACGAGGATATCCAACGCGGCCATGACCTCCTCCATCGGGGTCTGACCGTCCCATTCGTGCATCAGGTAGATATCGATGTGATCGCGCCCCAGCCGCTTCAGCGAGCGTTCGCATTCGCGGATCAGATGCCAACGGCTAAGCCCTTCATCGTTGGGCCCATCTCCGATCCGCATCCGCGCTTTGGAACAGATCAATACATCCGGATCGCGATCCTTCATCACAGCGCCGACAATTTCTTCTGAGAGACCGATGGAATACATATTGGCCGTATCGATCAGGTTAACGCCCCGGTCGAGACAGGTGTCGACCAGACGCGAAGCATCGGCCACGTCTTGCGCGCCAGTCATGCCGAAATCGCCACGTCCACCGAAGGTGAATGTGCCCATGGTGAGGGCCGAAACCTTTAAGCCGCTCCGTCCAAGATACCTGTACTCCATCCTGCAATCCTCCTGATTTTCACGCTGCCGCGCCAGAACGCCGCTGTCCACAGATGCGTCACTGACAAAATGTTAGTCGAGGCCACGAAGGTGCAGATGACAACAAACAACGAGCGCATTTCGAAAGACGTCACTATACCAATCGACGGTCGGACATCTGCGGTGCCTTCATAGAGTGGTTCGGTACGAATGTTAAGTTTCAGGCCCACTGATTCAACTACAATCGCTTACACTGGACTGATGCACCAAGGAAGTATGGCCCGCCATAAGCTTCACCATACCAAGAACGGGCAAGTTCTCATCCGATCGTTGCCAAAAATGGAAAGGTGCCCAGCATCCAGTAGGACAAGCGCGACAGCTGCCCGGTCATCACCGCGATGCCCATCAGCACCATGACACCGCCCGCCCCTTTGTAGAGAATGCGGCCTGATCGTCCGATGCGTCGGGTTCGCGCGGCAATCGCGTCGGTAAAGAGCGCTGCGAGCAGAAACGGAACTGCCAGTCCGAGCGAATAGATCGACAACAGCCAGATGCCGCTGCTGAGGTTGGCAGAACTGGCACTGAGCGTCAGGATCGCACCCAGGACCGGGCCGATGCAGGGGGTCCAGCCAAAGGCGAAGGCCAGGCCAAGCGCATAAGCCCCCAGCGGACGTCCGCCCGGTATATCAAGGTTGAACCGGCTGTCTCGGGTCATGATATCAAGCCGGAATAGTCCCATCATCACGAGACCGAACAATACTATGATGGCCCCGCCGATCAGGTTCAGCTCGGTCCGCCAGGACAAAAGCAGCGATCCCAACATGCTGGCCCCGGCACCCATCGCCACAAATACCGATGAAAAGCCCAGAATGAAGCAAGTGCTTAGCCCCAGTGCTCCAAGGCGCGCGCGAATTCCGACGCGGCGCTTGCGCATCAGGTTCGGCTGACCTGCGATGTAGGACACATAGCCAGGCACCAGCGGTAAAACGCAGGGCGAGAGGAACGAGATCGCGCCGGCCAGAAACGCGGCAAGAATGCCGATGCCCGAGATATCCGGCATCAGCGATGCCCCTCTGGCCGGGCAAGGGTCAAGATCGACAAACAGTCTTGAATATACGGATATCGGTTTGAATCACCCAAAGCACCCTTCCCGTTCATCTAAACATGTCCACAGCCCGAACCCAGAGCCCGCGCGGACTGGCATTATGCGGCTTGCCATAATCGTTGACCAAAGCGTTGACAAATAACACCATGTTGACTGAATCGAATTCGAGTCCGTAGAAATTCCCGCGCCAGCGTCCCGTCTTGTCGATCACGTGGGTCACGACGCCGTGGGTCTGTGTTCCGTCCTGCGCGACTGCAAACTTGTGGCCGAAGTCCTGCGCCAGATCGCGAGTTGTTTCCGGGGGCTGACCGGGTGCGATGGTCAGAAAGGCCCAGTTCGCCGGATCCATTCCATGGATCGCTCCGTAGTCCCGCAGCACTACAGGCGTATCATTCTCAGGGTCGGAGGTGATCGAGACAAATTGCACGCGGTCTTTCATCTGCGTCTGATTGATCCGAGCCTGCACATCGGCCAGCTTTTCTGTGTGAAGCGGGCAGGCATCGGGACATTGGGTATAGACGAAATGCAAGATGACAACCTTGCCCGCAAAGTCTGCTAACCTGAACAGCGTGCCATCGGCATCGCTCAGCAAAAAGTCGGGCGCATCCTTGTCGAGCGCCTGAAAATAAGGCTCTTTGCTGCCGAACTCCTGTTCGAGTTCCTGCACCGAGTGGGCGCGGAGCGGCGTTGCGGCCAGAGCCAGCATCCCGGTCAGTGCCGCGCGTCTGTTTACAACAGTCATCCGATCTCTCCTGTCGGCACCATCCGCGCCCTCTTATGGAAGCGGGACGTGCATGCCTTAGCCCTTGTTTTCGGGCTAAACCGGCATGGTGCCGCTTTCATCCATCGGCATCGTGCCGTTATTCATCGCGGTCATCATCTGGTTCATCTGCGCCAATTTCATGGCCGTTCTCCTTGGGTCGTCGTCATTAATATTTCCGGTCGCCAGGTCTTAACTTCTCGTGCCATCATCTTTGGCACAGGTCTTTCCCGCTCCACCTTTCATGCAAAGTCCAAGCCCGCACATTACCGCGCAGGGTGCCAGTGCAAGGATCAGGGGGGCCGCCCCGACAGCCGCCAGCCAACCCCAATTAAGCGCCATGCCGCCGCCGATCAGCATCATCGCGCCCAGTATCAAAAGTCGCCGCCGCGTGAACCAAACCGTCAGCGCGGATAGCGACGCGCGAGTTTCGGGCAGTGTTGTGGATGTAGTGGATGTAGTGGATGTGTCTGACATTTTTCTCTTTCGTTGCAGAGCGTTATAATATTCAGATGCAAAGCTGGATCACGGGAAGTTACTTCACGTATTGCCTCAGAAAGGCGATCATCTCCGGGTCGTCCCATTCTGCCGGACCGACCAGCCGACCGATTTCACGACCATTCCGGTCGATCAGCAGCGTTGTAGGTAACCCGAAAGCGCGCAGCGCCGTTGCCGACAGCATGGTGGTATCGACATACATTTTCAGTTTGCTGATACCGATCTCATCATAGAACCGCTGAACCACGCCTGCGCCTGCCCGGTCGATCGACAGCGCCAGAACCTCGAATCCCGGCCCGCCAAGCTCTGCCTGAAGTGCATCAAGCGTCGGCATCTCCTCGCGGCAGGGAACGCACCAGGTCGCCCATATATTCAGAAGAACGACCCGACCCTGGAAATCCTCCAGATCCATGCGGCTTCCGTCCCTGGTAACGAAGCGGACATTGGGCACAATTTGCGGAGTGTCATGGATAGCGAAACCCTGTGGAACGGCGGCTGCGGCCATCGCGGAAAACAACCACGCCGCGAACGCCAGAATTGTCTGTTTCATTGCGTCATACTCCCTGAATTTTCCGCATTCAGACGCCGCACGACCGGCATCACCTGATTTTCAAGGATCGGTCGCGTCAGCTGCCCGATCACTTTGTAGGCAATGGTACCATCCGCCGCGACGACAAAGGTTTCGGGAATCCCGTAGACCCCCCAGTCGATCGCTACCCGTCCGTTCAGGTCGGCGCCGACCCGAGTATAAGGATTGCCGAGTTCTTCGAGCCAGGCTTCGGCCTCGTCGGGCAGGTCCTTGTAGTTGATCCCGTAAAGCTTCACCTCGCCGCTCTGAGCGAGTTCCATGAACAGCGGGTGTTCCGCCCGGCAGGGCACGCACCATGAAGCGAAGAAATTCACCAGCGACACCTGCCCCCGCAGGTCAGCGGTTGCCAGACCGTCGGTCTGACCCTGAACCGGCGCCAGTGCAAATTCGGGCACTGGCTTGTCGATCAGCGGGGACGGCAGATCCCTGCTGCTAAAGAACAGACCCCAGCCAAACAGACCCATCAGCGCGAAGGCGATCAGCGGCGCAATCATCAGCGCAAAACCTCGGCGCGGTTTGGCTGCCATCGCCTCAGAATTGTCGACAGTCGTACTGTTTTCCCCGTCAGGCGTCATGTGCCATTGTCCGATCTGAGATATTTCAGCAATGCCATTGCGGCCAATACCAACACAACGATCACGAGAAGCCAGACCAGTCCCGCCACTGCCATCATGCCGCCGCCGCACAGTTCAAACATCATACTCATCATCCTTTCATATGTATTTCTCCGGTCCGGCGGCTCCCATCCGCCGGACCGGAGACGTCGTTCACTCGACGGCGTAAACCGTCGGTGTTTGCCCTGCTTCGACCGCATAGACCTTCAGTGGCTCCATCTTCTCGCCACCCATGCCCGGCGACCCCATCGGCATGCCCGGCACGGTCAGCCCGATCATCTCCGGACGTTCGGTCAGGAACTTGGTCAGGGTCGCCAGCGGAATATGACCGCTGAAGGCATAATCGCCGATGTTGAAGATGTGGCAGCCGGCAAAGTCAGCCGGGATCTCGGCATCGGCAGTTATCTGCTCCAGATCGTCGGTCGGGATGACCTCGACCTCGAAACCGTTTGCCGTGAGGAATTCAGCATAGCCCTGGCAACATCCGCAATACGGATCCTTGTAGAGCGTCACCTTTTCGGCGGTGACAGATGGTGAAAGGGACGTCTGTGCGTATCCGGGCGCGGCGGCAAATCCGGCAATCACCGTCGCCGCCCCGGCAAGCAGTGTTCTGCGCGTAAATGAGTTGATCGTTTTCATGTTCGAAGTCCTAGGATGATAGATGTCAGGATATGAAATCGGCACCGCTGACACTGAGTTCCCAAGGGCGGATACCGATAGAAACGACGCCTTCGGGCGCAGTCTTCAAGAGTCGGAATAAAGTCGGTGGGAATGTCATGCAGTTGCCTTGATCTGATAATCCGGTGTGGAAAAATCAGCGTCGGCTGCAGTCCCGAACTGGGATCACGCCGTTCAGGCCACCCATCGCGGAGGCGAGAGATCGGGCGGCGGACCCACACCCGCCAGAAAGCTTGCATCCGCAAAACTGGGCGCCAGCGAAACCCGCAATGACCAGTTCACTGCCGCTGCCGCGGGCATGACCGCAGACCCGATAGAAAAAGCGCAAGGCACAGGGCATCCGCCTTCGCAGGCAAGAACGTCACGTTCGGTCTGGTCCATGCAATCCGGGCAGTCCGTATCACCAACTATCGAGGAAATTGCCGCCATCTCCGTTACCGAAGCGGCACCAAGCGTCGGAACAGCATCGGTAACATCCGCGACCGACACGGAAGTTCCGAATGATAGAGCTGCCACGAAGGCTATAATCAGGGCTTTGATCATGGCACCATTTACGACCCTGTCCTGGGGATAAGGTCAATAGCTGTCACATCACCTTGCGGTGACATTGCGCCGCATGTGGAAGTCAGCTTGAATCCTCGACGAAGCAAGGCAGTCCCCGTGCTGCGACAAAGTGCTCCTCCCGCGGTTCGCGGTCTGGAATTCGACGGATCGTCCAGATAGCCAGCGCCGCATGAACATACGAAACGTTTCAGTCAAAGTCGGATTGGTCGCGTCATATTCGGCACTTGCCTTCCTGATGTCTGCACCACGAACAATGGCTCATGGCGGAGAGGGCCTGACCGAGGAAACTGTCTGGTCGGCCTGGAATTTCACTCCCGAGGTAAGCGGTCTCATCGTCTTTGCGCTTGTGATCTATCTGCGCGGCGCGGTGCGGCGGCGAACCAGCTCTGGACCGCAACGCCCGCTGCGACATCTGATGTTCATTGCCGGGACCCTGACTCTGTTTCTGGCGCTGCAATCCCCGATTGATGCGATGGCGGAACGCATGTTCCTGGCGCACCAGATCCAGCACATACTTTTGCGCATGGTCGGGCCGATGCTGATCGTGTTGTCCTATCCCGAAGCAGTACTGATCGCAGGTCTGCCACGACAGGTTCGAAAGCGGCTAATTGCACCGGTTTTGACGAACCGGAGACTATCGACCGTTTTTTCGACACTCACCCGGCCTTGGGCCGCGTTCTGGCTGTTCATACTATCGCTTTATGTCTGGCAGATACCTTCAGTTCACAACGCCGCTTTGACGAATTCGGCGATCCACTATGCGATGCACATCACCATGTTGATCGCGGGATTTCTTTTCTTTGCCATGATCTTTTCCCGACGTGACACCAAGGCCAGTCATGGCCACGGACTTCGGATTTTTCTGTTATTTGCAACGATTGTTTCAAACATTCTTCTGGGCGCCCTTACGACACTGAAGGAAGTTGTGCTCTACACTGCCTACGATATCGAGGGGCGGCTTTTTGGCATCTTGCCGCTGGTCGACGAAACTGGCGGCGGCTACATTATCTGGGTACCCTCCAGCATGATGATCATAATAGCGATCATCGCGACGTTTCGCGGCTGGAATGCCGCCGAAGAGAGACGCTTCGCACGGCGCTATGAATGGACCGGGTCCAACAGCGCCGCGCTCGAATTCCCCGAAACAGCGGCAGAGTTGCGAATTAAGGTTGCTGGTCCGAACCGGCGAATGGGGCAAAGTCTGGCTCTGGGCAGTTTGGCGCTGTTCAGTATCGTCATGGCAACCGCGATCACCGTTCTGCAGTTGTAGCGACCCGACTGCGTCGCACGCACCCATCAGTCATCACCCGTGACCGTAGCGCTTGGCATCTTCATGCGCCAGATCGGATCTTTCGAATTCCAGTGTCGAATGGTTGATTCCGAAGACATCCTTCAGCTCCGACTTTATCGTGCGCTTTATCTCTTCCAGGTCACCCCAGCGGGCGACGTCGATCACGACATGGGTATCCAGCGCGGCAGCGTGTTCCTCCATCTGCCAGAAATGCGCGTGATGCACGCCGACGACGCCATCGATTTCCGCAACCGCGTCCAGAACCTCGTCGGTGTCGATGTCCGGCGGACTGCCCAGCATCAGGGTGCGGATCGTGCCGCCGATCTCGGTAAAGGCAAGGTAAAGGATATAGACCGCAATTAGGATTGTGATTGCCGGATCGACCCATCGAATATCATACAGCAGGATCAGCACACCGCCGACGATTACCGCGACCGAAGCCAGTGCGTCGGACAAGTTGTGAATGAACAAGGCCCTGATATTCACGCTGCCCTTCTGCATCGAATAGGTCAACAGCGCGGTCGCGGTATCCACGACCAGCGCAACTCCACCCAGCCAGACCACCCACCAGCCCTTGACCTCGGGCGGGTCGATCATCCGCATCCCGCCTTCATAAATCAGGTAAAGTCCGATCACGATCAGCGTCGTGTAGTTTATCAGGGCTGCCACGATCTCAATCCGGCCGTAACCGAATGTCATCCGTGCGTCGGCCGGGCGGCGGGCAATCTTGCGCGCTCCAAAGGCGATCACCAGCGACGCCATGTCGGAAAAGTTGTGCAGCGCATCGGCGATGAGTGCGAGGCTGCCAGCAAAGATTCCGCCGGCAATCTGGGCCACAGTCAGGATGCCATTCGCCCAGATAGCGATGCCGACGCGTCGGTCGCCGGCGTCAGGGTCCAGATGGGCATGGTCGTGATTGTGTGGCATCCGTTTCCCCTTCAGGATCGCGCGTCAGGGCCATCGTGAACAGCCAGATGATGTTCGCGGTGTGCATCCCGCAAAATGTTGATCCCTCCCCATACCGCTATGCCCGCAACTGCAATTCCGACCGCCAGATCGGGCCAGCTTGTTCCAAGCCACCAGACCAGTCCGCCCGCCACAAGGATGCCACCGTTCGAAGCAAAATCATTGATGCTGAAGGTATTCGCCGCCCGGATGTTCACGTCCGGGTCCTTGATCCTTGCAAGAAGCCAGACGCAGACGAGATTCACCACAGCCGCAATCAATGCCATTGTAATCATCAGAGGTCCCAGCGGCTCGGAGCCTGCGTAGTAGCGTCGTACAGCGTCGATCACGATGCCGATTGCAAACAGAAGAAGCACCGTTCCCGATACATTTGCCGCGATGCGCTGCCATTTGTCGGATCGGGTCATGGCAAACAGGCTGATTGCGTAGACCATGCTGTCGGATGTGTTATCGAGCCCGTTCGCGATCAGCGCACTGGAATCACCGAGTGCGCCAGTCGCAAAGAAGCCAAGTGATATGGCAACATTGAGCAGGAGTACGATCCATAGCGTTTTGCGTTGTTGGCTCTGCATTTCGGTCATTCGATTATTTCCTCAAACAGCAACAGCAGCACAAAACCGACATAGAAAATTGCCGCGACACAGGGTTGTGTCTGGCATTTCGCGAGCCTCGACCAATAATTCTTTGGTCACGAGATACAGCAATGCGACAAGACCGAACGCCAGAAAACCCGTGATGACTGGGTCGCACTTACCCACATCGGGCCGGGATGGGCACTGACGGCGATCCATGAAGCGATCACTGCCAGAATGGCGGGCGCTGATGTGTAAATCCAGGGTGAGGTCACACCGTTCCGTTCTTAACTGTTCCCGCTCAAACGACCCGGACGGTAGAAGGGTTCCCGTAACTTGCGGTCAAGATCCGATATCGTCATGCGCGGTCAGGCATTCGGAGTGATCCCGCAACACTTCCAGCACACGACAATCTGCCACCTGGCCGCCGCTGCATTCAACAATCATCCGCTTCAGTTCTTTTTGTAGGGCCTGAAGCCGTAAAAGCCGCTGTTCAACCTGTTTCAGCTGGCGTCGGGCAATCGAATCCGCATCCGCACAGGATTGCTGCGGATGATCCGATAATTCCAGCAATTCGCGGATCGCATCGAGTGAAAAACCAAGTTGCCGCGCGTGGCGGATAAATGCGAGCCGGTCCAGGTCGGCTTCTTCATATCGGCGCTGGCCGCCTTCGGTGCGACCCGGTTCACGCAACAGGCCGATCTGCTCGTAATACCGCACGGTCTGGACCTTGGTTCCGGTCTTGCGCGATAGTGTTCCGATGGTCAGCATCTTGTCCTCGTCTCTACAATGACTAGAGTAATATAGGCGCGGTGCAGACAGTTCGAGCGTCTGCGTCAAAGAAGTTCGCGTAACATCCCGGTACCAGAAGATTTCGCTTGAAGCTCTAGCAGCTGAAGCTTGTAAAGCGTCCGTCAATCGTCATTTGCGGCAAGACCTTGCCACATATCGTAAATAAAGGCACCACAATGAAGCGAAGGTTTGCACAAGGCGCCCTGATCCTGCAACTGGCACTCTGGCCTTTGGCGGCGCTGTCGCAGCAGGCGACCGGGGATGGCGATATAATCGTCGAGAAACTCTGGGCCCGCGCCACGACGCCGGGCAACAAGGCTGCAGCCGTATATCTCACCATCAGAAATACCGGACAGAACCAGATCGACCTGATCGGTGTGCGCACTGACCGGGCTTCCATCGAGACCCTGCATAAAACTACGACAGACGCGCAGGGTTCGGTCCGTATGAGTGCTCTGGCGAATTTATGGATCGCTCCGGGTGAGTCTGTCACCTTAGAACCCGGAGGTCTGCATGTCATGCTCCTTGACCTGGATACACCTCTCATCGAAGGCGAAACCCTGCCCTTGCGGCTCAAGTTCTACGATGGCGACGATCTGACCGTCATTGTGCCGATCCTTCCATCCGATACGACCGGACCACAGCCATGACCCGGCCAAAATCGCTAGGCGTTCTCTGTATCGCGTTTGCGTATGCAGCTGATCAGATCAGCAAGTCTGTAGCCACAGCCTACAGCGACATATTGGCGGATGGCATTCCGGTCGTGCCTGGCTTCAGGCCTGATTTTTCTGCGAAATGATGGAGTCACCTTCGGCATGCTTGGCGGTGTGACATGGTGGGTATTGTCCGGGCTGGCACTTGTTATCACTGTCTGGCTGGCGGTCATGCTGGCGCGGTCAGCATATGGTTTGGATGCCGCCGCCTACGGCCTTATCATCGGTGGCGCACTCGGTAATGTGGCGGACCGTATGCGCTTTGGGGCGGTGACGGATTTTCTAGATGTCTATATAGGCAGGCTGGCACTGGCCGGCCTTCAACCTGGCCGATGTCGCCGTAGTGTGCGGGGTTATCCTGTTACTATACTCCGAGGTTCTGACATCACGCAAACCGCGCAACAGCCGTAGTTACTGACCGGCCGAGCCGTGGCTAGGTTGGAGGGTCAGCGCCATCGCCTCAGCTTTTACAGCGTGCTTGGTCCTGGCGCGTCCATGACGAACGTAACGCATGATGCTTCCTTCCATTCATGAGAAAGGGGCGCGCCATCAAAACATCTGATCAAACACCTAGCGGTGCCCTGCCGGCAACGAAAGGATGCAAAATGTAATGGCAAAAATAGAAAGGCCCATAAAATACTCTCCCACTCCGATAATAATGCCAATTGCCGTAACCGCCCAGATCCCCGCAGCTGTCGTCACGCCACGCACGACTTCACCGGCTTTCCAGATGATCCCGCTCCCCAAAAAGCCTACGCCGGTGAGAATACCCTGGATAACCCGTCCAGTATCCGCTGGAAAACGGTCGAGCGAGACACTTGTGAATGCGGTAGCTGCAACAGCGATGATAGCGTGGGTCCGATATCCGGCAACGCTCCCGTTTCTTAGACGCTGCCACCCGATGATCGCAGCAAGGAATGCGGCCAGCAAGATACGTTGAATAAACACTATCTCCTGAGCGTTTGCACCCGTGAGACTCGCGATCTGATCGACAAAGTTCATCCCAAGGTGCTCCTGTCATGCAATTCAGACGAAGTTATCGGCGACGTCGAGAATTGCAATCGGCTTGGCGGCATGACTGACCTTATGGGGCGTTTTCATATGCCAGCACACCCCAGCGCCAGATGGGGTCTTGCGGTGGACTGGGCATCTGACGGGTGGCCGGCACATGAAGCGACAAATAACCCATGGCAGGGCGCGATATGGGCCCGCAGCGGGGCCGAGCGGCCTTCAATGCGTCTCGCCTTCGGCTGCGCGCAGCGCCGCGTCTTCTATCTGGATCGTGCAATGGGTGATTCCGAAGTCCTGCTGCATCGCCGTTTGCGCGGCCTGCAACACTCCGCGGCTGCGCGCCATATCATCGACGACAAGATGACAGCTCATTGAATCGAAGCCCGACGTCAGGGTCCAGACGTGCAGATCATGCACCGCCGTTACCCCCGGCAGGTCCAGCAAACCACGCTCCAGCAGACCGATATCGACCTCTGGTGGTGTGCCTTCCATCAGGATGATGACCGCGCTTTTCAACAAGATCCACGTGCGCGGCACAATGAACAACCCGATGCCAGCACCGATGATCGGATCGGCCAGTGCCCAGCCGGTGAACATGATCACCAACGCCGCCAGTATCACCCCGACCGAACCCAGCATGTCGGCCAGCACTTCGAAATAGGCGCCCTTCAGGTTCAGGCTTTCCTTCGATCCGGCATGCAGCAGCCGCATCGACACCAGATTGACAGCAAGGCCCACGACCGCAACCACCAGCATCGGCCCGCTGAGGATTTCCGGTGGGGCGAGGAACCGCTGCCAGGCCTCGTAGAGAATGTAGACCGTCAGCAGCAGCAGTACGACCGCATTGGCCAGCGCCGAAAGCACCTCCATCCGCACATAGCCAAATGTCTTTTGCGGCGTCGCCGGCCGGGCGGCGAAGCGGATCGCCACCAGTGCCAGAAAAAGCCCGCCGACATCGGTCAGCATATGCGCCGCATCAGCCAGAAGGGCCAGGCTGCCGGTCCAGAGCCCGCCGATAACCTCGACCACCAGAAAGGTCGAGGTCATCGCCAGCGCCCATTTCAGGCCGCCGCTGTGGCGCCCCGCTGCGGTGTCGGTTGCCCCGGCGGTCCCTGCACCATGTCCTGCGCCCATTGTCGGCCCCTGCCGTTTTGGGGCGGACACCGAAGTCCGGTGCCCGCCCGCGATTGCGTTGCCTACATGCAACCTTGTCTAGTCGAAGATTTCCGACAGCCAGGACTTGCGGCGATAGCCGCCATGTTTGCCATAGCCGCCGTGTTTGCTGCCATGGCCGCGATACCTGTCGTCGTCATCATAGCCGCGCGGCTGCGGTTCAGGGGCGCGCGGCGCCAGATCGGCGGCGCTACGCTCGATGATCTTGTCCAACTCGCCCCGGTCGAGCCAGACGCCGCGGCACTGGGGGCAATAGTCGATCTCGACGCCTTGCCGATCCGACATGGTCAGCGCCACCTTGCACACCGGACAAAGCATCGAGGATGTCTTGTCGGCGGATGTCCGTTCCGGCTCGCGTCCGGGTTCCTTGAGTTCAATGACCATGTGCCAGTGCTCCTTTTGCCATGTTTTCGCCAACGCGCTCGCCGCCTTTCGGTGCCGCCGGCCCCTGCCCCTTGGCGCGCAACAGGCGCAGTGCGTTGGCAACCACGATCAGCGATACGCCGACATCGGCGGCGATTGCCCCCCACATAGTGGCCATGCCGAAGGCGGTTAAGCCCACGAAGGCGGCTTTGGTCGCAAGTGACAAACCTATGTTCTGGCGAATGATCCACATCGTGCGCCGCGAATGGCCCACCAGCCACGGCACTTTGCCGATATCGTCGGTCATCAACGCGATATCCGCCGTCTCAATCGCCGCATCCGACCCCACGGCCCCCATCGCGATGGCAAAATGCGCCCGCGCCATTGCAGGGGCGTCATTCACCCCGTCACCGATCATCGCCACCATATCGTGGGTCGCGACCAGTTCCTCGATCGCCGTCACCTTGTCTTCGGGCAGAAGCTCGGCGCGCACCTCGTCGATACCAACCTCGGCGGCCACAGCACGCGCAGTGCGTTCATTATCGCCGGTCAGCATGACAATGGTGTTCACGCCCTGCGCATGCAGCTTGGCGACAATGCCTTTGGCGTCAGGACGGATCCGGTCGCGCAGCTCGATCAGGCCCAGAAGGCCCTTGTCATCGCCGACCGCGACCAGCGTACTGCCCGCGCCCTCGATCCGGTCCACGACGTTGCGGGGCATTGCGGCGCCCATGTCCTTCTCGGTGGCAAAGCGGTCGGACCCAAGCCAGATCGCGCGGCCAGCATGCAGACCTTCGACGCCGCGCCCCGGCACGGTACGGGTGTCCTCGGCGGGCGTGGCCTTGATGCCGTCGCGTTCGGCGCGTGCCAGAATTGCGCGGGCCAGAGGATGCGACGAGCGCGCTTCGAGCGCCGCCGCCGCCGCGATCAGATCGCGCTCCGAGGTGTCGCCCAGCGGATGCAGGCTCGCCACCTCGGGTTCGCCCATGGTGATCGTTCCGGTCTTGTCCATCGCCAAGGCGGTCAGCCGCGCCGGGGCCTCGACATAGGCACCGCCCTTGATCAGCACGCCGTTGCGCGCCGACGAGGCCAGCGCCGCGACGATGGAAACCGGCGTCGAGATCACCAGCGCACAGGGGCAGGCAATAACCAGCAGCACCAGCGCATTATAGATCCAGAAGGCCCAGGCACCGCCAAAGGCAAGCGGCGGCACAAAGGCGATCAGGATCGCCAGCACCATCACGATAGGGGTATAGATGCGGGCGAATTTGGCCACCCATTGTTCGACATCGGCACGGCGCGAATGCGCGTCGCCGACCATGCGGATGATCTTCGAAAGCACCGTGTCGCTGGCCAGTTTGGTCGCACGCACCGTCAATGTGCCTTCGCCATTGATCGTGCCGGCATAGACCTCGTCGCCCGGCTCTTTCGACACAAGCGCGCTTTCGCCGGTGATCGGGGCCTGATCGACGCCCCCCGCACCTGCGACAACTTCGCCGTCCAGCGCGATCCGGTCGCCGCCGCGCACGATGAACTTGTCGCCGACAACGACCTTTGCCGCGGGCACATCCGCCTCGGTGCCGTCATCACGGATGACCCGCGCGGTCGGAGGTGCCAGATCAAGCAGTGCCGCTACGGCGTTGCGGGCGCGCCCGACGCTCCAGCTTTCCAGATAGAGCGACAGCGAGAAGAAGAAGGCCACCGTCGCCGCCTCGAAATAGGCCCCAAGGCCGATGGCTCCGACCACCGCGATGATCATCAGAAGGTTCATGTCTGGCGACAGTCGCCGCGCCGAAGACCAGGCCTTGGGGGCCACCAGCCAGGCACCAAACACGATCGCCAGCAGAAACGACGTGATCTCGACTACGGGCATCGCCGTTGCCCCGTGATCAGAAAAAATCTGCACCGCTCCTGCCGGGCCGCTTTCCACCGCGTGATATAGAAAACCGCCGGCCCAGAACCCGCCCGAAAGGGCGGTAAAGAATTTCTGCCGTTTCAGATGCGCCGCGCGGTCGACCTCGGCGCGTCCTGAATCGAAGACTGAAGCGGTCATGCCGGTTTTGCCGATCAGGGCGATTATCCGGTCGTCGGGCAAGGGCGTGGCGGTGTCCAGAACTGTCATCCTGCCGTTGATCACATCGAAGGCCAGATGCTCGGTTCCGCCGACCGCCGGTCCAAGTGCCTTGTTCAGGATCGAAACTTCTTCAGCGCAATCCAGTCCGTTGACCAGAAAGCTGCGCCCCGCCGCATCTACATTGCCGACTGGACCTATATCCCCGCACATCGCATCACTGTCCGACCCGCAGCAGGATGAATCTGCGCCATGCACGTGCTTTTGATGATCATGCTTGTGATCTTTGTCGCGTGAATGGTCATGGTCTTGTTTGGGGGCGGCCATAGGTTTTCTCCAGGCGAATCATAACTTCAGGCCGAAGATAGGAGCTACAGTTACTAGAGCTTCAAGAGGCATGTCACACTTAATGAACCGGGTCGGTGTGAACGCTCGTCCAAGACGAAACATTGCAAGTTGCAGCCAGCGTCACCGGATGCAACGCTAGCGCCGGAGAATCGAAATTGATGAGGACGATATGTGGGTACGCAGTAAAACAGTGATGGTAATGTCATCTGTGCTTTTCACGGCGGGTTGCGCCGCATCGGCCATCACTCCCTCTGGACGAGAAGCGGCCCGAGACGCCGAGCGGGCTGCAGCCATCGCCGCCCTGGCCGCGCCTGGACAGAACGTCGCATCTGCGCGCCTTCTGCCACAGGACAACTGCTACTGGTATGAACATACCGGACCTGTGGAAACGACATTGCTGCCGCTCGTGAACGTCGACGGACAACCTATCTGCCTTCAAAGCAAGACATGACCGATCATCCGTCGATTGAGTTAGAAGCCTTTGCGATAACCGCAGGTGCGACTCAGCTTCGGGCTGTCACGGCATCTTCAGCAGGGTAAAGGACAGCGGTCGATTCCATAGCAACAGTCGGGTAGAGATCGTTGATATGAGCCATCACCATGCGGACGCAGCCGGAACTCGCCCGGCTGCCGATGGAGCGCGGAGACGGGGTGCCGTGGATCCGTAGATAGGTGTCTCGGTTGCCGACATACAGATAGAGAGCACGCGAACCGAGTGCATTCTCGGGGCCAGGCTCCATCCCTTTCGCATACTTCGCATAGACTTCGGGTTCACGCTTGATCATGTTCTGCGTCGGGGTCCAGTGGGGCCACTCTACCTTACGCCGGATCTTGTAGGTGCCCGGCTCATACAAATCGCCACGGCCAATGGCGACACCGTAGCGCATGGCCGTTCCGCCCGGTTCGATGTGATAAAGATATCTCGCAACGGCATCGACGTGAATATCGCCCGGTGTGAGCGTGTCATTGGCTTCCACCCGCGTAGGCATGAAACGTGGATGCAAGCCCCACGGATTCGAGACAGCAGGATCATAGTTCGGAGGCGTTATCTGAGCATCCCACTCCGCCTTCTGCGCGTCACTCGGCCATGTGCTGGCAAACGCCGGGCGGGTAAGCGCAACCGAGAACAACGCTGCGGATGTCGATATGAAATGTCTTCTTTTCAGCATGTTATTCAGGTCCCTTGAGAAAGATTTGTCCGTTCGCCTATCAAATAGCTTCTATTGAAACTAGAGCTTCAAGCGTTTGTTTCAACTGTCGCAGCTGCATGCAACCAGGAGAATGTTTCAGAGACCTTTCCGCACCAACTTCTCAATCCTTCGAGAAACATGGTCGGTCTTGCCCCCAAGCGTGCGCGCCAAAGCATCTATGCGGCGCGACGATTACCTACACCGACTTCAGTCAGAAACTATAATAACAGATTGGTGTGCGAGAAAAATGCGGGCGAACTCTTGCCGGGTCTGACGGCAAACGTTCATTCCTGTCGCTGAACGACCGGTCCAACCTGGCGATATAGTACGCCGGGCCCATCCACAGACTTACACATTTGCCGGATCATCTTCCGCCGCGTGGTTCCTGCAGTCGGACCACAACAGACGTCCATTCCAGATTTCTTGCGCTGATCCTGTAACGGATTCGCACTGCCAACGTCCTCATAACGATCCCGCGGAAACGTGGATTTGATCGTCGTTGCGCGACCTCGCGCTTTGAGGAGAGGCCAAAATGTCAGATACCAAATCCATCCGCATCTATCCGGTCGGCATGTCGCTGGGCATCCTGCTGGCGTTCAGCTTCGCACTCTGCGTGCTGTTCGGGCTCCTGTTTCCTTGGGCAACGATGTATCAGGCGTGGCTACCTTTGCTGCCCGGCGTAAGCTGGATCAGCTGGCCAAGCGCGCTTCTGGGCCTCGTCGAAAGCTTTGCTTACGGCTGGTACATCGCCGTGATCTTCGTGCCCGCCTGGAACTTCTTCTCAAGAAGGGCCATGGCATGAACATCGTCACGCCGATGAAACCGCTGATCGCCGCAAATACAGAAGCCGCTAGTGAGCGGGTTGTCAGCACGCACGCCCCACCCGATCCGCTTGCCTACGGGCGCGATCTTTGGGAACGCTCGGTGCTGTTTCTGGATACGCTGCGCCAACGGGCCGACAATATGATCGCCCATGACCGGGCGGGCATGCCGCCGTTGCTGGATTTCAAATACGAAACCCTGCTGGATGCGCGGCAGTTCGAGCGTCCGGCCAATTACGCCCTGCTGAGGGTCACCGAAGTCGACGGAAACTGCTGGGACGATTGTGTCGATGCAGCAAAACCGCCTGTCATCGTCGTCGATCCCCGTGCGGGCCATGGGCCGGGCATCGGCGGGTTCAAACGTGACAGCGAGGTCGGCATGGCGATGGCCGAGGGGCATCCGGTCTATTTCGTCATCTTCTTTCCGGAACCTGAACCCGATCAAACGCTGGAGGCTGTGCTGTTCGCCCTGCGCCGTTTTGTAGAAGAGGTTGCGGCGCGTCACGATGACACGGCCCCGGTTCTCTATGGCAATTGTCAGGCTGGCTGGGCGGTCGTTCTGCTGGCGGCGCATTGTGAAGGACTAGCCGGGCCGGTCGTGCTGAACGGGTCGCCGCTGTCCTATTGGGCGGGCGAGGAAGGCGTGAACCCGATGCGCATCTCTGGCGGCTTGCTGGGCGGTGCGTGGCTGGCCCACCTGACCGCCGATCTGGGCGACGGGCGCTTTGACGGGGCCTGGCTGGCGCAGAATTTCGAAAGCCTAAAACCAGAAAAAGCGATCTGGGAAAAATACGCAAATCTGCTGGAAAACGTGGATACCGAGCGCGACCGCTTTCTCGAGTTCGAACGGTGGTGGAACGGGTTCTACACTCTCAGCCGCCCGGAAATTCTGTCAATCACCCAGAACCTGTTCATTGGCAACCGGCTGGAAAGCGGCGAGATGCCGATCGGCGATCATTGCGTGGCCGATCTGCGCAAGATCAAAAGCCCGGTGATCGTCTTCGCCTCCTACGGCGACAATATAACGCCGCCCGCGCAGGCCCTGGGATGGATCCCGGTGGTCTACAAGGACACCGCCGACCTCAAGGCGGCGGGACAGCGCATCGTCTATCTGACAAACGATCATGTTGGACATCTGGGCATCTTCGTATCGGCCTCGGTGGCAAAGCTTGAACACCGCGCCATTCTGGAAAGCCTGGGCAGGATCGAAAAGCTGAAGCCCGGTCTCTACGAAATGAAAATCGACAATCCGTCAGGCGATCCCGACTGCCACGCGCCACACTACAAAGTGCGGTTCGAGCCGCGCAAAATAAGTGACCTTGACGCCTATGCGCCGGACAGGGGTTTCGATGCTGCGCGGCGCGCGTCGGAAATCAACGAGGCATTCTATGCGACATTCGTCAGCCCCTGGGTGCAGCTGATGACAACCCCGGCCAGCGCCGAGATGATGAAATGGATGCACCCCATGCGCACAAGCCGCCTGATGTTTTCCGAACGGTTCAATCCGTGGATGCGTCTGGTCCGACAGGCCGCGGACAACATTTCCGGGACGCGCGAACCGCTCGACCCGAACGATCCGATGATCCTGCGGGAGCGGGCGGCCATCAAGGCAATCGGCAAGGCCATCGAACGGGCGCGCATCGACCGCGACGCCAAGTACGAACGCGCTTTCAAAACGCTCTATGGCGGCGAAACGTCTGACATCGAAAATGATCCCCACATGCCCGTCTGATCGGGGAGGAGACTGCAAATGCAATGGGTTGCCGAAAATTGGCTGCTGCTGGCCGTGGGCGGCGGAATGATCGCCATGCATCTTTTTGGCCACGGCCATGGGCACAAGGGCGGGGACAAATCCACACATCCTGGCCCGACCGAAAAGTCAGAAGCATCTGGCATGGAAAAAACTGACCAATCGGATGAAAGAAGGCATCAATGACTGAACAAGTCATCCTGACCCTCAATGCGGGATCTTCGTCACTCAAATTCGCGCTGTTCACTGCGGCCAGCCAGCCAAAACGGCTCTGGTCGGGGGCGATCGACCGGATCGGGATGCCCAATACCCATTACCAGCTCAGCGATGCGCGCCATACCGTCGTCGTCGATGAACCGGGCCATCTGGGTGACCACGATATGGCGCTCACCCGGTTGCTAGGCGCCATCGAAAGTCTGCCGGGGGGGCTGGACCTGGTGGCCGTCGGCCACCGGGTCGTGCATGGCGGGCCGGACTGCGACTGCCCAAAGCGCGTCACGCCGGCCCTTCTGGCCCGGTTGCGTCGGCTGACTCCGCTTGCCCCGCTGCATATGCCACCCAATCTGGCGGGAATCGATGCGGTTCGCAAAACCCGTCCCGACCTGCTGCAGGTGACCTGTTTCGATACCTCCTTTCACCACGATCTGCCCCATCTGGCCCGGATGACGCCCCTGCCCCGCGCCTATGCCGATGACGGCATCCGGCGTTACGGCTTTCATGGTCTGTCCTATGAATACATCACGGAGACCCTTCGTCAGGACGGCGTGGATACCGATGCAGAACGCATTATCATCGCCCATCTGGGCAATGGCGCGTCGATGGCCGCGCTCCGGGGTGGTGAACCTGTCGAGACCAGCATGGGGTTCTCTACACTTGCCGGTCTGCCGATGGGCACGCGCACCGGTGACCTTGATCCCGGTATAATCCTTTTCCTCATGCAGGAAAAAGGCATGTCAGTCGATGACATCGCCGATCTGCTTTATCATCAGAGCGGGCTTCTCGGGGTTTCGGGTCTGAGCCGCAACATGCAGGATCTTCTGAGCAGCCATGAAGCCCCGGCAGCGGAAGCCGTCGACTATTTCTGTTATCAGGCCAAGCTCCAGCTGGCGCGACTGACCGGTGCGCTTGGCGGGCTCAACCGTCTCGTGTTCACCGGCGGTATCGGCGAGAACTCGGCCGAGATACGCGGACGTATCTGCGCCGGTCTTGGCTATCTCGGGATCGAGGTGGAAAGCGGCGCGAACAAGGCGGGCCAGACGGTGATCTCGAAATCGGGAGCGCGCGTGATCGTCGAAGCGCGCGCGACGGACGAAGAAAAGATGATCGCCCGGCATGTCGCGGCGCAACTGGCCTTCCATCCGGTGTCACATCGAACCGGCACGGAGGGTTGATCCATGACCGTGCACCCTGAAAAACTGCAACATCTGATCGACAGGGCAATCGGTCAGGAACCCGTGCGCGTCGCTGTCGTCGATGCCGCGCAATCCGTGGTTCTGGAAACCCTGCGGGACGCCACGCGTGCCGGTCTCGCCGAACCGCGGCTGATTGGCGACCCTGAGGCGACGCTGCGCCTGTGTCGCGCCCTGGACTGGACCCCTGATCCCGACTGGTTCATCGCCGCCCGGTCGGATGCCGAAGCCGCAGTGATCGGAGTGAAGCTGGTGCGCAGCGGCGATGCCGATCTTCTGATGAAGGGCAACATTCACACCGATATCCTGATGCGGGCCGTTCTGGACGGCGCGACCGGACTACGTTTGCCTGATCGTCGGTGCAGTCACGTCTTCGTGGTCGATATTCCAGAGCATGACCGGCTGATCGGGATTACCGATGCGGCCATCAATATTACCCCCGATCTCGCCGCCAAGGGCGAGATTTGCCAGAATGCCGTCGATCTGTTTCACATGCTCGGTGTGGCCGAACCGCGCGTCGCGGTCCTTTCGGCGGTCGAGACGGTGACAGCCAGCATCGCCTCGACGCTCGATGCGGCCTGCCTGACGCTGATGGGGCGGCGCGGTCAGATCACCGGCGCATATTTCGACGGGCCGCTGGCCTTCGACAACGCAATTTCGCAACGCGCCGCCGCCGAGAAAGGCATTCTGTCGGAGGTGGCAGGCCAGGCCGACATCCTGCTGGTGCCAGATCTGGTGTCGGGCAACATTCTTGCCAAGGCGCTGGAATATCTCGGCGGCGCAGTCGCAGCCGGTGTCGCCTTGGGCCTTTCGGCCCCAGTGGTGCTGACGTCGCGCGCCGATCCCGCCCCTGCGCGGATGGCGTCGCTGGCGATTGCGGCGCTGATGTTGCGTCACAGCAAGGTGCAGAAGATGCCGCGCCCGTCAGCAGAGACAAGCGTCGCCGCCGCCCCCCAACACAATCCTGCCTGTTGCGCGCCCGGCCTGACAGCAAACCAAGCAAAGTTGGCATGATGACGGTTTCAATCCCTTCACCTGACCCCGGCAAGTTGCTCGACATGACGGGCAGGAAAGGCCTTGTCGTTGGCATCGCCAACGAAAGCAGCCTGGCCTGGGCGTCTGCGCGCAATTGTCATGCCGCGGGCGCGGAGCTTGCGGTAACCTATCTCAATGACAAGGCGCGGCGGTTTGTGGAACCCCTCGCGAAGTCCATAAATGCGCCGATTCTGTTGCCCTGCGACGTGACTCAAGAAGGCCAGCTGGAGGCAGTGTTCGATACTATCACCAAGACCTGGGGTCAGCTCGATTTTCTTGTTCATGCCATCGCCTGGGCTCCCATGGGCGACCTGCACGGACGGCTCACGGATTGTTCGGCAACTGGCTTTGCGCAGGCGATGCAGGTGTCGTGCCATTCCTTCATTCGTATGGCCCGGCTCGCGGAGCCGCTGATGACGCGGGGCGGCAGCCTGACGACGCTCAGCTTTCTCGGGGCCGAAAAGGTCGTGGATCACTACAACCTGATGGGGCCGGTGAAGGCCGCGCTGGAAACGTCCGTGCGCTATCTGGCACATGAACTGGGTCCGAGTGGCATCCGCGTCAACGCGATCTCCGCCGGGGCGGTCAAGACCCGCGCGGCCTCGGGAATTGAACATTTCGACGAGCTGATCCGCGAGACGGAAACCAAATCACCGCTGCGCCGCACCGTGACCGCTGACGAGGTGGGACGCGCCGCCCTTCTTCTGGCCAGCGACCATACAACCGGCATCACCGGAGAAATCCTGCATGTCGATGCCGGATTCCACGTCGATGGCATGATCTTTCACTGAACACAGACCTGCGTCACGGGCGCGGAACAAGGACCGGAAGGACACAAGATGAACATCAACAAAGGCAGTTTGGCAAAAGCCAACGACGCCCATGACAATTACGATACCGTTCCGGAGGGGTATTCTGGCACCGTTTATACCTGTTCGATGCACCCCGAGGTGCGCAGCACCGAAGAAGGATCTTGCCCGAAATGCGGTATGTTCCTGACGCCCGAGGGCGAAGCCGCGGATCATGGGCATCACGGTCATGCTGACCACGATCATTCCAGCCACGACCACTCCAACCATGGTCATGCACATGGTGCGGGGAAGGCGGATGCGAAGGGCGGCGAATACGACACCGTGCCCGACGGGTACAATGGCACGATCTATACCTGCCCGATGCACGCGCAGGTGCGCCATCCCGGCCCCGGGTCCTGTCCAATCTGCGGCATGGGGCTGGAGCCTGAAACAATCAGCCTGGAGGAAGACGGTCCGAACCCGGAACTGGTCGATTTTACCCGACGCATGTGGGTCGGCGTCGCACTGACGATACCGCTGCTGATTATCACTATGCCAATCTATTTGGGCTATCCGCAAATCCGTGAATTCTTTGGCGAACAGACTTCGCTCTGGATTGAGGTGTTGTTGTCCACGCCGGTCATTCTGTGGTCTGGCTGGCCGTTTTTCACCCGTGGTTACAATTCGTTCCGCACGATGAACCTGAACATGTTCAGCCTCATCAGCATGGGTGTCGGCGCGGCCTTTATTTTTTCGATGGTCGCTGTTCTCATACCCGGCATATTTCCTGACGGATTCCGCGATCCGGAAACCGGCGCAGTGGGCGTCTATTTCGAGGCCGCCGCCGTCATCGTCACGCTGGTCCTGCTGGGCCAGGTGATGGAGCTGCGCGCCCGCGAAGGCACCGGCAAGGCGATCCGGGCTTTGCTCGACATGGCCGCCAAGACGGCGCGGGTGATCCGCCCCGACGGCACCGAAGAGGAAGTCGAGATGGACCAGGTGCAGTTGGGCGATCACCTGCGGGTGCGGCCCGGTGACAAGGTGCCGGTCGACGGCGTCGTGGTCGAAGGCCGCTCGTCGGTGGACGAGTCGATGATCTCGGGTGAGCCGATCCCGGTCGAAAAAACCGAGGGAGACAAGCTGACCGGTGCCACGATCAACGGCACCGGCAGTCTGGTGATGGAGGCCACGCGCATCGGCGCCGACACCATGCTGAGCCAGATCGTGCAGATGGTCGCCAACGCGCAGCGCAGCCGTGCACCGATCCAGAAATACGCCGACAAGGTCGCGGGTCTGTTCGTGCCGGTGGTCATCGGTGTCGCCATCCTATCGTTCATCATTTGGGCTATCTGGGGGCCGGAACCTGCGCTGGCCTATGGCCTTGTCTCGGCGGTTGCCGTCCTGATCATCGCCTGCCCCTGTGCGCTTGGCCTGGCCACGCCGATGTCGATCATGACCGCGACGGGGACCGGGGCGCAGATGGGCGTCCTGATCAAGAACGCCGAAGCTCTGGAGCGGTTCGAGAAGATCGACACGCTGATCGTCGACAAAACTGGCACGCTGACCGAAGGTAAGCCGAAACTGGTCGCGGTGCTGCCCGACAAGGGCCATGACGAGGCCGAAGTGCTGCGTCTTGCCGCATCACTGGAACGCGGGTCGGAACACCCGCTGGCCGAGGCCATCGTGCGCGGCGCCGAAGAGCGCGGCGTCGAGTTGGTCAAGGCCGAAGATTTCGAGGCTATCACCGGCAAGGGCGTCAAGGGCATCGTTGACGGCAAGGCCGTCGCGTTGGGCAATGCCGCGCTGATCAGGGACATGGGGCTGGACAGCGGCGCGTTGGTGGGCACCGCAAATGCGCGGCGCGACGAAGGCGAAACGGTGATGTTCATCGTGCTGGACGGGGCCATCGCCGGGCTGGTCAGTGTTGCCGACCCGGTCAAGGAGACCACGCCAGCCGCGCTCAAGGCGCTGCACGAACTGGGCTTTCGGATCATCATGGCGACCGGCGACAACGAACGCACCGCGCAGGCCGTCGCCAGCCGCCTGGGCATCGACGAGATCCGGGCCGACGTGCTGCCTGAAGACAAGGCGCGCATCATCCGCGAGTTGCAGGATCAGGGCAGGAAGGTCGCCATGGCCGGAGACGGCGTGAACGACGCCCCTGCCCTTGCGCAGGCCGATGTCGGCATCGCCATGGGGACCGGCGCGGATGTGGCGATCGAAAGCGCGGGGTTCACATTGGTAAAAGGCAACCTCGACGGGATCGTGCGGGCACGAAAGTTGAGTCTTGCGACCATGGGCAACATACGGCAGAATCTGTTTTTCGCGCTGATCTACAATGCGTCCGGTGTTCCGATTGCGGCCGGTATCCTGTTTCCGTTTTTCGGCATCCTGATCGGCCCGATCTTTGCCGCGTTCGCGATGAGCGCATCGTCGCTGTCGGTGGTTCTCAATGCGCTACGGCTGCGACGGTTGAAGTTTTGAACTGGAGTTTGTTCGATGAGGAAACCTGAATCTATGCGCCCGATCCGCAGTGCTGTGGGCGGGGTGCTGGCGACCTTTCTTTTCGCCACGATGCCGATTGCCGGTGCGCAGGCGCATAGCTTTTCGCTGGGCGTTTCAGCGGATGGATCAGACCTGCCAACAGCTCTCGACTCCGCGATCAAGGGCATCTTGCTGGCCACTCGGGAGCGGGACAGCCACGCGAACGAAACTTCGGACGGCCACCTCGGCGGGCTTGATGTTTTCCTTGTTCCCCTGCCGACCGAGGCCGCGGCAGACATTGATGGACTCCGGGACGTCAATCGACGACCCATCGACATCGCGGTCCTGCTCGGCCCCGGTTCCGGGGACGATCAGGATCTGTCGCAGCTTGACCCGCAAACTGTCGTCGTCCGGCCTGGCAGGATCGTCAGTGAACCGACGGAGGCCGGCCGCGACTTTGAGACCCGGTTTATGACGGCTTATGGTCTGCGCCCAAATCGAGCGGCGATCGAAGGCTATAACGCAGCGCGACGGGTCGACCTGGCATTGCGCTCGACGAATGGCGTTGCCGACCGTCCGGCGTTAATCGACGCGCTGACAGCCACAGCAGACGGGATCGAATGGTGAATTCGAAAACTCTGCATGGCAAAATCCAGAGCATCAAGATCACGCCGCCAAGGACGCTTGCACAATACGTTGGAAACCGCGCTTCGGACTGATTGCCGACCCGCTTTCCCGACATCAACTGGGGAACCGCGGTGTCTCGGTTCGCCAATTTCCCGGTTGCAATCGTATTCCTCAAGCGATGGCTCTACCAATGATGCCGCACGTCATCATGGGGCCAAGCGCACTGAAGGCCGCGACAGGCATAAGGCGGCGCGAACGGCCTCGCTCGCAGTAATCCAGCTCGCAATAATCAGGTGCCGACAGATGGGCAAATATTCAGTGATCGCTTTCGGAATTTGGCGCGATCCAGCGTGACAGAAAAAACCGCTCGTAGACAAAAACCGTTGTAATCCCAACCACTGCATAAAGCACGATCATAGGATCCGATCCCAGCTTCATCGCCGTGAATGCGATCAGGACAATTGCGTCGAACGCTATTGCGGACAGCAGGATCGCTGCGTTTGCACCAACCTCTTGTCGTAAATATCGCAACACGCCCCAATGCACCAACATATCCATGATCAGATAGAAGAACACGCCAAGCGAGGCGATCCGACTGAGATCGAAAAACACCGCCAGCAGTGAAGCAAGGACGACAGTATAGACCAGCATGTGGGTGAGGATCGGGCCGGACATTCCAAAATGGCGGTGCGGTATCATCTTCATGTCCGTCAGCATTGCCAGCATTCGCGACACGGCAAAAACGCTGGCCAACACTCCGGAGACTGTGGCCACCGCCGCCAGAACGACGGTGAAATAGAATCCGAACTGTCCAAGTGCCGGCGCCGCCGCCTCGGCAAGCGAATAGTCCTTGGCAGCGATAATCTGGTCGATGGACAGGTTCGACCCGACGGCCAGCGCGACCAGCAGGTATATTACGACGCAGATCGCGATCGAGATCACGATGGTCAGCCCGACATTCCGGTGCGGATTGGTGATTTCCCCGCCACTGTTGGTAATCGTCGTGAACCCCTTGAACGCCAGGATCGACAGCGCCACCGAGGCGACAAAGCCGGTAATACTAAACCCGTCAGCGTTGTTGCTGGCCTCTGGAAAGCCGAACCCACCCGACCACAGAGCGACGATGCCGAACAATGCGATGCCTCCGATCTTGATTGCCGCCATGACGATGGAAAGAAGTCCGACGGACCGGTTGCCTGAAACGTTCACGAGAAATGCAAACAGGATCACCGCAACCGCCAGTATCGGCACCAACGGTCCACTCGTGATCTCGAACGGGCGAAGGACATAGGTGGCAAACGTCCGTGCCACGAGGCTTTCGGATATCACCATCGACAGCGCCATCAAAAGTGACGCGGCAGCGGCAATCGCGCCCGGACCATAGGCCTTTTGCAGGATCATTGCGATTCCGCCCGAAGACGGCCAGGCATTCGACATCTTGACGTAAGTGTAGGCGCTGAAAGACGTAACAATGGCCCCAAACACGAATGACAAGGCGAAATATGAACCAGCGAGCTGCGCGATCTGGCCGGTCAACGCAAAGATCCCCGCGCCGATCATTACACCCGTGCCCATACCGACCGCGCCACTCAGGCTGATGGAGCCCTTTTGCATCGCATCGTCGCCGCTGGAATGTGTCATATGTCTGCCTCGGTTGATCTGTTCTGCGTCTGAGTATCGGATTCTCGTACCGCAGAAAATCTGATTGTCCGGCCGAACTGCGCACACCAAACAAACGCCTTCATACCGGGAAGCGGATTGCTACCCGGTACGCTTTGGTGAACTATGATAAATCAGATCGCCTGAACCACGCTGCGCAACATATCGCGAACTTGTCCAGCCACATGCTGCAATTGGTCATTGTCGATTCCGGCCATCGACGCTTGCGGATCGACTGCCGAAATTTCGACCCCGGACGGAATCTCTCGCAGGATGACATTACATGGTAACATCGCGCCCACGCGTGGCTCCAAACCGATCGCTTGCCATGCCATGTCGGGATTACAGGCGCCGAGGATCAGGTATCCCGGCATGTCCTTGCCGATTTTCTTCTTCATCGTGGCCTTGACGTCGATTTCGGTCAGAACGCCAAAACCCGCATCGGCAAGCGCACTTCGGACACGGCGCTCGACATCATAGAGGGAAGCATCATGGATGGTGCGGTTGATCGTATAGCTCATAGATTTTTCCTCATTTTCGCAGATACTTGACCAATACAGCTACACCAAGACAACGAGAAACAGGATCTACAGCATCCATAAACTGCCAAGACCCACACCAAAACCTGGCATACTACGGCTCCTTTCTAACTTTCAGAAGGCAACCACAGGCCCTGATCTGGTCGCAGAAGCCAAATGTTTTATACCGGACTAATCATGCCCCTCCTCATCCGCGTCCTTGTCTTCTACATGAACCATCATCGCTTCAATTTCTTCAGGGATATCCGCTTCGGAAAATTTTGCCTGTTCTTCTGCGTCGTGAACAAATGCAATGATCGCGGCCAGTTCTTCGCCGGTCAGGTCGATCACGTCGCCAAGCTCATCCCGCTGCAATTCGACCATCGCCTCTGCACCGCGCCACATGCGTGCTGTAAATTCGAAGGGGTTCATTGGGGAGTCCATGAATTCTGCGTCCAGCATCGGCGCATCGACCCCACCGACCCCGTTGATTGAATGGCAGACAACGCAACCCTTCGACGCGAACAGTTCGCGGCCTTCCTCTGCGTTCATCTCAGGCAATATCAATCCCGATGCCATCATTTCCATATTGGCACCATGAATATCGGCAAAAGATGGCCCCGCGAATACCGCAAACAGAACAGCAACAGGGAGCGATTTACGAATTGTAACAATCATTATAAAACTTCCTTTCATACATGGTTCCCAGGATCAGGGACTTGCCAGAATATCGTTGAACTGCCATTCACGTGGCAATATGCTTTCACATTCTAGCGCGAAAAAGCAATAATTACGCATCCAATACTGCTCGAAAGAACATCATTGCACAGCCACTATCTCATGTCCTTCGCCTTCAATCGGAAAATCTCCTACAGGTGTCAGTGTTGCCTCATCAATGATCCAGACCTTCGATTCGGCTCGTGACGAGACATAGAATGTGCAGGTTCCAGGAATGGTGGTCAGATGATATGGCTCCGAAGATAAGGGAGCAGTTGTCACATCACCCGTCGAAAGTGCCACTGCCGCAATCTTGTCCTCGCCTCGACCGGCAACGTATAGGCTCATTCGATGATCCGACAGGTCCATCCCGTGCAACTCGCCACCAATGGCAAAGCTGCGCGGAACCGAACCATCATTCAGAAGCAGCTCCATCACATTGCCCTCGTCCGCATCGATGGCATAGAGGATGCATGGTTGGTTTTGTTTTACCTCAACATTTTACACCTTCATTATGGACTTTTGGTCTCTCAAAACATAAGGCTCTATGCGTCGTCCACTCTCAGGCTGGAATTCTATTTCCTAAGGAGCCTTTCAGGGAATGATCAGAGCCACACTGCATAAACTTGCCGGCGCCGCAAAGAGGGCAGATTTCGGTTATGCGTTTCTTCAATTCCGCCCTGGCACGATGGACGCGCACGCGCAAAGCATTCTGACTGACCGCAAGGTCAGCGGCGATCGCAATACGAGGTTCCTCCTGCAGATCCAGTCGTGTCAGCAATTCGATCTGCGCAGGCTCCAATTCTTTCAAGGCCACTGAAATGCATCTGCAAACAGTATCATCTACACCCTCGGTTTCCGGTTCCGTTAGTTTGGCCTCGTTCGCATAGGCGTCCGCCCATGCTTTTCGCGTTGCCTGTCGCCGGTAGTGATCGGTCAGGGTGTGCCGCAAGGTGATACCCAGCCAGGCATCCAGCCGCTCGCCGTTCTTGATAGAGGCGTGATTACGAAGAACTTTGAGACAGAAATCCTGAAAAACGTCCTCGGCATCCTGCGGGTTTCTCAGGCGCTTGCGAAGGAACCCCAGGAATTTGTTGCGGCATTCGACAAGCTTTGCCTCAGCGTCACGGCGCGAAACGTTCGCTGATCGGTGCTTCTGTTCAATGAACATTCTTCACTCCTATTACGTGATTTCGTGCCGCGCCGAAAAACCGATGCCGACGGTCATCCCTGAGAAAAGTAAGGCAGACAGAAAAGCCGAACGCGCGCCTTGATGGTCGGTAGGCTCTTAAGAAAAGTGGGCAGGAAGGTTTTCGAAACCTGCCAGAGTCCTTCCGCCGACCGGCAATCGCGACGCTGAGGCTACGGCCCTGATGGCATTTCGTGTCCGGTGCGGGCGAAACGGCACCGTCATCGGCGAAGACCCTGTTTGCGACGAAAAGACGGGCGGTTGCAGGGGCAGAACACGATGATCCGTAACGGGGCGCCGTCGCAAATGCAGAGATGGCACACGCCGGGACCGGGCCTGCTCCCGCTGGCACTGCGAAACCCCGATCTGTCTGCGCGAATCTGAACATGCGTCCATACTTTCCTGTGCTGCATGCAGATTTAGGCCCTAGGTCGGTGCCAGGCTTTGATTTGAGTCAATCTTCAAACCCATCAAAAGCCAGAGGGGGCACGCAGGCCTCGCCCACTGCCACGTGACTGTTCACAGCGGGACTTTCAGGATAAGGCCACTGTGTTCCCTATCTTGTTCTGCATTGAAAACATCAGGTTCCATATGCCCGCACCCGTAGCGCTTCCCCGCCGTCTGCCGCCAGAGCTCGACTTCCTTGTCCTGTCATTCCTGGGGCATTTCGCTTGGGAAATATTACAGTCCCCGCTGTTCGCGAGTCTCAGCCAGGTCGATCATTTCAGCGGCATCGCCATATGCCTGAAGGCAACGCTGGGCGATCTGGCCATTGCGCTGGCGGCTTTCTGGAGCGCCGCGCTTGTAAGCAAAGACCGAAATTGGGTTGCGAACGCTGGCAGTACCGCAATTGTCGTTTTTTTCGCGACCGGGTTGCTGGCAACCGTTGGTCTCGAATACCTCAACACCGAAGTGTTGGGCCGTTGGTCCTATGACGGAGTGATGCCGACCCTCCCGGTCCTTGGCACCGGGTTGTCTCCGATCCTGCAATGGATTTTTGTGCCCCTCTTGGTGCTATGGTACATGCGTCGACTGGCGGTCGGGACTGTCGATCTTGGCCACCATGCGCGCTGACGCTTTGTGCCGAACCGGTAATGTTTCATGGCTTGGCGCGTCTTCTGATCAATAGCCCCGGATACAGCAGTTGACTGTACTGAAGTCGAAAAGTAGCGCGCAAAAGGCGAAACAAGCATGAACGCATCAGATATCATGACGAAAACGGTCATAAGCGGAAGGCCGGACACAACCGTTGGACAAGCCGTCGAACTGATGTCGCAACACCACATCAGCGCCATTCCCGTCCTCGACGACAAGAAACGGGTCGTGGGCATCGTGAGTGAAGGTGATTTGATGCCCCGCGTTGAAGGAGAAAAAGGCCAGAGCCGGTCTTGGTGGCTGTCACTTTTTTCCGTGTCCCAGGCAAATGCCAAGAGCTTCGTATTAAAGCACGGTCAGCACCTCAGGGACATCATGACCACATAAGTCATTACCGTGTCGTCCGATACACCCGTTGGAAAGATTGCCCGATTGCTTGAAAAACGGCATATCAAGCGTGTGCCGGTAATAGACGATGGCGAGTTGGTGGGCATCGTAAGTCGCGCCAATCTGCTGCAGGCAATCGCAGCACATCCCGTTGTGCACATCCGTGCAGATGCGGACTTGGATGAAAAGCGTAACGTCGTTTTGGGTGCACTGGCCCAGGTGCCAGGATTGAACCCGGTTCATCTGAACGTCATCGTGGCAGACAATCGCGTTGACGTCTGGGGCATCGTGAATTCCAAAGACGAAGAAGATGCGGCCAGAGTTGCGCTGGAAGCGATTGACGGAATTGGAGAAGTGTCTATCAATTTGGGTCGAGTACCCGGCTACGCCTGGGGCATTTAAGGTCCCGGACCACATTGGAAATTCCGGGACTTGCGCTGTCGAGGCTGCGCGCCGAAGCCTGATTTACCAGACCTGGGCGATAAGGTGGCTACGGTTAACGTCAACTGCACGATCTGCCCGTTCGATAAAACACTGAAACCTGCGATCCGAGCAAGGATCGACTGCCTTCTAAAGAGCCGTGCTTCCCAGAATGGTCACGCAGTTTGGCTGCATCAGCGGCGATTTGCTGCCTTTTCACGCCGTTCGTAGACAGATTTTGCAACCTCGCCCATTGCACCGACAAGCATAAGGGTCGAACCCAGCACAAACATCCAGACTGCCAACGTCTGCCATGACGAAAACACTTGAAAAAACAATACCGATCCCAGCAAAAACAGCGTGTTGCCAGTAACCGCTATCGTCAGGTGCCAATGGCGGTATTCCCGCACGATAAGTTCAATTCCTGTCATTCCACCCTCATGCTATCCAGAGCCGCAGACCATAGGCGACCCCGGCCACGGCCACGACGCCCGCCGCCCAGAGCAGGATGAACCACAAAAGGCGATACCAGAACGGGCGTTCGGACGCAGCCATCAGTGATACCCTGCATCAATATCAATCTTGCCGCGGAACACCCAGTAGGCATAGGCCGTATAGGCCAGAATGATCGGGATCAGGATCGACACGCCCACAAGGATGAATCTCTGGCTGATTTCGGGGGCCGCCGCCTGATAAATCGTGATCGCGCCGGGCACGATAAAGGGGAAGATCGAAACGCCCAGCCCCACGAAGCAAAGCCCGAACAGAGTCAGCATCAGCACGAATGGCCATCCGTCCCGGCGCGCCGCCAGCATTCTGAACAGCAGGATCGCGACGCCCACAACGGCAAGCGGCACAGGAGCGACCAGCAGGATACGCGGCCAGGCAAACCAGTTCTGCCAATAGGCCCCCTCCAGAAAGGGCGTGACCGCGCTGACAAGGGCGATCGCCCCCAGCGTCGCGATGACCAGGCCGGGTGCCAGTGCATAGGCGCGGTCCCGAAGGTCGCCCGTCGTCTTCAGGATCAACCATGTCGCGCCCAATGCCGCATACCCCACGACCACAGCCGCCCCCGTGAGCATCGTGAAGGGCGTGAGCCAATCCCACCAGCCCCCGGCATAGGCCCGACCCTCGACCGTAATGCCCTGCAACACTGTCCCCAGGGCGATCCCCTGCCCCAGAGCGGCGACAAGCGAACCGCCGGTGAAAGCTATGTCCCACAGGAATTGGCCCCGTTTCGTACGCCAGCGAAATTCGAAAGCCACGCCCCTGAATACCAGCCCCAGCAGCATCGCGATGATCGGAGCATAAAGCGCAGGCATCAGAACGGCATAGGCCAACGGAAACGCCGCGAAGACCGCACCGCCGCCCAGCACCAGCCAGGTCTCATTGCCATCCCAGACCGGGGCGACCGTGTTCATGATGACGTCGCGGTCCTGTGGTTTCGGAAAAAACGGAAACAATAACGCCACGCCCAGGTCGAAACCGTCCATCACCACATAGAGGAAGATCGCAAAGGCGATGACGAAGGCCAATATGGTCGCCAGGTCGGGTATAAGTGTCATCGTCACGCTCCTATTCTTCCTGCGAAATCATCTGGTCGGGATTGACGGCGGAGGCGGGCGTTATCCCCGCGGCCCGCACCGGCTGCCCACTGGTCAGTCCGGGTTCATGAGGCTTCGGCGCGACATTCATCAGCCGCAGCAGATAGAAAGAGCCCGCCGCGAACACGATGCCGTAGACGACGATGAATGCCACGAGCGACGCGCCGACCGCCGGGGCCGCAAGCGGTGAGACGCTATCGGTCGTGCGCAACGCGCCATAGACTGTGAACGGCTGCCGCCCGACCTCGGTCGTGACCCATCCGGCCAGCACGGCGACGAAGCCGGTAGGCCCCATCACCAGCGCCAGATAATGCAGACCCCGCCAGTCATGCAGACGCCCCCGCCAGCGGGCCAGCAGACTGAGCAGCCCAAGGCCCAGCATTGCAAAGCCCAAGGATACCATGATCCGGAACGACCAGAACACGATCGGCACCGGCGGCCAATCTTCCCGTGGAATGCTGTCCAATCCGTTCAGCGGCGCATTCAGGTCTCTCTTCAGGATCAGCGAAGACAGCTTGGGAATCTCCAGCGCGTAATCCACGGTCCCGGTCTCCATGTTGGGCCATCCGAACAGGATCAGGGGGGCGCCATCGGGATAGCTCTGGAAATGCCCTTCCATCGCCATGACCTTGGCGGGCTGATATTCCATTGTATTCAGCCCGTGTTCGTCACCCGCCAGAATCTGAAGCGGCGTAACCAAGACCAGCATCCACATCGCCATCGAGAACATCTTGCGGGTTTCCGCCCCCGCACGCCCGCGCAGATAATGCCACGCCGCTACCCCGCCCACGACCAGTGCAGTCGTGAGATACGCGGCGAGAACCATGTGAACCAGCCGGTAGGGGAACGACGGATTGAAGATCACATCCAGCCAGTCCAGTGGCACGAACTGCCCGTCGGCATTGGTGGTGAAGCCTGTGGGCGTCTGCATCCAGCTGTTGACCGACAAAATCCAGAACGCGGACATCAGCGTGCCCACCGCGACCATCAGCGTGGCGAAGAAATGCAAACCGCGCCCGACCTTCTTCATGCCGAACAGCATCACGCCCAGAAAACCGGCTTCGAGGAAGAATGCCGACAGTACCTCATATGCCATCAGCGGCCCGACGACCGGACCCGCCTTGTCGGAAAAGACCGACCAGTTGGTTCCGAACTGGTAGGACATCACGATGCCCGACACGACGCCCATTCCGAAGGCGACGGCGAAAATCTTGATCCAGTATTTGAACAGGTTCAGATAGACGTCCTTTCCGGTCTTGAGCCACAGTCCCTCGAGCACGGCGAGATAGCTGGCCAAGCCGATGGAAAACGCCGGAAAAATGATGTGGAAAGACATCGTGAACGCGAACTGCATTCGCGCCAGCAAGACAGGGTCGGCAAAAGAAAACATCAGGCACACTCCAGTTTTCGGGCGGAGGCAGGTGTGATCGGATCGGCCCCGATGCGACAACGGCTCCCTGCGGAAAAAGGGTCGTCTCCGGGGTATGTCTTTTCCGCAGCACAGACATAGGCAACAGGTCAAGCAAGCGGTATGCGACAAAATCGTTCAGGATAACCGTGTGATCATCCCTGCTGCGGCATGCCATGACGGACCGCCCGCGCTGATCAATGTCAAACCGCTCCCTTTCATGCTGGGGAATTGCGGCTCCTCCAGAAACACAGACGGTCGGGACCGTTCGCCCAGCCTACATGAAACAGCCCAAGCATTGCATAGTTTTCCGAAGCACTGGGTTCGGTCGATAAGCGACCCGGCCCCGCCATTCCGCCTCCGGTCTTTCTGTCAGGTATTCTGACAGGTGCCTGACATCTCGTTTCCTTCCGTGCTGCAGGGAAATGACTGCATCCGCCATTTCGATAACATGCCGCGATCAGTGGAAGATGTTCATCGCCGGTCTGTGCCTGGCACCGGCCAGCCTCGCTTTCGGCGCGCTGATCGCAGAGGATATGTCCGGCGGCGTGATCGGGGTGGCCCAGGTCGGTGCGCCACCTCGCAGCATGCACGACAGGCCAATGACGACCCGACAGGCGAAATACCGGACCGCAAGGACAATGGCGCGCGGATGAACACCCGGTGGGTGGCGGTATTTCCGCATGCGATGTTGATCGTTCGGTCCGTCTGCGGTCTTATGTCCATCACGTCAGTAAAGCGCGCGTCATGACCCGAATGATCTGTCACACCCCAGCGATTCAGAGAAACGGGGCGTGTCGATGACCTGGCTGGCTTCATACGGGCTGATCATCCTTCTGGTTATTGCGACCGGGATTGCCATGATCTTCGTGTTGCAACAACGGCGTACGCCGCAATCCGCATCGGCCTGGGTACTGTTCATCCTTCTGCTTCCCTATGCCGCGATCCCGCTTTTCCTGGCACTCGGATTTCGCAAACAGGGATCGAGATTTCCGCCGATCCGCTTCAATAGCGTCACATCATCCGTCACCGACGCGCACCCTGTGGCGCAGACATTCTGCCAGTTCGGCATTCCCGGTCCGTCCGATGGAAACGCCATTGCGTTGAATATCGATTCAGCCACCGCCAGAGCAACGCTGTTCGAGACGATAGAAGCAGCGACGGTTCGGCTCGATATCATCTTCTATCTTCTGGCCAATGATGCGACGGCGCACGATTTTATCGCGGCGCTGACACGAAAGGTCCGGCGCGGCGTTGCGGTGCATCTGGTCCTTGACCGGTTGGGCACGTTGCGTGCGCCTCGGGCAGCGTTGGACGAACTCACTGCGGCAGGGGGTGAGGTCCGGTATTTTTCGCCCTTTCTGCATCCGCCTGACAATGGACACATGAACCTGCGCAACCACCGCAAGATGGTGATCGCTGACCGTGAACGGGTCTGGGCGGGCGGGCGCAACATCGGCGACGAATATCTGACTGATCGGAAGATCTGGATCGACATGGGGTACGTTCTGCGCGGACCAGCCGTGCAGACGTTTCTGGATGTCTTCACCTCGGACTGGGATGTGACCGGCAAGACCATCGAGCCTCTGATCTGTCAGTGTGCGCCTATGGGCCCGGCCACGGTGCAACTTGTTCCGTCGGGACCGGATACACCGCTGGATGCGCTGCACGATACGTTGGTGAACGCGATCCATCGGGCGCGGCAGAATGTCTGGATCGCGACCCCCTATTTCCTGCCGACCGACGCGCTGGGCCAGGCACTGGCCACGGCCGCCCGGCGCGGGCTCGATGTGCGGATCATGCTGCCCGAGCGATCGAACCAATGGACGGCCGATCTGGCGCGCGGGGCCTATCTGCGCGACCTTGACGGCGCGGGCTGCCGTATCCTGCGCTTCACCCCAGGAATGCTGCATGCCAAGGTCGGGGTGATCGACGACATGGCATGGGTCGGCTCGGCGAATTTCGATGTGCGCTCCATGCTGTTGAATTTTGAAGCCGTACTGATGATCTATGACACAGACACGGTGTGCGGGGTGCGCGACTGGTTCGAGGCAGTGGCCTCCGATTGCACGGCGGGCATTGTCCGACCGGGCCTGCTCCGGCGCATCGCCGAGGGCGTATTCCGGCTGGGGGCGCCGATCCTGTGACCGACATGACCTTACGCATCGCCACCTACAACATCCGCAAGTGCCTTGGCACCGACCGGCGCCGTGATGCCCAGCGCACGCTTCGTGTGATCGAAAGACTCGATGCCGATATCGTCATGCTGCAGGAGGCCGACATGCGACTGGGCCATCGCCCACCCGCATTCTCGCCGCACCTGTTGCAGGCGCACGGGCTGCGCCATGTCGCCTTCGACCATGGCCGGGACAGTCTGGGCTGGCACGGCAATGCCATTCTGATCCGCGACGAGATCGAGGTGCTGTCCACTGACCACGCGGACCTTCCGGGGTTCGAGCCACGCGGCGCCGTACTGGCCGAACTTCGGTATAAAGGGCGAGATATTCGCGCAATCGGCGTCCATCTGGGCCTGCTGCGCCGATCACGTCGCGCGCAACTGACGGCATTACAGCAATTCTCGCGGCATGATGATGCCAAGCCGACCGTTCTTGCAGGTGATTTCAATGAATGGTTCGGCGCGGCGCATCTGACGGCGATGGGTACGGCGCTCCGGTTGCTGCCCGCGCCGCCCACGTTCCACGCCCGGCGACCCGTGGTGGCCCTCGATCGGATCGCCGTCACCCATCACTTCGAGTCTCACGGTGTCGCCGCGGCCCTGACCCACGATACCCGACGGGCCTCCGATCATCTGCCGCTTGTTGCCACGCTTGATCTGAAGGATTGACATGGATGCCCCTTTCCCCGGCCGAAAAATGCACCACCCTCGTGCCCGTTGTGCGGCGGCGCCCGAACTGTCGGCCCCCAACACATCATGGCTTAGGGGTCTGGCGCAGGACGACGGTCGACTTTCCTGCCCGGACTCTGAACCTTGGCTTTGCAGTTGCCCTGGCAAGACGATGACCTGAGTTGTCGCGATCGTGCATTTCGAAATTCAGGCAGATCATTTTCACGCGCCGATTTTCAGGGCGGTAACTTCGCCATGGATCATGGAGGGAACCCGGATGGCGGTGGTCTTGTTGAGGTTGTCATGTTCATACACGCAAGTCAGACCAATCTGGTCTGTACCATTCTGGTTGACCGTGCCGGTCTGGCCGTCATTCGCCACTTTACGAAGAACCTGAATCCGGCAGAGATATGGTCCCTGCGTAAGGATACTTCGGGCCAGACGGTTGGATGTCTGTCGCCCGATCAACAAAGTCTGCCACCCCGCAGTCAAAGGAGAATACCATGAACCTCAACGGAAAAGTCTGCATCATCACCGGCTCTGCCAGCGGCATCGGCAAGGCGATTGCAGAACGCTATGTCGCGGATGGTGCCAAGGTTGCCATTGCCGACCTGCGTCTCGACGCGGCCAAGGCGACCGCAGAAGAACTGACCAAGAACGGCAAGGGCGAAGCCATCGGTGTCGAGATGAACGTGACTGATGAGGCGCAGGTGAACGCCGCTGTGCAGCAGGTCGTCGATCATTGGGGCGGCGTCGATGTGCTGGTGTCGAACGCCGGCATCCAGATCGTCCACAAGCTGGAAAACTTTCCCTATGACGACTGGAAAAAGCTGCTTTCGATTCATCTGGATGGCGCGTTCCTGACTTCCAAGGCGGTATTGCCGCATATGTACAAGGCAGGGTCCGGCTCGGTGATCCTCATGGGGTCGGTCCACTCCAAGGAAGCTTCGCCGCTGAAATCGGCCTATGTGACCGCCAAGCACGGCCTGCTGGGCCTCGCCCGCGTCATCGCAAAGGAGGGCGCGGAACATGGCGTGCGCGCCAATGTGATCTGTCCCGGCTTTGTGAAAACTCCGCTGGTGGAAAAGCAAATTCCAGAACAGGCAAAGGATTTGGGCATCACCGAGGAGGAGGTGATCAACGACATCATGCTGGGCGGCACCGTCGACAAGGAATTCACCACCGTCGAGGATGTAGCCGAAATCGCGCATGTCTTCGCCGCCTTCCCGACAAATGCCCTGACCGGCCAGTCGATGATCGTCAGCCACGGCTGGTTCATGGAGTAACCGGCTTCGGCGGGCCGCCACCCTGTCAGAATGTCAGCGGCGAATGGAACGCTGTCACCTTCGCGTCCATGGCATCCGCCTTTTTCGGATGTGTCAGACTGATCACTGTTAACGTTCTGTGATGGCCCGCCATATCCCTTAGACCTGTCCGGCTAACCTTGCGGGACAGTGCGACATATTCGTGGAGGTTGACCTGTGTTTCCAGTGATCTCTATGCCATCAAGGATCGGATGGCATGTCTGACGTCCTGCGTCGGCGCAGACGAAGATATCCGAAGATCAGAGCGCCGATCAGAAGTGGCACGACAATCGCCACCAGCACCCCGATGTGCCGACCGATGTAGGGCAGGATCGTGACCGACTGTCCAAGCCTGTAAGCCAGTATCGCCCAGAATCCGACCCAAAGCGCAGCACCGAGCATGTTGGACAGAAGGAACGTCAGCCAATGCATGCGCGCGCTTCCCGCGACCAGCCCGTTCAGTTGACGCAGCAGCACGACAAAACGCGCAACGATGACCATCAGCGGACCATAACGCGCGGTAATCGCCTCGACCTTGGCGAAACGACTTTCGGTGATGCCGAAGCGGGCACCGTATGTCAGCAAGACCTGCCGCCCGTATCTGCGCCCAAGAAAATAGCCTATGTTGTCCCCCAGAACGGCGCCCAGCCAGGCCGCGATCACCACCTGCCAGATGCTGATCTGTCCGGTGCCCGCGATTGCGGACGACAGGATAAGCGCGCTTTCCCCCGGCACGGGAAGGCCCAGCGTTTCCAGGGTCAGCGACAAGAACAGAACGATCGGGCCGTATTGGTCGACCAGGGTCATTATACTGTCGCGTATCCAGATCAAGGGCTTGATCTCCCCTGTGGAAACCGCTCCACTGTTTTGCCCATTCCCGCAATGCCTTGGAGCATTACTGGCAATCTGGCACGGTCAGACATTCTCTTACTCCCTCATTCTTGGAACATATGGCGGACGATGACCTGTCAGGGCGAAGGTTGCAAATACCCAGCGGGGCAAACCGACAATACTCAACCGATAGCAGCGTCATAACGCAACGAGCGCTCGTCTTTGGCCCAGATCTTACCTAGCGACGCGGACGGTCGGAGCATTGCCGCAAACTGCACGGATCGAGATACATAGGATAGCAGAGTGACGCCAATGGTCACCCCGACCGACCTGACTGTCTGGAGCAGGATCATACCGCTCCTTCCCTATGTCATGACGACCGTATTGTTCGCCACGTGTTTATTGCGGTCAATAAATTGCTCACCCCTGTCGGTCCGGTGCAGATAATACGGCAGGTCCGGGGCACACCCGGTGACATATCATCGCGCTGGCCCTGCTGTGTGTGGCGGGGGCTTATGCCCCACTGATCGGCTATGACTGGTCCGCGCTTCGCCATATCGGCAAGAGCGTCCCGTTTTCCGCCGTCACGACGGGCGGTTTTCTGGGATATGCCATCGGCAATACCGTCGGTGCAGGCCCGGTGACGGGCGGAGCGGTGCGGTATCGCATCTATTCTGCGCTTGGCCTGTCGGGCTATGACATCGCAGCAATCGTCCTGTTCGGATCGCTGGCGTTCGGGCTGGGCGCAACGATCATCGGCTTCGGTGCGCTGGTCTGGCATCCCTATGCGCTCGTTCCGCTGGTGCCAATAAACCCGCACGGGGTCGGCGGGAAAGCCAGTCGGTAGAAAGACCTGCGGTCCGTCGACATGGGGCAGGCCTTGACCATCCCGTCGGGGCTGTGTTTCCCCCTTCCGTCCGGTTTGCCCCACCTGATATGCTTGGCGCATGGACCACAGAACCTTCCTCACAACCATTCCGCCCGCCGAACGGACCCGTCTTACGGCCCTGTCCGACCGCGCCGGACTTACGCATCTGTCGGGCCACCTCGCCCTGATCGGACTGCTGGCCGGTGCCGTTTTCGTCAAGGTGCCTGGCTGGCCGGTTCTGATGCTGCCGCTGGGCATCGTGCTGATTTTCCTGTTCACGCTGCAGCACGAAACCACACATCAGACGCCGTTTCGCAATCGCGCGCTGAACGAATGGGTTGGACGGTTTTGCGGGCTGATCCTGCTGCTGCCGCCGACGTGGTTCCGCCTGTTCCATCTTGCGCATCACCGCCATACGCAGGACCTGGCGAACGACCCGGAACTGGCCACGCCCAAACCGAAAACGCGGGCGCAATACATACTGCACATAAGCGGCCTGCCGGTCTGGCGGACGATGATCGGGACGTTACTCCGCAATGCGACGGGGCGCGCCGAATATGCGTATGTACAGCCCTCCCGTCTTGCGCACGTCCGGGACGAGGCGCGTTTGATGCTGGGTCTCTATGCATTCGCCCTGACCGCCAGTCTTGCCGAAGGCAGCTTCATTCTGCTCTGGGTCTGGATCATGCCGATGCTGCTGGGACAGCCGTTCCTGCGCCTGTATCTGCTGGCAGAACACGGGCGATGTGCCACGGTTGCGAACATGTTGGAAAATACCCGGACGACACTGACCAATCGTGCGGTGCGCTGGATCGCGTGGAACATGCCATATCACACCGAACACCACGTCTGGCCAACCGTCCCGTTTCACCGCCTGCCCGAATTGCACCGCCTGATGCACCCGCATCTGGCTGAGGTCACGCCGGGCTACGTCCCCTTTCATCGCGAGTTGATCCGAGAATTATCCACCGGAGTCCCAGATGCACATTGATCCTTTCGGCGTCGAGATGTGGATGAACGCGCATGAAAACGACTGTGACCACAACCTTGCGGAAACCTGCGTCACCAGCCTGACGCTGGAGGAACTTCTGCATCTGTCGGGACGGAATGCGACGGCCCTGTCTCAGCTTTTGCCGCTCAAGCTGACCTATGGCGCGATCGAGGGGTCGGACGGACTGCGGGATGCCATTGCCGGGCTTTACGCTGCAAAAACGCGCAACGATATCCTTGTGACCCACGGCACCGCCGGAGCGAATGCGCTGGTATGGGCAGCGCTGGTCGGGCCGGATGATCCTGTCGTAAGCCTTGTGCCAACCTATCAGCAACACATTTCGATCCCAGAAAGTCTGGGCGCCAAGGTCACGAAGGTTCAACTGAGCGCCGCTGACCGTTGGTTGCCGGACATGGAAGCGCTCGCCGCCGCCGTGACGCCAGCCACCCTGGTCATCGCTCTGACCAACCCGAACAACCCAACCGGATCGCTGATCGACCGCGCAGGATTGGAGAAGATCGCCGAAATCGCGCGCATCGGTCAGGGTGGAGCGGGTGCGTGGGTTCTGGTGGATGAAGTCTATCGAGGATCGGCGCAGGACGATGACGGCATGGGTCCGTCCATCGCCGATCTCTATGATCGCGGCATTTCGACGGCCGGAATGTCGAAAGTATTCTCGCTGGCCGGCCTGCGCCTGGGCTGGATCTGCGCCCCCGCTGATGTGTTGCAGGCGGTGTCGCATCACCGCGACTACAATACGATCTCGGTCGGCATGATCGACGACCATCTGGCCACGCTGGCGCTTGGCGCGAGAGATCGCATTCTGGCCCGATCCCGCGAAATCACGCGCGGAAATCTTACGCTTTTGTCCGGTTGGATGGCGTCTGAACCGGCCCTGAACTGGGTGCGCCCCACTGCGGGCACGACCGCGCTGATCCGATATGATTTGGACATCCCATCCGAACAGCTCTGCCTCGATCTGCTGGCTGAAGAAGGCGTGCTGTTCACGCCCGGCGCGGTCATGGGGGTCGAGGGCACGGTGCGGATCGGCTTTGCCAACGACCCGGCGGCAATGCGCGGCGGTTTGCCCAAGGTGTCGGCCTTCCTGCGGCGCAGACGGTCCATGACCCAGACTTAAATCCGATGGAAACCGACGGCTTTGTCACAACATCTCCCGCTGCACGACTGCGCGGCACGACCGGGTGACTCCATCGTGTGATTGGTCCCGACAACGGACCCTGTTGATCCGAACAGGCCCCAGCCAGTTCAAGATCGGACCCCCCGTGCGCGATTGAACAAGCCCGGAAATTCGCTGATCGTCGGACAGCGAAGCAACAGCAAGACCAAGCAAAGGGGATTTTGTTGAGAATTATTTGCGTCCTTGTCGGAAGCATTTTGGCCAGCTCGCTGCTGACGGCCCTGCTCGTGCAGAGCGGGCTGGACTGGAGATATTTCGTCTGGATACAGAATAGCCGTGCCGTGGGGCTTCTGCCATTGGCGGATCGGGTCGGATATGTTGCCCCGGTTCTGGTGTCTCTGGGTCTGGCTGCGGTCGCAACCGTCGCGCCGCGGCGGGGCGCTTGGTCGCTGACTGGGGCGTCGGTTGCCGCCGCTTTGGGCGGTCTTGCGGTGTCTATGGCACTAAAATCGGTTACCGGTCGGATGTCACCGCCCCATCATGCCTTCGGTGCCGGTCTTGCAGGGGCCGACAACAGTGCGGCCTTTCAGTTCGGGTTCCTCAATCAACCGCTTATCGGCGGCTGGCCATCGTCCCATGCAACGGTCGCCTTCGCCGTCCTTGTTGCGCTGGTGCTTCTTGCCCGGCGGAGAACTTATGTGGTGATCTTCGGAACGCCGCTTGCACTTTTCATCGGTCTGGGGGTCAGCTTTGGCTATCACTGGCTGTCCGAGTTCGCGTCGGGCATCCTGATTGGCAGCGCGGTGGGATATGCTGTGGCGCAAGGCCTGGGCGGACCGGACTTTCGCACCGACGAATCGACGGATCAGACATAGTCTGAGACCGTCAACAACGGCTTGCAAAACTGGCGAGTTTCTGCCAGCATGCCGAATGGTTGGGCGGTTTTTATCTCTTGTAATACTGTCTGCGTTGCTTCTCTCGGGGTACGGCGCAACACGCATGGCTCTGGCAATGCGGACCGGGCCAGTCGCCTTGATCTCCGACAGCACAGTCAACGACGTCTCGTCATCGGCGGTTTCTCTACTCGAAACCCAGGTGTGTCCGATGATGACCAAGTCTACGTCCTGCAGCACCGCCGGTCATGTCGCAACCGCGTGCCAGATTGTACTGTGTGATACTGAACCGACCATGGCTTTTTTGCTGACCCGGGTCAGCACGGTCAGCAGGCACCATTTGGCGCTTGGTGCCAGCATTCATGAAGACTACGGGCTATTCCGGCCACCGCTGGTCTGACTGCACCCGGACAGGGGTGTCGCTGAACAACCGGCAGACATCTCATCTTTCCGTCACACCTGCGACCGGACATTGTTTCGGACAACCGTCTTGTGGATGAACCCCCGTGAAATTCCAGGGCATCCGACAACCCGCATCGCAGCCAAGACACAGCACACATTCTGAATTGAGGGGCGAAAATTTTCGTCCAGGGGAAGAGTAAATGGAAAATGCACTAGGCCTGACCGGGTATCAGGCAACGATGATGACCATCGTATTCGCGCTGGGAATTCTGGGAATAGGTGGCCTGTTGATGGCCATATTCTGGCCCAAGCGGTGGAAAATGAAATACCGTATGGAAATTGGCTTTGTGGTCTTGCTGGCCGTGCTGGTCTGGTATGCCGACCGCAAAAGTACCGAAGTCTATTCCGCCTATCAGGCCGACCTGAACGAGTCAGGGGAACTCTCGGTCGACGGCTATGAAGCTGCCGGGGAATTCGACCGCACCTTGCGGGTAATCGCGTTCCAATGGGGATTCGCGTTTCTGACCGAAGAAGACGAGATCAGCCGCAATGCGGCGGTCGTCCAACCCGGCGAGCGCGTGTTGTTCGAAATCATTTCGAATGATGTGATCCATGGTTTCAACATTCCTGCCGTCGGCATCACCACCGAATTCGGACCGGGTGAAAACCGGCAGGTCTGGATCAGAGCACCCAAGGAACCTGGAAAATACCTGATCCAGTGCCTGAATTACTGCGGCGTCGGACACGCGCAGATGAAGGCATGGCTTGTGGTCGAGGGTCCGGAAGAAGGTGGTGAAGTATGAGCGTCGCAAGCAAATACCTGAGCGGAGAAGAATGATGACAAGCGCAAACGATACCGCCCGCATGGGTGGCCTGCCACATTGGGAACCTGCCGACGTTCTTGGCAAGATGACCCTGTCCGATCTGCTGTTTTCACTCGATTACAGGCATATTGCGATCAAGGGCATCCTGACGTCGATTGTCATGCTGGGCCTAGGCGGTCTGATGGCGATGCTGTTCCGAACCGAACTTGCCGTACCCGACATCCAGTTTTTCGATGCCCGGCCCTATATGTCGCTGATGACGCTGCACGGGATGCTGATGGTCTTCGGCTTCGTGATCCCGTTCGTCGTCAACCTGATGTATTACATGATGCCCAAGGTTCTGGGCACCGACCGGCTGATATTCGCGCGCGGCGCACAATGGAGCTATTGGTTGTTGATCGCGGCGGCGTTGCTGCTGGTCATCTCACGCCCCGATTTCACCTGGACCTTCTATCCGCCGATGTCGCTGCGCGTCGGTGGCGAGTTGATCTGGATGGGCTATCTGGCCATCGTTCTGGTCGCGATTTCCGAATTTCTGGCCGGCTGCGTCGTCATCGCGAACGGCTGGAGCGCGGCAAAGCGCATCGGCTGGTCAAAGCTGCCATTGATGGGTTGGGCGGCGATATCGGAAGGCCTGCTGCTGACGATCTCCACCCCTGCTCTGGCCTTTGTCGGCGGCGCATTGATGACCGACTGGCTGGGCACGACGGCATTGTTCGATCCGGCACGGGGCGGCGACATTCCGACCTTCATGTTCCTGTTCTGGTTCTACGGCCACCCGGCCGTCTACCTGCCGCTGATGCCGGCAATCGCGGTTCTGTATACCCTGATGCCGCGATTCCTGGGGCGCCCGATATGGAGTTACTGGTCCGGCGTCACCGCGTTCGCGATCCTGACCGTGCTGTCTTTCGTGGTCTATCCACACCACTTCCAGCCCGCCAATACGGTCAGCGGCTTGCTGGAACGCACGACACAGATCCTGACGATGCTGATCTTCATCCCGTCGACCCTGCATGTGTTCAACTGGATCGCGACTTTGTGGTATGACGACATCCCCATATCGGCAAAACGGGCAATCCCGTTCAAGTTCATCATCGCCGCGATCTTCTTTCTGATCCTTGGAGGAGTGACTGCCTATCTCAACGCGCAGATCGCGGTGAATGCCGACTTCGTGCACAACACCTACTTCGTGCCGGCACACTTTCATGCGATGTTCGTGGGCTTCATGGGAAATATGGCGATGGCGGGGGTTTACTACCTTTACCCCTACTTCACCGGCCGGATGTTCAGCCAGCGAATGGGTAACCTTCATTTCTGGCTGTGGCAGGTCGGGATTCTGGGCAAGGTGATGATGATGTACTATCTTGGCTTCGTGTATTTCCCGCGCTGGGTGGTGGATTATCTGCCGCTGCCGCAATGGGCAATTCCACAGTTGATGCTGACAGGTGCCGCCTATCTGATCGGCCTGGGATTCATCGTGTTCGTATTCAACATCATGTGGAGCAGCACCCGTGGCCGGACCGTTCAGGGTGATCCCTGGCCGGTCGAAATGGCGGACACACCCGCCACCGCCGCCGCTCCAGCAGAATAGAAGGAGATATCAAGATGATTATGCGAACTTTCCTGTTTCTCGGATTGCTCCTTCTGGGGGGGACAGCCTATTTCGTGGTCGGCCGGACGCCGCCCACTGTTCAGGCTGCTCCGTTCATGTCCAATGTAACCATGTTGCAAGAGGAGGGCCTGCTGCCGGTCGGTCCTCTGGCGGAAGACGAAGAAGTCGAACACGACGTCTTTGAAGTGCCGCCTCAAGACGAGGTCATGTTGGAAGCAGCAATCGCCAACATGGATATGTCAGGAATGGACATGGGCAACATGGACATGGCCGCGCCTGACGCCACCGACATGGGCAACATGGACATGGGCAC
>NZ_FNZQ01000002.1:377386-395942 GCF_900109285.1 Jannaschia helgolandensis
ATGGGCAACATGGACATGGGCACGCCTGCCGCCACCGACATGGGCGACATGGCTGTGGATGATGGCGAGATCAGCGAAGAAGAAACCGAACGCCTGATGGCGGGGCAAATGGCCGGGCTGATCATTACCGATGACGGTCCTTTCGACCGTGAAATCAGCCTGTCGATGTCGGAATGGACGTTTTCCGACCTCGATATCGAAGCTCAGCCCGGGGAGAGGATCCGCTTCACGTTGCGCAATGATGGTGAGACCCTGCACGAGTTCATGTTCATGAGTATGGCCGGAATGCAGGGCGTGAATTACCGCGCCCGGCGGGCCGATTGGAGTCTTCTGGAACATGTGGCGCTTTATGAAAAGTCGCTGATGCTGCCCGGCGAGGAGATTACCTTTGTGGCCGAAGTTCTTCGACCAGGTGGCTGGATGTTCATGTGCATGCTGCCCTACCACATGCAGATGGGCATGATGGGACAGATCGCCACACCTGGAATGGCGATGGATATGTAAAGCCATATCCGTCCGGTCCGGCTCCGCGTGAAGACAAGGACTGCGCAACTGGGCGACATTGCTTTCAGGGCCGGAGATATCCGGCCCTGACCATACCCCGAATCCTTCCAACGTCACACCGCCAGCAAACCCTGCCGCCTATCGCGACAACGGTCATTGACTGTCATGCCTGTGCCAAAAGACCCATGTTCGATCAAAGAAGCGATCCCAAATCCGACCCTACACTGGGATAGACCGCTGTCATCGACCTGAGCTGTTTTGCGGTCAGCCCCAGCTTTATCGCCAGACCGAAAAAGTTGATCAGCTCGCCATACTCCGGCCCGAACATATGCGCCCCGAGGATCTTGCCGTCCGACTTGTCCACCAGGATTTTCGCGGCGGCGGATGTCTCTCCGATCCGATAATTGGAATACCAGCCGCCAGTGTCGGTAAATCGGACGTCGACATCGTGCCCGGCCTCTTTGGCTTCCGCCTCCAGCAGTCCGACACGGGCCAGTTCAGGAACCGTGAATACCGCCGTCGGAATACCTGCGTAGTCCGGTGCCACCTGAGCGTCCTTAAGCATGTTCGAGGCCGCGACCTTGCCTTCGATCACGGCAACCGGCGTCAGCGGCATGCCCCCGGTATCGGCGGAGTCTCCGGCGGCAAAGATCGCGCTGTTCGCCGTGCTTTGCAGATGCGGTGCCACTGCAATGCCCTTGTCGCCATAGGTGACGCCCGCGGCCTCCAGGTTCAGGTCCGCAAGGGCCGCGATGCGACCTGCGCCATGTACCACCAGATCGGTCTCGATGGTCCTGGCCTGTCCTCCCGATGTCACCTCGACAGTGAAGACGCCACCGTTCTCCGCAACCGATACGATCTCGGTTTCGCGCTGCAGTTCCACTCCGATGCGTGCGCTGCGCTCGATCATCATCTCGACCAGATCGGGGTCAAAGGCTCTCAACGGTCGTGGGCCGCGATCAACGATAACCGGCGCCGCGCCGGCACGGGCCGCAATATGGGCAAACTCAAAGGATACGAAGCCGCCGCCGACAAAAAGGATGCGCTTGGGCAGCGCCTTCAGATTGAGGAATTCCGTGCTGTCGATCATCAGATCGGCTCCGTCAAAACGAACCGGCCTGGGCATCGCACCGGCAGCGACAAGAAAGCGGCGCGCCTCATACGGCTTTCCATCGACTTCCAGCGTATTTGTCCCGGTAAATCGCGCAGCACCGTGCAATGTCTCGACACCGTTACCCGTCAGGCCTTTCTCCATCTTGTCCGGGACCGGATCGGTGAAGCCGCGCTTGTGGGCCATCAGGTCGGACCAGTTGATCGTCAGGCCATGGGGGTCGATCCCCTTGCCCTGCATCAGTTGTGCGGCATCGACGATCTCTGCGCCGCGCCGGAGGATTTTCTTTGGATCACAGCCGCGCAATGCGCAGGTGCCGCCGTAGGGCAGCGCATCGACGATAGCCACACGCCAGCCCGCAGCTCCACATTTGTTCGCCGCCGTGACCCCGGCCATGCCTGCGCCGATAACGATCAGGTCGTATATTTCTTCCATATTCTGGTCCTCGCTTAATGTCTTATCCCGCACAGCAGCTTAATTTCGCCACGTCCATATCGAAGGTCTGCGCCGCCAGCTTCAGGCCTTCCACGGTCGTCAGATAGGGGAAGATCGTCTCGCCCAGTGTCTTTGTCGTCATCCCGAACTTCAGAGCCATGACCAGTGTCTGGATGGTGTCCGACCCTTCGGGTGCCACGATCTGGCCGCCAAGCAGTCTGTCAGAGTCCTTGTCCGCTACCAGCTTGATCAATCCACGTGTGTCGCGGGCGGCCAGTGCGCGCGGCACCTGATCGAGCGGCACGATGGAGGTCTTGACATCGAATCCGGCCTCCCGCGCCTCATGCTCGCCGAGGCCGACACCGGCAACCTGAGGGTCAGAAAACACGACCCATGGCATGACGGAATTATCGTAGCGCTGGTCACCGCCCAGAACGGCATTCTTCACTGCAAGCTTGGCGCCGTAAGCAGCCATGTAGACGAACTGATCCCGGTCGGTCACATCGCCCGCCGCGTAGATGCCGGGCACCGAGGTCCGCATGTCGTCGCCAATCACGATGGATCCGCGCGCGTTGGTCTCTACGCCGACCTCTTCCAATCCCAGACCATCGGTATTGGCACGCCTTCCAGCGGTTGAAACAAGATGATCCGCCGTCACTTCGACAGGTTCGCCGTCCCGTATGACCCGCAGGGTCACGCCCGCCGCATCACGGCGCACGCTGTTATAGCTCAGCCCAGTCAGCAGCGTGATCCCCTCGGCCGCAAAGGCGTCCGTCAAGGCCTCCGATACTTCTGGCTCTGCACCCGGCAACAGGCGCGACCGCGTGACCAGCGTGACCTTGACGCCCATCCTGCCCATCATCTGTGCCAGTTCCGCGCCGATGTATCCCGCGCCGATGAAGATCAGACTTTCAGGTAGGGTCGTCAGTTCCAGAAGGCTGGTGCTGTCGAGCGCGCCGATCTCCTCGATCCCGTCAATCGCCGGCAGGACCGGGCGTCCTCCCGTAGCGACGATCAGCTTTGGCGCGGTCAGGGTGCGGCCGCCGACGATGATACCGCCTTCAATGATTTGCGCAGGGCCGTCATCAATGTAATCGACACCGGCATATTGCGGCAGCAGGTCAGCGTATTTCTTCTGACGCAGGGTCGCCACCAGATCGTCCTTGGACTGAACCAGCGTTTGCCAGTCATCAACCTGGGCCTGACCGGACAGGCCGGGAAACCGCCCGGCCGCGTGGGCCCCATGGATCGCCTCGGCCGCGCGGATCATCGCTTTCGACGGCACGCACCCGACATTCACGCATGTGCCCCCAATGGTGCCGTGCCCGACAAGCGCCACGCGCTTGCCCGCGTCAGCAGCGGTGATCGACGCAGAAAACCCTGCCGATCCGGCTCCTATGACAATCAGGTCGTAGCCGCCGTAGCCGTCGTCATTCCTGTCAGTGTCTTTCATATTGGTATGCCTCATTTGTGTCTGGATTGTTCTGTCTGGCGACAATCAGACAGTCGATCGCCTCGACGGCTGTAATCATCGTATCGCTTCGCTGGGTTTCATCCGGTTGAGGAAAAGGGCGTAGAGTCCGACAGCGGCAAACGCACCGAGGGAGATGCGGAGGGCAAAACGGAACTCCAGCCAGATGAGGGCAGCCGACAACAAAGCGGCAATCGCCGTCGCCCAGAGTTTCGGACTTGGTCCCCGTCGGCCCGCGCGCAACCAGAGCGCCTGTGCAACGACGGCAAGGCATAAGAACAGCAGCGGGAACAGTACATAATCGAGCCAGCCGGTCAGGGCAGACAGGCCGACACCTGCTACAACGACGACCAGCAGCGGTGTAAAGCAACAAACAGCCATGAAGAGCGCACCGCCGAGCCCTCGTTTCAGCAATCGGTCGGGGGTTTCAGGTGTGTCCGTCAAGGGTCTGGCTTTCATTGAACTACGTTGAGGAATGACCGGGGTTTGGCGCTTCACGAGTCAATTTCGGGCAGAACAGACGCCGGATAGCCGTTGGCAGTCACTGCCGCGATGATGCTCGCTACGGTTGTTTCGGTATCTTCAAAACTCACGGCGAAGATACCCTGACCGTCCTCCGGTCCATCCTCAAAGCCATTGATTTCCACTGACGGAACGCCCCGGAGAGCGCTCGCGACGATGAAAGAACAGGACGGACAGGTCAATTCGCCGACGGTGATCTCGATCCTGCGCTCTTCAGCCAAGGCCGCAGACGATAGCGCGGCAACGGTGAGTGCCGATGACAACAGTAGGTGCTTCATGAATTTGATCCTTGCTCAGAATTTCAGGATATACGGGGTGATGTATGGAAAGATCATCGCGACAACGACTATCACGGTGGCAATCCAGAGCGTCGCCCGCATCACGCGACGATCAACCGGACGCGCACAAGTGCCGTCCGCACAAACCTCCGCGCTCACAGGCTTGTAGGCCTTGTAAAACCCGTATCCTATGAATGCGGCGCTCAGAGCGAAAGTGTACCACTTGTAGGCATAGAGCGCGCCAAGCTGCGCGATGAAAACGCCTGTCACGCCGAAGCTCACAAGGACCAGCGGCAGGATACAGCACGAGGTCATTGTCACCGCGCCCAGAACGCCAAAGCCGGTCGCGCCCCAGCCCTTTGCGGTTTCATCATCGGTCCGTCCCGTCTGGCCGGGGATCTGCTCCGTTAAACCCTGCTCCATCGAATCGCCCTTGATTGGTTGTTTCCATCCTCCTAAGGTCTGTAGCTGATACAGGCTCAAGGGGCTTTTGCGTAAAATGCATGACAGAAGCGTGAAACCGCTGCGGCGGGTCGACTTGGCGCGGGCCACTGGCTGCAACCTCGAAACCATCCGCTATTATGAAACGGTCGGCATCATGCCCGATCCGCCACGCAGCGCAAAAGGCTATCGAAGCTATGACGAGACCCATGTCAGGCGATTGAAATTCGTCATGCGGTCCCGCGATCTGGGCTTCAGTCTGGAAGAAATCCGGGAGCTGATGGGATTGGTCGATAATCGGACCCAAACCTGTGCCGAGGTCCAGGCTGTTGCCGAGAGCCACCTGAAAGATGTTCAGGCCAAAATTGCCGATCTGGCCCGGATTGAACGTGTCCTGTCAGAGACTGTTGCCAGATGTACCGGCGACGCCGCCCCGGACTGCGCCGTCATTGATGCGCTGCTTGAAGCTTGAGAAAACTGCGTCGTCAGGGTTCCGATCCTTCGCCCTGCAGCGCTCCGGCTGTCATCGGGTCATCGGCTGCGGGACGCCGGTTGGCCAGCGCGATGCCAGCAAGCGACAGGCTGATACCCGCGACCTCGATCCAACCCAGACGCTCGCCGAAAAATGCCACCCCCATCGCAAGACCGAAGATCGGGACCAGAAAGCTGAAGGCGTTGGCGCGATTCAATTCGGTCGTGGCGAGGATTTCACCCCAGAGCCAATAGGCCAGCGAAGAGCCGAAAAGGCTGAGCGCGCCCAGGATCATGACGAATTCCAGCGACCAGCGAACATTGGCCGGATCCTCGAAGACAAAGGCCCCGGCCAGCAGGGGCAGGCCGCCAATCATCAGTTGGGCACCCATAGCCATGACAGGGTCTGTCTTTCCGGCGATGGTCCGGATCAGAACGTTGCTGATGGTGATGCCGAGAGCCGCCAGCAGGATATAGGACGCCCCCAGTCCGAAACTCCCTGCCTCCAGGGTGAAAAGCTGTGGCAGCGCGATCAGGACGATACCGCCAAAGCCCAGCCCCATGCCGGTCCAGCCAATGTGCCCGAGACGCTCTTGCAGGACAAAACCCGCAAGGACCGCCGCCAGAAGCGGCTGGGTATTGGCAAGAACCGTCGCAATGCCGGGCAGAATGAACTCGGAGGCCATGAACATGCCCAGATATCCGAGGCTGGTGGCCCCGAAGCCGACGGCGATCAGGGTAAGCCACGTCCGGCCCCCCTGTGGCCACGGGCGTCCGAGGACCAGTCCCAAACCGATCAGTGCAGCCCCCGCCAGAAAGGCGCGCAGCGCCGCGAAGGTGAGATGCGATGCATAGGCAAAGCCCGCAGTAATGAGCGGAAAGCAGACCGCCCAAAGGAACATCACCAGCACGATCCGCGATGTCGCGATCATCCGGTGGTCGTGCAGACGGTCGGTTCCTTCACGCGCCCGCCCGTTTCGAAACGTGCGCCGACAGTCGCATCTGCCGACAATTGAGGGCGCGGCACGCTTGCGGCTTCGATCAGATAATCGCGGGTCAGCGGCACGGCATCGACACGATGCGCCAGCTGAAGCTGGAACACCACCAGACCGTTGTGACGAAACCCGGCCTCGCAAGCGGCAAGGTAGAATTCCCACATCCGGCAGAACCGCTCGTCGTAAAGCGATGCAACCTCATGGCGGCGCGCCATGAAGCGCGCGCGCCAGGCTTTCAGCGTCTCGGCGTAGTGCAACCGCAGCACTTCGATGTCGCTCACCACCAGTCCGCTCTTCTCGATCGCCGGCATGATCTCGGAGAGCGAAGGGATATATCCGCCGGGGAAGATGTATTTTCTTATCCAGGGATGCGGCGCAGCGGGTTCGGCCGTGCTGCCGATGGTATGGATCAGCGCCACGCCATCATCTTTCAGCAACGCCGCGACCTTGGCGAAATATTCGTCGTAGTGTCCTGCACCGACATGTTCGAACATACCGACCGAGACAATCCGGTCGTAATGCCCCTGTTCCTGCCGATAGTCGCGCAGCATGAAACGTGCCCGGTCGCCAAGCCCTTCCCGGTCCGCGCGCGCCTCGGCATGTTTCTGTTGTTCGACCGACAGCGTTACCCCGGTAACATCCGCGCCTGCCATGCGCGCCATGAACAATCCCAGCCCGCCCCAGCCCGAGCCGATATCAAGCAGCCTCAGTCCCGGTTCCAGCCGGAGCTTGGCAGCGATGTAGCGCATCTTGCGCGTCTGCGCTTCCTCAAGGCTGTCGTCGGGCGTTGCGTAGTAGGCGCAGGAATATTGCCGCTCGGGATCGAGGAACAGATCGTAGAGTTCGTCGCTCAGGTCATAATGATGCGCGACGTTCTCCTGCGCCTTGCCGACGGGATTGTGCATCAACAGCGGCCGCACCAGCCGCCGCAGCCTTTGCTGCATCCGACGCAGCCCGTAACCTGCCCCTGTTCGGGTGTTGGAAAGGCAGAGATCGAGAAAGCCGTAGATATCGCCGCGTTCAACCGTCAGAGTGCCGTCCATCCAGGCTTCGCCGATGGCTATATCCGCATTGAACGCGACACGTCGCAGTGTGCTCCAGTCACGGATTGCGATCGCGATTTCGGGTCTGCCCTTTCCGAATTTTCGCCTGGTTCCATCGGGCAGACGCAGATGCAGCGTGCCACGGCGGATGACCGATTTAAGTGCGCGTTCCAGCAGCCATTGCGATACGAACGGGCGCTTCAGGATAGGTGCCGAGGTCTGGTCGGTGTTGTAACAATCGGTCATGATATGCTCCTGTCGCAGATATCGTGTGCGTGCAGACCCGCGAGGGGATCGTTCCAAGCCATAGCCGTAAAGCCAGTCCGGGATCCGTCCCGATGACTGGCGGCGATCACTCCGGCCTCCCGTGGCGTCCATGGCTGTCGGAGCTGCGGAAAACGGAAGCAGGCGAAGATGCCACTGCCGATCAGCACTATAAGCGGCCAATTATAGACTACCCATTGCATTGACTTCACACCTTTCCGACACAGGATCGGGAACCAGGCTCAAGCCGTGATCGCATAGTCGCCGATATCACTAAGACGTCCCCTGACGCGCGATATTACAGATGGGTTCGAAAACAGGATGACGGGGCGAACACCTTCACCCGACCCGGGCCAGGGCCGGGCCATTCGCTGGAAGACGGTCACTGGATATTACCACGGGATATCACCGCGAATTCGCCTCATCGAAAGGCGGGCATTCCGCCCCGAGCCTTGAAACGCGTTGTTCCCGTCAGTATCTGCGCAAGACACCCGAAGACGGAAATCGCCATGAATGCGACGACGGAAATCAAGGAACTGGACGTTCTGGTGCTTCAGGGCGGCGGTGCATTGGGGGCCTATCAGGCCGGCGCGTTCGAGACGCTGTTTGCCAGCGGGCGACATACCGACTGGGTTGCAGGGGTCTCTATCGGGGCGATCAACGCGGCATTGATCGCGGGCAATCCGGCGGGGCGGCGCGTGGAACGCCTGCGCATGTTCTGGGAACGGGTCTCGCAGGCGACAGCGGTATTCAAGTTGCCGTCGGGCTTCGCGGCGCGGGGTATATTCAATGAACTCAGCGCCGGAACGGTCATGGCGACAGGGGTGCCGGGCTTCTTCCAGCCACGTTTTCCGCCCGCTTTCCTGATGCCGCCCGGCAGCGCCGGAGCAACAAGTTTTTACGACACCGCCCCGCTTCGCGACACACTGCTGGACCTGGTGGATTTCGATTACCTCAACGACGGTCCGACCCGATTCAGCACGGGCGCGGTCAATGTCGAAACCGGCAACATGATCTGGTTCGACAGCGCACATGACAGGATCGGGCCAGAGCATGTGATGGCCAGCGGCGCGCTGCCGCCCGGTTTTCCAGCGGTCGAGATCGATGGGCAATTCTACTGGGATGGCGGTTTGGTGTCGAACACGCCTTTGCAATATGTCTATGACGAACGCGGGCCAGACGATCTCTGCGTGTTTCAGGTCGATCTGTTCAGTGCACGCGGCCCCCTGCCCGCCTCGGTCTGGGATATCGAGGCACGTGCCAAGGACATCCGCTTTTCCAGCCGCACCCGGCTCAACACCGACATGTTGTGCGAGATGCACACATCCCACGTTGCGGGGCGGCGGCTATACGAGAAACTGCCACCGGAGTTGCGCGACGATCCCGATGCACGGGCGTTGCTGACAAACAGACACGATCCGAAAATAACTGTCGCCCACCTCATCTACCGCCAGACCCCGCACGAGACCCAGTCCAAGGACTATGAGTTTTCGCGCAGCTCGATGCTGGATCACTGGAAAGCCGGTGCGCAGGATACGGCCACCACCCTGGCCCATCCGGAATGGATCGCGCGCCATGACGATCCCGCCCAGGTTCGGATTTTCGATCTGGCAGATGCACGGCCCTGACGGTTGCGTAAAAGGAAAGCCCTATGAAAATTGCCGATGTTCGCAAGTCCGCCTTCGCGATGCCGCTCACCAGCCCGTCCTATCCGCCGGGTCCGTATAAATTCGTCAATCGCGAATACATGATCATCACCTACCGCACCGATATCGACGCCCTGCGCGCCGTGGTGCCCGAGCCGCTGGAAGTGGTCGAGCCGGTTGTGAATTACGAATTCATACGGATGCCGGATTCGACCGGGTTCGGCGATTACACCGAAAGCGGTCAGGTCATTCCGGTCGATTTTGAGGGCCGCAAGGGCAGTTATGTCCATGCGATGTATCTGAACGATGACAGCCCGATTGCGGGTGGGCGCGAGATCTGGGGCTTTCCGAAGAAACTGGCCGAGCCCTGCATGCATGTTGAAAAGGACACGCTGGTCGGCACACTCAATGTCGGTTCGATTCAGGTCGCCAGCGGCACCATGGGCTACAAACACCGCGAACTTGACCGCGACGTGGTGCGCGAAAGCCTGCTGGCTCCGAGCTATCTTCTCAAGATCATCCCGCATGTCGACTGCACGCCGCGAATTTGCGAACTGGTCGAATATTATCTGGAAGATGTCACGGTAAAAGGCGCGTGGAGCGGCCCTGCGGCGCTGGAACTGCACGGCCATGCCCTCGCCCCCGTCGCGCAGTTGCCGGTGCTGGAGGTGCTGTCGGCCACGCATGTGCTGGCCGACCTGACGCTTGGGTTGGGCCGGGTCGTGCACGACTACATGGATTGACTTTTCCCGTCGTGGGCAGTGTTGCCTACGGCCTTCGAAGCGGCTCGTTCCGAAGACGCCGATGGGCGCAACGACGCGTTGAACCGATCACGTTGCACCGGTCAAGCCGGTGCAACGTGCACTTGGATTTGCTGTCTGGACGCGGTCCGGACTGATCCGGCGGTCAATTCCCGGCCTCACCAGCCGACCGCGCCGCACGACGCCTGTCGCAGGTCCGAAGACCGGCACGCACGTTACTCCATCGACGGCAGTTGACCGGACTCGATCGCGGCCGCCAGTTCCTCGGCGTCCACCGCTTCATCCTTATTGGTGTCCAGCGCGGCATAATCGGCTTCGGTCAGGTCAGCATATTCTGTCCGCATTTCGGTCAGCGAATAGAGTCCGTCCTGATCGGTATCCATCTCATGGGTAAGCGCGGCACCGGCAAAGCCGGCGGTACCGATGGCAGCAGCGGCAATCAATATTTTGGTGTTCATGGTATTTCACCTTGTTGACTGTGAAAGCGGACAGCTCTTGCGTCCACTGATAGAAAGACGCTCAATCGCGCCGGGCATTACACATTTTCGGAAATGCCAAGGCAATCTTCGGCGGGATTTCGCAAAGCACAGGCCCATGGCGCCCGGACAGGCATTTTCAGACGTTGAAACGTTCGGCGATGACCACCTGAAAAAGCCCTGCGAAACGGGTTTCTCGCGTCCAGGAAAATTCCTGCGGGTGCGACGCCAGCGCAGCTATCGGTGTGTGCCACATCGCGGTGGCATAGGGTTCCAAAAGCGCGAATACCGCCGCCATCACCGGCCGCAGCGGGTGCCATCGCAACGGACAAGCGTAATCGACAAACATCGCCCTTCCGCCAGGTGCCACCGCCGCCAACGCGGCATCGACGACGCGGCGTTTCAGCGGGTCCGGCATTTCGTGCAGCAGAAAGAAGCTCAGCACGCAGTCGAAACTGCCTGAACGGGTGGTGGTGGCATCGGCGACACTCGCTCGCACCCAGTCCATCCCCACCAGTTTGCGGAGGATATTGGCAATCTGGATCGGCGCAACATCGACGATGTCGAGCGCACCCTCCGGACCGACCTGCCTGGCCAGCCGCTGCGACAGGTCGCCATAGACGCAGGCGAGTTGCAGCACCCGGTTGCCACCTGCAATCCTCGTCAGCACGATGTCCGACAAGCGGCGATACTGGCCCCAGAGGATCGCCGAAACTATTACTTTGTGGTCAAAAATACGGATACTGGCGGGCCTGAGATAGGCCCACCAATAGGTGCGTTCCAGATAATCCGGCAGCGCCGTTTCCGGATTACCGACTTTTCCAACTGCTCTGACGAACCGAGCGTCCCTGTCAGACACGGCGTTTCCAGCCGATGATGCCGATGGCGATCAGCAGCAGCGCGCCCGCAACATAGACTGCCAACATCCAGGTCGGCAGATAGAAGGTCATATAGACGTTCCAGCCGATCCAGCTGAGGCTTTTCGTCACCAGCGACGGCGTGCCGGTCAACGAACCGCCCAGAGTGCCGGTGATCGTGATGACGATCGCGCCGATCGTCGCCAGCGTGAAGGTGATCCAGCGCTGTGCGCCTTCAAACAGGTGACGGCGGAAACGATAGCCGAGCACGCTCATCACGGTCCAGTAACTCAGCGTCCATGTCGCTAGCATGATGTGGTTGCGGCCCAACGGGCTTTCGGTGATCGCCGACCATGGATAAATCGTCAGGCCCAGCCCGTAGGTCACGAAACCGACCAGTGTGCCCAGGGCAGCCACCGGCCAGATCGCATTTTGCACGCGAACCGCGAACTTCGAATCTGAAAATGAGCGGATCAGGATGAACAGATAGGCCGTCATCCAAAGACCGACCGGGAAGTGCGCCACGAGAATGTGATAGACCGGGCTCAGCGACCACGAGGGTGCGCCCTCGACGGCCACGGCCACCCCGCCGTCCGCGCCATGCGCCAGCGCCGCGCCGGTCGCCGCCACCAGTATGCCGGCGCTTGTCAGCCCGATCCGGCTGCCGCGCGCCATCCATCCAGAGCGTTTCATGTCGTTATCCTTTCGTGCCTTTTCTGCGGTGTGGAGGCGAGCCTGTGTCGTGTCCGGGCGGGTCATCACACTTCCTCCTCATTGCGGCGCATCAGTAGGTTGACGTTGATGCCAAGCCCGACGATCAGGCCGAGGCTTGCGATCAGTGTCCAGATCCACTGGCGCCTGATTTCCTCGGCGAATTCCATCTGCACACCGTAAAGCGCCAGTTGTTCCTCGGTATGGCGGACGGCCACCGGCACACGCTGCGCGATACGGTCAGCACCGGGGTGTTGGCGTGCATCGGTCAGTCGACCCCAGGTGACCTGGCCGGGATAGAAAGTCTTGATCTCGGTCCAGGGTTGGGTCCAATCCGGCTCGGTGCCCGACTCGATGCGTTCAGCGACCATCTGCGCGGGCTGTTCCAGCCCGAGAGAGACCGGCAACGTGACATAGTGCCAGCGCATGGTCGAAGCGTTCCGGAACACCGCGAAGGCCAGATCGTAACTGCCGCCATCGCGGAAGATCTTGTCGTCCAGCGGGTTGCCGGTATCCATGTCGCGCACCAGCGTCACGTCCCAGAACCCGTTTCGCCAGCGCGCCACGGAAGGTTCCACGACGTCACCGCGAGACCCTGTGGCGGGGCGCAGATAGCGGCGCGGAATGGTATCGCCGTTTTTCCAGGCAAGCGTCGGATCGAAAGGCAGGGCGGTGTCGGCGCTGAGGTAGTAGATGTCGTTGAACCCGACATCGCCGCCCGTTACCGCGTCGATCGACAGCGCGGCGCTGCCTGCGACGTCCGGGTCGAACATGTAGAGTGGCTGTTCGGTCGCACTGTCCCAGTTTGTCGTATAGGGGCCGGTGCCCGCGTCACCGCCACGCTCTTCGGCGACAAAACCGTCGTCGCCCAGCCCGATCGGGTTCGACCGGCTGGAGCGCCATTGCCACAGGTCGATGAACTGACCGGCGGCGCGCAGCATCTCCAGATCGCTTTCAGGTTTCAGGGCCTCGAAATCATTGGGGTCGGTCCGGGTCGAGGGCAGGTATTTCGTGCGCTCTTCCTCGGTTTCGGGCACGCCGGTAAAGGTCGTCAGCCCGTCGCCGATGGTGATGTAGCCGCCATAGCGACCGAACAGCGGGACGGAGCCGTCGTCGATCATCATCGCAACCCGATCCTCGGTCAGGAAGTCCGGGTTTGGCCCCAACGCCTCGCCGCCGCGAGTCTCCCACTTGCCGTCCTGATAGACCAGTACATCGTTGAAAATGCTGGGCCGGTCGACGGGCCAGCGGTAGCGGAACCATATCTTTTCGCCGTCATATGCGGCCTTGACCTGCAACTCGCTGGTCAGTTCGTCCGGGATCACGATGTTTCGCTCCGGGTCGTCCTTGACGATGCCGGTTCCATGCGTGACCCAGCCGAGGACCAGCAGGCCACTGAAAATCGCCACCGAGGCGGCAAGGTATGTCGTTCGTAGTGTCATTTGGCTTCCATTCTCTGGCAGACCGCGCGGCCTTATCTCCGGCGCTTCACTGGTGGCGGTAGTTGAAGGTTTTCTCGATCACGCGCCCGCCATCCGGCAGCGCTGCCCGCACATCGATCTTGTAAAGTTCGCGTTTCTGGAATTCGAAATAGCCGCCATAGGTCAGGGCATCGCCCACCAGAAAGGGCTTGAGGCTCAGCTCTTCGCTGCTCAAACCGACCTCGGCGACTGTGGCGGTTACGCGGGCATCGGTGATGCGCACGCTGGTCCCGGCGTCAAAAAGGGCGATCTGCACATGGTGGATATGCTTGCCGCCAGGCACACCGCCATGCATCTGCACCTCATCGGAACCCGGGGGAAAGCCGCGCAGCATCTCGGCAGGCAGAACCGCATAATAGATCGTCACGCCATCGACGACTGCGTAATCGCTTGAGGTTTGCCCATAGGCCGCGCCTGCAAAGACCAGAAGAAGGGCGGCCAGCCCCTGCCGCAGGGTCTGCATCGGTCCGAGAGGGCGGGATGAACTAATTATCATGGCTGTTTCTCCGTGAATGCGCGGCCAGGACTTCGCATGAACAGAAAGACGTGTGTGGCTTCGTGGCATTACAGATATTTCGGAGACGTCCGAAAAATCGTCGCGCAGACTGGTAGCCTGGCCGCGCTCGAAGGTGTTTCCGTTTCTTGCAGGAAATGTCAGATGGTCTTGCACCTGCACCTGCGGAACTGCGCTTCAGCGCTCTGCGCGGCACTGGACGGCTTGCAAAGCCCCAGGACCAGCAGCAGGGCCATCTCTCGCCGGGTCTTGGTCAGCATCCTTTCGGCCTCTTCTACGTCAAGGCCAAGCGCTCGGGCCGCGTCGGGCAACGCTTGCCCTTCGATTTCGGCCAGACGAAAAAGATCGCTGTGCTGCAAGGTATCCTGCGTCGACAGATCTTCGATGCAGGTACAGAACAGGGCGTCCAAAATGGCTCGCAATTCCTCGTCGTCGGACAGTTCTGCCCTGTCGAATCCGGAACATGACCGTTTCACATCCGTCATATGTCGTCCTCCTCCTCAGTGTCGGCCCGAAGACCGCTCTCAGGTTAGACGTGCTTGATGCGGAAAGATTACGAGGGGTGCCGCCCGGTCAGACAGTGGAACTTCCGTCGGTACAATCGGTTTGGGCGACCGGATGTTCGCAGCCGGCGGGCGGGCAGGAACAATCCTCAAAGCCATGCTTGCAGCAGAACCCGCAATGGCCCAGCAGCGTGTCGGCAAGTGCTGCGCGGGCGCGGTGCAGGCGCACGGCCAGGGTTCCCGGTTTCAGCCCCAGCTCTGCGGCGACCGTGGCGCGGTCATCTTCATCGATGTCGATCCGGCGGATCAGGTCGGCATCCGCGGCGCGTAATTCCGGCACCAGGCCATTCACGCAGGCGCATATCCTGGCCATCGTTTCAGCAGGGTCCGAAGTCTCCTCCGCTGACTGCATTTCGATCGCGACGGCATCGCCCAGGCGTTTGCGTCGACCGGTCTTGCGATAGTGATCGTTCAGGGCCGAACGCAGCACCGAATAGAGCCAGCCGTTCAGCTTTTCAGCATCGCGCAACTGATCCTTGCGCTTGATGACCCTCAGGCAGAATTCCTGCAGAACATCTTCGGCCTCGGACAGATTGCCCAGGCGATTGACGAGAAATCCCAAAAACATCTGGCGGTTGGCCGAAAGCGCCCTGATGGAAGGATCGTCGTCCCGATGTTTTTGATCCGATATTGCGTTACGATCGGTCATTCGCCCCGCTCCATGCTGATTTCAGAATGCCAGGACAGGCATTATCCGCGATCATGCTTGAAATCGACGCACCCTGCCCCATAAGCCGTCAACAAGCTTCTACCGGGATGGCGCTTTCCATACAAGTATCACGGTATCGGCTGGCCACCGGTCCGGGCCTTGCCCTATGAAGCTGATTGGCGAAATGTCACTCGTTGATCGGGGCCTTGCATGAACGTGGCCCAAATTTTCACGCTGGCAGAGTGGTTTGCATGTCTCCCATCAAGATCGAATATTATTCCGACATCCTTTGCATATGGGCCTATGTCACCCAGCTGCGAATCGAAAAGCTGATTGAAACCTTCGGTGACCGGATCGAAATAACAGCATACGCCTGCTCCGTTTTTCCGGATGCTCATGAAAAAATAGCCCTACTTTGGCAAAACAGGGGAGGGTTCGAGGGTTACAGCGCGCATGTCAGAAGTGTCGCCGAAAAGTTTCCGCATATCGAAGTTCACAGCGACGTATGGAACAGGACCGTTCCCCGCACATCCGCCGCCGCGCATCTGTTTGTCAAAGCAGTCGAAATCATCGAGGCAGACCTGGACCGGAACGACATGCACCAGAAACCTTATCTTGAAAAGCTTTCGACGCGCGCAGCCTGGGCGCTTCGAAAGGCGTTCTTCGTGGAAGCCAGGGACATTTCAGACTGGGACACGCACCGGGATATCGCCAAGGCACTGGGCATCGACTACGGGCAGATCGACCGCGCGATCCGGTCCTCCGAGGCATTGGCGCGGCTTGAATCCGATTACACCCAAGGCTTGGCCAAGGACATAAAAGGCAGCCCGACATTCCTGATGAACGAAGGTCGCCAGAGGCTTTTCGGAAACGTCGGCTACAGGCTGCTCGAGGCCAATGTCCACGAAGTCATAGACGGCAGGAACGAGGGCGAGGCCAGCTGGTGCTAGGCAAACAGCATCGGACATTCGCGGGCGCATTTATTGCGCATGATGATATAGATCAAATGTAACGTGCCCAGCCCGGCAAGCAGGCAGAAAAACGAGATGTAGGCGTAGCGAAGGAACAGGATATCCACCACCACCACAGCCACGATGGTCAGCGCGAACCAGCGCATGTGCAGGTAGGTCGAGATCGCAGGCGGCGCGATGATCAGGAACAGATAGATGACATAGGTCAGTTCGCGCGGCATCAGATAATCAAGGATCATCGTGCCCTCATAGGCCAGCGAATCGCGATTGACCGAAACCTCGACCCAATCCGGGTTGAGCAGATGCGGAACGTAAAGCGCGAGGCCAAAGGCCAGCCCTGCCACCGACATCGCCAGCATCCAGGGTTTCCTGCTGCTTCCGGACGGCTCCAGCACATAGCTCGCCACCGGAATCCAGAATGGCCACATGAACCACGTGAAAAAGATAAACCCCATTGCGCCCCAAAGCGTTGTGCCAGGGTCACCGGTATTCACGCCCCACCAGACGCCGCCTTCCATGAATTGCTGCAGACCCGCGAACAGTGGCATCAACGCCACCGGAAGGTATCGCTTGTTGATCTGCCACGCCTTGGTAAGGGCGAAACCGCCACCAACGACAAGAAAAGCGCCGGCGGTGAAGCTGACGGATTGGGAAAGGCACATGAAGCGGACAACCCCGACACTAGGGCACAGGTCGCCCATTCATATGCTGATCTGTAGTGTCGTTTCCGGGCACCGACAACCCGCCTGCCCTGTCTGCCTGCCTTGGTTGTCTTTTTAGGGAAATGGCGTCAGGCATGGAAGAATCAGGTTTACACGCTGTCCAACGCTCCTCTGCCAGTGCGGTCTGGAAACCTTCCTGCGCAATACGTCGATAGTAAGTTCAGGAAATTTCAGACTGGTCAGAAAATATGCTGTTGAATGTATTTCATCTTATGACAGCTTGGTGTTTACCAGACGCATGCGGCACAATGTCGTTTACCGGTTTCGTCGGCATCGCCGAAGGTATTAGCAAGAAAAATTGCGAGGACCGATGAGGGAATGAGTGCACTTGCCCAATACGCGATATTGCTCGGCCTGACTCTGGGGGCTGTCGGCTTTGTGGTCTGTCTTTATGCGCTTGCCCGCGCCATCGGCCGCAGCCGGGCGGAACCTGGCAAGGATGTGCCCGCCACGGCCGGCAGCCTGTCGCGCGATCCGGTGTGGGTGCGCTATCACGCGAAATACTACGGCTATGCGTTGCTGTTTCTGGCGTTCGACATGGAAATGGCCTTCATGTATCCGTGGGCGGTGGTCTACCGGGAAGAAGGTCTGATTGCGCTGCTCGATATGGGCGTGTTCCTGGCGATTCTGTTTCTCGGCCTGCTCTACGGTTGGAGCCAGGGCGCATTGAGGCGGCAGGAATGATCGGCGCGCGGCAAGGCGCGATGACCGGGCTTCGGCGACTGGTCGCTGCGGCCATGTCGCGCGATCTCTGCGCCTTCGTGGTGCCCGGCGCGGATGTTGCGCGGGCGCACGGACTTGATCTTGCCGGTGCCGGGCTGCACCTGGTTGCCACGCCGCGTCATGCCAGCGTCCTTGTGATCTTCGGGCCATTGCCTGCCGGTCTGCGCGATGCCGCCAGCATTGCCTACGCCCAGATGCCGCGCCCACGCGCTATTCTCGCCTTGGGTCCGGTTGATGTCGGCCCCCTGCCCACCCCCGATGCTATCGGACCGCTCACCCAGTCCGGGCTTGTCACGGCGCTGGCCGATCTGCGCCGGGTTCTGGCCGAAGGCTCGTTCCGGCCCGAGGTGCAGGACTACGATGCTCCGGCGCTTCAGACCCGCACCGAATTCACCTGTCCGATGCATCCGCAAATTGTCAGTGATGAACCAGGAAACTGCCCGATATGCGGCATGACACTGGTACCGCGTGAAACTGCCTCCGCCTCCCATACCGGTCACGCCATGCCCGGAACGGACCATCCGATGCCCAGCGAAGACCCCGCCCATGCGATGGCGGCCAGGCATGACCCCTCCGATCATGTCGTTGCCGAAACCAGCGCCGAAACCGCCGCGCAATACACCTGCCCGATGCATCCCGAAGTGATCAGCGACGAACCCGGCGCCTGCCCCAAATGCGGCATGACGCTGGTGCCTGTCGCGACCCAGGACGAACACGGCGGGCATGGCGACGGCCATGGCAAACACGCCGCCGCATCCGCCTCCCATACCGGTCACGCCATGCCCGGAACGGACCATCCGATGCCCAGCGAAGACCCCGCCCATGCGATGGCGGCCAGGCATGACTCCTCCGATCATGTCGTTGCCGAAGCCAGCGCTGAAACCGCCGCGCAATACACCTGCCCGATGCATCCCGAAGTGATCAGCGACGAACCCGGCGCCTGCCCC
>NZ_FNZQ01000005.1 GCF_900109285.1 Jannaschia helgolandensis
CTTAGGGTGCTGAAGTCGGGAACTGACCAGTTCAGGCCGACCAGACGCACAGGCTTTCGACGAATCCGGTCGTCTGCCTCAACGCCATGCCGAACAGCACTTTCATGGAAAGGCATGTCTGAATGGCGGCGTTGCTATAAGTCTGCTGGCGGCCACGCCTGCCCGTAGGTGTAGCCTCCCAGCTCATCTCGGGGGCGAACCAGATCATCAGCGAACCTCGGCGCTTGAGCGCTTCGTTATAGGCTGGCCAGTTTCTTGTCTTGTAGGTTGGGGGTGCCGGTCTGCTCATGCACCCCAGCTACCATGCTGGATTCACGAGATGAATCCCCAACCGGATTTGTGCAACAAAGCCCCGTCAAGTCAAAGATTCCTGGATTTATATCAGTATCTTTGATGGCTTTCCATCTTCCGTTTGCACCATCTCTATCCGGGTTGCTGAACATGTTTTCATTTCCTTTCAAATTCTAAGTCCCTAGCGATACGAAAGCCAAGAAAGTAAGATCGAGCGGTAACTCTGGGACCACCTCTTGTGGCCGGTCGAGAATAAAGTTGGCCTGAATTATACGACCCACCTTTAACAACTATTCTTTCACATTTCCCTTCATGCTGCGCGGCAGCTAAATACTCACCAGACGTCTCAAGCCCCAAATGAAATTCAGTCCAGCAGCTCATCGTAGCTTCCACCACGTTTCCCGCGATATGCTGAAATCCCCAGGCGTTGCTGGCATCCATCGCATCGACGGGCACCGGCCTCAGAGACAAGGGATCGGCGTCAGGCTTCAGGGCATTGAACCGATCCAACGGAAGGTTCTCCCCGGTGGCGTAGCGGGTCGTCGTGCCCGCGCGGGCGGCGTATTCCCACTCCGCTTCCGTCGGAAGCCTGTAGACCTCGGCCCCCACGAGTCCGTTGAGCCAGCCGAGATATTCCCCGATGTCGTAGGCGTTCACGTCCCGAACCGGAAGCCTGAGCTTTTCGGCATCGCTGTAGTCTTCCTCATCGAACAATTGGGTCGGCGTGTAGCTGCACGCCCCGGCCTCGACGCATCGCATGAATTCGCCCGTGGTGACCTCGTATCGCGCCAGCGCGTACGGCAGGTCGATGGTGACAGTATGAATCGGTTGCTCGGTTCGGCGGCCCCGCGGTTCGCCTTCCGCTCGAGGATTAAAATCGATCTCTGCCGATTGCTCCATCGGCGCCCCCATCACGAACTCGCCCAGCGGCAGGACGATCATCTCGGGGCAATCGGGGCATTCTTGGAACATATCCAGCGGGGCCAGATCGTCGGGCATGTCGGCGCTGGCCGCCGCCGCGAGGAGCGCTGGCAGGATCAGCGCCGCCCATTCGAGGATCGCGTTCGACAGAGGTCTCGATGTCATCTGGAGGCCTCTCTCGGTTGCCTTGCGAAGCGAAGCATAGGTGTAATGAACTGCAAACATCCACGCTTTGAACTGCAAACATCGGTCGTTTCTCGACCAGATTGATTGCGACTATCGCGGGTGTCCGGACCACATTATTTGCGAACGAAACCACGCTTTGTGCGACCGGGCTGCAAACATCGGGCTCAAACCACTTTATGTGAGAATGGCGGTCGCAGCTCGGTGGCAGGAATGGTGCGGCTAATCAACCCGATCAGCAGGAGCAGAGAGTAGCTTAAATCACGCCAGAAACTGTCCAACAAATGGGGAGTATGTATGAACTGCCTTCCCCTGCAAGCGTTTTGTTGATGTCCCTTTGACCCTGCTTCTATGTATTCGGTCTTTCGATGGAGCCATTCGATTTGCCCCTGACCAAGATGGGAAGTCGCGCGTCCTGTGTCTCGTTAGCTCATCGGCACTCTGGGGGCCATGCTCCCCGTCAGACTGACAAGACGCCGATTGGTCGTTGGTCCATCTCCTCCTCGCTCGCAGATTCCTATGTTTCTCGTTGTGCGGTTGCGTGTCTATGCGCCCACAAGCGCCGCGGGACGATATCGCTCGCCTTTCGTCAATACGGCCCAGGCGATCCGCGCCATCTTGTTGGCCATGGCAACGGCAGCGACATTCACGTGCGCCCGCTCTTTCAGCCCATCTGCCCATTGCGTTATAGGCGATGTTCGATCCCGCACGAGATGCAGAACGGTCCGCGCCCCATGGATGAACAATTTGCGGAGGTATCGGTTGCCGTGCTTTGAGATGCCGATCAGCTTGGCTTTTCCACCTGTGGTGATCTGCCGTGGCACGAGACCAAGCCATGCGGCAAGATCGCGGCCTTTGGCAAAGCTGCTGCCGGTGCCAACGGCGGCCACAAGGGCGCTGGCAATCGTTGGGCCGACGCCAGGGATTTCCATCAAGCGCTGCATGTCGGCATCTGCCTTGGCCAGAGCCTTGATCTCGGTGTCGATCGCTTCGACCCGGTCGTTGATCGTGGCCAGCTCCGCCATCATGTCCGACAACATCGACAGGATACGGTGCGACAGATCAGCGGTGCCTGTCGCAACCAATCTCACCAGCTCTTTCTGGAAGACGTGGCGACCCGTTCCGACCCGAATGCCGCGCTCCATCAGAAAGCCCCGGCCCTGATTGATAAGGCGTGTCCTTTCGGTCACCAGCCGCTCGCGGGCCCGATGCAGAGCCTGAAGATCAAGCTGCTCTTCCGATTTGATCGCGACGAATGGCATTGTCGGGCGCGTCGCGGCCTCGGCGATCGCCTCCGCATCACGGTCATCATTTTTGTGAACCTTGACGTAGGGCCGGACATAAAGCGGCGACATCAGTCGAGGCTCATGTCCGTTTTGAAGGCAAAAACGACCAATGTGATGCGCGCCGCCGCAAGCCTCCATCGCAACAATGCAGGGATCCAAACCTTCCAGCAAGTCCAGCAACCGGTGCCGTTGAAGGCGCTTGCGTAACAAGACGGATCGCAACGATGCGCGCGGCATTGCCCAACTCGTTCGTCTCGGCTGGTTCCGCCGGGTCTTTGTCAAAAGCGATGAGGCACAACGTACCCGGATGCTGCTGGTCAGTCGCAGCCACCTTTTGGGCAAGTCTCAAGATATCGAAAACTGCATTCGTGGATCACTGAAAGTGTTCGGGCTCAGGATTGGCGTCATAACGAAGCGCGGATTTGAAGGCCGTGTCCTCGAACTCGTTGCGAGTGACCCAAGTCTGATAGCGATTGTGGAGCCGCTCTTGCGCGCCAGACGCACCATAGTGGAAGCATTTGAGCGCCTCGACCGACTTTGCATACAACTTGCCAGGCGTGATCCCATCTGTCGGCGGTTGATGACAGTTCCCGGCGTCGGCGTCATTGTCGCGTTAACTTATGTGACCGGAGTGGATGCCCCGGAACGCTTCAGGCGATCACGCGATGTTGGGGCACATTTTGGACTGACACCCAAGCGGTATAGCTCAGGCCAGATCGACTACGATGGTCGGATCAGTCGATGCGGTGATGAGATGGTCCGCACGGCGCTCTATCAGGCCGCGCATGTCCTGATGCATCACGGTCGTTGGTCTTCCTTGCGGTCTTGGGCAATGCGGATCGCAAAACGCCGCAGCGTGAAGTTGGCAAAGGTTGCGCTTGCCCGCAAGCTGGCTGTTGTTATGCATCGGATGTGGTGTGATGGCACCGACTTCCGTTGGTCGGATGGACATGACTCTGATGTTCTGAATGCCGCTGCGTAGATAGGGGAGAAGCCAGAACAAACACCGAATCCGCCTTCCGGCGGAATGGCGCGCCCGGGAGCGAAAAACTCGATGCCGCCTTGCAGCGGGCGATGCAGCCATTTGTGAAACATGCAGCATAAATCAGAAGCCCAATTTACACATCGCGGGACGAGGACGAAACCGCTCTCGCGGTAGGGGCGCTTGTGGCGGCTGATGCGCGCTAATCGGGGCGGTGCGATTTGGTGGATGGGCATGTCTGTCGGACGATTGGGACCTTCTCAATCAGATGACAGGAGGCTTCCATGTCCGATCAACACGTTCCCGCTCTGCGCCGGCGGTTTCTCGAGGATATGCGTATCAAGGGTCACCCCACACGTTGCGGCACAGCTTTGCCACCCATCTGCTCGAGGGCGGGACCGACATCCGGGTGATCCAGGTGCTGCTTGGCCACGCAAAGCTGGAGACCACGACGATCTATACGAAGGTGGCGACCAAGACGATCCGGGACGTGACCAGCCCGCTCGATCTGCTGGTACGACGGGAGGCCGGGGCCGGGTAAACCGCCGCGTCGCAGCAAGGCCGCCACGCTCACGACGCTCAAGCGCGATCTCCGGCGTTTTGGGATCAGCAAAAAAGAGCGCCGGTCTTCGCGTTCGAGGCAAAGCCGAGAGGCAGCGAAGGTCGGCTCAACCTTTCCCAAAACGCCGTTGGCAAAGAGAAGATCGGGCACCTCGACCGGCAGAAGCTGATCGACTACGGCAAGATGCGGGCGGAGCAAGGCGCGGGCCCGGTGACGCTCGGGATCGATATCGGAGTGATCAAGATGATCATCACCCACGCGGCAGCCGTGCACGGGCTCGATATCTCTCCGGAACCCGTCGATCTGGCGCGCGTCGCGCTCAAGCGTCTCGGGCTGATCGGCAAAGGCACAGAGCGGGATCGTCGCCCCCACGACGGATGAGTTGAACCGCCTCTTCCGATGCTTCGATGATTGGCCTACGCTGACTTTGATGGGTGCGAAGCCGTTATCAACTTCATGGAAATCTCAATCATTTCAGACGGATTGAAGGGTAGCCAGACAGGTTCATCAGTAAACGCTGTGTATCGGAGTGCATGCTTTTCATGCAGTGGCGAGAGTGCGTCGATCAACTGCACGACGTCGCTTGAGAAGGTGACTCCCCGACACTTACACTCATCAGCAAGCCCTCTCAGGCTGTACCTTAGATTGAATGCTTTGAGCGCCTTGTCATCGCTGCCGGTCTTGTACAGCGCCAATTTCAGAAACATTTCGATAGCATGACAAATCAAGTGAATTATGGGAACATTCTGCTGCATGGTTGGATCACTGCCGTGTTCAAGCCGATGTCCTTCAATCGCGTGTCGAGCGCAATTCAAGTAGCTTAGTGCATGCCAGCGGTACACGAACGGTTCCGGCCCCGAATATTTCGGATCGCCCAATCGCAGATAGTCGTTCGACATTAGGTTCCCTCAATATTCAGTCGCTATAGTGCAACGGCTAGCTTCAAATGGGAAGGGAAAGCCCTGCATCAGCTGGCTGCCTCGCGGGCGCCCTTCCCATCCAGGAGTCTCGCGGCCGAGTGATGCGAGAGTCAGAGGGGTGCCGTTCCGGCCCGTGACGGGTTTGGAGGTCGAGAGAGAGGCTCCCGGCTGCCCGTCGCGGAGGTTTTCCAATGAACACCGAAATCATCGATACCGGGCGTGATATCAGCGGCGGCTACAAGGTGGATGTGTCGCGCGGCACGAACGTGGATCGCGTGTCGTCCGAGTGGTTCTCGCGGCCGGATGACGAGCGGTACCTGTCGCTCGACGATCTCTTTGCATCCGTCAAGGGCCGGGCGGAGCGCAGCCGGACGCGCACGGTGGAGAGCGCGGCGATCCGGGTCGAGGCGCATCGCGACGACCCGGAGAAGCTCGGGCTGGTCTTGCCTGGCGCGGATGAACCCATCGCGCCGACGCATTGGAGTTTCGGCCAGCTCTCGAGCCTCGTTGGCGCGCCCGCGGCCTATCTGCGACAACTGCCCGCGCCGCTCGCGGGCATCAACCTGCAATACAGGCTGACCAATCACCGGGCCGAGCAGATCAAAACCATGGAGGTCGCGAATAGCCGCACGGAACTGCGCGCTGTCACCGGCCCCGACTATGGCCGCATCTACGACCACGAACTGGTCTCCGCCGTGCAGCGCATCGCGGGCAACGGGACAGGCGACACGCGCTGGAAAGTGCCGGGCGTGCTCGACTGGTCCACCGGCATCTACAACCCGCGCGTGGACGTGACGAAGGAGACGACGACGCTCTACGCCTCGGACCGCGACGTCTTCCTGTTCCTCGTCGATGACCTCAACCCGATCGAGGCGGGGCTGCTGCCCGACGGCTCGCCCGACCTCTATTTCCGGGGGTTCTACTGCTGGAATTCCGAAGTGGGGGCCAAGACGCTCGGCATCGCGAGCTTCTACCTGCGCGCGGTCTGCCAGAACCGCAACCTCTGGGGCGTCGAGGACTTCCAGGAGATCACCATCCGGCATTCTAAATACGCCGCCTCCCGTTTCGCGCATGAGGCCGCCCCGGCGCTCAGCCGCTTTGCCGAGTCCTCGCCCGCGTCCTTCATCGACGGAATCCGCGCGGCGCGCGAGAAGATCGTCGCGCGGTCGGACGACGACCGGCAGGACTTCCTGCGCAAGCGCGGGTTCTCGAAGGCGGAGACGGGGCGGATCGTCGAGACGGTGCTGGCCGAAGAAGGCCGCCCGCCCGAAAGCGTCTTCGACTTCGTGCAGGGGATCACGGCGGTAGCCCGGTCCAAGCCGCAGCAGGATGCGCGGCTGGTGATGGAGGCCAAGGCGAAGGTGTTGGTGGAGAATATCTGAGAGAGGTGATTTTTTCTCAGAGCCTTAATGCCAAGAGCTAAAGTGTCGCATGAAGATATCGAGGGGCGTCAGAACCCCTCGATCGTGAACTCGGGCGCGCCTTGCCAGACCAGCTTCCAGCTCGCGCCCGGGCGGACATTCTGGATGATCCCGGGATCGAAGGCGACGAAGCACCGCCCGCCCGGGTGACGCACGGATGGGTAGATCAGCCCGCGATGCCCCTCTGCCCTCAGATCCGCGGCAAGGCGCTGCCCGGCCGGGTAGCCCCGCTCGGGGGCCGGATCGAGTGCGGTGTGCCCCTCTCCGTGCAGATCCGGGAAATCCCCGATGAAATCCGCCAGCAACTCGACGTAGCGTGCCTCGTCCTCGTAGCGGCCGATGAAGCCCAATTCACGGGTCCGGTGAAACCCAACTTCCTGCGCGCTCGTCAGCATGTTCCAGGCGCAGTACCACGCACCGCGGTCGCCAGTGTTGAACCGGTTGCCCTTGGGCCTCGTGTAGGTGAAGGCCGCGTTGATATGGCTCTGACCGTAAAGGGTCAGGTCATGGGACCGCCGCGCGAAGGCGAGTTCGCGGCGATCGAGCGCGGGGCTGCCCTCGCGCTCCGCGATCAGGCGGGCACTGGTCTCGCCTTCGATCTCGGCGAGAACCGCGGCCTCCTCGTCGCTGTCGACCAGCCCACGCAGCACTGGGGGCTTGTGATGGGTCTCGGAAATCAGCCTGACAAGGGCGCGGTCATTGACCGACGTGATCCTCAAAGCCCGCCCCGCAGCGCATCGACATATCCCCGCACGCGCAGGATCTTGGGCAATCCTCCCTCGATCATCGCGTCCACGGGACGCACGCCGTCGAACTCCGGACCCCGGTTGGGCAGCTTCACCCAGTCGCGCGAGATCGGCTCATTGAAATAGAGCTCGAGCGACTTGTAGAGGCCGATGAGCGCGGACAGGCGCAGCATCTGGTCGCGCGTCAGATCTCCGGCAAAATCAGGCTTCTTGGCCCGTTTCCAGGTGGATTCCGACATATCCGCCAGCGCCGCGGCCTCCCGCAAAGTGAGTGACCAGGCGTCCGCGATCCGCGTGAAGGCCTTGAGCGCGACCCCCTGCCGATCCGGCGCAGGACGTTCCAGAACAACGTTTTCCATGTGTTGGCGCTCCTTCCTAGTTTGACTGATGATATAAGATCATATGGATTGCTTTGCAAGTCCATATGAGCTTTGCGGTGCCTCAAGAGTCAGAGGGGTTCCGGATTTTCCGTGACGGGTTTGGAGGTCGGGAGAGAGGCTCCCGGCTGGCCTGTCGCGGAGATATCCCGATGACCAAGCAACAGAAAATCACCCTCAGCGCCTCGCGCGACATTCCCTTCAACAAGCTGATGCTGAGCCAGTCGAACGTGCGCCACGTCAAGGCGGGCGTGTCGATCGAGGAACTGGCCGAGGACATCCAGCGCGCGCCGCTGCACCCGCTCGACCAATTCCGCGCCTTTCAGGCGATGCGCGAGAAGGGCCGGACCGAGGAGGAGATCGCCGCGGCCTTCTTCGTCTCGGCCAGCGTGGTCAAACAGCGTCTGAAGCTCGCCGCCGTGGCGCCCTCGCTGCTCGACGCCTATGCCGAGGAGGAGATGACGCTCGACCAGCTGATGGCCTTCACGGTCAGGCCAACCATGATGCGTGCAAAGACGCCCTTGTCGCTCCATCGCTTCCAGCGGTTATACAGAGTCTTGTGCGGACCGTATTCCGCAGGTGCATCGCGCCACCGCAACCCATTGCGATTGATGAAGATAATCCCGCTCAGCACACGCCGGTCATCGACGCGCGGCTTACCGTGGGACTTCGGGAAATAGGGCTCAAGGCGCGCCATCTGCGCGTCGCTTAGCCAGAAGAGATAAGACATGAAACCGCTCGTTTTTCGAACCGTGAATCACGCCACACCTCGGAAATCAATGGGTCCTGACCTTAAGAGATCGGTTTAAGAACCATGTCGGCGAGCGGCACCTGCTGTTCACCGATTTGATCCAGAGCTATGGCAATGAGTGGCGAAACTGATTTCGATCCCAAAATCACCGAAGCATCGGAGCGCGCAAATGTTCGCAGCGGCGAGGCTCAATTGAACACGTCTCACCCGGCGTCAGTCAGAACGCCCAATTGAAGCCGGTCGCCTCTTCAGATGCTGTCCACAGCCTTTCCATGACTGGCTTGTCATAGGCATGGGGGTTGAGTGTGCCACGGCCGACAGGTCCCACGAATTCCATCCTGCCCGTGGGACCATAAAGAGCGCGCTGTTCCAGCCCGTCCTCAGTGGCGCACATCACCTCGGGATAGGCACCCTTTTCAGCGGATTGCACCATAGGAGTGAGGGTCATGAGCCTGAAGAGCAGTTTGGTCAGCCAATTGCCGCTGGTGGCGATCAGCGACGTTGCCGAGGATCCCGGATGGCAGACGTAGACCTCGACGCCTTTGCCGGTTGAAGCGATGTGATCCTGCAACTCATAAGCAAACATCATCTGCGCGAGCTTGCTTTGGCTGTAGACAGGATTGGCGCTGTAATTTTTGTCCCAGTTCATATCATCGAACTGGATTGTTTTGATCCCCATGTTATAGCCGAGGCTGGCGACAACGACGATCCGGCCCGTTGACTTCTCAATACGGTCAAACAGCATACCGCATAGCAGGAAATGACCGTAATGGTTGGTGCCAAGCTGGCTTTCAAAACCGTCCTCGGTGAGCTTCTGGGTCGGCACCTGCGCGATGGCGGCGTTGCAAATGAGAGCGTCGATTCGGGACACAGATATTAAAGTCTCTGCCGCAGCTGCGCGTACGCTGGCGAGCGACGCAAGGTCCATGCGAATGAAGCTGACATCGGCGTCTGTCCCGAACTCGGTCTTCAGGTCCGCGACTGCCGCTTGCGACTTCTCGGCCGAGCGGTTCAGCATGACAACCCTGGCTCCCTTGCTCAGCAGAATTCGTGCCGCTTGAAATCCAGCGCCCGCGTTGGCCCCCGTTATAAGGTAGGTCTTGCCCTTTAGGTCGCCGAGGCGCTCCGGGGTCCAGCCATTGGGGCCGAATTTCGTGTCCGTCATTGTCTTTCTCCATTTGGATGCGGCAAAGACGCCGCGCAACCTTCCTTCTTGGGACTGCAGATAAGTCTCATCCGCGCAGTGAAATAGATGATATCGTCTTGATTACTTGCCTGATTGTATCAAGGTGGTTGCGAAAGCTGATCTGAAGCCATGAGACTGCCCCCATGAGCAAAAACGAAATCAAGCAACTCATCGCGCGCCGGACTGAGAAAGACGGCCTGACAGACACTGGCATCGCAGGCGTGCGTACGTTTCGGGCCACCCAGGCAATTCCATGCGTCCCGGCTGTCTATGACCCTTGCGTTGTGGCCATTGTCAGTGGCGCAAAAGAAGCCGTTCTGGATGGACACAGATATGTTTATGACGACAGCCAATACCTGTGCTGCCCAATGTCGATGCCGGTCAAGGCCGGTACACCTAATGCGTCATCCGAAAATCCACTTTATGGCGTCTTCGTCTCACTCGATCCGCACGCGATGTCCCAACTGGCGCTGGAGATGGAAAACGCCGGGGGAGTTTTGCCTACCGCCGTGGGAGAATTGCGCGCACAGGGGATTAGACTGTCAAAGTGGGATGATGGCTTCACTGAAGCGCTGCTGCGATTACTACATCTCGGGGCCAGCCACACCGATACCGCGGTCCTTGGCGAGGCACGGTTGCGAGAGTTGTACTATGCAATCCTCAAGGGCGAGGCAGGTAAATCTGCGCGACAGGCCTTCGGTGCAGGCAACGCCATCGCACGTTCCATCGCGCATGTGTCGTCCCATCTGGATGAACCGATCTCGATTGATGACATGGCGACCCGCGCAGGCATGAGCCGCGCTGTGTTTCATCGCAGGTTCAAACAGGTAACGACGATGGCCCCTATTCAGTTCGTAAAGTCGATGCGCCTCAACAACGCCGCGATGAAGATTGCCAGTGGCATGACTGTGAACGAAGCGGCAATTGACGTCGGATACGTCAGCCCGTCTCAGTTCAGCCGAGAGTTTAAACGCATGTATGGGCAGTCGCCGCGACAATGGAGCGAGGGCAACCAACTTCCGGTAGGAGTTGCTTGAAGCCGTGCAGGCAGCTTTGCTTCGTCGTTAGCGACCAAGCGCATCAGCGAGAAACCGGACGAAAAGCAAGGTCAGCGTTTCACGCCGTGAGGAATCAGGCCAGACGGCATGCAGGTCGATGTCGCCCAATCGCCACTTCGGCAGAAGCCGGACAAGCGAACCGGATGCTACGCCCCGCGCCGCCAGGTTTTCCGGCAGGACAGATGCTCCCACGTCTTGCATGGCGAAGTGGTAAAGGGCGTTGGCGCTGTCGACCTCGATCTGCGATCTCCCCGTGACGCTTTCGGTCTCACCCTTGTCGGATGTCAGTTCTATCGTGTCGGACCGTTGCTGGTATCTGATCCAGTCCCAATCCTCCATATCAGCGGGTCGTGAGGGCACCGGGCGGGCGCTGGCGTATTCTGCACCCGCAACCAGCGCGCGAGGGATGATGCCCAGCTTGCGGGACATCATCGCACTGTCCGAAAGCGACCCCGCTTTTATCGCAAGATCGAGCCCGTTCTCGATGATCTCGACCCTGCGATCACTATAGAACAGAGACAGTGCCACGTTTGGATACCGCTTGATGAACGCTGCCATGGCAGTCGAAAGATCCGATGTAGACAGGAACGCCGGGATGGACACACGAAGCGCGCCTACAGGATCCTGCATGGTCGCGTTGATTTCGTTCAATCCCGCCTCCGCACTTCGCAACATCTGGGTGACGTGCATATAGAGCGCCCTGCCTTCGCCGGTCAGCGCGAGCTTGCGAGTTGTCCGATAGAGCAGCGTCGTGCCCAAATGGTTCTCCAGATCGGTGATCGTCTGACTGACGCGAGAGGGGGCCACACCGATATCCTGTGCCGCAGCCCGGAATGACCCTTTGTCGACCACGCGGGCGAAGACGGCCATGTGTTTAAGGTGGTCGATCATTGTTCTGCATTTCAGAATTATAAAATCAGCATTCATCAGATATTCGAAATCGCTCCAAGTGGATAGATGTCGCTTCAACAATCACGGAGCGACCCGATGAACACACAGGCGACATTCAAGACAAGCAAGGCGCAACGGTATCTCGGCACGCTCTGCAAGCATTTCGGTCATAAGGTTCCTGTGCAAATGGATGGCGACCGTGGCCGGATCGAGTTGCCGTTTGGCCAGTGTGAGCTAGCCGCAAGTGACGACGCACTGCAGATCGAGGTGTCGGCCGAAACGAAGGGTAACCTCGACAAGGCAGCGCGGGTCATTGCCAACCATCTTGAACGCTTTGCCTTCCGCGAGAACCCGCAAATCGAATGGCATTGAGCAACCTCACACGCCCCTCCGCAGCACCCATCTCCTGTCAATGGAGCGCTACATGACACTGAAAACACTTATGGCATCTGCGTCATCGCAGATGACGACCTCGTCGCTGTCCACGCCCGGTATGAAGACGTCGGCACCACACCGGCCACCGGCTTCGACGTCTTCCGCATCGAGAACCGCAAGTTCGCCAGGCATTGGGACGTCATCGCGCCGATGCCAGGCCCGGATGCAGCGCGTAACGAAGCAGGGCAAAATCTGATCGAACCCGGCTCCGCATTCCGCCCCGGAGCCCCAAACAGGAGCAAACAATGAACCGCAGAACCCTTATCACGACATCGCTTGGCGCATCGCTGGCGATCATCCTGGGAACACATGCAGGAGCACAGGAAATGGACGAACAGACACAAGCATCCTTCGACACCGTAATGGCCTTCATGGGCGCGATGGGATCGGGCGACATGGAAACGATGAGCAGCCTGATGGCCGATGACATGGTCTGGCACAACGAAGGCGACGAAAGCCTGCCCTGGATCGGCGAGACCCGTGGCAAGGAGAATATCTTCGAATTCCTCGGCATATTCTCCGAAAACCTGCAAACGACCAAATGGGAAAACACAGACGCCTTCGCCTCGGGTGACACGGTGGCCGTGTTCGGTGTGATGAACGCCATCACCACCCGGTCAGGCAAGGAGACGGGAGACTTCTCCTTCGCGCTACGCGCCAAGGTCCGCGATGGTCAGGTGGTGCTGTGGCACTGGTTCGAGGACAGCTTTGCCGTCAGCCAAGCTTATCACGGCTGACCCAGACCCAGTGGCATGGCCGGTGCCGACGCCCGGCCATGCAATCACCAACCAAGGAAGGCGCGCGTGCAATGACCTATGCAATCACCGCCGTTTCGGGCCAACTCGGCCGGGAAATCGCCCTGAAATCAATTGACAAGCTTGGGGTCAAAGATGTCGTGGGCCTGGCCCGCACGCCGCATCATGTTAAGGACCTCGGTATCAAAGTTCGCCCCGGTGACTATGACAAACCGGAAGAGCTTCGGGCGTCGTTGCAGGGCATCGATGCGCTTGTCCTGGTGTCCGGCATGGCCGCCCCCGAAGACCGTATTCAGCAGCATCGCAACGTGATTGAATCTGCCAAGGCCGAGCAAACCGGGGCGGTTTCCGAAGATCGCAGAAAAGGGTCATGGCCCCGCGTCGGGGGCCATGACGGTTCGCGATCAGTTATCGTTCATCATTGAATCGTTGCTCGTGTCCTGGTCGACGCCGCCTCGCATGCTCTGCATCCGCGTCATAACATCTGCGGGGGCAGTCATTTCCCCGGCGGTCACGATCCCGTCACCGTCTGCGTCGAGATACTGGAACCGATCCACCATCGTTTCGCGGATCATCGCGCTGTGCAGTGTCTCGAATTCACTGATGGAAAGAGACCCGTCGCCATCGGCGTCGAATTCTCCGAGCTTGGCCAGCAGGCCGGTGCGCAGTTCCTCGGGCGAAACGGTGCCGTCGCCATCTGTGTCGAAGGCCAGCATCATGGACATGGGGCCCATACCGCCCATCATGCCGCCACCCATTTTTTGCATATGGGCCATCATCCCTGACATACCGCCTTGGCCGCCCATCATGCCGGACATGCCACCTTGGCCGCCCATCATGCCAGAAGCCGCACCTTGCTGCATCACACCACCGCCCTGTCTGGCGCCAGTCTGCCCCCCGTGCTTTTGATCGGCATCGGCGAAGGCGGCTCCGCCGAATGCGACGCCGACCAGAATACCTGCTGTAAGAAGTGTTTTGCGAACCATGATATGTTCTCCTTTCGGGTTTGTGACGTATTGAACATGGAGAGCGATAAGCCGTCTTGAAACGCAGGTGAATGAAGGATTTGTAACGCTTTGTCGTAACGGGGCGCGTGGTTACACTTCGCGACAAATCTTTTGGAGATAGGTCCCGCCGAACCCGGTAAAGGACATCCCATGACCGATTTGCCGCATATTCTTGTCGTAGACGATCACCGCGAAATCCGTGATGCCGTTACGCGTTATCTTGAACGCAACGGGATGCGGGCGACTGCGGCGTGCGACGCAGTCGACATGGATGCCAAACTGGCCAAGGGCCAGTTCGATCTGATCGTTCTGGACGTTATGATGCCGGGCGAGGACGGGCTGTCAGTCTGTCGCCGCCTGTCGGCCAATGGGACATCGCCAATTTTGATGCTGACTGCATTGGGCGAGGAGACGGATCGCATCGTCGGGCTGGAAATCGGTGCCGACGACTACCTGGCCAAACCTTTCAACCCGCGTGAGTTGCTGGCGCGGATAAAGGCAATCCTGCGCCGCGCGTCCCGGCCCGAACCCTATGCCGGCGCGCTTTCGGGCCGCCGTATCCGTTTCTCGCAATGGACACTGGATACCGATCAGAGAAGCCTGACAGGCGAAAACGGCCGCAAGGTCGACCTGACAGGCGCAGAGCTCAAGCTGCTGACCGTGCTGCTGGAGCGTCCTCGGCTGGTGCTTAACCGCGACGAATTGCTGGACCTGACTGCCGGTCGCTCGGGCTCGGCTCTCGACCGGACCATCGATAACCAGATCAGCCGTCTGCGCCGCAAGATAGAAAGTGACCCATCCCGCCCCCAGCTTATCGCAACGGTGCGCGGGGGCGGCTATTGCTTCGCTGCCGACGTGCAGGAAGAGGAATGATGCGCGTCCTTTTCGACAGTCTGCGCGGTCAACTCGTCCTGCTGATCGTCTTGGCACTGGTCGTGGCGCAGGCGGTAAGTCTGTGGTTGTTCGTCGACGAGCGCAGTCAAGCCGTCCGCACCGCGCTTTGGTTCGAAGTGGCGGGCCGGGCCGCAAATGTCGCTCTGCTTCTGGAAGAAGCGCCCGAAGACCTGCATTCGGCGATCCTGACAGCAGCCGACTCGCCGCTGGTGCGGTTCGCGTTGTCGGAAACACCTGTCGTTGCTCAGGACGACCGTGCTGTTGGCGGCGCGGTCGAGGCTCGGGTGCGCGGCCTTATGGGCGGCATACCGGGTCGCGAGGTCCGGGTGAAACTGAATGTAGTCGATCAGAGTATTCCTCCGCCGATGGCGGGTGCCGGACCGGAAATGGTGCAGATGCACATGGCGATGATGCAGGGTCAACTGTCGGCAATCGAGATGCAGTTGGCCATCGCGCTGGCGGATGGCCCCTGGTTGAATGTCGTCACCCGGTACGAACGACCGCCGCTGCAATGGCCGGTCGCGTCGATCTTGAGTTTCGTTACCACCGCGGCCATCATCCTGGTTACCGTCTGCTGGTTTTTGCTGACTCGCCTGACAGGTCCTTTGCTGCGTGTTTCGCGTGCCGCCGAAAAACTGGGCCGGGGTGAGGATGTATCACCCCTTCCGGCACATGGGCCTGCCGAAGTGCGGGATCTGACCCAGACCTTCAACCGGATGCAGGACAGGCTGACACGATTTGTCAGCGACCGGACCCGGCTGCTGGCTGCGCTCGGGCACGACCTGCGCTCGCCGTTGACCGCGCTGCGTGTCCGCGCCGAAATGGTCGACGAACAGGAAACGCGCGAAGCCCTTGTCTCGTCAATCGAGGAGATGCGGGAAATGGTGGACGCGACGCTGGCCTTCGCGCGCGGCGTCGCGACGTCCGAACCCTATGAGCCGGTCGATCTGCAACAGTTTCTGGAGAGATTGCGCACCGACATGCTGGACGGCTTTGAACTGGTGCCATCTGCGCCTGTGCAAGTGCGTCTGCGCCCGCAAGCCTTGCGCCGCGCCCTGCGCAACATCCTCGATAACGCCGTGCGCTATGGCGGAGGCGCGCGTGTCAGCTATGGTCAGGAGGACGATCACGCGGTCATCCGCATACGCGACGAAGGCCCCGGAATCCCTGAACCCGAGCTGGATCAGGTGTTCGAGCCGTTCTTCCGGCTGGAAAAATCCCGCTCGCGGGAAACCGGAGGCTCCGGTCTGGGCCTATCCATTGCGCGGACATTGTTGCGTGCGCATGGCGGTGATGTCCGCCTGTCGAACCACCCCGAAGGCGGCCTTTTGGCGGAAGTGACACTTCCGCTTCATCCGCGACCCCAACCAAACGAAGGTGACTGACATGAGTAAATACATGATACCAACCACGATGGCGGCTTTTGCAACGGCTGCCACTCCCGGATTGGCCGATACCGGCAATGGGTTCAGCCATATGTGGGGTGCCGGTTATGGCATGACAGGCGGGCTGATGATGGTGCTGTTCTGGGGCGTGATCATCGGGATCATCGTTCTGGCTGTGCGCGGCTTATCCGGGCGCAGTTCAACCGGAAATACGCCGACCGCACAGGATATTCTGCGCGACCGCTATGCGCGGGGCGAGATCGACGAAGATGAGTTCGAGCGCCGCAAGGCCAAACTCGATATGTGAGGCCTGACCACAACAGCCACGCACGGAGGTCATGAAAAGCGCCGCAAATCATTGGACAGTATCAAGCGTTCTGTACCGCCCCGTTGGCCATGTCGGGAAGAAGGTCGTCCAGCAATTCTTGGAACGTGGCGACGATAACCACGGGCCCGGTTCATCAGGCTGGTTGTCATGACTTACCTCTCGTAGGTCGGGACGCGATCATTGAGAAGAAAGCGTGCGGGGTTCTGGTCGATCCGGCGGACGAGTGTCTCAAGGGTTCATACCAAGGTGCGGGCTTCTTGGGCGAGCCGTGTCAGTTCACGAAGACCGGTGTTGGCGAAATCGCCGACGCCCGGCGCACTGACCGCGACCTCTTGCTGGACTTGGGCCACGACGGCATCGGCACGTGCGATCAAGGCCTTCAGATCGGTGGCGATCATCGGAACGTCGCGGGCTACGGCTTCCACAGTTACACCGATCCTTTCAGACGCCAGGCGGATATCGGCGAGAACCGGAGCGATATCAATTTCCATAAGGCCGCTCGCCGCATCGAAGGCAGCCTCCGCAGAAGCCAGTGCACTCTCCGCCCCGGTCATTGCGCCATCCAGAACATCCAGAGAGCGCTGCGCTCGCTGAAAGAGCACGTTTGCGGATGCGATCGTCTGTTCGGTCTCAGTCGCCAAGGGGGCAAACCGGCCCGTCAATCCGGTCAGATCGGCGGCCACCTGATCGACGGCCGCCGCTGCGGTCGCGACGCCCGCGCGTATATTTGCGACCACGGATGGCACATCTTCATTTATGACGATCTCGAGGGCAGCGATGGCAGATCCTGCACGGGTCAATATGTCCCGCGCCTCGACGACGAGCAGCGTGCCATCCCCATCCACAAGCTCGTCGAAACTATGGGAGGCATCAGTTACAGCGGCAAAGGCAATTTCGGCCCCTCGCAAGGTCGTTTCCAATTCCGCCAAACGGGCGTTCAGCAGGGTTGCTGTTGCTGCATATCCTTCAAGCGTTTCGCCAGTCCGGTTTCTGAGATCCAGGATGGTTTCACTCATTAGAATAACCGCCTCGGAAACCTGTTCCAGAATTAGAGGTACCTGGTCGCTCAGGATAGCTTCGGCCCGGGTGAATGTATCGCCGACTTTCTCGATTGCATCGCCTGACCTGCTCAGCGTCAACTCGGCTGCACCGAAAGCTAGCTGTGCTGACGCCAGCGCGGTATCTGCCCGCTCCAGCGTCGTCTCGACCGCTGCCCCGATGCTGTCGAGCCGGTCGGTGAATCGGGTTATCTGAAGCGTGGCATCGCTGAAGGTTCCGGTAATCTCGGAAAAAACCTTGCGGTCGGCCAGAACCGCAACCCGGTCGCAAATCGCATTCAAGCTGTCCAGATCATGTGTGACGAGGAACACCGTTAACCAAGAACATTCTGTAACTGCTTGATGAGAATGTTGAATGCTGCCGCGACGGTGGGGTCGAAACCGGCCGTAGGTTCATCGAGAAAGACAATCACGGGATCGAGCGCGATGGCGCGCGCAAAGCCCGCACGTTTGCGCATGCCGCCCGACATTTCCGATGGATACTTGGTCTGGGCGTTTTCAGGCAAACCGACCATGCGCACCTTTATGCCCACCAGCGTTTCGCGCAGGTCATTATCCAGATGCAATTGCTCTCGCATCGGCGCCTCTACGTTCTGACGTACGATCAGTGAGGAAAACAGCGCGCCGTCCTGAAACATTACGCCCCAGCGGCGGCGCCGACGGCGGTATTCGGCCTCTGGCGTATCGCGAACACTCTGACCGAATACCTCGATCTGGTCCCGCTGCGGTTTCATCCGACCGACGATAGCAGGCAGGAGAACCGACTTGCCGGTCTCCGATCCGCCTACGATGCCGATAATCTCGCCCCGACGCACGTCGACGTCGAGATCTTCATGTACGATATGTGTGCCGAACCGCGTCACCAGGCCCCGGACGCGAATAATATGGTCATTGGGCGTATCAGACATCAGACACCCACCACGGCAAAAAAGACTGAAAACAGCGCGTCCATCACGATGACCATGAAGATCGACAAGACAACGGAAGCCGAGGTCAACCGGCCGAGCGATTCTGCATCGCTGCCAACCATCATCCCTTCGTAACAACCGATGATTCCGATAATCAGTGCGAAGAATGGTGCCTTGATCATGCCGATACCGAAATGCCAGACATCGGTGTTCGATACGAGCCGCGACTGAAACACAGCTGGCGAAACCCCAAGTTCGATCCACGACATGATGGCACCGCCAACCAGTCCAGAAATATCGGCGATGAAGCCGAGCGCGGGCAGCATCAGCATCAGGGCAAGTACGCGCGGCACCACCAGGATTGTCACTGGATCGAGACCAAGGGTGCGCATTGCGTCAATCTCTTCACGCATCTTCATCGACCCGATGGCGGCAGTGAAAGCCGACCCCGAACGGCCTGCCACGATGATCGCGGTCAGTAGGATGCCAAGTTCGCGCAGCACCGAGATGGCAATCAGATCGACGACGAAAACCTCGGCACCGAATTGGCGCAACTGCGCTGATCCCTGAAAGGCCAGGACCACACCGATAAGGAACGCCATCAACGCCACGATCGGCACCGCATTCAGCCCCACTTCCTGACAGTGGTGGACCAGCGATGTCAGCCGCAACCGGCGCGGATTGACCAGGATCGCCGCCATGGCGCCGACTGTCTGACCGAGAAACGATATCATTTCAAAACCGATCCTTGCCCCACGCACGACCTTGCGGCCAAAGCGTTCAAGTCGGTCAGCCAACAGGCTTGGTTTTATGGTCGCGATATTTTCGGGTGGCAGGTTGCGGCGTACGGTCTCGAGCAGCTGGGTCTGCGGTTCGCTCGCTCCTTCAAGAGCGATAGTCCGGTCGCCTGTTGCACCTGACCGTTGCAGATCGACAAGGAACCAAGCCCCGGCCGTATCGATCCGGGTCAAACGGGCCATGTCGATGACCTTCACGCCGCGCGCCATATTGCGTGCACGCGCGCGGTCAAGGCCTTGCAAAGCATCGATATGCAATCGGCCCGACAGCACCAGACGCGGCCCGTCGATCACAAGATCAAATATGTCTTTCGGTGTTTTCCGGCCTTCGCTCACCCCCCGCCACCCTCAAGGTGGACCAGAGTACCGGCCTGCCCCGACAATAGCTTCGGAGCATCTTCAAGGCGACCGATAGCAGCCGTGGTGCCGCCTTCCCTCAGGAACGACAATGCAGCTTCCACTTTGGGCCGCATCGACCCGGCGGGCAGGTCCATCGCACCGGCTTCGGCCTCGCTCAGGGTCATGAGAGGCTGCGCTGTGGGTGTATCGAAATCCACAAATACCGCTTCGACATCCGTCAGAAACAGCAGGGCCTCCGCCCCTAGACGTGCAGCAAGAAGCGCGCTTGCCCGGTCCTTGTCCACGACTGCCTCAACCCCATGATGAGTGCCGTCGGCACGGCGCACGACAGGGATTCCGCCACCGCCGCCACAGATTACAACGGCACCATGTTTCAACAGTATTTGGATGGCCTTGAGATCAGGCAGATCGAGCGGCAGGGGCGAAGGTACGGTGCGGCGCCAGTGATCCCCATCCTGCGCGATGGTCCAGCCGCGCGGTGCGCGCGATGGCCTCGGCTTCGGCGCGACTCCAGACCGGACCGATGAACTTGGTCGGAGCGGCAAACGCCGGATCGTCGCCATCGACCACGACCTGCGTCAGAAGTGTCACGACGGGCCGGTCGTGCGCCAGCGCATTCTCGAGAGCGCGTTCGATCACATAACCGATCATTCCGTCTGTCTCCGCCCCCAGAATGTCGAGCGGCCAGGAATCGGCCTGCATCGCCAACATACCCACTTGCGGGCCGTTGCCATGGGTGACGACGAGACTGACCCGCGCGCACGATTTGGGCCAGATATTCAGCCGCAAGCGTTACATTACGCTCCTGTGCTGCGGCCGTCATCTCCTCACCACGGCGAAGCAGGGCATTCCCACCCAAGGCTGCGACAACTAGCACCTCAGGCTCCCAGCGTCGCGACGAGCACTGCCTTGATCGTATGCATGCGGTTCTCGGCCTGATCGAATACGATGGAAACGGCGCTTTCAAAGACTTCGTCCGTCACCTCCAGTGCGTCCAATCCATGCTCACGTGCGATCCTTGCGCCGACCTCGGTGTCGACGTTGTGAAACGCCGGCAGACAATGCATGAATTTCGTATCCGGGTATCCGGTTTTTTCCAGCATCGCCGCGTTCACCTGATATGGTATCAGCGCTTCAATCCGGCGGGCCCAGACGACTTCAGGTTCCCCCATTGACACCCAGAAGTCCGTGTACAGGAAATCACACTTCCGCACCCCTGAGTCCACATCTTCGGTAAGCGTCAGGCGAGCGCCGGTCTGCTCGGCTATGACCTTGGCCTCCTCAATCAGCGTCTTATCCGGCCAGAGCGGCTTGGGCCCGCAAAGCCGCACATCCATGCCCATCTTCACGCCGCCGATCATGAGGCTGTCGCCCATGTTGTTGCCGGTATCCCCGAGAAAGCAGAATGCGATCTGGGACAACGGCCGGTCGCAGTGCTCGCCCATCGTCATCAGATCAGCAAGAATCTGGGTCGGATGAAACTCGTCCGTCAGGCCGTTGTAGACTGGCACGCCTGCCCATTCGGCCAGTTCTTCGACAATCTTCTGGCCGAAACCGCGATACTCGATCGCGTCATAGACCCGGCCCAGAACCCGTGCGGTATGCATGAACCGCTGTCGTACGGAGTGCGTGATAGTCCTCGGGCGGGATACGCATCAGTCGTCGTGGGGATCTCGCTCGATCGGGCAGGTCATGCAGTGTCCGCCGCCCTGCCCCGCCCCAGTTCCGAGCCGCGCAGGGTAATGACCTCTAGCCCTGCCTTGCGCAGCAATGTGCTGGTATGGGTGTTGCGGTCATACGCCATGACGACGCCGGGCTCGATCGCGAAAACGTTGTTGCCATCATCCCACTGTTCGCGTGCCTGTGCCTGGGCGTAACTACCAGCACGTCAACGCTTCCGCCTCGTCGGTGTAGCTTGTGGCAATGTCACGGTCGCAAAGAGAAAACACCGTATCGAGATGCGTCGCGGCGCGTGCTGGTGGCATGGCGCAGCCGATGACGCGCTCGACGGCACCGGCGGCGAACAATGCGCGCGCGACCTGCCCCACAGCCTGCGGTGTTGTGCGCTCGCCCATTCCGATCAGGACAATGCCGCGCCCGTTGGGCATGACGTCGCCACCTTCGAGGCTGGCGGGTTGCATGTCTTCATCCGCACCACCCCACCAGACCTTCTCCTTATTTGCGAACATTGGGTGAAAGCGATAGATCGCATCCATCAGCAGCGTTTCCTGCTGACGTACGCGCCAATGCATTGGGTTCAGGGTCACTCCGCCATAGATCCAAGCCGAAGTGTCGCGTGTGAACAGCATGTTCGGCAGTGGCTGCAGCAAAAAACCTTCGCGGCCAAGAACTGCGGCCATCATCCCTGTGGAGCGAAGTGCAGATCGTGGACCGCGATGCCGCCGATCAGGAAGCGCGCAAGTTCTTGTGCGGGCATCTCCTCGAGCCAGCCGAGAAGTTCGTCAAGCACCCCCACGCCGACGACATTCGCGGGCGTCAACCGCTCGTGAGCCAAACCCGGTGCGCAGACGATCACGCGCCGGAGCTTGCCGGTTTCGGAATGGACGCCAAGCGCGGTCATAGCATCACCGCCAGGCTCAGCGCAGCCATGATGAGGACCGTGAGGATCAGCAGCAGTGGCGCCACGAAGCGCAACCAGCGGTCGTAGGGCACCCGTCCTATGGCCAGCGCGCCGACAACTACCGCTGAGGTCGGTGTGATGAGATTCACGATACCGGATGCCGACTGATAAGCGGTAACGGCCAGCGACCGGTCCACGCCCGCGAAATCCGAAACCGGTGCCAGGATGGGCATCGACAGGACGGCAAGGCCAGACGTTGAAGGGACGAGAAGCTCATCGCCACTTCGTTCCAATACATTCCATTGATGAACACGACCTCAGACTGGCCTGCGATCGCCTGTTCCGAGGCGTTGAGGATCGTGTCCGTTATCCGGCCTGCATCCATGATGACCACGATACCGCGCGCGAGATCCATAATGAGCGCCACACCAAGGAGGTCGCGCGCCGTCTACGAACGCTTCGACGAAAGGCTTTTCGCCGATCAACGCGACGGTGCCGATAACCAGCGCCGCGCCAAGGAAAAGCATCGACATCTCGGCCATCCACCAGCCCTGAACGGCCACGCCCCAGATCATGACCGCAAAGGTTATGCCGAATAGAATGAGGACGAGTTTCTGCCGTCCTGACAGATCGGCGGCCAGACCGACAGTTTTGCCCATGAAATGGCGCAAATTGTCCTCGCGCCGGTCCGCGACGATAGAGCGCGAGGGGTCGGCCTTCACTTTCGCCGCATAGCGCATCACGAAAACCACGCAGATCAGCCAGCCGATTCCAAGGATCGCCAGTCTCAGGAGCAACCCGTCGGTAAACGGAATATTTGCGGCATCGGAGGCGATGGCGGTTGCGAAGGGATTGATCGTCGATCCCAACACTCCGATCCCTGCACCGAGCAGGATCACCGCCACGCCGGTCAGCGCGTCGTAGCCTGCGGCGATCATCACCGGTATCAGGATTGCATAGAACGCCAGCGTCTCTTCTGCCATGCCATACGTCATGCCTCCCGCGGCAAACAGAGCCATCAGGATCGGGATCATCCACTTTTCGCGGCCTTTCATGACATGGCTTTCTTCTGTCGCGTCCGACCCGTTGCGGGACCTTTGGCTCAGGAATGCCGGAATCACCGGTGCTTCGATTGATGCCGATCAAGTCCGGAACCGCATTTTCCATGCACTAGCTTGCATGACCTTACGCGATGAGGAGATTTTCCAATGACGATCCCCCAGACGATGAAAGCTGCCGTGGTTACCGAACTCGGCAAACCGCTGGATATCCGCGAACATCCCGTGCCACAGATCGGAGCCGGTCAGGTGCTGGTCCGGGTACGGGCGTCCGGTGTGTGCCACACTGATCTGCATGCAGCTATGGGTGACTGGCCCGTAAAACCAACGGCACCCTTCATTCCGGGGCACGAAGGTGTAGGCGAGATCGTAGCCCTTGGTACCGGTGTTACCCATCTGAAGGAAGGCGACCGGGTCGGCGTGCCCTGGTTGCACTCAGCCTGTGGCCGGTGCGAACATTGCACCGGAGGCTGGGAAACCCTTTGCGAAAGTCAACAGAACACCGGCTATTCCGTCGATGGAGCTTATGCCGAATACGTTGCGGCAGATGCCGATTATGTCGGCCAATTGCCCGACGGGTTCGATTTTGGTCCTGCCTCGCCTGTGCTTTGTGCGGGCGTGACCGTCTACAAGGGATTGAAAGAAACCGAAGTTCGGCCCGGTCAATGGGTCGCCATTCTGGGGATTGGCGGACTCGGTCATATGGCGGTACAATACGCCAAGGCCATGGGGATGCATGTCGTGGCAATCGACATCGCCGACAGCAAGTTGAAGCTCGCGAAATCCTTGGGCGCCGACGAGATAATCAATGCCGCGGACGTCGATCCGGTCAAGGAGGTCATTTCGCAGATCGGCGGCGTGCATGGCGCGCTCGTCACTGCCGTGAACACCAAGGCATTTGCCCAGGCGACGGGCATGCTGCGCCGTCATGGCACGATGTCACTCGTCGGCCTGCCCCCCGGCGACTTTTCCCTGCCGATCTTTGACGTCGTACTGAAGCGTCTGACGATCCGCGGCTCCATCGTCGGCACGCGCCTCGATCTGTCCGAAGCCTTGGCCCTTGCGGCGGAAGGGCAAGTGAAGACGACATTCAACTGGGCAAAACTCGACGACATCAATGAAATTTTTGATTGGATGCGCGAGGGCCGGATTGAGGGCCGGGTTGTTCTGGAGATCTAAACTGAGGTCGTAACATTGCTTCATGAGCAGCTTGACCCAAAATCTGACACGAACGAGATCAGCTTTGCCGCCCTTCTCGAAAGTCTGAGCAATCAAGCCCGCGCTGGCACGGAAGTAACACTTGGCAGTGCGCTCGATCAGGCAGGGGCGCGGATGCACGGTGTCGCGATCCTGCTGTTCGCCCTGCCCGACTCTATCCCTCTCCCCATCCCGAGTGCAGGGGCAATTCTTGGTGTTCCGCTTATGATAATCTCGGCTCATCTGGCTCTGTACGGAGAACGGGGCAGTCTGCCGCGACGCGCCAGACGCATACGCCTGCCGCTGCGGATGATCGAGACCATGATACGGTTTCTCGCCGTTCCGTTACGATGGGCGGAAAGCAGGAGCTACGAGCGACTGCCGATATTCGCGAAACGCGAAAGGCTTGTCGGTGTCGTCTGCCTGCTCATGTCTTTACTTCTGGTGATGCCAATTCCGCTTATGAACGCACCGCCGGCCATTGCGATAGCCTGCATGTCTTGGGGCCTGGTTCAGCGAGATGGCGTTTTCGTGGGGATAGGAATAGCTGTTTCCATCGGCGTTTTAGTCAGCATCCTCATTTTTGCCGATCTGATCCTGAACGCGCTTACCGCATAGCGGTACAATAAGAATGTCAAAATTCGAATATGACAAAAGTTCGTGCGCTGTGCTGCCCAAGATCGCGGAAGACAGCCAGGAACGGCTATGTGCCCCAACACAAATCAGGTCCGAACCCAATTCTGCTGCAACGCGAGGTAATATATCTATTGCGCTGCCTTCGTGTAGAATTACTTCGCGCTTTTCGATTTTGATCGGCATGCTATTGAGCCATATGTCGACTTCTCGCCTGATATCGTCTTCGATTCCTCTCTTGTCAGTGGCCGATATGCTCCCTGTTCGGTCGGTGGACATTGTGAGGTTTTTGAACGGTACATGATAGGCGTGCATCAAAGCCACGTTATTTGCTCCAACAAGCTCGGTCGCGAGAGATACCGCGTTCGATGAACAGGTCGAAAAATCCAAGCCGACGACGGCGCGAACATAGTGGGCGACGGGCTCCCGCCTTGCCACCAGAATCGGAACCTCCGAGGTGCGCGCCATGCGTTCGATGGTTGTTCCACGGAAAAACTCAGCAATTCCGCGATCTCGGTGGCGACCTATGACAATAAGATCCGCACCAAGATCGACGGCGGTAGAGGCGATATCAATACTGGGATCACCGAATATGAAAGAGACCTCGACATCGAGCGCCTTGGTGTCTTCGATCTTCGCTAGCTGTGACGTGATAAACTTCTCGGCGACTTGTTTCTGCATATCACCGATGATCAATGGCCAGTCCCCGTCGACGACATGAATGACATGCAGCTTGGCTACGGGCGATCAAAGACGCCCGTCGCAGTGCAATATCGGATCGATCAGAAAGATCTGTGGCAACCAGAATTTTCTTCATCGCTCCTCTCCGGTTAGAATAGATTACACTGAGTCATAATAATCGCCAAGTCGTTTGAAAGTCCGGAATCTATTTCAACGTTTCATTTTCAGCTGCTCAATACCTGAGCACGGGTAGATTCACCTACTATCGGCTTGCAGACTGCCGAATGTCAAAAATGACGGTACCGTTGAAAATGAATCACCTTGTCCTGCAGCCTGCGAACTCTGCCGTGCCTACCTGTCACACCCCGTGTTATTGCTCACTATTTCTGTCGGGTAGATGCCCCCAATGCCGTATAGATAGGACAGGACCGAACATATGCGGTAACTACGAGAACGATGCCAACGACCACGGAAGCAGCAACAATCAAAGGGGCGAACGATAGAATATACTGGTTCCAAAGCGGTGCCAGTATGAGAAACAGTCCAATAATATATCTGATAACGCGGTCAGCCGCTCCGATATTGATCGTCATGATTTTTCTTTTCTTCATGTTGCGTTATATTGCTGTCCAAAGAGCATTTACTGTCTGGCCCGTCAGGTTGTTTAGCCGATAAAGTGCAAGCTTCATTCAGGCGCCGACTTTCCGACGATTTCAGTTAGCTTCGCAGTCTCGGCATAATATTGATTGATCGCCTTCTGGACGAACTCCGCCTGCACCTGCTGCATCTCCGGGACCGATTTACAATGAAAAAGCTTTTGCTGGGTCTGGACGTCTTCCTTCATCCGTGCGGCTGCGAATGTCGTCAGCTCAGCGCCAAAATTCGCAAGGTTCTCCAGCCATGTCATCCCGTCCCAGGGTGTATGTGAAATCGGCCGGAAGCAGGCATCCGGGTCGCCAATATCCTGAGCCGCAGGGGGAGTGTCGCTGTTGCTGTCCATCTCGGTCTCCTTGATTCTGCCTACATGCCGAAAACGATAGGACATGTTGCAGTGCGGGGATTGATCTCGCTCAAGCCATGGTCCGGAAAAAACGCTTAGTATTGGCATGCATCTCTCCTGGTCGGCAGGCAAATGGGTAAGAACAGGCAAAAAAGTCATGTCAAGACGAGCGGGTCCGCGGCTCAGGCAGAGGTCATTCGCTTTCTCGAGAGCGGAGCGGGTTTCGGAGGCAGCACGCAAAGGATCGACACGCATGGTGCTATCATCTTCCTGACCGGAGATCGGGCTCTAAAAATCAAACGCGCCGTGAAGTACGACTACATGGATCTGTCGACCGTCGCAAAGCGTCATACCCTGCTTGATCGCGAACTCGAACTCAACAAGAGCACTGCGCCGTCAATCTACAGGAGCGTCATGCCGATTGTCCGTCGGAAAGACGGGACGCTCGCGTTGGACGGCCCCGGAGACGTGCTTGAATGGGTACTGGTGATGAACTGTTTCCCTGCAAAGGCAGAACTGGCACACATTGCCGACGATTGCGGAATTGACGATGCTCTGGCCCTGAAAATAGGGGCTTCGATTGCCCGATATCACACGGCATCACCGGTCCGCAATCTGGACGGCGCAGCCCTGATTGAGGAAATAATCGACGAACTCGAACGTGTATTCCGCTCCATGGGCGAAGCAATCAATGTTGAAGCCTCCGATTTCATTGCGCGAAGCCGAAAGGTTTGGTCTGACCTGTCCGTGATTTTACACCAAAGGTCCAGAAACGGGCACATTCGGCGATGTCACGGCGATCTCCATCTGCGCAATATCGTTGTGATCGGCGGCGTCCCAACGCCTTTCGATGCCCTCGAATTCGATGAACGCCTAGGCACATGCGATACCCTTTACGATCTTGCGTTTCTGCTGATGGATCTCGACCACCGCGGAATGGGTCACCCGGCAAATCTGGTGCTGAATGCCTATTTCTCCGAAGCGTGCTCGGATTTGACCGATGCCGGTCTCTCGCTTCTGCCGTTATACCTCTCGATCCGGGCTGCAATACGCACGATGGTAGATGTTCAGACCGCTGCCGTCGCGGCAGACGGAATCGAAATGATGGGCGAGGCACGCGCCTATCTGATGCAGGCCATGGATTATCTCGATCCGAAGCCGACTGTCCTCCTGGCGATCGGCGGTTATTCCGGCACCGGCAAATCTACGGTCGCGCGTGCCATCGCGCACAAGATCGGTGCAGCACCGGGCGCGATGCACATTCGCAGCGATGTCGCTCGCAAGACGCTTCTGCATCATGATCCACTCACCCACCTCGGCGCGGAAGGCTATACGCCCGAAGTGACGGCCCGAACTTATGACGCCATACGCCATCAGGCCCGTATTGTTCTTGAACAAGGTCATTCGGTGATCCTTGACGCCGTTCATGGAAATGCTGATGCGCGCCGGGCCGCCGAAGATATCGCGACAGATGCCGGATGCGATTTCGTCGGAATCTGGCTGGAATCGAAAACGGCTACACGGCTGGCGCGAATCTCAACGCGCGGACCGGACGCGTCCGACGCGGATTCAACCGTTGTGATACGACAGGCCGGGGCGGATCCGGGCGCGATGCAATGGCATCGCATCGACACAGATCGATCCCTGGAGGAAGCCCTGTCAGCCGTTTCAATGACCCTGAATCCGCATAAGATAACTGATAAACAAACCCTTGGTGAATCTGATGTGGGGTAATGCCATAAGGATTGCACGGATCCATGGTTTCGAGATCAAGGTCGATGCAAGTTGGCTTCTGATCGCCGCGCTGATCGTCTGGAGTCTTGCTACCGCCTACTTTCCGGTCGAATTCCCGGATGCCCGGACTCCGGCGCTTCTTGTCATGGCCGTGGCGGCGATGCTGGGACTTTTCGGGTCATTGATCGTGCACGAATTGGCGCATGCCATCGTCGCGCGACGCTTTGGCCTTCGCATTTCAGGCATCACCCTGTTTCTTTTCGGAGGTGTCGCAGAACTCCAGTCGGAGCCGGTGAGCGGAGCGACCGAATTCTGGATCGCCATCGCCGGGCCGTTTGCCAGTTTCTGCCTCGCACTCGGATTCTGGTTCAGCGCTCTGGTCTCAGACATCATCGGGCTGCCGGCCGCTGCGCTCTCGATCTTCGGCTACCTGGCCGTAATCAACCTTGTCCTTGCCCTGTTCAATCTTCTGCCTGCGTTTCCGATGGATGGGGGTCGGGTGCTGCGCGCCTGGCTCTGGACGCGATCGGGCGATCTGGTGATGTCCACCAGACATGCAGTTACCGTTTCGAACGTGATCGCCTATGGGGTGATAGCGCTGGGTCTTTACGCCGTTTTCTCCGGTGCATTGGCTGCAGGGCTCTGGCCGATCCTGATCGGACTGTTCCTGTTGGCGACATCGCGCGCGTCCCTTGCCCGGCTGGAGACGGAGGTTGCGTTCGACGGGCGGACTGTCGCGACCTTCATGACGCGCGATCCATGGACGGCACGCGTGGATCAATCGCTGTCGGACCTGGTGAATAATGTGTTCCTGGAACACGCCATCACATTCGCACCCGTTTTGGAGAACGGGACCCTGCTGGGGTATGTCGATACCCAGATTGTCCGCAAGATCGACCGCGAACACTGGACGACAGTGATGGTTGAAGATGTGATCGAGAACGTGAATAACGATAATTCTGTTTTCTGTGACATGACTGGCCTCGACCTTATGGCGCGGATCATGAAAACAGGTCGGAGAAAATTCCTTGTTGTCGATGCAGAAAGGCTGGCCGGTGTGATCACTCTCACAGATGTTTTAGCGGTCATTAACGTATCGCGAGAGGTTGGGCCTGCGCCCCACCAATCGTATAGTCGAACTGCCCCGGAATGAGCTCAGGCGCTTTTCATCTAATTGATTCAGAGTGTTGACTATGGATATTGCCGATGATCGCGCCGTCCTTTTCGCGATTTTCGATGCCGCGGTCGATGCGATCCTCGTGTCGGACCATGACGGCACCATATTGCGCGTCAACAAGGCAACCGCCCTGCTCTTCGGCAGGTCCGTAGACGATCTCATGGGACAAAACGTCCGCATTCTGATGCCTGACGACATGGCAGTACGTCACGACGGATTCCTGCACCATCATCTCGAGACGGGCGAGAAGCGCATCATAGGGATCGGGCGAGACGTCGAGGGTCTGCGCGCAAACGGAACCGTCTTTCCACTGCATCTATCGGTCGGCCGCGCGGACATCGACGGCGAAGTCCTGTTTGTAGCGATTTTACATGACCGATCACATCGGCAAGCCGCCGAAGAGGCTGCGGCCCGATCTCAACGAATGGATGCGATCGGACAGATGACCGGAGGCATCGCCCACGACTTCAACAATTTGCTTACGGTGGTTGTCGGCAATCTGGAACTCTTGGAGATGTCCGGGCCTGCCGCACAAAGCCGTGCGTTGATTTCCGACGCGCTGGAGGCCGCGGAACTGGGGGCAGACCTCACCTCCCGGCTTATGGCTTTCGCCCGCAAAAGCAGCCTGAAGTCCGAGGTCATCGTCCTGAACGATCTGGTCGAACAATCCCTGGCCATGTTGAATCGAACCATCGGCGCACACATTTCGATCGACGCTGTTTTTGCCGAAAACGCCTGGCCTACGCGTGCGGATGCGACCCAACTTCAGACGGCCGTCCTTAATCTTGCGCTCAATGCACAGGACGCCATGCCCGGCGGTGGGAAAATCCTTGTCGAGACGCGCAATGTCGAACTGGACGATCGCTACATCGCGCAGGAGATCGGGGTCGAACCCGGAAAATACGTCCGGCTTTCAGTCAGCGATACGGGTGAAGGAATGTCGGCCGAAACGCGCAACCGGGCGATGGAGCCATTCTATACGACAAAGCCGGTTGGCCAGGGCACTGGGCTTGGACTTTCAATGGTCTATGGCTTCATCAAACAGTCGGAAGGTCACATCGCCATCTACAGCGAGATCGGAGAAGGAACGACAATCAGCCTCTATTTCCCTGCGATGGTGGATGAAACAGAGACCGGGAACGCCGTCGAGGAAAACCAGGATGGGCTATCGCGCTTTGGCGCGGAGAGGCTTGTTCTCGTGGTCGAGGACGATCCCCGCGTGATGCGACTGTCGCAGACCCGTCTGATGGCCTTCGGATTTCGGTGCATTACCGCAACGACCGGCGATGCTGCATGGAGCATCCTGAAAGACCGAGACGATATCTCCGTCGTGTTCACAGACCTGGTCATGCCCGGCAGGATGTCGGGTCACGATCTTGCCCGGAAGATCGCCGAAGACAAGCCCGGAGTGCGCGTTCTTATGACCTCCGGCTTCTCCGAAAGCGTCCTGCGCGGCGGCAGGATAGAGGCTGAATTCGCGATTTTGCGCAAACCTTACCGGCAAGCCGATCTGGCGCTCGCCCTTCAGACCGTGCTCGAAGACCGGTAATCCTGTTCGACTGCTATTTCGGTCAACATGTATCCAATGCCCCGGACTGTCTTTATCAGCGTCGGACGAGAGGGATCACGCTCGATCTTCTTGCGAAGGCGAGCCACCTGATTGTCGATCGTGCGGTCCAGAGGCGCCCATTCCGTCCCATCGATAAGATCCATCAGGCGATCGCGCGACAGGGGGCGCTTGGCATTGGCCACGAAGGCCGCCAGAAGTTTGAAGTCGGCTGTCGTCAGATTGCAGTCTTTACCATCTCGGTCGGTCAGCTGCATTCGATTAATATCAAGCTTTAACCCATCAAGATCGTGCAGCAGGTCTGTTGGCGGACTTGCGTCAACGGGTTCCGCGCGGCTTGCACCCCGCATCTTACTCCGACGCAATACGGCGTGCACACGGGCAAGAACCTCGCGTACGTGAAAGGGTTTCGTCAGATAATCGTCGGCGCCGAGTTCAAGACCAACCACGCGATCGATCACATCGTCCTTTCCGGTCACCATGATGATCGGCACATCATGGGTGCGGCGAATGTCCCGCGCGATATCCAGTCCGTCTTCGGTTCCCAAATTCAGATCCAGGGTCACAAGATCGGGGGGGGCATCCGAAAATGCCTCCCGCACACCGTTGCCGTCTGATGCTTCTTCCACGACGTATCCGGCCCCTTCCAGACAGCGTCTAAGGAGTGTGCGAATTTTCTGATCGTCTTCAACGACGAGAATGGTCTTGTCGGCCATGGCAATGATCCGGCGGAACGACCCATGAAATAACGATAAATACAGGTGTGGCCAGCCGCAACACGCTAATCGGCGGAAAGATACAAACCGATACAAACCGATACTGCCGCGCGTGTCTGACTGCGACACATCATTGGGATGGTGCCTGCGAACCAAACCGGAGAGCGCAGCATGTACGTAACACTTTCAGCCGAACCGATGTCTTTCCACACGCCATCGGTTATTCAACCGCCTTGCACGCAATCGAAGCCGCTTGTGCAACGGCAATTCAAGTCCGGTGCATATCTTTATCACGAAGGCGATGACGCCACCAATCTTTACGAGGTCGTGTCGGGTGTCCTTCGCCTGACCCGTGTCCTTGAAAACGGCAAACGGCAAGTCATCGCGTTCGGACTGCCTGGCGATATCGTCGGCTTCCCGAACGGGACACGACACCACACCGATTGCGATGTGCTCTCCTCCGCCGAGATCGTCATCTACAAGCGCCGCGTTTTCGAAGCGGGCGAAAGCGATCCGGAAACGCATCAGCGCCTTCTGCGCGCCGCGCTCCGCGAGATCAGCGCGATGCAGGACCACGTCATGATGCTCGCACGCAAATCGGCGATGGAGAAGATCGCATCGTTCCTTCTTGTCCTGTCGCAGCGGACGGGCGCTCCCATCGGCAACTATGCGACGTTCTCCCTGCCGATGAGCCGTGCAGACATCGCGGATTTCCTTGGCCTGACGATCGAAACCGTCAGCCGTACGTTTACCATATTGCGCAAGTCGAAGACGATCGCCCTCGGCACGCCGCAGACGGTTCTTGTCCTCGACCTGGATGCCCTCATCGACGCATCTCAGGCCGACACCTGACGAGGTCGCGCTAGTAGCTACCGTCTTCCAGAAGATGATCGTGACCAAGTTCCTCAAGGCCGCTGGCGATTTCGTCGGCGGCCATAGGGTGAGAAAGCAGATAGCGGGACGCCGGCGCGTCCGCGCGTTGCATAGCCAGCGCCAGGGCCTCCGGCCACTCGTCGCTGTCGAAGTCACCGCGCCCGACCCACATCAACGCAACAAGCTCCTGTTGATGATCGGGGTCCAGCCCATCGATCTCTGCGACCAGTTCCTCCCGGACAGCGCAGGTATCCACCTCTTCCTTGAGCGTAATGTGGTGTTCACCGTACAAAGCATTGTCGCGGGCATCTCGCGGCGTGTCCGCATCCCCAAGGCTTGCCGCCCGCAATTTGAACAACAGTCGCCGCAGATATCCCGGCTCAATTGTCAGGATATTGATATTTTCCGGTTCCATCGTCGCATCCTTTCAATCTGGCCACATGTCGCGGATCGCTTGCGGCAACCCCGCTTTGACGTCCCGGATCTCGCCTTCCGAAATCCTGTTGTCCAAGGTGCGGAACACAGCTTCGATGTCACGTGGGCCGCGCCAGTCGAGGACAGCCTCAACCTGTTTCTCGATGGCGGTCACGAAGTGCTCCGCCTTCCGGTCACGCACTGGCGTATGCGCCGGTTGCCAACCTTCAAAGAACATTCCGCGGATCAAAAGGGGCATCTGCGCAGACAGTTGCGCGGTCTCCTCGTGCCCCAGGTGATCGCGGAGCTGGACCAGTGTCACGCGCAGCAGGCGCATCGCATCCCGGCTGCTGCTCCAGCCCAGCCTGTCCCGCACCTCGTTGATCCATTCGTGGGTCAGTTGCACGGTATGATCGATCACTTCCAGTCCCTGCGCAGACATGGCTTTACTCCTGTTCCGGGTTGCGTTGAATTGGCTGCATGTCGACATCGAGCGCAGGGTCAATATTGCCGACCATCCGTTCGAACAGTGCCGTCGCTATTCCGCCGATCCCCAGCAGGACCAAGGCGAAATTCGCCATCCAGCCGAGCACCGGGATGTAATTCAGCAGCGCTATGAAGCTTACGCCGATCACGAGAGCCAGCAGTCGCATCCAGATCACCGGATTCTCGGCGGTTCCAAAGGCTCGAAGAACGCGCATGGCAAGGACGTAGGCACCGAGGATATATCCCAGGATCCAGACAAGCAGGATTGCCAGCAGGACGATCGGCACGAGCGGGACACCTAGTATGGTCATCGCACTGACAGGCACCAACCCGAAGAGCATCGACAGGCCGATCACTCCGGTCAGCAAGGCCATGCCGGGTCGTGCATCGATGCTTCGGCGCAGCCGCCGGACCTGCACCGGAGCGAGGGTGAGAAACAGCGCACCGATCACGACGAAGAAACCGAGCGTGACCAGAAATCCGCCGAATACCGTCAGGAACGTTGGACCGCGCGGCATCTCCCAGCCTTCCCACATCTCGTAGGCATTGTTGAAAATCTCGCTGCGCTGGAAAGGCTCATATACAATCCGGTCTGCCGATAGAACGAAGTCGGGGATATCGATGCGCTCTGGTGTCGAATATGTCAGTTTGCCGCCGATGCGGGCATCCGGACCGAACGTGAGCGTCTCCGCCCCGAGCAGGACATCCCCGGCGACTTCGGAATTGAGGGTGATCTTGCCGCCGACCGCTGCCAGCGCGCCCCGTATCGGACCATTGATCGTGATCCTTGCACCCGCCAGACGTGCGTTGCCCGCAACCTCCGCGCCCGGACCGGTCACGACGCTGAACCCCGTTGCCGTCAGATCACCGCCTACCGTGCCTCTCAGACCGACGGAAAAACCGGCCCCATAGAGATCGCCGCCGGTCGTCGCATCCACCCCGACCGCAAAACCGGCCGCGTGACCGTCCTGCGCGATCATACCGTCCAGGGTCACGGTAAAGCCGGTCGCCAGAACGTCCCGGTCCGCCTGCAACTGCGCAGCCGAGTCTCCGCTTCTCAGAATGTCGCCGCCGATCTGGCGATCCGGGGTCTCCGCCGCTCCTGGGCTGGACAGAACAGCCAGCACAGCGGCGAGCATTGCACCCTTTATCCCGATCATCACATCTCTCCTCGGACCGATTTGTCCAGGGAAGGATGCGCACCGAAACACGCAAGCCGGTTGATCGCGATCAACCGGAGATGGGGAAGGCGATGTTAGGACCAGTCATGTCACACAAGGGCAGACAACCTGACGTGAGGCATGGAAATCCGGAGGCATCGACCTCGGGCGAGACGCTGATCGAGATAGGCCGGAGGAGTGACATGCGCGAGGATCGCAACCTTGATTGCAATAATTTCAAATCCGGCGGTGCCAATCCTCGCAGGTCTGCCCGCAGGGTTCAGGGTCCGCGTATCGGATCGACACCATCACTCCCAGACATCGGGCACAGGTCACGCACGGACGCGTTTCGTGTCTGACGTCGCGCAGCCCATCCAGCAAAGGAGGACATCATGTCCATCAAGACCATACTTGCCTGTCTCACCTCTGAATCCAGCGCCGACGCCGTCATGACAGCCGCCTGCGCCCTGGCCCGCCGTCACGACGCACACCTGATCGGACTGCGCACAATCGAGGCTCTGATGGTCTATCCCGGTATTGCCCTGCACATTCCGGACGCCGCTCATGACGATTACGGGTCCTCACAGCTCGAACAAACCGAAACCTTGAAGGCGGTTTTCGAGAAGTACACCCATGCAGAACAGTTCGTGTCCGAATGGCGGCCGGTGAGGACCGGGATGGCAATGGCTGCCGACCGGATCGCAGAAAGCGCGGGTTGCGCCGATATCGTCGTCATTGCGGGGGGCGGAACGGACATCCACCAGTCGGCGGATATGAAACTCCTGGAGACGGTGATCCACGATTCCGGTCGTCCGGTGCTCGTCGTTCCCCCGACCGCTCGCCCCGATACACTCGGTCGTTCCGTTCTGATCGGCTGGAACGGCACGCGCGAGGCTGTCCGGGCGGCCCACGATGTTCTTTCCCTGCTTCAGGAAGGGGACATCGCCCATATCGTGCACGTGAACGACAGCAGCCATGGTGCTGACCAGGACGCGACCTCGCGCGAACTTGCGGCCGCCTTCGCCCGCCACGGGGTCGAGACGACCCTCGTTCAGAAGACATGGACGCACCCTGGTGTCGCTACTGCCTTGAACAAGGAGGCTTTCGAGAGAGGCGCAGACATGATCGCCATCGGGGCCTTTGGCCACTCCCGCGCCTATGACTTCATTATCGGCACGGCAACGCGGGACCTGCTCGGCAGATCCGATCTGCCGGTCCTGTTCTCGCGCTGATCCCGGGTATCGGCACAGTCCTGTCCGTGTGGTCGCAGTGGCGGCATCCGCCCTGCGCCGGATGCGACCCATGTCGATCTGCCTGCAAGGCGGCAATCGCCGGTACACTGAAACGGTGCTGATGCCGAGGATGTCATGAGATCGCACAGACCGGTGGATCAACCCGGCTCCGCCAATATTAGCAAAGTTTGTACATGACAAAGCAGACCCCGGCCGAACCGATCCGCATTGCAACGAACGGTGCCGATGCACCGGCGGGTTCACCGCTGACTGAACCGTTCACCCTGACGGTCGACGACGTGCTGATATCGCTCGGCGCCAGTCGCACGGGTCTGAGTGAATCGGAAGCCATCGACAGGCTCCAGCGACATGGCCCGAACCGCCTGCCCTCGTCGGCGCGGCGCAATCCATTTCTCCGTTTCCTCGCGCATTTCAATAACGTCCTGATCTACGTCTTGCTTGCCGCCGCGATCACGACGGCCAGCCTGCAGCATTACATCGATACCTCAGTCATCCTCGCGGTTGTGATTGCGAATGCGATTATCGGCTATATTCAGGAGGATCGCGCCGAGAAGGCAATGGACGCCATCCGGGACATGCTGGCACCGCAAACCACCGTGCTGCGCGACGGCGAGCGCCGCGCAATCGACACGGCCGATGTGGTTCCCGGTGATCTTGTCCTCCTTGAGCCGGGGGAAAGGGCACCCGCCGACCTGCGCCTGATCGAGGCCACGGGTCTTTTCATTGACGAAGCGATACTTACCGGTGAATCCGTCCCGGTCGAGAAATCGGTCGATGCCCTAGCCCGCGCGACTCCGATCGGCGACCGGACCTGCATGGCCTACAGCGGCACGCTGGTGACCAACGGGACGGGCCGCGGCGTTGTTGTCGCCACGGCAGAAAATACCGAAATCGGCAGGATCGGCGGACTGATTTCGCGGGTGCAGACGCTGACCACCCCTTTGGTCGCGCAGATGGACGTCCTCGCCCGATGGCTCACCATTCTGATCCTGCTGATTGCTTCGGTCCTGTTGGCCTATGGCTACTTTGTCGGCCAGCTGCCCTTCGATGAAATTTTCATGAATGTCGTCGGCCTGTCCGTCGCCGCGATTCCGGAAGGACTTCCGGCCGTGATGACCATCGCCCTTTCGGTCGGTGTCAGGGCCATGGCGCGCCGCAATGCCATCATTCGTCATTTGCCCGCGATCGAGACGCTGGGATCCGTTTCGGTAATCTGCACCGACAAGACCGGCACCCTGACGCGCAATGAAATGATGGTGGTGACGGCACTGACGCAGGCAGGGCTTTTTGCGATCGAGGGCCATGGCTACGATCCGACCGGTGCCATTCACCCAAGCCCCGCATCCAATACCCTGGCCGAGCTTGGCCGCGCGGCAGCGCTTTGCAACGACGCCGCATTGCGTCTGTCCGGTTCGACCTGGCAGTCAATCGGCGATCCGATGGAGGGTGCCCTCCTCGCTTTTTCGGCGAAGACAGAGGTCGATATCTCAGGTTGGTCCCGACGCGACGAAATACCCTTCGACGCCGTTCACCGCTACATGGCGGTGCTGGTCGAAGCCCCGGACGGTCGGCATTCCATAATGGTCAAAGGGGCGCCGGAACGCGTGCTTGCGATGTGCAAAACCCAACGTGGCGACGGTGCCGACGTCCCGCTCGACCAGGACTACTGGCAAGGCGAGGCGCATCTCATCGCCTCGAAGGGACAGCGTGTACTGGCTTTTGCAATGCGGGACGCGACCGTTGACGGCTTCGGATCAGACCAGCCCGACGGCGAATTCACCTTGATCGGCCTCGTCGGCATGATCGATCCGCCACGCCCCGAGGCGATTGGTGCAATCGAGGAGTGTCATGCCGCAGGCATTACCGTCAAGATGATCACCGGAGACCATGCCGGGACCGCTTCGGCCATCGGTCAGCAGATCGGGTTGCGAAATCCCACATCGGTGCTGACCGGTGCAGATCTCGATGCACGGAGCGACGCAGATCTGGCGCAGGCAGTTCTGGATACAAACATTTTCGCGCGCACCTCGCCCGAGAACAAGCTGCGCCTCGTCACCGTATTGCAGGCCCATGGTCTGACCGTCGCGATGACCGGAGATGGCGTGAACGATGCGCCGGCCCTGAAGCGTGCCGACGTCGGCATTGCGATGGGGGTCAAGGGTTCGGATGCCGCCAAGGAGACGGCTGTTCTGGTGCTGGCGGACGACAACTTCGCTTCCATCGCCGCCGCCGTCTCCGAGGGGCGCACGGTCTACGACAATCTGCGAAAGACCATAGGTTTCGAGTTGCCGACCAGCTTTGGAGAGGCGGGCGCGATCACCATCGCGCTGATACTCGGCCTCGCCTTGCCGGTCTCGCCCTTGCAGGTTCTCTGGATCAATCTCATCACAGGTATCACGCTGGGTCTGGCCCTGGCATTCGAACCGACCGAGCCCGGCACGATGCAGCGCCCGCCGCGTGCGCGCGAGACGCCGTTGCTGGATGCCACGCTGGGCTGGCATATCGTTCTTGTCTCCGTCCTGTTCGTCCTGGCCGTGTTCGGTATCGGTGCCTATGCCACGGCCAAGGGCTATCCGCACGCGCTGTCGCAAACTCTGGCGATGAACCTCCTCGTGGTGTTGGAGATTTTTCATCTCTTCTTCATCCGCAATATTTTCGGCACATCGCTGACCTGGGCCAGCGCGAAAGGAACGAGGGTGATCTGGACATGTCTGGCCCTGATTGTTCCCGCCCAATTCATCGTCACCTACTGGTCGGCGGCACAACAGGTTTTCGGCACAAGGGCGGTGTCCGTTGTGGACGGATCGGTGATCATAGCGATCGGGGTCGCGTTCTTCGCAATTCTGGAAGCGGAAAAACAAATCCGTCTGTCACTGTCGTCCCGTGCCGGGCCTGTCCATGAATAAGTCCTCCGATCGTCAGATCCCTCGCTGTCCCGACCGGGCTTTTACATGCGAGAATTGCCACCTGTCGGCCGTGAAGGCTGTCACGAAGACCCGTTTGCCACCTGATGCGCGTCAGGGTTTCCGGGGACATCTTCGATCCCGCGGTGAACCCGGCGCGACATTTGCAGCGGTGTCCGCCCCGGACCACCAATATGCGCCGGACGTTTGCTCGGAAACCGTGCCCCGTTGATCTCAGTCAAAGCCGAACCGCCCCCGACGAAGTAGGTGCCAGGCTATGGAAACCTTACGCACACTTCTTCAGTCCCTGCAGACTGGCGGTCTCTTGTCCGGGCACCACCGATCCGCGCCGGTAACTTCGTTCCCGGTGTTTTCAATTCCCGTCGCCAGCGCCGCAATCGGCATCCGTCTCAAGCGCTTTGTGCAAAATCCGATCAGGCCCGGCCGACAACAGCCTGAAAAGGAGCTATCATGCCCTATCCCGTCGACATGACAGTTCGGCCCGACGTCTCGGGCCATTTCGATCCCGCAACGAACACCATAAGTTATATCGTAAGGGACAGTGCCAGCGACCACTGTGCCATCGTAGACAGCGTCATGGACATCGACTACGCCGCTGGACGTATCACCTACGACCATGCCGATGCCCTGATCGCCGAAATTGAACGGCGCGGCCTGACGCTGGACTGGATCATCGAGACCCATGTTCACGCCGATCACCTGTCCGCCGCCCCCTACATCCAGCAGAAACTCGGCGGCAAGATCGGCATCGGGGCCCAGATCGTCACCGTGCAGGAAACGTTCGGCAAGATCTTCAACGAGGGCACCAGGTTTCAGCGCGATGGCAGCCAGTTCGACGCCCTGCTCGAGGATGGCGATACCTATCAGATCGGCGAAATGACCGCCTTCGCCCTTCATACGCCGGGCCATATGCCTGCCTGCATGACACATGTGATGGGCGATGCCGCATTCGTCGGTGACACGCTCTTCATGCCGGATGGCGGAAGCGCGCGGGCGGACTTTCCCGGTGGGGATGCGGGCACCCTCTATGACAGCATTCAGAAGGTGCTGCGCCTGCCCGACACGATGCGCCTTTTCATGTGCCACGATTATGGCCCGAACGGACGGGACATCGCCTGGGAAACAAGCGTGGCCGAGGAGAAGGCTCATAACATTCATGTCGGCGGCGGCACCACACGCGCGGCCTTCGTGAAGATGCGGCAGGCACGTGACGCCACCCTGGACATGCCCAAGCTGATCCTGCCGTCCCTTCAGGTGAACATGCGCGCGGGCGAAGTGCCCTGCGACGACGACGGCCATCCCGTCTTCAAGGTCCCGGTCAACGCGATCTAAGGCAGGTTGCATGGATATCAGGATCCTGACGCCCCGCCTGTCTGTCTGGTCGACACGTTAGGCCGAAACGGGGTGACGTCGAATTATCGCTATGACCTGGCACCCTATACATGGGAGCTGGTGTGCGGGCTGATCGTGGAAGGGCCGTTTTTACCCAACCCCCCATGCCGATCAAATGTGCGGGTGCGCCGCATAAGGCAATGTACCTGTCAGGCGAAGCGTGGCAGCGGCGGTGCGTCCTGGGTCGTATCGACATCCATTTCGCCACTGCCGGTCCCGTCCTCTTTGGGGTGAAGGATTATATCCCCGCACTGATGGAGTACGTCGACCGCTATGGCGTGTCGCTTGACTTCCATCATAATCTCGTTGCTGTCGACGGTCCGGCGAAAGTCGCCACCTTTGAGGTAAAACGCCCCGATGCAGCGTTGAAAACGGTCGAAATGCCCTTCGACATGCTGCACGTCTGCCCACCACAGACCGCACCCGACTTCATCAGGGTTTCACCCCTAGCCGATGCCGACGGATGGGTGGACGTCGACCAGGCGACGTTGCGGCACAAGACCTTCTACAACATCTGGTCGCTGGGTGACGTCATGAACGCGCCGAACGCGAAGACTGCCGCCGCTGCGCGGGTTCAGGCCCCGGTGGTCGCGGCAAATGTTTCCGCCGACATGGATGACCACGCGCCCACAGCACAATACAATGGCTACGGCGCCTGCCCGCTGACCGTGGAACGGGGCAAGATCGTGCTGGCCGAGTTCGGTTATGGCGGGATGCTTCTGCCGACCCTGCCGAAGGCGCTCATCGACGGAACCCGGCCAAGCCGCGCAGCATGGTTTCTGAAGGAGAAAATCCTGCCGCCGCTCTATTGGCAAGGAATGCTGAAGGGCCGTGAATGGATGGTGCATCCCGAAACTATCGAGCCTGACTGACTGACTGTCGGTGCTCCTCCGGGAATGCATGGCATCGAGAACTCGTTCTGTCTGCTCTGGAAACGCTCACGGCGATCGATACACAGCTGTCGGAGCCACCACCCCGATCAGGAAGGGTATTGCGTGCACGGGGTTTCTGCGTCACCTTTCCGGGGCAGTTTCCTGTTTCGAATGACGTCGCCTGCTGGCCGGGCCCGCCGGATCGGTCTGCGATTCTGCATATGGTCTCTGCCCCCCGCTCCGGGCCGCCAGCCGACTTGATCGCTGTCAATTGCAGCTCTGAGTGAACCGCTATCCTGAGCCGAGACCCAGCCATGAAGGGGTGCAGCGTCCAATGACCTCTGCCGTAATTCCCCACAAGTCCGCGACCGCTCCGGCTCGTTTGCCCGTTCCCCTGCCCCTTCCCAGCACTGCACCGGCCAAGGCCGCTCACCCCCATGCGGTTCTCGATCGTGCATCACGGGCTGTGCTGGCAAGGTTGACCGGCGGCGTATCTCCTTTCTCGATCCAGTCGGTCTGGCAGGGCTGGGCGCTGAATCTCGCCCGGTCGCCCGGTCGCCAACTGGAGCTTGTGGAGCGGGCGCAGGTGAACGCCGGAAAGGTGGGGGTTCTTGCGCTGTCGCATGCCCTGGGTCGGGAGGCCGAAGCACCGTTCAGGCCCCGGTCGTACGACCACCGCTTCGCGCATGCCTCCTGGGACATGCCGCTGTTCGCACTCTGGAAGCAGGCGTTTCTTGCAACGCAGGACTGGTGGGAAGCCGCGACGGACAACATGCCCGGACTGCGCCCGCAGGACGCCGACCGGGTCCAGTTCCAGGTTCGTCAGGCCCTCGATCTCGTCTCTCCGTCGAACTTTCCCTGGTTGAATCCCGAGATCATGGAGGAGACGGCAAGAACGGGCGGGCGAAACCTCATGGAAGGGACGGCGCTCATGACACAGGATCTCATCCAGACCCTTCTGCAGACAAAGCGCCCCGCCCCGGAGGGTTTTCGTATCGGCATCGATCTCGCCTGCACGCCGGTCGAGGTCATTTTTCGCAACGAGATGTTCGAGCTGATCCAATACGCGCCCCAGACCAAAACGGTGCGCCCCGAACCGATCCTTTTCGTTCCGGCCTGGATCATGAAGTATTACATACTCGACCTGTCGCAGCAAAACTCCATGGTCCGCTATTTCGTGCGGCAAGGATTCACGGTCTTCATGATTTCATGGCGCAATCCGGGGCCCGAACACGCTGATTGGTCGCTGGAGGATTATCGCACGAACGGCATCATGGCCGCGCTCGATGTGATCGGGGCCGTCGTGCCTGACGTGAAGATTCACGCCAACGGTTATTGCCTGGGTGGCACCCTCCTCGCGATCGCCGCCGCGACGATGGCACGAGACGGCGATGATCGCCTGGCAACGATTACCCTGATGGCAGCACAGGTAGATTTCGCCGAGGCCGGCGAACTGCTGCTGTTCGTCGACGAGAACCAGGTCGCCTTCGTAGAGGACTTCATGTGGGATCAGGGCTATCTCGACCGCCCGCAGATGACCCGCACCTTCGCCTCCATCCGGGCCGAGGATCTGATCTATACGCGTGCGGTCAACCGCTACTTTCTGGGCAAACCGGACTTGCCGACGGATCTGGGCGTCTGGAACGGCGATACGACACGGATGCCGGCAAGGATGCATTCCGAATACCTGCGCGGACTGTTTCTCGAGAACCGGCTGACGGCAGGCCGGTTTGCAGTGAACGGTCGCGTTATCGCGCTCAAGGACATCACAACGCCCATGTTCGTGGTCGGAACCGAGACAGACCACATCGCGCCCTGGCGGTCGGTCTACAAGATGCGCCTGTTTAGCGATTGTGATTTGACCTTCGCCCTGACCAGCAGCGGTCACAACGGCGGCATTCTGAGCGAGCCGGGCCATATCGGCCGGCACTACCGGATCGGACGGCGCGCGCATGGCGATCTCTACCAGGACCCCGACACATGGTTTGAAAACCACGACAGCATCGAGGGGTCGTGGTGGGAAGAATTGTCAGACTGGCTTCTGGCGGCATCGGGTCCGGCTGTTCCGGCGACGTCTCGGCCAGCAGTCCGGCGGTCCCCCGACAATGCGACAAATGCACCGGGCCGTTACGTGTTCGACTAGGTCCGGTGGCCGTCCGAATGGATGACTGGGCGATCGACCGGGCATACCGGGCCTATCGCATCTGCCACCGAAGATCCGAAGTTCCTTGGAGCAACGTCTGTCGGTGCACCGCGGGGGATGCGCCCGCGGTGCGGCCCTTGGTATACCTATTTTGCCATCGCCTCTGAATCCGCCTCCACTTCTGCATCCGCCTCTTCCTCGGGTGGGGCGGGGTGCGGTGCCGCGCCGCTTTTCTCGAGCCGCACCTTGTCCGCATCGTCATCCCAAAGAGCGCGCACCTCGTCGCCGTCCTCGACCGCTCCACTGAGCATTTCGCGCGCCAGCACCGTCTCAAGCTCGGACCGGATCAGACGCCGCAACTCGCGGGCGCCGAACTCGGGCGCATAGCCTTCGTCGGACAGGTGATCGATCAGACTGGCATCCGGGATAAGCGTCACACCCTGCCCTGCGGCTGTCGCAGCCACGCGGGCCAGTTGCATCTCGACGATCTGGCGGATCTCGGAACGGTCGAGCGCGTGAAACACGATCACCTCGTCGATCCGGTTGATGAACTCGGGCCTGAAATGGCTCCGCAGAACGCCCATCAGATCGGCCTTGAGTTTCTGTGCATCCGCCTTCTCGGTGCCGCGGATTGCCAGATCGCGCTGAATCACGTCCGAGCCAAGGTTCGATGTGGCGATGATGACCGTATTCTTGAAATCGACAACGCGCCCCTTGCCATCCGTCAGGCGACCGTCATCGAACACCTGCAACAGAATGTTGTAGACGTCGCCATGCGCCTTCTCGATTTCGTCCAGCAGAATTACGCTATGGGGTCTGCGGCGCACCTTCTCGGTCAGTTGGCCGCCTTCGTCATAACCGACATAGCCCGGCGGCGCTCCGATCAGACGAGCGACAGTGTGCCGCTGGCCGTATTCGGACATGTCGATGCGGATCATCGCATCTTCATCTCCGAAAACCACTTCCGCGAGTGCCTTGGCCAGTTCCGTCTTGCCGACGCCCGTCGGACCGAGGAACAGAAAATTGGCGATCGGTCGATCCCCTTCGCGCAGGCCCGCGCGGGCAAGCCGGATGGCGTCCGAGACCGCGGCGATGGCCTCGTTCTGTCCGATGACGCGCCTGTGCAGCCGGTCCTCCATATGCAGAAGCTTCTCCTTCTCCTCGACAGTCAGTTCCGTCACCGGAATGCCGGTCAGCTTCGAGACGACCTGAGCGACATCGGCGGCGCGCACCTCGGAAGAGCCTGACGCCTGCGCGCGTTTCCACTCCTCGGTCGCCTTCTTCAGATCTGCCTCCTTTTCGGTCAGACGCGCGCCGATTTCGGCGGCTTCGTCGAAATGCTTGCGTGCGGCGGCATAATCCTGCTCACGTTTCAGCTGCCTGACCTCGGCGTCCATTTCCTGCGCCTCGACGGGACGTGCACTCTTGGCAAGCTTCACGCGCGCCGAGGCCTGGTCGATCAGGTCAATTGCCTTGTCGGGCAGGAACCGCGCTGTGACATAGCGGTCCGATAACTCGGTGGCCGCGATGATCGCTTCGTCCGAGATCGTGACCTTGTGATGCGCCTCGAACATGTCGCGCAGGCCACGCAGGATCATGATGGTCTGGGCTATGGTCGGCTCCTCGACATAGACCGGCTGGAAACGGCGCTCCAGCGCCGCGTCCTTTTCGATGTATTTCTGATACTCGTTGAGCGTCGTTGCCCCGATCAGGTTCAACTCGCCGCGTGCCAGCGCGGGTTTGAACACGTTGGCAATATCGAGGCCCCCCTCACCGCCGCCCTGCCCCGCACCCACGATGCTGTGGATCTCGTCGATGAAAAGAACCAGGCTTTCCTTCTGATCAAGGATTTCCTTCAGGATCTCCTGGAGCCGTTCCTCGAATTCCCCCCGGTACTTGGCCCCCGCCACCAGCGCGTTGACATTCAGTTCGACCAGCCGCTTATCGGCCAGCGCTTCGGGCACCTCGCCGGCCAGGATACGCTGCGCCAGCCCTTCGACGATCGCAGTCTTGCCGACACCCGGATCGCCGATCAGCACAGGGTTATTCTTCTTGCGCCGCGCCAGAACCTCGATGGTGGTCTCGATCTCACGCGCGCGCCCGAAGACGGGGTCCAGTTTGTTCTCGGCCGCCAGTTTCGTCAGATCGCGCGAATATTTATCGAGGTTGGGCGTATTGCTCGGCGCATCGACGCGTCCCCCCTCGGCACCCCGGCCGACGACCTTCGTGACTTTTTGGCGGATTGCCTGGGACGACAGGCCATAGCGGCGCAGGATATCGGCGGCCATGCCCTCCCCTTCTTCGGCCAATCCGATCAGCAGGTGTTCGGGACCGACATAGGAATGACCCAGATCCGAAGACGCCTGTAAGGCGCGCGCCATGGCGTCCTTCACGCGGGGTGCGACGCCGATCTGCGTCGTCTCCGAGACATCCTCTGCCTTGCCGCGCGGGGCCGCGTCTTCAAGTTGCTGCCGCAGATCGGTCGAGGAAACCTTGAACTGGTCAAGTATCGTCGCGACAACCTCGCTTCCGGTCAGCGCCAGCAACAGGTGTTCGGTATCGACCTCCCTGCGCCCGAATTCTGTCGCGGTGCGGGCGGCATCCTGCAACAGCTTCTCGGCCTGGGAACTCAGTCGTTCCGTCAGGGCGCCGCCATGCCGCTGGCCAGCCTGCATCGTATCGGCCTCACCGGCTGACCGTTCGGTCCCGGCCCCTCTGTATGTCTGGAACAACCCGTCACCGATGAAATCGTCGAAAAGGCTGCCGCGCCGCCCAAACAGCGATTCAAGCGGCGAACTGGACTGCTGCTGCCGTGCCGCTAGACGTCGGTAATCCACATCGCAAAGCTCTACGGTGCGCCGCAGACCGTTTTCCACTATCTGAGCGCGCAGGCTTGCAGGACGGGTGTTGCAAATGTCGCAAATACCATTCGCCATGTGATGCTCTCCTGATGCAATTTTCTGATGCAATTCTTCGGCACGGGGGTCTCGTGCGGGCCGACACGTGCCAGACCAACACGGAACCTGCGCCCGTGGATTGATTGATATCAACGGCTGCCACGTTCAGTCTAGGTCACAGCCGCGCCGACGCCGGTATGGGAAATAAGATGCACAGCATCACCTTCCCATCCTCACCGCAGCGGCTTCTGCGTCTGCCCGTTCTGCGCTTCAGATACGTTGATCCCGATCAACCCGCCGCCCGCCATCTCATGGCAGGACTGTCCCAGACGACAGCCGCGACGTTCGCCAAGAGGGTACGGAAACCGCCCGCACGAAAGGTCATCATGAAAAACGCAAGCCTTCTCATCCTGGTCTCCGGTTCTGCAAAGGCCGAAGATCTCGATCCGATGCTGCAATCCGCCGACGCGGAGCGGATGCACCTGTCGTTTCTGGTCCTTGGGGGCCTGCCCCGCACTCCGATCTATGCCTACGGAACGGAAGCCTATGGCATTCCCATGATCCCGGACATCTGGCAGGAGGAAATCGAAACGGCGACCGCTGGGCTGACCGAGACCGCCAAGATGATCGAAGCGCGTCTCGACGCTTCCGGAGCGACCGGCGACGTCGACACTCTCGCCTGCGATATTGCCGCCCTGCCGGCCATCGTCGGCCAGCGGGCGGCAACCTGCGATGCCGTCGTGATATCGAACGACCTGCGGGGCAACGACTCCCTGTTTCGCAACGCCGTCCAGGGCGTCCTCTTTCAATCCCCGTCCGGTGTCATCCTCAATGCGACCCGCGCCGCTTCCGCCCTCCATCCCACCCGCATCTTCATCGCATGGGACACCGGCCTTCCGGCAGCGCGCGCCGTCCATGCCGCCCTGCCCCTGCTGAAGGAAGCGTCTCATGTGACGATCGCGGTCTTCGATCCCGTCACGTCACAGGACCGCTACGGAGAAAACCCCGGTTCGGATGTCGCACGCTGGCTGAGCCATCACGGATGTCATGTCGACCTTCAGCAATATCCGAGTGGCGGAGAAGAGATCGGAACCTGCATCCAGAAGCGCGCTACCGAGACGGGGGCCGATCTGATCGTGATGGGAGCCTATGGCCACTCCCGCATGCGACAGGCCGTCTTCGGAGGGACCACAAAGTCGATGGTCGAGCAGACGGACAGGCCTGTCATGCTCGCGCATTGATCTGCCCGGGACGCGCCATTTTCTTCGGTCTACCGACTTGGCCATCCTGCCAACGATTTCGGCCTTCTTGCCAAGGATAACATGCAGATGGCGACGTGGCGCGGCCGACCGGAGGAAAATTATCCCGACACTCCGGCCAGACGTGCCGGGGCGCAAATTCAGGGTGTTCCTGAAATTCCATCCCGCAGGCCCTGATCCGCGGTTTGTCGCAGGTCCGTCTGTCCGGCCACCTGCGGATTTATCCTCAGGGCGCGGAGCGCGTTGAGGATGACCGCAATGTCGATAACCTCCTGCAACAGTGCGCCCTGGACCGGGGTGATATACCCCAGCGCTGCAACGACCGATGCGGCCGCGCCGCGGGCCCCCATGGCCACGCCGACGTCTGCCGACGCCAGCGCAGGCGCATCGTTCACGCCGTCGCCCACCATCATCACCGTCCCGTGGCTCCGCTCGGAAAGAACCAGGCTTACCTTCTGATCGGGTGTCAGGTCGGCGTGAACCCCGTCCAGCCCCAGAGTGCCGGAAACCGCATCCGCGACGACGCGACGATCGCCTGTCGCCAGTATGATCCGCTGGATTCCGGCTTTCCTCAGGCCCGCAAGAAGCGTGGCGGTGCCGGATCGCAATGAATCTGCCAGAACGAAATGACCGGCCAGCACCCCATCGACTCCCAGGGCGACAACCACGGAACCCGGATCACCGGAAACCCGGCTGACGTCGTTGACGACATTGCCCGAGGTGCGGGCAGCGACGAAGCCGGGGCTCCCGACCAGAACGGCCTGACCGTTGATAGTGCCCGCAACGCCCTCGCCTGCGGTTTCCACGACATCCGCAGGGACCGGCAGAACAAGGCCGCGGTCCCGAGCTACGGCGACGATGGCCTGTGCAATGGGATGTTTCGACGCCTGATCCATGGCCGCGGCAAGAAACAGCATGTCATCGCCGGACAGGTTGCCATGCGACTGTGTGGACACGATCCGGGGTTGCCCGTCGGTCAGCGTGCCGGTTTTGTCCAGGATCAGCGTGCGGATGCCTGCCAGCGCCTCAAGCGGCGCAGCCCCTTTGACCAGCACGCCGAAATGCGTGGCCCGCGACAGCCCGGCCACAAGCGCTACCGGCACCGCCAGGATCAGCGGACACGGAGTCGCCACGACCAGCACGGCGACCGCCCTGACCGGATCGCCCGTGAACCACCAGGCCGCCGTCGCCAGCGCTACGGTCACGGCCAGGAAAAGCAGCGAATAGCGATCAGCCATACGCGCCATCGGTGCCTTGGACTTCTGTGCCGCCTCGACCAGCCTGACAATGCCGGCATAGGTGCTGTCCGCCGCGCGGCGGCCTGCGCGCAGATCGAACGCTTCGCCCGCATTCATCGCGCCGCTCATCACGTCGTGTCCCTGCGCCAGACGAATGGGCATCGCCTCGCCCGTCAGTGCAGACTGATCGACCAGCGCCGCGTCACTTGCCACCGTGCCGTCGACGGGTGCCACTTCGCCCCGGCGGACCAACAGCAGATCGCCTGGTTCGATACAATCAAGGGAAACATCCTCCAATGTGCCGTCCGCATATCGCGTGGCGCTTCTGGGGACCCGCGACAACAAGGCGCTCATCTCGCGTCGCGCGCGGCCTGCGGCGAAGCTTTCCAGATAGGTTCCGCCCGAATACATCACCGCCACGACGGCTGCGGCCAGCGTTTCGCCGAACACGAGCGCGGCCGACATCGACAGGGCCGCGACGATATCGAGACCGACATCTCCGTTTCGAAGACTGCGCACGATCTCGACCAGGAGCGCGGCAAGGATCGGCACGACACCGACCGACCACACAAGATCCGCTGACCCGCCACGGCCCATGGCAAGAAGCGCAAGCCCTGTCAGCAGGCCCAGAAGCCCGATGACCAGAAGTGCCAGATCCCGGCGTGTCGATAAGAATGCCGCCATCCGTGTATTCCTTCCAGATCGGTTTGTGCGCCGCTTCATCTTCGAACGTCGCATCTGCGATGCCCCGGTTTCGGTGCGAAGGCCGGCCATGCGAAATCCAGGTGCACCGCTGGCAGGATGACGTCGCAGGCTAAGGTCCTGAATTGCAGCCATTGCCGGTTGATCGAAATCAACCTCTCTCGCCAACCGCTCCGAATACGCGTTCGCATCGGTCCGGGTGATGAGGATCGGGTTCTTGCGGCCCCGGCGCGTCGGTATGCGAGGCAAGCTCCCTGCATTAATATGGCGTCACCGGACCCGGCCGCGCCGCGCCGCCCTGCGCATCAGCGAACTGGTGTTTCAGGGGTAAATCAGATGTCCGGGCAACGTCCGACTTGGATCACCCCTATATCCGACGTGGATCACCCTTGGATCGACCCGGTCAAAATCGGGTCTTGCACCCTGTCGCAACGGGGGCTATCTCGCCCCTCGTAGTGCGCTGGTAGCTCAGTTGGATAGAGTACTTGACTACGAATCAAGGGGTCGGGGGTTCGAATCCTCCCCAGCGCGCCAAAGCCTCCTTTTCCGCAATAGCTTGCAGCCCGATGCTCGGCATCATTCCGATGGTCGCCGCCTGAACCATCTGCCCGCAGCATCCGCTCGCCCAAGGGGCACGTCATTCTTTGACGAACGGACTCTATACAAATCGGGTTGGATTTAGGGCGCAGGACGTTTGCCCGCGACCGATATTGCCTTGAAGACAGCGCAGGATTTGGCTACCCCGTAATGTATGCGGGTGTAGCTCAATGGTAGAGCATTTGCTTCCCAAGCAAGTGACGAGGGTTCGATTCCCTTCACCCGCTCCAATCCTGCCGACCTCGCGTTCTCGCCCTCTAACCTCCTGCAGGGAATGGGCCAGCTCCGCAGTTCATCACAGGCGGGAAACAGAAATGTCGCCTGCGTTTGCAATCTCAACCCGAGGCATATCCCTTCAATTATTTTTAATATTTTCAATGCTTTACACAGCTACATTAATGTGGTTGCGCCCGTGTCACCCGGCGCTAAAACCTCCGCATGACAATCCCGCTTCTGACATCCCTCGCCAGTGCCGCCCTGCGGGACATCGGCATCCCGGCCCCCTTTACCTTCGGACAGGCCGACCGCGTGCGCTTTCACGAATTGGATGTGCTCAACCACGTCAACAACGCCCGCTACCTGTCCTGGTTCGAGACATTTCGCATCGCCTATCTTCGCGACTACGGCATCAGCACATACTCCGATATAGCAAGCCGCCCGGTGCTGGTGCTGAAATCCGTCGCCGTCGACTACAAGGCCCCGCTGCACCTTGAGGATATCTACATCGTCGCCGGACGCACACGCGCGTTTCGCAATACATCCTGGACGATGGAATACGGCGTCTGGTCCGAAGGACGTCTCTGCGCGACAAGCACGGCAGTTATTGTGCTGATGGAAGCGGATATTGTCACACGTAAAAAGCTGCCTGACAGTTATGTCAAAGCGTTCACCGGACGCGACGGTGCGGTTTACGAGGGGTGAGCGGGTAAAGTCGGTCCCCCCAGCATTGTATGTTGACCAAGGATGAAATGTCAGCCGCGCCAAGCCTGCAGTTTCGCAAGAAGCGTACGGGTTGACGCGTCCTTGGCCGACGCGTCGCCCCCTTCGACCAGCGGACCCAGCGAAGTGGCCAGTTCCTTGCCGAGTTCCACCCCCCATTGGTCGAAACTGTTGATATCGAGCATCATACCTTCGACGAAAACCCGGTGTTCATAGAGCGCGACGATACCGCCCAGAACCTCGGGCGTGAGGCGCGGATAGATCAGCGTCGTAGACGGGCGATTGCCTGGGAACACGCGGTGGGCTGCCTGACGTTCCAGTTCCGCGCCCTCGAAGCGGTCGGCGATGGTGGCGCGTGCTTCGTCAAGGCCGCGTCCTTTCAGCAAAGCTTCTGACTGGGCCAGGCAGTTGGCGATCAGCAATCTGTGGTGATGATCCAGCGCCGGTTCCGACCCCATTGCCGCGATCATGAATTCGCAGGGAACCGGCGTGATGCCCTGATGGATCAACTGGTAGAACGCGTGCTGTCCGTTGGTCCCCGGCTCCCCCCAGACGACGGGACCGGCGGGGCCAGGCAACGGATCGCCCGCCATGGTGACGCCCTTGCCGTTGCTCTCCATCTCAAGTTGCTGAAGGTAGGCGGGCAGGCGCGACAAACGGTTGTCATAGGGCAGCACGGCGCGGGTCGGATAGCCGCAGACCTGATGGTGCCATATGCCCTGCAAGGCCAGCAGAACAGGCATGTTTTCCGCCAGGGGCGCGGTGCGGAAATGGGCGTCCATTTCGCGCGCGCCTTTCAGGAAGGCATCGAAATTGCCCGGTCCGATGGCAATCATCAGCGACAGGCCGATCGGACCCCAGACAGAATAGCGTCCACCCACCCAATCCTCAAACCCGAAGACGCGGGACGGGTCGATACCGAAGGCGGTGGTCTTGTCTTCCGCCGTCGATAGCGCCGCAAACTGCGCCGCCGGGTCGCTTATCGTTTCCGCCATCCAGTCGCGGGCGGTACGTGCGTTGGTCAGCGTCTCGATCGTTGTAAACGTCTTGGATGCGACGATCACCAGCGTCGTCGCCGGGTCCAGATGTCGCGCCGTGTCGGCCCAATCGGCCCCGTCAACATTCGATACGAAATGGCAGCGCGGGCCGTCGTGGAACGGCGCCAGGGCCAGCGTCGCCATCGCCGGACCAAGGTCCGATCCGCCGATGCCGATATTTACTACATCAGTGATGCGCCCGCCCTGCCCCTGAAAGGTGCCGTCGCGCACGTCGCCCGCGAAGGCTCGCATCCGTTTTAGCGTCGCCTGAACGCCCGGCATCACATCGGACCCATCGACCATCACCGCGTCCTGTCCGCGCAATGCGGTGTGCAAGACGGCGCGATCCTCGGTCTGGTTGATGCGCTCGCCCGCGAACATCGCATCGCGGCGTGCGGGCAGGTCGGATGCCATTCCAAGCAGAGTGTCCAGCGCATCGACGGCCAGAGTGGTCTTGGACATATCGAACATGAATGCCCCGGCACTGACCTGCATTCTGCAGTTTCGATTGTCATCCTTCAACAAATCAGCAATGCGCTGCTTGGGTTGCCCACGCAGAGTTTCAATCCCTGTCCAGAAGTTCATCGTCGTCTCCTCAAGGGGCCCAGTGGACGGTGGCGTCCTTCAGGAAGGCAGCTATCGGCGCGGTCATCGGGTCAAGTTTGCGGGCGCGTTCCAGGACCGCACGCTTCTCGTCCCCCATGATCAGAATGTGGGTTTCCATCGCTTCCGACAACACCCGGCGCGATAGGGTGACACGCGGTTCCTCCGCCCCCTCGGCGCGCATCGGCACAAGGATCGGGGCCGCGTTCGACATCGCAAGCGCCAGTTTATCGGCACCGGGAAAAAGGCTGGCAGTGTGCATGTCCGGCCCCATCCCCAGAAGCAGAAGCGAGATCGGAAATTCGCCTTCGAAACCGGGCTCCAGCGCAGGGATGCCGTCTTCCGGAGTTGCCGCGTCATTCACCATCGGGACCAGCGTCGCCTTTGCCGCCTGGCCCGTTAGCAGGGTCGTTTTCAAAAGTGTCGTATTTGACCGCGGATGTCCTTCCGGGACCCAGCGTTCGTCATTCAGGAAGACATGGACGCGCGACCAGTCAAGGTCGACGCCGGACAATATCTCGAAGATCGGACCGGGGGACGACCCGCCGGACACGCAAAAACTGGCGTGATCGTGGACCATCAGACTGTTCTTGAGTGCCGAAGCCAGTCTGTCCGCCAGCCCCATGGCCAGCATTTCACGGTCGGCATATTCCTGCAAATCCATAGATCAATCCTCCAGATCGCGCCACCGACGTCCATCGCGATGCATCAGCATAAGCGCGTCCTCCGGCCCCGAAGAGCCTTGCGCATAGGCTTGCGGCCTGTCGCCGCGTTCTTCCCAGCCCTCGATGATCGGGTCGGTCCAGGCCCAGGCCGCCTCGACCTCGTCACCGCGCATGAACAGGGTCTGGTTGCCGCGGATCACATCCATGATGAGCCGCTCGTAAGCATCGGGTATTTCCTCGCCATCGGGTCCAAGTGCCTCCGCGAACGACATGTCCAGCGGCACATTGACCAGACGCATACCGCCCGGCCCCGGTTCCTTGATCGTGACCGACAGGTCCATGCCTTCGTCCGGTTGCAGGCGGATCGTCAGCGCGTTGGCCATCGACCCTTCGTCACGATCGAAGATGGAATGCGAGGTCTCCTTGAACTGGATGACGATCTCGGACATCCGCTTGGTCATGCGCTTTCCGGTCCGCAGGTAGAAGGGTACGTGCTTCCACCGCCAGTTCGAGATGCCGATTTTCAGCGCGACATAGGATTCGGTGCGCGAATCCGGGTTTTCAGCGTCCTCCACATAGGATGGCTCCTTGCCCGCCTTATACTGGCCGCGCACGACGTCCTTTTGGCCAACCGGGTCCAAAGCACGGATTACCTTCAGTTTTTCGTCGCGCAGGCGATCCGGATCGAACTGACTGGGCGGTTCCATCGCGGTCAGGCAAAGCAATTGCATCAGATGGTTCTGCACCATGTCCCGCATCGCGCCAGACTTGTCGTAATAACTGCCGCGCCCGCCGACACCGACGGTCTCGGCCACAGTGATCTGTACGTGATCGATATAGCGTTCGTTCCAGAGCGGTTCGAACAATACGTTGGCAAAGCGCACAGCCATCAGGTTCTGCACCGTTTCCTTGCCCAGAAAATGGTCGATACGGTAGATTTGCGTCTCGTCGAAACTGGCGGCCAGATCGGCGTTCAGCTTTTTGGCAGTCTCGAGGTCCGTACCGAAAGGTTTCTCCACCACAAGCCGCGAATTTTCGCAGGCGATGCCATGGGACCGCAGCTTTTCCGCCAGCGTTCCGAAGATTGAAGGTGCGACCGAAAAGTAGAATGCCTTGATCGCCTCGTCGCGAACCGATTTCTTCAGTTCGGCCCAGCCACTGTCGCCTTTGGCATCGATAGCGATATAGCTGCACTGATTCAGAAACGCTTCGATGGTCGCCTTGTCGCGCTTGGATTTGGAGACGAATTCATCCAAAGCTTCTGCAACCAGTTTCCGAAAACCGGCGTCGTCCAGCTTGGACCGCGCGGCACCTATCACGCGCGCATCCTGTGGCATCTGACCGGCCAGGAACCGACGATATAGCGAAGGCAGGATCTTGCGTGTGGCAAGGTCGCCTGTGGCCCCGAAAAGAACCAGATCGAACGTATCGACGGGAATCGTGCGAGAGACCATGAGACGGCTCCTGTTTTTCTGTTACCGCTAACGGGCCTTCGTTACCCGGCGGCTTGATGTGTGTCTAGCCGTTGTGGGCAGGCTGTCCAATACACCGTCTGGGCGGCTGACCTGACCGCCGCCGACGCGCGCCTTTACGCCGGTCGTTTCGGGGAAGCTGGTGGGCAGGCCGCGCAAGACGCGCACTGCAAGGAAGGCAAAGGCCTGCGCCTCCAGCATGTCACCGTTCAGGCCCACATCTTCGATGGGGGCGACGTCGACCGTAAGGGCCGTCAGCGCGTCCATGATAGCCGGGTTCAGGCGTCCGCCGCCCGTCACCAGAAGGCGCGTCGGCATTGTCGGGCATTGCGTCAGCGCGTGACCGACACTGGCCGCGATCACGGCAACCCAGGTCGCGGCGGCATGGCTGGGCGGCAGGGCGTCGATAGCAGCCCCGGCCTGTCGGAAGGCGTCCCGGTCGAGCGATTTCGGCGGCATCCGGTAGAAATAGGTGTGGTGCATCAGTTGCGCGACAAGGTCCGGGGCGGCGCAGCCTTCCCGCGCCAAGGCACCGTCCCGGTCGAATGGCTGACCCAGCCAATCCATGCAGAGATCATTGATCGGCGCATTCGCGGGGCCGGTGTCGAAGGCCAGAAGCGCGCCATCGTCCTCCATCGCGCGGGCCGGGTCGATCCACGTCAGATTGCCGACGCCACCCAGATTGAGGATCGCAATTGGCTGCACAGCACCGATATGGCGCGCGCAGGCATGGTGGAAGGCCGGGGCCAGCGGCGCGCCCTCGCCGCCCAGCGTGACATCGGAAGTGCGGAAATCCCAGACGACGGGGGTTTGCAACACCTCGGCCAGAAGCGCGCCGTCGCCGACCTGATGCGTGCGGCGGCCTGCGGGGTCATGGGCCAACGTCTGACCGTGGAAACCGACGACCTGCACGCCTTTAAAACGCGACAACAGGCGGGCATGCGCGGTTTCCACGACTTCCGCAGCCTGTGCCACACCCGCCTCGCCCGGCCAGCGGCCCATGGCGGCAGCGATCACCGCGCGGTCGGTGGCGGTATATTCCTGGTAGTCGCTGGCCCCGAACCCGGCGATCGTTTCGCCATCGGTCAGCAGCTCCGCCGCATCGACGCCATCCATTGACGTGCCGGACATCGCCCCAAGGGCGCGAATGGGCTCCATGCGACTTTCCCTCACCTGTTGCCCGCGTTAAGGCGGGTCCAGTCACAGATGTACCGGAAGACCCATGACCTACCACCCCAAATCAGACTTCATGCGCGTGATGACGGAGCGCGGCTTTCTGGCCGACTGCACCGATTATCAGGGGCTGGACGAAGCTTTGATCGCAGGCATCGTGCCGGGATATATCGGCTTCGACGCAACTGCGTCGTCGCTGCACGTCGGATCATTGATCCAGATCATGATGCTGCGCTGGTTGCAGAAATGCGGTGGCAAGCCGATTGTTCTGATGGGTGGGGGCACGACCAAGGTGGGCGACCCCAGCTTTCGCGCCGACGAACGCCCGCTGCTGACAGAAGAACAGATCGATGCGAACATCGCGGGCATTCGCGCGGTATTCGATAGTTACATATCGTTCGGCGACGGAGCGTCCGACGCCCTGTTGCTGAACAATGCGGAATGGCTCGACGGGCTGAATTATCTGACGTTCCTGCGCGATGTCGGGCGCCATTTCAGTATCAACCGGATGCTGTCGTTCGAGAGCGTGAAGTCCCGGCTGGACAGGGAACAATCGCTGTCGTTCCTCGAGTTCAACTACATGATCCTTCAGGCCTACGACTTCATGGAACTGCATCGCCGTCACGGTTGCCTTTTGCAGATGGGCGGATCGGATCAATGGGGCAACATCGTCAACGGCATCGACCTGACGCGGCGCATTCTGGACGATGCCGTGTTCGGCCTGACTTCGCCCCTGCTGACCACATCGGACGGCAAGAAGATGGGCAAGTCGCAGTCGGGGGCGATCTGGCTGAACGGCGACCTGCTGTCGGCCTATGAGTTCTGGCAATTCTGGCGCAACACGACAGACGCCGACGTGGGGCGGTTCCTCAAGCTCTATACGGAGATTCCGGTCGAGGAATGCGACCGTCTTGGCGCGCTGGAGGGGTCGGACATCAACGCGGCAAAGGTGCGGCTTGCCAACGAGGTCACAACCCTTTTGTATGGCGCTGACGCGGCGGCAGCTGCGGAAGCCACGGCCCGCGAAGTCTTCGAGAAAGGCGGCGCGGGGGACGACCTGCCGACTGCCATCGTTTCATCGTCCGAGGCTGCCGAGGGCATTTCCATTGTCCAGTTGTTTGTCCGCGCAGGATTGGCCAGGTCCGGCAAGGAAGCGAAACGCCTGATCGCCGAAGGCGGAGCGAAAATCAACGATGCGGCCGTGACCGACCCCGGACTGGTTCTGGATGCGACTGACTTGGCCTGCCAGGTCAAACTGTCCGCTGGACGCAAGCGGCATGCGCTGATCCGTATGACAGATTGACGCGGGAACCATGCATATCGGTCGAAAGTTTGGTTGTCGTCGACCAATCGCAATTACAGGAGGACCGCCATGAGCCCCCCCGACACAAATATTGAGAAGCAGAAGCAGAAGCACGCAGGTCCGATCATCGGAATTACTGCGGGTTTGGTCTTCGCCGCTATCATTCTGGTCGTCTATCTGTTCTTTATCGTTTCACCCGAAGACAACTCGCCGGACAATACGCCGACCGGAGATGCGGTCCAGACCGATGGCAATGCCACCATCCAACCGAGCGATGCGGCGACGGATCAGAACCCGTCAAGCAACTGATCTATTGCTTAAATTTGCTAGGGCCGCCTTTATGGGGCGGCCTTTGCAATCCATTCTAATGATCGGCTTCGATTTCAATCGATGACGCGAACCTCGGTCATTACGTCCGGATTGTCCTGAACGCTGCCGTTCGGCCCCTGCCCGCGCTTGATCTTCTCGACGACGTCCATGCCGCCGGTCACGCGCCCGACTACGGTGTATTGACCATTCAGGTTCGCCGCAGGGGCGAACATGATGAAAAACTGGCTGTTGGCGGAATTCGGATTGGACGACCGTGCCATGCCGACCACGCCCTCCTCGTAGGGAATGTCCGAAAATTCCGCGTCCAGGTCGGGACGGTCACTGCCACCTGTTCCGGCCAGATCGAGGTTGGTGCCGGCGCGACCATACTGCACGTCGCCGGTCTGGGCCATGAAGCCATCGATCACGCGATGGAAAACGACGCCGTCATAGGCCCCTGCTTCGGCCAGCGCCTTGATCTGAGCAACGTGAGCCGGAGCCACGTCTTCCAGCAGGTCGATGGTGATCGTGCCATTCGCTTCGCCCGTCACGTCGATTTCGAGGCCGACGGCGAATGCGGCAGATGCCGACGAGAGGCTGATCGCCAGAGCACAAAATATCTTACGCATCGGCAGCCACCTTGACGGAGATCATCTTGTCGGGGTTCGCGGGCGGCTCGCCACGGGCGATCTTGTCGACATGGTCCATGCCCTGGGTGACGCGGCCATAGACGGTATACTGCCGGTTCAGGAAATGATTGTCGCCGAAGTTGATGAAAAACTGGCTGTTGGCAGAATCCGGGCTGGCAGAACGGGCCGCGCCAAGGGTGCCACGGTCATGCGGCACGCCGGAAAATTCAGCCTTGAGATCGGGCTTTTCGCTGCCGCCGGTTCCGGCGCGCGCGGTGTTGCCGCCCTCCTTGCCATGCTCGACGTCGCCGGTCTGCGCCATGAAGCCATCGATCACGCGGTGAAAAACCACCCCGTCGTAGGCGCCTTCACGGACCAGTTCCTTCATCCGTTCGCAGTGACCGGGCGCTACGTCGGGCAACAGTTCGATATGGACGGGGCCGTCCTTCAACTCGATGATGATGGTGTTCTCGGGGTCTTTGATGTCGGCCATCGGGGCCTCCTGATGTGGTGTCCGGCGATTAGCTAGGGCATCGGGCGGGCAAGGGAAACCCATCGTCCGCTCGCGACACGCGTAACGGTTGCATTATGCCTGTTTGCCAGCGGCGACATGTAGGCGCTCAATCTCTTGCGGGTCCAGTGCCAGCGCCGTGGCGAACCGTTGCAGATAGGCCCGTTCCGACGACGCATCGGGGTCGATGGCAGTCAGGGCGGCGGCATAGACCTCGGCCTCGTGACCGCGGGGAACGTCGCGGGCCAGCGCTTCCGGGTTCAGCGGCTCGGACAGGGCGTCGCGGATGGCCTGTTGATCTTCGGGCGTGTCGGCATCGCCCATGATGTCGTCCAGAGCCTGCCGTTCCCCGGCGTCGATTTCACCGTCAGCGCGCACAGCCTGACCGATCGCCCGGATCATTGCGGCGGCCGTTGCTTCGTCCTGCGGGCCCTGTTCGGCGCGGCGCATCACATCAGCGTCACTGCCCTGCGCCATGGCAGACCCGCCCGCCATCGCGGCCAATCCGCCCAACAGTCCCCCCATACCACCAGAGCGAGCCGTGCCGGTGGCCCCACCAAGCGAGCTTAGTATGCCGCCCAGACCGCCCGATGAACCGGCGCCCGTCGTGCCGCCGCCCAATGACCCGAGCAAACCGCCAAGACCCCCGGATGACGACGACCCGGCGGTGGTTGTGGACGATCCGCCTGCCCCGGCCAGCCTGTCCTTGAGTCCGGCCATGCCGCCGCCTTTGCGGAACGCCTGATAGCCCTTGGCGGCTGCAAAAGCCAAAGCCATTCTCATGGCAGTTTTCTTGAGCGACATCGGAAATCTCCCGGCTGGTTCAGATGCCGGGAGATCTAGCACGGGTCGCAGCTGGGGCCACAGGTTCAGTTCGAAGGCAGCAGGTTCGGCACGATCGTGACGATTGACGGGAAAATCCACAGGATTGCCAGACCCAGAACCTGGATCAGCACGAAGGGGATCACCCCGCGATAGATATGCCCCGTCGTCACCTGCTTGGGCGCGACGCCCCGCAGATAGAACAATGCGAACCCGAAAGGCGGCGTCAGGAAAGACGTCTGAAGGTTCACCGCGATCATGATCGTGACCCACTTCGGATCGAAGGTGCCGCCATAAATGACAGGCCCGACGATGGGAATGACGATGTAGATGATCTCCAGGAAATCGAGGACGAAGCCCAGCACGAACAGTACCAGCATCACGATCAGGAAGACTTTCAATTCGCTGTCGAAGCTTTTGAGGAAGTCCTGGATGTAATATTCTCCGCCAAAGGAAATCAGCACCAGGTTCAGCAGCTGCGACCCGATCAGGATGGTGAAGACCATCGACGTAACCTTGGCCGTCTCGCGCACGACAGGGCCCAGAACGCCGGTGCGCAGCAATACCCAGGAGGCATAGAGCAGGCCCAGAAACGCCCCGTGATAGGCCAGTTGCGCGATGATCAGCGCGATCCAGTCGGCGGCGGTCGTGGTTGCCAGCCCTGTGCGCAGGTCGAAATTCACGCCGAACAGCAGCATGACCACGATGGCCAGCGACGCCAGCAGGATCGACACGCCGGAGCGGCCTTCTTCCTGCAACTTGCGATAGGCAGCCAGCATGATCGCGCCACCGGCACCCAAAGCCGCGGCGGGCGTCGGGTTGGTGATGCCCCCGAGGATGGACCCCAGGACGGCAATGATCAGGACCAGCGGCGGGAACACGACCCGGATTAGTTCGTTCTGCGCCAGACGTTCGAAGGCGGGCCAGACGCCGTAGAGCGTGATCGCCATCGGTACCGCCATCAGGACAAATGTGGTGCCCGGTGACGTCATAGGTCCGATCAGCACGGCATCAAGGATGAAGGCCAGCAAGACGCCGCCCGCCCCGATCAGCAGAGGCCGCGCATCGGCCAGTGGATTGATGCCCCGCGCGGCGGCCAGAACGATGCCCATGCCGATGAACAGGATCGCAATTCCGGAACCGATGGGGGCGGCATTTCCGATTGCCGCAGTGCGCGCGGCGATCAGTTCTTCTGCCGAAAGCTGACGAGACAGCTGCACTCCGCCCGCATCGTTGATTGCGGCCTGTTCGGCAACGGCGATGTCCCAGGCTTCCTGACCATGCAACTCGATCATCGCGGCCTGACACGAGGCGGAGACGTTGGTGCGCAGTGAGGAGGTTTCACCCGCCTCGCTGAAACTGCTGACGGCAACATCCTGCGGTCCGATCAGTCCTGCGAAGCCAAGGGCGATAGCCCCTACGATCAAAAGGATCGGCACACCGACAAGCCAGAGCAAGGCGTCCTGTTTGGTCGTGGTCGAGGGGCGGCCCTCCTCGAACTGGACAGCCGGAGCTTTGGATGGATTCAAGAGGGCGTAGCCGAAGGCATAGGCCCCATACAGGAACGCCAGGAAGATGCCCGGCAGGAGAGCCGCCTGAAACAGAGTGCCGACCGAGACGACGGCGGGCTGCCCCAGATAGGTCAGCGCATCTGAGCAGCCGGCCAGTGCGGCCCGCTGTTCCTGCGCGGTAGAATAGATGTCACCTGCCAGTGTGCCCAACAGGACAATCACGATGGACGGCGGAATGATCTGACCCAGGGTTCCGCTTGCAGCGATCACGCCGGTCGCCAGTTCGGGCGAGTAATTATTGCGCAGCATCGTCGGCAGGGCCAGCAGCCCCATGGTTACGACGGTCGCGCCCACGATGCCGGTCGAGGCGGCAAGAAAGGCCCCGACGATCACGATGGAGACGGCCAGGCCGCCCGGCAAGGGGCCGAAAACGCGCGCCATCGTGGTCAGCAGGTCGTTGGCGATTTTCGAGCGTTCCAGCGTAATGCCCATCATCACGAACATCAGCACCGCCAGCAGCGTTTCAATCGACGCACCTGCGATCACACGCTCGTTCATGCGATTGACGATGAAGCCAATGTTGCGGTCCAGCGCGGTTTCCCAGCCCTGCGGGAAAAGGGACACCGCCTCGCGCGGAAGGTCAGGGTATCGGAAAACCGAGATGCTGTCGCGGGCGACGCCTTCGGCGATCAGGGCGGCATATTCGGCAGAGTTGGTCGCGATGGCCTGATGGATCAGGATGCCCGCGCTATCGAGAGCGGCGATGATCGCGAAGCTGATCGTGCCGGCACCCGCAATGGCGAAGGCCACCGGGAAGCCCGACATGATCCCCCCGAACAGGCAAAGGAAGACGATGATCAGGCCGACTTCGACCCCGTCCAAACCGAAAAGCATCTCGTGTCCCCTTCGGGCGTGGTTTGCCCGTGAATTCTATCGGGCGTGAACCGCCCGCTGTTTGGTTTGGGCGTGAACCGCCCTTGTCTTCAGTTGATTCTGGATGCCAGAGCGATGTCTTCGTCGCCTGTGATGTCGTAGTCCATGTACCGACCCGCACTCATCTCGCCTTCACGCAATTCCAGCCAACTGCGCCAGAAGAAGACGCAGGCCTGGAAAAATGCGGTGGCGACGAACAGCAGGATAAGGATCTTGAACAGGAAATAGGCATTGAACCCGTTCGGACTGAACCCGATGGTCTCGACGTTCCAGCGCATCGCCCGCGCTTTCAGCATCAGCCGGTCCAACTGATCCGAGGCGGATGTGGCCGGGGTAATCAGGCTGCGCCAGAGGAAGAACCACGAATACAGCCAGATCAGGATCAGCGCGGGCATCATGAACACCACGCTGCCGACCATGTCGATGATACGCTTGGTGCGATGCCCGACCGCGGAATAGACCAGATCGACACGCACGTGCCCGCCCTGAATGAACGTCCATGCGACGCAGAGGCTGACGATGATCGCGTTATAAAGCTTCAGTTCCTCGGAGTACCACGAGAGGTCCTTGGTAAAGACCGTACCGAATGGCCCGATGCTGATTTCCGAGACGCGGAAGATGCGTTGCAGGAAGACGATCATGATCTGCTGCATCACCATCAGGAAGCCTGCCCATGCGGCGATACGCCCGGTCCAGTTCAGCACGAATTCCGACCCGCGGACCAAGCCCCAGCCAAATCGACGCGACAGGCCGGTCGCTATGGTCAGGATCAGGAACAAGGCAAGCAGAACGAAAAACAGCTCCTGACTGGCTCCGTAGTATACGAAGCGCAGCACGGATTCACTGTTGGACCAGTCCAGCCATGTAGCTGGGTTGATGACGGCGTATACCAGATTATAAAACGCGAGGCCCAGGTTCGTGAAGAACCACAGGATGGCATCAATCATTATGTCCCCCGACATGGCGCATGGGGTGTCCCCCCCGTCGTGTTGGCCCGCCCCCGAAGGGATGGGCCGCTATCACTACAGGCCGCTCAGTGGCGACCCCAAAGGACAAATCAGCCGCGAACGCGGTCGCGCTCGGTCCGATACTTGCCTTCCGAACGGGTGATCCAGTTCGACGAGGACTTCATGCTCTCCATCGCCGAGTTGTGGATTCTGGCGAACAGTTCGTCGCCCATGTTTTCGTCGGTGACTTCCTGGCTGGCCACGCCCATCGCATCCCAGACGGCATCGGGGAATTCGCGGACCGTCACACCACCGGACTGAAGCCGGGCCAGAGCGGAGCCGTTGTTGGCCATGAATTGCGCCAGGTTCCACTGGTGCCCTTCGCCGGACGCGATCTCGATGATTTTCTGGTGGGCAGGAGACAGCTCATCGAAGACATCGCGATTGGTGGCGACAGTCAGGCCGGCACCCGGTTCATGGAACCCTGCGGTGTAATAGATCTTGGTGATCTCCTGGAAACCGGCCTTTTCGTCGGCCCAGGGACCGATCCACTCGGTGCCGTCGATCGCTCCCGAGGCCAGCGCCTGATAGACTTCCGATCCGGGCAGGTTCTGGACGGAGGCGCCCATCTTGCCAAGAGCCTGACCGCCGAGGCCGGGCATGCGGAACTTGAGACCCTGAAAGTCTTCGGGGCTGTTGATTTCCTTGCGGAACCAGCCACCGGCCTGAGCGCCGGTATTGCCACCGAGGAAGGATTTCAGACCGAAGATCTGGCCCAGCTCGTCGTGCAGTTCCATGCCGCCGGCATGGTAATACCAGTTGGCCAGTTCCTGCGCCGTCATGCCGAATGGCACGGCGGTGAAATAGGCATAGCCCGGGTGCTGACCGACGAAGTAATAGTCGGCACCGTGATACATGTCGGCCTGACCGGAGGTCACTGCGTCGAAAACCTCGAACGCGCCGACCAGTTCGCCAGCGGCCTTCAGATCGACGGTAAGCTGGCCATCGGACATGGCGGTGATGCTGTCGGCGACACGCTGAGCGCTGTCGTGGACACCGGCAAGGCCGCGTCCCCAGGTCGTGACCATGGTCAGGGTGCGTTTGCCCTGCGCGTAAGCGGGTGCTGCGAGTGCGGCTGCACCGACGGTGGCGGCACCACCGAGCGTGGAATTTCTAAGGAATGAACGACGGTCCATCAATACCCTCCCTTGGGATTTTTTATGTCAGCCACCCTCCCGGCAGGCTGACGGCCCCCTTTGCGGGGCGTTTCGGGACACTAAGGAAAGCCATCGGCGTGTCAAATACCCGAAAATGCGTAGACGCGCCCGCCCCTGACAACTGACGGCGCCCCAAGGCATCAGCCGGGTGGGATGACCGGATCGCGTTCGAAACGCACGGTATCCAGAGCCGTCCGCACATCGCGGATTGTCTTGCGCCGCAATTCCTTGAGCTTCTGGGCTTCGGCCAGGCTCTCGGCAGTCTGATCGAACAGAATATCCATCATCTGGTCTACCAAAGCGGTATCCTCGATATTCGTGAAATAATGGTCCTGCTTCATCCGGAAGATGCGGCGGTAGCCCATGCTTTTCACGACTTCCCGTACTTCGTCGATCTGCCCCGGAAAGCTCTCGACCTGGAGAAACCCTTTATTCCCGCTAAGATACTCCCTCGCCCCGAGCAACGCCTTCAACTCGTGCCCTTCGACATCAAGCTTGAGCGCAAACGTCTCACCACGCATGTCGTAGCCGTCGTCTATCCGGGCCGTCTCGACCTCAACTGTATTGGCGGCTTTCCAGGCTGCGGGCATCGTGGACAGCAGGGCATTGTTCCCCGCCATCTTGCCGAACACGGCATATTCGCTGCGTTCCGCAACGTCCGATACGGCGGTGTTCTGAAGGTCGATTATCGCAGGGTCAGCCTGAAGTTCGGCGTTGCGGGACAGAACGTCGAAAGCGCCCTCGCCAGGCTCATAGGCATGAATCGATTTGACGGACGGAATCTGGCAAACCCGCACCGAATAGACGCCGATGTTTGCCCCGATATCGAACACCCGAGTTGCGCCGATAAGCCTGACCAGTGCCGCGAACGCAGAAATCGCTCCGTGTTCGTAGTCGTAGGTCAAGTTCAGACGCTTGCGCGACGCACGCGAAAATCGGCCATAAATCGTATCCAGCGCGTCGTCAGGAAGGGGCGCAGTGTCGAGAACCATATTGAGATCTTTCCGTAGGAATGCGGTGCCCCATCTGGCCCCAGTCAAACGCTGAAAAATGTGAAAAATTGGTTAATGGATGGATTTCACGTCGGCTGAAAGATCGGCGATTGAGTGCAAACTATGCTATATTCTTCGAACCTGCGCACTTTGACGTAGGATCGTGCGCTTTGTTTTTGCGCCCTTAGGGAGATTGTTTTTATGTATGCGCGTGTCACACCCTACAAGATGAAGCCCGGCAGCATGGCCGCCGGAACAAAAATCCTCAACGGCCTGAAAGAGAAGGTCATGGCCCTGCCCGGTCAGCAGACATTCCTCAACGTGATGGATGACAAAACCGGCAAAGGCTATGTCATTTCGACGACTGACATCGCCGAACCGACGCCTGAGACAGCCGAAAAAATCAAGGGGCTCTGGTCAGCGTTCTCCGAGTATCTGGAAGATCAGCCCAGCGGTGAGACTTACACCGTCGTCAGTCATTGGAAAAACTGATCCCCCAACCGTGATGCATGCCAGACCGTGCGCGGCGTTGTCACGGCGCACGGTCTGCGGTCTAATCGGACCATGCGCCTACTCCGTCTTTCCTATGGCCAATCGCTGTTTCTGCTGGCTACGCTACCGCTGATCCTTGCGATCAGCGGTATTGCGGTGCTGATCGCCGTGCAGTCCGAACGCACCGCCGCACGAGAGATCGCGTCGCTGGAACAGACGATGATCGACGCCAAGCGGCGCGAATTGCGGAATTATGTTCAGTTGGCGCGCACCGCCTTCATCACCATCTATGGCAATGCTCCCCCTGACGACGAGGTGGCAAAACTGCGGGTGACGCAGATCCTGTCGGCGATGATCTATGGCACGGACGGGTTCTTCTTCGTCTACGATTATGAAGGTCAGAACCTCGTGGCACCGCGTCAGACATGGCTGATCGGGCGCAACTGGTCCGGCCTGCAGGATGATCGGGGCGTGCCGGTGACCGATACGCTGATCGAACTGGCGCGGGCCGGATCGGGCTATCACACCTACGAATGGCCCAAGCCGTCCACCGGACAGAATGCCACGATCCTGACCTATGTTATTGGGCTGCAGGATTGGCAGTGGGCCATCGGTACCGGCGTTTTCATGGATGATGTTCTGGCACAGGGGGCCGCCGCGCGGGCCGAGGTGCGGACCAATGTTGCGCAGCAGTTCCGCTGGATCGGGGCGATCGCTCTGGCCGCGTTATTGCTGGTGTTCGCGTCCGGGTTGATGATCACCGTGCGCGAACGTCGTCTGGCCGATGCAAAGCTGAAACAATTGACGCAGCGGATTCTGGACACCCAGGAAGAAGAGCGGGGTCGCGTCGCGCGCGAACTGCACGATAGCATCAGCCAGCTTCTGGTCGGCATACGCTACAAACTGGAACTGGCACGGCGTTTGACCGCCAGGGGCGATGCCTCGGCCGAAGCGGCGGTCGACGGGGCGATCACCGGATTGCAGGGCGCGTTGACCGAGGTGCGCCGCATCAGCCACGATCTGCGCCCCGGTGTGCTGGACGATCTGGGACTCGGTCCGGCGTTGAAATCGCTTTGCGAAACCTTCGAAGCTCGTACTGGTCTGCAGGTCGAGTTTCACACTGCCGTTTTTCGCAACCGGTTGGATATCGAGGCCAAGACAGCGCTGTACCGGATCGCTCAGGAAGCGCTGACCAATGTCGAACGCCATGCCGGGGCGACCCGCGTAAGGGTCAGCCTTCTGGGGCACCGACGCGGCGCAACCATGAGGATCGAGGATGACGGATGCGGCCTGCCCCGTCGCGACAATGCGACCGGCTCCGGAATGGGCCTGCGCAACATGGCCGAGCGGATCGAACAACTGCACGGCAGCCTGACACTGACCTCGGGTCCGGGCGGGCACGGCATGGTGGTCGAGGCAACTGTACCGCTGACCCACTTGCTGAAACCCGATACAAGAAACGAAGGCGAAGCGCCCTCCGCGCAAGCGGCGGAGTGATCGACAGACGGATAGAATGGTCCGTTCAATTGACTAAAATGCCAGTGATATAAGCGGTATTAGGTCGCATCGTCGCCTTTTTCGAAACAATATCGTAAACACTTGCATCGTATCTCCACGGCTCTGTCCTGGAGGTCGAAGATGTCGGTGGTGAATGCTCCTCAAATCGAAGGCGACCCGATTTCCGGGGGGCTATTCAACGGCAACTTCCTTGCGAACCGCTATACGTTGGAGCCGGGCGGCAACCTGATTCAAATTGTCGAATACCTTGGACTGACCGGTCTGCGATATCCCGGCGGCTCGCTGACCGAGAAACTGTTCGACATCGGCAACCCAGACAGTCCTGTCGTCTATGACGATGATGGCAAGGCGCAGGGTTTTGTGCCGCTGTCGGATTTCCTCGCCTATGCGACCGCCAACGATCTGACCGCAACCATCGTCCTGCCTACCAGGGACAATCTGTCGGTCCGCATGGATGGCAACGGCGACCGCTTTCCCGCCTTCGACGAGACAGAGCTGCGCGTCTTTGTGCGCGGTGTGGCGACGGGCGAATACGGCGACACCGATATCGTCGCCTTCGAGATCGGGAATGAATACTGGGGCAGCGGCGAAATGAATGCCGTTGAATACGGTCGCCTGTCGTCCCGTATGGCCGAGGTAATCGACGACGAACTGACCCTTGTCACAACGGAAACAGGCACAAACCCCGGCATCGACGTGATAGTGCAATCGGGCACCAACAGCGGGTCGTCCAACCTCAGCGCAAATTATGCCGGGCAGTCCGCAGCTGACATCCTTGCCGACCTGAACGCTACGTACGGCACCGATTTCGGATCCGAAGTCGTCTTTCCCAACGGCGGCATCAACTGGCGCGCGATCAACGACGAGCTGATCATCAAGCAGTTCGATGAAGACGAGGCGCAGGCCGTCGACGGCGTAGTCACTCACCTGTATTCGCGCGAGGCGGTGCAGCCCGGTCAGCGGGATTTCGGTCTGAATCAAATCGAAAAAAGCTGGGAGGCGGCCTTCGAGGGCATCGACATTCACGTCACCGAATGGAACCAGTCTGCATCTGACCCCCGCTTTGACCGCGAGACGGATTATGGTCTGAAACAGGCGCAGGAAGTCCTCAACATTTTTGAGACTATGGTCGAATCCGGCGTCGATCAGGCCCATATCTGGCCGCTGATCCAGAACACGCGAAACGCACTCAGCCCCGACAGCGCGGATGGCGGCGTCACTCCATCAGGCGCCCTGTTCGCGATGATGTCGGAAGGGTTGCCGGGCAAGCAGATGCTGGATTTTGCCGTCGATGACGACAGCGTGACGGAGTTTCAGGGCAAGACCGCCGATCTTCATGGTTTCTATGGAGATGGCGAGCTGGTGTTCTACGTCGCCTCGACTTCGGACACGATTGAAACGGTGACCTTCGATCTGGACATGATGGTCGAAGGGGGCGGCACACCGACCGCCCGGACGATCGGAGTCGAGGACGCAACCCGGCCCGGTGCTTCCGATGCGCGGGCCACGATCGAAAGGCTCGCGGAAGACGACTTTTATGATGATGGCCAGATCGTCGCGACCCTGGCACCCGGCGAAATCATGGAAGTCCGTCTCGTCAAATTTATTCCGACCGACGAATTCGAGCAGACGATGATCGCGATCGACGGCAGCGAGCCTGAAGCAGGCCCGTTTGCGCCCGATGCCTCGGGCGCGTTGTCCGGCGGTACCGACGACGTACTGAATTTCCCCGATGATGGATATCACAGTGCGCCCCCCGCGATCGCAGAGCCGTCCCAAGACGATGACGCGCCGGGAAACGAGCCGGTCGCTGCGGACGAAGCGGCAGATGCAGGCAGCGGACCGTTAGACGGTATGGGTTGGCTTCTGGCATTGCTGCCGTTCCTTGGAATGGCGGGCCTGGCCGGTTGACGTGTGCCCGCGACACGGTTGTCGCACGGACGCCGATCGCCCCGGTTCCGCCTGTCACTATCCCGCGCCGCGTCCCGGCCCGGAGAACGCCACCAATCCCATTTGCCTTGTTCCACGTTCTGCACTGGCGTAGTCGGCATCACATGACCGACGCTACACTTCCCCTTCGCATCCTGATCGTGGACGATCATCCGATGGTCGCGGATGGCATCCGCGCGCTTTTGGAAACTTATGATGACCTGACCGTCGTCGGTACCCTGTCAAACGGGCGCGAGGCCATCGCCCGTACGGCGGACCTGAGGCCTGATGTCATCCTTCTTGACCTCAATATGCCGGAAATGAACGGGTTGGCGGCAACGGAAATTCTGCGCGAACGCCACCCCGATGTGGCTGTGCTGATCCTTTCGATGCACGATGCGCCCGAATATGTCGCCACCGCCCTGCGCCACGGGGCCGCCGGATATTGCCTCAAGGATCAGCCGACCGAAGAAATCCGCCGCGCCATAGATACGGTAGTTGCGGGCGAACGATACCTCTGCCCCGGCGCGGAAACCGCGCTGGAGCCATCGGGCGACGGGTCAGAGCCGCTGACCTCACGCGAACAGACGATTCTGCTGCTGCTGGCGCAAGGACGGTCAAACAAGCAGGTGGCAGCGGATCTGGATATTTCAGTCCGCACGGTCGAGACGCATCGCAAGAATCTCAAGCGCAAACTCGGCATTTCGTCCACGGCGGGCCTGACACGCTATGCGATGGAACATGGCGTCCTTCAGGGAACGGGATTCCTACATTAAGATAGCCAGGCAAAGCATTGGTATTGCTAGCCGCGCCCCATAATGACGCTGACGTAATTCCGCGTCTCGCGATAGGGGGGAATGCCGTTATACTTCAGAACCGCGCCGGGACCGGCATTATAGGCCGCCAGGGCCAGACGCCAACTGCCGAAGGCCCGATACTGGATCGCCAGATACCGTGCCCCGCCGTCCAGGTTCTGCTGCGGGTCGGCGGGATTCACGCCCAGGGCACGGGCCGTCTGGGGCATCAACTGAGCCAGACCGATCGCGCCCTTGTTCGACCGCGCATTCGGATTCCAGCCCGATTCCTGACGGACCAGCCGCAGAAAAAGATCTTCGGGGATGCCATGGCGGCGCGCGGAAATGCGCGCGGTCTCGATCCAGGCCGACCGCTGACTGCCACTGTAACGCGGAATCGATTCGCGGGACGACCCGTTTGCGGTCTCGAACCTCCGCGGAGCGAGACGGCTGGAATTCGAATACTGTGTAGACAGGCGCCGGTCCATAAGGGCGGTCTGACTGGAAAAAATATCGGCGCGGGACCGGCTGGAAAAGGTTTGAGCCTTGGCGCCTGTGGCTCCGAGCATGGCCACGCAGATCGCGGAAAACATGGCAAATCGGATCACGTGAAAATCTCCGGCTGTCCCATTTTGACGCGCGCCGCCCCTTGTGTCGGGATGTCCGTGCTGACGGATGTGTTAACGTAAATCCGTCCTGTGTGGAACCCTGCGCCGTCAACCCTGTGCGCGTTGCGGTCATGGACCTTTAACCACTTCGATGTTCAAAAGGCGGAACAGATTCGGACAGAGACGGGAGAGCGACGATGGCCGGCAGCGTGAACAAGGTAATTCTGATCGGCAATCTTGGCCGGGACCCTGAAATCCGGACCTTCGGGAACGGCGGCAAGGTGTGCAACCTGCGCATCGCAACGTCTGAAACCTGGCGAGACAAGACCAGCGGCGAGCGCAAGGAAAAGACCGAATGGCATTCGGTCGCGATCTTCAACGAAGGTCTGGTCCGCATTGCCGAGCAGTATCTCAAGAAGGGATCGAAGGTTTATCTGGAAGGCCAGCTACAGACCCGCAAATGGCAGGATCAGTCCGGGGCCGACCGCTATTCCACCGAAGTCGTATTGCAGGGTTTCAATGGCACACTGACAATGCTTGACGGTCGCGGTGAAGGCGGCGGCAGTGGCGGCGGTGGCGGGTCCTACGGCGGCGGCGGCGATGACCGGAGCGGCGGCGGCACTTCCGGGGGCGGCTATGGCGGCCCGTCGGACATGGACGACGAAATCCCGTTCTGAGACTGCTTCGGGACGGACTGTTCTTTCGACCTCCGGTTTGTGAAGCGGACAGTCTCTGCGGCGGGTGACCCAATATAATGGTCACCGCCCGGCCACAATGCGACAGCGATTGGAGACGATGATGATCGGTATGTTGCTGGTCGCGGCTCCATCGCCGCACCAACGGCGTGACGGATCGCAAGACAGGGTCGATGGCCGGTATCGCTGCAACAAAGCAATGGACCAGCGATATGCCGGAACGAACCTGCTGGCTGCACCCGCTGTCCTTCGGCCATTTGACGAACATGGATATGTCAGCGATATCCGTTTATCCAAAGTGACAGAGTCCGACCCATGTCCCACCACGAGATTATCGATCCCGCTTTTGCGCGGTTCGTGCTGAGCAACGCGCCGGTCAAGCAGTTGGCGACCGGCTTCGACTGGGTCGAGGGGCCGGTCTGGTTCGGTGATGCCGGTTGTCTGCTGTTCTCGGACATTCCCAATGACAGGATGCTGCGCTGGACGCCGGACGTCGGCATCTCGGTCTATCGCGCGCCGTCGAACTACGCGAACGGTCATACCCGTGACCGCGAGGGACGGCTGGTGTCCTGCGAACATGGAACCCGGCGCGTCACCCGCACGGAACTGGACGGCACTCTCACGTTGATCGCCGACACCTTCGACGGTAAGCGGCTAAATTCACCCAACGACGTGGTGGTAAAATCGGACGGCACGATCTGGTTCACCGACCCCCATTACGGCATCATGACCAATTATGAAGGTTTCGCGTCCGAGCAGGAGCTTCCTTGTCGCGTCTACCGCATCGACCCCGCGACCGGGACGATGGATGTCATGGTCGACGACATGAAATGCCCCAACGGGCTGGCGTTTTCACCTGACGAGAGCCGTCTGTATGTGGCCGACACCGGGCGCATGTTCACCGAAGACGATCAGCATATCCGGGTCTACGACTGCGCAAGCGGCGGCGCGACCTCGAACGGTCGTCTGTTTCACAAGATCGAGCCGGGACTGGCCGATGGCATCCGCGTCGACACCGATGGCAACCTGTGGTCGTCGGCGGGCGACGGGGTGCACTGCATCGCGCCGGACGGTCACCTGATGGGCAAGGTTCTGGTGCCGGAATTGGTGTCGAATATCTGTTTCGGCGGACGCGCCAAGCATGAGCTGTATATCACCGCGACGACCAGCCTGTACCGCGTAACGCTGAACCGTTCGGGCGTTCAGCGACCGTAAGTCCGCAAAATCAAAGTGTACGGCTACTGCAATCAACAAAGCCTGAGTTTTCGAGAATCCGCGCCGTGGATCAGATCGACGGCAGGGCTCCGGTCATGGCGGCCAGCACCTCGTCGGCTGGACGCGTCCACCAATCTTCTGCCGAGAAAATCTCCACTTCGACCAGCCCGTCAAAACCCTGCGCTTCGACGACGCTTCGGATCGCAGGAATGTCGATGACGCCCTCGCCCATCATGCCCCGATCCGTGAGCATGTCCCTGGTCGGGTTCAGCCAGTCGCAGACATGGAAGGCCAGCAAACGGTCCTTCCCGGCACGGGCGATTTGCGCGGCAAGGTCCGGATCCCACCACACGTGATAGACATCAAGCGCGACGCCGATGCCATTGCCCAGTCGATCACAGATATCCAGCGCCTGACCTGTTGTATTCACGCAGGCCCGGTCGGCCGCGTACATGGGATGCAAGGGCTCGATAGCGATCTTCACGCCTACTGTCCGAGCATAGTCGAGTGTGGCGGAGAGCCCGTCTGTCACGATTGCGCGCGCGCCGTCGATATCCCTGGAGCCATCGGGCAGGCCTCCGACGACCATGACCAGACACGCGGCCTCGATTGCCGCCGCCTCGTCGACAGCGCGTTTGTTGTCGTCAAGGACGGTTTGCGTCAGCGCGCCTTCGGCGGTGTACCAGCCGCCCCGGCACAAGCCCGATACGCCAAGACCGGCATCACGGATCAGCTTTGCCGCACGGTCGACCCCGCAGTCCTGCAACTTGTCCCGCCAGGGGGAAATTCCCCCGATACCATGCCGTGCACATCCGTCGATACATTCCGCAAGAGTCCATTGTTTGCTGACCGTTGCAGTGTTGAGCGACAGATCGGCAGAGGTGAGCGTTCTCATACGGACACCCCGCGCGCCTGAAATACGGGACGGGCCCGGCGGGCCACTTCATCGGGGTCGATGAACAGTTGCGCGTCATTGGCCAGCCGCAGGATTTCCGCCAGATGCAGGGTGGATCGTGCACTTTCCTGCCCGCTGACCATAGTAAAGTGGTCCTGATGGCCCATCAGATATGCCATGAACACCACACCGGTTTTGTAGAACCGTGTCGGGGCCCTGAAGATATGACGCGAGAGTGGAACGGTCGGATCAAACGCCGCGCTATAAGCGGCATGATCGCCCTTTGCCAGCGACGTAAGCGCCCGGCACGCCGACCCGGCGATCGGGTCAAAGATGCCAAGCAAGGCGTGCGAAAAGCCTTCCTCGTCACCTGCAATGAGGTCGGGGTAGTTGAAATCGTCCCCCGTATACATGGCGACGCCATCCGGCAAACGCCGCCGCATGGAGATTTCTTTCTCGGCGGACAGAAGCGAAATCTTTATCCCGTCCACTTTGGCCGCGTTGTCTGCGATCACGGACAGACAGGTATCCATGGCGCCCATGTGATCGGGATCGCCCCAATAACCTTCGAGGGCCGGGTCAAACATTTCGCCCAGCCAGTGCAGGATGGCAGGCTGTTTCAGTCCGGACAGCACCCGGCCATAGACGCGGGCATAATCATCCGGCGACCTTGCAGCCGCGACCAAGGCGCGGCTGGCCATCAAGATAACCCGCGAGCCGGTGGCCTCGATCGCTTCACACTGCATTTCATAGGCCGCGATGACATCGTCGATTGTCACGTCCGGGCCTGGTATCAGGTGATCGGTTCCGGCCCCGCTTGCGATCAGGGCTCCGGCTGGCGCGTCTTTCATACTGCGCCGGATCAGGTCGAGCGAGGTCGGCCAGTCGAGGCCCATGCCACGTTGCGCCGTATCCATCGCCTCGGCCACGCCAAGACCAAGCGACCAGAGGTGGTGACGGAAGGCCAGTGTCCGCTCCCAATCCACGGCCACCCCGGTGCCGGGGTCAACATCGGCCAGCGGATCGGCCACCACGTGGGCGGCAGCATAAGCGATGCGTGTCCAGTCGCCGCCGGGTTCAGGCACCGGACCCGCCGTCAGGGTCAGCGATGCCGTAGCGCCCCCGGCTATGGGTAAAATCAGGTTCGACATGTGCGGTCCCCTCAGATGTCCAGCGCAGGCACATCGAGCCAGCGTCGTTCCGCCGAAGACCGGTAGCCCAGCTCGGCCAGTTGCACGCCTTTGGCCCCTTCCTCCAGCGTGTAGGACCATGGTCCGTCTTCGGCGACGTGGCGCAGGAATTGCTCCCACTGAACTTTGAAGCCGTTGTCGAACGTGGTGTTGTCAGGCACTTCGACCCAGGTGTCGAAGAAATCCATGGTTTGCTTCTGGTCCGGATTCCAGATCGGTTTCGGCGTGTTTACCCGCGCCTGTGAATAGCACGTGTGCAGACCCGCAACCGCACTGCCGAGCGTTCCATCGATGTGGAAGGTAACCAGATCATCCCGTCGCACGCGGGTGGCCCAGCTGCTGTTGAGTTGCGCGACGATCCCGCCTTCCAGCTCGAAGGTCGCATAAGCCGCATCGTCGGCGTCTGCTTTGTATTTCTTGCCATCTTCATCCCAACGCTCAGGGATATGAGTCACCGCAAGGCAGGAAACGGCCTTGACCGGCGCGACGACATTATCCAGCACATAGCGCCAGTGGCACAGCATGTCCGAAACGATGCCGCCGCCGTCAGTCTTGCGATAGTTCCATGAGGGGCGTTGGGCTTCCATCCAGTCGCCCTCGAACACCCAATAGCCGAATTCGCCGCGAACACTCAGGATCTCGCCAAAAAATCCGGAGTCGCGCAAACGCTTCAGCTTGAGCAGACCCGGCAGGTCGAGTTTATCGTGAACGATACCGTTTTTCACCCCTTTGACCTTGGCATGGCGGGCGATCTCCACCGCTTCCTGCAGCCCCTCGGAGACCGGCTTTTCGGAATAGACGTGTTTGCCCGCGTCAATCGCCTTGCGCAGAAGGCCCGGCCGCATCTGGGTGCTGGCCGCATCGAAGAAGACGGTATCGTCGGGATTGGCAAGGGCGGCATCGAGATCAGTGGAATAGCGTTCAACACCGTGCTTCTTGGCCAGTTCGGCGATCTTTCCCCCGTTCCGACCCACGATGATCGGGTCGGGAAGCAACAGATCGCCGGATTTCAGACGTACGCCACCCTGGTCCCGGATCGCCAGAACAGATCGGATCAGGTGCTGGTTCATGCCCATGCGCCCCGTCACGCCGTGCATGATGATGCCAATTCTCTGTGTCGCCATCGTCGTATTCCTTCGTCTTTGATAATTTGGTGCCCGACCACTCATCGGGGGGCGGCATGATAAAATGTCAGGATGGCAAATGATCCCAGTTGCGGCGCACAGTGGCCGCGGCCAGCGCAAACGTGTCGTGCACGTTGCCGGACAGGATAAAGGGTTCTACGCCCATCGGAGCGGACCAACCCGCCTTGCGCAAGGCAGGCAGGATGGCATCGAACGGGTCACTTCCAGCGCCGGGTGCACCCCGGTTCGTATCGTTGAGGTGAATGTGCCCGATCGGTCCCCGCCCGACCCATTGTCTGATCAGATCGGCAACGGGAGGTTCGGTCTGGCCGGCCGCGGATGTGTCGATCATCGTCTGGAACGCCGGGTTGCCGATAGCCCCACAAAGCGCGGCGCCTTCGGCCACGGTGTTGATCGCCGTAGTTTCGGTCCGCGAGAGTGGCTCGATGCAATAGATCAGGCCTGCCTGCTGTGCGTGTTTGGCAACCGGGGCGAAGAATGCTGTCAAAGTGTCCTGCAGATCAGCGCCCGGCACCGGCACCCGCTGCTTGGGCGAGCCATGCACCATGACGTCCGCGCCAAGACCATGCGCCAGGTCGATCAGACCGAAAAGGATACTCTGCGTTGCCGCCTGACGGGCCGGATCGGTGATCGAGGCTTCGGGGTATCCTGAAAGGAGCCAATGCAGGCCGGTGATCCGGATGCCTTCGCCTTCGACCTCGTCCCGCAATGCCCTGACTTTTTCTGACGATAACCTATGTGCCTCGGGACCCAGCGAAGCCGGATCAACTTCAAGGCCCATGGCCCCGAGCTTCCGGGCAAGACGGCTCTGGTCGGCCAGCCTCGGGTATTCAGCGGCCAGCAGTTCATTGCAAAATGTAAGTTGAAACGTCATTCGCGCCATTCCAGCCAGGCGAGCACCATATCGGTGATCAGGCCACGGCGCAGATCAAGCTGTGCCGCATCGTTCAGGTCGCGTCCGAAGACGGATTTCAGAGTATGGCGGTTGGCGACCGGGAAGTAACATAGCGACGCAATCGTGATATAGAGTTCCACCGGATCGACAGCTTGTCGAAACGCACCCTCGGACGCACCCCTGTCCAGGATAACGCCGATTTCAGTAACCAGATGAGACTGAATTTCGGTCAGATCGGCGATCACCCGGATGGTGCTGCCGCCGCGCAGGTTTTCAGTGTTGAGCATCGACACGAACCACGGCTTTTCGATAAAGTGGTCGAGCGTGAATTCCACCAGTGCCCGGATCGCGTCAGACGGGGCGAGGTTGGACAGATTCAGTGTGCGCTCGCCTTCACGGATCTGGACATAGGCCTCGCGCAGCGCCGCCGCATAGAGATCGTCCTTGTCGCCGAAATAGCTATAGATCATCGGCTTGCTCATGCCGCTTGCAGCAGCAATCCGGTCGATGCGCGCGCCTCCATATCCATAGTCGGCAAATTCACTCAAGGCCGCTGCCAGAATATCGGCGCGGGCTGCTTCAGCATCATGACGGCGGCGTGGGCTGGGACGAGAGGTCATGGCTGTTTTCCATTGGCAAAAGGATTGCGTGCCGCGAGGGAGCGGCGCACGGGTGCAATGGATAAAAGGACCGAAACAGCAATGATAACGGCAAAACCCGCCGAGATCGGGCGTGTGAAAAAGGCAGAAATGTCGCCGTCCGAAAGGATCAGCCCCCGGCGCAGCGACTTATCCAACAAGTCCCCCAGAATGATGCCCAGCACCAAGGGAGCGACAGGATATTTCATCTGCCGCATCAGGAAGCCGATGAAGCCGAACGCCACCATCACCCAGACATCGAACAGTCGCTGGCTGAGGGCATAAGGCCCGATCACGCACAGGGTGAAAACCACTGGCATCAGCCAGGCGCGCGGAATTTTCAGCACCTGTATGAACAGCGGCGTCAGCGCGACCCCGAAGATGCCAATCGCCAGGGTCGCAAAGACCAGCATCGCCGCTACGGAATAGATGAACGTCGGTTGTTCTATCATGATCATCGGACCCGGCCGGATACCATGAATGAACAGCGCCGCAATCAAAACGGCAGCAGGGGCAGACCCGGGGATCGCCAGTGTCAGTGCCGGGATCAACGCGCCTGGGACAACAGCGGAGTTGCCGGTTTCCGCGGCCGTCAGCCCCTCGGTGCTGCCCTTGCCGAACTGATCGCGTTCGGGCGACTTTCGGCGGGCGGCTGCATAACTGGCCCAGGCTCCGATATCTTCACCTACGCCGGGAATGATGCCGACCATCGTTCCGATGATGCCCGATCTTACGATCGTGATCCGGTAGCGCCAGATATCCAGCAAGCGTGGCAGGCTGGACCCTTTTGCGGCATTGGTGGCCAGTTCCGGCACCTTTTGCCACATGACGCTGAGCACTTCCGCAAAACCGAAAGCCCCGACCATTGCAGGGATCAGGCCGATACCGCCGTTGAGTTGATCGAACCCCCCGGTCAGTCGGATGTAGCTGTGGATGCCATCTGACCCCACCATGGCAACCATCAGACCCAGAATACCGGCAATATAACCTTTCAGCGGCGAGGCCCCGCCTGTCAGCTGGCCTGAAATCACGATACCGAACAGCGCCAGCCAGAAGAATTCGTAAGAGCCGAATTTCAGTGCCGCCTCTGCCAGTGGCGGGGCCAGCATGACCAGCAGCAAAATCCCTATAAGTGTGCCGAGCGCGGACCCCGCCGTCGCCAGACCCATTGCATAACCAGCCCTGCCCTGTTGGGCCAAGGGATAGCCATCCAGCGCAGTCGCGGCACTGGCCGGGGTGCCCGGAATGTTCAGCAGAATTGCGCTGCGCGATCCGCCGTAAATTGCGCCGACGTACATGCAAAGCAGCACTAAGATGGCTGCGTCCCGATCCATCGTATAAGTCAGCGTGGTCAGCAGTGCGACGCCCATTGTCGCGGTCAGCCCGGGCAGCGAGCCCACGAAAATCCCCAGCAAGGTTGCCCATGTGACATGAAACAGCGTCGTGAACGTCGACAATTCCCACAAGGCTGCGCCGAAATTTCCCAGACCCGTCATGGCAGGCGCACCAGAAATGCATAGCGGAAAAGCGCGCCGATGATCCCGGCGGCCAATATGCCAAAGACAACACCCGCGACGACCCGCTTCATCGGTGCCATGTCGGTATCGAAGATAATCACGAAGCCCGCGACATAGACCGCCGTTGCCACGTAGAATGGCAGTGTGCCGACCATCAGAAGTGCATAGGCGCTGCTCCAGAGAGCCGCGAGGATCATTGTCCGCCACGAGGCGGCATGCGTCGCGTCCTCTGGATCCTTCGCACCGATATACAGAAACACCGCGCAGATGCTCATGCCCGCGCCCAGGATCATCGGCAAAAGACCCGGAATTGATGACGGATGAATGCGCCGGATTTCCAGCCTGTCCATCGTGAAACCTGCCCAGAGCATCGTCAGTCCAAGGGCGATGAGGACTATGGCGGTGATACGGTCGGCGCGTGCGGAATCAAGGCGCATCATTCGTCCCATTGAGTGCTGGATTGTCAGAAAATGGCGAGATGCGCCGTCCGGGTTGCCACGGACGGCGCAAGCCGCTGTGTTACTCGGCTGCGCAGGTGATGCCGATTTCCGATGGATCGACCACCGCCTCGCCGCGTGTCACGCGGGCACAGGCTTCGGCGGTAATGACCGGCATCGCGCGGTCGAGCGCGTCTTGACCAGCCGATGGCGCAAAAACGGCACCGCGGTCCGTGGCATAGGTCATCAGTTCCGGCGATGTCGCGACTTTCTCAGTCCAGATCGCCTCAACGGTCGCATAGACCTCGTCCGGCGCACCTGTCGGAATAAGGATGCCGAAATAGTCTGCGGCGACCTTGAAATCCGGTATGAAGTCCGTAATCGGCGGAATAGGATCAATACCTTCCACATTCAGGGGCTGGTCCGACAACACAGCAAGACCTCGCAGGCGGCCTGCCCGGATCATTTCGGTCTGTTCCACTGCCAGCTGCGTGGTGATAGCCACCTCGCCACTGGCGGCGGCCATCACGGCGGGCGCGCCGCCATCATAGGTGACCATGCGTGCTGCCAGTTCGCCGCCCGCTGCTTCGCCAATCGCCGCCAGCGCCATCCCACCGGAGGAGTTTACGCCGGCGGTGCCGACAGTCACGCCTTCGGTTTTCATCGCCTCGAGAAGCTGCGCAAAGTCCATATACGGGCTGTCGGCATTGACGCTGACGACGGGCACGTTCGCAACGCTGAGATAGATTTCATAATCTTCGATCGATGTGCCTTCGATCAGGCCCGTCACAGCATATGTGGCGTTGTTTGCCACGGCATTGGCTGTCCACGTGTATCCGTCCCGTGGCGCATCAAGTGCGGCTTTCGTCCCGATAGACCCAGACGCACCCGGCTGGTTCACGATAACCACGTCTGTGCCCAGTGCCTCTGCCAGAATTGGCGCGACGACGCGTGTTACCTGGTCGGTGGACCCCCCTGCCGACCAGGGTACGATGATGTTGATCGGGCGATCCGGCTGCCATGACGCGTGGCCTTCGGCCAATGCAGTCAACGGAATCAGAGCGGCCACACCGAGACTGGCCAGTGTCATTGAAACTTTTATCATACATTCCTCCCCTTGAATACTACCAACCAGTAGTATGATGCTACTGGTTAGTAGTAATTAAAGTTTACGTCAAGTAAACCTTCCGCAGGAAACTGTCTGACGCTTCATGCAGGAGAGACCGGCACCACCGGCAGATCATAACAGGCTCAGGTCGAAGTCATGCTGTAAATGTCATTTAAGATCACCTCGAAGCCGCCTCTCGCATCAGTGTGATGAGCGGGCGACTTCATGTCAGGGGCCATCGGCTAGCGCTGCAACGCAGCAGGCAATCTTTTCAGTCGTTATCAGGACAGGTTTGCGCGGCGCTGCTCGCCGTCACGCCGTAAGAAGATATGCCAGACGGGTCTTGGCCATTGGACGTGCGGCCCGGCCATAGGCGGACAGATCGGCGCGCAGATCGGGTCGCGCGCGGAACAGGCAGGCGCGATCGAAATCGTCGATGCCCTCCAGACCCAAAGCCGCGGGCTGGAACGTCTCGGTCTCGGCACCTTCGGCAAACGTGACGTGATGTTCTGGCGTCAGCAGGTGGTAGTAACACACTTTTCCGGGCGCCATCGCGCGAACGCCCGACCCGTCGATCAACGACTTTGCGGGCACGAAAATCTCGTCCTCGCCAAACAGCAGCTGGGCGCGCCAGCCACGCACCAGCATCCGGTGCTGTGGCGAAACAAGCAGCGGGGCGTCATTTCCGACAGTTCCCGGCTCGAACCGGATCGGGGCCTGATCGATACCTACAAGTCCCTCGCGCATGCCGATCCATTGCAGGGGCTGCGGACCCGAGTCACGGGTCAGGATCAGATCGCCTTCCGACAGGGTCTCGACCGCGCGCGGGCCATGCGGTGTCGCGATGCGCGTACCACGCGTAAAGCAGACGACGTTTTCCATCTCCGCGAATGTGACCGTGGTGCCGTCACTGCGGCTTGACGTGCCGCTCAGGCCACCGGCGTTGTCGTTCGGATTACTGAACGTGGTCGAACCGGATGTAGCGCCGAAATCGAGCGTGTCGCCTGCCGTCTCGGCACCCTCGCCACCGATGAGCGAAACTGGCCCACCGCCCTGTGCCGGATCGAGGGCGAAAAGGTCGTCGCCATCGCCGCCGGTCGCGGTGTCACCGGACCCGACCGACAGGGTGTCGCCGCCAGCGCCGCCCGACAGGACATCTGCCCCGCCACCGCCGACGAGGCTGTCGTCGCCCGCCGAACCGGTCAGGATGTCACCACCGGCCGAGCCGTCGATGGTATCGGCCCCAAGGCCGCCGTCGATGGTATCGCTGCCACTGCCACCATGGATGCTGTCGGCGCCGCCACGCGCATCGATATCGACGCCCGCGCCATCCAGCCTGGCATCCACGACGTCATCGAATTCGGTCAGGATCAGGCGTTCGATCCCCGAGAAGGTCAGCGTATTGGTGCCGTCGGTGATCGTACCGGCCTCGTTGCCGGTATAGGTCACGGTGACCGGGCCGCTCAGGCCGGACAGGTCGATAAGGTCGCTGTCGGTTCCGCCCTCACCGCCGATGATGACGTCGCTGCCGAAGCCGTCGGAAATCAGGAAGGTGTCCTGATCGTCGCCGCCAGACAGAGTATCGTTGCCTGCCCCACCCGCCAGAGTGTCCTGTCCCGTTCCACCCAGAATTGAATCGTCGCCAGACCCGCCCAGAAGTGTGTCGTTGCCTGCACCCGCGATGACATTCACGCCCACACTGTCCGCAGAGGCGTCCAGCGTGTCGTTGCCTGAGGTCAGGATCAGGCTCTCGATTTCAGAGAAGGTGGCGGCATCGGTGCCGTCGTCCAGCGTTCCTGCCTCGTTCCCCGCATAGGTCACGATCACCGGATTGGTTACGTCCGAGGCGTCGATGATATCGAAGTCGTCGGCTGTTTCACCGCCCTGAATGGTATCGGCACCGAACCCACTGGCAACGTCAAAGACATCGCGGTCCGCTCCGCCCACAAGGCTGTCGGCACCGCCGCTGCTGACGATGGTGTCGTTACCCGTGCCGCCATCGACCGTCTCGACCCCGGAACCGCCGCTGATCAGATCGTTGCCCGCGTCGCCGAACAGCAGGCCGGTCGCGCCGGTAAAGCTGATCTGGTCGTTGCCGGTTCCGCCGCGAATCGTGTCGTTGCCCGCCGATCCGGTCAGCGTATCGTTGCCGGCCCCGCCGTCCAGGCTGTCGTTCCCGAGACCGCCGTCCAGCACGTCTTGCCCTGCGCCACCCAGAAGCGTGTCGCTCCCGTCGCCACCGCTCAGCGTATCGTTGCCATCCCCGCCGATCAGCGAGTCATTCCCGATGCCACCGTCCAGGCTGTCGTTGTTGTTGCCGCCGTCCAGCGTATCGTTGCCGGTACCGCCCAGCAACACATCGTTGCCGTCGCCGCCCAGCAGGCTGTCGTCGCCGCTGCCGCCGTCGAGCGTATCATTTCCGGTTCCGCCCAACACAGTGTCGTTGTCGGACCCGGCGAACACGCTGTCGTCGCCTGCCCCGGCGTCGATGCTGTCGGCATTCCCCTGGGTTGTGATCGCGTCGTAGTTGATGTCCGAGATGAACACCGCCTGCTGCGTATCGCCACCGTTGTCGTAGTTAATCACAATCCGTTCGACCGGCCCGGCAATCGTCACCAGAACCGCGCCGTTCTGTTGACTGGGCTGGTCGTTGGTGATCGCGCCCGTGATCGTGTTGCCCGAGACCGAGTCGTTGCCAAGGGCGTTCAGGTCGACCGCGATCTCGTTGCCGTCGACATCATAGGCCCGGACGGTGATGATATCCTGGAAATTGTTCCCGGCGTTGATGACACCGTCGATGTCGTTGAGCACGAAGCGAACGTTGTGAACTTCGGTCGAGGCTGTGGGCGATGCGGAATCGAAGTCGATCGTCAGCGTCGTGTCGGTTGCATTGCCGTTGGCAAAGAACCGACCGGCCGCCGTCTGATCGATGCCGCTTCCCGGCGGCGCATAGAAGTTGCCGTTGGTGTCCGCCGTGAATGTCGACCCGGCCGGAAGGCTTGAACTGACCGTGACCTGCACGCCGCCCGCGGTCTGTGTGGCCCCCGCCGCCATGTTCTGGTTATCGGCATAGATCGACCAGTCGAAGGTCTGCTGACTGGTCTGACTGGTCATCAGGTCATTGTTGTCGACCTTGTCGCCGTTCGGATCGCCCGTGTAATTGCGGTCGATAACGTCGTTGCCGCCAGTTCCCATAACGGTGCCGTCATTATAATCGGCATAATTGAACTGTGTGCCCGACGCCTCGTCCGTCTGGGCATCGTAGGACACGGTTTCATAGGTGCGGCCGGCCACCAGCGGCTGGCTTGTCAAAGTGTAATAAGTGCCTCCGGGACCGGCCTGCAACGTGCTGACGCGGATCAATTCACCACTGATCGTATCGCGGATGACCCAGCTTTCACTGGACTGAATCGTTGTGTTGGTCGTCGTTCCGCTATCGTTGATGGATGCAGTTGCCGTTTCACCATCGTTGAACCGGGTTAACGAGTCGCCGGAAGCCCCCGCCGCATTGTCGGTGATGATCGCGGTGACATCGGCAGACCCCGGCCCGTTCCATGTGGCGCTGCCGCCAACGGAGCGACTGAGAATACCATATGCATCAGCGTCATAGAGCCGAAAATTGAAAGTTGCCATTGCCTTGCCCGCCAAACTTCCGTGGATCTTTTGGCCGCCCACGGTCTACGCTGGTTTATCGTGCTGAATTTGGGTCGAATTGTGACAACGAGAGGGATTTGAGCAACGACTCAGCGTTTTACACAGTCGTGTTCTGCATTTACGTTACGTTCCGGGATGCCCTTTCCCGACACGCCGGACCGGGCTATGGGCTGGACGCACATCCAAGACTTGGGAACCGTATCCATGCGCACGGCCACACTCACCCGGAAAACCGCAGAGACCGACATTACGGTCACGCTCGACCTTGATGGGACGGGCACCTACGACAATCGTACGGGGGTCGGGTTCTTCGATCACATGCTGGATCAGCTTGCCCGGCACGCATTGATCGACATGACTGTTCGCTGCGACGGCGATCTGCACATCGACGATCACCATACCGTCGAAGACGTCGGCATCGCACTGGGCCAGGCGCTGGCGCAGGCGATGGGCGACAAGCGGGGCATCCGCCGATATGGGTCCTGCCTGCTGCCGATGGATGATGCGCTGGTTCGCGCCGCACTGGATCTGTCGGGGCGACCATGGCTGGCATGGAATGTTACTATGACCGCCCCCGCCATCAAGTCGTTCGACACCGAACTGGTGCGCGAGTTCTTTCAGGCCATTGCAACCCACGGCGGAATTACACTGCACATGGATGGGCTGCGAGGTGTCAATTCGCACCATATCACCGAGGCTGCGTTCAAGGCTTTCGCCCGCGCCCTGCGCGACGCTCTGGAAGTTGACCCGCGCAAGGCCGATGCGATCCCGTCAACCAAGGGGTCATTGTAAGTCGTGCTGACGGTTCTGGTCGATTACGACAGCGGCAATTTGCATTCGGCGCAAAAGGCGTTCGAGAGGATGGCACGCGAAGGTGACGCGGGCGAAGTGCTGGTCTCCTCCCGTCCCGAAGATGTGGCGCGGGCAGACCGTATCGTATTACCCGGCGACGGGGCTTTCCCGGCGTGCCGCCGCGGTCTTCGGACTTTCGACGGACTGGAGGAGGCCTTGCTGGATGCGGTCGGTGCACGCGCGCGACCGTTTCTGGGAATCTGCGTCGGAATGCAGATGCTGGCCACCGTCGGTCGCGAATACGAGGATGTGCCGGGCTTCGGTCTGATCCCCGGCGCGATCGAGCGGATTGTTCCGTCGGACCCGACATTGAAAGTGCCGCACATGGGTTGGAACGATCTGGTGCTGACGCCGCCCGCGACGGGACCGCACCCGGTTATGGCTGGACTGTCGACCGGCGACCATGCCTACTTCGTCCATTCCTATCAGATGGTGATGGACGACCCGGCAGACCGCTTGGCGCATGTCGACTACGGCGGCGCGGTCACAGCGGTCGTTGCCCGCAACAATGTCGTCGGCACACAGTTTCATCCGGAAAAAAGTCAGGCGACCGGTCTGAGACTGATCGCCAACTTCCTCGAATGGGCACCCTGACCCGGCGATTCCAGGGCGAACATCGTCTACTTGTTCTTGCCCTTGCGCTTGCCGTTACTGTTGCCATTACTGTTATCGCTTGTGTCATCCGAGTCGCTGCGACCATTGGAGCCGCTGCCCCAGTCATCGTCGCCATTCGGCGTCTCACCGGCCTTGCCGACCGCCTTGTCATTACCGGGGTTGCCCGGACCCGAAGAGGTGTCGTCTGTATCGGACGACGTCGTTTCATCAGAAGAAGACGTCCCCGTATCGGAGGAAGTCGGTTCATCGGAGGAAGTCGTTTCCGTATCAGGGGTCGTGTCTTCGGAACCGGTGTCATTTGAAGCCACCACAATCGCTCCGCCGCCCCATCCTTCAAGTGCGCCAAAAATCTGGCGGTTGCCATCGGCGGTCGGATCGACCCCCATGATCAGACTGGTTTCGATCCCGACAGTCATCCCTTTGACGCCGTTTGCAACCTCGCCGGTGACGGCCACGCCCATGCTGACGGCAATCATCATGAGCGGCATCATGTCCACGGTCACCGCGCCGGTTTCGCAAGTGGCGAATCTTTTCACACGATCGCGAAGGTTGAACGTCTGATTGATCAGGCAATAACAGGTCATCATGATACTCCGGCAAACTGCGTACGATAGGCCGGTCAACAAAAACGGCCCCTTGGAAACCACATTCCCACCGGAAGACGCTTTTCTTTTGCCAGAACTGTGAAGATTTAAGGATCATTCTGAGTTTCGCGGAAACGGTAACTCGCCAATGTCAGGAAAATGGAAACGGCGCGACAGGATGGCCCTGCCGCGCCGCAAATGCATTTTTGATGGCCCCCCGAAAAATCTGAGAATGCGTTATACTGATCAGCGGATCTTGACCCAGTTCTGACGCGCACAGATCAGTCCACCCGCAACACAGCCCCGTAGTGCCATCTGATTGCCGCTCAGCGCGATTTTGCCAAGGTAAACCTTATCGTTCGACGGCCGCCAGACCTGACCACGATACTCGGCTCCGTCCTGCGGAACCATGTTGCGAACGATCTGCTTGCCAAGATTCGGCGACTGATACTCGCCCGACGCATTGAAGGTCTTGCTGATGGTACCGCAATATGCACCGCCACAGGGTGCGATGGTGACGAGAGCATAACTGCCTTCGTCAACCTCGGTCTGCCAGACACCTTCGATCGGGTCTGCAGCGGCAATGCCGGCAAGCCCGAGTGCTGCGATAAGGGTGAAGAAAAAGTGCTTCATGTCAGATGTCCTCCCAAAGACTGCGCGCAGGCTGACGCGGGAGGGCCTGCGAAGGCAAGCGTGACGTTTCGGCACGGGCTTTCCCCGGCGCGTCGATTGCTCCAGAAAGCCCGCAAAACCCAACGCCGGAGCGTCGCGCATGATCCTATATCCCGCAATCGACCTGAAGGACGGACAGGCCGTACGCCTGATCCATGGAGAAATGGACTCGGCCACCGTTTTCAGCGACGACCCGGCGGCGCAGGCGCGGGCATTTCAGGACGCGGGCTGCGAATGGGTACATCTGGTCGATCTGAACGGGGCTTTCGCGGGTACGCCGGTAAATGCGGCGGCGGTCGAGGCGATCCTGGCGCGGGTCACCGTGCCCTGCCAGCTGGGCGGCGGCATCCGCGACATGGCAACGATCGAAGCCTGGCTTGCCAAGGGTCTGCGCCGCGTGATCCTGGGTACAGTCGCGGTCGAGGACCCCGATCTGGTGCGCGCCGCAGCTCGCGCCTTTCCGGGTCAGGTGGCGGTCGGCATTGACGCACGTAAAGGACGGGTCGCGACACGCGGATGGGCCGAGGAAACCGACGTAATGGCCACCGGTCTGGCGAAACAGTTCGAAGACGCAGGCGTTGCCGCGATCATCTATACCGATATCGACCGCGATGGCGCGATGGGTGGCCCGAACGTCGCTGCGACCGATGCGCTGGCCCGTGCCGTCGACATCCCGGTTATTGCATCGGGTGGCGTATCGTCGCTGTCCGATCTGCGTGCCCTGAAGGCGACCGGGACGATTGCGGGCGCGATCTCTGGTCGGGCGTTGTATGACGGAGCGATTGATCTGGCCGAGGCGCTGTCGACATTGAACGACTGACCGCCCCCTCCTGCCTGGCCATGTGGCAGGTGCTGATCTGTTCTCACTCGCGTCGTCTGTTGGCGACGGGTCAGCGGAGCATAAGAATGCGCACACCATCGTGGTCAGATTCGCAAGGATTGAACCGATGCTGTTGACAGGCATCGTTTCACAGTCGGATTGACCTGCCTGACCCCGCGCCTTCCGGACGAAGGCGCGGACATTCGCCGAGTCATTCCACAGCCTTTGCGGTCAGCTTCTGCAACGCACCCGCCGACATTTTCACAGACTCGCTCTCCAGGTCGACGTCCAGCCCGGAAAACATCTCATTCGGGGATTGCCATGTAATGACTGTGCCGTTGTCGCCTTCGGACACCAAAACCCGCAGGGGCAGGATCAGACCGGCGCGCAGATCCTGCTGCATGACAGGGGTTCCTACTTTCGGATTACCGAAAATCAGAAGCTGGCTTTCCGGCAACTCCATATCGACCGATCCGGCGGCGTCCGAATGATCAACGCGTGCGATGACCGACGCGCCCGCGCCTTCGACGGCGGCGACCAGTTTGTCCATCGTCTCGGATACGGAATAAGGTGATGCCAGCGTCTCAAGTGCTACGGCGGGCATGGCAAGGGTAATTGCCGTAACGGCCCCGAGGATGGTACGGATCATATTTTTCTCCCAATCATGATACAGGTAAACCCCGGCCATCTGACGTCTGTTCCCGCTTCACGCAAAGGTCATCGGCGGGGGCCCGCTAACGTCGCCTGCCACCGCCTGCCATCCCTGCCCTTGTCAGGACCGCGAAACCCGGCCACACCGCAACCATGTTGAAAACGCGCATCATCCCCTGTCTGGACGTGGCCGATGGCCGCGTGGTCAAAGGTGTTAACTTCGTCGACCTGATTGATGCCGGCGATCCGGTCGAATCCGCCCGCGCCTATGACGCTGCGGGCGCGGACGAGCTGTGCTTTCTGGATATTCACGCCACACATGAAAATCGCGGCACGATGTATGATCTGGCAACGCGCACGGCCGAGGCCTGTTTCATGCCGCTGACCATTGGTGGCGGCGTCCGCACTGTAGAGGATGTGCGCAACCTGCTGCTGGCGGGGGCCGATAAGGTCAGCTTCAATTCCGCCGCCGTGGCAGACCCTGACGTGCTGTCCCGCGCTGCCGACAAGTTCGGCAGCCAGTGCATCGTCTGCGCCATCGACGCCAGGACCGTCGCCCCCGGCAAATGGGAAATTTTCACCCACGGCGGACGCAAGCCGACGGGCATCGACGCTGTCGAATTCGCCCGTCTGGCCGCCGAGCGGGGTGCAGGCGAGATACTTCTGACATCGATGGATCGGGACGGCACCAAGGCCGGGTTCAATATTCCCCTGACCCGTGCCGTGTCGGATGCGGTAACGATTCCGGTAATCGCGTCTGGCGGCGTCGGCGACCTGGACCACCTGGTCGAAGGCGTGACCGAGGGCCACGCCTCCGCCGTTCTGGCCGCGTCGATCTTTCACTTCGGAACCTATACCATCGGCGAAGCCAAGACACATATGGCAGCCGCCGGTATCCCGGTGCGACTGAAAGGATGACCATGTCCGACAGACCCCACACCCTGGACCGATTGTGGTCGACCATCGAAGACCGGCGCGGCGCCGACCCCGACCAAAGCTGGACGGCGCGGCTTCTCTCGAAGGGTCCGGAAAAATGTGCGGAAAAGTTCGGGGAAGAAGCAATCGAAGCGCTGATCGAAGCCGTTAAGGGCGACACGGACGCCCTCACGCGCGAAGGGGCCGACGTTCTTTATCATTTCTGCATCATGCTGGCATCGCGCGGCGTCACGTTGAAAGACGTGCTGTCTGAACTGGACCGTCGCCACGGAACGTCCGGTGTTGCGGAAAAAGCTGCGCGCAAGCACTGATATGTCGGATCTTTCCGGCCGTTTGAAATTTCAGAAAAACAGAACTTCAGCACTCAACAGTGCCAGTTTCCGCCGGACGGCCCGGATCTTAAAAAGTTGCAAGACGACGCGCCGGATGCGGAACCTTTGCGCCGCCTTGCGTGTTGCCCGGATGACCAACCTGCAAACAGGTCAACCGCTCAACATCAAGGAGACTAGGATGAAAACCCTTTTCGCGTCTACAGCCATTGTAATCGCCATGGCCGCACCCGCATTCGCCGACGCGCACATGGCGTCGGCCTTCGTCCCGTCAATCGACACGGAAGCCCTGCGTGCATCCGATCTGATGGGTGCCCGTCTGTACGTCACCGAAACTGACGTCGAAATGGATGCCGGCTTGTCCGACGAATGGGACGACGTTGGCGAAATTTCTGACATCATAATCGGCAACCAAGGCGGTATAGACGCCGTTTTGGCCGATATCGGTGGCTTTCTCGGCATGGGCGAGCGCACCATCGCAGTGAACATGGATGATCTCAAATTTGTGTCGGATGGACCTGATGCCGATGACTATTTTGTCGTGCTGATCGGCACGCAAGCTCAGTTGGAAGCGGCGCCCGAATTCGACAACGATTTCGTCGAAGGTCGCACACGTGCCGAAGTTAATGCAGAGCGCGATGCCGAACGCACTATGGGAGATGCCGAGCGCACTGAGGAAAATGCCGAGCGCACTCTGGAAAACGCCGAAGTCGAAGTAGAAGAAGCAGGCGATGCAGTCGTAACGACGACTGCCCGGACCGTTGAGGAAGCGGAAAACGCCGTGGACAACATGGCTGATGGCGCCGCCGGAATGATGTCTGCTCCGATGATGGAGCGTGACGGCTACCAGCTGGTCGACAATTCCGCGCTGACCACCGAAGAGCTGACCGGCACCTCGGTCTACGGCACTAACGATGAGCGGATCGGAGAAGTCGGCGAACTTCTGATGACCGACGATGGCAAGCTGGACAAGGCAATCATCGACGTTGGCGGCTTCCTGGGCCTTGGCGAAAAGCCTGTCGCCGTGTCGATGGACAGCCTGACAATCCTGCGGGCCGATGGTGATACGCGCGTTTATATCGACGCCACCGAAGAGCAGCTGGAAAGCATGCCGGACTACGAATACTGATCCCGATACATTCCCTCGTATAGATCAGTGGCCCGTCGCATATTGCGGCGGGCCTATTCCGTTGTGGTCGAGACAGTCTTCACGGAAGGCGCGAACTGACGATTCCTGTGTTGATACCGCCCTGTCGCAACTCACCGAACAGGCGTTGATATTCGATCTTGGGGCATCGGTCCTGAATGAGCGTGATCCCTGCCCCCCCGCAAATCGTGGCGGCTTCGGGGCTGGTTATGCCCACCTGCAACCACACACAGGACAGGCCCGGCAATACACGCACACCTTCCTCCACAAGTGCCGGCACGGCCTCGGGTCTGCGGAAGATATCGAGAACATCGACCGGCGCCCCGATGTCGGACAGTCCGGCCAGAACCGTCTCGCCAAACAGTCTCGTGCCGGCATGGACTGGGTTAACCGGAATCACCCGGAACCCGCGCAGCGATAGATAGCGCGCAACAAAATGGCTGGGTCGAACAGGATTCGGTGACACGCCAACGCAGGCGAAGGTGCGCGCCGTCGTCAGGACATGCCGCAAGTCTGTATCGGAGGGGTTTGTCAACATGGCTGTATGAAACGACAAAAAAAGGCCCGCGACAATGAAGCGCGGGCCTGAAGGTGTGGAACGAGGGACAGTGAATGAAAAACGAGGGTTCCAAACTCGTCTTCCTCAGACATGTAGGTAACGATTGTGCTCGAAAGAAGTTCCGCTCACGTCAATGTTTTTTTCTGTAACGATGAAGCGATGGCGATCAATCGAAAATATCTTCGATCTCGTCGATGATTTCCTCAAGCAATTTCGACATGAAGCTTTTTGGTTTGCGCCGCTTTTTGATGGGTCTGGCAACCTTTGTAGGGGCATGGCGCGCCACGGCACCGGCCTGCGCCGGTCGCAGGCGTTTCATCTGCGTCAAGGGCGCTCCGCATGATCCGCAAGCCAATGCGTGATCACGGTGGCGCAACGCCGTGCGACGTCCACAATAGCAGCATGTCGCCAGCCGTTCAGGCATCATCCCCCCCTGCCCGAATTCGTCCCTGGCTCAACGCGAATAACCCAACGGCAGCAGCGTTCGAGACATTCAGAGATCCGAAGCCTCCTGCCGGATCGATCCGCACTATCCGGTCGCACAAGGTTCGCGTCCGGTCGCGCAGGCCCGGCCCCTCGGCTCCAAGAACGATGGCCGTGGGGGTTGTTGTCAGGGCCACTGCGGCTTCGGTCAGGGTTTCCGGCGCTTCGCCATCCAGCCCGACAAGGGTGTAGCCCATGTCTTTCAACCGTTCCATCGCGTCGCCCAGATTGCCGACGCGTAAATACGGTTGCCGTTCCAACGCGCCCGACGCCGTCTTGGCCAGCGCCCCGGTTTCAGGCGCGGAATGACGGGACGGCGCGATGACGGCCCGTGCACCAAACACCTCGGCAGACCGCAGGATCGCACCCGCATTGTGCGGATCGGTCACCCGGTCCAGCAGGACCAGCAGGGGCGCGTTGCCGCTGCCGGGCCTGGCCAGGTCTTCGAGACGTCCCCAGTCCAGCGCCTTGACCTCCAGCGCGGCCCCCTGATGCACCGATCCAGGGTCGAGCGGGACAGGAAACTTGCGCGGATCGGCAATTTCGGGCGTCATGCCTGACTGCGGCACAACGTCTTCCAGCCGGTCGGCGGCATTCTTGGTCAACACCAATCGCAAACGGTCCCGCATCGGGTTCGCCAGCGCATCGCGCACCGCATGCAGCCCGAACAGCCAGACCGTCGACTGGGCGGCGGCACGACGCGCCTGCTCCTTTTCGACCACCCATTTCGGCTTTTGCACCATGATGTTTCCCCGATCCGACCAGTCTTGTGTTGCAGGCCTTATCGCGCGTGTGCCCAAGGGCCACAACACCGCTTGACCCCACTGGGCGGCCCCGCTATCCCCGCCGCCAGTGGGCGACAGGCCGCAAGGTGTGGCAGGGGACTGTAACTCCCTCGAGGCGACTCACGCCTGGTTCGATTCCAGGGTCGCCCACCAATTTCAAAACAACGAAAATTCCCGAATCCGCCAAGGCTGCGGTGGGGAAGGGATGCGCAGACTGCACTCCTATTTTACCCTATGCCCTTTGAAAAAAGGGAGGGGCCCAATGTTTACGAGTTTTATATCCGCTTGTGCGATGGTCTCAGGGCTTTGCGTAACTGCCAAAGCCTCACTGCCTATCCCGGAGTTGAAATGCTCTGGGAGCCCTGAGGCTGCCGCTCAGAGAACCGGCATCCCCGTCAGCACATTCGCCAGCGCCGCGCCGTGCATGTCCCGATCGCGCGCGCTACCCTGAATCTGCGGGCGCGGCAGACTGATCTTCACGACGTTCAGTTCAGGTAGATCAAAGCGTTTCAGCCCGCTAGCGCGCAAACGTTCGGCAAAAACCTCGGTCGGGATGACCACTACACGCTCATAACCATCCGCGTTGCAAAAGATGTCGATCGTGATCCAGAACGGCCCCGCGTTCTTGGACCGGATGCGCTCAACGATCTGGCCCAGTTCAGACATCCACGACCTCCAGTCGGAAACCATCCATAGGATCGTCCAGCGCCAAAACATGATGCAGCACGAATTCGTATTGCGGTCCAAGGTCCATTTCGGGCGGGGAATACGGGAAGGCAAAGGTTGGCATCGGTTCCTCTGGCGTCAGCGGATGGTGCAGCAGCAGGGGGTTCACCGTCTTGGCCACCTCGCGCGCTGTTGCGGGGTCGGGAGCGATAACCTGCGCCAGAATGCCGATCTCGTTTGGTAAGGCAACTCCCGGCTCCGACGCACCCAAGGTGGCGTCCTTTCCGATGCGGCGCAGCTCCAGATCATATTCGACGTCACCCATCCGCTCAGAGACCTTGCTGCGGGCACGGGCCAGGAGTGAAGCGCACCAGTCGTCGATCTCCGCGACATAACGCGGGTCACGGATCAGGACGAGTGACATGACCCCCTGCCCCGCAACACGCGCGCCCTCCAGCTTCACGGTATAGGGCGCGGCGTGCCATTCGCTGCCCTCGACCCGCACGGACTTGCCCTGCGCTTCGTATGTCGCCGCCGATACGTCCAGATGACCACCCGGTTCGTGCAGTACGATCGGGTCAGAATTCTCGTATAACAGATGCGCCGCCACCGTTCGGGGCGTGGCGACAGAGGCTTCGGCCATAGGCGTTACTGTGAATCCGTTCGCGTCGAACAACAGCTCGATCACGCCGGTATCAGGGTGCGTGCAGCAGAGCGCGCCACATTCGCCCACCTTGGCCCCGTGCCATGCCGCGCCCAAATGGCAGCCATTTGAAATCGGCAAGGCCGCAAGGATCGCCGTGTCGGTGGTGCGTCCGCAGATCACGATTTCGGCCCCCGTCTCCAGCGCGGCCTGAACCTGTTCGACCCCGGCCAGGGCGACGATGTTGCTGCAATCGGCAAGCGTGGCCGGATCGACATCCGGCGCGCCGGACAGCGGCGTTACCTTCGCCCATTCCCTGGCCAGCATGGCCGGGTCCCGGTCGCAATAGAGCACCGCGATTTTGGCGGAACGCCCTGCCTCGGCCAATACCTCGCGCGTGATATCCAGCAGCCAGTCGACCGCAGACCCCGCTCCGCAGGTGCCCGCCGTGCCGATCATCAGCGGGCAACCGGCGCGGTATGCCGCATCGATCAGCGCGCCCCATTCGGCCTTGGTCTGCGCGCGGGAATACTTGCTGACGCCGCGGCCCAGATAGGCGGGACCGCTGTCCGTCGATCCGCCGTCGATGGCGATCAGGTCGGGCTTGCGCGCCAGTCCCGCTTCCAGCGCTTCCGCATCCCAGCCAAGGCCAAGCGCCCCGGCTGGCACCAGCACTCTAGTCGATGGGTTTGGCATGATCCGGCACTTCCATTTCTGGTAGGGTAGGCTTCTTTATGATGCGACGCAGGAACAGCGGCGCAACAAATCCGGTGACAGCAGCCACCCAAAGCCCGATGGATATGCCCGAGGAGAAAAGGAACGATGCATCCCCCGCCGACAGGGTCATCGCCTGCCGCAGCGAGTTTTCCATAGCATTTCCCAGCAGAATGCCAAGGATGATCGGCACGGTCGGAATATCGAGCTTGCGGAATATCCAGCCCATGACCCCGAAGGCGATCATCAGCAGCATGTCGTAATAGCTGCCGGTCAAGGAATAGATGCCGACGAAGCTGACCATCATCACGCCCGGCAGAAGCAGCGCAGGCGGCACAGTCAGGACCTTCACGAAGATCTTCACCAGCGGTACGTTCATGAACAGCAGTACGAAGTTCGCGATCAGCAGCGATGCAATCAGACCCCAGACCACTTCGGGCCGGTTGGCGAAAAGCGTTGGCCCTGGCGTGATGTTCAGCGTCATCAGGACGGCCAGAAGAACGGCAGTCGTCCCGGACCCCGGTACGCCCAGGGTCAGCATGGGGACCAGTGCGCCACCCGCAGCGGCATTGTTTCCGGCCTCGGGCGCGGCGATCCCCTTTGCGACCCCGGTGCCGAAACCTGCCTTGGACCCGCCGATGGATTTTTCCATCATGTAGGTCAGGAAACTGCCCAGCGAAGCACCTGCCCCCGGCAGGACACCGGCGATGAACCCCAGGATCGAGGATCGAAGCATTGTCCAGCGCGTCGACCAGATCTCGCGCCACGGCACGGTCACCTTGTCAAGCTTCACGCCCAGGGCGGACCCGCGGCCATGGCTTTCGATAAAGACAAACACCTCGGACACCGCGAATAAACCAACGATGGCGACAAGGAAGTCGATACCATCGTTCAGATGCAGGTTGCCGCCGGTGAAGCGCGTGACGTTGTTGTTATCGATTCCGATCATCGCGATCCCAAGACCGATGGCCGAGGCCAGGGCCGCCTTGGCCTGGTTCTTGGAGGCAATGCCGCCCAGCGTCGAAAACGCCAGCAGGTAGAGCGCGAAATACTCCGCCGGACCGAACAGATAGGCTACGCGCGCCAGGATCGGGGCTACCAGCGCCAGCATGATCGTGGCGAAGAGTGCGCCAACGAAGGACGCCACGCCCGAAATGACCAGTGCATCGCCCGCGCGGCCCTGTTTGGCCATCGGATAGCCGTCGAGGGTGGTCATCATCGCAGGCTCGTCACCCGGAATGTTCAGCAGGATCGAACTGATCCGGCCGCCGTACATTGCGCCATAGTAGACAGAGGTCAGCAGGACCAGCGCGGCCGTCGCATCAAGACCCATGGAGAAAGTGATGGGGATCAGAAGGGCTACGCCGTTCGATGGGCCAAGCCCCGGAAGCGCACCGACGATGGTGCCGATGAAACAGCCGATGATGGCAAGCATCAGCGTCCAGGGTGTCAGCGCGATGGAAAAGCCGAGGGCGAGGTTCGACAGGATATCCATATCAGAACCAGCCTTTCGGGACGCCCAGAAGGCCCAGCCCAAGCACGAACTTGAAAAGAACATAGAGACCGCCGGAAAGGCCGAGACCCGCTGCCACAGCGAACTTCGCGCGCGGGTCGATCTGATAGCTGAGGATCGCGGCGGCGATGGCGGTCGGGATCAGAAAGCCCAGCGGCTTGATCGCATAGGCATAGGCCACGAGCGTCAGCATCGCCATAAGCAGCGTTCCGACAGTGCGCAGGGGCGGAAATTCGGGGTCCGGATCGGGTTTCACGATCAACATCAGACCACAGACGACAGACACACCCGCCACGATCAGCGGAAACGTCTTGGGGCCAACCGGATCAACGATGAACCCTTGTTTGAATTGCAGGGCGGCGACCCCGTAGGCCACCGCCACCAAGACGACGACCACACCGAAAATGCGGTCGCCCTTGCCGTTCGAAAGGTTCATGCCGGGACCCCCGAAAAAGTCCCGCCATGATCATTCGCAGTGCGAAGCATTGGCACATTGCACGGTTTCGCGGGCGTGTGACCCGATGCTTCGCGGCACATCACTGGATGATGCCGATTTCGCGCGACAGCGCCTGAACGTCCGCGATGTTCTTGTCGATGAACGCCTGGAAATCGTCGCCTACGACGGTGAACGGGGCAAGACCGTTGTCGGCCATCGCCTGCTGCCACTCCTCGCTGTCGGCCACGGCCTGCAACTTGGCGGCCCAGTCGTTGAACGTCTCGTCCGACACGCCCTTGGGCACATAGAGACCACGCCAGTTCACGGCGACCACATCGACGCCCTGTTCCTTGGCGGTCGGGATGTCGAAGCCGGGCACACGCTCGTCGGCGAGAACGGCGATGGCACGTACGTCACCGGATTCGAGGAAGCCCACGATTTCCGACATGTCGCCTGTCATGCCCTGGGTGAACCCGCCGATGGTCTGGGTAATCGCATCCGCGCCGCCGTCGACACCTATGTAACGGATCGAACGCACGTCCTCGACGCCATAGGCCTTGGCCAGCTGCAGGACTTTCAGGTGGTCGAAGCCCCCTGCTGCGGAGCCACCGGCAAAGGCGACCGAGCCGGGATCGGCTTTCATCGCATCCAGTAGATCGGTCAGGTTCTGATAGGGGCTATCGGCAGCCACGACGATCACACCGGGATCGGCCCCGATGGCACCGACGAAGCGGACCTGATCGGCGGTCGCGCCGCCGTAGGCATCCTGCGCCAGACGGGTGGCGGTTGCCTGCGATGCGGCCACGATCAGATCGGAGTCATCGTTGCGTTCGTTCACCACGGTCGTGAAGGCCACGCCGCCGCCGCCACCGGCCATGTTGGTGACCTGAATCGGCTGATCGACTTCGCCGATATCATACATGATTTTGCCGATCTGGCGGCAGGTGAAATCCCAGCCACCGCCAGGGTTGGCAGGCGCGATGCATTCAGCCGCGGATGCGGAACCGCCCACGAAAATGGCTGCACCCGTCAGCAGGGCGCGGAGTTTGTTGGTCATGGTGTCCTCCCAGACATTGGGCCGGTCTGTTCATCCGGCCTTCGGCTGCGAACGGTAACACCTACGCCACGAGGTTCAATCCCTGTTTGTGGGTGTTTTTGCCAGCCCGCGACTGCAAAAACTCCGCGTTTGCAGTCAGGACCTGTCCGGGGCGGTGGGTTTTATCGTGTGCTCCCTTGCGGGCAGGAAGCCTTCTGCATCCCCGAGAAACAGTCCGACCTTGCGGAGTTTCGGCACGCTGTCGCAGATGACCTTGACCACGATCAGCGCCGGGACAGCCACGACCATTCCCATCACCGACCAGATCCATGCGAAGAACGCGACCGACAGGAACACCATCGTGACATTCAGGCGCAGGCGCTGGCCAACAAGCGCCGGGGTGATGAACTGCCCCTCCAACGCCGTCAGGGCATAATATGTGCCGAAAACGCCAAGTGCCATCCAGGGATCGAGAAACGACACATACGCGATCAGCGCCGAGATAAGCGCGCCGACAACCGCACCCACGAATGGCACGAAATTCAGAAGCGCGGCCATGATTCCGATCAACCAGGGCGACGGCATATCCCACCACCACATTCCGGCCCCTATCACGAGGCCCAGAACCGCATTGATCAACGTGATCGCGCCCAGATAATTTCCCAGACGTGCCTCGATCGTGCGAATCATCGTGACAGTATTTTTCTTTTCCTGAAACCGGTCCGAGACCTTCACCGCTTTCTGGATAAACATATCCCCGGATGCCACCAGGAAGAACAGCAGGGAAATCGCGAAGACAATCTGACCCAGCAGACCAGGTGCGACCGATACGACCGAGGTTGCCAGACCGACATTATCGACGACCTCAACCTGCATAGGGGGCTGTTCCCCCGTCGCTTCGAGTACCCGCCCCGAGGCATCGGCCGCCTGTGTCAATGGCTCCAGCAGTCCGCCTGGACCCATCAGTGTGGTCATCAGATCTTCAAACAGACCCGGAATGTCGGTGACGAATTCATAGACCGGCTCGCTCAGCGCCAGGATGCCCAGGAAAAGCGCGGCACCGATCGAGACTGTGAAAAGTGCTGCTGAAACCGGTGCAGGAATACCGATCCGCTCCAGTGCACGGCGCGGCGCATTGAGGATGAAGTAGCCAAGAATTGCGGTCGTCACGGGGATCAGGAATTGCGACGCAAAAATCAGCCCCTGTATCAGGAGAAGAATGAAGATACCTGTGACGGGAACGGCCAAGGGATGTCGTGAGGAGGTAGGAGGGGCCGGAATTTCAGTTTCCGATTTCTTGCCCGAAAGGTCTGGCATCTCGCCAGAAGGGTCAGCTTGCAGCGCCAAGTTCATCCGCCTTTTTCGCGCCGCGGTGACCCATGGGTTCACGCGCGCCGGTTGTTGTGTCCCGCGCCGTCTGTGCCTCGATCTCGGAATTCAGTTCGGCCCCCAGAAGCACGACATAGGCGGACAACCACATCCACATCAGCAGAACGATGACGCCCGCGATTGAGCCGAATGTCTCGTTATAGCTGCCGAAATTCTGAACATAGATGGAAAACCCGATTGACGCGACGACCCAGAGCAGACTGGCCGCAATAGCACCCGGCGTCAGCCAGCGCAGCTTGGCGGGCGATCTGTCCGGTCCCCAGCGATAAAGGACAACGACACCCGACACGAAGATCAGGGCCATCGGGACGTAGGCCAGAATCTGAACCAGCGTCTCCATCCCCGGAGCTATGGTGACAAAGGCCAGAACGATAGGAACGACGACAATCAGCATAGCGGCGATCAGGACGCCCAATATCATCGAGATCGTCATCGCCAGAGTCATGAGCTTCAGCCGGATAAACCCGCGCGTTTCCTGCTCGTCATAGGCGACATTAAGCCCCTGGATAAGACTTCCGACCCCCGCTGAGGCCGACCAGAGCGCCAAAGCCAGACCAAGGATCAAACCAAAGGTCAGGCCCGCGCCCTGACCGCCGGCGACCGACTGGGCCTGCGTCAAAAGAATTTCGCTGACGTCCGGGGGCACGACTTTCCCGACCCCTTCCAATGCGGCAACAAGCTCTTCCGGTTGATAGAGTAACCCTGCCAGAGCCATCAGCGCAGTAATCGCCGGAAAAATCGCAAGAAGACCGTAAAACGCTATGCCTGCGGCAATCAGGCCTACGTTGTCATTGGTAATCTCACTTTTCAGACGCCATGCGATATCTTTCCAGCCCTTCGCGGGAATGGCCATAGGCTTTCCGGCGTCCCGACCACGTCCCGGCTGCTCTGCGTCTGCCTCGGCAGTAGTAAGAGGTTGGTTCAAATCGGTCATGCAGCGTTCTTTCTGTGTTTCGGCAAGTCGGACGATTGAAATCTGTCGGTCGTATCCGAGGCGTGGTTCAGACTTCCCTGCTTCTCCAGATGGCTGCGCAGCAGGTCTACGTTGCGACGGTTGGCCCGCAGCCCGACATCCAGGATATCGCCGACGATCGGCACGGACCCGATCAGCCAGTCCAGTCCCGTATTTCCGGCCATCCGCAATTTGACACCTTTCGACGCGCCCATGCGGTGCGCTTCCAGCCAGATATAGGCGGCGGGAGCCAGTGCAGCGATGTCCCCGATGCCCGGAACAAGCCCCAGTATCGCATCCCAGCCGAACCGAATATTCGTCAGCGGCAGGCGGTAGCGACTGTCGAGGTTGTTCGCCAGCCGGTCAAGACGGTCGATGCGGGCCTGCGTGTGGGGCGTCATGGGCGTGTTCTCCTGCGGGGAACAGACGCACGAGGATGCGGGAGGGTTCCCGTCGCCCTGAAGAACCCACGTGCGATGCGACCGCCCCTCCCGTCCGGGATCTATGCGGTTGCAGCCGGATCGGATGACCACGCGCGTATCTGCAACGCCACCACCGGCGCCAGCAGCGCCATGCCCACCGCCATCGTCAGCAACCCCGGCGCGATGAACAGGAACGCCACCAGACCGACCCACCATCGCTGAATCTTCGGCAACGGCGTCAGCAGGAAACCTGAGAACGCCACGCCCAGCGACGCGATGCCCAGCGCCGCGCCAGTCAGGGTGATCGCGAAGGCGGACCAGGTGAACCCGTCGGCCACCAGCAGAAGCGACGGCGAATAGACGAAGACGAAAGGCACCAGCGCCTTGGCGATGCCCAGCCGGAACGCGGTATTGCCGGTCTTGAACGGATTGGCCCCGGCAATACCCGCGGCGGCATAGGCCGCAAGTGCGACGGGTGGCGTGATGTCAGCCAGCACGCCGTAGTAGAAGACGAAGAAGTGCGCGACCAGCGGCTGCACCTCCTGCACGGCCAGCGCGGGCGCGGCGACGGCGACGAGGATGATATATGTCGCTGTCGTCGGAATGCCCGCGCCCATGATGATGCAGGCGATGGCGATCAGGATCAGCGATATGAACAGCGACCATTGCGCCACCCCGAAGAAGTTAAAGGGCCAGAGCCCACCCAGCACGCCGCCGATATCGTTGGCCGTCTGGACCACGACATATCCCAACCGGAAGCCGACGCCCGTCAGGGTCACGACACCCACGATGACGCCCACCGTCGCCGCAGCGGCACCCACGGCCAGCGTATTCTTGGCCCCTGCCGCCAGAGCCTTCCACAGGTCCACAAACGTCAGACGGTTCACCGGGTTCAGAACGCCCACGACGATACAGGCGAAGATGCCGTAAACGGCGGCGTAATCCGGCGTCCAGCCGTTCAGGATCATGTAGACCAGCAGGACCAGCGGGATGATCGACAGCCAGTGCTGGCGCAGCACGACCCCCATCTTGGGCAGCTCGCTGGCCTTCAATCCACGCAGGCCCAGCCGCTTCGCCTCCAGATGGACCATGATAAAGATGCCGAAGTAATGCAGCATCGCGGGGAATAATGCGGCGGCCAGCACATCGCGCAAAGGGATTTCGAGGTATTCGACCATGATGAAGGCCGCAGCCCCCAGGATGGGCGGCGTGATCTGTCCGCCGGTGGATGCCGTCGCCTCGACCGCGCCGGCGAAGTGCGGCGGATAACCGACCTTCTTCATCGCCGGAATGGTCAGCGCACCGGTCGTCACCGTATTGGCGATGCTGGACCCCGAAATCGTACCCATGAAGGCCGACGAGAAGATCGCCACCTTGGCCGGACCGCCGGAATAGCGCCCGGCAATGACCATGGCGATGTCGATGAACAACTGCCCCAGCCCGATGCGCGTGGCCAGCACGCCGAAGACGATGAACAGGAACACGTATTTTGCCATCACCCCGATGGCGATGCCGTAGATGCCCTGATTGGTCATATAGAGGTGGTTGATCAGGCCCAGCCATGACGTCCCGCCATGCTTGAGCAGACCCGGTGCCCATGGGCCGAACAGTGCGAACAGCACGAAGACCAGAGCGATCAGCGGCAGGGTCGGACCGACCGAGCGGCGCGTCGCCTCCAGCGTCAGTATCAGCAACGCCGTGCCCATGAACACATCCAGTTGCGACGGATTGCCGACGCGCACGGCCAGCGCCTCGGGTGGCAAAAGGGGCAGATACATTGCCGAAGCCACGGCCAGCACCGCGAACACCATGTCCAGGATCGGAATGCCTCCGATCCGCCACCAGGCCCGCGCGGGCAGATCCGTCGATGGCGCGCGCCGCCATCCGAACAGCAGGAACACAAGGCCCAGTACGAACGAGATGTGAATGCCCCGGTGCAGCAACTCGCGGATCAGGCCGAAGCCCCCGGCGTAGATGTGATACACCGACATCGCCACGAGGAGCGCTGAAATGATGGCACCAAGTATAGGACCGGTGGGGCGAAACGCGGTTTCCGGGTCATACTTGCGTTCGATCTCGGCCAGTTGTTCCGGGGTCAGTTCCGGCCTGTCGTCAGATGTCGTATCGGATGCAATGTCGGTAGACGTCATGGCGGGCCTCTGATGTCAGGGTGAGGCGCGGGCCAGCGGCCAGCGGACACGTCGAATGAGGGTGGGCAGGCCCGCAGCGCAGGCCCGCCCGTTCGGATCTGACGAAGCGTCGATTACTTCAGGATGCCGACTTCCCTGTAGAATCGTTCAGCCCCGGCATGCAGCGGAACGCCAACACCGTTCAACGCGGTCTCCAACGTGATGGAGCTGCCCTTGGCGTGGCCTACGTCCAGCAAAACGCGCGACTGTTCGTTCCACAGTGCCTTGGTGATCTCGTAGATCAGGTCGTCGTCGGCTTTGGCCGATGTGAACCACTGCGCTCCGACCGAAATCGTGCCCGCGCCTGCGACGCCTTCATACGTCCCCTCCGGGATCTCGCTTGCGGCGAAGAAGCCGTATGCGTCGGTCAGCTTGGCGCTTACGTCACCGTCGATCGGAACGATCTTGATGTCGGTGGCTGAGGCCAGTTCGACCACCGCTCCCGTCGGGTACCCGGCAACAGCGAAGAAAGCGTCGATCTGACCGTTACGTAGCGCGTTGGCCGCGTCTGAACCTTTGAGCGCCTCGACCGTGATATCAGCCTGGCTCAGGCCACCGGCCTCCAGGATCAGGTTCGCATCGACATAGGTGCCGGATCCCGGCTCATCCAGCGAAACGCGCTTACCCTTGAGATCCGCGACCGAGTCGATGCCGCTGTCAGCCAAGGCGACCAGATGGATATGCTCTTCGAACAGGGCGGCGATGGTCCGCAGGTCTTCCGCGGGCGGCTCGCCCTCCATGGTGCCGGTGCCGGTATAGGCCCAATAGGCCACGTCCGACTGGGCAAATCCGCTGTCGCGCAAGCCCGAGACGATTGCGTTGATGTTATCGACCGATCCGCGCGACGACACGGCGGAGGCGATCAGCCCCTCGACCCCGCAGCTACCACCCTCGCCGCATTCGCGCGATCCAGGTGGTCTTGAGATCGCGTTGGCGATGACGCCACCGACCGGATAATAGGTGAAAGACGTGCCTCCAGTCCCGATGGTGAAGAACTTGAGGTCCTGCGCGCTGGCAGCCCCCGTCAGCCCGAGGGCCAGTACCGCCGACAGCGCAGCAGTCTTGAATGTGTGGATCATCATCGTCTCCCTGAGTTGAGGTCTTTTCGACCTTTCATGCCGCCACGTTGACCGAGGGGAAGAGGATTGACAACAGCATCCTCGTCACCGCCGCATCGCGATGGCCTGCCCGGCCGCGGCCCCCGAAGACCATGCCCACTGGAAGTTGTAACCGCCCAGCCAGCCGGTTACGTCCACCGCTTCGCCGATGGCGTAAAGGCCCGGAACCGTCCGCGCCTCCATCGTTTTCGACGACAGCGCGGCGGTGTCGATGCCGCCCGCCGTGACTTCGGCCTTGGCATACCCTTCAGTGCCCGACGGTCGGAACGTCAGGTCGGTCAGGATGTCGGCGGCCCGGTCCAGATCGGCGTCGGAGACGTTACCCAGTTCGGTCGTCACCCCGATCCGCGTGGACAGAACATCGGCCAGACGGACAGGCAGATGTTCTGTCAATGCAGCCTTCATGTGCGCGCGCGGCATGCGCTTGCGCGCGGCGCGCAGCTTGCCTGCCGCGTCCGGCAGCACGTTCAGCGACACTGTGTCACCGGGCGACCAATAGGACGACACCTGAAGAATGGCGGGACCGGACAGGCCCTTGTGGGTGAACAACGCCGCCTCCTGAAAAGATCGGCCGCGTACCCGTGCCGTGGCCGGGCAGGACACGCCCGAAATCTCACGAAAGGGCATGTCATCACCGCCCAGCGTGAACGGCACCAGCGCCGGACGCGGCGCCACGAGCCCCAGCCCGAACTGCCGCGCGATGTCGTAGGCCACGCCGGTCGCACCCATCTTGGGGATGGATGGCCCGCCGGTTGCGATGACCAGTTGCGGCGCGCTGGCCCCGGCGACCCGGAACTGCCCGTCCGCATGGATGACGGCACCCAGTTGCGTCGACAGCCGAACATCCACTCCGCCGCGAGCGCATTCATCCAGCAGCATCGCCACGATCTGGCGGGCCGATCCGTCGCAGAACAGTTGCCCCAGCGTCTTTTCATGCCAGTCGATGCCATGGCGTTCGACCAGTGCCAGAAAGTCCCACTGCGTATATCGGCTGAGCGCGGATTTCGCGAAATGCGGATTGTCGGACAGGAAGCATTCGGGTTCGGTGCCGGTGTTGGTGAAATTGCAGCGCCCGCCGCCAGAGATCAGGATCTTCTTGCCGGCCTTGTCGGCATGATCCAGCACCAGAACGCGCGCGCCCGCCTGCCCTGCCGTGGCCGCCGCCAGAAGCCCGGCGCCGCCCGCGCCCAGAACAATTGCATCATACCGCATGGCGCGCCTTCTAGAACGCGTCATGCAGGGCGGCAATCGTCAGACAATCGGGCGGTGCGTTTATTCCAATGCCGCAGGCAGCCAAAGCGCGATATCGGGCAGCGCGATCAGGGCCGCCACCATCACCAGCATCATCACGACATAAGGGATCGTGCCCAGCATCACCTCGTTCAGCGACCCGGATTTCCGGGCACCCTGCACGACATAGAGGTTCAGGCCGACAGGCGGGGTAATCAGCGCCATCTCGATCAGGACGATCATCAGGATACCGAACCAGATCGGGTCGTAGCCCTGTTCCAGCACCAGCGGCACGATGATCGGGATGGTCACGACCATCAGCGACAGCGTCTCGATGAAGAAACCCAGCACGATATAGAGCACAACTACGACAAGGATCGTGCCCAGCGGCCCCAGACCCATGCCGTCCATGAAGGTCGTGATCTCTCGGCCCAGACCGGCAGAGGCCAGCGTGAAGTTCAGGAACGATGCCCCGATCACGATCAGCATGATCATAGACGTGATCTTGACCGTGCCCAGCAGACTGTCGCGCAGCATCGCGCCGTTGATACCGCCGAACAGGGCGGCGATCAGGAACGCACCTGCGACCCCCACGGCGGCGGCTTCAGTCGGCGTGGCCCAGCCGCGATAGATCGAGCCGACGATCAGCCCGAACAGCAGAATGATCGGGCCGAGATCAAGCAGTGCGCGCAGCATCTGCTGGATCGGAAATGTTCTCCGCACGCCGCCCAGCGACGGACGGATAACACATATCAGAACTGTGATTCCCATGAACGCCAGTGCCAGGGCCAGTCCGGGGACCAGACCAGCCAGAAACAGCCGAGGAATCGAGGTCTGCGTCAGAAAGCCATAGACAATCAGGTTTATCGACGGCGGGATCATGATGCCCAGCGTGCCGCCCGCTGCGATCGCGCCGGAGAAGAGTTTTGGGTCATAGCCCAGACGTTCGGCCTGTGGCATGGCGACCGTGGCGACAGTGGCGGCAGTGGCCACTGACGACCCGGATGTGGCGGAGAACATCGTGGCTGTGGCGATATTGGCATGGATCAGGCCACCGGGCAGCCAGCTGACCCAGCGGTCCAATGCAGCGTAGGTGCGGGTCGCGACGCCGGAGCGGACCAGAATTTCGCCCAGCAGAACGAAGAAAGGTATCGCGATCAGCGTGGCCGAATTGGACGATGACCACACCATGTTGCCGAGTCCGCGAGACAGCGGAAAGGACGAAAAGAACGCATCGACGCCGAACCCCAGCAGGAACAGCACGATGCCGACCGGAATCGAGAGGGCCAGAAGCCCCAGCAACCCGCCGGCGACGGCACCGATCATTGCAGCGTCTCCTGCTCGGCGAATGCACCGATGATAGCCTCGGTCTCCTCGGCGCGACCCCGCAGAACCATAGACAGCGCAAGGCAGGTGACCAGGGCCGAAACCGTTGCGAACCAGATCCAGCCGGCGAACCACGGGACCTGCACCCAGATCAGCGGCGTTTCCAGCGGCGTGTTGGCGCGGCTGCTGTTGGTCAGCGACCGCTCGACCACGGGCCAGGCCTGGATCGCGATGAAGGTGACCGTCGCCGTCAGCACGATCATCGAAAAGATATCGGCCATGGCCTTCAGGCCGGTTCCGCCGCGCGACCGCAGCAGGTCGATGCGGACATGCCCCAACTCCAAGAGAGTATAGGACATGCCCCAGGCGGTTCCGATAGCCATCGCGTAGCCCGCGATTTCATCGGTGCCGCCAAGCGACGAGCCCAGACGGCGGAGGATGATATCGGCCAGCACGAATGCGGCACAGGCCAGCAGCATCGCGCCAGTCGCCAGCGCGACCCAGCGGTTGATGCGCCGCAGCCTGTCGATCCAGATCAGTTCCATCATCCGGGCCCCATTCACATCCGGCCCGTCACTCGATCGTCACACCGACGACGGCACCCACGCTGTCGTTCCAGCGCTGCGCCCAGTCGCCGCCCGCGCGGTCCGCCCATTCCGGCAGAACCTCGGTCGTCAGGATATCGCGCGCTTTCTGGAAATCGGCGTCGGACACTTCGACCAGCGTCATCGACCGAGCCTCGCCCGAGGCACACTCGCCGTTACCGGTCAGGCAGGCGATGTCATTGACCAGTGCGCCCTGCGCCGCGGCCCAGGCCGGATCCTCAAAATCGGCCTTGATCGAGGTGCGGATCGCGTCCTGCGTTTCGGCATCGAGGCTGTTCCACTTGTCGAGGTTCATCGCCGTCACGACCGAGTCCCAACCGCCCAGCGGCAGCGGCAGCAGATGGGTCGAGACTTCCCACCATCCGGCGGAATAGCCCGACCCTGCCCCGGTGACCGCGCAGTCGACGACGCCGTTCTGCAGCGCGCCCGGTACTTCGGCAAAGGACACGTTGACACCCTCGGCACCGAGGGCTTCCAGCAGTTTGGCGGTCATGCGGCCGGAGGCACGGACTTTCAGCCCGGTCAGGTCATCCAGCGTGGCGATCTCTCCGTTGCAGAACACGACCTGTGGCGGATAGGGCGCGATCGCCAGCATTTCGGCGTTGAAACGGTCGCGGAAGATGTCGGCGACCATCGGCTTGGCGGCCTCGACCATCGCACGGGCCTCGTCCGCCGTCAGTGCCACCAGGGGCACATCCAGACCTTCCAGTTCCGGCGCATCGGAAACGGCGTAATCGGCCACGGTCATCGCCACGTCATACACGCCCTGCCCCAGCAGCGGATAGATGTCGCCCAGCCCCAGGTTCATCTGATTGTGCGTCGTCATCTCGACCTCAAGGCCCGGCACTGCGGCAGGCAGGATCTCGGTCCAGAACGGGGTTTCGTATTGCTGGTTCAGCGGCAGGCTGGACCAGCTGCCGACGACCGAAAGGGTTTGGGCCGCGGCGGGTCCGGCCAGAGCGGTGCCGAGGGCCAGAAGGGTCAGTGTGCTTTTCATGATCTCTCTCCTTGTTGTGGAATATACGTTTCTTGTCTTTATTCAGTGCGGAAGAACGGTGGTTTCCGCGTCCTCCGCCACGTCCGCGATCAGCATGTGACCGGGGGCGTGCGTTATGCAGACTGCCAGCTTCGCCGCCTGCAACACGTTCTGGGGCGTAACGCCGCAGGCCCAGTAGACCGGCACTTCGTCCGCGCGCACTTCGACCGGTTCACCCCAATCGGGACGGTTCAGATCGCTGATGCCAACACCGACCGGATCGCCCATGCCGATTGGACTGCCGTGGGCCTGCGGAAAGGCGGCGCTGATCCGGTGTGCGTCCTCGACCCGGTCGCGGGCGACGGGGCGCATGGTGACGACCATTTCGCCGCCGAATGGCCCGGCAGGCACAAGTTGCAGCGACGATCGATACATCGGCACCGTCTGATCGCGTTCGATATGCCGCATCGGGATACCGGCCTTCATCAGCGCGTTCTCGAAGGTGAACGAGCAGCCCAGTGCAACGGTCACGAGATCATCGCGCCAGACCGATGTAATATCGGTCACCTCTTCGGTCAGATCACCATGTCGAAACACGCGATAGCGCGGCACATCGGTGCGGATATCGATATCCCGCCCCAGCGTCGGCAGCATCGGATCGCCGGTCTCGGACACGCCGACGACGGGACAGGGCTTGGGGTTGCGCTGACAGAAGCGCAGGAAATCCAGCGCATGGGCTTCAGGCAGAATCGCGAGATTGCATTGCAGCTTGCCCGCCGCCAGCCCGGCGGTGTGGCGATCATAGCGGCCCGCACGGATGATCTCCCGCAGTTCCTGCGCCGACAACCCGGCAAGATCCGCATGACGAAGCGCGGGTGAGGGCATGGCAAAGACCTCGTTTGAAGCTCCCTGACAGGAGTGTCATGAAGTCGCCATCCGTTCCAACTTTCATTTCTTATATATACTGATCCGCTTTATGGATCATTCCCACTCCACGCTTCAGCCACGGTCCGGGCCATCGCAGCCCCTGTCTCGGCCAGATGCCGTCGGGGGTCAGCAAGATAGGATGCCGTGAATTCCAGCGGCGACGGCTGAAACCCCGGATCGAATTCCTCGATTTCACCCGCGTCGAGCAGGCCCCTGGCCAGGGCGCGGGGATAGGGACCGACCGCGACCCCGGCCGCGATCATCTTCAGGCTGGCCGAGAGCGATGCAGAAGAATAGATCCGCACCGAGGGTCCATATCGCCGTGTCAGCATCTCCGACAGTTCCCGAAAGGGACGCGTCTTGGTGGCATAGGAAATGACCGGCACCCGTGCCAGATCGACCTTGTCCGCGCCTCTGGCCCTGAACCAGTGCAGATCGAACTGCGGCAAGGCTACATTCTCAACCGTGAACTCGGACACCGGACCCATCAGGAAAGCCAGGTCCAGCCGACGCTCCAACAGCGCCGTCCGCAGGTTGATCGAGATATCGACCGTCAGATCCAGTGTGACCTGGGGATAATCGGCGCTGAACGCCTTGATGAAGGCGGGCAGCCAGCTTTGAGCGATGGTCTCGGACGCGCCGATGCGAAACAGGCCCTGAGTCTCGGCCGGGTCGGAAACGCGCTTGCGGATTTCCTCCTCCACGAACAGCATCTGTTCGGCATAGGTTATCAGCAACTGTCCCTGTCGGGTCAGGACGAAGCCGCCCGGTGCGCGATCGAACAATTGCTGCTGCAATTCCGCCTCCAGCGTGGCGATCCGGGCCGAGACTGCGGGCTGCGAGACGTTCAGGCGCGCGCCCGCCTTGCGAACGCCACCCAGCCGCGCCACCCACAGGAACGCCCTCAATTGTTCGAGTGTCATCGCGCGACTCTCCGTCTAAATGGCATTCTGATCGCTGCCGCTGATCTCTCTGCATAAGGCGTCGATGGGCAAAGGTCACCCGATGCACAGCGCGTCGCGGCGCGCAGGCACAGACGGCTGCATTCTGACAATGCATGTCAGATATGTGATCCCCCGCCGCATAGCATCCTGCCGAATTCCCACGCCCCCGTGCCGCTGCAATGCCATGGGCAAAACGGAAACCGGACGTGCAGACCTCTGGGCAAAGCCAGCCTTCATGGTGACTTGGAAAGCTGAACCGAATAGTCTAGCAGCATGAGAGATTTTCTCTTCTTGTCAGAGGTTCCAATGATGCGCCTGGCCCTTCTTCTGGTGTCGCTCGCCCTGCCCGCTCAGGCGCAGCAAGGCGCCATCCTGCCGGTCGCGACCGTCGCCCCGGTCATCCGGGCCGAGATCGTGGAACAGATTCCCGTCGCCGGATCGCTTGTTCCGCGCAACGAGGTTCTGGTCGTCCCGCAGGTCAATGGATACCCGATCGAAGCCTTACTGGTCGATATCGGCGACACGGTCGCGGCGGGCGACGTGATGGCCCGGCTCGACAGCCGCACATTGCAGGCGCAGGTCATGCAGGCCGAGGCGGAACTGGTCCGCGCCAATGCGGCAGTGGACCAGGCCCGAAGCCAGATCGACAGCGCCGCCGCCACCGCCGATCAGACATCCGCCGCGCGGACCCGCAGCCAGACGTTGCTCGACAACGGCACGACGACCCAGGCGCTTCTGGATCAGGCGGTCGCCGCCGACCTGACCGCACAGGCCGCGCTGCGCACGGCGCGCGACGGGCTGCGGGTGGCGCAGGCACAGGTGCAGCAGGCACAGGCCGCCCGCGATATCGCGATGCTGAACCTCGGGAACGCGACGATACGCGCCAGCGTGGCGGGTATCGTTTCCGCACGCTCCGGTCAGGTCGGCGCCATTGCAGGCAGTACGGGCGAGCCGCTGTTCCGCCTGATCGAGGATGGCGTTATCGAGGTCGAGGCCGAGGTGATCGAAACCGCCCTCGGTCAGGTCAGCGCGGGTGATACCGCACAAATGTCGGTGGCCGGCATCGGTATCGTGCCGGGCAGTGTAAGGCGCATTTCGCCCACGGTGAATGCCGCGAACCGCTTGGGTACTATCCGCATTTCCGTCGACGCCGAAGGTCTGCGTACCGGTCTGTTCGCCAGTGGCTGGATCGTGACAACCCAGCGTGAAAGCTCCACCGTGCCGACGACGGCCGTGCTGACGGATGCGGAAGGCGACTATGTCCTCAAGCTCGACGGGGATACGCTTCTCCGAACGCCTGTAACCGCCGGACTGATCTGGAACGGTCGCCGCGAAGTGCTGGACGGCCTCGCCGATGGCGATATCGTAGTCGCCCGCGCCGGTGCCTTCTTTGCCAACGGCGACCGCATCACCCCGCAAGAGGTTGAATGACATGAACATGTCCACCTGGGCGATCCGCAGGCCCGTTCCTACGATCGCATTGTTCATGGTCCTGCTTCTGCTGGGCCTTGTCGGCTTTTTCCGTCTGCCGGTAACGCAGTTTCCGAACATCGACATCCCGATCATCACCGTTACCGTCTCGCAACCGGGTGCCGCGCCGCTGGAAATCGCCAACCAGATCGTCAAACCCCTCGAAACTGCCATTTCGGACGTTGTGGGGGTGCGTCACGTAACTGCCGTCGCATCCGACAGTTCCTCCGTCCTGACCGTCGAGTTCGAGCTGGAGACCGACACGGACCGCGCCCTGAACGACGTCAAGGACGCCGTCGCCAACGCCCGTGGCGAACTGCCCGACAGCATTCAGGAACCGCTGATCCAGCGTGTCGACGTGACCGGCGCGCCGATCCTGACCTATGCGATCAGCGATCCGACGCGCACCATCGAGGAATTGTCGTATCTGGTCGATGACGTCATAGCGCGCGATCTTGTCGCACGCGATGGTGTCGGCAAGGTCACCCGCATCGGCGGCGGCGAACGCGCCATCGAGGTGGAGCTGGACCCCGACAGGCTGCTGGCACTTGGCCTGACGGCAGCGCAGGTCAACGATCAGTTGCGGGCCACCAACATCGACCTGGGCGGCGGATCGGGCGATCTGGCGGGGCAGGAATATGCGATCCGCACACTGGGGTCGGCGGCGACGGTGGAGGATCTGGCTGCGACTGCGATCCAACTGCCAGGTGGGCGCACCGTGCGTCTGGATGAACTGGGGCGTGTGCTTGACGGCGCTGCCGAGCCGGAGAGTTTCGCCATGGTCGGCGGACAACCCGTCGTCGCCTTTGCGGTCTTCCGGGCCACTGGGAAATCCGACCTGACGGCGGGCGACAACGCCAAGGCCGCGCTTGAGGATATCAAGTCCAATTACCCGAATGCGACCTTCACCCTGATCGACGATGCGACGATCTATACGTCGGGCAACTATAATTCGGCGATGGAGACGCTGTACGAGGGCGCGGCGCTGGCAATCATCGTGGTGTTCCTGTTTCTGCGCAACTGGCGCGCGACGCTGATCACCGCCGTCGCGCTGCCGTTGTCGATCATACCGACCTTTATCGTGATGCAGATGCTGGGCTTCTCGCTCAACACCGTATCACTTCTGGGGATCACGCTGGTGACGGGGATTCTGGTCGACGACGCCATCGTCGAGATTGAAAACATAGTCAGACACATCAACATGGGCAAACCGGCATATGAGGCCACCGAAGAAGCGGCGAGCGAGATCGGCCTGACCGTCATTGCCATCAGCTTCACCATTGTCGCCGTATTCGCACCTGTCAGTTTCATGTCCGGTATCGCCGGGCAGTATTTCCGTCAGTTCGGCCTCACGGTCGCAGTCGCTGTGCTGTTCTCGCTGTTGGTGGCGCGGCTGGTGACGCCGATGATGGCGGCATATTTCCTGCGCGACGCGCCCGAACCCGACGAGGAAAAGGACGGCCTCCTGATGCGCGGCTATATGCACATGCTGCGCTGGACGTTGCACAACCGGGCCATCACGCTGCTGGCCGGGCTGGGCATTTTCGCTATCTCGATCTGGTCGGCGACCCTGCTGCCGACCGAATTCATCCCGCCCTCGGACACCGGACGCGCGCAATTGTCACTGGAGCTGCCGCCCGGTGCGCGGATGGAGGACACCCGCGCCACCGCCCGAGCCGTGACCGAACGGCTGAAGGGAATTCCCGAAATCGAAGTCGTGTTCGTCAACGGCAAGACGCGTGAAGCGACCGTAACCGTCGGGTTCGGGTCAAAATCGGATCGCGAGCGGTCGAGCTTCGATATCATCGACGATATTGAAGCGCGGGTCGCAGGCTTTCCTGACGTGCGGCTGTTCGTGTTGGGGGAAAACGGCACGCGCGATATCCAGATCAGCGTGTTGGGCGATGACGCCGCAACGACCGGAGCTGCCGCGCGCCGCTTGGCCGAAGCCATGAACGACCTTCCCGAAGTGCGCGGCGCATCGTCCGAGGCATCGCTGGTCCGTCCGGAAATCCAGATCACTCCCCGCCCCGAACTGGCGGCGCAGATGGGCGTGACCGCAGCAGCACTGGCGTCGACAATCCGGATCGCGACCATCGGAGACAGCGAGGACAATGCGGCAAAATTCAACGCGGGCGATCGGCAAATTCCGATTCTGGTGCGACTGGAACGCGACGTGCGCGAAGACCTGTTCCGCATGTCCGGTATCCGCATTCCCAGCAATACCGGTGCGCCTGTGCCTTTGGGCGTGGTGGCAGAGGTTGCACTGGCCACCGGACCGACGCTGGTGGAACGCTATGATCGCCAGTATCGCACCACGGTCGAAGCAGACCTGGAGGGCGATGCCCTGTTGGGCCCTGCGACCGCCGCCGTCACCCGCGTAAGCCAGGAAATCACCTTGCCCGAAGGCACCCGCGTCCAGGCGGGCGGCGATGCAGAGATCATGGGCGAGGTCTTTACCCAGTTCGGCCTCGCCATGGGGGCGGGTATTCTCTTCGTTTATGTCGTGCTGGTTCTGCTGTTTTCGTCGTTCCTGACGCCGATCACGATTCTGGCGTCGCTGCCGCTGGCCATCGGAGGAGCGATCTTTGCGCTGTATCTCTACGGTGCTGGCATCGGCCTGTCCGTGGTGATCGGCTTCCTGATGCTGATGGGCATCGTGACAAAGAACGCGATCATGCTGGTGGAGTTCGCATTGGAAGCTATCTCGAACGGGTCCAGCCGCGATGCCGCCATACTGGACGCCGGACACAAGCGGGCGCGGCCCATAATCATGACGACTATCGCGATGACCGCGGGCATGGTCCCCTCGGCATTGGCACTGGGCGAAGGCGGCGAGTTTCGCGCGCCCATGGCCATCGCGGTGATCGGCGGGCTTTTGCTGTCGACACTGCTGACGCTGATCTTCGTGCCGTCGCTCTTCAGCCTCGTGAACGGCCTGCGCGCCCGAGTGCTGCGGTTGCTGGGGCGGGTGACGAACAGACCGATTGCGACCTGACGCTAAAATATACCGGTCACATCGCGTGGGCTTCGGGCTTTGGACTGACTTTCAGGTTGATCACAAGCAACGCGACGACCGCAACCGCGCCGCCGATATTCAGCACCAGCGAACCGGGCCAGAAGCTGGCGATTCCGGCCATCAGGGACAATGCGCGCATCACCCATCCGAAAGGCCGCTCCATGCAGCCCTGTAACGCGGCCGAAATCGCATAGATTCCCAGCAGCCCGAAAGCGAAGATGCGGAACATTTCGGGCCAGTTGCCTGACAGGAAGGGCGTAAAGGCAAACAGGATCGGCATGATATAAAGACCTTTGGCCAGCTTCCAGCTTGCCACGCCTGTCGCCATCGCAGGTGCCTTGGCAATGGCCGCGGCTGTAAAGGCCGCAAGGGCTACAGGCGGCGTCACATTGCTGTCCTGGCTAAGCCAGAAGACAATCATGTGCGCCGACAACAGCGCCGTCAGCGCGACATCGGCAGGCACCACCAGATCGCGCAGCGGCGCAGCGACTTCCAGGGGCAAGTCGCGGATCAGCGACGTCGCCTCGGGTCGGGTCAAGGTGCGCGCAAGCATCTCGGCCTGTTCGGGCACGCCGAACATCAAAAGCGCGCGCGCCCCGTCGGGCAGATTTCCCGCAACAAGCTGCGCGATGACGAACTGGTCCGCGATCATGCCTGCCAGCGCCGGGGCCGACAGGGTCGCCAGCACGATATAGGCCGCCGTCACCGGCAAGCCCATGCCCAGCACCAGCGAGGCCAATGCCACCAGAACCAGCGCGATCAGGATGTTGCCACCCGACCATGATGCGATCATCAGGCTGAATGTATTGCCGATGCCGGCAGTCGAAATAACGTTGACGATCAACCCGACCGACACCAGCAGAACCGCTGTCAGGATCATGGCGCGGGTGCCCATGACCAGTGCCTCGAACACGGCCCGCGGACCCATGCGCGTCTGGGTAAGCCAACTTGAAGCAACCACGGCGCTGATGCCGAAAACGGCGGCATAGGTCGGCGTATATCCCGCAACCAGAAGGCCGATCAGAAGGGTGATGGGGATCAGGAAACTGGCCCCGCCCTGTTTGAACGCCGACGCCAGTGTCTGACCGTCGGATGACATCGGCGGCAGATTGTTCCGCCGCGCCTCGATCCGCACGAAGAAGGCGACCGACAGGAAATACAGCAATGCCGGAAGGGCCGCGACGGCGACGATCTTTTCATAAGGGATTTGCGTGAAACTGGCCATGACGAAGGCTCCTGCCCCCATGATCGGCGGCATCAACTGACCGCCGGTCGAGGCCGCCGCCTCCACGCCGCCCGCGAACCTGGGTGAGAAGCCCGCCTTCTTCATCAGCGGAATGGTGATGACGCCTGTCGAGGCGGTGTTCGCAACCGCGGACCCCGATATCGTGCCGGTCAGACCGCTGGCGATGACGGCGACGATGCCCGGCCCGCCGACCAGACGACCGGCCACGGCACGCGCAAGATTGATCACGAAATCGCCCGCGCCCGAGCGCAGCAGGAACGCACCGAAGATGATGAACAGAAATACATAGGTCGAGGAGATACGGGCGATGGACCCGAACATGCCATCGTCGCCGTAAATCGACCGGAACAGCACCGTTTCGACCTTGAGGCCGGGAAAAGCAAAAATGCCGCCGACGAATTGGCCCCAGAACGCCACATAGGTCAGGGACGCGACGATCAGCAGCGGGATGATCCATCCGGTCAGGCGGCGCGTCAGTTCGATCGCGCCCGCAATGGAGATCAGCGCCGCGATCCAGTCCAGCATCGAAAGCTTGACGCCCCTGTCATAGATCGCGTTTTCGGCAAGGCTCAGATAGATGGCCGAAGCCGCGACCGCCACACCGAACACGACGTCGAAAATCAGAGCCGCGCGACTTCCCCGGACCAACGGATAATATATGGCAGCAAGCGCGGCGAAACTTGCGAAGTGCAGGGCATTCCGTTCCAGCTCCGACAGGACGGGGTCGAATGCCACATAGATCGCGCCGACCGCGATGGCGAAGCAAAGTATGGACAGGACGCGATGCGGCCAGCCTGTAAAGACGCGCAGCCCCGCGTCGTCGATTTCGACGTCATGTGTCATACCGATACCCCCAAAGTTGAAGCGGCCCGAACCTTGTGGTCCGGGCCGGTCTGGATTGGGATTATTTCGCGATCAGACGGTCCGGAATATCGATGCCGATCTCGGTATAATAACGCGCGGCACCGGGATGCAGCGGTACCGGCAGACCCGCAATGGCGTTTTCGATCGCCATGGCCTTGGTCGCCGGATGGATCGCCTGCAGGAACGGCAGGTTCTCATAGATCGCCTTGGTGATCAGATAGACGTTCTCCTCGGGCAGATCGGCCGACGTGGCGAGGAAGTTCGGCTGTGCGATAGTCATCACATCCGCGTCCTGACCCGGATAAGTCCCGGCAGGTATATTATAGGCTGTCCAGAGTTCGCGTCCGCCATCGGCCTTGGCCATCTGTTCTTCGGTGAAGCCCAGCAATGTCACGCTGTCGCCTGCGCTTGCCATCAACTGACTGATCGCGCCGACCGGAACGCCGGCAGGTGTGCCGATGCCCTTGACCTGACCGTTCTGCAATGCCTCGGCCGAGGGACCATAGCCGCCATAGACAAGCTCGTAATCACTCTCGATGTCGATGCCGAGGCCGGCCAGCAGTGCCCCGTTCGACCCGATGGTGCCCGAGTTCTGGCTGCCCAGCGCCATCGCCTCGCCTTTCAGCGCGACAAGATCCTCGACGGTGCCGGTGGTGGCCGCATCGGAGGCGACGACAAAATGCTCGACGTTCTGCCACAGCATGGTGACCGACCGCAGATTCTCCTGCTTGCCGACCTCTTCCAGCGGGCCGGTGCCGGTTGCGGCATAATACCCATAGAGGCCCTGAAGAATGCCGAACTGCGCCTCGCCTTCACGGATAAGACGCACGTTTTCGCCCGATCCGGCCGAACTGATGGCCGCCATGCCTATGCCTTCGGACGGCTCCAGCTTGACCTTGACCAGCGTGGCCAGCGCGACGCCGACCGGATAATAGGTGCCGCCCGTCGATGCGGTAGCCAGAATATAGCTGGCCTCCTGTGCGTGGACAGGCGCGGTCGCGGCAAAGGCGACCGATGCCGCAAGCGCGGCCCCGATGAGATGTTTCATGATAGTCCTCCCTTGATCGGCCCCATGCGGGGCCTTGGGCGCAGCTTTGCACATCCGCTGCCGTCCCGTCATGAGGCAATCCGCATGATCCTGCGGGGCGCTCTGCGGATTTCCGCAGGGTTTGCCCGATGGGGTCAGTCCAGCAGGGCGTCCTTGTCCAGTCCCAGCTTCACGATCTTTTCGTTCAGCGTGCGCCGACCGATGCCCAGCGCCTCGGCCACGGCGTCCATACGCCCCTGATGCGTGCGCACTGCCTGCGCGATCAGCGTCGCCTCGAACCGGGCGACGGCTCCGCGCAGATTTCCCGACACCTCCTCGCCGCCGTCGTCGACGCGCAGGGCATCGGCCACCGTCCCGGCTCCGCGCCGCGCCGCCAGCACGCGCCGTTCGGCGACATGGCGCAATTCCCGGATGTTGCCGGGCCATGCGTGCGAGGCCAGCGCGGCGATATCCTCGGGCGTCACGTCGGGTGTCGCGACCTCGTAGGTTTCTGCCATCGCCCTCAGGAAATGCTCGAACAGAAGGACGACATCGCCCCCCCGGTCGCGCAGCGCCGGAAGCGACAACTGAAACGTATTGAGGCGATAGAGAAGATCGGGGCGAAAACTCTCCGCCTCGACCTGCGCCGCCAGATCCTCGTTCGTGGCGGCGACGATGCGCACATCGGTCCGCAACTCCTCGTCGGCGCCCAGCGGCAGCACCTCACCGGTTTCGATCGCGCGCAGCAACTGGGCCTGCGCCGGCAAGGGGCAGGCCGCGATCTCGTCCAGGAACAGTGTGCCGCCGTCGGCCCGTCGCAGATGTCCCAGTGTGACCCCGGCGCGCCCGAAGACCTGTTCCTCGAACCGCGCAGGGTCCAGCGTCGCACAGTTCAGCGACACGAACGGCCCATCGCGACGAGGTCCCAACCGGTGCAGTGCGCGGGCCACCAGCTCCTTGCCGGTGCCGGTCGCGCCGGAAATCAGCACCGTGCCATCCGTCGCCCCCAGATCAACGATCCGGTCGCGAAGGGACACGATCTGCGGGTCCTGACCCAGAAGCACGCGGTCCAGCCCCGAAAGGTTGACCAGCTCGTCGCGCATCCGGCGGGCCTGACCGGCAAGGCGATGGGCTTCTGCGGCATGACGCAGAACGGTCAGCAGACGGCGGGGTTCAAACGGCTTTTCCAGAAACGAATAGGCCCCTTTCTGGATCGCATCGACCGCCATTGGAATGTCGCCATGTGCCGATATCAGGATCAGCGGCGGATCGTCCGGCCCCGACAGACGGGCCAGAAGATCGAGACCGGACAGACCCGGCATGCGCACGTCCGACAGGACGACATCGGGCTGCAATGTCTCGATCCTGCGCAGGGCGACCTCGGCATCCGCGAACCCCGTCACCGTCCAGCCCACACGGCCCAACAGATGTGTCAGCGAATTGCGCATTTCCTGATCGTCGTCGATGACGATGACGCTATAACTTTCGGTCACGCGGGGACCTCCGATCCGGCAGACGGCAGCATGACGGTAAAGCAGGCCCCCCCATCGGGCCGGTCCGAGGCTTCGATCCGTCCGCCCATGTCATTCACGATCTGTGCCGAAATAGCGAGACCGAGCCCCATGCCCCGCCCGGAGGCCTTGGTGGTGAAAAACGGCTCCTGCAGATCGCCGATATCACGACCCGCAAGGCCCGGGCCGGTATCCTTGATCCGAAGCCGGGCGTCGGAACCGAAGCGATCCAGGATGATTTCGATCCGTCGTTCGGACGCACCCTCGACAGCGTCGATGGCATTGCGCAGCAGGTTTACGATCACCTGTTCGACTGTTGGTTGGTTGCCAATGGCCGTGACCGGTCCGTCGGCTGTGATGTCGATCTCGACGTCTATCCGTGCCGCGTCGTGCCACAACAGGTCAAGCGCGCCATCGACCGCGGACCGGAGTTGGAACGGCACGGAGACGTCGCGATCCTTGCGTCCGAAAAAGCGCAGCTGGTCGACGATGCGCTGCATCCGATCGACCAGTCCCGAAAGCTGAGGTGCGAGCTGCCCCGGCACGGCGTCCTGCGCGATCTCCTCGGACACGATATAGTTGCGCATCGCCGAAATCGGCTGGCCAAGCTCGTGTGTGATCGACGCCGACATCTGCCCGAGGGCTGCCAGCCGGTTTTGCCGGGCCAGTTCCTTTTGCGCCAGTCCAAGGCGCGCCTCGGCGGTCCGACGGTCCTCGATCTCCTGCGTCAGACGTTCGCGGTCGGCATTGGAGACGGACAGCGCGGCGCGCAGTTGTGCCGACCGGAACACCGTGGCCAGGATCGTCAGCGCCAGCAGCCCCGCCGTGATCAGCGCCACGAACAGCAGCGCCCGCGTTCGGATGCCCCGAAGGTCCGACAACAGGTAGACGGTCCAGTTTTCACTGGACACCTGCGCCGTGGTCCTAAGGTAGCTGGTGCCGTCTAATTCGATCCGGTTATCGCTCAGGGCCCGCCAGTCCAGCAGGCGCAGCGGAACGTCGCCGAACTGCCTGCGTTCTTCCAGGGTTTGCCTGTCGAAGGCCGACAGCGGCGATGTCAGGCCGAAGATCAGGTCGGAGCGTGAACTTGCGATGACCACACCCTGTTCCGTGGTCACCAGAACAAGCGCGCCACTGTCGGACAGGGTCCGGTTCAGACCGTCGAGGCTTACTTTCACGACCACAGCCCCGAAAACCTTACCAGTCGCATCACGCACGGGTTCCGCGATGAAATAACCGGGTCGCCCGGTGGTCACACCCACCGCATAGAAGCGGCCTGTGCGACCGGCGATGGCATCGCGAAAATATGGGCGGAAGGTATAATATTTGCCGACAAGGCTGTCGGGTTCAGCGTAGTTCGACGCCGCGATCGTCTGACCGTCGATATCCATCAGGAACACGAACTCCGCGCCGGCACGGTCTGCGATCCGGTCAAGCTCCCGGTTGAGGACGGTAGGATCGTCGCGCCGGATAGCGTCGAGTACGATTGGGTTGATGCTGACCACGAAGGGCAGATGCAGCAGACGTTCCAGGGAGTCGTCGATGGTCTGCGCGAAGAATTGCGCCCGGTTCGGACCCCGGTCGACCTCGGCCCGCAGAAAGACGGCATGTAGCAGAAGATAAAACCCGCCTGTCAGAGCCAGGATCGCGACAAGGACCAGTGCGGACCGGCGAGATCCGGGGATGTTGGGGCGGCGCAGGTCCTGAAATACGCTCACGATGGAAAAGGCGCCGGACCGAGATCCAAGGCGATGCGCAGACAGGAGCGTTGTGCGAGACGCATTCGTAAGAAATCCGGATTTCTATGGCTTCAGGCGGTGATCTGCAGGTGATGCCGCATACGGCACCCGGTTGTCATGTGGAAACCTGAATATGCAGGTGGACCACAGGCATATCATTCCTGCCCATCGAAAAGCTGGAGACCGAGGTCGCAACGCGCTTTGCACCGGACATGCGGCCGCACCCCCGCGCGATGCCCGCCGTCAGATCGACCGCTGGCCGCATCGCGACACATTGCGTCCACCTCGGTCATGCGGGCGCGACCTTTGTTATCGCGCCCGTCACTGGCGTCTGAAACGCCGGTCAGCCCACCTCGAACCAGGTGCGCATTCCCGCCACCTGATGCCCCAGCATGTGGCAATGCAGCAGCCACTTGCCGGGGTTGTCGGCATTGAAGGCGATCTCTACCACCTCTTCCGGGGCCACGAAAACGGTGTCCCGTCGGTCTCGATATGCATCGGGCTGTCCGTTGCGCGTCAGGATCTCGAAGTGATGCCCGTGCAGATGAATTCCGTGCGGCCAACTGGTATCGTTGCGCAGCGTCACATGCACCGTACGGCCCCTCGGTGCGCGGAATGCAGGGTTTTCCATGTCGCCCGCGATGCCGTTGAAAGCCCAGGCCCGTTTCGCCGCGACCAGTTGGCGGAAGTCACTCTCAACCCCGTTCAGACGCGCCCCGCGCATACTTCCCATCGCGCCGCCTTCCATCAAGATCTCTTCGCGCTGAGCATTTTTCAGGTCGAGCGCATGATCCATTGTCATCGGAAGCGGACGGACAGGTCCTTCGATCGCGGGCACCGGGGCCGTGTCGGAATAGGCCAGCGCCGCAACCTGCACCCACTGATTGCGACCGGCATCTACCATCAGCGCAGCCTTCGAGCCGGGTTTGCCTGTGCAGTCGATGACAATGTCCGCCCGTTGCGCCGGGGCAAGCACGATCTGTCCTGTTGCGCGGGGCGCGACGGGATGCCCGTCCAGCGCGATCAGCGTCGCGTCGTGCTCCTCGATCCTCAGCGGCATGATCCGCGCCGTCGCCGCATTGATCAGACGCAGGCGTAGCCGCTCGCCCGCATTTACCTCAAGCTCCGCGTCGCTGCGACCGTTGACTGTCACGACATTGCCCAGCCGCCCGCCATGGGCCCAATCGCGAATATCGCCGAAGCTGGCCTCTTCAATGGCACCGCTCGCCTCCAGCCGCCAATCGGTCAGCATAACGGTCATCTCGCGGGTCGCAGCCCCATCCTGCCCGGTCCATGGCTCCGCTTCCTCTACGATCAGCGGACCGGCAAGGCCACGGGCAACCTGCTCCCACGAGCGGTCATGCGAGTGATACCAATAGGTGCCCGGATCGGGGGCGATGAAATCGTAGTCGAAGGTATCGCCGGGCTGCACCGGGTCCTGGGTCAGACCAGCCGCACCGTCCATCGCATTGTCGATGCGGATGCCGTGCCAGTGAACCGCCGTCGGTTGCGGCAGCCCGTTCGACAGTCGGCGCTGAACGCGCTCGCCCGCGCGAACACGGATTTCAGGACCTGGTATCGTCCCGGCGCTGCTCTCGGACCCATAGGCCCAGACGTCGGTCAGGTTATTGCCGTCAGGCGCGATCTGCGCCGTCGCAGGCCCGACAAAAAGCACAGGCATTGTCGCGGCGCGGGCGACGCGAGGCAGCGCGGGAATAACCAACGCGGCGGACGCGCTTGCCAGAAGGGATCGTCGGGTCAAGGATATCATGAGATTACTCGATGTGTTGTGTGATCAAAGGTTTACCTGCGGCGTGATCTCCGTAACGATCCTCGCCGTGACGTTCAGGAGGAGGCCGGCGACGGCCTCCTCCCGTTCTATGGATCAAAGCCGGTTCAGACCCGCCACCAAGGCGAGAAAGACCCGGATCAGCCCCCTGCGATGCAGAAACCAGACATCAGCCCGCAAAAGGATCGGCGGTTCCAGCGCGATAGAAAATCTGACCCGCACTGGCCGTGCCGCCGAAGGCGATCACGTCGAAACGCGTGGCAGGGTCGTTCCCCATACCAGGCGACCCCATATGGTCCCTGTCAGTGTGGTGGCTGCCAGAAGTGTCAGGATATGACGGCGGTGAGGCATGGATCGCTCCTCTTATCGAAAGCGCATGCAAAGAGCACGCTTCTGAAGTATCGAAAGTGACGCCTCAGGCTTTCGGAGGATCGGGGAGGATGTTCGGCAGAACGCTCGCCGGAGCACGCGCTTGGGCCATGCGATAGTTCAGCCTGCGCACCGTATCATCGACGGTCAAGCGCGCAGGGACATATGCCAGGTAGCACAGACATGACGCCGCCGCACGTTCCGGAACAGATTCACAACAGGTCGACGCATCGGCGAGTTTCACATCGTGCGTACGAATCGATTCAGCGGCATCATGCCCTTGGTCGAAGCGCACGTTGCCTGAACTGAACCCGCCTGCAGCAAACAGCGCAAACGCCAGGAGAAGAGAGAGCATCAACCTCATCCCAGTCTACCTAGCCAGAGCATAACCGTCCATCAAGGCCGATTGTCTCGATTACACTGCGGCTATTTGCCGTCGGCACTCACGATGAGCATCGCCGCACCGAACCCGAACTGTCGACGCTTCCTGCCGATCAGCGCGGAATTTGCCGCAACATATCGAAAAGCCCGATGCTTCGCCGATGGAACGAGGAAGGATAGCTATCCAGACGCTCTGGCATCGGAAAAGGAAAGCAGACGTCTGGTCTTTTCGTCCCACAGATGCAGCCGCGCATTCGAAAGACTTTCCCGGATCGTCATTCGGTTACCGATGGAAAGAACCGCGTGGTCACGCAGCACGTCGGGCAGACGATAGAAGGGAATGCGGCTGTAGAGATGGTGGACGTGATGAATGCCGATATTCGCGCTCAGCCATTGCAGGGGCGATGGGAGGACATAGTGCGAACTTCCGTGCAGGGCGGCGTCATGCAGGTTCCAGTCCTCTTCCTTACACCAATGCGTGGTCTCGAACTGGTGCTGCACGTAGAACAGCCAGACACCGGCCGTCGCGGCCAGCAAGGTCGAGGGGACGAAGATCAGCAGGATCGGCATCAGGCCGCCAAAATAGAAAATCACCAGCAAGGCGGTCAGGATCAAGGCGTTGGTATACATCGCGCTGGCCCAGTATCTGGCTTTGGCCATCAGCCCAAGGGGCAGGCGGTTCTGAAGGAAGAACAGATAGCCTGGACCAAGGCCGAACAGGACGATGGGATGGCGGTAAAGTCGGTAGACCAGCCGCTTGACCGGAGTCAGATCCTGATATTCCGCAACTGTCAGTGTATGAACATCGCCAATCCCACGCCGTCCAAGGTTGCCCGAGGAACTGTGGTGAATGGAATGTGTGCGCCGCCAGACGTCGTATGGCGTCAGCGTCAGGACCCCGATTCCGCGTCCGAGCCAGTCCCCCATGGTCCGGCTCTTGAAAAAGGCACCATGCCCGCAGTCATGCTGGATCGCGAACAGGCGCAACAGGAAAGCCGCGTTGCACAGCGATATGGCAAGCGTCAGCCAGAGACTGACAGACAACGACAGCCACGCCAAACCCCATAAGATTACGAAAGGCCCTAACGTGACCGCAAGCTCGAACAGGCTGCGCAGCGTACTGGGTTCGCGATAACCCGAGAGAACCTTGACCCAATCCCGCGCGCTCGCAATGTCTGGATTTTGCTGGGTATATTCGGAATGATCGACCATATGCCTGCTTTTCTTGTTGTAAGCGCCCTCGATAGGGACAAGCGCCGTTGGGGCGATTGGTGACGCCGTTGACCGGGACTGTCGCGAGGAATGGCAAGGCCGTTCTCAAACCGCCGATCCTGCTCGGGCCTCCGGTGTCGACAGAGTAGCGTCCTTCAATGCACAATTCGGGGCGGTTTTCCATGCTTAATCGTGAGGTGAACCATGGGTAAGCCGCGCTGCGGGCGGTCCCGCGACGGTTAAACGACAATCAGATCTAGGGTAATTCCCGATCGTGTCCGGGAACGCTACATTGTTCCAGAGGAGCCGTTTCCTGCGTTTCGCAGGTCGCGGACACAAGACGACGATGCAGACAATCGCCGCCCGGAAGATCGGGCGGTCCGTAATCCGGATCAGCCCCAGGCTACGAGAGACGGCGCCAAGGCGACCGGGGCCGGTTCGACGGTTGCAATGTTGACAGCTTCCGACCCAAATGATCGCCAGTCGGCTTTGCTCTCCGGGACGCCGCACCCCGAAGGGGGCGACAACCCGCAAATTGCATAATGGTAATACCGGCTCCACGCGAATATCGGGATGGGTTCCCAACTTCATGTCATCGGGCGGGATAGTCCTGCCCCGGACAAGGAGACATGAGATGAAACGCAATACATTAAGATCGCCGCAGCCGCAGGACTGGTCACCGCCGAAGATCGACGAACGCCCCATTTGCGCGACACGCGTGTCCCCTGCTATCTGGCCTGCTAGACCGCCCCTATGACAATCATGCCCGAACTCGACAACAGGACCGCCCGAAGGATTTTCCTCGAACGACACGGACTGGCCGACACACCATCCGGCACCGGCAAGGGCCAGGATCTACAGCAGGTCATTGACCGTCTTGGCTTCGTGCAAATTGATTCGATCAATACGGTCGCTCGCGCCCATCACATGATATTGCATGCGCGCAGACCGGCGTATCGTCCACCGAATCTTCACAGCCTGCATGATCGCGACAGGGGTATCTTCGAACACTGGACCCATGACGCCAGCATGATCCCTATGCAGCATTTCCCTCACTGGAAACTCCGCTTCCGACGATACGAGGCGCAGTTTGAACATCGCTGGCGTCGTGACGGATACGACGACAAACTGGATGCGGTCCTGCGGCGCATCTCGGATGAAGGACCTTGCTGTTCCGCAGATGTGGGATTGGACGAAGCGCGATCATCAGGTGGCTGGTGGGACTGGCACCCCTCCAAAATGGCGCTCGAATATCTTTGGCGCATCGGTCGTCTTGCCGTCACGCACCGCGAAGGGTTTCGCAAGGTCTACGACCTGACCGAGCGCGTCATTCCGGCAGAACATCTGACCGCAGCCCCCACCGAAGAGGAGACGGTCGACTGGGCGTGTCGCACCGCGCTCGATCGGCTGGGCTTCGCGACGCCCGGCGAAATGGCGGCATTCTGGGATTTGATCAAACCGTCCGAAGCCAGACACTGGTGCGCCAGGGCGCAGGCGCGCGGAGAGATTGTCGAGGGCAGGATCACCCAAGCCGACGGACGTCTGCGGAGCAGCTTTCTGCCGGTTGCGTCCCTTGACGATATCCCGGTTCGGCCCCCGTCCCGCCTTCGCATTCTCAGCCCGTTCGATCCGGCCCTGCGCGACCGGAAACGTGCGGACCGGCTCTTCGGTTTTTCCTACCGGATCAAGATTTTCGTTCCCGAGCCGAAGCGCCGCTACGGCTATTACGTTTTTCCGATCCTGGAAGGCGACCGCCTGGTGGGGCGGATAGACATGAAGGCCCTGCGTAGCAGCAACCGCCTGCACGTCAGGGCGCTCTGGCCGGAACGGAACGTCCGCTACGGTGTCGGTCGTTTGGCAAAGCTCGATACTGCGCTCGCCCGATGCGCACGGCTGGCCGGCGTAAGCGATGTGACCTATGAACGGGATTGGCTTCGCGACACCGCTCCGGCGTGAATCTGCGTCAGCAGCGCGTTCCTGATCTGTTTCCGCCGGATCGGCGCACCGGAGTGCAGACCAAGCGCAGCGGCCGCAGCAAAATGACCTGCGTGCATTTGATCGGATCGGGACGCATGCCCCGCACTGCCTGTTCCGATTTTCGCCTGAGTCAGGTGAATTTCCGGAACAGCCCGGTCTGGTCGAACATCTCCTCAAGCTGTTGCATACGCTGCTTGCGGTCCGACCAGTTGACGTCCTGGGCGGAGGCGATGAGCGATTCAACCAGCAGAAGCGTCGTTACCGCCGAGTCCCAGGCCGAGGGCACCACGATCCTGCTGCCGAAGCAGACCTCGGCATAGGCGTTGACCGGCGACCGCCATTGGTCGGTGAACAGCACGATGCGGGCCCCGCGACGATGCGCCATCTCAGCCAGTTTCAGGGTGTTGTTCTCGTATCGCCGTATGTCGAAGATGACGAAGACGTCGCCTTCGGCAAGATCCAGCAGATAATGCGGCCAGGCATTCGATGTCGACTGAATGTGCGTCACGCCGGGACGCATCATCTGAAGGTGCAGGAACAGATATTCCGCCAGCGTATGCGTGACCCGTCCGCCGACGATGTAAAGCGCGTGCCCGGTATCGGCGATGAGCGCGCAGGCCCGGTCGAATTCATCCGGGTCGACCTGCGCAAGCGTGTGGCGAATGTTGTCGATCGCAGCGCCGGTAAACCGGTTCAGAACATGGCCGGAGGACGCGCCTTCGGTCCAGGTATCGTGCTTTGCGATAGGTCCCTCGACCTTAGACTTCATTTCGTCCCGAAGGGCGCGCTGGAAATCGGCATAGCCTTCGAACCCCAGCTTTCGGATCATCCGCACAACCGTCGGAGCAGAAACCTCAGCATCCTTCGCCAGGGCCGCGAGGGGGCCCAGGCCGGAGACGGGATAATTTTCAAGAATCGCCTGCGCCAACTGCCGCTCGGCCCGCGTAAGGCGGTCGATGTGTTGATGTATCCTGTCGGAGATCGTCGCAAGCGGCTCGGTCATGCGCATAATCCTGATGCAATTTGTTACAGAGGTTATCAATCTGTAATCAGGGTTTCAAATTGTCATTGACAGATTACCGTCAGACCGAAACGCTGGCGATCACGAGGAGCCCCGCGAATGCGTGTCGAGACTGCTGCCGCTGCCAAAGACGTCGTCGTCTGCCATAACATGGAAGGCGCCGCTGGGGTGTTGCTGGTCTGCGAACATGCCTCCCGATATATCCCGCCTGGCTTGAATGACCTTGGACTGTCGCCCGCGCACCTTGACAGCCACGCCGTCTGGGATCCCGGCGCGATGGCCGTGGCAACGCATATGGCGAACCTTCTGGATGCCAGGCTTGTCGCAGGTGCGGTGTCGCGATTGGTCTATGACTGCAATCGAGCGCCCGGTGCCGTCGATGCGATGCCCGCACTGAGCGAACGTGTGGACGTCCCCGGCAATGCCGCACTGTCGACAGTCGAACGGGCGCGACGCCTGGCGGAATATTACACCCCGTTTCACGATGCGGTCGCGGGCGCGCTGGCGACGATGACGACCCCGATCCTCGTGACGGTCCACAGCTTCGCCCCCGTCTGGTACGGTCGCAGACGGGAGGTCGAAATCGGCATACTTCACGATGACGACCGACGGCTTGCCGATGCGATGCTGGCCACAGCACCGTCCGGCCGTGACATCCGCCGCAACGAACCTTACGGTCCGGCAGACGGCGTCACCCATACGCTGCGGGAACATGCCCTGCCCTTCGGGCATCCGAATGTCATGATCGAGGTCCGCAATGACCTGATCGCGCAAACGGAGCAGCAACAGACAATGGCAGAGATTCTGGCCGACTGGCTGACCCGGTCCATCACCACACTCGATACCCAGGGACGCAGGGCATGGACGGCATGATCCGCCGCTATATCCACGCGGTAGATGCAATAAATCGCAGGGTCGGACGCGTGGTCATGTATGGGATCTTCGTGCTGATGGGCATCCTGCTCTGGTCTACGGCCAGCAAGGCGTTCCTTCTGCCGTCCCTGTGGACACTGGAAATGGCGCAATTCGCCATGGTGGCCTATTACGTCCTGGGTGGGCCGTATTCGATCCAGATGGGGACGAACGTGCGTATGGACCTTCTCTATGGGGCGTGGTCGCCGCGACGGAAAGCCTGGACCGACCTTTTCACCATCCTGCTTCTGATGTTCTACCTGGGCGTCCTGCTCTATGGCGCGGTGGCATCGACGGCCTATTCGCTGGGCTACTTCGGCTCCTCCCCGTTCAGTTTCTTCGGCGCACTCGCCGTCGGCTCCGAGGACATCGGTGTCATGGAACGCTCGTCTACCCCATGGCGCGCCTATCTCTGGCCCATCAAGACGGTCATGATAGTCGGTATCCTATTGATGCTGCTGCAATGTCTTTCGGAGTTCCTGAAGGACGTGCTGCTGCTGCGCGGCAAGGTCGACTGATGCCATACGAGTTGATCGCGACGCTGATGTTCGCCACGATGATGCTGATGCTGCTGACCGGCCAACGGGTCTTCGGCGCCATCGGTTTCGTCGCGGTGGTCGCGGCCCTCTTGCTTTGGGGCGACCGGGGCGGGTTCGACATCGGCTTCGCAGCGGCGATGAAGCTGATGAAATGGTATCCGCTGCTGACGCTGCCGATGTTCATCTTCATGGGCTACGTCCTGTCGGAATCGCGTATCGCCGACGATCTTTATCGTATGTTCCATGTCTGGATGGGCGGCCTGCGCGGCGGACTGGCGGTCGGGACCATCGGTCTGATGGTGCTGATCTCGGCTATGAACGGTCTGTCGGTCGCGGGCATGGCCATCGGCGCGACCATAGCGTTGCCGGAACTTCTCAAACGCGGCTATGACAAGCGGATGGTGACCGGCGTGATACAGGCCGGATCGTCGCTGGGCATCCTCGTGCCGCCGTCGGTCGTGCTGGTGCTGTATGCGATGATCGCGCGACAGCCGGTGGGGCAACTCTGGCTGGCGGGCGTAGTACCCGGCCTGATGATGGCCACGCTGTTCATCGCCTATATCGCGATCCGCTGCCGCCTGAACCCGGCATTGGGTCCGGTTCTGGCCGCCGAGGACCGCGACATTCCACTGCCCGAAAAGCTGCGCCTTCTGCGCGCCGGTCTGCTGCCCTTGGTGATCTTCGCGGTGATGATGGTGCCCTTCGTCAACGGCTGGACCTCGCTCGTCGAATCTTCTGCCATCGGGGCGCTCGCCGCGTTTTCCGCCGCCGTTCTCAAAGGCCGCATGACCCGCGAGGTCTTCGAGAATTCGGTGCGCAACACGCTGGGCATCACCTGCATGTTCATGTGGATCATCCTTGCCGCGCTGGCCTTCGGCGCGGTCTTCGACGGGCTTGGCGCGGTCAAGGCGATCGAGGGGCTGTTCACCGAACGGCTGGGCCTGAACCCCTGGGTCATCCTGATCCTGATGCAGCTCAGCTTCATCTTGATGGGGACGTTTCTGGACGATACGGCGATGCTGGTCATCGTCGCGCCGCTTTATGTGCCGCTGGTGGGCGCGCTCGGGTTCGACCTGATCTGGTATGGCATCCTTTACACGATCACCTGCCAGATCGCATACATGACGCCGCCCTTCGGTTATAACCTGTTCCTGATGCGTGCGATGGCTCCGCCCGAGATTTCGATCCAGGATATCTACCGATCCATACTGCCATTCGTTTTGGTCATGGTTCTGGCGCTCGTCGTCGTCATGATCTTCCCTCAGATCGCGCTGTGGCTGCCGGAATATATCTACGGCCCGTGACGCGTCCCGAAACCTGCAAGACGACCAAGAAACCAGCAAGGAGAGAGACGATGACTACAAGACGCAAGTTCCTCACCACTGCGGGAGTCGGCGGTGCCGCCGCCCTCGCCGCCCCAACCATCGCCCGCGCACAGGAGCCGATCCGCTGGCGCTTCCAGACCTATGCCGGGGCCGCCCTCGGCGAGCATGTGACCAAGCCGATCATCGACTACATCAACGCGGCGTCGAACGGCGAGATGGAAATCGAACTGTTCTACGCCGACCAGATCGTCCCCACGGGAGAGCTGTTTCAGGCCCTCCAGCGTGGCACCATCGACGCGGTACATTCCGATGACGACTCGATGGCCTCGCCCACACCGCTGCGGCAGTTCGGTGGTTATTTTCCGTTCGCCACCAAGCACATCCTCGACGTGCCGGTCTTGTTTAACCAGTATGGTCTGGCCGATATCTGGCGCGAGGAATATGCCAAGGTCGGTGTTCAATGGCTGTCGGCGGCAGGACAAGACCCCTGCAACTTCAATACGACCAAGGAAATCAAGTCGGTCGCCGACCTGGATGGACTGCGGCTCTATACCTTCCCGACAGCGGGTCGCTTCCTGACGAAGTTCGGCGTCGTGCCCGTCAACATCCCCTACGAGGACGCCGAAGTCGCCGTCCAGACCGGCGAGTTGGATGGCATGGCATGGTCCGGCATCACCGAGGATTACACCGTCGGTTGGGCCAACGTGACGGATTACTTCCTGACCAATAACATCTCTGGTGCATGGATCGGGTCGTTCTTTGTCAACCAGGAACGCTGGAACGAACTGCCCGAAAACCTGAAACAATTGGTCATGGCGGGCATCGAAGCCGGGCACACCTACCGCAACCAGTGGTACTGGGGTGGCGAGGCGCGACTGCGGGCGCGCGGCGACAAGCTTGAACTGCGCACCGTGCCCGCCGCCGAATGGGCCGAAGTCGAGAACGCCGCCAAGGAGTTCTGGGATGAAGTCGCAGGGGAAGGCGAGATCAACGCCAAGATCGTGTCGATTTTCCGCGACTACAACGAAGTCGTCAATCAGGCCGGTCCGCCCTACACCAACGGCTGACCGAGACCAGACCGGCGGCGGGTCCTTCGCCGCCGGTCCGACCACAATGAGGGAGCATACCCATGTCCACACTCAGCTTCGACGACCTAGCGTCGCATGTCGCCGACGGGTCGGTCGACACCGTTCTGGTCTGTCTGGTGGACATGCAGGGCCGCCTGATGGGCAAGCGGTTCCACGCATCCAACTTTATGGAGTCCTCGCACGAAGAAACGCATTGCTGCAATTATCTGCTGGCCACCGACCTGGAGATGGCGACGCCGGACGGCTATGCGTCGGCAAGCTGGAAGGCAGGCTACGGCGACTACGTGATGAAGCCCGACCTCGACACGATCCGCATGATGCCTTGGCTGCCGGGAACGGCAATGGTCCTGTGCGATGTGCTTGACCACCACGACCACAAACCCGTGCCGCATTCGCCCCGTGCCATCCTGAAGCGCCAGATCGAGCGGCTCGACGCGATGGGTCTGACAGCGATGATGGCGACGGAGCTGGAATTCTTCCTGTTCGCGGCCCCTCTCGACCACATCCGTCGCGATGGCTTCCGCGATCTGGAGCCGATTTCGGGCTATAACGAGGATTACCACATCCTCCAGACCACCAAGGAGGAGGGCGTGCTGCGCCCCCTTCGCAATCACCTTCATGCCGCCGGCATCCCGGTCGAGAACACCAAGGGCGAAGCCGAGGCCGGACAGGCGGAGCTGAACATCCGCTACGCCCCTGCCCTCGAATGTGCCGATCACCACACCATCGCCAAACACGCCGTCAAGGAAATCGCCTGGGCTCAGGGCCGTGCCGCGACTTTCCTGCCCAAATGGCACAAGGACCGCACCGGCAGTTCAAGTCATGTGCACCAATCGCTTGTGCAGGATGGTAAACCTGCGTTTCACGACCCGGATGGAGAACACGGCATGTCCGGGCTGATGCGGCACTACATGGCCGGTCTGATTGCCTATGCGCCGGATTACACGGCCCTGCTCGCGCCCTATGTCAACAGCTACAAGCGCTTCGCCAAGGGCACCTTCGCCCCCACCAAGACCGTCTGGTCGGTCGACAACCGCACCGCCGGGTTTCGTCTGTGCGGCGCCAATACCAAGGGAATCCGGGTGGAATGCCGTATCGGCGGATCGGACCTGAACCCCTATCTGGCGCAAGCTGCGATGCTTGCCGCCGGGATCAAGGGGATCGAGGACAAGATGGATCTTGCCCCCCCAACCGGCGGCGATGTCTATGATGCCGCTGGGGCCGCCGACATTCCCCGCACGCTGCGTGATGCCACCGAGACGCTCCGCGGGTCCGCCATGCTGCGCGCGGCAATGGGCGACGATGTGATCGACCATTATACCCGCTGCGCCGAGTGGGAGCAGGAGGAGTTCGATCGCGTGGTCACCGACTGGGAAATCGCCCGTGGCTTTGAAAGGGCCTGACATATGATCCGCTGCATCTCTCCCATCGATGGCACCGTGTTTGCCGAACGCGAAACACTGGACCCCGCCGCCGCGCGCGACGTGGTGGCCCGCGCCCGTGCCGCGCAGAACGACTGGGCCGCGCGCCCGTTGGCCGAACGGATCGAACGGGTCATGGCCGGGGTCGCTCGCATCGGAGCGATGAACGACGAGATCGTGCCCGAACTGGCGCACCAGATGGGCCGCCCGATCCGCTATGGCGGCGAATTCAGCGGCTTCGAGGAACGTGCCGCGTATATGGCGAAAATCGCCGCCGACGCCCTTGCCCCAAAGGTGGTCGAAGACAGCGCCGCCTTCCACCGTATGATCAAGCGGGTGCCGCAGGGTGTCGTTCTGGTCGTGGCACCTTGGAACTATCCCTTCATGACGGCGATCAATACCATCGCACCCGCGTTGATCGCAGGGAACGCGGTCATCCTGAAACATGCTTCACAGACGCCGCTTGTGGGTGAGCGGTTGGAGCAGGCCTTCCACGCAGCGGGTGTGCCGGAGGATGTTTTCGCCAATGTGTTCCTCGACCACGACACCACGTCGAACCTGATCGCCGCGCGGTCGTTCGGCTTCGTCAATTTCACCGGCTCCGTCGCCGGGGGTCAGGCGATCGAGCGGGCGGCGGCGGGAACCTTCACCGGCCTGGGACTGGAGTTGGGCGGCAAGGACCCCGGCTATGTCTGCGACGACGCCGATCTGGATGCCGCCGCCGAGACGCTGATCGACGGTGCTATGTTCAACTCGGGTCAATGCTGCTGCGGGATCGAGCGCATTTACGTGGCCGAGCAACATTTCGACGCTTTCACAGCCAAAGTCGTGAAGATTGTCGAAGGCTTTGTGCTCGGCGATCCGCTCGACCCGGACACGACGCTCGGTCCGATGGCGCAGACCCGTTTCGCCGACGCCATACGCGCGCAGACAGCCGAAGCTGTGGCCGCCGGGGCGACGACACTGATTGACCCCGCGCTGTTCCCCCGCGACGGCGGAGCCTATCTCATGCCGCAGGTGCTGATCGACGTGACCCACGATATGCGGGTCATGCGCGAGGAAAGTTTCGGTCCCGTCGTCGGCATCATGCCAGTTTCCGGCGACGAGGAGGCGATTGCTCTGATGAACGACAGCGCCTATGGGCTGACCGCCTCGATCTGGACCAACGATGCCGACCGGGCCGAGTCCATCGGCGACCGCATCGAAACCGGAACGGTATTCATGAACCGCGCCGATTACCTGGACCCGGCACTATGCTGGACGGGCTGCAAGGACACCGGGCGTGGCGGAGGCCTGTCCGAAATCGGGTTTCACAATCTGACCCGTCCGAAATCCTACCACCTCAAGAAGGGTTGATCCCATGCCCGCCACTGCTTCACCGCGCGCAAACTGGTCCTATCCCACGGCGATTCGCTTCGGCGCCGGTCGCATCTCCGAGATCGGGGAGGCCTGCGTCGCAGCGGGCATCCGTCACCCGCTGCTGATCACCGACCGGGGGCTTGCGAATCTTCCGATCACGCAGAACACACTTGATCTGCTTGAACAGGCAGGACTGGGCCGGGCGATCTTCGCCGAAGTCGATCCCAACCCGACCGAACTGAATGCCGAAGCCGGCATCCGCGCCTACCGTGACGGCGACCATGACGGCGTGGTGGCCTTCGGCGGTGGCTCAGGCCTCGACCTTGGCAAGCTTGTGGCCTTCATGGCAGGCCAATCCAGACCGATCTGGGATTTCGAGGATATCGACGACTGGTGGACCCGCGCGGACGCCGACGGCATCGCCCCCATTGTCGCCGTACCGACGACGGCAGGAACCGGGTCCGAAGTCGGTCGCGCGTCTGTCATCACCAATTCCGTCAGCCACGAAAAGAAAATCATCTTCCACCCCAAAATCCTGCCAACCGTGGTCATCTGCGACCCCGAACTGACGGTCGGGATGCCTCGTCCCATTACCGCAGGGACCGGTATGGATGCCTTTGCACATTGTCTTGAAGCCTTCTGCTCGCCGCATTACCACCCAATGTCGCAGGGCATGGCACTTGAGGGGATGCGCCTGGTGAAGGAAAATCTGCCGCGCGCCTATGCCGACGGCACCGATATCATGGCGCGCGCGCACATGATGTCCGCAGCCGTAATGGGCGCCACGGCGTTTCAGAAGGGGCTTGGCGCGATCCACGCGTTGTCGCACCCCATCGGCGCGGTTCACGGCTCTCATCACGGCACGACAAATGCCGTCTTCATGCAGGCAGTCCTGCGTCTCAATCGTCCGGCGATTGCCGAGCGGATTGCTTCGGCTGCCGACTATCTCGGGATCGCGGACGGTTTCGACGGGTTCCACGCTTTCGTCGGAGAGATGAACGCCGCACTTGGCATCCCCGGTTCGCTTGCCTTGCTGGGCGTGGTCGACCCGGATGTTGATGCGCTTGTAGATGCGGCGCTGCGCGACCCGAGTTGCGGCGGCAATCCGGTGGAACTTACGCGCGAAAACCTCACGACCTTGCTGCGCGAGTGTCTTGAGGGCAGTTAAGAACGCGGTCGGATCGACAGTCGCCCATTCCACGCAGGCGCATGGGGACTGCATCACCCCGTCGCTGTGCATCAGACTGACGTCTCTGTCATGCGTTACAGACATGGAGTTGCGGATTCTGGAGGCGGCAGATTACTTGACCGCTCAGCCTAAACTTGTCTATGGTAAAGTATAAATTGCTTCGCGTAACGATGCGGTGACACCCGCGACGGGATCTTGCAAGTATAAGCTCTCTAATTTCACAGAAGGCAAGCATCTCCATTGCAGAAAATACCAAACATGGAAAGCTTTGCTCGTGTTAGCGGCATTTCCCGCCCTACCGTGTCGAAATATTTTCACGATCCGGACAGTGTGCGAAAATCAACGCGCGCAAAGATCGAACAGGCGCTGAAGACCTATGATTACAGCCCGAATATCTATGCTATCAATCAGAACCGTCGCCTGACCAAGACAATCGGCATCGTAGTCCCCTATCTTGCAGACCCGTTCTTTGCCGAAATGGCCCGAAATATAGAGCAGCGTTGCATAGACGCGGGTTTCTCTCCACTTCTCTTCAGCTCGCACGGTCGGACCGAACTGGAAACGGACATCCTCCGCAGCCTGCGCTCGCTCAAGCCCGCCGGTGTGCTGCTTGCCCCGCTCGGGCGCAGTTCGGACCGTGACCTCCTCGAGAGCTTCTGTGAAGATGTGCCCACGGTGCTCTTCGACGCGAATGTCGAGGGCGTCGGTGAGGCCTTCGTCGGTTCGGATAACTTTCAGTCGATCCCCCTGATGGTGGAGTATCTGTGCCGGACGGGAGAACCGCCCTGTTTCTTCGAGATGGCTCCGGTTAACCCCAATGCCAACAAGCGTCGCCGCGCCTATACCGAAGCGATGATGGGCCTGGGGCACCAGCCTCATATCGTCCATGTGGATGGGGACGGCTGGGCGTTCGAGGAAATAGGTCATGCCGAAGGCATCCGGGCAATCGAAGGGCGCAGGTTCGCCACCAATACGGTCCTGTGCTCGAATGATCGTCTTGCCATCGGTCTGCTTGCGGCGGCCTATGAAAAAGGTCTGCGCGTAGGTCGAGGACACGGTTGCGCGATGCGTATAGCAGGCCACGACGATCACCCCTTTTCTCGGTTCACCTGTCCGTCCCTGACGACCGTCGCGCAGGACTACGAGGCGATTTCGGACCACAGCGTGGAAGCGCTTTTCGCAGTGATCGAAGCGAGCGAAGAGGACCGTCAGCGCACCGAAACGCTGTTTCCCGGAACCCTGGTCATGCGTACGTCGGCATGACTCGGCCTTTCCCGAAATATTTACGCGGGTAAAATTACAATTGACTGATATCGGGTGCTCGTGTATTGGATATGGGTGGGGGCTAATCTGTCCGCCCCGCATCAGACGTCCAGGGAGGACACCAATGACACTCAAGCACGCGCTCTATGGAGCGACGGCCCTTACGCTCGTCGCCGGCTCTGCCTTTGCGGACGCCCATGCCACGACCATCACGATCGCTACCGTCAACAATGGCGACATGATCCGGATGCAGGGTCTGACCGACGACTTCAATGACAAGAACCCCGACATAAACGTCGAATGGGTCACGCTGGAAGAGAACGTTCTTCGGCAGAACGTCACCACCGACATTTCGACCGGCGGTGGCGCGTATGACGTTATGACCATCGGCACTTACGAAGTTCCGATCTGGGGCAGAAATGGTTGGCTCGTTTCGCTGAACGAAGGTATGGCCGACGATTGGAATGCGGATGACCTGCTGCCCGCGATCGCCGGTGGTCTGACCATCGATGGTGAACTCTATGCCGCACCGTTCTACGGTGAATCCTCGATGGTCATGTACCGCAAGGATCTGATGGAGAAGGCCGGTCTGGAAATGCCGGACGCCCCGACGTGGGACTTCATCCGCGAAGCTGCTGCTGCCATGACTGACCGTGAAAACGAGATCAATGGCATCTGTGCCCGCGGCAAGGCAGGCTGGGGCGAGAACATGGCGTTCCTGACCGCCATGTCCAACTCCTTCGGCGCGCGTTGGTTCGACGAAGAGTGGAAGGCACAGTTCGACAGTGAAGCATGGGCCACCACGCTCAACTTCTACCTCGACATGATGAACGAGTCCGGTCCGAACGGTGCCGCCAACAACGGGTTCAACGAGAACCTGACCCTGTTCCAGCAGGGCAAGTGCGGCATGTGGATCGATGCCACCGTGGCGGCCTCCTTCGTGACGGGTGACGACTCGACCGTCGCCGATCAGGTTGGCTTCGCGCTGGCCCCCGATACCGGGCTGGGCAAGCGCGGCAACTGGCTCTGGGCCTGGTCGCTGGCCATCCCGGCATCATCCGAGAAGCAGGAAGCCGCCAAGGCGTTCATCAGCTGGGCCACAGGACCGGCCTACGCCGAACTGGTTGCCTCGAACGAAGGCTGGGCCAACGTTCCTCCGGGCACGCGCACCTCGCTTTATGAGAACCAGGAGTATCTGGATGCGGCGCCGTTCGCGAAGATGACTCTGGACAGCATCAACTCGGCTGATCCGACCAATCCGACAGTCGATCCGGTGCCGTACACGGGTGTGCAGTTCGTCGCCATCCCGGAGTTCGCAGGCATCGCCTCCGAAGTCGGTCAGCAGTTCTCGGATGCCCTTGCTGGCAATCAGACCGCCGAGCAGGCCCTTGCCAACGCGCAAGAGCTGACCACAGAAGAAATGGAAGCCGCGGGCTACTAAGCCGCGCTTCATAGTCGGACGGCACTCCATTGTGCCGTCCGATACCCGATTTATACCACTGTTTGACTTTTCGCAGGCTTCATTCGAAGCTCTCTAGACGCGATCCTGTATATCTTCAGGCCATCCGGGAACTATTGTCATGGCGACAGCACATTCAAAATCGGCCGCCCGGATCATGATCGCACCTGCGGTTTTCGTCCTGCTGGTCTGGATGCTGATCCCGCTCCTCATGACGCTCTACTTCTCTTTTGCCGACTACCGCCCTCTGCGCGGCACGTTCGACGCCTGGATCGGATTCGACAATTACGTGCGCTTCCTGACCTCCAGCTCGTTCATGTCGGCCCTGATCACGACGCTTTGGATGGTCGCCGGAATTCTTTCGATCACCATCATCGGCGGGGTCCTGTTAGCCCTTCTGCTCGATCAGCCCATGTATGGCCAAGGCTTCGTGCGTATCCTCGTGATCGCGCCATTCTTCGTGATGCCGACCGTTTCGGCGCTGGTCTGGAAGAATATGTTCTTCAATGTCGACAACGGTCTGTTCAGCTACCTCTTCAAAGGTCTGGGCTTTCAGCCCTACGACTTCCTGAGCCAGTCGCCCCTGCTGTCTATCATCGTCATCGTGGCATGGCAGTGGCTGCCGTTTGCGACGCTGATCCTGCTGACGGCCGTGCAGTCGCTCGACAGCGAGCAATTGGAAGCCGCCGAGATGGACGGTGCGCCGGCTTTGTCGCGGTTCCGCTTCATCATCCTGCCTCACCTGAGCCGGGCCATCACCGTCGTCATCCTGATCCAGACGATCTTCCTGTTATCGATTTTCGCAGAGATCTTCGTGACCACGAACGGGGCCTTCGGGACGCGCACATTGACCTATCTCGTCTACCAGCGCGTGCTGGAGAGCCAGAACGTCGGCCTGGGGTCCGCCGGAGGGATCATTGCCGTCATTCTTGCCAATGTGATCGCAATCTTCCTGATGCGGATCGTCGGCAAGAACCTCGATAACTGAGGCGGAGGAAACTTCATGGCCCGTGCCATCACCACCCAGAAAAAAGTCATGTGGACCGCCCTCGCCTGGGCGTTCGGCCTGGCGATATTCTTCCCGATCCTCTGGACGTTCCTGACCTCTTTCAAGACCGAGGCCACGGCGATCGCCGATCCGCCTGTATGGTTCCTGTTCGACTGGACGACCGAAAACTACACCGCCGTGCAGGAACGGTCGAACTATCCCAAGGCGCTGATGAACTCGATCATCATTGCCGTCGGCTCCACCCTGCTAGGCATCCTCATCGCGGTGCCTGCGGCCTGGGCCATGGCATTCGTGCCGGGTCGGCGCACCAAGGATGTCCTGCTCTGGATGCTCTCGACCAAGATGCTGCCGGCCGTCGGCGTGCTCTATCCGCTGGTCCTGCTGGCGAAGTGGCTGGGCGTGATGGACAGCCGCATCCTTCTGGTCGTCGTTCTGATGCTGATCAACCTGCCGATCATCGTCTGGATGCTATATACCTATTTCCGCGAAATTCCCGGCGAAATCCTGGAGGCTGCGCGCATGGACGGGGCCAGCCTTTCGTCTGAAATCCTCTACGTGCTCACGCCGATGGCCGTGCCGGGAATCGCCTCGACCATCCTTCTCAACATCATCCTGGCCTGGAACGAGGCTTTCTGGACAATCCTGCTGACCACGGTGAATGCCGCGCCGCTTACGGCCTTCATCGCCAGCTTTTCCGCGCCGGAAGGATTGTTCTACGCCAAGCTGTCTGCCGCTTCGATGCTGGCCATCGCCCCCATCCTTGTCATGGGCTGGTTCAGCCAGAAACAACTCGTGCGCGGCCTCACCTTCGGCGCCGTAAAGTAAAGGAGACCGACATGGGTCGCATCGTTCTAAAGGGCGTCCGCAAAGCCTTCGGCGACGTGGAGGTCATTCCACCTCTGGACTTGGAGATAGAGGATGGCGAATTCGTCGTCTTCGTCGGACCCTCGGGCTGCGGCAAGTCCACGCTGCTGCGCCTGATCGCGGGGCTGGAAGACGTCTCGAGCGGAGACATCGAGATTGACGAACGCAATGTGTCCACCGTATCGCCCGCCAAGCGCGGGCTTGCCATGGTGTTCCAGTCCTACGCGCTCTATCCGCATATGTCCGTTCGCAAGAACATCGCCTTCCCATTGCGGATGTCCAAGATGGACAAGGCCGAGCAGGACAAACGCATCGCGCATGCGGCCAGCATTCTGAACCTCACCGACTATCTCGAGCGGCGACCGGGGCAGCTCTCGGGCGGCCAGCGTCAGCGTGTCGCCATCGGCCGCGCCATCGTGCGCGAACCGGCCGCCTTCCTGTTCGACGAGCCACTGTCGAACCTTGACGCAGCCCTGCGCCACGGAATGCGCGTCGAGATCGGTGAACTGCACAAGGATCTTGCCACGACGATGATCTACGTGACGCACGACCAGATTGAGGCCATGACCATGGCCGACAAGATCGTCGTTCTGCGCGCTGGATATATCGAGCAGGTGGGGTCGCCGCTTGAACTTTATCATAAGCCCCGCAATCTCTTTGTGGCAGGCTTTATCGGCTCACCCACGATGAACCTGTTCGAAGGCGCCACCGCCGCCGAGCATGGAGCCCATACGATCGGGGTACGTCCCGAGCACCTTGTCCCGTCCAAGACCGAAGGTCTGTGGAAAGGGCGTGTGGGCCTTTCCGAGCACCTGGGTTCCGACACGTTCCTGCACATCCACGACACGGGCCTTACCGAGACTATCACTGTCCGCGCCGGAGGCGATATCGACCTGCACCACAACGACACGGTATATCTGACCCCCGAGGCCGACAAGATTCACCGTTTCGACGCTCAGGGACTTCGCATCGCATGAGGCTGAACGGCAAATCCGCCCTTATCACCGGAGCCGCGCGCGGCATTGGCCGGGGCTTTGCCGAAGCCTATGTCCGTGAGGGCGCGACGGTAGGTATCGCGGACATCGACATGGATGCCGCCACGGCCGCCGCGGCCGAGATCGGTGACGCGGCCTACGCCGTCCGGATCGACGTCAGCGACCAGGGGAGCATCGACGCGGCCATCGACGCCGTGACTAAGCGCGCGGGCAAGCTCGACATCCTTGTCAACAATGCCGCCCTTTTCGATGCGGCCGAGACCGTTGGCATCACACGGACCAGCTATGAGAGACTCTATGCGGTGAATGTGGCCGGCACACTCTTCACGATGCAGGCCGCCGCACGCCAGATGATCGCCCAGGGCCATGGTGGCAAGATCATCAATATGGCCAGCCAGGCCGGTCGCAGGGGCGAAGCGCTGGTGCTTGTCTATTGTTCGACCAAGGCCGCTATCATTTCGATAACACAATCGGCGGGGCTGGACCTCATCCGCCACGGGATCAACGTGAACGCCATCGCCCCCGGTGTGGTGGACGGCGAACACTGGAAGCACGTGGATACGATGTTCGCCACACTCGAGGGCAAGGAACCAGGACAGAAGAAACGCGAGGTCGAGGCGGGCGTTCCTGCCGGACGCTTTGCGGTACCGGCGGACCTGGCCCCAATGGCCGTCTTCCTGGCCTCATCAGACAGCGACTACGTCGTTTCGCAGTGCTATAATGTGGATGGCGGTCAGTGGATGAGCTGATGCGCCTGTCGAACGAAACCCTCGGTCTGCTTCCAGACGGAATCAGCGTCCCGACCTACAATCGTGCAAGGCTCACGGCGGGCATCGTCCACATCGGCCTTGGCAACTTCCACCGTGCGCATCAGGGCTGGTATCTCCACCGGCTCATGCAGGACGACAAGGCACAGGATTGGGCAATTGTCGGTGCCGGGGTGCGGGCAGCCGACGCGAAAATGCGCGATAAACTCCTGGCTCAGGACTGTCTGACGACATTGATCGAACTCGCGCCCGAAAGCGTCTCGGCCGAGGTGATCGGTTCCATGATCGATTTCCTGCCCGTCGAGGAAGGAAACGGTCCCCTCATCCGCCGCATGGCCGAGACCGATATCCGCATCGTCTCCCTGACCGTGACCGAAGGCGGATACTACATCGATCCCGCCACCAAGGGCTTCGACGCCGACCACCCCGATATCCGGCACGATGCGGAAAACCCCGGCACGCCCCTCACCGCCTTCGGCGCGATGATCGAGGCGCTGCGTCTGCGTCGCGCGGCAGACCAGGGTCCTTTCACATGCCAGTCCTGCGACAACCTCCAGGGCAACGGTGACATCCTTCGCCAGACCATCGTCTCGCTCGCCCGCCTGTCCGACCCCGCGCTGGCCGACTGGATCAATGCGAACGCAACCTTTCCGAACTCCATGGTCGATTCCATCGCGCCAGCGACGGGCCCCGCCGAGTTGGCTCTTGTCCGTGAACTGGGCATCGCGGACGACGCGCCCGTCACGCATGAGAATTTCCGCCAATGGGTGATCGAGGACGCGTTCTGCGCCGGTCGCCCGCCATGGGACCAGGCCGGTGCGACCTTTGCGGACGACGTTCACGCTTATGAAGCGATGAAAATCCGAATCCTCAACGCGGGCCATCAGGTCATCGCGAACCCAGGAGAGCTTCTGGGAACCGAGACGATCTCGGGGTGCATGGAACATCCGCTCATCGCCGCGCTTTTCGACAAGGTCGAGAAGACAGAAATCGTTCCGCATGTCGCCCCCGTTCCGGGCATGGAACCTTCGGATTACGTGGAGCTGATCGCCCGACGCTTCGCCAATCCGCGCATCGTCGATACAGTGCGGCGAGTGGCTTTCGATGGCTCCTCCCGGCACACCGGCTTTCTCCATCCCATCATCCGCGACGGATTGGCCAGCGGTGCCCCCATAGCGGGCCTCGCTCTGGTGGAGGCGATCTGGGCGCGCATGTGCGAGGGCACGCGGGAGGACGGCTCCACGATCGAGCCGAACGATCCGATGTGGGCTGATCTCAACACCGTGGCCAAGGCTGCACGCACCCGCCCGCTGGCCTGGCTGGAGCAAGAACATCTCTACGGCGACCTGGCCGCCGCCCCGCGCTTCGTCGACGCCTTCGAGGTCTGGCTGCGAATAATCTGGCAGGACGGAACCGACGCCGCACTGGAACAATACATCCGGCAATGACGCGATCATGGGGGCCGTTGTCTTTCCTGCAAGGGCAACGTCCATGCAAGGTCAACGTTCTGGCCCATGTGCGTGCCAGCGGCATCTGTCACATCGACCTCAGGGTGCTTGCCACACATTGCGGCACCAGTGCGTTTCCGCTCAGTCCCGTCCCCGAATATGCGGGTGCTGCTGTCGAAACTCTTACCCGGATTTCAGGTAACCGCCCGGCAGGATCCGACACGATATTCTGTCATTCAGGCATACAATAAATATGATAGAGTGCGTCGATCATACGATGCACCCGCACATCTGCGATGCGGTAGTATATCGTCTGCCGCTCCCGCCGCGTGGCGACCATTCCGGCATCGCGCAGCCGCGCCAGATGCTGGCTGAGCGCAGACTGACTAAGCCTGAGTTGCCCTTGCAAAGCGCCGACTGATTGCTCGCCCTCTAAAAGATGGCACAAAACCATCAGACGGTTCGCATTGGACAGAAGTGCCAGTTGAGCGGCGACATCTTCCGCGCGCGCCTCAAGCACATCGAGGGGTGGTCGACGTTTTATTGCATCAGTATTGACTAATTTAGACATTGCTTACATATGGTCTCATTACAGACGATCTGCAATATATAAATCGAAGGATACCGCATGGGACCCGTGGTCGCGACAGAATTTACTCCCTGGCTTTCTCTGCTCGGAGGTGTGCTGATCGGCCTGAGCGCCGTCATGGTCATGGGAATGTTCGGCAAGATTGCCGGGATTGCAGGGATCACAAAAGGCCTGACATCCGCGGTTCCGGGTCTGGCAACAACCGGTGACCGAAGCTGGCGGTTGTCATTTTTGCTGGGGCTGGTGGTCGCCCCATTGGCCGTGCTGCTGGCGACGGGATCGTTTCCGCAACAGACCGTTCCGACCAGCCTTGCGGGCATGGCGCTGGCCGGACTTCTTGTCGGTTTCGGCACTGCCTTCGGATCGGGCTGTACCTCGGGCCACGGCGTGTGCGGGCTGGCGCGCCTGTCGCCGCGATCTGCTGCCGCCGTCGCGGTCTTCGTGGCCGCAGCCGTACTGACAACCACCATCGTTCGCCACGTCCTCTGAGGAGCCTTAAGATGCGCAATATCATAGGGTTCGCCGCCGGATTGATCTTCGGTCTGGGTCTTATCGTTTCTGGCATGGCCAATCCGGCCAAAGTCCTGAACTTCCTTGACATACTCGGGCCGTGGGACCCCAGCCTGGCCTTCGTGATGGGCGGTGCGTCGGTCACTGCCTTCATCGGCTACCGTCTGGTGTGGCGGCGCGGCACTCCTGTCATGGGAACGCAGTTCGACCTGCCCGCCAGCGGCACCATAGACGCACCGTTGCTGACTGGTGCGGCGATCTTCGGCGTGGGCTGGGGTCTGGGCGGGTTCTGCCCGGGGCCGGCCTGGGCCTCGCTGGCAATCGGATCGACCGGAATCCTCGTTTTTCTTCCAGCAATGCTGATTGGTATCGTGCTGGCCGATTTCGGAAAGTCATCTCCCCTCTTCGCAAAAAAAGGAGCGTAATCATGTCCAAGCTGAACGACCCGGTCGTGCGCCATTCCGCGTCATCTGGCCAAGACAGCCCCGATGTCTGGGGCATCTACGAACCCGATACCGGATCGATTCAGTATATCTGCGCCGATCCCTCGACGAAGAAGGCCGCGCTGATTGACGTGGTACTGAATTTCGACCCTGCCAGCTTCGCGGTCGATACGCGCAGCATGGATCAGGTGCTGAACCTGGTGGAACAGGAGGGGCTTACGGTCCAATGGGTCCTCGACACCCATCCCCACGCCGATCACCTGATGGCATCGTCGCAACTGAAAGAGCGCACCGGCGCACCGAATGCCATCGGTGAGAAAGTCAAAGAGATCGCCGAGATCTGGCGCGGGATCTATCACACGCCGGATGCCTTTGACCCGGAGCGTGACTTTGACCGGCTTTTTGCCGATGGCGATACGTTCAGACTGGGCGATATGGACATGCGCGTGATGCTGTCGCCGGGACACACGCTGGGATCCATCACATATATCTGCGGTGACGCGGCCTTTGTTCACGACACGTTCATGCAACCCGACAGTGGAACCGCACGCGCCGATTTCCCCGGTGGCACGACCGAGGATCTGTGGAATTCACTTCAGGCGATCTTCGAGCTTCCCGACGACACACGACTTTTTGTCGGTCACGATTACGGTTCGAAAGGACGGGACGAGCCTGAGTGGGAAGCGACCGTCAAGACGCACAAAGCGAAAAACATCCATGTAAAAGCTGGAACTGCCAAACAGGACTATATCAAGACGCGGGAAGAGCGGGATGCGATCCTGTCATTGCCTGACCGGATGCTGGCGGCGCTGCAAATCAATCTGCGCGGGGGCAATTTGCCCGAAGCGGAAGACGACGGCGGCCACTACCTGAAAATCCCAGTCGGAAAATTCTGAAAAATAAGGAGCGAAACTCATGAGCAAATCCATGAAAGACCTTGTCGCCGATGCCAGATCACACATCGATACGATCAGCCCCGCCGAAGCCCATGAGGCCATGCAAGGTGGCGACATGATCCTCGATGTGCGCGAACCGGCGGAGTTGGATAACGACGGCGCGGTCGACGGCGCGGTTCATATCCCCCGCGGGCTGGTCGAAGCACAGGCCGACCCGGAAACCGGCAAGGGCAATGCCGCTCTGACCGCCAGGCGCGATGGCGGAGGCCGCGTGCATGTCCTGTGTGCCTCGGGGGCCCGTGCCGCGCTTGCTGCCGACAGCCTTAAGCAGATGGGCTATGACGCCACGGTGATTGATGGCGGCCTTGCGGCCTGGAAGAAGGCGGGTCTTCCGCTTCGTTCCTGACAGCCATGCATCGGCTGTCGCGATACCTGCCCGTCCTCGACTGGGGGCGGCGCTACAATGCGGACAAACTGGGTGCGGACCTGGTTGCGGCATTGATCGTGACGATCATGTTGATCCCGCAATCGCTGGCCTATGCGCTGCTGGCCGGATTACCGCCCGAGGCGGGAATCTATGCCTCGATCCTGCCGATCGTACTCTATGCGATCTTCGGCACCTCGCGCAGCCTGGCCGTCGGGCCGGTCGCCGTCATTTCACTGATGACGGCGGCGGCGATCGGCGGTCTGGGTGACCAGGGGATCGACTATGCCACCGCTGCGCTGACGCTGGCGTTCCTGTCCGGTGCGTTTCTGCTGCTTCTTGGGGTGTTTCGACTGGGGTTCATTGCCAATTTCCTGTCCCATCCCGTCATCGCGGGATTCATCACCGCCAGCGGCATCCTGATCGCCACAAGTCAGTTGAAACATATCCTGGGTATCGAAGCCTCTGGCGATACATTGCTGGAACTGGTCCCAGACCTTTGGAGGACGATTGGCTCCATCAACTGGATCACTGCCGCGATCGGCCTGTCGGTCATTGTCTTTCTTTACTGGGTCCGCAGCGGGCTGAAACCGCTTTTACGGCGCATCGGCCTTGGCCCCACCCTGTCTGAGATGGGGGCCAAGGCTGGTCCGGTCTTCGCCGTTGTGGCCAGCACACTGGCGGTCTGGGCTTTCGACCTGACCGGGCGCGGTGTCGATATTGTCGGCTCCGTGCCGCAGTCGCTTCCGCCGCTGACGCTGCCCTCGTTCCAGCCCTCGGTTTTGACGGCGATGATCGGCCCGGCCATTTTGCTGTCGATCATCGGCTTTGTGGAATCCATTTCGGTCGCACAAACCCTCGCGGCCAGACGCCGCCAACGCATCGATCCGAACCAGGAACTGATCGGTCTTGGTGCAGCCAACCTTGGCGCGGCCTTCAGCGGCGGCTTTCCTGTCACGGGTGGATTTTCACGCTCAGTCGTCAACTTCGATGCGGGTGCCCGGACCCCTGCGGCAGGCGTTTTCACCGCCGCAGGGCTTGCGATTGCAGCCCTGGCCCTGACGCCGCTGATCTATTTCCTGCCCAATGCCACGCTGGCCGCAACGATCATCGTCGCGGTTCTGAGCCTTGTCGATTTTTCGGTCCTGAAACGCACGTGGCGGTATTCACGCGCCGATTTCGCGGCCGTCTCGGCGACGATCCTGCTGACGCTGATTTTCGGTGTCGAGGCGGGTGTTTCAGCAGGTGTCCTGATTTCGGTTTTGATCCACGTCTATAGATCGTCCCGCCCGCATATGGCCATCGTGGGACAGGTTCCGGACACCGAGCATTACCGCAACGTGAACCGCCACGACGTGATCACGGATGACAGCATACTGTCGATCCGCGTGGACGAGAGCCTGTATTTTGCCAATGCCCGCAACCTCGAAGACCGGATCTATGACATGACCGCCGACCGGGGCGACCTGAAGCACGTCATCCTGATGTGCTCGGCCGTCAATGAGATCGACATGAGCGCGCTGGAAAGTCTTGAGGCGATCAATAGCCGCCTGAAAGCCCGTGGTATCACCTTTCATCTGAGCGAGGTGAAGGGGCCGGTGATGGATCGGCTGAAGACCAGCTCCTTCCTCGACGATCTGACCGGCAAGGTGTTCCTGACCCAGCATGGCGCGGTCCGTTGTCTTGCCGAGACGGCTCAGACCTACCCTTCCCCTTCCAGAGACGGAGTATCCATTTGAAACGGCGCCAATTTCTGAGCCTCGGTGTCGCGACCCTTGCCGCACCTGCCATAATCAGCCGACGGACCGTCGCCGCCGAACCGGGCGCGCCGCTGCCGATCCCGGACGTGATGGAGGTCGGTCCCGGTGCTGGCAATATCCTGTCCGCAATCAAGGGCAGAGCTGAACTCATTCCCGGAGTTGAGTCCGATACACTGGGCTACGGGCAGGATTATCTCGGACCGCTCCTTCGGTTCCAACGTGGGCGCACCGCCAGTATCGATGTGGAAAATCGCACCGACGATCCGATCACCGCCCATTGGCACGGGATGCATGTGCCTGGATACCTGGACGGTGGGCCGCAACTCGCCTTCGGTCCGGGCAAGACCTGGTCTCCGGAGCTCCCAGTCGATCATCCCGCGGCAACCCTGTTCTACCATAGTCACGTTCACGGCCGCACCGCCGAACAGGTCTACCGTGGTCTGGCGGGCATGATTATCATCGACGACCCCGAAATCGACGATCCGCTGCCCCGCGACTATGGCGTGAATGATTTTCCGCTGATCGTGCAGGATCGCAGCTTCGACCGATCGGGAAGACTGACCTATGATCTGGGCATGATGGGAAGGATGCAGGGTTTCCACGGAGATGACGTGCTGGTCAACGGTGCGATCCGTCCCAAGCTGACCGTGCCCGCGGGGCTGGTGCGCTTACGGTTGCTGAACGCATCCAACGCCCGGATCTATGATTTCAACTTCACCGACGGTCGGCAATTCCATCAGGTCGCCAGCGACGGCGGCCTGCTGCCCTCGCCTGCCGCCATGGTCAATCTGCGTCTTGCCCCGGCAGAACGGGCCGAAATCATCGTCGACTTCTCGGATCAGTCTGCCATTCGCCTGGTCTCGCAGAATGTCGGTAGTGGCGGGATGATGGGTGGCGGGAATAATACCGCAACACTCGACGTCATGTCTTTCGATGTCGGCGATGCGTCAACATCCGGTCCCGTGCAATTGCCCGGGTCTTTGCCCGCGACAGTCTCCGATCTCGGCGAACCCGTTCGCACCCGCGAGTTCATCTTGAACATCAGTTCCGGAAACATGATCAGCAGCATGCTGAACAATCTGATCGGACAGGACAGGCAGACAATGGGCATCAATGGTGAGCCCTATGATATGTCGCGCATCGACCAGCAGGTGCAGTTGGGCGAAACCGAGCTCTGGCGCATCAATGCCGACATGATGACGCATCCGTTTCACGTTCACGGCGTGTCCTTTCAGGTCGTCACCATGGGCGGGCGGGCGGTCAACCCCGCAGAGATTGGATGGAAGGACGTGGTGCATGTCGAAGGACCGACCGAGATTTTGCTCCAGTTCGACAAACCGGCAACGATCGACACGCCATTCATGTATCACTGCCATATCCTCGAACACGAAGATGCGGAAATGATGGGGCAATTCACGGTCGGATGACACCGGTCCGCATTTTCCGGCTCGGCCGTCTTGGCGACTGTGCCTGTGTTAATGCCATATGCGAACGCGGTTCCGCTTGTCGCGCCAGAACATCAGTTCAAGCTCCTGTGCGAGAAGGGCCGCAAGGGAATGCCTCAAAGTCGAGGAGCGCACGGTCCCGCGCAGGTGGTTTTGCCAGAGACGGCTTTTGACCAGCGTCGGCCCACTTCGGCGCACTGGCCGATTTTTCGGAGGTGCGATGCCGATGTAGAGCAGGTGTTTCCCATCGCGCGGACATAGACGAAGAAGTCAAAAGTGTCGTGGAGCGAGGCAGACTCAAAGCGCTACCCGAATGATACCCAAGGACATTTGAGCGATCTGGCGCTTGCCGCCAATATCAGCTGAGCAACTGTTTTTAATTTTTTAAAATGGTGCCCGGGGGCGGAATCGAACCACCGACACGAGGATTTTCAATCCACTGCTCTACCCCTGAGCTACCCAGGCACCGGGTCCGACCGGGGTCTCCCGAAAGGGGTTCCCTGAGGTCTGCGAGGTTTGGCACCTCGCGGGGTTTGCATCGTCTAGGGCACGGCAAAATCGGTGTCCAGACGAAAAAGCGTCAGTTCTGGCGCGAACGGCTGTCCTTCTCCGGCTCGGCAGCGTCAATGGCTTCTTCTGCGTCATCCGGGTCGGTCGAAGGGATGGCATAGCTGCCGGTCAGCCACTTACCCAGATCGACGTCAGCGCAGCGTTTGGAACAGAACGGACGGTATTTCGCATCCGTAGGCTTGTCGCAGATCGGGCAGGTCACAGCAGCTCCTCCAACGGACGACGTTCGCGGCGGCGGGTCAGTTCGAAATGGCCCAGCGGGGTCCAGCCGATCAGGCTGGTTTCGATGGCATCGGACTTCAACGCCGTGCGCAGGGCGCTTTCGAACGCCTTGCGATCCTTCTTGGGCATCGGGGCCAGGTCCAGCACGATCTGACCGCCGATCCCGCGCAAGCGCAGTTGTCGCGGCAGTTCCTTCGCCAGCGAAAGATTGGCCTTGAACCCGCCTGCCCCGCCCTCGGCGGTATTCACATCAACAGCCGTCAGGGCGCGCGTCGGCTCGATGTAGAACGTGGCCGGGCCGACGTTGACCTGCGGTGACGACAGGGCATCGAGTTGATCCTCGACCGTCGCCCAGTCCTCCGAAATCTCGGTCCCGGCCCAATCGCGCCATGCCAGGGCATGCGCGTCAGGACCATCCAGCAGGCGCTCCGCGTCCGTCCCCGGATCATCCAGCACCTGCATCGCCACACCCCAAGTCTGCGTCAGATCGTCGGTCAACGTCGATTCGTCGATGCCTTCGCAGGCCGTCCGCAGGATGATGCCGTGACCGTCGCGGTCAGGCACCGCGTCATTGGCGATTTCCAGAAGCCGGTCGCGGTCCTCGTCATCGGTCAGGCTGCGCGCAACGTTCAGGCCCGGCGCGCCGGGGGTGACGATGCAATAGCGCGATTTGAATAGCACGCGGTCGGTGACGGGGATGGCCTTGCCCGGTTCGGCATGACCCGTGACCTGCACCAGCAACGCCTGTCCGGGGGCCAGTCCCTTGGCATTGCGATGCCAGCCGGTCAGACCGTTTCCAAGCTTCACGAACATGCCGCCCTGCCCCTTGACGGGGCGGTCGCAGATGGCACGGAACACCGTCCCCAGACCGGGCCGATCATCGTCGCCGTCGATCAACAAATCGTCCAGCCGTCCGTTTACCATGCGGGCGGCGGCGGGGCGGCCTTTGTGGTGACCGAGTATGATTTGTGTGCCGTTCATCGCCAGATCTCCAGCCCTGCGGCTTGAAGCAGGTTTGCGGTTTCATGCAGGGGCAGTCCGACGACGCCGGTGAAACTGCCTTCGATCCACGACACGAAAGCACCCGCTGGCCCCTGGATCGCATAGCCGCCTGCCTTGCCCTGCCAGTCATCGGTGGCAAGGTAGCCGTTGATTTCGAAGTCCGACAGCGGCTTCAGCTTGACCGACGTCACACAGGTTCGCGTCCATATCCGGTCGCCACGTCGCACCCCGATGCAGGTCACGACCTTGTGCCGGCGTCCCGACAGCAGGTGCAGGAATTGCGCGGCCTGACCGGCGTCGGCGGGCTTGCCCAGAATGCGCCGACCGACGGCCACCGTGGTATCGGCACAAAGTATGATATCATCGGGACCGGCCTCTACCGTGGCCAGTTTCAGCGCCGTTATCCGTTCGCAGTAAACGCGCGGAAGTTCTGCGTTTTCAGGTGTTTCATCGACATCGGGCGGGCGCACGGCGTAAGGCGTTACGCCCAACTGCGCCAACAACTCCAACCGTCGCGGAGAGCCGGATCCGAGGATCAGGCGCGGGCCGTTGCCCGGCACCTTACTTGAAGCGATAGTTGATGCGACCCTTGGTCAGGTCATAGGGCGTCATCTCGACCTGAACCTTGTCGCCGGCCAGAACGCGGATGCGGTTCTTGCGCATTTTGCCTGCCGTGTGCGCGATGATCTCATGGCCATTCTCGAGTTCGACCCGGAATGTCGCGTTCGGCAGAAGCTCGCGCACGACGCCGGGGAATTCGAGCATTTCTTCCTTGGCCATGGTGTCTCCTGATGTGGGGCCGCGCGACCGGAAAACGGAGGCTTGCGGCGGGATGTGGCTAGATGGGGGGAAACCGGGAAATATTCAAGGGGATATGTGCGACGGGGACCCGCGCGTGATCGGGGATATTACGACGGTGCATACGGAGGTATTACGTCGGTCATACAAACGTCCGTATCGGATGCCACGGCAACCGGACGACGTTCGTGTCGACAAAAGCGGAGAAGTTGATGACGCAGAATGACGGACAAGTTGAGACCCCGGTCTGGTTCACGCCGTTTCCGGCTGACCCCGCGAACTACGGCCAAATGGATTTCATCGAACCCGAGGGCAGCGAAGGTATGGCGCGGCCCCTGTCGAACAGAGGCGTCCGCTCTTTCCGCCGGAACACATGCCGCTGTGCTTTCGGGATATGTCGGGCCGATACGGCGCGGATTTCAAGCGCTTCATGCCCGACTTCTTCATGTCCCGTCACGTCGTTCTGACCGTTTCGCAAAAGATGCATGATGTGCTGGTGCAGTTCGATTTGGGCGACAACCAGCTGACCGAACTGCCTTTCGTTGCGCATGACCGCGTGACGCCGAGGCCGGAACGGTTCTGGTTGTTGGCGGTGGCGGAGAAGAAATCAGGTCTGGATGTCGAGGCCTCTGCGGTCGGACCGACGGTGGTCTATGAAAACGGCACAGCGCGGTTATTGCCCAACACCCTGACGCTACATCCGACGACCAACGATTATATGTATAACTCGATAATGGAAGCACAGGGTGGCGGCAAAATTGCCCTGTCGTCTTCGGTTCTGGATGGTGCGGACCTATGGCGTGATCCGTTGATCGGCCCGGAACTTCTGTTCGTCTCGGATCGTCTGCGTCAGGCGATCAAGGCGGCAAAGATCAAGGCGAAGAATATGCCGTTCTTTCCGGTCACGCTTGTTCCCTGAACCGTCGCCTAAAGGCCCCTCACCCAAACCGACCCTTCAACCGTTCCCTGATCTGATCGCGGCTGAGCCGATAGCTCGCCAGCTTCTGATCGCGCCCCTTGCCCAGCCCCGTCGGGTCCATGATGGGCCAGTATTCAACGTCGATATGGGCGTGACGGGCCAGCTCCAGAGCCATGCGCTGCGATGCGGGCGACAGGGCGACGATCAGGTCGAACTGCTCCAGATCGTCGCCCCATTGCTTCATTTCCTCGAAAGATCGGGAACGGTGACGCGACAGCTCCACCCCGATCTCGGCGCAGACGGCAACGGCAAAGCCGTCGATCTCGATGTCGTTCTTCACGCCCGCCGATTGCACATAGATCGACTGACCGTGCATCTTCTTCATCAGCCCTTCTGCCATGGGCGAACGGACGGCGTTGTGATCGCAGCAGAACAGGACGGATTGTGGGTTTCCGGCCAATGCTCAGCCCCCGAAGTGCAGCACGCAGATCAGGGTAAAAAGCCGCCGCGCCGTGTCGATATCGACAGTCGCCTTGCCCTCCAGCCGCTCCTGCAGGATGCGCGCGCCTTCGTTGTGGATGCCGCGCCGGGCCATGTCGATCGCCTCGATCTGGCTGGGTGGGAGTTTCTTGACCGCGTCGAAATAGGCCGCGCAGATCTGCCAGTAATCTTTCACGACCTGTTTGAATGGCCCCAGCGACAGATGGAATTCACCGGCCTTGCCTGTGCCGGTGCTGATGTCGAAGACCAGACGGCGTTCGCGAATGGCCAGCGACAGGTCGTAGGGCCCGGCGGGCGCCCCATCGGCGGCGAGGGAAAAGCTGTTGTCTTCCAGCAGATCGAATATGGCGACGGCCCGTTCCTGCTCGATTTCCGCCGTAGGGATCGGCAGGTTGGCGTCGTCGATATGAATCTGGGCGATACGATCGGTCATGGGCGCTTGATGCGGCATAGTGGCGGGCGGGGCAATGGTCTGGCGCGTCATCGGTTCAGCCGGTCCAGTCGCGCCTGCACCGACAGGCCATGCGCCTGCAACGATTCCGACGTGGCAAGGCGGACGGCGGCGGGGCCGATGGCACGGAGGCTTTCGGGTGTCATGCGGGCCAGCGTCGTGCGCTTCATGAAATCGAGGACCGACAGGCCCGACGAGAAGCGGGCCGAGCGGGCCGTGGGCAGGACATGGTTCGGACCGCCCACGTAATCGCCGATGGCCTCGGGCGTCCACTGACCGAGGAAGATCGCCCCGGCGTGAGTGATTTTGTCGGACAGGGCTTCGGGATCGGCGACGGCGAGTTCGAGGTGCTCGGGGGCGATGCGGTTTGACAGCTTCGATGCCTCGTCCAGATCGCCAACGGTTATGACGGCACCGAAATCACGCCAGGACGGGCCGGCGATGTTTGCGCGCTCCAGGCTTTCCAGACGGGCCGTCACAGCGTCGGCCACGGCCTGACCGAAGGCGGCGTCGGTGGTGATCAGGATGCTCTGCGCGCTTTCGTCGTGTTCGGCCTGGGACAACAGGTCGATGGCGATCCAGTCAGGGTCGTTGTCGGAGTCTGCGATCACCAGAATTTCGGAGGGACCCGCGATCATGTCGATGCCGACGCGCCCGAAGACGCGGCGTTTGGCGGCGGCGACGAAAGCGTTGCCCGGCCCGGTGATCTTGTCGACGGGCGCGATGGTGTCGGTGCCGTAGGCCATGGCGGCAATCGCCTGCGCGCCGCCGATGCGGTAAATTTCGGTCACGCCGGACATCTGTGCCGCCAGCAGGACCATCGGGTTGAGCACACCGTCGGGTGTCGGCACGCACATCACAAGCCGACCGACACCGGCGACCCGCGCCGGGATCGCATTCATCAGCACCGACGAAGGATAGGTCGCCAGCCCGCCCGGCACATAAAGCCCCGCCGCGTCCACCGGCCCCCAGCGCCAGCCCAGCGTCGCGCCGGTCTCGTCCGTCCATTGCTCGTCACGGGGCAGTTGCCGTTCGTGATAGGCGCGGATGCGGGCGGCGGCGGTCTCCAGCGCGGCCCGGTCCAGGGGCGCGACCTGACCGGCAGCGGCGGCGATCTCGGCATCGGTGATGCGCATCGTTTCCGGCGTCAGCGCGAAGCGGTCGAATCGGATCGTCAGGTCGCAGACCGCATCGTCCCCCCGCGCGCGCACCTCGGCGATGATCGCGGCGACGGCATCGTCGACATCGGGTGCCTCCTCGCGCTTCATGGACAGCAGAGCGGCGAAGCGGGTATCGAAATCGGCGTCGGCGGTGGACAGAAATTGCGGCATCCGAGGTCTCCGGGCAGGGTCCGGGTCTGCCTAGAGTGCGGCAGCCCCGGTCTCAAGGTGTCGCGTCATTCCGGGTGTTCCGGCGCCTTGCCCGACGGCGCGGCATAGGGCTGCGTCACATCCGCGAGCATTACATCGAGACAGTCGCAGGTGACCTCGATCACACCGTCACCCGCGAAGGTCAGGCGCAGGATGCCGTCGGCGTCGGCCCCCGGCTCCCAGTCCAGCGTCAGCAGCGACAATACGGTATCGGCATCGCCGGGCAGCACCCCCTGCCCCCGGACAGACACCACATCCCCCGCCGTCAGCAGGCTGCGCACCCGTTCGGGCTGTCGCGTGCCGTGTTCCCAGCGGTAGCGGTTGAGCAGCATGGCAAAGCGGCGCGGACCCTTTTGCCAGCGCATTTCCGACGCGGGCAGCACGGCGTCCTGCGCCAGTGCGGCCAGGATTTGCAGGTCTTCCGAATCCGTCGCCCAGAGCTTGAGCGGGCGTTCATCTGCGTCGTGAAACCTTGCATCGCGCGGAGTGTGAGTGTCAGCCATCTTCCTTGACCCTTTCGATATTCGCCCCGACGCCGCGCAGCTTGGCGACAACGTGTTCATATCCGCGATCCAGATGATAGACGCGTCCGACGCGGGTTTCGCCCTGGGCCGCCAGACCGGCGAGGATCAGGCTGACACTCGCGCGCAGGTCGGTTGCCATCACCGGCGCACCCTTGAGCTTGTCGACGCCCGTCACCGTCGCGTGGCCGCCGTGGACATCGATTTCCGCGCCCATGCGGATCAGTTCGGGCGCGTGCATGAAGCGGTTCTCGAAGATCTTTTCCTCCAGCACCGAAGTGCCCTGGGCGGTGCAGAGCAGCGCCATCATCTGGGCCTGAAGGTCGGTCGGGAAGCCGGGAAACGGCTGCGTCTCGACATCGACGGCCTGCATCGGGCCGTTGGCGCGTTTGACGGTCAGACCGGCATCGGACTCGGTCACTTCGGCGCCCGCTTCCTCGATCTTGGTGCAGAAGGCGTCCAGCAGGTTGCGACGACCGCCGCCCAGCGTGACTTCACCCCCCGCCACCAGCGGTGCGAGCATATAGGTGCCGAGTTCAATCCGGTCGGTGACCACGCGGTGGGTTGCCCCGTGCAGACGGTCGACGCCCTGAATTTCGATCGTGTCGGTGCCTTCGCCGGAAATCTGCGCGCCCATGGCTTGCAGGCAATGGACGAGGTCGACGATTTCAGGCTCCTGCGCGGCATTCTTGAGGACGGTGGTGCCCCTTGCCAGTGTTGCGGCCATCAGCGCATTTTCGGTGGCGCCGACCGAAACGAAGGGGAAGTCGACGATACCGCCGTGCAATCCGCCCGAAGGGGCCTTGGCGTGGACATATCCGTCGCGCAATTCCAGCTCGGCTCCCATCGCCTCCAGCGCCTTGAGGTGCAGATCGACGGGTCGCGCGCCGATGGCGCAACCGCCGGGCAGCGACACGACGGCCCGACCCTGCCGGGCCAGAAGCGGCCCGAGGACGAGAATCGAGGCGCGCATCTTGCGCACGATATCATAATCCGCCCGTTCGCCGTTCAGGTCGTGCGAGGACATTGCCAGCACCAGACCGTCCGAGAGAGAACTGACTTCCGCCCCGAGCGACCCCAGAAGCTGGGACATGGTACGGATGTCCGACAGGCGGGGAGCGTTGGTCAGGGTCAACGGTTCGTCAGACAGAAGCGTCGCGGGCATCAGCGTAAGGCAGGCGTTCTTGGCCCCGGCGATCGGAATCGTGCCGCTCAGCGGGCCGCCGCCGGTGACGATGATGCTATCCATGGGGAGTCTCCTGCTCGTCTGGACCATCTGCGGGCCCGTTTTTATGGTCCGGTGCGTCTTTGGCCACGGTGTCTGGCGACATGTCTTCTGCGCGATTGCGCTTCTGCGCCTTGCGCCGTCCCATATTGGCCTTCAGCGCGGCCTTCAGCCGATCTTCACGGGTAGGTTTGCCGCCCTGCACCATGCTTGCCCCTGTTATTCTCCGCCGACATAGCGACAGGTGCGACGGGGGTCCAGCCGGGCAGACCAGATGCAGCCTTCATTGGCGGCCATAGGGGGCGCTCAATGCTGTCGGGGAACATATTCAGGGGTTGCGGGATCATCCGGTTCGGTCTAATCCGCCCCCGGAATGCTGTGGTAGCTCAGTGGTAGAGCACACCCTTGGTAAGGGTGAGGTCGAGAGTTCAATCCTCTCTCACAGCACCATTTTTCCTTGAAGCTCTCAAAAAGATGCGACTTGTCAGGATATTAAACCCTCCTCGGTGATATACGGAGGTGGCATGCATGGCCTTGCCCGTAACCGGTCGACGAAGCATGCGAACGGCACCTACCATTACCTGCAAAGCGTGTCCCCGCAGACGTTCAGGTCGCTTATGCGGAACCTCCGGGGCCTGCGTGGACAATTCTATAGCGAGGCAATCGGGTCTATCGCGAGGCAATCGGGAACGTCCGTGTGATTCAGACGGTGGCGACAGATGGCGTGACCGAAGAACTGCCCCTCGATCACTCTGACTGACCCTCGATTTTCATCGGACCAAAAGAGCCGCCGTTCATCCCGGCGGTTCATTCCATTTTGAAGGCCAGCAGATCAATGTCCCAGACAGATTCTGTCCAATGTTGCCCATCGGTGCGCCCAGTTGGAACTGTCATGAACACACCGCAGTTCACTGGGGGACATTCGAGCCTCATCCGTTGGAGTGTAATGCCGGGCATAGCTCATAAGATCCGCTTCCAGAGCGAGATAAGCGTCTGTTGGGGCTTGGGCAGGTTCTAAGTCGAGCATTCCTTAACGATAAAGAACCACCCCTTAACAAAAGGTTAACGCTTTGACCCACGCGACCAATCGGCGATTTATCGCAGATGCGGATATTTATTAACTATATCAACAACGTATCGTATCTTTTGATTTGTCATGTTCATGTCCATGCGGTCCACATCCCGCCAGGGCCTATTCCGCCCTGTGACTGGTCGAGAATTGTAGGGGCGGAAGACAGCCGTCACGCCCTCCCTATGGCGTCTTGCCCTGCCGCACCTCGACCTGCACGGCTTCGATCTCCTCGGGTGTCAGGCCGTAATCGCGGGCCGCGACTTCCGCCGAGATATATCCGCGCGCAAGGTCGCGCCTGACCAGATCGGTGTCGCGTTCGCCCGGCGCGCCGTAGCCTGCGCCACCGGGCAGCGCCAGCATCACGCGGAGACCGGAACCGACGAACTGCCTGCCCTTGCCCCGCATCACCGATCCGTCGTCGCGTGCGATGGTCGTGGGCGCCCCGGATGCGCCGCCGCGACGGCCCCGCGCCGGATGATCGACGCGGTCGAACATGGCCGAAAAATCAAACTCATAGCCATCGCGCGCGCCGACTTCCATGATCTGCCCCAGACCGCCGCGATGTCGCCCCGCTCCGCCGGAATCCGGTCGCAACTCCTTGCGCCAGATCATCACCGGGCCGGCGTGCTCCGTGGCTTCGATGGGCATGGTCATCACGCCGGACGGAAAGGCCGTCGCGTTCAACCCATCGAAGCCAGGCCGTGCCCCCGCACCGCCCGAGTTGAAGATCAGAACCTCGGACCGTGTCGCACCGTCTTGCGCACCCGACCGGGGCCGCAGGGAAAGCTGAAAATTGCACAGACATCCCGCTCCTTCCGCTGGAACCACGCCGGGCAGGATCTTGTCGAGCGCGTCATACACTGTGTCCGGGACGAAGTGACCGACGATATGGCGCAGGGCGACCGGCGCGGGATGCGTCGCGTTGACGATGCAGTCGACGGGCGCGGCGATTTCGAACGGAGCCAACGATGCCGCGTTGTTCGGGATTTCCGGGGCGATTGCACATTTCAGGGCATAGCAGGCATAGGCCTTGGCATAGACCAGCGGACAGTTGATGCCCTTGGGGTCCAGCCCGCTGGTGCCCGCGAAATCCGACAGGATGCGGTCGGCCTCGATCGTCAGGCGGACCTTCAGGGTGATCGGCGTATCGAAGCCATCGACCGTCATCTCGCCGGTGGCGGAGGTGCGGGGCAGCGCGGCGATCCGCTCCAGCGTGGCACGGCGTGAATTGTCGAGGATGAAGGTCGCGATGCCGGTCAGATCGTCCAGTCCGAACTCTTCCATCATGGCGGTCAGGCGGCGGTGGCCGATCTCGTTGCACGACGCCAGCGCATACATGTCGCCGACCAGCTGATCGGGTTCACGGACGTTGCCGCGCACGATTTTCAGCAGCGTCTCATCCACCCTGCCGCGGTCGGCGAAGCGCATGATCGGCAGGTAGAGGCCTTCCTCGTAGACGCTGTTGGCATCCGCACCGAACCCGCGCCCGCCGATATCGACGACATGGGCGGTACAGGCGAAGAAGCCGACCAGTTGGCCGCCGTGAAACGACGGTGTGACCATGGTGATGTCGTGCAGGTGGCCGGTGCCTTCCCACGGGTCGTTGGTAACATAGACGTCGCCTTCCGCCATCGTGTCGCGCCCGATGCGGCGGATGAAATGCGCAACGGCATCGGCCATCGCGTTGACGTGGCCCGGCGTTCCGGTAACGGCCTGTGCCAACATCCGGCCATCGGCGTCATAGACGCCCGCCGACAGATCGCCCGCCTCGCGGACCGACGTGCTGAAGGCGGTGCGGACAAGCGCCTGCGCCTGTTCCTCGACCACGGAAATCAGGCGGTTCCACATGACCTGGTAGGCGACGGTGGAGGTCATGGCGTGGCCTTTCTGGTCAGGTCGATGCAGCCGTCGGGCAGATGCGTCGCCCTGCGGCTGGCAGGGACGATGATGGTGGTCTCGTCCTCGGTGATGACGGCGGGGCCGTCGATGGTCGCGCCATCCATCAGACCGGTGCGAGCGACCACGGCGGCGTCAACGACCTGCGCCAGCGCGGGGTCGAAAACGGCGCGCGTGCCGGTGCCGATGATCGTCCCGCCCTGCCCGGCCGCCTCCAGCGGCTCGACCGGTGAAGGCGGGGTCGTGGCATTGACCGACCAGACGGTGATCTCCACGTCCAGACCGGCAACCGTGCGCCCGAACAGTCGGGTGTAGTCGGTCTCGAACAGCGACAGGAAGGTGGCGGCGTCGGGGGTCATCGCCTGCGCCTCGGTCAGCGTCACGGGGATTTCCCAGCCCTGGCCCGTATAGCGCATGTAGACCTTGAACTCGCAGTTGATCGGGCTGTCGGCGTCGCAGGTGCGCACGAAACCAATCGCCTCGGATTGCAGGTCGCCCAGCAGGTCGGTGATACGGGCCGGATCGAAGTCCGACAATGTCATGTAGACGGAGCGGTTCGCCTCGAAGCTGAACGGCGCGCGCAGGAAGCCGATGGCACTGCCGACGCCTGCGCCGGGTGGCACAAGAAGGCGATCAATGCCCAGCTTTTCGCACAGGCGACCGGCGTGCAACGGGGCCGCGCCACCGAAGGCGATCATGGTATAGCCTGCCAGATCCTCGCCATTCTCGACGGCGTGGACACGCGCCGCGTTGGCCATGTTCTCGTCCACGACTTCGGCCAATCCGAACGCCGCTTCCATCACGTCCATGTCCAGCGGATCGCCCAGCACGCAGGCAAGTGCGGCGTGCGAGGCTTCGGTGTCCAGTCGGATCGAGCCGCCCGCAAAGCCATCGGGGTCCAGCTTGCCCAGTGTCAGGTCGGCGTCGGTCACGGCAGGGCGGTCGCCGCCGCGTCCGTAACAGGCGGGGCCCGGTTCGGACCCGGCGCTTTCGGGGCCGACGCGGATCTGGTGCATCGCATCGACATGCGCCAGCGAGCCGCCGCCCGCACCGATTTCCACCATGTCGATCACCGGGATCGAAATCGGCATCCCCGATCCTTTCTTGAACCGATAAGTCCGCGCGACCTCGAACACCCGCGACGTCTTGGGGGTGAAGTCGCGGATCAGACAGATCTTGGCCGTTGTGCCGCCCATGTCGAAGGACAGAACCCGGTCCAGTCCGTGCCGCGCGGCGATGTCGGCGGCGAAGACCGCACCGCCCGCCGGGCCGGATTCGACCAGTCGGACCGGAAACTCCGCCGCGCTGTCCAGCGAGATGATGCCGCCTCCGGAATGCATCAGGAAGACCGGGCAGTCGGCCCCTTCGTCCGACAACCGGCCCTTGAGCCGCCCCAGATACGACTTCATGAGCGGCTTGATATAGGCGTTGGCGCAGACCGTGTTGAAGCGTTCGTATTCGCGCATCTGGGGCGAGACTTCGGACGACAGCGACACCATCACATCGGGCAGACGCTTGGTCAGCACATCGCGAATCAACCGTTCGTGCGCATCGTTCAGATAAGAATGGATCAGGCCGACGGCGACGCTTTCGACGCCCTGTTCGGCGATGGCGTCCACGACCGTCTCGATGTCCGCGCGCGCCAGCGGGATCAGGATCGCGCCGGTCGCGTCGACACGCTCGGCCACGGCATGCCGCATCTGACGCGGCAGCAACGGGTCGGGCAGCTCCAGGTTCAGGTCGTATTGTTCAAACCGCGACTCGGTGCGCATTTCGATCACATCACGGAAGCCCTGCGTCGTAATCAGCGCCGTGCGCGCGCCGCGCCGTTCGATCAGAGCGTTGGTCGCCAGCGTCGTGCCATGGATGATCTGGCCGATGGCCTGAGGTGCGATCCCGGCTTTGGTGCAGACCTGTCGCATGCCGTCGACGATGGCATTTTCGGGCGCGGCATAGGTCGTCAGGACCTTGGCCGAATGGCGACCGCCGGCCGTCTCCAGCACCACGTCGGTAAAGGTGCCGCCGATGTCGACGCCCAATCTGGTCGCGTGTTGGGTCATATTACCTCGTGCCTGAACGGTCGCGAGAGACCGGCGTCCGGTCCCCTGATACCGGGGTGATCGGATGCCGGGTCGGCGTCAAGACCTGCCGTCAGGCGGACAGCAATGCTTCGGGCGGCTCTTTCGCGCCGGTCATGAAGGCAACTGCGTCTGACATCGTATAGTCCTTCGGGTCGATGACGCAGTGACGGCGGCCCAGCCGATGGACGTGGACGCGGTCGGCGACTTCGAAGACATGCGGCATGTTGTGGCTGATCAGGATGATCGGAATGCCGCGCGCGCGCACGTCCTGGATAAGATCCAGCACCCGGCGGCTTTCCTTGACACCCAGCGCGGCCGTCGGTTCGTCCAGAATGATGACGCGCGACCCGAAGGCGGCGGCACGGGCGACGGCAACGCCCTGACGCTGACCGCCCGACAGGGTCTCGACCGCCTGATTGATGTTCTGGATCGTCATCAGCCCCAGTTCCGACAGCTTTTCGCGGGCGAATTTCTCCATCGCGGGGCGGTCCAGCATTCGAAACACGCTGCCCATTATGCCGGGACGGCGAATTTCGCGGCCCATGAAGATATTGTCCGCAATCGACAGTGCGGGCGACATGGCGAGCGTCTGGTAGACCGTCTCGATCCCCGCTTCGCGGCCCTGGGTCGGCGCGGTGAAGCGGACTTTCCTGCCGTCCAGCCACACCTCCCCCGCATCGGGGACGACCGCGCCCGACAGCGCCTTGATGAGCGAGGATTTCCCGGCACCGTTGTCCCCGATCACGGCGAGGATTTCGCCTGGCATCAGGTCAAAATCGCAGTGGTCCAGGGCGGTCACACGGCCATACCGTTTGACCAGCCCGCGCGCCTTGAGAAGAGGTTCCGTCATGCCGATACCTTCCTGATCCACTGGTCCCCGTGGGCTTGCCCCACGTGCGCACCGCGGCGCCCGGTCGTTCTGCCGGTTATCCGGGTCATGCCGACACCTTCCTGATCCACTGGTCGATGGCGACCGCGAAAATGATCAGGACACCGATCAGCAGATAGGTCCACTGCGCGTCCGCGCCCATCAGGCGCAGGCCCAGCGAGAATACTCCGACGATCACCGCGCCGAACAGCATACCCATGATCGACCCGCGTCCGCCAAACAGCGAAATGCCCCCGATCACCACGGCGGTGATGCTGTCGATGTTGGCCAACTGGCCAGATGTCGGTGAGACCGAGCCGATCCGCCCGATCAGGGCCCAGCCGGCAAACGCGCAGATCAGACCCGACAGCGCATAGACCGAAATCAACGTCGCGCGGACATTGACGCCGGACAACTCCGCCGCCTCGGGGTCGTCGCCGACAGCATAGACGTGACGGCCCCAGGCGGTGTGCCGCAGCACATAGGCCAGGATAAGCGTCAGCACGATCATGAAGATCGCACCGACCGTGAACACCGCGCCGCCGATCTTGAACGTGGTGCCGAAGATCTGAAGCAGCGGGGCCTCGCTCGCGATTTCCTGACTGCGGATGGTTTCGTTGGCGGAATAGAGGAAGTTGGCCGCCAGCACGATCTGCCACATGCCCAGCGTGACAATGAAGGGCGGCAGTTTCATTGCCGACACCAGCCAGCCGTTGAATGCGCCAATCGCTGTGCCGATGGCCAGGCCACTGACGACCGCGACCTCGACCGGCAGGCCATAGCGGAAGGTGAATTGTCCCATGATGACCGACGACAGCACCATGATCGCGCCTACCGACAGGTCAATGCCCGCAGTCAGGATAACCAGCGCCTGCGCCGCGCCGACGATGCCGACGATCTGCACCTGTTGCAGAATCAGGGTCAGCGCGAAGGGTGAAAAGAACTTGTTCCCCAGAAGCGCCCCGAACACCGCAATCGAACCCACGAGGACGATCAGCGGCACCAGCGCCGGGGTGACATGCAAACGGTGCTGCACCTGATGCACGAAGCCTTTACGGCCCTGGTCGAATTCGGCAACGCGATCCGCCGTGGCGGTGGTTGGATTGTCGGTCATGTCTGCCCCTTTGCCGCGTGACACCGGACAGGACGCATAGCACGCGCCCTGTCCAATCGTATCATGCTATCCCGTCAGCCCCAGCAAAGATCCGCGCCCTCGGCGGTGTCGATGCTGTCGACCCCGTCCACGGGTTGATCGGTGACAAGCGCCACGCCGGTATCGAAGAAGTCCTTGCCCTCGGTCGGCTGCGGCAGCGTGCCGTCCTTGGCAAAGGCGGCAATCGCTTCGATCCCCTTGGACGCCATCAGCAGCGGGTACTGCTGCGATGTGGCACCGATCACGCCGTCAACAACGTTCTGCACGCCGGGACAACCGCCATCGACGGACACGATCAGAACGTCGTTTTCGCGGCCGATGGACTTCAGCGCCTCATAGGCACCTGCGGCGGCAGGCTCGTTGATGGTGTAGACGACGTTGATCGTCGGATCGATCGCCAGCAGATTCTCCATCGCGGTGCGGCCACCTTCCTCGTTACCGGCGGTGACTTCATTGCCAACGATACGTGGATCTTCCTCGTCGCCCCACTTGGAGGCGTCTTTGACGTCGATGCCGAAGCCGGTCAGGAACCCCTGATCGCGCAATACGCCCACAGTCGGCTGGCTGACGGACAGGTCGAGCATGCCGATCCGCGCGTTCGCGGCCTCGTCCCCGAGGGCGGCGGCGGCCCACTGGCCAATCAGCTCACCGGCCAGAAAGTTGTCGGTGGCGAAAGTCGCATCGGCCGCGTCGATTGGCGACAGCGGCGTGTCCAACGCAATCACGACAAGTCCGGCGTCGCGGGCCTGCTTGACGGCAGGCACGATCGACGAGGTGTCGGACGCGGTCAGGAGAATTCCCTTGGCGCCTTCGGCGATGCATGTCTCGATCGCCGCGACCTGTGTCTCGTGGTCACCATCGACGCGACCCGCGAAGGACAGAAGGTTGATGCCGAGCTCTTCCGCCTTGGCGGCGGCACCTTCGCGCATCTTCACGAAGAACGGGTTGGTATCCGTCTTGGTGATCAGGCAGGCAGTGGTGGAATCGGCGTCGGCGAATGCGACACCGGTCATGGAAAGGGCGGCAATGGCCGACCCGGCTAACAGCTTCTTCATGGTAATCCTCCCAGATATGAACGGTCGCGCCGGTCCCGAGCGACGTTCGCAATCGCCAGTCAACCGGTCTCCCGCAAATAGAAAATGCCATACTTCGGCCTGAGTCAATTTATTAATTAACTTTCTTTACTAATTATTCGACGCTATCGTGGCGATGGCGGCATCGCCTCTGAGCGATACGCCCGGTAGGGAGCGTCATGGACGACGGTATCGTCAGATCGATAAGTACGGGACTAAGCCAGAAGGGTGTTCGGGATCACAACGAACGCCTTCTGCTGTCGCTTCTGCTGCGCCACGGCGAGCTGGCGGGCAGCGATCTTGCGCGTCTGTCTGGACTGTCCGCCCCCACCGTATCCGGTATCCTGCGCCGTCTGGAAACCGAGGGGCTGTTATCGCGCCGCGCGCCCGTCCGGGGCCGTGTCGGCAAACCATCCGTTCCGATGGCACTGGCCCCCGATGGAGTTCTTTCGCTGGGCCTGAAAATCGGTCGTCGATCGGCAGAATTGTTGTTGATGGAGTTCACCGGCGGGATGCGTCGTCAGCTTCGGCTCGATTACGATGTCTTGCGCCCTGGTCCGGTACTGGACTTCCTGACCGAAGGGCTGGGCGATCTGTGCAGCGACCTGTCTCCGGCCGAGGCCCTGCGGCTGTGCGGATTGGGTATCGCCGCGCCGTTCGAGATCTGGAATGCCAGCACCCTCTCGCTTGAATTTCCGGAATGGAGCGGCACCGATCTGCGTGCCGCCCTTGCGGACATCACGGCCCTGCCCGTTCTGGCGATGAACGACGCCACGGCAGCCTGCCTGGCCGAACAGATCTATGGCCGCGGCAAGGAATTCCGGGATTACGCCTATTTCTTCGTCGGCTCCTATCTGGGTGGTGGGATCGTCTTGAACCACTCCCTCTATGAGGGGCATCGGGGCAATGCGGGCGCGCTCGGATCGCTGCGCACAATCGGTCCTAACGGCGAAAGTCGGCAACTGGTCGACATGGCATCGCTGCATCTGTTGCAGACCCGCCTGCGCGATGTCGGACTGGACCCTGCCCGCCTGTCCGAGGGACCGAAGACATGGGCCGCGCTGGCGCGACACGTGGAGCCATGGCTGGGAGAGACGGCCCAGGAGCTGGCCAAGGCCAGCCTGTCGACCTGCTCCGTCATCGACTTCGAGGCAATCTTGATCGACGGGGCCTTTCCCGAAACGATCCGCCATCAATTGGTCGAGCGGGTACGCCGGTATCTGGCGACGCAGGACACCCGCGGTCTGATCGTGCCGCGCATAGAAGCCGGGCGCGTGGGCGGCAACGCCCGAACGCTTGGAGCGGCGTCGGGACCGATCGTAGCGCAATACCTGCTCAACACGAATACCTTCCATACCACCGAAATCGTGGATCAGGCGGGCTGAAGACGGTTTCAGCCGCTATCGGAACAATTCCTCGGTCTGATCGTGCAGACCGGAGGGATGGTCACGATGCGGTGGCAGCTTCGAATCCGGATAGCTGATCTGCAAATCGCCTGTCGTAGGGTCGTAGACAACCCGGCGTGCCCGCACCCCGCGCAGATCCGCCTGCACCAGCGGGATCGCCTCGGCCTTCAGGTAGTCCAGACAGACTTCGGCAATCTGGCCGCCCACATCCTTGCCGCGCGTCAGTGTATGCGCGCCCCCGGCGATCCGCGCCTCCAGCCCTGCGCGGCGCGCGCCCTGCCGCATCAGCACATTCACCAGCCTCTCGATTTCGGCCACGATCGCCCCGCCCCCCATCGGACCGGGATCGACGCAGTGGAAAATATGCGTCATGCCACCCTGTCGTCCTGCGGAATCGTGCAGGAATATCCCGACGCAGGACCCAAGTGTCGCCGTCAGCCAGATACCTGGCCGATCGATGACGACGAAGTCGCCCTGCCCCACTTCCCGCCAGGTGGAGAGATCGCTTGCAGGCCGTTGCGGCGAACATCGACTTGCAGCCTGACGCTGGATGGCGCGGCCCGGATGTGTCATCCAATCCCCCCGTGTCTTGCGGCAATCGGAAAGCTGCCGACTGCTTCAGCTAGAACAACTTCCTGAAGATCGCCTTAACAGCGTCACCCATTCGTGACTTCCGACCCGGAGAACGGGACGGTATTGCCGAAAGCGGAGGACTTGTCATGACCGCACCCGCCGAGACACCCACTCTGTTGTCCCGCCGTCGTGTTCTGCTGATCGGCGGCGGTGCTGTCGCCGTTGTCGCCACAGCGGCCACAGGGCTCATTCTGGCGCGACGCGACACCTTCCGGGGGGCCGAGATGACGCCACCCGAAGCACTGGACGCCCTGCGCGCCGGGAAGATCATGCTGATTGACATCCGCCGTCCGGACGAATGGATGAAGACCGGCGTGGCCGAGGGTGCGCGGACGCTGGACCTGCGGCGCGACGATTTCGTCGAGGCGTTGACCCGGATGGCCGACGGCGACCTTAACCGGCCCGTCGCACTGATCTGTGCTCGGGGTGTGCGGTCGGACCGGACCGGCACGCGGCTGACCGATGCCGGATTCACTCAGATCATCGACATCCCCGAAGGAATGCTCGGCTCGCGCGCCGGTCCGGGCTGGCTGGAGCGTGGCCTGCCGGTGACCCTGCGATGATCGCACGTCTGGCGGGCCTGCTGGCGGCGGCGGTGATCGGTCTGGCCGCTGCGCCGTCTGTCGCGCAGACCTGCGGGCGCGACGATCCGCCCTGCGAAACGCCGCTGGGCACCTACCGCGTGGCCCTGCCCGACGGCGACGGCCCCTTTCCGGCGGTGATCTTCCTGCACGGCGCAGGGGGCACCGGACGCGGCGCCCTGGGCATGACCGGCACGATCAAGGCCTTCACCGACCGCGGGTATGCGGTTCTGGCACCGGACGGACTGCCGTGGCGCGACGACCGGGAGGGCGGCATCTGGTCGTTCCGCAATGACATCATGCATGGTCCCGGCCGGGATGAAGCCGCGTTCTTCGCCGAAATCGTCGCCGACGCGGCGCAGACCCATGCCATAGACCCCGACGCTGTGATCCTTGCGGGTTTCTCCGCAGGGGCCTTCATGGTCAGCTATCTGGCCTGCGATACACCCGATGCCTTTTCGGCATACGCCCCGGTCTCGGGCGGGTTCTGGCGACCGCATCCCGCAAGCTGCGCCGGGCCTGTGCGGCTGTTCCAGACACATGGCTGGAAAGACAGCACCGTCCCGCTGGAGGGACGTGTCCTGCGCAACGGCCAATTTGTGCAAGGCGACATTTTCGAAGGTCTGGCCCTGTTCCGCGCGGCCAACGGCTGCGAACAGCCGAACCCGTCCGGAACCCGCACGACCGGCGATTTTCAGCGCCGGTATTGGACCTGCACCAAAGACAGCGCGCTTGAAATGGCGTTGTTTCCCGGCGGCCATGGTGTGCCTGCCGGATGGGCCGACATGATGCTGGACTGGTACGAGGCTCTGCCGGTCCGAGCATTGCCGATCCGATAAGTCGTGCACCCCTGCGCCCGATCATTGCGCCGGGCTGCCCTCGACGCTTGATTTCAGCTTGGCCCGCCATTGCGCAGCGCGCTTGGCGACCAGAGGCGCACGCACCTCCTGCGGGGTAGACAGGCTGCCGGGAAGGTCGAGGCCAGACATCCACGACAGCGGAACCGCAAGAAACAGGCTGGCCATGATCGGGATCAACCAGAGCGATACGAACCCGGTAGCCATACCGATAAGCAGCACCGCCCCCAGTAGCGTCTCGAATGCGTGAAACCGAAGAACGGCCGCGAAGGGCCGCGCAGCGCCGTTGCGGGATTGCGGCGTCCATTCGAACCGCTTGCCGGTCAGGGCCGAAAAAACGGCCATGGTCTGCTGCACCATCAGGATCGGCGCATAGGCGATCGATACCGCGATCTCCAGCAGGAGCGAGCCGGTGAATTGCCACGTCCCCCCCATCCGCGAGACCGGCGTGCCCGAAGCGATCAAGGCAGATGCCCCGACCAGTTTCGGGGCAAGCAACAGGGCATACATCGTGACCATCAGCCAGACGTGGTTGATGGGACTCATCTCGGGCCAGTTCGGCATCATCGGATTCTCGGGCGAAAAGTAGTTGATGACGGAACGGTCTGCGGACACGCCGATCACAGCCCAGAGCGCCAGCAGCAGGAACCACAACGGCGACAGCAGATACCCCATCGCGCCATGGAACATGTGGAACCGCGACAGCGCATGCAGACCGCGCGTGCCCAAGAGACCAAGGTGTTGCAGATTACCGCGACACCAACGCCGGTCGCGCAGAACGTGGTCGATCAGGGTCGGCGGCGTTTCTTCGTAACTGCCGCGCAGACGCGGCAGGAACCGGACCGACCAACCGGCGCGGCGCAAAAGGCCAGCCTCGACGAAATCATGGGACAGGATCAGGCTATCGCGTCCACGCAGGCCCCGGACATGCGGCAAACCGGCGGACGCGGCAAAGGCTGCGGTGCGGATGATGGCGTTGTGGCCCCAGTAATTGCCCTCGCGTCCCGTCCAGCGGGCCAACCCCTCGGCCAGGGCGACGCCATAGATGGCATTCGCGAATTGCTGGCTGCGGGCGAAAAGACTGCGGGCCCCGATCAGTTGCGGAAACGACTGGATCAGTCCGGCGGAGGTATCACGTCCCATTGCATCGGCCAGCGACCGGATCGCCTGCGCGGACATGAGGCTGTCGGCGTCCAGCACCAACATGGCGTCATGCGCGCCGCCCCATTGCGCCACCCATTGCGCCAGATTTCCGACCTTCCTGTCAGTGTTCTGCACCCGGCGTCGATACCAGACACGAACATCCGGCAGTCCTGCGCGGATTGCGGCATAGGTGGACTCTTCCTGCGCGGCGCGGAGCGGATCGCGGGTGTCAGACAGAATATAAAGCGACCAGCGATGCGCGCCGGGGGCCGCGGCCAGACGTTCCAGCATGGCGGCGGCATTGCCGAACACGTCCCACGGCGCTTCCTCGTGCACCGGGACCAGAAGGGCCACATCCAGAGGCGTGATCGGGCCTTCGTCTGGCGGCGTCCGGCTGAACAGCGCGCCTGACCCGGCCAGCACGGTGACGAAAGTCAGCGCGATCCAGAAGAACCCCGCGCCGATCAGCATCGCCAGCAGGGCCTCGGCCCAGCTTGTGCCATCGGCGGCGAACCACGACAGAAACCCCCAGAGCAGGACGCCTGTGCCGATGGCCGCCGGCAGGAACGTGCCCAGACGCCAGAACACGGCACCCGCATCGGGCGCAGACACCGGGGCCGCATGGTCGCGGAACCGGCGCGACAGATCCTGTTGCGGGTGCGCCAGCGGTGCGGAGGGCGGCATCGAGAGGACCAGGCGCGACTGCGTCATGCGCGCGTCCAGCGGTAGAGCCAGACTTCGGTCGCCGGTTCGCCGTTGCGGAACACCTGCGCGCGCAACTCCACCGTATCGGCCTTGCCCGGGTCGAAGGTGAAAGCCAGACGAACGCCGCCAGTTTCTGGATTGCGCTGCAACACCCCGTCAGAGGTCGGGACGCGGGCGCTGATCCGCACCACCATGTCGTCGAACTGACCCGGATCGGCGTCATCTTCCGCGCCCCCGGCAACCGCAAGCGCAGCGTGATCGGCGAAATCTATCGCTGCAAGCCACGCATCGCGCGAAAAATTCAGCCCCATGTAAGTTTCCACAACGCGCGCGACATCGCCCCGGCGCGGTGGCGGTGTCGGCCCGGTCTCGTCAGTCCACAGCATACGATAGGCGAACCGGTACTCCCGACCGGCGGCCAATGGCTCGCGCGGACGCCAATAGGCGACAATGTTGTCGTAGATTTCCTGATCCGACGGGATTTCCACCAGACGGACGATGCCCGGCCCCCAGTCATCCGCGGGTTCGATCCAGAGGCTGGGACGTTCATGATAATATGCCTCGAGGTCCGCGAAATCCGAAAGGCGACGAGCGCGCTGCATCAGACCGAAGCCGCGCGGCGCCTCGTCGACGAAGCTGCTGACCTGCAGGGATGTCGGGTTCGCCAGCGGACGCCACAGCATTTCGCCCGCTCCATTCCAGACCAGCAGGCCGTCACTGTCATGAACCGCGGGGCGGAAGTCGGGAAACCTGGGACGGTTGGTCTGATCGTAAAGGAACATCGACGTCAGCGGCGCGATTCCCACATGGTCCAGATCGACACGGGGGAACAGGGTGCAATCGACCTGCATTTCGCAGGCCGCCCCCGGTGTGATGCGGATGCGATAGGCCCCGGCGACAGACGGGCTGTCCATCAGGGCATGCAGCACGATGTCCGGATCGCCGGGCGACGGCTCCTCGACCCAGAAGCGGATGAAATCGGGAAACTCCTCGCCCTCGGCGTCGCCGGTGCCAAGCGCCAGACCGCGCGCCGACAGGCCATAATACTGAAGCGCCCCGATGGCCCGGAAATAGCTGGCCCCCTGGAAGACGGCGAATTCGCGGTGGTTCATCTCCCCTTCATAGCGGTGGCGCAGGCGCAGACCGGAATAGCCCATTGTTTCATCGACGGGCAGGTCCGGGGCATCATCGGTTCGGTCGAACAGATCGAAATCGAAGGCCAGACGGTTGCCCATGCCGGCGCGCACGACATCCACCTCGACCGCGCGAGAGAAGTAAAGACCGGGATGAAACAGGTCCATCTCGAACGGCAGGTCGGTGTCGGCCCAGATGGCGTTGCGCGTGTTGAACCAGATCTTGCGATAATCGTCATAGGACAGGTTACGCCAGGCCTCGGGCACCTCCGGGCGCGGCACAAAGTCCCGCGCGGCCAGATCGCGGGCCAGCATCCGCACGGTGTCGCGGTCAAACGGAGTGCTTTCCAGAAACCGCGGTATCGCGGCCCGCAACGGCGTCGCAACCGTCAGCGCCAGAAGGGACACCCCCGTCAGGAACCCGCGCCGCCTCATCGCCTGACTCTCCAGGGTTGGGACTTGAACCATCCGGCCCCGTAGGCACAGGCAATCAGCAATCCGGCACCGGTCAGATTGATCAGCGCCCAGGTGAAACCATTGCGTCCGATGACATCCAGAAGATAGCCGTTGATCCGCGCCAGAACCATCGAGAACACGAAAACGGCAAGGCTTTGCTGACCAACCTTCATCACGATGGCGACCATTTCATCCCAGATGCGCGCGACGGCCCCCTGCCCAACCGCCGCCAGACGGTGCCCATGGGTGCCTGCCGCAGTCCATGCCAGATAGGCCAGCGCCAGAAAATGGACGTAGCGCAGGATCGCGAAGTCGGTCTTGTCGAACCATGCCCCATTCGCCTGCCGCCAGTCGAAGGCCGGATTGCAGGCCCCGAAACCCGTCTCGGTGCAACCCGTCAGGCTGATATAGATGTCTTTCAGAAGACCAAGCTGGAAGAACCGGAAGCCGATGTTGGACACGAAGAAATTCATGATGACGATGGCCAGCGCCAGCCCGATCAACCATGGCCGTACCGGCGGTGCCGGAATCCAGCCACGCATGAAGGCAAAGCCGGTGAAGAAGACCAGCTGCCAGCCAAATGGATTGAAGAACCATGTCCGGTCGGACCACGGCTCGGCCGGGAAAGCCAGATACCAGGCCCCCAGGCCAAGACTCTCCAGCAGTGCCTGCTGCGCAAACAGCCAGATCGTGATCGAAACGACAGCCAGCAATGGCAGGGACACCCGGCTTAGCGCCATGAAGACGGGCATCAGCAGCAGAACGATCATATACATAGGCAGAATGTCGAAATAGTTCGGCACATAGGTCAGTGTCACCAGTCCGATCAGTTGCGGCCCCGGATCGGCGAAGAACTTCCACAGGTTCAGGGTGCCGATATACTCACGGTCCGGGTGCCATCCCGTCGCATCCAGCCCCGCCAGCATGGCGGCAATCACCAGGAACATCGCGAGATGCGTCCAGTATATCTGCCAGACACGATAGCCGACGCGCGCGGTGCCCAGCGGCCACCCTGCCCGGTCGAACGTCCGGCCGAAGGCGATGGCCGACGCCATACCGGAACAGAACACAAAGATCTCTGTCGCGTCGGAAAACCCCCACCGTGCCGGTATCCATGACGTCCATGCGTTGCCGGGCGTATGGGCGAACAAAATGATGAACATCGCGATCCCGCGAAAGAAATCCAGTCGCGGGTCGCGGATCGCCAGCCCCGCCGTTGCCATGGTCGGGCTAGACGTCGCGAAAGCCTCGTTCGGGGTCGTCGTCGTCATTCGGGTCATTATTCCTTACTGTGTGCGACCTACGCGGACGCGCCCTTTGGGCAAGACACATTTTCTGCCCGTGCGATCAAGTCCCGCCGCGCTGCGGCATAGGCATCTTCGTATCCTCCGCGCCGCGCCATTCGGTCGGCAAGAATGGCTTTCGCATCTGTCAGTTGCCCGGCCCGCAGGCCCGCGTCTATGGTCAGCCGCTCGAATACGTCGCGCTGGGCGTGGCTGCCGCCCGCCCCCTGCATGTGCGGACGCGCCCTGGCCAGCGCGGCGAAGGCGGTGCCGTAATCGCCGTCGCCAAACGCCTCCAGCCCACGGGCGGCGTTCAGACCGGGGACCGCCATAAGGCGTTCGATCTCGGTCCCGGAGCGGGCCGCATCGGCTGCCAGTCGCGCCATCATCCGCGCGATCGCGCCCTCGCGGCAATCATTGGTCAGCGCCAGAAGGTAATGCAGGTCGGCAAAGATCAGGCAGCCGTCCTCGGTCCGTTTTTCGGACAAATCGGCCAGTTCCTCCCAACGCCTCCCGACATCGACGCCCTCCAGCTTCAGCCGGGATAGCAGCGACGTGGCATTCGAGATATCGCGGTAATCGTCGGTCTTTTCCGACCGGATATGGGTGTCGTAAAGGTCCAGAGCCTCGTCCATGCGACCAAGCTCCAGCAGCATCAGCGCCTTATGCCACCAGACGTGGAAGCCGAAGTTGTTGCAGTGGATCCATGCCGCCTCGCGTCCCTCCAACCAGTCCAGTCCGCCTCTGGCGTCGGCGGTCATATCATAGACATGGGTCACGGCGTGCAGGCCCCAGGCGTCGTCGGGCGCCAGCGTCAGCGCGGCGCGACCCGTCAGCGCGGCACGGGCGTAATCGCCGGTTTCTTCCAGCGCGAAAGCATGGCAACCCAGCAGGTAACCGCGTCCGGGATGATCGTCATCATAAGTCGGCAGCACTTTTTCTACCGATTGGCGCATGCCGGGTCCGTCACCGATCACGAAGCGCAGCGCATGGCTCAGCTTCATGGCCAGAGTATCAGTCGGGGCGGTCGCCAGAGTGGCCTCGATCGCCGTGATGGCCGCGCTTGGATTACCCGCAAGGAAATGGCGCAGCGCGACAATCAGGCTGCGTTCGCGGGCGTTGGCCCCGGATTCGAGGGCTTCTGCGCAGGCCAGTGCTATCTGCGCTTCGTGCATCACCTCTCGTCGTCCCAGCAGGGCATAGAACAGCCCCTTGAGCGCATGTGCCGCAGCAAAATCGGGGGCGATTTCCAGCAGTTTGCCCAGGTGCACCGGCGTCATTGCACCATGAGCCAGGAAAGCCGAAATCATGGCGTTCCATTCCCTTACCGCCGCTGCATCTGTCAGGGAGACGGGCTGATCGAACAGGTCGTGACGGGTCATGGCTACTCCGGGAAAGACGGGAATTCGCTACTGCTTGGCAGACACCTATCCGGCGCATGTTCCTCAGCCTATAGCCGGGGCCCGACCATAACGGACACGTGACGCCCCGTCATCGACTGTTGAGCGATTTCCAGGCGCCAAGACCCCGTATTCCGGCTGTTCCCTGCCGATCAATCGCCCTGGAACGGGTCATCCCGCGTCAGCCGGTCGGTATCGGCCCCGAACCGTGGCGGCGGGTGGCGATAGGTTACCGGCGTTACCGACAGATGCAGCGGATTGCCGATCAGCGGCAACGTCAGATCGCCCGTCTGCCCCGGTGTCGTCATGTCGAGGGTCAGGCCCCGAGCCGCCGCCTGATCGGTGGCAAAGACCTGCGGCAGGGTCTGCACCGGCCCGACCGGGACGCGGGCACCCTCCATAGCCGCGATAACCTCCGCAGTGGAGCGCAATCGCAGTGCCGGAACAAGGTATTCAGCCAGCGCATCCCGGTTCTTCATCCGCATTGGATTCGTCGCATACATGGGGTCGTCCGGCAGCTTGGCCAGATCAAGAACGCTGCAGAACCGTCTGAACTGGCTGTCATTTCCCACAGCGACGATGACATGGCCGTCCATCGTCTCATAGACATCATAGGGTACGATATTCGGGTGACCGTTGCCGCGCCGGATCGGGGCCTGGCCGCTCAGTCGTGTGTTGACGCCCTCGTTGATCATCCATGCGATCTGGCTGTCGACAAGCGCGACGTCGACCTGCTGCCCCTCGCCGGTCGCCTCGGCATGACGCAACGCGGCAAGAATTCCGACGCAGGCATACATCCCGCACATAACGTCCGCGATGCCGACGCCGACCTTCATCGGCGCGCCATTCGGGTCGCCGGTCAGGGACATGATGCCGCCATAGCCTTGCGCCATCAGGTCATAGCCGGGCTTGGACGCATTCGGCCCGGTCTGCCCGTAGCCCGAGATCGAACCATAGACGAGCTTTGGATTCACCGCGCTCAGGCCAGCATAATCCAACCCGTATTTCGCAAGACCGCCGGGCTTGAAATTTTCCAGCACGATATCGGCCAAGGCCGCAAGACGCCGCACCTCGGCCTGACCCTCGGGCGCGGCAATATCAATGGAAACCGACAGCTTGTTGCGATTCGCAGACATGAAGTATGCTGATAAATCAGTATCTTCCGATCCGTCCTTCACGTAAGGAGGACCCCATTGCCGGGTATCGTCGCCGCCCGTTCCGGGATTTTCGATCTTAAGGACGGTCGCCCCCAGATCGCCCAGAAGTTGCGTGCAGGTCGGGCCGGCCAAAATCCGGCTCAGGTCGAGGATGCGGACGCCGTGCAATGGTCCTTCAGATCCGGCCATCGTATGCCTTTCTATCAATTTCACAGGCGATCAGGGTGAATGTGTCAGTCGCCAGTGCCGTCGTCATCGCTTCGCGCAGCCCGACTCGGTCGCGCACCTGCACGCCATTTCCACCGAAGGCGCGCGCCACGGCGGCATGGTCCGTCGGGCCGAAGTCTACGCCTGTGTTCTTCATCTGCCGCTGTCGCTGCTTCAGTTCGATCAACGCCAGCGAATGATCCACGAACACCACGAATACGACCGGCAGGCCCAGCGTGGCGGCACTGGCCAACTCGCCCGCGACCATCAGAAAGCCCGCGTCCCCCATGAACCCCACGACAGGGCGGTCCGGAGCAGCGCGTTTGGTCCCGATGGCCAGCGGCAGGGCGCATCCCATCGTGCAAAGGCCCGACGACTGCAACAAGGTGCGAGGTGCGGGGCACTTCCACATTTGTGACAGAAGAATACGGTGCGCGCCGGAATCCACCGTGGCGATGGTATCCTGCGGGCAGACGTCGCGGCAGACGGCGACGATGGCGTCCGGCCCCCAATCCCCCACCGGAAAGGACTTCGCCAGTGCGTCCCGTGTCTTGGCAGCGACATCCCAGACTGGCCCAGCGGTCACCCCGTTGCGGATCGCGTCGAGCGTTGTGCCGACCGGCGCAATAACCTCCAACGTTGAGCTGTGCATGCCATGCAGGTTCGGCGCGTGGCTGATGTCGAGGACGTTCTGCGACGCCGGATCCCAGACGCCGCGCCAACCAGGCCGCATTTCGATCGGGTCGTAACCGGCCAGAACGATCAGGTCGGCCTCGCGGAACAGTGGCAGGAGTGTCCTGTCCGCCAGAGGCGACAAACCAGCGCCGCCCAAGGCCAGAGGATGCCTTTCGTCCAGCAGACCCTTGCCTTTGTAGGTCGTGACCAGCGGTACCGAGTGTGCCTCGCAGAACGCCCTGATCGCGTCGCCTGCCCCATCGCGCAATGCATCCAACCCGGCCAGCATGATCGGTCGTTTGGCGTTGGCCAGCCAGCCGCGTGCCGTCGCCAGCGCATCTTCACCAATGGCACCCGGCGCAATATCGGCGTGATGCACCACCATGTCGGGCACCTTTGCATCGGCGACTGAAATCGGCACGTCGATATGCACCGGACCGGCGCGACCGCCCGCTCCGCCGGTGGCGATCCGCACGGCCTTGTCGGCCTGTATCGCTGCGGCCCCCCCAGTCAGGGTGAAAGTCGCCTTGGTAATCGGAGCAAAAACGGCACGGTGGTCGAGGACCTGATGATTATATGTCTGCGCTTCGTCCGGGTCGACACAACCGGTCAGCACGATCATCGGCACACGATCCTGTTCGGCATTCGCGACAACGTTGACACCATTCATCGCGCCCGGACCGACGGTCGCCACAAGAATGGCCGGCGCATTGTCGACATGATATACACCTTCGGCCATGAATCCGGCGGCATTCTCGTGATGGCACAGGGTGAATTCGATCCCAGCCGTCTCCAGCGCGTCGATCAGGGTCAGCACCTCACCTCCGGGCATGCCGAAAGCACGGCGACAACCGGCAAGGTAGAGGCGTCGGGCAAGAACGTCGGCGGCGCGAATGGTGCTCATTGCGCTGCGATATCACCCCTCGGCCCTGCGTCAAACGTCCCGGACCGCTGTGACAGCTTTCTGTCGAGAATGTGAGCCGCGATCTGGTTGCGCAAGACCTGCGCAGTGCCCCCGCCGATGGTGAACATGCGCACATCGCGGTACATCCGCTCCAGCGGGGTATCGCTGCCGTATCCCGCCGCGCCGAACATCTGCAGTGCCCGGTCGACGACGCGGATCGCGGTTTCCGACGAGAGTAGCTTGGCGCGCGCGGCCTTGATGCGGTCGGGCAGTATGCCGCTCGCGGCGGCATCCAGCAGCAGAAGGCGCGCGGCGGCCAGTTCCGTGTCCATGTCTGCCAGTATCCATTGCAGACCCTGAAATTCAGCCAAAGGGCGATCGAACTGGCACCGGTCCAGCAGATGATCGCGCGCCAGCATTGCTGCCCCGGACGCGACACCCAATGCAATTGTACCGGCCCCGATCCGCTGCACGTTATACGCGCCCATCAGATCGCCAAACGACGCGTCCAGCATGTTGTCGGTTGCGACAAAGTGATCCGTAAAGGTCAGTTCCGCTTCGGGCATGCCACACAGGCCCATCGTCCGTTCCAGCCGCGTGACAGCAAGGCCGGGGCCCGCTTCCGTCAGAAAACCGCGGATGCCATCAGGCGCCTGCGCAAATACCAGATGCAGGTTCGAAATCCCACCGCCAGTGATCCAGTGCTTCACACCGTTCAGACGCCATCCGCCCGGTGCGGGCGTAGCGGTCGTCGTCATGGCGCGGGCGTCGGACCCTGCCCCCGGCTCGGAGATGCAGATCGCTGGCTTGTCGCCCGACATTACACCCTCCGCCCACTGCGCTTTCTGCACATCGGTGCCATAGGACATAACGGCGGTCAGTGCGCCCATATTGCCTTCGACCAGAACGCGGGCGGTCAGGGTACATGCGCCCGCGACGACTTCGATGATCGGCACGATCTGGGTCAGCGTCAGGCCCGGCCCGCCGAATTGCTCTGGAACGGACATCCCCATCAGCCCGGCGCGCGTCAGGTCGGCGACGTTATCATGGCAATAGCGCCGCTCCCGATCCCAGATTGCGGCGCGTTCGGCGAAAGTTGGTGCAAGAGCTTTGGCGCGGGTCAGATGGTCAGACATGGCATTCTCCTTGCTGGTACGCCTCGCCCATGCACATGTTCAAGTCGAACGAGTTCTGATGAATTTCATATTCAGGATAACTGAAGATGCAGAATCGCGACCTGACGACCCTGACCACGATTGCCGCGACCGGCAGTTTCCGCGAAACGGCGGAGCGGTTGAACATGACGCTCTCTGCCGTGTCGATGCAGATGAAATCGCTTGAAGCCACACTGGGTGGCGCGCTGTTCGACCGCCGCAGTCGCCCCCCGGCGCTCACCCCGCTGGGCCGTGCAGCCGTTACCGCCGCCGCCGAGGTTCTTTCCGCCGAAGACCGTTTGCGCCGCCTTGCCCGACCCGGTGCTGGATTGTCGGGCGACTTCCGTCTGGGTCTGGTCGCAAGTGCGGGTCCCCGCCTGCTTCCGGGTTTTCTGGTTCACGTCACGACCGCCCTGCCTGCCGCCCGGTTCACATTCCGAACCGGACTCAGCGAAGTGCTTGAACAGGACGTGGCAAGTGGCGCAGTGGATGCAGCGGTGGTGACTGCGACGGGCGTGCCACCTGGCGGATTGCGTCACCGCGTGCTTGCGACCGATCGCCTTGTGCTGGCTGTTCCCCGCGGATTGTCACCCGATGCTCCGTTCCTGCATTTCGCCCCGTCGACCGGGATCGGCAAGCTGATCGCGCGGGCGCTTGCCGAAAGGCCCGACCTGTCGGCCCGCCCGCGTATCGTTCTGGATCATGTCCAGACCATCCGCGCGTGCCTGCGCGAGAACGTCGGCGCGACGATTCTGCCTGAAGTGGATCTGCACGGGTTGAGCGCCATCTGCGAAGCGCTGCCTGTCAGCCGTGATCTGGTTCTGGTCATCCGTGCCGGTGCACCGCTGGATGCCCACGCCGCGCAACTGGCCGATTTGCTGACCGGCTGACTACTCGGTCGCGGACTGGGCGACGGCGGCGAAGGCCGCGTCGATTTCGGCGGCGATGCTATCCAGACCGGGCGCTTCGGACATGTAGGGCGCCAGGACATCGGAGGGCAGCTTATAGCTAAGACTGGCCGTCCCGTCAGCGTTTTCCGTCACATACATGCGGATTGGCGCTTCAATCATCGCAGCGGTCGACAAGCGCAGCACCCGCACCGCGAAATCGTTGTTATACAGGCCGATTACACGGTTTCCGGGAATTGTGATCCCGCGATTTGCCGCTGCATCGGTCGGTCCCGCCATCGTCACAACGGCCATCTTTCCGGCCTTGGCGGCAGCACGCGTGGCTGCGACCAGCTCGTCGAATGTCTTGTCCGTGGCGGTCACCGACCAGCCATCGCGCGGGGCGATATCCGCGACCGTCTGGGCGAACGAAGGCCAGGCCAAAGCCAGTGACAGGAGTGCTGTTCTGATCAGCATGACAACGTCTCCGGGATTACATCACCCGAACAGGACCATAGCGCGCGGATTCAAACAATGGCTGAACGATCACGATCCGGACAGAAGTAGTCCAGTTGCGACTTGCACCCCACCGCCTGCCTGTCCTATCACCCCGCGCACGGACAGGTGGCCGAGTGGTCGAAGGCGCACGCCTGGAAAGTGTGTAGGCGGGAGACCGTCTCCAGGGTTCGAATCCCTGTCTGTCCGCCATTTCTCAGTCGCGAACTTTGAGCGACGCGCCTTGAGCGCTGGATTTCTCCCAAGTTTCAAAGGGGTTTGCGAGAGCCGACCGAACCTCGGAGACTGGCGCAGCGCCGATTTTCGGTCTCTGAATGGCTTTCGTCTCTAACCGAGCGAACCTCGTCCAGTTCGGTTCGGCTTCGAAAAAGTCAGCGTTTTCAGCAAGTTCCGCGCGTTGCGCGGGCGCGCCTTCTGTGGCCGTTCTTCCGGCCAGCGTCGCCGTCCAGAGAACGCAGCGTAGGCGTTTCATGGCGCACTTACGGGTAGTAGCCCGCGATGGGCCGTATTCCGGATCGTGCTCGCGCGGATGGCGGAGCACGCAAAAAAGAAAAAAACCGGGCGGCAGTCTGCCGCCCGGGAAAGGATAGCGCTACTTGCTATCAGCTCTTACTTACCGCGGGTTCCGGTGCCGCCACCGGAGCTTCCACGACCGCCGCCACGCTGACCGCCGCTTCCCGCGTTTCCGCGACCAGCACCACCGGAGCCGCCTTTGCTACCGCTGGAACCACCTTTTCCACCGAAGATACCCATGTCGTTCTTCCTTTTCTGCTGTTGAGGTTAGCGGCGGGAGCCGTCCTGGCGGCCCTTGCCCTGATAGTAGCCACGCCGATAGTCATCGTTGGCGCGGCTCATGCGCTTGGTTTCCCTCGAACCCGAAAGAAGGAAGTCAAGGGTACCATAAGGTGGACGATAGTTGCTCATGTTGCTCTCCTACGCTTAGTTTCGAGATGTGCCGGGCTTGATTGCTCGGACGACTCGGACTGTAGCGGGATGAGGGGAGGCGATCCGGACCATGAGCGGACCAAAAACGAACCACGACGAGAGCGTACTTCCGCCGCGGATCGATGCACGTAACCGCGCATTCGGCCATGAAGTCAAGGAAATGATGAAGGAACTGGGATTTGCCACGCAGTTGGAACTGTTGCAGGCTCTGCCAGAAACGGTGGAGTACACGCCAGACACATTCCGCTTCCTTTTGGCCGGGCGACGCGAGGGGCCGTGGTTCGATGCGTTCCAGGCGATCATTGCGGTCTTTGCCGAGCGTCAGATGGCTATGTTTCCGTCAGCGCACCATGAAGGGCGCGAAAAGACAGAACAGAAGATTCGAGCTCGGGTTTTTGGAGATCAACAGCTCGAACCACAACCTTCCGACGACATCGCTGCTCCTTCATTTCGTCCTCTCGCCCTCCCCACCGCGCCGTCGGAATATGCCGATGACTTCTTAGACGTAAAGGCCCCGACTTTGGACGATATCGCTGCGGGGTTCGATATTGACCGGTATGAATACGTAAAAGAGGGCGGTATCCGATCTGCTGCATTGGCCTGCTTGGGGGGTGACCCCGCCAACTACATCTTCACAATCAGCGGCCCATCCGGCTCGGGAAAAAGCGTCATCTCACAAAGATTGGCACTGGACTGCCTTAGAGCCGGCTATGGCGTCCATTCCTTGTATGCCGATTGGACCTCGCCCAAGGCGCTTTCACATCAGATCCGTGACGTCGTATCCAGAGACTGCAAGCCATCTCTGTTCTTAATTGACGGGGCGGCTCGACTCGCCAGAGGTCAGGTGAGCCTTTCGGATGTATCCGGAAGTTTGGACGATATCAAGTTTCCAGTCGTTCTGGTCGCAACCGAAGTCTGGCGAATCCTGTCACCCAACGAACTTGCGAGCCTCAACCGCGATAAAATACGCGCCTACCACTGGTCAGTTGGACGATTAAGTGACAATGAATTAAACGCCCTAATCGATAAGGTCGTCTCCCTAGAAACTGAAGGAAAAGTTCGGCATATTCGCTGTCACCTATCCAAGGCTGCACGTATCGCACTCTGCCAAGAGGAGAGAGACAGGCTTCTGGCTGCAACTCTACTGATATTTCGGTATGGACGCGCTGTATCTGATTTGCTTGTTGAAGAGTTCAATTCTCTAAGCGGAAGTTTTGCTCAAATCATCTATGAAATTGTTATTACATTTTCCGGACTAAAGCTCGATGTTCCCGTAAGCGTAATCAATAGAATATTGAGAAAGAAAAAGATTCAAGAGTCTGGTTTCTGGAATACCCTTGAGCGCGTCACTGCAAATAGGGAAGGATGCGTCGGAATCAGGCATGAGCTTTTCTTTCGATACATCGCGCCCTTCGCAGTGCCAAGTAGCCATGATCGCGCGCGCAATCTCTTGTTCATTTTGCTTCACTTGTCGGAAGAGAGTCCCACCGAAGATGATTTCGCCAGGTCGGTCTTCGCAAAAACCAAACCCATTGCGAACTTGCTAGTTCGCGACGAGTCGGCAGTAGGGAGTCTTATTCAGGAGGGGCGGGAGGCGGCGACGGGTGAGCTTCCCGAAGTCTGGTGTTCCGACTGGCTGACTTGCTTAGGTAGGTTAGCTAGGATTGTTCTCTTTGATCACGACACTGCGGAAGTCTGCTTTTCGCGGGCGGTTGCAGCAAATCCACAGAATAAGTTCGCTCATCGGGAGCGGTCTTGGAATTTGCTTCATGCAGGTCGAATAGGTCCGGCCGAGGATGCGGCCAGAGAGGCCGTGAGGGCTTTTCCGTCAGATGTGCAGACGTTGGTTCAGTCTGCCACCGTTCTTCAATACACCAGTGAAGCTGGATTCGATTTTGCGGGTGAGCTTTTCGAGACAGCGCTGCAAATCGACGTAAACAATGACGAGGCCCGTGACAAACTCGACAGGTATGAAGATGCTAAGGCGTATCGTACTTACATTACGAAAAACTGGTCGGATCTTGAGGAAGACATTCTAGAAAGGTTGCGCGCGCCATGGTTTATATGGACCGTAAGGAAAGGAGTTGGTACTTCCCGATGGAATAAAGCCTTAAGGGGTAAGTTGGGTGGGCTAATTCGTGACCCAATGGGGGATATAGATGAAATTCGTGAGGTAGCCGAGGTTGCAAAATACACCAAGGACAAGTTCACGAAGGCGTTACTGTTGGCAAATGTGGCAAGGGCGGAGTATCTCCAGTGGTACCATGGCGGAATGGAGTTGGATGCAGATCGTGTCGAAAAGCAATTTGAGACGGCTTTGTCGAATGCGCCACGAGAGCCGTTTATTAGAACTTGGTTCGGGACGTTTCTGAAAGAAGTTAGGGAAGACTGGATTGGAGCAGAGAGAGAATATCGCAGCGCAATCAAGATGGCCTGTGAGTATACAAGTCGAGACGGCCAAAAGCCATTTGAGGATCATCCAATGCTTTTGAACAATCTTGCAATTCTTCTCAAGGAACTGGGCCGCAAAGAGAATGATCCGAGGGCCAAGTATAAAGAGGCGGATGACCTATTGAAACGCGCTATTGCGAAGATTGATGGTGAAAACTCTAGGTTTCAATGGCCGAAAGAGGAATTCGAGGACCTACAGCGGCTCAAGGCAGAAGCGGGGCTAATGTAGCTTGGATCGCGCTGCCGTCAGCGGGCTTCGACGCTTCCCTCAAACACAAAGTCCATCTGCTCCGCCCACGGCTGGTCGGCGACAGCGACCAGGTCGTTCAGCGAAAGCGCTGGCGGCACGCGCCGAATGACGAGGTGTTCGAGCACTCCCGGCGACAGATAGGCGAGCCGCATCATTCGACTCACGAACCGGTCGGAGACCTTCTCGGCCGCCGCGATGTCCTGGATGGTGGAGGCGGCACCGGTTTCCAGCTGCCGCCGCCAGTTCCAGGCGCGGGCGATTGCGTGTAGTACATGGGGGTCCTGTGAACGGTCATCCCGAGAAGTCAGATTGTCGGGCGGCAAGATCTTCGGCCGCCCGTTGCGTTTGCGGATCGTCAGCGGGATGACGACCCGGATGGTCTCCGTTGAACCGGTCATGCGCAGGCCTCCGTCTGGCGGGGTGCCATCATGTCCCTGAGAACCGAGCCCAGCCCCTCATTGCGCAAATCGACGGCGATGCCGCCTTCGCCGACGATCACCCGCTCCACCAGAAGATGGACGATGCGGGTCTGCTCCGCCGGATAGAGCGCCGCCCAAAGCTGATCGAACTCGCCGAGCGCTTTCACGACTGCCTTCTCATCGACGGTCGGGCTCTCCTCGCGAAGGGCTTTGATCGTTCGCGCCACGATCTCGGGCGCGCGGATCATGCGGCGAATTTCGCCGACGACGGCATCCTCGACCATACCTGCGGGCAAGCGCAGCGGGCCTGAAGTCTCGCCGGTCGGGCGATTACGGATCAGGTCCATCGAGGCGTAGTAGCGGTAGAGGCGCGTGCCCCTCTTCGTCGCTGTCGGCGTCATCGCCGTGCCGGTGTCGGTGAAGATGATCCCCTTCAGCAGGGCTGGCGTCTGGCGCCTCGTATTCTTTGCCCGCAGCCGCGGGCTTTCCTGCAGGATGCTGTGAACCTTGTTCCACAGGCCCCGGTCGATGATGGCTTTATGTTCGCCGGGATAGGCCGTGCCCTTGTGGACGGCTTCCCCGAGGTAGACCCGGTTGTTGATCAGCTTGTAGAGGAAGCCTTTGTCGATCAGCTTGTCGCGTTTGTTCAGCACACCTTCGGCTGCCAGCGCTTTGGCTAGCGTCGTGGCAGAGCCGATGGCAACGAACCGCTCGAAGATCATCCTGACTGTCGCGGCCTCGGCATCATTGATCACCAGCTTGCGGTCGCGCACGTCGTAGCCGAGCGGGACGTAGCCGCCCATCCACATGCCGCGCTTGCGCGAGGCCGCGACCTTGTCGCGGATGCGCTCGCCGATGACCTCCCGTTCGAACTGCGCAAAGCTGAGCAGGATGTTCAGCGTCAGGCGGCCCATCGACGTCGTTGTGTTGAACGACTGCGTGACCGACACGAACGTCACCTGATTGCGGTCAAAGATCTCAACCAGCTTGGCGAAATCCATCAGCGAGCGCGACAACCGATCGATCTTGTAGACGACGATCACGTCGATCAGTCCCGCTTCGACATCCTGGATGAGGCGCTTCAGGCCGGGCCGCTCCAGCGTGCCGCCGGAGAAGCCGCCGTCGTCATAACCCTCACGGATGGCCGTCCAGCCTTCCGCCTTCTGGCTCGCCACATAGGCCTCGCAGGCCTCGCGCTGGGCGTCGAGGCTGTTGAACTCCATGTCGAGCCCTTCCTCGCTCGACTTGCGGGTATAGATGGCGCAGCGCAGACGGCGAGTCATGACCGCGACGGCTTCCTGATGACGGCTCATCTGTCGTCCCTCCGGGCTTCGCGCAGGCCGAAGAAGCGGTAGCCGTTCCATTGCGTGCCGGTGATCGCCCGCGCCGCCGCCGACAGCGACTTGAATTTGCGCCCCTGCCAGTCGAACCCGTTCTTCATCACGGTGACGGTGTGCTCCACCCCGTCCCATTCGCGCACCAGCCGCGTGCCGACAACCGGGTTGCGGGGATCGGCGATGATCGACCTGTGCCTGGCTTGGCCCTCGATCTCGTCGGCCAGCAGGTCCAACGTCCGTCGCGTCTCGCGCGAAAGCCCGCCGAGGGTCAGTTCCTGAATCCGGTAGCCGAGCCTCAGCTCAAGGTAACTGCGGCTGTTATTCGGAGCGGACGAGCCGAAGAGGCTCTCCCACTTCGTCTTCAGCTCCACGACCGTCATTCGCTTGAGCGCTGAAAGCTGCATGACCACGCTCTCTTCCGCCGAGGCGCATTCGCCCGGCCGCCCCTGCGGGGGATCCATCTTTCTCTTTGTTCCTGGCATCATTGCCCTCCATCTCGGTTGCTCGGTTTGCGACGACCAACACGGCGTTTGAGGGCGAGAATGTCGAATGAACTGTCTTCGCCGACTGCAGATAAAGAACTGGACTGCTCTGGCAGAACACGCCTCAGCCCCGCCGCAATAATGCACGCGAGTTCATTGAGGCGTTCATCCGCCGACAGACGGGCGGGCAACGGAGGATTCGGGCCGGATCGAGATTCTTGCATGAGACCGTTCGCAACAAAAGATGATCAGCAAACGGTAGTCGCGAAACGGCCATATGCAATCTATTTCAATGACTTAACGTGATTGCACGCAATCATTCGAAGCGTGACGCAGATCGTATGGTCCTTGTAGGTGGCTGCTTCCTTCTGAAGGGGGCGATCAGTCATCGAATCGAACGGTATCGATGCTCTTGACGAAACGGAGCACCGCGCACACCGAGTCAAAGATGAACCGCGCCTCCGCCTTGTCGAGCAGCTCATTGTCATGAGCGAGGCTCTGATTATTCCGAACGTGATTGAACTTGTCGAAGACACCGATCGAATTCTTGATGATCTGCTCCGTCATTTCCCGGAGCTCCCGCTCCTGTTTCAAAGCCTTGACATACTTGCCGACGCGGCTGTGAAGGGGCTCGGTCCGATCCCAGGTGACGCCTCTCCGGTCGAGCAGGTGCCCAAACTTCTTTGCGCAGTAGGTATGTAGGCGATCCAAAGCCACTGCGGGGCGATCGGCAATGATGTCGCGTTCTATAGCGGCAACCAGCTCGTCGAGAGTCTGGTCGACGGCGAATCGTTCGATCGCATCCGTTCGAGCGATTGTACCGCCGCCTTCTATACGTGAGAGAAGGTCGAAAAAATTTACTCCAATCTCACCGTCGCGCGGACCCGGCGACCGGGTTGCTTCACGGTACTGCCACAGGCTACGCAGCACTCGCGAAACGGTAGCCGGGGGTTCAACACGACAGAATGCCCGCAGACGGTTCATCTTCGATGTTCCGTTGGACTGGTATTTTCGATCATCAATATCGATTTTGAACTCTTCCTCGAAATACTCTCGAAATGTCCGGTCGGAGAAATTGAGGACATAGCCGGGGTCGGCCTGGAAGGCGTCATCGATAATTCGGATATCAGAATGCTTGAGGTCAATCATATTTGCGTCCAACGTTATTCTCTGACGCCAGCAATGAACTGGTCATAGCTGTCCCACGGCTCTTCCTCTTCGATGTCCGCTCCTCCACCGCGACCGTCGAACTGCAAAAGAGAAACCGAAATGCCGAGGCGATCAGAAAAGAAGGCGAGTTCCCGGACGGGCTCCGAGCCCCGGCTGAATGCCCAGATCCCGTCGGGGAGTGATGTGGGCCGCTGTCCACCGGCCTGTTGCGAAGTGGGGCCCATCGCCATCACCGAACCATCCGGGATCGGCATGCCGGAACGGATGAACACGCCGCTCTTGTAGGCCGTCGTGCTGGCCCGTCCCCAAAGAGCGAAGCCGTCGCGTGCCACCACCATGGCAGCCCGGGCGTCGGTGAATTCGATCCACTTGCGTGTGGCGGCGAGAAGCGAGACCCCATATCGATCCGTGACGTGGCCGAGGAGATCGCGCGTCATTTCCTGGCCGCCAATCTGGTTGCGGTAGTCGTCGATGGGCATCAACAGGAAGGAGGCGAACGTGTCGGCCTCTTCCTCGCGCTCCCTCTCGGCGTCCTTCCAGTCGTTGGATTGGAGCGGAAGGCACTCGAAATCGTAGTCGTCGGACAGCTCGCCATCACGGTAGTGTTCGGCGGTGAGCGGGCGCCGATGCAGCAGGTAGTGCCCGAACTCGTGAGCCAACGTAAAACGCTCGCGCCCGCGGTAACGCGGCTGCGTATTGTAGAGAATCTGCCAACCGGGCTTCTTGCGCCGCGCGCGCAGCATGCCCTCGAAGCCGTCTATCTCGACACCCTTTACGGCCGTGATCGGATCTTCATGGTTGCGCGAGACCTCGAGCGCCAGCGCTTCGACGTCCACCGGGAATCGGTCCTCCCCCAACACGGTGCGGAGTAGAACCGTCAGATCGTTGGCAGCCCGCCGGGGCGTTTTTCGGGCTCTATCGGTCATTCATCCTCGTCGTCCAGGATCCTCAGCATCTCTCGAAGTCGCTCTTTCCCCTTGGGGTTCATCCTCTGATACTTGCGAAAAAAGGCCGTGTCGTCGGCATCGGCCTCAGTGACGGCTTCAGTGGTGAGCAGATAGTCAGTGGTCGTTTCCAGAGCCAAGGCGATCTGCTGCAGTTTCTCCGCAGATGGCCGCGTAACCTCCTTGTTCTCGATCTCCCACATGTAGCTCTTGCTCGATCCGACCCGCTCGGCCAGCGCTTCCAAGGTCAGACCTCGCTTCAGTCTGAGCTCTCGAACGCGCTCTCCCAATGGTGTTGGCACCGGTGTCCTCCTGCTTTTCAACGAGTTCGTTGTCGCGATACATCTAGTGCTTGACACGCCATACGCGCAATCCCTATCTTCCGCAGAAGTTCGCAAGAACGAACTGCAGTTAGCGCTTTTACAAGACAGGAGGCCGTCATGGCAAAAGGCAAAGGGTCAGGGACCCATCACGTAGTTCCCAATTCCGGCGGCGGTTGGGACGTTCGCCGCGGCGGGGCCGACCGCGCTAGCGGGCATTTCGACACGAAACGGGAGGCGATCGACCGCGGGCGGGAGATGAGCCGCAACGCCGGGACGGAGTTCAAGATCCACAACCAGGATGGCCGTATCGGCCAGTCCGATTCGCACGGGAACGACCCGCGCACCATCAAGGGCTAAGGAGCACCGATCATGGCCTCAGTGACGAGTTTCATCCGCAACATGCCTGCTTCGTCGCTGCAGGCCTATTTCCACCATACCGGCATCGAGCTTCTGACCGAGGTCGATTGGGAGGCGCCTGAGCCGGAGGTGGTTCGCGTCACGCTCCGCGCCGTCGACGAGATGGACGACGAAGCCCGCGCGCGCATCGTCAATGATGCCGACCGTGTTGGAGCTCTCGCCGACGATGCCGGGCAGACTGCACTCTATAGTGTTGTCGATGACCGCACGGTTCTCGACGATCTCGCGAATGGTCACGCCCGCTCGCTCTGGATGTTCCTGAACGAGCCGATTCGGTTCCGTCACGCCGAAGAGGTCCGCTACACCGACGAGCGGCGGCGCGGCCGGAGTTGGGACGGGTTCATCGGTGAGCCGCACCTTGACCTGCGCCGCGACGAGGCATCCCTCGATTCCTTCAAGGCGGCGCTGCGCGAGCGGTTCGCTTCCAACAATATCCACATCGACATTTTCGGGCGCTACCGGCCGACCTTTGACGGCGAGGATTGCGAGCTGGTGCAGATCGCGATCTACCGCGAGGGGCTGCTGGACGACTTCCTAGCGTTCGACGATGGCGGCGCGCTCGTCCGTCGCGCCCGCCGCCCAGTGTTCGAGGCAGCGATGACCTACGAGCCGGCAACCGGCGTCATCGAGGTCGTGGCCAATGACCGCGAAAGTCGCGAGGAGATGGTGCGCTTCATGGCGCGGGACCTGCTCGGGATTGAATTCCAGAGTGAAAAGGTGCCGTTCCGGAATTACGATCTGGATGTTCTCCTGCACCCCTTTGCCTTCCCGACAGAGCCGGAGGACGGGATCGAATCCGTCGAGGTCAAGCAGCTGCGTTTGATGCCCATCGACAATAACGCCGAACGCGCCACCCTCGAATGCCTTCGGAAAGCCGACCGCACCATCTGGAGCATGTCGGCAGAGCGGTTCGGCGCCAACGATCCACTAGCCGGCGGATGGATCGCGACGCAGGCGAAGCTGACCATCAAATTCCACCCCAAGGGTGACGCGAAGCGAGGCCGGACGCTGCCGCTGACGATCACCATGCCGCATGGCTGCAATCTCAAGGACCAGACCGAGGAGGAGCAGCTGATCGGCGAAAAGTACCTGCGCCGTTGGGGCATTCTTTCCGGGGCAGATAGTGCCGTCGTCGATTGATCGAAAGGCGGCAGACCTGCTGCTGTCTGTGATCGAGACGCCGGATGCGGTCATCAGCGGCTCAGTCCTCGACGGCTACTATGGGCGCGTCGCGCCAGCGCTGAAGGCGGCAGGGATCCTTCAGCCGAAAGATCACTCGCGGGCGGCTGTTTCACTCGTCGACCATGAAGACGAGCCCGTAAATCTGACTTGGTCACCTGAACATCGGGCATATGGGTATTTCAGCCCGTCAGCGGGTTGGGTGAATGTCCCCGGTGATCAGTTGGCAACGTACCGTGTCAACTTCAACACGTTGCTCGAACAGCTGCTGGAGCGGCTGGATCTGTCGCCGCGAACCGGCCCTGTCGAACTCGTGCCCGACCTTCTGTGGGAGGTCGGCGACGCGCGACTTCCAGGACGCAGCAAACGTACATCCGTGTGGATTGGCCGTCGGCTCTGCGAACCAGCAATATGGAAAAGTTTCATCGATGCTGCTCGCAAGCGTCCGGCGCCCGGCTTGCGAATCGTCCTGAGCTTCACGCCTGGGAATCGCCTGCCGACTGACGTGCACCTCGGTCATACGCTTATCGCCGTTCGAGATGTCGCCGATCACAATGGTCATGCTGTCGTTCCCGACCTATTGGCTGCCCGTGTTGCGGCAGGCTCACAGCTGAACGACGACCTGATCACCATGGCGGCCGACGGCGCGTCCCTCACAGTTCGCGGAACACGGTATGCATTCTCTGGATCGAAACAGCGCGCAATCATCCGGCAATTGTATGACGCTTGGAAATCCGGCCATCCGGAACTTCTGACCGCTGAGGTTCTGGAGAGCGCCGGATACAGCACCAGCGTCAACACGCTGGCGAAGGCTTTCTCCGGGAGAGCTGAATGGCGTGATTTCATCAGAGAGGAGAATGGCCGCTGTTGGTTGTTCCTCTGATGCGCTGAATCTCTCAATTGCATGGCCGCCCGATGGGGCGGCTTTTTTCATTTCTGAGCCGGTTTTTCCGACTCCTACCTTGAGCCCTACCTGGCTCCTCCCCGGCTCCTACCCGCCCGGCAGCCATCCTCTCCGCAGGTTTTCGACAAGAACCCAAGGAGACACAGATGGCTACGAAACATCTCAACCAGATCGACCTGGCTGCGCGCTGGAACATCAGCCACCGCACGCTTGAGCGGTGGCGCTGGACGGGCGAAGGCCCGCGCTTCGTCAAACTCGGCGGTCGGGTCGTGTACCGCCTCGAAGACGTCGAGGAGTACGAGCGCGAGCAGATCCGCGCGAGCACCGCCGACACCCCTGCCAAGCCTGCGGCGTGAGGGGGCGGTGATGACGATTTCCAACCGCATCTCGCTCGATGAGCTCCGGCACATGGCCGTCGGCGACATCGCCGCTATGCCCGCTGAGCAACTCGCCCCCCTGCAGGACGAGGCCGCCGATGCCCTGCGTCGCGCCAAGACGATCTGCGACTGGCTCGATGGTGCCGTCGCGCTCAAGTACGGCGATCGTGCCCACGCGGCACGCCAGGCCGCCGGCAAGGACACCGGCACGATCCGCCTCGACGATGGCACGGTCACCGTGATCGCCGACCTGCCGAAGCGGGTGGACTGGGACCAGGACAAACTCGCCGCCCTTGTCGATCGCATCCGGGCCGAGGGCGACGACCCCGCCGAATACGTCGACGTCGCGATCAAGGTGCCCGAACGCAAGTTCGCGGCCTGGCCGAGCCACATCCGCTCCGCCTTCGAGGACGCGCGCACCGTCCGCACCGGCAGGCCCAGCTTCCGCCTTTCCCTGACCAACGAGGTGACGTCATGAGCATCACGAAGAAACTCGCGGTGCTCCGCGAGCAGCATTTCGGGCTGGACAAGCTACCCGAGACGATCCGGGTGCCAGCCCTTGGCGAACGTCGCGACGATACCCTCAAGCCGGTCGGGACGGCGTCGATCGACGACCTGGCGTTCGCCCTCATCGGGCTGAACGAGCGGGCGTCGGCGCTCTACCGCGAAATCGACGCCGTGCGCACCCTTCACGACGAGGGGCGCAAGGCCGGCGCGCTGGGTGCGGACATCGCGATCGATGCCCTGATCGCGGCGAAGGGAGGCAAGTGATGGCTCTCCCGATCATTTCGGCCGATCAGCGTCTCGCCGAGCCGCGCGGCATCAAGGGTACGATCTTCGGCAAGTCCGGGATCGGCAAGACCAGTCTTCTCTGGACGCTCGACCCCGCCACTACGTTGTTCATCGATCTGGAAGCGGGCGACCTTGCCATCGAGGGATGGTCCGGCGACAGCGTCCGGCCCCGCACATGGAAGGAGTGCCGCGACTTCGCGGTGTTCATCGGCGGACCGAACCCGGCGCTGCGCGAGGACCAGCCTTACAGCCAGGCGCATTTCGACGAGGTCTGCGGGCGCTACGGCGATCCGGAGGTGATCGGGAAATACGAGACCGTTTTCATCGACTCGATCACCGTGGCCGGGCGGCTCTGCTTCCAGTGGTGCCGCGGCCAGCCCGAGGCGTTCTCGGACAAGACCGGCAAGCCCGACGTCCGCGGCGCCTACGGCCTGCACGGCCGCGAGATGGTCGCGTGGCTCACCCATCTACAACACACGCGGGCGAAGAACGTCTGGTTCGTCGGGATCCTCGACGAGAAGCTCGACGACTTCAATCGGCGCGTTTTCCAGCCGCAGATCGACGGCTCGAAGACCGGCCTCGAACTGCCGGGCATCGTCGATGAAGTCCTGACGATGGCGGAGATCAAGGACGAGTCCGGCACGCCGTACAGGGCCTTCGTCTGCCAGACGATCAATTCGTGGAACTTCCCCGCGAAGGACCGCTCCGGCCGCCTTGACCTGATCGAGGAGCCGCATCTCGGCCGACTGATGGCGAAGATCCGCGGACCCGTGAAGCCCGCATCCGAGCGGCTGGCATATCGCAGCCCGCCTGCGGCCGCGACCGCGCCGACCACCGGTGCTCCCACCCATTCTGAAAACAACTGAAATAGGAGACCCCAGTCATGTCTGGTTCCTGGAACGACTTCAACTCTGCGCAATCCAACACCAACGTCATCCCGAAGGGCACGCTCGCCAAGGTGCGCCTGACGCTCCGCCCTGGCGGCTTCGACGACCCCTCGCAAGGCTGGACCGGCGGCTGGGCGCGCCGCGCCGCCACCGGCGCCGTCTATCTCGACGCCGAATACACGGTGCTCGAGGGACCCTATGCCCGGCGCAAGGTCTGGTCGCTGATCGGCCTCTACAGCCCCAAGGGCCCGGACTGGGCCAACATGGGGCGCGGCCTGATCCGCGGCATCCTCAACTCGGCGCGCGGCGTGTCGGACAAGGACAACTCGCCCGAAGCGCAGGCGCGCCGCCGCATCAACGGCTTCGGTGATCTCGACGGGGTCGAGTTCGTCGCCCGCATTGACATCGGCACCGACACCAACGGCGAGGACAAGAACGAAATCCGCGCCGCCGTCACCCCCGATCACCGTGACTACGCCGCGCTGATGGGCACGGTCGCGCCGCAGTTCGCCGCCGCCCCGGCGCAGGGCCATGCCCCGCAGCAGCCCCCCACGGCCACCCAGCCCGGCCAGCCTGCGTCCGCCCCCGGCGCCGCCGGTCGGCCGAGCTGGGCGCAGTAAGGGGAGACCGGCCATGCGCCTGCGCCCCCGCCAGAAGACCTTCGTCGAGCGCAGTGTGGCTGCGCTCGCTTCCCGCGGCAACACGCTGGGCGTGGCGCCCACCGGCGCGGGCAAGACCATCATGCTCTCGGCGGTCACCGGCGAGATGATCGGCGACGGGGCCAAGGCCTGCGTGCTGGCGCATCGCGACGAGCTGACGGCGCAGAACCGCGCCAAGTTCCAGCGCGTGGTTCCGGGCGTCGCCACATCGGTCATCGACGCCACGGAGAAATCCTGGGACGGCCAGGTCGCCTTCGCCATGGTGCCGACGCTGGCGCGGGCGTCGAACCTCGCCGACATGCCGCGCCTCGACCTGCTAGTCGTGGACGAGGCGCACCATGCGGTCGCCGACAGCTATCGCCGCATCATCGACCGGGTGCGCGAGGCCAATCCCGACGCCCGCATCTTCGGGGTCACGGCGACGCCGAACCGGGGCGACAGGAAGGGTCTGCGCGAGGTCTTCGACAATGTCGCCGACCAGGTCCGGCTGGGCGAGTTGATCGCCTCGGGCCACCTGGTGCCGCCGCGCACTTTCGTCATCGACGTGGGTGTGCAGGACGAGCTGCGTTCGGTCCGCAAGACGATGTCGGATTTCGACATGGCGGAGGTGGCGGGCATCATGGACCGCGCCCCCGTCACCGACGAGGTGATCCGCCACTGGAAGGAAAAGGCGGGCGACCGGCAGACCGTGGTGTTCTGCTCCACCGTCGCCCACGCCGAACACGTCACCGAGGCGTTCAGGGCGGCGGACGTTTCCGCCGCGCTGATCCACGGCGATCTGGTGGCCGAGACCCGCAAGGCGATCCTCGCCGACTACGCGGCGGGCGACATCCGCGTCGTGGTCAACGTGGCGGTGCTGACCGAGGGCTGGGACCATCCGCCCACCTCCTGCGTCGTGCTGCTGCGCCCCAGTTCCTACAAGTCCACCATGATCCAGATGGTCGGCCGCGGCCTGCGCACCGTCGACCCCGAGGAACACCCCGGCATCGTGAAGACCGACTGCGTCGTGCTGGATTTCGGCACCTCGAGCCTGATCCACGGCACGCTGGAGCAGGACGTCGATCTCGACGGCAAGACCGAAACCGGCGAGGCGCCGACCAAGACCTGTCCGGCCTGCAAGGCGGAGATCCCGCTGGCCGCCACCGAATGCCCGCTCTGCGGCGAGGCGTTCCCGCGGGAGGACGAAGAGATCGGTGAAGGTGGCGGTGCTGCGCCGCTCTCGGGCTTCATGATGACCGAGATCGACCTGCTGAAGCGGTCCAGCTTCGCGTGGGTCGACCTCTACGGCACGGACGACGCGTTGATGGCCACGGGCTTCGCGGCCTGGGGCGGCATCTTCTGGCTGGACGGGGTCTGGTACGCCATCGGCGGGGCGAAGGGCGAGCGCCCCCACCTGTTGGGTGTCGGTGAGCGCACCGTCTGCCTCGCGCAGGCCGACGACTGGCTGAACACCCATGAGACCGACGAAAGCGCCTTCAAGACCCGCTCCTGGTTGCGCCAGCCGCCGACCGAAAAGCAGCTGCAGTACCTGCCGCCCGAGTGCCGCCACGACTTCGGCCTGACGCGCTACCGCGCCTCGGCGCTGATGACCTTCGGCTTCAACAAGCGCGCCATCCGACAGCTGATCGACACGGCCGCCCGGCCCGAACGGAGGGCGGCATGACCCATGTCCACATCCACCCCCATCACGGCCGCGGACCGGCGGCGGCTCTGGCATCCGCGTGGAACGCTCTGTGCTGTCTGCCGGCAACCCACCCGTGGTTTTGGCTGGTTCGATCCGCACCGGTCGAAGCAGCCCCGGCCATCGGTCTGGTTCTGCTCGATGCCCTGCCAGTCCTTCTGGACGCGCTTGGCGCGGGAGCGTTTCGCCATGGTTGACCTGACCGAGGAAGAGCGCGCCGCGATCACCGCCACCATGAAGCGCGTGGCGCTGCTGATGGACGAGATCGGCTGGGCCACACCGCTCGCGGATCTGACCGAGGCGCAGGTGCGCGCACTGATCGAGGAGGCCGTCGAGGGCTTCCGCGAGGCCATGTCCGACATCGCCCGGGCGCAGACGCCGGAGGTGCCGTTTTGATCCTCGATTACAATCACCGGCCGAGTTTCGCAGAGCGGGTCAATGCCGCGGTCGATCGGGCGCTGACCGCCGATCAGGCGACGCGGCCGCCCCGCGACTACCTCGGCGGCTCGCGTCTCGGCCATGCCTGCGAGCTGGCGCTGCAGTTCGAGTTCACGGCGACGCCGAAGGACGAGGGCCAGGACTTCAGCGGCCAGTCGCTGCGCATCTTCGCCATCGGCCATGCGCTCGAGGATCTGGCCGTCGCCTGGCTGCGCGGCGCGGGCTTCGACCTCTACACGCGCAAGGGCAACCGGCCAGATGGCGGCCAGTTCGGGTTCTCCGTCGCGGGTGGGCGCATCCGCGGTCATGTCGACGGCATCATCGCCGCGGGGCCCGAAGGCTTCGAGCTGGCCGTTCCCGCTCTCTGGGAATGCAAGACGATGAACGCGAAGAACTGGCGCGCCTGCGTGAAGGACGGCGTCACGAAGTCGAAGCCGGTCTACGCCGCCCAGATCGCGCTCTATCAGGCCTACATGGAAGGGACGGTCCCCGGCATCTCGGCCGCGCCCGCCGTGTTCACCGCGATCAACAAGGACACGGCCGAGCTTCACCATGAGCTGGTGCCCTTCGACGCCGAGCTCGCGCAGCGCATGTCTGACCGAGGCGTGCGGATCCTGCAGGCGACCGACGCGGGCGAGTTGCTGCCGCGCATCGCCACCTCGCCCGATTTCTTCGAGTGCCGTTTCTGCCCGTGGTCCGAGCGCTGCTGGAGGCTGTCGGCATGAGCGACGACGGCATCCTGCATTTCAACCCGTGGATGGACTTCAACGATGGGCCGCCGTCCGAGAACCCATTCGGCTGCGACCCCGACCCCGAGCAGATCGCCATCTTCCTAGACACCGTGTTCAGCTGGTGCGAGGGGCTGATCCCGCTCCGCGGCTTCGTCGACAAGGGTCAGGGCCGGGACGGCAAGCCGCACAACATCTGGATCCCCGCCGACGACACCGCGCCGGGGAAACTCGCGACCTTCGCCGCGTGGGCGAACCGCGAGGGGGCGGCGGTCTATGTCATCCCCGGCACGGTCGAGGAACAGGGCCAAGCCCGCGCCGCTGACGTGCTGCAGATGCAGGCCATCGTCGTCGATCTCGACGCGGGCGACATCCCGGCCAAGCTGGACCATGTCACCCGCCACATCGGAACGCCGACGCTGATCATCGAAAGCGGCGGGCGCACGCCAGAGGGCGCCGCGAAGCTCCATGTCTGGTGGAAACTGACCGAGCCCGCCGAGGGCGACGACCTGGTCACCCTCTGTCGCCTGCGGGGCGAGATCGCGGTGAAGGTCGGCGGCGACACGCATTTCCGCTCGGCGCACCAGCCGATCCGGGTGCCTGGCACGGTCTATCACAAGCACGGCCATCAACGTCTCGTGCAGATCCGCGAGCATCGCGACGTCGAGGTCGACCTTGCGGATTTCGCCGAAAAGGTCGCCGAGATGCCGCCGCTGCCAGGCGTAGGCTTCGCCAGCGACGTTGCCACACCAGCATCGAAGCCCGGCATCGACGCGGTGCTCACCACGCCGGTGCGCGAAGGCGCGGTGGACGACTGGTCCCGCTTCCAGGGGGCCAGCGCCGCCATCGGCCACTACGTACGCCTCGTCCACGAGGGCCGCCTCGATCCCTTCGCGAGCTGGGAGGCGATCTGCGGCTACAACGCCGCCATGCTGCGCCCATCCTGGCCGCTCGATCGGCTGCAGGCCGAGTCCGAACGGCTCTGGGAGCTGCATGTGAAGCGCAACGGTCCGCCGCTCCTGCGCGCGGCCAACGCGGGTGCCCCGGCCAGCCCGCTGCCGACATTCAGCCTCGGCGCGCTCCTCGACGACACCAGTCCGATGCCGGAGGACATCATCGGACCCCGCGTGCTGACACCTGGCGGGCTTCTCGTGCTGGGCGGCGCGCCCAAGGTCGGCAAGAGTGACTTCCTGATCTCCTGGCTCGTGCACATGGCGGCGGGCGTGCCGTTCCTCGGCTTCACGCCGCCCCGGCCGCTGCGCGTGTTCTACCTGCAGGCCGAGATCCAGTATCACTATCTGCGCGAGCGCATGCAGCAGATCGCGCTGCCCGCCGCCGTCATCGCAGCCGCGCGCGACACCTTCATCGCCACGCCGAAGCTGAAGCTGCTGCTCGACGCGGAGGGCGTCGCCCGCGTGGCCGAGGCGATCCGGGCCGCGTTTTCCGACGTGCCGCCCGACATCATCGTCATCGACCCGATCCGCAACCTCTTCGATGGCGGCCCCGAAGGGGGCGGCGAGAACGACAACACCGCCATGATGTTCTTCCTGAAGGACCGGGTGGAGCTTCTCCGCGAGGCGGTCAATCCGGACGCGGGCGTCATCCTCGCCCACCACACCCGCAAGGCCAGCAAGCATCAGGTCAAGGACGATCCCTTCCTCGCGCTCTCCGGCGCCAGCGCGCTGCGCGGCTTCTACACCTCGGGGCTGCTCATGCACCGGCCTGCTGAGGACAGCAGCGTCCGCAGGCTGGAGATCGAACTGCGGAACGGCCCCGCGCTGCCAGGCAAGCTCATCGACAAGGTGAAGGGCGAATGGGTCGAGCTGAACCCGCTGAACGAGCGTCTGGTGCGCAAGGAGGTCGGCGCCAAACTCGATGCCGAGCGGCTGCGCAAGCACGATGTCATCCTCGGCATGCTGCTGGATGAGGCGGCGAGCGAGCGCCTCTATACCGCGATGCAGTTCGCGGAGACCTTCGAGAACCGGGGCGGTCTGGGCAGCAAGCACACGATCCGCGAGCGGCTCAGCGTGCTGGCGACCAAGGGCTTCGTGAAGTTCCTGCGCGACCCCTCGGGGTTCGGTTTCCCCATCACCCGGTCGCGGTTCGGCTATCTCTGCGTCGAGGGCATGCAGTTCGGCGCGCCCGTCGAGCATGTCGATCCGGACACCGGCGAGGTCACCACAACCGCCCGTCCGGTCCTGCCCAGCCACTTCAAATGCCCCCAGTCCGGGCTCTGCCTGCAGGTCGAAAACCCCGCCGTCTGGGTCTACCCGGAGGGGCTGGAGGACGACCTCACTCATATGAGTGAGGCCTGACTCATATGACAGCGCCAACTGTGCACTCAACGAAATCAACGGGTTGCGGGCAAATAAGAGTCAGGTCCCTAACTCATGCCCGAAGACTTCATGCAGTCTTATTCCGCAATGATTTCAGCCACTTGAACGCCTCGGAACAGTTAGGTGTCAAACCCCCATACTACGTATGGGAGGGCCACCCCACAGGGTTGGCCACTCCTCCCATACGTCCGGGTCAGCCGCGCGCGCCGCCGTGACGGTCTGTTGTGCTTCCCGATCCGACGACGGCGGCCCCGTACCGCCAAGCACCAGACCGCCGTCGTCTTCCACCACCACAGGCCACCGGCAAAGGAGACCCATCATGGCTCAGCCGACTCTGATCCCGAATTGCGACGGCGCAAGGTTTGAATCGCTGCCGCTCGACACGCCCCGCAACCGCTGCATCCTCGCGCTCGACCTCGGCACCTCGACCGGCTGGGCGATCCGCGGCCATGACGGCCTGATCACCAGCGGCACCATCTCGCTGCGCCCCGGCCGCTTCGACGGCGGCGGCATGCGCTATCTGCGCTTCACCAACTGGTTGACCGAGATCGACCGGCTCTCCGGTCCTGTCGCCGCCATCTGGTTCGAGGAAGTCCGCCGCCATGCGGGCACCGACGCGAGCCACATCTACGGCGGGCTCATGGCCACGCTGACCGCATGGGCCGAGCTGCGCGGCGTGCCCTACGAGGGCGTCCCGGTCGGCACGATCAAGCGTCATGCCGCTGGCAAGGGCAACGCCGACAAGGCCGCGATGGTCGCCGCCGTCCGCGCCTGCGGATTCAGCCCCGCCGACGACAACGAGGCCGACGCCATCGCCATCCTGCTCTGGGCGATCGAGACGAAGGGAGGTGTCGCATGAGATGGCATCCCCACGGCTACGGCGGTCGGCGCCGGGATCCCGAGCAGGTCAAGCGCGAGGGCTGGCACGAACAGGGCGTCCTCGCGGTCTCCGCCGATGACGACCGCCTCACCTGGCCCGAGCGTGAACTGGTCCGCCAGCTGGGCGAGAAGCTCTACGGCCCGCGCCCGTCCGACAGGGAGGCGCGCCATGGATAAGTGGACCCCGTCCCTCGTCGAGGCCCGTCTTGCCGAAGCGGCCCTCGTGCTGAAGCGCCTGCCCGAGCCGCGACGGCAGGGCTACTTCAGCACATGGCCCGAGATCGTCCACTCCTTCGCCGACAAGGTAGGCCAGGAGCCGAAGCCCATGCGCGTGCTGCCCTCGCCGCAGGCGATCAGCCGGATGGAGGAGACGCTGACCTGGACCGCCTGCCTCGACCCAGTCGACGGCAAGATCGTCTGGATGCGCGCCCATGGCGAGCGGTGGAAGACCATCTGCTGGACGGTCGGTCTGCAGCGCTCGGCCGCCCACCAGCACTGGCTCTACGGGCTCTGCGTCATCTCGCTGAGGCTCAACCGGCGTCGGTTCAATCGCAGCCTGTCGAAGCGGAAGGTGATCGAGCTTGCCGGTGGCGCGTAACCGTGCGCACCACAGGGTAAGGTGTGCGGCGGACAGTTTTCGACGGGACAGAAAACCGGTTCGCGGGCTAGGTTCGGGATAAGCTCGGGAGAGGCGCGCACGGCGCGATCCCGAACGAAACCATCCTTTCGTTGGCAGGTCCGTTGGAAAAGGAAAGGCGCTGATCCTTTCCTTTCGGGCCGCTGTCCGTCCCTGCCAAGCCCCCTCGGCCGAGTTCGCGGTTCCTTCTTGGCGACATTCGTATGCTGGCGGGCGAAGCGCGGGACATCGCCAGCGACAGGGCTGGATTTTTGGGAAGCCACCCGGAAGCCAGAGCCACTCGCGCCCTGCGCAAACACCAATGAACGCTGACCTTCCGACCGGACACCGCTGGTAGCCGCTGGACCCCGCTTGGAGTCCGGCCCGGCATCGGGAGTCCGGAAGCCACCGGTATCCACCCGACCGAGGAACCTTGCCCACCATGACGCTCAGCTTCGCTCCGGACACGATCGAGATGTGGCCGCTGTCGCGCCTCCAGCCCTACGCGAAGAACGCGAAGGCGCATGGTGCGGACCAGGTGGCGAAGATCGCCGCGAGCATGGCCGAGTTCGGCTGGACCGTGCCCTGCCTCGTCGGCGAGGACGGCGAACTGATCGCGGGCCATGGTCGGGTTCTGGCGGCGACGCAGCTGGGGCTGACAGAAGCGCCGGTGATCGTGCTCGGGCATCTGACCGAGGCGCAGCGGCGGGCGTACCGCATCGCGGACAACAAGCTGACCGAGCTCGGCACATGGGACGAGGCGCTGCTGTCGGCCGAACTGAACGATCTGCTGGCCGAGGATTTCGACCTGTCGCTGGTCGGCTTCTCCGACGGCGAGCTCGACAAGCTGCTGGCCTTCGTGCCGGAGGGGGACGGTGAAGAAGGTGGCGCCGGGGGCTCCGTGCCGCCGGTGACCATCCCCGAACCGCCGCGCAATCCGGCGTCGCGCACCGGTGACCTGTGGGTCCTCGGCGACCACCGGCTGCTCTGCGGCGACAGCACCAGCGCGACCGATGTGCGCCGGCTGATGAATGGCGAGCGGGCGATCCTGTTCGCGACCGACCCGCCGTATCTCGTCGACTACGACGGATCGAACCACCCGACGCGGAACAAGGACTGGTCCGCGTCCTACGGCACGACCTGGGACGACAGTTCGCAGGGTGCGGAGCTCTACGACGGGTTCATCGCTGCGGCCGTGGCCGAGGCCATTGCCGAGGATGCGGCCTGGTACTGCTGGCATGCTTCGCGCCGCCAGGCGATGCTGGAGGCCTGCTGGGAAAAGGCCGGGGCCTTCGTCCATCAGCAGATCATCTGGGTGAAGGATCGCGGCGTCCTGACGCGGTCGCATTACCTGTGGAAGCACGAGCCCTGCTTCATGGGCTGGCGCCGCCCGAACCGCCCGCCGAAGGTCGCCGAGCAAACGTTGCCCTCGACGTGGGAGATGCCGTCCTTCGCGAAGGACGAGCGGCCCGACCACCCGACGCCGAAACCGCTCGACGCCTTCGGGATCCCGATGCGCCAGCATGTGGCGCGGGGCGGCCTCTGCTACGAGCCGTTCTCCGGCTCCGGCTCGCAGATCATGGCGGGCGAAGCCAACGGCCGCCGCGTCTTCGCGATGGAGATCAGCCCGGCCTATGTCGATGTCGCCGTGGAGCGCTGGCAGGCCGAGACCGGCCGCGACGCAATCCTCGACGGCGATGGCCGGACATTTGCGCAAGTGAGAACCGAGCGGCTGGGCGACGATGCCGAAGCCCCGGCCGACGCGCCGGACCCGGACGCTGCCCCCGAACCCGCGCGAAAGCGCAAGACCGCCGCGTGACATGCATGACCTGGCTTTACCTTCCTCCGGACGCGCTTCCGGAGCCGGAGACGCATGTCTGTTCGGCCTCTCCCTCTGCTCTGGCGCGGGCGGGCTCGATCTCGGGCTTACCATCGCCATCCCCGGATATCGTACTGTGGGCCATGTCGAACGGGAGACCTTCGCCGCAGCCACTCTCGTGGCGCGGATGGAAGACGCGTCCCTGGATCAGGCTGTTGTCTGGGACGATGTTGCCACCTTTGACGGCCGACCGTGGCGCGGCGCGGTGGACATCGTCACTGCGGGCTATCCGTGCCAACCGTTCTCCGTCGCGGGCAAGCGCCGGGGCGCGGACGACCCGCGCCACCTCTGGCCGCACGTCGCCCGGATCATCGGCGAGATCGAGCCGTCCTTCGTCTTCCTTGAGAATGTCGCCCATCATCTCCGCCTCGGCTTCCCCAAAGTCGCCAGCGGACTGGTCGGCATGGGCTACAAGCTTGCGGCAGGCCTCTTCACGGCGGCGGAAGTCGGTGCGCCCCATCGGCGCGAGCGGCTGTTCATCCTTGCCATCCGCGAGGGTGACGACCTGGCCGACCCCGCGCGCCTGCTCTGGCACCCGGTCGAGTGGCGGAAACCGGACGGAATTGCTGCGGCTGTGGCCGACGCCGAGGGCGAGCGCCAACGAGAACCGGCAGACGAAGCCGACGCCCTCGCAGGCAGCAGGCCAGCACGGCATGAACCTCGCGACGACGGCCGCGCTCTGGCCGACGCCGATGGCGAACGATGGGTGCAAGCCGAGCGCCGGGAACCGCCGGTCGGCCGACCTGACACATTCGGCGGGGATGTGGATGACACCGACGGCGCGGGATCACAAGGACGGGGCCACGAGCTTGGCGAACACGCCTGTGAACGGGCTGCTTGGCCGCCAGGTCCTGGTGACGCCGAGGGCTGGGAGCGGTACCTGCGACACGCCCCGGACCTTGAACCCGCTGTTCGTCGAGGCGCTGATGGGCTGGCCCACCGGGTGGACCGGCTTCGGCTCTGTGGCAACGGCGTGGTCCCACTGGTTGCGGCGCATGCGCTGCGAACTCTCGCGGCTGAACTGCTGGCCGATGGATGAGGTGGTGGCATGAAGCAATCCCGCCTCATGTCGCTGGTCGAGTCCGTTGCCAACGTGATCGTCGGCTACGGCGTCGCGGTAGTCACCCAGATCCTGATCTTTCCGATCTTCGGCCTGCACACGACGCTGGCGCAGAACCTGAAGATGGGCGCGGTCTTCACTGTGGTGAGCATCGCGCGGTCGTTCGCTCTGCGACGACTATTCGAGGCGATCCGGATGCGGAGCGCCAAATGATCGACCGCCGCCCCGGAGGGACGGCGGCCATCAGCTTGTCGGGGTCCAGTGCGTCAGGCGGCGGGGAGTTTATACACGCGCCCCCGATCCTCGACCTTCTCCGAGGTCACCTCGAGCCCGAGCTTCTTCTTCAGCGCCCCGGCCATCGCGCCGCGCACCGTGTGCGACTGCCAGCCCGTCGCGGCCATGATCTCCTCGATGGTCGCGCCGTCCGGCGCGCGCAGCATGGTGATCAGCGTGGCCTGTTTCGTGCCCTCGCGCGGTGTGTGCGCCTTGGGCGCGGTCTCGGTGCCGGTGGCGGCCTCCGGCGCAGACTGCTCGGTCGGTGCGTCGGTCGCGCCCGCAGGTGCGGGGTTCGCGTCCTCGGGCTCGATGCCGATGGCGGCGAGGCCCGCGTCGGTGGCGACCAGCGTGACGCCGTGGCCGTCCCCGCTCTCGCGCCACATGGGCTCGCCCTTGCGCAGGTTGGCGTCGACCTCCTCGAGGAAGCCCTTGGCGAGCATCGCGCCGACCACCTTGGCGGCGGCGCCGCCGCGCAGGCTCTCGGGCAGCGGCAGGGCAATGCGCTCGGGCCGCTGTGCGGCGGCGCTCAGGATCAGGGCTTGGGTGTCGGAAAGCTTGGTCATCGTCGTCTCCCGTATCGGGGCGCGCGGAATGCGGGCCCTTCTACGAGGCCAAGCCCGCCAGTCGGCGGGCGGGACCGGGAGCGGGTCGTCTTACTCGGCGTGTTCGCCTTCGCCGAAGGCCATGTCGGTGATCTCGCGCAGCTTGGCGCTGTAGTGGTTCAGGGTGCCGACATGGCCCCAGTTGATCTCGTCGGGGCTGGTCTCGAAATGGTCCGCGCTGAGGGCGGCGAGCCGTTCCAGCATCGCGTCGATCTCGGACTTGGCGGCGATGAAGGCGTCGAGGGCTTTCGTGTTGTCTTGTGCGCGGGTGGTCATCGTGGTGGCTCCTTGGTGAGTTGCATCGCTTTGTTGGAGTGACGTTCGCTCTCTACGGCGCGCTTATCAACTCGATAAGCACATGATTCTGAATGATAATCGGAGCCGTCGATGCAGGGCATGAGCGAGCGCCAATACGCCGCGCATGTCGGGCTGTCGCGGGGTGCGATCCAGAAGGCGAAGACCGCCGAGCGTCTGGTGCTCTATCCCGACGGCAGCATCAACGCGGCCGCCAGCGACGCCAGACGGGCCGAGACGACGGACCCGTCGAAGACGAGGAAGGCACCAGCGCCGAAGCTGAAGCCTGTCCCCGAGGCGGCAGTGACAGCCGTCGGCGACACGCTGCGCGAACAGGGTCTGGCCGTGCCCGCCGTCGGCGGCGGCACCACCTTTCTGCAGGCGAAGACCGCGAACGAGGTGCTGAAGGCTCAGGAGCGGCGCATCCGGCTCCAGAAGCTGAAGGGGGAGTTGATCGAGCGGGCCCGCGCGCTGGCGCTGGTGTTCCGGCTGGCGCGGGAGGAACGGGACGCATGGGTGAACTGGCCCGCGCGCGCAGCGGCGCTGATGGCGGCCGAACTCTCGGCCTCGTGCCGCGACGCGACGGGCCAGCAGATCACCGTGGAGCCAGCCGCGATGCAGAAGGTGCTGGAGAGACATGTACGCGCCCACCTCGACGAACTCGCCGAGGTCCGGCCCGACTTCCGGTGAGAGCGGCAATGACCTGACGGACTTCGACGGCGCGGGCGAGATCCTGCGCGCCTGGGGCAACGGGTTGCGGCCCGACCCGGACCTGACCGTCTCGGAATGGGCGGACCGCCACCGGATGCTCTCGGGCCGCGCCTCGGCCGAACCCGGGCGATACCGCACGGTGCGCACGCCCTACATGCGCGAGATCATGGACCGGCTGAGCCCCGGCGATCCCACGCAGCGGGTGGTCTTCATGAAGGCCGCACAGGTCGGCGCGACCGAGGCCGGCAACAACTGGATCGGGTTCGCCATCCACCAGGCCCCGGGCCCGATGCTGGCGGTCCAGCCGACCGTAGAACTGGCCAAGCGCAACTCGCGCCAGCGGATCGACCCGCTGATCGACGAGAGCCCGGAGCTGCGCGAGCGGGTGAAGCCCGCGCGCTCGCGCGACGCGGGCAACACGATGCTGTCCAAGGAGTTCGCGGGCGGCATCCTGATCATGACCGGCGCGAACTCGGCGGTCGGGCTGCGCTCCACCCCGGCGCGCTACATCTTCCTCGACGAGGTCGACGCCTATCCGGCCTCTGCCGATGAGGAAGGCGACCCGGTCACGCTGGCGGAGGCGCGCTCGTTGACCTTTGCGCACCGGCGCAAGGTGCTGCTTGTCTCGACGCCCACCATCCGGGGACTGTCGCGCATCGAGCGCGAGTACGAGGCCAGCGACCAGCGTCGGTTCTTCGTGCCGTGTCCGCATTGCGGCGCGATGCAGTGGCTGAAGTTCGACCGGCTGCGCTGGCAGAAGGGCCGTCCGGAGACGGCGGAATACCATTGCGAGGGCTGCGACGCGGCAATCGCGGAACACCACAAGACGGCGATGCTGGAGGGCGGCGAATGGCGCGCGACGGCGACCTCCGCCGATCCGACGACAGTCGGCTATCACCTCTCGGCGCTTTGCTCGCCGATCGGCTGGCTGAGCTGGGAGCGGATCGTGCGGGCATGGGACGCGGCGCAGGGTTCGGACGAAGCGATCAAGGCGTTCCGCAATACCATTCTCGGCGAGACATGGGTCGAGACCGGGGAGGCCCCCGACTGGCAGCGGCTCTACGACCGGCGCGAGCGCTGGACGTCCGGCATGGTGCCTGCGGGCGGGCTGTTCCTGACGGCCGGGGCCGATGTGCAGAAGGACCGGATCGAGGTCGACGTCTGGGCCTGGGGCCGCGGACTTGAGTCCTGGCTCGTCGATCATGTCGTCATCGAGGGCGGGCCCGACCGGCACGACGCATGGTCGGAGCTGACCGCGCTGCTGGATAGAACCTGGCCGCACGAACGCGGTGCGCATCTCAGGATCGCGCGGCTCGCCATCGACACCGGCTACGAGGCCCCGGCGGTCTATTCCTGGTCGCGGGCGCAGGGCTTCGCGCAGGTGGCGCCGGTCAAGGGCGTCGAGGGGTTCAACCGCTCGAGCCCGGTGTCGGGGCCGACCTTCGTGGACGCGACCGAGGGCGGCAAACGCCTGCGGCGCGGTGCGCGGCTCTGGACCGTGGCGGTGTCGACCTTCAAGGCCGAGACCTACCGCTTCCTGCGGCTGGCGCGCCCGACCGAGGAGGAGCTGGCCGACGGGGCGGCATTCCCGCCCGGCTCGGTGCATCTGCCGCACTGGGTCGAGAACGAATGGCTGAAGCAGTTCGTGGCCGAGCAGCTGGTGACGGTGCGCACGAAGCGCGGCTTCGCCCGGCTGGAATGGCAGAAGCTGCGTGAACGCAACGAGGCGCTGGACTGCCGGGTCTACGCCCGCGCCGCCGCCTGGATCGCCGGCGCGGATCGCTGGCCCGACGAGAAATGGCGCGACCTCGAGGATCAGCTCGGGGCGGCCCCCACCGACACCGATCCCGCCGGACAGATCAACCGGCCGGGACAGGCCCCGCAGGGCAAGCGCCGCTCCGACTGGCTCGGGCGGCGTGGAGGATGGTTCTGATGACCGACTGGACGGAAACCGAGCTCTCGGCGCTGCGCCGCGCATACGCCAGCGGCACGACCCGGGTCAGCTACGACGGCAAGTCCGTCGACTACGGCTCGGCCGAGGATCTGCTGGCCCGAATCCGCACCATCGAGCGCGCCATCGTGGGGACCACGCGGCCGTTGCCAGTCGCGGGGCTGGCGGGCTTCTCGCGCGGAGATCGCTGATGTCGGCGACGTGGTTCGATCACGCCATCGCATCGGTGGCGCCGCGTATCGCCGCACGTCGCGTGATGGCGCGTCAGGCCTTCGAGACCCTGACGCGGGGCTATGACGGCGCGGCGCGCGGGCGGCGGACTGAGGGATGGCGCGCGCCGGGATCCTCGGCCGATACCGAGATCGGCGTGGCAGGGGCGCTCTTGCGCGACCGGATGCGCGATCTGGTGCGCAACAACCCGCATGCGGCCAAGGCCGTGGCGGTGCTGGTCAACAACATCATCGGCGCGGGCATCATGCCGCGCGCCGCCAGCGGCGACGACAAGCTGGACCGGAAGGTCGACGCGCTGTTCGAACGCTGGACGGCGGAGTGCGACGCCGACGGCCAGCTCGACTTCTACGGGCTGCAAACGCTGATCTGCCGCGAGATGGTCGAGGCGGGCGAGGTGCTGGTGCGCCGCCGCCTGCGGCGCGCGAGCGATGGCCTGCCGGTCCCGCTGCAATTGCAGGTGCTGGAGGCCGACTTCCTCGACGCCACGAAATCCGGCGCCATCGGCGCGGGGCGGCTGGTGCAGGGGATCGAGTTCGACCCGGTGGGCAAGCGTCGGGCCTACTGGCTGCATACCGAGCACCCGGGTGACGCCTATGGCGCCTTGCAGAACGGGTTGCAGAGCCGCCCGGTCCCGGCGACCGAGATCGCCCATGTCTACGAGAAGCAGCGCACGCAGGCGCGCGGCGTTCCCTGGGGCGCGCCGGTGATCCGCAGCTTGCGCGATCTCGACGACTACGAGGTGGCCGAACTGGTCCGCAAGAAGACCGAGGCTTGCGTCACCGCCATCGTCTTCGGCGACGACGAGGCGCAACAGGGCATCGCGCCCTCCGTGGTCGATGCTGACGGCAACCGGGTGGAGCAGTTCGAGCCGGGGCTGATCGCCTATGCCCGTGGCGGCAAGGACATCCGCTTCAACCAGCCATCGGCAACCGGCGGATACGGTGAATACAAGCGCGCGAGCCTGCACACCATCTCGGCCGGGTTCCGGGTGCCCTACGAGCTGCTCACCGGCGATCTCAGCCAGGTCAACTATTCCTCGATCCGGGCGGGTCTCGTGGAGTTCCGCCGCCAGATCGACGCCGTGCAGTGGCAGCTCTTCATCCCGATGTTTTGCGCCCCGGTCTGGCGGTGGTTCACGGAAGCGGCATGGGCGGCGGGGCAGATCCCGTCGCCGAGCGTGCCGGTCGAATGGTCGCCGCCGAAGTTCGAGGCGGTCGATCCGCAGAAGGACGCGATGGCGAACCTGCTGTCGATCCGCTCCGGCACCATGACGCTGGCCGAAGTGATCGCCCGGCAGGGCCGCAACCCCGACGCCGTGCTGGCCGAGATCGCCGCGACCAACGCCAAGCTCGACGCGCTGGGGCTGGTGCTCGACAGCGATCCGCGCCGCGTCACCAAGACCGGCAGCGCACAATCCAAAGACGGGGCCAGCGATCCGGTGACCGATCCAGCCGCCGACGAACAGGACACCGACGACCCGGCCGCCGAAGCGGACAATGACCCGGCGCAGGCCGACCAACAGGACTGACCTTCATGGACACGATGATCGAACTGCCGGCCATGCGCCGGTCGGCGGAGCTTGCGCCGAACACGGCCGATGCCGACACGCGCACCGTCGAGGTGGTCTGGTCGGCAGGCGCGCGGGTCCGCCGCGCCACTTTCTTCGGCGAGCCCTATGACGAGGAACTGAGCCTCGATCCAGCCCATGTCCGGCTCGACCGGCTGAATGCGGGCGCGCCGTTCCTGAAGGTGCACGAGCTCGACACGCTCGACGCGGTGATCGGCTCGGTCGTGCCGGGCTCGGCGCGGATCGAGAACGGACGCGGCATCGCGCTGGTGCGGATCAGCGAGCGCGCCGATGTCGAACCGATCTGGCGCGACATCCAGGCCGGGCACATCCGGGCGGTCTCCATCGGCTACCAGGTCCACCGCTTCGAGGTCTCGAAACCCGAGGCCGCGCGCGAACTCTGGCGGGCGGTGGACTGGACCCCGTTCGAGGTCTCCGCCGTCGCGGTCGGCGCCGATCCCGCCGCGGGCTTCCGCGCCCAGCATCCCCTTCACGATTGCGTCCTTCACCGCCGGGACGCCCCCACACCGCAAGGAGCATCCCCGATGACGGACAAGACCCAGACCCCGGCGAGCGACGCCGCAACCCCCGCCACCACCCAGCCGACCGCGCCGGTCGAAACCGAGGACACCCCCATGACCGAGCCGAAAGCGGCTGCGCCCGAACCGAAGGTCGCCGCAGTGGAAACCCGCACCCAGCCGAGGCTTCAAAACACGGATGCCCCCGCTGCGCCCGACACCGAAGCGGTCGCCACCCGCGCCCGCGAGGCCGAGCGCGACCGCGTCTCGACCATCTACGATCTGGCCGGGCGGCTGAACCTCGAGCGCGGCTTCGCCGAGGACCTGGTCAAGCGCGGCGTCAGCGTCGACGAATCCCGCCGCCTGATCCTCGACCAGGTCGCCGCGAAGTCGGACGAGACCCGGACCTTCCCCCATGTCTCCGTCCCGCTCGGCGGCCGGGACGAGCGCATCACCCGCCGCGACGCGGTGGCGAACGCGCTGCTGCACCGCTACAGCCCGACGCTGTTCCAGCTGGAAGACGCCGCCCGCCAGTATCGCGGCATGACCCTGCTGGAACTCGCCCGCGAAAGCCTCGGCAATGCCGGGGTCAACACGCGGGGCCTGTCGCGCGACGAGGTGGCGACGCGCGCGCTGCATTCCACCTCCGACTTCCCGGAAATCCTGTCAGCCGTGACCAACAAGACCCTGCGGCAAGCCTACGAGACCTATCCCCGCACCTTCATGCTGTTCTGCCGTCAGGTGCTGGCCACCGACTTCAAGGCGATGCACCGTGTCCAGCTCGGCGAAGCGCCCCAGCTGCTGGAGGTCGGCGAGAGCGGCGAGTTCAAGCGCGGCACGCTCGGCGAGAGCAAGGAGAGCTACAAGGTCAAGACCTACGGCCGGGTCGTCGCGATCACCCGCCAGACGCTGATCAACGACGATCTCGACGCCTTCACCCGGATCCCTGCGATGTACGGCAACTCGATCGCGCAGCTGGAGAGCGACGTGGTCTGGGGCATCATCACCGCCAACCCGGCCATGGCCGACGGCAACGCGCTCTTCCACACCACCCACAAGAACCTCGCGGGCACCGGCGCGGCGCTCGATGTCGGCAGTGTCGGCGCGGCCCGCGCCGCCATGGCCAAGCAGACGGGCCTCGACAAGAAGACGGTGCTGAACGTCCGTCCCGCCTTCCTGATCGTGCCCGCCTCGCTGGAGCTGAAGGCCGAGCAGCTGGTCGCCCAGAACCTCGTGCCCGCCGCGACGTCCAGCGTCGTGCCGCAGTCGATCCGCACCCTCGCGCCGATCAGCGAGCCCCGCCTCGACGCCGCGAGCGAGACCGCCTGGTATCTGGCGGCCAGTCCGAACCAGATCGACACCATCGAGTACGCTTATCTCGAGGGCCAGCAGGGCGCCTACATCGAGACCCGCAACGGCTTCGATGTCGACGGCGTCGAGATCAAGTGCCGCCTCGACTTCGGCGCCAAGGCCATCGACTGGCGCGGCCTCTACAAGAACCCGGGCGCATAACCCGCACCCCATGCTGAACCCTGACACACGGGCGGTCCTGACGGGCCGCCCTTCGTCTTTCCACGAGGATCCCCGTCATGAAAAACTTCGTCCAGCCCGGCAACACCATCACCCTGACCGCGCCCTATGCCGTCGCCTCCGGCGATGGCCTGCTCGTCGGCTCGATCTTCGGCATCGCCGCCGGAGCGGCCGCCCTCGGCGAGCCCGTCGAGACCGCGCTCGTCGGCGTCTTCGACATCACCAAGGTCGGCTCGCAGGCCTGGACCGTCGGCGCCAAGGTCTATTGGGACGACACCAACAAGCGCTGCACGACGGTCGCGACCGACAACACGCTCATCGGCGTGGCCGTCGAGGCCGTGGCGAGCGGCGCGGGCGACACCATCGGCCGGGTGCGCCTGAACGCGGCGTTCTGATGAGCGCCTTCGCCGCCGCCATGAGCGCGCTCTTCGCCGATCCAAACATCGGCCGGGACGCGGTCTATATCGCCGACGGCGGCGCGCCCGTTCTGGTGCGCGCCGTCGCCCGGCGCGCCGACGCGGTCACCGACTTCGGCGATGCGCGGCTCTGGTCGGAAACCACCCGGATCGACCTGCGCGTCGCCGAGGTGCCGAACCCGCGTCCCGGCGACCGGATCGAGATCGATGGCGACGCCTTCCTCATCCAGGGAGAGCCCGTCCGCGACCGCGAGCGGCTGGTCTGGACCGTGGATCTGAGGCCCGCGTGAAACTGAAGCTCGACATCGATCCCGACATCGTCGCGATGATGGCGGCCGAGGTGGCGGCGGGGGAACGCGCCGTGACCGCAGCCATGCGCGAGGCCGGGACCGGGTTGAAGTCGGCTTGGCGATTGCAGATCACCGGCGCGGGGCTCGGCACACGGCTCGCCAATTCGATCCGGAGCCAGAACTTCCCGAGGTCGGGCGAGAGCCTGGACGCGGCGGCGCTGGTCTGGTCGAAGGCTCCGGTCATCGTCGGCGCGCACGATACCGGCCCGCTGATCCGCTCGAAAGATGGGTTCTGGCTGGCGATCCCGCTGCCCGCAGCTGGCAAATCCCTGCGGGGCGGCCGGATCACTCCCGGCGAATGGGAGCGCCGACGCGGGCTGCGCCTGCGCTTCGTCTATCGCCGGATGGGCCCGAGCCTGCTGGTGGCGGAGGGGCGGCTGAACACGAAGGGTCAGGCGGTGGTGTCGCGCTCGAAGACCGGGCGCGGAAAGGTCACCGCGCCGATCTTCCTGCTGGTGCCGCAGGTCAAGTTGCCGAAGCGGCTGGACCTCGCGCGGGATGCAGACCGGGCGCTGGACAGCGTGCCGGGGCTGATCGTGGCGAATTGGGTAGATCGGAAGCTATCCACGTAGACTCGAAGTACACTTTCGAGGCCTATACTCCCATCCGGTATTTTACCCACAATGGACCTCTGTCCGTCAGCACTATATCAAAAATGTAGCCTTCCTCGACACCAGCAAGGCGACGTTCATGAAGCTCAATGCCTTGCTGCTCAAGGTATCTATAGAATGCCTGTATTGCCTCGTTGTGGGTGCGTGCCTTTTTGAAGAAGATCGCCGTATCTTTGGATTTTCCATCACCCGAGTGACCCACCCGGACAGAAAACAATTGCGATAGCTTTGCTCCGTTTTCGCTAGCTATCGTTATCCAGTTGTCGATCTTCGAGAGATGGCGAGTGCCGCTGACCACCAGATTCCAGTCGAGTGCGGCGCAACGCTCGATTGCTTCGCGTGCCAAGGACAACTCCTTGGTCAATGATTCTGATGGGATCCCTATGGACCCGGATGAGAGTTCGCCACTTGAGACTAGAAGGTTGCTTCCGTAGTTCGGATGTACAAACTCGCACAGGGTTGCATAGTCACTGGCTGCACGTTCATCTACCTTGGCCAGCGCTTCGAGCAAGTCGTTTGTGTGAAGCCGCTTGGCATCCTTTGGTCCACTTTCTCCTCCATAATACAACCGGTCTACGATCTTGCGATGTTTGCGAATAGTGCGATCAACCTGGTCAAAAACCTGCTTTGTCTCGATGTCGGAAACAGCTTTCTCGAGGGCTTGATTCTGGAACGCCAACGACGCTGTGTGCTCCATAAACGCGCGCGCTAGATTGAACAGAACAACAAGGTTGCACTGAGTTTCCGCATCGAAAATTCCGCGCGCAATCTCCCGTGTTTTGAAGCGGAAAACCAGCGTCGAAAAAAAATGAGCATATGCTAGTTCGTGTAGGAGGTGTGCGACCTTAACCGTTTCGTTTCCGCCCTCGTCAAGTGGAAGCCGAGCCTTCGACCGATCAAGAAGAGTGTCAAAATCCTTTACATGATGCCAGAGTTCGTCGTTCTCCATCAGCCGCGACAATTTTGGGTATTCTTCTGATTTCATCGGCTTCTCTTCTAAATTCGGCGACGCTGATGGGGCTCGGTAGGTCGCTTTCGACATCAAGCTCACCATAGGGTGCGAAACAATTCTTGAGCAAGAGTAACGGAGCCCGATGCCCACCCCCCGCGAAACCATCCTCGCCGCGCTGCACGCGCGGCTCTCGGCGCTTCCCGCCACCGCGCTGCGGGGCGAGGTGCTGCCCGAGCGCGTTCCGGCCGAGGGACTGCTGATCCTGCGCGATGGCGAGCCGGGCGAGCCGGAGGTCACGCTCTCGCCCCTGCGCTACCACTACCAGCACCGGGCCGAGATCGAGGCGGTCGTGCAGGGTTCCGACCGTGACGCCGCCTTCGACACTCTTACCGCCAGCATCGGCGCAGCGCTTGCCGCCGACCGAACGCTGGGCGGCCTCTGCGACTGGGTCGAGGCGGAAGCGCCGCGCCCTGTGGACCTGCCGGTCGAGGGCGCGGCGAGCCTGAAGGCTGCCGTCATTCCGGTGGTGCTGCACTATTCCACGGCCGACCCGCTCGGCTGATTCCGACAACCCGAGGAGACGAACATGGCACGAGCCCAGGGGGCGCGGGCGCTGATGGCGCTTGCGTTCGAGACGACCTACGGAACGCCGCCCGCCAGCGGCTTCACCCGCATGCCCTTCGCCAGCACCTCGCTCGGCGCGGAGCAGCCGCTGCTGAACTCGGAGCTGCTCGGCTACGGCCGCGATCCACTGGCGCCGATCAAGGACGCGGTGACCGCCGATGGCGATGTCGTCTTGCCGCTCGACGCCGAGGCTTTCGGCTTCTGGCTGAAGGCGGCCTTCGGCGCGCCCACGACCACGGGCGTCGAGGCCCCCTACAGCCACGAGTTCCAGTCCGGGTCCTGGACGCTGCCCAGCATGTCGATCGAGACCGGCATGCCGGAGGTGCCGCGCTACGCCATGTATTCCGGCTGCGTGCTCGACCAGATCACCTGGCAGATGCAGCGCTCGGGCCTGCTGACTGCCACCGCGCGGCTGGTCGCGCAGGGCGAGACGGTGGGCACGACCACGAGCGCCGGAACACCCGCCGAACTGGAACTGAAGCGGTTCGGCCATTTCAACGGGTCTATAACGCGCAACGGCACCGCCCTCGGCAATGTGGTCTCGGCCGAGATCACCTATGCCAACAACCTCGACCGGATCGAGACCATCCGCAGCGACGGCCGCATCGACGGGGCGGACCCGTCCATCGCGGCGCTCACCGGGCGGATCGAGGTGCGCTTCGCCGACCAGACGCTGGTGACGCAGGCGATCAACGGCGAAGCCTGCGAGATGGAATTCGCCTACGTCCTGCCCTCGGGCGAGAGCTTCACCTTCACCGTGCACGCCGTCTACCTGCCGCGCCCGCGCATCGAGATCGCCGGGCCGCAGGGCGTGCAGGCCACCTTCGACTGGCAGGCGGCGCGCGACAGCGTCGTCGGCCGGATGTGCACGGCAACCCTGATCAATGACATCGAGGTGTATTGAGAATGCTGACGCTCGACCTGACCAACGCGCCGCGCTGGCACGACCTCGCGCCCGGCGTCCGGGTGCAGCTCCGCCCCCTGACCACGGCGCTGATGGTGGCGGCGCGCAGCGACCCGGCCGTCGAGGCGGTGCCCGAGGAGGCTTCCGACGAGGAGCGCGCGGTCGCCTTCGCCAAGGCACTGGCGCGCCGCGCGGTGCTCGCGTGGGAGGGCATCGGCGATGCCGACGGCAATCCCATCGACCCGAGCCCCGAGGCCATCGACGCGCTGCTAGATGTCTGGCCAATCTTCGAGGCGTTCCAGCTGACCTACGTCTCCAAGGGCTTGCTGCTGGAACAGGAAAAAAACGTCTCCGCGCTCTCGCCGAATGGTCCTTCGGCGGGGGCGAGCGATACTGCGAAGCCTGCGCGCAAGCCTGCCCGGACTGCCCGGCGCGGCTGAACCGTCCGGAAACGCCAGAGGGTTGGCAGGTCTGGGACCTTGTCGGCCGCCTTGGTGGGCAGCTGCGCGTGTTGCCCAGTGCGGTGATCGGCTGGGACATGTCGGCGGCGCTGGCGCTCGGTGACGCGCTTGGCGTGCCCCCGCTCGCCATGGCCGAACTGCTGCCCGTCATCGAAGCGGTGATGGTCACCAAACTCAACGAACAGATGGATCACTCCCATGGCGGAAAAACGGGTTAGCGTCCGCCTCGCCGCCGTGGGCGGACGGCAGGTGCGCGCCGAACTGGAAGGCGTGGGCGAGGCTGGCGCGCGCGGCTTCGGACGGCTCAGCCGGGAGATGGAGGCGGCCAACGCGCGGCTGGCGGCTTTCTCGCGCCGGGTCCGGGTTGCGGCGGCCGCCGCCGTTGCAGCCGCAGCGGCCGCTGGAGTGGCCATGGTGCGCTCCGGCCTGCAGACGGTGGATGCGCAGGCGAAGCTCGCCCAGTCCCTCGGTACCACGGTCGCCTCGATCCAGACGCTGGAGCGCGCGGGCGAACTGGCGGGCGTGTCGATGTCCGGCATCGAGCAGGCGACGAAAGATCTGACGCGCCGTCTCAGCCAGGCGGCGGCCGGGACCGGCCCCGCCGCCGATGCGCTGGACCGGCTCGGGCTGTCGGCCACCGAGCTGATCTCTCTGCCGCTGGATCAGCGCGTGGGCGCGATCAACGCCGCCATCGAGAGCTTCGTGCCTGCCGCCGAGCGCGCTGCCGTGGCAGGCCAGCTCTTCGGCGAGGAAGGCTCCATCGCCATGTCGCGGATCGACACGGCGACGCTGCGCCAGGCGACGGAGGACGTGCTCGCATTCGGTGTCGTGGTCTCCGAGCAGGATGCCGACCAGATCGAGCGCACGAACGACGCCATCTCGCGTCTTGGGCTGATCTGGCGCGGGCTGTCCAACCAGCTGGCCGTTGCCGCGGCGCCTGCGCTGGAAGCCGTCGCCAACGCGATGGCCGCGGTCGCCAGCCGCACCGGCCCGCTCGGCATCGCGATCCGCGGTCTCTTCGACAACATCGGCCGCCTGACCACCTATGCCGCCACCTTCGCGGCTTTCCTCGCGGGCCGATGGGTGGCTGGCATGGCCGCCGCCGCGCTCTCCGTCCGCGGACTCGCCACGGCGCTGGTCCTCCTGCGCGGCGCGCTGATCCGCACCGGCATCGGGGCGCTGATCGTCGGCGCGGGCGAGCTCGTCTACCAGTTCACCCGCCTCGTGTCCGGTGCGGGCGGCTTCGGCGAGGCGATGTCGCTCCTGAAGGATCTTGCCGTCGAGGTCTGGGAGAGGATCAGGATGGGCGCTACTGCGGCGGGCGCCGCTGCCACGGCGATGTTCTTCGACCTGAAGGCGGATGCGGCCTCGGGCATGCAGAGCGCCATCGAGAGCGTGGTGGCCTTCGGCAATACGGCGGCGAACACGTTCAAGGGCGCCTACGAGGCGATCAAGGCGATCTGGGGCCTGCTGCCCGCCGCCATCGGCGATCTGGCGTTCCAGGCGGCGAACAGCCTGGTCGACGGCGTCGAGGCGATGCTGAACGGCGTGGTCTCGCGCATCAACGGCTTCATCGGTGGCATCAACCAGGGGCTGGAAGCGCTCGGCTCCGAGCGGCGCATCTCGCTGGTGCCCGACCTCGACCTCGGCGAGATCGAGAACCGCTTCGAGGGTGCGGCCAGTGCCGCCACGACGGCGGCGCAGGCGGCGTTCGACCGGGCCTTCGAGGACAATCCGCTGACCGCGCCCGATCTAGGACTGACCGAGGCGGCGAACAGGGCGCTCGAATCCGCGAACCTCTATCGCGGGGCCGCGCGCGATCTGGCCGAAGGGGCGCGTGCGCCGCTAGAAAGCTGGCAGGCGCTTCGCGATGCCGTGCGCCGCACCGACGAGGCCAGTGCCGATGCGCTGACCGAGGCTACCGGTGCGGCCGAGCGGCTGGAGACGGCGCTTGGCGATGCTGGGCGCGCCGCGACAGGTGCAGGCGCGGCGGCCGGAGCTGCCGCCGCTGCGGCGGAGCCCGCGTCAGAGGCTGCCGTCACCGGTTGGCAGGCGGTCACGGCGGCGCTGTCGGACTACGCCAGCAAGGCGCGCGAGATCGGCGGCGATATCGGCCAGAGCCTTGTCGGCGCCTTCCAGTCTGCCGAGAACGCAGTTGGCCAGTTCGTGCGGACCGGCAAGCTGGATTTCCGCGATCTGGTCACCTCACTGCTGGCCGATCTCGCCAAGCTAGCGGCGCGGCGGTTCATCCTGGGGCCGATCGCCAATGCACTCTCGGGCGTGTTCTCCGGGGCGGGCGGGATCTTCGCCAACGTCCTGCATTCGGGCGGGATGGTCGGATCGGCCGGGCCCTCACGCTTGGTCCCGGCCATGGCTTTCGCCGCCGCGCCCCGGATGCATGGCGGCGGCATGGCGGGCCTCCGCCATGACGAAGTGCCCGCAATCCTGCAGCGCGGTGAGCGGGTGCTGTCGAGGCGCGAGGCGCAGGCCTACGGCGGAGGTGGCGTCAACGTCACCATCATGGCGCGTGACGCCGAGAGCTTCCGGCAGTCCCGCACGCAGGTCGCGGCAGACATCGCCCGCGCTGTGTCCCTCGGTCGGAGGGGAATGTGATGGCGTTCCACGAAGTCCGGTTCCCCGACAATATCAGCCGGGGCGCGCGCGGCGGACCGGAACGCCGCACCCAGATCGTCGAGCTCGCCTCGGGGGATGAGGAACGCAACGCCAGCTGGGCGAACAGCCGCCGCCGCTACGATGTCGCCTATGGCATCCGCCGCGCGGACGATCTGGCGGCGGTCGTGGCCTTCTTCGAGGCCCGCAACGGTCGGCTGCATGGCTTTAGGTTCAAGGACTGGGGTGACCACAAGTCCTGCCTTCCCTCGGGAACGCCAGCACCGCACGATCAGGCGATTGGCACCGGCGAGGGCGCGACGACCGCCTTCCAGCTGGTCAAGCGCTACACCTCCGGGGCGCAATCCTGGACGCGCGCCATCGCTAAACCAGTGACCGGAACCGTGCGCATCGCGCTTGGTGGGGTCGAGCAGCCCTCGGGCTGGTCGGTCGACACCACGACCGGCGTCGTCACCTTCAGCGCCGCGCCGGGCGCTGGCATCGCCGTCACAGCGGGCTTCCAGTTCGACGTACCCGTCCGCTTCGACACCGACGTGCTCGACGTGACGCTTGATCTCGAGCGGCTGGGCTCGATCACCTCCATACCCTTGCTGGAACTCCGCCGATGAAAAACATCAATCCCGATCTGCAAGCGCATCTGGACGACGGGACAACAACGCTCGCCTGGTGCTGGCGGATTTCGCGGGCTGACGGCGCGAGTTTCGGCTTCACCGACCACGATCGGACGCTCAGCTTCGACGGCACTGATTTCGAGGCGGAGAGCGGGCTGACAGCGTCCGAGGTGCGGTCGGGATCGGACCTGTCGGTCGATGCGCAGGACGCCGAGGGCGTGCTGACCTCCGACCGGATCACCGAGACCGACATCCTGGACGGCCGCTGGGACAACGCGGCGGTCGAGGTCTGGCGGGTGAACTGGGCCGACACGGGGCAGCGCGTGCTGATGCGGCGCGGCGCCATCGGCCAGATCCGGCGCGGGCGGCTCGCTTTCGTCGCCGAGGTCCGTTCGCTCGCCCATGTGCTTGGCCAGACGGTCGGGCGGACCTTCCAGGCGACCTGCGACGCCGCGCTCGGCGATGGGCGTTGCGGCGTCGACCTGGAGGCCCCCGCCTTCATTGGCACCGGTGCGGTGATCGACCTTCTGCGCGACCGTGCCTTCACGGCCTCGGGCCTCGGCGCCTTCGACGCCGGGTGGTTCACCTTCGGCACCATCGAATGGACCAGCGGCGCGAATGCGGGGCGGCGCACCGAGGTGCTGGGCCAGGACGTCACGGATGGCATCGCTGTGCTGACCCTGCTCGAAGCGCCGGTGCGTGCGATCGCCGAGGGTGACGCCTTCACCATCCGTGCTGGCTGCGACAAACGGATCGAGACCTGCGGGGCGAAGTTCGCCAACACCTCCAACTTTCGCGGTTTCCCGCATATCCCCGGCCAGGATGCCGTGCTCCGCTACGCCACGAAGGACGGCGGCCACGAAGGGTCCGTGCTGTGAACGCCGATCCGAAGCGCGTCATCGCCATCGCGCGGTCATGGCTGGGCACGCCGTACCACGACCAGGCCAGCCTGCGCGGTGTCGGCTGCGATTGCCTCGGACTGGCACGGGGCGTTTGGCGCGAGGTCGTCGGTCCCGAGCCATTCCCGATCCCGCCCTACAGCCGAGACTGGGGCGAGACCGGCCCGCGCGAGGTTCTGGCCGAGGGCGCGCGCGATATGATGATCGAGGTGTCGCCCACCGAGGTCGGTCCCGGCGCGCTGGTTCTTTTCCGCATGACGCCGCGCGCCATCGCCAAGCATGTCGGGATCCTCACCGGGCCCGACCGCTTCCTCCATGCCTACGAGCGGCTCGGCGTGATCGAGGAACTGCTCACCCCGTCCTGGCGGCGGCGCATCGCCTTCGCCTTCCTGTTCCCCCAACGCTGAGACCCAGACATGGCCACCCTCGTTCTCGGTGCCGCAGGTGCCGCCATTGGCGGCAGCATTGGCGGCGCGATCCTCGGCGTCAGTGCCGCCACCATTGGGGGCTTTGTCGGCTCCACCATTGGCTCGGTCGTCGACAGCTGGATCATCTCGTCGCTCGCGCCGACCCAGCGGATCGAAGGCGCGCGGATGGACAATCTGCGCATCACCTCGGCCACCGAGGGAGCGGTGATCCCGCGGCTCTATGGCCGCATGCGGGCCGGCGGCAACATCATCTGGGCGACGGATTTCCGCGAGGAGACAAAGACCACCACGCAAGGCGGGGGCAAGGGCGGCGGGGGTGGCGGCAAGGTCAAGACCACCGAATACTTCTACTATGCGAGCTTTGCGGTCGCGCTCTGCGAGGGTCCGATCAGCGGCATTGGCCGTATCTGGGCCGATGGGAAACTGCTGGATACCGCCGGGATCACCTGGCGCTGGTATCCGGGCGATGAGAGCCAGACGGCTGATCCGTTCATTTCGGCGAAGATGGGCGTGGCGAACACGCCCGCCTATCGAGGTACCGCTTATGTCGTCTTCGAGGATCTGCCGCTCGGGAATTACGGCAACCGCATCCCGCAGCTGAGTTTCGAGGTGTTCCGTCCTCTGGCCGATCCGGACACGGCGGAGGGACTGACACAAGCTGTGACCATGATCCCGGCCTCGGGCGAGTTCGCCTATGCCACGCAGGGCATCCGGAAAGGCAGCGGCGGGTCTTCCGAGCCCGAGAACCTCAACGCACTGACCGACACCGCCGATATGGTGGTGGCGCTGGACCGGCTGCGGGCCATGGCTCCGAAGGTCGAGAGCGTGTCACTGGTGGTCGCCTGGTTCGGCGACGATCTGCGGGCAGGCAATTGCAAGGTGCGGCCCGGGGTCGAGGTAACAGCCAAATCGACCACGCCGTCGGCTTGGTCCGTGAATGGCGTCAGCCGAGCCAGTGCCTTTCTGGTCAGCCGCGACGATGAGGATCGTCCTGTCTATGGCGGCACGCCAGCCGATTTCGCGGTGGTGCAAGCAATTCACGAGATGAAGGCACGCGGGCTGCGCGTGACTTTCTATCCCTTCATCCTGATGGACGTCCCGCCCGGGAATACGCTGCTAAACCCTTATTCCGACAACGCTGCCGAAGTTGGCCAGCCTGCGTTCCCTTGGCGGGGCCGGATCAGCTGTTCTCCGGCAGCGGGGTATACTGGGACGGCAGACAAGAGCGCGACAGCCGAAAGTCAGGTCGCGGCGCTGTTTGGCGCGGCAACGCCCTCAAGTTTCAATGTCTCGGGCCAGTCTGTCTCGTGGACGGGGCCATCTGGCGACTGGGGCCTGCGGCGGATGGTACTGCACTACGCCCATCTCTGCGTGGCGGCGGGCGGTGTTGATGCTTTCCTGATCGGCACAGAGATGCCGGGGCTGACGAAGATCCGCTCGGGCGCGGCCACCTATCCGGCGGTGCAGGCTTATCGTGATCTGCTCGCTGATGTCCGCTCGATCCTCGGTTCCGGGACGAAAATCGGCTACGCCGCCGACTGGTCGGAGTACTTCGGGCACCAGCCGGGCGATGGCAGCGGCGATGTGTTCTTCCACCTCGATCCGCTCTGGGCCGATCCGGAGATCGATTTTATCGGCATCGACAACTACATGCCGCTCTCCGACTGGCGCGACGGGTTCGAGCATGCCGACGCGGCCGAGGGCTGGCCCGCGATCTACGACCGGGCCTACCTGCAGGGGAACATCGCGGGCGGCGAAGGATTCGACTGGTTCTACGCCAGCGCCGCCGACCGTACGGCGCAGGTGCGGACCCCGATCACCGATGGCGCGGCCGCCAAGCCGTGGGTCTTCCGTTACAAGGATCTGCGCGCCTGGTGGTTGAACCCGCATTACGACCGCCCGGGCGGAGTAGAGAGCGGCACGCCGACGGCATGGGTGCCGCAATCCAAGCCGATCTGGTTCACCGAGCTCGGCTGTCCCGCCATCGACCGTGGCACGAACCAGCCGAACGTCTTCTTCGACCCGAAGTCGTCCGAGAGCTTCACGCCGCATTTCTCGCGGGGCTGGCGCGACGATGCCATCCAGCGAGCGTATCTGGAGGCCACTTATCTCTGGTGGGGCAAGCCAGCGAACAACCCGCTGTCCTCTGTCTACGGCGGCCGCATGGTGCATATGCCGGAATGCGCCGCCTGGACCTGGGACGCGCGGCCGTATCCGTTCTTTCCGGCACTTACAGACGTCTGGACCGATGGCGCGAACTGGCGGCTCGGTCACTGGCTGACGGGGCGGCTGGGAGCGGTCTCATTGGCCGCGCTCGTCCGGCATCTCTGCCTGCGTGCCGTGATGCCGGAGACCCGGATCGACGTCACCGGCATCTGGGGCGCGGTCGAGGGCTATGCGATTGGTGCACTGGAAAGCCCGCGCGCCTCAATTACCACACTGTCGCGGCATTTCGGCTTCGACGCCGTCGAGACCGAAGGCTTGATCCGGTTTGTCATGCGGGGGCGCGCAGCAGCGGCCAGTGTGACGCACGACGATCTTGTCGCGGCCCGCGAAGGGGACTTGCTGGAACTGACCCGCGCGCAAGAGACCGAGCTGCCGCAGGCGCTTAAATGGCAGGTCGCGCGCGCCGACGAAGATTACGACGCGGCCCTCGTCGAGGCGCGCCGTATCACCGTCGACACGACGCGGATCGCTTCGGAGAGCTTCCCCATGGCGGTTCCGCCTGAGGAGGCCGAGCGCCGTTGCCGCCGCGCATTGATGGAAGCCTGGACCGGACGGGAAACAGCCGCGTTTCGCCTGCCGCCGTCACGGTTGGCGCTGGATCCGGCGGACGTCGTGACGCTGGAACATGACGGGAGGCAAATTCCGCTGCGGTTGGTCTCCATTGCGGACGCCGAGGTACGCGGGATCGAAGCGGTCCGCCAGGACCGCGCGACTTACGACCTGCCTCCCGGCGATCCCCGCGCGGCGTCGCTGACGCGGGCGGTCGTGTTTGGCGCGCCGGATGCGGTGCTGATGGACCTGCCACAGCTGACCGAGGATCAGCCTGCGCATCGGCCGTTTGTCGCGGCCCATGCGGTTCCCTGGCCGGGCGTGATGGCCGCCTTCCGCAGTCCGTCGACGGACGGGTTTGAGCTACTGACGACATTTGGCGGCCGTGCCCGGATCGGGACGCTGGTGTCGGATTTCTTCGCGGGTCCGACCTCACGCTTCGATCTCGGCAATGCGCTGGTGATCGATCTGCTCTCGGGCACGCTGGAAAGCGTAACCGATCTGACGCTGTTCGGCGGGGCCAACGCGCTGGCCGTTGAGTCAGCGTCAGGTTTCTGGGAAATCGTCCAAGCGGGCAAAGCAGACCTGATCGCACCAGGCCGCTATAGCCTGACGCGACTGCTGCGTGGCCAGCGCGGAACAGAAGTGGCCATGGCCAATCCAGCTGTGGCGGGCGCGCGGGTGGTAGTGCTCGACGAGGCCCTTGCGTCACTACCCATCGCGGAGGCCGATCTCGGGCTGCCGTGGAACTGGCGCATCGGTCCCGCAAGCCGGTCTGTCAGCGACGAGACCTATGTGGCGCGAGCCTTCACGCCTGTTGGAGTGGGTCTGCAGCCGTTCTCAGTCGTCCATGTCGAGCGGCCATGGCGCAGACCGCGCACGCCGGGCGATCTGACGATCCGCTGGATACGGCGGTCCCGGGCCCTTGCGGCCGACAACTGGGGTTCGGTCGAGGTGCCGCTCGTCGAGGAGGTCGAAGCCTATGAAGTCGAAATTCTCGATGGCAGCACAGTGAAACGAGTGCTTAGCGCGACCACAACAAGCGCGATCTACACGGCCACCCAGCAGACCGCCGACTGGGGTGGGCTGCTCACGCACGGCGACACGCTCGACATCCGCATCTTTCAGCTCTCCGCGCTGATCGGGCGAGGGGCGGCCAAAACCGTCACGCTCACATTCTGAAGGCCATCCCATGTCTGATACGACGACCAACCTTCTGCTCCCTTACATCCTGGCGGCGCAGGCCCAGAAGCATGTCACGCACAACGAGGCACTGCGGCTGCTCGACGGGCTCATGCAGCTTTCCGTGCTCGACCGTGATCTGACAGCCCCGCCCGGCAGCCCCGCCGAAGGTGACCGCTACATCGTGGCCAGCGGGGGCAGTGGCGACTGGGCGGGCTGGGACCTGAGCGTGGCTCTGTTTACTGATGGGGTCTGGCTGCGCCTGCCACCCCGGACCGGTTGGCGCGCATGGGTCGAGGACGAAGGGCTGCTGCTGGTCTTCGATGGCGCGGGCTGGGTCGGCTCGACCCCGGAAGCGCTCCAGAACATGGCACTGGTCGGCGTGGGTACCACTGCCGACACCTCAAACCCATTCTCGGCCAAGCTGAACGCCGCGCTCTGGACGGCGAAGACCGTGGCCGAGGGTGGCACCGGCGATCTGTTCTACACCATGAACAAGGAGGCGGCGGGCGACGATCTCGGCCTGACGCTGCAGACCAACTTCGTAACGAAGGCACTGGTCGGGCTGTTCGGCTCTGACAAGTTCCGGCTCGCTGTGTCCGCCGACGGCAGCACCTTCTTCGACGGGCTGAGCGTCGATAATACCAATGGTATCGTCGACCAGCCCCGGCTGCCACGCTTCAAGGCGTACACCAACTACGACAACTACGTGGGCGTTGGGACCTGGACGAAGATCGGCCTCAACACCACCGACTATAACGATCAGGGGGCTTTCGATGCTGGGACCAGCCTCTTCACCGCGCCGGTCGACGGGACATATTTGTTCGGCGCAACGCTGCTCTACAAAGTCAATTCCAGCACCTCAGCGCGGATGCGCGGGCGGCTCGTACTGAACGGGGCAACCGAAATCCGGGGCTCCTTCGGCGAAATCTCCGCCACCCACGTGTCGCTCGCCACCGCGATCTGGCTGCAAACCATGGTGCCGCTGACCGCAGGCGATACCGTCGAGCTGCAGGGGTATTTCCGCGCTCAGGATGGATATTTCGCGGCCGACCACACGTCCTTTTGGGGCTGCAAGGTCGGCTGAGCGGCGCGAGGATTGACCAATGACACCACCCCGATCCGATCAAGGCTTTGTGCGCATGCCCGACGCTGAGTTCGAGGCCATTCTGGCACGCGCTGCCGAGAAAGGCGCCAAACGCGCGCTCGCCGATGTCGGCCTCGATGGTGAAGAGGCTGCGCTCGATATCCGCGACCTACGATCCTTGCTCGACTGCATCCGTCTTGTGCGCCGCACTGCAATGCAGACCGCTGTCCGCATGATCACCACCGGTGTGATGTTGGCGCTGCTGGCCGGGATCGCGATCAAGCTCAAGATCTTCGGCGGCGGCCCGTAGCTGCCCATCGCAACAATTCACAAACCAACCTGAACCCGCCCACGTGGCGGGTTTTTTCGTTGCTGGAGGATACCATGACCACGACCTTTTACGACCATTGGCGCGACGTGCCGGAAAGCGCTTGGCGCTGGACCAACTTCTCGCCCGCTGAGATCGCCTGCCGCGGCACCGGCAAGCTGCTTGTCAACGAACCCGCACTCGACAAGCTGCAGGCATTGCGGGATCGGCTGGGCAAGCCGCTGATCGTCCGCTCGGCGTATCGCAGCCCGGAACACAACCGCGCCGTTGGTGGCGCGACGCGGTCCAAGCATATGAACGGCGCGGCCTTTGACATCGCAATGTCGAACCACGATCCCGTGGCATTCGAGGCAGCGGCACGCGCGGTCGGGTTCCTCGGGTTTGGCTTCTATCCGCGCTCGGGGTTCATGCACGTCGACCTCGGCCCGGCGCGTCAGTGGGGCGAGCGGTTCCCGGTCCGCACGACTGCTTTCGCCGAGGAGGTACCGCCTGCGCGCGAGGTCTTAGCGCAAAGTCGCACCATGAAAGGTGGCGGAGCGGCCGGTGTCGCGACGTTGGGCGCAGCAGGGGTCGAGGTCGCGCAAAGCGTCCTCGCGGAAACTCAGTCCGCAGTTCTGCCGCTGGTGCCATATCTCGACACTCTCCGCTGGGTGTTCATCGCCGTGGCGCTCGGGGGGATCGCGGTCACGATCTACGCTCGCCTTGATGACTGGCACAGGGGGCAGAGATGATCGCCAGCACTCTCGGCGGGATCGCCGCCAATCCATGGGCGAGGGCCGCGCTTCGCTACGGTGCAATCGCGCTGGCCATCCTTCTGTTCCTGCTGTCGATCCGCCGATCCGGCGAGCGCTCCGGTCGCCTCGCAGAACGCCTTGAAACCTGGGAGACGTCCAATGAAATCCAGCGCCGAATGCTGGAGGCGGCGGCTCGTCGTCCTCGCAATCGCGACGAACTGGTTGACCGGTTGCGCGGCGGTGGGTTTTGAGACCGGCGGCGTGGGGGCATGCCCGCCGGTCGTTGAATACAGCAGGGAGCTTCAGGCGCAGGCGGCCGAGGAATTGGCGTTGCTGGCTGACGGATCGGCCGTCGTCGAAATGATGGGCGACTATGCTGTCATGCGGGGCCAGGCACGTGCATGCCAGCCATGATCGAGCGACAATTGCGTCAAAGTTGGATTTTGGACAGCTTATCAATCACTTCAGTCAAAGAAATTTGCCCCATGCCCACCCATCGTCGGAACTAGCAGGCTGCGGTCGAGAAAGAGATTTCGCATCTCGCAGCTGGTTTCAGCGATCAGTAGGCAGCCGTGACAAGCCGCGCCGTGGGTAGCTCGGTCGCCACTCCGACCGTCAGGCTCGTGGTCTGCGCAAACAGGGTCATTCGAGCAGACTTTCAGGCGATCTAGCGCACCTTTGAGAATTCGCGTGAACCTAGACCCAGCTGCAACAAGACCGCCCAGAGTACCCTGCGCGCCAGGTGTTGCGGTATATATGAGGACTCCGCACCTTTCTGGGACAGTTCCGGTGCGGGAGTCTGAAAGTGCGTAGATCCGCTCCTTCAATGAACTCGCAGGGTATCCGCAGTCCAAGGCGATTTCTGCCATCAGTGCATGTGACAGACTGTGAAGAAGGGTGTAGGCCGTTCCCGGATAAGTCGGCGCACCGCCGGAAAAACGCCTCTGCCAGTGTTCATAGCCGTTGATCAACTTTCCTTGCCGCGCCGCGACGTCGGTTTCCTGCAGCCAAGGGGCTACTGCTTTCTCATCGAAGTGAACAAAGAGTCCCTCCCCAAATTGTTCAATGGCGGGAAGCCAATCGGCATGCCGTGATATCGGCGCACCGCGCACAGCCAGCTGAATATCTTCGATATCGCCATCTGCGCTCGTAGGTGCCGCTTCGAACCGGGTAAAGCCGTAAAGACATGATACTTCACGGAGGCGGTGTACAGCGACCAGGCCCTTGATGGATGATAGGTCTATACCTGCCGAAGTATCCTCCCAGACAGAGCGCGGTAGCGTCTGGGCGTAAAGCTTTGCCGAAGCACTGTTGGTCCCGATTTCCGCTATTCCACATGCAAATACATCAAACTCAGAAAGCTTTGGCGACTTTGAAGCATCAACTCTCGCGCCATCGCGGATTCGCTTGAGGCGATCAAAGATGTCCGAGTTGGAATAGGCTCCCAAGGAAGCTGACACTCTCGGGTTAAACTTCTTTGCCTGCGCCACATCGTCGACAGTCTGAACTCCGGCAAGGTCTCCCGAAAGCTCATCGACCAGTCTTGAAAGTTCGTCTTCCTCTGCAGGAAGAGAAATCACTGTGTAGACTTGCGGAAAGTATGTGTTGGTTGCCGTGCGGGTGAGAAGCTTAAGATTGTCTCCGCAGCCCTCAGGGTCTCGATCCATCAGCCAAGGTCGCTCACCACGACATTTTCCGAGCCTTCCTGGTTGGAAAGCATCCTGCAAAGACAGCCGTCGCTCGCATCCACACACCACACTGGTGTCTGCAGGGTCGGCACTTGTGCCCTTCTCTTCGATCCACATCGGTTCATGGCACTGTACCGCGCCATGTACGACCCACCGCCAATCGATATCCTGCATGTGTCCCTTCTCGCAGGCACAGACGAAGCGAATAGGAGTAACCTCTGATTTGCGCCCATCATCGAATACGAACTTTCGTCGTCCCTTGGTGTCGAGGTCCTGCCAGCGAACAAGGCGGCGCCTTCGCAGGCTCGAGTTCGGGCCGCTGCCCGTCTCTACCTGCTCACAAACGAACCATGTCGGAAACACTGGAGCCGCCACACCTTGAGGAGCTCCGTGTCCGAGCTCGTTCGACACAGGCGGCGTCCGCAGCGAAAGATGGACTTCCGGATCAAGCCGACCCTGTTCCTTCAACAATTGCTCGAGGCGCATCGTAAGCCGTGGCTCAGGAATTGTCGTGAACGAGTTGCCCCGCATATCCCACCATTCCAGACCCGCAACGATCACAGAGCGTGTCGGAAGGTCGATCATCGAGCCGGGGCCAAAGGTCGAGATGAGTTGGCTAAGTCTCTGAGAATTCTTTGTCATGTCAGATCGTCCGCGTTGGCGATTGTATTTCCGTGCGGATCTCTGACCTTTAGAGCGACACTCGACTCGACGTCTCTCATCGACCGGCCAGCGACGAACTTGCGATGGGGTTCATCGAGATTGGCCCAATCCGGCTCCAAGGGCATATGTAGAAGTCGATGGGGGCTCTTCTTCTTAGCGTAGGCGAACTGATTGCCCCCAGCAGCTTGGTCGTCCCCAGTTGAAATCCAGGCATCGATTATGTCATCAATTGCGGTCCTGAGCGCCGCGTGACCACCTGCGATCATTTGAGCTGGAGCCCTAGCTACAATGGCTTCGCGCACATCTTGGCGAACTTGGGGCGAGTCCTTCAGTTCAGTAACCGCATTTTCTGGCGTCAGCAGGGGATCGACGTGGCGTGCCGCTGCAACCACGACTGCTGCTAATGCCCGATCCAAGGCGCGTGCGGCCCATGGCGTGACGCTAGTCGCCTCCACGGAGCGATAGAACGTACGATGGAACTGGCCGAATTGCTCGAAATGCATTCGGTCTCTGGGTTTGTGAAGGTTTAAGACGGCAACGACCAAGCCGGGACGGGCAGGATCGCGGCCAACACGACTGGTGGCCTGGATATACTCGGCCGCCGTTTTGGGTTGGCCTTGGACCATCATCAACCCAAGACGAGTGATGTCGAGTCCGACTGAGATCATGTTGGTGGCTAGAGCGACATCTACACTTTCGGTTCCCGGCTCAAAGATGGCTTCGAGCCTTTGCTTTGCCAAAGCAACTTTGTCAGTTGACTCGCGGGACGTCAGCTCCATCGGTTCCCTGATCTGGCGATCCGCGAAAGGCAAGTCTGGAGGATCGATCCGACACCTCTGGGTGCCATAGCGGCCAGCTCTATCCCGGACCTCGTCTTCAACGATACGGCGTGCACCGCCCAGTTCGCGAAGAGCATTAAAGTAGCAAAGGGCTGTCATGTAGGGATCCGCGGGATTCAAGGTGCCGCCAGAACCAGCCTTTGCATCATAAAACGCTTGTGCCGCCGCCAGAAGGGTCGTCAAGGAGCGAAGGAAAACGAGTTTCGGTCCTCTTCCCTGGGCTGCTATGCCCATGTAAAGACGAGCCGGATCTTTGCTCGTAGGCACCGTCCTTGCGAAAAAACTGTCTGTTCGATCAAGGCCTGGCGGCGGGAAGATGCTCGTTGCGCTTCTGTCGAAGAGTGCTTCGATTTGGTCAGAGGCCCGGCGGACTGTCGCGGTAGACGCCACAATCTTTGGCCGGATGACATGGTCGCCAACCTTGCGGCTAGCGAGTTGATCGATAGCTGCTTCGTACAATCCGGCCACCGTCCCCAATGGCCCTGAGATAAGGTGCAACTCGTCCTGAATAATCAGATCCGGTGGCGCTAGCGACCATCCGTTTCCCAGCGGGCTTCCCTCGCCAGGCTCAGCTGCACCAAAGAAGCCAAGATCATCGCGAAAACGGTCAACATGACCGAAGAAAGCACCAGTCTCACCGACCCAAGGCAACGCCGCGAACTTGTCGACGGTCGCAATCAAAAACGCGGGGAGACGTCGGTAAATTGGTTCGTCGACAGTCAGAACAGGAAGCGGTCTCCCCCGACTGAAATCGCAGTTGGTGTTGGCGCATCTTATTTCAAGATTGGTCGGGGCATGCTCATTCGGCGTACACGCAAATGAAGATGGTGAGAATTCGGTACCACACCAAGGGCAGGCTTTCAGCGGCGCGGGAGCTCGTTTGTCACGACCATTTCGGTATCGCCTCACTCGTCCAACTGCTGTCTTTTCGTCGGATTTTCCCTTGCCGCCAAGTTTGTTTGGCGACGCATCAGAACCCACCCACAGTCCAATCTCGATGGGCCAATCGCCAAGCAGACGTCGTCCGCGTTCGTCTACGTTTTTGGGATCAGTTCGCATCAGTTCAAGCGCGCACACGACGCCCGCCGCTCGAGCCAACTGGTCCAAGGTCAACAGCCGTAGAGTATAGCGCATGATCACTGAAACGCCGGCACCCAATACGCCAGAAGCGGTCAGGCGTCGATGAGCAATTATGAGAGCGGCAAGACCAAGGTACGCTTCGGTTTTGCCACCGCCTGTCGGAAAGAACAGGAGATCAGCTGTCTCACGGTCTGGGTGCGTCTTCTGTACCAAGCCCGAGATATTGAGCAGGATAAAGGCAAGCTGGAAGGGTCTCCATGTCGGGGGTCGCATCATACTTGGATCGCCGCTGGGCCCGGCATTCCGGCGTCGCGCAGCTGAGGCGACAGCAAGGTTCATGAAACGAAAGGCGGAACGAGCTGTCGGATCCGTCAGAAGCAGATCGATTCCAGCAGCAATCCGGTCTCGCGCCTGCTCCATTTCCGACACCAAACGCTCGCCAGTCTCCTTTCGCCGACTCGGGAGCGGTGTTAGTTTCTGACGCTCGGCGTCAATCCAAACACCATATAATTCAGGAAGTTTGGCGATCAGGGCATTTAGGGTGTCTCCATCCTTACTTGCCGCTTCGGCCAAAGCTTCCATTTCGAACGAAACGAGCGACTTGATCTCGTCATCTTCGTTCGGGGCGACGCGCTCAACTTCCGCTGTGGGTAGCGGATTCGTCCATACGCGCTTCACAGTGCCAAGAGCATCTTCGTCCTGGTCCCAGCCTGCTGCAGCGTTTCGTCCTACTGCCCATTCACTCACATCTCGGTAGTGCAAGTCGGCGACCCTGAGATCCCAGTCGTCCGCACGAGTGCCAGACAAGTCTCGGCGGGGATGAAATCCCCTCTCGAGGGCGAGCTCGAGGCGCGCCTGAAAAACGAAACTCACATCCGAATAGAAGCGGTGGACAGTCGCTCGTCGGTTCACGAGGAAGACTGTGAGTGCCCGAACCTCTTCCTGCCCTCCATCCGGGGTATCGTACTTGAAAGTTCTAGAGTGGGTCTCCAGCGTCAAACCACCGCCTCTGCGTTGCTCGGCAGCGCTTTCCGGGATCAAGATCGGTTCGCCTCTGCCGTCACGCACGGTTATTTGAACGACCCGGTCCTTTGGAGTACGAACCCAGTCCACCATCGGCCTGGAGTTGCGCTTGGGCTTACCATCCTCGTCAAACTCCTCAGGAAGGGGCTCCGGGAGAAGTATGTTTTCAGGGAGAGCTGGTTCAGTCCTGTAGTCGCCCCACGAAATCCTTGCCTCGATCTCTTTTACTTCCGGAGGCAACAAGACTGTCAGGCCAATAGAGGAGGGCAAGAAGCGTCTCCGAGTGTTGGGGGCCTCAGGCTCCTCGTTGTCACCGGCCGCGCCACCGGCACCCTCGGAGTCAGTTTCTTCGACGTCGATTTCCATCTCTTCCTGCGCGGATGGATCATCGTCGCCGCCTTCGCCATCCAGCCCAAGCGGATCCTCAGCGGGCGCCAGAAAGCCAGTCAGATACCAGCGCGAGGGGCTTTCGTTTAGCCGTTCCAACGCCAGATCAGTGTCTTGGTCCCCCGGACCGATCAGGTCGCGACGAAACATTTCAACAATCTTTGAGCGGATATCTACCGAGGCTGTCATGACCACTAAATTCCTTCTGAAATAACGAGTTCGCTCAGGGTCTTGGCCAACCACTTGCTCGTGTACGCTGTCTTCAGGGGTTGCTTCGGGCGATAGCCAACGGCATCGAGAAGCTGCTCCAAAGCGAAAAGTCGGTCTCGAAACCCCGACCGAACGCCGAAGCGGAGACTGGCCTTGTCCGGCCCGCACAGCACCCATCCGTCAGTTCTTATGAGGGCATGCGCCCAAAGCGAGTGCTCACCGATGTCCAGGTTGATGCCTGATGCCCTGAGCAAAACCTCCGCACGTTCGCGATCACTCACATCGTGCACGGCAGCCAACGAAGTCCGAAGTGCTGCAGCCTCGATCAGTTCCTCGGTTCGCCGACGCTGAAAGCCTGTTTGAGTCTCCGTCACACAATCTTCCACGGTTTCAACCGAGTAGCCGCCAGATAACGCACGCCAAGCCCCGATCCGATAGGACTCGAGAATGACGTTCGTATCAACAAGGACAGGACCCGGGTGCTTCGCCATGGCAGCCTCACAGCTCTGCAGGGGGTTCGACCCCGTGAGCGAAAAACAGATCGGTGAGGTCTTCAACCGTTTGATCGAGCAGCCCTGCAGCGCGGCGCGTCGAAACCCGCCCCTCGTCAACAGCAAGACCGATCACTTCCATAAACGGCTTGGAAAAAAGAACTGGTACCTCAGCATCGCCCACATCGCGGCCATTGTTTCGAAGCGCCGCATCATTCAGCGCTTTGGCACGGGCAGGCTTGAGTTCGCTGAGCGCCACCAAGCGCCATTTCAGAGCAGATGCGGTCACCTGAAGCTCTTCTGCAGTGGCGTTCAGTTGTGAGATCAGTTCGCCGTCCTCGAGGCTCGCCCAATCGCCAAACCTGCCGAGAACGGCCTGCGGCATGAGAACAGCAGACGCAAAGTTGTTCGCCAATTGCTCGACGCGGTTCCCACCGGTTTCCTTCGCCTCCTCGGAATGTTCCGGGGGCATCGCATCCCATGTGAGGATGTGAAACAGCTCATGAGCGAGGTCGAAGTGCCTACGGCCGACGACCTCCTTCCGGTTGATCAGTACGACGTCGAGCTCTGGCAGCCGACAGGCCGCACCCGAAATTCCCTCGAACGCGTCGACCATCAGCACTAGAATGCCAAGCTCACGCTCCATCACTTCAGCCAGCCGCGCGGCTGGAACGTCGCCCAGCTCGAACTCTGCGACAAACCGCTCTCCAGCTTCCATGGCATCCTCGAAGCTGGAACGTTTGGTCAGCCCCAGTGACCTGCGAAGCAGTGGGGCGGCACGACCAACCTGTGGGGCGATGGCGCGGAACGCGGCAATCCAGCGACCGGCGTTTCGCTCATAGCCATTCAGCACACCCGCACTGACATTGGTCTGCCGCCACGAGAAACGGCCTTCACCAACCAGCATGAACGGATCGGTGAAATACTCGAGCGTCGCTCCAAGCTTCTCGACGGCCAGCATCAGTTCGTCCGCCGTGACGCGGCGCTCACCGGTCTCGATGGCAGACACCGTCTGCCGGTCCTTGAAGCCGAAAAGTTGCGCCAGGTCGTCCTGCGAGAGCTTTCGCTCTTCGCGCAGGGCCTTGATCCTCGCGCCGATAAGTTGTGTCGCCATGGTGTGCCTCCGTGGCGCTATATAATCTTGCAGAACGGCAAATGCAAGAAATTCTTGCACCCGTCACTCAGGCGACCCGGTCAGCCTCTTCGATCCGCGCGGTGCCTGCTTCCTCTTCGAAATAGCGATCGCCGCCACTCAGAGACGAACAGAAGAGGTCGGCCAAGACGCTGCCGATCCGGCGCATGTCGTCATGGAAGAGGTCCAACGTCAGCGTCTGTGCTGCGCCTCGCTCGGCGTTGAACTCCACCCGGAAACCTGCCAGCAGCGTCTTTCCCGTTCGGGCAGAATGCTTGTGGATCGATCTGATCGTCCGTCCGTCTCCATGCGCCAGGGCGTCTCGAAGCCACTTGAAGAAGTCCTCCGCCGTCATGGCCTCGAAGTCGGCGTTGATCCTGCGGTCCTGGTTTTCACGTCCATCCGCCCGGTCGACCAGCACGATCTGAGGAGCGGCTAGGGAAAGCCGCCACGGATCGTCCGTTATCAGGGTGTCCCGCATTGCTTCCCGCACGTTGTGGGCGCGATGGTCCGCCTGGTCCTCCCATTCGACACGCTGACCTAGGTTGCCAGCCACCCATGCGCGGTTCTTGGTCCAGAGCAGCACACTGCTGAACAGGGCGAAGGTCTGGGTTACGTTGAACGTCGTCTGCGGCGGCTCGTCGAGCATCGCCTTCAAACGGTTTACGATGGCCCATTCGACATGTTCGTCAGCGATACCGCCCATGTGCTGCCTCCATCATGCCGCTTCTCCTGCGTCGTCTTCGTCATCGTCTACGTCGGACGCGGTCAGGCCTGCGGCGCGTTCGGCTTCGTCACGTTCTGCGTTGAGGGCGAGGAGGCGGGCGAGGACCTCGTCCTTGAACTCGGACGGCCAGTCGAGGCGGGTCTTGGCTTGCTTGCCCTCGTCGGCGTCCTGTTCGATGTACTCCGGCTGCGCCCGGTCGGCGAGGTCGTCCCAGCCGTAGGCGCGCAGGACGGCGGCATCCATCTCGGCATGGAGTTCGCGCAGACAAGCGATATCTGAAGCGTTCTGACCGCGGTCGTGGAAGTGATTGTAGGTTTTGGTCAAACCTTCTTTACGTGAAAGCATTATCTGCGCCCTATGTTCGTCGTAAGCAAACCCAACCTTGCGCAGCTGAACTGACGATTCATGTGCAACCGGAAACGGGAATGTCTCGAAACAATCCGGTGGGCTGTAGTTCGGGGTTTCCCCCAACGTCGTGCCCCACATGAGGGCCCAAAGCTCATGCACTCGACTACTGACGACGGCAAAATCTCGCTCTTCGCCGCTGGCGGCAAGTACAATGACCTTCTCATTGAATATCGTCTTGGCTGGCAAAAAGGCGAACGCGATGTAAGTGGTAATGCGGGATATCGCTAGAACACGACTTTGGGACCGAATTGCGTTGTATAGTGCAGGGGTATACGTTCCGTACTGCCACCAATAATCTCGCCTTCTAATGGCGACAGAATACCCGCCTAGCCTGGCCCGATGCGGCTTAACTTTGTTTTCAACGATTTGTAGCAGATCAGGCCATTTCGTCGCCTCTTGGAGAGACATATTCGCAAAGTTTATAGCAAACCGCGTAGCTTTTTGCGCTGGATCAGTCGCTAGTTCTTTCCCTCCGATGAACGGCATAATTAGTTCTGCGTTGTGCGGGTTCGCACTGATTAGGTCATCCATATCTTGAAGTGTGCCGGCTTGGCCGTTTTTTTCATCATCCGAAAAGATAAAGCCCAAGCCGTAAACGTCGCATCCGCGGAAAGCTTTCTTCTTGTTTGATCGAAGCTTTTTGGCAGTGAACTCGATTGCTGAAGGCAGAAGAAAAGAATTTATACCTTCTACTGGCCTGCCATTAAGAAAGGCCGATCTTCCTTTTCCGCCGCGCTCCACGTGAATAATGCTGACAAAAACATCAGCTTCACCCGGCCATTGAATGCTCTGTTGAGCTCGAAAAATATCCGCGCCACTTTTCTTCAGCGACATCAAGCCAGCCTCGCGGGTGTCGCCTTCTGATATCGTTTTCGTCCCAACTAGGCCAAATGCGCCACCCACTCTAAGTACGTCAAACGATCTTCTCAAAAAGTGGGCAACGAGATCAACAGCTTTGCCACCGCTATCCTTGTGCGTTTCTCGAAGCCAGTCCGGATACCCGGGACCAAGCGACGGCCAGATCTTGGCACCTCCAAGAAAAGGCGGATTGCCGACGATGGCATCGAACCCGCCATTCTCGCGTTTGAACACTTCTGGGAACTCGATGGCCCAGTGAAACGGTGGAGTACCATACTCCCCATCGCGCAGCGCCGTCGCAGAAGCCTCCAGCAGGTCCCACCTTGCCGGGCGGCCCGAGAACCAGCTTTCTGCATCCGCCCGGGCTTTCTCCCGCGCCTTCGCCTTGTCGGCCGAGAAGAAGGCCGCGATCACCGCATCCCCGAGCAGCCGTACTGGCGACAGACGCGTCTCCACATGCTTGTGGCGCTGTTCCTGGATTGCACGCATCGTGTCGTCCGGTGCCGACCGGATTTCGGCGCGGGCCCGGTCCGCCTCGGCCACACGTTCGGCAACGAGCGGCCGCAGTAGAGGCAGGCCAGGTTTCGAAGCATCCCAGTTCGCTGCTGCGATCTGCTCGGGCGTCAGACCCACAAGGCTGTCGCCGCATTTCAGCGCATGGTCGAGGAAGGTGAACTCGTGATCCTTTGCCAGCGTGGCCAGCCAGAGCGATAGCCGCGCCAGATCGACCGCGCGCGCGTTCCGGTCCACGCCATAGAGACACCGCTGCGCGACAAGGCGGCGCGCATGAAGCTCCTCGTCCTCATCCGCCGGGATCTTCGGCCGCGCCTCTGGCCAGCGCGCCCAGGCATCGACCAGGCGCGAGGTGATGGCTCGGCAGGCTTCGACGAGGAACGCACCGGACCCCATTGCCGGATCGCAGACCTTGAGGTCGAGGACTTGTTCGGGCGTCGCATCCGGCCCCAGACGCTCGAACGCTGGCTCCAGCGCATGGGCGACGATCGGCGCTGTCAGGCTGCGCGGTGTGTAATGGCTACCGGTGCGGCGGCGTTCGTCCGTCGGCTGGAGGATTGGCGTTCCCGTCGCCGCAACTATGTGGCGGGGCGAGCCGCGTCCATCGACGATGTTGTCGAGTGCGGCGGCGAGATCCTCGACCGTTGCAGCAGCCTCAATCGGCTTTGCTTGCGCGGCGGTCAGGGAACGGCCCACATTCTCCTTCAGGTCCTTTATCCGGTCCTTGCCCTTTTTGTTCAGAAGATCGTCGAGGCCAACGAAGACGGGCGTCTTGTTGTTCTTACCAGCTTTGATCGCTAGCACTCGACACGGCGCCTCCTCGACGGTGAAGCCCATGACCGTCTCGTAGACGGAGCCGATCTGTTCGACATCGAGTGTGCGGTAAGAGAGGCGTTCACGCTGCTGCCCGCGCAGCTTCAGGGTCATGAGCCCTTCGAGAATGCGCAGGATGCAGCCGTCCGAGACCTGGAGGACGCGAGGGTCCTCATCCACATCGCTGCGGCCTTCGAGGAAAGGAAATTCATCCGGATCGAACAGCTTGCCGCCGCGCGCCTGGACGAAGTGGGTCGGTTGCCCTCCGTGGATCAGCCGGAACAGAGCCAGCAGCTGACCCCAGCCGCCGCGCCGTTCATCCATCGTGTCTGGGTTCAGCGCGGCTTCTTCGGCGAGGCGTGCAAAGAGGCCACGGACGGAATAGCTCGTCTCATAGATCGATCTGGCGCGGCCATCCGAGCGGGAGGGTAGCAGATCACGGTCCTCGGCATAGAGGATGAACACCAGCCGCATGAGGACCGTCAGAAGACCCTCATAGAGGTGGTCGGGATGGGAGCGTGCAAGGCCCCGCGTGAGATCAGGATCGGCTGCGTGCAGACCACGAAGGAGGTCGTGTAAAGCGCCGAGGACCTGACCGGCAAGTTCCGTGGAAACCGAAGCCTGCGCATCGCGGCTTTTCTTCAAGAGTGCGGGAAGTCGCCGTTCATCGGCATCCGAGAACAGACGGAAGCGGTCAAGGACGAGCTTCAGGCCCGCGAGCATTGGACGCCCGGCCACTGTCTCGAGAGGGCGGATCGGGAACGAGAGATGACCAGAAGTCTCGCCACGAGGCGCATAGACAAGGCGGATCACCTTGTCGGTGATCATCACACCGGCAAAGACGCCGGTGTCACGTAGAAGACGCTCGAAGCGCTGGTGAGGCGTCGCCTCCCAGCCATCGAGCTGAGACCGCGTGTCAGGATCAATTCCGGCGTCCTCGATACGTACAAGCAACTGCCAAGGCTGGTCGGCTTCGCCTAGCTCCGCCACTGCCCAATGCGGAGAAAGGGTAGTAGAATGCTCTGGCAACCTGACGATCAGTTGATCCGGGATCTCCGGGCCCTCTGCCGTACCGGCGGTGTGGCGAGCTTCCCAGCCCAGAACTTGTTCCGCAAAGGCCCAAGGGTCGAGGATCGCTGTGCCGTCGCTATCAGTGTTCAAAAGCTCGGCGATAGCACCTGTGTCTATCGGGCTCTGATGCAGTGGAGCTAGCCCCAGCTCCTTGAGAACGCTGGGCGCAATGACAAGTCCAACCGGCTGAATATGATCAAGCCACTCGAGGTCGGGGTCGCGATTAATCTCAGAAACCATCTATATCACCCTGAAACCGGCCATAGGTAAACAAGTCCGACCGGCTCCAGGCGATGGGCTCGGACCTCGTAGGATTCCCGCAGGCGTTGCGGTTCGTCTAGAAGTTCTTGTTCGAGCCGTGAAAGGCGGCTTTCCCAGTGCCTTCGATCCGCTTCGCGTTCGCGTCGCTCGTCCGGAACAAGATCAAGAGTGAGCTGGTTCGGATTGAAATCTGTTGCGGCTTTTGCGATCCTCTTGCGCTGTTGATCTAGCAAGCTTTCGAGTGACCGGGCTTCTTCTTCTCCACGCTTGACTAGCTGCGCCTTCACCGTCGACAGGCGTTCAGCCGCGATCTTCTCGAATGCAGGCGTCAAGTCGGCGATGTCTTTGGCGTAGAGCTCTTTGACCCTCGAGACTGCGGACGCGGGTGCGGCGCGCGCATTGCGCAGTGCATCCTCAAGTTGGTTTAGCGTCCTCTCTTCCCCGCTTTCTCCCAGCGCCATCAGTTGTCGGCGTTCTCGGTCCGACTCACTCCAGATCGCTGTAACGGGAATGATCTCCTCATGGAGTCTTGCCGCTCCGGAACCGTACACGGCCAAACGCCCCATTAGGACAACTCTTGGCTGGGCCCCGGGACCTTCGATAACCGATAGCCGGGACAAATTTGACTGGAATCCCTGACTGAGAAACCTCGATAGAAGTCGACGAACAAGTCGGTGTTCAAGATGGACCTGGACAACATTATCGGCGTCTCTGCCATCAGCTAGAATTGGAGGCTCGAAAGCGATCGAGCGTATAGGCGCGTTCCGTCGCCAATCTCCCAATCTCTCTCCCCGTTTTCGAGGTCTGACGCGTAGATCGTCGAATGCATCGTCCCAACCAGCGTCTCGCGAGAACGCCGGATCGCTGGGGTCGAGATGGTATGTCTCTGTCCTGCCGACGGTCGCTCCGCGAGATTGATCAAGCGACAGACCTGCGCGCGACAGTGCGGCCGAGGCGACCCGCTTGAGGTCGTCTGCATTGACGCCGACCCGCTCTCGGGATCGCTCAAGAACTTTTCTTAGATCGTCTTGTTCTTTCAGAAGACGATCATGTCGCGCTCGTTCCTCGTCATCCATCTCTGAACGCGCCCGATGAAGTCTTTCTGCATCGTTTTCCTCAGTTATTGCACGCGCAAGCGAGGCTCCTTGACCTTTCCCGATTCCACCTTCTGCCAATCGCTTCGAAATTTTGTCTTCGATCACCTTTCCAACTGAACCCAGTTCTTCGCGTATGGTCTCAGTTTTCCAAACCAGCGCATCGAGAACGATGTCAGTCTCGCGTTGAGCGTATCGAAAGTAACGGCAAAAGACTGTTTTGGCTGGCTGCAATTTCCGATCAATTCGACCATTTCGTTGCTCGAGCCTCGATGGATTCCAAGGCAGGTCAAAGTGCAGCAGATCAGAACAATGGGATTGAAGATTGATGCCTTCTCGTGCTGCGTCCGTGCAAATGAGAATTCGCAGCGGCTCAGTGCTTGGATCAGCATTGAACGCTCGTTTTACGTCTTCCCGGCGATCAGAACCCGTTGCACCTGTGAACACACCGATCCGTTCATCGGCGAGGTCGGTGGCCGAAAGTGCCTCGCGCAAACGTCGCTCTAGCCAACGTCTGGTATCCTCCCATTCTGTAAAGATAATTAGACGTCGCTGGTTCCAAGCCTCCCCGTCCAACATGTTTGCGCAAATCCAACCTACCAGCCACTCCACACGAGCGTCTGGCCGCGACAGTTGCTTCTCTGCTAGTGTGAGCATCTCATCGACGGCGGCGAGCTCAGATATCAGCTCCTGACGAGACGCATCGACAACTCCCGCGGACGAGGCCGCGCTTGCGCTTGCTTCTGCATCTTCATCGAATGCCTGCTCGGCGCTCTCGTCTTCTAGACCCAATTCAGCGCTCTCTTCAGCCGAGAGGGAGTTAACAAAACTGGCGGCTGAGTTCTCGATCCGAGCAACTTCAGTTCCGTCTAACACCTTTTGGAGGGTCACCCGATGAGCTTTCAGCGTGCGATGGAACGCGGCCACCGAAGATAGAAGGCGCTGCTGAAGCCCAACGAATGTCAGTTTGGCGATTGCGGCCTTGCCACTCGGTAGTTTGGCAATCCGCGCCATTCGAAGTTCACCATATGCGCCGAGTTGACGGGCCAATTCCAGCTCAGGTGTGCTTTCCGACAAGCCGTCGAGAATGATCGGCTCGACAACCCGCTCGGGGAAAGCCTCTCCGAGACGGCGCAGATCGGATTTCAAACGGCGAACCATCACTGGTTCCAAGTCTTTGGGACGAACTTCAACACCCCGCGTGAAGCGCTGAGGGTCAAGCATTTCGAGCAAAGCTGAGAAGCTGTTGGAGTGACCGTTGTGCGGAGTGGCTGTCAGGAACAGTCTGTGCTCAAAGCGTTCCCCGAGCTCCCTGACCGCCTTTGTAAGCTGGCTGGATACAGCGTAACGGGTACCAGCGGACGGGGCGGCATGGTGTGCTTCATCCAAGATCAGAAGCGCCCGAGCTCGAAACTCACCAAGGACGTCCCGCAAACCAGCTGCGTAGGTTTCGTCGGTCATCAATCGGTGCGAAATGATAAACCGGGAGCCTGTGGTCCATGGGTTGACCGAAAACCCTCTGGTGCGCCTGAGATCACCGACTCGTTCACGGTCAATTATTTCAAACGACAGGCCGAACTTTGCCTCTAATTCGTCTTTCCATTGAATAGTCATTGCGGGAGGCGCGGCGATAACGATGAAATCTATCCGTCGACGCAGTAAGAGTTCTCTGGCAATCAGCCCGGCTTCGATCGTCTTCCCGAGACCAACGTCATCTGCAATGAGGAGATTGACGCGTGGCAGGCGAAGAGCTTTTCTGAGTGGTAGCAATTGGTATGCATCAAGCCTGATCCCAGCCCGGAAAGGCGACTGAAGGAGGTCTCGGTCTGCGGCAGTCGCCGACTTCCAGCGGATCGCCCGGATATGCGCGGCCAAGACTTCGGGGCTGTCCGGCTGCCCGTGCCCGACGCCACTCCAGCGATCATCGTCAAGAAGCTTCCCATTGATCTCGGCATCCCAAAGAACCTCAAGCTGTTCGCCTTGTGCGTCATCAGCGATGCAGGAGAGGCCCAATGTCGAAAGGTCGCTCGCGTCACCCAACAAGGATTCGACAAGCCACTGCTTGCCTCGGACCTCGACGAAATCGCCTTGCGTAATGCCGTTACTGGGCGAGCCACTCTTCATTTTCCACTATCTCCAATCATACTGTCGGGTTTGGCCGGTGCTTGGAGAGCCGTGAGGCGATTGTACTCTTCAATTGCGATAACAACTACGACTGTCCGGCCGTACTTGTCGATTGCCACCGGTTCAGCTCGAGCGGTGTCGATCAGTCTTCCGAAGCTGTTCTTTGCGTCCCGCGCCGCCATATGCTGCATAGCTCGCCTCCTGTTGAGGTGGAGCTATTGTAGCCACCATTGAGCTGGCTTGATAGAGAGAAACGGGCTGCGAGCGGGCGACTGGCAACCCGTACTTGGTCGCTAGGAAGACGTGGATAACGCCTCGCGACTGCTGATCTCCGTATGGGTCGGCCTGATTGGATAGGCGCGAAGTCGAGCCCAGTGGGTTCGACTCCTAGTCTGCTGGGTTAGCCTTCGGCCGGTAGCTCGTCCGGGCAGCTTTGAACCTGGCGTTCGAATGCCTCGACGTCCGACACTCTGTACACGACCCGACCGCCGATCTTCAGGTATCGCGGACCTTCCTGGGCCCAACGCCAGCGTTCAAGTGTTCGGTGGCTGATCTTCCATCGGGCCGCTAATTCGATTTGACTCAGACATACTTCGCTCATTTTCGTCTCCTTTTGCGCAACTCACTTCGGTCGCAAGAAAACGAATGCGTGAGAAGAAAACCTATTCAAGTCGGTATGTTGAGTGCCCAGAGGCTATGTCCGAAACAGGCGGGGCTAGCGAAAAATGGCGCAAGCCGTCAAAGCCGAGTAGGATCCTCCGCGGTAGCGCGATGCCCATCGGCATGGGGTCGGACACTTTTCTCAAGATTTCAGGGGTTTTCGTGGCGTCTAGACTCGATCCGAAGTGCCAAAACAGCCGAATTGCGGAGTGAGTCATTCCCTCCGCCACTTGCCCTCGCTAAACGTTTCTCCCCATCCGGCTACGGCCGGATTTTCTCGTTATATTCGAGGGTTATGCGGGTGGGGCTGAGCACTGGCCCTGCCGTCGCGAGGCCCCGAAGCGGTCTCTCGGGGCCGATATTCTCCGGACCTGTTGCCTGCGCGAGTTTAGTGGATTCTATCCAAGTGTCTGAAAATGCGTTAATTTTTGACTGGCGCTGCTAATCACTTCGATTTCAGTGGCATTCGCCGCTATGGAACAGAAATCGAACGCCTGGACTATTCTCTGATGAGTGTCAGCTGGAAGTCCCGTTCGTTACGTCTTGGCTCGTCTCCCAGTCCGCGTAGGTGCGTCCATCGGGAAGCTTCCAGAGAATTCGGCCGTTTGCGCTCGCGCCGATGACGGTCGCAGCTGCGGCAGATGCGGACGTGAAGCTGTAGTCGCTTGTGAAGATGAGGAAATCACCTTCTTCGAGAAGGACGCCCTTCTCTATGAGGGTGTTCCTGAGGGTAGAGGCAACTTGCCGGCGTCGTCGGACGGTGTCCGCGAGTTGGGGATGGTCCAGCGAGGATTGCTCCCAACGCCGCGGATCAGGCAAGCCTCGACATAGCGAGCGTGGCTCTTGGTCAGGTTCTCGTCCTTGCTGATGAGGATCACAGTATCGATCCAGAAACCCTTCGCGTCTCGCCCGGCCTCATTTGAGTTGTGATACGACAGGCGAGCGCCGATGCCTTCGGACTCGCCGATGTATGCAAGCTGTCGGTCTTGAACGTCTTCGTCGTTGCCGATGAGGATATATACGCCCGGCCCGCTCGATCTCTGGAGACCAACCTGTTCACAGCGCAAGTGGACGACACATACCTCTTTGGCGCGATGTGCCGGAGAAAGCCTGGCGCTGGCCGAACTTCTCGCCCGCCGAGATTGCCTGCCGGGGCACCGGCAAACTGCTGATCAACGAACCGGCGCTAGACAAGTTGCAGGCGCTGCGCGACTGGCTGGTCAAGCCGCTGATCGTCCGCTCTGCCTATCGTAGCCCTGAGCATAACCGCGCCGTCGGCGGCGCAACCGGTTCGAAACACATGGACGGCGCGGCTTTCGACATTGCCATGTCGAACCATGATCCGGTGGCGTTCGAGGCGGCGGCACGCGCAGTCGGTTTCCTCGGATTCGGCTTCTATCCGCGCTCGGGTTTCATCCATGTCGACCTTGGCCCCGCGCGCCAATGGGGTGAGCGTTTCCCGGTCCGGGCGACCGCATTTGCAGCCGAGAACCCGCCCGCGCGAGAAGTACTGGCCGAGAGTCGCACCATGAAAGGCGGGGGAGCGGCCGGGATGGCGACGCTGGGCGCGGCGGGGGTCGAAGTTGCACAGAGCTTCCTGTCCGAGACCCAGACCGCGATCCTGCCGCTGGTTCCGCATCTCGACACGCTTCGCCGGGTGTTCATCGCGGTCGCGCTCGGCGGCATCGCAGACACGATTTACGCGCGTCTTAATGATTGGCAGCAAAGGCTGCGATGATCGCCGGGCGCCAGTTTCCTGCGGGCAGATGCCGCGCCAAGATTTTCGAGCGATCGGCCGCCACGTTGGCAGCGCCGAACATTCTCGCCAGTCGTCTTTCAGCCGAGCGCATCAGCCACGGCTTTGCCACACGTCACTGTGTCCGCCGACCCGCCCAAATCCTTTGTCCGCAATGCGGGTGCGGAAAGGACCCGCTCAATCGCAGAGACGATATCGGACGCAGCCTCCGGGTGGCCGAGATGGTCTAGCATCATCGCTCCAGCCCAGATCTGACCGACAGGGTTGGCGATGCCCTTACCCGCAATGTCGGGAGCCGAGCCGTGAACCGGCTCGAACAGCGATGGGAAAGCGCGTTCTGGGTTGATGTTTGCTGAGGGCGCGATACCGATAGTGCCGGTGCAGGCGGGGCCGAGGTCGGAGAGGATATCGCCGAAAAGATTCGAAGCTACGACTACGTCGAATCTGTCGGGATTCAGCACAAATTGCGCTGTCAGGATGTCGATGTGGTACTTGTCGACGCTGACGCCTGGGTAGTTCTTTGCCATCTCCTTAACCCGTTCGTCCCAGTAGGGCATGGTGATTGAGATGCCGTTGGACTTGGTGGCCGAGGTCAGTTTCGCTCGCGGGCGCGCTGCAGCCAGTTCGAACGCATATTTCAGCACACGATCCACACCGACCCGGCTCATCACCGTTTCCTGCATCACGACCTCGCGCGGGGTGTCGGGGAACATCCTGCCACCGATCGAGGAATACTCGCCCTCGGTGTTCTCGCGGACGATCCACATGTCGATGTCACCAGGATCGCGCCCGACAAGCGGGCATGGCACGCCGGGCATGAGCCGCGCCGGGCGCAAGCTGATATACTGATCGAACTGCCTGCGAAACTGGATCAGCGACCCCCAGAGCGATACGTGGTCCGGCACGGTTTCTGGCCAGCCTACGGCGCCGAAGAACAGGGCGTCGTGCCCGCCGATCCGGTCTTTCCAGTCGCCAGGCATCATCTGCCCATGCTTCTGGTAATATTCGCACGACGCGAAATCGAACTCGTCGAAGCGGATGTCGATGTTATGGCGCTTGGCCACAACCTTCAGGACTCGAAGCCCTTCCGGCACGACCTCCGTGCCGATGCCGTCTCCGGGAATGACCGCAATCTTCAGGTGGTTACCTGTCATCGTGTAGCTCTCATTCGTTTCGACCGCGAAGGGCCTCGATTACGGCGTTCGTGACCATGCGTGTCGTGGCATTCCCGCCCAGGTCTGGTGTGTGCAGATCAGGATTTGCGGTGACGGCTTCGACCGCCCGCATGAGCCGGTCCGCTGCAAGCCTTTCGCCCAAGTGGTCGAGCATCATCGCGGCGGTCCAGAAGGTTGCGACCGGGTTGGCGATGCCTTTGCCGGTGATGTCGAAGGCCGAGCCATGGATTGGTTCGAACATCGAGGGCGTGTCCCGTTCGGGATTGAGGTTTGCCGTCGGCGCGACACCGATGGAGCCCGAGAGCGCGGCCGCAAGGTCAGACAGAATGTCGGCGTGCAGATTGGTTGCGACGATCGTATCGAGTGAGTCCGGCCTCATCGTCATGCGCACGGTCATGGCGTCGACCAGCATCTTGTCCCAGGTGACGTCCGGGAATTCCCGCGCAACTTCGGCGGCTATCTGATCCCAGAGCACCATGCCGTGCCGTTGCGCGTTCGACTTGGTAACCACCGTGAGGAGCTTGCGCGGTCGTGATTGTGCCAGGTTGAAGGCGAACCGCATGATGCGCTCGATCCCCGCGCGGGTGAAGATCGACACGTCGGTTGCCACTTCGAGCGGCAGCCCCGGATGCGAGCGGCCGCCTTGCCCAGCGTACTCGCCCTCGGAATTCTCACGCACGATCACCCAGTCAATCTCGCCTCCATTGACATGGCGCAGCGGCGACTGGATTCCCGGCAGGACGCGTGTGGGCCGGACGTTGGCGTACTGGTCGAGCGGCTGGCAGATCGCAAGGCGCAGGCCCCACAGGGTAAGGTGATCCGGGACGTCTGGCGCCCCGACGGCGCCGAACAGGATGGCGTCGAAGGCGCGCAACTGGTCCGCTCCGTCTGCGGGCATGAACGCCCCGGTGCGCTTGTAGCGGTCAGTACTCCAGTCGAACTTGGTCACGCCGAAAGTGAAGCTGCCGTCGCGATCCGCAAGTGTGGTCAGGACTTCCAGACAGGCATCAACGACTTCGACGCCGATTCCGTCGCCGCCTATCGCGACGAGCTTGTATTCTTTTCTGGTCATTGGGTTACTTCCTTTCAGAAAAGCATGCCGGCGGGCATCCGCAGGAGCAGCACGTTGGCCATGAGCCACCAGAAGCCGAAGCAGATCAATGCGCCCGAGCCGATCCAGATTGCCCAGGTTGTCGGGGACGGCCTGTCGTAGTCAGCAATGATCATGATTGCCAAAAAAGCGGCGAGGCTGGTGACGAGAAAGCCGATCTCCGGTATCAGCAGCACCCATGCCAGCATGACGATCCCGAGGGCGATGCGCCGTATTGCGCCTCCATTGAGATCCAGCGTCTCGCCCGGTCCGCCGGCAGGCCGGCGCAGGTTCATCACGATCAAAAGAACCGAGAAGACGATGAGAGCGGCAGCGATTGCGATCGGGAATACGGCCCCCAGTGGCGACAATGCGGACGCGCCAACATAGATCACGATCCCAAGGATCACGAAGAGCCCGGCAAAGATCATTCCGGGCACGTCGCGCCGTTTCGGCTCTGGTATGGTCGCGGCTTCAGCAATCGCGAATTGCACGCCGGCTTGTGCAAGCTGGGCGCGGCGCTTCGATTTCCAGTCCGACCAGATCGGGAAAAGCAGCGTCAGCAAGGCGGCGCAGATGATGCCGATGCTGATCGGGCGCATGAAGAACATCTCGGTCAGGCGACCGGATGCATTGCCGATCAGATAGGTTTGGACAAATCCCTGCTCGGCGATCGAGCCCAGGACGAGGCCGAGCACGATCGGTGACGGCTGGAAGCCGTAGCGGTTCAGGATCCACGCAAGGATGCCGAGCCCGACCATCAGCTGCGCGTCCTCGACGTTGTCCTTTGGATAGGCGACGATCTCGCACGGAACAGCGGTCAATCGTAGTTCCGGTTAATCATGAGAAGTCGTCGTCTTTTCTGGAAACACGCCCGAGCCTTGAGAGCATACGTGCCCACTCATCTACATCGGTTGAGAGCCGAAGTGCCGGTTCGGACCGTCGCTTGTGAGCTTTTTTGGCTGATTGCGAAACCGAATTGCCTGACGGGGTTCCAGATGAATTAGGGCGCTTCTTTGCGTGTGCGTGTGGTTGCGGCTTCCGAGGCTTTTGATGTTTGCTACCTGCGTTTCTTTTCTTTCGCCTAACCGGTTTTTCTTGGGAGACGCCGGATAGGGCAATAAGTAAAAAGGCAATGCGCGTGCAGTTTAGATCCGTCCCGGCCAGGGCAGCTTGGGCTAAAACAACGATTACCTAAAAGGCACGATCGTCCGCACCACCAAAAACGGGCTCAGCCCGCGCTTCGTTGAGGGTGAAACGCCGACAATCAATCGAATGCGCGCTTATGTTGCTCCCGCCAAATCTCTCCTGCCAGAAAACACAGATCGTAGAGACTGACCGCCGATGCCTCGCGCCCGCATGTCAGCCGTTTCAGCACCGTCCGGTGCGAGGAAAGCCAGAGGCTTATGCGCGGGACTTCGACTGTCAGGTCACGGAGCTCTTCTCCGCATCGCCGTGCTCAAAGTATATACCGCGCTCGGCATACCTGTCACAGAAGCCGTGGAATACATCCGTCGGGAACGGGGCAGTCCGGCCATCAGGCAATTTGTAAAACTGATCCACGGAACTGTATCAGCGCCTTGCGAGCGACGGGTCCGGAGCGACTATACCATCCATTACGTTCGCATTGGACAGCAGCATCTCATCATCCAACTCCGCTCTTAGCGCCGCAAACCGGGTGGAAAGGTGGTCGTACATGGCCTGCCTTGCAAGAGCTGGATCGCCCGCCCCGATCGCGTTGATCAGGACCTCATGTTCGCTCAGGGTAACGGCCAGCGATGCGCCATTGCGGGCCCGGGCGCGAGCGCGCAGAGCAACCCAATCAGGGTTCGATCGGATCCGGTCCAAAAGTGCGAAGGCCGTCAACAGCGGTCGGTTGCGGGCGCAATGCGCGATCAATCGGTGCAGCGCTCCGTCCCAGAGCTCGGTCCCCTGGGGATCCGTTGCCTCGACTTGTCGATGCGCCAACATCCGCAGCCGCGCGACCTCCGCATCGGTCATCCGCAGGGCACAAAGTGCGGCGAGTTCGGGCTCGATACAAAGCCGGGCTTCCATCACCTGCAGCGCATCGGTCTCGCCCGCGATCCGAGCCGCCAGATCCCCCGTAGGATCCGACGGCTGACCCGCAAAGGTTCCCGATCCCTGCTTGCGCCAGACCAACCCTTCGACCTCCAGCGCATCAAGGGCCAACCGTACCAGTCGGCGCGAGGTGCCGAAGCGCTCGGCCAGCGCCCGCTCCGTTGGTAGCCGCCCGTCGCTCCCCAACTCGCCTGCCGCGATCAGGTCCAGCATGCGTGATTTCAGCCCCGCTTCGCTCATGACTCGACCGCGCGCGACCGGCTTGCCCGGCCCTCGGCCAGACGCAGTGCTTCGGCCTCGGCGATGGCCCTGTCGATGGGCGCGCGGTCGGGCAGGCCCGAGAAGTTCGCCGCCGTCGCCATGCCCAATGTGAAGCCCACGTAACGCTCCTGCGCGACATCCCAGAGCCGTTCCAGCTCCCCCAGCGGGTCCGCATCGTCGTCGACGCGCAAGTCAAGCCAGGCGTGGGCCTCGCCCCGATGGATCACCATGCCTGCCGCCTGTCGTCCGCGCTTGTCGCCGCCTGCCGCTTCGCCCGCGCGCATTGCCGCCAGCAGCCGCTCCGGTAATGGCCCCTCGGCGGTCATGAAGGCGCGCGAGGTTTCCGCGATCACATCCGGTCCGGCCAGCATGTTCCCTGCCACCGAGTGATCGTCGCGGATCAGGTGACCGCACCAATCGACGCAGTCCGCCCCGGTATGCGCAGCAAACCGTCCGTGGCTATCCATCAAATGCGCCTGCCGAATGGATTGCCCCGCATCGCGCGCCACGAAATCCGCCAGCACCTTCTCCGCTGCTTCCCCGGCTTCCAGTCGGGTCCGGCCTTCGGTCCCCCAGAGAGGATTGCAGAAGGCCTGACTGGCCACTGCGCTGCGCGCGCCAACGAAGGGCACGGCTGCGCCACAGGCAAAGAACTTCGACGCGACGATCAGGCCGATTTCGTCCCCGGCACGCGCGATCAGGGAATAGGTCATCGGCCCACCGCATAGGCTTGCATCAGACGCGGTGTCGCCGCCGCCCGAAAAACTCCGTTGGCCTCGCGCATGGCCGCTGTCAGCCGTCCAACCGACCACGGCTCGGCGACATGCACCGTGTGACCCCGGCTTCGCAGGTCAGCGATAACCTCGGTGCCAAACGCAGGCTCGACCATCATCTCGCCGGGCTTCGCCTCACGCGGATAGAACGAACCCTGAAAATGCATCGAATGAAACAAGGGCGCGTCCATGCCTTCCTGCAGTTCAAACCCATGATGCACCAGCCGCAGAAACCAGATCAACTGCCACTGGTCCTGCTGATCGCCGCCGGGCGTCCCGAAAACCAACCGCCGCCCGTCGTGGTGTTCGGCCAGCGAGGGCGTCAGCGTCGTGCGCGGGCGACGACCGGGTGCCAGCGAACTGGGCAGGCCCTCCTCCAACCAGAACATCTGCGCACGGGAATTGAGCGGAAATCCAAGCCCTGGAATGACCGGGTTCGACTGCAGCCATCCGCCCGAGGGCGTCGCCGCAACCATATTCCCGGCGGCGTCGATCACGTCGATATGCACGGTATCGCCACGCTTCTCGGTCAGATGCGCCATCGTCGGTTCTTGCGGCGCAGCGTCGGCGACGCCGAAATCACGCGTCGCGCGGGCAATGTAGGCGTCGGACAGATGCGCGAAACCGGGCACGCGGCCCGGTCGCTGGTCTGTGCTGGCCGTCGCGCCGATCAGCGTCGCGCGGTCTGCATTGTAGGCATCCGACAGAAGATATTCCATCGGAATGTCAGACTGGGCGGGATCGCCGTAGTAGGCTTCGCGGTCGGCATAAGCCAGTTTGATGGCCTCGATTACGACGTGGACGAAGTCCGCGCCCATCGGGTCCATTGCGACCAGATCGAGGTGTTTCAGGATGGCGAGGGCCTGCAACAGGACCGGCCCCTGCCCCCAGGCTTGCGTTTTGTGAACCGTCCAGCCGTGATATTCGTAACTCAGACTGTCTTCATAGCTGGCCTGCCATCCGGCCATGTCCTCGCGGGTCAACACTCCCCGGTGGCTTGTTTCCGAGACGTCCATCACATTGGCCTCCGCTAGATAGTCGCTTACCGCGTCCGCCACGAAACCGCCGCGCCATTCGGACCTTGCCGCGTCGATCTGCGCGACCCTGTCGTCGCCCGCGGCCTCCCCGGCTTCCACAAGCCGTTCGTAAGTCCGCGCCAGATCCGGATTGCGGAACAGGGCATGCGCCTCGGGCGCTGCGCCGCCCGGCGTCCAGACCTCCGCCGAGGAAGGCCAGTGTTCCGCGAAATAATCAGCCAACCCAGCAATGGTATTCGCCACCCGTGGCAGGATTGGATGACCGTCCCGCGCATAGCCGATGGCCGGGGCCAGGACGTCGCGCAAGCTGAACGTCCCGTGGTCGCGCAACAACAGCATCCAACCGTCAAAGGCCCCAGGAATGACCGTTGCCAACAGGCCCGATCCGGGGATCAGCGTCAGACCTTCTGCGCGGTAATGTTCGATGGTCGCCGCCGCCGGTGCGGGTCCCTGACCGCAAACCACCTGGACCGCTTCGCCCACCTTCTGGAAGATCGCCGGCATGTCGCCCGCCGGGCCGTTCAGATGCGGCTCGACGACCTGCAAGGTGATCGCCGTGGCCACGGCTGCGTCAAAGGCATTGCCGCCCCGCTCAAGAATGCCCATGCCGACAGCTGACGCGATCCAATGGGTCGAGGTGACGACGCCGAATGTGCCGCGGATTTCGGGCCTGGTTGTAAAACTCATCGTGTGCCTCAGTGTTCGCGGGGGTCGAGTGCGTCGCGCAGCCCGTCTCCCAGCAGGTTGAATCCAAGCACCACGAGGAAGATCGAGATGCCCGGCCAGAGCGCCATCCACGGGGCCTGGTTCAGGAAATTCTTGGCGGTGTTCAGCATCGACCCCCAGGACGGCGCGGGCGGTTGCTGTCCCAGCCCGAGGAACGACAGCGACGCCTCTGCAATGATCGCCGTGGCGATGGTCAGCGTCGCCTGCACCAGGATCGGCGCGGCAACGTTTGGCAGGATGTAGCGGGACAGGATCATCCGGGTCGGCAGACCGATAGCGCGCGCGGAGTCTACGTAATCCTCGACCTTGACGCTGATAACCTGTCCGCGCGTCAGACGGATAAAGATCGGCGTCGCCGAGATGCCGATAGCGATCATCGCATTGGTCAGCGACGGCCCCAGAAAGGCCGCCAGCGCGATGGCAAGGATCAGGAACGGCACCGCCAGCAGCGCCTCGGTGAAGCGCGAGATCACAGCGTCGATCCAGCCGCCGAAATAGCCCGCGACCAGACCGAACGGCACGCCTATCAGAACGGCGATGCCCACCGACACGACCCCCGCCAACAGCGAGGCCTGCGCCCCCCAGATCATACGGGACAGCACGTCGCGGCCAATTTCGTCGGTGCCGAAAAGATGTGCCATCGACGGCGCCTCGCGGACCGCACCCCAATCGGTTGCCTGTGGCTCCGGAATTGGCAGGATCGGCGCGAGAATTGCGATGGCAATGAAGAAAAGCACCAGAAAGCCTCCCAGCATCGCGGATCGGTGGTGGCGGAGTTTCTTCCAGACCCGGTTTTCGGGCTTGGACATCGGATCCGAAACAGGTCCGGCCTGCGGATCAGTGGCGGCGACCATCTATGCCTCCCTCAGACGCGGGTTGAGTAGCACATAGGCCATGTCCGCCAGAAGATTCATGACAATAAAGCCGACCGCGGTCACCAGCACGATGCCCTGAACCACGGCGTAATCACGATTGAACACCGCATCCACTACCAGTTTGCCAAAGCCGGGAATGGTGAAAATCTGTTCGGTCAGCACCGCGCCCGCGACCAGTTCCCCGAACAGGAGTGCGGTCATCGTCACGATGGGCGTCAGGGCATTGCGGAACGCGTGTTTCAAAACCACCTTGCGTTCCGACAGACCCTTGGCCCGGGCGGTGCGCACATAATCCGATGTCAGCACCCCCAACATCGCCGATCGTGTGTGCCGCATCAGCGTTGCCGCCAAGGCGGTGCCCAGCACGAAGGCGGGCATCAGCATTGTTTTGATCGACAACCATAAATCCTCGCCCGGTGGCACGTAGCCTGAGGCGGGCAAAAGCTGCCATTTCACCGAGACCAGCAAGATCAGCATGATCCCCAGCCAGAAATTCGGGATCGACAGCCCGGACAACGCCACCACATTGGCCACCCAGTCCACCATTGTTCCCTTGCGATAGGCCGACAGGATGCCGGCCGGAACTCCGATAACCACGGCGAAAATCAGCGACATCATGGCCAGCTGCAACGTCACCGGCAACTTCTGAGCGATCAGCTCCGTCACCGGCTGGTTGGTGCGCAGCGAAATTCCCAGATCGCCGCGCAGGGCATTCCCCGCCCAGGTCATATATTGCACCGGGATGGGATCATTCAGCCGGTATTTTTCGCGCAGGAATTCCAGAACCGCGGGATCGCGTTCCTCCCCCGCCAGCACCAGAAGCGGGTCGCCAGGCAGCAGCTTCTGCAATCCGAACACGAAGATCGAGATCAGAAAGATCGTCGGAATTGCGATCAGGAGACGGCGGAGAAAGAACGACAGCATGAGATGCCTTTCGAGCGGGTTGGCCCGCCCCCAAGGGTCGGAGGCAGGCCGGGGTCAGATCATTCCGACAGGGTCACTCCTTCCAGACGGATCATACCGTCCGGGTAGGCTGTGAACCCTTCGATCCTGCTGTCGAACGCAGTGATCCAGCTTTGGTGATACAGATAAACCAAAGGGGCTTCGTCGATCAAAATGGCGCGGGCCTTGTCGTATTCGACTTTGCGCGCGTCCGTGTCCGGCACCTTCCGCGCAGCGTTCAGCGCCGCATCCACATCGGGGTTCGAAAAGCCGCTGTCGTTGATGCCACCATTGGTGGTCACAAACTGATGGATGTTGCCGTCCGGGTCGACCCGGCCCGACCAACCGATCTGGCTTGCCTGATAATCGCCCGCCGATTGGTCGGCCAACAGGGTCGCGAACTCCTTCGACACGATCTCGATCCGAATGCCGGCCTCGGCAGCCATGGATTGTACGACCTGCATCAGCTGGAGCGGAATCGTTGTGTTGGGCACCTGTACCGTCAGGTCGATACCGTCAGGGTATCCAGCTTCGGCCAGAAGGGCCTTGGCCTTTTCGACGTCGCGTGCCTCGATCGGAAATTCGTCATCATACCAGGGCGAGACGTTGGGATAAGGCTGGTTTCCGGGCGCATAAGCCCCCTCGAAGACCACCTGATTGATGGCGTCGCGGTCCATGGCATAGCTGAACGCCTGACGCAGCCGCTTGTCCTGACCCCAGGGCGTCTCGCTCTTCTCGCCGTTGCCGACGTTGAAAGTGATACCCTGATATCCCAACGATACCGCCGAGACGACAGTTATGCTGTCGTCTGCGTTGGCCTGCGCCAAATCGGTGGGGGCCAGACGTTCCAGCATGTCGATATCGCCCGATTGCAGGTTTGCCAGACGAACGGTGGTGTCGGGGATCGGCAGGAACGTCACGCTGTCGAAGTTGATCGCATCGGCGTTCCAGTAGTCGGCGAAGCGGTTGAGTACGATCTTGTCCTGCGCGACCCGTTCTCCGAAAGAAAACGGTCCTGAACATACCGGATTCAGCCCGAAGTCGACACCCGCTGCCTCGGCGGCGGTCGGGGACATCATCATGCCGGCGCGGTCGGCCAGTTGCGCCATGACCGTGGCATCGGGCGCTATCAGGTTCAGGGTCAGCGTGTAGTCACCCGTCACGTCAACCGACGCAATCGACGATAGCTCCGACTTGCGGCGGCTCTCGTCCAGGGTCTGTGATCGCTCGATATTGGCTGCGACGGCTGCCGCGTCGAAGGTCGTGCCATCGTGGAAGACGACGCCTTCGCGAACGGTCATGTCGATGGACATCCCATCCTCGGCAACGGTCCATTCGGTCGCCAGTTGCGGGATAATCTGCAAGTCCGGCGTAATGTCGACCAGCTTGTCGCAGAGCGAGGCATATACGATCCGGCCCACGAAAGTCCGTGACTGATCCGGGTCCAGCACGTCGGCGTCCGATTGAAGTGCGATGCGCAGATCCTGCGCTGCCGCCGGCAGCGCCATGGCGGCGACCAGCGCCGTCGTAAGGGTAAGATGTTTCATGTGTCTTCCTCTCTGTTGTCGGGCGACTTTGACGGTCGTCCATTGGTGGCAACGGGGATGATCTCAGCCCCCTCCGTCGCTCGTCGGTAAAGGTTCAGTCGTGCATGGGCCGCGTCCGACCGGATACGGCGTGACGCAACCCGAGGCGTAGCCTCGATCTCGCGCCAGAAATGGCAGGCAGTCGCATGGCCGTCCGCCGCCGCCTCGAGCATCGGCACCTTCTCCCGGCAAAGCGCCTGCGCATGTGGGCAGCGCGTGTGAAACGTGCAGCCGGGGGGCGGCGCGGCGGGCGATGGCATCTCGCCCTCGATCCGTGCCCGTGTTGCGCCGCCCCGGTCGTCAAGATCTGGCACCGCATCCAATAGCGCGCGGGTATAGGGATGCCGCGGCGCCTCAAACAAGGCGTCGGTCGTGGTCTGTTCCACGATCCGGCCCAGATACATCACGGCCACCCGGTCGCTCATATGCCGGATGACCGCGAGATCGTGAGCAATCAGGATCAGGGTCAGCCCGAGATCGCGACCCAGATCGGCCAGCAGGTTCACCACCTGCGCCTGCACCGACACGTCCAGCGCCGAGACAGGCTCGTCCCCGATAATCAGTCGCGGCCCCGTGGCCAACGCGCGGGCAATCCCGATGCGTTGTCTCTGCCCGCCCGAGAATTCATGCGGATAGCGGTCGGCATATTCCGGGCGCAGCCCCACCTGACGCAACAGCTCGGCAACCTTTTCCCGCCGTTCAGATCGGCCCATCTCGGGCGCATGCACCTCCAACGGCTCGCCAACCAGCCGCCCGACGCTCAGCCGGGGGTTCAGCGATGAAAACGGATCCTGAAAGATGAACTGCACGTCCCGCCGCAATGTCGACAGCGCCTTGCCCCGCGCCCGCGTGACCTGTTGCCCGTCGAACGAGACCTCACCTGCAGTCGGATCCAGCAAACGCATCAGAAGCCGCGCCAACGTGGACTTGCCACAGCCCGACTCGCCCACGATGGCAAAGGTCTCCCCCACCTCGATCCGCAGCGATACGCCATCCACGGCGCGCACTCGTCCCGCTTTGGAGAACAACCCGCCGCCGGTGCGAAAGTGCTTTACCAGGTTGTCGGCCTCCAGAATGACGCTCATACCGCCACCCGCAAATGCTGCTCCAACGGCACGAAATGACAGGCAGCGGCGTGCCCGGGTGTAACGTCGCGCAGGGCGGGTCGCTCGGCGCAAGCCGCGACTGCAAAGGCGCAGCGAGTGCGGAACCGGCAACCTTCAGGCATCTTATCGATCGATGGCACCGACCCTTCGATTGTCGTGAGTCGTGCCCTCTCCCCCGAAAGTCGCGGCACCGATTCCATCAGCCCGATGGTGTAGGGATGCTGCGGATCATCGAAAATCTGCGCGACCGGGCCGCGCTCGACCATCTGACCGCCGTACATGACAGCAACGGTATCCGCGATCTCGGCTACGACGCCCAGATCGTGCGTGATCAGAATTGTGCCCGTTCCCCGTTCGCGCTGCAGATCACGGATCAATTCCAGTATCTGCGCCTGGATCGTCACATCCAGCGCCGTGGTCGGCTCGTCCGCAATCAGAAGCTTGGGGTCATTGGCCAGCGCCATGGCGATCATCACCCTCTGACGCTGACCACCAGATAATTGGTGCGGGAATTGCCGCAGCCGCGCTTCGGGCGACGGCAGGCCAACCCGACGCAACATTTCCAGCGTCCGGTCGCGGGCCTGTTCCTTGCTGCCGCCGCGATGCTGCAGCACCGACTCGGCAATCTGATCGCCGATCCGGAACGCAGGATTGAGCGACGTCATCGGCTCCTGAAATATCATCGCCATTGCGCCGCCGCGCCGTTCACTGGACAAGCGATCTCTGGTCAAATCTACGGTTTCGCCATCAAATCGCAGAGTTCCAGAAGAAATTTCGGCGCTACCTGACGGCAATAGCCCCATCAGTGCCATGGCTGTCACGCTTTTGCCGCACCCCGATTCACCGACAATGCACAATACTTCGCCGCGGGCCACCGACAGGTCGACCCCATCAATTACACAGGCATCCTGACCACGAAACCGCAGCCGGAAATCGCCCAGGGCCATTAAGACATCGTTGGCATCTTTGTGTAGCAGGGCGATCTCCTTTTGGGATACCTGAACCAATGCAAGATTGGTCCAGGTCAGATCAGATAGCAAGCGCGATCGTGTTGTCTTGATACATTTCGGCGGCGCCGCCGATCGGTGCCTAGATTGCGAGCGCCTATGAGCAGTGAAACATCAAGAGGAGAAGCAGCGGCCGCGCTTCCGTCGCCAAGGTTGCCTTTGCACGGAATAGTAAGCCGGTGCTCAAGGGATGACACGCTGGACCGATGGCGCTTGTCCACTGACCTCTACAGCTTCCATCAGTTGTTGGGCGTCTTCGGCGGTCCGTTCGCCGCAGACGTATCAGTCGGACTTCGGGGACCGCTGGGCCACCACCGACAGAAGCGCCAGCAGACCCGAACCGACCATCAGCACGACTGAGACCGCATTCAACACCGGGGTGGAGCCGACCTTCACCATCCGGTCGTACATCGTGATCGTCAGCGGCGCGTCCGAGCCGACCAGCATCAGCGTCGTGTTGAAGTTCTCAAACGATACCAGAAAGGCCACGATAAAGGCCGAGAAAAGCGCGGGAAACAGGAACGGCAGTGCCACGGTCGTCAGTACCCTGAGCCGCGACGCGCCCAGGTTCAGTGCCGCCTCCTCAAGTGAGATGTCGAATTTCTGCAGGCGTGCGGCGATGACCAGCGAGGTTATCGTTGTGAGGAATGAGAACTGCCCAAGCACGATGAGCGGTACGCCCGGACGCAGCCACGTCAGGAACAGCCCGAACTGGCTGTCGGCAAAATTGGCTATCATAGAGGCCAGAACAAGGATCGAAATCCCGAGAATGACGCCGGGAATCACGAGGGGCACCACCATCAGCACATAGAACGCCGACTTGAATGGGAAATCCTTGCGCACGAACAGGAAGGCATTGCAGGTGCCGGCCGCCACCGACAGAGCTGCCACGATCATGCCAATGTAAAACGAGTTCCACATCCCCCGCAGCAACGGCTCATCATTCAGAAGGCCAAGTTTCGGCTCGGTGTCCGAGATGAACCAGTCCAATGTGAACCCCCGCCATGGCAGGGAAGGAAACGTCGAATCGTTGAAGGCGAAGGCCCCCGCGGCCAGCAGTGGCGCCACGAGATAGAGAAAAAACAGTCCGACATAGACGCGATAGATCCATAGAAGATGATTTGACCCCTGCATGTCAGGTGTCCTTCGCAACGGTGGTGGCCAGACTCTGTCCGGTCAGCCGCAAACCCAGCCACACCACCAATGAGGTAAAGAGCAGCAGCAACACGCCGAAGGTCGCGCCCGCCTCCCAGTTGTAGCGGGTGATGAACTGGTTGTAGATCTGCTCGGTGAACCAGCTTGAATTCTTGCCCCCCAGCAGGACCGGCGTCAGATAGCTGCCCGCAGTAATCATGAAGACGATGATGCAGCCCGCGACGATTCCGGGCATCGCGTAGGGAACGACGATCCGTCGAAACACCGTCAGACGCGATCCGCCAAGGTTGAATCCGGCCTCCAGCAATGAATCGTCCATGCCCTGCATGGTCGAGACGAGTGGCACGATCATGAACAGGATCACCGTGTAGACGAGGCCGATGATGACGGTGACATCGTTGTAAAGCATCTCGATCGGCTCGTTGATCACGCCCATCGAGACCAGCGCTGTCGAGACTACACCGGTTTCGCGCAAAAGGACGATCCAGCCATAGGCACGCACCAAATCTGACACCCATAGCGGAATGAGACACATCAGAAACAGTGCGGCGCGGCTGCGCTCACGGGCGATCTTGGCGATGTAGTACGAGATCGGAAAGCCCAGCACGAGTGCCAGCATGGTGACCAGGATCGATATCCATGCGGTACGGAACAGCGTGTTGCGATAAACTGCGGCTTGCGCGAAATCCGCGTAGTTCTTGAAACCGAACTCGTATTCATTGATGCCTACTTTCTCGCGCAGCGAGATATAACCGATGCCGATCTGCGGCAGGATGATCAGAAGTCCGATCCACAGGGCGAAGGGCGCGAACAGAAGGATCAGCGATAGTCGTCCCGCGTCACGGCTCATGCGCCGGGCCTCCGGACGAAAACCCGCGCCCGATCAGGCTGCCATGAGACGGTAACCGCATCATGTGCCGACACCTCGGAAGCCTGATCGCCATCGGCGACTTCAACAAGTTGTCCAGTGTCGAGCCGGACGAGGATGCGGCTGGCAGCGCCGTTGAAAAGAAGGCTATCGACCTTTCCCGACAGGCTCCCGGAGCCATTGTCTCCACCGATCCGAAGCGCCTCGGGTCGTACGAAAATCTCCACCCGGTCGCCCGTGTTGCTGTCGTCGGCAAGTCGTGCCAGCACTGCGCCGCCGCCATCCAGAATCACGCGCGCCTCGCCACCCCGCACCTCGTCGATGGTGCCCGGCAAGACATTCGCATCGCCCACGAAACCCGCCACGAAGCCCGAGACCGGGTCATCGTAGAGCGCGCGCGGGCTACCGATCTGTTCGAACCCGCCGGCGTTCATCACGGCCACCTGATCGGACATGACGAGGGCCTCGGACTGGTCGTGCGTGATGTAGAGAAACGTGGTCTCGAACCGCTCCTGCAACTGTTTGAGTTCGATCTTCATGTGTTCGCGCAGTTTCAGGTCGAGCGCGCCCAGAGGCTCGTCCAACAGCAACACATCGGGCTGAAGCACCATGCAGCGTGCGATTGCGATGCGTTGCTTCTGGCCGCCCGAAAGCTGTTCGATGCGCTTGTCCTCGACGCCCGGCAGGCCGACCCGGTCCAGAACCTTGCGCACTTTCTCCGGAATTTCCGACTTCTGCTCGCCTTGGCAGCGCAGTCCATAGGCGATGTTTTCGCCGACATTCATCATCGGAAACAGCGCGAGGTGTTGGAATACCATCTTCACGTTGCGTTTATTGGGCGCGAGGTTGATGACGCTTTCGCCCTTGATGCGGATATCGCCTGCGCTGGGCGTCTCGAACCCGGCGATCATCCGCATAAGCGTCGTCTTGCCACAGCCCGAAGGGCCGAGGATCGAAAAGAACGAGCCGGGAGGGACTTCCAGCGAGACGTTCCTGACGGCAGTGAATTCGCCGAACTTCTTTGTCACGCCAACGCAGCTGAGATCGTTCATCCCGGACCTTTCAGAAAAATAATAAGACCGGGATGCGGCGATAGAACGCGTCCCGGTCTCAGGCTCACAGGATCAGTTGCCTGATGCGGCCTTGATCTGCTCCAAGGCCATGCCTTCCATATCCTCCAGACCCGGAGGGATGTTTGCGAAGAACTTCAGGTTATCAAGGTCGGACTGATCGAAGGCCACCTCGACCGCTGCGCGTTTGTCGTCGGGCAGCAGCTCGATCCCGTTCGGAACCGCCGCGATGGCCCCTGTCGAGGCCGACATCAGCTTGACGATTTCGGGCCGCATCACGAAGTTGATCCACTTATAGGCCGCATCGTCCGCCTCGCCACCACGCGGGATGGTGAAGGTGTCGATCCACGCCAGCGCGCCGGTTTCGGGCGGCACGAAGACGATGTCGGGGTTCTCGGCGTAGATTTTGAACGCGGTCGAATCCCATGTCTCGGATACTACGACTTCGCCCGACAGCATCAGCGCCGACAGATCGTCTCCACCTGTCCAATAGGTCTTGATGACCGATTTGCAGTCGATGAGCTTTTGCGTGACCTCATTCAGCATCTCCTGATAGGCCTCTTTGTCATCATAGAGCGCGAACGGGTCGTACCCCATCGCAAAGCCCATCCCCAGAAGGATCGTGCGGCGCAGACGCATCGACGTGCGACCCTGATATTCTTCGTTGCACAGGTCGCCCCAACCAGTCACCCCGGAAGCTTCTGCCTGATTGACCATGATGCCGCTGGTGCCCCACTGGTGCGGAACCGAATACACCTCGCCGTCGATCGTGGTGTTGGCTGCCACGCCTTCCAACAGGTTCGGTGTCATCACGTCGGTGTCGATCTTCGACATGTCGAGTGGCTTGTAGATATTGTATTCCTGCTGCGCGGCATTCACCCGGTCATGGCTGGGCTGGGCCAGATCGAAGCCCGTGCCGCCGGTGGCACGCAGCTTGGCGATCATTTCCTCGTTGTTCGAGAACGTCACCTCGACGTCGATGTCGGGATACTCTGCTTCGAACTTCTCGATGACCTCGTCGGGGGCGTAGCTGCCCCACGTCAGAAGGCGCAGGGTCTCGGCGCTGAGCGGAGCAGCCGCCATGCTAAGAGCAGTTCCGGCCAAGAGGCCGCGGATCATGGGTTTCATTGTGTCTCTCCTGTCGAATGTCAGAGGCGGTCATCTTGCGCGACCGTAAGTCCTTAGAGTGAAGCCCGAATTGGTCTGCCCGCCAAGGACCATTTTCACCGCAAGAGCATTCCGATCGCTTTCAGAGGCCAAGCCGATCCAACATTCGGTAGGTCGCGACGGTGGCTGGCAGAAACCACGGATCGCCTGAATACAGTGGTCGGGTCGGAAATGCTGGTCGCATCAGAGCCGTCTCGCCGCCAGGCAATCCCAGCACCCGCAGGCCTGCCTTCCAGCCCAGATAAGATGCCATGCCGACGCCCGATCCGCAGTAACCCATGGCGTGATGGATGTGATCACGACTGTCCGTATGGACCAGCGAATCAAATGTGAAGCCGACGTAACCTGACCAGGCATGGGTAATCCGCGCCTGCGCTAGTTCGGGGAATACGGCGCACATCGCCGCCCGCAGTCGCATTGCCGCCACAGCCGTGCCTGTCTCTCCCGCACTGGTGCGCCCGCCAAAGAGCACGCGCCGTCCGTTCGGCGAGGGACGGAAGTAATAGACGACCCGGCGGCTGTCCGACGCGATTCGTCCGGTGGGGAAAAGCCGTGCCATCAAATCCGGCGCCAACGGCTCGGTCGCAATGATGTAGCTTCCGACCGGCACGATCCGCCGTCGATGCCAGGGAGAAAGTGCGCCGGAATATCCATTCGTGGCCAGCACCACGTCGCGCGCAGCAACAGGACCCCGCGGGGTAACTACCGTTATGCCGGCGCCATCCCCATCAAGTGTCAGTGCGGGCGTATCGGGCCAAACCTGAACCCCGGCCTCCAGCACCTTGGCCAGCAGCCCCGCGTGATAGCGCCCTGGATCCAGGCTGGCATGCCGGTGGAACACAGCGCCGCCATGATAGGCGTCGGTGCCCAGTTCCTCTCGCTGCCGGTCGCGCGGCACCAGCGTGATGTCCTCGCCATCAGCCAGGTGCGCGAGTGCGGAAAAAGCCGCAGGCGTTGCCGCTGCGTGGAACCGGCCGCAGGGGACGAAGGCGCAGTCAATTTCCTCGCGACGCACGAAATCCTCGATGTAGGCGCGCGACGCCACCCCCTCGGCCAAGATGCCGCGTGCGGTCTCTGCCCCATGAGCGCGGGTCAGCCTGGCGAGGCCCGGCTTGATCGAAGTGCTGATCTGGCCGCCGTTTCGCGTCGAACACCCGTGCCCGGGGGTGCCCGCCTCCAACACCACCACCGACCGACCGCCGCGCGCGATCGCCAGCGCAGCCTGAAGACCCGTGTAGCCAGATCCGATCACCACTGCGTCTGCACGGGCGGGCAGCTTGCCGATGGAAATCTGCGCCGGGGGCGAATCTTCCCACCAAAACGGGGTCGTCGCGGGCTTCATAAGGTGATCTTTGCCGCTACGCTTTTGTCGCGCAGATAGTTACGGATTGCCGCAAAGCCTTTGTCGCGCCCGAAGCCGGACTGTCGGTCGCCACCGAACGGCATCTCGATCCCGCCCGCAAAATACTCGTTGGCATAGCCCTGCCCCGCGTCAACCTCGTGCGCGACCCGATGGGCGGCGCGGCTTTTCATCCGCGCGCCCGACTCCGATACGGCGAACGGACCGCCGATGAGATGCCCGGTCGGAAGTTCCGGCAAAATGCCCCGTTCCCGAGACCTCTGCACCATCGATGCGATACTCATGCTTCGACCTCGCTGACCTGATAGTCGGCCCGTTCCAGCCAATCCGGCGCGATCTCCACGCCCCAGCCGGGCGTGTCGGTCACATGTGCCTGACCGCCGTCGATGACGTAGGGGTCAGTGGCGAACAGCCCGTATTGCCATGGATAGTAATCCGCCTCTTCAATCGAGAATTCGAGATACTTGCCGGCGTTCGGAATCGCGCGCAGCAGGTGCATGGTGAATAGCGTCACCATCGACAGATTGGCGCAATGGGGCGTGACCGGCAGGCCCGCCGCCTCGGCCATCCGCGCAATCCGCAGCGTGCGACCGATACCCCCTGCATAAAGGATGTCGGGCTGTGCCACATCCACAGCCCGCAACTCGAACATCCGCCGCCATGTCGGCAGCCAGCAATCCTGCTCGCCGCCGGTCACGTCGATGTCCAGCGCAGCGGCAACCTCGGCCGTCTGTTCAAGCTCCCAATATGGGCATGGCTCTTCGTAATGGCTGATGCCGTGGTCCTGTAACATGCGTCCGTAATGGATCGCTTGCTCGGGCGCATAGCACGAATTGGCGTCGGTAAGCAGGGCCACGTCCTCGCCGTCGAAGGCGCGGGAGACTGCAGGGATAATGGCCTCGGTCCGGCCTACCCACTCGTCGCGGCCCCGCCCCACCTCGGCCCCGATGCGGAACTTGAAGGCGTCAAAACCTTTTTCGCCGTGCAGCCGACAGAACCGCTCGGCCTCGGCCTCGGGCGTGATATCGCGCTTCATGGAACTCGCATAGACGCGGACCGGACCCGGTGCGCCGCCGATCAGTGCCGTGACGGGCACGCCTGCCGCCTTCGCCTTGAGATCCCATAACGCAGTGTCCACGCCGCCGATGGCACGGCACATGTAGGAGCCCGGAAACTTGTGCTCGCGCTCGAGCACCGTATCGAAGAGATCATCGACATCCCCGAAGGACCGGCCCAGCACGTGCGGTGCGACCTGCCGGTGCAGAACCTGCGCCGTGATATCGGAGTGGTAGGTCGAGACCTGCCCCCAGCCCTGGGCACCGGTTTCGTCGGTCACCCGGACGAAGCTCACGAATTCCGTGGCGAACGTTTCGATCCGCGCCAGTCGCATAGGGTGCCTCCGCCGGTCTTGCCTGACGATATGGCTTGCAAATCGGTCCGCGGATAAGGTCCACTTCCGCAAAGCTGACGGACCAATCGGGGTAAACGGACCAATGACGTGACCAAATATTCCGGCGGCGCACTGATCCCGACCCTCCACGTTGATCGCGATGATGCCGCCAACCTCTCGCTGCAACTCGCCACGCGCCTGCGGGATCTGATCCTGTCGGGCGATTTGCCCCCTGGCACGCGCCTTCCCGCCAGCCGCACACTGGCAAACGATCAGAGCGTGTCGCGCACGACCGCCGTAACCGCCTATGAGCAGCTTGTCTCTGAGGGTCTGATCCTCAGCCGGGTCGGGGCGGGCACCTATGTCAGCCAGGACATCCAGCCCAGCCCCGCGCCCGCCCCCACCGTCGAGGTCGAGCGCCTGCCCCGGCTCGCCTCTCTCAGCCGCGATGCGACCGAGCAGTTCTTTCCGCGCCTCGCCCATCCAGTTACGCCAATGGCCTTCGTCACAGGCATGCCGGCCTTCGACGACTTTCCGATGGCGATGTGGTCACGACTGTCCGCGCGGTACTGGCGCGGGACCCGCGCCGACCTCATGTCCTATCCCGACGCCGCCGGTCTGCCCGCGTTGCGTCGCGCCATCTGCCGCCATCTGCGCGCCAATCGCGGCCTGGTCTGCGACCCAGGCGAGGTCTTCGTGTTCGCGGGCGCGCAAGACGCCTTCTTGCAGATCGCGCAGCTTCTCCTTGATCCCGGTGACCGGGTCTGGATGGAGAACCCCGGTCCCATTGGTGCCCGCAACGCCTTCATCGCCCGCGGCGCGACACTGGTCCCGGTCCCGGTGGACGAGCACGGATTGGACGTCGCCGCCGCAATGGCAAAGGCACCGGACGCCCGCCTTGCGTTAGTAACGCCCGCGCATCAGCATCCGCTCGGCCACACGATGAGCCGTGACCGCCGCTTCGAGCTGCTGCAGGCCGCCAGCCGGATCGGTGCCTGGGTGGTCGAGGACGATTACGTCGGCGAATTCCACTACGGGCGCGCACCGCAACCACCCCTAAAAGCGCTCGACAGTGGCGGGCGTGTGATCTACGTCGGTACGTTCTCCAAGGCACTCTTTCCGGCAATCCGTCTGGGCTATGCCATTGTGCCCCGCAGCCTGGCCCCGATCTTTGAGCGCACCCTGGGGGCCGCGGCCCACGGGGTCAGCCATGCAATGCAGGCAATCGTTGCAAAGTTTATCGACGAGGGGCATTTTTCGGCCCATCTGCGCCGGATGCGCGATCTCTACCGTGCCCGGCGCGACACCCTGCTGGAGGAGTCCGAGCGCCACCTGTCCGGGCTTCTTGACGTGCGCCCGACCGAGACCGGGTTCCACACCATCGGCGTCTTGCCCGAGGGCCGCGACGAGTTGGTCATCGCCGCGACCGCGGCCCGCGCGGGTCTCGCGACCGCGCCGCTCGGTGGTTTCTCACTCGAGCCGCTGGACAGACAAGGCCTGACGCTGGGGTTCAGCGCCATTCCCTCGATCGAGATAACGCGCGGCGTGAAGCGCCTCGCGACTGTGCTCCGGGCGCGCTAGAGATCTGCGGAGACCATCTCCGCAGCCCGCTCCCCGATCATCAGACACGGGGCGTTCAGGTTGCCTGCCGGAATTAGCGGCATGATCGATGCGTCGGCCACCCGAAGACCCTCGAGGCCGTGCACCCTGAGCCGGGGATCGACCACCGCGCCGCTGGCCGCGTTGGCGCCCATCGCACAGGTGCCACACTGGTGATAGACTGATGTGGTCGTCTCGCGGATGAAGGTTTCAAGTGCGTCGCGATCCATCATATCGCGGCCCGGCGTCAGTTCCCGTCGAGTGTAGCGCGACAGTTCCGGGCGCGCGGCAATGGCCCTCATGATCGGAACGGCATCGAGCATTTCGTCCATGTCCTCCGGAGCAGAGTAGTAGCCTGCATGCAGTTCGGGGCGATCCTGCGGATCGGCGGAGCGGATATGCAGCCAGCCCCGGCTTTTCGGATGGCAGTTCGACACCCCGATCATGAAGCCGGGAAAGACATCCGGCATGGTTAGCCGCCGTCGCCCCGGTGTGGCGCGCGTGTAAGACAGCGGCGAGAAATAGAGTTGCAGGTTGGGGCGTGTCCGTCCGGTATCGCCCCGCACGAAACCACCGGCCTGATTTACGCTCAGGCTCAGTGGCCCATCGCGCGTCATCAGCCAGGTCAGCCCGGCCCGGCCCCGCGCCCAGAGCGGACCGAGCGTGGCGTTGAGCGTCGGGACTGTCGCCTCGAAGACAAGGTCGTAGCCGACATGGTCCTGCAGGTTGCGACCGACCGAAGGTGCTGCGCTGACTACGTCGATCCCAAGCGGCCTGAGACGGTCCGGGTCGCCGACGCCCGACAGTTGCAGAAGCTGCGGAGAACCTATGGCTCCCGCGGACAGGATCACCTCGCGTCGCGCCATCACCCGTCCCAGCCGCCCACCGCGCAGAAACTCGACGCCCACAGCGCGACTGCCCTCGAACAGGATGCGCGTTGCCGTCGCGTCCCGCAGCAGACGCAGGTTCGGGCGGCGCAGGGCCGGGGTCAGATAGCCGGTCGCCGCCGAGGATCGCCATCCGTCCCGCACCGTGATCTGGTTAATGCCTACCCCCTCCTGGTCGGCTCCGTTGAAGTCGGGGTTGCGCGCATGGCCCAGTGCCGCGCCTGCTGTCACAAAGGCATGGGACAAGGGATGCGCGGCACGGGTCATGTCGCGGACATGGATCGGACCCGACCCGCCGCGCCACCGGCTCTCGCCGCCCGCCCATGTCTCCAGACGTCGGAAGGCGGGCAGAACGTCGGCATAGGCCCACCCGGTGCAGCCCGCTGCGGCCCAGCTATCGTAATCGGCTGCATGCCCGCGTACGAAGACCATAGCATTGATCGACGAGGATCCGCCAACCACGCGCCCGCGCGGCCAATAGGCTCTCCGTCCCCCGAGCCCGGGATCAGGCTCTGTATAATAACGCCAGTTCAATTGCGGATGGTAGAATGCCCCGCCATAGCCGATGGGCATGTGTACCCACAGGCTGCGGTCCGATCCGCCTGCCTCAAGAATGGTCACGCTCAGATCGGTCCGGTCCGACAGGCGCGCGGCCAGCACGCACCCCGCAGATCCCGCGCCCACGATCACCACATCGGCCACGTCACTATTGCTTCTGATCACCCCCTACCTCCCGTCTGCCGCGCTGCCACGGTAGAGCGTGACCGATTTCCCTGTCGCCAGCCATTCCGGCTATGCTGGCGGACCAATCATGGAAGAATGACACGTGACTGCTCAGCCGGTCCACGGCGCGGCCTTCATCAAGGCAGTGTCTACTGCCCGGGTTGCAGGCGCTGTATCCGCCACTGATCCGAGGACAGTGGGCCAGCACCACGCTTGATCTGGCTCTGCAAACATCTGGCTGTGATCGGGCAGACGTTTGATGGAACCCGCAAGATGAGGCGATCACTTGCTTAACTCAGGTCGTATTATAACCCGAAGACGCTGATGATCGGCAAAGTCAGGTTTTTGTTCTTATTTCCCCGTCAGTGCCCAAGTATCTTCGACAGGAAATCCTCGGCGCGCTCGCTCTCGGGGTTGTCGAAGAAATCATTCGTCGGCCTGTCTTCCACGATTGCGCCCTCGTCCATGAAGATGACCCTGTCCGCCACTTTGCGTGCGAAACCCATCTCGTGGGTCACAACCATCATCGTCATCCCTTCCTGTGCCAGTTCGATCATCACATCCAGCACCTCCTTGATCATTTCCGGATCGAGGGCCGAGGTCGGCTCGTCAAAGAGCATCGCGATCGGATCCATAGCGAGCGAGCGCGCGATCGCTATACGCTGTTGCTGACCACCGGAGAGCTGGCTCGGATACTTCTTTGCGTGGTCCTCCATACCAACCCGCGTCAGCAGCTTTTCCGCACGGACCACAGCTTCTTTCCGGCCCCGACCGAGAACTTTCTCTTGGGCCAGGCAAAGATTTTCAAGCACCGACATGTGCGGGTAAAGCTCGAAATGCTGGAAAACCATGCCGATACGCGATCGCAGCGCGGTCAGGTTGGCCCGCTTGGCGGTCACCTCGTCACCGTCCACGGTAATCTTGCCCTCCTGCACCGGCTCCAACCCGTTGACGCATTTGATCAGAGTCGATTTACCAGAACCGGACGGGCCGCAGACCACGACCACCTCCCCTTTGCGGACGCTTGTCGTGCAGTTGCTCAGCACGCGAAAATCGCCATACCATTTGCTGATGTTTTCGATACTGATCATGTGCTCATCCGGGACTTGAGGCTTCTGACTAACATCGAGCCGGAGAAGCATATTACGAAATAGACAACAGCTGCAAAGAGATACATCTCGACCAGTCTGCCTTCTGTCCGCGCGACAATCGACGAGGCCGTCATGAAATCACGCAAGGAAACGACGAAGACCAGCGACGTGTCCTGAAACAGAATGATGCCTTGCGTTACAAGGATCGGGATCATGTTCCGAAAGGCTTGCGGCAGGACAACATAGCGCTGGATCTGCCAATAATTCAGGCCGGTCGACTGACCGGCGTGGATCTGCCCGCGCTTCACGCTCTGGATGCCTGCACGCATGATTTCAGAGTAATAGGCCGCCTCGAAGAGAACAAAGGCGATCAACGCCGAGTAAAAGCTGCCGATCGGCCGCCCCAGCACAAGGGGCACGAGAAAATAGAACCAGAAGATCACGAGGATCAGGGGAACCGACCGGATCAGGTTGACGTATGTGGCGGCGATCAGGGACAGCGGAAGAATGCCCGAAAGCCGCGCCAGCGCCAGCAATGTGCCCAGTACGATACCCCCGATAATCGACAGAAAGGTCAGCCAGAGGCTCAATTGCAGCCCCTGCCAGAGAAACGGCAAGGAAGACCAGATAACATTGAAGTCGAAATCTGCCATGCTCAACCTTCCGTGCCGACGTAGCCGGGAATACGGGTATATTTCTCGAGCAGTTGCATCAGCCCAGTCGCCACGAGTGCGATGCACACATAAATCACGGTTGCGGCGGTGAAGGCTTCAAAGCCCTGAAACGTGTACTCGGCGATCTGCTGGCTTTGGGCGGTCAGTTCCAGAAGACCGATGGTCAGAGCCAGGGAAGAATTCTTGAAGACCGTCAGAAACTCGGACGTCAGTGGCGGCACGATCATACGAAACGAGATCGGCAACAGGACGTAGCGATACGTTTGCGACACGCTGAGGCCATGTGCCGTTGCGGCGGAGGTCAGACCGGGAGGCACGGTCTCGATGCCTGCGCGCACCTGCTCTGCGATGCGCGATGCGGTGTACAGCGCGAGCGCTATGACCGCGGTAACGAATTCCGGATTTGGCATGTCGCGCTTCATCCACCGGCCCCAGTCATCCGGCAGCAATTCGGGAACGGCGAAATACCAGATGAACATCTGCACCAGCAGCGGCACGTTGCGGAAAATCTCGACGTAGGTCGCGCTGACGGCCCGGATCACACGGTTTGGCACCGTTTTTCCGACTCCGACCAGCGCACCGATCACCAATGCAATGCACCATGCACTCAGCGCGACTGACACGGTCCAGCCAAATCCACTGATCAACCAAGAAAGATATTGTTCCTCGAACAGAACAGCCCAATTCCAGTTGTAGTTCATCTGTCATGCCCCGCTGATGAAAGGACCGGCAAGCTACTGCACTGCCGGTCCAGTTTTCATTTACTCGGGCAACGCGCCAAGTTCGAAGGCAGCTTCCAGCAGCGGATCGGCGGGAACGCCCAGCTCATCGAACCATTTCGCGTAGATCGCGTCGATCTCGCCCGACCGGAAAACGTCTGCCAAGGCTTTCTTACCGACAAGTTCGAAGGCGCTGTCATCGCGTCGCACCATCAGGGCGTATGGGTCGAACGACAGGAAATCACCCACGACCGCGAAATCGTCTGGAGTCTTTGACTTCGAGATCAGACCATAGAGCAGAATGTGATCGGAGGCGTATGCATCCACGCGGTCGGTTTCCAGGGACAACATGCCCTCGGCGTGATCGCGCACAGGCAGGATCTTTACGTCCATGCCCGCAGCTTCAACCGCGGCCATGACCGCCCGCTCATTGGTCGTTCCCTGCGCCAGCGCGATGGACTTGCCGTCCAGATCGTCCACCGAGCTGATGCCGGAATCCTTGCGGGTCAGGATTTTCGTGCCTGTCACGAAGGTCACCGGCAGATATTCGACCTGCTGCTGACGTGTCAGGTTGTTGGTTGTCGAGCCGCATTCAAGATCAATCGTACCATTTGCCATGAGGGCGATCCGCGTCTTCGGATTGACCGGCACGTATCTGACCGTCAGTTCCTTATCCAGTTCCGCAGCCACAGCATCCACGATCTTCATGCACAGATCGATGGAATAGCCGATCGGTTGCTGGTTTTCGTCGAGATATGAAAACGGTACAGAGCTTTCGCGGTAGCCAAGAACAATCTCGCCGCTCGAGGCGATCTTGTCCAATGTCCCGCCGTGACTTTCGGCAGACGCCATCGGTGCCGAAAGTCCTATAGCAAAGGCTGTTGTCAGCATTATTCGCTTGAATAACATTCCATTTCTCCTTGTTGGTTGAGATTTTCGGCTTTTTTAGTTTTGTCAGGCCGGTCCGTGCCGCTGCGACCCCGGATTTGGACTTCTGGCTATGACGAGGTCATCGCAGTCTGTCCTCATCGTGTCTAAACCCTTTGCCAATAGCCAGTCCAATGCAAATTGGTACGGTTAACTTGCATAAATCGCAAGTTTATTTGTCGCTCAGGAAGTCTTCCAGGATAGCCTTAAACAGCTTTGGCTTTTCAAGGTGGGCCGCGTGGGATGTCCCCGGAAGGATCGCCAGTTGCGCGTTTGGCAATGTCCGCCAAAGTATTTCGATCTGCCCCCAGCGATAGGATTGATCCAGTTCGCCCCAGAGAATGAGTGTCGGCATCTCAAGATCCCGCAATGCAGGGCGACCGTCCCAATGAGCCATCGCATCAAGGCCCGCGAGCGCGGCCTCACGGCTCGTCGCAGCTCCGATACTCGCCACCATTTCGAACGCGGCCGCCGCTTCACCGTCGCGAAACCAGGTGGCTCCGATCCGTCTTGAGGTCGCTTCGACACCATCGGCCATCAGCCGCTCTCGTGAGATTTCTATAGGCTCGAACCGATTGGGCAAAAGACCCAGCGGCCCGGTGCCGTACAGGATCAGCCCGAGCACACGTTTCCCGACCTTTGCTGCAATCTCCTGCGCGATCATGCCACCCATGGAGTGGCCCAGAAGCACGAACTCCGTCATATCCAGCTGATCTAGCAGTTCAATAATGGCATCGGCCATATCGCCGATCCGTTCACAGGCCGGCAAATCGGTGGCCTCGGCAAAGCCCGGAAGGGCGGGTGCGATGACATCGAAATGCTTGCTGAAATGGGCGATTTCCTGCGCCCATTGCTTTGATCCGCCAAGATAGCCGTGGATAAGCACCAACGGCATCCCGCGCCCTGCACGCCGATGAGGCAGCAAGGGCGTCATCGTCACTGCATCTGCTCCGGCAGCCAGAGCGCAATATCGGGTGCCGCAATAAGCACCGCGATCAACAGCACCATCATGCCAATGAAAGGCAGGCAGCCCATGATTACATCGCCGATGCTGACCTGGTCCCGACTTATGGCTTGAATGACATAAAGGTTCAGCCCCACAGGCGGCGTCAGCACCGCAATCTCCATCGTAATGGTATAGACCACACCGAACCAGATCAGGTCATAGCCAGCGGCGCTCATCAACGGATAAATCGTGGGCAGGGTGATGAAAGTCATGGAGACGGGCTCCAGGAACATCCCGAGGACGATATAGAAGACCAGCACGATGATCAGGACGGTTGTGGGCGACAGGTCGAAGGATAGAAAAAGCTCGGTGAATTGTTGCGGCACGCGGTAATAGGTCAGCACGAAGCCGAACAGGACCCCGGCGGACAGCAGCAGCCCGAGATAGCCCATGGTCCGCATGGTTGCGAAAAGCGCGTCCTTGAACCCCTGCCACGTCAGACCACCGACGCCAAAAGCGAGGATGACGGTAAGCAGGGCGGCCACTGCGGCGGCTTCGGTCGGGGTGGCGATGCCCGCATAGATCGCTACGGTGATGACGAGGCCGATCAGCAAGACAGGCCCGACCGTGTTCAAGATCATCAGGAAAGGCATTTTCGTGACATCCTCGCGCCCCGGAATGTCCTGCGGCCTGAGCATTCCCCAGATCAGCACGACGATGACAAAACTCGAAACCAGCAAGACGCCCGGAATGACCCCCGCGATGAACAGATCCCCGATGCTCTGATCCGTCACGATCCCGTAGAAGAGCAGGATCAGGCTGGGCGGAATGAGCACCGACAGCGTACCACCCGCTGCCAGAACCCCGCTGGATAGACGCTTGCCATACCCAAGACGCAGCATTTCCGGCAACGCCACACCGCCGATGGTCAGCGCCCCCACCATGGACGAGCCGCAGACCGCACCGAACCCTGCGCTGGCGCCGATGGAGCCGTAAGCGGCGGACCCCTTGATCCGCACGCCCTGGTGCAGGAACTGATACAGGTTCGGCCCAATCCTCGACTTGCCGATCAACTCGCCCAGAAAGACGAAAAGCGGTACGGCCAGCAGGATATAGTCGATCCAGACGCCCCATAGCTTCAGCTCCGCCGAGACGATCGAAGTGCTCCAGCCCTGGATTTGCCAAAGAAACGGCATGGAAGCCGCCGCGAGCGCGAAAGGGATCGGCAATCCGATCACGATAAATAGCATCAAGAGACCAAGAAGACCCAGCCCGACAGTATACCATTCCATCAGCGGTCTCCGTAGGCGGCGGGCGTCCGGATCAATCGGATCAGGCGCAATGCGGCATAAAATGAGAACAGAACCAGCGCCAACGCGCCCGGCGCCCAGAAAAGATAGCGCGGCCACAGCAGGATTTCCGAAGCCACGCCGGAATTGTAGGCGCGGATCGTAGCGCTGACCCCGGCATAGGAAAAAAACAGTCCCACCCCCAGCATCAGCACATGGTTGATCACATCGAAGACCTTGCGCATGCGGTGCTTCAGCAGATCGGTCGCCATGGTGACCTTGGGATATGCATCCTCGCGCATGGCATAGGCCAGACCGGCGAAAGCGACAGGGAACAGCAGCAAGGCCGTCGCTTCGGTCACCATCCGGTCAGGCTTCCCAAGCCCGTAGCGAACGAAGACCCCGTAGGAAATCCAGACCATCTGGATCAGAACGATCACGCCCCCTGCCCCTGCAAGCCAGACGACACAGCGTTCGACACCTCGGATAAGTCGGTCGAGTTCCTCGTCCATGCCAAGTCTCATTCCGTAGTTCGATCTGACCATTGGTGATCCGCCTCCATGCGGATCACCATGATGGATGCGGCGACGCTTCAGGGCGCGTTGCTGGCCAGCAAGTCGCGGATTTCGCCCGCCAGGCCGGCACCGCATGCCGCATCGACTTCGGCGTCCCACTTGTCCTTGACGCTGGCGATCAGGCTTGCGCGCTGCTCATCGGAGATCGAAACGGCGGAACCGCCGCCTTGCATCACGGCATTGCCGACCTGTTGATCAACCCAGCCTTCATAAAGCGGCTTGAGCCAGGCTTCCGTTTCTATCGCCGCTCCGGTCAGCGCGGTTTGTTCTTCCGGGGTGAGCGCGTCGAACTTGTCCTTGTTCATCATGTACTGGATGTTGCCGTAAAACAGGTTGGCGTTCACCATGTAGGGCATGACCGTCCACAGCTTCCATGAACTGTAGGTCGCGACACCCATGTTGATGCCGTCAACAACGCCGCGCTCGGCGGATTGGAATACTTCTTTCGGCGCAACAAAAACCGGCTCACCGCCCCAGCTTTCGATCATCATGCTGACCAGCGGTCCGATTGACCGCACCAGTTGGCCGTCGAGTTTTCCGATGTCGTCGATAGGCTCTTCGAACCACCACTCCTGATCGTAGGAATAGTTGGAATTGATCAGCGGCACGAGGTTCACATTGGCAGCTTCCGCGCGGACCAGTTCGGCATAGGCGGCATCCATCTCGACCTGGTTTTCAAGGCTGACTTCCGCCGGATAAAGCGAGGTCACCGCATAGCAGGGCAGACGATTGTCGGCATTGATCCAACTGATGTCGGACACGCCACCCTGAAGCGAATCCACTCCCTCGGACCAACCGTGCAGCGTTCCGGACGGAAAGATATCGACCGTGACGCTCCCGCCGGTTTTTTCCGCCACCAGTTCGGCGAAATGCTGGAAGCCCTGATAGCGGATGTCGGCTTCGTTGACGTATGTGGACAGGCGCAGGGTCGTTTGAGCCTGGACGGCACCCGTTGTCGCGGCCAGCCCAAATGCTGTCACCGCGAATGTTTTCTTCCATGTGATCTTCATCGTTATCTCCATGTTGTCGTTGAGCGCCTGACAGATCTTTGTCTGCATCTGACGTTTTCTGGGTATCTGACCGGTTGTTGGTGGGGGGACCCGGAACGCCTCAACCTGAGCCCAACGGTAAGGGCCGAGTTTCGACGGGCGCCAATTCAAACATGGAATTGAATCATGCAAAATTTGCATAGTTACTTTACAGCAAGGCGTAATGAAGATATTTTCATCGGATGGATCTGAACTGGTTGCAGGACTTTGCCTGCTTAGGTCGCACGTTGAACTTTACGCGGGCGGCGGAAGAACGAAATATCACCCAACCTGCCTTCAGTCGGCGGATCAAATCGCTGGAAATGTGGCTGGGCGTTCCGCTGATCAAGCGTTCCACATATCCGATCCAGCTGTCTGATGCCGGCCATCAGTTTTTGCCCGTCGCGCGAGAGACAATCGCGAACCTGTCCGACATTCGCCAAAGCATCCGCGCCGAAGAACGCGGCAGCACGGCATTCCAGCGTTTTGCCGTGCTGCACACGATCTCGGTCAATTATCTGTCGCGCCGCATCGCGGATCTTGAGCAGCAGTTTCCGGACCTGCGTGTGCGTGTCTATTCCGATAACCTGAGTACGTGCTGTCATCTTCTGCTGGAGGCGACATGCGATTTTCTACTTTACTACAGCTACAAGGACGTGGCCCCGAATTTTGATGAAGCCCTGTTCGTGCGCAAGGACATCGGCACCGAGCAGTTCATTCCGGTGGCGAAAACATCCGCCGCGACTGACGGGGGATGGGATCTTGATCGCTCCGACATCAGGGATATTCCCTACCTGGGATATGATCCCAGCAGTTTTCTCGGCACAGTCGTCGATCAGACAATCGGAAAACGGAAACCACCGTTGAAGCTGCGCTACATGGATGCACTGACAGAAGCCATCAAGCGACGCGTGCTATCGGGCAGCGGTATCGCCTGGCTCCCGGAAGGAGCGGTCAGCGAAGAAATCGCGAGCGGCGCCCTGATGCAGGTCGGCGGGTCTGAATGGGAAGCGACACTGACGCTTTCGCTACACTGTTCGCTCGACCGTCTGGACATGACCGGAAAACGCGTCTGGGAAGCGCTTTAAATTCGCCGGCAACACGATATCAGTCAAGATATTGTGCCAGATGGAATCAGTCTGCGTATCCTGACCGTCCCGTAGCCGGAACGCCCTGATCTCAAGCGCCTGCATCGGAAGGCTCGCCTCAAGCGAAACAAGCGTTTCGTGTGCGAGAGCGCCAGCGACCAGTGACCGCGGCAGCCAGGCCACGCCGAGCCCGCCCAGAGCGAACTCGTATGCGGCCAGCGTCAGGGCGGTTTCGGCCTTGGCCACGATCGTAATGTCTGCCCTGAAGCGTGGCGCGATCATCCGATCAAAGACCTGCCCAAGAAAAACGCCCCCAGGGTAGCCTATGACTGGAATCTGCGGCGACGATGCAATCTCTTCCAGTGACGGGGCACAAACCGGCACCAGCATGTCACTGCCGATCTGCCGTGTTTCAAAAGCCTTTTCGAAAACTGCCGTCTGGTCGCCGGGTACAGTATACATCACGGCGAAATCGACCTCACCGGACAACAATTGCACCATACACTCGTCCTGATTTCCTGACCGCACTCTGACCGACATGTCGTCATATTGCGCCATGGCTCGCACGATCCACGGCGAAACCGTTGTGGTGATCGCATGCTGACAGGCAATGCTCATCTTGCCATTCGTCTGGCTGCTGGACGTTTTCAACCTGTAATGCATTTTTCGCAGACGCAGGCTCAGGTCGCGCAGTTCCGGTGCCAGAGCTTCGACCCCGGCCATCACTGTCACCGGCTTGCGTCGTCGATCAAAAAGTTCGGTGCCGATGCTGTCCTCGATAAGACGGACGCGGCGGGTAAATGCGGATTGCGTCAACAGCCGCTTTTCGGCAGCGCGCGCAAGCGATCCATTATCGAGCACCGCAAGTATATCGTCGATCCACTCCAACCGCATTTTCCACTTCCCTTCAAAATTGCGATCAACGCAAGTTACATGTGCCAATTTGCATTAGGAATGATGGTTCTGCGCAAGTAAACATCGAATGAAGCAAATTAAGGATCATGCAATGCACCTTGCCCGTTTTCCGCGCCGATTCCTCGCCCACCTCCCCACGCCGCTCGAACGCCTCGATCGCCTGAGCAAGGAACTGGGCGGTCCGGAAATCTGGATCAAACGGGATGACTGCACGGGCATGTCTACCGGTGGCAACAAGACGCGCAAACTAGAGTTTCTTATGGCCGAAGCCGAGCTCCAAGGCGCGGAAATCGTCGTCACTCAAGGCGCGACCCAATCCAACCATGCTCGCCAGACCGCGGCCTTTGCCGCCAAGATGGGCATGGGGTGTCACATCGTACTGGAAGACCGCACAGGGTCAAACGATGCCAATTACAACAACAACGGCAACGTGCTTCTGGACCACCTGCATGGTGCGACGACCGAAAAGCGCGGAGGCGGCGGGGATTTCAACGCCGTCATCGAAGAAATCGCAGATCAGATGCGGGCCGACGGCAAGAAAGTATATACCATTCCGGGCGGCGGCTCGAACCCGACGGGTGCCTTGGGCTATGTCAACTGCGCTTTCGAGCTTCTGGGCCAAGTGAACGGCACAGGCATGAAGATCGATCATATCGTGACCGCCACCGGCAGCGCAGGAACGCAGGCGGGCCTGGTTGTCGGGCTGAAGGCAATGAATGCACAGATCCCTCTTTTGGGCATCGGCGTTCGCGCACCCAAGATGAAACAGGAAGAAAACGTCTTTAAGCTTGCCTGCAAAACAGCGGAGAAGCTTGGATGTCCGGGGGTCGTGACCCGTGAGGACGTCGTGGCCAACACGGACTATGTCGGTGAGGGATACGGCATCCCCACGGAAAGCGGCCTGGAGGCGATCCGGATGTTTGCGGAATTGGAAGCGATTCTTCTTGATCCGGTTTACTCAGCCAAAGGCGCCGCTGGCTTGATCGACCTGATCCGGAAAGGACATTTCAAAAAGGGCGAGCGGGTAGTTTTTCTGCACACCGGGGGGGCAGCGGCGCTATTCGGCTACGATGCCGCCTTCGACTTCTCGGACCGCTGGTCCTGACCGGATAGCGACATGACGGATGCCGCAGACAGGTTTCGGCGCGTCGGTGTTCTGGGCGGCATGGGTGTCGAGGCGACCATCGCGCTGATGCAAAGGGTGCACGCCGCCACCGCGGCGGAAGGCGATCAGGATCATGCCCCGATGATCGTGGATATGAACCCGCAGGTACCCTCGCGCCTCCGCCATATTATCACACAGGACGGGCCCGACCCGGGGCCGGTCTTGGCTCAGATGGCCAAAAGGTTGGAACAGGCCGGTGCGCAGGTTCTGGCCATGCCGTGCAACACGGCGCATCTATATGCGTCAAACATCGTGCAAGCCGTCAACATCCCGTTGCTGAACATGCCCCGCCTCGCCTGCTCGGAGGCCGCATGTGGCATGACGCGCGGGGACGTCGTCGGCGTTCTCGCCTCGCCTGCGACGAACCGGACAGGCCTGTTCAGAAACCTTTTGGAAGACGCGGATCTAAGGTCAGCTTTCCCTGAAGACGAGACCGAAATCCTGGCGTCCATACGCCGGATCAAGAAACACGGACCAAGCCAGGCCGACCTCACCCTGTTGGAAAATGAGGCTGCCACGCTTGTTCGCGAGGGTGCTGCGCGCGTCATCATAGGCTGCACCGAATTTTCCCTAGTCAGCAAACAGATCCGTTGTCCGGTTCCGGTATTGGACACGCTGGATGTTCTGGCAAACGCGATTGTTGTATTTTCAGGCGTCCGGGCCAAACGCGTGACCTGGCAATCGGAACCGCATGTGAAACATCCCTAGAGTTGTTGCCGCTTTGCCGCCTGACTTCAATCTGTGCCATAGAAGATGTCAGGGGGAACGTTGCCAATCGCAGATTTTGGTGGTCGTATCCACGCCAGTCGTTCCGTGAATGACATGCGGAACACACCAGGGAGGAGAAAAACATGCCTAAGGTAATAATTCTCGGCGCGGGTCTTCTGACGGCCTTCGCTATGACGGCCGGCAGCGCGCTGGCACAGGAGGAGTGCGCCAACCGGGGCACACTCGACGTCATGTATTGCGATGCGGACGGCGATCTTGTCGCCGATGCGCCGACTGACCCCAGCGAATTGATAGACCCGGACACCCTCGTCTTTGCCTATACGCCAGTCGAAGATCCCGCGATCTACGAGGACATCTGGACCCCGTTCATCGAACATCTGGAAGAGGTCACCGGCAAGGACGTGCAGTTCTTCGCAGTGCAATCGAACTCCGCCGAGGTCGAGGCCATGCGGTCGGGCCGCCTGCATATCGCAGGTTTTTCCACCGGGCCGACACCCTTTGCAGTGAACCTTGCAGGCGTGGAGCCTTTTGCCATCATGGGCGCCGAAGACGGCCAGTTCGGCTATAAGCTGCAGGTTTACACGCAGGCCGACAGTGACATCAAGGAAATGGCCGACCTGGCGGGCAAGCGCGTCGCGCACACCTCGCCCACGTCGAACTCGGGCAATCAGGCGCCGCGCGCCTTGTTCCCCGATCTGGGCGTCGTGCCGGATCAGGACTACGAAGTGATCTATTCCGGCAGCCACGACCAGTCCATGCTGGGTGTGGTCGCGGGCGACTATGATGCGGCCCCTGTCGCGTCCGAAGTCGTGGATCGCATGGCAGAGCGTGGCCTTTACGATCCTGCGGACGTTCGCATCGTATGGGAAAGTGATCCGTTCCCGACAACGTCCTACGGTGTGGCCTACAACCTGGCGCCAGAGCTGAAAGAGAAGATCAAGGAAGCCTTCTTCAGCTTCGACTTCGCCGGCACCGCACTGGGCGAGGAATTCTCCGGCGTCACCAAGTTCGTTCCGATCACCTACAAGGATCAATGGGCCGTCATTCGCCAGATCCAGTCGGCCAATGGTGTCGAATACACGCCCCAAGGCCTTGCTGCTGAATGATATTTCCCGTTGGGGCCGGTCTATTGGATCGGCCCCACACAGAAGGCGGTCCAAATGTTGAAAATCACTGACCTCGTCAAACGGTATGGCAGCGGGGATCCGGTTCTCAAGAATCTTGACCTGACAATCGAGGGCGAAAGCGTCGTGTCGATCATCGGGTCGTCTGGTGCCGGCAAGAGCACGCTGCTGCGCTGTATCAACCGGCTGGTGGAGCCGACGTCCGGTTCAATCAATCTAAACGGGACCGAGCTGACCAGTCTGCGTGGTAAGAACCTGCGCGCGGCGCGCCGCAAAATCGGGATGGTGTTCCAAAGCTTCAATCTCGTCGACCGCCTGACGGTGATGGAAAACGTCCAGTCCGGACGGCTTGGATATATTTCCACCTGGGCCGCAGTGACACGTCGCTATCCGAAAAAGGACATTCGCCGTGCGTTCGAATTGATGGAACGCGTCGGCATCGCTCATTACGCCAACACCCGCGCCGATCAGCTGTCGGGCGGCGAACGTCAGCGCGTCGGCGTTGTGCGTGCCCTGATGCAGGACCCTGACATCCTTTTGGCGGACGAGCCGACAGCATCGCTAGACCCCAAGACATCGGAGCAGATCATGGGTCTGCTGCGCGATCTGGCGGGCGAACTGAAGTTGCCCGTCGTCATCAATATCCACAACGTGACCGAGGCCAAGGAATACACCGACCGGATCGTCGGGATGCGCTATGGCCGTATCATCTTCGACGACAAACCAGCGCAGCTCGATCAGGCCGCGATGGACGAGATCTATGCTGGCAGCCCGCACGCGGACCGCACCGACGACATGGCTGCGGCGTCATGAGCGCGGCGCGCGACACATGGTCAAAACCGCCTTTCATTGCGAACCCGGTGCTCCGTTGGACCGTCTATCTGGGTGCAATCGCCTATTTCGGCTGGGTCGGCCTGACCATGCCCATCGACTGGAACCGCGTTGCCGAAGGCATCGTCCGTGCTGGCCGGATCTTTGGCGGAGCCTTCCCGCCCAGCTTCGAACGCAGCCAGTTGCTGATGGACGGTTTCCTCGAAAGCCTCAAGATCTCGGTGCTGGCAACGGCGGGAGGCGTGCTTCTATCGATCCCGATCGCATTCATGTCAGCGCGTAATGTTGCTCCCCTGCCGATCTTCTACCTTGGCCGGGCGATAATCATCATCGCCCGCAGCTTTCATCCCGTGATCGTCGCCATCCTGTTCGTCAAGGCGGTCGGCTTTGGCCCCTTCGCCGGGGTTCTTACGCTGATCGTCTATTCCATCGGCTTCGTCGCCAAGATGCTTGCCGAGCGGATAGAAGAAATCGACTTCGGCCAGGTCGAAGCGATGCGGGCAGCTGGTGCGCCCTATCTGTCCACACTGGTCTATGCGATCTTTCCGCAGATCATGCCCCGCCAGATCGGCCTGACCATCTATCAACTGGACTCGAACCTGCGAGCCTCCGCCGTAGTCGGGATCGTGGGTGCGGGCGGTATCGGTGCAACGCTGGCCAACGCCTTCGGGCGCTATGACTACGACTTCGCGCTTGCCATCACCATCGTCATTGTCGGTGCGATCCTTTTGTCGGAGGCAGTCAGCGGCGCCATACGAAAGCGCATTCAATGACGTCCATCGCAGAACAGTTCGGTCGAGACGACTGGGTTCGCTTCACCCCGAAACAGAAATTCACCCGCTGGGCCATTCTGCTGGGCTGCGGTCTGGCCATAGCTTGGGCTCTGACCTCGATCGAGGTGGTCTGGGCATGGGTCTGGGGCGCACCGGAACAAATCAGCGACCTGTTCGGGCGGATGTATCCACCCGATCCCAGTAACCTTGGCACGATCCTGCGGGTGCTGTGGGACACGGTGAACATCGCGACCTTTGCCACGGCCTTTGCGGTGCTGTTTTCGCTGCCAGTGGCCTATATCGCCGCGCAGAATACCACGCCAAACCAAGTGACACTGTGGCTTGGGCGGCTGATCCTTGTAACGTCCCGGTCGGTTAACACGATTATTTGGGCGCTTCTGTTCGTCGCCATTTTCGGTCCCGGCGTCGTGGCGGGAATCGTGGCGATCATGTTTCGGTCCATCGGGTTCATCGGCAAACTTCTGGGCGAAGCGATCGAGGAGATTGACACGCGCCCGGTCGAGGCGCTGGAGGCCACCGGCGCGTCACGCTTCAAGGTCATCGTTTACGCCATCGTGCCACAGGTGATGCCCACCTTCTGGGCCGTGGCGATCCTGCGTTGGGACATAAATCTGCGAGAATCCACTGTGCTGGGGCTGGTCGGCGCCGGTGGTATCGGGATTATCCTGCAGGGTGCCATCGACACCTTCAACTGGCCCGAGGTCGCGACCATCCTGATCGCGATCATCGTGCTGGTAATCATTGGCGAAGTCATCTCGGCATTCCTGCGCCGCCGCATCCTCTGATCGGCTTTCAGTTCGTCGATCCTGCGGAGGCGTTTGAAGCCTATCTGAGCGTGCAACATCGCCTGCCCCCGGCCACCGGCGGCGGGCGCGCGCTCAATGCCAGTTTCGCCGATATTGTTGCGCCGTTCGATTTGATCCTATTCGATGCCTATGGTGTGCTGAACGTCGGTGAAACCGCCATTCCCGGTGCCGCAGAGACCATTGCCGCGCTTCGCAAAGTCGGCAAATCCGTCGCCGTCGTGTCCAATTCCGCCGGCTATCCGAAAGCCCGGATGATGGCGCGCTATGCCGCGCTCGGCTTTGACTTCGCGCCATCCGAGGTCGTGAGCAGCCGTGACGCCCTCCTGCTTCGCGTCGAGAGCGAGCCGCACTCCAACTGGGGTGTCATGCTGAATCCGACCGCGGACCTAGGTGAGATTTCCAATCTCAACGCCTGCATCCTCACTGATGAACCTAACGATTACGACCGTGTGGATGGATTTCTCCTCGTCGGCTCTGACGGCTGGACCGACGCGCGTCAGACGCTGCTGGAGACCGCGCTGATCCGCTCGCCGCGCCCTGTTCTTGTCGGCAATCCGGACATGGTCGCCCCACGGGAAAACGGCTTGTCGCGTGAACCCGGCTGGTTCGCGCACAAACTTGCGGATGCGACGGGCATCGAACCGGTGTTCTTTGGCAAACCATTTCCCGACATTTTCGAGATGGCGCGGACGCGCTTTGAACGCCCTACCCCGCCTGAACGCGTACTCATGGTCGGTGACACTCTGCATACCGACATCCTCGGCGGACATCAGGCTGGTTTTGCTACCGCTCTCGTCACCGGATATGGATCGCTGACTAATTTGGATGTGACCAATGCCATCCGGCGCTCGGCGATCGTTCCCGACTTTATCATCGACCGGATTTGATTATGCGAAGTGAACTTATCGACGTATTCCCTGGCGGCGGCTTGGATATTCTATATACCATTGATGAGATCCATTTGGGCGGCCTGCCATCAACTCGGTCGTACAGGTAAAATCACTCCTGAATTGTCGCACGTCACGCTCATCGACGACGCGGCGCAATCTCTCCAAATCGCACACCTATGCTTTTGCTTGGCTATTGCATGGGCATCCGGTCCGAGCGGCGACTTTGCAAAGAGGTGCATGTCAATCTGGCTTACCGGTAGTTTTGCAAGTTCGGCCTGGCTGATCCGGTGCCGGATCATTCGGCCTTTTCCAAGAACCACCATGGGCGCTTCCGCGAAATCCGGCTATTCTGTTATCTGTTCGAGACAGTCTTGCAGTGAACCTGTCACGGTTTGATGCCGGGACTGAACAACTAGCGGGCTGACGCGCAAGCAGGTGGCTGACGACCTTGGCGCAGGATCGCACCGCGGCTTAGGTGTTTAGTCCCGTCATCTGGTGGATCGGATCGACGATGAAGCGGTCTGGCTCTGAAGTCCAGATTTTGCAGATGTATTCGTAGGGTGTGAGCCCGCTGAGAGTCTTGAGACGACGGGCGAAGTTGTAAGCGTCCAGGAAGTCCGCGATATGGCCGCGGAGCTGATCGTGGCTGTCGTAGTGGTATCGCTTCACGGTCGCATCCTTGATCGTGCGGTTCATCCGCTCAACTTGGCCGTTGGTCCACGGGTGGTTCGGTTTGGTGAGCCGGTGCTCGATCCCGTTGGCCTCGCAGATCATGTCGAAGCGCATCTGCCGGGAGTAGGCGGTATTTCGGTTCCGAGGCTGC
>NZ_FNZQ01000007.1 GCF_900109285.1 Jannaschia helgolandensis
GTCGACGAGTACATCCCGACGCCCGAGCGTGCCGTGGACCAGCCGTTCCTGATGCCGGTCGAGGACGTGTTCTCGATCTCGGGTCGCGGTACGGTTGTCACGGGGCGTGTCGAGCGCGGCGTGATCAACGTCGGCGACGAGATCGAGATCGTCGGCATCCGCGACACCAAGAAGACGACCTGCACGGGCGTCGAGATGTTCCGCAAGCTGCTGGATCGCGGTGAGGCGGGCGACAACATCGGCGCGCTCTTGCGCGGTGTCGATCGTGAAGGTGTCGAGCGCGGGCAGGTGCTGTGCAAGCCCGGCTCGGTGAAGCCGCACACGAAGTTCGAGGCCGAGGCCTATATCCTGACCAAGGAAGAGGGTGGCCGTCACACGCCGTTCTTCGCCAACTACCGGCCGCAGTTCTACTTCCGGACGACGGATGTGACCGGCACGGTTCAGCTGGCCGAGGGCACGGAGATGGTGATGCCGGGCGACAACGTATCCTTCGGGGTCGAGCTGATCGCGCCGATCGCGATGGAGCAGGGCCTGCGCTTCGCGATCCGCGAAGGCGGCCGCACGGTCGGCGCGGGCGTGGTGTCGAAGATTACCGAGTAATCGTCGGAACACCAGGACAACGCGATTGCGTCACCGACCCGATAACAAACGGCCGTCCCAAAAGGCGGCCGTTTTTCGCTGACGGCGATGACACTTGCGTCGCGCAGCCCTGATGGTAACGATCCACCCGCATGACAGCCCTGTACGGATATACTCTTTCCGCACCCCGCCGCGGGGAACGCCTTTCCGGCGCGGCGCTGGAATCCGCCTGTCTGTCCAGCGATCTGGCCTGGGCCCATCTGTCCGCGGAACCCGAAGATGTCGCCGACGCGCAGACCTGGCTTGCCCGCGTTCTTCCCGAACTCGACCCATCGACGGTGCAGGCCCTGACGGGAGCCGGGACACGGCCGCGTTCGGTCCATGTCGGGCAGGGCGCGATGATCCTGCTGCGCGATGTCCCCGATGACACCATCGAGGATGGCGGCGACATGCCGTCGCTGCGCCTGTATGTCGACGCACGGATGGTGATCAGCCTGTCACGTCGGCCAGTCGGCGCGCTGACCGTTCAGTCCGAAAGGATCGCTTCGGGAACGGGGGCCGTCACGACGGGCGCCTTCCTGCACGATCTTGTCGAAATCATCGCCGAGCGGATTGATACTACCGTCGACATTCTGACCCGCGCGACAGACACTCTGGAAGATGCGCTGGACGATGGTCGCCCGACCGAAGACGAACGTCAGGAAGCGACCCGGCTGCGCCGTGCGGTGCTGGGTCTGCGCCGTCACGTTTCCCCTCAACGCGACGCGCTGGAGGCGCTGCGCCTGTTGGACCTTGTGCCCAAGGGCGAACGGCGGCGTCTGGCCGAGTTGCACGACCGCCACGTCCGCGCGGTCGAGGAACTGGACCTGCTGATCCAGCGGCTTGTGCTGGCGCGCGAAGGCATCGCCGGTGCGCAGGCCGAACGCCTGAACCGGCAGCTTTACATCCTGTCCATCGTGTCGGTCCTGTTTCTGCCGCTGGGGTTCCTGACCGGATTGATGGGTGTCAATCTGGGCGGCATTCCGGGGGCCGGAAGCCCCGTGGCGTTCTGGATATTCGTCGGGTTGCTTGCCGGGGTCTTCGGCGGGCTCGGTCTGATCCTCTGGCGGATGCGCTGGCTTTAGAAAATAGGCAGGCGCGGGGGGTTGCGGTGCGACCCGACTCGGGCTATTCGCCGCGCTCCACGAACGGGGATGCGATGCGTCCCCCTGTTCGTATGGGTTCGACGAGGGGGCCGGGTGGTCCGATCTCCTCCTCTCAACTCAAATGACCGCCCCCCGGACTCCGGGACGTGGCGGCTTGTCAGGCGAATGACATGAAAAGCCAGAATATCCGTATCCGGCTCAAGGCGTTCGATTATCGCGTGCTGGATGCCAGCACTGCCGAGATCGTGGCCACGGCCAAACGGACCGGCGCGCAGGTGCGCGGCCCGATCCCGCTCCCGAACAAGATCGAGAAGTTCACCGTCCTGCGCGGCCCGCATATCGACAAGAAGTCGCGCGACCAGTGGGAAATCCGCACGCACAAGCGGATGCTCGACATCGTTGACCCGACCCCGCAGACCGTGGACGCGCTGATGAAGCTCGACCTGGCCGCTGGCGTCGACGTCCAGATCTCGGTCTGAGGAGGGCACGACTATGCTGCGTTCCGGAGTGATCGCGAAGAAGGTGGGCATGACCCGCATCTTCCAGGAAGACGGGAAACAGATCCCCGTCACAGTGCTGCAACTCGATGGCCTTCAGGTCATCGGCCAACGCACGGATACATCGCATGGCTATACGGCCGTGCAACTGGGTGCCGGCGCCGCCAAGGCCAAGCGCACCAGCCAGGCGATGCGCGGCGTCTTCAAGGCCGCCAACGTCGAACCCAAGCGCAAGATCGTGGAATTCCGCGTCGATGCGGACGCCATGATCGAAGTGGGCGAGGAAATCATCGCCGACCATTACTTCGAAGGTCAGTTCGTCGACGTGTCGGGCACCTCGATCGGTAAGGGGTTTGCCGGTGCCATGAAGCGCTGGAACTTCGGCGGTTTGCGCGCCACGCACGGCGTGTCGATCAGCCACCGGTCGCACGGCTCCACCGGCCAGTGTCAGGACCCCGGCAAGGTGTTCAAGGGCAAGAAGATGGCCGGTCACATGGGGGCCGCCCGTGTCACCACGCAGAACCTGCAGGTCATCAAGACCGACACCGACCGTGGCCTGATCATGGTCAAGGGCGCCGTTCCCGGCTCCAAGGGCGGATGGGTCACGATCAAGGATGCTGTGAAGAAGCCGTTCCCCGAGAGTGCCATCGTTCCCGCTGCGCTTCTGTCTTCCAAGCGGGAAGCACAGAAAGCCGCTGAGGAAGCCGCTGCCGCCGCCGAAGCCGAAGCCAAGGCCGCCGAGGAGGCGCAGGCCGCCGAACAGGCCGCCGCCGAGGAAGCCGCGCTGAAAGCCGCGGAAGCTGAAATCTCCGACGAGTCCGCAGATACGGACAATTCGGACGCCGAGAAGAAGGAAGATGACGCATGAAACTCGATGTCATCACCCTGGACGGCGGCAAAGCCGGTTCCGTCGAGCTGAGCGACGACATTTTCGGTCAGGAGCCGCGCCGCGACATCCTGTACCGGGTCGTCCGCTGGCAGCGGAACAAGGCGCAGGCCGGAACCCACAAGGTCAAAACCCGTACCGAGGTCAAGTATTCAACCAAGAAGATCGTTCGTCAGAAGGGGTCCGGCGGCGCACGCCACGGTTCCCGCAAGGCGCCGATCTTCCGCGGCGGCGGTGTCTACAAAGGCCCGACGCCCCGTAGCCATGGCCACGAGCTGACCAAGAAGGTCCGCCGCATGGGCCTGATGCACGCCCTGTCGTCCAAGGCACAGGCCGGCAAGCTGGTCATCCTGGACGATCTGACGCTGGCCAATGCCAAGACCTCGGCACTGGCCAAGCAGATGGGCAATCTGGGCTGGAAGCGCGCGCTGATCATCGACGGCGCGACAGTCAACGAGGATTTCGCGCAGGCCGCGCGCAACCTCGGCAACGTGGACGTTCTGCCGACGATGGGCGCGAACGTCATGGACATCCTCAAGCGTGATACGCTCGTTATCACCAAGGCGGGTGTCGAAGCTCTGGAGGCTCGGTTGAAATGAACACCTATGACGTGATCCGCAAACCGATCATCACCGAAAAGGCCACCATGGCGTCCGAAGCGGGCGCAGTGGTCTTCGAAGTGTCCATCGACGCGAACAAGCCGCAGATCAAATCGGCGGTCGAAGAACTGTTCGGCGTGAAGGTGAAGGCCGTGAATACGTCCATCACCAAGGGCAAGACCAAGCGTTTCCGGGGCCAGTTGGGCCGCCGCAAGGACGTGAAGAAAGCCTACGTCACGCTCGAGCCGGGCAACACCATCGATGTGACCACCGGGCTGTAAGGTTTGGTGGGTGGGCATCATATGCCCATCGGTCGAAAGAATGAGAGGCCCCGCTGGCGACAGCGGGGCTTTTTCGTCTTCGGTGATGGTCGACTGGACAGATGTTGTTGTGGGTCTGGTCCAAGAATGGCCAAATTTCATTGAGAAGGTGAACCCGAAGACTGTCGATGTACGAAAGGCGAGCTGAGTGCCGTTACACCATTTCATGAAGATATCAAGGATTGCCCAAACCGACCGATTCCTAGTTGGATTGATTGCAGGGTTCATGATGCTTGTGCCGGGTCATGGCGCGGGTGCGACACCCCTCGAAGACGCGCGCTACCTAGTGAATGTCCAAATGAGCGATCTTGAAGTTCGTCAATTTCTCGTGGGACAGAAATCTATCCTTGTTCGACATTATCGCAAACGTATCGGAGAGTTGGGGGGCACGATGGTTGACCAAGCCGCAGCCGCTTTGGCGATTCCTGACGACATGGTAGAGTCCAGCCTCGCAGATCTGCGCGATCGACTCGTGAAGACTTACGTCGAGGAGCTTTCCCCGGAACAGCTTGATGAACTTGCCGAGTTCTATCGATCACCCGCCGGAGAGATGGTGCTTTCAATCGTCCATGCCGGCCAGTCATTCGCCCAGCCCGGCGAGATAGAAATGACCGCGCCGGCCAGCTTGTCAGTCATCCCGCCCGAGATCGTCACGGCTGTTCTGACACCAAACGAGCGCTCCAATTTCGAGGCATTCAAGGCTGGTCCATCGTGGCAGGCTTTGGAAAGTGATGTGTGGGGGTTGACTATGGCGCTTGGATTTACAATCTTTGGAACTTACTTTCGAGCGGCGCAGTCACCGCAGGAAATCGAGGTTCAGGCTTTGCTTTGCATTCTCGAAGATCCGGATCTCGTAGCGTTTCCTAACCTCTTCATGCGGGATGAAATCATCAAGGACCTGCGTTCCGCTTCCGGCCAGACGGTGTCTGAACTGTCCTGCGGCTAAACTCGTCACACGCCGACCACGTCAACACGCAACACATTTTTCCAACAATTGTGTCCGACCCAGATCACCCGTAGATCACCCGCGCATCACCCGTGAAATCCGCCGCGCCTAAAACCTCCCCCGCCAGCCCTTGACCCCACTCCCCACCCCTCCTAAACCGCCCCATCGGCAGGCCCCGGATTCGTCCGGGGCTTTGACGTTGTTCGCTCCGGCCCAGGCCTGCGCGGACAGATCACCGGGGACCTTCGGGGCCCTATACCTACGGTGGGGAAACCCACCGTTATGCAAAACGGAAGACAGGTAACATGGCACTCAAGTCGTATAAGCCGACGACGCCGGGCCAGCGTGGGCTGGTTCTGATCGACCGTTCGGAGCTCTGGAAAGGCCGCCCGGTCAAGGCCCTCGTCGAGGGATTGACCAAGAATGGCGGACGGAACAACACCGGACGGATCACGATGCGCCGCAAGGGCGGGGGCGCCAAGCGTCTCTATCGGATCGTCGATTTCAAACGTAACAAGCTGGACGTTCAGGCGAATGTCGAACGGATCGAATACGATCCGAACCGGACCGCCTTCATCGCCCTGATCCGCTACACCGACGGGGAGCAGGCCTATATCCTGGCGCCCCAGCGTCTCGCGGTCGGCGATCGCGTCGTGGCCTCGGCCAAGGCCGACATCAAGCCCGGCAACGCGATGCCGTTTCAGGGCATGCCGATCGGTACGATCATCCACAACATCGAGCTGAAGCCCGGCAAGGGCGGTCAGATCGCACGCGCCGCGGGCACCTATGCCCAGTTCGTCGGTCGTGACGGTGGCTATGCGCAGATCCGTTTGTCCTCGGGCGAGCTGCGTCTGGTGCGTCAGGAATGCATGGCGACGGTTGGCGCGGTCTCGAACCCCGACAACTCGAACCAGAACCTCGGTAAAGCGGGCCGCAACCGTCACAAGGGCATCCGCCCGTCCGTGCGCGGTGTGGTCATGAACCCGATCGACCACCCGCATGGTGGTGGCGAAGGCCGGACCTCGGGTGGTCGTCACCCGGTCACGCCCTGGGGCAAGCCGACAAAGGGTGCGCGCACCCGCAACAAGAACAAGGCGTCGTCGAAGCTGATCCTGAGATCGCGTCACGCCAAGAAGAAAGGCCGCTGATATGAGCCGTTCCGTATGGAAAGGGCCGTTTGTCGACGCCCACGTCCTGAAGAAGGCCGAAGTTGCCCGCGAAGGCGGCCGCAACGACGTGATCAAGATCTGGTCGCGCCGGTCCACCATCCTGCCGCAATTCGTCGGCCTCACCTTTGGCGTCTACAATGGCCACAAGCATATCCCGGTGAACATCACCGAGGACATGATCGGTCAGAAGTTCGGTGAGTATTCACCGACGCGCACCTACTACGGTCACGCCGCCGACAAAAAAGCCAAGAGGAAATAAGTCATGGGCAAGGAAAAAAATCCCCGCCGCGTGGCTGACAACGAAGCCATGGCCAAGTTGCGGTCGCTGCGCACCAGCCCGCAGAAGCTGAACCTCGTTGCCTCGATGATCCGTGGCAAGAAGGTCGAGAAGGCAATCGCCGATCTGACCTTCTCCAAGAAGCGGATCGCCATCGACGTGCGCAAGTGCCTCCAGTCGGCCATCGCCAACGCGGAAAACAACCATAACCTGGATGTTGATGCGCTGATCGTAGCCGAGTCCTGGGTCGGCAAGAACCTGACGATGAAGCGGGGCCGTCCGCGGGCCCGTGGCCGGTTCGGCAAGATCACCAAGCCGTTCGCGGAACTTACGATCATCGTTCGCCAGGTAGAGGAGCAAGCCTGATGGGTAACAAAGTCAACCCGATCGGCATGCGGCTTCAGGTCAATCGCACCTGGGACAGCCGTTGGTACGCCGACACGAAGGACTACGGCAATCTTCTGCTTGAGGACCTGCGTATGCGCGAGTTCATCGAGGAAGAGTGCAAGCAGGCCGGCATCAGCCGCGTCATCATCGAGCGTCCGCACAAGAAGTGCCGCGTGACGATCCATACGGCCCGTCCGGGTGTGATCATCGGCAAGAAGGGTGCGGACATCGAGGTGCTTCGCAAGAAGCTGGCCGCGTTGACCGACTCGGAACTGCACCTGAACATCGTCGAGGTCCGCAAGCCGGAACTGGACGCGGCTTTGGTTGGCGAAAGCATCGCCCAGCAGCTGGAGCGCCGGGTTTCGTTCCGCCGCGCCATGAAGCGTTCGGTGCAGAACGCCATGCGCATGGGGGCCCTGGGCATCCGTGTGAATCTGGCCGGTCGTCTCGGTGGTGCGGAAATCGCACGGACCGAGTGGTACCGTGAAGGTCGCGTGCCTCTGCACACACTGCGCGCCGACATCGACTATGCCGGCATCGAAGCCGTGACCCCCTATGGTATTATCGGGATCAAGGTGTGGATCTTTAAAGGCGAGATCATGGAGCACGACCCGTCGGCTCGTGATCGCAAAGCCCAGGAACTGCAGGACGGTCCTGCCCCCCGTGGCGCCGGAGGCCGTCGTGACGATCGCGGTCCCCGCGGTCCGCGCCGGTAAGGAGTAGAACCCATGTTGCAACCGAAACGGACGAAGTTCCGCAAGCAGTTCAAAGGCTCGATCAAGGGTGAAGCGAAGGGCGGGTCTGACCTGAACTTCGGCACCTACGGCCTGAAAGCGATCCAGCCGGAGCGTGTCACCGCGCGCCAGATCGAAGCCGCCCGCCGGGCCATGACGCGTCACATGAAGCGTCAGGGCCGGGTCTGGATCCGGATCTTCCCGGACGTGCCCGTCACGTCCAAACCCACCGAAGTCCGGATGGGTAAGGGTAAGGGTTCGGTCGATTACTGGGCCTGCAAGGTCAAGCCTGGCCGGATCATGTTCGAGATCGACGGCGTAAACGAAGCCACGGCGCGGGAAGCCCTGCGTCTGGCGGCGATGAAACTGCCGATCAAGACACGGACCGTGGTGCGGGAGGATTGGTAGCGCTTTGCGCTAACGATCTTTCCTGCGGGGTGTAGGCAGTTCGCTCGCAAACTTTCCGGACCCCAAGCCCTCGCAACTTACAGAACCCCCGCTGGACAACCGGCGGGGGTTTTTTCAATCTGACACCCGGTGTCCGCCCGTTCCCACGAGGTTTTCCGTTGCCCGATATCTCCTCCCTTTTCGTCACGCGCATCTACCGCGCGGCACTTTCAGAACATGCCCCAAAGATCGATCCGCAGGAGTTGGAAACATCTTGCCTGTCGATCGCCGAGGACGACGCGGCCGGGCAGGCGTGGTGCGAAGAGAACGACTTTCCCGGCTATACCAGCTACGCATCGCTGACCGACCTCGGCTGGCGGTTCCCGATCTTCAAAACGCTGGTCAAATCGCTGGACAGGCATGTCGCCGCCTTCGCCGAGGATCTGGAGTTCGATCTGGCGGGCAAGAAGCTGACGCTCGACTCGATGTGGATCAACATCCTGCCCTATGGCGGCATCCACACCGGGCACCTGCACCCGCATTCGGTGATCTCGGGCACGACCTATGTGGCGATGCCCAGTGACACGAGCGCCATCAAGTTCGAGGACCCGCGCCTGCCGATGATGATGGCGGCTCCGGTCCGGAAGACGGACGCGCGGCGCAAGCTGCGGACGTTTGCCTATGAAAAGCCGGAGGTGGGGGAGGTGCTGCTGTGGGAGTCGTGGCTGCGGCATGAGGTGCCGATGAACATGTCCGAGGAGGACCGGGTATCGGTGAGTTTCAATTACGGGTGGGTGTGAGGCCCGATCCGCGAAGTGGCAAACGCTCCGGGGGAGCGTTTGAGGGCCGAACGGGCGGAGCTCAGGGTAACGGATCAAGGTTACGGACGTTACTCTGGTATCTCTCAGACTCCTGCCATCCTTTCTCTGCCTCCCATGTTGTGGAGAAGAATGCTTTGAGACGCTCCACGGTGTCATCAGCAAACATTTCATAGGCCGCGATGAAGAGGCTAGCTTTCGTTAACTTCTGTTTCATCCCCAAAGGGTTAAGAAAGTTAAGCCAAACGTCATGAGGTTCTTCCGAACTCATTGGATGCTCCGTACTTCCGATCAGTGATGCTCGCTTAGCAGCTTGCTGACACTAACCCCCTTGCCAACCCCCGACTCCTCGTCTATGCGGCCCCTTCTACCGATGATCTCCACCGGAATCAGGGTTACCCGCGAGGGGCCCTCCGGTGATGTTGCAAAGGAACAGGCGATGAACGCCACTGAACTGCGGGGCAAGACCCCCGATGAGCTGCGCACCGAACTGACCAACCTAAAGAAAGAGGCGTTCAACCTCCGCTTTCAGGCTGCGACCAGCCAGCTTGAGAACACCGCGCGCGTGCGGACCGTCAAGCGGTCCATTGCCCGTGTGAATACCATTCTGAACCAGAAAGCGGCAGACGCCGCCAAATCGGAGGCCTGAGCCCATGCCCAAACGCATCCTCTCGGGCGTCGTGACGTCCTCGCAGAACGAGCAGACCGTCACGGTTTCGATCGAGCGTCGCTTCAAGCACCCGCTGCTGCACAAGACGGTCCGGAAGTCGAAGAAGTACCGTGCCCATGACGAGACCAACCAGTACAAGGTCGGTGACGTCGTGCGCATTCAGGAATGCCCGCCCCGGTCCAAGACCAAGCGGTGGGAAGTCATTGCCGAATAGTCATTTTCCCATACGGGACAAATGACGGGCAGTGATCCGCGGTCCGCCCGATGATGGGCGTGCCGAGACATAACGAAACCCTGGGGAGCACGGCACGCATCGCCGCCCCAAAGGTCGGGAGAAACCAATGATCCAGATGCAAACCAACCTGGATGTAGCTGACAACAGCGGCGCTCGCCGTGTTCAGTGCATCAAGGTCCTGGGCGGGTCGCATCGCCGGTATGCCTCCGTGGGCGACATCATCGTGGTGTCGGTCAAGGAAGCCATCCCGCGCGGTCGCGTCAAGAAGGGGGACGTCCGCAAGGCCGTCGTCGTTCGCACCGCCAAGGAAGTCCGTCGTGACGACGGCACCGCCATCCGCTTCGACCGCAACGCGGCCGTGATCCTCAACAACAACAACGAGCCGATCGGCACCCGTATCTTCGGGCCGGTGGTTCGCGAGCTGCGCGCGAAGAACTTCATGAAGATCATCTCGCTCGCGCCGGAGGTGCTGTAATGGCTGCCAAACTCCGCAAGGGTGACAAGGTCATCGTGTTGTCGGGCCGTGACAAGGGCAAGGAAGGCGAGATCGTCTCCGTCGACCCCAAGGCCGGCAAGGCCGTCGTGGACGGTGTGAACATGGCCATTCGCCACACCCGTCAAAGCCAGGCGGCCCAGGGCGGCCGGATCCCCAAGTCGCTTCCGATCGACCTGTCGAACCTTGGCCTGCTGGACGCAAACGGCAAAGCCACCCGCGTCGGCTTCCGCATGGAAGACGACAAGAAGGTGCGCTTCGCCAAGACCACGGGAGACGTGATCTGATGCTGGACCAAGCCAACTACACCCCCCGGCTTCTCTCCGTTTATCGCGAGACCGTGCGTCCCGCGATGAAGGAAGAGTTCGGCTACAAGAACGACATGCAGATCCCGCGTCTGGACAAGATCGTCCTGAACATCGGCTGCGGTGCCGAAGCGGTGCGTGACAGCAAGAAGGCCAAATCGGCGCAGGACGACCTGACGACGATCGCCGGTCAGCAGGCTGTCATCACCAAGGCCAAGAAGTCGATCGCCGGTTTCCGCGTTCGTGAAGACATGCCTTTGGGCACGAAAGTCACGCTGCGCGGCGCCCGGATGTACGAATTCCTGGATCGTCTGATCACAGTCGCAATGCCCCGTATCCGGGACTTCCGCGGCGTGAACGGCAAGAGCTTCGATGGACGTGGCAACTACGCCATGGGCCTGAAGGAGCATATCGTCTTCCCCGAGATCAACTTCGACAAAGTCGACGAAGTCTGGGGCATGGACATCATCATCTGCACGACGTCGAAGACGGATGCAGAGGCGAAGGCGCTGCTCAAGGCCTTCAACATGCCGTTCAACAGCTGAGGACATAGACATGGCAAAAGTATCCATGATCGAGCGTCAGAAGAAGCGCGAGCGGCTGGTGAAGCAATACGCCAGCAAGCGCGCCTCTCTGAAAGAGATCGCCAACGACGAATCCAAGCCCATGGAGGAGCGGTTCAAGGCCCGGCTGAAACTGTCGGAACTGCCCCGCAACTCCTCGCCCGTTCGTCTCAACAATCGCTGCCAGCTGACCGGTCGCCCTCGGGCATACTACCGCAAGCTGAAGCTCAGCCGCATCATGCTGCGCGATCTGGCCAGCCAGGGGAAAATCCCCGGCATGGTCAAGTCCAGCTGGTAAGGGAGCACACACATGAATGATCCCATTGGTGATATGCTGACCCGCATCCGCAATGCGCAGATGCGTGGCAAGTCCACCGTCATCACCCCCGCGTCCAAGTTGCGCGCTCACGTCCTCGATGTGCTGGCCGAAGAAGGCTATATTCGCGGATATGAGAGCAAGAGCGACCGCGCCGGTCACCCGACGCTGGAAATCTCGCTCAAGTATTATGAGGGCGTGCCGGTTATCCGCGAAGTGAAGCGGGTCTCCAAGCCGGGCCGCCGGGTCTATCTGGGCGTCGGCGATCTGCCGTCGGTCCGCCAGGGCCTTGGCGTTTCGATCGTGTCCACGTCCCGTGGCGTCATGTCTGATGCAAACGCACGCAACGCCAATGTCGGCGGCGAAGTGCTCTGCACAGTATTCTGAGGAGGGTATAATGTCTCGTATCGGCAAACGACCCGTCGACCTGCCTTCGGGCGTCGAAGCCTCGGTCTCGGGTCAGACCATTTCGGTCAAGGGTCCCAAGGGCACCCGCTCGTTCACCGCCACCGATGACGTGACCCTTTCGGTCGCGGACAACGGTGTCTCGGTGGAGCCGCGCGGCAAGTCCAAACGCGCCCGCCAGCAATGGGGCATGTCCCGGACCATGGTGGCGAACCTCGTCACCGGCGTCTCGGACGGCTTCAAGAAAGAGCTGGAAATCACAGGCGTCGGCTATCGTGCCCAGATGCAGGGAAATACCCTGAAGCTGGCCCTCGGTTACAGCCATGACGTCAATTATGAAGTGCCCGAGGGCGTGACGGTGACTGCTCCCAAGCAGACCGAAATCACGGTCGAAGGCATCGATCAGCAACTCGTCGGTCAAGTCGCGGCCAACATCCGCGAGTATCGGAAGCCCGAGCCCTACAAGGGCAAGGGCATTCGCTACAAAGGCGAGTATATCTTCCGCAAGGAAGGCAAGAAGAAGTAAGGACCAGTCAGATGGCAAACAGCAAACGGGATCTGTTCCTCAAGCGCCGCCTGCGCGTCCGGAACAAGCTTCGCAAGATGGCTGCAGGGCGTCCGCGCCTTTCGGTTCATCGGTCGAACAAGAACATCATGGTGCAGGTGATCGACGACGTTCAGGGCAAGACGCTTGCGTCCGCCTCGACGCTCGAAAAGGACCTGGGCGTGGTCGGCAAGAACAACATCGACGCGGCGACCAAGGTCGGCACGGCGATTGCCGAACGGGCCAAGAAGGCGGGCGTCGAAGACGTCTACTTCGATCGTGGCGGCTTCCTTTTCCACGGAAAGGTGAAGGCTCTGGCCGAAGCCGCCCGCGAAGGTGGCCTGAAGTTCTAAGACAGTTGCAGGGGGCCTTTCATGGGCCCCCTCGATGATCCGGGGGTTATTACCCACTTGGATCGACATTTACGGGCGCCCGCCCAAACTTGAAGGAATTGCCACATGGCAGAACGTGACAACAACCGTGGGGGCGGCCGAGGCCGTGGCCGCGACCGGGAAGAAACCCCGGAATTCGCCGACCGTCTGGTCGCGATCAACCGTGTCTCCAAGACCGTCAAGGGTGGTAAGCGCTTCGGTTTTGCCGCGCTCGTCGTCGTCGGTGACCAAAAGGGCCGCGTCGGATTCGGCAAGGGCAAGGCCAAGGAGGTCCCCGAGGCCATCCGTAAAGCCACCGAGCAGGCCAAGCGTCAGATGATCCGCGTCGCCCTGCGCGACGGTCGCACGCTGCACCACGACATGGAAGGTCGCCACGGTGCCGGTCGCGTCGTGATGCGGACCGCCCCGGAAGGCACCGGTATCATCTCGGGTGGCCCGATGCGCGCCGTTTTCGAGATGCTGGGCATCAAGGACGTGGTGTCCAAGTCGATCGGTTCGCAGAACCCCTACAACATGATCCGGGCAACGCTGGATGGTCTGACCAAGGAATCGAGCCCCCGGTCGGTCGCGCAGCGTCGCGGCAAGAAGGTCGCCGAAATCCTGCGCAAGGACGACGGCCCGAAGATCGACGGCGATCAAGCGCCCGTCGCAGAGGAGGCCTGATTCATGGCTAAAACAATCGTGGTCAAGCAGGTCGGCTCCCCGATCCGCCGCCCCGCCGACCAGCGCGCAACGCTGATCGGTCTGGGCCTGAACAAGATGCACCGCACACGCGAACTGGAAGATACGCCTTCCGTGCGCGGCATGGTCAACAAGATCTCGCACATGGTGAAGATCATCGAGGAGAAGGGCTGAGGCCTTTCTGGTCTGTGCTTCGGCATGAACCGCTCGTTAGAATGAAACGCCCCGGCCAGGTATGTCCGGGGCGTTTTTACGTCTATTGAGCGGACCGCAGCATGTCAGTCAGCAGGAGCCTCGACCGGCACGGGTTCGGTATAGATGACTTTGCCGATTGTCGTGTTCAGAGCGAGGTCCCTATGCTTCAGCAGGCCGTCGGCAATATAGAGGCGCGACACTTCGTAGGATCTGAGCTTGTTGGCGTCTTCAAGGTCGCGGACATAAATCATGGGTCCGTCCGCATCCTCCGGCGTTTCCATCCAGAAGTAGTCCGGGTTGGCGGTCCGTTCCATGTCCTGAAGGATGGCCAAAATCTTGTCGCTGTCGGTTACCCGATCCACGGAAAAGTAGCAGGCTCCTTCATAGCTGCCGAGTGCAACCGCGGTGACGGCACCCGCGATGAGCGTGACCGGTGCCGTCGCGATCGAGGCGAGGGTTGCGAGTATGCCAGACGCGCCGGACGCTATCGTAACAGTTTCGGTAACCGATCTGCCGGTGACCGCCCGATTCAGCAGCGACGACCCGGACTGGGCATGGATGAGCGAGTAGGACCCGACCGTTGCATTTGTCACATCGGCGCTCACCGTGCCCGCGCCTGTGTCAGTCATCGTTGATGCAACCCTGCCGAAAAGTTTGCTGGGCTTGTAGTCGCAGACTGCGGCATGGCCGATGGATGGGGCGATCGCGATCAGCGCGACCGTTACGGCAGCGGCGAGTGATTTCTGCATGGGCATCCTCGGGACAGTGTGTGGAATGAAGGTTCGGAGGATACATAGACCGATGTCGCAGCGTTTTCAGCCTGCCTGGATGTAGATGAGAATGGGCGGGCGGGAATGCGCCCAACGTTATGAGGCGTTACCGCGTAGCGCAGCGGTTCGACGAGTGTCTGCATCGACACGGATCGCTTTGGAGATCTGAGCGCCCCGATTAGTCGGTCAGGATCGGCGGGCCATTCTGGTTGCGTTGCAGCAGGATGCCGGATCGCAGGCCACGCCCAATTCGATGGGCAAGGCGGCTCCAGGCGGCGGCCATATCGGCGGGGAGAGTGGCGACAAGGGTGGCGTCGAACAGTTCCAGCCAGCGGTCGAAATGGTGGGGCTCGATGTTGCCTGCCGCCATATGAACCTGCATCGGGTTGCCGGAATAGCCGCGCTCCTTGAAAATCGCGTTGCGCCAGAAGGCCGCGATCTTGGCGATATGTGTGTCCCAATCGGTGACATGGCTGGCAAATACCGGGCCGAGCAGGGGGTCAGCACGGACATCTCCATAGAACCGCTGCAGCACCCGGTCCACATCCGCAGGCGTCAGCGACTGGGTCATGCCAGGACGAGCCACAGGACCGCCAGTGCAACGGTGAGATAGATCAACATGTTGAACATCGACCGCAACAGACCTTGGTCGCTTTCGGGGTCGATGCCCATGGCTTCGCAGATTTTCGTTCCGGGCCAGAGCAGTGCATTGACGATGACCATGACGGGCCCCCTTATTGCGTAAAGATTATGCGTATTATATGCGCTCTTTTAATACGCATTACAAATGCTAAATAAGGGGGCATGCAGTTAGATAAATTTACCGATTATGCGTTGCGTGTCCTGATGGCTCTTACCGTTCGTGCGCCGGACCGGGTGCCTGCATCAGAGATCGCGGCGGTCTATGGCCTGTCGGAGCATCACATTGCCAAGGTCGCGTCGGCTCTGGTCAAGGCGGGGTTCGCGGTGTCGGAACGGGGTCGATCCGGGGGCCTGCAATTGGCCCGGGAGCCGTCGGAAATTACGGTCGGGCAGGTGGTTCGCGCGCTGAAGGCCGACACGCCGGTGGTGGAATGCATGGGCAGCGACAAATCCTGTCGCATCTTGCCAGCTTGTGGGCTGCGCACGCCTTTGCAAGAAGCGCGGGAGGCGTTTTTTGCCGCGCTCGATCCTTATACGCTTGAGGATATCACGGTTCGCCGCAGCACCATCCGGTTTCAGTTGTGGCCGGAGGCGGGGGTTGCGAGCTAGCTGGGGGCCAGCATTACTGCCGGGGTCGATCCGCTTTTCGTCCTTGGTGCGGGTTGTATTTGTCCGATCAACGCGCACCCAAGCGTTTCCTGCAATGCCTCGACCAACTCCTCCACCGTCTGCGTCGAGACGAAGCGCCCGCCGGTCGCATCTGACAGGCATTTCGCCACGGTGTCGCCCTTGGGAATTTGCGAGGCTTCGGGATTGTTCCAGCTGAAGAAGTCGCTTTCCGCCTTATAGCCTATGACGTGGATTGTCAGATCGGCGGCGGTCGCGGCGAGAGTGCGACCCAAGGCGCAGGGGCGGCCGCCGCAGGTTTCGTTTCCGTCCGTCACCAGCACGACAATGGCCGGTTGCAGTCGATAGTTCAGAACCTCCGCCGCGCGCTGTACGGCCGCTGCCAGCGGCGTCAGGCCATTGGGTTCGAGCGCGTCGAGTTCGGCTTTCATCTGGGCTGCGGCGGCGTTGATGGGGGGAAAACGCAGACGGATGCCGTCGCAGGAGCCTTCGGGGCCGGGGCCATAGGTGACGAGACCGATGCGGCGGACCTTTTCGACATCGGGCATGACGCGGGCCATGGCGGCGCGGGCGTCGGTGATGCGGTTGGTCGCTCCGGTGTCGAATCCGATCTCGGCCATGGAGGCGGAACCGTCGAAGACCACCATCGCATCGGTCGCGCACGGGGCTTGTGCTGCGGCTGGCATGGTCAGGGCGAGGAACAGGAAGGCGGCACGCATGGGACGAGTGTGGCGTGGTCCGGCGCATCCGGCAAGCGTTTGCATCATGTCAGACGCTTGCATGAAGGCCCGGTGGGGTGTAGGGCCGCGCGGTGTCCTGAGACACATCCGAGAATCAAGAAACGCCGTGTTCGTCCTACATCGCTTCGGGGGCGCTTCCGGCCAAGGAGAAGCGATATGAAACTCAACGATCTGCGCGACAACCCCGGCGCAACCAAGGCGCGCAAGCGCGTCGCCCGTGGCCCCGGTTCGGGCACCGGTAAGATGGGTGGCCGTGGTATCAAGGGCCAGAAATCCCGTTCGGGTGTGGCCATCAAGGGCTACGAGGGCGGTCAGATGCCGCTCTATCAACGTCTGCCCAAGCGCGGCTTCACCAAGCCGAATCGCAAGGAATTTGCCGTCGTGAACCTGTCCAAGCTTCAGGAATTCATCGACAACGGCAAGCTGGACGCTGCCAACATCACTGAAGAGACGCTGGTCACTTCGGGTGTGGTGCGCCGCAAGCTGGATGGTATCCGCCTGCTGGGCAAGGGCGAGCTGACCGCCAAGGCCGTCATCACAGTCACCGGTGCGTCCAAGGGCGCGGTCGAAGCGGTCGAAAAGGCGGGCGGATCGGTCACGCTTCCGGCAGTCGCTGCCGAGTGATGTCCTAAGATTGCTTGTAGGCGGGCGCAGGTCCGCTTACATGAATTCAAGTTTTCCTTGAACGCCGCCTGAGGGAAGACCCGACAGGCGGCGTTCTGCTATCCAAGAGGGGCTCGCATGGCTTCAGCCGCAGAGCAAATGGCCGCCAACATGAGCTGGGGCGCGTTCGGTAAAGCCAAAGAGCTTCGCCAACGTATCCTGTTCACGATCGGCCTGCTGATCATCTATCGTTTCGGAACCTATATTCCGGTTCCGGGCATCGACGCCGTAGCGCTGCGCGACTTTGTCGAGCAGGCGTCTCAGGGTCTGGGGGGCGTGCTGAACATGTTCACCGGCGGCGCGATCGGACGGATGGGGGTCTTCGCACTCGGGATCATGCCCTACATCAGCGCATCGATCATCATTCAGCTGATGACGGCGATGGTTCCGCAGCTGGAGCAGCTGAAGAAAGAAGGCGAGCAGGGTCGCAAGAAGATCAACCAGTATACCCGCTACGGCACCGTCGTGCTGGCGACATTGCAGGGGTATGGGCTGGCGGTATCGTTGCAATCGGGCAATCTGGTGCACACGCCGGGCTGGTTCTTCATCGCATCCAGCGTCATCACGCTGGTGGGTGGCACGATGTTCCTGATGTGGCTGGGCGAGCAGATCACTGCACGCGGCATCGGCAACGGCATCTCGCTGATCATTTTCGTGGGCATTGTGGCGGAATTGCCGGCAGCCTTCGCCCAGTTTTTCGCCTCCGGTCAGTCCGGCGCGCTGTCGACACCGGTGGTTCTGGGCGTGATCGTGATGCTGATCGCGACGCTTCTGTTCGTAGTGTTCATGGAGCGCAGCCTGCGAAAGATCCACATTCAATATCCGCGCCGACAGGTCGGGATGAAGGTCTATGACGGCGGCTCCAGCCACTTGCCGATCAAGGTCAACCCGGCGGGCGTGATCCCGGCGATCTTTGCGTCGTCGCTGCTGTTGCTGCCAACGACGATCAGTACCTTCTCGGGTCAGCAGTCTGGCCCGATCATGTCTACGATCCTGGCCTACTTCGGGCCGGGGCAGCCGCTCTATCTGCTGTTTTTCGGGGGTATGGTCATCTTTTTCACCTACTTTTATACTCACAATGTCGCCTTCAAGACCGATGACGTGGCCGACAACCTGAAGAACCAGAACGGGTTCATCCCCGGCATCCGACCAGGGCAGCGGACGGCGGAATATCTTGAATATGTCGTCAACCGCGTGCTGGTGCTGGGTGCAGGTTATCTGACGCTTGTCGTCCTGATCCCGGAAATGGTGCGCAGTCAGTTGGCGATCACGGCATATTTCGGCGGCACCTCGATCCTGATCATCGTGTCGGTGGGCATGGACACGATCCAGCAGGTGCAGTCCCATCTTCTGGCCCATCAATATGAAGGGCTGATTGAAAAGAGTCAGCTGCGCGGGAAAAAGCGTGGTCGCAACAAGGGGGCTGCGCGTCGATGAATATCGTTCTTCTGGGACCGCCGGGCGCGGGCAAGGGCACGCAGGCCCGCATGCTGGAGGCCGAACGGGGCATGATCCAGTTGTCTACCGGTGACATGCTTCGGGCGGCCCGGTCGTCAGGCACCCCGATGGGCCGTAAGGTCGCCGCCATCATGGACGCTGGCGAGTTGGTCACGGACGAGATTGTCATCGGTCTGATCGAGGAAAGACTTGAAGGTGACCAGGGTGGTGGATTTATCTTCGACGGCTTTCCCCGGACATTACCACAGGCCGATGCCCTGGGCGAACTGCTTGCGAAGCATGGAACCACGCTGGATACAGTGATCGAAATGCGCGTCGATGACGAAGCGCTGGTCCAGCGGATCACGGCGCGTGCCACCTGCGGCAAGTGCGGCGAAGTCTATAACGACATCACCAAGCCGATTCCTGCGGATGGCAAATGCACGAATTGCGGGGCGTCCGATTTCAGACGCCGGGCGGACGACAATGCCGAAAGCCTGCGGACCCGTTTGATGGAATACTACAAGAAGACGTCGCCCCTGATTGGTTACTATTATGCCAAGGGCAACCTGGCGTCGGTGGACGGGTTGGGCGAGATCGACGCGGTCGCCGCAGAGGTCGCGCAGGCGCTGACCGAGGCCAGACCTGCCGACCTTGCAAAAACTTCTTGACAGGCGGGCATGCATCGCTTGACGCGCCCGTCAAGACTCCCTAAAGCGCAACTTCCACCGGGAATCCCGTGATTCCCGGTTTTCTGTTTGGCCCCGCAAAACAGCGGCGGCCGTTGTGAAAAAAGGTTCTGGCAGCACGGAACCGCAACGATGAAGGAATATTTACTTGGCTCGTATCGCTGGCGTCAACATCCCCACGGGGAAGCGCGTTCCTGTCGCGCTGACATACATCACGGGCATCGGCCCGTCCAAGGCGCGTGAAATCATCGAGGCCACCGGCATCGACGCTTCCCGCCGCATCAACGAGTTGTCGGACGCTGAAGTGCTGTCCATCCGTGAATATATCGACGCCAACCTGACCGTCGAAGGCGATCTGCGCCGCGACACCCAGATGAACATCAAGCGTCTGATGGACCTGGGCTGCTACCGCGGCCTGCGTCATCGCCGGAACCTGCCCGTTCGCGGTCAGCGCACCCACACAAACGCACGCACGCGCAAAGGCCCCGCAAAGGCCATCGCCGGCAAGAAGAAGTAAGGGAGCGCATAGACAATGGCACGTGAAGCAACTCGTCGCGCCCCCAAGCGCAAGGAACGCAAGAACATCGCCGCTGGTGTGGCGCATGTGAATTCGTCGTTCAATAACACCAAGATCCTGATCTCCGACGTTCAGGGTAATGCCATCAGCTGGTCGTCGGCTGGCACCTGTGGCTTCAAGGGTTCGCGCAAGTCGACGCCCTATGCCGCTCAGATGGCCGCCGAAGATGCTGCCCGCAAGGCGCAGGAACACGGGCTGAAGACCCTCGAAGTCGAGGTTCAGGGCCCCGGTGGCGGTCGCGAATCCGCGCTGCGTGCGCTGGCGGCTGCCGGCCTGCAGATCACTGCGATCCGCGACGTCACGCCCATGGCGCACAACGGTGTACGTCCGCCGAAGCGCCGCCGCGTCTGACGCGATTTAACGAACAGGGCAGGGGTCGCACGGCGCGGTCCCTGTTTCGCCGTATATTTACCTCGGGGTTTCTGCGCCAACCGCCCCGGCGCAGGACGGAATTGGAGGGACAGGGCACATGATCCACAAGAATTGGCAAGAACTCATCAAGCCGTCGCAGCTTGACGTTCGTCCGGGGAACAACCCCGCCCGTCAGGCCACCGTCGTGGCCGAACCGCTCGAGCGTGGTTTCGGTCTGACGATGGGCAACGCGCTGCGGCGCGTCCTGATGTCGTCGCTGCAGGGCGCAGCCATCACGTCGGTCCAGATCGACAACGTCCTGCACGAGTTTTCGTCGGTATCGGGCGTCCGTGAGGATGTTACCGATATCGTCCTGAACCTGAAGGGCGTCAGCCTGAAGATGGACGTCGAGGGGCCCAAGCGCGTCTCGATCTCGGCCAAAGGCCCGATGGTCGTCACCGCCGGTGACATCAGCGAGACCAACGGTATCGAGGTTCTGAACCGCGATCACGTCATCTGTCACCTCGACGATGGCGCGGACCTCTACATGGAGCTGACGGTGAATACCGGAAAAGGCTACGTGTCCGCCGACAAGAACAAGCCGGAAGACGCGCCCATCGGTCTGATCCCGATCGATGCGATCTATTCGCCGGTCAAGAAGGTGTCCTACGAAGTGCAGCCGACCCGCGAAGGTCAGGTGCTCGACTATGACAAGCTGACTCTGAAGCTGGAAACCGATGGCTCGCTGGCTCCCGACGATGCGGTCGCATATGCGGCCCGCATTCTTCAGGACCAGTTGCAGATCTTCGTGAACTTCGACGAGCCCGAGGCCGCCCGCGGCGCCGAGGCCGCCGACGATCTGGAGTTCAACCCGCTTCTGCTGAAGAAGGTCGACGAACTGGAGCTTTCGGTCCGGTCCGCCAACTGCCTGAAGAACGACAATATCGTCTACATCGGCGATCTGATCCAGAAGACCGAAGCCGAAATGTTGCGCACGCCGAACTTCGGCCGCAAATCCTTGAACGAGATCAAGGAAGTGCTGTCGGGCATGGGGCTGCATCTGGGAATGGATATCGTCGATTGGCCGCCAGAGAATATCGAGGACCTGGCCAAGAAGTTCGAAAACGAGTTTTGAGTTCGATGCCCCCGAAAGGGGGCGTCTACGACAAATGCCCGCAATTGGCGGGGAAGATCGGGCAAATGCCCCAAGGTGAGGGACCCGCCACGCAGGGGACCCCGGACAAAGTATAAAGACTAGCTACGGAGAAAACCCATGCGCCACGCCCGCGGATACCGCCGCCTTAACCGTACCCATGAACACCGCAAGGCGATGTTCGCCAACATGGCCGGATCGTTGATCGAGCACGAGCAGATCAAGACGACCCTGCCGAAAGCCAAGGAATTGCGCCCCATCATCGAAAAGATGGTGACGCTGGCCGGACGTGGCGATTTGCACGCCCGTCGTCTGCTGCGCTCGCGCCTCAAGGAAGACCGTCATCTGGCCAAGCTGATGGATATCCTCGGACCGCGCTACAAAGATCGCCAGGGTGGATACGTCCGCATTCTGAAGGCCGGTTTCCGGTATGGCGACATGGCCCCCATGGCCATCATCGAATTCGTCGAACGTGACGTCGATGCCAAGGGCGCCGCAGATCGCGCCCGCGTCGAAGCGGAAGACTCCGCCGGGGCCTGATCCTGACCGATATGACATCCTGAAGGCCCCGCCCGATCCGGCGGGGCCTTTTGCGTTTGCCGCCCTCATCACGAGGTGCGCAGCCCTCCGGCTGCCGTTTCGATATCCGCTCCGTTTTGCAGGTCGGAGATCAGACGCTCAAGCTCGTCTTCATCGATCCGTGTCGTTCCCAGAAATTCCAACAGATCGACGCGAGCTTTTGCGTTGAGTTTTAGAACACGCACGAAAAGACGGGGATTCATCTGTTTGTTCATAATACATTAACCAATTTCACCGTTTAAATGGGTTCAAGATACAGTTGACGATGAATTTCTCAACCATTCTAAAAAGACATGCTCGAGAGACGACGCCTCATGGTTCGCTATTTGCAGAGATTGGAACAGCTTGCCCCCATGGGGTACACTGCCGGTATCCATATCCGCTTTGCATCGCCACTGTATCTCCGCAGCACATACCCCAAAGCGTGGCAGGATCTTTATGCCGCCAACAACTACTCGCTTCGCGACCCCCTTGTGTTCTGGGGTGTCAGCAAGTCCGGGCAGATTCGTTGGAGCGAGATCAATTTGCCCGACCCCTTCGGCGTCATGAAACTGGCAGCCGAGCACGGGTTGACCTTTGGCGCGGTGTGCAGCTGCGGCAAGATCACATCCCGCACGATCGTGGGGGTGGCTCGTTCGGATCGGGAGTTTACCGACGCCGAAATCACCGAGATCGCGTCCATTGCCGACGCCCTCCACGAAGTCACAGAGCCGCCCGAGGACCTGACCCCCGCCATGATCGAGGCGCTGCGCCTTGTGGGTGCGGGCGTCCGCCACACGACCGCCGCCGCGGAGATCGGAATTTCGGAAAGCGCGCTGACGGCACGCCTTTCGTCCGCCCGGGATAAACTGGGCGTAAAGACCACGGCCGAGGCACTAAGAATGGCGAGAGAGTTCAGGCTGATCTAGCAGCCCATCCCACAGAGCGAGCATTCCACGGTCCCCTGGTGTCAACGACAACCCGGCAGAGGAAGATATTGTCCATGCAAGTTACCACTCTCTCGTTCCAGAACCTCCACACTTACGGCCCGCTGTTCGCCGACTTGCTGCGCGCGCGCCACAGGACCTTCATCGAGCAGGCCCAATGGGACCTGCCGCAGGCAGACGGAATGGAATTCGATCAATACGACACGCCAGCCAGCCGTTGGGTCGCGGTCCATGAATACGGTCGCATCCTTGCGGGTGTCCGCCTGACGCCGACGACGCATCGCTGCGGCATCTACAGCTACATGATCCGCGATGCCCAGAACGGGCTGCTCGACACCATTCCGACAGACCTTCTTTATGACGAGGCACCGGTCGCTGATAATGTCTGGGAGTCCAGTCGGGTATTCGTCTGCGACGATGTTCCCGCCAAGCTCAGGGTGCGCGTGCAGATGCAGCTAATCGCCGAAATGGTCCGCGCGGGCCGGGAACTCGGTGCGACGTCGGTTCTTGGACTGATCCCGGCGACGTCGCCGCGGCTGGCCCGGCGCGTCGGGCTGGATTGCGTGGCGGCGGGGCCGGTGCTGGACATCGGCGGGTCGGAATCCGTCTGCGTCAACATCTCGATGGCGACCAAGATGCACTGACCGACGTCTTGCTGCACCGAACGTGAAGCGCGGCGGCTTTATCCGCCGCGCTCGACAGACTACATCATCGTCATGACCGACCTTTTCGACAGCCCTTCGGACAAATCCGCCGTGCAATCCACGGCCAAGCCCGCCCACCCCGCGCCGCTGGCCGACCGTTTGCGGCCTGCAACGCTGGATGACGTGATAGGGCAGGACCATCTGCTGGGGCCAGACGGAGCGTTGAGCGTAATGCTGAACGGCGCGATGCCCAGCCTGATCCTCTGGGGGCCGCCGGGTGTCGGCAAGACCACGATCGCGCGACTGCTGGCCGACCGGACCGGCCTTCACTTTGTACAGATCAGCGCGATCTTCACCGGTGTGGCCGATCTGCGGAAGGTGTTCGAGACGGCGCGGAACCGCCGTGCCAACGGCACCGGCACGCTTCTGTTTGTCGATGAGATCCATCGTTTCAACAAGGCGCAGCAGGACGGTTTTCTGCCGCATATGGAAGACGGGACGATCACGCTGGTCGGGGCCACCACCGAAAACCCGTCATTCGAATTGAACGCCGCGCTTATGTCGCGGGCGCAGGTTCTGACGCTGCAAAGGCTGACCCTGCGCGACATGGAGCTGATGACCCAACGCGCCGAGGCGGAGTTGGGCACAAAACTGCCGCTGGATGGGCCCGCCCGTGAGGCGCTCCAGGAAATGGCCGACGGCGACGGGCGCGCGTTGTTGAACCTGTTAGAGCAGGTGGCCGCATGGGGGGCGAAAACGCCCATCGACCGCGATACGCTTGCAAAGCGGCTGCAACGGCGTGCGGCGCAATATGACAAATCGGGCGACAGCCACTACAACCTGATTTCCGCGCTGCACAAATCAGTTCGCGGGTCCGACCCCGATGCGGCACTCTATTGGCTGGCACGGATGCTGAAGGGCGGCGAGGATCCGCGCTACCTGATGCGCCGGATCACTCGCATGGCGGTCGAGGATGTCGGGCTTGCCGACCCGCAGGCGCAGGCGTTCTGCTTGCAGGCGTGGGAGACATACGAGCGGCTGGGATCGCCGGAGGGCGAGCAATCGCTGGGCAACGCAGTCGTGTATCTGGCGCTCGCACCGAAATCGAATGCGGGATACGCCGCGTTCAAGGCTGCGATGAAACAGGCCGGAGAAACCGGGTCCGAGCCGCCGCCCAAACACATCCTGAACGCGCCGACCCGGATGATGAAGGAACAGGGATATGGCGCGGGCTATGCTTATGACCACGATCAGGCGGATGGGTTTTCGGGCCAGAACTATTTCCCCGATGGCATGAAGCGACCCGTGTACTACGTGCCCGTGGATCGCGGGTTCGAGCGGGAGCTGGGACGTCGCGTCGATTGGCTGGTCGACCAGCGCGCCAAGCGTGGCAAAGGTTGACAGTCGTGCGCCGGGGGCAGACAGGACCGCGATGACTTTCTCGCTTTTCTCTGTCGCGCTCGGGGGCGCGCTTGGCGCGTCGTTGCGCTTTCTCGTCGCCACTGCGCTGATCCGCGACGGGTTTCCGGTCGCCATCCTGTCGGTGAACGTTCTGGGCAGCCTTCTGATGGGTCTGGCGGTTATCGTGCTCGATCGGCTTGGCCTGACGAGCTGGCAGCCGTTCCTGCTGATCGGCGTCCTGGGCGGTTTCACGACGTTTTCGGCGTTTTCTCTGGAGACGATCATTCTGATCGAGCGCGGCCTGCCGGGGCAGGCCCTACTTTACGTCCTGCTGTCGGTTGGCTTTTCGCTTCTGGCCCTGATGACGGGCCTCATCATTGCAAGGAGCCTGACATGAGCGGCGTCCAGACTATTACTGTGGCCGCGGGCGAGGGGGATCAACGGCTGGACCGCTGGCTCAAGCGACGCTTTCCGCAGCTCAATCAGGGCAATGTCGAAAAGGCGTGTCGCAAGGGCGAAATCCGCGTGGATGGCGGACGGGTCAAGGCCAACAGCCGTGTGCAGGAAGGTCAGGAGGTGCGGGTGCCGCCGTTGCCCGAGGACCGTGCGCCTGCAGCACCCCGCCGCGACAAGGTGACGGCAGCCGATGCCGAGATGATCCGCTCCTGCGTAATCTACCGCGACGATCATATCATCGCCCTGAACAAGCCGCCCGGTCTGGCGTCGCAGGGTGGCTCGGGTCAGACGCGGCATGTCGACGGGCTGGGCGATGCCCTGCGTTTCGACAGCGAAGAACAGCCCCGGCTGGTGCATCGACTGGACAAGGATACGTCCGGCATCATGCTGATGGCGCGTAACCGGTTGACCGCGGCACAACTCTCCGAGGCGTTCCGCGACCGCGAGACGCGCAAGATCTACTGGGCCGCGGTCGCGGGCACCCCGCATCCAAGGATGGGCACAGTACGGTATGCGCTGGTCAAGGCGGGCGGCGGGGGCGACGGCGGTGAAAAGATGCGGACGGTCCACCCGGACGAGGTCGACGACATCCCCGGCGCGAAACGTGCGGTGACGGACTATGCCGTGCTCGACACTTTGGGGTCGCGGGGCGCGTGGCTGGCGCTGGTGCCGGTCACCGGGCGCACCCACCAGTTGCGCGTCCATATGGCCGAGATGGGGCATCCCATCGTCGGCGACGGCAAATACGGCGGATCCGGGCAAGAGAACCAGGGCGATGGCTGGGGGGCAAGTTTCGGCGGCGAGATCAGCAAGAAACTGCACCTGCACGCCCGTCATCTGTCGCTGACCCATCCGATCACGGGTGCCCGGCTGAGCCTTACGGCCCCGCTGCCCGATCACATGGAGCGGACGTGGAAGATGATGGGCTGGGACGGCCTGGATGTGCCGCTCGATCCCTTTGCCGACGAAGAGGCCTGACATGCTCGTCCTGTTCGACGTGGACGGAACGCTTGTCGACACCGATGCGCAGATCGGCGGCATCATGATTTCCGCTTTCGAGGCGGCGGGATTGCCACCGCCCAGCCTGGCGCAGGTCGTCGAAACTATCGGCTTGTCGCTGCCCGAAATGGTAGAACACCTGGCGGCGCAATCCACAGTCACGATCACGATCGATTGCTGTGCGAAGATCGTCGCCGGGTATCGGTTGCGCTTTGCCGACGCGCTGGCCCGCAAGGAAGAACCGCCGGTATTTCCCAATACGGAGACAACGCTCCTGCGGCTGAGGCGGGCTGGCATGACGCTTGGCATCGCCACCGGAAAGTCGCGGCTCGGTGTGGACTATGTTCTGGACGCGATGGACTGGCGCGGGCATTTTCAAACGGTGCAATGCGCAGACGACAATCCCTCCAAGCCCGATCCGACGATGGTGGAGAAGGCCCTGGCCGCAACCGGCACCGACCGGACCCAGGCCGTTCTGGTCGGCGATACATCGTTCGACATGGAAATGGCTGCGGCCTGCGGCGTTCGGGCGATCGGTGTCGCATGGGGGTACCACCGACCGGAGCGTCTGCTGTCGGCCGGGGCAGAGACTGTCGTGGACGATTTCGAGACACTCGGGACCCTGTTGCTGGAGTCGAACAGATGAGCGAATGGAAGGCGAAACGATTCTGGAAAACTGCCGAGGTCGAGGTCCTGGACGGTGGGTTCACTGTCCGGCTCGACGGTCGTCCGGTGCGGACCCCGCTCAAGACGCAGATCACGATGCCGACCCGCGCGCTGGCGCAGGGTGTCGCACAGGAATGGCAGGCGCAGGGCGATGTCATCGACCCTTTGTCGATGCCATTGATGCGCGCAGTGAACGCAACGCTGGACAAGGTCGTGCCGCAGCAGGCCGAAGTGGCGCAGAACCTTGGCGATTACGGCGGATCGGACTTGTTGTGCTACCGTGCCGCCGGACCCGAGTCGCTGGTGGCACGGCAAGCGGCGGCTTGGGACCCGATGCTGGACTGGGCTGACGAACGCTTCGGTGCCAGGTTGATCGTAACACAAGGCGTTATCCCGGTCGATCAGCCCGCCAATGCGACCGAGGCATTGCGGGCGCACGTCGCGGCGCTCACCCCTTGGGAGCTGACGGCCCTGTCGGAATTCGTGACCCTGACCGGCAGCCTGATTCTCGGACTTGCCGCGATGGACGGACACACAGCGGACGATATCTGGCCACGCAGTCGCGTCGACGAGGACTGGCAAGCCGAGCAATGGGGTGCGGACGAAGAAGAGGCGACCCGTATCGCCGTCAAACGTGCGGCGTTCCTGCAAGCCGGTGAATACCTCGGGCTTCTTCGGGCCGGTTAAACTCTTGTTGGCGTGTCATCGGGCGTTGACCTTAGGGAAACGTTCATTCCTTGAGCAAATGCATCCTTTCGCGGCATCCTCCCTTGACGTTTGACCCTTCATCTAGTCTCAATTGCGCTAGTGGGGAGGGTGAACATCCTCACATCAAAACCAGCCGCGCCGATGAAACGGTGCGGTGCCGGGCGGGTTTTAGGCCGCTCGGTTCATCAGGAAGAGGTTTAACTCATGAAGAATTCCGTAATTCTCGGCACGCTGGCTGTCGCCGGTCTGGCCGCAGCCGGCGCTTCGGCTGCAACGCTGGATGACGTCAAGGCTCGCGGTACGCTGAACTGCGGCGTCACCACCGGCGTTCCCGGCTTTGCCGAGCCGGATGCCAATGGTGTGTGGCAAGGTTTCGATGTGGCCGTCTGCCGCGCCGTCGCTGCCGCCGTCCTGGGCGACGCCGAGGCCGTTACCTTCGTTCCCACGACCGGCAAGACGCGCTTCACCGCGCTGGCCTCGGGCGAAATCGACGTGCTGGCCCGGAACACGACCTGGACCTTCTCGCGCGATACTGACCTGAAGTTCGACTTCGTCGGTGTGAACTACTACGACGGCCAGGGTTTCATGGTTCCGACCGCATTGGGTGTAGCGTCGGCCAAAGAACTGGACGGCGCGACCGTCTGCATTCAGACCGGCACCACGACTGAATTGAACCTGGCCGACTATTTCCGGGTTAATGGCATGTCCTATGAGCCTGTTCCGATCGAAACCGGGGCAGAAGCCGTCCAGCAGTTCCTGGCCGGTGCCTGCGACGTCTATACGACCGACGCCTCGGCGCTTGCCGCCCAGCGTGCCGGTTTCGCGAATCCGGACGATTATGTCGTGCTGCCCGAGATCGTTTCGAAAGAGCCGCTCGGCCCTCTCGTGCGTCACGGCGACAGCGAGTGGGCGGACATCGTCCGCTGGACGCTGAACGCGCTGATTTCGGCCGAAGAGCTGGGCGTCACCAAGGAGAACGTCGAGCAGATGGCCTCGGCCCCTGGCGACAACCCGGAAATCAACCGCATGCTAGGCACCGAAGGTGAACTGGGCGCAATGATCGGTCTGAGCAGCTCCTGGGCGAAGGACGCGATCGCGGCCGTCGGCAACTACGGCGAAGTGTTCGATGAGAACATCGGTGAGTCTACGCCGATCGGCCTGCAGCGCGGCCTGAACGCGCAGTACAAGGACGGCGGCCTGATTTATTCGCCGCCCTTCCGCTAAAAACATCGGGGAAGGGCGCGGAGCGATCCGCGCCCTTCTTCCATCAACAACAATAATCTCACGGGTAAGGAGCGGCCTTTTCGGGTCCGGTCCGGGGCAAGAAGGCGAAATCGCCCTGTCCTGATGCCCGACGGGACACGGGGAAAGCTAATGACCACGATGACGGACCCGCCCAAGGCGGACGGCTTCCGCTTTGGGCAGCTGATCAATGACACGCGATACCGGTCCTACACGTTCCAGTTTATCGCCATCGTTCTTCTGTTCCTGTTCTTCGGCTGGCTGATCAACAACGCGATGAACAACCCGGTGCTGCAACAGGTCGGCATCGACTTCGGCTTCCTGGCGGATCCGGCCGGATATGACATCAATCAGAAGCCGATCGAATACACCAGTCAGAGCACGCACCTGCGCGCCGCACTGGTCGGGGGCATCAATACGCTGATCGTGGCCGTGCTTGCCTGTATCACGGCGACTATATTCGGTGTTATCGCGGGTGTTCTGCGCCTGTCGAACAACTGGATCATCTCCAAGCTGATGGCGATATACGTCGAGATGTTCCGGAACATCCCGGTGCTGATCTGGATCATCATCATCTTTACCGTCGCGGCGAACACTTTCCCCGCGATTCAGGATTACCGTGGTGACAACCCCACCAATACGCCGCTTCTGGGAATGTTCGCCTTTACCAACCAAGGCGTTTTCATACCCAGTCTCGTCTTCGATGGCGCAGGGGGCTGGATTGTCTTTGCCGTGCTTGCCGCATCGATCCTGGGAATTTTTGCGCTGCGTGGTTATGCCCGGAAAAAGCTGTACGACGAAGGCAAGTTGGTCAAGATCCTATGGCCGTCCATCGCATTGCTGCTCGTGCCGGTGGCGCTGGCCTATTTCCTGCTGGGGCAGCCCATCTCGGTGGAAAACCCGGTCATGGGTCGCTTCCGCTTTGAAGGGGGTTTCCTGCTGCGCCCATCGCTGATCGCACTGTGGTTCGCCCTGTCGATCTATACCGGCGCATTCATCGCCGAGAACGTCCGCGCAGGCATCCTCGCCATCTCCAGCGGCCAGACGGAAGCCGCCGCGGCGCTGGGGCTGCGACCCGGCCGCATCATGTCACTGGTCGTTCTGCCGCAGGCGCTGCGCGTCATCATCCCGCCGCTGATCTCGCAGTATCTGAACATCACCAAGAACACGTCGCTGGCGATTGCGGTCGGCTATATGGACCTGACCGGCACATTGGGCGGCATCACGCTGAACCAGACCGGACGGGCGCTGGAAAGCATCCTGCTGCTGATGGCTTTCTACCTCAGCTTCAGCCTGATTATTTCGGCGGTGATGAACGTCTACAACAATTCCGTCAAACTGAAGGAGCGATGACATGAGCGATACCCACGCCCAATCCGTCGCCTTCGTGCGCGACACTGAAATCCCGCCGTCCCCGCCACCCGCGCGCGAAACGGGGGCTATCAAATGGGTGCGCGAAAACCTGTTCTCGGGGCCGATGAACTCGATTCTGACCATTCTGGGGTTGCTGATCGCCTTCTGGCTGCTGTCAGGCCTGATCCCATGGGTCGTGAATGGCACATGGACGGGCAACGATATCCGGGAATGCCGCGAGATCCTGCAAGGGTCGGGCGGGGGGTGCTTTGCTGTCGTTGCCGAACGTTGGCCGCAATTGCTGTTCGGGTTCCAATACCCCGACTATCTGCGGTGGCGCCCATCGCTGGCGTTCGTCCTGTTGTTCCTGGCCGTGCCGCCGATGCTTTTCATCATGTTCCTGCCGCGCTGGACGTTGGCATTGTCAGCGGTCTATCCATTCCTGGCCTATTGGCTGATCTGGGGCGGTACGATCCTGACACCGATCTTCATCGCGCTCGCGGTGCTTTTCGGCTATTTCACATTTGCCAAAATCGAAAAGCGTGGCTTCGTGACAGGGTTGCTGGCCGGTATCGTCGTGGCCGCCGCGATCATCTGGGTCGGAGGCCTGGTGGCTGGCGAATTTTCGCGGTTCGGTCGTCTGGAAGCAGTGGAAAGCCGAGCGATGGGGGGCTTCATGCTCAACCTGATACTGGGCATCGTCTGCGTGTCGCTCTCGATCCCATTCGGCATTCTGCTGGCTCTCGGGCGGCAATCGCGTCTGCCGATCGTCAAAGGCTTCTGCGTTGTCTTCATCGAGTTCGTGCGCGGTGTGCCACTGATCACGCTGTTGTTCGTGGCGAACGTCGTGCTGGCATACTTCCTGCCGCCCAATGCGAACTTCGACCTGATCCTGCGGGTGATCATCATGATCACGATGTTCTCATCGGCCTATATCGCCGAAGTGATCCGGGGCGGCCTGGCCGCCTTGCCCAAGGGACAATACGAGGCTGGCGACAGTCTGGGGCTGGACTATGCTCAGTCGATGCGGCTGATCATCCTGCCACAGGCGATGAAGATCTCCATTCCGGGCATCGTCAATGTCGCGGTCGGCCTGTTCAAGGACACGACACTCGTCTCGGTCATTTCGATGTTCGACCTGGTCGGCATGATCCGCGGACCGATCCTGTCGTCCACCGACTGGGCCGGTGTCTATTGGGAACTGTGGGCCGCGGCCTGTATCCTGTTCTTCACCGTCTGCTACGGCATTTCGCAATATTCGCAGTGGCTCGAGCGCCAGCTGCGGACCGATCATCACTGAGGATTTCCGACATGGCTATGACAGATACCAACCCGAGCGCCATGACCGTCTCCGACGAGGTGGCCATTGAAATCAAGAACATGAACAAGTGGTACGGCAGTTTTCATGTGCTGCGCGATATTGACCTGACCGTGCAACGCGGCGAGCGGATCGTGATCTGCGGGCCGTCCGGTTCGGGAAAGTCGACGCTGATCCGGTGCATCAACGCGCTGGAGGAACATCAGCAGGGCAGTATCATCGTCGATGGCACGCCGCTGTCGTCGGACCTGAAGAATATCGACAAGATCCGGTCCGAGGTCGGCATGTGCTTCCAGCACTTCAACCTGTTTCCGCATCTGACGATCCTGGAAAACTGTACGCTCGCGCCGATCTGGGTTCGCAAGACGCCCAAGAAGGAAGCCGAAGAGACGGCGATGTATTTCCTTGAAAAGGTGAAGATTCCCGATCAGGCGAACAAGTATCCCGGTCAGTTGTCGGGCGGTCAGCAGCAGCGGGTCGCGATCGCGCGAAGCCTGTGCATGAAGCCCCGCATCATGCTGTTCGACGAGCCGACATCGGCGCTGGACCCCGAGATGATCAAGGAAGTTCTGGACACGATGATCCAGCTTGCCGAGGAGGGGATGACGATGCTGTGCGTGACACACGAGATGGGCTTTGCCCGGCAGGTCGCGAACCGCGTTATCTTCATGGATGCCGGTCAGATCGTGGAGCAGAACGAGCCGGAGAGCTTCTTCCTGAACCCGCAGAACGAGCGCACCAAGCTGTTCCTGAGCCAGATCCTGGGTCACTGATCCGTGTAATATCGGATGTATTACGACCGTATGGCAGAGCGTATTACCTGCGTATTACAGGTCTTTCTGTCAGGTATTGAACACCCCGGTCATTCGGTCGGGGTGTTTTCCATCTGAAGGAAACAGATTATTCTGTTTCAGGCAGCGTTTCCGCAGGTGCGTTCTTTTTCGCTTCGATCTTTTGAGCCATCTTCTTTTCCGCCGGGGTCCGGGGTCCGGGGGGCAGGGACAGTGATCCCTTCCTCACGCATGCGATCAAGGAACTTGTCCGAGAAAGTTGCCCAATATCGCTCCGGTGGGATCGCCTCGATGACAAGTTTGATCCGGTAGATCGTCAATCCGGCCACTTCGTCGAAGATCGTGACGTTATCGGTTGTGCGGCACTGAGGAAGGGTATCGGCAGTTGCGATCTGAGTCCCCCGGAGAAGAGTGGCATTCTGGAGTGCGTAAGTCCGCTCGTTGCCGGATTGTATGTCCGGCTACTTCCTGACCGCCATCAGCGCCGCGGCGCGTTCTTCGCGGGTCAGGAGCTTCGGCTCGCGGGTGGGCGCGCCGTCGTCTCCGAAAAACGGCGTCCCGCGCCATTCACCCGAAAGGTTCTTGGCCGCCATGCGCGACACCATGCGACTGACCATGCGGACCATGCCCTTGTGGGTCTGTTTTCCACCGGGGCCGGGAATGAACGCCTCGGCCATGATCCTGCCGGCGTCATCGGGCTGATCCAGCCGGTCGGCGTTCATGCCGACATGCACCAGCCGCTGCTTGAGCGGCGTGTGGAACAACGGAGTGCCGCAGCAGGTCGCATACCAGCGCAACGCGCCCCTTGGAGTGTGGCGGAAGACGCGGAGATTTTCGCCGCCCTGCGTAATGTGCACGCGATCCTGCGTGGTTTGCAGAATGTTGACCTTTTCCGGGTCGGCCAGCCCAAGGTGGGTATAGGCCGAACGGCAATCGGCGCAGTGACAGAGGATATGCGTGTAAGCGGCGGGAGACATGTCGCGCAATTCGCCCCGGAGCTGTCCGCATATGCAGGCGAAACCGAGGGTTTTGCCGCCCGCCGCCATCAGATGGCGATTGTTCCGTTGGTGTCGAGCGCTTCGGGCATGTCGTCTTTGATCGCCTTGACGGCCTTGAGCTTCGGCTTGCGACGGACAGGTTTGTTGATGCCCGAGTTGGCGTCGATGAAGTCCAGGACCAGGGGCCGGATGTTTCGCCGCCAGCTGCCCCCCGCGAAGATGCCGTAGTGCCCGGCTTCGGGTTCGATGTAGCTGGCCTTCTTGTCGTCCGGCAGGCCGGTCAGCATATCGAGCGCGGCGACGCATTGGCCCGGGGCCGAGATGTCGTCCTTGCCGCCTTCGACCGTTTTCACGGCGACGGATGTGATCTTGCCGATGTCGACCTGATGGCCGTCGACCACGAAACGGTTCTGCGCGATCTCCAGTCCCTTGAAGATACGTTCGACCGTGGAGAGATAGAATTCGGCGGTCATGTCCATGACCGAGAGATATTCGTCATAGAACTTGTTGTGCTTGTCGTGGTCCGACGCCGTGCCGTTCGCGACGGCGATGATCTGATCGCGCATCGCCTGCCCGTGCTTTTCAGCGTTCATCGAGATGAAGGACGAGAGTTGCAGCAGACCCGGATAGACCTTGCGACCGACGCCCGCATACAGGAAGCCGACACGCTGAATCATGCTATGTTCCAACTGGCCCATCGTCACGCGGCGGCCGAAGTCGGTGACGTCGGTGGCGGCGGCGTCCGGGTCGATCGGCCCGCCGATCAGTGTCAGGGTGCGGGGCTGGGCATCCGGGTCCTGTTCTGCCAGCAGCGCGGTCGCGGCCAGCGTCAGGGGGGCGGGCTGGCAAACGGCGATAACGTTGATATCCGGGCCGAGCGCCTTCATGAAATCCACGAGGTAGAGAGTATAATCCTCGACGTCGAACTTGCCGGCGCTGACAGGGATGTCGCGGGCATTGTGCCAGTCGGTGATCCAGACGTCGGCGTCGGGCAAGAGCGAGGTGACGGTAGAGCGCAGCAGCGTGGCGTAGTGGCCGGACATCGGTGCCACAAGCAGAATTCTGCGCTGCATCGCATCGCGGCCCTGAACCTTGAAATGGATCAGGTCGCCGAAATCGCCCTTGACCGTTGTTTCCACCTCGACCGGATGGTCGAGCTGATCGTCACCCGGAATGGCGGCAAGGTTCCAGTCGGGTTTTACATTCATGCGTCCGAAGCTGCGCTCGGTCACTTCGCCCCAGGCGGCGAGCATCTTGAACATCGGAAGCGGCATAAGCGCGGTCGCAGGATAGCTGCCCATGGTCCGGGCCGTCGCACCCAGCCAGGCATTCGTGTTTCGGAGCGTTTCCATCATGTCGTAGGCAGCCATGTAGCGCATTCGTGGAACTCCTGTCTGGCGGGCCGGGACAGGCCGTGCCATTCGCTTTAGAACCTGGGTTTTTCAGGTATAGTGAACCCATATATTACTTAGCAGTTGCAGCATGGCGACGGGAAGGCAAGCAATGTCGGATGGCGATCGCGCGAATGCGCACGGACGTGACGAGACCGACACGGGTGCGGACGCACAGACTGAAGCCCTGTCGCGGCTGAACGCGAATCTGGAACGAATTGATGAATTGACCAAAAGGCTGGTCGGCGCGCTCGCGGCCAAGCGCAAATCGGACCAGGGTCTGCAGGGTCCGGGGCCCGAGCTTTATGCCAAGGCGATGGCGGCCTACTGGGCCGAAATGGCGTCGAATCCCGGCAAGCTGATCGAACGGCAGGTCGGCTATTGGGGGCAGGCATTGCGCCATGCGTTCGAAGCCCAAACAGCGCTGACGTCGGGCAAGCCCGTGCCCGCGCCCGATGGCCAGCCCGAGGACCGTCGGTTCGCCAACAGGATGTGGTCCGAGCATCCGTATTTCAATTTCGTCAAGCAGCAGTATCAGATCAGCGCCGCCGCCATAAAGGACACCGTTCACGATCTGGAAGGGCTGGACCGGGCCGACAAGCAACGGGTGGAGTTCTTCAGCCAGCAAATTGTCGACCTGTTCGCGCCCACCAACTTTCTGGCGACGAACCCCGAAGCCATGCAGAAGGCCGTCGATACCGAGGGCGATTCACTGGTCAAGGGGCTGGAGAACCTGGTCCGGGACATCGAGGCGAACGAGGGCGACTGGCTGGTCACCCTGTCGGACCCGGAAGCGTTTCAGGTCGGGGCCAACATCGCCACCAGCGAGGGCAGCGTCGTCTTCCGCAACCGGATGTTCGAGCTGATCCAATATGCACCGACCACCGAGACGGTGCACAAGACGCCGATTGTCCTGTTTCCGCCGTGGATCAATAAATTCTACATTCTTGACCTGAAACCGGCGAATTCGCTGATCAAATGGATCGTGGATCAGGGGTATACGCTGTTCGTGGTCAGCTGGGTGAATCCGGACGAGAGTTATTCGGACGTCGGTTTCGATGCATATGTCGATGAGGGGTTCCTCACGGCCGTCGACGTCGCAAAAGAAATCACGGGTGAAGCAGCAGTCAACGCCATCGGGTATTGCATCGCGGGCACTACGCTAGCAGCCACGCTGGCGCTGATGTCGCGGCGCGGCGATACCTCCATCAAGTCCGCGACTTTCCTGACGACGCTGGCCGACTTTTCCGATCCGGGCGAGATGGGAGTCTTTCTGGATTCCGATTTCATCGACGGGATCGAGCGGGAGTCCAGGGCCAAGGGCTATCTCGACAAGTTTTTCATGGGGCGGACGTTCAGTTATCTGCGGTCGCGCGATCTGGTCTATGGCCCCGCTATCAAGAGCTACATGCTGGGCGAGGCGCCACCGGCCTTTGATCTGCTGTACTGGAACGGCGACGGCACCAACCTTCCGGGCCCCTTCGTAACGGAATATCTGCGCAAGCTCTGCGTACGGAACGAACTGGCCAGCACGGGCTTCGACCTGCTGGGCCAGACCGGCCTGACGCTGGGCGACGTATCGGTGCCGCTGTGCGACATTGCCTGCGAAACGGATCACATCGCGCATTGGCGTGGTGCCTGGCAGACGGCGGCGCAGTTCGGGTCCGAGGACAAGACATTCATCCTGTCGCAATCGGGGCATATCGCAGGCATCGTGAACCCGCCTGCGCGTAACAAATATGGCCATTACGTGAACGAAGTTGCGGCCGATACCCCCGACGAATGGCTAGAGGGCGCGACCTTCCACGAAGGCAGCTGGTGGCCGCGCTGGGAGAAGTGGCTGCGAGGCAGGTCCGGCAAGAAGATCGCGGCCCGTGCCCCCGGTGGCGAGGATCACCCGGTGCTGGACGCGGCCCCCGGAAAATACGTTCTGCCCGAACGCAAATCTGCTTAATCAGCGGAAATTGGCGCAGGCGTGAAAAAATCATGCTGCGGTGCAGAAAAAAACTTGCAATGCCGCACTGCAGCATCTATCTGTCTCTCAGCCGATGAGGAACCGGCCCGATGGTCGGGCAGACCTCTCGACATAGGGATGAGGATTATATCATGACCAAGACGCAAGATTTCACCAAGTACATGACTGACATGATGGGGTCGTTCCCCGTTGACACTTCGGCCATGAGCGAAGCCTTCAAGACCCAGGCCGCTTTCGCCGAGAAAATGTCCAAGGTTGCACTTCAGGCTGCCGAGCAGTCCGCCGAGATCAGCCACAAGTGGACCCGCGAGACCCTGAACAAGATGGCGCCCGTCGCTTCGATCAAGGACGAGCCTGCCGATTACGCCAAGTCGGTCACCGACTTCGCTTCTGCCTCTGCTGAAGTCGCTGCCGAGAACATGGCTGCCTTCGCCGAGATCGCCAAGAAGGTTCAGATGGAAACCGTCGAACTGATGATGGCCGCCGGTAAGGAAGCCCAGGAAGACGCGACCGCCGCCGTCAAGAAGGCCTCGGCCGACGTGACGACTGCCACGAAGAAAGCCACCTCGAAGTAAGAGGTCGATCGACCGGGAAACTGGACGATATTAGGGGGGAGCCATAGGGCTTCCCCCTTTTTGTTTGCCCTTTCGGCGTGGTGCGGCGTAGGCTGTTCTGCACTGCAACAATGGGGGGTCGGACATGGCGGACGAATCGAAGCCGCTGCTGATCAAGCGCTACGCCAGCCGTCGGCTGTATAACACCGAGACCAGCGACTATGTGACGCTTGAAGACATCGCCGGGTTCATCCGGGCGGGGCGCGAGGTCAAGATCGTTGACCTGAAATCGGGCGCAGAACTAACGCGATCCTATCTGCTCCAGATCATTGCGGAACATGAGAGCAAGGGCGAATCGGTGTTGCCACTGGGCGTTCTGACCGATCTCGTGCGCAGTTATACCGGCACCGCCCAAAGCGTTGTGCCCGAGTTTCTGGCTTCCAGTTTCGAGATGTTGCGGTCCGGTCAGTCCAAGCTGATCGAGAATATGACCACGATCAATCCGATGGCACAGATGCCGGGCTTCAAGGCCATGCAGGAACAGCAGGCAGCCTTCTTCAAGGCGATGACCGGACGCTGGGCTGAAGGCGAAGGCCCGACCGATCAGGCAGCCGCTGCCCCCGATGCGGATGCGGAAAGTCAATCCAAGGAAGAGCTGGACGCCATCCGAAAGCAGTTGGCTGACATGCAGGCGACGCTGGCCAAGATGAACAAGTAACCGGATACCTGACAGTATCGGAAGGGGGCTGGCGCCCCCTTGTTCGTGCCTGACAGCGGGCTTTATTGCGCCAGGACGTAGCGTTCCATCAGCAACCGCACTGGGCCGGTCTCGCCGTCGCCGACCAGTCGGATCGCCACGGTATAGCTGCCGGGCAAAAGCCGCGAGACGAGGAAGCTGTCCAGACCGTCCGGCCCGTCGTCGTTTTCTCCGATGCGCCTCCCGACACGGTCGAACAGAACGACTTCGGGGTCGAGGCCGTTGCCGATGACTTCGGTCAGCAGAAGGCCGCCTGCAGGCAGCTCGAGCCGGTACCACGTCGCGTCAGACGAAGTCTGGACCTCTTGCAGGATAGCTGTGTCGAGCGTGCCCAGATCTGTGATCGTCACGCTGTCACCCGCCGTCGGTGCGAATTCGGCGGCGTTCAGACGGCGCAGGCGATCGGCGGCGGGATCAAAGGTTTCCAGCCCGACAGTGATCAGGTTTTCGTTGCCGTTCAGATCCTCGATTTCGATGCAATAGTCACCAGGCTCCAGCCTCTGGGTCAGGTCGATTCGGGAGTTCAGTCCATCGAAATCGTCGTTCTCGGCCAAGACGTTGTGCCGGGCATCAAGCAGGCGGATCAGGGGGTCGCCGTATTCGCTGCTTGCGGTGACAGATATCGGCGTCGCCTCAGCCAAGGTGAAGCCATAGGCGGGTGTGGACCCTGCCGTGTTCGATGCGGACAGGCCTTCCGTCAGGCCTGGGATGTCGAGATCAGTGCCCAACGATGCAGTGTCGGGTTCGAAGCACCCCGCACCGGTGCCGCCGGAATCGATCGGCGCAGCGGCTGAAGGAATGGCGGGCGTGCCAAAGTCCTGATCGCCGCGGCCCAGTTTGACCGAAACATCCGTGACGCCCGATTCATAGCTGCGCGCGGCAAGGCAATAGGTGCCCTCGGCAAGTGTTGTCTGCACCGATGCGCCGAAATCGCCGGCGGAATCGTCGTCGGCGGCGACTTCGACCCCGGCGGCATCATAGACCGAGATATAGGGATCGCCTGCCGGGATGGCGCTGACATCGATCCGCACGTCGGTGTCCTGCGAGAGGGTGAACATCCGCACCAGATGGCCCGCAATGGGCACCTGACCTTCGGTATCGAAAATGTCGTCCGCGGTGGCCAGGTCAGACGCGGCTTCCTCTCCGCCGACCCATTCGCCCACCAGTGATATCCCGCCGCAGATCGGCGACTGGGCCAGCGCGGGTCCGGAGAAGACAATCAGAAGGGTGATGCCTGCGAGAATGCGTTTCATGAAATCCCTCCGAAAATTATGACGTTCCGCAACGGTAGGGGGCCGCTGCCACAAGGGCAACGGCGATCACGCCACGTCGGCGAACACCTGATCCAGCGCGGCAGAGAGCTTGTCGAACATTTCGTCCATCTGCGCGTCGGTCATGATGAAGGGCGGGCACAGCACGATGGATTGACCCAGTGGACGGCACAACAGGCCGTGATCGCCGCAGGTATTGGCGATGCGTTCCGACACCGACAGTTCCGATTCAAACGGCGTCTTGCTGGACTTGTCGCGCACCGCTTCCAGTGCGCCCATCAACCCGCGGCCCCGCCATTCGCCGATGTGATCGTGTTGCGCCAGCCTGGCCAACCCGGTCTCGAACCGGGGGATCAGGCGCTGGACGTTTTCGAGTAGCCCGCCGTTCAGCACGAGGTCGATGGACGCTAGCGCAATGGCGCAGCCGACCGGATGGCCCGATGCGGTGAAGCCGTGCGGAAACTCCTCAATGATGTCGGTCGCGCGTTGCAGACGGTCGGACAGGTCAGGGCCAAGGATCACGGCCCCCATCGGAAAATAACCTGCCGTCAGCGCCTTGGAGGATATGATGGCATCTGGCACAAACCCGTAGCTTTCGCAGCCCCAGACCGACCCGGTGCGCCCGAATCCGGTAATGACCTCGTCCGCGATGATGGGAATATTGTGCGTCCGCAGCACCGGCAGGATCGCGTCGAAATAGCCCTCCACCGGGGGGATCACGCCGCCTGCACCCTGCACGGGTTCGGCAAAGAACCCGGCGATGGTATCGGCCCCTTCGTTCGCGATCAGTTCTTCCAGTTCGGCCACCAGCCGGGCGAGGAAGTCGGCCTCGCTCTCACCCGACTGACCTTCGCGCCAGTAGTGCGGGCAGGTCAGGTGCAGGAAGCCGGGCATGGGCAGGCCGAAAACGGAGTTATAGGGCTTGCCGGTCATCGACGCGCTGACCGCCGTTACGCCGTGATAGGCGTTGACGCGGGTGATGATCTTGCGCGCGTTCGGGCGGCCTTCGCTGGCATGCATGAACCACAGCATCTTGACCATGGTGTCGTTCGCCTCGGATCCGGAATTGGTATAGAATACCTTGCCGCTCTCGAAGGGTGAAACCTCGACCAGCGTTTCCGAAAGCATCACCGCCTGGTCGGATATCCGTCCGAAAAATGCATGGTATCCGGGAAACCGGGCGTACTGGTCCTGCGCGGCCTTGATCAATCCGGGGTCGTCGAAGCCCGCGATCATGTTCCACAGACCGGAATTCGCATCCAGATATCGCCGGCCTTGGGTATCGAAGACATACGGCCCTTCGCCATGGGTCAGAACTGTGGTGCCGCGCGCTTCGATGGACGGCAGGTCGGTAAACCCGAAGAAGCTGTTCTGCTTGGCGCGGGCGTCCCAGGAATTGGGGCGTGTGGTATCGGACATGATAAACCTCGTGCGTGTCGCGGCGACGCTACGCTTGTCCCGATGCGCCGTCCATCGGGGACTTGGGCCGCGACCGCAGGGTGTGTCGCGACGAACGGGCGCGACCTTCCTGCATCACATGCCGGGCAAAAATACCGGGCGGTCCTGCCCCGTCCTTTCAATACCTTGTCCCTGCGGGGCACTGTGCACGCAGGGGGCGATCCGATCATGAGCAACACGTTTTTCGGCGCAATTGCGGACGATTTCACCGGGGCCACCGATCTGGCCGCGATGCTGTCGCGTGCCGGTGTTCCGGTCACCCTGCGGATCGGCTTGCCAGAGGGTCCCGTGGCAAACGAGACCGCGACCGCATTCGAAGTCATCGCCCTCAAGATTCGCACCGTGCCGCCCGAGGATGCCGTGGCCGAGGCGCGCGCCGCATTGCGCTGGCTGCGGGCGCGGGGGGCGAAGCGCATTTTCTGGAAGTACTGTTCGACCTTCGACAGCACGCCACGCGGCAACATCGGTCCGGTTGCCGATGCGCTGATGTCGGATTTGAAAATCGACCGGACGGTGCACTGTCCTGCCTTTCCGGAAAACGGGAGGCGGGTATTCATGGGCAATCTGTTCGTGAATGACATGCTGTTGAGCGAAAGCCCGATGAAGGATCATCCGCTGACGCCGATGCGCGACTCAAATCTGATGCGTCTGCTTGCGCCGCAGATAAAACGCCAAACCGGACTGGTGACCTTTCCGACCGTCCGCCGGGGCGCCGAAGCCGTTCGCGATGCCATGGCGACGCTGTCCGGCCATGTCGTTCTGGATGCGGTGGAGGATTGCGATTTGGCCACTCTGGCCGAGGCGCTTCACGATATTCCGTTGATCTGCGGTGGATCTGCCATCGCGCAGCCGCTGCCAGCCCTGTGGCGAAACACCGGAACCATTGGACAGACGGCGACCGCGCCATTGCCCAAAGTGACAGGTGGGCAGATCGTGCTGTCGGGGTCATGTTCGGCGATGACGCGGGCGCAGGTCGGCGTTTATCTGAAGGGCGCGGCCGGGTATCGTCTGGACCCGCTGGAATTGGCCCAGGGCAATCTGGCCGATGCACGTGCCTGGCTCAAGATGCAGGACCCGAATGCGCCCAAGATCGTCTTCGCCACGGCCGAGCCAAAATCCGTGGCGGCGGCGCAAGACCGGCTGGGCGTGGCGAGGGCGGGGGCCTTGGTCGAGGACGCACTGGCGCAACTGGCTATCGACGCCCGCAATATGGGCGTGTCCCGGATCGTGGTCGCAGGCGGTGAAACAAGCGGTGCGGTGACGCGCGCGCTGAATGTCGACCGCCTGACCATCGGGCCAGAGGTCGCGCCGGGCGTGCCCTGGTGCTTTACCGGCAATGGACTGGCACTGGCACTGAAGTCCGGAAACTTCGGGGCCGAGACGTTTTTCAACGACGCCTTCGAAATGCTGGAGCATGGAGTTGCGTCTGCGACGGGCTGACGAGAAGCTTCCCATACGATATGCGATTCCACGCGCCACAGAATGCCGGTGATGCCGCGTCAGTTCTGTGTTTGACCGCCTGCGCCTCCGATCGCTTCGAAATTCAGGGCGTGGCGGCGCCGGGCATTCTAGCGTTCCATCGGAACGGTAACGGGACCGTCATTGACCAGATGCACCGCCATATCCGCCCCGAAACGTCCGGTCTCGACATGAATGCCCGTGGCGCGCAGGGCGGAAACGAAATGCTCGTAGAGCCGTTCACCTTCGTCCGGCGGGGCTGCGGCGGAGAAACCGGGGCGATTGCCGCGTGAGGTATCGGCGGCCAGAGTGAACTGACTGACAACCAGCGCGCCGCCGCCGGTTTCGAGCAGCGAGCGGTTCATGCGGCCGTTGTCGTCACGAAAGATCCGCAGTTTGGCGACACGATCGGCCAGAGCCTTGGCATTTGGCTCGGCATCGCCCTGCATTGCGCAGACCAGAACCAACACGCCCGGTCCGATGCGACCAACGGTGTCACCTGCAATGTCGACGCGGGCTTCGGTGACACGCTGGACGATTGCTTTCATCGGGGCGGCTTCACAATTCCGATGCCCAGGGCGGGTTGGCCCCGGCCCGAGACACGGTAATCGCGGCGGCGGCGACGCCCAGTTCCAGCGCGGCGCGCAGGTCGCCGTCCGACGGGGCCTGCTTGCCCAAAACACCCGCACGATGCAGCCCGGCGAGGAAGCCCGCATTGAACGTATCACCCGCACCGACGGTATCGACGACCTCCACCCTGTGGGCGGGGACACGGACCTCTGCCTCGCGGGTGATCGCACGCACGCCCGCCGCGCCTTCTGTCAGGCACAGGATGCGTGCCCCCGCGTCCAGAACCTCGTCGGGCGTCATGCCCAGCCAGTCGATGTCGACATCCGACAGCTTGACCACATCCGCCACGGCCAGAAGCCGGTCGAGACGGGCGCGGAAGACCTGGGCATCGCGGATGAAGCCGGGGCGGATGTTCGGGTCGATCATGACCGGAAGATGCGCATTCGTGAGGGTCAACGCTTCATACGCCCGCGCGCAGGGTTCCACCGCAAGGCTGATGCCGCCGATGAACAGCGCGGTGATGCCGCCCATGTCCGGCGCATTCTCGGGCGATAGCATGCGGCCCGCAGTGCCTTCGTCATAGAACGCGTATTCGGCGTGGCCATCGGTCAGCGTCACGAAAGCCAGTGTCGTGGGCCGGTCGCTGATCGCGGCGCGGTTTTGGACGTTGGACGCCGACAGCGCGTCAGACAGACGCACGCCGAACAGGTCCGACGACAGGCCGGTGTGCAGGGCGACCGGCGCACCAAGACGACCCAATGCGATCGCGGTATTGAAGACCGCGCCCCCGGTCGCAGGGTAGAACCCCGGTCCATCGGAGGTTTCGCGGGGCAGCATGTCGATCAGGGCTTCGCCCGCACAAAGGATCATCGGCTTGGTCTTCCTGTTGGGGTTGCCTACTTGGACTGGGCCGCGATGTAGCCCACGATTGCCGCCACGATCAACGCGGCAATGGTGGCGAATGCGATCTTCCATTTGGAATAGGGCCGTTCGCCCTGCACCCGCCCGGTCTGGCCGTTGACCACGAAGCGATAGGATTGGCCGCTGTATTTATAGGCTGCGACCCAGACCGGCAGCAGGACATGCTTGAAGGTGACGTCCGACATGCGTGTGTCAATCCGGTCAATTCGCTGCTGGTCGCCGCCGATGTCCATTCTTACGTCACGGGCGATGACAGCATCCATATGGGCGCGGGCCTCGGTCAATCCGTCTTCCAGCGTTATGCGATAGGCTTCGGCCCGGAACCCGGCCAGGTATTGCGGCGCATAGGGCGAGAGGGCGGACATGTCCCAGGGCTGCAGGCCGTCGGTATGACTCTTTGGCAGCGATGATGAGGCGAGGATGACGACGTCGTCGAAAAACCGTGCAACCCGTCCCCGGCGCGGGCTCCAACGGATCCTGGGCACCTGAACGCGGGTCGGCTTGCCATCCCGCATCACCGTCTGCGTGACGTAATAGGTGTCGCCGCGTTGCCCGGAATAGCTGCTCTCGGTCTGGGCATCGAACGTCCAGAAGGGGACATAGACGCCTGTCATCCTGCGTCCCTTGCGGGCGTATTTCTGCAAACCGTTGGGCGCAAACCACAGGCTGCCCAGCCAGTCATTCATCGCGACATGCGCCTGTCGTTCCTCGAATGCAAAGGGGATCACGGCGGCGGGTTTGATATGGCGGTTGATCCCTGTGCCGGTCACTATGGGAGTTGCGCAGAACGGACACTCGGCGGCATGGATGGCGGGGTCGAATTCGATCTGCGCGCCGCAGTTGGGACAATCGAGGACGCGCGTCTCCTCCTGTTCGGCACCGTCCGCATTCAGACCGCGTTCGATGGCGATCTCGCGGATCGTGTCTCGTAACTGGGGCAGGGGTGTCGTGTTGCCACAATAGTCGCAGATCATCTGGTTGTTACCGGGATCGAACCGCATGTCGCTGCCGCAATTATCGCAGGGGAAGCGATGTTCCTCGGTCTTTGGAACTTCGGGCGGCCGCGGTGGGGTGTCGCGACGAACGGTCGGGATTTTCACAGAAACCTCTGCATCATTTTGGGCACCATGATCCGCAGCGCATTGTCGTGCAGCGCATAGTGGCGCCAGATATGATAGAGCGCGTGGAAGCCGACAACGACAGCGAGCGCGTAGAATTCCAGCGAATGCAGCGTTCCGACCCAGGCATTCGCGTCCGGCAGGCCCAAAGGCGGCGCAATCGGCAGAATGGTCCCGGCGAACAATACACGACTGGCGGTCAGGCCCAGCAGAAACCCGGTGAAGGCAACCCCGAACAGGCCCCATATGAGAGTCAGATGCAATGGTCTATGAATCCGCCGCGCTGCCCCCCGTAGTTTGGGTCCGGGACGGGAGGCGAGACCCTGTACCAGAAAAGACGCAGTCCAGATCAGGCATATCGTCACGAACACCAGCCCGAATACGGAATGCAGGGTCACGGCCCAATCGCCCCACCGCGCCACATCGCGAGGTTGCACCAGCAAGAACCAAATCAAGAACGGCAGAACGGACCAATGAAGAACCTTCAGCCATGTGCGCCGGGCGGGGAGGGATATGCGTTTCATCGCGGTTGCCGCACTGACTTCAGAGGGGCGAGGGGCCAGCCCCTCGCGCTCCCCGGAATATTTTCAGAGCAAAGACTGGAGACAGGTTCTGTATGACAGTGAAGCGAGAACGTCGGTCCTGTATCGTCATCACGCACCGGGCGGGGGTGGGGGCATGACCGTGAAAAGCTGCGCCAGCTCGTCCACGTCATCGGCCGTTTTCCAGCCGTCCTGACCCTGGGTCCAGACCATCGTTTCGCGCTTGACCTCACCCTCGGCGACCATGCGGCCCAGTCGTGCCTTGCTGAACGGGCCCTTGCTCTTTCCGCCTTCGGCGATATGCCAGACATGTTCTACGGGCGGCGGTGGCGGCGGCGGAGCGGCCGGGGCCTGCGCCGGTCGCGCGCCCCAGGGGCCCGATTGCATCATATTACCCATCGCCATGCCCATTCCGGCACCAAGACCCATGCCCATCCCCGAATTCGGCGTCGTCGCGGCGTCCTGCATCGCCTCGGCGGTGGCATATTGCTGATACTTGTTCAGATCGCCCAGCACGCCCATCGAGGTGCGCTTGTCCAGGGCCTCCTCGACCGCGGGCGGAAGCGAGATGTTCTCGACATAGAGTTCCGGCACGACCAATCCGTATTCTGCTGTGGTCGCGCTGATCTGTTCGGCGATGATGCGGCCCAGATCGTCGGTGTTCGCCGCCATGTCGAGGACGGGAATGCGACTGCCGGCCAGCGCGCGCGATGCGGACTGTACGATCATGTTGCGGATCTGGAACTGGATCTCGTCGCGGGTGAACTCACCGTCAGTGCCGACGATTTCGGTCAGGAAGCGGCCCGGATCGGCGATCTTGATTGCATAGGTGCCGAAGGCGCGCAGGCGGACGGGACCGAATTCCGGGTCGCGCAGGGTAATCGGGTTCTTGGTGCCCCATTTCAGGTCCGTCATCCGCGTGGTCGAGACGAAATAGATCTCGGATTTGAAGGGCGATTTGAAACCGTGATCCCAATGCTGCAACGACGTCATGACCGGCATGTTGTTGGTTTCCAACATATACAGACCGGGCAGGAACACGTCGGCCAGCTGACCTTCGTGGACAAAGACGGCGGCCTGACCTTCGCGGACCGTCAGTTTGGCACCGTACTTGATTTCATTGCCCTGCCGCTCGAACCGATAGACGAGGGTGTCACGGGTGTCGTCCGTCCATTCGATGACGTCGATGAACTGGCCGGAGAGGAAATCGAGGATGGACATGAAGTGTTCCTTCGGAAGGGTCGGTCTGTATGATCCAGATGGGGATTATGGTCTCTGGTTCCATACCCGACTTCGGGCAGAGCGGCGCGATAAAATCCGCGACAGGACCATATGACCCGACCGCATGACCGAAACCGGGAGGTATGCGAAAAGCCTTCCGGACATCAGACCGGGTCCGAGCCGACAAGCTGCGCCGCGATTCGCTGGACGATGGGGCGTGCTTCCTCGGCCGTCATGCCGACGCGCAACCGACGATCATACAAAATCTTGAGCAGCAGTTCGTCGTGCCGTGTGAGAAGCGCAAATTCCTCGTCGTCGTTGAAGATCGACGGGCGCACCTGTGGGTTGTCGTTTGCGAGGCCCAGGCCCTGGACGATTTCCTCCTGATAGCACGACTGCCGGAACAGGTTGGGATGTTCGGATCGCACCAGGGCAATGGCCGAGACATATGCATTCGGCTGATCTGAGGACGACGAGGCATAGACCGCGCAATAGGTATTGCGGTTCAGCGATGTGATGTCCCGCACGGTCTGTCGCGACAGGCCCGGTTCTGCGGCCATGATCTGCGGCCCGAGCTTGCGCTGTTCGTCGATCGAGGCGACGAAGACGTGAAAGTTCCCGTTGCTGGCCACGACATCGATGGGGTGCCCGGCCGCCCGGCGCAAGCGGCGGACATAGGCTTCGATCCGTCTGCGATCCGCCTCTTTCACGGCGTCCGGAACCGAGGCTCCGAAGTGCAGTTCAATGCGAACGGGCTTTTCCCACCGTCGCAATTGCGCGCGGCTTTGCTGCGCCACATACCGCCCGCCCATCTGGGTATATTCGGAAAACAGGGCGATCCGTTCGAAGTTGCGGGCCAGGTCCGCAGCACTGAACGCGGTCCCGGCACCGCCGTCCTGACGCAGCAGGCCTTGTGCAACGAGCCGCTGTTCCAGCCGCGCATAAAACAGGGACAGTGCCCTGCTTTCTTCCGATTGGCCAACAGTCATTGCAGCGACCGCAACAGGTGCCGCGGGCGGTCGGATCGACGTTTCCGGCCCGGCGGATGTATCGAGCGAAGACTCGCAGGCGGTCACTGCAAGGACCATCATCAGGGCCGGCAAGAGGCGAAGACCGTTCATCAGGAGTTCGGAACCGCAGAGCCTGCGGTGTCGCCGACCTTGTCCTTGCGCGCGCTGGCAGAAGCGAGCGTCGTGCGAAGTTCCTTTTCCATCTGCTCCAGCTCTTTTTCGGCCTCGGCGCGGCGGGCCTTGCCTTCGTCGGCAATCTGCAGGCTTTCCTCGATGGTAGCGACCAGATCCTCGTTGGCCTGACGGACGGCGGCAATGTCGAAGACGCCGCGCTCCATCTCGGTGCGGACGACCTTGTTGGCATCGCGCAGGTTCCGGGCGTTCGCGGTCAGCAACTCGTTGGTAAGGTCGTTTGCATCGCGGACGGCTTCGGCCGCCTCGCGGGAGCGTTGGATCGTGACCGCCTGCGCCAGCTGAGTTTCCCAAAGCGGCACGGTATTCACGAGGGTGGAATTGATCTTGGTGACAAGGCTTTTGTCGTTTTCCTGCACCAGCCGGATCGACGGCAGCGATTGCATCGTCACCTGCCGGGTCAGTTTCAGGTCGTGCACCCGGCGTTCGAGATCGTCGCGCGCGGCACGCAGGTCGCGCAGTTCCTGCGACCCGATCATCTTGTCATCCTCGTGCAGGGCCTCGACCTGGGTTTCCTTTGCCGGGATGGTTGTGGCGTCCAGATCGGCGAGCTTGGCTTCGCCCGCGCTGATATACAGCCCCAGCTCCTCATAGAAATCGAGCGTCTTTTCATAGAGCTTGTCCAGGGATTTGATGTCCTTGAGCAGTACATGCTCGTGCTTGAGCAGGTCATCGGTCACCTTGTCGATCTGGCCTTGCACGTTCTCGAACTTGGCGATGAAATTCGAGAACGGTGCAGCCCGGCCCAACAGCTTCTCCCACCACGACCGCTTGCGGCGCACGTCCAGCTCCGACACGGAAAATCCGCGAATTGTGGACACGATGTTGCGCAGACTGTCGCCCGCCGGGCCGACGTCCTTGTTCTTCACATCCGTCAGCATGGCCTGCGAAATCTGCTGCAACTCGGCCTGCGCGTTCGACCCGAAGCTGATGATCGACTGGGTGTTGGTCATGTCCAACTCGTCCATGCGACGACGGATTTCGGCGGCAACCGGCGCGTCGGCCTTCTCCAGCGGCACGATCTCCGTACCCGGCTCGGGCAGGGCGACGGCAGCAACCTGATCGATTTCGGCTGTGATTTCAGCGGCCTTCTGGCGCGTAACGGTATCCATGTATCAGTCTCCGGTTGGCAGGCCGTCCGCTTTCAGACGGTCCCGCAGAACTTCGATCTCGACATCCAGATCGGTGCGATCCGAGATCAGCAGCGTTTCGCGCTTGGCCTCGATCCCGCGCTCCAGGTCGTCGAGCAGGTTGAAATAATCCGCTTTCACATCGGCATCCTTGCGGGCGGCATAAAGGTCGGCGAACTTCACCGTCGCGTCACGCGCACCCATCAGGTAGACGCCCAGGAATTTGCGTGCCGAGGTCAGATCGCGGGGGTCGTCCTCGACCGTGCGGAACATCTCGCGGGCCTTGGCCGACAGGCTGGCGACACGCGCCGTCGCCTCGCGGTCGCGGGCGCGCAACACGGCGTCGTTCATCGCGGTCAGGTGCTTTTCCGCCTCGGCAATGGAACGGGCGACCCGTTCAGTCTGGAACGTATCGACGCCTTCCATCCCCTTGTCGGACATCGGGTCCAAACCGAACGATACGATGTGCAAGACACCCGCCACGACGCCATACACCAGTCCGGACAACAGCCCCGACAGGCCGGACGCGGTGGCCAATGCGACGCCGATGCCCAAGACCACTGCGCCGAAAATCTTGCGTGGCACCGCGGGGCGGCGGGCGATGCGGCGTTCGGCCCAGGCGGCCTCGGCCTTCAGGCCTTCGCGGGTCAGCACGGCACCGCCGAAGATCGCGGCGGCCGCGGCAAGGTTCATCGCCAGGCCAACCGGTCCGGGTTGTCCAAACGCAAAAATCACGGGTATCACGGACAAGGCCATCAAAATGGTCGTGCGGGCACGTCCCCTCAGCGGCGATTTCAGGGTCGGTGCGGGTGACGTCGTGATTTTGCCACGTGCATCCGTCTTTTGCCCCGTGGGACTGAATTCACCGCCAAACCGTTGCGCCATACCTAAAGCCCCCCGCCGTCGAGCATCCCGACGCCCGCCAGGGCGACCAGAACCGCAAGCGCGGCGAAGGCAATCTTCTGCAGTCCCGGCGAACCCATTCGCGTCTTCCCCCAACCCCTGCCGACAAAAAATGAGGCAGTATCACAGTATGACAAGTGACCCCACCTGTGCCAGTGCCACATCCGGCGAATGTCCGCCGTCAGCCTTTTTGTCTGAAAAGAACATCGTGAGATGCCCTGTGCTTGCGCAGATCGCTCCTCAGATCGGCACGAAGCGCGCGACCGGCCTGTACCGCGGGGCGGTCGCCGACCTCGGCCAGCCAGCGCGCCAGATGCGGCTTGTCGTCCAGCGTCTGTTGTTGACCCTCCCAAAGCGAGACCCAGCCCCAGAGGCTCATGTCGGCAATGGAGTAGAAATCTCCGGCGACATAGCGGTTGTCCGATAACTGCGTATCCAGCACCCGATACAATCGCGCGACTTCGCTGCGATACCGGTCCTTGGCATAGGGCAGGTCATTTGGCGGGTCCATCGCGGGCGCGTATTTCAGGAAGTGATGCGCCTGACCGGCCATCGGGCCGACGCCGCCCATCTGCCACATCAGCCACTGATCGACGGCGATGCGCTCGCGCTCCGTCTCGCCGCAGAACCTGCCGTGCTTGCGGGCCAGATACTGCAGGATCGCGCCACTCTCGAAGATCGGGATCGGCGCGCCATCCGGGCCATCCGGGTCGATGATGGCGGGCATCCGGTTGTTCGGGCTTATGGCAAGGAATTCCGGCTTGAACTGGTCGCCCGCACCGATATTCACGAGGTTCAGAATATACGGCAGGTCGAATTCGTGCAGCGCGATAGATACTTTCCAGCCGTTGGGCGTCGGCCAGAAATACAATTCGATGGGTGCGGTCATTGGCGCGTCCTTCAACGGTTCGTGACAGGTTCTGTCCGATATACGGTGTTTGCAAGCCCTCCCTGTGCCAAGCCGTCTTGAAACCATCGGCGATATTGCGGTAATCCGTCCCGGAGGGGATTTGAACCAGCTTGCGGCCCTCGCGAAATATTCCGCTAAAGAGGTCCGGGGCGCATGCGCGTGCGAAGCGCCCCCCTCCGAATATCTGGTGCCTGTCCACGCCCCCGAAGGAGGCCGCCATGAAAGATACTCCGCCCGTGCCAAATACGCGCAAGCGCAAATCACGCACCAATGCCGTCCACGCCGGGACCCGTCGCAGCCAGTATGGAGAGGTCTCCGAAGCGATCTTCCTGACCCAGGGGTTTGTCTACGACACAGCCGAAGATGCCGAAGCGCGTTTTCTGGACGCCGGGCGTGAGGAGTTCATCTACGCGCGCTATGGAAACCCGACCGTCGCCATGTTCGAGGACCGGATCGCCGCTCTGGAAGGAACGGAAGATGCTTTCGCCTGCGCCTCCGGCATGGCCGCCGTAAACGGTGCGATGATGGCTATTCTGAAGGCGGGCGACCATGTCGTCGCGGCCCGCGCCTTGTTCGGATCTTGCCTGTATATCCTCGACGATGTGCTGCGGCGCTTCGGGGTGGAGGTGACGCTGATCGACGGCACCGATATTGACGCCTGGGCTGCGGCCATCCGCCCGGACACAAGGGTCGCTTTCTTCGAGACCATTTCCAACCCGACGCTGGAGGTCATCGACATCGCCGCCGTCGCCGACCTGGCCCATGCCGTCGGCGCGCTGGTCGTGGTCGACAACGTGTTTGCCACGCCGACCTATTCGCGGGCGATGGAGCTGGGTGCCGACGTGATCGTGTATTCAACCACAAAGCATATCGACGGGCAGGGCCGTTGTCTGGGCGGAGTGATCTGCGGCACGCGCGATTTCGTGCGCGGTGTGGCCGAACCCTATATGAAGCATACGGGCGGAAGCATGTCGCCCTTCACCGCCTGGGTGATGCTGAAGGGGCTGGAGCACCTTGACCTGCGGGTCCGCGCCCAGACCGGGACGGCGACGCAAATCGCCACAGCGCTGGAGGGTCATCCCAAATTGTCCCGTGTGATCTATCCGCACCTGCCGTCGCATCCGCAATACGACGTCGCCCTGCGCCAGATGGACGAAGGCGGCACCATGGTGGCGTTCGATCTGACCGGCGGCAAGGATGCGGCCTACCGGTTTCTGAACGCGCTCGATATCATCATCATTTCGAACAATCTGGGCGATGCGAAATCCATCGCTACACCGCCCGCGACGACCACGCACCAACGATTGCCCGACGACCAGAAGGCCGCGCTGGGCATCACGCCCGGCCTGATCCGCCTGTCGTGTGGGCTGGAGGACAGCGGCGACCTGATTGCCGACATTCTGGACGCATTGGACGCGGCATGATGGCCGTGCGCGAAATTCGCCGGGGCCGGGCGGACGACATCCCCGCGCTGATCGACATCCTCTGGCGCGGCATGCACGAGGGTGCCGTGCCTCGGTATTCAGCGCAACAGTGCAGAGCCTGGATGCCGGTTCGGCAGACGCCCGAAAGCTATGCCATCCGGCTGGCCGGGCAGGCGGTATTCGTGGCCGAACTGGACGGCGTGCCGACCGGGTTCATGACGTTGCGCGGGGATGGCTGCGTCGACTTTGCCTATGTCGTGCCCGAGGCGCGGGGAACAGGCACCGCCGACGCGCTTTTGGCGATGCTGGTGAACCATGCGCGCATCAGTGGCATCGGCACACTGACGGCGCGTGCAAGCGACATGGCCCGCCCGTTCTTTGCGCGCCACGGCTGGACGGCCATCGCATCTGCCCCTCAGGTGCGCGATGGCGTGATGACCCCCGCGACCGATATGACCCTGCCACTTGCGGCATGATCGCCCGCAGGGTGGCTTCCTCAGGGCAGACAAGCCTTGCTATCCTGCATAAAATACCCACATAGCCGTCTGAGCGCGAACCGAAGGGAGGGGCATATGACTGTCCACGCACCGGATATTGAACGCCAGCCGACCGAAGCTGAAGCCCAGGCCGCAATGGCCTTGCTGAAACGATACGCTGCAAGCGGGCAGAAGCCCGATATCGACGATCATCCGCATCTCTCGACCAGCTATCCGCAGATTGTAACGGATGACGCCTATCGCGCGACCTTGCCGGATTTGCAGAATGGTCCCGCCACGCTGATCCGGGGTTCGGATCGCCGGATACAGCATGTCGGCATCTCGAACTTCCGCCTGCCGATGCAGATCGCGACTCGCGACGGCCCACATCTGGCGCAGGTCTCGGTCACCGGCACGGTGTCGCTGGAGGCAGGGCGCAAGGGCATCAATATGTCGCGCATCATGCGGTCGTTCTATGCCCATGCGGAAACGCAGGTAGGGTTCGATGTCGTGGACGCGGTGCTGGCCGGCTACCGCGACGATCTGGACAGCCTCGATGCCCGCCTGTTGCTGACGTTCGACCTGCCGCTGAAGGTCGAAAGTCTGCGGTCCGGCTTGACCGGTTGGCAGTATTACAATGTATCCATGGAAGTCGCTCAGACGGGCGGGACCCGTCGTCGTGTGCTGCACCTCGATTACGTTTATTCCTCGACTTGCCCCTGTTCGCTGGAGTTGTCGGAACACGCCCGCCGCACCCGCAATCAGCTTGCGACGCCGCATTCGCAACGCTCCGTCGCCCGGCTTTCCGTCGAAGTCACAGGCGATACAAGCGTCGAAGACCTTATCGAGATGTGCCGTCGTCAGGTGCCCACTGAAACGCAGGTGATGGTCAAGCGCGAGGACGAACAGGCCTTTGCCGAACTGAACGCCGCCAACCCGATTTTCGTCGAAGACGCGGTCCGGCTGTTTTCCGAAGGGCTGACCGAGCTGCCTGGCGTCGGAGACTTCCGCATTGCCGCCAGCCATCAGGAGAGCCTTCACAGCCATGACGCCGTGTCGGTTCTGACCCAGGGTGAAATGTTCGCCGCCGATACCCTGGACCCGCACCTGTTCGGAACGCTGATCCACGCGGGTTAGCCCCGCTTGACGCACGCGCCCTGTGCATGGTTTGAATCCAGACAGGGGCCGCGCATACCCGTCCGAGGCTTCGGCCCAAGTCGCGCATCCTTGACGTCGTTCATTCGGAGGATGCCCCCTTGGCCGACATATTCATTGTGCTCCCGAAGCCAATGTCGATTTTGTCCAGCACGGTCGTGATTCCGGGCGTCTCTGCTCCGTCCGAGCCCGAAGTTGCGCGGGATCCGATCGCCGATCGGTTGATGGCTCAGCAAGTGCCGGTATGACCCCCGGCTGGCCCGAGATGACGCGCGCCTTCGGGCGCATCGGGGTTCTGTCCTTTGGCGGCCCGGCGGCACAGATCGCCCTGATGCATCACGAACTGGTCGAGGAGCGGGGCTGGCTGGACGAAGATACCTTCCTGCGTGGCCTTGGCTTCTGCACGCTTCTGCCGGGCCCCGAGGCGATGCAGCTTGCGACCTATGCCGGGTGGCGTCTGCGCGGCACGGCGGGGGGACTTCTGGCTGGAGTTCTGTTCGTCCTGCCGGGCGCGCTGGTGATAGTCGCCTTGTCCGCGCTCTACCTTGGCTATGGTCGGCTGCCGCTGGTCGAGGCCGCGTTTCTCGGCATCAAGGCTGCGGCATTGGCCATCGTTGCGGGTGCGCTCTGGAAGCTCCGGGCCAAAGCCCTGAAAGGTCCGCTGGCCCTGGCTATCGCGACTTCGGCTTTCGTCGCGCTGTTCTTCTTCGCGGTGCCGTTCTGGATCGTGCTGGGCTCGGCCCTGGTGCTCGGGTTCGCTGTGCCGTCGGGCAAGGCCGGATCCATGCCACCGCCCGCCCAGGCCGGCACTCTGCGGACCATCGTCACATGGCTGGCGATCTGGTGGCTGCCGCTGCTGACCGTGCTGTGGCTGGCCCCAGGATCGGTTCCGGCACAGGCCGGGCTGTTCTTCAGCTGGCTGGCCACGGTCAGCTTCGGTGGAGCCTATGCAGTGTTGGCAGCCCTCGCGCAGACGGCGGTGGAAACGAACGGATGGCTGCGACCGGATCAGATGGTCGACGGGCTTGGACTGGCGGAAACGACGCCCGGCCCTCTGATCCTGGTGACACTCTTTACGGGTTGGCTGGGTGGCGCGCAGGTCGGTGTCGGCACGGCGATCGCGACGGCGCTGGTGACACTCTGGGCGACGTTCACGCCGTGCTTCCTGTGGATATTCGCAGGTGCCCCGCATCTGGAGCGACTGACCGCCAATCCCCGACTGCGCGGCGCACTCGATATGGTATCGGCGGCGGTGGCGGGGGTCATCGCAAACCTGTCGGTCTGGTTCGCGGTCCATATCCTGTTCACTGATGTGCGGAATTCTTCTCCGCCCGTGCCATTGCCAGGATCGCTGGATGGGCGCGCGCTGATGCTGGCACTTCTGGCCTTCGTCTGGCTGCTGGTCCTGAAGCGTGGACTGCCGGAGACGCTGGCACTGGCCGCGCTGGCGGGGGCCGCACTGTTCCTGTTTGTCTAGATTGCCGCGCGCACCGCATCGGCCACATCATCGACGACACGGTTCAGCAGGCCATCGTCTTCCGCTTCGGCCATCACGCGGATCAACGGCTCGGTCCCCGACGCACGGATCAACAGGCGTCCGCTGCCGTTCAGCGCGGCTTCGGCGGCGGCAATCGCAGCCTTGACGCGCGCGGTCTCCAACGGCGTGGCTCCGGCATCGTAGCGCACGTTCTCCAGCCTCTGCGGCACCGGGACGAAACTGTGCATCAGATCGGCCGCGGGCAGACCGGTGCGCACCATCTCGGCCAGAAACTGCAGCGCGGCGATCAAGCCGTCGCCGGTGGTCGTGTGGTCCGTCATGACGATGTGCCCCGATTGTTCGCCCCCCAGGTTGTAGCCGCCTGACCGCATCGCCTCGACCACGTGCCGGTCTCCGACTTTGGTGCGCAACAGGCGCAGACCCTTGTCGTCCAGATATCGTTCCAGGCCCAGGTTGGACATGACCGTGGCCACAAGCGCGTTGCCGTTCAGCCGTCCCTCGGCGGCCCAACGGGTGGCGAACAGCGCCATCAGCTGATCGCCATCCGCCACGTTTCCTTGGGCATCCAGGATCATCACCCTGTCGGCATCGCCGTCCAGCGCGATACCCACATCTGCATCATGTGCGACGACGGCCTGCGCGCAGGTGTCGGTCTGCGTCGATCCGCAGTCGAGGTTGATGTTGCGTCCGTTCGGCGCAACGCCGATGGGAATCACGGTCGCACCCAGTTCCGACAGGACGTCGGGCGCGGCGCGATAGGCGGCCCCGTTGGCGCAATCGATCACCACGCGCAGCCCTTCCAGCGACATGCCGGTCGGAATTGTGGTCTTGGCGTATTCGACATAACGGCCGCGCCCGTCTTCAATGCGCTTGGCGCGCCCGATGCTGGGTGCCTCGGCCAGATCCACGCCATCTTTGACCATACGTTCGATCTCGGCTTCGGCCTCGTCGGACAACTTGAAGCCATCGGGGCCGAAGAACTTAATTCCGTTGTCGTCTGCCGGATTGTGGCTGGCGCTGATCATGACGCCCAGATCGGCGCGCATCGACCGCGCCAACAGACCCACGGCGGGCGTCGGCACCGGCCCCAGCAGCAGCACATTCATGCCCGTCGAGGTAAGTCCCGCTGTCAGCGCGTTTTCCAGCATATAGCCCGATTGCCGCGTGTCCTTGCCGATCACAACGCGGTGGGCGGCATATCCCGTCCCCTCGCGCCGGAAATACCGGCCCGCCGCGGCCCCGAGGCGCAGTGCCATCTCGGCTGTCATGTTGCCTTGGTTGGCGCGTCCGCGCACGCCGTCAGTTCCAAACAGGGCCATCGTAACCTCCCACTTCGCGCCACAGTGCGATGCCTTGCGCCACCGCCGTCACATCGTGAACCCGGTGCATCTGGACGCCTTGTGCCACGGCAGCGAGGGTAACCGCCAGAGTGCCCGGCATCCGATCCGCGGCCTGCGGCGCGCTGCCGATTGCGCCGATGAACCGTTTGCGCGATGCGCCCAGCAGAATCGGAAGACCCAGTCCGTGGAACAGTGCGATGCGGCGCAGCAGGTCAAGGTTGTGGTCCTGCGTCTTGCCGAATCCGATCCCCGGATCGACCATGATCCGGTCACGCGGAATGCCTGCCGTCACCGCTGCGTCGACCCGCGATGCCAGGGCGTCATACACATCCAGTGCCACATCGGCATATCGCGGATCGTCCTGCATCGTCTCGGGCGCGCCCTGCGCATGCATCAGGCAGACCGCCGCGCCAGACGCGGCGATCGTGGCCGCCATGTCGGCGTCGAAGGTCATCGCAGATACGTCGTTGACCAGCACCGCGCCCGCCGCCACCGCGGCCTGCGCCACCGGGGCCTTGCGCGTGTCGATGGACAGGGCGCGTCCGCGCAGGGCCGCGATCACCGGGTGGACCCGCTCGATTTCCACAGCGGCCGAGACCTCCGCCGCGCCGGGCCGGGTGCTTTCACCCCCGATGTCGAGAATGTCCGCCCGCGACATTGCATCGGCCTGCGTGCGCGCCGCATCGGGATGCACAAAGAGACCGCCATCGGAAAAGCTGTCGGGCGTGACGTTCAGAATGCCCATGATCGACGGGCGATCCATCGGGATGCCACACAGGGGCGGGCGCGGCGCGATCAGCGGGGCCAGTTCGGCCTCGGGCAGGTCGCCGACCGGGACAATCACGGGTCGGCGGTCACGTTCGCAGATCTCGACCCTGTCAAACCGCATCCAGCCACCGGCAAGACGCGGACCATCCGATATCGTTGCAGGCAAGGGCCGCAGATAGCGCATCAGATCGCGTCCAGCGTCACCGCCTGACGTTCAATCGCAGCGGTGGGGGCATCTGGCGTGACAAGCTCCACCGCGCCGAATGTCTGCGCGAACCACCGCGCCAGGCTGGGCGCGTCGAAACCGTCCGGTCCCTCGGTCGCATCCAGCACCAGCCGTGAGGGGGCCCAGACCGTCAATCCGGCGTGACGCATCGACCAGTCCAGTTCGGTCCGGCTGTCGACGACCACGCAGCGACGGTCGCGGGCCGCCAAGCGCCATGCAGCCTGTTCCAGTGCCAAAAGCGCGATGCGGCGTCCGGCCATCGGCTGATCCGTCGCGGGCGGCACGAAGTCGAGGCTGGCGACCAACACCGTCGGCACCGGATCTGCGGCCAGACGGTCCAGAAGTGCGGGCAAAGCGGCATCGTCCTGTGCACCCGGCGGTAACAGGACCACGCGGGGCCGGGGAGTATCGTCGGACAGGTCGATGGCGGGCGATTGCGACCGCGAACGGACAATTTCCACACCCAGAAGATGCGGCCCGCGGTCCAGCTTTTCGATCCGCACGAAGACACGGGCGGCGCGGTCGTGCTGCAGGACGCGCGCGGCCAGCCGTTCGGCCAGCGTTTCCAGCAGGTTCATGCGCTCTGCGTCCAACACCGTATCGATCGCCTCGATCAGCGTGTCATAGCTCAGGATGCCATCGACATCGTCGCTGACGATGGCTTCGGTGTCGGGGATAACTTCCGCGACGATGTCGAAGCGCACCCGTTGCGTGATGCCGCGTTCCAGCTGGAATGCACCGATCTCGACCTCGCGGATATGATCGCGCAGGGAAATGCGGTCCAGCGGCAGTCCTGTCGCGCGCGCCCGGTCCAGCGGGGCGGCGAAGGCAAGGCGCAGAGCTTCCTGCTCGGACTCAGTATCGCTGGCTGGGGCATGCGGGACGGAACGGACGGACATGGCGGACCTCGCGATCGGAGCAGACAGGGCGTCCCCCTCAGACCACGGCAGGCGCGCGGACGAAAGCCCCGGCGTGTGCCGGAGGGTCCGGAGGCGACCTTCAGGCGTCAGGACCCTGTCTGTGGAAAATGTGCCGCCCGACCTTGACCGTACGCGGATAGGCAGCTGCCCAGTAAGGGTCTACATAATCGGCGTGGTAGAGCGTTGCATTGCGGGTAAGCAGACGTGGAGCGCCATCGATCAGACGCCGGGCAACCCGCCCTGCCTTGTCCCATGCCTTGGGTTCGGTGACCCGTTCGGGGATACCATCACAGGTATAGCTGAACTGACATGCGTTCAGTTTTCCCGTGCCCTGATTGACGACCTCGCAGACCGTGTCCGGATACCGCTTGGAATCGACGCGGTTCAGAACGACTTCGGCCACGGCAACCTGACCGTCCAGCGGCTCGCCCCTGGCTTCGAAATAGATCGCCTCGGTCAGGCAACGCCATTGCGCATCGCCGGTGGCCGGGGGCGTATCAACGAGTGCGGTATCGTTTTGAACACCGGGGTCGCGGTTTTCATCGCGCAATCGTGCCTTTCCCTGTTGCGACAAAGGCTGCGCCGCTCGCACCAGTTCTGTGTCCGGCGCATCCCGCGTCAAGCTGGCGAGGCGGCTGAACCCCCGCATTTCCACCCCGCCGGCTATCGACATGGCCAGCGATTGCGCCTGCGCAGCCTGCGTGGTGGCCAGGATCAACCCGACGCAGACGAACAACAGGCCCGTAAGGGCCTTTTTCCAGATCATCGACAATTCGTACCCCTGAACCGTTTCATCCCGCGCAAGGCCTACACGGCTCGCGTTAGCGAAGCGTGAATCCGGCGCTTGTTGCGTCATGGGGGGAATTGGGACCGGCAACGATGATGCGCAATGCGACCGGTCGCCTTCGCTACGTCACGGCACCAGAGTCCGCGGTATCTTGCCGTTGCGGGCAAATTTCGGCGTCAATCCGCCTTTTTCGCTGCGAGTATCGTGGCTTGTGCTGCGGCCAGCTTGGCGACTGGCACACGGAACGGAGAACAGCTGACATAGTCGAACCCTGCAAAGCGGCAGAAGGCGATCGATTCGGGGTTGCCGCCATGTTCGCCGCACAGCCCCAGGATCACCTTTGGGTTCGCCTTGCGACCGCGTGAGGCCCCCAGCAGCAGCAACTCGCCCACGCCCTCGACGTCCAGCGTTCCGAAGGGGTCTTCCGGGTAGACGCCTTCGTTGACATAGGCCGACATGAACCGGCCAGCATCGTCGCGGGACAACCCATAGGTCATCTGCGTCAGATCATTGGTTCCGAAGCTGAGGAACGCTGCCTGTTCAGCAATTTCCCCGGCCCGCAAGGCCGCGCGCGGCGTTTCCACCATGACGCCAAGGTCATAGTCGAAATCAACGCCGGTTTCGTCACGCACCTTTGCCGCCACCCCGTCCAGCCGACGCTTGACCAGTTCGACTTCGCGTCGCGCGGTTACCAGCGGGATCATGATTTCGGGCCGCACGTCCACACCCTTGGCCAAGGCGGCGACCGTCGCTTCGAAAATGGCGCGGGCCTGCATTTCATAGATTTCGGGCAGGGCAATGCCCAACCGTACGCCGCGCATGCCCAGCATGGGGTTGTATTCCTGCATCGACTCGATCCGGGCTTTTACCTCCGACAGGGGCCGGTCCAACGCCTCGGCCAAAGATCTGATGCCGTCGGTTTCATTGGGCAGAAATTCATGCAGCGGCGGATCCAGCAAGCGGATGCAGACCGGCAGGCCAGACATAAGGCTGAACAAAGCGGTGAAATCGTCGCGCTGCATCGGCAGCAGGCGATCCAGGGCGGCGGCGCGATCGGCCCCCGTTTCAGCGAAGATCATCTCGCGCATGACGGTCAGGCGTCCGCTTTCGAAGAACATATGCTCCGTCCGGCACAGGCCGATACCGTCGACGCCAAATGTGCGCGACAAAGTTGCGTCGGCTACCGTGTCGGCGTTGACCCGGATGCCGATGTCCCGGACATCATCCGACCAGGCCATCAGGTCGCCAAAGGCCCCGTTCAGCGCCGGTTCGGTGGTGGCGACGCGACCTTCCATCACTTCGCCGGTGGAACCGTCGATCGTGATCTCATCGCCTTCGCGCAGCACACGTCCGTCGGCCAGGATCACGCGACGCTTTTTATGGCTGACGTGCAGTCCGATCGCGCCGGTAACGCAGGGCAGGCCCAGACCGCGTGCGATGACGGCTGCGTGACTGGTCGTGCCGCCGCGTTCTGTCAGCACCGCATCGGCGGCATGCATGCCGCGTACGTCGTCGGGCGAAGTTTCACGCCGAACCAGAATGCAGGCCTCGTCGCGCGATTGCGCAGCCTGCGCGGCCGCACTGTCGAATACGATCCGACCGGCAGCGGCTCCGGGCGAGGCGGCGATACCGCGCGCCAGAACAACACGTTCAGCCCCGGGATCGACCTGTCGATGCAGCAGGCGCGACAGCGTATCGGGCGACACCCGCAGCAACGCCTCGGACCGCGGAATGATTCCATCGCGGGCAAGCGCGGCGGCTATGGCGACCGACGCACGGGCCTCGCGCGGGCAGCGCACGGCGTCCAGAACGGCCAGGCGACCCTGGTCGATAGTGAATTCGACCTGCATTTCCTCGCGCAGACGCTTGCGACAGCGTGCCCCGACCTTCAGCAGTTCGCCATAGACCTCGGGCAGAAGATCTTCCAGCGAAGGCCCCCGCTCGTCTCGCGTCAGATAGATCGCCTTGTCGCTGTTGCGCAAATCACGTCGGCCCATGGCCTGACCCATATAGCGGCCCGTGACCTTCGGCTCGCCGGTGGCGGGGTTGACGAATTGCACGACGCCAGACCCCGATTGCCCCGGTCCCATGCCCTGCGCCATGCGTTGAACGACCAGACCCAGTCCGGCATCGCCGGGCGCGCCCTTGGCCTGTCGCAACAGACGGGCAGAGGTGCCATCCCAAGCGCGCGCCATCGAGCGCAGAACGGCGGCCAACTGATCGGCGATGGACTGCGGGAAGGGGTCGTCGATCTCTTCCTCGTAGATGATGCAGGCCTCGGACGGAGTCTTGGCGGCGTCAAAAGGTTCTTCGTCCAAGCGCATGACTTCAATGGCAAAAGACCGGATGAATCTCAGATAGAGCTTGTCGGCAGCGGCATGGCCAAGCGTCTTCGACAACCAACCGTGCGCGGCGTCGTTCATGCCGATGTTCAGCACCGCGTTCGGCCCGCCCCAGTCCGCTGCTTCACTGGAAGAGCGGACGGACAGCAGCATCGGCTCGCCTTCGAACAGGCCGATCAGGGTGGCAAGGTCGGGCATCTGCCCTTCGGCGATTTCACGGACGGTGGCGAAGGGGATGGCAACAGTCTGCGGAACCGGCAGGTCCATACGGATAAGGCGTTGCAGGCACTTGGCACGGTTGCCATGCCGCGCGACCCGAATGTCGGCGGTGGGCGTGACCGGGGTGAAGCCGGGTATGTCGAGCATGGTCTCAACCTCGGACAAGTGTGCAGATGCAGCATAACTTAATGTTGCGCCGCAGCATAGCAAGTTTACGAGGCCGATCCTAAGATTTCCGTAACGTCTGCCTAGCCCTCGATACGTCGAAATGCCGGTGTGTTGCCGGTATGCCGTCGGGTATTACTCCGGTATTACCCGGAGCATACCATATTTACGCGCTGATCCGCGACAGGTCGGCAATCTTGGTGCAGGTGCGCACGATTTCCGACAGCATGTTCAGGCGATTCCGGCGCAGGATCGGAGTATCGGCATTGACCTGCACCGCCTCGAAAAACGCATCCACCGGCGCGCGCAGGTCGGCCAGCGCGGTCATGGCGACGGGGTAGTCCTCGGACGTCAGCGCCGCATCGATCTTCGGACGGGCAGCTTCGATGGCATCGAACAGCGCGCGTTCCTCGTCGGTCTCGGCCAGCTTGCGCTCGGCACCGTAGCTGTATTCGACGCCGTCCTGTTCTTCGGCCTGCGTCAGGATGTTTTTCGCCCGCCGGTAACCCTGCGTTAGGTTTTCCCCGTTATCGGTGGTCAGGAAGGCATTGAGGGCGCGGGCGCGGGCCACAAGGTCGGTCAGGTCGTCGGTCCGGTCGCCGGTGAGGCAGGCGTCGATGACATCGTGACGAATGCCCTCGTCGCGGAGGTGGACCTTGAGGCGGTCGTGGAGGAAGGCGAGGAGGTTTTCTCTGCGGAGGTTTTCTTCTTCGGAAAGGCGCGGTTCTATGCGGTCTTTCTCGTCGACTGGTTCGAGAATATCCAGTGGGTCACTCTTTGGATCGGGTAAACCGTCAGCGGCCGCGAGGACGGATTGCAAAGCGATCCGAGACCGCTTCCTTGCGTTCTCTTCAGAAGAAAGGAGTGCGGAATTAATAATTCGACCGAGAGGAAGCGACAGTTCCGACTGCAACACCAGCCGAATAACCCCCAAAGCCGCCCGCCGCAGCGCATAGGGATCCTTCGAGCCGGTCGGCTTCTCATCAATCGCCCAGAACCCGGCCAGCGTGTCCAGTTTGTCCGCCAGCGCCACGGCCACCGAGACTGGCGCGGTCGGCACGTCGTCGGACGGCCCGAGCGGCGAGTAATGCTCCTGTGCGGCGGCGGCGACCTGCGGGACTTCGCCTGCGGCTTCGGCATAATAGCGGCCCATCAGGCCCTGAAGTTCGGGGAACTCGTAGACCATTTCGGACGACAGGTCGGCCTTGGCCAGACGCGCGGCGCGCTCGGCCAGATCGGGGTCGGCGTCGACGGCGGGGGCGATTTCGCGGGCGAGGGCGGCGATGCGGTCGATGCGCTTGGCCTGGCTCCCGAGTTTGGCGTGGAAGGTGACATTGCCCAGCGCGTCGAGCCAGGGCGCGGCCCAGTCGTCACCGCCCGATTTGGCAATGCGTAAGTCGTTTTCCCAGAAGAATTTCGCATCGGCCAGGCGCGCGGACAGCACCTTGTTGTTGCCCGCAAGGATGGTCGCGCCGTGGTCCGCCGTTTCGCGGTTGGCGACGGTGATGAAGCAGACGATCTTGCCGGATTTATTGCGCACCGAGAAGAACTTCTGATGCTCCTTCATCGAGGTTTGCAGCACCTCGGGCGGCAGGTCGAGGTAATCGGCCCCGATCTCGCCCATCAACACGACGGGCCATTCGACCAGCCCCGCGACCTCGGCCAGCAGGCCCTTGTCCTCGACCGCCTCCAGCCCGGCGGCGAAGGCCTGATTGGTGGCGTCCTGCCAGATGGCGTCGGCGCGTTCTTCGGACGAGAGAACCACTTTCGCGCGTTTCAGCTTGGCCTCGTAGTCGTCGAAGGATTTCACCGCGAAGCGGCCCGGCGCCATGAAGCGGTGACCTTCGGTCGTAACGCCCGAAACGATATCGTCGATGTCCAGCGGCACGATTTCCGCCCCGTCCTCGCGCACGAGAATGCACAGGATCGACCGCAGCGGGCGCACCCATTTCAGCGACCCGGTGCCCCAGCGCATGGATTTCGGCCAGGGGAAACCGCGCACCGCCGCCTCCAGCACCTCGGCCACGATTGCGGGCGCGGCACGGCCCGGTTTCGTGATCCGGGCCATATAGACCTGACCTTTCTTGTCGTCGGCCACGACAAGCTGGTCCTGCGTCAGTCCGGTGGAGCGCAGAAATCCGTCCAGCGCTTTTTCCGGAGCGCCGACCTTGGGGCCCTTGCGGTCCTCGGTGGTGGTCGGACTTTCGTCGGTCAGCCCGTGGATCGACAGCGTCAGGCGACGCGGCGTGCAATGGGCGATGGCGCCCGCATAGGTCAGCCCGCCCTCGACCAGACCGTCGGTGACAAGGCGCTTGAGGTCGTCGGCGGCGCGGCGTTGCATGCGCGCCGGAATCTCTTCGGAAAACAACTCGATCAGCAGGTCGGACATATCTAGAGGCTTCCCTCGATCAGCGGCTCGTAGGTTTCGCGGTCGGGGCAGGCCTCGCCCACCGGGGTGCCGTCGTAAGCCTTGCGGCCGCAATCGTTCAGTTCGTTCCAGGCCCAGCCGCGCCCGTCGCCGGTCAGCGCGACGACGCGATCCACCCCGTAGGCGACGTTCGGATAGGCTGTGTAGGCCACTGCTTCGCCCGAGGTCAGTAATTCGCCGACATAACCAGCGTCATAACAGTCGAACCAGTCGGGTGCGATGGTTGGGCCGGGGTCGGTCCGAAGGATTACCGGAATTTCCGCGCCCAGGGTGGAGACGTCCAGAAGGTGCTGGAAACAAGCGCGAAACCCCAAGGGGGAAGCGTTGGAGATGATCGCCTCCACGTTCTGGGCCGGCAGGGTCGTCAGTGCGCCGTCCGGCGAGGCCAGCGTCAGGGTCACGGGGCCGTCGGCAGGGGCATAATAGCCGCGCGTCTGGGCATACCAGATACCGCCGCCGACAAGCAGCGAGGTGACGAGGATGGCGATGACGGCGAACTTGCCCATATTGGTCCCTTCCGGGGTTGCGGCGGTCCGGGCGGGTTACAACGAGCCTTGGGCCGGGGCAAGCGCGAGGCAGGGTGCGGTCAGGCTTCCGGAGGAGGGTTCGTGTTGCGGAAGAGAACGACATGGCGGCTACCTTCATAGCCCACAACTTCAAACCCGCGTTGCAGAAGGAAGTTGGTGACTTGAGGCAAGGTCGAATCCAGTTCCGTACCGCGCTCAAACCCGAGGTCGGCGGTGATGAAACGGAAGTGGGGCAGGATTTCGGTGGCCCCTTCTAGGATTTCGGGCTCGACACCTTCCGCTTCCAGCTTAAGAAGCTTGTAAGTTCGCTTGGGCAGAACATGATCAAGGCGCGCGGTTGGCACCTTGATTTTGTGCGTTGCTCCGGTGATTGGTATGAGTGAGGAGTCTGCTTCCTCTGACTTCACATAGAAGGTTAACGCTTCGCTGTCGTCAGACCATAGGGCGAGGTTATGACATTCATGCGAGGCCAGTGCCGGATTTGCTGCTAGATTGCGTTCCAGCGCGGCAAACTCCTTCGGCGACGGCTCGAAAGCGATGAAGTTAACGCTCATAGATGCACCACTTTCGAGACCGCGAAAGCAGAGGGACAGGTCGCCGATATTAGCACCAATATCGACGATCCAGTCATCTTCCTCGAAAGGGACACCATCGAGTACATATTGCCCGCGCAGATCGGTGGCCCGCGCGGCGAGTCCGTCGAATGTCGTCCAGATGCGATGTGGCGAGCTGAACCAGTGTTCCTGCCCGTTTTCGCGCATGGAATAAAGGCCCGCAGCGGAATCGTAATGAAAGGTGCGCTCTTTTCCTGAGAGCCAGCGCACAAGCAGATTTGCCCGGCTCACCAGGCCTTCGCCGCTTCGCTTGTGCAGGTGGCGCATAATGCGGGCGCGAAGGCGTCTATGCCGACGTCGCGCAGCCCCCTGCAGGCGTGTGACGGGATACTCAATCATGCCGCGTCCTCGGTCCAGCCGCCCGCGCGGGTCAGAAGGAAGGCATCCGCACAGGCCTTGGCCAGCGCCCGGACGCGCCCGATATAGGCCTGGCGTTCGGTGACCGAGATGACGCCGCGCGCATCCAGCAGGTTGAAGATATGGCTGGCCTTGATGCACTGGTCATAGGCCGGGTGAACCATGATGATGCGTTTGCCGGTCTTGGGGTCGTCGGCCGGTTGCGACAGGATTTCGGCGCAATGCGCCTCGGCCTCTTCGAAGTGTCGCAGCAGGACGGCGGTGTCGGCTGTGTCGAAATTCCAGCGGGCGTATTCTTCCTCGGTCTGTTTGAAGATGTCGCCATATGTCAGCGCAATCGCGGCGGAGGGGTCGTTGAACGGCATGTCCATGACGTGATCGATGCCAAGCACATACATCGCCAGACGTTCCAGTCCGTAGGTCAGTTCGCCCGACACGGGATGGCAGTCGTGGCCGCCGACCTGCTGGAAATAGGTGAACTGGCTGACTTCCATACCGTCGCACCAGACTTCCCAGCCCAGCCCCCAGGCGCCCAGTGTCGGGCTTTCCCAGTCGTCTTCGACGAAACGGATATCGTGCAGACCGGCGTCGATGCCGATGGCCTGCAGCGAACCCAGATACAGTTCCTGCAGGTCTGGCGGGCTGGGTTTGATCAGAACCTGATACTGATAATAATGCTGCAATCTGTTCGGATTCTCGCCGTAACGCCCGTCGGTCGGGCGGCGCGATGGCTGCACATAGGCCGCGGCCCAGGGCCTTGGTCCAAGCGCGCGCAGTGTCGTGGCCGGGTGGAACGTGCCCGCGCCGACCTCCATGTCATAGGGTTGCAACATGGCGCAGCCCTTGATCGCCCAGTAGGTCTGAAGCCGCAGGATGATCTCCTGAAAGCTGCGGGGGGCGTCATGCACGGTCATCTGGCGTCTCCGATCCGGTCGAAACCGCGTCTAAGCGGCATGATCAGGCCCGTCAACGCAGGGTGCAGACGCGATCGAAAGGCGCTGATCAGCAGCGCGGACCGAGATCTGCCCGCAAGAGACCCCGGCGGAGCATGTCCGGTTATGAATCCTGACGCTAGGCCGTCCAGAAGCGCCGCGTGAACAATACGTAGACCACCATCAGCTCCAGCCGCCCGATCAGCATCGCGGCTGCCAGCAACCATTTCGCCGTGTCGCTCAGCGACGCGAAGGTGCCCGCAGGGCCGATAATGTCGCCCAGACCCGGCCCGATGTTGGCAACCGCCGTGGCCGCGCCCGAAACGCTGGTCACAAGGTCCAGCCCGGTCATCGCCAGTGCCACCGAAAAAACGCCCAGCGTCACGACGAAGAGCACGAAGAACGCCATGACCGAAGACAGCACGTCTTCCGACACCGCCACACCGTCATAGCGCGCCCGGAATATGCCGTGGGGTGAATGCACGCGGCGGATCTGTGCCTTCACCGCCGCGAACAGGATCTGGTAGCGGAATATCTTGACCGAACAGGTCGTCGATCCGGCACAGCCGCCGATCAATCCGCTGAAGAAGAAGATGGCGATGATGAAGCCGCCCCACTGCATATAGTCCACACTGGCATAGCCCGTCCCGGTCAGGATCGAGGCGATGTTGAACAAGGCTTCGCGTATGGCCTGTTCGACTGAAAAGTCGTCGAACAGGATCAGCGCACCTGCCACCGTCATCACCAGTGTCGCGGCCGTACCCAGGAAGGCCCGCACCTGACTGTTCGACAGGATCGGCCGACCCGATCCGTTCACCAGTTGCACATACAGGACGAAGGGCAGGGCCGAGGCCAGCATGAAGACCGTGGCGATGTATTCCGTCGGACCCTGAAACGTCGCGAAACTGGCATCGTAGTTGGCGAACCCGCCGGTAGACACAGTGGTCATCGCATGGACGATCGCATCGAACATGCCCATGCCCGCCGCGCCATAGGCCAGCGCACAGAGCACCGTGATCCCAAGGTAGATCGAGGATATGGTGGAACTGATCTGTGCCGCGCGGGGCAGAACCTTGCCCATCGTGTCGAAGGCCTCGGACCGGAAGATCTGCATGCCGCCGACGCGCAGCTCGGGCAGGAATACCATGGCAACGACGATGACGCCGATGCCGCCGAACCATTGCAGCAGCCCGCGCCAGAGCAGGATACCCGCCGGCAGATCATCCAGACCCGTGATGACGGTCGAGCCGGTGGTGGTCAGGCCGGACATCGCCTCGAAGAAAGCATCCGTATAACTGAGATCGGAGGCTCCGATCATCAGGGGCAGGGCCGCGAAGACCGGCAGCATAAGCCAGACCGCGGTGGTCAGCAGGAACGTCTGTTGCAGCGACAGCCGGTCGCGCACCGCGTTTGCCGTCGCCAGCGAGATGCACATGCCGACAAGAATGGTGATCAGGCCGGATTCGACGAAGACCGGCCAATGGCCGTTCCCTTCGATGATATCGGCGATAAGCGGCAGCGCCATCGACGCGCCGAGGGCCATCAGCAAAAGGCCGATCACGTATCCGACGGGGCGCACGTCCAGCATTCAAGCGGTGTCCGCCGCCGGGACTGCGCTGTCAAGCGAGGCGCGTGCGATGGCGCGGCGTCAGAGGCGTTTGCGCCCACCCGATTGCGACACGGCGAGACCGCTGGCGATCAGCGCCAGCGCCAGATAGAACCGGCCGGGCAGATCTTCGGACAGGATCAGCGCGCCGAACAGCATCGACCAGACCGGCACCTGATAGTTCACCAGCGTCATGAACGACGGCCCGGCCGAGCGGATGACCTGTACCCGGAGCAGGACGGCGAAGGCCGTGGGCACCAGTCCCAGAAAGACGATCGCCGCCATGATGCCGGGGTCCGCCGCGCCCGGCGCGCCCTCGACCACAAACATCGTGGGCACCAGGACAACGGCCCCGACCCCCAGCGTCAGCGCCGACAGCCACATTCCGTCGATGGGTGGGCAGCGGCGCGTCAGGATCGAGCCGACGGCGTAACAAACCGTCGCGGCGATGCAGGCCAGCCGACCCAATGCCACCAGATCGCCGCCACCCGCCGCCGTTATGCCCGGCCCGAGCAGGACCAGAGCGCCCGTCAGACCCAGTGCAAAACCACTGCCCTTGCGCCACGTCAGCCGGTCGCCGGGCACCAGCCAATGCGCCAGCGGCAATACGAACAGCGGCAGAACCGCCATCGACAGGCCCGCGAAGGCCGAGGCGACGTATTGCTGGCCCCACGACAGCAGAAGAAAGGGAATCGCCGTGGTCAGCAGGCCCAGCATCACGATGTATCCGGCCAGCAGGCCCGACCATCGCGGCATCGGTCGGCCCATCATCACCACCAGCGACAGCAGCGCCACAGCCCCCAGAGTCGTGCGCGCCGTGGCAACCGTGACCGGACCGTAGCCGCGCAGGGCGATGGACACGACCATGAACGTGCCACCCCAAATCAGCCCGAGGGCGATGACCGAAGCATAGTTGCCGAGGGTCGGTTGCGAAACGGGGGTGTCGGTCGTGCTTGCCATGATCGCGGACCTAGCCTTTGGGCAGGCGGTTGGACAGGGTATGCGGCTCGGCCGCGCATGATCGCCATGCTTCAGTTGCGATCATTAGCGCCAGGGAACCTCATTTCGCCGGAGCTTGAGCATACACACGATGCGAGCAGCCGGGGATACTGGCAGACGCGGGTCCATACAGATCAGGCCCCGTCAGTAAAGAGAAAGGCCACCCAGGGGGCGGCCTTTCGTCAGTCATGACTTACAGATATCAGTTGCGCGCTTTGTCGACCATCTTGCCGGCTGAAATCCACGGCATCATGCCGCGCAGCTTCTCGCCCGTCTCTTCGATCTGATGTTCGTCGTTCAGGCGGCGTGTGGCCTTGAACGAAGGTTGTCCGACCATGTTTTCGGCCATGAAGTCGCGGACGAACTTGCCGGTCTGGATGTCGGTCAGAACCTCTTTCATGCGCTTCTTGGTCTCGTCGTAGGGCAGGATGAGCGGGCCGCTGACGTATTCGCCATACTCGGCCGTGTTCGAGATCGAGTAGTTCATGTTGGCGATGCCGCCCTCGTAGATCAGATCGACGATCAGCTTCACTTCGTGCAGGCATTCGAAATAGGCCATCTCGGGGGCATAACCGGCCTCGACCAGCGTCTCGAAGCCCATGCGGATCAGCTCGACCAGACCACCGCACAGCACGGCCTGCTCGCCGAACAGGTCGGTTTCGCATTCCTCGCGGAAGTTGGTCTCGATGATGCCGGAGCGTCCGCCCCCGATGGCCGAGCAATACGACAGGCCGATTTCCAGCGCGCGACCGGAGGCATCGTTGTCAACGGCGACAAGGCAGGGCACGCCGCCGCCCTTGACGTATTCGCCGCGCACGGTGTGACCGGGGCCCTTGGGCGCCATCATGATGACGTCGACGCCGGGCTTGGGTTCGATCAGGCCGAAGTGGACATTCAGGCCGTGGGCGAAGGCGATGGCCGCGCCGTCCTTGAGGTTGTCATGGACGTGGTTCTTGTAGGTCTGGGCCTGCAATTCGTCGGGCATGGTGAACATGATCAGGTCGCACCAGGCGGCGGCCTCTTCGATGCCCATGACCTTCAGGCCTTCGCCTTCGGCCTTGGCCCGGCTTGGGGAGCCTTCGCGCAGGGCGACGACGACGTTCTTCGCGCCAGAATCGCGCAGGTTCAGGGCATGGGCGTGGCCCTGGCTGCCATAGCCGAGGATGGCGACCTTCATGTCCTTGATCAGGTTAACGTCGCAGTCGCGGTCATAGTAAACGCGCATCGGGGAGTCCTCCGTGGGATGTATCTGGCGAGAGGGATAGCGACGTGGATCGGGGAAGCCGAGAAGGGTTCCTTGGAAATCTTGGCAAATTTTTGCGATAGTCATTCGTCAATCAATCAAATATCGTGTTTTTCATGTTAGACGATATTGACCGCCATCTTTTGCGCCAATGGCAGGCCGATCCCGATCTGACGGCGACCGATCTTGCCGCCATCCTCGGGTTGCCCGCGGCCCGCGTGTCCCGCCGCATCGACCGATTGCGGGAAACGGGCGTGCTGCGCGGTGTGCATGGGGTCATCGACTGGGGTGCGCTGGGATATACGGTCGAAGTCAGCCTTCGGATCCAGCTCGACAAGACCGTGCCGGGGGCCTTCGACCGTTTCATGGATGCTGCCCGCAAAGTGCCGGAGGTGACGCAGATGCAGACATTTCTGGGGCGTGTCGACCTGCGCCTGACGGTGATCGCGCGCGATATGGGACATTGGCAGACGCTGTATCGCGACCGGATTCTGACCTTGCCGCATATCGCCGAAATCGAGGCCCTGATGCATGTCGCGAACGTCAAGACCGACCAGAGTCTGCCGATATGACAGACCTTATCGACGCCACCGACCGTGCGATCCTGCGCGTGGTGCAGACCAATGCCACGCTGTCTGCCGGAGCCGTGGGCCGAGCCGTGGGTCTATCGCAACCGGCAGCGTGGCGGCGGCTGCGGCGGCTGCGCGATGCGGGCATCCTGCGGGGACGGGAGTTGTCGTTCGATATGGAAATGCTGGGCTTCGGGGTGACGGTCTTCCTTGGGATCAAGCTGGCCACCAAGGGTCGCGTCTCGCTGGAAGATTTCGAACGGGTGGTCGCCGCCATTCCCGAAGTGCGGCGCGTCGAACATGTCTTGGGCCGCTATGATTATCGTCTGCGGATCACCGCCCGTGATCTGGCCGATTTCGAGCGTGTCCTGCGCAGGCGGGTGATGGCCCTGCCCGGTGTCGGCGAAGTGGAGGCGAATGTCCTGCTGTCCGAGGAACGCCTGCCGGGGCCGCTTTGACGGGGTGTCGACAGGCGCATTGAAGGTCTGCGCCCGACATGAAACACTCTTTCGAAATCATTGGCGGAGACGACGCATGGCCCTTCTAGACACGGTCGACCCACAAGGACTGGACGAATTTTCCGTGGTGTTCACCGACCGCTCGCTGAATTCCATGTCAGCCGGCTTTCAGCAGGTCATGCGCGATCTGCATGCCGGTCTGACCGAAGTCTACAATGCCGAACACCTGGCTATCATCCCCGGTGGCGGCACCTTCGGGATGGAAGCGGTCGCCCGGCAATTCGGGCAGGGGGCCAAGGCCCTCATCGTGCGCAACGGATGGTTCAGCTATCGCTGGTCACAGATCATCGAGACCGGAGCCTTCAGCGAGGGGACCGAGGTTCTGAAAGCGCGCCAGTCCGGCAATGACAGCCGCAGCCCCTTCGCGCCTGCCCCGATCGAGGAGGTCACGGCCCGCATCCGCGAAACCCGCCCTGATATCGTTTTCGCACCGCACGTTGAAACCAGCGCGGGCGTGATCCTGCCCGACGATTACATCAAGGCGCTGTCGGACGCGGCACATGAAGTGGGTGCGCTGATGGTTCTGGACTGCATCGCGTCAGGATGTATCTGGGTCGACATGGCGGAAACCGGCGTCGACGTGCTGCTGTCCGCGCCGCAGAAGGGGTGGAGCGCGTCGCCCTGCGCCGGGCTGGTTCTGATGTCCGACGCCGCATACGACCGTGTCATGACGACCACCTCCGACAGTTTCGCCATCGACCTGAAGAAATGGACGCAGATCATGGAGGCCTATCTGGCGGGCGGCCACGCCTATCACGCCACGATGCCCACCGACGCCCTGCGCGTGTTTCGCGACACGCTGACCGAGACGCGCGCGTATGGCTTTGACCGGCTGAAGTCGGCGCAGTGGGAGTTGGGCACCAAGGTCCGCGAAATGTTAGCCGCCAAGGGTGTGCCGTCTGTTGCCGCCGAAGGCTTCGGTGCGCCGGGCGTGGTTGTCAGCTATGCTCCGTCCGAGGAAATCAAAACCGGCAAGGCCTTCGCCGCCCACGGCATGCAGATTGCGGCGGGCGTGCCGCTGCAATGCGATGAACCGGCGGATTTCTCGACGTTCCGCATCGGTCTGTTCGGTTTGGACAAGCTGATGGATGTGGACGCGACAGTCGGGCGGCTGAAACGGGTCGTGGACCAGGTCTTTCCGGATTGAGATGTGCTTTCAGTCCGTGCCTGACCCCAGCCCCATACGCATCGTTGCGCGCCGTAGCGGGGCCAGGTCGTGCAACAGGGCAAGTCCCTTGCCGCGCAGGGCCTGAACAGGGGCCAGCCCTGCGATGGAGCTGCGGTTGAGCAGGTCGATCCCGGCCATGCGGAACGCGACATCCGCCCGCCGCGACCGGGCGTAAGCATCCAGCATTCCATCCGACCCGATTTCGGATGTGCCACCAAGATCGCGCAGGGCGGCCACATCCTTGAGAGATGTGTTCAGACCCTGCGCCCCGATCGGAGGCATCGCATGCGCGGCCTCGGCAGCCAGGGCGAACCGGCGCGCGGTCCAACGTTCGGCCAAAGCGGAGGTGATCGGCCAGGCGGCGCGGTCGGACAGCACACGCAGCGGCCCCATGACATCTGCGGACCGGTCCTGCACCTGTGCCGTGAAGGCGTCATCGTCCATTGCCATCCGATTTGCCTGCTGTGCCGCGTCGTCCATCCAGACAACGGATGAGCGGTGCATCCCGTCCCGATCCGGAAGCGGCACCAGAGTGAATGGCCCGCCGGTGCGATGCACTTCGATCGACACGTCGCCGTGCGACCGGTCGTGCCCGACGACGAAGACGAGGGCGGTCTGGCCGTAATCGACGCGGCGCACCCCGATCCCGGCCATGCGGCGCAACGGACTGTTCTTGCCATCGCAGGCCAGCACCAACCGCGCCGTCAACCGGCTTCCGTCGGACAGCGTGACGCGCGCGCCGGACGTGCGCTGCAACAGCCCGGTCACCGACCTGCCGAACCGGGTTTCGACGGTGTCCAGTGCCATGACCCGCGAGAGAAGGGCATCGCGCAGGGCCCAGTTGGGGACGTTCCAGCCGAATGGCCTGTCGGACAGGTCGCGGGCCTCGAAGTCGCGGCTCACGGGGGCCGCGCCCGCCGCATCGACGATCCGCATGGTCCAGAGCGGTGTCGCCGAGGCGGTCAGCCCATCCCAGGCACCCGCAGTCGCGAGCAGATCGCGGGCCGGTTGCAACAGCGCCGTCGTTCGCAGGTCGGCACCGGCGTCCGCTTCGCCGGTGACCGGTGGGGCGGGGTCGATCAAGGTGACCCGGTGCCCTTCGGTGCCCAGTACGCAGGCCGCCGCCAGGCCCGCGGGGCCCGCGCCCGCGATTACGATATCGGTGTCGAAAAGCGTCATGGGCAACATCTAGAGCGCGGGGGCATCACGTTCCAGTGGCCACGATAGCGCGCAGAAAGGCCGTCAGGTCGGGCGCGTGATGATGGATATGCGCGCCCGGAGCCCGCTCTGGTCCGACGTGCACCGTGACCAGGCCCAGTTCGTGCGGAACGGACAGGTTGCGGGCGCTGTCCTCGAACATGGCGCTGCGCATCGGGTCCAGCCTGTCCCGCGCGAAGACCGTTTCGAAGGCCGCGCGGTCGGGTTTCGGATGGTGGTCCGCGTGTTCGATGCCATGCACCGCATCCCACATTCCCGACAAGCCACGGGCGGCCAGCACCTTTTCGGCATAGGGCGCGGTGCCGTTGGTATAGATCACGCGTCTGCCGGGCAGGGCGGCGAGCGCGGCACGCAGGTCCGGGTCGGGGCGCAGCACGGAAAAGTCGATGTCATGCACATGGGCCAGAAACGGGGCGGGATCGGCACCATGCTCCCGCATCAGTCCGGCCAGCGTGGTGCCGTGATCGTGCCACCAGCGTCGCCGCAACGCGTCGGCCTGGGCAAGGTCGACGCCCAGTTCGGCCACGATCCATTGCGCCATCCGCGCCTCAATCTGCGGAAACAGGGGGAAGGTCGGCGGATAGAGCGTTTCGTCAAGGTCGAAGACCCAGGTGGTCACGTGATCGAAAGCGGAGGCGAGCGACATGCAGCGGGTGTGACCGGGGGGCGGACCGGGGTCAAGGTCGAGATGACGTCGTGCCGCTGTCCATTGTCCGTTCTGCCTGTCGGCTTGGTTGTCTGTGGCCGATGGCGAGTCTAGCCTGTGGCGCAACAGGGGAGCCGACCATGGGGCAGATCGCTCAGAAGGATGCGCATGCGCTGATCCTGGACGCCATCGACCGGGGTGATTTCCAGCCCGGCGACCGTCTGGTGGAAAGCGAGTTGGCAGATCGGTTTGGCGTCTCCCGGACGCCGGTCCGCGAAGCATTGCAGCGGCTGGAAACGCAATCGGTTCTGGTCCGGGATGGTCGATCCCTGATGGTGGCGACGCTGAACCATGATCAGATGGCGGAGTTATATGCCGTGCGGACCGAACTGGAGGCATTGGCCGCCCGATTGGCAGCACAACATGCCGCCCGTGAGGAAATTCGCGTGCTGCAGCGGATGGTGGACGAGGATGCGGCTTTGCTGGGCGATGCACGGGCTTTGGCGCGGGCGAACCGGCGGTTTCATGGGCAGATCCATCTGGCGTCACATAATCGCTATCTGGTTCAGCAACTGGGGTCGGTGCACCGCTCAATGGCGCTGATGGCAACGACTTCGCTGGCGGTGGAGGGGCGCGGCGCGGCGGCCCTTACGGAACATCTGGCGATCGTCGACGCCATCAAAGCCCGCGACGGCGATGCGGCGGCCGATGCGGTACGCGACCATCTCAGCCGTGCGTTCGAGACGCGCCTTCAGGAAGAAGCGCGGCGCATGTGATCCGAAGGGGCCGGGCCGCTTGCAAACCTGTATGTCGTCAGCCCGATCCGGGGACGTTCGCCGGACGTCAGGCAATCCGCGTCACTCGACCGCTGTTCCGTGTGAGGTGCCCTGCGTCGGTCAAGGCCAGGCTGTCTTCCAATGTTCCGATATCGCCCTGATCTACACCTCCGAACCCGCCATGCGCGGTCTTGTCCCAGTGAAAGGGTCGCAGGACGATTTCGGTAAGAGCCTTGAGAATGGCGATACTTGCTAAGGGAAAGTATAGCTCCATTGTTGGAATCCAGCGGCGCAGGCGACGGTGGTGAAGCGTGGAGCAGGCGATCCAGGACAGGGTGATCGACAGGACGGTTGCGGACGCCATGATCGTGCCAAGCGCAATCGCGCCGTTTCCCGGCAGCCAGTCGCTGATCGGATGCGGGATGCCGAACAGCATGATGATCGTCGACCAGAGGACGGGCAGCAGGACCGCGTTCAGGATCGATCCGAGAAACAACAGATGAAATCCGAAAAAGCGGCGCGGCCCGATGTCTTTCCAAAGCCGGGCCGGACGCCGCGAATGCACCGCCCAGGTCAGAATATAGCCCTTCATCCAGCGCGACCTCTGCTTGATCCAGGCGAACGGCGAGGCGTTCGCCTCCTCCAGTGTGGTCGTCTGGATGATTTCCGTGCGATATCCCATGCGCGCCAGCCGGACCCCGAGGTCTGCATCTTCGGTGACGTTATGCGCATCCCATGCGCCGACCCGTTCCAGAGCGGAGCGCCGGAAAAACAGCGTCGTTCCCCCCAGCGGTACAACCAGACCAAGGCGGGCGATGCCCGGCAGGATCAGCCGGAACCAGTTGGCATATTCGATGGTGAAGCAGCGGGACATCCAGTTTCGCGTCGGATTGTAATAATCCAGCAATCCCTGCAGGCAGGCGACGCGGGCGGGCGCAGCCCTGAAACGTGCGGCGACGGTCAGCAGCTGGTCTGCCGCCGGGGCATCCTCGGCGTCGTAGATGCCGACGATGGTCCCGCGGGCGAAAGTCAGGGCGTAGTTCATGGCCCGCGGTTTGGTGCGCGGATGACCATCCGGCACCGGAATGACCCGCATCCAGACCGGCAGGTCGGCCCGGTCGAGCGCGGCGCGCGTCTTCGCGTCGTCAGCCTCGACCACGAGGCAGATATCCAGAAGTTCTCTTGGGTAGTCGAGGCGGGCCAGACGTTTGGTCAAGGGCGCTGCGATATCCGGCTCCTGGTGAAGAGGGACGAGTATGGTGATGCAGGGCAGCTTGCGCGCCGATTGCTCGGCCGGTCTGATGGAGTTGAAACCCATGGGTTTTCGCCGCATGGCCAGCGCAGCGGCGACCCGGAGGCCGAGATTGGCGGACATGACCATCAAGGCGAGCGCAGTCGCGATGCGGAGGGCACCGGTCGGCCAGACCAGCGTGGCCAACAACACCGACAACAGGAAAATCGCCAGTATCGCAGCCCCCGGCCGGGAGCCCCACAGGCGACAACTCAGCCCTTCAGGAACGCGACATTCGGCGGACCGGGCCAGCGATGCACCGTGAACCTGATGCATGCGTGCGTCCAGCGCGCCATCGGTAACAACCGCGAAAAGGCAGGACCCGAAGCTTTCGGGCAGGGCCGCGCGCAGATCGTCTAGTGCTTCGGGCCGAGAGGTCGCGATCAGGGTCCGTCCGCCGACACGGTCCCAGGGAAGCGCCCGAAATGTTAATGCGACCTGTAACGGAAGTGACCGGGCCAGCGCGTCGATGGCTGGACAGTCTTGTGGCGCGGGTCCGGCACGCCCGAGGCCACGCTGGCGACCGAGCGCATCGGCCAAAACCTCATCGTCAACCAGACCGCGCCGCAGCAGGACATCGCCCAGCCGTGCAGATAACCTGCGTTGAAGAATCAGCGCGTGAGCCAGATCGGAGCCGTTGATCGCCCCCATTTCGAGCAGGATCTCACCCAATTTGGGTCGCCGCACATAAGCCTGTCGCCGGAAGCCTGGCCTACAGGCAAGGCCTGCCGCCGGTCTGACCGAGGCGAAAGACCGCAGCGGGGGAGCAGCCGGATCGCCTGGATCGACGGATGTACGTAGAGCGGCAGATGCAGTGGACGTGGCCATGGAATACCCGGAACTCGATCCGGGTTATCCTTCGCAGCCAAGTCTTAAATGTTTGTTAACAAACGAACGTCCTGATCTTCAGACAGGCCGTGCATCCATCGCGGCGGCGAAATCATCGAACAGATAGGCACTGTCATGCGGGCCGGGGCTGGCTTCGGGATGATATTGCACCGAGAAGACCGGCTTGCCAGACAGGCGGATGCCGCAATTCGACCCGTCGAACAGCGAGACATGGGTCTCCTCGACGCCATCCGGCAGGCTTTGCGAATCGACGGTGAAGCCGTGGTTCATGGATGTGATCTCGACCTTGCCGTCGACGCGCCGCTGAACCGGGTGGTTCGCGCCGTGGTGGCCGTGGTTCATCTTGACCGTTCTGGCCCCCAAGGCCATTGCAAGCATCTGATGGCCCAGGCAAATTCCGAATACTGGTATTCCCGATGCGACCATTTCGCGGATCATCGGTACGGCATATTCACCGGTCGCGGCGGGATCGCCCGGACCGTTCGACAGGAACACGCCGTCGGGCGAGAGGGCCTTGACCTCCTCGGCCGTGGCGGTCGCGGGCAGGACCGTGACGTCGCAGCCGACAGATGCCAGAGACCGCAGGATGTTGCGTTTGGCCCCGAAGTCGATCGCCACGACCTTGTGACGCGGCGCATCCAATGTGCCGAAACCGTCGGGCCAGGCCCATTTCGTCTGATCCCAGCGATAGGACTGGGCGCAGGTGACTTCGCCCGCCAGATCCATACCCTCCAGACCTGCAAAGCCGCGAGCCCGCGCCACCAGATCCTCGATATCGAAATTACCTTCCGGATCATGCGCCAGCGCGACATGCGGCGCGCCCTGCTGCCGGATCGCACGAGTCAGGCGGCGGGTGTCGACGCCGCCCATTCCGATGCGCCCGGCAGAGGTCAGCCAGCTTTCGAGATCGTTGGTCGCGCGCCAGTTCGACGGGTCGGTCGGGTCCCATTTGACGATCATTCCGGCCGCGACGGGCTGTGCCGTTTCGTCGTCGTCGGGTGTGGTGCCGGTGTTGCCGATATGCGGGAAAGTGAAGGTCACGACCTGTCCGGCATAGCTGGGGTCGGTCATGATCTCCTGATAGCCGGTCATGGCGGTGTTGAAACACAACTCGGCCACGGCAACGCCAGTCGCGCCGAATCCGCGACCCTTGAAGATCGTGCCGTCGGCAAGGGCGAGACAGGCGGTCGGGGTCTGGGGCATGGAATACTCCGGATTGGCATGGATGTGGCAGGCATCGGGCAAACTCGCCGGGTTCTAGGGAGCGTGCGGCGGGCGGTCAACCTCTGGCGGGTGACGTTTCGGAAAAGGATTTACGATCCCGGAAAGGTTTGCCGGGACGCCCGGCTTGGTTTATCTGTCCGCGCCTCAGGCAACGGCACAGGGTGTTCGGATGGAATTGCGGGAACGACTGGGCATGCGCCTGAAAGAGGCGATGCGCGACAAGGATGCGAGACGGGTCGGGACGCTGCGGCTGATCAACGCCGCGATCAAGGATCAGGATATCGCCCTGCGCGCCGAGGGTCGCACCGTCGGCGACGCCGAGGCGACAGCGATCATGGCCAAGATGGTCAAACAGCGTCAGGAATCGGCCCGCGCGTATGAAGAGGGTGGACGACTGGAGCTGGCGGAAGCCGAGCTTGAGGAAATCGGCATCATCGAGGAATTTTTGCCCAAACGCCTGTCGGACGCCGAAGTCGAGGCCGCCGTTGCCGCAGCCATTTCCGAGACGGGTGCCACATCGGTGCGCGACATGGGCAAGGTCATGGGCGTGCTGAAGGCAAAATATCCCGGTCAGATCGACTTTGGGGCGGTCGGTCCGTTGGTCAAGAACCGATTGAATTAGGGCGCGCCCGCCCTGAGCCCTACGCGGCTTGAACCGGCGGGGCGGGACGGGCATCTAGGACGGGCAAACGCGAGGGACGACCATGGCGCTGCCCATTCGGCAACAGATGACCTATTGGGGCGTGACGCTGGCCGTCCTGCTTGTCCTGATGTGGTATCTGGGGCCGGTTCTGTTGCCGTTTCTGGTGGGAGCGGCGATTGCCTATATCCTCGATCCGCTGGCGGACAGGCTGGAGAAGCTGGGCTTGCCGCGCGTCGTTGCGACGACCGTGATCACGTTGATCGGCCTGACGGTGCTGGTGATCGCCGTCGCCTTCCTGATCCCGATGCTGGTGCAACAGACCAATGCTCTGGTGCGTGTCGCCCCGGATTACTTCGCCGCACTTCGGGCCTGGCTGACCGCACGGTTCCCCGACATGGTTGCCGAAGGCGGCATCATTCAAACGGCGCTGGTTGACATGGGAGAGGCGATACGGTCCCGCGGCGGAGAGCTGGCGCAGCAGGTGTTGGGCTATATCTTCGGTGTCGTGAATGCGGTGGTTTTCATCGTCGTCGTTCCCGTCGTCGCATTCTATTTGCTGCTGGACTGGGACAACATGGTCGCGCGCATTGACGAGATGCTGCCCCGTGAACACGTTGGCCGCATCCGCCGCATCGCCAGCGAAATCGACGCAACGCTGGCCAGTTTCGTACGTGGTCAGCTGACTGTCTGCCTGATTCTGGGCACGTATTATTCAGTCGGCCTGATGCTGGTCGGGCTGCAATTCGGGCTGGTGGTGGGCGCGATTGCCGGGCTGATCACGTTCATTCCCTATGTCGGTGCACTGATCGGCGGCGGCCTTGCCATCGGTCTGGCGCTGTTCCAGTTCTGGGGCGATTGGGCGTCGATCGGGCTGGTGGCGGCGATCTTCGTCTCCGGCCAGTTTCTGGAAGGCAATATCCTGACGCCGAAGCTGGTCGGCAGTTCGGTCGGGCTGCATCCCGTATGGCTGCTGTTCGCCCTTGCGGCCTTTGGCTCGATCTATGGGTTCGTGGGCATGCTGATCGCGGTGCCGGTCGCCGCGGCGCTGGGCGTCGTGGCGCGCCACGGGATCGCCGAATACAAGTCCAGCCTGCTCTATCAGGGCAATCCTCCGGACCCCGAGCCGCAACTCTCCGTGCCCCGTGACGCAGACCGGACGTCAACGGGCGAACAATGACCCAGCTGAGTATCTCGCTGCCACGGTTGGACGCGCGGGGGCGGGATGATTTCATGATCTCGACATCGAATGCGACGGCGCTGGCGCTGCTGGACAGCTGGCCGGACTGGCCGGACCGCAGGCTAGCGTTGATCGGGCCCGAAGGGTGCGGCAAGTCGCATCTGGCGCAGATCTGGGCCGGCGACACCGGCGCGACAACCCTGCCTGCCACCGGACTTCGGGCTGCACAGGCTCCTGATCTGGCGAAAGGACCGCTGGTGATCGAGGATGCAGACCGGGGCGTCGACGAGGAGGCGTTGTTCCATCTGTGGAACGCCTGCGCGCAGACCGGCCATGGCCTGTTGCTGACAGGGCGGACGCCGCCATCGGATTGGCCGGTGAAGCTGCCAGATCTGAAAAGCCGCTTGTCGTCGCTGACGCCCGCGCCCATTGACGACCCGGACGATACCTTGTTGTCGGTGGTGTTGCTCAAGCTGTTCGCGGACCGGCAGTTGCAGGTTAAACCCGCGCTGATCGGCTTTCTGCTGCCCCGGATGGAGCGCAGCTTTGCCGCAGCACGCGCCTTGGTCGACCGTCTGGACGCGCAATCGCTGGAACGCGGCGTGCCTCTGAACCAGGCGCTGGCCCGCGATCTGCTGGACGGCTGAGGCGGGGGCTGCTGGACACCCGACCCAGGCCCGCCTAGCCTGTCGACTTTCCGGTACAAAGCGAAACCAGACGCCCGCCATGACAGCGATTCCCCCAGCCGACTTCCTGAATGCACCGATTCCCGATCCCATCGATCTGGACGAGGCACGCCGGACCACTCCGAAACGGTTTTTCAACCGCGAACGCAGTTGGCTGGCGTTCAACTGGCGTGTGCTGGAGGAGGCCGAGAACCCGCGTGTTCCTCTGCTGGAACGCCTGCGGTTCCTGTCGATTTCGGCGGCGAACCTCGATGAGTTCTATACCGTCCGTGTCGCCGGTCTGCGCGAGTTGGCGCGCGCCGGAAACCGCACACCCGCCGCCGATGGACGCACACCTGCCGAGCAACTGGTGATGATCGACGAGGATGCAGGCCGCCTGCTGGCGCATCAGCAGTTCGTCTGGAAAGCCATCCGCACCGAGATGGAAGGGGAAGGTCTTTCCCTTCTGGCCGCAGCCGACCTGACCGGGGCGGAACGTCGTGACATGGCGAAGCTGTTTCTGAACAACGTATTTCCCATCGTCTCGCCGCTGGCCATCGACCCGGCGCACCCGTTTCCGTTTCTGCCAAACGAAGGTTTCGCACTTGCGGTCGAATTGCAGCGTACCTCCGACGGACGGACGCTGCGCGCGCTGTTGCCGATCCCGACACAGATCAATCGTTTCTTGCGTCTGGAGGGGGCCGGTGCCGCGGACGCCCCCCATGCAATCCGGTTCCTGCCTTTGGAAGAGCTGCTGCTGTTGCAGATCGAACAGATATTTCCGGGCTATTCCCTCAAGGGTCATTGCGCATTTCGTGTGCTGCGCGACAGCGATCTGGAGGTCGAGGAGGAGGCCGAGGATCTGGTGCGGGAATTCGAGACCGCGCTCAAGCGGCGTCGCCGTGGCGATGTGATCCGCCTGAAGATGACGGCCAACGCGCCCGCCGACCTGCGCCGCGAGATCGTCGAGGAAATCGGCATTGACGAAAACGAAGTAATCGACGTCGACGGGCTGATCGGCCTTGCCGCGCTCAAGGAGTTAGTTGTCGACGACCGCAAGGACCTGCTGTGGCCCAGTTTCACGCCGCGCGTTCCCGAACGTGTGCAGGACCACGATGGCGACATGTTCGCGGCGGTCCGGCAGAAGGACATGCTGCTGCACCACCCCTATGAGACCTTTGACATGGTCGTCCGCTTCCTGACGCAGGCGGCCAACGATCCGAATGTCCTGGCCATCAAGCAGACGCTGTATCGCACATCGCGCGACAGCCCTATCGTCGCCGCCCTGTGCGAGGCGGCCGAGCAGGGAAAGACCGTCACCGCGCTGGTCGAGTTGAAGGCCCGCTTCGACGAGGCCGCGAACATCCGGCAATCCCGTCGTCTGGAGCGGGCAGGCGCGCATGTCGTCTATGGGTTCACCCGGATGAAAACACACGCCAAAATCAGCACTGTCGTGCGCCGCGAGGGCGACAGGCTGGTGACCTATACACACTTTGGCACCGGAAATTATCACCCGATGACGGCGCGCATCTATACCGACCTGTCGCTGTTCACCTGCTCTGCGGCACTTGGACGGGATGCGACCAAGGTCTTCAACTACATCTCGGGCTATGCGCCGCCGGATGGACTGGAAAGCCTGTCGATTTCGCCCAGCCAGATGAAAGATCATCTGCTGACCTCGATCGCCGCCGAGGCCGACCATGCGCGTGCCGGACGCCCGGCAGTCATCTGGGCCAAGATGAATTCGGTGATCGAGCCGGATATCATCGACGCGCTTTATGCGGCGTCGCAGGCGGGCGTGCGCATCGATCTGGTCATCCGTGGTATCTGCGGTATCCGTCCTGGTGTTCGCGGTCTGTCGGAAAATATCCGTGTGAAATCTGTCGTCGGGCGCTTTCTGGAACATTCGCGCATCGTCTGTTTCGGCAACGGGCACGGTCTTCCGGCCAAGAAAGCAAGGGTTTACATCAGTTCCGCAGACTGGATGGGCCGTAACCTGAACCGCCGGGTCGAGACGCTGGTCGAATGCGTGAACCCGACGGTCAAGGCGCAGATCGTCAGTCAGATCATGGCCGCGAATCTGGCGGATGTGGCGCAAAGCTGGGTTCTGGGGGCGGAAGGGGCCTGGACGCGTGCGGATCTGTCGACGCTGGTAAACCCGTTCAGCTGTCACCGTTTTTTCATGGAAAATCCGTCCCTGTCGGGGCGCGGATCGGCCGGGGCCAAAGACGTGCCGGAGTTGACCCACTCCAGCGACTAGCTCCGACCCTCAGGGACAGGATTTCCAAAGCATATGGTCCATGCCTGGCAGCCCGCATCCGTCAGAAACATAAGCGGGATTGGGTGACCACAGCTTAGATGTTCTTCTTCTTGAGGTCCTTCGTGGCACGGATGCCCGCACGAACGATGGCAACCATGGTCAGCAGGGTCAGCGCCCAGAAGAACCATGTGATCGGACCGCGGAACAGGATGTCTGGCGAATTGCCCGACATCAGCATCGCCTGACGGAAATTGTTTTCCAGAAGCGGGCCCAGGATGAATGCGATCAGGAACGGTGCCGCCGGAATGTCGTTGCGCAGCATTACAAAACCGACCCAGCCCATCACAAACATCACCCCGACGTCGAAGATGTTATTGTTCACCGCGAACACGCCATAGATGCATAGGACAAGAACGCCGGGAAACAGGACGCCGCGCGGAATGTCGGCCACATACTTGAAGCCACGAATGGCGACGGAGCCGATCATGAGCAGGAAGACCGAGCTGACGATCAGGCCGATGAACAGCCCGTAGATGATATCGACGTTCAGGATGAACATCATCGGGCCGGGTTGCAGGCCATGCACCATGAACGCACCAATGATGATCGCGGTAATCACGTCGCCCGGTATGCCGAGCGCGAGCAGCGGGATCAGGGTGGCCCCTGCAACGCCGTTGTTGCCAGCCTCCGAGGCGGCCACGCCCTCCAGCTCGCCCTTGCCGAAATTTTCCTTCACCGGCGATTTGCGCCGTGCCTCGCTATAGGACAGGAAGGCCGCCGGGGCCGCCCCGATGCCCGGAATCGAGCCGAGGAACACGCCGATGAAGCTGCCTCGCACGATGGATTTGAAGCATCGTCTGTACTCGGCGAAGGTCACGGAATTTTTGCCCAGACTGCGGGTTTTGCCGACATGCGGCTTCGGTTCCCAGACCATCGACAATACTTCGGGGATGGCGAACAGACCGATCAGCACGGCAATGAAATTCAGACCACCCATCAGGTTCGGATCGCCAAAAGTGAAACGGTTGGTGCCGTAGACCAGATCAAGCCCGACGGTGGCCAGAAGCAAGCCCAGCATCGCCGACAGCGCCCCGCGCAACAAGCTGTTGCCCGAAACGCCCGCAATGATCGTCAGCGAGAACAGGATCAGGGTGAAAAATTCCGGCGGTCCGAAGTTGAGTGCGAAGGAGGCCAGCCAGCCCGCGAACAGGATCAGCGCGAGGTTGGAAATCAGATCCGCCGTGCAGGAGGCCCACAGTGCCATGCCCAGCGCCTTGCCTGCCTGACCCTTTTCGGCCATCGGGTAGCCGTCGAGCACCGTGGCACTGGAGGCAGGCGTGCCCGGAGTCTTGATCAGGATGGCCGGGATACTGCCTCCGAAGATGCCGCCCTTGTAGACACCCAGCAGCAGCAGGATGGCGGTGATCGCCTCCATCGAGAAGGTGAATGGCAAGGTCAGCGCGACCGCCATAGTTGCGGACATGCCCGGAATAGCACCCGCAATGGTACCAATCAGAACGCCGAGAAACAGCGCCGCAAAGGCCTCTAGATTGCCGACCAGCGACAGCCCGGCGGCGATATTGTCCAGAAAATTCATGGAAGTCTCACATAATCGCCCTGCGGTATGGCGACGCTGGCGACATGGGCAAAGAAAGCATAGAGCGCCAGTGGCACGAGGACGGCACAGATGAGTGCGGTTTTCGGATGCGAACTGCGGATCAGGGCGGCGGTCGCAACGAAGATCAGCATCGATGTCCAGACCATGCCCAGACGAGGCAGGGCAAACATGGTGATGACCATGATTGCGCCCATGAGCGCCAGTCGCCTGTATCCGCCGGGAATGTCGTTCGGTTCATGTGTCAGGTTTTCCGAAGAATAAAAGCCCGTAACCACGAGGCCCAGTCCGATCAGGACTGTCATCCCGCTTAGAATGTAGGGCCAGAAGACTGGCGATAGCACGATATTGCGCACATTACTGGGTGACGAGACCCATGTCGGAATGACGATCAGAATAATGATTGCGGACACCAGCAGCGCCGCAAGGCCGATCACGGTTTGTCTGTGAATGCTTTGCATATCCCGACCTTCTGCAACAAAATGGCGCGCGGAAGCCTCCGCGCGCCTTGCCGATCCAGGATTAACCTTCGATCCGCATGCCGAGTCTGTCGACCAGCGCCTTGAAGGTGCTGTACTGACCGCGAATGAAATCGTTGGCCTCTTCCGGGCTCATCACGTTGATGATGGATCCGACGGCCTCCATGCGGGACACGAACTCTTCGTCGTTGGCTGCGGCCTGCATCCATTCGCCCCATTTGGCGGCGATGTCATCGGGCAAATCCTTGGGACCTGCGATCCCGGTCCAACCAACCAGCTGTTCCAGCTCGGGCTTGCCCAGATCGGCCGCGGTCGGCGCGTCGAAGCCCACGACAGGTTCTGCCGTGGTGACCATCAACGGTTTCAGCTGGCCGTTGGCCACGAAGCTCGCCAGGGCCGAGGAGTTGGTGCACAGGAACGTTGCGGTCCCCGCCAACACGGCCGTGGCCGCGGCGCCGCCACCATCCATCGGGATATGCGTGACCTGATTGACGGGATCCTCGATGCCGAATGCATCCATGACCATGACGCCACCGAGATGCAGGCCGGAACCTACGCCAGATGACGAAAAGCTGACCCCGCCTTCGCGTGCCTTGGCGACCAGATCGTCCATCGAGTTGATGTCGGAGTCGGCTGCGACGGCACAGGCGAACGGGTTGATTTCATAGACAGTCACATACCGGAAATCATCCAGCGTATAGGGCAGGGTCGCCTTCATCGCGGGGTTTACGGAGTGCGACCCGACACGGGTGAATACCATCGTATAGCCATCGGGCTTGGCATTCATCGCGGCGACCGAACCGGTTGCGCCCCCCGCGCCGGTTACGTTTGCCATGATAAGCGGCTTGCCGACGGCATTGCCGAGGGGTTCCGCGATCGTGCGCGCGGAAATGTCGGTAGCTCCCCCTGCGCCGAACGGGATAATCATGTTGATCGGACGGTCAGGGTATTCCGCCGCGGACGCCACAGTGGCTAGTCCTAGGACGACAGCGCCCAAGGCACTGAATTTCGAAAATTTCATAGTTTCCTCCCAAAAACTTCTGGCTGCTGAACTTCAGCCTCCCTTACCGACAAGTCCAGCGACATGCCGATCCTTGACAAATCCTATTGGTAAGACATTCTTGTATAAAGCGGCAATTGATTACAATTACCGAAAGCTAAACTAACAGTAAGCGTGTCGCACATGTCTATCCGGATGCTCAAGACTTTGATTGCCGTCGAGGAAAACGGCACATTCAGTGCTGCGGGCGACGCAGTGTTTGTCACCCACGCCGCAGTTAGCCAACAGATGAAGGCGTTGGAGCAGGAATGGGGCGTCGCCCTGTTCGATCGCACCCGGCGGACACCTGAATTGACCCCCGTGGGCCGCGCCATTGTCACCCGCGCCCGCGAGATTGTGGCCGCTTACGATAATCTCCTTCCCTCGATACTGGGTGATGACGGCCTGCGCGGTAACCTGTCGCTGGGCAGCGTGCCAACAGGTCTGACGAGTCTGATCCCATTTGCCATCACTTCGATCAAGGCGCGCTTTCCGGATCTGCATATCGGCGTGACACCGGGGCAAACCAAGGAGCTGCTGATTGAACTGGAACGTGGAATGCTGGATGCGGCGGTGATTACCAAGCCGCATGTCGTACCCCGAAATATGCGATGGGCACCAATTAGTATGGAGCCGATGGAACTGCTGACGTCAATCAATGTCAAATCTGACGATCCGTTCGAAATTCTGGCCACACATCCCTACCTCCGCTTCACCCGCAAGGCGCTGCTGAGCGATTTCATCGACAATTGGCTGCAAGTGAAGGGGATCATGGTGAAGGACACGATGGAGCTAGAAAATCTGGAGATCATTCTGAGCATGGTCCATGCCGATCTTGGCGTCTCCATTGTCCCGCATCGAAGCGTGCTGCCACCGAACCCCCTGCCGGTAAGGCATATTCCCTTGGGTGATGACGCGCCAGTGCGCGAACTTGGGCTGATGTCACTGGCCAACACTGTGAAATTGCGGGTCCTTCAAGAAGTAGAAACCGAGCTGTTGAATGCGGTCAAAGTGGGTCGGTTTGATCCATTTCCACAGGCAACGAGCTAGGTCATGACCCTGGAATTCTTTGCGATCCTCGCCTTGGGTGCCGCATCGGGCGGTTTTATGAACGGGCTGGCTGGGTTTGGTACTGCTCTGTTTGCATTGGGCTTTTGGCTGCAGATCATGCCCCCCGCGCAAGCGGTGTCCATCGTGGTGGTCATGTCGGTCATCGCAGGCCTGCAAGGGGTCTGGTTGGTGCGCGCATCGATCATGGATCAGCCACGTCGTCTCATGCGCTTCGTGCTGCCCGCGTTGGTCGGTGTCCCGCTGGGTGTTGCAGCTTTGTCGGTCCTGCAGCCGAATATGTTGAAGCTGATCATCGCCGGATTTCTGATCCTTTACGGCGGGTTCTTCACCCTGCGGTCGTCCCTGCCAAAGCTGGAGCGTCCGACGCCGGTGGTCGACGTCTTGATCGGATTTTCGGGCGGTGTTCTGGGCGGTGCGGCGTCCCTGTCGGGTGCGCTGCCGACGATGTGGTGCGCCATGCGACCCTGGACAAAATCCGAGACGCGGGCGGTGCTGCAACCGTTCAACGTGGTGGTGCTGGGCGTTGCCGCTTTGGTCTTCGCAGTCAAGGGCACATACACTGTGCAGACGCTGACCTATATCGCGATGGCTCTGCCGGTGACAATGATCTTTGCGCAGATTGGCATCACGGTCTTCAAACGACTTACGGATGACCAGTTCCGCCGATTGCTGATCGCGATGATGCTGGTTTCGGGGTTGATCCTGATGGCGCGGGAAATTTTGTGATGACTTGCGTGATCGAACGTGTCGAAGCGGTCAGTTTTCGCGTTCCCGTTAAGGTGCCGGTGGCAACCTCGTTCGGGGTGATGCGGGACCGTCCGGCGGTTTTCGTCAAGCTTACGGCCCAAGACGGCGTGTTCGGGTGGGGAGAGATTTTCGCCAACTGGCCCGCCGCAGCCGCAGAACACCGCGCACAGCTTTTGGTGCAAGACATTTGCGATCTGGTGGTGGGTGCGCGCGTCAACAAGGCGGGGGACTTGTTTGACCGCCTCACCGAACAGACCCATATCCGTGCGTTGCAATCGGGCGAATGGGGACCTTTCCGGCAAGTGATCGCGGGACTGGATATCGCCCTGCATGATATGTTTGCCCGTCGTGACGGCATGTCGGTGGCGCGGTTCCTGAACAAGGACGCCGCAGATGCCGTTCCAACTTATGCCAGCGGCATCGCGATTGGCGCCGCGCCTGAGTTGATTGCACGGGCCCGCGCGGCAGGGCATGAAGCGTTTAAGGTAAAGATCGGCTTTGACGGCAGGCGCGACCTTAACACGCTGCACACGATGGCTGAGACGTTGCACACGGGTAAGCAGTTGATGGCCGATGTCAATCAGGCGTGGTCCGTCAAGGAGGCGTTGTCTTTTGCCGCCCAGATCGACGCGATGGGTCTGGGTTGGCTTGAGGAACCGGTTCGTGCCGACTTGCCGACCGCAGATTGGGCCGAGCTGGCAGCGGGGTTCAAGACTCCGTTGGCGGGTGGCGAAAACATTGCCGGCCATACGGAGTTCGCCGCCGCAATCTCCGCGCGGCATCTGTCGGTGGTTCAGCCCGATATCGTAAAATGGGGCGGCCTGAGCGGCTGCGCGTCCGTCGCCCGCAATGTCCGTGATGCGGGGCTGCGCTATTGCCCGCATTTCCTGGGTGGCGGCATCGGGCTGATTGCCTCGGGTCATCTGCTGGCGGCGGTTGGCGGGGACGGGATGCTTGAAGTCGACGTGAACCCCAACCCCTTGCGCGACGCATTTGATGCGGCAGGGGTGCAGGGCAGCGGATTGTTCGCAATCAGCGAGGCACCGGGGCTAGGCGTCGAACAGCTGCCCGAAGAGTTGGCTCAATACCAGACACTGAGCCTGGAGGCGCGGGTCTAGATCACCTCGTCGCTGCGATCGTCAGTCTCGCCATATCTCTTGAGCGTTGCGGGCCGGGTCCCTTCGTAGACGCGCTCCAGATTTTGAGCGACCTTGGCGTTTTCGCGCTCGAACAGGCAATCGCCGTTCTTGTCGGAGGCGACAATGAAGGGACCCATGTTATTGCATTTGATCACCCACATGGCCTGGGCCAAGCCCAGTTCCTCGTTCCAGTGGACCGCCTCGACCTTCTCCACTCCGCGCCCCAAAAGCGCGCCGGTGCCATAGCCCACTGTCGAGAGGTAGATCGCGCCGTTGGGGACGAAGAAGGCTTTGTAGTCTTTCGACGTCATGCCGCCCTTGCCGATGATCAGCTTGGCACCGGATTTCGCCATCCATTCAGGCAGCCATTTGGCGAAGCGGAACGACGCCGTGGCGGTCACCGCCCCCATCTCGAAGGTGCCGTCAGGGTTGATCCGCGCGGCGGGGGAGCAGTGGAAGTTTGCCGCCGAGTCGCGCGGCAACTCCATCGGAATGTTGGCCTTGTCCTCCAGCGCGCGTTTGTAAACGCCCTCGCGAGCCGTATACATCAGGCCGTCCAGATAGACGATGTCGCCAAGACGCAGATCGTCAAGCGCCTCTTGCGTGGGCGTAGTGCTGAGGCGAATTTTACGCGGGCTCATTGTGCGGCCTCCGATAACAGGATTTCGGCGGTGTCGCGCCCGAACGTCGGGGCGGGCTTAAGCTGGACGGGTGCCCAGGGGGCGCGGAAGCTGAGGCCGGGCACACGGACGGTCTGGTCCAGTTCCGGCACGGGAAGATCGTGCCAGCACGGAGAGTTCTTCATTTGCGGTTGCGCCAAAGCCGCGCCAAGATCGAGGACGGGACCGGCGGGCACATCTGCCTCAGCCAGCAAAGTGTCCCAGTGGGCGACGGGCATGGTGGCAAAAACGCGCGTCAGCGTATCCGCTACGGTCTGAGCGTCGGCTTGCGCCAATTCCGGCCGCCCAAGTGCACGGCACAGTCTGTCCGTTTGCGCGACCGTGTTGGCGGTGACGACCAATTGCCCCTCGGCGCAATCAAACTGGCCGGAGAAAGGCGAGTCCGAGAACGCGCGATTGCCGTCCAGCCCGCGCAGCGCCCCGGTGGTCTGGTGGTTGACCGCATATGCGCCCATCAGGTTGGTCATCGCGTCGAGCATGGAGACGTGAAGCTCTTGCGGTACCGACGGCTGTTTTGCGCGTTGCAAAAGGGCCGCGAGAATGGCCGCAACAAGGGATTGGCCTGCGACGTAATCCACGATCGGGATGCCAACCCGCAGCGGACCGCTTTCGGGACTGCCGGTCATGGCCATCAACCCGCTGACGCCCTGCAAGATATGATCATAAGCGGGGCGGGAGGCGAGGGGGCCGTCCGGGCCGTAGCCCGACAGGCTTGCATAGATCAGATCGGACTTGCGCGTCGTGGTGGCGTCGAAGCCCAGACCGAGACGCTCTGCCACGCCGGGACGGAAATTCTGCACCAGCACGTCCGCCTGCGCGACCAGTGATAGCGCGGCATTCAGGCCCTCCGTGGTCTTCAGATCCAGCACCACGGATTTTTTCCCTGAATTCTGGCTGAGGAAGGATGCGCCAAGCCCTGCGTCGCGCATCGCCTTCGTGCCACCATGCCCGCGCACGAAATCGTCGCCACCGGGGCGTTCGACGCGGATCACTTCGGCCCCCATCAACGCCAGTTGACCAGTGGCATACGGCCCCGCCAGAACATGGGTAAGGTCGAGGATTCTTATGTCTGCAAGCGGTCCGCTCATTCCGCGGCATCCAATGCAGGGGCGTCCCATTCGACCGTTTCGCGGCGTTGGTAGGCGGTGAACCAGTCGGGGTCGGTGCGGTATTCCACTCGTCCGTCCGCATGGACCCGCGCGACCGCGCGGCGCGATGACAGACAGAAGGCGTGGACGGACATCTGCATGCCGCCCGTGTGGCAATAGCCGACCTCGATGTTGCAATCGACCACCATCGACTTGCCGACGAAACCCATTGCGCCCATGCCGATGGAGTTGCCGAGTTCCTTGAACTCCCGCTCCAGCTCTGCGATTTTCGGATCGGAATTCTCGCTGCCCACCGTGCGCAGGCATGCGGCGCGCTTGCCCAGGACCATGCAGGTGTCCTTGCAGCCGCCAAGCCCGATACCGATGATGGCAGGCTGGCAGGCAAGCCCACGCTTGCCGAATGCGATAAGGCTGTCGAGGTAGAACCGCTTGATGCCTTCGATCCCGTCCGACGGGAAAAGCATCCGGTAGTCCGTGCCGAACAACCCGCCCTTGTGGACGGTGATCAGGTCAATCCACTCACCGCCCGGCTCGTAGCCATATTCAATCTCGGGTGCGCCAATGCCCACATTGTTGTTGTGATCCGTGCGCCAGAGCGGATGCACGCGGTTCGGACGCAGGGGCACTCCGTTGGTGGCGTTTGCGGTGGCCCGGCGCAGGGCGGCTTCCAACGCAATCGGGCCGCCTTCGATCTGAGTTTCGTTGCCCATTTTCACGTACCAGCGCGGGGTGCCGGTATCGCCGCACATCGCGCGGCGGTCTTCCTTGGCGGCCTCGTAATTTTCCAGCATCGCCTGCAACACGAAGGACGAAAGATCGCCGTCCTCGACCTCTGCTGCGGCCTGCAACCCATCGAGGTAATCCTGAGGGATTTCGATGGCGGCCTTGTCCATCAAGGTCTCGGCGGTTTTCTGGATGATGTCGATCGGGATCATTCTGCGGCCTCCACCAGTGATATGGGTTCGCCTTCCGGCAAGATGGTTTCGCCGGGGCGAACGATTGTAAACTTCACGTCCTCGCGACTGACGCCGAGTTCCGCGCCAGTCTGCCTTGCAAAGGTAAAATAGCTGCTCTCCATCGATCCGCTCTCGGGGAAATCTTCGCGGAAATGCGCCCCGCGGGAGTTTTCGCGGGCAAGACCCGCCTCGGTTATGACTTCGGAAATTTCGCACAGCGACGCCATGTTCAGCCAGTCGTGCCATGTCAGGTTGAAGGCAAGGTTGTCGCCAGAGATGCCGGTCTCCATAAGTTCGGCCTGAATGTCGGCGATACGGGCCTGACCGCGCCGCATGCCGATTTCGGTGCGCATGACACCGACATCTTCCCACATCGCTTCCTGTAGCTTGTCGCGGAGCGGCTGGATCGGGGCGATCCTGTTCGACAGAGGACGCAATGCGCGGGCGACTTCGGCCTCCAGCACGGCTTCGTCAGGGTCGCGCAAGGCGCCCATGCTGCGAATGTCCGTCCCCATCACATCGCCCGCCACGCCGCCGTAAACGGTCGAGTTCGCCACCCCGTTGCCGCCCAAGCGATTGGAGCCATGCGCCCCGCCCGCATCTTCGCCCGCCACGTACAGGCCTTCCATCGCGGTGCGGGTGTCCGGATCCACGATGACCCCGCCCATGAAGTAGTGTGCGGTCGGCACGACCTCGACCTTACCTGCGGCCAGGTCGAAACCGCTGTCGGCACAGCGTTTGACCATACCGGGGAATTTGGCGCGGACATTGTCAGGGCCAAGGTGAGACATGGAGATGTAAACGCCGCCGTTCGCGGTCGTGTTGGACTTGCGCATTTCCGCATAGATACCACGGCTGACCACATCGCGGGTCGCGCGTTCGCCTTTGGCGTCGTAGTCGAACATGAAACGGTTCTCGGCCCCGTTCAGCAACCGCCCACCCGCGCCACGCAGTCCTTCCTCCAGCACAGTGCCGGTCATCTTGGTATGGTCACCCGCCAGCAATCCGGTCGGATGGAACTGGACCATTTCCATGTCGCGCAGCGGCAGGCCCGCCCGCAAAGCCATGGCCAGACCGTCCATCGTCTTGTCACCACTGGGGGTGTGATATTTATACATGGTCGGCCCGCCGCCGGTGCCCATCATCACGGTCTTGGCGCGCACGAAACGGAATTTTCCGGTGCGCATGTCAATCATCAGAACACCTGCAAGCGCGCTGCCGTCCTTGGTCGGGATCAGGCCGATGGCGCGGTGTTCCTGCAATTTCTCGACAGGGCGGGCGAGGACCTGTTCCATCAGCCGGTTGATGATCTCGATGCCGGTCAGGTCGCCTTTGTGGACGGTGCGGTCTGCCGTCTGACCCGCGAAGGCCTTCTGGTGCAGGGAGCCGTCGGGATTGCGGTCGAAGAAGCAGCCGATTTCGTTTTCCAGCTCGCGAATGCGCACAACGGCCTGTTCGCAAAGTTTCCAGGCCATGTCCTGATCGGGCAGCCATTTGCCGCCCTGGATCGTATCCATGAAATGCCGCTCGACCGTATCGCCGCCACCTAGGGCCACGTTGTAGCCGCCCTGAACCATTCGGGTGCAGCCGCATTTGCCGATCAGACCTTTGACGGCGATCGTGATCTTCGTTCCAGCCGGTGCGCTCTGTTGCGCATGAAGGGCGGCGAACATCCCTGCACCGCCAGTGCCGAGGATCAGGATATCGGTGTCATGCCTATCGATCTGCATCAGATTGCTCTCAGAAAGAAGACGCCTGCCACCAGCGTCGAGGCGGCAACCGCGCTTGCAGCCGCAGTTTTCTGGCCCGATGTCCAAGGCAGCCATTCCAGCGCCATAAGGCGCAATCCGCCGAACATGTGGACGGACAGCAGGAAGACGAGGCCGAATTCCGAGAATTTCACGATGCCCAGATCGGTCCAGAGCAGGAGTCCATCCAGCGTTTCGGGCGCGGTCAACGCATAGGACAACACCCAGAAATGCAGCGGCAGGAACAGGGCCAGCGCCACGCCCGAGATACGGTGGAGCAGAAATGCCACCCAAAGCGTGTGGGTCCGGTATCCGCGTATCATGTGGCCGTGACCCCGTAGACAGCCTGCATCCCGAGGATCAGGAGCAGGGCGAGGACGGCCCAGGCGGCAGCGTTCAAGGCCGTTCCACGCAGGCCCGCCCATTCAGACAGCACTGTGCGCAGGCCGATCGCTGCATGGATCGAAACCGCGACGACGAATGTGCCGTAAAACAGGAACCACAGGACGCTGCCCTGGGTTCGGCCAAGGATTTCCTCAGCCGATAGCCCGCCCTGGATCGCGTAGATCATCACCGCGATGTGCATCAGCACCAGCGGGGCCATGATCAGTGCGGAAATGCGCTGCACCATGTAGAGCCTGAATGTCATCTTGCGCGTCTCCTGAAGAAATTGCGGGCGGTTTCGCGCTTCAGCCCCGCAATGGCGTTCATCGGGTTCAATTCGTTCGGACAATGCACCGCGCAACTGCCCTGACTGTGACAATTGTGGCAGCCGCCCACGCCGGACACCGCATCGAGGATGGCCTGTTTGCCCGCGTCCTTGCTGTCGTTATAGACGCTCCACGCCCTTTGTAGCGCGGCCGGACCGAGGTAGTCGGGATTACCGGCGACCGTATCACAGGCGGCATAACAGACGGAGCAGTTGATGCATTCGATGCCCGCATTGACCTCGACACGTCCTGCGCTGGCCGGGTCAATCGCCTCGATCGGATCGTGGCGGGTTTGGGTCGGGTGGTGCAGGCCTTCAGCGGCGACCCATTTGTCGAAAAACGGGTCCATGTCGGTGGCCAGGTCCTTGATCACCGGCAGATTGCGCAAGGGTGCGATTTCCATGTGGCCGTCGACCAACACCTTCTTGACATGCGTGCGGCAGGTCCAGCGCGGGGTGCCGTTCACCATCATCGCACAAGAACCGCACATGCCCACGCGGCAAGCGTAGCGATAGCTCAGCGTCGGGTCTGCGTGTTGCTGAATCCAGGCAACTACATCGAGGACGGTCTGGTTCTCTTCCATCTTCACATCAAAGGATTGAAAAGACCCGGCAGCCGCACCGCGCCAGACAGAAACAGACATCTGGTGCTTATCCGCCAAACTGCAGCTCCTTCGGATGGAAAGTCAGTGGACAATGGATATAGGTGAAGTTTTTTCTAACACAAAGGAATAAATTCTTACCCATTGTGTAATTAATAATTACAATTATGCGGTCTTCCCAAAGACCGCCCCACCGCTATTGTCGGGCTTGGAACAAGGGGGAAACGGGATGTTCACGCTCTATTATGCCAAGGGCACAGCGGCTTTGCCGGTTCACATAGCTCTTGAAGAATCCGGTGCAGAGTATGAGTTGCGGCTGCTGGATTTCACAGCGAAAGACCATCTTCAGCCGGACTATCTGAATGTTAATCCAAAGGGGCGCGTGCCCGCCTTGGTCATGGACGATGGCATCCTGACCGAGGCACCTGCATTGCTGGCCTATATCGGTCAGACCTATTCTGCTGCGAATCTGATCCCGTCGACGCCGTTCGGGTTTGCACAGGCGCAGGAGTTCAACCTGTATATCGCTGCGACCGTTCATGTCGCCCATGCGCACAAGATGCGCGGCGCACGCTGGTCGGACGACACGGCGTCCCACGATGCCATGCGGATGAAAGTCGCGGAGAATATGACCGGCTGTGCGGAGTTTATTGAGAACCGTTACCTTAAAGGACCTTGGGTCCTGGGCGAGCAATACTCAGTCTGCGACCCGTATCTGTTCTTGGTGACGCGGTGGCTGAAAGGGGATGGCGTGGATGAAAGTGCCTTCCCGAATATTCTGGCGCACCGTGCACGAATGGAAGCGCGTCCTGCTGTGCAGGCCGTCCTGAAATTCCATGAGTGATCCACTTCGCGACGGTTTGAACGCGCGCTTTTCCGATGCGCCCGACGTGCCGGAATCTTTGTGTGGCAATATGGTTTTGCAAGGGATCGCAGGGCGCGGCTCATGCAGGGCGTTTCGTCCGGACCCGGTGCCTGTGGAGGTCATGGAAGTGTTAAGTGCGGTGGCCCTGTCGTCGCCGTCCAAAAGCGACCTGCAACAGCGTGACGTCGTGATTGTCGATGATCCCGATCTCAGAGCGCAACTGCTGGAGCTTGTATCTGCCCAAGCCTGGATTGCAGGCGTGCCAAGTCTGGTGGTTTTCTGCGCAAATAACCGCCGTCAGCGGCAACTGCACGATATGCAGGGGTTAGGGTTCGCAAACGACCACCTGGACGCATTTTTCAACGCCAGCCTGGACGCAGGCATCGCCCTGGCAAGTTTTGTTATCGCAGCGGAAGTGGCGGGCCTGGGCTGTTGCCCCATCAGCACGATCCGCAATCACGCGCAGGCGGTAAGCGACCTGCTGGGGCTACCGGATCATGTCTTTCCCGTCGCCGCGCTTGCGTTGGGTTATCCAGCCAAAGTTCCGCAGATCAGCCCCAGACTTCCGCTTCGTGCGACCGTGCATCTGGACCGCTTCCGCGAGACATCAGACTCCGATGTGGCGGAATATGACGCGCATCGCGCGCAGGTACAGCCATACAAGACGCAGCGAAGCCCAGAGCGTTTCGGGACCAGCGACACTTATACATGGTCGATGGACAAAGCGCGTCAATACAGCCTGCCGGAGCGGGTCGACTTCGCTCGATTCATAAAAGCCAAGGGCTTCAAGCTTGACTAATGCGCAGTCCCGCTGGGGGCGGGCAGGCCTTCGATCAGGACGTTGACGCAAGCAGGCTTGCCGCTTTGCACCGCGCGATCCAGCGCAGCATCCAGGTCGGCCAGGTCGGTTACAAACTCTCCGTGCGCGCCCAGGCCTTTCGCCGCCTCGTCATATCGGGCACCGCTCAATTCGCAGCCGATCAGGCGGTCTGGGCCGTAATCGCGCAGCTGGATCTGATGCTCGGCATTCCAGCGTTCGTCATTTCCGATGACTACGATATAGGGCTTTCCAACACGGGCGGCGGTCTCGAACTCGGCAAAGTGGAAGCCGACGGTGCCGTCGCCCATCAAAGCGAAAACTGTGGCATCCGGCATCGCGCATTTAGCTCCGAGGCCATAGCAGAGTCCGCCGCCAATCGCACCGGATATGCCGTTGATCACTCTGTGATCGGCATGCGTGGCGGCCTGCGCCCACTGGCCGAACTCGCCACCGTCGCAGATGACAATCGAGCGTTCAGCCTTGCCGATCTGGCGTTGAACCGCAGCGCACAGCTGGGCGGGGGTGATTTTGCCCGACGGCACGTTGTTTTCTGCACTGAAGCCGCGGGCGGCGACAAGATTTGCGACCTCTCGGCGCCAAGCGTCGTGGCCACCTTGGCCAGATCCAGCCAAAACGTCGATGCTGTCGCGAGGATCGGCCGCAAAACATGCATTCAGGCGGGTACCAAGATTGCGGTGGGCGCGATCACGCTCAGTCGCGTCCGCCTGGATCACCATCCATTTGCAGGCGGGGTCAACACCGTTGTTTCCGCCGAAGCCAAGCGTGAAGTCGATGCGTTTTCCCAATACGACGATCAGGTCGGCCTGGCCCAACGCTTTTGCGACATTCCCCAAAGCCGGATCTTTCAGCCCGCGCGGGCTTTCCATGGCGATCGTGGGCGCGCCCAAAGCGCTTTCCAGCGCGGCCAGTTGGCCGGGATTGCGGGTCTCGCTCATGGCGGGGCCACACAGGATCAGCGGGCGCTGAGATTTGGCAACAGCCTGCGCGATGGCGCGCGCGTCAGATGCGGACAAGGGCATCGGTTCCCTGATTGGCGCGGGAGGAACCACGCCGCCCGATACATCGGCTTCGACCAGATCGAAGGGCAGGGCCATGTGCACGGGCCCGGACCGGCCCGACATGGCGGTGCGCAGGGCACGGACAGTGTCGATGCCAAAATCCGTCGCGCGCTTGGGTCGGAAAGACAACTTGGTCACAGGGGCCGTCATCGGAACCTGATCCAGCTCCTGAAACGCGCCCCAGCCGTCTTGACCGATCGGCGAGTCGCCGGTGAGCAGCAGGACAGGTGTTTCCGATTCCGAGCAGGTGAAAAGCGGGCCCAGAGCGTTCGCCGCCCCCGCTCCGGCTGTCACCATGGCCACGCCGACCGTCCCTGTCAGTTGGGCATATGCCTCCGCCATGAAGACGGCGGCGGCCTCGTGGCGTGTATGAATGATCTCGATCCCGGCATCGAAGCAGGCATCATAGATCGGCATAATCTGATTGCCCGACAGCGAAAATATACGAGTGACGCCCGCTCTCGACAGCGTTTGAACCAGAAGGTCTGCGCCTCTCATGATGTCCGTTCCTTGATTGAGACGCTTGGGATCATCCGTGCGTATCCGCTCGCTGACCTCCAGCGTTTGTCCGGGTAATGGCCGAATGCATGCAGGAATGACCAGGTCAGGCGGTCTGTCATCCTAACCTGCCCGTCGTGAAGGTTCGCCATGACCTGTTGCTTGTCAAGCGGCCATTCCAAAGAGGTATTCCACGTAACAGATACGATCAGCGGCACTGTTTTTCCTGAGATGGTTCTGCATGCCGACAGGTTTCGGCGAAGCATGACCATTATCCTACGCAGGATATGAGATCGAAACATCTACCTCACGTTGACGAAAGATGTGTTCACGGCGGCATGACGCATCAACGTGTAATTGTGGTTCGGTGCGCCGGAAACTGGCCGGGCCATTACGCGTGGCACACCGATGCAAGCGAGCCTCCAGTCTTACAGGTGCAAGCAGCAACCCTTTACGTTACGTCGCCCGCAGCCACAGTCCAGTTCCAGCTGCGAGCCGATGCGTCAAGGGCTAGACAACCTTGACCGTCAGGTCGGCCAGGCCTTCAATTGTGACAACCATCGTGTCGCCCCGCGCAACGGGTCCCACGCCAGAGGGAGTACCCGACATGATGACATCGCCAGGGGCCAGTTCGAAATTCTCGGACAGATAAGAAATCATCTCCGGCACCTTCCAGATCATCTGATTCATGTCACCGGTCTGCCGGACCTCGCCATTGACCAACAATTCGATTTTGCCGCTGTCCAGATGCCCGGTATCTGCAACAGGCTGCAACGGCCCAACTGGTGCGGAATGCTCAAAGGCTTTGCCGATTTCCCAGGGGCGCCCCATCTTCTTGGCCAGTCCCTGAAGATCGCGTTGCGTCATATCGAGTGCCGGCGCGTAGCCCCACACGTGATCAAGCGCATCTTCAACCGTGATGTTCGTGCCGCCGGACTTCAATGCGACGAGCAGCTCGACCTCATGATGTACGTCGCTGCTTTGCGCGGGATAAGGGAAGATGCCCGTAGCGTCCAAGTTGTTTGGGTTCTTCTGAAAGAAAAAAGGCGGGTCACGATCGGGATCATGCCCCATTTCGATGGCGTGGGCCGCGTAATTTCGACCAATGCAATAGACGCGACGAACAGGAAAAGCCCCGCCCCGAACAACGGGGATGGAGGCAATCGGAGGCGGTGTAATAACAAATTCAGTCACTTATGTTCTCCCTGGTCAAAGCGATCATGCCACTGATAGTCGGGGAGCGTGGGCAGATCAATCCCAACCAATATAATATGTGTTGATTTAAGCGCACCAAGAGGTAATGGTTTGTGCAGGTGAAGCGGAATCATTCGTGAATTGGTCAACCAGCAGGGGGATACGTGCTCAACGCCAGCAAACTCGTAAAACGCGATCCATCGCTCGAGCTTTTGCGAACTTTCATTGCAGATGGTGGGTATGCGTCGGGCGATCGCCTGCCAGCGGAACGCGAGTTGACCGAGCGTCTTGCCCTGACCCGAACAGAACTGCGCAAGGCACTGGACACGCTTGAACGTGAAGGCGCAGTTTGGCGGCACGTAGGGAAGGGGACTTTTCTTGCCGAGGAAGATGCGGCGGCCGCTTCATCGGATGAAATTGTCGACCTGGGTCGTAAGTTAACTCCATTCCGGATGATGCGATCCCGATTGGTAATCGAACCTGCGATTGCGCGAGAGGCGGCGATCAATGCATCGGGTGATGACCTGCGATTGATGGAAAGAGCGATGAATCGCACTCGGGACGCCACCACCTGGGCCGAATACGAAGAGCAGGACGATCTGCTGCACCACCATGTTGCAACCGCCAGTGATAACCTGCTTCTCGTTGCGCTGTTTGAAAAGTTGAATCTGGTGCGGAGAGCCGTTTCCTGGGGAAGCGTTGTGCGCTCAAGTGTACGGCCATCGCCAACCCACACAAGCTTTGCAGAGCACGATGCAATCGTGGCAGCGATCGCCGCCCGGGATGCTGATGCCGCACATGATGCAATGCGGACCCACTTGCGTTCGGTTTCGGACCGTCTTTTCAAGGACGCATAGCAACTAAATACAGATCGAGGACAAGCTTCAAACGGCGCCACCCCGGCAAGAATAATCAAGATTAGAGTTCACTGGGAGGAGAACCATGAAACATTTTGTCAAGAAATTCGCGCAAACTGCGCTGGCTGTTCCGTTGGCTGTTGCCATGACGTTTACAGCAGCACAGGCCGAGCCAATCAAGATTGCACTTGCTGAAACACCGTCGGATGAATTGGCCGCTTTCTTCGTCGCCCTGGAAAGGGCCAAGGCAAATAGCCTCGAATATGAATGGACCGCGTTTTCAGATGAAGAGCTGGCTATCCAGGCAATCCTGAGCGGCCAGATGGATATCGGCTTCGGCACGCCATATTCGGCAATGCAGCGCAGCCGGGCACCGCTCCGTATCATCTTTCAGCTTTCTAAGCTGAAATTCTTCCCTGTCGCCGTCGAAGAATACACCGAACTCAACCAGCTTGATGGTCAGCCGATTATGCTGCATTCGCGTGGCGGCGGCACTGACTCCATCGCCAATGTCATTGAAAGCCGGATGGATATGAAGTTTGGAGAGCGGTCTTACGTACCAGGATCTTCCAATCGGGTTGTGGCAATGCTTGCCGGTCAAGCGCAGGCTACGATCCTTGATCTGTCAAACAAGAACAAGATCATCGCAGAGGCTGGCGACCGTTTTAACGTGTTGCCCATGTTCGATGTCGATGCCAGCGATGAGGCGCTGTTTGCTAATCTCGACTGGATTCAGGAAAACAGCGAGCAGGTGAATATTCTTGTCGCAGCCTTGGCCAGCGTTTGGCAGGATATGGCAGAGGATCCGACGATAATCAGCCGCGAAACCAATCCCGATGGCCCTATCGGTCAGCTTCCTGGCGAGATATTGGCCACGCTTGACGACTTTTACACCGAAGCGGTGGAAGGTGGTTTGTATGACCCCAATGGTGGCGGTCGTACCGCGGCAATGGCCGACCTCGAATGGTATTCAGCGTCCGGGCAGTTGGACGGCGATCCTGCCGAAATGAATATCGAGGATTTCTGGTATCTTGCTCCATTGGATGCCGTAGCGAAGTAACCTGACCGCTGTCACTGGCATTTCAATTTGTCGGTGACAGCTCCTTACTCGCCTTTGCAGTCCTCCGAGGTGTCATGAAACATCGATCGCTCCTTTTGAAAGTCCTCTCCGCGCTCTTGGTTTTCGGTGCATGGGAAATTGCGGGCCGTATCCCCGTCAGCTATGCCTTTCCTACGTTCATTGAATCTATGACCGCATTGGCCCGCATGACATTCGATGGCAGCATATTCGTGGCTTACGCCGAAACGCTGAAGCCCTTGATTACAGGTGTTGCAATATCGACCGTTCTTGGCATCGGCTTTGGTCTTTGGATCGGCTTGAGTACACGGTTCGAATGGCTCTTTTCTCCTATATTCATTGTGATGCAGGCTGCCCCACTTGCGGCCTTGATCCCGCTATTGGTCATGGTCTACGGTATTGGGCTGACGTCAAAGGTATTTGTTGTCTGCATCATGTCCATGCCGGTAATCGTGCTGAGCACCAGCAGTGCCGTGCGAAATACACCAGCGTCGATGAAAGAAATGGCAAAGTCGTTTCTAGCAAAGGATCGACATATTCTGCTGAAGATCATTATTCCCGCAGCCAGTCCGGTGATTTTTTCTGGTCTTCGCCTGGGTGTGTCTGCCGGATTCATCGGTGCAATCCTCGCCGAGTTGAAAATCACCCCGACCGGTGTCGGTGACATCATATCCTACAGTCGCTCTATCGCCGATTATCCCAGCATGTATGCGGCCATCTTTTCTATTATTCTACTCGCTGTCCTGTTTCTGAATCTGCTGGAAAAAACAGAAAATATTCTCTTCAAAGGAAATGATCGTGGTTATGTCTCAGACTGAGAGTGCCTTCGCCGACGCGCAATCGCTGGAACAGGACATCGCCGTTTCAGTGCAGGGAGTATCCAAAAACTATGGCGCAGTCGAAGCGCTCAAAAATATGTCACTCGATTTTCCACGCGGGCAACTGACCTCTCTCCTCGGACCATCCGGCTGTGGGAAAACCACACTCCTGAAGATCATTGCTGGCCTGCTAAAGTCTGATACCGGAAAGATTATCGTCAATGGCAAACCGGTAACCGGTCCAGGCCCAAACCGTGCCTTTGTCTTTCAGGATTTCGCATTGCTGCCCTGGGCCAGTGTCATGCGCAATGTGGCATTCGGGTTGGAATTGCGTGGCGTAGCGAAATCGGAACGTGAGGACAAGGCGGCCAAGTATATCAACGACGTTGGACTCGCAGGGTTTGAAGGAGCGTATCCTCACGAGCTTTCGGGAGGTATGCGTCAACGTGTCGGCCTTGCTCGCGCCCTTTCGGTTGATGCAAATGTGTTACTGCTGGACGAGCCGTTTTCAGCCGTTGATGAACAGACCCGGCGCAAGTTCCAGGAAGATTTGCTGGCACTTGTTGCGAATGAGAACAAAACATTCATTTTTGTCACCCACTCTATCGAAGAAGCGGTCTACTGTTCCGACCAAATCGCCTTGCTATTACCGCGGCCAAGCCGCGTTCACGAGATTATACGTCCAAATATCAATCGTGCCATAGGGGTCGAAAGTATTCGTCGGGCCCCTGAATACCTTGATATCGTGGATCAGATATGGGCGTCACTGCGCGCTTATGTGGAATAGGGGGCTCAAGTGTGGTTCAAGGGATATAAACTTCCAAATATGTCATCCCTGCTTATTTGGGGTCTACTTTGGGAAATTACCGGTCAGTTGGAGCTCACGTTCTTTGTCCCGCCACTGTCGGAGGTTTTTGTAACGCTGTTCAATATCATCGGCACGCCTGCTTTTACCAAAGCACTGTATGAAACCGCTGTGGCGTTCCTTGGTGGGGTTTTCTTTGCTATCGTAATTGGCATTCCCATCGGAATTTTCATGGGTCGCAACCGTCTGCTGGATGAGTTGCTGCTGCCCTGGGTAAATATTTTTGTCAGCGCACCGCTGACTGCGCTGGTTCCCGTGCTCATGGTATTATTTGGGTTTGGGCTAAAATCGATCATCATCACGACGACACTATTTGGCATATGGATCATTATCCTGAACACCCGCGCAGGTGTACGTCAGATCAACCGGTCCCTAATTGAAATGTCCACCAGCTTTGGCGCGTCACCTATGGATGCTTTCACGAAAGTCTATTTCTGGGCCGCCTTGCCGGAAATTCTTGGTGGAGTACGGATTGGAGTCATCCGCGCCGTTAAGGGCGTTATTATCGGGCAGCTTCTGATATCAATCGTTGGCTTTGGCGCATTGTTTGAACTTTATGCTTCGAATTTTCTGATGTCGCATTTTTGGGCAGTACTTATCGTGCTGTTCGCACTGGCATTTACCATTTCCGAATTCCTGGGTTATCTGGAAAGGAAAGTGTCATATTATGCTGCAAGCCGATGATCAGATCCATTGAAGCGGGGTTTTGAAATGTCAGCGACCCTGCATTCACTTCTTGCGTCTCATGATGCTGACCTTCCTGCTATCGGCGCGCCTGACCGCGATTGGCTGACCTACGGGGGGCTGCGGGCGTTAGGTTATCAAATCACCGACCAGCTGCGCGCAGCCGGGATCGGCGCACATGACCGTGTCGCGATCGTGTTGCCGAACGGACCAGAGATGGCGACAGCCTTTGTGACCGTCGCGCAAGCGGCCATTACCGCGCCGCTGAACCCGGCCTACCGACTGGATGAATACGCATTCTATCTTACGGATCTGAAGGCCAAAGCGTTGGTCGCGCAGGCAGGCGACGATGGCCCTGCGGTGCGGGCCGCACAGGACTGCGGGGTCGGCATATTACGGTTGCATGCTGATCCAAGCGATCCGGCGGGGGTCTTCCACCTTGTGCCCGACGCTGCGGCAGATATCCCTGCCGCAGCGGGGTCGCCGGGACCGGATAGCACCGCGCTGATCCTGCACACGTCTGGCACGACATCGAGACCCAAGATCGTACCCTTGTCACAGTCAAACCTTGTCGCATCTGCCCGCAACATTCAGACGTCTCTTGCACTGACATCGGTCGATCGCTGCCTGAACGTGATGCCACTGTTCCATATACACGGGCTGATCGCGGCAGTGTCTGCATCGCTGGCCTCGGGTGCATCCGTTTGGTGCGCCCCCGGCTTTGACGCGCTGAAATTTTTCGGCTGGATGAAAACGGCAACGCCAACGTGGTACACGGCCGTTCCGACAATGCACCAGGCGATCCTGTCACGTGCGGCGCGGAACGCCGACATCATAGCGACCACACCGTTGCGGTTTCTGCGATCGTCGTCAGCCTCGCTTCCAGCGCAGGTAATGACGGCACTGGCCGATACGTTCAACGCCCCGGTGATCGAGGCCTATGGCATGACAGAAGCCACGCATCAGATGACCAGCAACCCTCTGGCACGCGGGGCGCAGATGCCCGGATCGGTTGGCATTGCAGCCGGACCTGTGGTTCGCATCGCCCATGAAGCCGAGAACCGGATCATCGACGGCACCGGCGAGGTCGTGATCTCGGGGGCGAATGTCACATCGGGCTACGAAAGCAACCCGGACGCGAATGCAAAGAATTTCTTCGTCGCCGACGACACACGTTGGTTTCGCACAGGGGATCAGGGGGCGATTGATGATGCCGGGTATCTGCATCTGACGGGACGCTTGAAGGAAATCATCAATCGCGGCGGCGAAAAGATCAGCCCGCTCGAAGTCGATGGTATCTTGCTTGATCATCCGGCAGTGGCCCAGGTCGTCACCTTCGCCATCCCCCACGCCAAGTTGGGTGAGGACGTCGCAGCAGCGGTCGTCCTTGTCGAGGGGCAGAGGGCCACTGACACCGATATCCGCAGCTTTGCCGCTGAACGGCTTGCCGATTTCAAAGTGCCGCGCCACGTCATCATTCTGGATGAAATCCCAAAGGGGGCGACGGGCAAGATGCAGCGTATCGGTTTGGCCGAAAAGCTTGGGCTTGCCACAACATGAAGGTCTGCATTTTCGGGGCGGGTGCCATCGGTGGTTACCTGGGCGCGAAACTGGCGCTGGCCGGTGCGGATGTCAGTCTTGTTGCGCGCGGACCGCATCTTGCTGCAATGCAGGACAAAGGGCTGACGCTGCTGGAGCATGGGGCCGACCCGGTGACGGTGCCCATTACGGCCAGCGATGATCCCGAGAAACTCGGGCCACAGGATTATGTTGTCATGACGTTGAAGGCGCACTCCGTTCCGCCTGTCGTTCCGTTGATGAAGCCGCTGCTGGGGCCTGACAGCACAGTTGTAAGTGGCGTTAACGGTGTCCCTTGGTGGTATTTCCACAAAATCGGCGGCCCGCTTGAAGGCACGCGTTTGACGTCTGTCGATCCGGGAAACGCGCAGTGGGACGGTATCGGACCTGACAACGTCTTGGGCTGCGTGGTCTACCCCGCGGCAGAAGTGAGTGAACCCGGCACAGTCCGCCATATCGAAGGTAACAGGTTTTCACTGGGCGAACCTGACGGCAGCAAGTCGGACCGCGCAGTGGCCCTGTCACAATTGCTGACCAACGCCGGACTGAAGGCACCCGTTCGCCCAAAGCTGCGCGATGAGATTTGGGTCAAGCTGTGGGGTAATCTGTCGTTCAATCCGATCTCGGCCCTGACCGACTCCACGCTGGATGTGCTGTGCACCGATCCGGGAACACGCGCCGTGGCGCGCGCCATGATGGTGGAGGCGCAGACGATTGCTGAAAACTTGGGCGTGAAATTCCCTATCGACGTTGACCGGCGATTGGATGGCGGGGCCGCGGTCGGATCGCACCGCACATCGATGCTGCAAGACCTTGATGCGGGTCGCCCGATGGAAATCGACGCACTGGTGGGGTCTGTCAAAGAATTGGGAATGTTGACCGGCACGCCCACACCGACGCTTGATACGGTATTGGCGCTGGTGAAACTCCGGGCGCGTTCAGCTGGATTATACACTTGAGAAGAAGCCCCGCCAAATTACTCTGGCGGGGTCGTGTATCAGTTCACCCGATGATGTCGTTCAGCGTAGCGGAGGGACGCATGACCGCCGCAGTTTTCGCGGCATCCGTGTTGTAATAACCGCCCGTATCGACCGCACGTCCCTGCACGGCGGCAAAATCGGCCACAATTTTTTCCTCGCTATCGGCCAGTGCCTTGGCGAGCGGTTCAAATGCAGTTGCCATTTCAGGGTCTTCAGTCTGTGCCGCCAACGCCTGCGCCCAGTAGAGCGCAAAATAGAAATGGCTGTCCCGGTTGTCAGGCTGGCCAACCTTGCGACCGGGTGACTTGTCATTGTCCAGAATGCCTTGGGTTGCGGCATCGACGGCCTTGCCCAGAACCATTGCCTTGGGGTTGTCCTTTACCTGTGCAAGGTATTTCAGGCTTTCCCCCAGCGCGCAGAACTCACCCAGTGAATCCCACCGCAGATGGTTTTCTTCAACCAACTGCTGGACATGTTTCGGTGCCGAACCGCCTGCACCGGTCTCAAACAGTCCGCCGCCCTGCATCAGCTTGACGATCGACAGCATCTTGGCCGATGTGCCCAGTTCAAGGATCGGGAACAGGTCAGTCAAGTAGTCGCGCAATACGTTGCCCGTGACCGCAATCGATGTATCGCCCTTGCGGATTGTATCGAACGACAGGGCCGTGGCTTCACGCGGGGCCAGGATCAGGAACTTGTCTGCAACACCAGCCTTATCAAGCAGAGGTTTTACGTATTTCAGCAGTTCGGCGTCATGTGCGCGTGACGCGTCCAGCCAAAAGATCGCCTGACATTCTTCCAGCGCCTGCCGGTCGATTGCCAACTGCACCCAGTCTTCGATTGGAGCCTGCCGCGTCGAAGCGGAGCGCCAGATGTCGCCCGCCTCGACCTCGTGTTCGTGCAGTACATCGCCAGACTCGAGAACCATGCGGACAGTGCCAGCCTCTGGCATCTCGAACGTGGTGGGGTGCGACCCATACTCCTCGGCCTTCTGCGCCATAAGGCCGACATTCTGAACTGTACCGGCGGTGGACGGATCCAGCGCGCCGTTGGACTTACAGTTCTTGATCGCCTCGTCATAGACTGCGGCGTAAGAGCTGTCGGGGATCACGCAATTGGTGTCCGATTCAGACCCGTCAGGTCCCCAGCCCTTGCCGCCCGCCCGGATCAGCGCCGGTATCGATGCGTCGATGATCACATCAGACGGAACGTGCAGGTTGGTGATGCCTTTGTCTGAATTGACCATGTATAATGGTGGGTTGTCAGCAATGGCTTCCTCAATTGCCTTCTGTATTTCTGTGGCTTTCGGCGATGTCGCCACGACGTCCAGCAAAGCGCCAAGGCCCGAGTTCGGGTTGACACCGGCCGCTGCCAGATCATCGCCATATTGATCGAAGACAGGTTTCAGGAACGCTTTGACCGCATGTCCGAAAATGATCGGGTCCGACACCTTCATCATCGTGGCCTTGAGGTGGATGGAAAACAGGACACCAGCCGCCTTGGTCGCGGCAACCTGATCCAGCAAGAATGTATCCAGCGCCTTTGCCGACATGAACGTCGCATCTACAACAGTGCCCGCAGGATAGGACACGCTGTCTTTCAGGACCGTTACGCTGCCATCCTTGGCCACCAGTTCGATCCGCACGGTCGCCGCCTTGGTCAGCGTCGCGGATTTCTCGTTCGACCGGAAATCGTCGGCTGACATGGTGGAAACAGTCGTCTTGCTGTCGCTGGACCAGACGCCCATCCGATGCGGGTTGGCCTGCGCATAGTTTTTGACGGCCACAGCCGCGCGGCGATCAGAGTTACCCTCCCGCAGGACGGGGTTCACAGCCGATCCCTTGATCGCGTCATACCGTGCGCGGATGGCATTTTCGGCGTCGGTCGCAGGATTTTCCGGGTAATCCGGAAGGTCGTAACCCTGCGATTGCAGTTCAGTGACCGCGGCGACCAGCTGCGGAACGGATGCAGAGATATTGGGCAGCTTGATGACGTTCGCCTCGGGCGTTTTCACCAGTTGACCCAAGTGTGCAAGATCGTCTGTCTGGCGCTGTTCCTCGGTCAGGTTTTCGGGGAACGTCGCGATGATGCGCCCGGCCAGTGAAATGTCGCGCGTCCCGACAGTAACGTTCGCCTCTGACGCAAACCGCTGAACGATGGGCAGAAAGGACGCAGAAGCCAGTTCCGGGGCCTCATCAACTTTGGTGTATACGATATCAGGATTATCCATGGGCTGTCGTCCTCCTCAGCTTTGATCTGTTGGGTATCGACTTATCCAGCAGCCTCACCAAGGTCCACACAAAGCGGTCGCCTTTATGACTGTACCGACGCTTGACGAGGCCCGTACCGCAGAACTTCTCCAGCTTGGCCTGAGGTTTCGAAATCAAGGACGGGGCCTGGGACTGCCTTTTATCCATCGTTGGCCTTGGGATGGCAACGAAGCCCGACCTTGGCTTATCGCAATATGACGCTTGTCTTACTGACAGCCTGCGCCACCAATTCACCCCCGCAAAATGAATCGATACTTACTCATGAATACCTCTAGTGCGGGCAAAACATCATCGCACTGACAAGGATCATGCACAGGAAATATATGGTGGGCGAGACGGCGAACGGCACCGCCGTGTTGCGGTCACAGGTGACGAAGCCATTAATCTTACGGCATTGGACCCTGCGGTCGGCAATGATCTGAAGGCGCTGATCGCCGCCCCCGCGCTCGCAAGGTCAGTGGCTGTAAAAACGAGGGGTGCATCCAGCGTCCCGGTCGCATCGATCACCCCTGCCTTGCCCGTTGCCGATCCGGGCAAGATCATCTGTCTGGGTCTGAACCATACTGACCATATCAAGGAGGGCGGCTATGACATACCGGATTACCCGGCGCTCTTCATGCGGGGCAGGAATTCCATCATGGCCGCAGGAGCACCGATGGTGCGGCCATCCTGCTCCGATAAACTGGACTATGAAGCAGAACTGATGCTGGTTATCGGCAAAGGTGGGCGTCACATTCCCGAAGCGGATGCCTTGGACCATGTCTTCGGCTATACCGTATTCAACGATGGGTCCGTGCGCGACTACCAGCGCAAGACGCACCAGTGGACGCCGGGTAAAAACTTTGACGACACAGGCGCGATCGGTCCTTTCGTTGTGACCCCGGACGAACTTCCCGCTGGCGCATCAGGTCTCAGGATTGAAAGCCGCGTCGGTACCGAGATTTTGCAATCCTCCAACACGGCCAACATGATCTGGTCCGTTGCCCAGACGATTGCGACGATTTCGGAATACGCGACACTCGATGCGGGCGACCTGATCGCTATGGGCACACCGCCGGGGGTTGGTCATGCCAAGACGCCAAACCCGCGTTGGTTGCTACCCGGTGAGATCATCGAGATCGAGATCGAAGGTATCGGCATTTGCGCCAGCCCGATTGTCGACGAGAAGGATCTCGGGGTGAAAGCTGCTGAATGAAGACATCCAACGATGCAGAACAGCAGTCAGTGCGGCCCGGTTTCTTTCACCGGCTGGGATGGGCAAGTGACGATATATCCCTCCGGCCCTTCGGATCGGCAGGTCTGGTGTCCAACGTCGTTTGAACCGTGCAGCCATCGGACAGACCGAAAGCGGTCCTAAGTCTCGAAGAGGCCGGTAGCCACCGGGAAATTTGTTGTTCAGTGCATATTTGATGTGCAACCCTGTTTCAGGGGGCTTCGATGACAGCGGAGATAGCTGAGCAAAGAAAGAAACTTAGCGCTGCCGAAATCGGCGCGATTGCGCACCTGTATCGTGGCGAGGTCTACAGGTCGACGCTCTGGCGGACGCGGCTCGACACCACGACCAACTGGGCCGTGGTCACTTTGGGCATCGCATTATCCATCGCGTTTTCGTCGCCGGCCGCATCGCCACTGCCCTTGATACTCGTGGGCGTCTTGATCTTCTTCTTTTTGATGCTGGAGGCGCGCCGCTACCGATATTTCAATGTATGGCGCGCGCGATGCAGGTGGATGGAGGTGCATTTTTATGCGCCGATGCTGCACGACGGCGATCTCCATATGGAAGACGGCTGGCAAAAAGTCCTGGCCGAGGATTATTTATATCCTATGCACCATGTTTCCATATGGGTGGCGCTCGGACGGCGCATCCGGCGGAATTATTTATGGATCCTGCTGATTCAAAGCGCGGCCTATATTGGCAAGTTGGTCGTCCACCCCGAACCTTTGACAAGCGCGTCGCAGTTCATAGATCGCGCCGCAATTGGTCCATTGGATGGAAAATATGTCATTGGTCTTGGCGTTGCCTATTGCCTGACGTGGGGCGCGGCTTCGCTGTGGAGTTGGAGGGACGACAAAAACCGAGCCATGAAACGGCCTGTACGCACCAGTATGGGATGAGTGACGTGCCGAGTGGGAGGTGGAGACCGGAATGGCATTTGAAGAGACGCTAGCCGCTGGTTTTCAATAAACCGCAGGTCCCGGTCTTCAGTATCCGCGCCAGATCCAGCCGCCGCCCAGAACGCGCGTATCGTCCAGGTCATAGAACACGCAGGCCTGTCCGGGCGAGACGCCTTCCTCCGGCGTCAGCAGTTCGACTTCAGCCAGATCGTTTGCCTTGGGCCGCAGGATCGCTTCGCGTGGAGGGCGCGTGGATCGAACCTTCACGCCGATGTGCCATTCCCCTCGAGAGGCCAGCGGCGCGTCGCCCAGCCAGTTGATTTCGCGCAGCGGCACCAAGCGCGTGGCGAGCGCGGATTTCGGGCCGACGACGACGTGGCGCCTGTCGGGGTCCAGTTTCACCACATACAGTGGCTCGGACAGTCCGCCGATCCCGAGACCGCGACGTTGGCCAACAGTATAGTTGATGATGCCGTCGTGACGGGCCAGTTCGCGCCCGTCCATATCGACGATGGCACCGGGTTGCGCGGCATCGGGGCGCAGTTTTTCAATGACGGCGGCATAATCACCGTTCGGCACGAAACAGATGTCCTGACTGTCGGGCTTGTCGGCGACCGGCAGGCCATATTTCGCGGCCAGAGCTCGCGTCGCCGCCTTGTCGTGCAGATGGCCCAGCGGAAAACGCAGATAATCCAACTGTTCTCCGGTGGTGGAGAACAGGAAATAGGACTGGTCGCGCACCGGGTCGGCGGCGCGGTGCAATTCGGGACCGCGCGCGCCCATCTTGCGCTGGATATAATGGCCAGTCGCCATGCAGTCGGCATCCAGATCCCTGGCGGTTTCCAGCAGATCGCGGAACTTGACGCGCTCGTTGCAGCGGATGCAGGGCACCGGTGTCGCGCCACCAAGATAGGCATCCGCGAATTCGTCGATCACCGACTCGCGGAAGGTGTCTTCATAATCGAGGACATAGTGCGGAAAGCCCATGGTCTCCGCCACGCGCCGCGCATCGTGGATGTCCCGGCCCGCGCAACAGGCCCCTTTTTTTGCCAGCGCGGCCCCGTGATCGTAGAGTTGCAGCGTGACGCCCACCACGTCGTAGCCCTCTTCAGCCAGCATCGCGGCCACGACCGAACTATCGACGCCTCCGGACATGGCGACGACGACCCGCGTGTCGGCGGGGGCCTTGGCGATGCCGAGGCTGTTGAGCGTGGGTTGATCCAGGGGCATGTGCTTCTCCGGCAGGAAACGCCGTCAGATATAGGAAAATGCGAGATATTCACAAGGTGGCGCTTCATCTTGGCTTAACGACTGTCGCTCAGGAAGGCGGTAACCTACGGAGGAGCATGCCATGTATCTCAGAAAGGGGCCGGGACCACATGTGGTGACGCTGCCCGACGGCACACAGATGTCTCGGGCCGATCTGCCGCCCATCGGGACGACGCGATGGGTCGCCCGCCGGAAAGAGGCTGTCGTGCACGGTGTGCAGGCCGGACTGATCACCCGAGACGAGGCGATTGAACGCTATGATCTGTCGGACGAGGAACTCGCAGGCTGGGAGGAGGCAAGGAATGCCTTTGGAGCCAATGGCTTGAAGACGACGCTGATCCAGAAATTCAGACAATCTTAGAGGGTTTGAAGGCTGGTTGGAAAACGTGGTAACGATAAGTTAACCATTTGGGTGAAAGGATGACAGCATCCCTAAGTTCTCCCTGGAGAGAGTTAATGCGTATCCTGCTCGTCGAAGACGATCCCACGACCTCCAAGAGCATTGAAATGATGCTCGGCAGTGCGAATCTGAACGTCTATTCCACCGATATGGGGGAAGAGGGGATCGATCTCGCCAAGCTGTACGATTACGATCTTATCCTGCTGGATCTGAACCTGCCCGACATCAACGGCCATGAAGTGCTCAAGCAGTTGCGCCTCAGCCGAATCGAAACCCCAATCCTGATCCTGTCCGGTTCCGACGATACCGAGAACAAGATCCGCGGTTTCGGCTTCGGTGCAGACGATTACATGACCAAGCCATTCCACCGTGACGAATTGATTGCCCGCATCCACGCGATCGTGCGACGCTCCAAGGGGCATTCGCAGTCGGTGATCCGCACCGGGTCTGTCGCGATCAATCTTGATGCCAAATCGGTCGAAGTCGACGGGCGGACGATCCACCTGACCGGCAAGGAATATCAGATGCTGGAGCTTCTGAGCCTGCGGAAGGGGACGACCCTGACCAAAGAAATGTTCCTTAACCATCTCTATGGTGGCATGGACGAGCCGGAATTGAAGATCATCGACGTATTTATCTGTAAGCTTCGCAAAAAGTTGTCTGAGGCTACGGGCGGTGAAACCCATATCGAAACCGTATGGGGACGCGGCTATGTTCTGCGCGACCCTGAAGGAAGCGAAAAGGGAAAACATCTGGTCAGCGCCTGATCGTGGTCCGCGACATGCCGGTATCAACGGGAGGGTTAGCCATGACGATCAACTGACTCATATCATGCATTCCGGGCCGAGCGACAGGATCATACGGTCCTGACCCGATGGAATGGACCCGACCGGCAGGTTTTGACACTTCGGTCGCCGGTCATAAACGCCCTCCGCTCAAATATGCGAAGCGATGCGCACCGCCGCTCCCGGATTAACGGGGGCGGCGTTTCGATTCACCGAACGGTCCGGCTTGATGTCCGCCCATCCCGAATCGGTGGAAAGCGACGGAGAGGAGTCTTACTACCGTACGGCGAGGCGATCGGTCGAAGGGGGGCAGGGTGGCGCGGGAACGGGACATTGCGGTCGACGATCTGACCGAAGCGCAGGCCAGGTCGGAACTGGCGGCGCTCGGCCCAGTCTTGGCGCAGGCTAATACGGCCTATCATAGCGCGGATGATCCGGTAATGGACGATGCTGCGTTCGACGCGCTCAAACGCCGGATCGCCGCGATAGAGGCGCGATTTCCAGACCTCAAACCTGATGACAGCATCACTGAACAGATCGGTGCCGCACCGTCCGATGGCTTCGGCAAGATCCGCCATTCCGTTCGCATGCTGTCGCTGGGCAACGCCTTCGACACCTCCGACGTGCAGGACTTCGATGCCCGCATCCGACGATACCTCGATTTGAAACCGGACGCGCCGCTGGCCTATACCGCCGAGCCAAAGATCGACGGGCTGAGCCTGTCGCTGCGGTATGAGGCAGGCGCGTTGGTCCATGCCGTGACACGCGGCAATGGCGAGGTCGGCGAGGATGTGACGGCGAACGCCCGCACGATTGCGGATATCCCCCAGACGCTGGTCGACGCGCCCGACGTTCTGGAAGTGCGCGGCGAAGTCTATATGACGCATGCCGACTTCGCCGCGCTGAATGCCCGGCAGACAGCAGCGAATTCCAAGGTCTTTGCCAATCCGCGCAACGCCGCCGCGGGCAGTCTGCGACAGTTGGATCCGACGATAACGGCGGCGCGCCCGCTCCGCTTTTTCGCCTATGCCTGGGGCGAGGTCAGCGCGCCTTTGGCCGACACGCAATTCGGGGCATTGGAACGCTTGGCTGACTTGGGGTTTTCGACCAATCCGGTCACGCGCCGGTGCAGCGGACCGGATGACCTGCTGGCGCAATACGCGCAGATCGCGGCCACGCGCGCCGACCTTGGCTATGACATCGACGGCGTCGTCTACAAGGTCGACAACCTGAAGCTGCAGGAAAGGCTGGGTGTCCGCTCGACCACACCGCGCTGGGCCATCGCGCACAAGTTCCCCGCCGAAACCGCATGGACGCATCTGGAGGGCATCGACATCCAGGTTGGTCGCACGGGGGCGCTGTCGCCGGTTGCGCGGCTGACGCCGATCACCGTCGGGGGCGTCGTGGTTTCGAACGCGACGCTGCACAACGAGGATTACATCGCGGGGCGGGACGCCAACGGCCATCCGATCCGAAGCGGTGATCTGAGGGTCGGAGATCGGGTCGAAATATACCGCGCCGGTGACGTCATCCCCAAGGTCCGCGATGTTGATGTGTCAGCACGTCCGGCGGATGCGGTGCCATTCGTATTTCCCAAAATCTGCCCCGAATGCGGCAGCCCGGCGCAACGCGATCCGGGGGAGTCTGTACGGCGATGCACCGGTGGTCTGATCTGTCCGGCGCAACGGGTGGCGCGACTCAAGCATTTCGTGTCGCGCGGTGCGATGGATATCGACGGTCTGGGTGACAAGGAGATCGAGCGCTTCCACGATCTGGGTTGGGTATGCACTCCGGCCGATATTTTTATCTTGCAGGCGCGGCATGGCAGCGGGCTCAAGACTGTCGCGAACCTTGAAGGCTGGGGCGAAATATCGGCATCGAACCTGTTTGCGGGGATCGAGGCGGCACGAACGCAAGGTCTGGCCCGCGTCCTGTTCGGGTTGGGCATCCGGCATCTGGGCGAAGTTGCAGGCCGCGATCTGGCACGACATTTCGGCGATTGGGCTAGGTTCGCCACCGTCGCTGACGCGGCGATTCCCGCCGCCGAAGCGCATCGAGCGGCGGAAGCCGCCATCATCGACGAACGCGCCGCCGCCGAGGCCGCGGGCCGCCGTGCCAGGCTGTCCGATGTACGCACCCCGATCTGGTCCGCTGTTTCCGACGCGGCCCGCGCCGCATGGGACGAGCTGACAGGGATTGACGGTGTCGGCGCGACCCTGGCGCTTGCGATCTGCGACGCCATGGGGGCAGCGCAGGAACGCGCGGCGATTGACGCCCTGATGGCGGAGCTGGACCCCGCAGCACCAGAAGCAGTCGCCAGCGCCAGTCCGATCGCAGGCAAGACAGTCGTGTTTTCCGGCACCCTGGAGCGGGTCACTCGGGCCGAGGCCAAGGCGCGCGCGGAGCAATTGGGGGCCAGGGTATCGGGCTCGGTCTCGGCCAAGACGGACCTGCTGATCGCCGGGCCGGGTGCCGGATCGAAGCTGCTCAAAGCGGCGGAACTGGGGATCGAAACACTGGACGAAGCTGGCTGGATCGCCCTGACCGGCAATAGATGACGGGACGTCCTGAACCCCTGTTTCCCCTGTTCGCCAGTCTGGAAACCTTGCCCGGCGTCGGACCGAAGACGGCCAAACTGATGGCCAACATGTCCGTGGCGACGCCCAGGGACCTGATCTTCACATTGCCCACCGGGGGCGTCGACCGCACGCCGGTCGTGTCGGTTCGGGATGCGATCCTTCCAGGGGTTGTAACCGTACAGGTGACGGTCGGGCGCCACATCGCGCCATCGTCGCGCGGGCGGCCCTATCGTATTGAGGTAGAGGACGCGAAAACGACGTTTCAGGTGGTGTATTTTCGCGGTTCTGCCGACCTCCACGCCAAGACGTTGCCGACCGGGCAAAAGCGGATTTTGTCTGGAAAGGTCGAGCTTTATGAAGGCATCGCGCAGATGCCACATCCCGATCATGTGCTGGTCGAAGGCGAACGGCTTCCTGCCTTCGAACCGGTCTATCCGCTGACCGGCGGGATTTCCTCGCGGATCATGGCGCGGGCGGTCGAGGCGGCGGTGCAGCGTGTGCCCGAATTGGCCGAATGGATCGATCCGGCACTGGTTGCTGAAAGGGGCTGGCCCGCCTTTGGCGACGCCCTGCGGCAGGCCCATCACCCGGAGGATGCGGGCGATCTGTCGCCCGGCACGGCGGCGCGTCAGCGATTGGCATACGACGAATTGTTTGCGCATCAGCTGACGCTTGCACTGGCCCGGTCGACGGACCGCCGGCGGGCCGGGGTCGTGACCGAAGGCGACGGCCGATTGCGGCGCAAGGTTCTGGCATCACTGCCATTCGAAGCGACCGACGCGCAGAAACGTTGCATCGGAGAGATCGCGACCGACATGGGGCAGCCCCGTCGGATGAACCGCTTGCTGCAAGGCGACGTGGGGTCGGGCAAGACGCTGGTCGCCCTGATGGCGCTGCTGACGGCGGCCGAGGCGGGCGGGCAGGGGGTGTTGATGGCGCCTACGGAAATTCTGGCACGGCAACACGCCGAAGGGTTGCGGCCCATGGCGGATACGGCGGGCGTGGTGCTGGAACTGCTGACCGGGCGCGACAAGAACCGGGAGCGGCAGGCCAAGCTGGATGCGCTGGCGCGGGGAGACATCGCCATTCTGGTCGGGACCCATGCTGTATTCCAGCGCGACGTGGTCTTTGCCGACCTGCGGCTGGCGGTGATCGACGAACAGCATCGGTTCGGAGTGCGGCAACGCATGTTGCTAGGCGAAAAGAATGCGGCGACGGACGTTCTTGTCATGACGGCCACGCCGATTCCGCGATCGCTGGCACTGACGCAATACGGCGATATGGACATAAGCGTTCTGGACGAAAAACCACCGGGCCGGACGCCGGTGCAGACGGCGACGGTGCCGGTGTCCCGGATGGACGACGTGATTGCCAAGCTGCGCCATGCGGTGGCTGAGGGGCGGCAGGCCTATTGGGTCTGTCCGCTGGTCGAGGAATCGGAGGTCGTGGACACGACGTCTGCCGAAGAACGGTTCCGCAGTTTGCGCGCGGCCTTGGGCGAGGGGGTCGTGGGCCTGGTTCACGGTCAGATGCAGCCGTCCGAGAAGGACGCGGCGATGGCCGATTTCGTATCGGCCAAGACGCAGGTTCTGGTGGCGACGACGGTGATTGAAGTCGGGGTGGACGTGCCGAATGCGTCGATCATGGTCATCGAGCGGGCGGAAACCTTCGGTCTGGCGCAGTTGCACCAGTTGCGCGGCCGGGTCGGGCGCGGGGCGGCGGCCTCGACGTGCCTGTTGATGTACAAAGCGCCGCTGGGTGAAGCGGCAGAAGCGCGCTTGCGGATCCTGCGCGAAAGCGAGGATGGCTTTCGCATCTCCGAAGAGGACCTGGCTCTGCGTGGTGCCGGCGATGTGATCGGAACGGCGCAATCCGGATTGCCTCGGTTCCGGATTGCCGACCTGGAACGTCATGCCGGACTGATGGAGCTGGCCAGTCGGGATGCGCGATCTTTGCTTGCGAAAGATGCCGATCTGGCGAGCGCGCGGGGACAGGCCGCCCGGCTGCTTCTGTGGTTGACCGAACAGGACCGGGCGCTTCGATTATTGTCTGTCGGTTAGCCACAAAACCAGGAACAAATGCAGTTTGTTCACTAATGTTCTAAAAAAGTTCTTTACTTATTGTTAGGGAAGTGAGAACAAAGGCAAAACATAACAGCACGGAAGGTGACTGAAATGGCCCGCAGAATGAAAACTTCCCTGACCCGTCTCAGCGATGAACCGCTGGGCGATATTCTTGGCGGAATCTGGCTGGTAACTGTGATGCTGGGCCTTCTGAACCTTCCTTCGCTGATCTCCTGATCCTGCCTTTTCCCGTTACTGCCTGCATCCCCTCGGTTTCGAACCCTGATCCGGACCTCCCCCTCGTCCGGTCGGTCGATCGCCGTCTCTGTCCCCCGGAGACACCCGATCCGGTCCCGTCGTCCCGCCCCGGACATCGGTTCCTCGAACGCAACGGGATGCCACTTCACCGCCGCCTCCGCCCCACGGAGTGCGGCGGTTTTTTCGGCTCATACCCTGTGTGGTGCCTCTTGCACGGTGTTGCGATACCCTATGCGCAGCCCGCCCCAGTGACGGCCCCGCACAGTGATCGGGGCGGAAATGTCCTTCATCATCACCATCCCCTGTGCGCCCATATCTCTGCGATAGACCTGCATCAGGAACGGCGCGCGGCTGGCTCCGGCCTGCCGCCCGGTCCGGTCGTCGAACAGACGGCGATTGCGGCAATTCGCTGCATTCCACGCCGGATCGTCCGACTGCAGCGCCGAAAACTTGCGGTTGTGGGTGGCGATATACCCCTGCCGGTCGCAGGGGCAGGTAAACAGGATGCTCGGGTCGAACCTCAGCGCATCCTCGATGATCGGCGGGACGACGGTATCGGTCAGCCGGCTGTGGCGGGCCATGAATTGAGGAGGGTCTGAGCCGGGGATCGGGGCAAGACCGGTATCGAACAAGTCTTCTTCGGTGATCTGACCGGTTTCGAGGGCCGTCTCGAAGGCGGCGGCAATCCTGCCGGCGATGGTCTGGGCGTGGGCGATGAAAGGACGATCCGGGCCGTCGGTTTCGACCTCCGCAACGCGCTGCAACAATGCTTCGCATCTGTCCATCATGTGGCTCGTGCGGTTGCGCGCTTCGTCGACGCCGGTCGCGGTGTGCCGCGTGCCCATGTCGATGATGTCGCAAACCTCTCCGACGTCCCTATCGGCAGTGGCAAGAACGCTGACAGAGGCCTCCAATGCTTCGATCCGGGTACGTGCGGCGGACATCTGGTCAGCGATCATGGCAACGGCATCCTGCGTGCTGGCCGCGATTTCCAGACCGCGCGCGAACTCCGGTGTCAGGCGGCGGCTGTCTTCGCGCATCGTCCGGGTCCATCCGTCCAGCGAAGTTACCGCGGTCCTGATGCCGCCGGCGGCGTCTGCGGTCTTGTGCGACAGGTCCTTGACCGCTTCGGCGACGACTGCAAAGCCGCGACCGGCATCGCCTGCCCGCGCCGCTTCGATCGACGCATTTATGGCCAGAATGTTCACCTGCCGGGCGATCCGCGTGATGTCGTCGTTGGATGCGACGATCCGGGACAGGACGTGTTCGAGGTCTTCGGTGCGCGGCCCGATGCCCGTGCCCCACGCCGAGAGTTCCTGATAACGGCGTCCGTTTTCCGCGATGGCCTCGAGACGCTCCGCCGCTGCCGCCTCGGTCTCGAGAGCCGACGTCCCAAGTGATCTAAACCCGTCGTGCAGGGCGGCAATGGCACCACCGAAATCCTGTGTTGCCCGCCGCAATGTATCGATTTGCACAAGGTTGGCCCGCGCGTTGCCGTCGATTCCGTCCACGAAGGCGGCAAGGTCGGCCACCAGATACCCCAAGGGAGCTATTTCCTCAGCCAGGCTGGTGTCTGCGACGATTGCAGGGTCCGCCGGATTGGTCGGTACAGTCGCTACAGGCAGGGGCTGGGCCGTCATGCATCCTCCTCGGTCTCGACAGAGGAGAATAGAACCTGAAGATTACCTTGCGGTTAATCGCCGGTCAGCGAGGCTTTCAAGCGCTTCGACCGTCGCATCCAGTGCCAGCAGGATCGAGGCATGTCGATTGCGGAATTCACGCGCGGGCAGCATCACTTCCAACCCGTCGAACGGCGCATCCGGCACCGGCCCGCCGTCTTTCAACATCGCGCGCAACTGGTCGCGGGCAGTGCGAACCTGCTCCAGATCGGAACCGATCACCCTGCGCCCGGATACCGACGCGGAAGCCTGGCCCAGCGCGCAGGCCTTCACGTCCTGAGCATAGCGGATGATCCGCCCATCCTCGACATCCAGCGATACAGTCACCGTCGACCCGCAAAGCGGCGACCGCTTGCGCACGCTCACTTGCGGGTCGATCAAAGGCTCGGTCGCAGGCATGTCGGCGGCCAGGGCAAGGATGCGTCCGGAGTAGAGCTTGACCAGATCAGTTTCGGACATTCACGTGCCTCCGGCTTCTGGCCGACCTCAGGAGACTTCCCTCGGACGGTCCTGACCCTTAGGTAGCCCCCCGAACCCCGGTTGCAAAGGTGTGGCCCCGATGACTTTTGACCCTACTACGCTGAAATACGATGCCAACGGTCTGATCCCGGCCATTGCGCAGGATCATGTCACGAACGAAGTCCTGATGATGGCCTGGATGAATGCAGAAGCCATCGCGAAAACCCTGGCGACGGGGCAGGTGACCTATTGGTCGCGGTCAAGGCAGGCCTTCTGGATCAAGGGCGAGACGTCGGGGCACGTTCAGGCGCTGGTCGATCTGCGGGTCGATTGTGACCGGGATTGCTTGCTGCTGATCGTCGAGCAGACCGGGCCTGCCTGTCACACAAATCGGCGGAGCTGCTTCTTTACGGCCGTCCGCGATAAAGATGAGATCGAGCTGATGCGACCGATCGGCTAGGGTAATCGTGCGAAACAGCTACCTTATCGGGATCAGGTTCCAGCCCGGCGCAAATGTGCCGTAGATATCCATGGTAACAAAGCTGCGGGGCCGGATTCGTGCGCGGTATATCGACGCCGAAATAGGCAGGAGTCGAACACGCCTCTTGAACCGTTAGCGCTAACGGTGCATTTGTTCCTTAAAGGAGGCCCATCATGCCGCTGGACAGCCGAATCGATGAAATCACCGACCGTATCCGCGAACGCTCCCGTCCGACGCGAGACCTCTATCTCGAACGTATGCGGGAACAGGCGCAGAAAGGTCCGCGCCGCGCCCATCTGGACTGTGGCAATCAGGCCCACGCCTATGCCGCGATGGGCGAAGACAAGGGCGATCTTGTCGCTGACCGGGCACCGAACATAGGCATCGTGACAGCCTACAACGACATGCTGTCGGCGCATCAGCCTTTCAAGGATTATCCCGACCGCATCAAGGCCGCCGCCCGGTCCGTCGGTGCCACGGCACAGGTCGCGGGCGGTGTTCCCGCGATGTGCGATGGCGTCACGCAGGGCCAGAACGGCATGGAGTTGTCGCTGTTTTCGCGCGACGTGATCGCCTTGGCCACGGGCGTTGCGCTGTCGCACAACACCTTCGATTCCGCGCTGTATCTGGGCATCTGTGACAAGATCGTGCCGGGCCTGGTGATCGCCGCTGCGACCTTTGGCTATCTGCCGGGGATATTCGTGCCCGCGGGTCCAATGACGTCCGGTCTGGGCAACGAAGAGAAATCGCAGGTTCGCCGCGATTTCGCCGAGGGCAAGATCGACCGGGCTGAGCTGATGAAGGCCGAAATGGCCAGCTACCACGGGCCGGGCACCTGCACATTCTACGGCACCGCGAATTCCAACCAGATGTTGATGGAGTTCATGGGCCTGCACCTGCCCGGCGCGTCTTTCATCAATCCGGGCACGCCGCTGCGCGATGCCCTGACCGATGCCGCGACAGTGCAGGCGACGAAAATCACGGCGCTTGGCAACGCCTATACGCCGGTCTGCGACGTGCTGGACGAACGCGCCTATGTGAACGGTCTGGTGGGCCTGATGGCGACGGGCGGGTCGACCAATCTGGTGCTGCATCTGATCGCCATGGCGCGCGCCTCGGGCGTTCAGTTGACCTGTGCTGATTTCGATGCCGTGTCGGACGTCACGCCGCTCATGGCGCGGGTCTATCCGAACGGTCTGGCCGACGTGAACCATTTCCATGCCGCCGGAGGCCTGCCGTTCATGATCGGTCGGTTGTTGGAGGCTGGCTTGCTGCATGAGGATGTGCAGACGGTCGCCGGGCAGGGCCTGTCGGCTTATGCGACCGAACCAAAGCTGACAGGCGACCGCATCGAATGGACGCCCGGCCCGAAGGACAGCCTGAACGACAGGATACTGAAAACTCCGGATGCGCCCTTCGACCATCATGGCGGTCTGAAACAGGTGCATGGCAATCTGGGACTGGGAGTCATTAAAATCAGTGCGGTAGCGCCCGAACTTCATGTGATCGAAGCGCCCGCCCGCATCTTCCACTCGCAGGACGACGTAAAGGTCGCTTTCCGCGCCGGAGAGCTTGACCGCGACGGCGTCATCGTGGTCCGCTATCAGGGGCCGCGCGCCAACGGGATGCCCGAACTGCACGGCCTGACACCTGTTTTGACGGTTCTTTTGCAGCGCGGATACAGGGTCGCGCTGGTGACCGACGGGCGCATGTCAGGGGCATCGGGCAAGGTCCCCGCCGCGATCCATGTCGCGCCCGAGGCACTGGACGGCGGTTTGATCGGCAAGTTGCAGGATGGCGACCTGATCCGCGTCGATGCGGTCAAGGGCACGCTCGACGTGCTGACCGAAGGCGTGGCCGGTCGCGATGTTCCGCGGCCCGACCTGAGCCATAATGAGTATGGGCTGGGACGCGAATTGTTCAGCCTCTTCCGGGCCAGTGCAGGGCCATCCGACCGGGGGGCGGGTGTGGTCATCTGACTGCGCCTGCGCCACACCTGATCCAATCCAGCCGCCCACCAAAGGCACCGCAAAGAGGCACCGCCATGACCATGACCCCCGCCGAACAATCCAGGGCCGCCCGCGACATCGCCACCCGCGCACCCGTCATCCCCGTGCTTGTGCTGGACGACGTGGCGCATGCCGCGCCGCTGGCCCGCGCGCTGGTCGCCGGTGGGTTGCCCGCATTGGAGGTCACGCTGCGGACGCCGGTCGCGCTCGAGTGCATTCGTGAAATGGCCAAGGTGCCGGGCGGGATCGTCGGGGCAGGCACGCTGTTGACCCCCGCCGACGTGAAAGCGGCAAAAGGGGCGGGCGCGATGTTCGGGGTCTCGCCCGGCGCGACCGATACGCTGATCCAGGCCTGCATCGACGAAGACCTGCCCCTGCTGCCCGGCGCGGCCACGGCGACCGAGGCGATGATCCTGCTGGAAAAGGGCTATGACATGCTCAAGTTCTTCCCCGCAGAGGCCTCCGGCGGCGCGCCCGCGCTCAAGGGTATCGGCGCGCCGATTCCGCAGATTTCGTTCTGCCCGACGGGCGGTGTCAGCCCACAGAACAAAGCCTCCTACCTGAGCCTGCCGAACGTGGTCTGCGTCGGCGGAAGCTGGGTCGCTCCCAAGGACATGATGGACGCGGGCGACTGGGACGGGATCGAAAAACTCGCGCGCGACGCCCAGACCTGACCGTTACACCAGCAGATCGAACCGGGCGCGCAGGCTTCGTTCCAGTTCGGGCGCAAAGGCGGCGATGTTTGGCCCGGCCATAATCTCCGCCCGCCGCACGCGCGCCTTTGCGATCAGGTCGGGCCGACCGGCCTCCTGCCATTCCTTCGGGCTGATCCGGCATCCCAGCGTCGGATAGACATATTCGCTCTGCATCACCGACAGGGTCGATTCGGTGCCCAGATAATGCCCCGGCCCCTCCAGGCAGACGGCGCGCATCGCCTCCAGCGCCAGCGTCTCGTCGGTGACTTCGACCCCCCGCACGCAGCGCAGCGCCGCCCCGATCATGTCATCGCCCAGGATCAGGCTCTCGGGGCAGAATCCCATCAGCGATCCGTGCATCCCGGCGGCCTCATATACCATGTTCAGCCCGGCCAGACCGGCCATCACATCGCTCATGCCCTGTTCCCAGCCGGCCTGCATGTCGGGAAGCTTGGCGTCCGCCATCCCCGCCGCCGCGCCGCCCGGCAGGCCATAGAACCGCCCCATCTGCGCACAGGCCGCCGTCAGCACAGCCTGTTCGCCCGATCCGCCCGACATCGCGCCGGTCCGCAGGTCCGACACGAACGGCCAGGTGCCGAAGATCGCGGGATGCCCCGGCGCGATGCTGTTCACATAGACAACGCCCGCCAGACATTCGGCCACGGCCTGCATCACCGCGCCCGCCAGCGTCGCGGGGGCCGTGGCCCCGGCCTGACCCGCGGACAGCAGAAGGACAGGCAGGCCGCCGCGGATGCAGGCCTCCATCACCTCGCAGCTTTCGGTGGCGAAGCGCATCGGCGGCACCACGAAACAGTTGGAGTTCAGCACGAAGGGTCGCGCGCGGAACGCATCTTCGCCCCCCGCGACCGCGTAAAGGTAGTCCAGACACTTCGGAACCGTCGCGGCGGTGCAAAAACTCGTACCGACATGTTTGCGCGTCCCCGTCAGACAGGCGTGCAGCGTGTTGAGGTCCAATGTCTGGTCATCCGTCATGTCGCGCGCCACCATGGGCCGCTGCAGGAAGTGGATGTTGTCGAGTGCATCGGCCAGCCGCGCCGCCTCGTGCAGATCGGCCAGCGTGCTGTCGCGGTAATCGCCGGTGACGGCATCGACCACGCTGACCGCCGCGCCCGCCGTGCCGAAATGGACGCGGGCCCCCGACAGGTCCAGGTCGAAGGCCGGGTCGCGGGCATGCAGGGTGATGTCGCGGGCGGCGCACGCCAGCATGTCCTCGACCAGCGCGCGCGGGAACCGCAGGCGACCGTCATCCGACTGCACGGCCCCGGCGGCGGTCATGCTGGCCACGCCCGATGGCGGCGCACCGGACAGGCCGATCTCTTCCAGTGCGGTCAGCGCGGTCTCGTGAATGCGCGTGACATCGGCCTCGGTCAGCGGCTTGTACCGACCGCCGGTCAGGCCGGGGCGGACGGGGCGGGAGGCGTCAGGCAGCGGCGCGGCGCGGGCGGCGTGACGGGCGGCGCGACCGCCGGTGCGGATGGGACGGGTCATCGGATCTCCGGGTAAGGAACAGACAGGGACGGGATCAGTGCCCGACAGGTCGTCCCCGCGCCGCACGCCCCCGCCGCGCGCCGATCACACGCAACACCAGAAGATATACCGTTGTATGGCTCATCGCCCGATGGTGGCGCGCCTTCGATGGCGTCGCGCGTCCGTTTGCGACATTATCGCAGGTCGCGGATGACCTCCCAGACGGCCATCACGTCGTCACGGGTGCAGTCCCATGTGCCGCATGTGAAGCGAATGACGAACCGGCCCGCATGTGTCGTCTGCGTCAGATAGATGCGTCCGTCCGCATTGATGCGCGTCAGCAGGGCTTCGGTCGCGGCACAGCCCCCGGTCAGCGCGAAACTGAAAAGCGACAGGCGCGGCTCGGATGTGATCTCGAGGCCCGGCTCGCCCCGCAGAACCTCGCACAGCTCCCGCGTCCAGGCGACGTGGTTGCGGATGCGGACGCGAATGCCGTCCAGCCCATGCGCGCGCAGAACGAACCACAGCTTCAGCGCCCGCATGCGACGGCCCAGCGGCACGGTCCATTCGTTGAAATTGGTGACCTCGTCGCCTTCCAGCGTCTGAAGGTAATCGGGTCTCAGCCCCAGCGTGCGGATCTGGTCGACCGGGTCGCGGATCAGTTGCACGGCGCAGTCGAACTGTGCGCCCATCCACTTGTGCGGATTGAAAACAAGGCTGTCGCAGTCTTCCGCACCTTCCAGAAGCGTCCGGAACTCGGGGCAGATCATCGCGCTGCCCGCCCATGCGGCATCGACGTGGGTCATCAGATCGTGCGCCCGTGCGACCGGCAGGCAGGCCGTGATCTCGTCGAAGGCCCCGACCGCCGTGCCGCCCGCGCAGAACACGATACCGGCGGGCATCAGCCCGGCGGCGACATCCGCCCCGATCGCGCGCGTCAGCGCGTCCGGGTCCATCGACAGGTCATCGCGGACGGGAACCTTGACCAGATTGTCCTGCCCTATGCCCGCCAGCCGCACGGCCTTGTCGACCGATGAATGGGTCTGCGCGCTGGCGTAGATGCGCAGCCGCGGCTGGTCCGACAACCCCTCGGTCAGGCCCGCAAAGCCGAGCGCCCGTTCCCGCATCGTCAGCACCGCTGACAGTGTCGCGGTCGTCGCCGAATCGTGGATCGTGCCGGTCCAGTCCTCGGGCATGTCCAGCGCACGGATCAGCCAGCGGATCATGCCCTGCTCCAGTTCGGTCGCCGCCGGAGAAGTCTGCCAGAGCATCGCCTGCGCCCCGATGCCGGACATAAGCTGTTCGGCCAGCATCGACGCGGGTGCCGCATTGGCCGGGAAATAGGCGAAGAAGCGGGGGTGCTGCCAATGGGTCAGGGCACCTGGGATCAGCGCCTCGAAATCGGCGAAGATATCCTCGGGCGGCTCGGCCATGTCGGGGGCCGTCGCAGGCAGTCGGGCCAGCAGATCGCCGGGCGAGACCTGCGCGCGGACGGGCCGGTCCCGCAGGGTAGCATGATAATCGGTGATCCAATCGGCGGCGCGCTTCGACCAGTGGTTCAGATCGTCGTGATTCACTTCGACCCTGCCGTCAGATAGTCATCGACCTCGCCCGACCCGATGCCGCCCAGACGGGTGAAATCGCCCGCGCCGAACATATCCTGCGCGGCGTCGCGGATCACCTGGTGGGTGGCACGGGCCAGTGCCGACCCGAGCGAGATGCGGGCGACCCCGGCGGCGGCGAATTCGTCACGGCTGGTCTGCGTCCACGGCCCGGCGGCCAGCGCGTTGACCGGGGCGGTGACCGACGCGCAAAGGCGTGTCAGACCTTCGATGGTTTCGGGCATCGGGCAATACAGAACGTCTGCGCCCACGGCTTCGAACGCCTGCAACCGGCGGATCGCTTCGTCCAGATCATAGGTGCCGTGCATGACGCCGTCGGCGCGCGCGCAGAAGACGAAGTCGTGGTTGGCCCGGCGCGCGGCCTTCACGGCGGCATCCATGCGCGCGACCGACAGATCGAAGTCATAGGGCGCGCCGTTCGGGGTCACGTCCTCGATGCAGCATCCGGCCAGACCGGCAAGCGCGGCCAGTTCGACGGTTTCCGCACAATCGGCGGGGTCGGGGCCATACCCGTCCTCCAGATCGGCAGAGACCGGGACCGACAGGTGATCGGCCAGATCCCTGGCATGGGCGATGGCGTCGGTCCGCCCCACTTGACCGCCGTCGGGCAAACCGCGGGTGAAGGCGTATCCGGCGGATGACGTGGCGATGGCCCTGGCACCTAGGGCCACCAGCATGCGGGCCGATCCGACGTCCCAGGCATTGCCGAGGATGAAGGGATTGCCGGGTTGGTGCAGGGCGCGGAAGTCGGTCATCGGGGCATCTCCTTGGCGAAGGTCAGAAGCGGGCCCGACGCTGCATATCGCGTACGAGCCTGCCGTGGCCGTTGGGGCGGTGCAGCCTTGGAGCTGGAAAGACGCCACTGTCGGCACCGGACACCGGCGGCACGCCCATGTCAAACCGTTGATCGGTGGCCATGCCGCGGCGCTTGGCAGGGCGGCATCGCCATGTTAGGCGCAGGCTATGGGCACGTGCATCTGCATCATCTGCATTTCGACCGCCCGCTGACAGGATCGGCGGGCGCTGGTTGCCCGTTTCCCATCCGGCATCCATCCCCGCCATAAAACGACAGGAAACGCCCGGATGACCGCGCCGAATGCTATCCCGATGCTCCGACTTCGCAACTCGCTGACCCGCAGGGTCGAGGAGTTCGCGCCGCTGGATGCGTCCAATGTGCGCCTCTACCTGTGCGGACCGACCGTCTACGACCGCGCCCATCTGGGCAATGCGCGCAACGTGATCCTGTTCGATCTGCTGTTCCGCCTGCTGCGTCACGATTATGGCGTGGACGCCGTGACCTATGTGCGCAACTTCACCGATATCGACGACAAGATCATCGCGCGGGCGGCTGATACCGGCCGGGAGGTCGAGGATATCACCGCCGAGACGACGCAGTGGTATCTGGACGACATGGCCGCGCTGGGCACGCTGGAGCCGACGCATATGCCGCGCGCGACGGACTACATCGAACAGATGGTCGAAATGATCGAGGGGCTGATTGCGTCCGGTCACGCCTATGTCGCCGACGGGCATGTGCTGTTTTCGGTCGGGTCGTTCGACGGCTATGGTGTCCTGTCGGGCCGGACCGTGGACGACATGATCGCGGGCGCGCGGGTCGAGGTCGCGTCCTATAAACGCGACCCGATGGATTTCGTGTTGTGGAAGCCGTCGTCGGAAGAAGAACCGGGCTGGGAGACGTCGCTGGGCTACGGCCGCCCCGGCTGGCATATCGAATGTTCCGCCATGGCCAAGGCGCTTCTGGGCACATCGTTCGACATTCACGGGGGCGGCAACGATCTGCTGTTTCCGCATCATGAGAACGAGCGGGCGCAAAGCTGCTGCGCCGACCCGGACGGCGATTTCGCGCGGTACTGGCTGCACAATGAAATGCTCCTGGTCGAGGGCCGCAAGATGTCCAAGTCGCTGGGCAACTTCTTCACCGTCCGCGACCTGCTTGACCGTGGCGTGCCGGGCGAAGTGATCCGCTTCGTGTTCCTGTCGACGCATTATTCCAAGCCGATGGACTGGACCGAGGCCAAGGCGCTGGAGGCCGAAGGCACATTGCGCAAATGGCGCGCCATGGCCGGGGATGGCGGAACCGTGGATGACGCCGTGCTGAGCGCGTTGCGCGATGACCTGAACGCGCCCGGCGCGATTGCGGAGCTGCACCGTCTGGCCAAGGCCGGAGACGGCGCGGGGCTGAAGGCATCGGCCGGGCTGCTGGGATTGCTGGAGGACGCGATGGGCGATTGGATCGACGGGGGCAACGACGAGGTGGTGGAAGCGGTTCTGGCGGCCCGGATCGCCGCACGGGCCGACAGGGACTGGGCGCGCGCCGACGCGCTGCGCGATGCGCTGGTGGCGGCGGGCGTCGTGGTGACGGACGGGCTGGGCAGGGGCTGGGAGGCCGGGCCGGGGTTCGATCCGTCGAAGCTGGAGGGTCTATTGTGATCACAATTGCGTCCGACGTGGATCACCCGTGGATCACCCGTTCCGAATACATGGATCGGAGGACGCGATGACCGAACGTCTCTACCTCTATGACACCACCCTGCGCGACGGTCAGCAGACGCAGGGCGTGCAGTTCTCGGCCAGCGAAAAGCGCGAGATCGCCGCGATGCTGGACGGTCTGGGTGTGGATTACGTCGAAGGCGGCTGGCCCGGCGCGAACCCGACCGACAGCGATTTTTTCGACGACGCGCCGAAGCTGCGCGCCACTTTGACGGCCTTCGGAATGACCAAGCGCGTCGGACGCTCGGCAGAGAACGACGACGTGCTGGCCGCCGTGCTGAACGCCGGAACCTCCGCCGTCTGTCTGGTCGGCAAGACCCACCCGTTCCACGTCACGACCGCGCTGGGCGTAACACTTGAGGAAAACCGCCTGGCCATCGCCGAGTCGGTGGCGCACCTGGTGGCGTCGGGCCGTGAGGCGTTGTTCGATTGCGAGCATTTCTTCGATGGCTACGAGGATGACCCGAAATATGCGGTATCCTGCGCCAGGGCGGCTCTGGACGCGGGGGCGCGATGGGTCGTGCTGTGCGATACGAATGGCGGCACCATGCCCGCGCGCATCGCCGAAGTGGTGCAGGCCGTGATCGCGGCGGGCCTTCCGGGCGACCGTCTGGGCATTCATACGCACAACGATACCGAACAGGCCATTGCCGGATCGCTGGCCGCGATCGAGGCCGGGGCGCGACAGGTGCAGGGTACGCTGAACGGGTTGGGCGAGCGCTGTGGCAATGCCAACCTGACGTCGCTGATTCCGACACTTCTGTTGAAAGAGCCATTTGCCAGCCGCTTCGAGACGGGCGTGTCCCGCAAGGCGCTGCCGGGACTGATGAAGGTGTCGCGGCGGCTGGATGACATCCTGAACCGGGTGCCACGGCGCGAGGCGGCCTATGTCGGTGCTTCGGCTTTCGCGCATAAGGCGGGCCTGCATGCCAGCGCGATCCTGAAGGATCCGACGACCTACGAACACGTGCCGCCCGAAACGGTCGGAAACGCGCGGATCGTGCCGATGTCCAATCAGGCCGGGCTGTCGAACCTGCGCAAGCGGCTGGCAGATCTGGGGTTGGACGGCACAGCTGACCAGTTGCGGCGCATTCTGGAGGTCGTGAAGGAGCGGGAGGATGCGGGCTATGCCTATGACGTGGCGCCCGCCAGTTTCGAGCTGATCGCACGGGCCGAACTGGGCCAGTTACGCGAATTGTTCGAGGTGAAGCGCTACCGCGTCACGGTTGAACGGCGCAAGAACAAGCGCGACCAGATGGTCACCCTGTCCGAAGCGGTGGTGGTGGTTAAGGTCGACGGCGAAAAGCGGCTTTCGGTGTCGGAGTCGATGGATGAGACGGGCAATGATCGCGGTCCGGTCAACGCGCTGTCGAAAGCCCTGGCCAAGGACCTCGGGTCGCTGTCGGGTCACATTGAAGACATGCGGCTGAAAGATTTCCGCGTTCGTATCATGCAGGGCGGGACCGAGGCCGTGACCCGCGTCATCATCGACCACGAAGACGATGCCGGGCGGCGCTGGTCCACGGTCGGCGTCTCAGCCAACATAGTCGACGCCAGTTTCGAAGCGTTGCTGGACGCGGTGCGCTGGAAGCTTTTGCAGTGATGACCGACGCCGAGGTGTCGGCCTGCGCAGGACTGGTGGCGCGCGGCGACCCGGACCGGTTCCGCGCGGTAATGGCCGCGCCTGTGGACCTGCGTCGGAGGCTGTTTCCGCTTTATGCGTTCAACCTTGAAGTCGCGCGCGCGCCATGGGTCACGAAAGAGCCGTTGATCGCCGAGATGCGGCTGCAATGGTGGCGCGATGCGCTGGCCGAGATCGGATCGGACGGCGCGGTCCGGCGACACGAGGTCGTCACCCCGCTGGCCGCCGTTCTGGACGCGCAGGCGACGCGCGATCTGGACGACCTGATCGAGGCACGGCGGGCTGACATAGAAGGATGGTCCTTTGCGTCGTCAGTGGAACTGACGCGTTATATCGACCGGACGGCGGGAACGTTGCTGTGGACAGCGGCGCGACTGGCGGGGGCGTCGGATGCGCCAGCAATCCGTGATGCCGGGCTGGCTCATGGGATTTCGGCGTGGTTGCGCGCCGTGCCCGACCTTGTCGCCAAGGGACGGCATCCGTTGCCGTCGGGCGAGGCCGAGGCGCATATTGCGGCATTGGCGGAGACGGGGCTGGCTGCACTGGATCGGTTCCGGCAAGCGCGGCAACCGACGCAGGCGCACCCGGTATTTCTGGTCTTGAGTGACACGCGGGCAGAGTTGCGCGCGTTTGCCGCAAATCCGGGGACGCAGCCACGACTCAATCCACTCGTCAGCCGTCTGCGGCTGGGGTGGCGGGCGGTGATGTCCTAGGCTTTTTCAGCCCGCAGATAGCTGCGCATTCCATAGATCAGGGGCGCGCCGTCATCGGACACGCGCACGGCGCGGACGGCACCGATGATGACGTGGTGTGTGCCGACCAGCTCGGCTGACTGAACTTCGCAATCGAAACCCGCCAGCCCGTCCAGAACCGGCGCGCCCGTCACCATCGTGGTCCAGGTTCCGGTAGCAAACCTGTCGTCGCCCGTGGCCCCCGTGCGCCCGGCAAATACGTCGGCCACGTCGCTCTGCTCGGATTGCAGGACGCTCACGGCGAAGCAGGCATTCGCAAGGATCGGCTCGGCCGCCGAAGCGCCCTTGTTGATGCAGACCAGCATCGTCGGGGCTTCTCCATCCGCCGACACGCTTGTCATGGCCGATACCGTGACGCCCGCGCGGCCCGCTGGCCCGTCGGTCGTTACCACGCTGACGGTGGCGGCGGCGCGGCTCATGGCGTGGATGAAATCGGTGCGGAGCTGGGTGTCGTGCATGATCCATGCACCTAACGCACCGGGGCGCGGAGTCGAGAGGGTTTTCCTTGCCGCACTCTCGTGGTGTGGTCGTGCCGAACAGAAGGGAGTCGATCAATGGCACTGCAGGACGCGCGCGATCAGGTGGACGGGGCCTTTGCCCGGGACGCTCGCCGGGGGTTGGCGTTCGAGAACGCCTTCGGCGGCGCAACCTCGGCGTTTCGGCGAACGTATACCAAGGATCTGACAGGATATGATCTGGCGATTACAGGCGTGCCCTTCGATCAGGCGGTGACCCACCGGCCTGGTACGCGGTTCGGGCCACGCGCGATCCGCGAGGCGAGTGCGCTGCAACCCTTCGATCCGCCATATTACTGGGATTATTCGCCACTGGATGAATTCGCCGTGGCGGATTATGGCGACGTGGGCTTCGATTATGCCAAGGTCGCCGACTTTCCAGCCGCCTTGCGCGACCATGTGAAAGGCATCCTGGATCAGGGAGCAGGTTGCATCGCGATGGGCGGCGACCATTACATCAGCTTCCCGATCCTGCAGGCGCATGCCGAAAAACACGGGCCTTTGAGCCTGATCCATTTTGACGCCCATTCCGACACATGGCCCGACGACGACATGAGCCGGATCGACCATGGCACGATGTTCTACAAAGCGGTCAAAACCGGCGTGATAGACCCGGCGACCAGCGTTCAGATTGGCATCCGCACCGTGAATCCGAACACGATGGGAGTGACGACCATCGACGCCCGTGCCGTCCATGAGGCCGCACCCGGAGAGGTTGCGCGCCGCATCAAAGAGGTCGTGGGCGACCGGAGTTGCTATCTCACCTTCGATATCGACTGTCTTGACCCGGCCTTCGCGCCCGGCACAGGCACGCCGGTCTGGGGCGGGCTGTCGTCGGCGCAGGCCGCGGCGATCCTGCGAGACCTGGCCGGCGTCAACCTGGTCGGGGGCGACGTGGTCGAAGTCTCCCCGCCCTACGACACGACAGGGGCAACGGCGATCGCGGGCGCACATGTGCTGATGGAATTGGTGTGCCTGTGGGGATGGACACGTCGTCAGTCGAAGTGACGCAAAAGACGCAATGCGCTTCTGGGGCGCATGAAACTTTTACGTCACTTCGTAGATGGTTGATATATTTACCTAACACGTAAATTTATCGCGGGCAGAAATTTGGCGGATTCCAAGGGTTCCGGTTGCTCGGGACCGCAATCGCGTCTGGCTTTCAAACAGATCCGCTCCCCGGATTTACGCACGGGAGGCGGGCACCGGTCAGGCCCCGAAGTAGTTGGCCGAACCGGCGTAGCTGTCGACGGACACGACGTTCCCGCCGATACTGTAATTCTGGCCGTCGTTGCTGGTGTAGATGACGTTGCCGGAATCCGGATCGGAGAGCGGATTGTCGAAATTGTAGCCGTCGGGCGCGTCAGATATGGCCGCTTGTTGGGCGTGATAATAGACTGCGCCGTTGTTGCCGGGCGCAAGGGACTGTCCATAGGCAACATAATCCGAGGCCGTGCGACCCGAAAAGACCGTCGTGTTGCTTGCGGAGGCAAGTGTCATGCCACCGAACTGTTCCGAGAATTTGCTTTCATCTTCGAGGGCCGCGCTGACGTCGGTCGAGAGATCTTCGATGCCGCCCGAAACGACGCCCATCACAGCAAGCCCGAGGCCTACGAGCGCTGCCGTCAGGACAACCCAGTCGACCGTGACCGCGCCGGCTTCGTCATTCAGAAAAGTGGCATTCATATTCTTGTTCCAAAAATTACTACATTTCACTGTGCCTTGATGGCTACGGGGGCACTGGAACATGAATTTCCGGCATATTTCTGGCGGGATTGGGGAAAAATGTCTGTAAAAACATGCATCGGGCGCAACTCTGCGGTTCTGTGGTGACCCACACTGGAACGCGGGGCCGGCTTGCCTTAAGTGAAGATGGAACAACCCTGGGAGACCGCGGATGCGCGACCTGAAGATCCCCGCCGAACGTCACCCCGAAAAGGCCAGGCGGCCGGATAATCCGCAGCCGAAGAAACCGTCCTGGATTCGCGTCAAGGCGCCCGTTGGCGAAGGTTACAGGCAGACAGCTAAGATCATGCGCGAGCATAAACTGGTGACGGTCTGCGAGGAGGCGGGTTGTCCCAATGTCGGGGAATGCTGGTCGCAGGGCCATGCGACCATGATGATCATGGGCGAGGTCTGCACCCGTGCCTGCACGTTCTGCAACATCGCAACCGGCAAGCCGCCCGAAGCGCTGGACGTGTTCGAGCCGGGGCGCGTTGCGGATGCGGTGCAGAAACTGGGGTTGAACCACGTCGTCGTCACGTCGGTCGACCGGGACGACGTGGACGATGGCGGTGCGGAGCATTTTGCTCAGACGATCCGCGCGATCCGCAAGCGGGCCCCCGATACGACGATCGAAATCCTGACGCCCGATTTCATCAAATGCGATCCATCGGCTCTGGAAGTTGTCGTTGCGGCGAAACCGGACGTGTTCAATCATAATCTGGAAACCGTCCCCGGCCTTTACCCCGAGGTGCGTCCCGGCGCGCGGTATTTCCACTCCCTGCGGCTGCTTCAGCGGGTCAAGGAACTGGACCCGACGATGTTCACCAAGTCCGGTATCATGGTTGGGCTGGGTGAGGATCGACAGTCTGTGTTGCAGGTCATGGACGATATGCGTGCAGCCGACATCGACTTCCTTACGGTCGGGCAATATCTGCAACCGACACCCAAACATCACGCTGTTGACAGGTTCGTCACGCCCGAGGAATTCGCGGGCTATGAAAAAGCCGCCTGGGGCAAGGGATTCCTGATGGTTTCGGCAACACCCCTGACGCGCTCCAGCTATCACGCGGGAGAGGATTTTGCCCGTTTGAGGTCGGCGCGGTTGCAGAAGCTGAGCGGGGGCTGACACGGCAATCCTGCAGGGCGAGCGCCGGGGACGGGCGCGCCGCTGTTGCCGCTTCCTTCAGCGCTGGAGGAGCGATCAGACGGTCACATTTGGTGCAGCCTGATTCATCGGGCCGGGCCGGCCCATCAGCCAGCCCTGGCCGTAATCGGCACCGATCATGCGCAGGCAATCCCATTCCGCGCGCCGTTCGATCCCTTCGGCAGTGACCTTGGCACCGGTTTCCGAGGCGAAGCTGACGAGGGCCCCGGCCAGGGAGCGGCGGGCGGTGTCGGTATCGATGTCACGCACCAGTGACATGTCCAGTTTCAGAATGTCCGGCCGGAGTTGCAGTATCTGTTGCAGTCCGGAATAACCCGCGCCGACATCATCGATGGCGATCCACGTTCCCCGCGCGCCGATCGCCTGTACCGCGCGCAGAAGGCGATCGAAATCGTTTGATCGTTCGTGTTCGGTAATCTCCAGCGTCAGACGGGTGGGGTCGACCCGCGACAGGATCGGCAGCAACGCGCCGCTGGCCACGGTATCCGGGGCGGCGTTTACGGCCAGTCGTGCATGCGGTGGCAGACCGGGCAGGGCTTTCAGCGCCGCGTCGATGACCTTCAGCTCCAGTTCGGTTTGCAGACCGGCGGTTCGGGCATCGTCGAACCATTTGTCGGGGCTGCGATAGGGGTCGCTGCGAAACCGGCAGAGGGATTCGAAGCTGGCCAGACCGCCGTCCGCAAGGCGATAGATCGGCTGAAATAGCATGTCGAACGCCGCATCGCGGAGCATGTCGCGGATGATATTGCGGGTGCCTTCAAGTTCGCTTTGTCTGCTGTGGTTCAATCGCACCTGATCGGCGGCAAGGTCGGCGAAGAGGCGCATGACCTTGATATCCCTGTCATTCAGGCTGGGGTTCGCCACTGGGGAAAGGCAACAGAACATTCCGTAGACGGACCCGTCCGCCCGGTGGATCGGCAGGCTGACGTGGCTGCCTATCGGGGCCGTGTTCGTGATCGGCAGCGACTGTGCCAGGGGAAAGGCGGCGGTGTCGGGGATCAGCTCCGGCAGGTCGCCGCGAAGGATATGTTGGCAATATACCTCGTCCAGATTGCGGGAATCGCCCGGTTTGATAAGGTCTTCCAGACCCGGTGCGCTGACATTGCGAAAAATGGTCTGATCCCCGACGAACTCCGACAGATAGGCGATGGGCATGTCCAGATGTTCCCGCACAGCGGTAAGGGCGCTGTCGATGATGGCTTGATTTTCTCGGTCTCCGACCGGAAGCGCATCAAGCATGTCTATTTTGTCCTGAAGCACCTTAACCCCAATCCGTAAAATCTCGTCTCCTTTGTGGCATGCCAGCCATTAAGGGAGACCGAAGATATTCCCGCGAATTATCCGGGTTCGGCGTTTTGCTCCTCCACAGCGGGCAGGGCCTTGAGATAGGCCGTGATGGCGGCGCGGTCACTTTCAGGCAGGTGGGCGAGATTCAGGATCGCCAGGGCCATCTGACCCGCCGCAACGTCGAACTCGGGTGTGAAGCCGTCGGCCAGGAACTGCGTTATTTCGGTTTCGGACCAGTCGAGTGTGGCGGGCGTGATGCCCGGTATGCGGCCCAATCCCGATGGGTTCGGTGCGCCTGCCATCCAGCGGCTGCGGTCCAGCCCACCCAGGGCGTCACGGGGCGTATGGCATTCTGCGCAATGGCCCAGGGCCTCGACGAGGTAACGGCCGCGGATCAGGGGCTCGGTATCGGCGGGCATGGTGAAACCGTCCGGCATATAGAGCAGCTTCCAAAGCCCGACGCCCCGGCGGATGGAAAAGGGGAAGCCGACCTCGTGCGGCAGGTTTTCGGTGTCCGACGCGGGCAGTGTCTGCCAGAACGCCCAGAGGTCGGCGATATCCTGAGGCTGGGCCAGGGCATAAGCGGAATATGGGAAGACCGGATAGTAGTGCGTGCCCTCGGGCGATACGCCGCGCTGCACGGCGCTGGCGAATTGCGCGAACGTCCATGCACCGATCCCCTGATCGGGATCCATCGAGATATTGGGCGCGCGGAAGGTGCCGAAGTCGGATACGAAACCGATACCTCCTGACAGGATCAGCCGGGCCTCGCCCTCCGCGTCCTTGGCTGCGTGGCAGGACGCGCAGCCACCGGCGTAGAACACCATTTCGCCCTGTGTCGCATCGCCGGTCAGACCGGCCAGGTCACCCTCGGTCAGGGCCTGGGCGCGCGTGAGCCAGAGGCCCGCGGCAAGGCCCAGCCCACCCAGAATGAGAACACCGATCAGCGCCCGGCGCACGGGTCAGTTCTTGGCGCGATACGTATCGTGGCAGGCACCGCAGGATTTGCCCAGATCGCCCATGGCGGCCCTCATCGGGTCCAGCCCGTCGCCCGCGACGGCCTGAAGGTTGGCGGCAGCCGTGCCGAAGCCTTCCCACGCGGTCTGGAACCCGGCAGGGTCCGACCAGATGGCGGGCAGGGCGATCGTGTCGGTCAGGGCCCCGTTGTCGGTTCCTTCGGGAAACAGCGTCGACAGGTTCAGGTTCGACACCGCCACAAGGTTGTCGGCGGCGGTCTGCGCCACCCCGGCGTCGTAGTCGGAGTTGCCGCGTGCCATTTCGCCAAGAAGGCCGGTGTGCAGAGAGATGACCTGCATCGCGCCCTGACGACCTTTGACCGAGGGAGGAACTGTATGGGAAGCCGCTATGGCTACAGTTCCGATGGCGGCGGCAACACAGGCGCCGGCGACAAGGGTGAGATTGGGTCGATACATGAGCGCTCTCCGGATGTTGCAGTCAGTCCGAGTTTGCGCCGAGCTTTGTCCTCGGGTCAATTCAATACCGGCGTCGCCCCTGTCTGCGCCAATATCCGGCTTCTTCGGATCGACGGATCGGCTACGGGGGCGGTTCGAAGCCTGAATGCCATGCAGGTCAGCGATGCCCGTGATGCAGGCTGGTCAGCCGCGGCCCGCACGCCATTCTGCCCAGGCCTCGGGTGTGTCCAGGTCGGTCGTTGCCGCGCGACCGGGCAGGGCGCAGGTTGCCCCGCGATGACGGGCGATGATGTTCCGCGCGCCGGTATCTCCCGTCAATGCCAGCAGTTCCGGGAACAGCTCGGAGGCGAATACGACCGGCTGCCCCGGTGTGCCATCCGCATCCGTCGCGCGCAGGATAGCAGCGTCGGAGGCCTGCCATGCGGTCGAGAGGCGGGTGAGTGCCATGGCGTCGATGTCCGGCATGTCGGCCAGATGGATCAGAAGCCCCCCGGAGTTACAGGCGGCTACGCCCGCGCGGATGGAGGCCGACATCGCGCGATCCGCGACTTCGACAATCTGCGCCGGGCTGTCGCCCAGCCATGCGCGCCGGGGCGAAGCGGGAGGCAGCGCCACGATCACACGGTCGCTGACCGCGCAGGCCGCACGGGTCGCGCGCAGGATCAGCGGCGTGCCGTCCACTTCTTCCAAGAGCTTGTCGGCCCCGCGCATCCGGGTGGACGCCCCGGCGGCAAGGATCAGGATGGCAGGCGCGGGCCGGGTCATGCCGGGCGTCGGACCGGGGTGACCCTGCACCCACCGGGCCGGGCGTGGACTGGATGCAAAGATGATCCATCGGGCATGTCGGCGTCCCTTGTTCTGACGTCCTTTTCGAACGTTCCATCCTGTCACCCCACGCAAAGCAGTGCAATTCGGCTGGACTGCCGGGTCGGGCTGGTTCGAAATCCGGAAATGGCATAGACTTGGCGCAGCCTTCCGGTTTTCCCGGAAGGGGTCTTGTCGATGAACGAGAGGACTTCATGCTGCCCGAACCCCTTCTGCCGTTGGTCTTGGTACTGGCCCTCGATGCCGCTGCGCCCGAGCCCTGCCGTCTTTTGATCGACGGCGCGAACGGACGGTATGAGGTGACCGCCGAAATCACTCCGCCCGATGTCGGCCAACTGACCTATGCCATCGAGATTACCGTCGAAAACGGCGCATCGCGGTCCCGGGCCACCAATCGCGGTACGGTGCAGGTACTCGAAGCGGGCAAGTCGATGGCTCTGTGGCAGGGTGCCTTCGGTGGCACCCCCGAGGCCACGATGCAGGTGAGACTGATCGCGACCATGGGTGACGCGGAAATCACCTGCGAGGCGACATTGCCCTGAGTTGCGGTCGGGTGTTCAGGCTTGCCTCCGGCCCACGATTTTTACGCTTCTGCCTTGGTCAGGAAATAACACTCATCAGCAACCTGTTTGGCTGAAAGCAATGCAGCAACTGCCTGTTGTGGCACCATATGGCTGGAAGGAGTTATCCTTCTGACCGTTCCACAACCACCTGCGTGGCCCAGGCTTCGCATTGATCCGCCAGATCGCGAGACACCGGGTGGTCGGTGAAGAATACGTCGATGTCACCCAGCGACGCGATGCGCGCCGGGGCAGTGCGCTGAAACTTGCTGTGGTCGGCGACCAGCATCTTGCGATGCGAACGGTTCAGGATTGCCTGACTGACCCCGACCTCCTGCACGTCGAAGTCCAGGATATCGCCGTCAGTGTCGATCGCGCTGCACCCGATGACGCCGATATCGAACTTGAACTGCCGGATTGCTGCCGTGGTGATGTCTCCGATCAACCCGCCATCGGACTGGCGCAGCGTCCCGCCGGTTACAATGACCTTGCAATCGGGATTCTGCGACAGGATGTTGGCGACGTTCATGTTGTTGGTCACGACCAGCAGGTTGCGGTGGTGCATCAACTCGGCCGCGACCGCCTCGGTGCTGGTTCCGATGTTCAGGAATACGGCGCAATCTTCGGGGATATGTGCGGCGCAGGCCCGCGCCATGGCGATCTTGCCGCGAGCGTTCAGGCGTCGGCGCTCCTCGTAGCCGATGTTGACGGTGCCCGAGGGCAGGACCGCGCCGCCATGTACCCGTTCCAGCCGCCCGGCTTCGGCCAGATCGGCCAGATCCCGGCGAATCGTCTGTAACGTGACGCCGAAATGTTCGGACAGATGCTCGACCGTGACCTTGCCGTCGCGGCGCGCGATTTCGAGGATTTCAGGATAGCGAATGGTCTGTGTCATGGTCCGGTTCCAATGTGCTGCGACGTCACGCGATCATTCGGTCTGCTGTCAACGGTCTTTGACTGAAGGTCGCGCTGTCCGGAGGGTAAGAGAGTATACTCTTGGCTGATGCTCGGGGGACCCACGACTAGTCGGTCCGGAGATTCGCATAATATCAGTGAATTGGGAAAAAACGAACATAAACGAAAATTATCCTGTTCCTTTTGAGGATGTTTGGTTAGATAGATTAGCGCAAACGAGGATTTGGGAGGATCCTAGAGTGGCACATGAGGAGGATACCTGCGACTTGCTCGTGATCGGCGGCGGCATCAACGGCTGCGGTATCGCGCGTGATGCAGCCGGTCGGGGCCTGTCCGTCACTCTGGCCGAAATGTCCGATCTCGCGTCCGGCACATCCTCCGCGTCGACCAAGCTGTTCCACGGCGGGCTGCGGTATCTTGAATATTTCGAGTTCCGGCTGGTCCGCGAAAGCCTGATTGAACGCGAAATCCTGCTGCGCGCCATGCCGCATATCAGCTGGCCGATGCGCTTTGTTCTTCCATATCACAAGGATATGCGGTTCGAGAGCGATACTCCGACGTCTCGCCTTCTGAACGTCGTGATGCCGTGGATGCGCGGACGACGACCCGCATGGCTGATCCGTCTGGGCCTGTTCCTGTATGACCACATGGGAGGCCGGGACATCCTGCCCCCGACCAGAACGCTTGACCTGACGTCCGGTCCTGAAGGCGCGCCACTGGACGATCGTTTCGCCACGGCATTCGAATATTCAGACTGCTGGGTCGAGGATGCGCGCCTTGTCGTCCTCAACGCGCGTGACGCCGAGGCGCGGGGCGCGACGATCCTGACCCGTACCAAGGTCGTATCCGCCGATCAGCAGGACGGGCAATGGAACGTCACGCTGGAAGACAGCGAGACTGGCGAGACGCGCGTTGTGCGGGCGAAGATGATCGTCAATTCGGCAGGGGCCTGGGTCGGCGACCTGATCCGCAACACGATCCGATCCAGGAGCAAGGATGGCGTGCGGCTGGTCCGGGGCAGCCATATCGTGACCAAGCGACTGTTCGATCATGACAAATGCTATTTCTTTCAGGGGACTGACGGGCGGATCATGTTCGCCATCCCCTACGAGACCGATTTCACCCTGATCGGAACAACCGATCAGGATCACGACACCCCTGACCATACGCCGGTCTGCACTCCCGAGGAGCAACGGTATATGATCGATTTCGTGAACGGGTATCTCAAAACGCCGATCTCGACCGACGATATTGTCTGGACCTACTCCGGTGTCCGCCCGCTGCATGACGACGGCGCGTCCTCCGCCTCGGCGGCAACGCGGGATTACACGTTGAAGGTCGACACCAGCGCCGGTGCGCCCGTACTGAATGTCTTCGGCGGCAAGATCACCACTTATCGACGGCTGGCGGAAAGCGCACTCGACAAGATCGGCACGCAGTTCGCCGACCTCCCCGGCCCATGGACCGCCGGGTCGCCGATGCCGGGCGGCAACTTCGCCGTCGACGGCGTCGATGCGATGATCTCCGGTTTGCGGCGCGATTATCCGTTTCTGACATTGTCTTGGGCGCAGCGTCTGATCCGGGCCTATGGCACGGACGCGCACCTGATTCTGGGCGACGCGCGGACCGCAAATGATCTGGGTCAGGATTTCGGTGCAACCTTGACGGAAGCCGAAATTGACTGGCTCATGACACGGGAGTTCGCGCGCACATCGGAAGACATCTTGTGGCGCCGGTCGAAGCTGGGGCTGCGGATGTCCGCGGATGCTGTGACAACGCTTGATAAATATCTGACCGACGCGCGATCGCCCCGCGTTGTAGCCGCTCAGCGGCAGAGAGGAGAGGCTCGTGGCACTTGAACTGGACGGCGTGACGCATACCGTCGGCGCGCAGACCCACATTCACACGACGTCCCTGACGCTGGAAAAGGGAACGATGAACGTCCTGTTGGGTCCGACCCTGTCCGGCAAGACATCGCTGATGCGTCTGATGGCGGGACTGGATCAGCCGACCCGGGGGCGCGTCCTGTGGAATGGAGAAGACGTGACGGGTCAGCGGGTTCAGGACCGAAAGGTGGCGATGGTCTATCAGCAGTTCATCAACTACCCCTCGATGACCGTCTACGAGAACATCGCTTCGCCGATGAAATTGCTGGGGCTGGACAAGGCCGAGATCGACCGCCGCGTCCGTGCAACGGCGGATCTGATGCAGCTGACCCCGATGCTGAACCGCAAACCGCTGGAATTGTCGGGCGGTCAGCAACAGCGCTGTGCCCTGGCGCGGGCACTGGTCAAGAATGCCGGACTGGTCCTTCTGGACGAGCCGTTGGCCAACCTCGATTACAAACTGCGTGAAGAATTGCGCGCCGAGATCCCGCGCATCTTCGAGGAATCCGGCTCGATCTTCGTTTATGCGACGACCGAACCCGAGGAGGCGCTGTTGCTGGGCGGTCATTGCGCCACGCTCTGGGAAGGCCGCGTGACACAGTTCGGTCCGACCGCGCAGGTCTATCGCCAACCTGCCGACGCGACGACGGCGCGGGTGTTTTCGGACCCGCCGATGAACTTCCTCACGCTGAAAAAGCAGGGCGACATGATGACCTTCGCCAAGGGCGGCAGCCTGCCGGTGCCGCGGTCGGCGGCCAACATGCCCGACGGAACATATATGGCCGGGTTCCGGCCAAATCACCTGACGCTGGAGGAGACTCCTGGTGCTGTCCGCTTCGATACCAGGCTGACCGTGACCGAGATCACGGGGTCGGAAACCTTCGTCCACCTTGAACACGCGGGCGATCGATGGGTCGGATTGATCCACGGTGTGCGCCAGCTGCGGGCCGGACAGGACCTGCCGGTTTATCTGGACCTGTCGCGCGTTTACCTGTTTTCCGAAGACGGCCGTCTGGCCGCCACTGCCCCCTATGCGGAGGCTGCGTAGATGGCCAAGATCACACTCGACAATCTCGCGCATTCCTATCTGCCGAAACCCAGGTCCGAGGATGACTTCGCCCTGAAGGAGTTGAACCACGACTGGGCTGACGGCGAGGCCTATGCTTTGCTGGGCGCGTCGGGCTGCGGCAAGTCCACGCTTCTGAACATCATCTCGGGCCTGTTGATCCCGTCGCAGGGCCGGGTGCTGTTCGACGGTGTGGACGTAACCACCGCACCCACGGCGGACCGTAACATCGCGCAGGTGTTCCAGTTCCCCGTAGTCTACGACACGATGACAGTGCGTGAAAACCTAGCCTTTCCGCTCAAGAACCGGGGCATGGATACGGCCGAAATCACACGCCGGGTCCAGAAGGTCGCCTCGATGATCGACATGGAGGATCGTCTCGACCGCAAGGCACGCGGCCTGACGGCGGACGCCAAGCAGAAGATTTCGCTGGGGCGCGGGATGGTCCGCGAGGACGTGAACGCGCTGCTTTTTGACGAACCGCTCACCGTGATCGACCCGCATATGAAGTGGGAACTTCGAACCCAGTTAAAAAAGCTGCACAACGATTTCGGGCACACGATGATTTACGTGACGCACGATCAGACCGAGGCGCTGACCTTTGCGGACAAGGTCGTCGTCATGTATGATGGCCGCGTCGTCCAGATCGGCACGCCGCAGGAATTGTTCGAACGGCCCGCGCATACCTTCGTCGGCTATTTCATCGGCTCGCCGGGCATGAACCTGTTCGACGCGCAGATCGACGGACGCACCGCCCGCGTCGGCGACACATCGGTCGATCTGGGGCAATCCTACACGGCGCAGGGCAAGACGCAGATTGGTGTGCGGCCCGAATTCATCCGCCTGCAATCGGGCGGCGAGGGTATTCCCGCGCGCATTCGCCGGGTCGAGGATGTCGGCCGTCACAAGATCGTCCGGCTGGACGTCGAAGGGCGCCCCGTCAGCGCCATAGCGGGCGAGGGGGATACCATCCCGGCGGATATCGATCACATCTCGTTCGCGCCCGAAGGGGTGAACGTTTACGCCGACGACTGGCGTGTGGAGGGCAGGGCATGAACAAGACCGTCAATCAAAAGGCATGGTTCCTGGTGCTGCCGGTGCTGGTGCTGGTCGCCTTTTCCGCCGTCATCCCCCTGATGACAGTGGTGAATTATTCGGTGCAGGACACCTTCGGAAACAACCAGTTCTTCTGGGCGGGCCTCAGCTGGTTCGAGGATATGTTGTCCAGCGACCGGATGTGGAACGCTCTTGGCCGTCAGCTGATGTTCTCGGCGATCATCCTGGCCATCGAGGTGCCACTGGGCATTTTCGTGGCGCTCAACATGCCCAAGGGTGGCTTCTGGGCATCGTTCTGCCTTGTCACCATGTCGCTTCCGCTCCTGATCCCGTGGAACGTGGTCGGCACCATCTGGCAGATTTTCGGGCGTGTCGACATTGGCCTGCTGGGCTATGCGCTCGACGCGATCGGCATCGACTACAACTATACGCAGAACACGCTCGACGCCTGGATGACGGTCATCGTGATGGATGTCTGGCACTGGACTTCGCTGGTCGCGCTGCTGGCCTATGCCGGTCTGAGATCAATTCCGGATGCTTATTATCAGGCCGCCAAGATCGATCAGGCCAGCCGCTGGGCCGTGTTCCGATATATCGAACTGCCCAAGATGGCGGGCGTTCTGATGATCGCGATCCTGCTGCGCTTCATGGACAGTTTCATGATCTATACCGAGCCTTTCGTCGTTACCGGCGGTGGCCCCGGCAATGCCACGACATTCCTGTCCATCGACCTTGTGAAGATGGCGCTGGGTCAGTTCGATCTTGGACCGGCAGCGGCGTTCAGTCTGATGTATTTCCTCGTGATCATGCTGATCTCGTGGGTGTTCTATACGGTCATGACGACCCTTGATGCACGGGAGGGCAAATGATGTCCGATACCGCAGCCCCCGGCGCCGCCCCTCTGCCGGGCGACGTGACAGCAAAGTCGATGACCATGACCGGGTCGCGGACGCGCTCGCGCCGCTTCCGGCCCTCCGGATCGCTTATCGTAATGGGACTTTACCTGTTGTTCCTGATGCTGCCGATTTATTGGCTGCTGAACATGAGCCTGAAGACAAACTCGGAAATTCTGGGCGCGTTCTCGCTCTGGCCGCGCAATTTCACCCTCGAGAATTACGAGACGATCCTGACCGACCCCAGTTGGTACATGGGCTACGTCAACTCGATCATCTACGTGGTGATGAACACGGTGCTCAGCCTCGCGGTGGCACTGCCTGCGGCCTATGCCTTCAGCCGTTACAGCTTCATGGGCGACAAGCACCTGTTCTTCTGGCTGCTGACCAACCGGATGGCACCGCCTGCGGTATTCGCGCTGCCGTTCTTCCAGCTCTATTCCTCCATCGGGTTATTCGACACCCATATCGCAGTGGCGCTAGCGCACACGCTGTTCAACGTGCCTTTGGCAGTCTGGATTCTGGAAGGGTTCATGCGCGGCGTCCCGAAAGAAATCGATGAGACGGCCTATATCGACGGCTATTCCTTCCCGACCTTCTTCGTGAAGATATTTACACCGCTGATCGCCTCGGGCATCGGCGTGGCCGCGTTCTTCTCGTTCATGTTTTCCTGGGTGGAGCTGCTGCTGTCGCGGACGCTGACGTCGGTCGATGCCAAGCCCATCGCCGCGACGATGACCCGCACGGTCGGCGCGTCGGGCGTCGACTGGGGCGTGCTGGCGGCGGCGGGTGTCCTGACCATCGTGCCGGGGGCGTTGGTGATCTATTTCGTGCGCAACTACATCGCCAAGGGCTTTGCCCTGGGGAGGGTATGATGGAACTCAGAGATTTCATCCAAACTTCGACCCAGGAAATTCTGGAAGGCGTTCGTGCTGCGGAGAACGAAGACTCTGCGGTCGCTCCAGCAAGTATCGAAGGAAAATCAATCTGGACCGAAAGGCCGATTTCATTCGAGGCAGATGTGACAACGGATGCATCTGCAAAGAGTGGCTTGCGAGTTATGCAGATTGCCGAGGCTGGTGGTGAAGTGGAGCGAACTAAGGCGAACCGCATTTCCTTTTCAGTGCCTGTGCACGTGAATGTTCGTAGTGGCAAGGAGGCTCCCCATGCTTGACTGGATGGCCTGGACCTGGCCCACCGCAACCTTCTTCATCATCATTGCGGGCATCCTGCTGACCTTCACGGTGCTCGCCATCAAATTCCCGGAGACGCCTCGCACCGGCATCCTCCGGATCGCAACGACACGTGGTGACAGATTGTTCATCACGCTTCTGGGTTCGGCCTTCATCAATCTGGCCTGGCTCGGTCTCAGCGGTCTGCCCCAATGGGGCGCGCTGGTCGTCTGTGCCGTCTATGCCGCAGCGGTCTTCCGCTGGGTCTGACGGCCCGTTTCCATCGTTCACACGTTCAGGGAGGAACACATGAACAAGACCCTTACAACAACCTCGGTACTGGCCCTGGCGCTGTTCGCAGCACCCGCCTTTGCCGACATGGAAGCCGCGCAGGCCTTCCTCGATGCGGAGATCGGCGATCTGTCGACACTGACCCGCGAAGAGCAGGAAGCCGAGATGCAATGGTTCATCGACGCGGCCGAGCCCTATCAGGGCATGGAGATCAACGTCGTCTCGGAAACCATCACCACGCACGAGTACGAGTCGCAGGTGCTGGCCAAGGCCTTCGAGGAAATCACCGGCATCAAGGTGAACCACGACCTGATCGGCGAAGGCGATGTCGTTGAGAAGCTGCAGACGCAAATGCAGTCGGGCGAGAACATCTATGACGCCTACGTCAACGACAGCGATCTGATCGGCACCCACTGGCGCTATCAACAGGTTCGCAATCTGACCGACTGGATGGCAGGCGAAGGCGCCGATGTGACGTCGCCGACGCTGGACGTCGACGATTTCATCGGCACCAGTTTCACAACCGGACCCGACGGCAAGCTCTATCAGCTTCCGACGCAGCAGTTCGCGAACCTTTACTGGTTCCGGTACGACTGGTTCAACGACGAACAGAACAAGACCGACTTCCAGGAGAAGTATGGCTATGAGCTGGGCGTTCCGGTGAACTGGTCCGCTTATGAGGACATCGCCGAATTCTTCACCGGTCGTGATCTCAGCCGTCTGGGCGTCGAAGGCGACGTCTTCGGCAACATGGACTATGGCAAGAAAGACCCGTCGCTTGGCTGGCGCTATACCGACGCATGGATGTCCATGGCCGGTGCCGGAGACGTCGGCGAACCCAACGGCCTTCCGGTCGACGAATGGGGTATTCGCGTCAACGAGAACAACCAGCCGACCGGCTCTTGCGTGGCGCGCGGTGGCGACACCAACGGCCCGGCTGCGGTCTACGCCGTGACCAAGGCGATCGAGTGGCTGAACAAGTACTCGCCGCCGACCGCCATGGGAATGACCTTCGGCGAGGCCGGGCCGATTCCGGCGCAGGGCAACATCGCCCAGCAGATGTTCTGGTACACCGCCTTTACCGCCGACACGGTAAAGCCCGGCCTGCCCGTGATGAACGAGGACGGCACGCCCAAGTGGCGCATGGCCCCCTCGCCGCACGGTGTTTACTGGCAGGAAGGACAGAAGATCGGCTATCAGGACGCCGGATCGTGGACGCTGATGAAATCCACTCCGGTGGATCGGGCGCAAGCCGCTTGGCTCTATGCTCAGTTCGTGACCTCCAAGACGGTGGATGTGAAGAAGTCCCATGTGGGCCTGACCTTCATCCGCGAGTCGACGATTCAGGACGAATCCTTCACCGAGCGGGCCGACAAGCTGGGCGGTCTGGTCGAATTCTACCGCTCGCCCGCGCGCGTGCAGTGGTCGCCGACCGGAACCAATGTGCCTGACTATCCCAAGCTGGCGCAGCTGTGGTGGCAGAACATCGGCGACGCAATGTCCGGTGCGAAGACCCCACAGGAAGCACTCGACAGCCTTTGCGCCGATCAGGAAAGCGTGCTGGAGCGTCTGGAGCGTGCCGGGATCCAGGGAGACCTGGGTCCGGTCCTGAACGAAGAGCGGGATGCGGAGTATTGGTTCGCCCAGCCCGGCGCACCGCAGCCGAAGCTGGAGAACGAGGATGAAGAGCCCATCACCGTCAGCTACGACGAGCTGATCCAGTCGTGGAACCAGTGATCCACTGATCCACTGATCCGATGACACGGGCCGGGGCGTATTTTGCGCCCCGGCCTTTTTTTTGTAATGGATGTCCGGCGGTCAGCGCGCCCGTCAGCCCATCGCGCGGAGCTTTGCCGCCACGGTCTTCAGGTCGGGATCGGATGCCTTGGGGATAACGCGATAAGCGGCGTTGACGAAGCAATAGAAGGCAAACCCGATCAGAGCGATACAGATCGCAATCACCAGAAAATTACCGAATGACTGATTTTCAAGGAAATCGAATGCCCGTTCGACGCCGCCGGTTTCGCCGGCCTGTCCCGTCCAGGCGGCGAACACCAGGAATGCACCGATGATCACGATCAGCACACCCTGCGCGATAACGCCTGTCCGGATGGCCCAGTCCCAATTTTCGGTGAACGGATTTGCGGCCAGATGTTTCCGGTGGCTTGCCTTGACGCCTTTGCGGATTTCATAGACGCCTGCGCCAAAGGTCAGAAGGCCGCCAAGGCCGACGATCAGCCATCCACCCGGCCAGCCCAGGACTGCCGAGACGAAGCCCGGAATGCCGCCGCCGCTTCCCTCGATGCCGAGTGCAGCAAAGGCCGCCAATCCGGCCAGCGCTCCGTGAACCAACCCGGTCGTGGCCATTCCGATGCGCGACACGATGCCCTTGGCGTCAGTCCCGTAATCCTCCAGATCGTTCCATGCATCCACCAGCCGCCACATCATGTAGGCCGCCAAACCGAGCGCGATAAGCCAGAGCGTCAGAACCCCCCAGATCGAACCCGACAGCGCCTCCATGGTGGAACTGGTGCCCTTCGCGTCGCCGCCGCGCCAAATCGCGAAAAGCGAAAGGCCCGCAACCGCCAGATAAGTGATGCCGCGTCCAGCATAGCCCGTGCGCATGATCGGAATCGTCCAGCTTGAATCGGACATTCGAGGGGCCTCCTGAGACGGGATTACGCGTAACAACGTCCGGCAACCCTATATCGGTTCCGATCAGATCGATGCGACCCGCCGCGCCTCGGCGCGAAAGGCCGATGGCGTCTGCCCGGTCTCACGCCCGAAGGCCCGCGTGAAATAGGCAGGACTGCTGAATCCCAGGTCGGCCGCAATCATTGCCGCGGGCGCGTCGGTGTCCGACAGGCGGCGGCGCGCTTCGTGCATCAGGCGCGCCTGCATATAGGCCGCCGCTGTCATTCCCGCGGTCTCGCGAAGGGTGCGGGTCAGATGGGTCGCGGTGACGCCCAGTTCCGCGCCGATATTCTCCAGTGTGACGCAGCTGCCCAGATGCGCCTCGACCGCGCGGGCAAAGCGCGCCGCAAGCTGTGCGGGGCGGGGCGTCGGCGGAGCCTCGACCTTCCGCGCCTCGCGTTCGACCAGCGCCGACAAGAGGATCACCCGACCCAGTGCCGAACGCCCGGCGGGCGGATCTGCCAGGTCGCCGTGCCGTCCCAAGCGGTCGATCAGGCCGGACAACTCGCCCTGCACCGCGACATCCGACAGTCGCAGATGACGCGGTGTGTCAGGAAGTGGAGCCTCGAACAGGGCGGGCATACGGATCAGCGTGCCTTCGGTCATCGTCCCCGGCACTAGCGCGAAAGGTGTCCCCGGCGGCAGGGCGATGGCGGTTGCCGGTCCGAACCCGCGGGTGCGTCCCAGAACGGTGATGCGACCCTGGCCTCGCTGAATCCAGATCAGAACGGGCAGGGGTTCGACATGGGGCAGGGTGCGCCGCCAGCGGCCATGCCGCTTGAGCGCAGTGACCATTTCCAGCGTCAGACCTGTCAGACGCTCGGCCTCGGACAGATCCCGCGATTCGAAGAGGCGGATGCGCGACATGAAACCTAGGGGACCACGGGCGGGACACGACTGTCAAAGAAACAAAATGTCGTCAGATGTCTTCTGCGTCCAGTAGCGTCCAGCCTGCCCGCCTTGCACGGAACCACGTGCGTTGTCGCTTGGCATAACGGCGGGTGGCAATGATTGCTTGTTCGCGGGCTGCCGCAAGGTCGATTTCGCCGCGCAGATACGAGATCAGCTCCGGCGCGCCAATGGCCTGCGCGGCATTCAGTCCGGGGTCCCAGTTCGGCAGAACCGCGCGCGCCTCATCCAGCGCGCCGTCGTCCAGCATCAGATCGAAACGGCGTTCGATCCGGGGCGTCAGCCAGTCCTTCGGCGCGTCGATCATCAGCGGCACTGCCTTCGCCAGCGGCACCAAAGGCGGCGGCGTATCGGCCTGCCAGTCGCGGATCGACCGGCCAGTGTGCCGCGCCACTTCCCAGGCTCGCATGACACGCATCGGATTAGACAGGTCCAGATCAACGCGCACGTCGTCCGACAACTCCGCAGCCAGTGCGGTCAGACCGATGTCGACCAACCGGGCCTGCGCCTCGGTCCGGACGTCCGGGGGCGTAGGGGGAATGTCGGCCAGACCTTCAGTCAGGGCGCGAAAGTAAAGGCCGGTTCCGCCGACCACGATAGGACGCATCCCGCCGAGCAATGGCGTGACGTCGCGCAGCCAGTCGCCCACGGAATAGGCACGCATCCATTCGATGTGACCATACAGAGCGTGCGGGGCCAGCGTCTCCTCCTCGGGAGAAGGACGGGCCGTCAGGCTGCGCCAGTCGGCAAAAACCTGAAGCGCATCGGCATTCACGATGCGCCCGCCGCCCCGCCGCGCGATCGCCAGCGCCAGCGAAGACTTGCCAGATGCCGTCGGTCCAGCGATCAGGACCGGACGATCTTTGGGTATATCATCTATAAATTGCAGCATCTTGTGGCGCGTTCTTCATGTCATTCTGGATGTTGTCGGTTGCGGTTGCCCGTTCCCGGTTAATCCGGCATACCCGTCACCGCAACGGCCACGAGGGGAGCCCAGGATGCAGGACCAGGACACCGGGACCGCAGGCGCAAAGCCCCTCAAGCGTGTAATGCTCAAGATTTCCGGCGAGGCGCTGATGGGGCCGCAAGGCTTCGGTCTGCATCCCCCGACCGTCGAACGCATCGCCCGCGAAGTGCAATCTGTCCATGAAATGGGCGTCGAGATCTGCATGGTGATCGGCGGCGGCAATATATTCCGCGGCCTTCAGGGCAGTGCCCAGGGGATGGAGCGGACGACAGCCGATTACATGGGCATGCTGGCCACAGTGATGAATGCGCTGGCAATGCAGGGCGCGATGGAAAGCCTTGGTATCCATACTCGGGTCATTTCGGCCATTCCGATGGATCAGGTCTGCGAACCGTATATTCGCCGCCGCGCTGTGCGGCATCTGGAGAAAAAGCGGGTCGTGATCTTTGCCGCCGGAACAGGCAATCCGTATTTCACGACCGACACGGCGGCAACGCTGCGCGCGTCCGAGATGTCCTGCGGCGCCATCTTCAAGGGCACCAAGGTCGATGGTGTCTATGACAAGGATCCCGAAAAACACCCCGATGCCGTGCGATACGAGACGATCACCTATGACGAAGTGTTGCAGAAGCACCTGAAGGTCATGGATGCGTCGGCCATCGCCCTGGCGCGTGAAAACGGCCTTCCGATCATCGTCTTTTCGCTGGACGAGCCGGGTGGTTTCCGGGGAATTCTCGCGGGGAAAGGCACCTATACCCGTGTCGAGGGCTGAGGTCGCCGACAGCCTTCCACAATTATCCATATCTAACCAAGCACAAGCGCGGCAGGACCGGCCCGCCCTGCATCTATACAAGAACTCTCGCGGGCCGTATGAAAGCGGGCGACGACGAACCTGACGGAGAATTGGGAATGGCCGAAGAATTCGACCTCGACACTGCTGACATGACCCGTCGCATGGACGGCACGCTGGCCAACCTGCGCACCGAATTCGGTAGCCTGCGGACGGGCCGGGCCTCGGCTTCGATGCTGGAGCCGGTGATGGTCGATGCCTACGGCAGCCCGACGCCGATCAACCAGGTCGGCACCGTCAACGTCCCCGAGCCGCGCATGGTCACCGTGAACGTCTGGGACAAGGGGCTTGTCAGCAAAGTGGAAAAAGCCATCCGAGAGAGTGGCTTGGGCATCAATCCGCAGCTCAACGGCACAATCATTATGCTGCCGATTCCTGAATTGAACGAAGAGCGCCGCAAAGACTTGACCAAGGTCGCCGGCCAATATGCCGAAGGCGCGCGCGTCGCGATCCGAAACATCCGCCGTGACGGTATGGACAAGATCAAGAAGGCCGACGGGCTGGCCGAAGACGAAGCTAAAATGTGGGAGTCGGAAGTGCAGGATATGACCGACGCATACATCAAGAAGGTGGATCAGGCGCTGGACGACAAGCAAGCCGAGATCATGCAGGTTTGAATGCTGAACTGACCCACAGGGACAGCAAGCGATCCGATGGATCGTTTGAGCACATATAGAGCGGAGCCCCGGATGATGCAGACAGACCGCGAGCCTGCGCATGACCCGTTGGCCTGGATGCCTTGCGGACATTGGCGAGACTTTGGGTCGCGGGAGCGGTCCGGTATTGCCAGTCCCGGCTGACGCCGGAACGAAGGATCAGACGATGAGTAAGGGCGTTTCCGCTTCCAGACCCGGTCCCCGGCACGTTGCCTTCATCATGGATGGTAATGGTCGCTGGGCGGAACAGCGGGGTCGGCCGCGTCTTCTGGGCCACCGGGCGGGCGCGCGCCGGGTTCGGGAAATCGTCGAGTCCTGTCCCGAACTGGGGGTTGAGTACGTCACGATCTTCGCTTTCTCGACCGAAAACTGGAAGCGGACTCAGGCCGAGGTGTCGGGCCTGATGACGTTGTTCCGTCGGTATATAGAAAGTGAAGCGCAGACCCTGTTGAAGCAAGGCACGCGGGTGCGGTTCATCGGCGACCGCCTGCGTCTGGACAAGAAGCTGCGCGGTCTGATGGACATGATCGAAGCGCTGACCGCGCATAACGTTCGCTGTCACCTGACCATTGCGTTGAACTACGGTGGCCGGGACGAGGTGGCGCGCGCCACAAAGCGTCTGGCCCGTGACGTAGCCGATGGTAAACTGGACCCGGACGCAATCACCGACGAAACGCTGCCGCGCTATCTGGATACCCATGTCCTGCCCGACCCAGACCTGGTGATCCGCACCAGTGGCGAGGCGCGGATCTCGAATTTCCTGCTGTGGCAATCGGCTTATGCCGAGTACGAATTCGTCGATACGCTCTGGCCCGACTTCACCCGCGCGAAGTTCGAAGAGGTTCTGGACCGCTATGGCAGCCGAGATCGCCGCTTTGGAGGTGTCAAGGCATGACCGATCCTTCCGACCTCCCCGAAGACGAACCGCCGTTGTTCGATTTCACCCTCGACCCGCCGATCGAACCACAGGTGGCGGGACGGTTTCAGGATCTAGCGCCGCGCATGGGAACCGCGCTCTTTCTGCTGGTGATCGGCGGTGTTGCGATCTGGGGGGGCGGTTTTTGGTTCGTGACGGTGATATCCATCTGCGTCGCGGTAATGCTGTGGGAGTTGGCGACGATGCTACGCTGCGGGCGGAAACGCGCGCGGCTGATGGCGGTCGTGGGCGGCGTCGCGCTGTTCGTGGCCAACATCATGCCGGTCGGGTTCGGCCTGCCGCTTCTGATGCTGGTGCCGATGACGGCGATTGCGTTCATCCGCAACGACCGCCGGATCATGGTCGGGTTTTCCGCCGCCATCGTGCTGGCCGGTCTGGCGCTGACGCAGCATCTGGCGCAGTTCGGTCTGATCTGGATGATCTGGCTGATCGCCGTCGTCGTGATGTCCGATGTGGCGGGGTATTTCGCGGGCCGGATGCTGGGCGGGCCGAAGTTCTGGCCGCGCGTCAGCCCCAAGAAAACCTGGTCCGGCACCATCGCGGGCTGGATCGGCGCGGGACTGGTCGGCTGGGTCTGGGTCGTCTGGCAGAATGCGGGGTGGGAAACGATCGGCATTTCCATAGCTCTCGCCATGATGGCGCAGATGGGCGATATCGCGGAATCGGCGGTCAAGCGGAAGGCCAGCGTCAAGGACAGCTCCAATCTGCTGCCGGGCCATGGCGGGCTGTTCGATCGGTTCGATGCGATGCTGGGCGCAGCATTGATGCTACTGGTGATTGAATCGCTGATGGAATTTCCGCCGGTTCCGGGGGTCTAGATGAAGCGCGTCTCCATCTTCGGCGCGACCGGTTCGGTCGGTCAAAGCACTCTCGACCTGATTGGACGTGGTGATTACGATGTCGTGGCATTGACCGGCGGACACAACGTCGCCTTGTTGGCCGCCGACGCGATCCGCCTGCGGGCGGATGTTGCTGTCACAGCTTTTGACGATCAACTCTTCTCACTGCGCGAGGCCTTGGCCGGCACCGGTATCGAAGCCGCCGCCGGGACTGCCGCGCTGGAGGAAGCGGCGGACCGCCCTGCCGATTGGATCATGTCGGCCATCGTCGGGGTGGCCGGTCTGGCCCCCGGACTGCGCGCCCTGCGACATGGCACGACGGTCGCGCTGGCCAACAAGGAAAGCCTGGTCTGTGCCGGGCCGATTCTGATGGCCGAGGCGACGCGGCACGGCACGACAATTTTGCCGGTCGACAGTGAGCATTCCGCCGTGTTTCAGGCACTTGCGGGCGAAGACATCGCAGCGGTCGAGAAAGTTGTCATCACCGCATCGGGCGGCGGCTTGCGCGATATGCCACTGGACAAATTGGCCGAGGCGACACCGGATCAGGCCGGTACGCACCCGAACTGGGACATGGGCCAGCGGATCACCATCGATTCCGCATCGATGTTCAACAAGGCGATGGAATTGATCGAGACGAAGGAATTCTTCGGGTTAAACCGTTCGCAGATCGAAACCATCATTCACCCGCAAAGTCTGATCCATGCGTTGGTGCAGTTCGTCGACGGAGCAATGATGGCACATCTTGGCGCGCCGGACATGCGACATGCCATCGGTTATGCGCTCAATTGGCCCGACCGCGCGGCGCTGCCGGTGGCGCGGCTGAACCTTGCGGATATTGCCCGCCTCGATTTTCACGCGCCCGACGCGGCGCGTTATCCGGCGCTGGCGTTGGCCGATTTCGTGATGGCAAGGGGCGGACTCGCAGGGGCCGCGTTCAACGCCGCAAAAGAACATGTATTGGACCTTTTCATCGACCGCCGCATCCGGTTTACCGACATGGCACCGCTGGTCGAACGGACACTTGATCGGCTGGACGGGCAGGGAAGCCTTGAAGCTGCCATGCTTTCACTCGATATGGTGCAGGACACCGATCGAATGACGCGAGCCATCGTGCAGGAGCTTGCGCAGACCCTCCGCGCCGCCTGAGCAGGAAAGACCTTACATGTTTGCAGACATCATCCCGCAGTTCGGCGGCCTGATCTGGACGATCCTCGCGTTTGTGCTGGCCTTGTCCATCATCGTCGCTATCCATGAATACGGTCATTACATTGTCGGACGCTGGTGCGGGATCAAGGCGGATGTCTTTTCCATCGGCTTCGGCCCGATCCTGTTTTCGCGGATGGACCGGCACGGCACGCGCTGGCAGATGGCGGCGCTGCCGCTGGGCGGATACGTCAAGTTTCGTGGCGACGGCAATGCCGCTTCGGTCGGCGATGACGGCACGTTGGAGGAAATGACGCCCGAGGAACGCGCCCAGACCATGACCGGCGCATCGCTTTGGCGCCGCGCGGCGACTGTCGCGGCGGGTCCTGTATTCAATTTCATCCTGTCGATCCTGCTATTCGCAGGGATGGTCATGTTCTTGGGGCGTCCGACCGAAATGCCCACTGTCGGCCAGACTGTTTTGCTTCCGTCCGAGATGATCCAACTGGAACCGGGCGATCAGATCCTGTCGATTGCTGGCAATCCGATCGAAACATTCGCAGATCTGAACAATGTGGTGCGCGATCTGCCGTCGGTCCAGTTGCTGCCCTATGAAGTGCTCCGCGACGGATCCGTGATTGAGGTCGAGGCGACGCCACCGATGCCCGCGCGCGCCGATACGGTGCAGCCGCGATCTGCCGCCTGGGATATCGGGATGCGTCCTGGCGATGTCATCCTGACGGCTGAAGGTAACCCGCTTTACTCGTTCTCGGACCTGCAAGCGGTCGTCAAGGCGGCGGACGGGGGGACAGTCACGCTGACGGCCTGGCGCGACGGCGAAATCCTCGACTTCATTCTGCAACCGCGGATGCGCGATGTGCCGCTGCCCGATGGCGGGTTCGAGCGGCGCGCCCTGATCGGCATCACCAGCTCTCTCGCGTTCGAGCCTGCGACCGTCCGGTCCGGCCCGATCGAGGCGATCAGTTTCGGCGGTCAGCAGGTCTGGTCGATCCTGGGTCGGTCGCTATCGTCGCTGGGCTACATCATCACCGGCAAGATCAGCACCTGCAACCTGTCGGGGCCGATCGGAATTGCCCAGACCAGTGCGGTCGCTGCCAGCCACGGCGCCGCGACCTTCATCGGTTTCATTGCGCTGTTGTCGGCAGCAGTGGGAATGCTGAACCTGTTCCCGATACCGGTGCTGGACGGCGGACATCTGGTGTTCCACGCTTATGAGGCGGTGCGCGGCAAGCCGCCGTCGGACAATGCGGTGCGGATCTTGATGATGATCGGAATCGCACTGATGGGGGCACTTATGGTGTTCGCATTGTTTAACGATCTGACCTGCGCATGATGGGCGGATAGCGGCGCGGGTGCGGGCAATCCTTCGCCCCGCCATCTGCTTGTTTACGGTTCAGCAACCGAAACGGTCCGAAATCGCCCGATGGTCGCCCCAATCCCGCCCCATTCCGGCGGCATCAAGAGGGACATGTTTTTAAAGGGTTGTCCCATGCGCCAAATGCAAAATGGATATCGTGGCCTCTCGGTCTTCATGGGCTTGAACATCGACCGCTTTCTGTCGGCCTTCGCCATTCTCGGTGCGGTTCTGCTGGCGGCGTGGGTCCAGTCGCTCTGATAGACGGAACAAACGGCTGAGGGAGTTGCGCAGAAACCCTTTGCGCACACATGAAACAATTCACGTAACCAAGGCCCCATCCGGGGCTTTGTCGCTTTGACATGCAATCCACCGTTCGGTAGTGACATTCCAAAGAATGTCGTAACGGGGCGGTATAGACATGATCGAGCACGGCAAGGCGCAGAATGGCGTCGGTCGGGGGGCAACCTCCATCCTCACATCCTGGATTTACGGCTTGCGGCTGACGCTGTTGGCCCTGCTTGGCGCAGTTCTGATGGCCGGAGCGGCACAAGCGCAGACCTTCCAGTTCCAGACCTTCGAAGTACAGGGCAACACCCGCATCGAAACCGCGTCGGTCCTGTCCACGCTGGGCGTGACGCCGGGGCAGCCGATTTCCGCAGGCCAATTGAACGATGGCTTTCAGCGGCTTCAGGCGTCGGGTCTGTTCGAGACGGTCGAAATCGTGCCACAGGGGTCCAAGCTGCTGGTGATCGTGAACGAATATCCGACGGTCAACCGCATTTCGATCGAAGGCAACAATCGCATCAAGGACGAACAGATCGAGACGCTGATCGGAAGTCAGGTGCGTCGCGTCTATTCCCCGGCACAGGCCGAACTCGATGCCGCCGCAATAAGCGAAGCTTACGCGATCGAGGGACGGTTGTCCGCCACGGTGCAGCCCAAGATCATCCGTCGCAGCGATAATCGCGTCGATCTGGTTTTCGAAATCGCCGAAGGTCGTGTATCCGAAGTGGAGCGTCTGAGCTTTGTCGGGAACCGCGCCTATTCCGACCGCCGCCTGCGCCGCATCCTGGAAACCAAGCAGGCCGGTCTGTTCCGCACCTTCATCGGCTCGGACACCTTCATCGCCGACCGGGTCGCGCTGGACACGCAACTGCTGCGCGATTTCTACCTGTCGCGCGGATATGCAGATGTTCAGGTCCTGTCCGCCACGCCCGAACTTGCGCCCAGCCGCGACGCCTATTTCCTGACGTTCCGCATTCAGGAGGGGCAGCAATTCCGCTTCGGTCAGGTCAACGCCGTATCGACCCTTCCCGATATCAACGTGCCGGAATATCAGGCCGAAGTTCGGGTAAAGCCCGGCGATATTTTCAATCCGCAGTCAATCGAGCGGCAGATTCAGCGGCTGGAGCTTCTGGCTACGCGGCAGGGCCTGACCTTCGTGCGGGCCACGCCCCAGATCACGCGCAACGATGCCGCCCGGACGCTGGATGTCGATTTCGTTCTGGAACGCGGCGAGCGTCTGTTCGTCGAGCGGATCGACATCGAAGGCAATGCCACGACGCTGGACCGGGTCATCCGCCGCCAGTTCGATACCGTCGAAGGCGATCCGTTCAACCCACGCGAAATTCGCGCCTCGGCCGAACGCATTCGCGCCCTGGGGTATTTCAGTCAGGCCGACGTGGAGGCACGTGAAGGCACGACGCCAGAGTCCGTCATCGTCGACGTCAACGTCGAGGAGCAGCCCACTGGATCGCTGGGGTTCGGTGCGAATTACTCCGTCGAAAGCGGCGTCGGCGTATCGTTCAACTTCTCGGAGACGAACTTTCTGGGGCGCGGCCAGATCCTGAGTTTTTCGATCGACACCGGCTCGGAAAATTCAGCTTCGAACCTCACGTTCGTGGAGCCGTTTTTCCTGAACCGCGATCTGGCGCTGTCATTCTCGATCTTCTACAGCGAAAGCTCGCAGGATTCGCGGACCTTCGACTCGCGCAGCGCCGGCTTCCGCACCGGGCTGGAGTTTCCCGTCGGCGAATTCAGCCGCCTGAACACCTACTACAGCTTTGCTACCGACAAACTGACCGAACGGTCCGGGACCACGTTGTCGCCTGTTCTGTTGGCCGACGTCGGCGAGGCGATCACTTCTTCGGTCGGCTATAACTATACCTACAGCACGATCAATACCGGTCTGGACCCGACGCGCGGTGTTCGCCTGCGCTTCGGTCAGCAGTTCGCGGGCGTTGGCGGGGACGAGGAATTCATCAAAACGACGTTTCTGGCGTCGGCCCAGCGCACCGTTCGCAACGACGAAGTGACCCTGAACGGCACCTTCGAAGGCGGCGTTCTGACGTCGCTTGGCGATGGCATCTCGCGCAGCTCGAACCGGTTCTTTAACAATCAGTCGATCATTCGCGGCTTCGAGTCGGGCGGCATCGGTCCGCGCGACCTGAACTTCGACGATGCGACGCTGGGCGGCAATTATTTCGTCGCTGCAAGGTTCGAGGCGCAGTTTCCCCTTGGGTTCATTCCGGAGGAATATGGAATAACGGGTGCTACGTTCCTCGATATGGCGTCGGTCTGGGGGCTGGACGACATTCCTGCTGGCTCGAATGTGGATGACGACTTTTATCTCAATTCGGCTGTTGGGGTTGGTGTTCTCTGGGATACGGCGATCGGTCCGCTGCGCTTCAACTTTACCCGCGCGATCAACAAGCGGTCGTTTGACCGGGAGCAGACGTTCGACCTGACGATCCAGACGCGGTTCTGATGCGGCGTGCCGGGCTGTTGCTGGCGACCATTGTCGCTTGCGCTACGGGCTCGGGGTCGGCGCAGCAGGCGGTCGACCCACCACAGGCCGTGGGCGTGCCGCAATCGGCGGTTGTGGTTCTGGACCGTGATACATTGTTCAGCAACAGCTTGTTCGGACGGCGGGTTGCCCGCGATATCGAGACGGCCTCGACCGAACTGGCCGCCGAGAACCGCCGTATCGAGGCCGAGTTGGAGGCCGAGGAACGCGCTCTGACCATAAGACGCGACGAAATGGACGTCGTTGCTTTCCGCACCATTGCGGACGACTTCGACAGCCGCGTTACCGGGATCCGACAGGCGCAGGACGCAAAGGCCCGCGCCATTACACAACAGACCGAGCGCGCACAGCAGATATTCTTCGAGCGTGCCAACCCGGTTCTGGTGGATCTGGCCCGCGAAACCGGCGCCCTGGTGATCCTGGACCGGCGGATTGTCATCGCGTCCGCCGATCAGGTCGATATTACCGCGCTGGCGCAAACTCGGATCGACGCGATGCTGGGGGACGGCAGCGGGCTTCTGGATCGAACCATACCCGAACCCCGTCCCACCCCCGGCGCTGCCCCCGGCAAATAGCCCACGCTTGCCCCGACCGCCTGCCGCACGTTAACTGCCGATCGCAACACGAAGGGGCCGCGCATGACCACCGAAGCCGATATTCACCTGATCCAGCGGATCATTCCGCATCGCTATCCCTTTTTGCTGATCGACAAGGTGCGCGATATCGTCGCCAATACTTCGGCATGCGGTATCAAGAACGTGACTTTCAACGAACCGCACTTTCAGGGTCATTTTCCCGGCGCTCCGATCATGCCGGGCGTCACCATTATCGAGGCGATGGCGCAGACGGCGGCAGTCATGGTGGGTGTGTCCAACGATTTGGCGGATAAGGAATTCCTAGTCTATTTCATGGCGATTGATGGCTGCAAGTTCCGTCGCAAGGTCATCCCCGGCGACGTGCTCGAACTGAAAGTCGATGTCACCCGCGGCAAGCCCGGCGCCAAGGTCTGGCGTTTCCACGGCGAAGCGACGGTGAACGGCGAAATGGCGGCTGAGGCCGATTTCACCGCAATGATGGATCTGCCGAAGTGAGCATTGATCCGACGGCCAGGATCCACCCGTCAGCCGTGATCGAAGACGGCGCGGAGATCGGCGCGGGCGTCTCGGTCGGCGCATTTACCTTAATTGGTCCCGAAGTCGTTCTGGCCACGGGCGTCGACGTTCGCAGCCACGTCGTCGTCACGGGGCAGACCGAGATCGGTGACGGCACGGTTATCTTCCCCTTCGCGTCAATAGGTGAAGTGCCGCAGGATCTGAAGTTTGGCGGCGAAAAGACGCGACTGATCGTCGGCGCGCGCAATCGCATCCGTGAACATGTGACGATGAACACCGGCACTGCACAGGGCGGCGGCGAGACGGTGGTGGGCGACGACGGCCTGTTCATGGCCGGATGCCACATCGCGCACGACTGTCGTATCGGAAATCGTGTGATCGTGGTGAACCAGACTGCCGTGGCGGGCCATTGCCAAATCGAGGACGACGTCATCATCGGTGGGCTGTCGGGTATTCATCAATGGGTGCGCATCGGGCAGGGCGCAATCATCGGTGCGCTGTCGATGGTGACGAACGACGTGGTTCCCTATGGCCTCGTGACCGGCCCGCGGGCCGAGCTGGACGGACTCAATCTCGTAGGGTTGAAGCGCAGGGGCGTTGACCGCGCGGACATACAGGCATTGCGGGTCGCGCTGCTGACCCTGAAACAGGGAGAGGGCACATTTCTGGAACGCGCTCGCCGTCTTGGCGACGAAACCGATAGCGATTACGTCCGGCGCATGGTCGATTTCATCACCGGTGCTTCGGATCGCAGCTTTCTGGTTCCGAAGTGACGCTGGCACTGATTGCAGGGCAGGGGGCGCTGCCGCAGTTACTGGCCTGCGCAAGACCCGATGCCATTTGTTACCATCTCGACGGATTTGCACCGGACGATGTGTCGTCGCAACCGTTCCGCATCGAACGCCTGGGCAGTTTCATCGCCGCGTTGCAGGCGAATGGCGTGACCGAGGTTTGTTTTGCTGGCCGGATCGCACGCCCCCTGTTAGACCCATCGGCTATCGATGCGGCAACATTGCCGCTGGTTCCACGCATGATGCAGGCTTTGCAGGCAGGTGACGACTCGGCATTGCGGGTCGTACTGGAGATATTCGAGGAGGCGGGGCTACACGTTATTGCCGCGCAGGACGTGTTGCCGTCGCTTCTGGTTGTCCCTGTGCAGGGCACCCCTTCGGATCGTGACAGGAAGGATATAGCGCGCGCCATGCAGGTTCACGCTGCCCTTGACCCGCTGGACGTCGGGCAGGGCTGTGTCGTCGCGGGGGGGCAGGTGCTGTCCATTGAGGCGATGCCGGGAACCGACTGGATGCTGGCCAGCCTGAGGCATTTCGATGGACCTGTTGGCGGCGTTTTGTTCAAAGCGGCAAAGGCCCGCCAGGACCGCCGTGTCGATATGGCGACCATAGGCCCGGATACTGTGACCGGAGCTGCAGCTGCGGGTCTGTCAGGTATCGCGGTGGTGCAGGACGACATTCTGGTTCTGGACGCACAGGAAATGACGCATCGCCTGACCAGGACCGGACTGTTTCTGACGACGTGGACCCAGTGACGCGGCTGTTTCTGATCGCCGGGGAGCCGTCGGGCGACCGATTGGGTGCTGCGCTGATGCGTGGCCTGCGTGTGCTGGAGCCGGAGATCGGGATCGCGGGCATCGGCGGTCCGGAAATGATTGCCGAAGGCTTGCAAAGCCTGTTCCCGATGGAGGTTCTGTCGGTCATGGGTCTGTCCGAAGTGCTGCCCCGTCTGCCCGACCTGTTTCGCCGACGAGATCAGGCGGTTGACGCAATTACCGAGATGCAGCCGGACGCCCTCGTGACCATCGACAGCCCCGATTTCTGCCTGCGGGTCGCGTCCCGTGCCCGGGCCGCCACTCCGACGCTCAGGACGATCCACTATGTCGCTCCGTCTGTCTGGGCATGGCGCAAAGGGCGGGCGGCAAAAATGGCGCGTTCGATCGACCATGTTTTGGCCTTGTTGCCGTTCGAGCCGCCCCTCATGGAAGCCGCCGGGATGACCTGCGATTTCGTCGGCCACCCGGTCGTGTCCGAGCCGCAGGCAACCGATGCGGAAATCGCATTATTCAAGGCGGCCCAAGGTGACGGCATCGCCCTTGTCCTGCCAGGGTCACGGCGGGGCGAGGTTTCGCGGCTGGCGCCGGTCTTCGGTCGCGCCCTGGAGCAATTGCCGAAGGACGCCCGCGTGGTCGTACCAACCGTGCCGCACCTGGCCGACATGGTGCGCGACCTGACCCGGCTCTGGCCCGGCAATCCTCTGGTGGTGACCGACACGGCGGAGAAACGCGCCGCCTTCGGTGCGGCGACGGCGGCGCTGGCGGCCTCGGGCACGGTGAGCCTGGAATTGGCGGCCTCGGGCACACCGATGGTCATTGCCTACGATATGAGCTGGCTCAGTTGGCAGATCATCAGCCGGATGATGAAGATCGACACCGTCACGCTGGTCAATCTGGTGGCCGAACAAAAGGCCGTGCCGGAATTTCTTGGCCCCGCTTGTCTGCCCGGCCCTGTCGGCACGGCCTTCGCGCGGCTGATGTCGGTCCCGTCCGAGCGAATGCGGCAGGCCGAGGCACTGAAGCTGACGATGCGGCGGTTGGGCCGGGGTGGCGAGGCACCAGGCCTGCGCGCCGCAAAGTCGGTGCTGGCGCAGGTGAAAAACCACCATGCGAAGTGACTTGCAGAGGTCGGGGTTCGCGGCTATCCCCTGCCGCGCAGGGTCCCATAGCTTGGCAGGATATAGCGTTACCGCTTTGAAGATAAGTAAAGGGGCAGTTTTGAATGGAAATGAGGAAACTTGGTCAAGAATTGACTGCTTATACTGGCAGCGATGAGATGGTTGGAAAACTGATATATCTCGCGTAAGCATCGTATAAGCAGCTGAATCAAGATACGCACCCGTAGCTCAGCTGGATAGAGCGCTGCCCTCCGAAGGCTGATGTCAAGGGTGGTTGTTGAAAAAGAAACGACGAAAGAGGAAGAATAAACAACGACTTACTATGATCGGTGCGAAGTGCTTGGAAAGCTGATATTCCTCACGTAAGCACCACGTAAGCAGTTGCACCAAGGTAAGCACCCGTAGCTCAGCTGGATAGAGCGTCGCCCTCCGAAGGCGAAGGCCACTGGTTCGAATCCAGTCGGGTGCACCATTTCTCTCTTCAGAAACAGTACGTCACTCAAGCGTTGCGACAGCTTTTAGTTTGGTCGTCGTCGCGGTTGACGGTCGCGAGCCACGTTCATTCGAAAGCGGTTCGCTCGCGCGGCATGTGAGAGTCTGTTGCGTGGAAAGCCCCTGCCATATCGACACGCCGATTTACGACGATTGAGCAAGATAGTCGCGGAGCAGACTAACGCGGTTCGGGCGAAAATTCTCGTCGGTCGGTTAAAACTCTTCGATCCGCTCAATCCGAAACTTTGGAAAATCCTTTCGGAGGCAGCATCGAGCGAACAATCCGCACCCGGTGTCGAAATAAACAATGGCCAACGGATAGGCTGAGTGCGTTCCAATTCGCACACAGCGGCGAAAAGCGATCTGCCGTCCATTGTCCGTGAGAAATGCTCGTTGGTCGTTCCAATTCTACAGATAGATTGAAAATCTGCTCATCAGTTTATTACGAACTGCTCAAAAGTTTTCAGCAATTTTCCATGAGGGCTAAACTGTTTAAGTTTTCTCCCCAGTTGGGAGATACTCATGACGATGCACATTATAGTTATGAGGAAAGTCAGCAGCGCATCGCGCTATTCCTCACTGCTACGGACGGGGTCGGCTTTGCCGTGGCCCGCGACCTTCACACGCATATCTGGTTCGGCCAAGCCATGGTGCGTGTTGGCAGGCCGATCCGGAAGATTACGAAGTTCGCACCGAGTCTGCCAAACACCTATGCCTTTCTTTCCGACCTCGCCGAGATCTTCGTCCGACTGCTCGATGTCTCCGGCCTCGTGCGCCCCAATGAGGTGGTGCAGTTCCAAGAACCACGGGAAGCAACGAGCACGACTATGCTTAATACGATCCCGCGTGTTGTGGGGCGGGATGTGCGTGAGGCGGCGTTCCCTTGGTGGATCATGTTCCTCCTGTCGCCGCGAAAATGTCCGACCCTACCTCAAACGCAGAAATTGAAGGTGCGCTCTTCTGCCAAGTTATACCGTCGATGATCTATCGCAACGCGCAGAATATTGATGGTCCGCTGATGACGAGACAAATGCTTCAGTAGATTCCGGCTCGGATCGAACATTAGCTGCGAACATCATGAGACGACGGTTATCAAGAAACTTAGGTACTATACAGGTGAAAGGTGACAATCGAACTCAAACATCTCCGATACGTTGTCGCCGCTTCGACTTGCGGCAGCTTTCGGCGTGCGGCTATGTCGTTAGGTATCAGGCAGTCTGCCATAAGTCGCCGCATCCGTGATCTCGAAGATGAACTCGGAGCGTCACTCTTCAACCGTCATTCTGGCGGTGTTATCCTCACCCATGCGGGCAAGAAATTTGTGCGCCATGCTCGACAAGCGCTTAGCGAGGTCTCCTCTGCTGCCGCTGATGTTGGCCTTATAGGGCGTGGAGAAGAAGGTGTGGTTCGGGTTGGTATCTTCTCATCTTTGGCATCCGGCTTTTTGGCGCAGATGTTGCGTGCCTACAGTAATCGATACGGCGATGTGCGCATTGATATAGTCGAAGGCGCACCGTTGGATCACATCTCGGCCGTACGCATGCACAAGCTTGATGTGGCGTTCGTTACGGGGGTTCCCGCCCTGACCGATTGTGATGCAGCACAGTTGTGGACCGAGCGTGTGTTCGTGATGCTTCCGGAAGCGCATGCTTTAACGAAGCGGACTTTGATCAAGTGGGACGATTTGCGCGAGGAGACTTTCATCCTCAGCGAGGGCGATCCGGGACCGGAAATCCACGATTTCCTGATCAAGCATCTTGCCGATCTCGGCGTCCACCCTGCGATCGAGCGGCACCGTGTGGGTCGCGATAATCTTATGCAGATTGTATCTTTTGGACGCGGTGTGACGCTTACCAGCGAATCTACGGTCGCGATGCGGTTTCCCGGCGTGGTGTATCGGCTACTCGAAGGCGAGACGCTGCCCTTCTGTGCGGTTTGGTCGCCGAACAACGACAATCCCGCCTGGCGACGGATGCTCAGCCTCGCGCAACTGACAGCACGCCGAAACGGCATTTGTGACGACAAGGGGCCTAAGTCGGCTCTGACGCGGTCGGTGTCGATGCGATCTTCTTCTCACGAAGCGCCTTCCGCGCTTTCGCAAACACCCGATCGGTTGCGATGAAGCGCTTGAGCATCGGCGCGATCAGCTTGGAGGGCTCCTCTATCGGCCGCCCGGTTTCGCGGCCCAGCACTTCGGCGTAGTCGGCAAGGTCGCGGTGTACGGCTGCAGGCAGTTCGACGGTGAGCTTGACGGGCTTGTCGTCGACGAGCGGTCCGAGTTTAAGCTTGCTCATCACTGTCCCCTTTGCGGTTCGAGGATCAGATCGTGGGTGACGATCACGCGCACTGGAAATCCGGGCCGGATGGTTAGCGTTGGGGTGCGTCCAATCTGACGCCGTACAATTTCTTCCCCTGCATCGCCGATCGTATCCTGTGCGCCGTCGCGGATCGCTTCAGCGATTTCATTACTCTCATCTCTTCCGAGCTCGGCTCCAATGTTGAGCAGTGTCGACAGCCCGGCTGCTTTCGCGACGTCCCACCAATGATGGTCGACGCCGTCCTCCAATCCAGCAAAGCCTGCGCCGTCCGCTCCCGGTTGCCGTTCGAGGACAATCGAGTTGCCGCCTGGCAAAATGAGGCGATTCCAGACCAGCAATACCCTTCGCTGCCCGAATCCGACGCCGCTGTCATATTCGCCGATCAGGCGGGTGCCCTGGGGGATGAGCAAGTAGCGTCCGGACGGGCTATCATAGACGTTCTCGGTCACCTGAGCGGTGATCTGCCCCGGTAAATCTGAGCGGATTCCGGTCACAAGAGCCGCGGAAATTATCGCGCCTGCCTGGAGCATATAGGGTGTGATCGGCACACCGCTTACACAGAACGAGCACAACCTCGCGCCAGTCCGCACCATCGGTGGCGGCATCCAGCAGACGCATGTACAATTTTGCATGCGCGCGATCATAGTCTGTTAGCGCCACGCTCTCTGGCGGCTCATCGAGAAATCTCTTGTCCGTCACCCTGATACCCCGTCCTCCAAACTAACGCTTCCTTGGGCGTCTGTTAAGCGTATCTGCCTCGGAGGAAATCGGAAGGGCCTCGCGTGGCATCAGGTGATGGCATTGCGGCATCGTATTAGCCGAGGGTTCGGCGATGTAATCACAGCCCAACGCTATCCGCCCAAGAGAATACATATTATAGTTGATAAACTTATAGTATGTAAACTGCGATCCGTTTGTGCATGGATATGCGCAAATTGGTTGGCCGGAATTTCGCCCGCCTGCGTCGGGAAAAAGGCCTGACGCAGGAGCAGGTGGAAGAACGTTCGGGCTTCAGCCAGCAGTATCTCAGCAGCCTTGAGCGGGGTAAGCGCAATCCGACTGTAATCACACTGTACGAGTTGGCTCAGGCTCTCGGCGTGGGGCATGTCGAACTGGTGGGGCCGGACGGTGACGAAAGCTGACTTTGCCACGCAGTCTTCATCGGCGGCTTTGCGGACTTCGTTGCCTTCGAAAAAATGCCTTGCGTATGGCCCAGCTTAGTTTTCGGGCTTCCAGTCTGGCTGTGTCGCGAAAGAAACGACTTCTTCTCTAAGCCGATCCCAATGAGGTTTGTCACGCTCAAATATGACGACTTCAACATGCAGTCCGCTGGCGTTGTCCATCGTCCCAAGTGATAATGTCAGATGATCAGGTGTTCGCGTATTCTTCCCATAAATTGGGCTACCACAGTTCGCGCAGAATACCTTGGTAACCTCGGAACCCTTGTTTGACGAATAACTGAACTCACTCAGTTTTCCTCTCACGGCAACCGCATCTGAAACGAACATGGCACCTACGGTGTGACCTGTTCCACTCAGTCGGCGACACTCTTCGCAATGGCATTGGGCGACGACTATGGGCGGCCCATCGGCAGTGTATGTGACCTCGCCGCAAAGGCATTTTCCGCTATATTTCTGTGTCATTCGTCAGACAGTACAGCGCGATGGTAGATCCGCAACCAGAACGCAAGAGGCTGTTGAAGGGTTCGAACGAGCGTTGATGCTCTTGAGTTGATGACCTGTCAGGAAGGGCTCGAAACGACCGTTCAGATATTCGAATGGCCCCGCCCGGAATGTCCGGGCGGGGCTTTGCATCGAAGGTTCAGTCGCCGTTGCGACGGTTGGGACGGCTCCAGATGAGGCTGAAACCTTCGCTTTCTTCGTCATCGAAGAGGTTGGCGTAGATCGGAGCGGTGAAACTCGGATCGTCTAGCTTGAGGCCGAGATAGTCGCGACCCTCGTTGGAGGTCTTCGACCAGGCGGCACCGATTTCGGCGCGGCCGACCAGGACGCGATGGCTGGGGGCGTTCTCGCTGTTCTGGCTGGTTTCGGGGACGATGCGGACGTTCTTGGCCTGCACGTTGAGGGTGACGATTTCGCCGGTGTATTCGTTGCCGGACTTTTTGAACGTGCCGATGGTTGCCATGATATTTCTCCGTTTGCTCTGTGTTCGAGCCCGCACCATTGCGGCCTCGATGGCGATCGGCGGGCCGAAGGCGACCGACGGCTCATCCGCAGGGCCGAAACGTAGTGGAGGATGGTGACGGGAGACTTTCTTGTTTCGCGAGGAATGGCGGCGCAGCCGCAAGGGGAAGAAAGTGGACCGGCACCGTTGAGCCTTAGGCGGTCGAGGCGAAGCTGTCCTTCGACCAGATCAGCCCATTGAAGAGGCCGTTTGGAGCGGTCGACCCCAACAGAGATGCTTACGGAGAATATGGAAACCGAGTGACACAGAGGGATTCTGGCTACCAAGTGATCACAGGCGTTCGTCGCCCATGTCAGGCACGAACCGTTGTTTCGGAAGCCATTCCGGCAGACTATGAAAGAGAACGTCAACTGCATGTCGTGACAGTCTGCGCATTCGGCAGCCGACTCGACGACCTTGGAAACATGGTTCGCGTCTCGGTCGAATCTGGACTTCCATTCGGTCACCGCGATATCGCCTATCGAAAAGGCGCGGACGGGTGCCACCGCCAAACCACATCCCATTCCGGCTGAACTCGGTGATTAAGCGCTGCCTGCACGTTCCATGCCCGGCTCGAGCGGGGCCGTTCCCGCCATGCGAAACAGTGCGGTGATACCGACAGCGACCGCGCCGACGGCGGAAAACGCCATCTGCCAGCCTTCTGACGGCATGAGGTGTCTCGCAATTCCATGGGTGGCCGCATAACCCGCCACGGCTGCCGGCCCAGCGAACAGCAGTGCGACGATCAGGCGAATCCAGAGCGGTCGCGCGAATGCAAAGATGAGTTGGCCGATAATGGCGACCGCACCTGCGGCGAGTACGCCAACGACAACGCTCCCTATAACGCCAGCGCCGCTTCCATAGGCCCACATGCTGACGGTAACACCCACGAATAGCGGCAGCGCGTAGACGGCAAATGTGAAGAGAAGCCAGCACATCGTGCCGATGACCCCGACGAGAAGGAGGATATTGAGAAAGATCATGATGGATCACTCCGTGCAAAAGCGATGAACGGTTGCGCCAGCCACCACCACCTCGGCGCATCTTGCGAATAGCAGAAAACGCCAAGAATTACGAGCGCGTCAGTTGATGCTGCTACAGCAACCGTCGTGCAAAGTGGTTGCTTCACCGTGAATGTCGGGGCGGCGCTCACGCGCCGCCCTTTTTGCGAAAATCGTAGGCTTTGATGCCGAGCTTGCGTGCCTTGTCGGCAAAGTTGTCCTGAATACCGGTGCCGGGAAAGATGATGACCCCAATCGGCAGGACGTCGAGGATCGTATCGTTGCGCTTAAACGGAGCGGCCTTGGCGTGGTGTGTCCAATCCGGCTTGAAGGCGACCTGCGTCACCTTGCGATTTTCGGCCCATTTGGCGGCAATCAGTTCGGCCCCCTTGGGCGATCCCCCATGCAGCAGGACCATGTCAGAATGCTTAGCGTGAACCTTGTCGAGCGTCTCCCAGATTAGCTGGTGATCGTTGAAGTCAATGCCGCCGGTGAAGGCGATCTTTGTACCTTTGGGCAGATGCACTTCGGTATCGGCGTGCTTCTTCGCGGCGAGGAAATCCACGCTGTCGATCATTGCCGAGGTAAGATGGCGGTGGTTGACGCGCGATCCGGATCGCGGCGACCAGGGTGAGCCGGTAAGCTTCAAGTGATGCTCCGCGGCACTATCACGGTAGACCTCCATGCAGTCGCGGCGTTCGAGCAGAGATTGGCCGACCGAAATCAGATGTTCGAGCTGCACGGCCTTGACCTCGGAGCCATCCTGTTCGCGCTGGCCGCGTTTCTGCGCCTGTACGTTGTCGTCGAGCTTGCGCTCGATCCGGTCGGTGGCACGGTGGAACATATTGACGGTCGACCAAAGCAGTTCGTCCAGATCGTGATCGAGGCTGGTGTCCGCCATCGTCGCGACGAGGGCATCGAATATGTCGGCGACTGCGCCGGTGATCCGGTGGTCTTCTGGCACATCGCGCGGGTCCGGATCGTTCTCGGAATGGCGGTAGCCGTGCAGTTTGAGTTCGGTACAGATCGCGTCGGTAGGTGATGCGACGTGGTGCGGCTCGTCATCGCTGTTGTGGGGATCGGTGAACATGGGATGCTCCTTCGTCGGGTGGCGCCGGCATTGCGCTTGTATCTGGACATCGCAGTTCTCCGCGACGGGCACCGGAAGCTCTCTCCCGGCTCTCAACCCGTCACGAAAAACCCGTCCGCACTCTCCCTCTCATAGGGGGCGTTGCGAGGGAAACTTCCCCGCAGATGGGGTCGGACGAGACCGTGGCTCGACCGCAGGGGAAGGCCTTCCCCTCATGGATTTCGGAAGTTCCAGTTCCGATCATCAGGACGCTCCCTTCCAATTATCATGCTTATGCAGAGCCGATTGTTCGGTCGGTTAACACGGTCACTTTGTCTCTGGCTGATTTTGTCGCCCCACAGGCGACAAAATTCATTCTCACCGAAGTGGATAGGCACCGATCTTTGAAACTATGTCATTAAGTCGCGATGACGATGCAAGAGAAACCAAGCTGAAGTGAGTTCTCGACCAGTTGCTGCATCCTCGGCATAAATATCGAGTAAAGTCTCGCTGACCGCTGCCAGTTGCACTCGCTGTTTGACCACATCGACGAAGAACGCAACGGCGATCTGCTCCTCGTCCGCGCCTGCCTCGCGCATCGCTTGGAAATGGGGTCGTATGAAGTTTCGAAGATAGTTGCGCCCACGCCATTTTTCCGCTAACAGTCATATTTGACGGCTAATAATGAAAAGAGCGTCAGATATGGCAGTTAAGGTAAGTTCTTTGAACGCACGGCGGGCGCTTGAGGCTCTGGGCGCGAACATCAAGACGGCGCGCTTGAAGCGGCGCATCTCCGTTAAGGGGTTCGCCGAGCGGGTCGGCGTGTCCGAAAGCACCGTTACGCGCCTGGAGAAAGGCGACGACGGTGTCAGTATCGGCACGCTTGCGATGGCCTGCCTCGTCCTTGGCGAGATCGAGCGCATTTCCGACTTCCTTGATGCCGGGTCCGACGATACCGGACTGCTTCTCGATCGGGACGCGCTCCCCAAGCGGATCGACAAAAAGCGAAAACCTGCATCACCGCCATCCGGCAAAGGCCAATCAACCCCCTTGTCCGATGCGGATGATGAAGAAGGGGTCGGTTTCTGATGCCGGAAGCGATCGTCGCCCTTGGAGAAGGCAAGCGTGTCGTCGGCCGTCTGCGCTTTGAGAGTGACGGGCGGCGTCAGCATTCGCAGTTTGAGTACGCTGACGAATGGCTGGCCGCATCCGACCATTTCGCGGTGTCGCCCGGATTACACCTGCGCGAAGGCAGCCACTTCAGCACTGGCAAGGAGGACAAGCGTTCGGCACTGTCCGGATGCTTTGCCGACGCCGCGCCGGATTCCTGGGGGCGGGCTTTGATGACCAGGGCGCTTGGCGGCGGTCTTAGCGAGTTCGACTATCTCGTGCTGTCCGATGACCGCACACGGCAGGGCGCGTTAAGATTTCTCGGCGAAGACATGGAGCCGCTGTCCGACCTGACGCCGCCAATCCCGCGTCTGGTCGAACTTGAACGGTTGCGCGGTCTTGCCCAGCGGTTCGAGCGCGATCCCAGCGGCGCGGAGGAAGAGGCGCGCGATCTGGCCGGTATTGCTGGCTCGCTCGGCGGTGCCCGCCCGAAGGCCAATGTTGAGGGCGATGGCCACCTCTGGATTGCCAAGTTCACGTCCGCGCAGGACACCAAGCCGGTCGAACGCGCAGAGGTCGCCACGTTGAAACTCGCGGCCATGTGCGGATTGCGGGTTGCTGAGGCAAAGTTGGAGTTACGGGACAGCGACAGCCCGATCGCGCTCATCCGGCGGTTCGACCGCCGCGGCGAGACGCGCATCCCCTATATTTCAGCGAGAACCGCGCTGGACTGGCAGGGCGACGAAGGGGGCTACTACACCGACATCGCCGATGTGATCCGGCAGATTTCCAGCAAACCTGTCGATGATCTGTATGAACTCTGGCGGCGGATCGTCTTCACGATCCTCGTGTCGAACAAGGACGATCATCTGAAGAACCACGGATTCATCTATGCGGGTGGAGACAGATGGCGGCTGTCACCGGCCTTCGACATCAATCCGTCGCCGTCGCGCCACCGGGTCTTGGAGACCGGCATCGTTCAGGGCGGATCGTTCGATGCGTCGCTCGAGCTCGCGCTTGAGGCCTGCGAGTTTTTTGACCTGAATCCGAAGAGCGCCAGGCAAGCAGCAGGCGAGATGGCCAGAATAATCGCTGGCAACTGGAAGCAAGCGCTTCGAGAAGAGGGGACGTCAGGCGATGATGTCCGTCTGTATGCGGATGCATTTGAGCACGACGAAACAGAAAAGGGGGCGGGAATTTGACGATTGAAATAACAGATGAGGGTACGTTGTTAGACTTCGCGGAGGAGCTCCCCGAAGTTGAAGTGCAGTTTGGCGAGAGATTAGCGGTATTTGGCTCAGATTTTGGTGCGAGCGTACAGGCGATCGCAGAGCCTGCGACCACTCGGCGGCTAATATTGCGGCCGTTTAGACAGCGCCAGCTCTCAGGTGTGGTTGGTGAGGACGAGCTTGGGGAGAAGTTCCTTATCCTGCCGCAAAAAACGACGTCATCAGTTCCATATGAAAGAGTTTACGTGTGCCCCGCTGCAATTGATGTCGAGACCTTCGCCAAAAGGAATCCAGGCACCGCTCCGGAGCTTTTGGCACCCCTGCCATTAAACCCGAAAAAAGCCGGCGATGATATTTCGGCTCTCCGCGGTGACATTGTGACGAGCTGGAGGGATGGTGTTGCTTTCATGCAGGAAGAAACCGACAACGGCCATGTTGTAAAGCAAGGCTTCCGGTCCCCTCAAATCGGCGCACTCCATGCACTGCAAGCGCACTGGACGGTTTCGCAGAAGATCGCGACCGTCGTCATGCCGACGGGAACGGGCAAGACTGAGACAATGATCGCGGCAACTGTCCAAGAGCAGGCAGAATGCGTCCTCGTCATCGTCCCTAGCGACGCGCTTCGGACGCAAATTGCGGGAGCTTTTTCGAAACTAGGGATCTTGCCGAAAGCCGGACTCATTGATGGTGCTGCCCGCCGACCCATTGTGTCCTTGCTTCGCAAACGGCCGACCAGTGTTGAAGATGCTCGTGCGCTCTTCAGCATTTCGAATGTTGTCGTCACCACGATGTCTGTTGCGGCGGGAGCAGCTCCAGAAATCCAGGCTGCAATGGCCGACTGCACGACTCATTTATTTATCGACGAGGCGCATCACGTAGGCGCACGAACTTGGCGCGAGCTTCGACAGGCTTTCAGAGGCGTAAAGACGATCCAGTTTACTGCGACGCCTTTTCGAAATGATGGCATGCGGGTCGATGGCAAGTTCATCTTCGTCTATCCGCTCGGCCTGGCCCAGTCGGAAGGCTACTTCCAACGGATCGATTATCAGCCTGTCGACGGTTTGGATCGAGATGATATCGATGATCAAATCATCGAAAAGGTTGGTGAAGCCCTCGCCATAGATGAGGCGCAAGGTTTTCGGCATCTCGCAATGGCGCGGGGGAACAAGCGAGCGCGGGCTGAACAGCTTCATGCACAGTATTCAAGGCGCTGGCCTGAATACAATCCCGTGCTTCTGCATAGCGGACTTGCCGCATCAGAACAAAAGCAAGCCTTGGCCGGTTTGCGGTCGGGAGAGCATCGCATTGTGGTGTGTGTCGACATGTTGGGCGAAGGGTTTGATCTGCCTGAGCTCAAGGTCGCCGGTCTGCACGATCCCAAGAAGTCCGAGGCTGTGACCCTGCAGTTTGTGGGCCGGTTCACGCGCACGCGAGACGATCTTGGGGAAGCAACGGTCATTGCAGCGACTACGAAAGAGGAGGGAAGCCCTCTTGCTAGTCTGTTCGCCGAGGATGCCGATTGGAACAAGCTCATCAATCACATCGGATCGCGAGCAACGCAGCGCGCGGTCCGAAGGGAAGAAGTCTTTGAGGGTTTTGGGGGGATCGACGCTGAAATTCCAATGGAGACGCTACGGCCTAGTCTGGGCACGATTACCTACAAGACTTCTCACACGCCGTGGGATCCGATCGGTGGTATCGAACGCTTCGACAACAAGCAGCTCATCGTTGATGGCCCTCATATCAATCATCATGATGCCTTGGCGATCTTCATCACCGAACGCCAGGATCAACCGAAATGGAGTCGGTTCAAGGGTATCTCTGATGTCACTTATGATTTGTTTTTGGTCCATTGGGACCAGGAAGCGGGTCTTTTGTACATCTCTGCTTCACACGATGATCGTCTGGACGATCTGGCCAAGTATCTTTGTGGTGATGATGCTGAGCGCATTCGCGGCGAAGCGATTTTTCGAGCGCTAGATCCCTTCCGACGTCCGGTACTGAACACCCTCGGTCTGAGCGAAACGCGCAGACGGAAAATTCGCTACTCGCAGTATCAGGGTAGCGATATTGCTGATGAGTTGCGCAGCCGCAGCGGAAACAGAACCCGTAGTAAGACGAACCTGATGGTGGTCGGCTACACTGACGATGGGAAAGTGTCGCTTGGATGCTCGCGAAAAGGAAAAATCTGGGCTCAAGAGCGCACCAATGATTTTGGGCGCTGGATGGACTGGTGTCACGATCTGGGTCGCTCCCTTGCTGATGAGTCGATTTCTACAGATGGTATTATGGAAAGGCTAATTCAGCCGGAGTTGGTCACGGAAGTTCCCCCAAAGCCGCCAGTCGCCATAGATTGGTATGAGGGCATGTCAGTCCTCGATGAAGATAGCTGGGTTTTCAATATCAATGGCCTCCAAGCAAAATTCTATGATAGCGAACTCGAGCTTGTGTCGCACGATGCCCGCGGCAGAATCGAGTTCGCAGTTGTTGCTGACTCTGAGCGCGCCGAGTTCACGATGACCATCAATGAAGCCGGCGTCAGTTTCGCTTTGAGGGACGGTCAATCAGCTTCTGCCGAGAAAACTGCTTCGGCTATCGCTATGTCGGCATGGTTTCACGAATATCCGCCTACGATCTATTTTGCGGATGGTGACTCGCTCGTTGCGGATGAACTTTTCGCACTTCCGGAGTCGGACGCACCCTATTTCCCGGATGAGCATTTCGAAGTGTGGGACTGGACTGGTGTCGATATCCGTGTTGAATCACTCGGGCTTGAGCTTCGAGCCGATAGTATTCAGGCCCGGACAGTTGAGCAGGTTCGCGCGACCACAGGAAGCCACATCATTTTCAATGACGACGGAACTGGTGAGGTTGCCGACGTTGTAGCCTTCGAGTTGGACGGGAATCACGTCACCGTCCGATTGTATCATTGCAAGTTTTCTTCTTCGGATACGCCTGGTGCGAGGGTAGGTGACCTCTACGAAGTTTGCGGTCAGGCACAAAGGTCAATCCGCCGTTGTGAACGGCCGCAACGTTTGATCGATCGCCTGCTTAAACGTGAGAGTGACCGGTTGCGAAACGGAAAGCCAAGTCGTTTTGAAGCCGGCAGTGTTGAAGACATGAAGCAGCTGCGCTCTCAACGGCACCAGTTAGAGTATCAATTTGAAATCTATGTTGTGCTACCGGGCGTGCCTTCAGGCCGATGCGCTGGCGCCGCAGACGGACGCAGCGTTCACGTCACTGGCCTGGAATGTCGGCACCGGCGGCGTGTGCCGCTCGACGGCCCTGCGCCGCCTGAACGCAGGCGACGTGGCTGGCGGGTGCGAGGCGCTGACCTGGTGGAATCGGGCCGGATCTCGCGTTGTCCGCGGCCTCGTGAACCGCCGGGCCGATGAATACCAACTCTGCATGGAGGGCGTGTGATGTCGGCTTGGGCAATCGCAGGGCAGTCGCTGTCCTTGGTGGTGGGTGGCGCCGGGCTTGGCATCGGCATCGCGTTCGGCGGCATCCTCTGGATCGAGCGGGACCGTGCGGGCGATCTGCAAGATGCGCTCCTGACCGAGACGATCGAGCATTACCAAACCGTCGCCGAGCTGGCGACCTGCCAGGCCGTGACTGGCCTGCTTCGAGAGGGAAGGGAGATCGATGATGCTATCCCGAATGATCTGGGCGGGTTTGTTCTGCCTGACGCTTGGCGCGTGCGCCCGAGTGATCGACCGACCGATTGAGGCGCAGCCGGAAATCTCGGAAGCGCAATTTCAACAGTTCTATTGCGACAACACCGAAGACAGCCGGTTCGTGGAGGAAGAGATCGAGGTGCGGACGGCGCGCGGTTGGACGCGGAACCTCGCGATCTCCTACCGCGTGAATGAGCGGCGCGATCGCTGGTGCCCTGATGTCGGGTGAGGCGCCTGCACTGCGCGCCGACGAGGGCCGGTTCGAGGTTGCGTTGACGCTTGGCGGGTCCGAGGTGATCGGCTTCCGCCTGTTGTCGTCCTCCACAAAGCAGAGTTGGGTCGCCCTGATGTGCTTCGTGATGCTGTCTGTCGCCGCCACCGCCGCTGCGCTCTGGCCTTACGTGCAGGCAAGTGGGCTCTAGATCGCCGCATCTCAATGCTCGTCGTGTTTGCAGACGGCAAGGATAGGGGCTAGGTGGGGCTTCAGATTGCGGGCGGTTCTTTCCGCGAAGGCTTGGCTGACACGGAGAGCGACCTTGAAAACTGACGGCATCGACCTTCTTCTGCTCTGCGGAGCGCGACCCGAATTGTTGGCGCAGACGCTTGCGAGCTTTGCTGAGCACGTGTTCCCCAACTTCGACATAGTGAACGTGTTCGCCAACATCGATCCATTCCAAGGTGGAGCGGATGAGGTTAAAGAGGTTGAGGCCGTAATTCTCGGATACTTTCCTGCCGCCAAAATCAGGAAGCCCGAAAAGCCGTCGTTTCCCGCAGCCGTCGCTTGGTTGTGGAGCCAGGTGCAGCAACCACACTGCCTTCACCTTGAGGACGATTGGGTTGCTCAGCATCCAATATCAAGAGAAGCGGTGCTTCCGCTGTTCTCAGATACGGTTCGCCAGGTTTCCATCCTCACCAAAGAAAAAGAGTGGCGCTCGACATCCCGCTACCATTGTGAATGGCGTCGTCGCCGTTTTCTTGGCGTGAAGTTTGGACGTGTCATGCTGCAAGATGAGCCTGTCTTCACGACCAGCCCATGCTTCCTGGAGCGAGAATTTGCAAACACCTGCGGCGCAAAAATGGATCTTCGGCTCGACCCGGAGAAGCAGCTGTTCGATGGCAGGAATAAGGAGCTTCGCGCTTACAACAGGAAATATCGAAACATCCTGGTTGGCGGCGATAATCCTTTTTGGATTAGAGACATTGGGCGTGAATTCCGGGACTCGGTGGGATTGTCTAAAGCTGTCGTAAATGGCGAGAGCGTTTGGACATACACGACAGAAGCAAGCTAATAGCCATATCGCTTTGCCATCGTGGTCAACTCCGGCGTTAGGAAGCGGTCTAATGCAGGCCTAGCCCTGTACATGAGCTTGAGATTTGCGGGCGGTCTTGGGTTAAGACCCTCTTTTATGCCGAGGAACTTCGCCACCTCATCCAGGCGCCCGTCGACATCTTCAAGTCGTATGCGCAGGTAGGGCAGGCCAAGGCGAGAGGTCTCCCTCTCGATCATCTGATTCCACCGAAACCAGTAATTGTTTAGACGCGTGATCTCGTCGTGAGCATCCCAGATGTCAACGTGCTGGCCGAGAAACCGGCGGTGTTGCGAGACAAATCGCCATCGATCCCTCACTCTACGACTGGACCAAAGCCATGCTTTCGGATGAAGCGCAGTCTTGCCTCGTGTCACGTGCCGAAATGGAAACTTAGAGACCAGTCCAATACGGTGAAAAGATGCGATCACCTTTTCCGGACTGCGAACAAGATGGAGGACCGGCGTTTCTGGACCAATTCGGTCTAGAAACGGCGCTGCATACCATGAGCTTTCGTATTCGTTGTAGCTTTCATGCGGCCCAAGAACATCGAACGCTTCCTCGTGCCCGCAGATCGCTCCTGAACCATGGAGAACCTCAGCCATGTAGCTGGTCCCTGATCTTCCGCAGCCGGTAGTGCCCCGGGTGGTGGTGTAATTCCGACGGTAGCGTGGGCTGAGCGGAGCCACGCGTAGCTCAGGCGAAGCCCACGCGGGTTGCCGGGCGGCCATGGACGTTCTCCGGTAGGGTTTGGGTTGGAAACCTGACCTACCGATCAAGGAGATCACCCATGACCAAGAGCACGATATCAGAAACAGCCGCGTTGAAAGCGCTTCTTTCGGAGACTGCCGATCATCAGATCCTGGCCGAGATGCTGGGGTTTGTGGCCGACCGGCTGATGGCATTGGATGTGGACCAACTGTGCGGTGCCCAGGCACATGAACGCGCGGCCGAACG
>NZ_FNZQ01000010.1 GCF_900109285.1 Jannaschia helgolandensis
GTCCAGATTGCGATAGCTGCCGCCGAGGCTGGCAAACGTATTGTCGTTATCGACCTCGACCCCGATGGCGGCACCGATACCGAAATGCGGCTTGCGGTTTGGGTCGGCGGGCTTGCCCTGAACCTTGTCGGCAATCGCGGTCAGACCGCGCGACCGCGCGGCACCCGCGATGACCTTGTTGCGAAGCGTCGTCAATACATTCGCCGCACCCAATGCGGCGGTGGTGGCGAAGCTCTTGTCGAAATACAGGGTTTCCGCTCTCAGTCCCAGATCGCCGCCGACCGTTATCGTCCCTCCGAGCGCGGCTTCCGTCAGCCCCTGCCCGACCGACACGTTGATCGCCACCGCCTCGACACCGTTGGTGCCGCCGTTGGCCCCGACGGACAGGGAATGGCGTTTTCCGGTCAACGCCTCGGACATCAGGTTGCCCGTGGTCGATACCGTGCCGCCCGAGACGCGCAACTGGTTTTCAAGGCTGCGGACAACGACGCCCACCGCATTCGAACCGTTCGCGATCTTGCTGGCATTCAGGGTCAGCGCATGATCTTCGTAAGCCGTGCTGAGAAGGCGCGTACCGCCGCCGGTATTGACCAGCGATCCACCGGTAATTGTGGTGCGCGACGTGGTATTGGCGTTCGCGACCGCGACGCCCAGCCCATAGGCCTTTGGGGCAATCGCAAACTGGGTCAGCGCGTGACTGGCAACCAGCATAGTCTCGGAAGCGGTATCGAACACCGCCGGCAAGGAAACCTTCACCCCGAGCGCTCCGCCCGAGAACAAGGCATATCCATCGATCCGCAGACCCATCGGGGTGGTGCCTGCGCCAAGTGCGGTGGAGGAAAAGACACCGTCAACCGATCCGTCGACCGTCGCATCCGCCGTCGTGACGGCAGCAGGTGTCCAGCGTCCATCCGCATTCACGACACTGTTGGTAATGGTCACGCGCGCGTCGGCTCTGAGGATCTGCACTTGCACCGGCAGAAGGTCGCTGACGGTCTGCAACCCGCGCTCGAACCCGTCAGTGATTAATCCTTCGATCCGGTCGATGGTGTTCGCGAACTCTGCTTCGAACGCGGCGACACCGTCCTCCATCGATTCGACCTGCGCCGCCTCGGTGGCGGCATCGTCGCTGCCAAGGGTATTGGAGGCCGTGGCCAGCGCCGTGACGATCACCGTGCCACCCTGTATCGTGGCGCTGTCGATGGTGACGCTGGCGACGTTTTCTTCAGGGATGAAATTCCACGCCACACCTTCGGTGACGGCCCGTGCCGTCAGGGCCACGAGTCCGCTCGCCGCCGAGTTCTGCGCCTGCAATTTCGCACCTGCTTCGACGCTGATAGTCTCGCCCACGATAACGATGTCACCGGCACCCGTCCTGACCCGTGTATCGATGCTCGCTCCTGCGGCAATTCGCGCGGCGTCGTCGGCAACCAGCGCGATGCTGCCGCCGTCGGTCGTCACGGCACCGGTAACCGTGACGCCTTCGCCTTCGATCACCGTTTCGGCGGTCTTGAATGCAACCTGACCGACCGTGACATCGCCAGCTTTCGCGGTCAGCGCGAAAAAGCCCGCGTCGCCCGCGACGGAACTTGCATCGATCACGGTCGCGTCGCTGATCGCGGCGTTGCCTTCGGCGAACAGTGTGACCGCACCGCCCTGCCCCGCGTTCATGCCCGAGACGTCGAAATCGGCGTCGATCGTCAGGACGCCTTCGGCGATGACCTCGACCAGACCGCCGCTATCGCCCCGGCTGGCCGTGATCTTGGGTGCCGGGGCCGCAACGGTCGGAGACAGATCAACGTCGCCCTTGGCAAACAGGCGCACGACTCCGTCAGATCCGATCGACACACCGCCGGCCGAGGGGCGGCCCTCCGCATTGACCGCGGGCTGAATCCGACCGGTCGCATCGGGTGCATCGACGGTGATCTGACCGCTGATCATCATCCGCGCACCGGCCCGCATGTCCAGACGGCTGGCGTTGATTGCGCCTTCAACCGTGATATCGCCGCCGCCAACCAGATTTTCCGTCCCGGCGAACAGCGCCGCCGTGGATCCCCCGATGCCCCCCGTCGCTTCGGCTGCAAGACTGTCGACGAAATCGCGGTTCGGCGCGCTCAGCGTCAGGTTGCCCGCATTGATCACGCCACTGGCCGAGATCATGAATCCGTCTGCGTTGACGAAGAAGACGTTGCCGCCGACCGGGCCTGCCGCACTGCCCTTCAGCGCGTTTACCGTGCCGGAGATGTTCGACTGACCGCCCCGTATGATGTTCACCAGCGCGCTTGCGTCCGTCGGCTCGACCACATTGACGGTCGTGCCGGCCGCGACGTCGAACTGGCTGAAGGTATTGTAGCCGGTCCCGTTCGTCACTGTGGCCGTCGTGACATTGGTCACGCCGCCCCCGGATACGACGCTGGTCGCCGTCGCCCCATCGGCAACGACCTGTGCCATCGCGGGCACCACGGCCACCGAGACGGAGGCCGCTATGGCGATCGTTCGGCTGACCATTCGTCCGGCCAGCAACAGAAGGCCGATGCCCCCTGCCCGCGTTCCGTTCGTCTGTCTGATGCGATCAACCACAGGTCGTCCTAACTCGTCTCGGTTGCTGGCGGGCGCAGGCTGCGCCGACCGGCCTTTGCATCACGCGCCAACGGGCGCGCGGTCGTTACTGGCTGCGGGCCGCGCGCAGCGCATCGAGGCCTTCGCTCAATTCCGTCACGTCTACCTCGACCACCACCGGATCGGCGTCGGGCCGGATGCGATAACCGAACAGAAGCTTGCCTGCCGCATCCATCGCGGCCAGCTCCTCGGCGTCCAGCGGCGCGGCAGCCTCGCAGACCTGACCCTGACAGCTTTGCCAGATCATCTCGCGCTGCTCGGCGTCCTCGTCGCCAGCGAAGCGATAGACCGCGCCGCCGGGCAGATAGACGCCCATCGGAACCTGCGCGATCAGGATGGCACCATCCTCGGACGGAACGGTGATGAAATTCGAGACCAGCGTCTGCCCGTCGGTCAGCGTCAGCGTCTGCACAAGACGACATGCGGTGTCGCGCACAGAGATCGCCTCGCAGGCCACCAGCCAGTCGCCGAAGGTCGTGCCGTTCGCCAGATCCTGCGAGGTTGCTGACGCATCGGTTGCAGCGTCAGTTTCCGTGTCGGTTGTGGCGTCCTGCGCTGCTGCCATACCTGCCGTCAGGCTCAATGCCAGTATCAATCCCGTCAGTTTCATTCGTTCCTCATTCATTTAGTTCAGTCGCGATTTTCAGGGCTCCGCTCCGGGAACCATTCAGAATTTATAATCCAGTCCGATGTAGGCGCGGGCCTTTGGGTCCGGGTATCCCAACGTCTCTTTCAGCGGCACACCGATCAGCGCGACCGCCTGCACGTCAAGTCGCCCGCTCAGATCGAACAACGCGCCCAGACCTGTCGAATACAGCAGGTCCTGATCGCTGTTGAAGCCGGCACTGGTCGCTCTGAACGGCACCGCGACCCCGATATCGACAAACGCAAAGGGTGAAATCGACAGCCGGTCTCCCGCTACGCTGAATGGCTCGCGCTTCGACACCTGAAGGTTCAGCACCGCGCCGCTGTCGCCCGACCGGATATCGTTGGGATAGCCGCGGACCGATCCGACACCGCCGATCGAAAACAGGCGCGCCACCGGCAGGTTCTGATCGGGCGCGACCTGGAACCGTAGGTTGCCGTCGAACATGAACCTCTCCGTCAGGGGACGTGCATAGCTGGCGCTGCCGTACAGAAGCGTGAAACTGCCTTCGGTCTGTGTGGTGCCCGCCGCCTGTGCCGATCCGGCCCGCAGACCCAGCGACAGGCTGAAGGCGGAATTTTCGAGCCGCCGGGAATAGCTTCCCTGCGCATACAATTCCGTCAGCTTGATGTCCGAGAACGGCAGGCCGTTGGTCACCGACTCCGACGTCTCGTATGCCAGCCCACCCTCGACGATGACGTGGCTGAACGGCAGCACCCGGATCGGACGGCGATAGGCCAGCGTCACGCCCATGTTGTCGCTCGACACGGCAATTGGCGTGAACGTTCCGGCAATGATCTGCGACGTCGAATAGCTGAGCGAGCCCAGAATCCGCCCGCCTCCTGGCCCCACGGGCCGCGAATACCCGATGTTTGCGGAGACCGATCCGCTGGTCAGTGTGGTCTGTGCGGTCAGCGTGTCGCGCACACCGGTCAGGTTGCGCCGCACTGCCGACAGGGTCAGTCGCGCCTCTCCGGTTTCTTCGCGCCCATAGTTGTCGAGGCTCACGCCGAAGACATTCCGCTTCGGGGCCTCGCCACGGATCACCGCGACTGTCGTCCCCGGTGCTTCGCCCGGCTCGAAGGAAATCGTCGGGGTCACGTCATGGCTCAGGTCGAACACCCGCAGATCACGTTCCAACCGCTCGAAATCCGGCAGATCACCCGGTCTCAACGACACGTTGCGGCGCAGGAAATCAGGTTGCGTCCGGCCGAACCCCTAGACCCGTACTGTCTCGACCGAAGCTTCGACAAGTTCGATTTTCAGAACACCGTTCACCAACTCCTGCGGCGGAATGATGGCCTGGGCCGTCACGATCCCTGCACGGGAATACAGGCCCTGGACCTCGCCCAGCAGCTTTTGCAGGTCGTCGAATTCAACGGGTCTCGCGACGTAGGGCGCGGCGACGGCCTGCAACTCCGCCTCGTCCAGATAGACGCTGTCGGAAAAGTCGACGCCTGAAATCTCGAAGGTCTGGGCTTGTACGACCTGCGGCAGGCCGAGGATTGTCAGGATGGCCGCCATGACCGCAAGATATGCCCGCATCGTCATTGCTTTTCCTCAAGGTCCTGGATCGCGGCAGTGATTCCACTCAACGACAGTTCAAATGCCACAGGACGCACGGCGACCCGCGGGCGATATCGTACCTGCGCTGCCCGCCCTCGCTTCCAGCCCAGCAATTCCGCTTCCGAAAGTTTCAATTGCGCTTCGCAGGCGCGCGCTTCGCAGCGAACGAACTGCGCCTGCTTTACCGTTCCGCCAGGAACGCCCACGAACAGGCCGCTGGCGATATGGACGCCCGCCGGAACGATGACCTGGACCTCGGCACCCGGATGCGTGGCCCGCGCACGGACCGTCATCAACCAGGTCCGGTCCGAGGCAAGAACAGTCGATTCGGCGAAACAGGCGTCATTCCGGCAGGATACCGCCCAGCCCTCGTAGACGGCGGCAAGACTCTGCTGAGGCCAATATATGCTGGCGGCACAGATCATCAGAAGGCTAAAAAGCCGGAAACCGTTCACACTCACATCCCTTCGTCCGGCAGTCCATGGACATGCCGCCCCCTGACCTTGGGTAATTTAATCGGCAATATTTCGCAACCCTGCCAAAAGTTTAGGTAAATACGCTTCAGTTTTGCAGAATTATGAATGCGGCCAAAGCCACGGAAAGCGTTCGGCAAGACGTTGCCGGATGCCAGGACGACGCACCCCCGGCACAGGGCAAGAGCCACTAGCCCATTCAATCACTTATTGGCAACCTATTGAAATATAATATTTAATTCATCACTGCATTTCCCCGCGGGGAAATCACTCCGCATCTCCGATCTCATGCCAAAATGCCTCGATCGCCCGTTCCAGCCGGGCCCGGTCCACGGCCCCGAAATCAATATCGGCGCGCAGCTCCATCTTGCCCTGGGTCGCTGTTGCCCGCACCCCCGGTCCGACGGGAACCGTCAGGGCCACCCTGCCCCGCCGCCCCCTGGGCACGCCCCGCGCCTTGACCGGTAGCGGCACCGAATGCCCCTCGATCACGCGTCGCAGGATTGCCAGCTCCTCCGCCGCATCGCGCGTCGGCGCGGCGCGCAAGGCATCGCTGACAACCCCTACGAACGCCGGATCGGCCTCCAGCCGATCTGCCAGTTGCAGACCAAGCGAGCGGGGCATCGCCGCCGGATGCTCCAGCACCTTGTCCAGACGTGCCAGCAGCAATGCGAACCGCCGGATATAGCTCCGCTTCTGGGGCGAAACACTTGCAAACAGCGCGTTCACCGCCGCATCCAGCGACTCACATCCGTCGACCCCGTCCGCGGCATAGGCCCGCGCCAACGATGCCATCTCGGCGAAACTGACGTCCTTCCGGATCAGGTTCTCGTCCACCATCCGCCGATACAGACCCGCGTCACTCTCCCCGGTGGCGAAGATACCCGCCGGAATATGCATCCACCTGGCGTCTTCGGTTTCGACCAGAAGTTCCCGGTAGGCCGTCAATCGGCGCAGACCCTGCACCAGTTCATATCCGCCCTGCCCGTCCGCCTCGACCCGGATCGGATTGCTCAGCCCGATCTCGCGCAACGACACTTTCAGATCGCCAAGATCCATGTCGTCCGACAAACGGCGGTCCCGTGTCAGCTTGGTCGTGCGCACCCTATCCAACGGGATCAGGTCGGTCACCAGGCCCAGTTTCTTCAGGCGTACCAGTTCATGGGCCAAGGCGTCATTTTCAGCCCTGATATCGGCCTCGACCTTTTCGCGATAGCGCCGGGCATCGCCAACTTCGCCGATGGCCGAAGCCATGGGTCCGCGCCGCGCAGATTTCGTCTCCAACTCGGGCATGTCGGATGGCTCCGGAACGGCTTCGTCCGGCAGATCCACGTCGAACATGCGGCGTTTGCGGCTCATGCGTCATCCTCCATATTGTCCCATGCGGCCAGAACGGTGTCCCTGAATTCCTCATAAGCAACGTCGAATGTCGATCGTGCCCGTCGCCAGGTTTCCCGTGTCATATCGCGATAATCCATCTCATACACCGAACTCAGGAATCGCCCCGATTGCTCGACCGCGCGCGTGTGTTCGATCGGATGCAGCGCCATACGGTCACCGAAAACCTTGTGGAACGCATCTTTCATCGCGCGATGCAGATCATTCCCCGGCTCGTAGCGGGTCAGCAGAAACCGGATGTCCAGAAAACTCTTGCCGAAATCCGATTTCCCCGCGGGGAAATCACCGAAGCCGACCAGATCCTCCAGCGCTTCCGACAACTGACCGATGAACGACGTGGTGCTGTCGTATTCCCAATACCCCGGTCCCGACGGCACATAGAGGACATCCGCCGCAAACACCGCATTCATCGACTGGTAGCCGATGGCCGGAGGGCAATCGAAGATCACCATATCGTAGGCATCGCGGGGCAGGGCATCCAGCCAGCGGGACACGGCGGCGAAGAACGACCAGTCCGGGTTCATGTGCCGATACTGGGCGCTGGCGAATTCGACAAAGGCCGCATTGGCGCAGCTTGGCACCAGATCGATAGTCGACCAGCAGGTCGGCTTTATGAAATCAGCCACCCGCAATTCGCCCAGCCCGGTGTCGGCAATCGATGTCGGCAAGCGGCGCTGCGGCATATGGCGCCCCGACTCTGCGCCTTGCGTCGCGCTGTTCATGCGCCGTGTTTCATGGATCAGATCGCGCGCCAGAATACCCCAGACGGTGTGGTCCTCGCTAACGTCGCTCAGACCCATCGAATGGCTGAGTGTCGCCTGCGGATCGAAATCGACGCAGAGCACGCGGTAGCCGTCAAGCGCGGCGGCATGCGCCAGATGCAGGGCCGTCGTCGACTTGCCCGCGCCGCCCTTGAAGTTACTGACGGCAACCCGGATCGCGCGCTTGCCCGTCGGGCGCGCGGGCATCAGCGACTTGCGGTTGATCTTCATCTTGCGGCGCAGCTCGTTCACCTCGTCCAGGCTGAACCAGCGTTGCCGTCCGTCCTGCTCCACTTCGCCGGAGGGCAGGGAAGGGTCGGCGGCGAGGCGGCCGCGAAAAGTATTCTGGTTCACGCGGAAAATAAGCTCCGATACCTCCCATGAGGAGAACCGGCGGAGCGTCTTTTCATGTCCAGGCGAAAAGGTCTGCCGTCGTATCCAGCCCTGAAGTTTGAGGGAGCTGTCGCGCAGCTCCTGCAGGTCGCGGTAGTCTAGCATCCGTCTGCCTCAACGTTGTTCGATCATGTAATCAGGAATACGCCGAATTTGACCTCCGCGTAAATCCCGGATTAGAACGAAACAGCGATGGATGATTTCCCCGCGGGGAAAGACGGGACCCATGAGGCAAGGGCCAATGCCGATTCGGCACCATATGCGTCCCAGAGACTGATTTGGGGTGACATCGACCCTAGCGCGAAGCTTTTTGAGGGGACATTTCTGCCCTATAGGAGGACAACCAGAGTGTCCCCCTATACCAGATTCATACCGGATTCTTCTTTCAGGATGAATGACAGGCATGGGAGTGCTTGACAGAATCGGCCCGCTCAACGCAAATCAGGGTAACTGCCGAAATAACGGTGGATTGAGCGGCAAGGGCGGGAGGACAGGATGGGTCTCGGCCAGACAGGACACAGATGAAACGGCGGGAGACAACGCGGGCTACAGGACGGTATGCGGCCTCGCTGAAATACGATGTCCTGACTGCCCTCGGGGCCTATGCCTGCGGAGGGGACAAGCATCGGCAGCGTCTGGCGCTGCGCCTGATGACCCTCGTGACTGCTCGCTACAACTGGCAGGACGATACGGTGACGACAGGCCAGCGCGAGATTGCAGCGCTCTGGTCCGTCGATGAACGCACCGTAAAGCGTGAGATGGCGCGGTTGCGCGATATGGGATGGCTGGTTCTGAAACGTGCTTCGACGCGCGGTCGCGTGGCCTGTTACGGTCTGGGGCTGGATGTGATCCTGATGCAGACCGAACCCTATTGGGTATGTGTCGGCCCGGATTTCGTGGAACGGATGGGGGCCAAACCTGCGGAACCGGCGTCCGATCCGACAGTCGTGGCTTTTCCAGTGGCGGGCGAAGGCGCATGGTCGCAGATCGCCACACGATTGCAGGCAGACGATCCCGGAGTGTTCAATGCCTGGTTTGCGCCGCTGGTATCGTTGGGAGAACGGAACAGGGTCTTGCGGTTGAAGGTGCCGTCGAAATTTCACGGCTCGTTCCTGCGCACGCATCACTTGGGTCGCCTACAGGCCCTGGCGCGGTTTCAGGGGTGCGAGGTGGAGCTGGTCGATTGAAGCTTGGTCGGACATTCCCGAAAGATCGTCTGACATACGCTCATGCATTGAATAAAAGGCTCTTATCAAGAGATTTGAGAAACGCTTGCCACAGACACAGCGTCTTAAACCCTGTGATCACATTGCGATGCAGGCAGCGGTATAACTGTTCTTGAACGGTGCCAATGTCGCCATATCCTGAAGCGGGGTTTCGATCAGTCGCCCAGGGACCGCAGAACGGCAACGGTCGCATTCCGAATCGGAGCTTCGATCCGGGACAGGATCTGCGCCCGGTCGAACAGAGCAGGGTCGTCGGCCAGCGTCTTGCGCAGCGCGCTGCCGAAGACCTGACGCAATTCTGTCCCGATGTTGAATTTGCAAATTGACGAACTGCGCGCCAGTGCGGCCCGTTGCCCGTGCGGCACACCCGACCCGCCGTGGATGACCAGCGGGACGGAGGTGACAGCCTCGATCGCGCGGATGCGGGCTTCGTCCAGTCCATTGCCCGCACCGGTCTGCAAATGCATGTTTCCGACGGAAATCGCCATGGCGTCAACGCCGGTTTCGCGGGCGAACTCTGCGGCTTCGCCGGGGTCGGTCCCCTTGCTCTCGGCGCCTGCGGCATAGCCGACGAACCCGATTTCGCCCTCGCAACTGACACCCGCGGCATGGGCCATGTCAGCAATGGCACGGGTCCGGTCGATGTTGTCGGCCAGCGACAGTTTCGACCCGTCGAACATGACGGAGGTGAACCCAGCATCAATCGCGGCGGCACAATCGGATTCTTCGTACCCGTGATCCAGATGAACCACGACGGGCACGTCGACGTCGGCCGCCAGCGACCGGAACATCGCACCCAGAACGGGCAGGGGGGTATGCGCGCGACAGCCTGGCCCGGCTTGCAGGATGATCGGCACACCCAATGTCTGCGCGGCGGCGGTATAGGCGCGCGCATCCTCCCACCCCAGACAGACGACACCGGCGATGGCGCGGCCATACCGAAGCGCGGGTTGCAGCACGTTGGACAGGGGAACGAGGGTCATTTGAACTTGGCCACCATATCCATGATGCCCGGAATCGTATGCAGTTGTTCGGCATGCGTCGGCTGGAAATATTGCTTCAGCGACCGCTGGCTGAGTCCGCCGAGGATGGTGAAGTAGTACATTTCATAGCCGGGCAGAACGGCGCAGGGATGATACCCCTTGTCGAGACAGATCGTGGAGCCATCCATGATATGATAAGCATCGCCGGGCTTGTTATCTTCGCGTTGCAGCATCTGCACGCCCGAGCCGTAGTTCGGTTTGAAGCGAAAGTTATAGGTCTCGTCGTGCCGCGTCTCGTCGGGCAGGCGGTCGGTGTCGTGCTTGTGGCTGGGAAAACCGGACCAGCCGCCCTGACCGACGGTGAACAGTTCCGACACCAGCAACCGACCAACACGGTCATGGTATTGCGCGCCCAGGATATGCGCGATACGGCGATGGGTCTTGGTGTCGTCACTGCCATATTGCACCTTGTCAAGATCCTTGGTTCGGACGGCGAAAGGCTTTAGCGTGTCGGCGAATTTGGCGCCTGCAATGAAGACTTCGGCGGTGGCACTGCGACAGGTGATTTGCGCGCCCGTATCGGTCGGGACATAGACACCTTCGGGGTCGCCATCGAAGACATCGCCGGTGCGGACACCGATATCCTTGTAGGTCTCGCCGCCGGTTTCGATGGTCACCGTGCCGGTCGCAGGCACGATGCAGGTCTCGTATCCGGGAACGCGATATTCGAAGGTCTCGCCCTGATTCAGCTTGACGATATTGAAGTAGTTCAGCGGAACTGTCGCATTGTCGACGTCGACGATCGGCTTGTTGTGATTGTCATGGGGGGGGATGTGCATCGGGGCTACTCCGTGGGTCCGGGGTGATTGGCCAGAAAGGCCTCGAGTTCGAGTGTGGTCGGCATGGCGGGGGCGCAGCCAACGCGGGCAACGACCATCGCGGCGCTGGCCGACCCGCGCAGGACGGCCGATTTCACGTCGTGGCCGTTGGCCAGACCGGCGATGAACCCGCCCATGAAACTGTCGCCCGCGCCGGTGGGTTTCAGGGCATCTGTGCGATAGATGCCGGTGCGGATTTCGTCACCGTCATGGAAGGTGATCGCGCCCTTCTCGCCCATCTTGTAGACGATCAGTTTGCCCTGTTCCGCCAGCGTTCGAGCCTTTTCGAGACCCTTTTCATAGTCGCCGGCCATAAATCCGAATTCGACGTCATTCCCGATGATGACGTCGCATAGGTCGCCCGCGCGGCTTAGCACGTCGGAGGCAATCTGCGGGCTTGTCCAGGAATAGGGGCGGTAGTCGATATCGAAGATCAGCGGGATGTCTGCGCTTCGCGCCAGATCAAAGGCGCGAAAGGCTGCGGTGCGGCTGGGATCGGCGGCAAAGACCGTGCCGGTGGTGATCAGGGCGCTGCGGCCCGAATACCGCGCTGCCTCTACATCAGCGACCGTCATCTCGAAGTCTGCGGCGCCGTTGCGATAGATGACCGATTGGTGGTCCTCCATCCGGGTTTCGACCACGGCGAGCGAGTTGCGTGCTTCGCCGCCCACGGGTTTGACACAGGTGCGGTCGACACCGTAGCGGTCCAGCTGGTTGATGGCGAACCGTCCGATTGCATCGTCGCTGACACGGGTCACCAGGGCGGCCTTGCAGCCCTGTTTGACCAGCGCGACGCCGATATTCGCGCTGCTTCCGCCCAGGCAGGACACGAAGCTTTCGGCGTCTTCGGTGCGGGTACCGGGCGGGTCGGGGTAGAAATCCATACCCGCGCGCCCGACGATCAGGAAATCCTTGTCCGACAGGTTCATTTTCGCCCTTCCGCATTGACGGCATCGGCGGTGTCGAGAACTTCGGGATAAGGATAGTCGAACCCCAACAGCTGACGCAGTTCAGGTGAAGCGGTGTCGAGAAGTTCGCGGGGCAGGGCGGCGGGCATATCTTCCAGCGGTTTGACCCACTTGGGCAGATAGTTCGTCAGAACCGCGCAGCGTTCATGGTCGGAACGGTTCGGCATCGCGCAATGCCAGGCGGCACCAAAAAACAGCACAGTGTCACCCGGTTCACCCAGCATGCGTTTAGATTTGCCGTGAAAATCATCCTCCGGCCCCGGATATCGCAGATGTTTCTGCGTACCGGGCACATAGGCGGTCGCGCCCGACGCCTCGGTGAACGGATCGAGGATCACGGTGACCTGCGCGTTCATCGGAAAGCTGGCGTTCAGGCCGATGGGGTGCGTTTCCGGTGCATGAAAATCCCAATAGGGATAATCGACATGCGGTTCCTGACCCGGCCCGCCCGGCAGGATGCGGTTGGCCGCGATGGAGCCCATGATGAATCCGGTGCCGAGGAATTTCGACAGGACTTTCATCAAGACCGGGTGCGTGGCCATACGGGCAAACACGTCGCCCTTGGCCAAGAGGTTCCAGACCCGTCGTTGCAGGGCCAGCTGGCCATCCTTGGCGGCGGCCCCCTGAAAATGCGTGACCTTGGCCGCATCGTTGTTGGAATGTTCGAGGATGATGCGTCGGGCCTCGGCAATATCCTCGGGTGCAAACAGGCCTTTGAACATCACGGCCCCGCCGCCGTTTAACAATTCGTCGACAATGGCGTCTGGATCGGCTGCATCGGCTTTGTAGGTTTTCATATGCCTTTCCTCTGTCGCTTGGTGCGCGTGGCTTCAACATCCTTGTGCGCGGCAGTGACGGACCTGGTTTCCGAAATTTCGGGCGTTCCGATCTCCCACCAGGCGTGCCCCTCAGACGTCCAGCCATCATAGGGATCGACCTGCATGACGATGACGGTGGTAAGGGCAGAGGCCTTGGCACGGGTGAAGGCATCGGCCAGTTCGCCCGCGTTAGAGACGGTTTCGGCATGTGCGCCCATGGCTTTGGCGTGGGATTCGAAATCGACACGAACCTGGCGGGTGGCGGTCGGTGTATCCGCGATCAGGTTGTTGAAACTGTCCTGCCCTGTGTTGTTCTGCAACTTGTTGATGACCGCGAAACCGCCGTTGTCGAGTACCAGAACGATCAGTTTCTTTTCGGTCAGGACGGCGGAATAGAGGTCAGAGTTCAGCATCAGGTAGCTGCCGTCGCCGGTCAGCACGACGGTGTCGCTGTCGGGCTCGTCCTCGGCCTGCGCGATGCGCGCGCCCCAGCCGCCCGCGATTTCGTAACCCATGCAGGAAAAGCCGAATTCCACATCTACGGTGCCCGCCTTCAGGGTGCGCCAGTTGGCAGTAACTTCGGCGGGCAGGCCCCCGGCGGCGGCGACGACGCGGTCGGACGGGGCCATCAGCGCGTTTATCGTGCCAATGGCCTGGGCATAGGAGTTCGGGCGGTTGCCGGGTGTCACGTTCTCGGCGCGGTAATCGTTCCATTTTGCGCGCTCGGCCTTGGCCTTTGCGGTCCAGTCCGCGGGCGTTTTGTGATTACCGAGAGCGTCGCCGACAGCATTCAGTCCCAACTTTGCATCGCCCACGACCGTCGTCGCCAGATGCTTGGCCGCATCGTGACGTCCGACGTTGAGCGTCAGCAATCTGGCGTTGCGGGCAAAGGCGGTCCAGCTGCCGGTCGTGAAGTCCTGCAAGCGGGTGCCGACTGCGAAGATCACGTCGGCATTTTCCGCCGTCCAGTTGGCCGAGTTCGATCCGGTGACGCCGACCGGACCGATGTTCAGCGGATGATCGTCCAGAAGATTTGCCCGGCCGGCAATTGTCTCTATTACCGGGATATCATGAGTTTCGGCGAAACGCGTCAGCTCGGCCACGGCCCCGGAATACTGCACGCCTCCGCCGGCAATGATGACCGGACGTTCAGCAGACTTGAGGATTGTAGCGGCCTCGGAGATTTCGACCGTATCGGGCATCTGTCGGCGAATGCGATGTGTCCGATTGTCAAAGAACGCCTTTGGATAATCCCAGGCCCAGCCCTGCACATCCTGCGGCAGGCCCAGAAACGCCGGGCCGCAATCGGCAGGGTCCAGCATGGTCGCCAGCGCGGCGGGTAGCGATTGCAGGATCTGCGCCGGATGGGTGATGCGGTCCCAGAACCGGGTGACAGCCTTGAAGGCATCGTTCACGCCCAGTGCCGGATTGCCGAAATGTTCAAGTTGTTGCAGCACCGGGTCGGGCAGGCGGGTCAGGAAGGTATCGCCGCAAAGCATCAGCATCGGCAGACGGTTTGCGTGGGCCAGTGCTGCGGCGGTCAGCAGGTTTGCGGTGCCGGGGCCAGCGCTTGCGGTGCAGAACATGAAGCGGCGGCGCAGATGATATTTGGCATAGCCGGCAGCGGCGAACCCCATGCTGGTTTCATTCTGACCGCGATAGAGCGGCAGTTGATCGCGCACCGGATACAGCGCCTCGCCCAGACAGGGCACGTTGCCATGACCGAAGATGCCGAAACCACCGCCGCAGATGCGCGTCCGGGTTCCGTCGATGTCGATATGTTGCGCCAGAAGCCAACGCACGATGGCCTGTGCCACCGTAAGGCGGATGGTATCTGTCATTGCGGCATTCCTCCCGGTGAAAAGCGCTTGCACGTTTTCGAATCCCAGAATACGGATATTGCAACCGGTTGCAATTGCTAATCGGGAACCGGGGGAACTATGCGCGATATCGGCATTGGCATCATTGGCGGAGGCTATATGGGCAAAGCCCATGCGGTGGCGATGTCTGCCGTCGGCCCCGTGTTCGAGACGGCTTTGCGCCCAAAACTCGTGATGGTCTGTGCCACGTCCGACGCCTCGGCAGAACGGTATCGCGCGGCCTATGGGTTTGCGCGGGCGACATCGGACTGGCGCACGCTGGTCGCTGACCCGGAGGTCGAGGCGATCGTCATCGCCTCGCCGCAATCCACCCATCGGGAGATCGCCGAAGCCGCCTTCGCGCGCGGTTTGCCGGTGTTTTGCGAAAAGCCGCTGGGTGAAAACGCCGCCGACAGTGCTGCTATGGTCATGGCGGCCGAGGCGGCAAATGCAATCAACATGACCGGTTTCAACTACGTCCGCACCCCCGCAACACAAGAGGCGATCCGACTGGTCAGATCCGGTGCGCTTGGCAGGATCACCTGGTTTCGCGGAGAGCATACAGAGGATTTCCTGTCCGATCCGGATGCCCCCGCCAATTGGCGGACCGAAGGCCGTGCGTCGGGCACGATGGGCGATCTGGCCCCGCACCCGATCAATTGCGCGCTGGCGCTGATGGGTCCGATCAAGTCCCTGATGGCACAAATAGAGACGGTTCATGACACGCGCCCCGGCCCGGATGGTCCGGTGCAGGTCACGAACGACGACCACGCCCAGATGATGTTGCGCTTTGCAAACGGCGTTATGGGTCAGCTCTACGTCAGTCGTACTGCGACGGGTCGCAAAATGGGATACGGCTATGAAATCCACGGAACGAAAGGCGCGATCCGGTTTGATCAGGAAGATCAGAACGCGCTGCACGTATATTACGCCGATGGCCCCGAAGCGGGGCGCGGGTTCACCAAAATTCTGACCGGCCCGGCACATCCGAACTATGCCGCCTTCTGTCAGGGACCGGGGCACGGCACGGGATATCAGGATCAGATCATCATCGAGGCGCGGGATTTCCTGCACGCCATCGAGACGAATACGAACATTTTCCCGACTTTCCGCGACGGGATGGAGGTCAACCGGGTGGTCGAAGCCGCCTGGACCTCTTCGGACCAGCGCCAATGGGTCGATTTGTGAGGGCCAGATCATGACGATACGTATCGGCAATGCGCCGTGTTCCTGGGGCGTCGAATTCGCACGCGACCCCCGCAATCCGACGTGGCAGCACGTTCTGAAGGAATGTGCCGAAGCCGGATACAAGGGGATCGAACTGGGGCCGGTGGGGTTCATGCCCGAAGACCCCGTCATTTTGGCCGAGGGTCTGGCGAAACATGATCTGACGCTGATCGGGGGCGTCGTGTTCCGGGCGTTCCACGACCCCGAACAATGGGACGACGTGATGGATGGCGCCATCCGCACCTGCAAGGCGCTGGTCGCGCATGGCGCGAAGCATCTGGTGCTGATCGACAGCATCTCGCCGCGCCGGGCACCGACCGCCGGGCGCGAGTCCGAGGCGGAGCAGATGGACAAGGACGAATGGGCGGCCTTCCGCGACCGCATCGCCACGGTGGCGAAGATCGGGGCGCAGGAGTATGGCCTGACCGTCGGCATCCACGCCCATGCCGCGGGGTTCATGGATTTCGAACCCGAGCTGGAGCGTTTGCTGGACGAAGTTCCTGAAGACATCCTGAAGATCTGCTTCGACACAGGGCATCATTCCTATGCCGGTTTCGATCCGGTGGCTTTCATGAAGCGGCACATCGAGCGCATCAGCTACATGCACTTCAAGGACATCGACCCGAAGGTGAAGGCCGATGTCGTCGCCAGGCGGACCGATTTCTACAGGGCCTGCGGGCAGGGGATTTTCTGCAATCTGGGGCAGGGCGATGTGGACTTCCCGGCCGTTCGCCAAATCTTGCTGGACGACGGGTTTGATGGATGGTGCACGGTTGAACAGGACTGCGATCCGACGCTGAACCCGGACACTCTGGGCGACGCGACTGCGAACCGTGAATACCTGCAATCGATCGGATTCTAAGATGGCAAAACTGAACTGGGGCATGGTCGGCGGCGGCGAAGGCAGCCAGATCGGGCCGGCGCATCGTCTGGGCGCGGGCCTGGACGGGGAATTTGCCTTCGTTGCCGGCGCACTGGATCACAGGCCCGAACAGGGTCGGGACTATGGCCAGAGACTGGGGCTGGACGCCGACCGCGCCTATGGGTCGTGGCAGGATATGCTGGCGGGCGAAAAGGATCGCCCGGATCGCGTCGATCTGGTCACTGTCGCCACGCCGAACGCCACCCATTTCGAAATCACCAGGGCGTTCCTGGAAAACGGCTTTCACGTGTTGTGCGAAAAGCCGATGACCATGACCGTCGCCGAAGGCGAAGAACTGGTGCATCTGGCCAATCACACCGGCAGAATCTGCGCCGTGAACTATGGCTACTCCGGTTATTCGCTGGTGCGACATATGCGGGCGATGGTGGCGCGGGGCGATATCGGCAAGGTTCGTGTCGTCGTGGCCGAGTTTGCCCACGGCCACCATGCCGACGCGACTGACGCCGACAATCCACGTGTCCGCTGGCGCTACGATCCGGCCCAGGCGGGGGTCAGCGCGCAGTTCGCCGATTGCGGCATTCACGCGATGCACATGGCAAGTTTCGTGACCGGGCAGGAGGTCGAAAGGCTCTCCGCCGATATCGTGTCCGGCATCCCGGTGCGCACGCTGGAAGACGACGCGATGGTCAACTTCCGCATGGACGGTGGCGCTGTCGGGCGGCTCTGGACTTCGTCGATCGCGATTGGTCGGCAGCACGGGTTGGCCATACAGGTATTCGGCGAAACCGGCGGGCTGCGCTGGTCGCAGGAACAGCCGAACCAGTTGTATTACATGCCTCTGGGTCAACGATTGCAGGTGATCGAACGTGGTGAAGGCAACCTCTCGCCCGAGGCGGACCGGACCAGTCGCGTCACAGTGGGCCACGCGGAAGGCATGCCGCTGGCCTTCGGCAATATCTATGCCGATCTGGCCGAGGCGATCCGCGCACGCAAGGATGGGCGCACCATGGACCCGGCGGCGAACCTGTATCCACGGGCCGAAGACGGTTTGCGGTCGATGGCGGCGGTCTTCGCGGTGGCGGAATCGGGCAAGGCCGATGGGGTCTGGGTCGATGCGCGACCGCCCATGTTCCGCTAGCGCCGGGGCAGGGGGCGCAACGTCCCCCGCTCGGTCACCCGGCAGGGGAACAGGCGCGCTTCGGGCAGGCGGTCGGGGTCTTCCACCGACAGGACGGCCAGTTCGATCGAGGCGTCGATGATTTCGGCGATGGGCTGACGGATCGTGGTCAGGTTAATGTTCTCCCAGCCTGCCATTTCCATGTCGTTCAACCCGATCACGCCGACGTCGCCGGGCACCGACAGGCCCGCGTCCGACAGGGCCGACAACACCCCGATGGAAAGCACGTCGTCGCCGCAGAAATACGCTTCGGCCGGGGGACCATCGGCGAGCAGGCGCTGCATTTCCAATCGACCCGCACCGAAGGAGTAGGTCAGGGCAAAACTGGTCGAGAGCGGAGTGTCGACGGGCAGGGCCATCCGAAACCCGGCCATCCGGTCCTGCGTCGAGGTGGCGGATTCCGGGCCACCAAGGAAAGCGATCTTACGATAACCCCGGTCCAGCAGTGTGCGTGCGGCCATCCGTCCGCTGTCCACATTGTCGATGCCGACGACGTGGGTTTCGGGTCTGTCGGTCCAGCGCCCGAAGGAGTGCACGACCGGCAAACCGGCGGCCCGGAACGCGCCTGCAAAGCTGGGGGGCAGGGTGGAGGAGGCGACGATCACCCCATCCACCGAATACTGCCGCAGCATCCGCACCGAAGCTTCGGGATCAGTTTCGCCGGACAGGTTGACCAGAAGGGGGCGCAGGCCGCGCTCCTGCAATCCGCGGGTGAACCGGTCGAAGACTTCAAGGAAGAACGGGTTGTGAAAGTTCGAAACGACAAGCCCGATCAGCTTGGTGCGCCCGGTTGACAGGGCAGAGGCAAGGGCCGAAGGGGCATAGCCCAGATCGGCGGCGGCGCGTTCGACCTTGGCGCGGGTTTTCGGACTGACCGAGGCGCCTTCGGTGAATGTTCGCGACACGGCAGAGCGACTCACTCCGGCGCGCAGGGCGACATCCTTCAGCGTGATCGGCATGTTTTGCCCCCTGTTTTCCGGCCCTGATTCTCTGTTGTCGGGGGCGAAATTGCAATCGGTTGCAAATTTTCCAATTCTACGGTGCCGAAATGACGAAAAAATAAGACTTGTTCTGTCTAAACAAATCAGAAAACATCAATGAGCAGCATCAAATGATGTTAAAGCATCATGATTTCGAGAGGCCATGATGTCCAATCGTCCGACCATCAATGATCTGGCCCGCGCTGCCGGGGTCAGCACCGCGACCGTGGATCGTGTGCTGAACGGACGCGCGTCAGTGCGCCCTGAGACGGCGCGGCGCGTCTATGAGGCTGCACAGTCAATCGGCTATCACGCCGCCGCATTGATCGGACACCGGGTGCATTCGGACCTGCCGCGTCTGACCATCGGATTCGTGTTGAGCAAGGAGCGGCACTCTTTCTCGCAGGCCTTCAAACGGGCTGCGGAACAGGCGGCAATTCACGCGCCGGATATCCGGGGGCGCGCCATCGTCGAGTTTTCGCCGACCCAGCAGCCCGCCGATTTCGCCCGGCTTATGGAAGGCTTTGCAGGTCGGGTCGATGCCGTCGCGGCGGTCGCCGTGAACCATGTCGAAGTGACGACCGCGATCGAGCGTCTGCACGCACAGGGCATTCCCTGTTTTGCTTTGTGCAACGACTTCGGCCAGGGCACGCGCGACAGTTATATCGGCCTGAATAATATGAAAATAGGGCGAATGGCGGCGCATATGGTGACGACTGCTGCACGCACCAGCGGCAAGCTGGCAATGTTCGTGGGTGGTCACCGCTGGCATGGACACGAGCTGCGCGAAACCGGGTTCCGCAGCTATCAGCGGGAGTTCGCGCCGGAGTTCACCATTCTGGATACGCTGGTCAATCTGGAGACCCGGCAACTGACCTACGAGGCAACGCTGGATCTGTTGTCACGGCATCCTGATCTGCGCGGCATCTATTGCGCCGGAGGTGGAATGGAGGGGGCGATCGCGGCCCTGCGCGAAGCCCGTCAACCGCGTGAGGTGGCGCTGGTCGTGAACGAACTGACCCCCGAAAGCCGGTCAGCACTGGCGGACCGATATGTGGAGATGGTGATCGGCACACCGCTCAATACGATTTGTCGCAATCTTTTCACCTTGGCCCATCAGGCGCGCGCCTCCGAAGGTGTGCCACTTCCGGGGCAGACCTTCCTGCGACCAGACATCCACATGCCGGAATCGATATGAATGATGGAGTTCTTGCAAGGCGGCGCCCCATGTCCCTCATTGATGATGGGAAAACCGGCCTGCCATTGACCCGGCGTTAGTCCCTCTCGCACAGTTGGCGGGCGATGCGAGGATCGCGGAGGAGGTCAGTCGTTGGAGTTCGCGCTCAACCACATGAGTGTCGCCCGGATGGGTTTTGCCGGGCTGTTGCGCGCCGCATCCGAATTGGGGTGCATCGGGGTGGAGGTTCGCTCTGATCTGCCGGGGCCCCTGTTCGACGGGATGCCCGCCGGGGACGCAGGGGCGCTGGCCCGCGATGCCGGGTTGCGTCTGCTGGCGCTGGCCGAGGTGTCAGCGTTCGACGACTGGACATCTGATCGCCGGGCACAGGCACAGATTCTGATGCAGACAGCGGCGGAGGCCGGGGCTGAATCCATTGCCTTGATTCCGCGATGCGACGGCGGCACCGGCGATCTGGTCATGGCACTGCGTGATCTGATGCCTATGCTGGCGGATCACGGGTTGACCGGCCTGGTCGAGCCCTTGGGGTTCACCGCATCGTCGCTTCGCCTGAAACGCGCCGCTTTGGACGCGATAGACACTCTGGACGCATCCGCTACGTTGCGGCTGGTCCACGACACGTTCCACCATCACCTGTCGGGCGAACCGGATATTTTCGCAGCGCAAACCGGCATCGTTCACATTTCCGGCGTGACGGACCCCGACGTGCAGACATCCGAAATGACCGATGCGCATCGCGGGTTGATCGATGGTGCCGACCGGCTGTGTAATCTGGATCAGATCGAACGGTTGCTGACGGCAGGATATACCGGGCCGTTTTCGTTCGAGGCGTTTTCGCCAGACTTTCACGCGCTGCCCGATCCGGTCGGCGCGTTAAGACAATCAATGGAATTCATCCGAACGCGAGGGTCGGCACAGGCCGCCTGAAACCGACGGATCGAACCCCGATCAACGGGGCTCCGGCCAAAAGAAACGGGTGCACCGGACACTCACCAGGGAGGAAACAAGATGACAAAGACCCTTATCGTGGCCGGTGTGGCCGCATTGATGACCACCAGCGCGATGGCCCAGAGCATCGGCGTGTCGATGGCGCGCTTCGACGACAACTTTCTGACGACCCTGCGCACCGGCATGGAGGACCACGCTGCTACGCTGGACGGTGTCGATATTCAGGTCGAGGACGCGCAGGACGACGTCGCGGCACAGCTGGACCAGATTAACAACTTCATCGCCAGCGGTGTCGACGCCATCGTGGTCAACGCGGTCGACACCAACGCCGTCGACGCCATGTCCAAGGCCGCCGAAGATGCCGGCGTGCCCCTGGTCTATGTCAATCGGGAGCCTGCGAACGTCGACAGCCTGCCGGACAATCAGGCGTTTGTCGCGTCGAACGAGATCGAATCCGGCACCCTCGCCGCGTTCGAGGCCTGCAAGATGCTGCGGTCGATGGGTTATGCCGGGGGCGCCAAGGGCTACATGCTGATGGGCCAGTTGTCGAACCAGGCGGCCGTGCAGCGCTCCAAGGATGTCGAGGACATCATCGGCATCGACATGTGCAACTTCATCACGCTGATCGACAAGCAGACCGCCAACTGGTCTCGTGACGAAGCCTCGGACCTGATGACAAACTTCATCTCGGCGGGCGACGAGTTTCAGGTCGTCTTCGCCAACAACGATGAGATGGCCCTCGGCGCGATCCAGGCCCTGAAGGCTGCGGATTACGACATGGCCGACATCGTGGTGGTCGGTGTCGATGCGACGCAGGATGCGTTGCAGGCGCTGCAGGCCGGTGATCTGGACGCGACGGTGTTCCAGGATGCCGCCGGTCAGGGTGCGGGTGCAATCGACGCGGCACTGGCCCTGGCCAATGGCGAGGACGTCGACCAGAAGGTCTATATTCCGTTCCAGCTGGTGACAGAAGCCAACGTGGATGACTTCACCTCCAAGAACTGATCCGAGCACGGGCCGGGACATGCGTTCCGGCCCTACTTTACCCACGAGGAGCGAACAGATGGCCGAGACGTCCCATGGAACCGGAGGCCTGACCTTCGATGCCAAGAAGCGATCCTGGCCGAACGAGGCAAATGTCTTCATCGCTCTTATCCTGATCCTTCTGGCCTTCGAGGCTTTGGGGATGACATTCAGGGATCAGTCTTTCCTGTTCGATTTCAACGAAGCGCGCGACGGCACGATCCTGAACATGGCGCGGATCAAGATCATCATCCTTCAGGTTTCCATCGTCGGGATCATCGCGCTCGGCGCGACGCAGGTGATTATTTCCGGTGGCATTGACCTGTCCGCAGGGTCGGTTGTCGGACTGACCGCAATGGTGACAATGTCCTTTGCGCAGACCGGCATGGTCAACGGCAACCCCAACCCCAAGTCGCTGTTCGGGCCTGAATGGATGGACCTCCCGGTTATCCTGCCGGTGCTGTTGGGCCTGATCGTCGGGATCGGTGCGGGCATGATCAATGGTCTGCTAATCGCCTTCACGCGTATTCCGCCCTTCATCGCCACACTGGGCATGATGGTCGCGGCGCGCGGCGCGGCGCAGTGGTGGTCGCGGGGACAGCCGGTGTCCTTCCCGACCGAAAGTTTCGCGGCCATCGGCGACGGCATGATGCCGGTCGTCTGGTTCGCCGGTCTGGCGATCCTGTTCCACCTGATCTTGAAATACACGGTCTATGGCAAGCACACCTACGCCATCGGCTCGAATGAGGACGCGGCCCGGATGTCGGGCATCAAGGTCGCCCGGCACAAGACGCTTGTCTATGCGATCGCGGGCGCACTGGCCGGGTTTTCGGCCATCGTTCTGGCGTCCAAGAACCTGACGGCGCAAACCGGCATGGGCCTGATGTATGAGCTCGATGCCATCGCCATGGCGGTGATCGGGGGGGTGTCGCTGTCGGGAGGGCGCGGATCGATCATCGGCACCTGTATCGGCGCGCTGATCTTCGGCGTCATCATCTCGGGTTTCACGTTCCTGCGGCTGGACGCCTATTATCAGGAAATGGTCAAGGGCGTGATCATCGTCGGGGCCGTCGTGCTCGATCAATGGCGCCAGCAACGCGCTTCGTTGAAGGGATAGGATCATGAGCGATATCATTCTGGAAACGCAGGATCTGACCAAGCACTACGGCGGGGTGCATGCCCTGACCGGCGCGAATTTCACGCTGCGCGCCGGAGAACACGTCGCGATCATGGGCGACAACGGGGCAGGTAAATCCACCTTCGTGCGACAGCTGACCGGGGTGGAGGTTCCGACCCGCGGCAAGCTGATCTTCGACGGCAAGGAGCGGCATTTCGAAAACCCGATGGACGCGCGGGATGCAGGGATCGAGACGGTATTTCAGACGCTGGCGCTGGCCGATGACCTGAACGTGCCCGACAACCTGTTTCTGGGACGCGAGATCTTCAAGATCAGGCTGGGGCCGTTCTCGATCCTGGACTATAAGGCGATGCGCGAAGCGACCATTGCGGGTCTGGAAAAGACCGCCGTGAAGATTCCCAACATCAACAACACGATCCGCAATATGTCGGGCGGTCAGCGCCAGTGCGTCGCCATCGCGCGCACCGCGACCTTCCATTCCAAGCTGACCATCATGGACGAGCCGACGGCGGCGCTCGGCGTGCAGGAAACCGCGCAGGTCGAAAACATCATCCGCACCTTGAAAGAGGCGGGCGAGCCGCTGATCCTGATCTCGCACAATATGCGGCAGGTGATGGATCTGTGCGACCGGATCGTTGTGTTCCGCCGCGGGCGCATGGTTGCCAACCTTGCCAAGGGCGACACCGACGGGCAGGACGTGGTGGCCTATATTACCGGCGCAAAGACGCAGCCGGAATACAATTTCGAAGTTTCCTGAAAGACATGCCATGACAGTCAGATTTGCCGTTCTCGGCGCAGGCCGGATCGGTCAGGTGCATGCCGATGCCATCGCTTCGGTCCCAGGTGCCTTGCTGGTCGCGGTCACCGATGCGATGCCGGCCGCCGCGCAGGCCGTTGCCGACAAACACGGTTGCGAGATCCGTGACATGGCGCAGATCGAGGCGGCGTCCGACATCGACGCCGTCGTCATCTGCACCCCCACCGACACCCATGCCGACCTGATCGAGCGCTTCGTGAAGGCGGGCAAGGCGGTATTTTGCGAAAAACCTGTCGACCTGTCAGTCGCCCGTGTTCAGGACTGCCTCAAGGTTGTGAACCGGGTTGATGGCAAGCTGATGGTCGGGTTCCAGCGTCGCTTCGATCCGGACTTTCGCGCGCTCAAGGCTGCCATCGACGACGGCAAGATTGGCGATGTTGAGATGGTCACACTGACCTCCCGCGACCCTGCCGCTCCACCGATCGGCTATATCGAACGGTCTGGCGGCATCTTCCGCGACATGACAATCCACGACTTCGACGTGGCCCGGTGGTTGCTGAGCGAAGAACCTGTCTCGGTCATGGCTGCCGCCAGCGTGCTGACCGATCCTGCCATCGGCAAGGTCGGCGATTTCGACAGCGCGAATGTGATCCTGACCACGGCGAGCGGCAAGCAGGCGACGATCAACAACACGCGCCGCGCGACTTATGGTTATGATCAGCGGATCGAGGTACATGGGTCGGAAGGCTCTGTCACCGCAGAAAATCACCGGCAGGCCCGGATCGAACTGGCAAATGCCGATGGCTACACCCGCCCGCCGCTGCTCGATTTCTTCATGTCGCGCTATGCCGCAGCCTATGCCGCAGAAATCGCGGCCTTCGTCGCGGCACTGGCGGATGGATCCCCGATACCGACGACGGGAGAGGACGGGTTGCGCGCGCTGGCACTGGCGGAAGCCGCAGTGCGGTCAGTGGCCGAAAGGCGCGCCGTTGCCGTGTCCGAGATACTGGAATGAAACGCGGGTTCTTCGATGTCCGCACGCCTTTCTTCAACCCACTCTGGCGGAGGGTGGTGGCGGTCGTGTTACCCTCAGCATGGGCCTTGGTCGAATTGATGAATGGCCAACCGTTCTGGGCCGTCGTCTTCGGTGCTTCTGCCGCGTTTCTGGCGTGGCAATTCTTCGTGGTCTGGGTGCCTTCTCCTCCGGACGAAGATTGATCGGGCCGTCAGTCCTGACCGTGCGAGACATCCTGTAAGTAGAATTTGCAGACTGGCTTGGGGCAGGTCTGGAATCCAGGCCGAACATGATATACATTGCATAATGTGTATATCATTCAGGGAGCGCGCCATGCAGGTTGCGAAATGGGGTAATAGCCTTGCCATTCGATTGCCCGCTACAGTGGTAAAGGCGCTTGGCCTGTCGGAAGGCGACGATATCGCCATCCGCATCGCAGGCGCGCGCGAGATGGAAGTGACACGCAAACCCGACAGGGCCGAACTGCTGGCACGTCTGTCGGCTTTCGAAGGGCGGTTGCCTGCCGATTTCACCTTTGACAGAGACGATGCCGGGCGTGGCTGAGCGGCCCTGTATCGATAGCAACATTCTTGTCTATGCGGTCGCCGGTCACGGGACGAAACGCGCCGTCGCATTGGACGTCGTCGGTCGGGGCGGTGTGATATCGGTGCAGGCCTTGGGCGAAACGGCGCATGTTCTGCGGCGGAAAGCGGGCCTCTCACTGGACGAGATCGGCACGGCACTCGCCATATTGCGCGCCTTGCTGGATGTGGTCCCGCTGACTGTCGCTACGCATGACGCGGCTTTGCGGATCGCCGCCATCACGGGATATTCGGTCTGGGATGCAACGATGCTGGCTGCCGCGATGGAAGCGGGCTGTGATGTGCTGATCAGCGAAGACATGCAGCACGGACGCAAGATAGACGGGCTGACAATCGAGAATCCTTTCGCCGATATACCGACGTAGCTACATTACATAACTAACCTTATTGCGCTCTTGCGCGCATTCGAATCCGTGTTGGGCGTGGCCAGGGATGCCTGAAATGTCCTTCCGCAGAGAAGCCACAGTTGCTTCGCGCTGCAGCGCAGCACGTCAATTATGCCAATTAATTAGGCAAAGCCCAAAATCAACGCGGTTGGCGCGGCTGTAACCTTGCGCTTCGGACGTGCCGGTCAAGGGGATGTGACTGTCTTGAACACCGGGGGATCCGAAATGACCATGACACGCCTGACCACATTAACCCTTCTGCCAATGCTCGCATCGCTGCCAGCCGCCGCACAGCAAGTCGATTGCCCGATCAAGGTGGGTGTCCTGCACTCCCTGTCCGGCACGATGGCGATTTCCGAGACGACGTTGAAGGACACCGTCGAGATGCTGGTCTCGCAGCAGAACGAGAAAGGCGGCTTGCTGGGCTGCGACGTCGAAGCGGTCGTCGTCGACCCCGCGTCCGACTGGCCGCTGTTTGCCGAAAAGGCGCGCGAATTGCTGACCGTGGAAAAAGTCGACGTCATCTTCGGCTCATGGACTTCGGTCAGCCGGAAATCCGTCCTGCCGGTGCTGGAGGAACTCAACGGTCTGATGTTCTATCCGGTCCAGTACGAGGGTGAGGAATCGTCCAGGAATGTCTTCTACACCGGCGCTGCACCCAATCAGCAGGCGATCCCGGCGGTCGATTATTTCCTCGAGGAACTGGGTGTTGAACGATTTGCCCTGCTGGGCACGGATTACGTCTATCCGCGCACCACGAACAACATCCTGGAAGCCTATCTGAAATCGAAGGGCATCGCCGAGGAAGATATCTTCATCAACTACACGCCATTCGGGCACAGCGACTGGGCGACCATCGTTGGCGACGTTGTGGAAATGTCGGAAGACGGCCGCCAGGTCGGGGTGATCTCCACCATCAACGGCGACGCCAACATTGGCTTCTACAAGGAACTGGCAGCCGCCGAAGTATCCGCCGACGATATCCCTGTCGTGGCCTTTTCAGTCGGTGAGGAGGAATTGTCCGGTCTGGATACTTCCAATCTGGAAGGGCACCTGGCTGCCTGGAATTACTTCATGACCGCCGATACGCCTGAAAATGCCGCTTTCATCAAGGGATGGCGCGATTTCATCGGTGACGACAGCCGTGTGACGAACGACCCGATGGAAGCGCATTACATCGGCTTCAACATGTGGGTGAACGCGGTTGAGGACGCAGGCACGACCGATGTCGATGCCGTTCGCGAGGCGATGTATGGCCAGACTTTCCCGAATCTGACCGGCGGCGTCGCCGAGATGCTGCCGAACAACCACCTGACCAAGCCCGTCCTGATCGGTGAAATCCGCGCAGATGGTCAATTCGACATCATCAGCCAGACCGAGCCGGTGCCCGGCGATGCCTGGACCGATTATCTGACCGAAAGTGCCAAGCTGAAGTCAGATTGGCCCGGTCTGGGGTGTGGAATGTATAACACCGAGACTGAAAGCTGCGTGCAAATTCAGTCGAACTACTGATCTTAGCAGTCTCTAACGCGCCGATTCCGAGGTTTTCGGAGTCGGCGCATGACCATTCCCACCGAAAGACCCGCCATGACTTTCGCCCGCCTGCTGCGTTGTTTCCTGACCTGCGTCTGCCTTGCCCTGCCTGCCGCGGCACAGGACGCCGGAGTTCAGGTCTTGCTCCAGACCTATTCTGACCAGATCGCCAAGCCATCGCGGCAGACGATTCAGCCGGTGCTGGATGCTCTTACAAGCAGTGGTATTCCGACAATGCCCGATTTCCTCGAGGCCTGGGCCGACAAGCGGGTCGTACAGCGCGATGCTGACGGGGCGTTCTTTTATGGCAAACGCGAGGGCGATACATGGGTCTTGCAGTCGGTGGAAGACGGCGCCGATGCCGGAACTGCCGCCCGCCGTGACGTCTCAGAATTGAAACCCAATGCAGGTGTGCGCCGCCTGATCGCCACGGCCCTCGTCCAGTTTCAGTTGAACGATCCCGATCCGGCCCGCCGCCTTGCCGCGCTCGACAGTCTGTCGCGCAGCCCATCCGCCAAATTGCTCGGCCCCTTGCGCGCCTCGATCGAGGCCGAAGACGTTCCGGCCATCCGCGCCCGCAAAATCGCGCTGGACCGCTTGATCGCAGTGCAGTTCGGAACCGACGTCGAGACCCGCCTTGCGGCCATCGACTGGATGTCAGACCAGTTGTCGCTGGAGGCCAGGGCCGCGCTGAATAGATTGCTGGCTACGGAACTGATCGTTGGAAGCCCGCCCGAGAATGCCAATGTCGCCCGTGTCTTGAGCGTCGGAAAGGACATCAGTCAGACCGATGCGCTGGCGCTTCTGGCAGCGGCTGACATCCTGCCTCCAGATGTCAGTCGGGCAGATCGCGACGCCGCGCTGATCGCCGCCATTGCCGACGAACACGTCGCGGGCACGCCGGTCGCCACGTTGAATACCGAAGCCGCGCGCTGGACCGCCTATGAAACCCTGGCCATTGCCGGACAGGCACCGCCGCGACCGGCCCAGAACGCGGTGGCGACCCTGTTGGAGAGGAACCCGATCACCGAAATCTATGACGAGCCGGACCCGATCCTGACCGCCGCCGCCGCTGCCGCGCTGGCCGAAGTCGAAGCCCGCGTCGCCCGCGCGCAAGCCTTCGATCTGGCGCTGGACGCCCTATCGCTTGCTTCGATCTATTTCCTTGCCGCCATCGGACTCGCCATCACCTTCGGTGTGATGGGCGTCATCAACATGGCGCATGGGGAATTCATCATGATGGGTGCCTATACCGGTTATGTCGTGCAACAGATCATCCCGGACAAGACCCTGTCGCTGATGGTTGCGCTGCCTCTGGCCTTCGCCGTGGCGGCTGCCGCAGGGGTCGCGCTGGAACGTCTGGTGATCCGCCATCTGGCGCACCGCCCGTTAGAGACATTGCTGGCGACCTTCGGCATTTCCGTCGCCCTGCAGCAGATTGTGAAGAACGTCTTCGGCACGCAGGCCGTGCCCCTGACCTCGCCCGATTGGCTGGCGGGCGCCTGGGTGCTGAACGATGTGGTCGGAATCAGCTATATCCGCATTGGAATATTCATGCTGGCCACCATGTTTCTGGCACTGCTGGTTTATATCCTGCGCCGCACGCGTCTGGGGCTGGAGGTGCGGGCCGTGACGCAGAACCCCGGTATGGCCGCGTCGCTTGGCATCGACCCCGACCGCGTCGGCATGGCGACGTTTGCCCTTGGCTCCGGTATCGCCGGTGTGGCCGGTGTAGCGATTGGATTGTTCGCGCAGGTCACTTCGGAAATGGGTGCGGGTTATATCGTGCAAAGCTTCATGACGGTCGTCGTCGGCGGTGTCGGCAGCGTTTTCGGCACGCTGGCGGGCGCAGGCTTGATCGGCGGTCTGCAAAAGGGGATCGAGTGGCTGAACCCGTCGAACACCCTGGCGGCGCAGACCTACATGATCCTGTTCATCATCCTGTTCATTCAGTTCCGCCCGCGTGGCATCGTCGCTCAGAAGGGCAGGTTCGCGCAATGATACTTCGCAAACCCTCGGTCCTGATCTTTCTGTCGGCGCTGGCCTTGGTGACCATCGTGACGACGCTGATGGCACAGGCGGGCCTCGTCTCGACGTCTTTCGTGAAACTGCTGGGCAAGACCCTATGCCTCGCCATTGCGGCCCTTGCGATGGATCTCGTCTGGGGCTTCACCGGCATTCTCAGCCTCGGGCATTTCGCCTTCTTCGGGATCGGCGGATATGCCATCGGCATGTGGCTGATGTGGGACCGGACGGAGAATATCGTCATGCCGTCCCTGACTGGCGGACCCCTGCCCCCGACCCCGTTTCAAATCGAGGAGGCCATCGGCACGCAGATCTTCGGCGTTGTCGGATCGTCTGACGTGCCATGGCTCTGGTCGCTGGCCGGGTCACTGCCGCTGCAACTGGCCGCCGCTGTGCTGGTTCCCGGTCTGATCGCCCTGATCTTCGGTTGGCTGGCCTTTCGCAGCCGCGTCACCGGCGTCTATCTGTCGATCCTGACGCAGGCAGGCACGTTGGCCCTGTCACTCTGGCTGTTCCAGAACGACAGCGGCTTGCGCGGCAACAACGGATTGTCGGGCCTGCAAAACATTCCGGGCCTGCGCGACGTGGCGCAATCGGTGGTTTCGCTATGGTTCCTCTGGGCCTCTGCAATCGCATTGGCGCTGGCCTATCTGATCGCCGCCTGGACCGTCTCGGGCCGCTTCGGCAGCGTCTTGCGCGGCATCCGCGACGACGAGGCGAGGGTCCGGTTCCTGGGCTATGAGGTCGAGCATTACAAGCTGGCCGTCTTCACCGGCACCGCCATGGTCACCGGACTTGCGGGGGCGCTTTACTATCCTCAGGCGGGTATCGTGAACCCGGCAGAAATTGCGCCCATCGCATCGATCTATCTAGCGGTCTGGGTTGCGATCGGGGGGCGCGGGCGACTGTATGGCGCGGTGATCGGTGCGGCGGTCGTCTCGCTGGCGTCAAGCTGGTTCACCGGCGGTGGCGCGCCCGCCATCAATCTGGGGTTCTACGTTATCAAATGGACAGACTGGTGGCTGGTCCTGCTGGGGTTTTCCTTCGTGCTGGTCACGCTGTTTGCCCCCAAGGGGCTGGGTGGTCTGGTTGACCTCTGGACCGGACGGAGGGCGCGCGGCATCGGACCGCTCGGCCCCGATCAGGGCAGCCTGCGCGGCAAGGAGGAAGTGGCATGAGTGCTCTTCTGGAAGTCTCCGGCGTCAGCAAATCCTTCGATGGGTTCAAGGCCATCGACAACCTGAGCTTTTCCATTGGAGAAGTGGAATTACGCGCGGTGATCGGGCCGAACGGTGCCGGTAAAACCACCTTTATGGATCTGGTAACCGGCAAGACCCGACCCGATTCCGGCACCATTCGCTATGGCTCGCTGTCCCGGTCCCTGACGGGCATGTCAGAAGCCCGGATCGCGCAGGCCGGGATCGGGCGCAAGTTTCAGAAACCCACGGTGTTCGAGGATCAGACCGTGGTCGAGAACCTGGTGATGGCCCTGAAATCACCGCGCAACCCGTTTTCGGTTCTGATCCGCCGCCCACCGCAACGCGACCGCGCCGCCACCCTTGCCGAACAGATCGGCCTGGACGATGCGCTGGATCGCCGTGCCGGTGAGTTGAGCCATGGACAAAAGCAATGGCTGGAGATCGGAATGCTGCTGGCGCAGGAACCGCGCGTCCTGCTGGTCGATGAACCGGCAGCAGGCATGACGACGGCCGAGCGCGAAAAGACCACCCAGATGCTTGTCGACGCCGCCCGCACACGTGCCGTCGTGGTGATCGAACACGACATGGATTTCGTGCGTCGCCTGAATTGCCGCGTCACCGTCCTGCACGAAGGCTGTGTTCTGGCTGAAGGGCCGCTGGACCACGTCTGTGCCGATCCGCGCGTGATCGACGTCTATCTGGGGCGCGACGACGATGCCTGATCCGCAAGGTTTGAGCGCCAGAAACGTAACGCTGGATTATGCCGGCAGCCGCATTTTACATGGCATCGACCTGCATGCTGCAAGGGGCCAGATCACCTGTGTGATGGGGCTGAACGGAACGGGAAAAACGTCTCTGTTAAAGGCGCTGGCGGGACGGCATCCCATGGGCGGAACGGTGACGTTGAACGGCGAGACGCTGCCGCCGGGCGCACGCGACAGGGCGCTTGCGGGCATCGCCTATGTGCCGCAGGGGCGTGAGATCTTCCCTGCTTTGACCGTCGCCGAAAATCTGGAGGTCGGGTTCGCCTGCCTGGCCCGGTCTGATCGCCGCGTTCCGCCGGACATCTTCGAGCTGTTTCCTGTGCTGTCCGAGATGCGGGCCCGTCGCGGCGGCGACCTGTCGGGGGGACAGCAACAGCAGTTGGCAATCGCCCGCGCACTTGTGACGCGTCCGAAAGTCCTGCTGCTTGATGAGCCGACCGAGGGCATCCAGCCCAATATCATCGCCCAGATCGGTCGCGTGATCGCCGGACTGCGCGACCGGGGCGACATGGCCATCGTACTTGTCGAACAACGCTTCGATTTTGCCTGGGGATTGGCCGACCGCCTGATCGCCCTGCGACGTGGCAAAGTCATTCGAGACGTGCCGCAGGTCGAGGCAGACCGGGCTGCCATGTTGACGGACGTCTCGGTCTAAACCGCAGGCTGACAACCCGGACGGCATAAATCTGCTGCTATGTCATATATTATTGACGCGAGTCAGTCAGCTACTATGACGACAGGGCACACACCGCCTTAAGAGCCTATTGACCCTTGGTCACTGAAACCCTTCGATCCCGTCTTCGCGAGGAGACCCGGCCAGCGCATGATGCTGTCGATGCCCTGTTCGCCCGATGCGACTTGGGCACCTACAGTGGGCTGCGCATTTTTCTGGCGTCGCATCGGGATGCGCTGACCGCGTTTCTCTGGGCCTGTCCTGACCCGGACTTGATACCGCGCATAGATGATGCGCTGGCAGATCTGGCATCCGATCTGAGGGCACTGGAGGGTTGCTGCCCGGCCATTTTGATCGCTGCTCCCATTCAGGACGATGCGTTGGCGCAAGCCTATCTGTGGCATGGCTCCCGTCTTGGAACACAGGTTCTGGCGCGTCGCTTTCAAAGCGCCTGGGCCGGATCGCCCCCAGATGCCGGGCGTTATCTGAACCATGCGCCTGATCCTGCCGCGTGGCGCGATCTCAGTGAGCGTTTGACGGCCCTACCGGCACGCGGCGTTGCCGCCGACAGAACGGTGGCTGCGGCAATCGCCTGGTTTGCCTTGTTCGCCGCTGCTGCCAGGCATCACCTGACAGGAGCGACGCTTGATGCCTGAAGACAAGCTCCCCATAGGGTCCGTCGATCTGGACAATTGCGACCGTGAACCGATCCACTTGCTGGGTCAGGTTCAGTCCTATGGAGGACTGATCGCCATGACGCCCGATTGGGTCGTGCAGCATGTTTCGGCCAATCTCGATACGATACTTGGTCTTGATCCGCATTCGATCATCGGTGAACCGCTGACGGATCATCTGCCTGCGGAGGTTGTCCAGAATTTGAATGCGCGCATGGACCTGCTCGGTCAGGAGCAGGACAGTATTCGGGTTTTCGGCGTGCAGATCGGCGGGCGAGCGACGGATCTGTCTCTGCATTTGTCAGGCAAGTTGGTGGTGCTGGAGGTGGAACCGCGCAAGGACGACCGCGATTTGGAGGAAGTGTCGCTGATCCATCCGCTCCTGAGACGCGTGCGCGCCGCGCCGCATGTCGAGAATGCCGCGCAGGAGGCCGCGCACGCCATCCGCGCGCTGACCGATTTCGGTCGGGTCATGGTCTATCGGTTCGACGACGAAGGATCGGGCACGGTAATCGCCGAGGCGACTGCCCCGGATGTCGACTCGTTTCTGGGACTGCGGTTTCCGGCCTCGGACATTCCGCAACAGGCGCGCGCGCTGTATACCCGTAATCCGATGCGTCTGATTGCCGATGTGGACGCCCAGACCCACCCTATCCTTTCGGCAACCATGGGGTCCGGTGACCCGCTGGACCTGTCGATGTCGGTCACCCGCGCGGTATCCCCCATCCATCTGGAATATCTGCGCAATATGGGGGTCCGCGCGTCGATGTCAGTGTCGATCATCGACAAGGGCAAGCTTTGGGGTCTGTTCGCCTGTCATAATCTGGACGGGCCGAAACCCATCGGGCTGGAACGTCGCACGGCAATCGAGATTTTCGCGCAGTTGTTTTCCTATGAGTTGCTGCAAAAGGAAGCGGATCAGGTGCTGGCACGCAGCACTGAGGCACGTAACCTGCACGATGCGATGATTGCACGGGCGGGCCAGGGCGCCGACTTCACCGAAAATGTCGATATCCTGTCGCAGGAAATTTCGGGCGCAATCGACTTCGACGGCATCGCGGTGCTGTCTGATGGGACCTATATCGCCCGCGGACATGCTCCGTCAGAAACGGAGTTCGTCGGATTGGTGGACGATCTGATCACCACCGCACCGGGCAAGATATTCTCGACCCATCGCCTGTTTGATAAATACCCGGCCGCGCGTGGATTCTCACATCCCGCAGCGGGTATTCTTGCCCTGCCGCTTTCGCGGTCACCGCGCGACTATATCGTGCTGTTCCGCCGCGAAGTCGTCGAAACGGTTCACTGGGCAGGAAAACCCGAAAAGAAGATGGAAACCGGTCCCCTTGGCCCCCGCCTGACGCCGCGCAGCAGCTTTCAGGCGTGGCAACAGCAGGTCGAAGGCAAGAGTGCGCGCTGGACCAAGGCCGAATTGGCCGTGGCTGAATCGGTTCGCGTGACCCTTCTGGAAGTCGTTCTCAAGATCACCGACGAGGCAAATCACCAGCGGCAGGGTGCCAGCGAGACGCAGGCCCTTCTGATTGCCGAGCTAAATCATCGGGTCCGCAACATTCTGAACCTGATCCGGAGTCTGGTGCGCCAGACCAGGGACACGGCGGGGTCACCGGAGAATTTCGCCATGGTCCTGGATGGCCGGATCGACGCCTTGGCCCGCGCCCACGATCAACTGACCCAGACCGACTGGTCCGCCAGCTCGGTCCACAAGTTGATTGACGTGGAGTTTGCGGCTTATGGCGGGTCCGAGCGGATCGTGGTCACCGGACCGGACCTCGCGCTGGTACCCGACGCCTATGCGACGCTGGCCCTTGTATTGCATGAACTGGTCACGAACTCGGCCAAATATGGGGCGCTGTCGGTTCCGGAAGGGCATGTGGCGATGACATTCGCGATCGATGATGACGGCGCTTTCATCCTGACCTGGACAGACCGGAACGGCCCCGATGTCAGCCCGCCGACTCGGAAGGGTTTCGGGACGACGATTATCGAGAAATCGGTTCCTTTCGAACTCGGGGGAGAAGCCGAGTTGACCTTCCCGTCGGCGGGAATGTCGGCCCGCTTTGTCATACCGGCCCGTCATGTCGGCGATATAACCGACGCCCAGATAGCCGAAGTCACACCTACCGACGGGGACAAGGCGGCGGCCGCCGCGGCGCGGACCGAAGGCATCGAAGGCCGTGTGCTTCTGGTCGAAGATAACATGGTCATCGCGCTCGATGCCGCCGATATTCTCGAAGGCGAAGGCGCCGAAGAGGTTCTGGTCGCCGCCACAGCGCAACAGGCGATGGAACTGCTGGACGCCAACATCATCGATCTGGCAATTCTGGACATCAACCTCGGACGATCGGCGTCATCGCTGACCGTGGCGGAGGCATTGGTGGAACGGGGCATCCCGTTCCTGCTGGCCACTGGCTATGGCGAGTCCACGGGTGCGGCGAATGGGTTTCCTCCGGCCCCGGTGCTGAAGAAACCGTATTCTGCCGCCGACCTGATTGCAGCGGTTGGCAAGCTGCGAACCGTCAGCGCGGACTGAGCGGTAAGTCCCACCTGATCCAATTCAAACTTGGCGCGGCCCGAGCTTTCGGGCTCCGCGCCTTCCAGGAAATCGCGGCGATCAGACTGGGCTGCGGAAGACGAAAATGCCAAGTGCTGCTACGATCACAAGCATCGCCAGAACACCGGGATGGGTCAGGTCGAGCTGAAAGTTACCGACACGAACGGTCATATCACCCAGGCAGGTCTGCCCCAGGAACGGAAGTTCGATGCAATTCGCCATGAGGCGTTCCTTTGCGCAAGCGCTCCCACCTGCGCGAGGATGCGACCCTATTGTGGCAGCATCCGGGCCATTTTTGCCCAATTTCAGGTCATTCTGCCCAGACTCGGTCAGATGGCCCGATTATATCAGCGGACGGCGGCGCGGTTCCTCGATCTCGATTCCGGCCGCGATGGCCAGATTTTCCACGTTTGAGACCGTCAGCACACCATCGTTCCAGTGCATCAATTGTCGATTGCGTAATTTGGCCAGCGTCTTGTTGGTATGGACCAATGACAGGCCGAGGGCATCCGCCAGATCCTGCTGGCGATAGGGCAGCGCCATTGCACCGCGATCTACCAGTCCCAGCGACATGCCGCGCCGGTGAATTCGAAGCATCGCCCAGGCGACAGACGCAAAGGCAGATCTCTGGCCTACGGTCGACAGCGCCTCGCCCAGAAACAGCTCCTCCGATGCGCCGAGCCACGTCAGGTCGAAGGCGCGGTCCGGGTGAGATTTGAAGAGCGACCAAAGCTCCGCCCGGTCAAACACGCAAAGCGTCATCCGACTGGAGGCTTCGACAGAATGCCCCATTTCACCCATTACTCCGGCCTGCAAGCCCAGGAAATCACCCGGAAACACGAAGTTTATCACCTGACGCGATCCATCTTCCAGCAACTTGTAGCGAAGTCCCATACCGTGGAGAGCGGTGAACAACTGCGGTGAATTCGACCCTTCCATCAGGATTGTGGTCTGCGGATCGACGGTCAATTCGCCGACTTTGAACCGCTGCATGAATTTCAGCTCTTCTGCAGTGAAAGACAGGAATATATCCTTGCTGCGCAAGGGGCAGTTTTCGCATTTGACGGCCATGACCCCCCCAACGACAGTTTCTGTTCACTGACCATCTATCGGGCCGACACTGTAATGTGAATGTCGCCCGATCCTGCGCCCAGCGAAAGCGATTATACAATACGGACGGATCTAACCCGGTCAGTTAACCAAGGCTGCGTCATCCGGCTGCCCGGCCCGGCGCGGGATTACCGCCGCTACATCGTTCTCGATCCAGAAAAGGAACCCAGATGCTTGTTTCAGCAATCGTATGCCTGTGCGTGCGATAGTGTCGGGCCTGTTCGGTTTTCTAGGCCTCACAGCAAAGCGCCCCGCATTTCGCGAGGCGCACAATCGAAGGCTGCTGTTCGTCAGGCCCGCAGCGTTTCCGTCGAAGCGAAGAACATCGCCTGACTGACGGCGGACTGGACCTGCTCTTCCTTGTAGGGTTTCGAAATCAGGAAGGCCGGTTCGTGACGATCCCCGGTCAACAGGCGTTCCGGGAAGGCAGTGATGAAGATGACCGGCGTATCCGGCATGTCCGCCATAAGGTCGTTCACTGCATCAATACCGGACGAATTGTCCGCCAGTTGTATGTCCGCAAGGATCAGATCCGGTTTCTGGTCCATGCCCATGGCGACGGCCTCGGTCCGGGTGCGGGCCACACCGATGACCTTGTGACCCAGGTCCTCGACGATCGCGGTAATGTCGGCGGCGATGATAGGCTCGTCCTCGATCACCATGACACGGCCCGATACGCTTGCTTCCATGTCGCTGCGGGCAGTCGCGATCAGATGGCGCACTTCGTCGCGTTCGAGGTCCATCACGGCCGCGATCTCGTCGATCGAGAACTCCTCGACCGTGGACAGCAACAGGGCTTCGCGCGTATTCGTCCCGAGTGCCTGAAGCAGCGACTGAGCGCGTCCGATCACGCCGGAACCGGCTTCCGCGATGGGGGCGCCTGTACTGCTCCAGATGGCGTGAAAACATTTATAGAGACCTACGCGGACGCGGACGTCCGCGGCGAAGATGCTTCGATCCTGAAGAATGGCTTCGAGGGTAGCTATGGCATATTTGTCACCACTGGACTGCGAGCCGGTCAAGGCACGCGTATACCGGCGAAGGTAAGGAAGTTCAGATGCGATGCGGTCCGACAAGTCTGTGGTCCCGATGGTTGACGACATACGTTTAGGCCTTATTTTCGATTTTTGTTGGAACCAAACAGCGCTCTGCACTGTTCGGTTCCCGGAAAACGGTGAAAAACTATTCTCGAGCAAGTTAGCTGGCACATGAATCAAAAAGACAACGACAGCGATCCGCGAATTGCTGCACTTATCGATCAGAACCTCAAGCGGGTCTACTCCGATCTTGTTCAGGAAGAGTTGCCGGACCGATTCAAGGACCTTCTGGCCATTCTCAAGGCGCAGGACGCCGAGCAGGCGGGCAAGCGATGAGTGATCGCGACCCGCGTGAAGCGATGCTTGACCACCTTCCCGCGTTACGCGCCTTTGCTCTCAGTCTGACACGGAATGGAGCGACGGCCGACGACATGGTGCAGGACACAGTCGTCAAGGCCTGGACGAACATCGAGAAATTCCAGCCCGGCACAAACATGCGCGCCTGGTTATTCACCATTCTGCGCAACACGTATTATTCCAGCCGTCGCAAGCTGAACCGCGAAGTGTCCGACCCCGAAGGCACGATGACCAATAGCCTGTCGGTCAAGCCCGACCATGACGGCCATCTGAACCTTTCCGATTTCAAGAAGGCGTTCGAGACCCTGCCTGACGAACAGCGCGAGGCGCTGATTCTTGTCGGGGCATCCGGTCATACCTATGAAGAGGCCGCCGATATCTGTGGCGTCGCGATCGGCACCATCAAGAGCCGTGCAAATCGTGGTCGCGCCCGCTTGGCCGAACTGATGTCGCTCGACGGAAACAGCCCTCTGGAAATGACGGACAATGCAACGATGGCGGTTGTTGCCGGCGGCGGCGGCGTCCTCCGCTGACGCCGTCCGAAAATATACCGGACCCATGGTACAGAAGTCTGCGTTTCAGAATGGCGGCGCTTCTGTCGATTGCGCTGTTGCCGATCGGCCTGATTGCCGTGATGCAGACCCTCAGTGTCGCGTCCAAGGCGCAGGTCAATGCCGAATTGGCACTTCTGGCTCTGACGGAACAGGCTGCCGTGGAAGAGCGGTTGACCCTGCGTCTTGCTCGCGGTGCGGCGGATGCTCTGGCCATCGTGATGTTGGAACTGCGCGATCAGTCCGACATTTGCAGTCGGATCATGCAGGATTTTGTCGCCAGATCGGATCGATTTTCCTATGCCGGTTTTACTGCCGTTTCGGGTGAGTCGACCTGTAACTCAGCCGGACGCACAGTCGATTTCAGGGACACGCCGACCTTTGCGAAACTCAGCGCGAACCAGATCTCCACGATCACGGTAAACCAACAGGCCCCGATCAGTGGAACGTCTGTCCTGCTGGTATCGACGCCGGTTTTCGGTGCAACTAATGATTTTTCCGGCTATGTCACGATTTCGATCCCGCTCTCCAAGCTGGTCCCGCCGTCCCGCGAGATAGTACAGCAGTCGCTTCTGAACCTGGTAATGTTCAATGACGAAGGCGACATTCTTACATCGATCGGTGAGCCGGAGAACGTCGCGCGCAATCTGCCCCGCAATCTGGTGCTGACCGATCTGGTCGTCGACGATAACGATGCCTCTACCCTGGAAGATGTCGAGGGGCGCCGTCGCATCTACACCGTCGCCACGATCGAGCCGGGCCAGGTTTATGTTCTTGGAATCTGGGACAGCTCAGCCAGCCTAGCGCGGCAGGCGGAAGGTGAAATACTGACTTCGCTGTTTCCGGCTCTGATGTGGTTTGCGGGACTGCTGGTCGCACTGTTCGCAGTGCATCGTCTGGTCATACGGCATCTTCAGATCCTTGGCCGTCAGATGGCCTTGTTCACAGCTGCCAGACGACTTCCGAGCGAAGATGCAGGTCTCAGCCCCCCAACCGAAATTCTGCGCATTCAGCGCGCCTTCCATCGCATGACCGATGCCCTGATCCGTGACGAGGCCAGTCTGGAAAACGCCATCCGCGAAAAGTCGGTGCTGGTGAAAGAAATCCACCACCGGGTGAAGAACAACCTTCAGCTTATTTCCTCGATCATCAACATGCAGATTCGCGAAGCCACCTCACCGGAAGCGAAAGACGCCCTGCGCGCAACGCAGGACCGTGTACTGAGCATGGCGACCATTCACCGAGATCTGTATCAGACCAATGAGACCGGACTGGTCGATGCCGCACACCTGGTGCAGGAGGTCGTGAGCAAGACCGTAGACATCACTCCAGACTTCAACGATCTGGAGTTGCAGATCAATATCGGCGACATCTGGCTCTATCCCGATCAGGCCGTGCCGATGTCGCTTCTGGCATCCGAGGCGGTGATCAACGCGCTCAAACATATGGCACTCGCCGACCCGTCCGGCGCGTCGCGTCTGGTGACGGTGAAATTCTCGTGTGACGCGAACCGGAATTGCCGGTTCGAATTATCGAACCCGATAGCCGACGAGACCGATGGACGTCGCTCGGACCAAGGCATGGGACGCAAACTGATCCGCGCCTTTGCAACGCAACTTGCCGCCGATGTCACAACCTCTCAGGCTGACGGCCGTTATACCATTACGGTAACTTTCACGGCGTCTGAATTCGCACCAGCGCCGGGGACTTTCTGATGTCGCAATCATCGAAGCAGACGTCTCCTGCGATTATCGAATCCACACCGCTGCTGACCGCATCGCAGGGTTTTCCGGCGCTTGAGAGACTTTTTCTGAATGCGGAAAGCCGAATCTCCCTGGGGTTTCGTATCTTCGACCCCCGAACCCGGCTTCATTCGCCCGAAGCGCGGACGATCGGCAAGGACTGGTTCGACCTGATCGTCCATACGTTGAAGCGCGGTGTGGAAATAGACCTCGTGCTCAGCGACTTCGATGCCATTGTCCGCCCGGATTATCACCAGCGTGCGACGCGGTGCGTGCGGCTGGCACTGGCCGCGGCCGAAGTGGCAGGCCACCCTGAACGTCTGCGCGCCAGTGCCTCTCTGCACCCGGCCCGTATCGGTTGGTTGCCCAGTCTTGCGCTCTGGGTTCGCGCGCGCGGTTTCTTGTTGCGGACCGGGGTAGAGTTGAATGCCCTCTCGCCCGCTGCGCGCACACGGCGTCTGTCGGAATTGCCACAGCTTCGGCCCTATTTCATCGAGGGTGATGAACGCAAAGTCACACTGAAGTCCCTGAAACTGCCCCGTCTGTGCCCGGTATCGCATCACCAGAAAGTCGCCGTCGCCGATGGGAATACGCTCTATATAGGCGGCCTGGACCTGAACGACCGTCGCTATGACACGCCTGACCACAACCGTCCCGCGTCCGAAACCTGGCACGATACGCAGCTTTTGATCCGCGGCCCGGTCGCGGCGCAAACCGAAGCGCATCTGGCGAACTTTCGTGATGTCACCTACGGAGCGCCGCCCGTCGATGCGCCCGACCTTCTGCGAACGATATCGCGCCGCCGCAAGACGCTGCCGACCTTCATGTCACCAATGCCGGTGCTCACCGAACTTGCCGAGGCACATGCCGCACGCGCCCGTGCCGCGACAGGCCTGATATATCTGGAAAGTCAGTTTTTCCGCGATACGTCCTTTGCCCGTCTGCTGGCCCGCAAGGCCCGGCGCACCCCCGAGCTGAGCATGGTACTGATCTTGCCCGCCGCACCCGACGATATCGCTTTCAAGAATAACAGCGACAGTGATGCCAAATATGGTGAATTTCTCCAGGCCAAATGCGTTTCGATTCTGCGCAAGGCTTTCGGCGACCGTCTGTTCATCGGCAGTCCCGCGCAACGCCGCAAGGCCGGAGAAAACAGCCGTGCCACGACTTATGGTGCGCCACTGATCTATCTGCATGCCAAGGTGTCCATTTTCGATGACACCGCCGCCATCGTATCGTCAGCAAACCTGAACGGGCGCAGTTTCCGGTGGGACACGGAGGCCGGGGTGACCCTGACGGATCGGGCTCATATCGAAGACCTGAAGATCAGGTGCATTTCGCACTGGCTTGACGGGCCGGTACCCGATGCCTTTCTCGATCCAGAGCGCGCCGTTGATGCGTGGTGGGCCCGAGCGCATGCCAATGCCCGCCGTGCCCCGGAAGATCGGGATGGGTATATTGTGCCCTATGCCTCCGCCCCGGCGCGTCGGTTCGGGCGAAATCTGCCCGGTATCCCTGAAGAAATGGTCTAGGCGGGTACAGCCCCTGGTGCTGACACGACAGCTTACGAAACTGACCACCGACCGTCTTCCCGAAGGGCGATGCGGTCAGCAACGGTCGCTTGTTTCATCAGAGCATGCGATCGATCCCGGCCATCGCTTCGTATTAACGCGATAGCCCGCCAGATCTCATGCCGCACGGCAACGCGGGAGGCTCTCCTCCCGCGTACGCCCCCTTCACCGCAATGCGGCCTGGATCATCGGCACGTATTGTTCTTCCTCCTGATCCTCGTCGACCTGCACCGGCAGGCGTACGACCCCTGTCTCCAGGATGCCGCCGAAGCGGCGCGTGCTGTTGACCCCCGTCCCCTGCCGGAAGCTGAGACCAAGAATCGCCGTCTCGGTCCCCACCAGGAAGCCGAAACCCTGTCCGCCGTTCACCCCGACCCCGCCAGTCCGGCGGTTGAGAACCAGGATGTTGTTCACCGTCAGATCAAGCCCTTCTCGCAGATCCGCCTGGAAGCCGGTCTGGTTGAGATCCAGAAGCTGCGCGTCCGCCTCCAGGTCCAGGTCGACATAGGTGATCGTCGCCAGCACATCGAATTCGCGCTGCCGCAGCCAGACGTCGCCGCCGATCCGCAAGTCCGGTCCCGCCAGCAGCGCTGTGCCCTGCACCGTGACCTCGCCATTGCCGATCAGGCTTTCGACCAGTCGGGTCTCGCCGGTATAGTCCAGGTCCCGGTCCAGCCCGGTCACCGGTGCGAAAGTATCGGTCAGAAGCGGTGCGATGCCGCCATCGACCTGATCGACCTGAACCAGCCCGGTCATCGCTCCGGTTGCATCCGTCACCACCAGATCGAGTCCGTCCTCCGTAGTGTCGTCCCGCAGGGTGACCAGCACCGTCTCGGCCCGCAGTTCCAGCCGATCCTTGACCGACAGCAACCCGCCCCTAAGCGTCGCACCGGCACCGGCACCGTTCGCTGTCAGCGCCGCCAGCAGCGGCGACGAAGCCAGCTTGATACCCATCAGCTCGGGCCGGACCAGTTGCAGCGCCACCTCGTCGGCGATGTCCACGCGGGCATGACCGATCCGGTTCACGGTCAGGTCGCCATTCGCCGACAGGCGCAACGTCCCGCCCGCGCCCAACAGACCCAGCGTAAGCGATCCGGCGGCCTCCAGCTCCAGATCGCCCCGCTCCGCGAGTGCAAAGGATGCGACCAGATCGCCCGCCGTCTCGACATAGCGCAGGTCGTCCAGCGCCAGCAGATGCAGGATCGACCCATCGGACGTGTCCGCCGTGAAACGGTTGCCGGTCACGCCGGTCAAATCGCCGCCGAAGGCAAACAGCCGGATGTCGGTGCCGCCGATGGCAGCGCCTTCGCCGCGCAACGATCCGCCTGCGGTCAACGTGACCTGCCGGGTGGCGGCGACGGTCTGCACCGTCAGATCGGCCAGAGTGTGCAGATCCAGCGCGCCGTCCGCCATCGTGGCGGACCGCAGGATCAGATCATCACGCTCCAGCACATGCAGGTCGCCCAAAGCCGTCTCGGCATCCAGTGTGTCCAGATTGACGCGCAATCCGTTCGGCCCGATCGGGGCCGCCCGGTTGAGGCGCAGGGTCGTCACCGCACCCGCCGCGTTGGCGACCAGGACGTCGTCCAATTCGCCTGCCGCGACCGACAGCGTGCCGCCCACCGTCAGACCCAGTGCATTGGCGGAGGCGTTTGTCGTGACCAGCCCGGACAACACCACATTGTCGTCCAGTCCGGCCCGGATGGTCCCGGCCCCGGCGTTGATCTCCGTGCCTGCGCTTTGTGTCACAACACCTGTCGCGTCGATGCCGATCGCTCCGCCATTGCTGCGGATGTCGGCGTTTGCGTTCAGGCTCGACAGGGCGAAGGTCAGTGCCCCGCCCTGCGACGTGATGCCTTCACCTGCGGCCAGCGTCACCGCGCTGTCCGTGGCGTCCAGCGACAAGGAATTCACCCCGCCCAGAACGATCCGTTCGATTTCGGTCGCCCGGTCCCGCAGGATCAGATCAGCGTTGCCGTCGTCCGTCGTCAGATTCAGGTTGCCGACCGTCAGGTCCAGCGCCGCCAGCGCACCGACGTTGCCAGTGCTGTCAATCACCAGTCGCCCGGCAGAAATGCGGCCCTGCGTCACTGATTCCGCCGTCGCAAGCACCAGCCCCGGCAGTGCAATGGTGCCCGCGTCAAGTGCCCCGGCGACTGTCAGCGTGACCGTGGAGTCGGCATCGTTCTGCGTGATCGATCCAACCACAAGATCGCGGTCGTTCGCCAAGGTGAAAGCGGTCGCGCCGGTGCCGGCGAAGGATACACCCGACAGGCTGGTCCGCAGGACACCCGTTCCTGCTGGGACCGGGCCGCGGCTGGTGAAGATCGCCGTGCCGCCGGTCAGGACGGTCGCGGTGCCCAGCGACGGATCGACGCCCAGCCCTTCGGCCAGTGTGAAGCGCAATGTGGAGGTGCCGCCGAAATTCGCCGCCACCAACAGGGTAGCTTCACCCTCGGCCTCGATCTCGCCACCCTGGGCTATATCCAGCTTGCCGAACCGCAGGGCGGTAACGCCATTGCCAGCGTCGCGCCCGCTGATCAGGTTTACGTCGCCGACGCGGGTCGTGACCTCGATCGTTCCGTCGATGCTCTCGACCCAGACCGGCAGCTTGACTGCCGCTGTCCCGATTGACCCGCCATCCAGCGAGATCGAGGCGGCGCGAATACGGCTAACGCCGCTTCCGACGAAATCGGTGATCGCGCCCTGCGCAGACAGGACCGCCCGCGCATTGCTGAACACTTCGCCCAATGGCAGATCGCCGACGGGTGCCGAGACATAGACCCCCGTGCCGCCGCGCAGGACCGCATTGCCACCCGCCAGAACCTCCAGCGTCAGAGGGTTGGCCGCCGTGCCGATCGACCCGTTGTTGCCGCTCTCCAGGATCATCAGACTGCCGCTGATGGCCACCGGGTTGGTGCCCGCGTTGGTCAGGTCGCCATCCACCTTCAGGCGGATATCCTTGGTGCCCTGGATGCGCGCCACGTCCGCCGCCCCATCGGAGCCGAGGAAGATATTTTCCTGCCCCGCGAAAATGGTCAGCTTGCCTTGGGAACCCATCGCGAAGTTCAGGTCTTCGGCCTGCCGGATCGTTACCTCACCCGGAATGGTCAGATCCAGATCCGAGCGTTCCGCAGTGCTGAGAACCAGCAGGTCCTCGGTTGTCAGACGGCGACCACCCGAGATGACATAGGGGTCGCGCAATTCGCCCACTTCGGTCTGCACCCGAAGTGTGATGTCGCCCTTGGCCGTGATGTTCGGCGTTTCGACGCGCGTATTGGTGTCCGCCGTCCCAAGGATCAGCCCGGCATTCAGCGAGCGTGTCAGCTCGTCTACCGTCCACTCGATTCCGTCCAGTGCCGCCGCCGTCTGCTCGGCGGACAAAACCGGCACGAAACCGTCGTCGCGCGCCGCATAGGCATCCCACTGGTCGAAATAGGCCTGCCGCTGGGCGACATAGATGTCGAGTTGCGCGTCATAATTGGCCTGTTCCGCCGCACTGTTGCCCGCACCCGTCAGAAGGACGGTGCGTGTCGCGGCATCCAGCGTGAAGGTGGGGTCGGTATCGCCGGCTTCGCGGCGATCCCAATAGTCGTCATAGAGCCGCACCTGTTCGGCGCGCAACGCATCCAGTTGCTGCGTGGAACGGTCGGCCGCTTCGCTTCCATTCAGATCAAGCTGCTCGGTATAGAGCGTCGACAGCTCCGCCTCGGTCCTCAGATCGCGGGTCTCGATGGCATTCCTGTCCAAGAGCGCGCCCGTGTCCACGGTCAGCGCGACACTTCCCAACTGGCTCTCGACAGACCGCAGGGCAAGATCGCCCGAAACTTCGGTCAGATCGATATTGTCCTGCGCCAGCGCGATAAGATCGCCTTCCTGCGTGTCTATGGTCAACGCGCCGATTCCCCCGGTCGCGGCCTTCAACTCGATCTGGCTGCCGGTGACCTGAACCGCCGAGGCACCGGTTGCGGCAAAGATACCGCCCTGTGCGTCCAGCTTGACAGCCCCCACGATGTTACGCCCGAAATCGGCGCTGCGGTTGGTGGTCGCGATGCGCGCGACGTTCATGTCGCCGTCCATCTCTCGGATGTTGATGTCGGTTCCGGCCAGTGCCGTCAAAACCGCGCCTGCAGTCTGGTCGATACGGAATGCACCGTTGATCGACCCGATCCGGCCGTTCAGAGCCGTCAGGCTCAGATCGCCGGTTTCCAACACGATCTGGGTGCCCCCGGTCAGGATCGACCCGGTAGTAGATGTGACCGTGCTGGTTCCGGACAAATTGGTCAGTGCGTCGCCGAAGATGACCGTCCCGACGGATGCAACGTTGAATGACCCACTGTCGGAGCCGCCAAAGGTTACAGCGATCGGATAATCGGCCTTCAGACGATGTTCATAGAGCTGCACGGTTGTGCGAATGTCGGTCCAGCGAAAATGACGATACCCGGAGCCAAGTTTATACCACCGCACGCTGTCGTGGGTCTTGCGGTAGTTCACATCCTCTTGCGTGCTCTCCGACAGCTTAGTGGCCGTAAGGGCATACCCATAATCGTCCCCACCCAGCGATGCCGTCAGATATGGTCCGCTTCCCAGCTGTTCGATCGGCAAGGCCCGTGTGTCAGTGGTGGAGTTGGTGACTGTCGTCTTACTGCCCTTGATGCCGATGACGACAAGTTCATTCCGCAGGAAATCGGTTTCGGTGACGGTTTTCTCACCGCGCAGAACGACATAATCGCGGTTCAGCACGGGCTGATATGTGCTCGAGCGTCCGCCGAACGACGCCACCTCGAATGTGGGCACTTCGCGGGTCAGGCCGAACTCGTCGGTCACTGTCGTGAACGTCGTGTTGTCCACCTGCTGGATCGTGTTCCCCAGACGCCGGTATTCGGTGGTCAGGAACCGTCCGCCGCCCAGCGGCTTCGACGTGTCCGTAATCCGCACCAGGCCTTCGATGCCCGCGCCCGCCGGTCCCAGATCCGTGCGCGTCAGATAGATCGGTGCGGTCGTCTCGTTGACGACATTGATGCGTCCAAAACCGTCCAGCGATTGCAATTCACCCGATCCGGTGCTGAGAACCTGACCTGTCAGGACAATCGTCCCCCCCTGCACAAGCATCGGGTCCAGCTCGATCGTGTCGGTCTCATAATTGTAATAGACCGCGACGTTTGACGTGATGTTGACGTCGCGCGGAACCAGGTCTGTCCCGGTCTCCAGAGGATCGTGCAATTGCAGGCGACCCGCGCCCGCGACAGTCGCCAGCGTGTCCAGACGCGATTGCAACCCTGCACCCAACGTTACGTCGTAAGTGCCCCGACCGGCCTGAACCAGACCGTTGATATTCAGGAAATCCGCCGTGATGAACACGTTTGCCCCGGCGCGGATCTCGCCCTGGCGCGGCGCGAGAGGAATTGTGCCGCGAGAGTAGGTTACCGCCGTGCCGGTTGCCGAAGCACGGACGAATGTCCGGTAGTAATTTTCGTAACTGTCGAACAGCGCATCATAGATTGCCTCCGGGCTGCCATCGACTTCGGTGAAGCCCCAGGTGAAGCCCTGCGTGAAGCTGCCGTTGAGTGCGTTGAACTTGAGCGTTTTGGCCGTGATATCGGCACGGATGTCCACGTCCTTGTCGGAGTTTCCTTCGACCAAGCCCCGGAAATTCGAGATTGCGCCGTTCACAATGATCGACCCGCCGTTGGCCGTGGCCAGATTGACGACCGGATCGTCGGAGCTTTCGCCGTTGACGACGCTGTAGGCATAGCTGCCGGCACGGCCATCGCCCACCTGATTGATCTTCGCGGCACTGTCCACGTCGACGTCATTGAACACGATGCGTCCGCCTTCGTCGGACGGGATCGTGATGCTTGATGTCTTCAGCGTCGCGCCGGACTGCAACTGCACCAGCACGACGCTGTCGCCCGGTGCCTTCAAAAGGCCGTTCGGCCCGCCCACGACCGCATCGGCGCGCATGTAGATGTTGCCTTCGATCGCGATGATCGGATCCAGTTCGACCACGGTGCGGGTGCCGCCCGGCTCCAGAGCAAGGCGGGTATTGAGCTGATCGCGCTCGGCGGTCCAGGCGGTGACCGCCTTGGCGTCCTGGTTCAGCGTGGTGTTGGTCAGGAACCCGGTCAACTCGTCGATGCGGTTCCTCAGGTCACTCGACACCGATTGATTGAGCAGCACGCGATAGGTGATGCCCTCCGCGTCGGCGTTGGTGAACGGCCCGCCGGGGAAATCTCCGGCGATCGAGTTATCAATTTCGTTGTTTGCATCCAGGATCAGGACCTGCTTGTTGCGCGACCCGGCGCGGACGATGCCGTCTACCGTAATCAGATCGTTGGACAGGCTGACGCTTTTTCCGCTTTCGATATCCAGGCTGACGTCGCCGCCGCCAAAGGCGTTGGACACCGCACTGGCAATGGCCCCCAGGACTTCGCGATACAGATCCTTGCCACGTCCATAGCCCACGATGTCGCGCCCGCCCTCTTCGGCGAACAGTGTCACGTCGCGAACCGCCAGCACCTTTGCACCGTCGGCTACGAAAACACCCGAGATTGTGTTGGCGGTCGCATCGGCGACCGGCACGGTCGGGATCGGGATGGCCGTCTTGTTGAACACCCGGCTTTCGGCCCGCAGCTTGATCGCCTGCACGCCGTTGGCGGTGTAGCCTGCCAGCATTTCCACATCGCCAAGGCTTTCCAGCAGGGTACCGCTGTTCAGCAGAATTTGGGTATCGGCGGCAAACAGGGCCCGGCTGTTCGCCGTTCCCGCGCCCGCCAGACCATAGGTCGTTGTGTCGACTTCCGACCGGATGTCCGCTTCGGCACCGGCGTAAAGCTGCAACAGACCCGTCGCCCGTACCTCGGCCCCACCGATCGTGACCTTCACGCCATTGGTCCGCACATTCACAGTCGAATTGCCGATCGGAATAGCGATTGCGCCACCGCTGTCCAGATTCAGACGGTCTTTCAATTCCATGTCGCTGGCCGCGCCGATGCGGAACAGGGCCCCGGCTTCACGCGCTGCGGTCTGCGTCAGACGCGCGCCACCGGCGATGGTGACGTCGGTGTTCGCATCCACCGTGACGGTGCTGCCGATAGCCGCCACGTCCAGTGCGCCGCCCGAACCGCTGACGACGTTGAAGCCGTCATTTGCCGCAAGTTGCGGACGTTCGAACCGGGTAACCGCCGCAATGTCCAGCGCATCGGCCAGGATCACCGTGCCACCGCCCAGCGTGACGTCGGTATCCGCAATCAGCGTCGACTTGGCCTTCGCCCCCGACACGCCCACGAGGGCAGCGGACAGGGTATCGAGGCTGCTGCTGGTGCGCCCGGTCTGGCGCGCCGCAATGCTCAGGTTGCGGGCAGCCAGCGTCGTCGTGCCTGCAAACGTCAAGGCTGTCTTTGCATTGAGTCGCTGGTCGACTTCGGCACCCGATCCGGCCACCAGACCGCCCGAGCCGCTTTCCGCTGAGGTTCGCACGGTCGGATCATTGGTCGCCCGCAGGCTGACATTCTGGCCGGTGACGGTGGCATTGGTGAATGTCGTGCTGACCGACGCGACCTTTCCGGCCTCTTGTCCGGCCGACGAGAGTGTCGCGCCGATGGCCACGCCGCCGAATACCTTGCCCGAGGCCAAGGATTCCGCCGTCGCGGTATTGGCATCGGAGCCAAGCGTGATCCGCGACGACGTGCCGGACGTGCCCCGCAGGGAGCCCGTCACATCGGTCGAGATCGTATAGGCAAGCCAGGCCTTCGCATTTGCGCCGTTGCCGCTGAGGATGCCGCCTGACGTGGATTTCGCTTCGGCATAGGCATTGCGCGACGGGTCGGTCTGACCCGCCCGAACCCCGGAAAGTTCCGTCCTGATATCGACGATCTGACCTTCGGTGCGTCCGCCAAGGCGTGTGGTCAGGGTGGACTCCACCCGTGCGGTCGCAAGACTGACGCCCACGGCCAGGCCCCCGGCGACGGCAACGCCGGTCGCCTTGGCCCGCGCTTCGGCAGTCGACAGATTCGCCAGCGTCAACGTAGTGCCCTGAAGATCGACCCGATCCAGCAGCAACTCGGTCCGACCGCTGTTGCGCGCCTCGGCATCCGATCCGTTGGCTCCGGCCAGAATGCCGCCCGCGCTGCCCACCGATGTGGCCAACATGCGGCTGGCGTCACTGGCCGTGATCCGCGCCGTGGTGGCGCGCAGCACGGCAAGGGTTCCACCAGTGGCAGTCTTCACCGCCGACACGCCGGTGTTGCTGACCCGTGTGACCGCTGTGCCGACGCCGCCGATCACGCCGACGGCGACGTTGTCGACGCGCACGTCCAGCACTTCGCTGCGCGCGGCCTCCAGGGTCAGGGAATTCAGGTTCCGCGCTGCCGGGCCGGTGATCGAGACGCCCACGCCCAGCGTGACCTCTGCGGCGCTGCTCAGGTTGGCCACGGCCACGCCGACACCCGCCGCGACGGATCCCGATGCCGCGACCGTCACCGCATTCGCGTCCAGCGCCGCAGCGCCGCCGACACCGCCGGTCGTCGCCCGCAACGTCACGTCTGTGCCGGCTTCGATGCGGCTGCGATTGCCCAGAGTGGTGCGTGCCGCCGTACCGATATTCGTCACCAGCGTGCCGCTGACCACGCCTGCCAGACCGCCAACCGCGACCGCGCCGCCGTTCTGCGTGATGCTGTTACCAGCGGTTGCCGTCAGGTTCACCGCTCCGCCCGCGAAGATCGAGGCATCCTGCCCCAGTGACACCGTCACCGCATCCGGCTGGGCCGAAGCGGTGACGTTCAGCGCGCGCCGTTCGGTGCGGACCTCCATGTCGGTGTCCGTGCCGCCGGCATATCCGGCCATCGCATTCGCAGTATTGCGTTTGTCGTCGGCGCTGGCTCCGGCTTCGGTTCCGTCGCCTTCGTCGGCGCTTCCGGCAAGGCCGCTCTGTGCATCCGCCCTGACCTGCGTGTTGTCGTCGTTGACCTCGCTGTCGGAGGTGGTCGCGGTTCCACCCGCCTCCACGATGCCGACCGCCGCCGCGACGCCCGCGATTCCGCCCAGAGCGCCGACGCCAACAATGCTGTCGATCCTGCGCGCCGAATTCGCCGTCAGCGACACCGCGCCGCTTTGCGAATTGACCTGCGACCGGTCGCCGATGGTCACGGCGGTCAGACCGCTCAGTCGCGCGTAGTCAAGCCCTGCGCCAACTCCGAACCCGGTCCCTGCGGCAATCGCACCGCCCAGACCGTCGATATCGATGGTTTCGTTGGCAGATAGCGCGACGTCACCAACGCCACTGATCCGCTGATCCGCATCCAGTACGATTTGTGTGGTGGCGTCGTTCAACGTCACGTTTGCACCAACGGCGACCGCGCCTCCGCCCGCCGATCCGGCAGCTGCCGCAGTGCCGACATCCGTTGTCGTGCGGGCTGTCACGGTGACGGTGCCCTGCGCGTCGATCAGGCTGTCGCGGTCTTCGTCGATGCCCACAGTGGTCGTATCGTCGACCGGAGCCGCCAGGGCTGTCTGACGCTCCATCGAGACCACGGACCGTCCGGTCAGAGAGGTGACGTTGACCGCACCACCCAAAGCCGCCACGCCCGCGCTGGCCGCCCCGACATAGGAGGTCACGTCGTTCTTGGCATAGCTGTCGATCACGACATTCCGGTTGGCCAGAACCTGTGCCATCCGCAGCGTGACAAGCGCATCACCGCGCAGGATGCTGACGCCGACGCTGCCGGCTGCGCCGACGAACCCGCCGCCGGCCCCGATCACCCAGTTCTCCATGGTCGTCTGCGTTTCGGCATAGATCCCGACGTCGCGCTTCGCTTCGATCTGACCGGTGTTCACCAGAACCTCGGACGTGCTGCCGACAACGTTCGTGGCGAGGGCAGCACCCACGCCTGCGGATCCGCCAACGCCGATGGCCACGGCATAGCTTTCGACTGCATTGACGATCTTCGCATTCAGGATCGTATCCTGCGCCGAGGACGCTGCGAAGGCGACACCCGTAGCTCCGCCAAGTGCCGGGGCCGTGTCGCCATCGAAGTAGCTGCCTAACGCTCCACCCGTCTCGCGGGTGCCAGAGCCGATCACGACGCGCGCGCTGTCCTTCAGAAGATTCACCACGACCAGCGCACTGATCCCGGCCACGCCTCCGGCGGAGCCGTTGGCGGCGGCCATCGACATGCTCGTGCTGCCCGTCGCCTCGGCGATTGTACCGCGTCCGCTCAGACCCGACAGCGTTGTGGCTGCCGCGCCGTTGCCCAGACCCGTGGCAACCGAGCCGTCGATCACTTCGGTCCGGACGATGTTCTCGATCAGGTTCACGGTGACCGACACGCCAACACCGGCGGCACCGCCACCCGACAGGCTGAGGTTCAGGCCGGGACCGGAATCGCTGTCCGTTGGTTTTTCTTTCGCGCCACCCAGCAGGCTGATCGTATTGGTCGCCCGCGATTGCAGCACGACCGTGCCAAGCGCCAGAAGATCGCTTGCTTCGGCCGCGCCCGCTGCGCGAATGCGCGTCTGCACATCGTTGCGCGCCACGTTGCCGACGCCCGAGCCGGTTACCCCGACCCCACCAGAGAAGGCGCCGGAAATGGCGTTTCCGCCCAATCCGGTCAACGCCTGCGCCCCGACCGTCAAGCTGCCCGCCGATTGCAGGGTGCTGGACGCGATGTCTGCCAGAACTTTCTGCGCCGTGGTGTTCGACGCCACGGCCAGACCGATCGACGCCCCGCCGTCCGCCGCTACGGAACCGGAATTCGCACGCAGCATGTTCGTCGCCCAGGCATTGATGGCAATAGACCCGGCGGCGATGCGCGACCGCAGGACTTCCGCGGTGACGCCGCCGTCGATCACGTTGATCGCAAAGCTGCCGGCCAGGGCGCCGGTAGAGCCTCCGGCGGCGGCGGCTGCAAGGGCCTCCAGCGTCAGGGTCTGTGTTGCCGCGACCTGCACCAGACCGCCATTGACGACATTTCCCGCGTCTGCCGGATCAGAACTGCTGACCGCCACGTCGCTCAGGCTGGCGCGCGCATCGTCGGACATTACGTTGACCACGACAGCGCCACCGCCCCCGGCGGTTCCGCCGATGCCGACAGCTCCGGCCAGGGCCTTGAAGGTTCCGGTCTGCGTGGCCGTCACGTCAATGCCGACGTCCGTGCCTTCGACGGCGATGGAATTCATGCCCCGGTTGGCGCGCGTCGCCTGCGTAGTGGTGCCCCGCAACTCCGCAACGGTCGAGCGGTCGGAGACATTGACGACGATACTGCCCGCCGCGCCCGCCGTTCCTCCGACACCGCCGGAAATACCCGCGGTCTCGACGCTGCCAGTCTGGGTAGCGGCAATGCGCAGACCCGACGTGCCATTGGCTGCGGTAATGGTATTCGCGCCGGTGACGCTCATGCTGGCCAAGGTCTGCTGGAACAGCAGGTTGACCGAAATGCCCGCGCCGATACCCGCCGTGCCGCCTCCAGCCACACCCCCGGCCAGCGACCGGATCCTGGCGCCGTCGGTTGCGATGACGCTGGTTGCGCCCAACTGTCCGTCGGTGAGATTTTCGCTGAGTTCCGCGACGGTAACGTCGTCTTTGGTCAACGTCGGCGACTGCGTTGAAAGCAAGGTCGTCCGCGATCCGACATTATTCGCCAGCGCGGTGTTCAGATCGGCGACGGCCTTGTCCCGCTCGGCGATCGTATCCGCCTCGGCATCCGCGACGGGGGACCCGCCGGTGTCGCCCTGTACTTCCTGGCTGCGGGCGGCATTCGCGCCCGGCTTGCCGATCATCGTGAACACGAAGGACCCTGCGATGGAGGTTGCGCCGCTGCCCGACCCGGACACCGCGATGGCATCGATCACACCGGATTTGCTTGCGCTTACCGTCAGATCGCCTGTGCCCGTCAGACCCGCCAGACCCGTCAGCCGCGCTTCCGCGCCGCCATTGATCGTGGCCGAGGTAATGGCTCCGCCGATGGCATTCGATCCGCTGGCCGACACCGCACCCGACAGAATTTCGATCGTGTCCGTCTTGGTTGCCGAAATGGTCTTGGACCCTGCCCCGCTGTCCAGAAGCTGCGCCCCGGCCCCGGCGGCGCGTACGGTATTGCCGATGTCGCCGATGGCGATCGACCCGCTGACCGCCGTCGATCCGGTCGACACAGCCAGCCCGACGGCCAGCGCCTTGATACCGGTCGTGCTGTTCGACGTGATCGACAGGGCACTGTTGTTCGTGGTCAGGACCGCATTGTCGAAGATCACATCGCTTGTGCGGTCGATGAAGTTCGCCGACACCGCAGCACCGACGCCGGTGCCGCCAAGGCTGACCGCGGCACCGCCCGACAGACTTTCGATGGTTCCACCGGAATTCGCGGCAAGCGTCACGCCGGCATCCGATGCCAATATCGCGCCTTTCGCCGACAGAGCGTTGTTACCGGTCAGGACGTTGACAGCGATACCGCCGGACACACTGGTCCCTTTGCTGGCAGAAATCGCAACGGCCAGCGACCGGATCACATCCGCCGCCGTCATCGTCGCCGTAATGGCGCCGCCCTCGCGGGTCGAGATATTCGCATCGTCCAGCAGAACCCTGGTGTCGTTCGCCGCCAGAACGTTAACGACCAGAGCCGCGCCACCCGCACCGGACCCGCCGATGGCCGCGCCGCCGCCGATGGCGAAGATCTCACGCCCGCCGGTCGCCATGGCCGCAAAGCCTGTCGCGTCGGTAACTGCCAGTCCAGTCGCGTTCGCTGTGACGCCCGCCGTGATGACATTGACGCCGATACCTGCACCGACTGCCGTCTGATTGGGCGTGGCACCCCCCGCGACGACGATGGAGGTGATGGTGCTGGTGCCGGTGGCCGTCAGGTCGACAGTGCCCAGAGATGCGTTGGTGACATCGGCATAGGCCAGTTTCGCCTCGGTCGCCGCCGTAATGACGTTAACGCCGACTGCCGCACCGATAGCGTTCTGCCGTCCCCCTGCAAGCGCGCCGGACAAGGCGAAGATGCTGTTGGTTTCTGTCGCGGCGACCACAACGCTTTCGGCCTTCAGGTCCATCCGCGCCGTCGAGGTGCCCGCGACAAGCGCCTTGGCCCCGCCTGTAATGGTGTTCACGACGACCGATCCGGCAAGCCCGGTCTTGCCGACCCCCGCCGATATACCGAATCCATAGATCCGCTGGGTCGAGGTTGCGGTCACCGAGAACGCACCCGTATCGAAGGCCGAGACCCCCGCCACCGTCGCCTGAGCTGCCCGGTCGATGACCGCCACGGCCACGCCGACGCCGACGCCCGCGCCTTCGTTGGCGGACATGTTGATGCCGACCGCGCCGCCGACGTTCACCGTCGTGCTGGTGTCGGTCGCGCTCAGGTCAAGACTGGCGGACGTCACGTCCGAATCCGCGATCAGCGCATCGGTTCCACCGTCCAGAACGGCCACGGCGACCGATCCGGCCATCGCGATCTTGCCCTTGGATGTGCCCGCGCCGCCGACCGCGACGTTGACGACCGTGGCCTGGTCGATACCGGCCAAGGTGACGGCCCCGCCTGCGACCACGGTCGCATCGCGCAGGGTGGCGGACAGCGCACGCGTATCGACGTGCACGCCGAACGCCCCGGCCAGCGCATTCGCGCTTTGCGTCTTGCCAAGGGCGGCGGAAATCGCCCCCGCGACCGTTACGCCAAGCTGTTTGCTGGTGGCAGTGACCGTCAGGTCATCGGTCAGTTCGATCCGGCCCGCCGTGGCGATCGTCGCACTGGTTTCATTCGCCAGCACCAGGTTCACCGATGCGGCGGCGGCAACGGCCCAGCCGCTCTTCTGCTTCGACCCGTCCTCGGCGGCGGGTGCCTCCACGTTATTCTGCGCATTCAGCGCGTCCTCTTCCTCATCGGCGAACAGCCAGTCGGGAATGATCTTGTCGTCCTGATCCTGCTGGCCCTGATCGTCCGGCGCTGCGTCGGGTTTGCCTTCGTTGACCTTGCTGCCTGCGACCGTGACGGTCACATCCAACGTGTCGTTCAATGCCGTCACCGCCAGCGATGTGGCATCGATCACGACATCCGTATCGGTCGCGCCATAGCCCACCGCCCCATCGACGCCCATGACGCCTGCACGCACCTTGCGACTGGTGAAGGTGATCGCACCCGATCCGCCGAAGCCGATGTTCTCGGACGCGCTGACCGCACCCGCCGTGGACCAGCTGACGGACTTGTCTTCGGCCGCGACGGCCACGACACCGGCCAGGATACGCGCATTCTCTCCGATCCGCGCCAGCGTGTCGGCCTGACTGACCAGGGCGGCGACCGAAGCGTTCAGCCCGGTGTTCTTCCCCTGTCCTCCGGAAAATGCCAGCATTCCGCGTATGTTGCGCTGACCTGCCGTCACATTCAGATCACTGCGGTTAGTGAGGGTGACGGTGGCTCCGTCCTCGATCTCGGCGCGCACGGTGCTGGCCATCGTCGCAACACTGATGCCGACGCCGATGCTGTCGTTCACGTCGCCGCCCAGCGGATTGCCCTTGGGCAGGTTCACGATGTGCAGCATCAGGCTTTGTTGCAGTGCCGTGATGTTCGCCGTCGCCGACAGGGTCAGACTCGCACCATCGCGAATTGTCGCCACAGTCGTGTTATCCAGGACCAGAACGTCCGTCGTGACGCCGAAGGCCAGTTTCTGATCCTCGACGTCGATGCCGTCGCGGCTTCCGTCGCTGGGGGTCGAGGCCTTGGCCTTCGCCTTTCCCTCGGTCGTGATATAGGTCAGCGGATTGACCTGATCGACCAGGATCATCATCTCGTTCAAGGGTGGAGGCGTCGGCTGCGTGGCGCCCGGATTGGCCGGATCGAAGCCATCGGGCAACAGTTCGTAATCCGACACCGCCGTTGCGAAATCGCTCCATGCGGTCTTAATATTGGCCAAGGCGTTGGTGTTCGGATAGCGCGTCAGCGCGTTCACATCCAGGGTCGCGGCGTTGATCGTGGCATTGCCGCCGATCTCGGCCATCGTCTCGCCATTCATGACGCCGACGCCGACCGACAGCATGATGGCGTTGTCGAACCGACCCAGCAATTCGTCTTCGGTGATATCGGGATCGTTCGCGGCGTTGTAGATCGCGAGTTGTTTCTTGGCGACGAAGTTGATCTTGCCCATTGCCGCACTGGCCGACTTCGACAGGCTGCCACCACCCTCGGTCAGCCGATCGGCCCACCGCAGATTCGCCACGACATCGACATTTCCAGCCGTAACCGTCGTCGTGCCAAGGTCGATCAGTGCACGGGCCGGATCGTCCAGATTGCGATAGCTGCCGCCGAGGCTGGCAAACGTATTGTCGTTATCGACCTCGACCCCGATGGCGGCACCGATACCGAAATGCGGCTTGC